>NZ_CP120511.1:977500-4132583 GCF_029536185.1 Bacillus sp. B28 | reverse complement strand
CTTCCGGCACGTCCCTCCTTTTCTAAGAAAATAACGTCTTTTCCTGTTATAGAACACAAAAAAAGAGCAAATGGCGGTAACCATTCGTACACATTAAATGTTGAAAACATATAATATAGTAGATAAATAGCTTTTCGACAAATTCCACAACTTGTGGACAACTTTCTACACATGCTGTGTGAAATCAATCCACAAGTTATCCACAGTTTGTGGATAATGAGTGAAAGCAAGATTAGTAATCAAGAGTTAAAACACAAATATAATACCAAATTAAACGAGAGCTTGCAATGGTTGTCATAATCTTATCCACAAAGCGGACAACCTGTTGAAAAAAAATTGTCCACAGGGGTTGGCGGTGTGAAAATGTTGTCGATAACCTTTGTGGATATTGAAAAAAGGGAAAAAAGATATCCACATCACGTATTTTCAGCTCAGAATGTTATTTGAATCAGGACTTTTTTTCGTTAATTTCAGGAATCTGAAAAATAAGGTTTCGAAAGTCGAGAAGGTATGGTATCCTATTATGGTTGCAAGAAATAAAAGCACTAGTGAAGTTGACAATGAATAGGTAACGCAAATATAATAAGTAAGACTGTCTTTAACAGCTATTCCTCGAGGGAGGTGTCATAAATGAAAAGAACATTCCAACCGAATAACCGTAAACGCAGTAAAGTTCATGGCTTCAGAAGCCGTATGAGTTCAAAAAACGGTCGTCTAGTTTTAGCACGCCGTCGCCGCAAAGGCAGAAAAGTATTATCAGCTTAGGCCACTGAATAATGTCAGTGGTCTTTTTTCACTTTAAGGGAAAAGATATATGTGATGTGTATGAGCAGGGGGATCTCCCTGTCTCTGCGCATCTCATTTTCAAATAAAATTAAAAGTTTCTGCCAGCCAGTATCGGAGTGAGTCAATTTGAAGAAGCGAAATCGTTTAAAGAAAAATGAAGATTTTCAAAAAGTGTTCAAGCATGGCACATCAGTAGCGAATCGCCAGTTTGTCTTATATACGCTTGATCAGCCTGAAAACGATGAGCTGCGCGTTGGTCTTTCCGTCAGCAAAAAAATTGGCAATGCAGTAATGCGGAATCGGATAAAACGTTTGATCCGGCAAGCTTTTCTAGAAGAGAGAGACAGGCTGAAGGAAAAGGATTATATTATTATTGCCAGAAAACCAGCAAGTCAGCTGACATTTGAGGAAACGAAAAAAAGTTTGCAGCATTTATTCAGGAAGGCCTCATTATATAAGAAAACTTCGTCAAAAAAGTAGATGCCACTGCTTTCTTAAAACTTTTAAAAGCGCTTCCTTTCTGGTTGATCAGAAAAAGACACCATTTAAAACTGAAAGATGCTAAAATACATACAAGTATGTTTTGTAATAAGAGAGTGTAAAGAATGATTATAGGAGGAAATGTTGTTGAAAAGGAGAATATGGTTGCTATTAAGTATGGTCGGCGTATTCATGCTATTGGCTGGATGCTCGAGTGTCAAAGAGCCGATCACTGCAGATAGTCCGCATTTTTGGGACAAGTACGTAGTATTTCCATTGTCTGAGCTCATTACGTATGTTGCGAAATTGACGGGAGACAACTATGGACTGTCAATTATTATTGTTACAATTTTAATCCGTTTATTAATTTTGCCGCTGATGATCAAGCAGCTGAGAAGCTCGAAAGCGATGCAGGCTTTACAGCCGGAAATGCAAAAGCTTAAAGAAAAATACAGCTCAAAGGATCAAAAAACGCAGCAAAAACTTCAGCAGGAAACAATGGCTTTATTTCAAAAGCATGGCGTCAACCCATTGGCAGGGTGTTTCCCGATTTTAATTCAAATGCCGATTTTAATCGGATTCTATCATGCGATTATGAGAACACAGGCAATTTCAGAGCACAGTTTCTTATGGTTTGACTTAGGAGAAAAAGATCCTTTCTATATTCTTCCGATTGTTGCCGGTGTTGCCACTTTCGTACAGCAAAAATTAATGATGGCGGGCAATGCGCAGCAAAATCCACAAATGGCAATGATGCTTTGGATTATGCCGATTATGATCATTGTGTTTGCGATCAACTTCCCGGCGGCGCTTTCTCTTTATTGGGTAGTCGGTAACTTGTTTATGATTGCGCAAACTTTCCTCATTAAAGGGCCTGATATTAAAAAAGATCCTCAGCCGCAAAAAGCCGGAGGAAAGAAAAAGTGAGGAATGTGACTGCTGCAGGGCGAAATGTCGATGAAGCAGTACAGTCCGGATTACGAGAACTGCAATTAACGATAGATGAAGTTGAAATTACCGTTATTGAAGAGGGAAACAAAGGTTTTCTTGGTATATTCGGCAAAAAGCCGGCAATCGTGAAGCTGGCTGAAAAATTTGATCCAATTCAGGAAACAAAGATGTATCTTGAAAGAATTGCCGAATCCATTGCCGGAAAGTCTGATGTGACTGTAAAAGAAAGCAAAAAGGCAGTGAGTTTCCATATAACGGGTGAAAAAGCGGCATTGTTAATTGGAAAAAGAGGACAAACCTTAAATGCACTTCAAACTTTGACCCAGCTTGTCCTTAATCGTTATTCAGATCAGTATTTAAATGTGACGGTAGATGCAGAAAACTACCGTTTGAAAAGGAAAGAGACGCTGAGTCAGCTGGCTGTGAGACTGGCAGACCAGGTTTTGAAAACGAAAAAAGATGTTCATTTAGAACCGATGCCGTCCAGTGAAAGAAAAATCATTCATGATGCTCTTTCCAGATATGCAAATCAGCAGATCGAAACGTATTCAATGGGTGAAGGCGAAAATCGCCACCTCGTTATTTCCCAGAAAAGATAACATAAAACCGAAGTCCGGTAAAAATCGGAGCTTCGGTTTTTTTGTATAGAAAAATCTATTTTTCCTTGTAATATCAAGCTTTTTCCGTTTAAGTTTTTCCTTTTTAGGTGTATCCTGTTGATAAAAAGGAAGTTCAGGAAATAAAATTAATTGTTATTCACATGTGGATAAGTTAAAGTAATAAGGGATGAATTTCTAAGTCTGTGGATAACACATCTTCCACTTCGAACCAAACTATGTTATCTTTTAGTTTTGGCATAATAAAATATTTTTTTATATAGATGAATGAGAGTATAGAAAAGAGAGGTGAACAACATGGATACAATTGCTGCCATTTCTACACCGATGGGAGAGGGTGCGATTGCTATTGTGCGGCTGAGCGGACCGGAAGCCATCCAGATCGCCGACAGAATGTATAAAGGGCCGAAAGGAAAAACGATCAGTTCAGTCGAATCACACACGATTCATTACGGCCATATTGTAGACAAATGTACGGATCGGGTCGTAGAGGAAGTGATGGTATCGGTGTTAAAAGCACCGAGAACTTTTACACGTGAAGATGTTATAGAAATAAACTGCCACGGGGGAATTGTGACAGTAAACCAAGTGCTCCAGCTCGCCTTAAGAGAGGGAGCGAGACTGGCGGAGCCTGGTGAATTCACGAAACGCGCGTTTTTAAATGGGCGAATCGACCTTTCACAGGCGGAAGCGGTGATGGACTTAATCAGAGCGAAAACGGATCGGGCAATGAACGTCGCTATGAATCAAATGGAAGGGCGTCTCTCTGCTTTGGTGCGCCGTTTGCGCGATGATATTTTAGAAACGCTGGCCCATGTTGAGGTAAATATAGATTATCCGGAGTATGATGATGTAGAAGAAATGACACATCAGCTTTTAGTTGAAAAGGCAAGCTCCGTTAAAAAAGAAATTGAGGCGCTGCTTAGAACGTCTGAGCAGGGAAAAATTTTGCGGGAAGGTCTTTCTACTGTCATTATCGGCCGTCCGAATGTCGGAAAGTCTTCTCTTCTTAACAGCCTGGTTCATGAGGCAAAAGCTATTGTTACCGATATTCCGGGTACGACACGGGATGTGATTGAGGAATACGTGAATGTAAGAGGTGTTCCGCTTCGTCTTGTTGATACTGCAGGTATTCGTGAAACAGAGGATATTGTTGAACGGATAGGTGTTGAACGCTCTCGTCAGGTTCTGAAGGAAGCAGACCTGATTTTACTTGTGCTCAATTATAGTGAAGAGCTTTCTGAAGAAGACGTGAAGCTTTTTGAAGCCGTTGAGGGAATGGACGTCATCGTCATTATGAATAAGACTGACCTCGAGGCGAAAATTGACATAGAACGTGTACGCGAGCTGGCCAATGGACGTCCTGTTGTAACGACATCTCTTCTAAAAGAAGAAGGCGTTAATGATTTGGAGGAAGCGATTCAATCGCTGTTCTATACAGGTGCTATTGAAAGCGGAGATTTAACGTATGTCAGCAATACACGCCATATTTCAATTTTACAGGAAGCAAAACGCGCCATTGAAGACGCGCTTAGCGGCATAGAACAGGATGTCCCGATCGACATGGTGCAGATTGATCTTACAAGATGCTGGGAGCTTCTGGGCGAAATCATTGGAGACGCTGTCCATGAAAGCTTAATTGATCAGCTCTTTTCACAGTTCTGTTTAGGAAAATAAATAAAGGAGGAACTAGAATCATGGGGTATGAAGCAGGCCAATACGATGTGATAGTGATTGGCGCCGGGCATGCCGGTGTTGAGGCTGCCCTCGCATCAGCACGTCAAGGCGCCAAAACGCTTGTCTTGACCATCAACTTAGATATGGTTGCGTTTATGCCATGTAATCCGTCTGTCGGCGGCCCTGCAAAAGGGATTGTCGTCCGCGAAATTGACGCGCTTGGCGGAGAAATGGGCAGAAATATTGATAAAACGCATATTCAAATGAGAATGCTGAATACAGGAAAAGGTCCTGCTGTCCGTGCGCTGCGTGCGCAAGCAGATAAATTCCAATATCAGCATGAAATGAAAAATACGCTTGAAAAAGAACCAAACTTAACGCTGCTGCAAGGAATTGTAGAGCGTCTGATCATTGAAGACGGCGAGTGCCGCGGTGTCATTACACAAACCGGTGCGAATTACCGCGCGAAAGCAGTTGTTATGACGACAGGAACATATTTGAGAGGACGTATCATTCTCGGTGATCTTTCTTACTCAAGCGGTCCGAACAACCAGCAGCCTTCTATTAAGCTTTCTGAGCATTTGGAAGAACTGGGCTTCGACCTTGTTCGTTTTAAAACAGGTACGCCGCCTCGCGTCAAAAGCGACACGATTGATTACAGCAAAACGGAAATTCAGCCTGGTGACGAAGTCCCTCGCGCTTTCTCATATGAAACGGTTGAATATATCACAGATCAGCTTCCTTGCTGGCTGACATATACGAGCCCTGAGACACATGAAATTATTGACAGCAACCTGCACCGTTCACCGATGTATTCCGGTATGATCAAAGGTACAGGTCCGAGATACTGCCCGTCAATTGAAGATAAAGTTGTTCGTTTTAATGATAAACCGCGTCATCAAATTTTCCTTGAGCCAGAAGGCAGAAATACGCAGGAAGTTTATGTTCAAGGTTTGTCTACTAGTCTTCCAGAGGACGTGCAGCAAAGAATGCTTGCAACGATTCCGGGTCTGGAAAACGTTCAAATGATGAGAGCTGGCTATGCGATTGAGTACGATGCGATTGTACCGACTCAGCTATGGCCGACGCTTGAAACGAAGAAAATTACCAATCTCTACACTGCCGGCCAAATTAACGGAACATCCGGTTATGAAGAAGCTGCAGGACAAGGGATTATGGCGGGAATCAATGCAGGACGAAAAGCGCTTGGAAAAGAAGAAGTGATTCTAAGCCGTTCTGACGCCTACATTGGTGTTCTCATTGATGACCTTGTGACGAAAGGGACAAATGAGCCATACCGTCTTTTGACATCTCGCGCTGAATACAGATTGCTTCTTCGTCATGACAATGCAGATCTGCGTCTGACAGAAATCGGCCACCGCATTGGATTGATTTCTGATGAACGATTTGCGGCTTTTGAGAAGAAAAAAGCGGCGATCGAAGCGGAGAAAAAACGTCTGCATTCTGTGATTATCAAGCCGTCTCCAGAAAATCAAGAATTTATCCGTTCTCTTGGCGGAAGCGAATTGAAAGATGGGGTCCGCGGCACAGACTTGATGAAACGTCCTGAAATGAACTATGAAACTGTTACAAAACTGGCGCCGCCAGAAGTGCCGGTTCCGCAAGAAGTGGCAGAACAAGTAGAAATTCAAGTGAAATATGAAGGGTATATTGAAAAATCCCTTCAGCAAGTGGAAAAACTGAAGAAGATGGAAAACAAAAAAATCCCTGATCGAATTGATTATGACGCAATTAAGGGGATTGCAACTGAGGCTCGTCAAAAGCTGAAAAACGTACGGCCTTTGTCTGTTGCCCAAGCTTCCCGTATTTCCGGTGTGAACCCGGCAGACATTTCAATTCTATTGGTATATTTAGAGCAGGGCCGTATTGCGAAGATAGCCGAGTAGAAAGGATGACGGCATGAATATTGAAGAATTCACTTCTGGACTGGCGGAAAAAGGGATATCCCTTTCTCCTCGTCAGCTGGAGCAATTTGAGCTGTACTACGATATGCTGGTTGAGTGGAATGAAAAAATCAATCTGACTTCGATTACAGAGAAAAAAGAAGTGTATCTGAAGCATTTTTATGATTCCATTACAGCTGCATTTTATGTCGACTTCGATCAGATGAATACGATTTGTGATGTCGGAGCGGGAGCGGGTTTTCCGAGTCTGCCGATTAAAATATGTTTTCCGCACCTTCATGTCACAATCGTAGATTCACTAAACAAACGAATAACATTTTTAGAAAAGCTGTCTGAAGCTTTACAATTGGAGAATACGACATTTTGCCATGACAGAGCTGAAACATTCGGACAACGGAAGGACGTAAGGGAAAGCTATGATATCGTGACAGCACGAGCGGTTGCGAGACTCTCTGTTTTAAGTGAGCTTTGCCTGCCTCTGGTTAAGAAAAACGGTTTATTTGTTGCTTTAAAAGCCGCATCTGCTGAAGAAGAATTAAATGCGGGGAAAAAAGCAATCACAACGCTTGGAGGAGAACTTGAGAATACCCATTCCTTTAAGCTGCCTATTGAAGAAAGCGATCGTAATATTATGGTGATACGCAAGATCAAAAATACACCTAAGAAGTATCCAAGAAAACCGGGAACTCCTAATAAATCGCCAATTGAAGGGTAATTTAGACAGCCTGATATGACAATACCATCATATTTTCTTCAAAATTAATGACGGTACAGCAGGAAAAACCATGAGAAAATAGAATTATAAAAATGGCAGTTTTTAAAGGTGGTGTAGGTACATGAAGCATTCATTCTCTCGTTTCTTCGGGCTTGGTGAGAAGGAACAGGAACCGGAGATTGCTGAACATGAGACAAACAAAGAAGAGATTCTGGAAATACCGGTAAATGCTATCGTTCCCAACCGTTTTCAGCCACGCACCATTTTCTCAGATGAAAAAATCAAAGAGTTAGCAATGACCATTCATACACACGGCATTATTCAGCCGATTGTTGTCAGGCATACAGAAGAAGAAGGCCAATACGAACTCATTGCAGGTGAAAGACGCTGGAGAGCGGTGCAATCGCTCGAGTGGGAAAAGATTCCGGCCATTATTAAGGATTTTTCCGACACGGAAACCGCTTCTGTGGCGTTAATTGAAAATTTGCAACGTGAGGAATTGTCTTCGATTGAGGAAGCGCATGCCTACGCAAGGCTCCTTGAGCTTCATGATTTAACACAGGAAGCACTGGCGCAGCGTTTAGGAAAAGGGCAGTCAACGATTGCGAACAAGCTGCGGCTATTAAAGCTGCCTCAGCCGGTTCAAGACGCAATCATGGAGAAGAAAATCACAGAGCGTCATGCCAGAGCGCTGATTCCCCTGAAACAGCCTGAGCTCCAAGTCACACTGCTCACAGAGATAATTGAGAAAAGCTTAAATGTAAAGCAGACAGAAGACCGCGTGGTTAAAATGCTGGAGCAAGGCCAGAGAAAACCAAAGCCTAGACGCAAAGCGTTCAGCAGGGATACTAGAATTGCAATGAACACGATTCGTCAGTCACTGTCAATGGTTGAAGACAGCGGCGTAAAATTGAATACGGAAGAAGAGGAATTTGAAGAATATATTCAATTGACGATTCGCATACCAAAATAAAAGCTCTCCTGCTGTTCAGGAGAGCTTTTTCGCTAAAAGGGAATTAATTACTTTTAGTTACGATTGTTATATTAGAATTCTTTTCTTTGAGCTTGTGGATAAATTCTTCCGTGTCTTTTGGAGAAATGACTGCATGTCCCCAGCCTCCCCGATAATAAATCGTAATCGCATGCCGTGAGCCAATAAGCCGAAAACCTGACCACAGCTTCTTTTGCTGTATCACTTTGTCGATTTTTTCGTAAGGAATTTGATGTTTGATCAATCCGGCTTTAATGATCAAACGGTGCTCCTTCAATACATATTTCAGATCAATGAAACTCCAAATGATGAGCACGTTTAAAAGAGTCAGCAGAACAAAAATGATCCAGCCGGAGATCCTCATATGTCCCAGCACAAAAGGAACTATGGCATCTGCTTGTATCAGTAATATGAGAAACACAATCATAAGAGTAACGGGTGCATCTCTTTTTGTTTTGTAAACCATATGATCACCGTCCTGTTTGTACTTTCTGCATTGTAACTTCTTCTTTTTTTCTATTAGAAATCCCTTTTTTAAGTCAAAAAAACATATCAGTTTAAGAATTTATAAGAGAAAGCCATAAAGCGCCGATTAAATTTTCAAATATTCCCTTCTGATAAAAAACAAAATGATGAAAAAAGTGAAACGCTTTAATCTTTTTTTGATAAAATAGAAACATGACAGTACATGTTCATGTGAAAGTAGGTGACATCGTGGGAAAAATCATAGCAATTACGAACCAAAAAGGCGGAGTCGGAAAAACAACGACGTCTGTCAACCTTGGAGCATGCTTAGCTTACATAGGGAAAAGGGTTCTGCTGGTAGATATTGATCCGCAGGGGAATGCAACGAGCGGATTGGGGATTGAAAAAGCCGATGTAGATCAGTGTGTGTACGATATTTTAGTAGATGATGCAGATGTAATAGATATTATTAAAGCAACTTCAGTAGAGAATTTGGATGTGATTCCTGCGACGATACAGCTTGCAGGAGCTGAGATCGAGCTGGTTCCGACAATTTCAAGAGAAGTGAGACTTAAGAGAGCGCTTGAAGCAGTGAAGCAGAATTATGATTATATAATTATTGATTGTCCTCCGTCATTGGGATTGCTGACAATTAACGCGTTGACTGCTTCAGATTCAGTTGTCATTCCTGTACAGTGCGAATACTATGCCTTGGAGGGACTGAGCCAATTATTAAATACCGTACGTCTTGTGCAAAAGCATTTGAATACTGATTTAATGATTGAAGGCGTATTGCTGACGATGCTTGATGCCCGGACAAATCTTGGCATTCAAGTGATTGAAGAGGTGAAAAAGTACTTTAGAGATAAAGTATATCAGACTGTTATTCCGCGTAATGTCCGTCTGAGTGAGGCACCGAGTCACGGTAAACCCATCATTTTATACGATCCGCGGTCAAGAGGTGCGGAAGTATATTTAGATTTAGCAAAGGAAGTGGCTGCGAATGGCTAAAGGCCTTGGAAAAGGGATTAATGCGTTGTTTAATCAGGTTGATTTGTCTGAAGAGACAGTTGAGGAAATCAAAGTTACCGATTTACGCCCTAATCCTTATCAGCCAAGAAAACACTTTGACGACGAAGCTCTGGCTGAGCTCAAAGAATCTGTGCTGCAGCATGGCATTCTCCAGCCGCTTATCGTCAGAAAATCTTTAAAAGGCTATGATATCGTTGCGGGTGAACGGCGCTTTCGGGCGGCAAAGCTTGCAGGATTAGAAACAGTTCCAGCGATTGTCCGTGAATTATCAGAGGCGTTAATGAGAGAAATTGCTTTACTGGAAAACCTTCAGCGTGAGGATTTATCACCGCTGGAAGAGGCTCAGGCTTATGACTCTTTGCTCAAACACTTAGATGTCACGCAAGAGCAGCTTGCAAAACGTCTCGGAAAAAGCAGACCGCATATTGCCAACCATTTAAGATTGCTGACATTGCCTGAGAACATTCAGCAGCTGATTGCGGAAGGCACGCTCTCTATGGGGCATGGCCGCACACTTCTTGGTTTGAAAAATAAAAACAAGCTTGAACCGCTTGTGCAAAAAGTGATTGCAGAACAGCTTAACGTTCGCCAGCTTGAGCAGCTGATTCAGCAATTAAATCAGAATGTTCCACGTGAAACAAAGAAAAAAGAGCCTGTAAAAGATGCGATTATCAAAGAACGGGAATCGTATCTCCAAAATTATTTTGGTACAACAGTAAATATTAAGAGACAAAAGAAAAAAGGCAAAATCGAAATTGAGTTTTTCTCCAACGAGGATCTTGAACGGATCTTAGAGCTTTTATCAGAACGAGAATCGTAATGAAAGAAAACCATCTCTATTGAAGATGGTTTTTTGTTTTATAATCGTCCTGTGAGTCTTTGCAGCGGACTAAGCCGTTCCTGCCGCCACTCTGTTCGATCTGTTAAACTCAGTCCTTCAGCAAGAACATTTGCCATATTCATGACCAAGTGAAGTCTTGTATTTTGTAAAACAAAGTACTCCATGAAACCGCTCACATTTACAATTCCATTCACATGGAGATCTCCTACCTCAGGAAGATCCTTCTGTACACCGGCACCAGGCTTTAGTGGGCCATCTCCGATCTGGAATGAACCTACGCTTTTCACACGCCCTAAGCAAGCATCCACTGCTACAATAAATGGGTTTTTATGTAATTTGTGAATTTCCATCAATTTGTCCTTCATGTTTACAGCATGCACAGGATCAGACAGAGTGCCGTAGACGTGGAATCTGGTGAGCTGCATCTGTTTGAGTTTCATTCCTACGAGCGGGCCTAATGAGTCACCAGTTGAACGGTCTGTTCCGATACAAACCACAACAATCGGTCTGCCGGCAGCTTTACGTAAGGATGAAGAAAGAATCGTTTGTATTTGTTTTGCTGCAGCTGTATCTGTATGTGAAACATATTGCTTTACTCGTTCCTGAGAAGAAAAAAGCCCACCTTTTCGATTCATAGGTTTCACTTCCTTGTTAGGTATCGGAATTGCTAGGGATGTGTTTTTTTTTGGTATGTAAGGTTGTTTACATTATATCCAGCAGTTAGGTTTTTTATGCTTTGTGTCTGTTTATGGATTTTTGGATACAAAGAGGAGAAGATAGAGGTTGTTTACAAGTATTGTGCCGCAGCGCTTCAGGTGAAGCAAGATACGGTCTGCTGTTTTGGTAATGGAGGAATCATTAATATGCGGAACGCCTAATGAAGATTACGATAAGATTGGAATAACTGAATGATTGAAAATGATATCTTGGTGAAGAAGCGTATAAAGGAATGGTAAAGAAAGCGGAGGATGGGATTCTATGTTTTGACTGTCTGTTTAGGCAGTCTTTTTTTATGTGTATTTTGTATGGTATTTTCACATTCAACCATTATTTTTTGTTTTCCTATGAAAATAGGCATTTTTGTTATTAGTGCTCTATATAGTAACAATAACGGAAACAAGCTGAACTCTGTACTTATGAGGTGATAATGTTGTGGAGAGCCGGAATGAGGTGGATGCTGCTTATATTAGGCAGCCTGATCGGCGCCGGATATGCAAGCGGTCAGGAGATATGGCAGTTTTTTGGCGCAGAAAGCGGACTGGCTATTGTGCTGTTTACAGTGATGTTCATTTTCTCGTCTTATATTGTGATGAAAATCAGTTTTAAGGTTCAATCCACTCACTTTCTTCCGGTTCTTGAACATTTAATGGGGCCGTGGCTGGCGAAAATTTATGATATTCTCATTGTCTTTTATTTATTTTCTACAACCATGGTGATGATCGCCGGAGGCGGGGTGACGCTGCAAATGTACAAGCTCCCTTTTTGGTGGGGAATTGCGCTGCTTTGCATCGTGACGGTGTTTTTGTTTTTCTGGGATGTGAAAGGGATTTTATCTGTGAATGGCATTTTAATTCCTATTTTAGTTGCCGGGCTGATGTATGCGTTATTTTCATTTCAGAGCACTCATCACCATACGTGGACGATAGATTTGAGCCGGCAGTATAACTGGCCTGCCAGCATTACGTTTACTTCTTTAAATATTCTTTCGGTTGTCGCGATTTTATCGTCTGTCGGGAAAGAAATGAAAGGGCTGGGGGAAGCTAAAATCGCCAGTGTGGCCAGCGGTCTTATTTTTGGCGTGATCTCTTTTGTTTATAATGAAACGTTGGTAGAGCTGGCTGGTTCCCTTTCTCAATTTGAAATTCCGCTATTTGCCATTCTGGAGGGTGCCCCTTATCTTCTTTTTTTGTGTATGACTGCGGTGCTGTGCCTTGCGATATATACGACGACGGTGGCTGGTTTATTCGGATTGTCCAGCCGGCTGATGGCTTTTCTTCACATGCCGAGATGGATGATCGTATTGATTCTGTTAGTGTTGATGGTGCCTTTTACTTCTTTCGGTTTTTCCGATTTAATCGCTTTTTTATATCCCATTTATGGAATGCTGAATCTTTATCTATTAGTTTGTTTGCTGTTATACCCTATTTTAAGTAAATGGAAATAAGAGGATTCTCTTCTTTTTGGGTATGATGATTGCTCTAATGATCAGTTTTTTTGTACAATAGATTCAGCAGTTTATGAAGAGAGGTGAAGGGTCTTGGCGGATAAAGACTTTGGCCTGAAAGATATTGTAGAAATGAAGAAACCGCACCCATGCGGAGTAAACAGATGGAAAATTATACGTATGGGAATGGATATTCGGATTAAGTGTGAGGGTTGCTCTCACAGCGTGATGATTCCGAGAAAAGAATTTGAAAGAAAAGTAAAAAAAGTACTGGTCAAGCATGAGGAGCCTACTTCATAAAAAGGCTGACACTCATGCTTTTTCATATAGAAGGTAAGGAGAAGACGGCGATGAGCAAAGTGCATCAGTCAGCATGCCCTCTGAATTGCTGGGACAGCTGCGGTTTTGTGGTGACTGTTGATGACGGAAAGGTAACAAAAGTGGACGGAGATCCAAACCACCCGATTACGGAAGGGAAAATCTGCGGCCGCGGCAGAATGCTAGAAACGAAAACAAATTCGCCTGATCGGCTTCGCTATCCGATGAAAAAACAAAATGGCGAGTTTGTGCGGATTTCCTGGGAGCAGGCTCTTGATGAAATTGCCGATAAACTTCGGGATATTAAGGAGACGTCAGAAACAACAGCAGTTTTGCACAGCCATGATTATGCCAATAACGGTTTGTTAAAAGCGCTAGATCAGCGTTTTTTTAATGCGTATGGCGGTGTGACTGAGATTGTCGGAAGCATTTGCTGGGGCTCAGGTATAGAGGCGCAAAGCTGGGATTTCGGCCGTTCGTATGGGCACGGGCCGCTTGATATTTACAACAGCAAACACGTCGTTGTGTGGGGCAGAAATGTATCAAGGACAAATATGCACCTTTATCACCATTTGCAGCAGGTAAAGAAAAAGGGCGCAACGCTGACGGTGATTGATCCGATTTTTAATCCGACTGCAAAACTGGCTGACCGTTATATTTCTGTAAAGCCGGGAATGGATGGCTGGCTTGCCGCGGCTGTTTTGAAGGTTCTGATCGAGACGGGAAGAACGGATGAGGATTTTATTTCTCAGCATTCTGTCGGGTTTGATGATGTAAAAGAGCTTTTGAGCACGGTTTCTCTCGAGGAGTTTACTGCGAAAACAGAAACTACGATGGAAGAGCTGGAGTTTCTTGCAGGTCTGTATGCGGATGGTCCGGTGTCTACTTTTATGGGGCTTGGTATGCAGCGGTATAAAAATGGCGGCGGGACGATTCGCTGGATTGATGCGCTTGTTGCGGCAAGCGGAAACGTTGGGATTAAAGGCGGCGGCGCAAATTTTGGCAATGTCCAGATTGGTGAAAGCTTTGCAAAAACGAAGCTGACGCTGCCGGAATTAAAAACGGAATCACGTTCTTTTTCAATGATGACACAGGCTGAAGAGGTTTTAACCGCTGATGATCCTGCGATCGAGATGATTATCGTGACATGCGGGAACCCGCTGACTCAGGTGCCGAATACCAATAAAGTAAGACAGGCGTTTGAAAAGGTTCCGGTGACAGTAGCGATTGATTCCATCATGACCGATACGGCAAAGCTGTGCGACTATGTTTTGCCGACTGCCACTGTTTTTGAAGAAGAGGATATTTATTATTCCAGTATGTACCATCATTATGTTCAGTATGGGAAGAAGCTGGTGGAACCGCAGGGTGAAGCGAAGTCAGACAGATGGATATGGTCAGAGCTTGCAAAGCGCCTTGGATTTGGAGAGCTTTTTGAACACAGTACTGAAGAACTTTTGGAGATGGGGCTTTCTTCATTGGAGGCAGACGGTGTAACGCTTGAGCACTTGAAAGAAAAAGGCCACCTCCCGCTTCCGGTTAAACAGGTGCCGTGGGATGACTTTACGTTTCTGACGCCAAGCGGAAAATTTGAGTTCACCTGGTCTTTAGCTGAAGAAAAAGGATTTAGCGGTGCACTTCAATTGGAAGTGCCTGAGGAGTCTGTTTACCATAACGAAGAACTTGCCGAAAAATACCCTTATACGCTTTTGTCCATTCATCCGCAGCGCTCTAATCATTCACAGCATGTTCCGTTCATCGAGAAGCTTCAGCACATACAGGTTGATATTTCTTCAGATATAGCGGCTGAGCAGAATCTTCAGGATGGAGACGAGGTTGTCATTTTCAATGATCGGGGCCGTTTGAATGGTAAAGTTAAAGTGATGAAACAGGCTCATCCGAAGACGATAAATATAGATGAAGGCATGTGGGCGGCTTTTGGCGGCTCCGTTAATACGCTGACAAATGATACAAATTCTGATAATGGAATGGGAAGTACGCTTTTTGACTGTTTAGTGGGCTTGAAAAAAGCATAATGAGAGGGTTCAGCAGGCTGAAAATGCTTTTTTGTCAGCTTGTCTTTTCCAGTGAACCTCCTTATAATTGCTCTAGGTTCAAAATACGTTAATGCAATGACGGTTTTATATAGAGGAGATGAAAGAATGGCTTTAACAGCTGGAATTGTCGGTTTGCCGAACGTCGGGAAATCAACATTATTTAACGCAATTACACAGGCCGGTGCCGAATCAGCCAACTACCCGTTCTGTACAATTGATCCGAACGTGGGAATTGTAGAAGTACCGGACGATCGTCTGCGAAAGCTGACTGAGCTGGTCAAACCGAAGAAGACTGTGCCGACTGCTTTTGAATTCACTGATATTGCAGGAATCGTAAAAGGCGCGTCTAAAGGAGAAGGTCTCGGTAACAAATTCCTTTCTCATATTCGCCAAGTTGACGCGATCTGCCACGTTGTCCGTGCTTTTTCTGATGATAATATTACACACGTTTCCGGTAAAGTTGATCCGATTGATGATATCGAAACGATCAATCTTGAGCTGATTCTCGCTGATATGGAAACAGTTGAAAAGCGGATTACACGTGTCAGCAAGCTTGCAAAGCAAAAAGATAAAGAGGCTGTGTTTGAGTTTGACATTTTGTCTAAACTGAAAGAAGCGTTTGAAAATGAAAAGCCTGCTCGTTCTGTTGAGTTTACTGAAGAGCAGCAAAAGCTTGTAAAGCAGCTTCATTTGCTGACTTCAAAGCCTATTTTGTATGTTGCGAATGTAAGTGAAGAGGAAGTGGCTGATCCGTCTGGCAATGAATATGTAGCGAAGATTCGTGAATACGCTGCCGGCGAAAACGCAGAAGTCATCGTTGTTTGTGCGAAGATTGAATCTGAAATCGCTGAGCTTGAAGGCGATGAAAAGCAAATGTTCCTTGAAGAGCTGGGAATTGAAGAGTCAGGTCTTGATCAGCTGATTAAAGCATCTTACTCTCTGCTTGGGCTGGCAACATATTTCACAGCCGGTGAGCAGGAAGTCAGAGCTTGGACATTCAAAAAAGGCATGAAGGCCCCAGAATGCGCTGGAATTATTCATAGTGACTTTGAGCGCGGCTTCATTCGCGCTGAAACGGTTGCTTATGATGATCTTCTTGCGGGCGGCGGCATGGCAGGAGCGAAGGAAGCCGGAAAAGTCCGTCTTGAAGGAAAAGACTACGTGGTAAAAGACGGAGATGTTATTCATTTCCGATTTAATGTATAGGATGCAGTTGTAAAGGGACAAGAGCTTTGGTATAATATAAAATTGTGAGTAATAGAATTATTGCTCCTTGCCCATTACGGGCCGCTTAGTCCAAAAGGAGGTGCAAACAGATGAGAAAGTACGAAGTTATGTACATTATCCGCCCAAACATTGACGATGAGTCTAAAAAAGCAGTTATCGAGCGTTTCAGCAACGTTCTGACTTCTAACGGTGCGGAGATCACTGGAACAAAGGATTGGGGTAAACGTCGTCTAGCTTACGAAATCAACGATTTCCGCGACGGTTTCTACCAAATCGTAAATGTTCAAGCTGATGCTGCGGCAGTTCAAGAATTTGACCGTCTAGCTAAGATCAGTGATGATATCATTCGCCACATTGTTGTTAAAGAAGAAGAATAAGCAATTTTGAAATATATAATGGTAAAAGGTGGTCTTTCTTATGCTTAACCGAGTTGTATTAGTCGGAAGACTGACAAAAGACCCAGAGCTTCGTTATACGCCAAACGGTGCGGCTGTTGCCACGTTTACTCTTGCTGTGAATCGTACATTTACGAACCAGTCTGGAGAACGTGAGGCCGATTTCATTAATTGTGTCACTTGGAGAAGACAAGCCGAAAACGTTGCAAACTTCCTGAAAAAAGGAAGCCTTGCAGGCGTAGATGGCCGTTTACAAACAAGAAACTATGAAAACCAGCAAGGGCAGCGTGTCTTCGTGACCGAGGTCCAAGCTGAAAGTGTTCAATTTCTTGAGCCGAAAAGCGGCGGCGGTTCTGGTTCAGGTGGATACAACGAAGGAAACAGCGGCGGAGGCCAGTACTTTGGCGGAGGCCAAAATGATAATCCATTCGGGGGAAATCAAAACAACCAGAGACGCAATCAGGGGAACAGCTTTAATGATGACCCATTTGCCAACGACGGCAAGCCGATTGACATCTCGGATGATGATCTTCCATTCTAATGAGAATATCGCTAAATTGACAAAGAAAGGAGGGAAATGACAATGGCAGGAGGACGCAGAGGCGGTCGTGCGAAGCGCCGTAAAGTGTGTTATTTCACTTCTAACGGTATCACGCACATCGACTACAAAGATGTAGATCTTCTTAGAAAGTTTGTTTCTGAGCGCGGTAAAATTTTACCACGTCGTGTAACTGGAACAAACGCTAAATACCAACGTAAATTGACTGCAGCGATCAAACGCGCTCGTCAAATGGCTTTACTTCCATACGTAACTGGTGAGTAAGCTGATACGTAAAGAGCAAGGACCTTCGGGTTCTTGCTCTTTTTTATAGGGGGATAAAAAATGAAGCTCATTTCTTGGAATGTGAATGGCCTGCGGGCTGTCATGAGAAAAATGGATTTCCTCTCTTACTTGAAAGAAGAGGATGCCGATGTTGTATGTCTTCAGGAAACAAAGATTCAGGACGGACAAGTGGATCTTGAACCAGAAGGCTATCATGTATATTGGAACTATGCAGAGAAAAAAGGATATTCCGGTACAGCTGTTTTTTCAAAACAAAAGCCGCTGAACGCCATGTACGGAATCGGAATAGAAGAGCATGATCAAGAGGGCAGAGTGATTACGCTGGAATTTGAAAACGTGTATGTGATGACCGTTTACACGCCTAATGCAAAAAGAGGGCTGGAACGCATTGATTACCGTTTGCAATGGGAAGAGGCTTTATTAGCGTTTATTCTCGAATTGGACAAGAAAAAACCGGTTATCCTGTGCGGTGATTTAAATGTGGCTCATCAGGAAATTGATTTGAAGAATCCAAAAGCAAACCGGAATAACGCGGGTTTTTCTGATCAAGAAAGAGGAGCATTCACTCGTTTCTTGGAAGCCGGCTTTATCGACTCATTCCGTTATTTATACCCTGATCTGGAAGGCGCTTATTCCTGGTGGTCGTATCGTGCGGGTGCCCGGGACAGAATATCGGCTGGCGTTTGGATTACTTTATTGTTTCTGAGAGTCTTAAGGGGCAGATTGATGATGCCAAGATATCAGCACACGTCTTGGGCTCCGACCATTGTCCTGTTGAACTTACGATCAATATATGATGAGATAGCAGTAAGGATTGATACTTACTGCTTTTTTTATGATGAAAAAGGAGAAAGAGATGGCAAACATAAAAGAGATTGCGAGATTGGCGAATGTATCTGTTTCGACTGTGTCACGTGTACTGAATCATCATCCGTATGTGTCTGAAGAAAAAAGGAAGCTGGTGCGTCAAGTCATGGAGGAATTAGACTACACACCGAATCGAACTGCGATCGATCTTATTCGCGGCAAGACTCAAACGATCGGTGTAATCCTGCCTTACAGCGATCACCCTTGCTTTGATAAAATCGTAAACGGCATCACAAAGGCGGCATTTAGACATGAATATGCAACAACCCTTCTCCCTACCAACTATAACCCCGACATTGAAATCAAATATGTAGAGCTGTTAAGAATGAAAAAAGTAGATGGCCTTATTATTACATCACGAGCCAATCATTGGGACAGTATGATAGCCTATCAAGAATATGGACCGATTATCGCTTGTGAGGATACTGGAGACATGGATATTCCTTGTGCTTACAATGACAGAAAAGCAGCCTACATAGAAAGCTTTCGATATCTAAAGAACCGCGGACATGAACATATCGCTTTTACAAGCGTGCGAAGCGCTGACAAGAGCCCGAGTACAGCGGATAAAGCAGCGGCTTATCAGGCCGTCTATGGAAGCCTGGAGGACCGCCATATGCTGACCGGCTGTAATCATATGGACGACGGAGAGCAGGCGGGTGCGTATTTCTATACAAGCGGCCGGGCTCCAACAGCTATTTATGCAAACAGTGATGAAGTGGCAGCGGGAATTTATGTATTTGCCAAAAAGAAAGACTGGGATGTTGAGATCATTGGAGAAGGAAATTCTTCTATCAGCCGTGCCCTCTGTTTCCCATCGCTTGATCTGAATCTTGAGCAGCTGGGCACCGCAGCATTTTCGTTATTTTTGCAGGAGCGTCCCAAAGATATAAAAATTCTGCACCAATTCATGAAAAAAGCTTGAACTGAAATGCATTTCATACCTTATAACTTCATTGAAAGACAAAGGAGGAGGAAGAAATGCGTATTGAGCACACGGCCATCTGGGTCAGTGATTTAGAGCGAATGAAGGCTTTTTATGAAACGTACTTTCATGGCAAAGCCAATTCTCTTTATCATAATGAGAAGAAAGATTTTAAGTCGTATTTTATGACGTTTGATTCCGGAGCTAGGCTGGAAATCATGAAAAAAGGAGATGTGACTGATCAGCCGTCACAAACGATGACAGGCTGGGCGCATATCGCTTTTTCCACTGGAAGCAAAGAGAATGTTGATGAACTGACAGAAAGGTTAAAGCAGGACGGATTCGCTGTAGTTAGCGGCCCAAGGACGACGGGGGACGGCTACTATGAAAGCGTAATTGAAGATGAGGAAGGAAATCTAATAGAGATTACTATTTAAAATCTTGGAGTGACTTGAATGCTGACAGAAAAAGAAAAAATGGCAGCCGGAGAATTATACAATTCGGAAGACCGAGAATTATCACTAGAGCGTAAACATGCGAGAAATCTGATTAAACAATATAACGAATCACCAGAAGATGAGTCAGTGCGAACGGAACTTTTGAAAAATCTGCTGGGTTCGATCGGTGATCAAGTCACCATTTTGCCGACATTCCGCTGTGATTACGGCTATCACATTCATATGGGGGATCGTACATTTGTTAATTTTGACTGTGTCATTCTTGATGTTTGTGAAGTTCGTATAGGGCGTGATTGTTTGATTGCTCCAGGGGTGCATATCTACACGGCAGGTCACCCTCTCGACCCGCTTGAAAGGAAGTCGGGGAAGGAGTTCGGTAAGCCTGTTACAATAGGAGATAATGTTTGGATTGGCGGCCGGGCAGTGATAAACCCGGGAGTGACGATCGGCGATAATGCGGTGATTGCTTCGGGTTCCGTAGTGACAAAGGATGTGCCTGCGAATACGGTTGTAGGGGGAAACCCTGCGAGAAAGCTGAAGGATTTGAATTGAAATCAGTGCGGTTAACGCCGCACTGACTTTTTATATCTGCTTGGCATTCGTATTGGGACCGAAGCAGATTAACAAAATGGAGCATGCGAGCCAGCAGCCGCCTATAAAGAAAAAGACGCTGACATAGCCGAGCTGAACTGCGATAAAACCGACGAGCAATGATCCGAAGATGTTCGAAAAGCGCCCGAGCCCATAAGCTAAACCGCTGCCTGACGAGCGATATTCTGTTGGGAAAGGCTCAGATGTATACGCATATAAGTTGGATGTGAAAACCCGTTCCGTAATATTGACGATGAAACCAAACACGATAATCATGATTGGAATGAAGGTCATGCCATATAAAAGACCTGCGATGGCAGTCAGAAACGCACTGGCGGCCAATATCCACTTTCTCTGAAATTTTTCAGAAATCATTGAACCCAGCAATGCGCCGAGCGGAGCGCCGACCGAGTGCAATACGTTATACCATAATGTATTTTCCATCGTGACCCCGTTGCTTTTCAGCAGGCTGGGAACCCAGGAGGCAAAGCCGTAGAATCCAAAGGTTTCAAAAATCCATACCGCGGATAACACAATGGTTATTTTAAGGTTTCTCCCCTTTAATAATCCCGCGTAACCCGCATGTTGAACTTGTCCGCTTGAGGTTTGCGGCGCCGGAGCAGGAAGCGGGCCTTTTTCTTTTTCAACGCTTGCTTCAATCCTTTTCAGGATGGCATCGGCTTTTTCATATTCACCGCGATTTTCATGCCAGCGGGGTGATTCCTCCAGCCGCCGAATAAAGAAAAAATATATAAGACCAACAGCGCCCCACACAAAGACAAGTCTCCATCCCCATGAGCCGAGCGGAATGACAAAGGCTGATACGATATTGGTGATCGGAACGCCGATCAAGCCGATCATGGCACAGAAAGAAATATATTTTCCGCGAACACTGGACGGGAAAAATTCTGCTAAATAGCTATTGGTGATGATCATGGCAGCTGCGACGCCAAACCCAGTGAGGAAACGAAACGCCATTAAGGATGGGATGTCCCATGCCGCGGCATTGCATAACGATGCGATTGAGAAAATGAAGACAAATAGGTTCAAGGCTTTTTTTCGGCCGATTCGATCTGAAAGCCGTCCCCCAAGTGATGCTCCCAAAAACATGCCTAAAAACGAAGCAGCCGTTACATTGGCAATGGTTGAAAGCTGGATGCCCCAATGCTCGATCAGTGCCGGCGCTACATTGCTGAGAGTAAATAAATCCGCAAGATCAAAGAAGTAAACAATGCCGAGAGCGGTTAATACTTGGAAGTGGACACGTGAAATCGGGAGGCGGTCTAAACGGTTTGCCGCGTTTGAAAAAGGATATGTATGTTTCTGTTTGACGCCCGTATTCATAAAAAACCCCCTTTTTTAATAGCGGGAGAAAGACTGAACATTCCCCTCTTGGCATTATTATAAGTATCATGATTCATTGGGGACAGAGTTCAAATCACTAGATGAAAGAACTAAATTCACACTTTTCGCCTTAATTTCGTTTAAAAGATTTCCAAAACAGTAGATTAATAGACCAAATTATGCAAATATATAGTAATATTCTCATTGAAAGGAAGAGTCATAGAAGGAATGAATTCATTTATCCGTCCTCTAGAAGGAAACAATACATTGTGGAGATATTTTTTCTCCTTTTTGGTGATGGTTGGCTTATTCTTTTTTGGAAGCATTGTTTATGTATTTATGATGTTATTGACTGCACTTTTAAGTCCGAATATCGCGTTTGATGTGGATACAGGTATGTTAACCGATTCTTTGGCTGATCTGTTTTTAGCTCATATCGTTTATGTATTTGCGATTCCTGGGGTTTGGCTGGCTGTTCGATTTATCCTGAAACGCCCGTTTCGGTCAGTCATTACACCGCATGCAAAAATCAACTGGCGCAGCATTTTCTTTGGCTTTCTCGCTTATTTCTTGCTGATGGCTGTGGTTCAGGGGATTGATTATGCGATTCATCCGGCGAAATACACTTTTCAGGATTTTGACGCCTCACGTTTTCTCTGGCTGCTTGTGGCAACTCTGTTATTGGTGCCGCTCCAGACTTCTGCGGAAGAACTGTTTTTTAGGGGATTTTTATTGCAGGCTTTTGGAAAAGTAATAAAGAACCCTTTTGTGTTGACGCTGATTGTCGGCGGTCTATTTGGGGTTGTACACTTTGGCAATCCTGAAATGAGTAATGGCGCTTTTTGGGCAGGCATTGAGTATGTAACAATTGGGATTCTTTTAACGTATTACACGGTCAAAACAGGCAGCCTTGAAATTTCACTTGGTGTGCATGCCGCGAATAATATGTTTTTATGTCTTTTTATTACTGAAAAAAACAGTGTATATGGAGATATTCCTTCATTATTTGCCATCACACGGGGAAATCCGATGTGGGAGACTTTCTTTACGGTTGTCGTTAATCTTTTCTTTGCGTTTATCGTTGTACAATACCATAAGAGATCAAAAAGAAAGCAGCAAGGCGTTTAATCCCTGCTGCTTTTTAATGTTTGTAAGGCTTCTTCGATGTCTGTTGTCGGCTGCTGGCAGGCGAAATTTTCACAAATATACACGGTTGTTTGATCGTCTATGATGCGATAGTCAGCCGCGAATGGCGCAATGTCTTTGCACTGGTCGGGATGCTCTGCCACCAGGATGGAATCGTTTGGAATAAAGGCCTGTTGAAGCGCGCTTGTGATTTGTTTTCTGTCTGGATCGTCCG
This sequence comes from Bacillus sp. B28, assembly GCF_029536185.1. Lineage (NCBI taxonomy): Bacteria > Bacillati > Bacillota > Bacilli > Caryophanales > Bacillaceae > Bacillus > Bacillus sp. B28. The sequence goes on along the minus strand of NZ_CP120511.1, from coordinate 4,109,553 downwards.
GGCGCCCCAAAATCACAATTTCCTTTTTAGGCGTCATATGTTTTAACACACTTTGCATAAAGAAAGAGTGGCCGCTCGGATATGCCTCGATTTCAGGCTTGAACACGGAAAACATCGTTTCGGTTTTTTCAATCAGCGACAAATTGCCTGTGACTTGTCCGAGGCGCAGAAGCTGAACGGCTGCCACGCTGTTTCCTGAAGGCACGGCGCCATCGTACACTTCTTTTTCTCTGACAATTAACGCTTCTGCGTCGTGTCCGGTAAAGTAGAACCCTCCATGCTCCTCGTCCCAAAACAAATCGATCATATCGTCTGACAGCTTCTTCGCTTTTTCTAAATATGATAGATCAAACGAGGCTTCATAGAGATCGAGATAAGCCCATAAGAGAAAGGCATAATCGTCGATAAATCCTTTGTTTTTCACTTCGCCGTCACGATACCGAACCATCACCCGGCCGTCAATGATTACATTGTTTTCAATAAAGGTGATAGCGTCTTCAGCCAAGGTGAGGTATTGTGGTTCCTGGAATACCTTTGCCGCTTTAGCGAGACCCGCAATCATTAGTGCGTTCCATGACGTCAGCACCTTATCATCAACATGCGGATATGTTCTTTCTTCACGCGTCTCTAACAGCTTCAATCTTGCATCTTCAATCTTGCGGCTGAGCTCTTCTTCGGTTAAGCCGCTATCCGCTTTGATTTGTTCCCGCTTGGTATGAATGAGGTTGGGAATGTTTTTGCCCTCAAAGTTTCCTTTTTCTGTGATGTCATACACATTGCAATACAGCGTGCCGAGATCCTCTCCGAGCGTCTTCAAGATCTCTTCTTTTGACCACACGTAGTACTTTCCTTCTTCGCCTTCTGTATCCGCGTCTAAAGCAGAGAAAAAGCTCCCGTCTTCATGGGTCATTTCCCGTTGAATAAACGTAATGATCTGCTCACAAATCTCTTTGTAACGGCTGTTTTGCGTAATTTGATAAGCTTCAGTATAGGCTGTCAGCAGGAGCGCATTGTCATACAGCATTTTTTCAAAGTGAGGGACGAGCCACTCATCATCGGTCGAATAGCGGGCAAACCCATAGCCGATATGGTCATAGATGCCTCCATTTGCCATGCTGTCCAGTGTTTTCGTGACGTTGTACAAAGCGTTTTCCTGCCCCGTCTTGTGATAATAACGGAGCAAATACATGAGCATATGAGGCATAGGAAATTTCGGCGCCTGTCCGAAGCCGCCGTAGATTGTATCGAAACCGTTGGCAAGCTGCTGGAATGTCCGATGGATCGCTGATTCGCTCAACCCCTCACTTGTTTTAGCCGCTGTTTTTGTCTGTAAATGTTTAGCGGCGTTTTCTGCAATATCCTCGACATGCTCACGATCGTTCGCAAACGTTTCTGAAAGATGCTCAAGCACGTCAACAAAGCCCGGACGATTATATTTACTCGTCTTCGGAAAATATGTACCCGCGTAAAATGGCTTCTGATCAGGCGTGATAAACACATTCAGCGGCCAGCCGCCCTGTCCGGTCATCAGTTGGCAGATTCTCATATAAACAGAATCAATATCAGGGCGCTCTTCCCGGTCCACTTTAATCGCCACAAACCGTTCATTGAGGAGACGCGCAATTTCCTCATCCTCGAAGCTTTCATGAGCCATGACGTGGCACCAATGGCATGTTCTTTAGATTAGCCAAGGTTAGCTATACCCAATAGATACGAGAACAGGCTTGTTTTCGCGTTTCGCTTTTTCAAATGCTTCCTCTCCCCAAGGGAACCAGTCCACAGGGTTATGAGCATGTTGAAGTAAATAAGGAGACTTCTCAGCGATTAATCTATTGGGTTTACTTTTGTTTGGCATGGGATCACCTTCTTTCTAAATTGGTTATATTCAGGTTACCACAGTAATCATAATCAAATACATAACTGACTGTTTATGGATAAAAGAAATTCAAAAATATAGTATAATGTTTAATTATGCCATAGGAGGGAAAAATGAAAAAATTTTTGTTAAGTTTACTTTTGGGGTTATTAAATAAATTTGTAATCTCTATTGTTTTTAACATAGCTAGCCCTATAGTGTTTGCATTTATTTCTAAATTCTCAACAGGTGATTGGTTTAAACTTCTTCATAATCCACTTATTGATTGTATTTTTGGATTGCTTTTAGTATGGTTTGTTGCAAGTTTTGTTTATAAAATCTTACTACTTAGAAAAAATAATAGGGCTTCAAATTCTGATATGTTTAGGTTTGGTGGAGAAACGATTGGTCCATTATCTTATAAAGAGGTAATATGGCGTATTAAAGGAGATAGAGATCATAAAGGCTTTGTTATACAAAGATCACTTTATGCAGATACTCCTGCAATGTGTCCAAAATGTAGGACTGAGCTGGAAGAATATAAAAAAATATTAGGTTCGTATAAGTGGAAATGCATTGATTGTGGATTTGAAAAAATAAACAAGAATAACTTTTATTTTGAAGCCGGAAGAGCTGGGAAAATTGCTAGAAGAGATGCAGAAAATGCGTGGAAACTATTTAAAATGCAAGAAAGGGATAACTATTAGGTATCCCTTTCTTTATGTCTTGAAGACTGTGTTTAAATTCAACTGTCAAGTCTCGAAAGTATTGCTATCGCCGCAAAAAAATGCAATTATTTAGCCAAAGTGTAGCTAAAATGTACCTTTTTATATTAAGAATTGTAAATGGCTTTTTGATCTGACATAATACAATTAATGTAAATATTCGAATAATTTTGTAAATCCGCGGGGTGAGATTTTCTTGGATCATACATCTATAAAAAAAGAAAGGATTCCTTATGAAATTTTAATATCTAAATTGAATTCATGGTATACCACCATAAAGAAAAATATGATTGAAGAAGCCCAAAAAAAGAAGTCGGAAATTGAATCTCTTTTAGAAGATGTCGAAATAAAGTGCTTTTCTGCTTGCTTCACGATAAAAGATGTTCTTCTTTCGTTGCGAAAAAAACATAACTAGTGGAGGTAATACACCTAGAGCTAAAGAAATTCCTAACATCATCTGCACTAATAAAATTTCTTTTTTTGTGGGTTTCTTCATAAAAATCACCTTTCTTTGTAAACTTAAATATTAGTTTAAAAGATGACGTGAGGAGAGGATCAATAAAGAGTAAACAATTTTTCACTAATGGGGATATTTCGTGAAGTGCGGACTACAAGATTACTAGTTTGGTTATTCTAACGAACATGGCACCAATGACAAGTCGTCGGATGACCGATGCTAACCAGAACCGGCTTGTTTTCTCGTTTTGCTTTTTCGAAGGCTTCTTTCCCCCACGGATACCAGTCTACGGGGTTGTGAGCGTGTTGGAGTAAATATGGAGACTTCTCAGCGATTAATTTATTGAGTTTATTGTTAGTGGGCAGGAGATCACCTTCTTTCTCTTAAATTAATCAATCATCATTATATTTCTTAACTCGTTTTTTAAATCTTAATTTTCTTATTATTTAATGATTATTACCATCTTCTTTTAACTCTTTTATATATTTAGGTATAAGGTCAAACCAATTCTTTCCTAAGTTTTCATCAAGGAAATGAAGTAATTCTTGTCCTCCTATTAATTCCACACTTGGATTTTCCTTTGCAAAATTTATAGTCGCCCTAGTAAAACCCTTAGCACCAATCAAAACGCCTTTTGTTGCTTTTACATGTGTTATAGACCCCACTAAAGCTCTTGCCTTTTCTACACCTACATTCTTTTTGTATCTTTTACATTCAATAAATAGTCTTTCCTTTCTACCAATCTCTTGATTTTCAGCAACAACATCCTTCCCCCCATCATTAGAAGGTGGAGTAAGTTGTACATTATATCCTAAAGATTTGTATAGCTTAGCAATTAAATACTCGAATTCACGAGGACTAAGGCTTAATAAAGTGTCAACACTATAATCATTTTGAAGATATCTGGCTCTGATTAATACTTGTGCATCATAAAGTCCATTCATGGCCATATCTGGTAATGTCATAAAATGCGCTTTTTGATAAGCTTCTATAACTTCAAGGGCTGTTTTAGGTGAAAAATGTAATAACAAATCTAGTATCCATGTTATTCCTTCATAAGCATAGCCAGTTTCATAAAAGCGACGATAAAACTCATTTGGGTATTCTTTCATTTTTTTCTCATCACAAACCATTGCATTATACTCATCTATTCCGTAGTTCCCTGAATGAACAAGTAGCATTCTGAGTAAGTTCTTAAATTCTTGAATACTATATTGATCAATTTTATTTATGTATTGGTTTAAATAATCATCAGAGGGGAAACAATTATTTGGAAATATTCTGTCTCCTTTATCAGAATTCATTAACTCAATCCATTTCTCTAGCGTCATTTTACCTTCTTTAATTAAACGAGGTATAAATATTACATTACTCACTAAAAATCCCCCGATAACTTTCAATTTATTATTTTTTATCAGGCATGCTACCAATGAATATTAAGGTAGCCTATTATTCAACAATAAAAAGAATAGAGCTCAAACAAAGAGAGCTCTATTCTTTCTTGGATTACTTCTTCTTTTTTTCTGGAAATATATAAGTCATAATCAAAAAAACAATTATACAAATTACAAACTGAATAAGTCTATTTATAACCCAATAGTTAGTAAAGTCAATCTCGTTTGTAACTTGGATGGCAGCAAAGATAGCAAATAAAATTAGTATATATTTAAATGTTTCTTTGTTCATATCAATCAACACTTTCTTTAAATAATTGCGTATACAACACCTTGTGCAATATAACCACAGGTACTAGCTACTGAATGCCAGACATATTTATCTAGATAATCTGTAACACGATCATGAACTTCATCTAATGGTCCCATTAGAATGTAAGTATTCCAAATACCTTCCCATTTAGCACGTGAAACTTTACGTTTTAATGCACTAGGGAACTTTTTGTAAATAGCGTTAGGCAACTTTTTCTTTACATATGACTTCCCGAATATTTTTATTAGCTTTCTTCCTACAGAAATATAGCCTACCTTTTCAACCTTTATGTCACCTGAACTTACTTTAGCATTTGGATTCAATACAATTGAATTTGTACTTGTAGTACTAAGATGAATAGTATTAGTAATTGGTGATGATATATCACTAAAGCCTACTGTTGAAGTATGTATATCGTTTTTTGATTCAGTATATGAATTAGAAGTGTTATCAACTGGATTGAGATATTCATCATCATTTTTCAATGCATCACCAACAAATTCGTTAGCAACTTCTTGAATGATCTTATCCATCTCTGCTTTTGACATACTTGCATCAGAAGCATCATTATTATCTTGAGTGTTTTGATCATCAGAGTTTTCCTCTAAGCCTGTACTTGTGTCATTTTTCATTTGAGAAAAAACAGTCCCTTTAACTTCAAAACTTTGATTATTTAGCTCTAGTTTGTCTGTAGTTAAAGCACTGGCAAAAGGTGTTACAACTCCCAATGATATCGTAACAGCACAAGTTGTTGCAACTCCTAGTTTCCAATTTTTTAGAAAAAAATCTTTCAAACTAATCCCTCCAAAATTTAACTCCTATATATGTATAACATACTGATCATGGATTAATCAATGCAATTTTACCTATATAATTCTTAATTTAACTTTAAATTTTGGTTTTTACAGTATTTTTATAGGATAAATATAAATTAAGGGTTTATCGATAATAGTAAATTGAAAATATATGATTTTGAAAGTGATGACCAATAATATGGAGTAAACATGTGATGGAAAAAGATTGTCAATAGGGGTTATATTCACCATGGTGGCATAGATTACTTTCGGTTATTCTAATAGACATGGCACCAATGACATGTCGAATAGCCGATGCAACGAGAACCGGCTTATTTTCACGTTTTGCTTTTTTCGAAGGCTTCTTCTCCCCACGGGTACCAGTCTACTGGGTTGTGGGCGTGTTGAAGCAAATACGGTGATTACTCAGCGATTAATCTATTGGGTTTATTGATATTTGGCATGGGATTACCTTCTCTCTACAGAGTCAGGAAAAATGTAGAACATGATTGGGATATGTGAAGAAGGGAAACAAAAGGGACTACTAAAGTACAAATTTTCAACTTTAAAAATTTTAAAGTGCATTATATGGTATAGTCCATCAATAGAAATATGCAAAAATCCTGAATGATATAAAGATTTGTTCTCTTAATTGCAGAATGAAAAGCAGACGTTGCATTATAAAAAAACATACCAGATAGAATATTGGTATGTTTTTTATTTTCTGTATATATCATTTGAAAAATCCTTATAGTTACTCATCATGTGTGCGATTACTTTAATTGTTTGCTTTCATAAAGAACCTTCAATACCTCTTTATTTATCGTAAAACTTATTCTTTTTTTAAGATCGGTATCCAAATTTCACTTTTAAAAGAAGGTGACGTTATATCTTTATGCTCGTTCCACAATATTTCTGGACCTTCTATTTGTTCATAATTTGACGATGGAAACCATTCAGAATAAATGCGTCCCCATATTTCTTGCAGTGTATCCGGAAATGGTCCGATTGCTTCGAATACAGCCCATGTTGAGGCAGGAACTTCAAGCCGTGAGAGGTTATTTGGGCACTGTTTCGTTGTGGCTGCGCCAATATAGTGATCAAGCTCTCCTTTCTCTTCTGTTCGGCCTTCAGAAAAGTTCGTGGAAGCACTAATGAGTCCCAAAGGCGCTACATTAGAAAGCTTTTTAAGTGTATTTATTGCTTCTTCATCTAAACTTTCCCACATGGATGCAATTTCCGGATTAACCCCTTTGAAAATAAGAGGAACTCTTTTTTTAATGCCAACGATGCGAAATGCTTCTTTTTCTTCAATGCGATAGTTCATTTCACTTCCTCCTTTGATTGATAACTGGAAGGTTATACGTGGATAAGCTTTAAGTGAATGGCCATTAAGTCTGGCTTTGGATGGTTTTATGCCATGCAAATTTTGGAATGCTCGTGCAAAAGAATCTGGTGAGTTATACCCGTACTTTATTGCAATGTCAATAATTTTTACATTGCTGTCTTTAAGCTCAAAAGCTGCAAGAGTAAGACGTCTGCGACGAATATATTCGGATAATGAAATACCAGAAAGGAAGGAAAACATCCTTTTAAAATGATATTCAGAGCAGAATGCAAGCTTTGCTACTTCTTTAAAATCAATATCATTAGTGAGGTTTTCTTCAATATACGTTAATGCTCTATTCAACCTTTTAAGCAAATCCATTTATTTGACCTCCTTTAACAAAAGAATAGCAGGGGTGAAATGTTTCTACCCGACATTCCGTGCACAGTTTTGCAGGTTAATTGTAGATTAAGGATTTAAAATGGTAATCCAAACACATGAATAATTAAAATGACAATAGGCGGAATCAACAGTGATGGCAGGAGGTTCAAAGTTTTAAATTTTTTAATTCCCAGAATACTTAACCCTGAACTAAGGATTAATACACCGCCGACAATTGTAATTTCATTAATAAGGTCTGTATTTAATGCGCTTTCCATTAATTTTGCAAATAAATATATTGAGCCTTGCCAGGTAAATACTACAACCGCAGATGCTGCTATTCCAAAACCAAATGTGGAAGCGAGAACAATGGAAGTGATCCCATCTAATATACCGTTTGTTAGGAGATAAGTATAATCTTCATGCAGAGCAGCGTTAACAGGGCCTAATATTGACAACGAACCTATACAATATAATAAGATTGCAGTTGATAAACCTTCGGCTAAATTGCTTTTGGAGAACTTGTTGACTAAATTGTTAAATCTTAGTTCTAGATTTATGCTCTGACCAATCAATCCCCCAATAGCTAAACTGACAATAAAAAGAATTGGGTATTTACTAGAAGGCAAATGCTGTGTAAAGGCGTTGATCCCTAGTCCAACTGCGGCGAATCCCATTGCCTGCATAAGTATTTCTTGGTACTGATCTTTCATGCCTTTTTTGAATATACCTCCAATTAAACTTCCTGCAATGATCATAACTGTGTTAAAAATTGTTCCAAACATAGGCTATCTCCTCCAATAATAGTTCCTTTCAAAAAAATAAACCCTCAAGTAACTTGAGGGTCAAGTGTATGTAACAGCCATTAGTTAAGTTTATTTGATTGGCAAAAGTATTTCAGTCACATAATTGTCTGGATTATTAGTTACCCCATAATCAATCAGCGTTATTTCGATTGAGTCGACAGCCAATTCATAATGATGCTTTTTCATATATGTAAGTAACATTTCGTAGTATTTTGCTGCTTCTGAATGTGACCCTTTAAATCTAATTTGCAGATATTCTCTTGAGGGGAAAGTGATTTCAGGCGAAGTTATTTCATCTTCATCTTCCAGAACCATAAATATACTGGAATATCGGTCAAACTGATTTGATTTTATATTTGTTGCTGAAATGGATAATCCTACTTTTCCTAAAAATAGATCTTTGTGGACTTTAAACTTAGTTCTCAATTCTGTTACCGGATACTCAATATCTTGACCAAGAATATATTCATGTTGTAAATACGCCACACGCAGTTCAGGAAGTTTCATTTTTGAAATTTCTTCTAGCGGCATATTAACTGCGTCTTCCATTTGTTTAATGCGACGAGAGATCTTTCTCTCAATACGTGCCAATTCCCTCTTTTTTCGGTCAATTTCAGTTTGCTGGTCTTTCAGCAAGTGAATCAGAGTATCTACCTCAAGAGAATCATAAAAATCAAGTAGTTTACTTATTGGCAAACCTAATGTCCTCAGGTACTTGATTGTACTCAATCTTTCAAATTGTTGTGTAGAATAATATCTGTAGTTATTATGTTCGTCTGTAAATTCTGGTTTTAAGAGACCAATTTCATCATAATACCTAAGAGTAGGTATGTTTACATTGAATAACTTAGATACTTCTCCAATAGAGAAAAATTCCTTCATCCTAACAACCTCTCTGTTATTAAAGCGTGTTTAGTAACTGTTTATGTACATCCACATTATATATGATGCAGTAACCCCAAAGGTAAAGTTTTTCCTTATATAGACGGCCATAATCAAGATTGAGTTGATATATCTATTCTTTATTTGATTTGAGGTGAATACAGATGGTTACTTTAGCGAACGTGGCCCTAATGACAAGTCGAATAACCGATGCTGACGAGAACCGGCTTGTTTTCACGTTTCGCTTTTTCAAATGCTTTCTCTTCCCAAGGGAAATCAATGAAAATCGTTCTAAAGTGCGGACTGCAAATTACTGGTTTTGGTTATTCTAAACGAACATGGCACCGGTACGTGTCAGGACTTAGCTATTTATATCGTTTCAGGGGCAATGGTTCGCAGCATGATATGTCTTGTCTGTGTCTTGAAGGTAAATATTGAGTTTGAGTTTGAAATGTTATTTATCATTATTTTCAAGAACTCCGTAATCAATATATATCTTTATCTTTTGGAAAGAAGCTGCTTTGAACAAAAGTAAGGATAGCCAAAGATGATGAGTGGAGCTGCTAATGCAAGTAGTAACCAAGAACCTGATTGAGTGTCTTTGATGACTCCTATGAATATACAAGTACCGATGAGAAGGTACAATAAAACACCAAAAAACCAATACATACCTTGTTCCTCTTTTCTCTATAGGTTTTCTTTATTCTTTAAGGGGGCATTTTGCAGAGCCCTTCTGCTTTACTTCTTTGAGGATTTTAATGTATGAGGGGTCCGATTTTTAAATGTTTTTTCAGCCCTGATTCCTTTTCTTTGTAAGTATATAATGATGAGATCAATTGGTTTCAATAAATTGCAATCCTCCCATATGAAAGTAACTCTCCATATATTTTAATTTTAAAATTGAATATAGAAAACGTACATAAGGGCATATCCTTATGTACGTTGGGGCATTTTTAAACTTTTGTTCATCTTGCGTTTTCTTCTTGCCGTGCTGGCCGATAAATGAAATGCCTGCCGGCTCTTATGATAAGATGACAAATATGACTGGATTGTTCCTATTTTTATTGTGGATCCTTTGTGATTATACTGTCAAAGGAAAGGAAGTGAAGCAATATGTTTCGAAGAAAGCCTTTTGATAAAAACTACTTTTCACGAAATAGGCGGGCATTAAATATGCTTGCTCTCAGAGTGCCAGGCTTAGCTTTTATTCTCATGATATATATAGCCTCTATCGTGCTGCAATTTATTATTGGGAGCTGGTCCATTTTATTGCTTCATGTGTTTACAGTATTGACCGCCATTTTTGCTTTGTTGCATTGGCATTCATATCGCTGGGTTAAGAAAAGGGTCATTCTATATTTTGTGCTGCAAGGTTTGATCACTTTTACACTGGCTAATATCATGACTGGCTTCTTAGTGCTGATCATTATTGGCCTTTATGCATTTTTGATTGGACAGATTGCAGGAATAGCAGACAGAAGAAGGACTTTCCTCATACTGTATTTACTGCTTCTGCTGTCAATCAATGCAACACATCAGATTCACAAAGGTGAATATTTGCATTTTCTTGTCATTGCCGTACCTATTATGATCGTGATTATTACTTATGCCGCTACATTATTTACCCAAGTTGATGAAAAAATAAAAGCGCAGCTGACTCTTGAAAGGCTGGAGCTTGCCCATCAACAAGTCGAACAGCTGACGCTGCAAAACGAAAGACAGCGCATGGCCCGGGATTTACATGATACCCTTGCACAAGGATTGGTTAGTTTAAATATGCAGCTGGATGCTATTAATGTTCATATATCGAAAGGTAACACAGATAGAGCAAAAGAAATCATTCAACAATCTATGAATAGAGTGAAAAGCACATTAGCTGATGCACGTTCAGCTATTGACAATCTTCGCAGCAAATCAGAAGAAATCGATTCTTTAAAAGAAAGAATTACCTTACAAATGGATCATTTTAAAGATGCAACAGGTCTGTCTTGTTTTTTAGACTACAGATTAACTCAATTGCCTGATGTTCGCACTGCTGAAAATTGTTATTACATCATAGGAGAATGCCTTACAAATGCAGCAAAACATGCTGAAGCAGAAACGATATGGGTATCAGTTTGGGATGAGAAAGGAAACCTCCATTTAACCGTCAGAGACAATGGAAAAGGCTTTGATGTTGAAAAAGGCAGGAAAAAGAGAGGACATTATGGACTTCTTGGTATACAAGAACGCGTCAGAGCAATGAAAGGCCAATTCAATATAACGAGTGAAAAATCAGTAGGTACACAAATCGAGATAATCTTGTCAAATCAGGGAGAGATTGAAGATGAATAAGGTTTTAATCGTTGATGACCATCTGGTTGTGAGAGAAGGTCTCAAGCTGTTAATTGAGACGAATGATAACTACATAATAATCGGAGAGGCGGAAAATGGAAAAAAGGCGGTTTATCTTACAGATGAATTAAAGCCAGATATCATTCTTATGGATTTATACATGCCAGAAATGAGTGGGTTAGAAGCGATTAAACACATAAAAGAAAAACACAGCATACCCATTATTATTTTGACTACTTATAATGAGGATCACTTGATGATTGAGGGGATTGAATTAGGAGCAAAAGGATATCTGTTGAAGGATACGAGCTCAGAAACCCTATTTCATACAATGGATGCAGCAGTAAGAGGAGAAGTGCTGCTGCAGCCTGACATTCTTAAACGTTTTCAAGAAATTCAATTGGAAAGAATGAAGAAACCAAGCAGCGATACTCAGTTAACGGAAAAGGAAATCGTTGTTCTAAAGGCAATTGCAAAAGGATTCAAAAGCAAAGCGATAGCCTTTGATTTAGGAATCTCAGAAAGAACCGTGAAGTCAAGACTCACGTCCATTTATAATAAATTGGGAGCGGATTCTAGAACAGAAGCAGTCGCGATTGCCATGCAGAGAGGTATTTTAACTTTAGATATATAACACAAGGTTATTTAAAAGTTGCCCAAACGTACATGCCCGAATGTACGTTTTTTTCATTTCCTTATGAACTACAATTAGGAAGAATGTTATCAAGCAATGTATTGAAAGGAGATTATGATGTCAAGAATGTTATATAAATTAGGCGGATGGGTCGCTCGCCATCGCATTAAAGTAATATGTGCGTGGATCGTTGTGTTGATTACAACGATAGGGGCAGCCGGCATATTAAAACCCAGTTTTTCTGAGAATATGTCAATACCTGACACGCCTTCGGAAAAAGCAATGAAGGTGATCAATAAAGAATTTCCTCATGGTCCTGATAAAGGGAGCATACGGATCATATTCGGTGCTAAGGATGGGGAGAAACTTACTGCCAAATCAGCAAAAGAAGCAATAGAGAATACACTAAAGGAAATGAATAAAGACGATTCCATTGATTCGATTGCAAGTCCTTTTCATGCAGGAACGATCGCAAAAGATGGGACAGTGGCTTATGCTGATATCAAATACAAATCATCAGCAGATGATATAAAAGATTACTCTATAAAACATGTGAAAGATAGTTTATCCATTGCTGATGATGAAGGATTACAAACGGAGTTAAGCGGAGATATACCAGGAGCCGAGATGGAGATTGGCGGTGTATCAGAAATAGTCGGTATTGTCTTGGCTTTTGTTGTTCTAGCTATTACATTTGGCTCTTTATTAATAGCAGGCTTACCGATTTTAACTGCACTTATTGGTTTAGGCGTAAGCATTGGGCTGACTTTGATTGGAACACAAGTGTTTGATATTGCCTCCGTCAGTCTTTCATTAGCCGGAATGATCGGCCTTGCAGTTGGTATTGATTATGCCTTGTTTATTTTTTCGAAACACCGCCAGTTTTTAGGTGAAGGTATACAAAAAAATGAATCAATTGCGAGAGCTGCGGGAACAGCTGGAAGTGCTGTCGTTTTTGCCGGACTCACAGTTATTGTCGCACTTTGCGGATTGACTGTAGTTCATATTCCTTTTATGTCCGCAATGGGGCTAACAGCAGGGCTCAGTGTGCTCATGGCTGTATTAGCTTCAATTACATTAGTGCCTGCCGTTTTATCAATAGCAGGGAAACGCATGATTCCGAAAGCAAACAAGAAAAAAGAAATACAAAGCGCTGAAACAAATTTCTGGGGACGCTTTGTCACAAAGAACCCTATTCTTTTAAGTGTATTTAGTATTCTCATCTTGCTAGTCATTAGTATTCCATCTATGCATTTGGAGCTAGGTTTACCTGATGCAGGAATGAAAGCTAAGGATAGTCCCGAGCGCCGGGCTTATGACTTGCTTGCCGAAGGTTTTGGAGAAGGATTTAATGGCCAATTAACGATAGTGGCGGATGCCACAAGTGTAACAGAAAATAAATCTGAAGCATTCGCAGATGCAGTAAAAGAAATTAAGGATTTAGACCATGTAGCAAGTGTTACTCCTGCAATGCCTAATGCAAAAGGCGATTTTGCTATTATTACGGTTGTTCCTACAACAGGTCCAAACGATAAAGCTACTAAGGATTTGGTACAAGATGTACGCAGTTTAGCAGATCAAAACGGAGTAGATTTGCTCGTCACTGGATCGACGGCAGTGAATATAGATATTTCAGATCGTCTTAATGATGCAATACCAGTATTTGCTGTACTCATTGTTGGTTTTGCGTTTATCTTGCTGACAATCGTATTCCGTTCGCTGCTAGTACCTCTTGTTGCTGTAGCAGGTTTCATATTAACAATGACAGCAACTCTTGGGGTTTGTGTATTTGTGTTACAGGATGGAAATCTTATTGACTTGTTCAATATACCTGAAAAAGGGCCGATTCTCGCGTTTCTGCCTATTTTAACGATTGGTATTCTTTTTGGCTTAGCAATGGATTATCAGGTATTCCTTGTAAGCAAAATGCGTGAAGAATATGTGAAAACAAAGAATCCAGTACAAGCGATTCAAGCTGGATTAAAACACAGTGGACCTGTTGTCACCGCAGCCGGGCTAATCATGATATTTGTTTTTGCAGGATTTATCTTTGCTGGTGAAGCTTCTATCAAAGCAAATGGATTAGCTCTTTCCTTTGGTGTATTGTTTGACGCATTTATTGTAAGAATGACACTCATTCCAAGTATCATGAAGTTGATGGGGAATGCAGCTTGGTATTTACCAAAATGGTTAGACAAAATCATTCCGAATGTAGATATAGAGGGTCATCATCTAACAAAGGAGATACAGCCCGAGATAGATACTGAACAAAAACACCGAATCAGTATGTAGCCATATAGGCTCGTTCTCATAACATGTAAGGATGTAGCTCCTCTTTTTTTAAAGGGAATACAACTAATGGCAAAGTATTAGAGGTTAAATTTTATGGGCAATAAACAACAAAAGAAGAATATATAGAACGAGAGAAATAAAATTTATTTAAGAGTGGACTGAAAGGTCTACTCTTTTTTCATTCCGTCATCTGAATGAAGAAATGGTTATTCTAATAGTCATGGCATCAATGCAGAGTAGAATAGCATATAGACTTACCAGAAGTACACAACTTAAAAAAAAGCTCAATGAGAGCTCTTTTTTTCCAAAATGAAATTCACTTATTCTTTTTTGGGGGGAATATAAAAGTAATAACCAAAAAAACAACTATACAAATTAAAAACTGAATAAGTCTTTTTAGAAACCAATCGTTAGCAGGACCAATTTCATTTGAAACTTGGATGTAGCATAAACTGCAAATAAAGTTAGTATGAATTTTAATGTTTCTCTGTGCAAATCAAACAACACTTTCTTAATGCATATACAATACTTTGTACACCATATCCAAAATTACTGGTTATACATGCTAATCCTTTACTATTCTTGAGATAAATAATTGAAATCCGTTTTTTCAAATTCAGGAAGTTTTTTGTCAATTTTTAAAGCGGAAAATAACTCTTGAACATATTCACGAATAGCTGGCATATCAAATGGGAAATCGAAATTAAATTCCTCTGTAACAGTTAAAGTGTCCATTACATATGAACAATTATGTTTCATACCCAATAGGTCATCATTAAAACGTAGCACAGCTTGATATGATGAATCAGGTAGCTCAAAGTGAGAAATCAAAAAAACATTAATATTGTTACCTTCTTCAGAATCTGGAAATCTTTCATCAACGTATAATAAAAAAGCACATCTCTCATCATCGTTTCATTCTACTTGAAAGAATTCAAAATCTCTTAATCTCAATAAACGTTTAAATCTCGTATTTAAAATTCTCATTTTCAATATCTCCGTTTTTATTTTAAGCTGTTACTAACGATTTCCATTGAAACATAGAAGGGGTATAATACGCAATTTCCCATTAAAAGGTTTATTGAGTCATGTTTCCGAACGAAAGGTTTTTCCTATTTCTTTTCCTAAACCAAAATAGTGTCTGAAATTATAAATAAGCGGACTCCATTTTGAAGGGTCAATGTGGTTGTCGTTCAATATGATCTTTTCCTCGGCATGAAAATGTAAAGCTTGTGTTTCCACAATCGCAAATGATGGTTCGTAATCTGGTATCCGAATATGTTTCACTTCTGCTTCTATTTGGATAGGGCATTCTTTAATTCTTGTTGGTGCTACTGTCATTGATGGTAAAGGTGTTAACCCTGCCGCTTCGTATTTCTCTTTTTTGTAAGTAAACCCGAGCTGTTTCTTCAAAGGCGGGATATTCTTTTTTCCGCTAAAAGACGAAATTCTTTCAACGTTTTTCCATAAATCGGGGCTGGGCAAGTTAATGACACATTCTTTGTGTCTCTTTATATTTTCAATGGCTTTTCCTCCTAGTCCTACGCCCAGAACAATATAGTTTCCAAGCGCCCACGAGGAAGACATCGGACTAATATTGGTGGTTCCGTCTTCATTCAAAGTGGAAAGAAGGAATGTTGACGTGCCATAGTACATAATGTTTGGTTTGATTTCTTTAAAATGAAGGGTGTCTTGTTTTTCACTGTTCAACGCTTACTGCCTCCTAATCATTATTTATTTATATTGTAAAGGTTTAACATTTCAACTATCATCGAAATATGAATGTAAGGAGGAGAATGATGAATCCTAATATTGCAAAGGTTGCTTCGTTACTATCTGACCCCACGCGTTCTTCTATTCTTTTGAGCCTTATGGATGGAAGAATACACCCTGCTGGAGAGCTTGCATATTTCGCGAAAATCAAGCCTCAAACTGCGAGCTTTCACCTGCAAAAATTACTTGAAGCACAGCTCATCAGTGTAGAGAAGCATGGAAGACATCGGTATTATAAATTGGCTAGCGCCGATGCTGCAAAAGTGATCGAACAATTGCTCAGTATTTCGCCTGATTCAAAAGTGAAGTCTTTCAATGATTCAAAAGAAAAAAGTGATTTACACTTTGCCCGTACCTGTTATGATCATCTGGCTGGTTACATCGGCGTGCAAGTGACACATTCATTAGTCGAGCAGGGCTTCTTACGAAAAGCGGATTTACAGTTTGAGGTGACTTCAGAAGGCTCTTTGTTTTTCAAGGATTTTGGAGTCGACGAAGAAAAACAAAGAAATAAGAGGAGATCTTTTGCGCTTTGCTGTTTAGATTGGAGCGAGCGGCAGCATCATTTAGCAGGCGCTTTGGGACATGCATTATTAGATAGGATGCTAGAACAACAATGGATTGTGCGTATGCCTAAAACTAGAGCTATTAAGGTTACACAAAGCGGAAAAGCTGCATTTGAGAAATACTTTAAATTGAGTATCTAATAGGAAACATACTTTCTCCATCTGTAAAAAGAACATAGAGAGTGTACAAAGCAGATGGACGGCGCCATATTGATAAAAACGCAAAGTAAAGTGATGTAATTCCTTATATTTTGAAATACTTAAAGCCTGTGATGATCTTGAATTTTTTCGTCCAGGTTTTTTAATTGGCATGAAGCTATGTTTAATAGTCAGCCATGTCCCTTTCATTACGCTCTGGGCGGTTTTGAATGACTCAGATATTCGATTCCCCATCGATGAAATGATAGGAGATAGCTTTTCGCCGAGCTTTGTTAAAGAATATTCCACCTTTTCCGGTACAGTATTCTCTGCCTTTCTCTTCACTACACCATCTGCTTCTAGTTCCCTTATTTGCAACGTCAGCATCCTTTGTCTGATACCTGGTATTCATCTTTTCAGTTCATTAAACCTGACCGGTTGATGAGATAGGATATCGATGATGATACCCTTTCCATTTTCCGCAGATAATGTGTAAAGTCATTTCTGCAGGACATGCTTTTTTCCTTCTGCACTGCAAGCACCATACCCATTGAACCGATTTCCCATATCGTCACCTCACAATTTAAGTTACAAAAATGTGCTTCATTACATATCCACCTTATTTGTAAATTGTATTACAGTAATGGTAACAAAAATATACAAAGGAAGTGGTTTGCTTGAACTTAATACAAATATCAGAACATGTCTATCAGTGTGAATTTGAACTCGATGTACCGATTCATATCCCAGTTCATATTTGGTTTATTAAAGATGGCGATGATGTTTATATCATTGATACAGGAATAGAACGTTTCGCAGATGCGCAAATAATGGCAGCGTTGGCAATTGGCAATCCAAAAGCCATTCTGCTGACCCATGGCCATAGTGATCATATTCAAGGTGCAGCAAGATGGTTAGAGAAGTTTGACATTCCTATTTATGCCCATCAAAAAGAACTGATTTATATAAATGGAGAAGCGCCTTATCCGAACAAAAATGACGTCGAAAACACAGGGGTAGCATATATTGTCCGGCCGCTGACGGAGCATACACTTGCTCATTTGCCGATACAATACTATGTAGCACCCGGACATTCTCCGGGGCATGTTATCTACCATCATGAAACTGATAACATTTTATTATCGGGAGACCTTTTTATTACAAGTAAGGAGGAGCTGCACCCGCCTATCAGAAAATTTAGCGTCGATATGAATGAGAATATAGATAGCGGCGCAATCATAGATGAAATCAAACCAATTCTTATCTGCTCATCGCATGGACAAAGCATTCTTTATAATGAAGAACTGTATAAAAGGTATGTTTTAAAGTATAGAGATTAAAGAATATTAATTGGTTGGGGAGAAGGGTGAAACTATTTTGAGTATCGTTTTTTTAGAAGGAATAAGTCCCTCAAAAACATACCAAATTCACGGTATGTTTTGGGAGATTTAAAGATACTGTGATAGTTCAATCAGGTTCTGATCTGGATCTCTTATATAGACAGATAGAATCGGACCAAGCGCACCGGTTCTTTTTACAGGCCCTTCCTCTACATTGACATTCATTTTCGTGACATTCTGAAACAAGACGGGCTGCATGTGATCTGCTGTGTACTTTTCCTGCATATAATGATTCATGAAGGTGAATAGGAAAGGGTGAATTCAATTGAATCCATACAACAGCAGAATGGCACCTTATTGGGTTTATCATGCCGGAGAATCAACGCTTTACCAGTATCCATATGCCTATAGGCAGCCCGTTTTCTCGCGCGCCATTATTACTGCAGCGCGGGGTGACGTGACGGGAGATGGAGTCGCTGATGAAGTCTTCCTTATTGGCAATCAAACGTCAGGCAGTCCGCTATGGAGAAATATCACTTTGGTGATACGTGACGGCAAAACACATCAGGAACGGCAAATCCAGCTTCATAACAATATCGGATACAATCCGTCACTTTTTCTGGCTGATGTGACAGGCAATCAAACGGAAGATGTGGCTGTTGTAATCGATACCGGGGGAAGCGGAGGCTCTATCTATGCGTATGTGTTTGCCTATATGAACCGGCAGTTCAGACAGATTTTCAATTCGGATTCTTTTAATGATGAATTCAAGTACAGTGTGAGCTATCAAAATCAATATAAAGCGAGCGTGATCAGTCAACGCCAGCATGAACAGTATATACTGGATCTTACTTACAAAGGCAGAGACTATTTGAATGAAATTTATACGAATCAGGGTGTTTTAAAAGCGCCGATAGAAGGCTGGGTCAATCCTTTATCCGGCTTGTATCCGGTTGATTTCAACAGAGACGGCGTATACGAATTGCTGGCGTATCAGCGGATCGCCGGAAGATATAACGCTGACTCATTGGGATATGTTCAAACCGTATTGAAATGGAACGGGCGGAATTTTGGCGTTGACCGGCAGAATGTATCGATTGTTGGCGGTGCCGCAACTTGAGCAGAGAGAATGCGTAGTCGCAAAGACTCACGCTACAGGTGTTCTGCAACGACGGTCAGATAATAAGATAAACCGGTTTGCTGCTCTTCTAACATTCCTCGATGGAAATCATCCTGCATAAAAAATCGTGTTTGTTTTACGTAATCTTCTTTGCTTGTCGGATGTCCGTTTTGATTCAGGAACGTAATATGATTCATGACATGCTCTTGCACGGCAGGGTCATGATACGTGACACCGCTTCTTAAAAAATCAGCCATTCCATCAAGAAAATGTTTTGCCTCTATCGCCATTTTGTTCATTTCATCTACATTGACAGCGTGGGTATCTACTTCAAAATCGTAATGCTCTTTTAAATGGTCATTTTGTTCCGCTAAAGATTGTTTCCATTCGTCAGCGGTTTCAAATCCTTTAAACATGACCTTATGATCCATGTTCTCACCTCTTCTTGTGTATTCTAAAGACGTATTGACCGTTTGAACGAAGCGATGGTACTTTTTAATTTTCTTTTCAAACAGCTTTTTTTGCTTTTCTAATGTGCCAGTTCTGTCAGCATCCTCATCTAATAACCTTTTTATTTCTGACAAAGGAATATCTAATTCTTTGTAAAAAAGGATTTCCTGCAGTCTTTTTAGCTCGTCGGCACCATAGTACCGATACCCGGCTTCGCTGATTTCTTTTGGGACCAGCAAGCGGATTTTGTGGTAATGATAAAGCGTTTTGATTGTCACGTTCGCAATGTGCGACAGTTCTTTTACTGTTACTTTCACAGCTCAATCCCTCCTTCCTCTATCACTATGAGGCCTTACCTTTGGTTGGAGTCAAGAATAAAAATGATGTTATTTTTACCCGGTGAGAATGGGATATAGCCCCCGAGAAAGCCGTTTTATGATCAAAGAAAAGAGTGCTTGCAACACAAGCACTCTTTACTCCAACTTAATTCTTTTCACATCTCCCAGCACAAATACGTAAAAAATCAGCCCAAGCAGCAATACAAAACCGGCAACCAGGAAGCTGAGCGTAAAGGAACCTGTCACATCAAACAAATATCCCGTGAGTGAAGCGGCGATTATGCCTCCGAATAGGTTGTTTGCCAGGTTTACCATGGAACTCAGCATGGAAACGGCGCCAATCGGGGCCAGTTCTGCGGAGATGGACCAGCCGACCGGAGCCGTTGCAGAAACGCCGGCGAGGCCGATTGAAATGCAGATAATCGCGACGGTGATATTATTCGTCAAAATGGAGCCTAAAAAGAAAAAGCCGAAGCTCATCCCTACAATGATCACGGTTCGGTACACCTTGGTGTTGGAATAGCCTTTTTTGATAAGGTAATCGACGAGCCAGCCGCCGACCACAATGCCGGAAATGGTTGAGATCAGCCACGGCACGGCGGTGAATAAACCGGATGACATGAGATCCATTCCGTATGTATGCTTAAAGAAAGTCGGAAGCCATGTAAGCAGCAGGTTGAATGTATAGCCGTACCCCGTAAATCCGATCATTAAGCCCCATACTTTACGATTAGTGAAAAGCTTTTTTAAAAGCGGACCCGTTTTGTAAGGGATTTGTTCTGTTGTGATTGTATTGTGTTTCTGAATATAGTTTAATTCGCTTTTGGAAATGCGTTTGTGCCGTTCGGGCTGCTCGTAGTACTGCCAGAAAAAGATGGTAAACAGCACATTGATGCATCCGATCGTTAAAAAGGCGACCCGCCAGTCAAATGTTGTGACGAGAAAGGCGACCAGCGGCGCTCCGATTACGTTTGAAAATTTGGCGGCTGAATCAAACAGTGAGTTCGCCAGACCCCGTTCGCTTGGCGGAAACCATAGAGCGGTTGCTTTGGAAGCGGCGGGGAACGCCGATGCGCTTGTCAGCCCAATGAGAAAACGGAACACATATAAGAGCAGTTTTCCTTGTAAAAAAGCGAGAATGATCGTTAAAATGCTCCAAACCGTCATTCCGATTCTTGTGACCCAGGCCACGCCAAACCTGTCCAATAAACTTCCGACGGGCAGCTGCATCAGTGTGTACGAATATGTGTAAATCGAAAACACAATGCCGAGTTCAGTTGCTGTGAGGTGAAACGAATCTTGTATCGCCGGGGCAGCTACAGAAATGGCCACTCGATCAAAATAATTAAGAATGATAATGCCGCTCAGTAACGAAGATATATACCATCTGGTATGCCCGGGCCGTTTCACGCGCTCTTGACTCATGATGAAAACCTCCTCTGTCATAGCATGATCTCCGGATGTAAATACCATTCAAATTTTAAATACCACAGCTCTCTTTTATGTAAACGAACAGCAGGAATTTGACTGGAAAAGCCCATTGCTTTAGAATGAAAGTAATAAAAATGAACACTCCAAAGGGGAGTAGCTTTCACAGTAAAGTCGTCATTACGGGACAAGGTGTCCTCGGCTTTGCTGGCAATTTAATTGTTAGCGAGACCTTTGCCAAATCTGATTTGGTGAAGGTCTTTTTGTTTCTGAACTTCACCAAATCGGTGGAGTTTTTTTCATTTTTATCAAAAAAGGGAGAGGAGATTTACGATGTCTAAGCTGAAGAAATGGCTGAAACATGAATTGGTGAAGAAGGGGCTGCCATTAGCGAAAGAGAAATTGATTCCGATCTTAAAAGAAAAAATGAAGAAGAAACGATAAGGGGGCAAACAATGAAGAAAATGGTTCTGACGGTTTTGGCCGGCGCTGGTCTTTTGGGGGCAGGCGGATGCGGAATACTGGATCAGGTGAATGACGGGCTGGATTATACAAATGAAGCGTCAGCTTATGTGGAAAAGGTGAAGACGTTTGCAGAGGAAGCGCCTGCATTAGCTGAGGAAGCTGTAAATGACACTGAGGCGAAAGAAAAACTAGAGACACAGCTTGAGTCCATTCAAAAGGCAGCGGCTGATTTTAATGAATTAACCCCGCCTGATGCCGCAGCGGAGCTTCACAACACCCTGCAGGAGCATAACGAAACTTTGCAAAAAAGTGCGGAAGACGTCTTGCATCAAGTGGAAGAAGGAAAGGTATCGCTTGAGGAATTGGAGCAATCCGAATTGATCCAAAACACTAAGCAAATGACTGATGTAATGGGGCAAATTGAAAAGCTTGGCGAATGAGGAAAAGCATCCCGGGAGCGGGATGCTTTTTTATTATTCTGCAATCGCGTCTGTTAACACAGGAACGACTTGTTTTTTACGAGAAACAACGCCTTTAAGAAGGGCTGTGTTGTTTTCTAATGTGACGTTGAACGCTTTTTCCACTTTGTCCGCTTCGTTACCGATTGCAAGTGCAAGTGAATCGTTTTCTAAGATGTCTGTGATGACAAGAAGGAACAGATCAAGGTTCTTCTCAGCCACAACTTTAGAAATCACTGCTTCTAACTCAGCTTGGCGCTTTCTCACATCTTCAATATCAACTGTGTTGACTTGTGCGATTTCGACTTTTTTGCTGCCGAGTGTGAATTCTTTTGCATCAAGAGAAATCAGCTCTTCAACTGTTTTTTTGCTTAAGTCAGCGCCGGCTTTCAGCATGTTTAAGCCGTATTCTTCAGCATCTACGCCAGCGATTTCAGCAAGTTCTTTTGCTGCCGCTACGTCTTGATCAGTGCAAGTTGGAGATTTGAATAACAGAGAGTCAGAAATGATAGCAGACAGCATAAGGCCGGCAATTTCTTTCTCGATTGTTACGTTATTCTCTTTGTACATTTTGTTTAAGATTGTAGCCGTACAGCCGACAGGCTCAGCACGATAGTAAAGCGGCTCAGCTGTTTCGAAGTTTGCGATTCTGTGATGGTCGATGACTTCAAGAACCTGAACGTCTTCAATATCCTTGATGCTTTGCTGGCGTTCGTTGTGGTCAACAAGGATAACGCCGTTCACTTCGTTTGCAGCTGTTTCTACAAGACGAGGGCTTTCTTGTTTGAAGTAATCAAGCGCATATTGAGTTTCGCCGTTGACTTGTCCAAGTCTGACAGGCTCAGCGTTAAAACCGAGTTTGTTTTTTAAATCAGCGTAAGCAATAGCAGAGCAAATCGTATCTGTGTCTGGATTTTGGTGTCCGAAAATAAGTATTTTTTCCATGATAACTCCTTATCCTTTTTTAAGTAGTGTAAACATTCTTTTTATAGTTTAACACGTCTTGCTGCGGGTGTAATCATGCAAACCCTTAAAAATTGATGTGAATAAAAAGCATTTTTTTTGAGTGGAAGAGGAAAGGTGTGTAAAATACTGGGTAGGTCAGTTGCAAAATGATCTGTAGTATCAAAAAAGGTACTATTGGAGGGGCGAACATGAGCCGAAAAAATAATATTTATCCGAACAAAGAAGGCTGTCCAGTTGAATTTACACTAGATGTCATTGGCGGAAAGTGGAAAGGAATCCTTTTTTATCACATGATAGAAGGCAAGAAACGGTTCAATGAGTTTCGCAAAATCTGCCCGAGTATTACCCAACGAATGCTGACCCTGCAGCTTCGGGAGCTTGAAGCGGATGGCATTGTTCATCGCGAAGTTTATCACCAGGTGCCGCCCAAGGTTGAGTATTCTCTGACAGAATTCGGGCGAACGCTTGAGCCGATTGTATTGCAAATGAAAGAATGGGGCGACGCCAATCGAGAAGTACTGGAGGCGCGTCGTTCGAACAGTTTATTAAAAGAACAGCAGAAGTAGCAGCAAAGGGAGAGCCTTTGCTGCTTCTTTTATTTCATCGAAATGGCTTTATTGGCGTTTCTGACGTCATTTTTTAACAGCTCAGAAAGGTTGTAAGATGGGTAGTATCCATGCTGATACATGTATTGATAAACCTGCGCATGCAACTTAATGGCAGCGTTTAGCTGTTTGACAAGTACGGTTCTCAATTGAGGTGTTGCTGTTTCTGTAATTGCGATGGCATAGCTGCGGACAGATGTTTTGGCAAAGCCGAGCAGGTCACCGCTGTAAAATGGGTTATCCGCGCGTTCTTCTTCTTCATCATCGCGAGGCATCGGCGCCTGAGGGAAGAATGGGAGAAGCTCTTTTAAGTTTTGCTCAACGGCCTGAATGGACACGCTATAAAGCTGTCTGAGCTGAGGATCTCTAACTTCTCTAATCATTTTCTTCAGTTTAATGAGCCCGTTTGCCTGAAAAGCAACCAGCTCATGCATCTCTAATGTTTCATGCCAAGCCAACGTTCTGCGTTCATCCATGTAACAAATCTCCTTTATCAATCAGATTCTGTATCAGCATATGCCCAACGTTCAATGTTGTTCATGATGTTTTGAAGTTTTTAAAAAGGGAAACTCACCTTATATAGGATACGGGTTGAGAACATCCAAAAAGAGGTGAAACACGATGTGGGACATGATAAAGAACTTTTTCTTGTTTAGCAGCGGCGTTCTGCAAGCAACAACCCTTTTACTTGTGATTTTAATATTTGTGTATGTCAGAAAAACGAAGAAGAAAAACAAAGAAACTTCTGGTTTTATGGATGATAAAGAATAAGAAGTGATGGGCATTCTTTTAAAGAATGTCTTTTCGTTTGCAATGTTTCACATGAAACATTGACGTCATTTTACTTGCGATTTGGACTTATGTTAAAATATAAAAGTAATTTTAGAGATGATATGAAAACATTGGTGCAAAACATGTTGCGGCGATGAAAAAAAGAGCAGTCGTTTATGCTGCTCTTTTCTATTCGTATGTTCAGTATGATACGAGGTGACTAAGTGAAACAAACAAGAGCATTAATGGAAAGTGCTATTTTAATCAGTTTGTTTGCGATCATCACATTGTTGGTCGTTTATGTTCCATTGATTGGAACAATTCTGTTATTTGCACTGCCGCTGCCTATGATCCTTTATACGATCAGACACGGATTGAAATTAGGATTATGGATGGGCGCTGTCAGTCTTCCTGTTGTCTTTATTGTCGGGTCCTTTAACGGACTTATTGTAGCTTTTATGTCAGCTTGTGCGGGCATTGCCATGGGGCATTTTTTCAAAAAAAGAGAACCCGGTCATGCTATTATTTCGGGTGCCCTTATTTATATGCTTTGTATCGTGTTCTATTTTGTGATAAGCATTCAGTTTTTGGGTATCAATATCATTGATGAAGCAATGACACAATACCGGCAATCACTCGATATCGTTGAATCCGTTTTGAAACAATCGGGTAATGCTGAAGAGCTTGAGAAACAAATGAAACTGATGAAAGAACAATTGAGTACGGTTCAATATCTTTTTCCAACAGCTATCGTGATGGTAGGAGCCATTTTTTCTTTCCTCAGTTACCTTATCGCTAAGCCGCTCTTAAGGCGATTCTCCCCCGATATTCCTAGTCTAAAGCCTTTTAGAGAGTTGAAGTTTCCGCAAAGTGTGGTAGTACTGTATTTGTTGATTGTCATTCTTTCATTTCTGCCTTTAGAAAAAGGCCAAATGCTGTACTCTATCGCTTTAAATGGGGAGTTTATACTCGGGTTTCTTATTTTTATCCAGGGTTTATCATTTATCTTTTTCTATTGCCATAAGAAAAAATATCCGAAGGCAGTCGCCGTCATTGCAGTCATTCTTGGTCTGCTGCATCCGATTTTTATGGCAGCCATTCGCATTTTAGGCGTTATGGACATGGGCTTTAACATAAGGAATAAGGTGAAGTGAATATGAGTTGTACTCACATGGTGGGGAGTGATAGAAATGCCAAGCTTTTATGAAAAACCGTTGTTTCGGTATCCCATCTATGCATTGATTACTTTGTCAATCATTACAATCCTCATCAGCTTTTATTTTAACTGGATCATAGGAACCGTCGAAGTGTTGCTGCTTGCAGTTATACTGTTTTTTATAAAACGCGCGGATTCTCTTATTCGAAAAGAGATTGACGCTTATATTTCTACGTTATCCTACAGGTTGAAAAAAGTCGGTGAAGAGGCATTGATGGAAATGCCGATCGGCATCATGCTTTTTAATGATCAATACTATATAGAATGGGCAAATCCGTTTCTCTCTTCTTGCTTTAATGAAAGTACATTAGTGGGGAGATCACTTTATGATACTTGTGAATCAGTTGTGCCGCTCATCAAACAAGAGGTAGAATCGGAAACGGTTACATTGAATGACCGAAAATTTAAAGTGGTCATCAAACGGGATGAGCGTCTGCTTTATTTCTTCGATGTGACGGAACAGATACAGATTGAAAAGCAATATGAAAATGAAAGAACTGTGTTGGCCTATATTTTCCTTGATAACTATGATGATGTGACCCAAGGATTAGACGACCAGACGAGAAGCACGATGAACAGCCAAGTGACATCTTTGCTCAACGCTTGGGCGCAGGAGTATGGAATATTCCTGAAAAGGACTTCATCCGAACGTTTCATCGCTGTGCTTAATGAACACATTTTAACCGAACTTGAAAATTCGAAGTTTTCGATTCTGGATGAGGTACGGGAAAAAACTTCATTTGACGGCGTTGCGCTGACCTTAAGCGTTGGTATAGGAGCTTCGGTCTCATCGTTGAAGGAGCTTGGCGATTTGGCGCAATCCAGTCTGGACTTAGCGCTGGGACGCGGCGGAGACCAGGTAGCCATTAAGCTGCCAAACGGTAAAGTGAAGTTTTACGGCGGTAAAACAAACCCGATGGAGAAGCGAACAAGGGTGCGCGCCCGCGTGATTTCTCATGCTTTAAAGGAAATCGTTTCTGAAAGCAGCAATGTGATTATCATGGGACACAAATTCCCCGACATGGATTCTATCGGCGCGGCGATCGGGATATTAAAGGTGTCACAGGCAAATAACAAAGATGGATTTATTGTGATTGATCCGAATCAAATCGGTTCAAGTGTGCAGCGCTTGATTGAGGAAATCAAAAAATATGAAGATCTGTGGTCAAGGTTCATTACGCCTGAAGAAGCGATGGAAATTGCCAATGACGACACGCTGCTTGTCATCGTGGATACACATAAGCCGTCGCTTGTCATGGAAGAACGGCTGGTAAACAAAATTGAACATATTGTGGTCATCGACCATCACCGCAGAGGCGAAGAATTTATCAGAGACCCGCTGCTCGTCTATATGGAGCCGTACGCTTCATCAACAGCGGAATTGGTGACAGAGCTGCTAGAGTATCAGCCGAAGCGCTTAAAAATCAATATGATTGAAGCAACCGCCCTATTAGCTGGTATAATAGTGGATACAAAGAGCTTTTCACTCCGCACGGGCTCGCGGACCTTTGATGCAGCTTCATATTTAAGAGCGAAAGGCGCCGATACGGTGCTTGTGCAGAAGTTCCTCAAAGAAACCGTTGATTCCTATATTAAACGGGCGAAGCTGATCCAGCATACGGCCCTCTATAAAGAGAACATCGCGATTGCGTCTCTGCCTGAGAATGAGGATGAATATTTCGATCAAGTGCTGATTGCGCAGGCTGCGGATTCACTGCTGTCGATGAGCGAGGTTGAGGCTTCATTTGCGGTAGCAAGACGTGATGAACAAACTGTTTGTATCAGTGCGAGGTCTCTTGGCGATGTGAATGTTCAGATCATCATGGAGGCGCTGGAAGGCGGAGGACATTTAACAAATGCGGCGACTCAGTTATCCGGCATTTCAGTAACAGAAGCGCTGGAGCGGCTGAAGGGCGCCATAGATGAGTATTTTGAGGGAGGCGTACAAAGATGAAGGTTATTTTCTTACAGGATGTAAAAGGAAAAGGAAAAAAAGGCGAAGTGAAAAACGTAGCAGACGGTTATGCGCATAACTTTCTGATTAAAAAAGGCCTCGCGGTTGAAGCGAACGCGTCAAACATCAGTGTACTAAACGGTCAAAAGCAGAAAGAGAAAAAAGAAGCCATCGCAGAGCTTGAGCAGGCAAAGAGTTTAAAAGAAACATTAGAAAAACTGACTGTTGAGCTCAGCGCGAAATCAGGTGAAGGCGGCCGTTTGTTCGGCTCTGTCACAAGCAAGCAAATTACTGAACAGCTTCAAAAAGACCATAACATTAAAGTGGATAAGCGGAAGCTGGAACTGCCGGACGGCATCCGTGCGTTAGGATATACAAACGTTCCTGTGAAATTGCATCCTGAGGTGCAGGCTGTGTTAAAGGTACATGTGAAAGAAGAAGCTTAATAGAAAAGAGGCTTGGATTGATCCAAGCCTCTTTTTTTATTCTGTGAGATAAAGGGTTTGCCGGCTTTCTCCGCCAGGTCCACCTTTCATGCCTTGCAGGCTGCTTGTGCTGCTCGTGGAACTGCTGTACTCGTCAGAAGATATTTCTTGGCCGTGTTTCTTGATCCAAGAAACGAGTTCAGTATTGCCTGAGTTAGTTTCTGATAGCAGGAAGTATTTCACTTTGCCCTCATTGACCAGTTTTTTCAGCTCAGAGACAGTCAGAATCGGATCTGTGCCGTTGAAGCCGCCGAGTGCCATGACAGATTCATCTGTATTGATGATATATGGCGCAGCCGTTACGGTTGTCAACGTAGCAAATAAATACTCTTCGCCGGTATTATGCTCCCTCAGATAAGACAGGAGACCGGTGTCCATTTCTGAGGAGAACATGTTTCCTCCGTTTGCCGAGCTTTTAAGCTGCGGGCCGGATTCAGGAAGAACGCTGTTGCCCCCGTATAAAAGCGGCGTTGTTGACCAGTAGATTGGTGCGAGCAGCAGCACGCATAAGCTGACAATGATTAGCTGTTTGCTGCTTTTGAACATGAGCAGAGCAATGGTGATGCCGAGTCCTGCGAGTCCGAGTACATACATCCAACCACTGCCGATTTGGCTTGTATAAGCACTTAACATATAGACTTGGAATGCGGCTGTGATGAAGACGGCCGCTGGCAGCAGGCAGCTTGCCCAATCTTTATTGTTTTTGTATAAGCGATACATTGTATACCATCCGATACCGGAAAGTGCGGCAATCGGCGGTGCCAGCATAATCAAGTAATACTGGTGGAAGAATCCCGCGATGCTGAAGAAACCTGCCACAGGTAAGAGCCATGCTGTCCAGAATATCGTTTCTTTCATTTCTGTAGCCTGACCGCGGCGATCACGGTACCAGCTGACAATTACACCTAGTAATCCGATCAATGCGAATGGAAGCATCCAGCTGATCTGGCCGGAAAGAGCAGATTGGAAGAGACGAAGCAGTCCTGCATCACCTGTGCCGAACATGTTCATGCTTTTTCCGCCGCCACCGCCGGGTCCTCCATTTCCTGGTCCGCCTGTTGGAGGTGTGCCTCCCCCTCCATTGGAAGCGCCGCTTTGTCCAGAAGGCGGCTGAGGAGCCTGTGCATTGCCCCCGAAGGAACCGGTGCTGTTTTGATTTCCATCTGCCTTGCTGTTTCTGTTCTGAGATGAAGAGGTTCCGTCAGAGGATTCATTGTGATTTGGCGCTTGCATCGTGCCATTATTCTGCATGTTACTGCCGCCTGCGCCATTCATATCACCGCGTGCAAGGCCGGTGGTTTGCCCAAGCAGCCGCTCTGTGCCGTTATATCCGAAGGCGAGTTCTAACACAGAGTTTGTCTGGCTGCTTCCGATATACGGCCGGCTGGAGGAGGATGTTGAATCCACAATAACCGCCCATGAGAGCGATATACCGGTCAGGAGGATAAGAGACAGAATCAGCGAACCTATTCTTTTCTTTAGCGAAACCCGAGTAGCAATCAGGTAGAATAACACAAATGCAGGCAATACCATAAAGGCTTGCATCATTTTCATATTAAATGCAAGGCCGATCAGGCCAAATGCCGTCAGAAGCCAAACGAGCTTGCCTTCTTTGACCGCCCGAAGCAGGCATGATGAACCGAGCAATAAGGTAAAGACAAGCATACTGTCAATGTTGTTTGTCCGGCTGACGGCGACTGCGATCGGTGTCAGCGCCATGACAAGTGCGGCGGCGCGGGCCGCTCCAATGCCAAATGTCGGTTTGATCATTCTGTACAGAAGGAATACCGATCCAACCCCGGCGAGAGCCTGAGGAATGATGACACTCCACGTATGAACACCAAAGATCAGCGAGAAAATCGTTTGAATCCATAAAACAACAGGCGGCTTATCAACTGTTACAAATCCGGAAGGGTCAAATGACGCATAGAAGAAATTGTGGAAGCTCTGCGTCATGCTTTTCACCGCTGCCAGATAGTATTGGTTCGCGGCGTCATCCTGCCAAATGTGATAGGTGTTGAGAAAAGCCGCTGCAAGCAAAATAACAATAAGGACCGTGTCGAAACGTTTGGTTTTCATCGTTTTTCACCTCTTTATGATGTCCTATTGTAAAAAACAAATATGAAAAACTTATGAATAAACCATAAAGATTCAAGGAATGTCTGACAGCTTTTTCATAAAAAAAGAGACGGAGACATCTTCCCCGCCCTTTTTCTACGCTGAATTTCTCTTTCTCTCTGTCTGAAGGACGTATCGATCGCGTCCTGCCCCGAGTCCTGCTGTTCCCATGACGATTAAAGCAGCAATAAGAAGCACAATCGGCATTGTCCATGAATGTGTCTGGTCAAAGAGATACCCGACAAAGATCGGCCCGACGGCTGCAAGAAGGTAGCCAAATGACTGTGACATACCTGAAAGCGCTGCAGCCTGATACGCATTTTCACTGCGGAGTCCAATGAGAGTGAGTGCCAGACTAATGCTGGAGCCTTGTCCGATACCGATAATCACCATCCAGATGGCAAGCATAGCATGGCTGCCGCCTGTTAATAATCCGCATAGACCGATCAGATAGACTGCGGTCAGCGCTGCAACGATACCGCGCTGATGTTTCACGCGGTCAGCTAAAACCGGTGTCAGAAAAGTGGAAGGCAGACTCGCAAATTGCATGAGTGATACCAGCCATCCGGCGGTTGACGTATCAATCCCGTGTGAACGGAGAATCTCAGGAAACCAGGCGATACTGCTGTAAAATAAAAATGATTGCAGGCCCATGAAGATGGTGACAAACCATGCCACTTTGGAAGCCCAAATCGGACTGGTTTTAAGCTGCGGCGTCTGGTTGGACGCATCCCGATGGCGAAGCTGAGGTAGCCAAATCAGCAAGGCTAGACATGCCAAGCCTCCCCATAAAAGAAATCCCTGTTTCCATCCGCCATCCAACTGGGACGCTAAAGGAACGCTGAGACCTGATGCTAAAGCAGCGAATATATTCATTGATGTCGTATACAGGCTGATCATGATCCCTGGCTTTTCAGGGTATTTATGTTTGATTAAGCTTGGCAAAAGTACGTTTCCGATCGCAATTCCGATTCCGATGAGTGCCGTTCCGAAAAACAAAGCGGGGGTATAGCCGGCAGATCGAATCAAAACACCGATAAACAGTATCAGGAGACCAAGCCATAAGGTTCGCTCATTTCCGAGGCGCCGTCCGAGCTTAGGCGCGAGCGGAGAAAGAACGGCAAACGAAAGCAGCGGCAGTGCGGTCAAAAAACCGGCTGCCCCATTGGACATGTGCAGCTCGGTCCTGATGGAGCTGATGACCGGCCCGACTGAAGTGATTGCGGGTCTTAAGTTAAACGCGATAAAGATAATACCGGCAATCAGCCAAAACGATTGGATTTTTTTATTTTGTGGATGTGGCAAAGCAGTTACTCCTCTTTTCTAACATATACTTAATATCATTCCGATACATGTAAGCAAGTATGCGAGTGCAGGTTATGATTTGTCCTCTTTCTGCAATTCAGCCATTTTGGCAAGCAGAATATGCTGAGGCATATGCATGATCTGCTCAAGCGGCAGATTCAAAGACTCTGCAAGCTTTTGTGCAGTTTCAGCAGAAATTTGCAAAGGTCTCACAAAGATCCCTCCTCTCTTTTGTCCATTGTACAAGAATCAGATGCGGAACGTAAGAAGATATCACAAAGGGATGGTGCATTCTGAAAATGCCCCTTATAAAAGAGATAAGGAGGGTTCATCATGAACAAACCGTTATCATTATTAAAACAAATGCTGTATGAGCAACAGATAGACACAGAGAAAGCTGTCACATTGGAAGAATATATTGCATTGCGGCATAAGCTTCAGGAGCTGATGGGGAAATTTGCTTCCTTTGAAGAGTGGGAGCTGTATCAAAAGGCGGCGGATCTCATGATGCGTATTGGATTCAAATGGATGGAATAGCGTGTCGTACCCGCTAAAAAAAGCCCCGCGGCAGCGAAGGCTTTCAGTTTGTTAGAAAGAGAATTCATCTTCCACATTTTTATGCTGGTCATAAATCACAAGCTTCGCCGGACTGTTCTCTTTGGCTACCTGCTTCGCTTTTTCAATAGCGGCGTCTTTTGAGGTGTATAAAGCTGTAGGCGCCACATTCTCCACTTTGATAAACCAGCCGTCCGCATCGACGTTGGGTGTTACGGCGTATTTTTTCAGCATCATTCATTCCTCCCTCAAGTTTTATCAGTTTTTTTCCCAGCCTGGCACTGTCCGAAACTATCCAATCTGCTGACTGAAAAAAATGGGAAACAAAGAATTTTTCTATTTTTTTTCTGGATAAATGGTAAAATGGAGTTTGGAGATTTTTTAATGAGAGGACGGTGCTTAGCATGACAGACCTTCTGAATGATCGGCTGCCGCCGCAAAATATAGAAGCCGAACAAGCCGTGTTAGGCGCTATTTTTTTACAGCCGTCTGCTTTAACACTGGCTTCAGAGGTATTGATTCCAGATGATTTCTATAGAATGTCCCACCAAAAAATTTATAATGCGATGCTGGTGCTCGGAGACCGCGGTGAACCGGTTGATTTAGTTACGGTGACGTCAGAGCTTGCCAACACGGACCTGCTGGAAGAAGTGGGAGGCATATCGTATCTGACTGATATCGCAAACTCGGTGCCGACAGCGGCTAACATAGAATATTACGCAAAGATCGTTGAGGAAAAATCAATTCTTCGCCGATTAATCAGAACAGCGACAACCATCGCTCAGGACGGATATACCCGCGAGGACGAGGTCGAAGATTTACTCAGTGAAGCGGAAAAAACGATTATGGAAGTGGCGCAGCGCAAAAATACAAGCGCCTTCCAAAATATCAAGGATGTCCTTGTTCAGACGTATGATAACATCGAGCAGCTTCACAATCGAAAAGGCGATATTACCGGGATTCCGACAGGGTTTTCTGAGCTTGATCGGATGACTGCCGGATTCCAGCGCAATGACTTGATTATTGTGGCTGCCCGTCCGTCAGTAGGGAAAACGGCCTTTGCCTTGAATATCGCGCAAAACGTAGCGACGAAGACCGACGAGAGTGTAGCCATTTTCAGTCTTGAGATGGGTGCCGAGCAGCTCGTTATGCGTATGCTTTGTGCCGAGGGAAATATCAATGCCCAAAATCTTCGTACAGGAAATCTGACCGAAGAAGATTGGGGCAAGCTGACGATGGCGATGGGAAGCCTGTCCAACAGCGGGATTTATATCGATGATACACCGGGTATCCGTGTCAGTGAAATCCGCGCCAAATGCCGCCGTTTGAAGCAGGAAAGCGGCCTTGGCATGATTTTGATTGATTACTTGCAATTGATTCAGGGAAGCGGACGTTCAAAGGATAACCGTCAGCAGGAAGTATCAGAAATTTCCCGTGAACTGAAATCGATCGCCAGGGAGCTTCAAGTCCCTGTTATCGCGCTTTCTCAGCTTTCACGTGGCGTTGAGCAGCGTCAGGATAAACGTCCGATGATGTCTGATATCCGTGAATCAGGAAGTATCGAGCAGGATGCGGATATTGTCGCGTTCCTTTACCGTGATGACTACTATGACAAAGAATCTGAGAACAAAAACATTATCGAAATCATTATTGCCAAACAGCGTAACGGCCCGGTAGGAACCGTGTCTCTTGCGTTCGTAAAAGAATACAATAAATTCGTCAACCTGGAACGGCGTTTTGACGACGCAGGTGTTCCGCCTGGCGCGTAAACCCCAAGAGCTTCTTCTTGGGGTTTTCTCATCCAAAAGACTGAAGAGGAACCAGCCACTTAGCGGATGTAAAAATGAAAGCGTTTTAATAAAATGAGACAAAAAGGAGAGGGTAACAATGAGAAATCGTTTTTCACAATTTCATGCCGCGCAAATTCGGATAGCAAGACCTACGGGCCGGCTTGATCAGATCATTCGCTTTTATGAAGAAGGGCTGGGCTTAGAACGAATTGGTGAATTTCATCAGCATAATGGGTTTGACGGAGTCATGTTTGGCCTCCCGCATACCGATTACCACTTGGAATTCACCCAGCATGCAGAGGAAAGAACAGCCCCCGTTCCCCACCCAGATAGCCTGCTCGTCTTTTATGTGCTGAGCGAAGAAGACATCAAAGCCATCACTGCAAAATTAAAAAGCATGGACTATCAGGAGGCTGAACCTGAGAACCCGTACTGGAGTCATGGAGGGGTGACAATTGAGGATCCAGACGGCTGGCGGATCGTGTTCATGAACACAAAAGGGATTTCAGGCAAGTGATTCTTTCCTCTGCTAAAGGATAAAAGTTTCATGAGCTTTTCAAGGCAAATCTTTAAGAAAACGCTTCTAAAGTCATTTAAAGCGAACGAATTTGGATTTACAAGAATTTAATGTTCGGATTTACAATTGACTTTCTGTTTCTTCACTGATAAACTTGATTTGTTTGAATAGAATCGTTTTTGAAAGGTTAACGGAGGTGCACGGACATGTCTTCAGTAGTTGTAGTAGGTACGCAATGGGGCGATGAAGGGAAAGGCAAAATCACAGATTTCCTGTCAGAAAATGCAGAAGTGATCGCCCGTTATCAAGGCGGAAATAACGCAGGGCACACCATCAAGTTTGACGGAGTCACATACAAGCTTCACTTAATCCCGTCTGGAATTTTCTATAAAGATAAGACGTGTGTGATCGGAAACGGAATGGTTGTGGATCCAAAAGCATTAGTCACAGAGCTTGCGTATCTTCATGAGCGCAACGTCAGTACAGATAACCTGAGAATCAGCAACAGAGCTCACGTGATTCTGCCGTATCATTTGAAGTTGGATGAAGTGGAAGAAGAGCGAAAAGGAGCAAACAAGATCGGCACAACGAAAAAAGGAATCGGCCCTGCTTATATGGATAAAGCAGCCCGTATCGGCATTCGTATCGCCGATCTGTTGGATCGTGACGCGTTTGCGGAGAAACTCGAACGCAATCTTGAAGAAAAAAACCGTCTGCTTGAGAAAATGTACGAGACAGAAGGATTTAAAATAGAAGATATCTTAGATGAGTATTATGAATACGGACAGCAGATTAAGAAATATGTCTGCGATACATCCGTTGTTTTAAATGATGCGCTTGATGAAGGACGCCGCGTGTTATTTGAAGGCGCACAAGGGGTTATGCTTGATATCGATCAAGGAACATACCCGTTTGTTACGTCATCTAACCCGGTTGCCGGCGGAGTCACCATCGGTTCAGGTGTCGGCCCGACAAAAATCCAGCACGTAGTCGGTGTCTCAAAAGCCTATACGACTCGTGTCGGCGATGGTCCTTTCCCGACTGAGCTGAAAGACGAAATCGGCGATCAAATCCGTGAAGTCGGACGTGAATACGGAACAACAACAGGCCGCCCGCGCCGTGTCGGCTGGTTTGACAGTGTCGTTGTCCGCCACGCCCGCCGTGTCAGCGGAATCACAGATCTTTCATTGAACTCAATTGACGTGTTAACAGGTATTGAAACACTGAAAATTTGTGTGGCTTACCGTTACAAAGGAGAAGTCATCGAAGAGTTCCCTGCAAGCCTTAAAGAACTTGCAGAATGTGAACCGGTTTATGAAGAAATGCCAGGCTGGACTGAAGATATCACAGGTGCGAAGAGCCTTAGCGAGCTTCCGGAAAACGCGCGCCACTATCTTGAGCGTGTGTCTCAGCTGACAGGCATTCCGCTTTCTATTTTCTCTGTCGGTCCAGACCGTTCACAGACAAATGTCCTTCGCAGCGTGTACCGTGCGAACTAAGCAGACTACCCGCAAGCCCCTGTTTTCAGGGGCTTGTTTTTTGTTTGAAAACTGCAGATAAGTTGGTCTGAGAAAAAAATATGAAAAAAAACCAAAAAAGTTATTGCCACTTCTATTTGTTCGTGATATTATAAATCTCGTTGTTACGGAAACTGCTTCAATAGAGTACAAGATAAGAACTTGATCCAAGTCGTTTTGCTCTATGAAAAATCCGCATCTTAAGAGCCATTAGCTCAGTTGGTAGAGCATCTGACTTTTAATCAGAGGGTCGAAGGTTCGAGTCCTTCATGGCTCACCATTTTTGTGAAGGCCCGTTGGTCAAGCGGTTAAGACACCGCCCTTTCACGGCGGTAACACGGGTTCGAATCCCGTACGGGTCATTGATTTACTTTAGCGTTATTGCTAAATTCCTTATTTGTCTGCGAGAGTTGACACGACAACTCTCCAGACAAATTACTGTAAGGTCCGGTAGTTCAGTTGGTTAGAATGCCTGCCTGTCACGCAGGAGGTCGCGGGTTCGAGTCCCGTCCGGACCGCCATTTTACTTTACTTAGTAGAGAAAAATAAATGATTTGGCTCGGTAGCTCAGTTGGTAGAGCAACGGACTGAAAATCCGTGTGTCGGCGGTTCGATTCCGTCCCGAGCCACTTACCAAACGCATCTGCAATCGTAGGTGCGTTTTTTCTTTATAAAAAGGATAAACATGCGGAGTGTTATAATAGAAGAAAAAGGGAGAACCGGCCCTGCGGCCGGTTCAAAGAAGAAGACGTCAATAAAAAGACGCACGCAGGTGAGGGGAGGTTTCATTTAAATTATCTTTTTTAAGAAAAGTTGAAAAACATGACAAAAGATAGACAACTGGTGGATGAAGGTGAAAAATGTGTTTTTTTCTAAACCTTTATTTTTTTTATCTTTTGACCTTAAACCGTTATAATAGACAAGGACCCATTGTTCTATTTGGGCCATAAGTGATGTAACGAATGTGATATAGATGAAATGAAGACCATTCGGCAGGAGGAAATCAAAGATGATGGATAAAAAGATCCTTGTAGTAGATGATGAAAAACCGATTGCAGATATATTAGAATTCAACTTAAGAAAAGAGGGCTATGAAGTGCATTGCGCCTATGACGGAAATGAAGCCGTTGAAATGGTGGAAGAGATTCAGCCTGATTTAATTCTTTTAGATATTATGCTTCCGAATAAAGACGGCGTTGAAGTATGCCGTGAAGTCAGAAAGAAATACGATATGCCTATCATTATGCTGACGGCTAAGGATTCAGAAATTGATAAGGTCATCGGGCTTGAAATCGGCGCGGATGACTATGTTACGAAACCATTCAGCACACGTGAGCTTTTAGCCCGTGTGAAAGCGAACTTGCGCCGCCAGCTGACAACAGCGCCAGCGGAGGAAGAATCATCTTCCAACGACATTCATATCGGCTCCCTCGTCATCTTCCCTGACGCGTATGTAGTGTCAAAACGGGATGAAACGATTGAATTAACCCATCGTGAGTTCGAATTGCTGCATTACCTGGCAAAACACATCGGACAAGTCATGACACGTGAGCACTTGCTGCAAACGGTCTGGGGCTACGATTACTTTGGGGATGTCAGAACGGTTGACGTAACAGTGCGCCGCCTTCGTGAAAAAATTGAGGACAACCCAAGCCATCCAAATTGGATTGTTACACGCCGCGGCGTCGGTTATTACTTGAGAAACCCAGAACAGGACTAATGCCCAATGAATAAGGTTGGTTTTTTTCGGTCGATCCAATTTAAGATTACCTTGATTTATGTGCTTTTGATTATCATCGCGATGCAAGTCATTGGTGTGTATTTTGTCAATCAGGTAGAGAAGTCGCTGATTACCTCTTATGAACAGTCGCTTAATCAGCGAATCGACAACCTTTCTTATTATATTGAGCAGGAATATAAGAGTGATAATGACAGCACCGTCATTAAGGATGATGTCAGCCGAATTTTGAATGACTTTACGAAGAGTGATGAGATTCGGGAAATTAGTTTTGTTGATAAAAGCTATGAAGTGGTAGGCTCTTCAAGGCCATATGGAGAAGAAGTTGCAGGGAAACAAACGACGGATCTCATTTTCAAAAGAATTTTTTCTACGAAACAGTCTTATTCTAGAAAATATTATGACCCGAAAAGCAAAATAAGAGTCCTCATTTCCGCAAAGCCCGTTACGACTGAAAACCAAGAGGTTGTCGGAGCGATTTATGTAGTAGCGAGCATGGAAGATGTCTTTGGCCAAATGAAGACCATCAACACGATACTGGCCTCCGGCACTGGCTTGGCCCTCGTTTTGACAGCCCTTCTCGGTATTTTTCTGGCCAGAACCATTACCCACCCGCTTTCAGATATGAGGAAGCAGGCAATGGAGCTTGCGAAAGGAAATTTTTCCAGGAAGGTTAGAAAGTACGGACATGATGAAATTGGACAGCTCGCCACAACGTTTAATCACTTAACGAGAGAGCTTGAAGATGCTCAGGCAATGACAGAGGGTGAACGCAGAAAGCTTTCCTCTGTTATTGCCTATATGACGGATGGCGTTATTGCCACAAACCGAAACGGCGCGATTATTCTTTTGAACAGCCCGGCGCTGGAGCTGCTGAACGTTTCACGTGAAACAGCCTTGGAAATGCCGATTACAAGCTTGCTGGGGATTCAAGAGAATTATACTTTTGAAGATTTAGTCGAACAGCAGGACTCTATGCTGCTCGAAATTGAGCGCGACGATGAATTGACAGTGCTTCGTGTCAATTTCTCCGTTATTCAAAGGGAGCATGGCAAAATCGACGGTTTAATTGCTGTCATTTACGATGTAACCGAGCAGGAGAAAATTGACCAGGAGCGCAGAGAGTTTGTAGCAAATGTATCACACGAGCTGCGGACGCCGCTTACAACCATGCGCAGTTATTTAGAGGCGTTAGCGGAAGGCGCGTGGGAAAATAAAGACATTGCACCGCGTTTCTTAATGGTGACGCAGAATGAAACAGAGCGGATGATTCGGCTTGTAAACGATTTGCTTCAGCTTTCTAAATTTGACAGCAAGGATTATCAATTTAATCGTGAGTGGATTCAAATCGTCCGATTTATGTCGCTCATTATTGATCGTTTTGAAATGACGAAGGAGCAGCATGTGGAATTTATCCGCAATCTGCCGGACAGAAACCTGTATGTGGAGATTGACCAGGATAAAATTACGCAGGTGCTCGATAATATTATATCCAACGCTTTAAAATACTCGCCTGAAGGCGGACATGTCACCTTCTCGATTGACGTAAATGAAGAGGAAGAACTTCTCTATATCAGCGTTAAGGATGAAGGGATCGGGATTCCGAAAAAGGATGTCGAAAAAGTCTTTGACCGCTTCTACAGGGTTGATAAAGCGAGAACGAGAAAGCTCGGCGGGACCGGTCTGGGACTTGCTATTGCCAGGGAAATGGTTCAGGCGCACGGCGGAGATATTTGGGCAGACAGTGTAGAAGGAAAAGGAACAACGATAACTTTTACTCTTCCATATAAAGAGGAACAAGAGGATGATTGGGATGAAGCGTGAAAATATAAAAACAATATTACTTACGGTACTCGTCGTCATCAGTCTTGTTTTTACATGGAGTATATGGACATTTCAGCCTAATTTTTCTGAAGACTCGTCATCAGCAGAGTCTACAGTGCGTGAGAAGCATAAAATTGAAAAAAATACCCAAAAGCTGTCTGAAACGGTAAAACCGCGGGAAATGTTTATTCATGATGACGGGGCTCATTATAAGGTCGATGATGAAACGCTTTATGATGAAGTCTGGTCAGATTTGCCGCATTGGGATGTAAAAGGCATTAAAGATATATCGGATCAATATGATAAGGCCGGATTTAAGAGCTGGTTTTATGGAAGAGGCGGTTCTGCTGCCAAGCTTGATCTGCAATTCAGTGACACGATACCTATTGATATTATTCAAACGCTGTTTAAATGGTCCAATCAATCGTTTGAATACAGCTCGTTTGATCATATTATGATCCCATTCGATGAAACAAAAACGAATAAGAAGATTTATTTGGTATCTTACAGCAAGCAGCTTATTCTGGAAGTGACGGTTGAATCAGCAAACTACCGGAATATCATGAACGATTTAAAAAACAAAGAATCAAATATGCCTGCGTACAGCTTGTTCTCGATTGGCACAAAGAAAGAGTTTTTGCTTCCGAACAAATCGCTTACGATGGATAAAAAGGAATTTGTCACGGAATCAATTAAAACAAACACTTTTAAACAAGCGCTGTTCAGCGATCCGAGCATTGTAAGAGAAGATTCGAATTATAATAACAGAAATGTACTGACGGACGGCATCAGCCGTTTAGATGTCAGCCTGACCCAGCGGCAGGTTCAATTCCAGCAGCGTAATTTAGTGCAGAGCACTTCGTATCAAACAGGTGAATTAATCAAAAAGAGCCAGAAGTACCTAGAGGATACAGGAAGCTGGACGGATCACTATCAATTTTTTAATATCAACGACAGCCAGCAGCTGAGCTTCTATATCTTTATGGATCAGCTCCCGGTCATTAACAGCATGTCTAAACCGTTTGGCGGAACTTCGGCAATCACCGTCCAATGGGCCAATGACGATATTCTCAGCTATAAACGGCCGAACTACAGTCTTGGGACCAATCCGATTAAAACAAGTGAGACACAGCTGATGAGCGGCAGGGAAGTGAGGGCTCTTCTGTCCAGACAAACGGCGTATGATACGGACAAAATTGATCAGATTTTCCCTGCGTATCAGATGATCTCAACATCAACCAACGATGATCCTCTTGTTGAGCTTGAACCGGTTTGGGCTATGAGAATAAATGGAAAAGTGGTGCCGATTACGAAGGAATTATTGACGAAGGAGGGGGCAGACAATGGAGTGGAATAAGACAAAAACAATCTTCATCGTTGCCTTCCTCATTTTAGATATTTTCTTAGGCTATCAGTTTTTTGAGAAGCAATCTAATAGTAAAGAATATGAAGTCATTAAAAATGATGTAGAGCATGACATGAAGGCAGACCATATCACGTATGAAGGTCTGGATAAAGAAGCGATAGAAGGCTATCGGATCACAGCCAATCAAAAAGTCTTCACCAAGGATGAAATTGAATCACTCAAGGATCAAAAGCCTATGATGGATATGCCTAGTGATGATCATAAAGTAACGAACTTAAAGATGAAGTTTACGAGCCCGATTGCCCTTTCAAAGAAAAACATAGAGGACGATGCACAGGCGCTTGTGTCTTCTAAAATTCAAGATGGTGAAAAATATAAGTTTTGGAAGGTGGATAAATCTAAAAAAGAAATCATTTACTTCCAAACGTATGAAGGCCATTACATTTATCAGAAGACTGACAACTCCTCTAATATGATCGGACAAGTGATTTTGCACTTAAATGATAAAAACGAGGTTGTGTCATACGAGCAGTCGACGCTTGAAACCTTTAAACAGATTCAGAAAGAAAACTTAATTACTGAGCTTGATGCGGTTGAATTATTGTACTATCAAAATCAACTAAAAGAATACTGCACCATAAAGAGTGTCAAATTCGGCTATGTGGCGCAATATCCGCTGACAAGCACGCAGGTGCTGGCTCCGGTATGGAGAGTTACGGTGGAGTATGATAAAAAAGTGAACGGCGAGAAAAAGAAAGTGCAAGAGTATTTTACTGTGAATGCTTTGGAGAGTACGATTTTAGATACAGATCAATCAAAATAATGGAGTGAACTGAAATGAGCTTGCAATTTAGCGTTCTTGCGAGCGGGAGTACGGGAAATGCGTTTTACCTGGAAACAGAGGATCACGCGTTTTTAGTGGACGCCGGTTTGAGCGGGAAAGCCATGGACGGATTAATGGCGCAAATCGGACGTAAGCTGGATGATGTAGACGGCATTTTTGTGACGCATGAGCATAGTGACCATATTAAAGGCCTCGGCGTCATCGCCAGAAAGTACAAGCTTCCGATCTATGCGAATGAGAAGACATGGAAGGCGATGGAGAACCAGATCGGCAAAATTGATACCGATCAAAAGTTTGAGTTTCCGATGGAGACGGTGAAGTCGTTTGGCGGACTTGATGTAGAATCGTTTGGCGTCTCTCACGATGCGGCAGAGCCCATGTTTTATGTGTTTCATTGTAATGGGCGCAAGCTCGCGTTAATGACAGATACAGGGTATGTCAGCGACCGGATGAAGGGCATTATCCGCTCGGCGAATGTGTTCGTTTTTGAAAGCAATCATGATGTCGGCATGCTGCAAATGGGAAGATACCCTTGGAGTATTAAGCGGCGGATTTTAAGTGACGTCGGGCACGTTTCAAATGAAGATGCTGCGTTGGCGATGACTGATGTCATCGGCGACGAGACGTCTCGTATCTACCTCGCCCATTTGAGTCAGGACAACAATATGAAAGAGCTGGCCAGAATGTCTGTCCAGCAGACATTGGCTTCTAAAGGATTTGTGACAGGCGAAACATTTGATTTGTTTGATACCGATCCGAAAAAGGCTACTCCGCTTTGCGCTGTATAATTTTTTCTTGTGTAACATGACTATTATAGGAGTTTCTAATCCACAATATAACCATATCAACGTTCTCTGAAAGGATGGAATATGGTGGATTACGAGCGTGAAGAAGAACATAATACTCCTGAACAGCCGAAGAGAAGCAAAAAAGGTTATTTTCTTTCAAGCCTGATTGGGGTGATTGTCGGCGCTGTATTGATGGCGTTCATCATGCCGTACCTTTCAAATGATGGGCTAGATACGGGCGCTTTAGATCAGCAGCAGAACTACAACGGCCGGGAATCAATCAGGACGGTGAATGTCAGTGTCAACAATGCGGTCACCAAGATTGTCAGCAATGTGTCGCCGGCTGTTGTCGGTGTTGTGAACATCCAAAAATCAGATATACGGGGAGAGAGCGGTGAGGCTGGGAGCGGCTCAGGCGTCATCTATAAGAAAAATGACCACTCTGCTTATGTCGTGACCAACCATCATGTGATCGAGGGCGCTTCCCAAATTGAAATCAGTTTAAAAGACGGTTCGCGCGTGTCTGCTGAGCTTGTCGGCAGCGACCAGCTGATGGATCTTGCCGTTTTGCGGGTGAAAAGCGATAAAATCAAAGCTGTCGCTGATTTTGGCAATTCAGATAAAGTGAAATCTGGTGAACCGGTGATTGCGATCGGCAATCCGTTAGGCCTTGAATTTGCAGGCTCTGTCACACAGGGCGTCATATCGGGAACAGAGAGGGCGATTCCGGTTGATTCCAATGATGACGGTCAGCCTGACTGGAATGCAGAGGTGCTGCAAACCGATGCGGCCATTAACCCGGGGAACAGCGGCGGAGCTTTGTTGAATATGGACGGAAAAGTCATTGGCATCAATTCAATGAAAATCGCGGAGTCAGCGGTTGAAGGGATTGGCCTGTCCATTCCATCTAAGCTTGTGATTCCGGTGATAGAGGATTTAGAGAAATACGGCAAAGTGAAGCGTCCGTTCCTTGGAATTGAAATGAAATCATTAAGCGACATTGCAAGCTACCATTGGGATGAAACGCTGAAGCTTCCTAAACACGTGACCAATGGAGCGGTGATAATGGGTGTAGATGCCTTTTCACCTGCCGGAAAAGCGGGACTCAAGGAGCTGGATGTCATCACTGAATTTGACGGGAAAAAAATAAATGATATTGTGGATCTTCGAAAGCGGCTTTATCAGAAAAGAGTCGGTGATCGGGTGAAGGTGACGTTTTACCGCGGCGGAAAAGAAAAATCCGTTGAAGTGAAGCTGTCCTCCGCAGATCAGTTAGGAAGTTAATAAAAGCAGTCTGGCACTGATGCCAGGCTGTTTTTTTATGCAAAAAAAAACGGAACGGGATCACGCCCGTTCCATAGAAAATACATGGATGTTACACGTGAAACAGTGTGTAAGGGCTTGTCAGCTTTCCATTTTCAGCGTTTATTTTATGGTTTGTTCTGTATGATTACTGGTTGTTATTTTAATGATGTACATAGGTTTATTTTGCGTGCAGAGAAAACTTCTTCAGCCGGTATTGCAGGCTTTGTCTGCTGATGCCGAGCTCCTGAGCGGTTTTTGAAATGTTATGGCCGTGTTTTCTAAGGATGTTTTCGATCACATATTTTTCGAAGCTCTCCATTTTTTCTTTCAAATCAGCGGCGGGCTGATGCCCTGCGGGTTCCGGCTTCGAGATGTCTGCCGGCTTGATTTTCATGCGGTATTGATATGGCAGATGGTTGGCCGTAATCGTTTGTTCATCTGTCATGAAATTCATCGCGCCCTCGATCATATGCTCAAGTTCGCGAATATTTCCCGGCCAATCATAGGATAAGAAAAATTGCTTCACATCTTCATTGATATGTTCGACATTCATTTGAAACAGGTGGTTGTTTTTCTGAATGAACTCTGACGCAAGAAGCAAAATGTCCTCTTTGCGTTCCCGAAGCGGCGGGATGATCAGTGTCACGACGCTCAGCCTGTAATACAAGTCCTTGCGCATTCGTTCACCCGCAATGGCATCAATCGGGTCTTCATTCATCGTGGCGATAATGCGCACGTCAATCGGTGTATCCTTGGTCGAACCAATGCGTCTGATTTTCCGTTCTTGCAGGGCGCGCAGCAATTTTGCCTGCAAGCTCAGATTCAGTGAGTTGATTTCATCTAACAGAAGTGTGCCGCCATGGGCTTGCTCAAACAAGCCAGGCTGGTCA
Source organism: Bacillus sp. B28 (assembly GCF_029536185.1). Classification (NCBI taxonomy): domain Bacteria; kingdom Bacillati; phylum Bacillota; class Bacilli; order Caryophanales; family Bacillaceae; genus Bacillus; species Bacillus sp. B28. The sequence goes on along the minus strand of NZ_CP120511.1, from coordinate 4,064,729 downwards.
ACGGCACCTGTAAACGCGCCTTTTTTCGTACCGAACAGGATGCTTTCCACCAGGCTGTCAGGCAGAGCCGCACAGTTTTGAGAAATGAACGGGCCGCTTGATCGGTCGCTGCCGTTATGGATACTTTGTGCGAACAGCTCTTTTCCCGTGCCGGTTTCACCTGCGAGTAGAACTGAGGAAGACGTGCGGGTCGCCCTCTTGGCATTTTCGATGACGTCCTGAATCGCCGGACTGGTGCCGAGAATGCTGTCAAATGTGTAAGTCGCGTTTCCTTTTTTATGCATATTCTCTCTGATCAGGCGTTCCAGCTTTGTCACGTCCTTGGCAATTTCGACAGCCCCTTTGATGTTGCCGTCTTGGACGATCGGATATGTATGATTGATTGTCGTAATTTCCTGGCCTTTATTATTGAAATAGCTCTGCTTTACATTTTTGATCGTTTTGCCTTCCTGGAGGGCTTGCACAAGTGTGCTGTCCTGCTGCTTCGAAAACATAAATACATCCATCAGGTTTTTATTTAAGACGTCCTGCTTCTCCATATCTTCAATTTGCATCATTTTGTTGTTATAAACAATCGTGTTTCCATGCTCGTCCACGACGTGCAGGCCGACATCAATTTCATCCAAAATGCTCTGAAACACTAATGTGAGGAATTCGCTGTCTTTGACCAAAGTATAAACCTCCCTCATTTATTTTCTTAATATTGCTTCTATTTTATAAAAGAATAGAGAGGATATGCAAAAGAATTTTGCACTTTATAAAAATTTTCGCGTGAAATATCTGAATATTTTTGCACCCTTGCCTCGAATATTGTAGAAAATACACGAATGTGCGAGTTGGCACGAAACTTGCATTTATAAAAAGGGAAAGCAGGATATAGTGTTGAAACAGAAAACAAGGGGGAATTCAAATATGCCAGCTTTATCAAAATCCAAAGAAATTATTGATCAGACGTCACATTACGGTGCCAACAATTATCATCCGCTGCCGATTGTTATTTCTGAAGCGCTGGGTGCTTGGGTAAAGGACCCGGAAGGCAATGAATATATGGATATGCTGAGTGCTTATTCTGCGGTGAATCAGGGGCACAGACATCCGAAGATCATTCAGGCGTTAAAGGATCAGGCTGATAAAATCACGCTGACGTCTCGCGCGTTTCACAACGATCAGCTCGGACCGTTTTACGAAAAGGCGGCTAAGCTGACGGGCAAAGAAATGATTCTGCCGATGAATACGGGGGCTGAAGCGGTTGAGTCTGCGGTGAAAGCAGCGAGACGCTGGGCTTATGAAGTGAAGGGCGTGGCGGACAATCAGGCGGAAATTATTGCGTGCGTCGGAAATTTCCATGGCCGGACGATGCTGGCGGTTTCTCTTTCTTCTGAAGACGAGTATAAAAGAGGATTCGGCCCGATGCTTCCGGGAATCAAACTAATCCCTTACGGAGATGCGGAAGCGCTGCGTCAGGCGATTACGCCAAACACAGCGGCGTTCTTATTTGAACCGATTCAAGGCGAAGCGGGCATTGTGATTCCGCCTGAAGGATTTTTGCAGGAAGCGGCGGCGATTTGTAAGGAAGAGAATGTGCTGTTGATTGCCGATGAAATTCAGACGGGTCTCGGACGTACAGGCAAGACATTCGCTTGTAACTGGGATGGCATTGTTCCTGATATGTACATTTTGGGGAAAGCGCTTGGCGGCGGTGTGTTCCCGATCTCATGCATTGCGGCGGACCGCGACGTTTTAGGCGTGTTTAACCCGGGTTCACACGGCTCCACATTTGGCGGAAATCCGCTGGCATGTGCGGTGTCCATCGCCTCACTGGAAGTGCTGGAAGATGAAAAGCTGGCGGAGCGTTCTCTTGAGCTTGGCGAGTATTTTAAACAAGAGCTGGAGAGCATTGATAACCCAATCATTAAAGAAGTCCGCGGCAGAGGGCTGTTTATCGGTGTGGAACTGACGGAAGCGGCGCGTCCGTATTGTGAGCGTTTAAAAGATGAAGGACTTTTATGCAAAGAAACGCATGATACCGTCATTCGTTTTGCACCGCCATTAATCATTTCCAAAAAGGATTTGGATTGGGCGATTGAAAAAATTAAGCATGTGCTGCAAAAGGCATAAATCCGCATCATGGCGGGATATTCACTTCGTTTGTATAAATTTACAGCATAAAAATTAGCACTCCCTATTTGCTCAGCTACAGTATTTTAGTATAATGTATCTTTATGAGAAGAAGTGAATTTTATATTAAATAGATAGAGACTCTTTGGACAGCAAACTGGGATACGCATCACGATAGATGTTCCAGCTTAGATCCAATACAAGTTGCTGAAGGGGTGCAGAATGTGAATACGAACCAAGATAACGGAAATCAGCTCCAGCGGACAATGAAATCTCGCCACTTGTTTATGATTTCATTGGGCGGAGTGATCGGAACCGGTTTCTTCCTGGGAACCGGGTTTACCATTAACCAAGCGGGACCGCTCGGCGCGGTTCTGTCTTATTTAGTGGGCGGCTTTATCATGTTTTTGACCATGCTCTGCTTAGGGGAGCTTGCGGTCGCCTTTCCTGTATCGGGGTCCTTCCAGACCTATGCGACAAAATTTATCAGCCCGGCCTTCGGGTTTGCGTTCGGCTGGCTGTACTGGCTCGGCTGGGCGGTGACATGCGCCATTGAATTCTTATCAGCGGGGCAGCTGATGCAACGCTGGTTTCCGCATATAGACGTGTGGATCTGGTGTCTGGTCTTTGCGGCCCTCATGTTTACCTTAAATGCAATAACCGCGAAAGCCTTTGCAGAATCTGAATTTTGGTTTTCCGGCATTAAAATATTGATTATCCTTTTATTTATTATTCTCGGCGGAGCCGCTATGTTCGGCTTCATTGACCTAAAAGGCGGAGAGCAAGCGCCGTTTCTGACGCATTTTTATGAAGATGGGTTATTCCCGAACGGCATAAAGGCCATATTGATAACGATGATTACCGTGAACTTCGCATTCCAGGGAACTGAGCTGATCGGGGTTGCAGCCGGAGAAAGTGAAAACCCTGAAAAAACGATTCCGCGGTCCATCAAACAGACAGTATGGAGAACGCTTGTCTTCTTTGTTCTTTCTATCGTTGTCATTGCCGGCATGATTCCGTGGAAGCAGGCTGGAGTCGTAGAAAGTCCGTTTGTTGTCGTATTTGAGCAAATCGGAATCCCGTATGCAGCTGATATCATGAACTTTGTTATATTGATTGCGCTCTTATCTGTTGCGAATTCAGGTTTATACGCATCGACACGTATCCTGTACGCGATGGCGAATGAAGGACAGGCCTTCAAAGCGCTGGGCAAAACAAATAAAAGAGGTGTGCCGCTGAACGCGTTAATCGTAACGATGGCTGTGGCCTGCCTGTCACTTCTGACAAAATTTGCGCAGGCTGAAACCGTATATATGGTGCTATTATCATTGGCAGGCATGAGCGCACAGGTCGGCTGGATTACGATTTCGCTTTCCCAAATCAGGTTCAGACGCAAATATATCCGTGAAGGCGGCAAGATAGAAGATTTAAAATTTAAAACACCGCTATATCCGGTGCTTCCGCTGATCGGTCTGACGTTAAATACAGTCGTTCTCATCAGTCTCGCGTTTGATCCGGAGCAGCGTATCGCGCTGTATTGCGGCGTACCGTTTATGGTCATTTGCTACATCATTTATCATGTCGTCATTAAAAAACGCAAGCAGGCAAATCGTCAGCTAGAGCTTTAAAAACGTTGTCCGCAAGTCATCTTTGTTAGAACCCGCATAAGGACATTATCTTATATGTTGAGGTGGAATCACAGATGGATAAAACGATTTCGGTTATTGGAATGCCAATGGATTTAGGACAAGCACGACGCGGAGTGGACATGGGACCAAGTGCCATCCGGTATGCCCATTTGATTGAGAGGCTGTCAGAAATGGGTTATACGGTTGAAGATCTCGGTGACATTCCGATCAGCCGTGAAAAGATCAAAAACGATGAAGAACTGAAAAACCTAAATTCCGTACTGGCAGGAAACGAAAAGCTCGCTCAAAAGGTGAACACCGTGATTGAAGAGAAAAAATTTCCGCTTGTCTTGGGCGGCGATCACAGTATCGCGATCGGCACGCTCGCAGGTACAGCGAAGCATTACGATAAGCTCGGCGTCATCTGGTATGACGCGCACGGTGACCTGAATACACTAGAAACATCACCTTCAGGCAATATTCACGGCATGCCGCTGGCCGTCAGCCTTGGCATCGGACACGAGTCACTGGTGAACCTTGAAGGATATGCGCCTAAAATCAAACCGGAAAATATCGTCATTATCGGCGCCCGGTCACTTGATGAAGGAGAGCGCCAGTATATTAAGGAAAGCGGCATGAAGGTGTACACCATGCACGAAATCGACCGCCTCGGCATGACAAAGGTGATCGAGGAAACCCTCGATTATTTATCAGACTGCGACGGCGTCCATCTCAGCCTTGATCTGGACGGACTTGATCCAAACGACGCACCGGGTGTCGGAACCCCTGTCATCGGCGGCATCAGCTACCGCGAAAGCCACCTGGCTATGGAAATGCTGTATGACGCAGGCATCATTACCTCAGCTGAATTTGTTGAGGTTAACCCGATCCTCGATCATGAAAACAAGACCGGAAGAACAGCGGTAGAGCTAGTAGAATCCCTGCTAGGGAAGAAATTGCTGTAGACATGTGAAAACCCCCGCATCCCAGCGGGGGTTTTTTTATTATCCAATCATTTTCTCAGCGACTTTCATCTCTTGTGAGTGTGATTGATGATCTGCAATAAACCAGCCGGATAAAATCACTGCTGCAACGCCTGCGCCAATTAAAAACTTTTTCATTTACATAACCTCCGTTTGTTTAATGAGTTCCTCAATTTGTAATGCTTCATAAAAAAAGTGGGCGGCTTCTTTGTAAAGCTCATTTTCCCTATACCGTTCGCCAGCCAAAATGGAAAGTTCTCTTACACTGTCGTATTCTCTTTCCGACATCAACACATCCATATGTTCTTTGCATAAGTGAAACGTTTCCGCATGACCTCCTTCTGCGTAAATGGCATATAACATATCAATTTTTGCCTCACATATTTTATTCGGTTCAGTATTTAATTTTTCCTTCAATTTTTGGTAATAAGCTAGGGCCTGTTCTTTCTTTTCAGTCTTAAACAGCTCTCGTATCAGCAAGTAAACAGAATGATAGTAATAGGCAGATCGGGCGTACTCTTCGTTCTGTAAAGCCTCTTCTAATTTTGAGATGGCCTTGTCTGATTTGCCGCTTTGGGCATGGAGCAGTCCAAAGTTATGTAAAAGCTGGGCCTCAAAAAAATGATCCTCTAATTCTCTCGTCATGCGAATGGCTTCATCCAAATAGGTTTTCGCCTCTTCAAACTGGTTCATCTCGGTAAAATTGCCTGACATCGTAATTAATGCGGAGGCGAGTTTCTTTTTGTAATCCGTTTCTTCTCTGAACGTTTTGACCGCTTGCCTTGTATGGTTGAGAGACACAATATTTTGTCCCAGCTTATAATAGAGCTTGCCGACCTTCAGATGAAATTCGGCTTTTTCGATCGGATCGGGGATGTTGCTGAGATACTGCTCCGCTTCTTTATAGAGCCCGATGGCAATTTCGTAATTATTTTTATAAGCTTCATACATACCTTCAAACAGAAAAAAGTAATATTTCAGCATGTCTGACGTAGCATTCATATGAGGAGACTCCTCATGCTCAAAGCCCAGCCCTCTCGCTTCATGAAGCAATACTTTATGGCGCAATTCTAATAAGGAGAAGTAGGCAAGCACCTCCTGATCCTCTTCCATATCATCCAATAAAGGCTTCACTTCTTCAAAGATACGGGCGGACTCTTCAACTTCATGTTTCTTGATCGCAAGGTACCAATCGTTGAGCATGTTAGCGATTTCTGCGGGTGCAATCTTATTCATTTGAAACTCCCTTCTCTATTCATTTATCAATCTATTTGCTTATCTTGATAGTAACACCTCTTTCTATTTTATGTAAAATCCTCTAGTCAATACATAAAGGAGAGGCTATATGATCATGCAGATCGAAGAATTTCGATCCTATCTGACATACACGACAAAGCATTATGCAAGAGAAAAGGTAAAGGCAGGATCACGGCTCCCTGATGAGGCCATGCTTTTGTAACTTTTTCTGATTTGCTGCCGAATGGGCTGCAAACGCATCATCACCATTTGTGGAGTATCATCCTGAACGGAAAGGAAACGGCTGGCTGGCTCTGGATTCACGCAGAAACGGAACACCCGCAGCAGGAAGCGTTTATTTACGATTTCGGATTGTATGAATCATATCGGGGAAAAGGTTTCGCGAAGCAAGCCTTGAACGCACTGGTGAGATAGGGGGAAACATGGGCATTCGAAAGCTGTCTCTTCACGTATTTGCCCATAATGAGACGGCAAGGCGGCTGTATGAGCGGACTGGATTCCAGGAGACGGATGTGATCATGAGTAAGAAGCTCTAGGCCTGGAGAAGGCCTTTTTTTGTGAGACAACCTTCCTGTAAATGATTTCTAAAAATTCTGTAAATCACCTAGCTACCTTCCACATTTCCCTAATATAATGATGATAAAGGAAATCATCTTTCCTAACACACATGAAAAGAGGAGATGTTAAGAGTATGAAGAAAAAGGTATCAATTATTTTGGTAGCGCTTACAATGTGCGTCGGCCTGTTTGTTTCTCCCGCAAAAGCTGCAAGGACCACGAACTATGCTGAACAAATCGCAGCGCTTCAGCCAGGCACGACCCCAGAAGAAATCACAAAATCCGCCAGCCAGATTGCCAAACAGCAGGGCGTAAAGACCGATGTCATTCTCAAACAGTTCTACAATGAAATCACCGCCGATAAAGCAGAAGGAGACCAGCTCGCCAAGGAAAGCGGCATGTCCATGATGGGCGGCTCATCCGGTACGAAAAAACTTCCCACAAGCTCGAAAGGAAACATCTACTACACCAACTCCTACACAGCCTACTACAACCATGGCCACGTCGGCATGTACTCCGCCGCTGACAAAATTGTTGAATCTGTTCCAAGCGACGGCGTCAGACAAATTGCTTATAACGCCAGAGACGTGGAAGACAACTCCATCGTACAGACAGTCAATGTCACTTCATCACAGAAAACATCCGCTGCCGACTGGGCGGTATCGAAAGTCGGTGACTCATACTCGTTTAACTTCGTCAATAACAGAAATACCGGCCATGACGGCGCCAAAAACTGTTCAAAGCTCCTGTGGTCCGCATTTTTGCTCAAAGCCGGCATTGATATCGACAGCAATAAAGGGTTAGGCGTTTACCCGCGCGACATCACAAGTTCTTCCTATACGACAACCGTCATGACCATCCATTAGGGAGACGGATATGAAAAAGTGGATGATCACCATCGCCTTGCTGATGCTCGCAGGAATCCTATTATTTGTCTTCGTTTCTCCTCTAAAAAGCCATAAAGCCGTGAGTCAGCAGGATCTCCGAGACCCTGATTTTCTGGACGGTAAGGACATTCTGCTGTATGTCTCAACCTCTGCGGATCAGGATGCATTCGGCGGCGGGAAAAGCTATGCCCTGTTTATCAGCCAAGACGGTTCGCTGTCGTCATTTAAGATGAAGGGCCTTGAGCTGGGCTCAGCCAAGGTTCACGGCGACAGTGTCATGCTGGAGGACAAAAACACGATTTTCACGATCAAAAACGGACTGCGTTCCTATAAAAGAACGTATCAGCACACCGGTGACAGCGCGGGCTTTTTGCAAAATACGGACGGTTTTTACACCCTCTACAACTCCGGCTACGACAAAAAGGGAGACGGGTACCGCTCAGAGCTGTACCGCCAGATGAACGGAGAGTGGAAAAAAGACGTCATCCCCTGCTACATCCGAGCCTCGGGTTTTCACGATGGCGCCATTTACGCACTTGTCCCGACAGACGACGAGAAAGGCTACCAGCTCCTTCAGATTCAAGCCGATCAAAAGAAGCTCACATATCAAACCATCACTGAATGGCAGTATCGGGAAGGAGCCTCAATCGAGTCCCAGCTTGCTGCGGACGATCAAGCTGTATATGTGATGGTTCGGGGGCAAAAAGCCAGCAATCTCTATCAAATGGTGAAATTCAATAAGAAAAACGGCAAAGTGGAGCTTTACGACATCGCCGAATACAAAAACGACGAGCAAACAATATACAGTTCTATGCCGTTCAGCTTCAAAAAGAGCTTTTTCTCGTATCACGGGTCCCTGTATTTCATTGACGGCTTCGGAAAGGTATACAAGATCGATGCAAAGACAGGAAAAAGCCGGATTGCCTTCGCCCTTTCCCCAGAAAAAATGAAGGCCGATTTCAAAGAAATCACACAAAAAGGCAGCAGCCTCTATTTCTTCACATACACCTACAACCAGCCTGCATACATTGAACAATACAGCCTGAAAACTGGAAAGAAAGTGAAGGAAAAAGAGATCGGGAAGGTAAAGGAGATCGTGACGCCGAAGAGTCATTTGAAGCTGTATGATTTTGAGGTGATGAAGGATTTTTAAGGTGAAGGGGGTTCCGACTTGGGAGCCGTTATACTGCTCATCGTTTTTGTTTTTCCGATGATATCAGGCGTAATTGGTGCAGCGTGTTATTTTATATGGAAGAAAGTTTGGATTGGTCCGCTCATCGTGCTTATTGCGAGTTTAATATTGTTGTTTACGTTAGCCTCTGGCAACAGTTCATTCATGTTTTGGGTTGTGCTTTATACTGCAATTGCGTTAGCAACCAGTGTTGTCACATTATTTCTCAGGAAATTATTATTCAACTGACCGCTGTTTATGAAGAGACTTGTGAAGTCTCTTTTTTCTGTTGCGCAATTTGATACATATCAATGATAGAACGTTGTCCAGCCTCCATCTAAACATGGTTCAAAACGATAAATCTCGAATTGCCTTTTAAAACAAATAAAGTGTTAATTGTTGTAAAATAAATATATAAAATGGATGCAGATAAAGGAGGAATCATATGCACACCAAACGTGTCATTCTTCTGGCCGTTATCATCAGTCTGATTTCGGCGGCTACGATGTTCCTGTTAAACGGAGGTAAAGCAGATTGGCTGGACATCCTCGGAACCATTATCGGCTGTTTTCTTGGCATATTTGTTGTTGTAAGAATACAGAAAAAGCAGGCGTGAAAAAGGGAAAGGGTCATGCCGAACCGAAGTCATGTTCAAGGACGCAAAGTCCAAACACATGAATGGGAGGAATGGCGTTGACAGGAAACAAAGCGGTTGTGTACAAAGGCAAAGGAAACGTGGCGGTGGAGGATATCGGCTATCCGGAGTTAATCTTGAGGGACGGGCCCGGCGTTCCGAAGGCGAATGTAAACCGGAAATGTGAGCACGGGGTTATTTTGAAGGTAATTACCACAAACATCTGCGGAAGCGATCAGCACATGGTCAGAGGCCGCACGACGGCGCCTGAAGGCTTGGTGCTCGGACATGAAATCACCGGAGAAGTCATTGAAACGGGACGGGATGTTGAATTTATCAAAAAAGGCGATATTGTTTCCGTTCCTTTCAACATTGCCTGCGGACGCTGTGTGATGTGCAGAACGCAGAAAACGCATGTGTGCCTGAATGTCAATCCGGACCGGCCGGGATCGGCTTACGGTTACGTCGATATGGGCGGTTGGGTCGGCGGCCAGTCGGAATATGTCATGGTGCCGTACGCTGATTTTCAGCTGTTGGTATTCCCTGATAAAGAACAGGCGTTAGAAAAGATTCTCGATTTGACGATGCTGTCCGACATTTTCCCGACCGGATTTCACGGTGCTTACACAGCTGGTGTGCAAACAGGTTCTACCGTTTATATCGCAGGAGCGGGACCTGTCGGCTTAGCCGCCGCACACTCCGCCCAGCTCCTTGGCGCTTCCACTGTGATTGTAGGCGATTTGAATGAAGACAGACTGGCACAGGCGAGAAGTTTCGGCTGTGAAACGGTCAACGTGCAAAAACACGACCGCCTCGGCGAGCAAATTGAACAAATACTAGGTGAACCGACCGTGGATGCCGCAGTGGACTGTGTCGGCTTTGAAGCATCCGGACACGGCAATCAAGGAGAAGCGCCTGCTGCCGTACTGAACTCGATCATGGATATCACCCAGGTCGGCGGAAGCCTTGGCATTCCGGGCTTATACGTGACCGAAGATCCCGGTGCAAAGGATGCGGACGCCAAAACAGGCTCGTTAAAAATCCGCTTTGGACTCGGCTGGGCCAAAGCCCACACCTTCGTCACCGGACAAACGCCCGCCATGACATACAACCGCAATTTGATGAAAGCGATTCTAAGCGGCAGAGCGCAAATCGCAAAAGCCGTCAACGCCACTGTCATTTCTCTGGACGACGCGCCAAACGGCTACAGCGACTTCGACAAAGGCGCAGCCAAAAAATTCGTCATCGACCCGCATGGAACATTGAAGTAAAAGAAAAAGCCGGACGTTCTCAGAACGCCGGCTTTATTGCTGATAATCTGTTTCTTCAAATCGATTTCCCTTTTCATCCTGTACGATGAATTCCCCGTCGATTTTGTCCAGCCCAATTAAAATATAAGGGTTTTTCTCATTTGCCTCGGGAGCAGGTTTTCGCTTCACAGTTACAACCGTTTCTTTAGATGAGAATTTGACGTCTGACACCTCAAGCTGTTTTTCGTTCTCGCTGCTTCCGAGAGACACGACGGCCATTTTTTTGCCTTCTGATATGGTGAAGACTTGATATCCTTTTACATCATCATGCATTTGAAGATGCTTCGCGTATATTTCTAAGTCTGGACTGCCTTCACCGATTCGATCCTTCTCCAACACCCAATAAGACGACTGACACCCAGCAAGCAGCAACATGATCACAAAAAGCAAAACCCACTTGAAGCGCACATGCAGACCTCCCCAAACATCGGTTACATCCAAACTAACATACGAGCGAAATAGAGTCATCAACAGCTTGTTTGTCGAATTGTGGATAAAACTCAGCCCGAAGCACTACTAACATGTGAATAAATAGGTTATATTGGGAAGAGAATATTTGCAAAAACGTAAGAAACCATCGGAGGATTTGAACATGAAACAAACGTATTATTCCTGTGAAGAACACATCGAAACCGTGCTGGATATGTACATAGACGACCACGAGCTGCCGCCCGAAATCAGAAAAATCGAACATACTAACAGTTTATCCACAGCCTGTGAATTATGTGGAGACCCCGCAGTATATATAGTGGGGAACGAATGATCTTACACAAAATACAGAAAAGATATCCACAATTGTGGACAACATATATGAATAACTTGTTTCTAAAGTGGGGATGACCTGTGAATATCAATATTGTGACAATCGGAAAACTAAAAGAAAAATACCTCAAGCAAGGCATTGAAGAATACACGAAACGACTTTCGGCCTACGCAAAAATCGACATCATCGAACTCCCGGACGAAAAAGCGCCGGAAAACCTAAGCGACCAGGACATGAAAATCATAAAAGACAAAGAAGGCGACCGCATCCTATCAAAAATCAGCCCCGACGCCCACGTCATCGCTCTCGCCATCGAAGGAAAAATGAAAACATCCGAAGAACTAGCCGATGCAATAGATAAGCTGGCTACATATGGAAAAAGCAAAGTCACCTTCGTCATCGGCGGATCACTCGGATTGAGTGACGCGGTAATGAAGCGAGCGGATGAGAAGCTGTCGTTCTCGAAAATGACGTTTCCTCATCAATTGATGCGTCTCATACTAGTTGAGCAGATTTATCGGGCTTTTCGGATTAATCGTGGGGAGCCTTATCATAAGTGAATGAGTTTTCTTCTAGATGATGATTGCTGATTTCACAAAATATGTTTCTTTAAAATGGTAGTAACAGTAAGGATTTTATAAAAAATTAATTATTCTAATGTATTAAGGAGAGGTTTATGTGTCTAATGGTGAATTACTTACAGGATCTATAAAGATTGATAGATTAAGAAATAAAATTTTAGAGGGAGAAATTAAGATTCCTCCTTTTCAAAGAGCATTTGTATGGAAAAAAGAACAAGTTACAGATTTAATGGACTCTATATATAATGATTATCCAATCGGTAGTGTTTTGCTCTGGGAGGTAAATGAGAAACTTCCGGCTTTGAGAAATTTAGCTAATTATAAATTACCAGATAAAACAGAGGAATTCCCCTTATCCTATATTTTAGACGGACAACAAAGAATTACATCAATTTTCGGAGTATTTAATGATCATATTAAAACTGAAAATGAAGCAGATATATCAAACTTTGATATTTATTTTGATTTAAATATAGAGAAGTTTGTACATTTTGAAGATTTATTTGAATCTCACTTTAATTTAAAATTGAGTACATTATTTAATGTTTCAGATTTTTTTGCATCTGTAAATCTGTATCCTGACAATATAAAAGAAAAAGCAGTAAAACTCCAATCAATTTTCCAAAATTATGAGATTCCTACAGTTACAATCAAAAAGAGAAACAAAGGTGTAGTAGGAACCATCTTTGAAAGAATTAACAACACAGGTACCGCGTTATCTGCATTAGAACTTATGGTAGCCTGGACTTGGTCTGAAAAATATGATTTAAAGAGCATATTTAAATCTGTTTATGATATTTTAGAATCTAGAGACTTTGGGGATATAAAAGAAAAACTAGTTTTACAATGTTTTGGGGCAATAATTAGTAAAACTACCGTTACTAAAGAAATTTTGGATCTTCAACCCGAGGATATAAGAAAAAAATCTGATTTATTAATCAGAAGCTTAGAAAAGTCTCTAGATTATATTCAACAAGAATTTAATTTAATTTCTGGAGATTTTATGCCTAAACCACAAATCTTAGTTCCTTTAACATTTTTATTCTCAAAAATCCATAGACCTACAGCTCAGCAAAGTCAAATTATTAAAAAGTGGTTTTGGAGAGTTGCATTTTCTGATCGCTATTCATCGAGTACAGATTTAAAAATGAATGATGATATAGAATTTTTTGAAGAAATTTTAAATAATAAATTCGATAAAATAAACAAATACACTGTTTCCATTAATAATTCGTTCTTTAAATCGCAAAAATTATCAAAGTCTAATCCGTTTGTAAAAGCAATTTTATTGATTTTAAGTAAACAGAAACCACTGGACTTAACTAATGGTGACGCGGTTGATACAGGGGCAGCATTATCAGTCTATAACAGAAAAGAATATCACCATATATTCCCGAAAGCCTTTCTAAAGAATAACTTAAAGCTAGATAACGATAAAATAAATTCAATTGGTAATTTTTGCTTTTTGCCTGCGAGTTCAAATAAAATCATATCTGATAGAAGCCCTGATGATTATTTTAGGAATATTATCCCGCAAGAAAAATTTAATGATATATTGAACAGTAATTTAATTCCCAATGATAAAGTAATATATGAAAGTAATGATTATGAAAAGTTTTTAGAAGAAAGAAGTAAATTATTTATGGAAAAGATTAACGAGTATATTCTGTGAAATTTTATATAGAGAACTAAAAACGGTATTTAATATAGAATTTAGATAACTTTTAATCGACAAATTTTGAATAGTTAATTGGAATGCTTCTTTATTAGAACTGAACTTTATACATTAGGAAAAATGAGATTAAATTTTTAAGTGAGAATAGTAAAGTGAATCTGCTGAAATAATTAAGAGTCAACACTAAGATATTTTTATATACAGTTCATTTATAAAACTTCACAATCATTTCTCACTGGAAATCATCAAAGAATATAAGGCGAAGTTGGGCAGGCAGTAACACAATAAGTAATGAGTATAGAGGAATTGATAATAAATAAAAAGTAAGAAAAGAGGGACATTTATACGAATTTTCTTCTGTAATGGATGTGTTGGAAATATAGGGAGTTTATTCATTTTGGAATAATATAATTAAATTATATTTAAAAATCTAACTAAGGAGAATTTTATTATATGAAAACCATTAATATAGATATAAAAAATTTAATTGTAAATCCAGATAACCCTAGAGATGAACCTCAAGATAAAGAAGAAGATGCAATTAGAATACTATTTAAGAGTGAAAACAAACTTATTAAATTGATGAAATCAATAGCGACAAATGGATATGACATAACTGAGAAGATTTGTATTATAGAGGGTGAAGAACCTAAAAAGTTTTTGGTTATGGATGGGAACCGACGTGTTACTTGTATAAAGTTATTAAATAATCCGAATTTTCTACCTGAAAACATTTCTAAAAGAGAACATTTGTTAAAGAAAATCAAGAAAATTTCGATTGATAATAACTATATACCTATTACGAAAGTAGAAGCAGTACTTTTTGATATGCCTGCTGAAGAACAAGAAATGAAAAGAATTATTAGAAATAAGCATACAGGCGAGAATGGTGGGGAAGGACGTCTAAGATGGGATTATACAGCCCAAGTTAGATTTGATAAAGATGAGTTTAAACAATTTTTTGCGGAAATTTTAGATAAGATATTAAAAGTTAATAAATCCTATACAACTATGGAACGTATAGTTGGTGATCCAGATATGAGAACTAAATTGGGTATTATAATTGATCGGAGAAAACCAAGTATTAATTTTATTAATCAAGATAGTATCAAAAAAATGTATTGTATTTTACATTTAATTAAAACAAAAAAAATTACAGTCGCAGATGTGTACCATAAACAGGATCGCTCAATATTTTATAAACACTATTTTCAAGATAGCCAAGAATGGTACAATATAAAAATAGATAATCTAGATGAATTCAGGGAATTAATAATGGATGATGTACCATCTAAAACCAAAGAACCTGATAACGCAGAAGAACCTGATAACACAGAAGAACCTGATAACGCAGAAGAACCTGATAACACAGAAGAACCTGATGACACAGAAGAACCTGATAACACAGAAGAACCTGATAACACAGAAGAACCTGATGACACAGAAGAACCTGATGACACAGAAGAAGTCGAAAAGGAAGATGTACAACCAGATCCTGAGGCGGTTAGTAAGCAACCTAAACCTAAGAACCGAACTTTCCTCTTTGAAGGAATTGTTTATAAGGGTAACCATGCTGGAATAAAACGTACTTTATATGAATTACATAGATTACGAATCACAAACTTTAGTCTGAGTGCAACATATCTAACAAGAACATTCATAGAGTGTACTTTACAAGAGTTTTTAATTAAAAATGATTTGTTTGGTAATTGGAAGAAACCAGATAGGGATCCATCTATTTCCGACCTGCTAAAGTACTGTGAACAAAATAAAACCTTTTTAAGGATTAATAATAATTTTCAAAGGACAATCCGAACCGCATTTTCAAAGAAAGATCATGATGAGTTAAATTCTATTTCACACGGTAAATATAATCTTCCATCAGTTGAAATCTTAAGAGAAATTGAAAGAAGGTGGTTTATTCTTATAGAATACATGATTAACGACCTAAACGAGATTTAATACATTTTTTGAGGTGAAGTTATGCCGAGAACACTCTCCCCTCTTCGTTATCCTGGGGGGAAAACTAAGATGGCTCAATTTGTTCTTAACCTAATTAATATAAATGATATATGTGAACCAATTTATGTCGAACCTTTTGCAGGTGGAGCAGGGATTGCAATTGATTTGCTCCTTAAGAAACAAGTCACTAAAGTAATAATAAATGATTTTGATAGATCAATATATGCTATTTGGTATTCTATATTAAACTATACTCATGATTTTATTGAATTAATCATGAATACACCCATTAACATTAAGGAATGGAGAAAACAAAAAGAGATCTATACTAATCGGCATATGTATGATTTACTTGAGGTTGGATTTGCTACGTTCTTTCTAAATCGAACCAACAATTCAGGAATAATAACTGGTGGTCCTATAGGGAAAATGGATCAAACGGGCAAATATAAAATAGATTGCCGGTTTAACAAAACTGATCTTATAAAAAAAGTTTCAAATATTGCAAAGCAAAAAGATCAAATTGAACTATATAATTTAGACGCGAAAGAATTAATAAATGAAGTTTTGACAAGTTTAGAAATAAAAAAAACTTTTATATTTTTTGATCCACCATATTATAGGCAAGGGAAAAACCTGTATACTAATTTTTTTACTCATGATGACCATAAAAATTTAGCTGATATTATAACTAGTTTAGAGGATTATCATTGGATAACGACCTATGACTATGAAAAGTCTATTAGTGAAATGTACGAGAAGAACTCAATAAAAAAAGTATATAAACTACAATACTCGGCTAGAAAAGTCCGTAAGGAAAAAGAATATTTGTTTCACAATGCCAAAACAAAAGTAAGATCTTATGGTAATGTTTTATTTGAGTAGTGTCTTTTCGTGATTACTAAAAATATTAAAAGGTTATTGTTGTCTTATCGAAGACCAAGAAATTTTTCTTGGTCTTTTAGAATGTAATTTACTTCTAGCTCCCTAAACATAATTTTAATCCATCTCTTAAAACAATTAATTCAGATCACGGTATCCCTTAATGCGTTACTAAGTCAACATCTTACTATCCCTAGTAAACAGTGTATTCGAATAATTATCCATATTCTATACTACCTCACAATGATAAACTATTAGACTGCCCATCAAACTGCGAATTCTCAACAATTTAAGGGGTCTTCGAATAACAAAACGGCTCCCTATTCGTAAAAGTACTTAGGCAATCTAATCCCGGCTCTAAATACTGCCCTTCCTACTCATTAAGCTGCCCAAATGCAGAAACAAACTTGAAAAACAAAATCTTCATTCCTAACTCTATCGGATAAAAATGGTATATATCTGTTAAGAAACGATTGCGTTATTCAAATACGTTTTGATGGATTTGTTGTAATAGTGTTCTTCAAAGCATAGGATTTGACCATTTGTATAGCAGGCCGTTTTGATAAAATAGTGTTCAGGATTCGGTTTTGCGAATTCCGGTTGGTCATCAAAAACGATTCTTTCCTCTCTCACTATCTTTTAACGCTTTATGACCAATATAAAGCTCAGCCCATTTGTTCAGCACTGATTTACTAAAAATTTGTTATTTCGTAATTTCTCTTTGAGAGTAGCGTCAGATAAGAAGACATTCATGGCAGCGCATTTTAAGTAGCGCATGAAACTTATGATGTTTAGAACGCACCAGGATCACAACGCCGACTATGTCGTACAGTGTTTTCCATTATGAGTTTTTTGGTACAGGTTCCATAATCTTTTTAAATTCTTTTCATTGACGCATTTTCCTGATCAAATTCTAAAAGTATGCTTAGTTGTTCTAAACATGAAAAAACTCCCCACAAGGCAAACAGATTTTTTTATTCCATCTGTCTACCTTTAGGAGAGCATATTCTAATCTCTGAGTTGCACATCCCTCACTTCATATACCGATACTCCCGCAAACTCTCCAAAATCGCCACTTCCTGCAGCAGTTCCTCACCCACATTCGTTTCCTTCACTTTCTTCCGCTCAAGCTCTTTGTCCACTAATCGTTTCACTGTTAAGACATCGGTTCCGGTGCTTAGGACTTCTGCCTTGGAGTTGAAGTGTTTATGGGCGACGAGCTGCATGCCGTAGGAGTTGTATAGCAGCGTGTAGCCGGCGATGCCTGTTGTGGATTGGTAAGCCTTGGAGAAGCCGCCGTCGATGACGATCATTTTTCCGTTTGCTTTGATTGGGTCTTCTCCTTCGATTTCTTTTACTGGTGTATGGCCGTTGATGATATGGCCATGATCTGGATTGAGGCCGAATTCTACCAGGATGTTTCGGCAGGTTGCCTCGTCTTCGCGTAAATAGTAATACGGGTTTTTCTTTTCTTTATGTGTTTCCTTTTCTTTAATGAAATATCGCTCAAATGTCGTCATGGCGCGTTTTCCGAAGAGGGAGGAGTATTCGCCTGTCCATAAATACCAGGCCATATCTGTCGCCAGATCATCGGTTTCTTCCGGATGGGCAAACGCTTCCCGCAAGAACCGTTCAAATACATCGAGCAGCTCACGGCCCGCATACGGTTTATCCTCAATCATCATCGTTTCCATATTGCCGTTTTCATCGACAGGAATACAGCCGTGAATTAACAGGTTGCCGTTATATTTTAAATAAAGGCTGCCTTTTTTCATCATAAAATTCATATGGCGGCCCAGTTTTTCGGAATGCTGGACAGAGAATAGAAGTTTGTCCATGACTTCGGCTTCTTCCTCTAATAGCTCATCTGGCTGTTCCGGATTCACCGTCGCAAAGCAGGTGTTTTCCAATTGATATGTTTTTCCGTTCAGCGTGATTTCGTTTTTGTCATAATCTATTTTCTCTAATAACAGCCGCTCTTCCATATTAAAGTTCGGCCGTCTCTTGATAATCGGGCTCTCAAGCTTGAATTGGATCATGGCAATCGCTTGATGGATTTTTGTGATTTGCTTAATCTCATCCTCTGGCCTGTTGTCATCTGCTTTCGGACGGAACGCTGGATTATCATCGTAATATTTTTCGGCCAGATTCAGCAGCGGTCTCAGGTTGATGCCGTACACGTCTTCAATAATATCCAGGTTGTCGTAGCGGGCGCAGATACGGATAATATTGGCCAGGCATACTTTAGAGCCAGAGTAGGCACCGATCCAAAGGACATCGTGATTTCCCCACTGAATATCGACAGAATGATAGTTGATCAGTTCTTCCATAATCCGATCCGGCTGCGGTCCGCGATCGTAAATATCGCCGACAACGTGCAGATGGTCGACCACCAATCGCTGAACGCTGTAAGCAAGACCGATGATCAGCTTATCGGCTTGGCCAAGCTCAATGATCTGATCAATGATTTCGGAGTAATATTGCTCCTTGTTGCCTGCTTGTTCTGTTTTGTATAGCAGCTCCTCCGTAATATAAGCAAAATGGGCAGGCAGTGCTTTGCGCAATTTGGAGCGGGTATACTTGGAGGAGCAATAAGAAACAAGCTTAATCATTCGATTTATCGTTTCTTTATACCACTCGTTTAACGATTCTTTCGCATCAAAGTCATGTTTGATTAACTTCAGTTTGTCTTCCGGGTAATAGACCAATGCTGCTAATTCATCGATTTCTCTATCGTAAATGACACCGCTGAAGATGTCGCGGATCTTCTCTTTGACTCTTCCTGAACCATTACGCAGCACATGCTGGAATGCTTGATACTCTCCGTGCAAATCACTGACAAAATGCTCGGTGCCTTTTGGCAGGTTCAGTATCGCTTTCAAATTAATGATTTCCGTTACCACTTTTTCTTCACAATCATATTTTTGTGCGAGTAGATCTAAGTACTTGCTTTCCAAAATCGTCCATCCCCTTTTTAGAATAAACCCCTATTTATGAGCATTTGCTTGATAAAGTGAATTTAAAAGTATGACATTATTTTTCATCATTGGACCTTTATATGATAGTACCGCATAACTGCTTTTATAGACAATTGAAACGAGTGAAAGATTAAGGCAGCTAGAGCTGAAAAAACTTTCAGCAGAACCTACGGAGAAGGTTATTTAGTCAAGGGCTTAGGCTAAAAGGTTCAGTATCCTCCTTATTGTTGTTATCAATATGCATTGATATGGTATTGACGATCCATTTATTTAGCTTGTTTGTCAGTTATCTTGTAAGGAATTGCCTTGAGGAAACTGCCGTTGTTGTACATTGAGTGTTATATATTGTAAACTAGAGTAAAAGATATCCAGATTGATCATCAAAAAACATTTCTTACAGTTCCAAACCGGAAACGAAAGAGGTACCGCAAAAATACAAATATTTCCTAGGAGTATGTATATGAATATAGCGAATTACACTTTAAAAGTGAAAGGCAAAACGTTACTTCAGGACACCGACTTGCATTTTTCGAGCGGGAAAATTAATCACGTTGTCGGAAAAAATGGAGTCGGTAAATCACAGCTTGCTAAAGACTTTTTGTTGAATAATAGCAAAAGAATCGGCAGAGATATTCGTCAAAATGTTTCTTTAATATCCAGCTCTTCGAATATACCTAATGATGTTTCTAAGGACTTTTTATTACACTTTTTGAGTAAAAAATTTGATGCAGAAATGATAGATAAAATCGCACATTTACTTAATCTGGATAATATTGATGGAAAAGTTCTGATCAAAAATTTGAGTGATGGACAAAAGCAAAAATTAAAATTGCTCAGTTTCTTATTAGAGGATAAAAATATTATTGTTTTGGATGAAATAACGAATTCATTAGACAAAAAAACGGTTATAGAGATTCATGGCTTCTTAAACAAGTATATTCAGGAGAACCCCGAGAAGATTATCATCAACATTACACATGATTTGTCTGATTTAAAGGTGATAGAAGGGGATTATTATATATTTAATCACCAAGAAATTCAACAATATCATTCAGTGGATAAATTAATTGAAGTGTATATAAACGAGTAATAAAACAGTGGGGGCTTGAGATGAAATTAGAGTTTAAAAAGAGTATTAGCAACAAAGTTATCATTATTTTAGGAGCAATGTTTGTATTTTTATTTTTGCTGGGTTATTTTTTACTTGTTGGAATTGATAAAGTCAGCAATGTTACACCTGAAATGTTTTTCTTTAGCTCCTATACTGTTGCGACCCAGTTTGGTTTGATGTTATTTTCATTTGTTATAGCTTTCTTTATTAATAGAGAGTATTCAAACAAAAATATTCTCTTTTACAAGTTAATTGGAGAGAACATCTATACTTTCTTTTATAAAAAGATAGCTGTTTTATTTTTAGAATGTTTTGCATTTATAGCGCTAGGCCTGCTAATCATATCGTTGATGTACCATGATTTTTCGCATTTTGCATTATTACTTTTTTTATTTTCTGCAGTTATACTGCAGTATATTCTAATTATCGGAACTATAAGCATGTTATGTCCTAATATATTAATTAGTATAGGTGTCAGTATCGTTTATTGGATGACTTCTGTTATCTTAGTAGCTATAAGCAATAAAACGTTTGGTTTCATTGCTCCTTTTGAGGCAGGTAACACTATGTATCCCCGAATAGAAAGAGTGCTGCAATCTGATAACATGACACTTGGGAGTAATGATGTTTTATTTATTATTTTGTATTTAGTTTCAATTATTATCATAAATGCGATTATCCTTCGCTTTTCTAAAACTAGATGGATCAAAATGGGCATTTAATAAAGGAAGCTACTTCACAATGAAGTAGCTTTTTATGTGCACCTATATATCATTAACATCAAGATTAATGCATGTGACTGGCTGAGTTTGTTAAGGCAAGGATGTTGTTCTGTTTGCATCGCCCAAATTATTGTTGTTTTTCTTTCACCATCTTGATAAAGAGGAAAAAGATAATAAATACGATAAAGTAGTTCATTGGATTCTTAACGATGCTCATCTCTAGTGAAATTTGTAAGAGTATCCAGAGCACGAAGATGGCTAGAATTGCAGGGATGATGATTTTGTACATGTGGACCACCTTCCATAATTAATGAAAGAAGAGTTCTATATTAGAAGCAAGATGCAGCAGCCCCTGTCATCGCACCGCCAACGGCACCAGCACCTACAGTTCCAATGCCGGGTATCGTGAATGTTCCTACAGCAGCGCCAGCAAGGCCCAGAGTACCGCCGCCAACCGATTGGGTGCTGACTGTACCGCTGGTTTGTCCAGGTTCTTGGCTTACGAATTTGACCAAAACGCCATGATCGATTTTGTCGTATTGTAGCGTAACAGGATCACCATTTTTGTCAGTTGAGCTTTTAGGGAGAACTTGTTCTTCGCCCGTTACGTGATCTTTTAGTGTAGCATTTCCATCAGCGTCAATATGAACATCTGCATGATCGAACGTCATCTTCAACACACTATCGTTGAGGTTTTCAACTTTGTATGTAGCTTGGGGTTCTGCGGCATCTGCAACATTAGGCAAAACCGGGAGGACTAGGGCGCCTACTAGAAATACCAAGGCTGCCAGTTTTACTGTGGTTAGCTTCATTATCCTTTGCATCATTTATCCTCCTCCTTTGGTTGCCATACTAACAGAGATATTTTGCCTGTTAAACCCTTATATATAAAAAATACTGAATTTCATTACATTGAATCACCAAGATATTTATTTTTCCTCCAAAAGTCTCAGACATTGGTAGGTCTTTTTGTTTTCAATATTTAATGGTTAAACAAACAATTTCTTAGTTTATAAGGTAAGAAATCGAATTTACATAAATGGGTAATGCATTGACGATAAAATCTCTTCAATATATAATTTGGAAATAAAATATAGGAGGATAGTATGGATGTTTAGAAAACCAAGAGTCTTAATAACGGCGGTTGTCTTAGCTATAAGCAGTTTGGCTGCAACAACTGTATATGCTCAATCCGGTTACTTTAACACGTATACAACTTATACACCTTTATCAAAATCAGGGTATTTTACTGCGATGCAGGGAATGTGTGTGGATCGCAACAATAATGCTATTTATGCAGCAAAACTGAACAGTGCAACTCAAAAAACTCAATTATTCTCTATTAAAATGAGCAGTACATCGAGTAATAGAACTGTTACACTAATTAAAAATTCAGACACAAATAGTGCAAATTATGATTTAGGTCACGCTAATGATTTAGCTGTAAAAGCATCTGCAGGTGATAAAAATGTAAGCATTTATGTTGCTCCAATGTCAGATGGAACTAAATATGTCAATAAAATAATAAAACTCAGTGTAGATACAACAAAGAAAACATACAAAGTTGCTAAAACTTATGTTCTGAATTATAAGGGTTCTAATTTATCTATAAGTGGAATTACATACTCAGTAGGAGCAGATAAATTTATCGTTAGATCAGGAAAAAGATTTTTTGTTGGTACGTTTAATGATAAAACTGGACGATTTGATTATGAGGCTACTTTTAAACTCAATTATACGAAAGCTATAGTTAATAATAAGATAGAAGATGTTTCTAAATACATCCAGCAAGGGATTTCCTTCTATCAAGGAACCTTATATGTGCCGCTTTCAAAACCAGATGCAAATGGAAATGGCTCTAATGTTAGCATTATATTAACTTATCCTTTGGATATAAATGGTTTAATTAAAGAACAAAAAGCAACTCCAACAGCTGACTTTTCGAAAGAATTGTTCACCCGTAACAACTTATCTTTCCGGATTACCAGCAGTGCCTATACACTTTTCGAGATAGAATCTGTTGATTTTGATGATGGCACGTTATACTTTAATACGAACCGCGGAAACAAAGGGACACAAGAAGATATGATCGCTACATTTAATAATTATAATTATTATAAGTAAATGACGTATTCTATATTAGGTGCAAGGGAGACACTCTCTTGCACCTTTTTTAGGTAGGCAGATGTCTAGGGGATTCAGCTCTATACATTCAGAAGTTGCTAGGGATTCTTAAACAGAAGAGGAAAAGAGTATTATAAGAATAATGTTATAAAGCCAGAGCGGCTTTAATGATTGTATAAAATGTGCCCTCTTTACAATTTTATCCTAAATGCCGATAATATAGAGTGTCATCATTTATAAAAGAAGGTGATTAGCTTGGAAGTTAGAAAATGTAAATATAACTACACGTACATTGGTTGGTCATGTCTGACTGTTTTTATTTCTATCTTTCTATTTAAAACTGTTTTTCCTGTGAAAACTTTTCAAGCAACTTGCTTTATTTTATTAGTTTATGGGATTTTCTTTATTTTAAATTACGGTTTTTTTGGAGATTGGAAAAACAGAATTAGAATGGGCTTAAGACGTCCGGCAACCCTGTATGAAAAGCAGTATCTTTCAAACATCAATGATGAAGTTTATCGTAATGTTCAAAGACAATATCCAACCTTAAAAAAAGCGGATGTTTTCGTTATAAACCATGCTGATACCAATGCTGTTGCATTAGGATTTAAAACAATAGGAATTACGAGCGCTGCGATGAATCAATTAACGGAGGGGCAGTTGAAAGCAGTTGTAGCGCACGAATATGGACATTTAGCTAATAAAGATACTCTTCACTTTACTTTATTTAACGCAGGCTTTGCTGCTTTAACTGCAGCATTGTTACCCTTGTATATTATTGGATTTTTTCTTTCTCTTATTTTCGCATTCTTTGAAGGTTTTTTAGGCGGTTCAAATGCTACGGTTACAACAGGACTTTTTAAGTTATTCTTTAAAATGGTTAATTTGGCTCAAGTGCAATATTTTCGTATGGGTTTTTATTTTGTTAACTTTGGAAGCAGGGATTTTGAGTATAGAGCTGATGAAGTTGCAGCTAAAGCAGGTTATGGCCAGGAACTTCTTTCATTTTTTTATGATTTAGAGCGTGAAAATATTGAGTCGAGAAAAGGATTTTTAGCTTTATTAGCTTCGACTCATCCCTATACAGCTTATCGTATTGAAAATATTGAATCATTTATTTCCAGAGAGCCAGCACAAAGTGATATATAACTCAAAGCATCCTTCACAATAAGGATGTTTTATTTTTAAAATAATTTCCTTTATTTTACTCGGGAGTTTCCGATAATTTAAATATATGATATTTCAGATAAAGGAGTCGGTAAAAATGGCCATAACGGTACCTGAATCAATTCGAAGCACGGCCACAGCGGGAGAGAGGTTATTGTTTCGTACACTAAAGGAGCATCTACCAGATGATTATATCGTTTACTATGAACCTGAAATTAAAGGTGTACGTCCTGATTTTGTTATCATTGGGCCTGACCTAGGATTGCTCGTGCTAGAAGTCAAGGATTACACGAAAAATACGTTTTATCATTTCACTAAAGATGACTGGACCATTCGGAATTCATCTGGTGATCTGCATAGTGTAAAGAGTCCATTAAAACAAGCAAGGGAGTATGCATTTAAAATAACCGATGTACTAAAAAAAGATAAAAATTTAATATATATGGAGGGTAAATATCAATTTAAATTGAAATTTCCATATGGCTATGGTGTAGTGTTTACGAGGTTAGATGAAGTTCACCTACTGGAAAAACAAGTGTATGAAGTGATTGATCCAGAATTTATTTTAGCTCGTGATCAAATAGATCCCGACAGCGACCAGTTTTCTGAAGAAGTGTTAATAGAAAAATTGCTTCAAATGTTTCATGTTCCATTCCAACTGAAAGATCCCCTTACATATGAAGATATAAACACCATTCGTTACTATCTGTTCCCTGAAGTTCGTCTTGGGGCAGAGTTTAAAGAACCTGTTCCGTATCGCGATCAGCTCCTCTTATCACTACGTGATATAAAAACAATGGATCTGCATCAAGAAAATATGGCTAAGCAAATTGGTGATAAACACCGGTTAATTCGTGGAGTGGCTGGCAGCGGCAAAACTTTGATTTTGGCCAGCCGTGCAAAAATGCTAGCAAAGAATCACCCAGATTGGAAGATATTAATTCTCTGTTTCAACATTTCTTTGGCGCAAAATATAACTCAAATGGTTCGGTCTAAGTATGCTGATCCAGAAAACTTAATTGACTCCATATATATCGAAGAAGGAAAATATGAGGAACCCCAAGTTCCTAAGAATGTGCAGATTTTTAATTTTCATCAATGGCTCAAGAAAGAACTTAAAACAAATCCGTATAAGATAGATCAATACATTGAACAACTAGAAAACGGCAAGGCAATCTCTCCAAAGTACGATGCCATTTTAATCGATGAGGGCCAAGACTTTGAAGGGAATTGGCTTCATTTGGCTAGCTTATGTTTGAATCCTGAAACGAAATCATTACTTTTGGTAGAAGATAGAGCACAATCTATTTATGGCAGTAAGAGGAGCTATGTAAAAGATACAGGACTGGATTTCAGAGGAAGATCCAAAATATTAAATATCAATTATCGAAATACATCTCAAATTGTTTCGTTTGCTTGGAATTTCTATGAGAAGCATTCAGCCTTAAAAAACAAAGTTAAACAGGGACAGACAGAAGGTGTGGAGATTATCTCTCCTAAAAGTACAAAACGTAAGGGACCGGAGCCTGCCGTATTAAAGTTTGATACGATTGGGGAAGAAATGAGGGTGATTGCTAAACAAATAGCAGATCTCCGTGTAGAAAAAAGAGTACCTTATTCAGAAATTGCGATTCTTTATCGAGTAAAGAGGACGAAAACATGTAACATTATTCGAGTGATACAAAGAGCACTTCAGGCAGAAGGGATTCCATATAACTGGATTGCAGAGAACGAGGTCACTAAGCGTAATTTCAATCCAGAAGAAGACACAGTCAAAATCTGCACGATTGATAGCAGTAAAGGACTTGATTTTCAGGCTGTTTTTTTAGTGAAAGCGGATCTAATGCCGTTTGAGCTTGAAAAAGATAAGGAAAGGGACGTGTCTTTGATGTACATTGGTATGACTCGTGCGAAAGAATACCTTTGTATTTCTTATTCGGGTGTTTCTGAGTTTACAAGTTATTTTGATGAAATGAAAACGGATGATGTACAGGTTGTACTAGAACATCAATAAACACCAAGGTTTTTACGCGTAAAAAAGAACGAATGTACACAGAAAAGACCAAGGATGAATTTTCTTGGTCTTTTCAATAATTGGTCCTACAGCAAAAAACTATTAGTCTGCACCGCAAACTGCGACTGCTCATAATTATAAGAAATCTTCGAGTAATCAAACGGCTGCCCATTCGTCAGGTGAAAAATACTTTCTATATACAGCTTCGGCAGTCCAGCCTCTAGCTCCAAATACTTCGCTTCCTCCTCATTAAGCTGGCCCACGTGCAGAAACAAATCAGAAAAACAATTTTCAGTCCCAGTCCTTCCCGAATGTAATGGAAGGTGGAGTGGGAGACGATTTCGTTGTTTAA
Source organism: Bacillus sp. B28 (assembly GCF_029536185.1). Classification (NCBI taxonomy): domain Bacteria; kingdom Bacillati; phylum Bacillota; class Bacilli; order Caryophanales; family Bacillaceae; genus Bacillus; species Bacillus sp. B28. Next base: position 4,037,853 of record NZ_CP120511.1, on the reverse strand, counting down.
ATACGTTACGATGGATTTGTTGTAATAGGATTCTTCGTAGCAAAGGGTCTGGCCGTTGATGTAGCGGACCCTTTTGACATAGTAGATGTCCTCGTCCATTTCGATGTTCAGGTTTTCCGCCGCTTCCGGTGTTGGCTTTCTCACGTCCAGTTCGATGACTTTTGAGGTGACGTTGAAATCCTCGAGGTCTTTTTTAAATCCCTGGTTGGACAGGAGGCTGATATAGCCTTTTCGTTTATGTTTTCTGACGAAGATGCCGCTTCCTCTGAGCTGAAAGCGATGTGAAGAATGATAATACGGGCGGTATTGTCAACGGCGGCTTGCCGAATGGTGTCGAAAATCCGTACATCACATCGAGTGACTGGGGATGGGCGATTGATCCAACCGGGCTAAGATATACGTTAAATCGTTTTATGACCGATACCAAATTCCGTTATTCATTGTTGAAAACGGCTTTGGCGCGGTGGTACGCTGGAGGAGGACGGCAAGATCCATGATCCGGAACGAATTCAATATTTGAGATCACATATTGAAGCACTGGCAAAAGCGGTCACGTACGATGGTGTGGATTTAATCGGCTACACGCCGTTGGGCATTATTGATATTGTCTCCCTTCACAACGGGCGAAATGAAAAAACGCTACGGCATGATCTATGTTAATCGTGACAATGAAGGAAACGGATCCATGAAGCGATATAAAAAAGATTCATTTGAGTGGTACAAAAACGTCATTCAAACGAATGGCGAGGAACTATAAGAAGCTGGCTCGAATCAAGCACTTTTACTGAAGTGCCTGGTTCGGTTTTTTTTCTATAAAATAAGAAAAATCCGCTATCCTGCCAATCTGGCAATATAGCGGATTTCTTATATTAGTTACGGATTAGGTAGTCAAACGCGCCTAAAGCGGCAGTTGCTCCTGATCCCATTGAAATAATGATTTGGTTGTAAGGACCGTCTGTGCAGTCGCCGGCAGCGAATAAGCCTGGGACGCTTGTAGCGCCATTTTTGTCGACTACGATTTCGCCGATGCGGTTGCGCTCAACGGTTTCGTCTAACCATTCTGTGTTTGGCACGAGACCGATTTGGACGAATACACCTTGGAGTTCAACGTGTTTTTCTTCGCCTGTTTCGCGGTCTGTGTACGTGATGCCGTTTACGCTTTGATCGCCTGTGATTTCTTTTGTTTGTGCATTTTTGAGTACAGTGACGTTTGGCAGGCTGTAGAGACGTTTTTGCAAGACTTCGTCTGCCTTCAGTTCCGGCGCGAACTCTAGCACAGTGACGTGATTGACAATACCTGCAAGATCAATCGCTGCTTCGATACCAGAGTTTCCGCCGCCGATAACGGCTACGTCTTTGCCTTCAAACAATGGGCCATCACAGTGCGGGCAGTAAGCAACACCTTTGTTTTTGAACTCTTGTTCACCAGGTACGTTGACATTGCGCCAGCGGGCACCTGTTGAAAGGATAACTGTTTTACTCTTCAGGACAGCACCGTTTTCGAGTTCAAGTTCGAACAGATCTTTTTTCTCAAGTCGTTTTGCGCGCTGAAGGTTCATGACATCAATATCATATTCCTTCACGTGCTCTTCAAGACTTGCAGCAAGCTTCGGTCCTTCAGTTGCTTTTACGCTGATGAAGTTTTCGATGCTCATTGTGTCGAGAACCTGTCCGCCGAAGCGTTCAGCGACAACACCTGTGCGGATTCCTTTACGTGCCGTATAAATGGCTGCACTTGCGCCGGCAGGCCCGCCGCCGACAACAAGAACATCGTAAGGATCTTTGTCAGCGAACTCAGATGCATCTGCGCCGCTGCCCATTTTCGCAAGAATCTCTTCGAGGGTCATACGGCCGCTTCCGAAGGATTCGCCGTTTAGGTAAACCGTAGGCACTGCCATGATGTTTTTGCTTTCAACTTCTGATTTGTATGCCGCACCGTCGATCATTGTGTGCGTAATGTTCGGGTTCAGCACGCTCATCATGTTTAAAGCTTGTACAACATCAGGACAGTTGTGGCATGTCAGGCTGATATAAGATTCAAAGTGGTATTCACCGCTGATCTTCTTCACCTGATCAATGACTTTCTGATCTACCTTAGGCGGTCTGCCGCTCACTTGCAGCAATGCCAACACTAAAGAAGTGAATTCGTGTCCAAGAGGAATACCGGCGAAAGTGACGCCAGTGTCTTCTCCGGCGCGGTTCACACTGAAGCTTGGCGTTCTGTTTAATTCAGCTTTTTCAACTGAAATTTTTGATGACATGGAAGCCAGCTCATCAACGAGAGCCAGCATGTCCTTAGAAGTGTCATCTTCACCTGCACTCACTTTGAGAACAATGTCGTTCTCAATTAGCTGCATGTACTGATTTAATTGTGCTTTGATATTTGGATCAAGTACCAATTGAATGCACTCCTTAGATTTTACCTACTAGATCAAGGCTAGGTGTAAGAGTTTCGCCGCCTTCTTCCCATTTAGCCGGGCAAACTTCACCTGGGTTTTGACGAACGTATTGTGCTGCTTTTACTTTGCTGATCAGGTTGCTTGCGTCACGACCGATACCGCCTGCATTGATTTCAACAGTTTGGATCACGCCATCTGGATCGATGATGAATGTTCCGCGGTCAGCAAGACCAGTTTCTTCGTCAAGAACATCGAAGTTGCGAGAGATCGTTTGAGATGGGTCACCGATCATTGCGTAAGTGATTTTGCCGATTTTTTCAGAGCTGTCATGCCAGCCTTTGTGTACGAAGTGAGTATCTGTAGAGATAGAGTACACTTCAACACCTAATTCTTTAAGTGCAGCGTATTGGTTTTGAAGATCTTCAAGCTCAGTTGGGCATACGAAAGAGAAATCTGCTGGGTAGAAGCAGAATACGCTCCATTGACCTTTTAGAGATTCGTTTGTTACATCGATGAATTCACCGTTTTTGAATGCTTTTGCTTCGAATGGTTGTACTTCTTTACCGATTAAAGACATAATGTTATTCCTCCTAAAAATGGTTTAGAAAGCAGTAGTGCTTTCAATAATAATTCTAATTATATATGAATTATTAATTAATATATATTTTTTGTCAAGACAAAACCCCTTAATTATTTTCTCTTTTTCCTTTCATCGTGAAGGAAAGTGCTGGTGTGATCAGCATAAATTGCTCTTTGACAAATATTCAAATTTTATATGTCTGATTCTCAATTAGTTGTGATATGTGAGTTTATCCTATAAAAAAAGCTGGCAGCTGGTATAAAAACTCCAGCTGTCAGCCTTATCTATTAGTTTGCATCATCAGACCAATTGGTATGGAAAACGCCGTCCATATCTGTCCGCTCGTACGTATGGGCGCCGAAATAATCGCGCTGCGCCTGTAATAGGTTGGCGTTGGAACGCCCTGTGCGGTAGCCGTCGTAGTAAGAGAGCGCGGTGCTTAAGCATGGGAATGCGCTTCCGGCGCTGATTCCCTCGCAAACGACTTTTCGCATGCCTGTCTGATAAGCTTTAAGCTTTTCTGAAAAATAAGGTGCAATCAGCAGGTTTGAGAGATCTGGCTGCTCTTGGAATGCCTCGCTGATGACGTTCAGGAAATCCGCGCGGATGATGCAGCCGCCGCGGAAAATTAAAGCGATGTCTTTAAGCGGCAGATTCCATCCGTAAAGCTCAGATGACATTTTATATTGAGCAAAGCCTTGTGCGTAGGCGCATACTTTTCCCATGTATAAGGCTTGTCTGACGTATTCAATCCAGAGATCCTTATCGTAATGTTTTTCCTCTGTTTCCGGACCGGCTAACACTTGTTCAGCCGCCATACGTTCTTCTTTTAAGGACGACAGGTAGCGGGCAAACAAGGACTCGGTGATAATAGCGGATGGAATGCCGTTATCAATAGCTTGCATGCTTGTCCATTTTCCTGTGCCTTTCTGGCCGGTTTTATCAAGAATGACATCGATCAGCGGCTGCCCTGTTTTTTCGTCTTTTTTGCGTAAAATCTCAGCTGTAATCTCTATTAAATAGCTTTTCAGCTCACCTTGATTCCACGTTTCAAAGATGCTGGCGATTTCTTCGAGCGGCAGACGAAGCGTTTCTCTAAGAAATGTATAGGCTTCAGCAATAAGCTGCATATCTGCATACTCAATGCCGTTGTGCACCATTTTTGTAAAGTGCCCTGCCCCTTTTGGTCCGATGTAGACACAGCATGGGTCTTCTCCGACTTGTGCGGCGATTTTGGTCAGGATCGGAGCGGCTTTTTCATAGACGTCTCGATCTCCGCCCGGCATGATGGAAGGTCCTTTTAATGCACCGACTTCACCGCCGGAAATGCCGATTCCCAAGTAGCCGATTCCTTTTTCCTTCAGCTCGTCATATCTTCTTTCTGTGTCTTCGTAGTGGGAGTTGCCTCCGTCCATGATGACGTCTCCTTCTTCAAGCAAAGGCATTAACGAATGGATGACGGAATCAACCGGCTTTCCTGCTGTGACCATCAGAAAGATTTTTCTGGGTGTTTCTAGTGATTGAACAAAATCTTGAAGCTCGTAGTACGGGCTCAGCGATTGTCCATCCAGCTTTTTCATAAGCTGGTCCGTTAAATCTCTGGTGTAATTATAGACGGCGACTTTTTCGCCTTTATTTGCCATGTTTAAGGCGATATTGCTTCCCATTACGCCTAAGCCTATGACACCAATTGTATTGAACATGTGTGTTACATCTCCTTCATTAATTTCATACAACTAAACTTAACAATAATATAAATCCTAGTCCAGCAACGGAGATAATTGTTTCCAGCAAGGTCCATGTGGCAAATGTTTCTTTCATGCTTAATCCAAAGTATTCTTTGAACATCCAGAAGCCGGCATCGTTGACGTGTGAAGCGATGACGCTTCCTGCGCCTGTTGCGAGCACCACTAATGCAAGGTTGGCATCGGACTGTCCCAGCAATGGAATGACGAGTCCCGTCGTGCTTAATGCGGCAACGGTTGCTGATCCTAAGGAGATGCGCAGGATCGCTGCGATGAGCCATGCCAGCAGAATCGGCGATAATGCCGTTTCTTTGAATAAATCCGCTACGTAGTCGCCGACACCGCCGTTGATTAACACTTGTTTAAAGGCGCCGCCTCCCCCGATGATCAGCAGCATCATGCCAATTTGCGAGATGGCTGTTGAACAAGAGTCCATGACGGTTTTCATTGGAATGTTGCGTGCGATTCCCATTGTGTAAACAGCAACGAGCAGTGAGATGATCATGGCAGTCGATGCATTCCCGATCAAACGGATGAAAGCCAGAAGACCGTTATCCGCAAATCCTATTGTTTCCTGAAGCAAATCAATGATGGTTGCGATCGACATGATGATAATCGGAAGCATTGCTGTAAACACACTGATTCCAAAGCCTGGTGTTTCCTCAAGCTTGAATGTTTTTTGTGTGCCGAGTGACGAGATATTTCCGTTTTTCGCAAATGATGCAGGAACGATTTTTTTCGCGAACTTTGTAAATATTGGCCCTGCAATCAGGACTGTCGGAACAGCAACAATGAAGCCGTACAGCAGCACTTCCCCGATATTTGCGCCGTATTCTCCGGCAATTGCTGTCGGTCCCGGGTGCGGCGGCAGGAATCCGTGTGTGACGGATAATGCTGCGACCATCGGAATACCGAGATATAAAATAGAAATCTTCAATTCTCTTGAAATCGCGAATACGATCGGGATTAATAGAACCAATCCTACTTCAAAGAACAACGCGATTCCGATAATAAAGGAAGCAATCACAACAGCCCACTGTATATTTTTCTCGCCGAATTTGTTGACGAGCGTCATTGCTATACGCTGTGCGCCGCCTGAGTCAGCAATCAGCTTGCCCAGCATCGCACCGAGTCCGAAGATGAGTGCGATGTGGCCAAGTGTCCCCCCTATACCTTCTTCAATGGAGCTGACAACTTTATCAAACGGCATCCCAAGTGCCAGTGCCACGCCGAATGATACAACTAATAAGGAAATAAATGTATTTAATTTCAAGCCCATAATTAAAAATAGTAATGCCAAAATCCCAAGTGCAACAATGATTAACGGCATGATAATGCCCTCCCCTTCATGTCATGTGCTATTTGTGTGTAATTAGGCTTCTTTGATAATTTGCAATTTGGGTATATTGATTTTCTAATGATCTTGATAGATTGATGAATATCGGCATTAATGTTCTATATTCTTTGGCTGAGTCTTCGATTGGCGTATGTCTGTACGTGCTGCCGATCATGTCGGACACGGCTTCGAACGAGTCGATTTTTCCTGTCGCATACAGGCCTAAAATGCAGGCGCCGAGACAGGAGCTTTCGTAGCTTTCAGGAACGACGACTTCAGATTCGAATATGTCCGACATCATTTGCCGCCAAACCTCTGATCTTGCAAAGCCGCCAGTCGCTTGAATTCGGGTGACCGGTCCGTCCATGCATTCTGTTAGCGCCAGGAACACAGTGTACAGATTGTAAATGACCCCTTCTAATGCTGCACGTATCATATGTTCTTTTTTATGTGACATGGTCAGGCCGAAAAATGAGCCGCGTACATCCGGGTTCCATAACGGAGCGCGTTCCCCGGCAAGATACGGGTGGAACAGCAGGCCGTCAGAACCCGGTCTGACGCGTTCAGCAATCTTCGTCAGCACGTCATATGGGTCAATTCCCAGTCTTGTCGCTGTTTCGATTTCTGACGAAGCAAATTCATCTCTGATCCAGCGAAGAACGATGCCTCCATTGTTCACCGGACCGCCGATGACCCAATGCTTGTCCGTTAACGCGTAGCAGAAAATTCTCCCCTTTTCATCGGTTTGCGGCTGGTCGATAATGGTTCGGATAGCGCCGCTCGTACCGATTGTAACGGCGATTTCTCCTTTTTTAATGGCATTGACGCCGAGATTGGACAGTACGCCGTCGCTCGCGCCGATGACAAAAGGTGTTTCCGGATCGATTCCCATCTGGATGGCTAATTCCGGGCTGCAGTGCTGAAAGATCTCGGTTGTCGGCACGAGTTTGGATAAGTGATCCGGCGTGATCCCTGCGATGTGTAACGCTTCCTCGTCCCAATTCAAGCTTTTGAGGTTCATCATGCCAGTCGCTGATGCTAAGGAATAGTCGATGACATATTCATCAAACAGCTGTTTAAAGATGTATTCTTTGATGCCGATATATTTTTTTGCCTTGGAAGCGATTTCTTTCCGTTCGTTTGTGATCCAGGCAATTTTGCTTAACGGTGACATGGGATGAATGGGTGTTCCTGTTCGTTTGTAGACCTCATGCCCGTTGAGTTCATCTTTGATCTTATGCGCCCAGCCCTCGCTTCGATTGTCTGCCCACGTGATGCATGGTGTCAGAGGCTGATCATTTTCGCCCATGGCAATGACGCTGTGCATGGCGCTGCTGAAGGAAATAAATGAGATCTGTTTTTCCGGGTGCTGTTTCGTGATTTTTGCAGTTGTATGGATGACAGCCTGAAAAATCAATTCCGGGTTTTGTTCAGCCGTTGAGATGTCTGGCGTATGGAGCGGGTAGCCGATGCTTTCTTTTTGTACCACGTCTCCGTTTTCAGTGAATAATACAGCCTTTGTGCTGGTCGTACCGATATCGATTCCTAACATATAACTAGTCATTTTTGTGTTCAGCTCCTTTTGCCAGCATTTGTTGTGAGAGCCAGAGGTCCTCTACTTTTTCTTGCACATCGTCAAAATTCTGGTGCAGAGACTGAACCATCAGCGCCCTGTCCTTTGTTTTGATTGCTTGAATATAAAGCTCATGGTTATCCAGAATCCTTGAGAAATCTTCGTACTTTTCCTTTAACCGTACCCGCATAGATAAAAGAATAAAGCTTTCCATTACGGGTTTTAGATTGTTCCAGATCATCTGAATGTATGAGTGATCAATGGCGCGGATAATCGTTTCATGGAATAACACATCCTGAAATGAAAACTCGTCCGCGTCCTCGTATTTGATGGAGACTTTCATTATTTCTAGAATCTTGCTGAGATCTTTGACTAAAGGCTCAATGTCGATTTTGACCAGCCGTTCAAAGACAAATGTTTCTAATAATAAACGCACGTCATATATTTCTGCGATTTCCTTTTCAGTTAACCCAATCACAACCGCTCCCATTCGTTCTAAACGGATCATTTTTTCGGAAGCCAGTATTTTTAACGCTTCGCGAACCGGCGAACGGCTTACTGAAAACTCAGCCGCGATTGTATTTTCTGATAGAATGGTACCGCTTTCAATCATGCCTGAAATAATCCGCATTCTCAGCTCGCATGCGACGCGAACGCCGGTTGACGCTTTTGAAAGCCATTTTGCGGGATACAACAGGTCCTTGGAGTCTAGCATATGCTCACCTTCCTCACTAAGGAGTATACTTGTATACAAGTATGATAACGTGAATGTTTTATTAATGCAAACACTTTCATTTCTAATTTTTAATAAAATTTTTCCTGATAAATTGGTATATATGCCCAAATCAATTGTGGTAAATTGAAGAAAAGACAGTGTAAATCATCACTTTTTGAAAGAGGCGATTGGATGAAAATCATTATTGCACCGGATTCTTTTAAGGAAAGCTTATCAGCGTTGGAGGCTGCTCACGCCATAGAAAGAGGCTTCAAAACGGTTTTCCCCGATGCCGAATATCGGAAGCTGCCGATGGCGGACGGCGGTGAGGGGACTGTCCAGTCATTAATTGATGCCACGGGCGGAACCATAAAAGAGCAGATTGTCACGGGTCCGCTGGGGGAACCGGTTAAAGCGTTTTTTGGCATAATGGGAGACGAAAAAACAGCTGTGATTGAGATGGCTGCCGCATCAGGGTTGCATCTTGTGCCCGCAGAGACGAGAAACCCGCTTGTCACTTCTACTAAAGGAACGGGAGAATTAATCGCTGCTGCTCTTGATGCGGGTGCAGAGCGTTTGATCATCGGAATCGGCGGAAGCGCCACAAATGATGGCGGAGCCGGAATGGTTCAGGCGCTGGGCGGAAGGCTTCTTGATGAATCAGGCCATGAGATCGGTCCCGGAGGCGGTGCGCTTTCTCAGCTTTCCTCAATAGATGTGGAAGGACTTGATCCCAGATTACGAAATGTGAAAATTGAAGTCGCCTGCGACGTGGATAACCCGTTAACAGGGCCAAGAGGGGCTTCCGCTGTTTTCGGTCCTCAAAAAGGCGCCACGCCTGACATGGTGCGTATCCTTGACCAGAACCTGTCTCACTTTGCGGATGTGGCTGAAACAACGCTTGAAACAAGCTTCAGGGAAACAGAGGGCGCCGGTGCAGCAGGGGGTCTCGGATGGAGTTTGCTTACTTTTCTCCATGCTGATTTGAAGAGAGGCATTGGTATCGTCCTCGATGCGGTTCAGTTTGAAAGCGAGGTTCAGGATGCAGATCTTGTGATTACCGGCGAAGGGCGGATTGACAGCCAGACAGTTTACGGCAAGACGCCGATTGGCGTGGCCAAAGCGGCTAAGGCATACGATGTGCCTGTCATTGGACTTGCGGGATCAGTTTCGCGAGACAGTGATGCGGTCTATGCACACGGGATGGACGCCCTTTTCAGCATCGTGCCGGGAGCCGTGCCCCTTGCAGACGCACTTGGGCATGCAGCTGAGAATATGGAAAGAACGGCAAGAAACATTGCGGCATCTTTAAAACTGGCGAAAACAATGTATCTGATATAAAGCCGGTCAAGCACATGCCCGTGCATATTCACCCTCCTTTCTGGGTACAGACAGATAACCAAGCACAACCTAGAAGGAGGACACAGACATGACTGTACAAGAAATCAAAGGCAAAAAACTAGGTAAAGGGATCGCGCCGAATGTAAAACCCGAAGCCTTATTAAACGATAAACGAAAAGTATTTTTGTTTGGTTCCCCGAGTTACACAAACATCGGAGACCAAGCGATTGCGTATGCGGAAGAGAAATTTATTAAAAATCATTTTCCGTACTATGAATATATTGAAATTATGGACTACGCGACGGACGAAGGCATCGAATTGGTGAAGGAGATCATCCGTGAAGACGATATTGTCTGCTTTACCGGCGGAGGAAATCTGGGCAACCTCTACCTTGATATTGAGGAGGACAGAAGGAAGGTCTTCGCCGCGTTTAAAGACTATAAATCCATTTCTCTTCCGCAATCCGTCTATTTTGAAGATACAGAGGACGGAAACAAAGAAAAGAAAAAAACACAGGATGCGTACCATCAAAATCCAAATTTAACGATTGCCGCGCGGGAGACACAGACGCTCGATGTTGTGAAAGAAACCTTCAATTCAGATGTCATCTTTACACCGGATATGGTGCTGTCTTTGGATATCGTACCGAAAGAGCTTGAACGGGACGGCGTTCTTTTTATTTTAAGAGCGGACAAGGAGAAGGTAACCGATGAAGATTTTATTTCACACATGATGAAATGGGCAGAAAAAACAACCTATGCGGAGCGTACAGACACGGTGCTTGATACGGTCGATATGATTGATTACGAGGATCGGGAAAAGCATTTCATGGAAATGCTCGACCGCATTGGTTCCAGTCAATTGGTGGTGACAGACCGCCTTCACGCTATGATCTTTTCGATTATCACAAAAACGCCATGCCTCGTCTTTGGAAATAGCTACGGCAAAGCCAAACATTCATACCGGGATTGGCTTGAAAGCTTAAACTTCATTGAATACACAGATAAAAATGATATTGAGGAATTAGAGCAAATGATTGACCGCCTGCTTCAAGCAGAGCCGAATGACGTTGATTTGTCTAAGGATTTTCAGCCGCTGATTGATTTCTTTAGATCGTAAGGGAAAAGCAGACTGGGAACAGTCTGCTTTTTTCTGTGCTAATGATCGTTTTCCAGACGCACAGTTTCATTCGTGATTCGTTCTCGCTGCGCCGCTTCGTCGGAGATGATATCTTCTTTATTTTAAGCTATATTGACTCTCTACCTTATAAGCCAATGGAATTGATTACACTCGAAACATCAGAATAAACTTTATCAAATGAAAGGTGATCTTTCATTTTATCAGTGACACTATCTATTGCTTTTCCAGACATATGATGGTTAAGGATTTCTCGTTTTGTCTTTATAGCCTGCTCGGCATCTGTAATGTTTTCAAGGATCGAAGACAAATTCTTACGGTCTTCGTGAAATGCATAGCTTAATTGTTTTTTGATTGAATGCATCAACGCCAATTTTTGTTCTTGTCGCTTCTTCTCTTTAAACGCCGCCAATTGTTCAGGTGTCATTTCAGAGGTATTTACATCAGCATTTGAAAAAATTGAAGTGCTTGAATGCTGACTCGTCATTTTTTGCATAAAACGGTCAGCATCTGTTGGTTTCTTATTCATAAAATCCATGTTTCTTTCTCTCCTTATGAAATCCCCATTCGACTGGCCGCTGCCAGATCTGCATCATGATACGCATGTCCCATATGTCCGAGATCATCTGCAATCATCTGCAGAAAGTGTTGCAGATTGAGCGCTGCATCTACTGCCTGATCATATTTTTCTTTTGAGTAAAAAAGGTGGTGCGGTTTGTTCATCTTGATCTGATTGATCAGATCATCGACATCGGAAACTGATAATTCGTCATAGGCGCCAAAACCAACCATTCGTGTATGCATATTCCTGACATCCTCAATTGAATCCTTTACTTTGTCATCAATTCTTTCAATCTGGCGTATCATTTTTGACCATTCCGTTTCGGCAATATGTTTCAACTGAGTACTTGTATTCATTAATACATGTGATTTGATAAGAATCGAAACACCTGTATTGGCCTTCACATTCGTTGATTTCATTTGGTTTAGCATCGCTAATGCAAAGTCAGGGTTGTTCTTTAAAACATCATCCACAGTTTGGGCAGAGCCATCTGAATGGAAGCTGTATCGATCCAAGCCGTGACTTCCCATTAAGGCTTCAGCAAATAGTGTGATATCAAGAGATTGATTGCCATAATGTTTCAGTCCAAGACCCAGCATTTTCACTTCATCAGGGAGGCTATTATTCTGTACACCATTGGGCAAAGCATCGTCATACATCACTTTTACTTTGCCTACTTCAGCAGCATCCCGATTCAGCAAGGATAATCCATCATTTAAATTAATATATTCTGTTAAACGGCTGCGAAACTCTCCCTTTAACGCCCGGGCTTTTACATCCTTAGGCAGGTTTTCATATATGTTAGGATTCTCGAAGGTGACACCGCGGTCTATAAAGTCATTCATCACGACTGCATAGCTTGCATTAGATCCGCCTAATGAGTGACCGGTGACTTGAATGTCAGCATTTTTAAAGTCTTTATGTATTTTTTTTGCATATTGATCTGCCTGAATGGCTTGGTTATCTGTTCCATCATCAAACGGCTTTTTGCCAACTAGATAACTAGTGTCCATGTGAAGCCAATCTTGGATGATCTCATTTGCATATTCAGAGAAACCTGTTACTGAGTCAAAAGAAGACCCATCTTCTTCAGCTGGAATATTGATCCCTTTTTTCTCTAGTTCTTTAATGAGCTCTTCTCTTTTTCCACGCTGATTTGTTTCCTTAATCGTTTCTTTTAATTGGTTAGTGCTGATAGGTTCTGATCCGCGGTATGCGATGATGGCGTTTTGGATTTTTTCTTTGTCTTTTCCATTGTTTGAAATTGTATAATCTCTTTCATTAACAAGAGTTAAGGCATTAAGACCTTTTTCAGTTTTTTTATAATCAACAACATACAGCTTTTGGCCGTTGCTAATTTTTATTGTTTGACCGATGTGGTATTTTTTAAGGTTATATGCTGAACTGGAAATTTCATTATAATCTTCATCACTAATTTTTAAAGTGTTTTTTCTTATAGCCATTTCACTATTCCCCCAAACTTTACCTATCTTGTATAATAAAATAAAAAAGGATGAAATACCATGATAAATACCAAAAAAATACTAATTGTAGGGACAGTTTTATTAATCTCACTAACATGTGCTTTTTATATTAATCATCAACTAAATAAACCAGAAAAATCGGAAGTCACAGGAGGTAAAAAAAATATGAATAATAAAGAAAAAAGCGAACAAGAAAAAGCAGAAGCATACGCTGAGGAAATGAAGCCAAAAATAGAAGAAGAGTTAAGAAAAGAGGATATTCATCATTTTATAAAGTCTGTGACTTTTGAAGATAAAGTTAATATAAACCCGATGGGAAGAATTGTAGTGAATGGTTATATAAATGACAACCCAGAGAAATTCGATTTTTCCGCAGATTTGATATACGAGTCCAATAAAGTTGATGGGATAAGCTATTCCCAAGATGTCTCAGACCGTTTCAGAGATTGGAGCGAATATAGCAAAGAGGTAAAAGATAAATATATCAAAACCGCATACCCTGATACAAAAGAGCGTGAACAATATTTAAGAGACATAGGGGAACTAAAATAAACAGGCCAAAATGCCTGTTTACTTTCGCCGATTCGTATCCCAAAAAAGACTGCCCTCCTCCGGGGCAGTCTTTCTTTATTACATATGAAACAGCCAGATGACAAGCGGTCCGAAAAATGAGCCGAGAACCGCATAGAGTGTCATGGAGACAGAACTCATGGATACGGCTAGTTCTCCATATTCAAATGCTTTTGAGACAAGCTGCAGCTTTAGAAGCCAAGGAGCTCCTCTATCGTTTTACCGATCCTTCCGATAGAAGAGTCAGTCTGTTTACCATTACAAAACTCGGCAAACAAGCATTAAAGGCAGATCAGCAGATGCGCTTAGATGAACAGATGCTGAAAGAGTGGTCAATACATCAAAAAGAGATGTTTGGCGAACTTCTCCAGCGTATGAACAAGGCCTTTGTCGATTAACATCAAAAAACCCATGCGCTATGTTACATCTGCATGGGTTTTATGGTGTGCAATTAAATGATGGAAGGTCTCATTTGGTGCGTTTAACGGCAGCCCAGACGCAAGCAAGCCCGACAGCCACTGCCGCAGTTACCGCCGGGCGCTTTGTGGCCTTTGCATAATAGCTTCTTGACCGAAGCCACCCTTTATTTGTCCCTCTGTCATGCATGCCGTAGCCCGCATGGTAAAGCGCGCTTTCTTCACGCGGTTTGGACGGCCTTTCCGCATGCTGGCTGTAGTACATGATTTTTTCCATCAGTCTGTCGGTCAGCCGGGGAAAGAGTGCACCCAGCATGGCGATGGCTTTTGCCTGCGAGCCGATGTACATGTCGCGTTTCGGATGTTCAGCGGCAAACAGAATGGCTTCGGCTGCAGCTTCCGGCGGGTAGATCATAGAGCGGTAATGAGCCGGCTGTTTGTCCAGGTAGCTTCTGGCGTGTTCGTTGTAAGGGGTGTCGATTCTGCCTGGATGGATGAGTGTGACCGAGACCGGTACCTGTTCTTTTTCAAGCTCCATTCGGATGCTTTCTGTCCATCCGTGAAGCGCGAATTTCGCAGACGCGTAGGTGGATTGAATGACGGTTCCTCTGTCGCCGAACAGGCTTCCTACATTGATGAGAGCACCCGGACCGCCTCTGCTTGTAAAGTGTTTGACGGCTGCCCTTGTTCCATAGACCGGACCCCAGAAATTGGTGTCAAACACGCGCTTCATGTCTTCGGTGGTAACATCCATAGCGTGTCCGAAAACCGAAACAGCGGCGTTGTTAACCCATGTGTCAAAGCGGCCGAATGTGCTGATCGCGGTTTCTGCGATGCGGTTGACGTCTTCTTCTTTTCCCACATCCGCTTTTACATAGATGGCTTCGTGCCCTTTTTTCTTTACTTCATCAACGAGCTCCTGAAGGGCGTCTTCATTTCGGGCTGCTGCGACGACTTTTGCCCCTTTTTCGGCTGCCATTCTCGCGGTGACGAGTCCGATTCCGCTTGTAGCACCGGTAATGACGATGACTTGATCCTTTACTTTTTTCAGTTTGAGCTTCTTTTTCGGGCTTTGCTGTTCAAGCTGTTCAGTATTGGTGACCGTATCATCAGTTGTCATCGGGAATCCCCTCCTAGACATGTTTGTCTACATTTACCCCATCCAGAAGGTTCTTACCCCTTTTGACAATCCCATGGTTCTTTTTTATATTATATAAGTCGCTCTACCATACCTAGGAGGGAATGTTTCAATGACTAGCAGAGGAGATTCACGTGAAAAAATCCTTCACACAGCGTCACGTCTGTTCCAGCTGCAAGGATATCACGCGACAGGCTTAAACCAGATTGTGAAAGAAAGCGGTGCTCCTAAGGGATCGCTTTATCACTTTTTTCCGAATGGCAAAGAAGAATTAGCAATTGAAGCGGTTACATATACGGGTAAGATCGTTGAACATGTGATACAGAAAAGCATGGATGAGTCCTCTGATCCTGTTGAAGCGATTCAGCGTTTTATTGAAAAAACCGCCAGCCAGTTTGACAATACGGAAAGCATTCAAGGGATTCCAGTCGGCTTGCTGGCGAGTGAAACGGCGTTAATCAGCGAGCCGCTGCGCACGGTTTGCATGAAGGTGTTTAAAAGCTGGGAAGCGGTTTTCGCCAGAAAATTAATGGAAAACGGATTTGCAGAAGAAGAAGCAAGCCAGCTGGGAATGCTGATCAATTCGATGATTGAAGGCGGAATTATGCTTTCTTTAACGAATAAAGACAAAACGCCCCTTCTTCTCATTGCCGAACAAATTCCAGTATTGGTGAGGAAAAAAGGGTAGCAATTTGTTATCCTTTCCCCTAAAATTATATAGAACGGTCTAGTCAAAAACCTACAATATATAGACTGGTCTAAATTGGAGGACGCAACATGAAAACGTTAAGTAAACATTCACTGCCCAAAGAAAAAGTGCCTTACTTGCTTCGCAGCGGAGAGGGAGAGCGCTATTTGTTCGGCAGACAGGTCGCGACAGTGATGGCAAACGGAAAGAGCACGGGAGATTTGTTCGAGATCGTGCTGCTTTCTGGGGGAAAAGGAGATGCCTTTCCGCTTCATATTCACAAAAATACGCATGAAGGGCTTCTTGTTCTGGACGGTAAGCTTGAACTGACGCTTGATGGAGAACATCATCTTTTAGCAGCTGGTGATTATGCGAACATTCCGGCCGGAACGCCGCACAGCTATCGGATGCAGAGCCACAGAACACGGCTGGTGTCTTACACAATGAAAGGGAATGTC
Organism: Bacillus sp. B28; assembly: GCF_029536185.1. Lineage (NCBI taxonomy): Bacteria > Bacillati > Bacillota > Bacilli > Caryophanales > Bacillaceae > Bacillus > Bacillus sp. B28. The sequence continues at coordinate 4,021,710 of NZ_CP120511.1, read as the reverse complement.
GCACATATGTATTCCGTGCTTGGAACGCCGTATGATCACGCTGAACATCCGCCGCACGCAAGCGAAGAGGTATCAAAAGAGCGTTTTGCAAAAGCGGCTGAGGCGGCGGACATTATATTTGCGGAGGATGAAAACCGTGCCGGTGCTCCAAAACTAGTGGAGAATACAGAACTTCCGGCTGGCGTTGTTCCATATGTGCTTGAGTCTGGAGAAGGAGACCGCCTGTTGACGGGCGATCAGCTTCACCGCATTGTGGCTGCGCAAAAGAATACGGACGGGCAATTTATCGTTGTATCATCTGAAGGCCCTAAAGGCGATCGCATCGTTGATCATTATCATGAGCATCATACAGAAACTTTCTATTGCCTTGAAGGACAAATGACGATGTGGGCCGATGGTGAAGAAATTCAGCTTAATCCTGGAGATTTCCTGCATGTTCCTGCCAACACTGTACACTCATATCGCTTGGATTCTCACTATACAAAAATGGTGGGTGTATTGGTTCCGGGCTTATTCGAGCCGTTTTTCCGCACGTTAGGAGATCCGTATGAAGGGCATATTTTCCCGAGTGAGCCTCAAGCTTTGCGATTCGACCGTGTCTTGCAGAATATCGAGACATTAGATTTAAAGGTCATGAAACCATAATATCTCCGCCGGGCTTCCTGAGGAGCCTGGCTTTTTATTGTGAAGGTGACGAGATTGTAAGGTTTTTCCTTTGCGCTGCCACCTAAATCGATGTTTCTTCGTTTCTTTTTTTCATACGCTTGAGGTATAGAAAAAAGGAGCGTGATCCATATGGCTTCATTACAGCCGACTCTGACAAATGAGCGGATTGGTGTGCTTGACGTGTTAAGAGGAATTGCCATTTTCGGCATCCTATTTGTGAATTTGGCGCACTTCAGTTATCCGGATATGTATTTGTCTATGCTTGGAAAGGATAATTTTTTTACGGAAAAGTGGTCTGGTGCAGATTTTGCTGCAGCAGAAATATTGAAATTTTTGATTCAAACCAAATGTATTTTACTGTTTTCATTTTTATTTGGGTTTGGCATGGTGGTGATGATGGAGAGAGCGTTAAGCAAAGGAAAACGTTTTGTCCCGCTTTATATCAGAAGATTATTGGCGCTCTTCATCTTTGGAACCATACATGCTTTTTTGATATGGGACGGGGATATCTTAACGGAATACGCCCTGCTTGGTTTGGTTTTACTTTTGTTCAGAAAAGCAAAGCCGAAAACACTGTTGATATGGGCAGTCTCTTTGTATCTCCTGTTTTCTCTTCCGTTCATTTTGGCAAGCTTTCATCAAGCAAACGGACAAGAATGGGCACAAGCAGCCATTCAGCAAGCGAAGCAGGCGCTTCATGCTTACGGAAACGGCAGCCTGAAAGACATTGCGGAACAGCGAATCCACGATCGGCTCGTTTATATGTCAATGAATGGCATGCTGACCTATAATCCGCTGAATTTCTTTTTTGCCTCCATCCCATATTTCAGTATGTTTTTGCTGGGAGCCGCGGCGGCAAAATCAAGATTTCTGCATCAGCCGGAAAAGCACCGCAAAGCGTTAAAAAGAGTATGGCTGTCTGGGCTGGTCATTGGCATCAGCGCTCATATATTGTACAGTGTGACCGAAATGGAAGTATTTTTGCTGGTTGGTGCGCCTTTTCTTATGTTTTTCTACGTCACAACGATTGTGTATCTTTATCATAAGACAAAACTGGCTAAGCCGCTGCAATACTTTTCCGCAGTCGGGAGAATGGCATTTACCAACTATCTCATGCAATCAATCATTTGTACGTGGATTTTCTATCATTACGGGTTGGGGTTATACGGCAAAGTATATCCGGCTGCGGGCGTGTTGATCACGATCGCGGTATGTGCCCTTCAAATGACCATCAGCCATCTTTGGCTGCGGGCATTCCGAATGGGGCCGTTTGAGTGGCTTTGGAGGAGCCTTACGTATATGAAGCGGCAGCCGATCTTGAAGAAATCATAGATAAATAAAAGTCTAGACTCATAATTGACGTCTAGACTTTTTCATGTTTTCAATTATTTATATACAACCCGTGTACGGCAAATGATGTCATGAAGGCCCTTTTTCTCTCCGAATGCCACCATGATAAAACCGATATAAAAGATAATTCCAGATAATATGTACGCAAAGTAACGGCCGATTGCCTGCCCGACAGACACGCGTCCGCCTTGTTCATTGACTACTTTCAGCCCGAGAATTTTCTTGCCGAGCGTACCTTGCATTTTAGAAGCTGTAAGCAGCCCGTAATATAACACACTGATGACGATCATGATCAGCATGGTTGGCAAAAATGCCAGCGTCAAGTATTTCACCATATATTCGTCTTGTGTCATGTATGGGTCTGTTGCGATGGATCCAGCGATAAATACGGAATTGATAATAAATAGAATAATATAGCTAGGAACAGATACAATAATGCCGTCAATCAAATAAGCTAAAACACGAATCCAAAATCCTGCCGGTTTTTCCATGTATATTTCTCTCTCCTTTGAATTAATCTGGAACAGTATACTTTGTAAAAAAAGCTTTTGCAATATGATATGGTGATAAAATCCTGATATTACTGAAAAATGAGTCTTTTATCCTTTGTTTTTTACTATATAAATATACTAGTAATAACCATATTGTTTGCGTATCTGTTTTGGGATTTTTTAAAATATAATGAATTTTCCACCCGTCTTCCTTATAATAAAAAGGTTAATATTTCTATTTGAAGGAGGAGTTTGATGTCTAGAAAAAACAGCGTGGCGATCATGACAGCCATTTCTGCTTTTCTTTTCTGCGCCATGATTGCTGCGGCTTCACTTTCGCCGCTGGCCGGAACGGGAGGGGCGGCCAATCAATTTAATTCAGTCGGCATGTGGTCAGCTATCGGTATGATTTTTGTATTATATTTTATTCCTTTAATCATTTATATGCTCGGAGTAGATGCGATGAGGTATGTCATGGCGGTGCTTTGCGGCTTTGGGCTGCTGATTCACTTGTCTTCAGCGGGGTTTATCTTGATGTATAGTTTCTTCAGTGACCATCCGTTTTCTGATGTGATCTTTGTGATTGGGGTTAGTCTCGCTGCGGCTGCTGTCAACGTTATTTGGTTTGTGGCTGCATTTCGTTCGGGTGCTGAAAAAACGTCTGCGCATACTCTTACATAGTTTTCTAGTTTGTGATGGTTTTGTGAAGCAGAATGATAAAATGGATGAATATGTTATGATGATCATATATTAGAAAATACATATAATGGGGGTCTCAATGATGATCAAGTCATTTCGTATGAAAGCTTTGATTGCGGGAGCTGCGGTGGCGGCTGCTGTTTCGGCCGGCGCTGTTTCTGATGTGCCCGCTGCCAAAGTGCTTCAGCCGGCAGCTGCTTACGCGGCGGAAACGGTGTTTTCTCAAAATAATGGAGCATCCGGCTTTTTAACAGGAAGGTATGATGTACAAGCTATGGCGCCTGCCATGTTTAACTGGTCACGCGAGAGTCGATTCGCTGGCAATACAGACGGGACGCTGAAATGGCAAAACGATATTAGAACGACACCGCAAAATGGTGCGGGGGCAGTAGTTGATGGAGACGGCACGGTATATCTTCATTCCAGAGACGGGGAAATGAAAGCCTTTAATCCTGACGGCTCAGTCAAATGGGTGACGGGCAATCTGGGAAAAACGTTCACACAATCTCCTGTACTCGGAACCAACGGTGTTATCTATCTGGCATCTTATGATAAAAAGATTTATTTTATCGACAAGGAAACGGGTGAGATTTTAACAACGGTTCCGTTAAGCGGCGGGCCAAGCTCTGAAACGGTGATCGGTTCAGACGGCACGTTGTACTTCTCAACACTTGATAATTATGTTCACGCGATCAAACCGACGTCAAAATCAACTTGGACAGAGCGCTGGAAGTTGAAAACAAATGGTGTCGTCAGCTCTGTGCCGGTGCTTGCCTCAAACGGCACCGTGTATGTCGGCACATACAATAACGTGTTTTATGCGATCAATTCCGGAACCGGACAGGTGAAATGGTCCAGAACGACGTCAAATGCGTTTAAAGGATATCCGGTGATTGATAAGGATGGCACCGTTTATGCCGGCAACCAAGACGGACAGCTGTATGCGTATACGTCAACAGGCAGCTTAAAATGGACATTCCCTCTCAACGGGTTCTCAAGTTCATCGCCTGCGATCGACCATAACGGCAACATCTATATCGGTTCAGGAAGCGGCGAGCTGTTTTCCATCAGCAAAAACGGGGATATGAACTGGTCATTCTACACAGACGGCCCTGTCAGAACGGCGCCGCTGATTGACGCGAAGGGAACGGTTTATTTCGGGTCGGATGATATGAAGGTTTATGCGGCGGACGGAAACGGCAATGAATTATGGAGCTATCAAACCGACAGCAACGTCGTGTCATCTCCCCAGCTTGCTGAGGACGGAACACTTTATATTGGAAGTTATACGAAGCTGATGGCTTTTAGAAAATAGCAGAACAGGCTGGCGAGGTGATCTCGGCAGCCTGTTTTTGGTATCAATCAAGATGTTTATTTTTATAGATAACCTTAGTCCCGCAAATATAATCGTGTAATGCCAGTTTAGAGGGGAAAGCCGCCATAATGTAACCGATATACAAAATTCCTGATGGTATGTAAGCGAAAAAACGGCCAAAGCTGTGCCAAAATGAAATTCGCTCGCCATACTGATTGACAACGATGATGCCCATAAGTTTTTTGCCTAGTGTTGCTTGCATTTTTGAAGAAGTCAGCAAGCTATAATAAAGAATGCCGAAGATATATATGATGGCGATAACAGGGATCGTCCCGAATATCAGGATATAAAATTTATATTGCTCTTGTGTCATATAGGAGCTTCCTGCATCAATGAGAGGCAGGACAATGAAGGTGTTAATTTGGATCATAATAAAAGCAAAAAAATAGATAATTAAATCATCAATAATAGAGGCAACTGCCCGAATCCAAAATCCAGCTGGCTTTTCCATGTATAATATTCTCTCCTTTGAAGTTTCCTGGGATATTATACGTTAGAGGCTGTGCGGTTTCAATGAGATATACTAGAGGAATTTGGTCTCGTAGTGAAAATGGTATTTTATCACTTTTCATTTCTTTATTTTACCTTTTTATCTTTAGGTGAATAGAATGTTAAAAAAGAATCTGCAAGGTAATGCAGATTCTCTTCACTACAATTATTTAGAGGCTTGAATCAATACACCCTTCTCATGAGAAAACTCTTTAAATCCGTATACCCCATGGTAGGAGCCGATTCCGCTTGTATTTACGCCGCCGAATGGCAGGTTGACGTCACTAAAGTGAACGACAACATCGTTAATGGCTGCGTTGCCTGATGTTGTATGCTGAAGGACGTTGTCGATCAGGTCTTGGTTGTGGCTGAATACATAAAGCGCGAGCGGTTTATCGCGGTCATTTACGTAATCGATGACCTCGTCGATGTCTTCATAGTTCATCATTGGCAGGATCGGTGCAAAGATTTCTTCCTGCATGATCTTCATATCTGGCGTAACGTTTTTCAAAACGGTTGGCGAGATCGTACGGTCGCTTGCATCAAATACGCCGCCGAACACGACTTCCGCGCCTTTCTCGATAGCGTCGTCGAAAAGGTCTTTGACGCGGTTGAAGTTGCGGTCGTTGACAATCTGCGTAAATTTGCTGCGGTCCGGATTGTGATCATCCTCCATAAATCCTGCGTTGACGATTGTTTGTAAAATGCCCGCGAACTTGTCCTGCACATCTTTCTTAATGAAGATATAATCCGGTGCGATGCAGGTTTGGCCGGCGTTTACGAATTTGCCGACGGCGATCTTTTTCGCTGCGTCCATGAGATCGTATTCATTGTCAATGATTGTCGGGCTCTTGCCGCCAAGCTCAAGTGTGACAGATGCCAAGTGTTTGGCAGCCGCTGTCATGACGATTTTTCCGACATTTGTGCTTCCAGTGAAGAAAATATGGTCGAATGGCTGATCCAGAAGCTCGGTTGCCACCTCAACCTCTCCTTCAAAAATCGCAACTTCTTTTTCATCAAAAGCATCTCGAATTACTTTTGCGGCAATGTTGCTTGTGTTCATTGTAAAATCGGACAGCTTCACAATCGCGCTGTTTCCTGCTGCGAGAGAAGCGGCAAGCGGCGCCATTGTCAGCATAAACGGATAGTTCCACGGGCCAAGGATGAGTGTTACGCCTTTTGGCTCGTACATGAGAATCCCATTTGCCTCGGAGCTTAACGATGAACCGACTTCTTTAGGCGCCATCCATTTTTCCAGGTTGTTCATATTATCTCTGATCGCTTTTTTTGTTCCTTCGATTTCCGCTTTTTTGACCTCGTGATATGGCTTCCGCACGTCTTTGCGGATCGCTTCGATGATTTCCTCTTCATGTGCAATGACGGAATCCAAAAAGCGCTGAAGCTTTTCTTTACGCTGTTCCGCTGTTGAAGCGCGCAGCACTTTTTGCTGTTTTTTCTGAAGCTGGAAGACGCGCTGAATGTCGTCTTTTAATTGCTGTTCCATTGTAAATCCCCCTCATTTGCTTTCTGCTTATCTCGGAACTATTATAAAGTGGTATCTTTTCTATAAGAGAGACAACGGAGAATCATCTATACGTTACCGTACATATATCGAACATCTGTCTAAGTTTGGAGGTGACTTTTTTGCCGGAATCTGCTGAGGCTCAAATCAAACAGGCGCTTCTGGATTTATTAGAAAAAAGGGATATTCGACAGATTACAATGAAAGAAATTGCTGAACACGCACAAGTGAGCCGCGCGACGCTCTATCTTTATTACGAGGATAAGTTTTCAATCATTGAGGATTTAATGAGTGACATGCAGGAAGGATTGGGCGAAGCGCTCTACGAAGCCTTCAAGCACATGGATACACTTCATCTCAGCCAAAAGCGGCAAACAGTGCATCCAACATTGTCTTTTGTTCATCAGCATCAATCTTTTTTTTCAGCAATGATGGTCAGAGACAACGTACCGTATCACAATTTCCACCGGTTTTTTAAAGATGTGTTTCAGCAGGATGTCATGCTGTCTCCGGTTCATGTGAATTTGACGCCGATGGAGCAGGAGATTTACGGACATTACAGGGCTTTGTATACGTATGCCATTATTTTGTACTGGCTGAATGAGGATGCGTCTGCATCTCCGCAAGCCATCAGTCACAAGGTATGGGAACTCGTTTCTCAGAAACGGTTTTATTGGCTGTTTGGGCAGGCTGTTGAAGCGGAGCCGGAGGAGAGAAAGCAAGTTGACCGGCGTGTTGTCCGCACAAGACAGGCGCTGCAAGAGGCTTTGCTGGACGTATTGGCGGAGAAAAAAGACTATGCGGCGGTGACTATTTCGGATATTACCAGAAAAAGCAACATCCGCAGGGCAACCTTTTATGATCACTATGCCAATAAAGATGAGCTGTTACAAGCGATGATTCATCAATCATGTGCAGATATGATTGATCGGCTGACGGTGAGTGCCAGTCCGGATGAGCTTTCTTTAGCGGAAGCTGAGACGGCGCTTGCCAGCCTGCTTTCTGCATTATCGGAACGCTCGCCCATTGTCCGGTTTCTCAATCCTGAATGGGGAATTCCTCATGTGATACCCAGCATGTTCAAAGCGCTGGAATCTTTTTACCTGCACCAGCAGCTTGATATCCGCGCGGGGAAGAAACTTTATGCTTATTATGTCTCCGCTATGATTATCGGTTTGATGTTGTATCGGCTGGATGAGGGAAAGGCGCACGATCCGAGGGTGCTGGCCAGGGAGTTTTTGCAGTTTTTAGATGTGAAGAAGTATAAGATTATATTGCTTTGAAAAACAGAAAAGAGAGGGGCTGAATCTCCTCTCTTATTTCGTTTCTTCCTTCCATTTCTCATCAATCAGCATCTTCCCAGGCCATGTATACGCCATGATGCCGCCGTCTGCGGTGATGTCTTCGCCTGTGACGTATGAGCTGTCGTCAGATGCGAGGAACAGCGCCACCGTTGCCATTTCCTTCGGCTGGCCGAGGCGGCCGAGCGGTGTGATCCATTTGTTGGCTTCGCGGAATTTCTCGCCCATTTCCTGTTCCTTGGTGCCAGCTAATTTGTCAATAAGCGGCGTTTCAATCGTACCCGGTGAGATGGAATTGACCCGGATGCCGTTTCTTGCGTAATCAATTGCCATCGCTCTTGTCAGGTTTGTGATGCCGCCTTTTGCGGCGTTATAGCCGGAGCGGTCGAGGTCCGCGGCCCGGCCTGACATGGAGGAGGTGTTGATAATGGAGCCTCCCTTTTCGAGCATAAGCGGAATCAGATATTTGCTGCAAAGGAATGTGCCGCGCAGGTCGACGGCCATAATGCGGTCAAATAGCTCAACGGGGTATTCGTGCACCTTTCCGCCTTCCTGATCGACGCCGGCGTTATTAAACAGAATATCTATCGTTCCGCACGCCTCCTTGATTTGATCAGCAAAAGCTTTCACGCTGTTTTCATCTGACACATCGAGGTGAAAGGCATCCGCCTGTCCTCCGTTTTGCCTGATTGCTTCAACTGTATCTTCCATTTGATCTGTATTGATGTCTCCGATCATCACACGCGCGCCTTCATTGGCAAAAACCTCTGCCGTTGCTTGTCCAATGCCTGTTGCGGCGCCTGTGATCACAGCGGTTTTGTTATCAAGTCTTCCCATAACACAAATCCTCCTTTTTCTAGTTGTCTTCCCGCTGTGTGCAGTGATAAACATGTGAGAAAAGTAATACCTGCATATGTTAAAATGAACTAGAAATTGTTGGGAGGTTTTATGTGTTTTGAAGATACAGCATAAGAAGGAACTCAAATTTTATTGTCTCATTACGATTCCGGCTGCGTTTGCTGTGCTGACTGTCATCTCTTTTTTATTGCAAGAGATTACGTTTCCGGTTACAGCTAGCGCATTTCTGAATGCTTCATGGCATAATCTATTGTTTCTGATACCGTTCTGTTTGTTTTTCTATCCGGTGCATATTTGGATGAAGCGGGAGTTTAGCCGATGGAATGATGCAGGACAAAAGAGAGGCTGATCCTCTCTTTTTCTTATCAGACTGTCTAGAAAAAATAGTGAAAATACCCCCAACTAATGTTAAATTTACATATATATGCATCTATTGATCTTTGATGAAAACTGTATTGACATGAGTCATCATTTATGATAAATAGATGCTGAAAAGAGTTTACATAACATCACAAAGCATGAAAAAGGAGAGAGCGGAATGGCCAAAAAAGAGTTTAAAGCAGAGTCCAAACGACTGCTGGATATGATGATTAACTCCATTTACACTCAAAAAGAAATCTTTCTTCGTGAGTTAATTTCCAATGCGAGTGACGCGATTGACAAAATCTATTACAAAGCGCTGACAGACGATGCGCTGACCTTCGATAAAGACAATTACTACATAAAAGTCGCGGCTGACAAAGGCGCGAGAACACTGACCATCACGGATACAGGGATTGGAATGACAAAGGACGAGCTTGAACAGCACCTCGGTACGATTGCGAAAAGCGGCTCTCTTGCATTTAAAAAAGAAAACGAACAGAAAGACGGCCATGACATCATCGGGCAATTCGGTGTCGGATTTTATGCGGCGTTTATGGTAGCCGATGTGGTGACCGTTATCAGTAAGGCGCTCGGCAGCGAAGAAGCGTATAAATGGGAATCTGCTGGCGCAGACGGTTATACAATTGAGCCGTGTGAAAAGGATTCTGTCGGCACAGACATTATCCTGAAGATCAAAGAGAACACGGAAGATGAGAGCTATGATGAGTTTTTAGAAGAATACCGTTTAAAAGCGATCATCAAAAAGTACTCTGACTTCATTCGCTACCCGATCAAAATGGATACAACGGTTAATAAGCCGAAGGAAGGCAGCGAGAATGAATTTGAAGAGGTGCAGGAGGAACAGACGGTTAACAGCATGGTGCCGATCTGGAGAAAAAACAAGAGCGAGCTGACAGATGAGGACTATGAAACGTTCTATTCTGAAAAGCATTACGGATTTGATAAACCGCTCACTCACGTCCATATCAGCGTGGACGGTGCCGTGCGCTACAACGCCATTTTATTTATTCCTGAAAACATGCCGTTTGACTATTATTCTAAGGAATATGAGAAAGGCTTGGAGCTCTATTCCAACGGCGTGCTCATCATGAACAAATGCGCGGATCTGCTTCCGGACCACTTCAGTTTTGTGAAGGGTATGGTCGATTCTGAGGACCTATCGCTGAACATTTCCAGAGAAATGCTGCAGCATGACCGCCAGCTGAAGCTGATTGCGAAAAACATCAGCAAAAAGATCAAAAGCGAGCTGCAGAGCCTGCTGAAAAAAGACAGAGAAAAATATGAGACCTTCTACAAATCGTTCGGCAGACAGCTGAAGTTCGGCGTGTACAATGATTTTGGCGCGAATAAAGAGCAATTGAAGGATCTCTTATTATTCTACTCTTCCAAAGAGAAAAAACTGGTCAGCCTGGACGAGTACGTATCCAGAATGCCTGAAGAGCAGAAATACATTTATTACGCGACAGGTGATTCTTACGAACGCATTGAGAAATTGCCGCAAACGGAAATGGTAGCGGACAAAGGCTATGAAATTCTCTACTTTACTGAGGACATCGATGAGTTTGCGATCAAAATGCTCGCTTCATATCAAGAAAAAGAGTTCAAATCTGTATCAAGCGGCGATCTTGGCATCGATTCAGAAGAGGATCAAAAGCAGTCTGAAGAAGAGGAAAGCAAGTACAAGGATCTGTTTGAGGAAATGAAAAATATCCTGTCTGACAAAGTGAAAAACGTCAGAGTATCGAAACGCCTCAAATCTCATCCGGTCTGCCTCGCAGCTGACGGTGAAGTGACAATCGAGATGGAAAAAATCTTAAACGCGATGCCGGACAGCCAAAATGTAAAAGCGGACAAAGTGCTGGAAATCAACCCGAATCATGAGGTATTCAACACGCTGCAGAACGCTTTTGAACAAGATAAAGAGAAACTAAGCCTGTATACAAATCTCCTGTACAACCAGGCGCTTCTGATCGAAGGTCTGCCGATTCAGGACCCTGTGGAATTTACGAACAATATGTGCAAGGTGATGGTGTAATCATAAAAAAGGAATCGTCTCGATGAGACGATTCCTTTTTCTATTTATGAGGTCCGTTCATTGAGCATACGGCTTTGTCCGTTGTTCTTTCTTCTAAAACGTTTTTTCAGGCTTGCTTCAATTTCTTCTAAGCTTTTCCCTTTGGTTTCAGGAACCATGTAAAGGGCGAAGAAAAATGAGAGAAGACAAATAACTGAAAAAATTGTAAAGACCCATGCGATGCCCATGGCGCTGAGCATCAGCGGGAAGACCAGCGACACGATCAGGTTGGTTGCCGATAACACCAAAGTGGTAAAGCCCGTCGCGGCCCCGCGCGCTTTGGATGGGAAGAGCTCAGGCATCAGAACCCATACAACCGGACCCCATGTTGCCTGGTAAAATACGATATAAACTCCGAGAAAAACAACAGTCAGCCAAGCTGTTGATGTTGAGAGCCCCAGCGTCAGGAGTACAGCCGATAGTGCGGCCAAGCTCAGCGTAATGCCGATGCTTCCCCAGATCAGCAGCTTTTTGCGGCCGATGCGGTCGATTAAAATCATAGCTGTAATACACATGATGACGTTGAGTACGCCGATTCCCATTGTGCCGAGCACCGATGCCGATGTGCCGAGACCGGCCTTCGTGAAAATGGTTGGCGCGTAGTAGATAACCGTGTTAATGCCGACAGCCTGCTGGAAAACGGCGAGGCCGACGCCAATGAGAAGCATAGGGCGAATCCATTTGGCTTTTAGCAAGCCGAGTGTTGTTTCTTTTTTCTCTGCTTCCCCTTGTTTCATATCTGCCAGTTCACGTTCAATATCTTCTTGATCATGAGTGATTTTCATGATTCGTTTCGCTTCATCTTCACGTCCGCGCTTCACGAGCCATCTTGGTGATTCAGGCATAAATGCGATCCCGATTAATAACAGCACGGCAGGCACCGCAGCCAGCCCCACCATCCAGCGCCACGCTTCAAACGGTGTGAATAGATAATTTACGATATATGCAAGTAAAATACCGGTGACAATCATTAAATTGTTCATCGTGCCGAGTGTTCCGCGGATTTTTGTCGGTGCCATTTCGGAAAGATATACAGGCACCAGCGCCGTTGAACCGCCTACAGCCAAGCCGAGAATGACCCGAGACGCGATCAGCATGGTAATGGTTTGAGAAAATGCACAAGCAAGCGCTCCGATGATAAAAATGATGGATAAAACAAATACGACTTTTCTCCTGCCCCAGCGATCGGAGCACGTGCCGCTTAAAGCGGAACCGAAAATCGCGCCGAGGAGCAGCATGCTGACAACCAATCCTTCTGTCAGTGTTGTTAAAGGGATATCATTGTTGATAAACAGCAGCGCTCCCGAGATGACACCCGTATCATAACCGTAAAGCAGCCCCCCTAAAGCGCCGAAAAAGTAGATCATATATTTCCTTGTGTTTGTCTTCACAAATGTTCCTCCTCAGTCTTTGAGCCAGTGAGTATGTACTACGTGTAACAAAGTTAATAGATTAGTACCCTACTCCTAATCAATTTGAAACATTTGTTTGAAAAAGATTGATTTCACAAAAGGAAATTCAAAGCCAAAACGAGGGATATTGGCGGTTTTTACGCAAGTTATTGATCACGAGTGCAATGATCACGATGATGGCAGATCCAATGAAAACGGGAAACAGTAAATAACTCCAAGTATACGCCCCTTGAATGACCACAATGGGATCTGCGCCGGCAGGAGGGTGAGTGGTTTTGGTCAGCATCATGAAAAAGATGGCAAGCCCTGTCCCCAATGCAAAAGTCCAGGGATGAGCCCCGAATATATGAAGGACAGCCAGCCCTGTAAGTGCAGAGATAAAATGCCCGCCAATCACATTTCTCGGCTGTGATAAAGGTGCATTCCAAGCGCTGAATACCAGCACGCAGCTCGCTCCAAAAGGGGCCATTAACCATAGGCTTGATGTATAAGAGGTCAATACTGCAAGCGCCAGAATGGTGATGAATCCTCCTAAAAAGCCTGTGACGGCGTCCTTTCCGTTGACCCGTAAAGGCGTCTTTCCTGTCCCTTTCATTTTTAAAAAGAAGTTGTTTTCCAAATTTATCCCTCCAGTATGTATAGGATAATAGTTAAATACTAACCTGTCAATTTTATTTCCAGGGGTTAGTTTTTCAAGTCGATAAAAAAACCGTTCTCTGGGGAACGGTTTTTTACTCATTATTGATTTTTTTCTGATGGCGTGAGACCTTTTGTCTGTTGCCGCATATCTTCATGGAGCACCATTTTCGCCTTCCTGTTTTATCAAGAAAAAGCAAAATGCACTTTTCGTTCGCACACCGTTTCAGCTGTTGGATTTCTTTTGTATGAATCAGCCATAAGGCATCGTAAGCGATAAGCGATAAAATAGAATCATCTGGTTTTCCATTCGGAATGCGGGCAAGTTTGTCATCTAAGATTTGATAAGAAAAAGGAGCGGCGGCGATTTGATCTTGCAGGAAAGAGATAAAAGCTGGAGAAGGTTCACTGCCTTCGGCGATACGCTCAAAGTGTTTTCTCAGTTCAGCCCGGAATTGATGAATCCGCTGCAATTGTCCCCGGACTTCCTGTAGCGTCAAAGAACTGAGAAAAGGAGCAGTTTCTCCCATTATTTCAAACCATGTCATCAGGTCTTTTTCTGACTGGATGAGATCGTGCCGTTTGTCATAGCTTATGATTTCAGTATTCACGAGATCGAGAGAAAGGTTTTGTGTGATAAGAGGGAATTGAGCATTTGCCATTGTAATCATTCCTTTCAAAATCATTGTAAGCGCCAAAACCTTTTTGACGCAAGGATATGAGTAAAAGGAGGCTTTGCATGTTATCTCTAGGCAGTGTGCTCTTCCTGTTTACCGGAAAAGTACCGGAGGGGAAAAACATCAAAAAACCTTACTCGCGCGGAGTAAGGTCTTGATTTTTATACTCCCTCGTTGACAAAAACCAAGGCGGAGAAACCTTTTTTCTTATCAAATTGCAATTCAACGACGGTAACGTCTGGATTGAAGTTGTGGTATTCCTCTAAGAACTGAATAATGCCTTCTGAAATGTCATCTGACTCAAGCTGCTTGTGATGAAGGCCATATTTGGCTTCCGCGAAGAATCCTGTACGCTTGTTGTAAGACAGCTCTTTTACTTCAACGTCCTCAGGGTAAATCTCTTCTTCATTAGAAATATACACACAAATCCCGTCTACAATTTCTTGCTCATTTAATACCAATTTCATTACCTAAAAGCTCCTTCTGTACGTCTTCGGTGTTTTAAATGCACGAATCAGTGCGATGACAATGAGTAAAATAATGATCAAAGCGATGATATCCACGATCCAGGCAATGGGTGAAGCGCCATAAGAAACATAGCCCGGGCCCCCGACTGGATGATAGGTGTAGCCCCAAGGGTGCATCATGCTGATCATGAACATGCTTGTTGTGAATCCGCTATAATAGCCAAACCATCCTGATGGCGAGAATCCTGCATTGTAATAATGATTCACTGAAACATAACGTCCGCCAACATAAGCTTTAGATGTTTTTCCGCTGTATGTCTTTCCGCTTACTTTTGATGTGGCGCCGGAAAACGTGCCTGACGATTTTTTAGAGCTTGATGAGCTTGTCTTTTCAGGTTTCTTTTTCAGTGAAATCGATGATGATGAATCATCAGACGTTTTGGACTTGTTGCTTGAGGAGCTTGATCCTGAACTGTAGCTTGATTTCGGGCTGGATTTATAGCTTCCGCTGTATGACGAGCTTGAACTTCGGCTGCTGTGGCTGGATGATGAGCGGCCGCTAAAACTTTTTGCGTGAGAAATGGCTGATGGCAGCAGTACACCTAAAGCAACGGTTACTGCAACTAAGGCTTTAACATATTTCAGTTTCATTCTGTTTCCTCCATAGACCGCAACGGCCCGTTATTTCTGGTTTGAATCGTCTGCAAAAGTGATAGAAGCTGATGAGCTTATTCTATTGCTAGCTCATTCTAGCGTCATATCAATCTTTCATATCATGTTTAGCTTTTTCAATCACTTTCTTTCTGAGATAAACTACCTTTATTTTATCGGATTCATGGCTCTTTTTGTAAGTTTTGTATCAAAATCAAACCAATTTATGGGCAAAAAAAAACAGCCTTCCCCATGGAGAAGGCTGTTTTTTTATTATGCGAACAGCTTATCAATAAACGAAATATCCTCCTGAGAAAGCGTTACATCGGCTGTTTTGATGTTATCAATCAGCTGATCGGCACGTTTTGCCCCAGGGATTAAAATGTCAATTTCCGGTCTTGCCAAATACCAAGCTAATACGATGTGAGGGATGTCCACGTTGTGCTTTTCAGCAATCGGCGCCAGTTTGTTGACCTTTCTGATATTTTCTTTGAAACGCTCGCCCTTGAAGTGTTCCTGTTCGTTTCGCAGGTCTCCTTCAGGGAATGTTGTATCTTCCGTATATTTTCCGGCCAGTAATCCTGATACAAGCGGGAAGTAAGGGATGAAAGAAATATTGTGTTCCTTCGTATACGGGAAGAAGGTTGTTTCCGCTTCACGGTTTAACAGGTTGTATTCACCCTGAAGCACATCGACCAAACCGTCTCTGTTGGCTTCCTTCAGCTGTTCCAAAGAGAAATTGGAGACACCGATGGAACG
The DNA here is from genome assembly GCF_029536185.1 of Bacillus sp. B28. Classification (NCBI taxonomy): domain Bacteria; kingdom Bacillati; phylum Bacillota; class Bacilli; order Caryophanales; family Bacillaceae; genus Bacillus; species Bacillus sp. B28. Next base: position 4,005,899 of record NZ_CP120511.1, on the reverse strand, counting down.
GATTTTTCCGGCTTGCTTCATTTCATTCAGTGCGTTAACCGCTTCATCCTTCGGCGTATGTTCATCCGGAAAGTGAATGTAGAACAGATCGATATAATCGGTATTCAAACGTTTCAGGCTTTCATCAACTGATTTTTTCAGAAACTCAGGCGAATTATCAAAAACAAAGTCATTTCCTTCTTTTCTGTGCGCGGCTTTTGTGGCAATGACGACATCTTCACGATTGAACTCGCGCAGCACTTCACCAATTAGCTCTTCCGAACGGCCGATGCCATAAATATAAGCGGTGTCTAACATGGTCACGCCATTACGAATGGCCTCGCGAACCAATTCTTTTCCGGTTTCTTCATTCAGATTCGGGTAGAGGTTATGTCCTCCGACAGCATTTGTTCCTAATCCGATAGGGAATACCTGCAAGTCTGATTTTCCGAGCGTTGCTTTTTTCATGATCTACCTCCTGGAATAAAATTGATGAAAGACTCTCAACACTATTGTAAACGTTAGGCCAGATGAATGCCGATTTGGTGCTCATGGCAGTACTGCGTGTACTCGTCATCTAACGGCTGAGAGGTCACAATACAGTGCAGTCTGTCAAAGGGCGCATAGGTCAGCAACGTTGATTTTCCGAATTTTGAATGGTCGGCCAATAAATACACTTCTTTCGCTTTTTCAGAAATCCTCTTTTTAATGTCATACTCGAGCAGATCCGAATTGGTCAGTCCGTGTGTCAGTGTTGTTCCGGTTGCGGACATAAAGGCTTTATTGATATTGTACTTCTCTAAAGTGCCCGGATCATCCATGCCGACAAAGGAGCGTGTTTTTCTTTTATAGTTGTTTCCGATAATGATTAAGTTGATATTCTTCATAGCAGATGCCGCATTGATAATGTCCAAGCTGTTGGTTAAAATGGTGACATTTTTGTTCGGATCAAGCGTATCGAGAATCGATTTTGTGGTTGTTCCTGAGTCAATGAAGATTAAGTCATGATCTTCAATAAACCGGGAAGCATAATGGGCAATTTTTGTTTTCTCATCTTGGTGCTGGATGGTGCGATTCTCAAAAGGAACAAGTGCGGTTTTCTCAATTGATGTTACGCCGCCGTATACTTTTTCGATCGCACCCTTTTCCGTCAGCTTGTTGATATCGCGTCTGACTGTGTTTTTCGAAACATTGAAAACCTGGCACAGCTCATCTAAGGAAACAGTGCCATGTGATAAAATGTACTCCTCCATTTCCTGTATCCGCATCAGTTTCATACAAAAAACTCCTTCTTGAATCTTAAAGTAATGTAAATATATAATAAAAACCAAAAGTTAATCAATAGTTGCTTAAAAAATGATAACATTGGTATGTATCTTTTGCAAGATTCGTCGGACTTCTCTTACCTCTCTTCATTGTTTAAAAGATTAATATAATAAAAATAATGAAAAAATGTAGTGTTTATGATTGACTTATGGGTATTATACGATTAGAATATAACCAAGAAATGACCAAAAAGTAACCTGTTGTGTGCGATTTCAGTGATGATATGGTTGCTTACATAAAAAGTGTATCTAACCACTGATTTTTTTGGTTTTTTTGAAAGCGTTTAATTGTTATCTTATGAATCTATCCTGAACCATCCATACAAGTGTATGTGTTTACTAATGAAGGAGGCAATAAGAATGGCAGAAATCAGAAAATTAAAAAACTATATCAACGGTGAATGGGTTGAAAGCAAAACGGATCAATATGAAGACGTTATCAATCCGGCTACGAAAGAAGTGCTGTGCCAAGTGCCGATTTCTACAAAAGAAGATATTGATTACGCGGCTCAAACAGCGGGTGAGGCATTTAAAACATGGTCGAAAGTGGCGGTTCCGCGCCGTGCAAGAATTCTATTTAACTTCCAGCAGCTGCTGTCTCAGCATAAAGAAGAACTTGCTCATCTGATTACCATCGAAAACGGCAAAAACACAAAAGAAGCTCTGGGGGAAGTGGGACGCGGGATTGAAAACGTTGAGTTCGCGGCAGGCGCGCCTTCTCTGATGATGGGTGACTCACTTGCTTCTATTGCGACGGATGTGGAAGCGGCGAACTACCGGTATCCAATTGGAGTTGTCGGCGGAATCGCACCATTTAACTTCCCGATGATGGTTCCTTGCTGGATGTTCCCAATGGCAATTGCACTCGGCAACACATTTATTTTAAAACCGTCTGAGCGTACGCCGCTGTTAACGGAGAAATTGGTTGAGCTTTTTGAAAAAGCGGGCCTTCCAAAAGGTGTTTTCAACGTCGTATACGGTGCGCATGACGTTGTGAATGGCATCCTCGAGCATCCTGAAATTAAAGCGATTTCATTCGTAGGCTCCAAGCCGGTCGGTGAATACGTCTACAAAAAAGGAAGCGAAAACTTAAAACGTGTTCAATCTCTGACAGGCGCGAAAAACCACACGATTGTCCTGAATGATGCGAATCTCGAAGACACGATCACAAACATCATCGGAGCAGCCTTCGGTTCAGCCGGAGAACGCTGCATGGCTTGTGCGGTTGTGACAGTTGAAGAAGGTATCGCTGATGAATTCATGGAGAAGCTTCAAGAAAAAGCCGCTGAGATTAAAATCGGAAACGGCCTTGATGACGGCGTGTTCTTGGGACCGGTTATTCGTGAGGACAACAAGAAACGCACGCTCAGCTACATTGAAAAAGGGCTGGAAGAAGGCGCGAGACTCGTTTGTGACGGACGTGAAAATGTGTCTGACGACGGCTACTTTGTCGGCCCGACAATCTTCGATAATGTCACAACAGAGATGACGATCTGGAAAGACGAAATCTTTGCTCCTGTCCTATCCGTCATTCGTGTGAAAAACCTGAAAGAAGCCATTGAGATTGCCAACAAGTCTGAATTCGCGAACGGCGCCTGCCTGTTCACATCCAATTCGAATGCCATCCGCTACTTCCGTGAAAATATTGACGCAGGAATGCTCGGCATCAACCTGGGTGTGCCGGCACCGATGGCGTTCTTCCCATTCTCCGGCTGGAAGTCTTCATTCTTCGGAACGCTGCACGCGAACGGTAAAGACAGCGTTGACTTCTACACGCGTAAAAAAGTGGTGACAGCAAGATACCCGGCACCTGATTTCAACTAAACGACGAACAGCCGAACGGCGTGTCTTTGCGCTGTTCGGACTCATTCTTACCATAGAAAGAGGAGGGCTTAACCATGAGTCATTTGTTGCGTAAGCCGCAGTCGAATGAAGTATCAAAAGGCGTCAAGCTTGTGCATGAAGTAACGAAATCAAACTCGGATCTTACCTATGTAGAGTTTAAAGTGTTAGAACTCGCATCCGGTTCAAGCTATACAGAAGAATTGAAAAAACAAGAAATCTGCATTGTGGCAGTGACGGGAAAAATCACAGTGACGGATCATGAATCTGCGTTTGAACATATCGGTACGCGTGAAAGCGTATTTGAGAGAAAACCGACAGACAGCGTCTATATCTCCAATGACCGTGCCTTTGAGATTACGGCAGAGAGTGATGCGAGAGTGGCGCTTTGCTATTCGCCATCAGAGAAACAGCTTCCGACAAAGCTGATCAAGGCGGAAGACAACGGGATTGAACATCGCGGAAAGTTTTCCAACAAACGGACCGTTCACAACATTCTTCCGGATTCAGATCCTTCAGCTAACAGCTTATTAGTGGTTGAAGTGTATACAGACAGCGGAAACTGGTCCAGCTACCCGCCTCATAAACACGATCAAGACAACCTGCCGGAGGAGTCCTTCTTAGAAGAAACCTACTACCATGAATTAGACCCGGGGCAAGGCTTTGTATTTCAGCGCGTATACACAGATGACCGTTCTATTGACGAGACAATGACTGTAGAAAATGAAAACGTTGTCATCGTTCCTGCGGGATATCACCCGGTAGGTGTGCCGGACGGATATACGTCCTACTATTTAAATGTCATGGCAGGACCGACACGAAAATGGAAGTTTCATAATGATCCGGCTCATGAGTGGATTTTAGAACGCTAACAAGTGAGGAGTGGCTGTTTACGATGAAGTATACATTCAATGAAGAGAAGGACTTTGATATTGTTGCCATCGGCCGGGCGTGTATTGATTTGAACGCGGTTGAATACAATCGCCCAATGGAAGAAACGATGACATTTTCGAAATACGTCGGCGGCTCACCTGCGAATATCGCGATCGGCAGCTCAAAGCTGGGATTAAAAGCGGGCTTTATCGGCAAAATTCCAGATGACCAGCATGGCAGATTCATAGAGGCCTATATGAGAAACACCGGGGTAGACACAACACAAATGATCGTTGATAAGGAAGGGCATAAAGCCGGTCTCGCATTTACTGAAATTCTGAGCCCGGAAGAATGCAGCATCTTAATGTACCGCGATGACGTGGCCGATCTTTATCTTGAGCCTTCAGAGGTAAGCGAGGACTACATCGCAAATGCGAAAATGCTGCTCGTGTCCGGGACAGCGCTCGCCAAAAGCCCATCACGGGAAGCGGTGTTAAAAGCCGTTCAATATGCGAAAAAGCATCAGGTAAAAGTCGTGTTCGAACTGGATTATCGCCCATATACATGGCAGTCAGCCGATGAAACAGCTGTTTACTATTCTTTGGTTGCTGAGCAGTCCGATATCGTCATCGGAACACGGGATGAATTCGATGTCATGGAAAACCGCACAGGCGGCAGCAATGAAGAGTCTGTCAATTATTTATTTGACCATTCAGCCGACCTTGTCGTCATCAAGCATGGCGTAGAAGGCTCTTACGCATACAGCAAATCCGGCGAAGTCTTCCGCGCCCAAGCGTACAAGACAAAAGTGCTGAAAACCTTCGGAGCCGGTGACTCGTATGCTTCGGCCTTTATCTACGGACTTGTCAGCGGCAAAGACATTGAAACGGCATTGAAATACGGAAGCGCCTCAGCCTCCATTGTTGTCAGCAAGCACAGCTCATCGGAAGCCATGCCGACGGCGCATGAAATCGCACAGCTTATTGAAGCACAGTCATAATTGAAAAAGATCGAGTAAAGGTGGGATCGTTTGTGGGTAAGAAAATTCGCTTAACAACAGCACAAGCGCTGATTACATTCTTAAACCAGCAGTACATCCATGTAGATGGAAAGGAAGAGCCTTTTGTAGAAGGGATTTTCACAATTTTCGGTCATGGAAATGTTTTAGGGATTGGCCAGGCGCTTGAGCAGGATGCAGGCCATTTAAAAGTGTACCAAGGGAAAAATGAACAGGGAATGGCGCATGCCGCAATGGCGTACAGTAAGCAAATGCTGAGAAGAAAAATTTACGCGGTCTCAACATCTGTCGGACCGGGAGCGGCCAACTTAGTGGCGGCAGCCGGCACTGCATTGGCAAATAATATTCCTGTTCTCTTCATTCCGGCAGATACATTTGCGACAAGGCAGCCCGACCCTGTACTGCAGCAAATGGAGCAAGAGTACAGTGCGGCGATTACAACAAACGATGCATTGAAGCCTGTATCGAGATACTGGGATCGCATTACACGCCCTGAGCAGCTGATGAGCAGCTTGCTTCGCGCTTTTGAAGTCATGACTGATCCGGCAAAAGCGGGTCCGGCGACCATTTGCATTTCTCAGGATGTGGAAGGCGAAGCGTACGATTTCGATGAAAGTTTCTTCGTCAAACGGGTTCACTATATTGATCGCATGCAGCCGAGCGAGCGTGAGCTTCTAGGTGCGGCGGAGCTGATTAAAGCCAGCAAAAACCCTGTGATCCTCGTAGGCGGAGGCGCGAAATATTCCGGTGCGCACGATGAATTAATCGCCATTTCTGAGGCCTGTGACATTCCGCTGGTTGAAACACAGGCAGGCAAATCGACTGTGGAAGCTGATTTTCCGAACAACTTGGGCGGAATGGGCATCACAGGAACACTCGCGGCAAATAAGGCAGCCCGCCAAGCGGATTTGATTATCGGTATCGGCACAAGATATACGGATTTTGCGACATCCTCTAAGACCGCTTTTGATTTTGATAAAGCGAAGTTTCTGAACATCAATGTCAGCCGAATGCAGGCGTATAAACTCGATGCGTTCCAAGTGGTGGCGGATGCGAAAGTGACGCTTGGCAAACTGCACGGCCTGCTTGAAGGCTATAAGAGTGAATTTGGCTCAACGATTCAAGAGCTGAAGGACGAATGGCTCGCTGAACGTGACCGCCTCAGCAATGTGACATTTAAACGGAAAGATTTTGATCCGGAAATCAAACATCATTTCTCTCAAGAGATTCTAAACGAGTACGCTGACGCGTTGAATACCGAGCTTCCGCAAACAACGGCATTGCTGACGATTAACGATACCATTCCTGAAGACAGCGTGATTATCTGTTCGGCAGGCTCTCTTCCGGGAGATTTGCAGCGTTTGTGGCACTCCAATGTTCCGAATACGTATCATCTGGAGTACGGATATTCCTGCATGGGCTATGAAGTGTCCGGCACACTGGGGCTTAAATTGGCTCACCCAGACAGAGAAGTGTATTCCATTGTCGGAGACGGCAGCTTCCTGATGCTTCATTCCGAGCTGATCACAGCGATTCAGTATAACAAGAAGATCAATGTGCTGCTTTTTGACAACTCAGGATTCGGGTGTATCAACAACCTGCAAATGGACCACGGAAGCGGCAGCTACTACTGTGAGTTCCGCACAGATGACAACCAAATCTTGAATGTCGATTACGCGAAAGTCGCTGAGGGTTACGGCGCGAAAACGTACCGTGCTAACACAGTAGATGAGTTAAAAGCGGCGTTAGAGGATGCGAAGAAACAAGACGTATCAACGTTGATTGAAATGAAAGTGCTGCCAAAAACAATGACTGACGGCTATGACAGCTGGTGGCATGTCGGAGTGGCTGAAGTATCTGAACAAGAAAGCGTTCAAAAAGCATATGAAGCAAAAGAGAAAATGCTCGAATCTGCTAAGCAGTATTAGAGGGGAGGCATCATGATGAGCAAACATGAAATCCTGTGGGGGATTGCTCCCATTGGGTGGCGGAATGATGATATGCCTGAAATCGGCGCGGGAAATACACTTCAGCATTTGTTAAGTGATATTGTTGTCGCGCGTTTTCAAGGTACGGAAGTCGGGGGCTTTTTCCCCGAGCCTTCCATTCTTAATAAAGAGCTTAAGCTTCGGAATTTACGCATTGCGGGAAAATGGTTCAGCAGTTTTATTTTGCGTGACGGACTTGGTGAAGCGGCGAAGGCATTTACCCTGCATTGTGAGTATTTGCAGCAAGTCAATGCGGATGTCGCAGTTGTCTCTGAACAAACGTACAGCGTGCAAAGTCTGGAGAAAAACGTGTTCACAGAGAAGCCGCATTTTACTGATGAGGAATGGGAACGGCTTTGTGAAGGATTAAATCATCTTGGGAAAATTGCTAATCAGCATGGCTTAAAGCTGGTATATCATCACCATCTCGGCACCGGCGTCCAAACAGCGGCTGAAGTGGACCGCCTGATGGAGGGGACAGATCCTGCACATGTGCACCTCCTCTACGATACGGGCCATGCGTATATTTCTGACGGTGACTACATGGGCATGCTGAAAAAGCATATCGATCGCATTAAACATGTCCATTTTAAAGATGCCCGGCTGAATGTCATGGAAAAATGCAAACTCGAAGGGAAATCGTTTCAGCAAGCGTTTTTACAAGGCATGTTTACGGTTCCCGGTGACGGCTGCATTGATTTTAGAGACGTATATCAGCTGCTGTTAAAACACAATTATTCCGGATGGATCGTCATTGAAGCTGAACAGGACCCCGATGTCGCAAACCCGCTTGAGTATGCATTGATCGCGAGAAACTATATTGATGAGCAGTTGTTGGGTTTGGCGTAATGGGGACTGAATATATGGGCCATACCAATGCAGATTCGGCCTTCAATAAACGGACAATCGCGGCAGCATTGGCTAACTATATAGATGCCGGTTCGATTGTGGCTGGATCTGCTGGTTTATCGTTATGGGTCAGTTACCTGAAGCTGTCAGATACCCAAATCGGATTGCTCGGCGCATTGAGTGCGAATGCCATCTCTGCCGCTGTCGGTGCTTTGCTTGGGGGATTTTTGGCGGATAAAGTCGGGCGAAAAGCTGTTTATACGAACAGCATGCTGATTTATGCGCTGGGGATTTTTTTCGTCCTGTTTAGTGTTAACTTTCCCATGCTGTTAAGCGGTTACATGATTATCGGGCTATCAGTTGGCGCTGATATCACCGCCTCATGGACGATCATCGCGGAAAACGCGCCTAAGAAAAACCGGGCCCGCCACTGCGGGGTGGCACAGGTTGCGTGGGCCGCGGGGGCAGTCGCTGTTCTGCTTCTCTCTGTGTTGGTCGGTGATTTAGGTCTGTTGGGAAATAAAATTGTGTTTGCTCATCTGCTGGTGATTGCGCTGATTACGTACGTCCTCAGAATCAGGCTTCCTGAGTCAGACGCGTGGCAGCAGAAAAATAAGCCTGCAGACACACAGGCTGCAGAGAAGCCGGCTGTATTACACAAAACCTCGTATTTTGATTTGCTCAAGCCTAAGTATGTAAAAAGCATCCTGTTTTTAATGGGTGTGTACTTGGTTTGGAACTTAGCCGCCGGCGTTATGGGCTTCTTTATGCCTTACATTTATCAGCAGGTCGGCGGGGTATCTGCCAACATGGCAAATCTGTTGCAAATGGGTCTGTTTATCTTTACCGGTCTTGGGGTCGCTCTGATCTTTATGCCCTTTGCAGATCAATATAGAAAAACGGTTTTTGGAATCGCTGCTTTTATGGCCGTCATCGGCTGGACGCTGTTTCTGCTCCCGGTTGAAGGACTGCCGGTTCTGCTTCTGTTTATCGTGGTGATGGGGATCAATAACGGGGCCGGCCAGCAGGCGAACTATCAATTATGGGCCAGCGAAATTTTTCCTACTCAATACCGTGCTTCCGCACAAGGACTGATGTTTTTCCTTGTTCGTATCTCAATAGGGATTTGGAGTCTGTTTGTCCCAATGATTATCAGCCATTTCGGCATTGGAACGATGGCTGCAATTCTCCTCGGGTGTGTGACGGCCAGCATGATGATCGGGCTTCTTTTCGCGCCGAATACATCTGGCAAGTCGCTTGAACAAATTCAAGAGGAACTCTACGGATCGCCTCGGAGCCAAGTAAAGCAAGAAACAGAAAGCAAAATGATGTAACCAACAGAAGGAGTGGCTGTCAATGAGTTTACGTATTGGTGTTATTGGAACTGGAGCAATCGGAAAAGAACATATTAACCGCATCACAAACAAACTGTCCGGCGCAGAAATTGTAGCTGTAACGGATGTGAATCAAGAAGCCGCACAAAACGTCGTCGAGCACTACCAATTAAACGCAGCAGTATATCCTGATGATGACAGCCTTCTGGCAGATGAAAATGTAGACGCTGTCCTAGTGACAAGCTGGGGGCCTGCGCACGAATCGAGTGTGTTGAAAGCGATTAAAGCCCAGAAATATGTATTCTGTGAAAAGCCGCTTGCGACAACTGCTGAAGGATGCATGCGCATCGTCGAAGAGGAAATGAAAACGGGGAAACGCCTCGTTCAAGTCGGCTTTATGCGCCGTTATGACAGCGGTTACGTACAGATGAAAGAGGCGCTCGACAACAATGTCATCGGCGAGCCGCTCATGATTCACTGCGCGCACCGCAACCCAAATGTAGCTGATAACTATACAACGGATATGGCCGTTGTCGATACACTTGTTCATGAAATTGATGTGCTGCACTGGCTCGTCAATGATGACTACGAGTCCGTTCAAGTCATCTATCCGAAAAAATCAAAAAATGCCCTGCCGCACTTAAAAGATCCGCAAATCGTAGTCATTGAAACAAAAGGCGGTATCGTTATCAATGCTGAAATCTATGTGAACTGTAAATACGGCTATGACATTCAATGTGAGATCGTTGGAGAAGATGGCATCATCAAGCTTCCTGAACCATCAAGCATCAGTATGAGAAAAGAAGGCAAATTCAGCACAAATATCCTGATGGATTGGCAGAGACGCTTTGTGGACGCGTACGATGTGGAAATCCAAGACTTCATTGATACGATCCAGAAAAAAGGCGAAGTCAGCGGGCCGACGGCTTGGGACGGCTATATTGCTGCCGTTACGACTGACGCGTGTGTAAAAGCCCAGGAATCTGGACAAAAAGAAAAGGTTGAATTGAAGGAAAAACCGGAATTCTATCAATCTTTTACAACAGTTGAAAACTAGGAATATGGAGGAGTGAAAAAAATGAAATTAGCATTGGATCCATCGATGTATCGAGATGATTTAACGTTGGAGGAAATGGTCTATAAAACGGCGGAGCTTGGCTATGAATATATCGAACTTTCCCCGCGCGAGGATTTTTGTCCATTCTATAAATATCCGAAAGTCGATTCAGCAAAGATCAAACAATTAAAGCGGCTTTTAAGGGATACAGGTGTTAAGCTTTCATCACTCCTTCCGCTTTACCATTGGGCGGGTCCTGAAGAAGACCGCCGCCAGGCTGCGGTGCGCAACTGGAAAAGGGCGATCGAAATTGCGGTTGAACTTGAAGTGGATTTGATGAACAGTGAATTCAGCGGTTCAAAATATGATCCTTTAACAAGCGAAGAAAAATTTATCAAATCCATGGATGAGCTTCTGCCAGTATTTGAAAAGGAAGGCATTAAACTCAATCTTCAAGCTCATCCGTACGATTTTATCGAAACGCACAAAGGTGCGATGGATATGATCCGCGCGCTTGACAAGGATTGGATCAACCTTGTCTACTCGACTGCGCATACGTTCTTCTATGATGACGGAAAAGGCGATATCGCGACCATGTTTGACGAAGCCGGCGACCGTCTCACACACGTTTTATTTGCAGATACCTTTAATCATAAAGCGGCTCACGGCCTGCGTTACATCGTCAATCCGCCTGACGCGAAAGTAACGGTTCACCAGCATTTGGACATTGGTCAAGGCGAGGTTGATTTTGATACGATTTTCAGAAAACTGAGAGAGATGAAGTTCGACGGAATTGCGACGAATGCCGTGTTTGCTTGGGTCGACGAAAGAGCGGATGAATCAAGCCGATTTATGCTTAAAAAAATGAAAGAAGAATTAGGTCTGGCATAAGCTGAGCATGGAGTTCGGCGGGATATGGCGAACAGCCTTCCTGCCGAACTCCCTTCATATCTAACACGCAGATGGGGGAGTCTGACATGAAACTTTGTTTTAATGAAGCAACTACATTGGAAAACTCAAATCTTAAACAGGATTTAGAGCTATGCGAAAAGCATGGCTATGATTATATTGAAATCCGCACAATGGATAAGCTGCCGGAGTACTTAAAAGACCATTCATTGGCCGATCTTGCGGAATACTTTCAAACCCATCACATTAAACCGCTTGCCTTAAACGCACTCGTTTTCTTCAATAACCGTGATGAAAAGGGCTATCAGGAGATCATCGCTGAATTTAAGGGCATGATGGAAACCTGCAAAACCCTCGGTGTGAAATATGTGGTGGCCGTTCCGCTTGTGACAGAGCAGAAAATCTTAAAAGAAGAGATCAAAAAGAGCTGTGTAGAGGTTCTGACTGAGCTTTCTGATATCGCCGAACTGTACGGCGTAAAAATCGCCCTTGAATTTGTCGGACATCCGCAATGTACGGTCAATACATTTGAACAGGCGTATGACATCATCAATACTGTCAGCCGCGACAATGTCGGGCTTGTCTTTGACAGCTTCCACTTCCATGCGATGGGATCAAATATGGAAAGCTTAAAGCAGGCGGACGGGAAGAAAATCTTTATTTATCATATTGACGATACGGAAGATTTCCCAATCGGCTTTTTAACGGATGAAGATCGCGTATGGCCCGGCCAAGGGGCGATTGACTTGGATGCCCACTTATCAGCCCTCAAGGAAATCGGCTTCTCTGATGTGGTATCCGTTGAGCTGTTCCGGCCTGAATACTATAAGCTCAGTGCGGAAGAAACGATTCAAACAGCGAAAGAAACTACAATCGATGCGGTATCAAAATATTTCAGCATGTAATGTAAAGGAGGGGTGAACATGGCTTTTGTATCGATGAAAGAGCTTCTTGAAGATGCAAAGCGGGAGCAATACGCGATCGGGCAGTTTAATATCAACGGCCTGCAGTGGACGAAGGCGATTTTGCAGGCGGCAGAGGAAGAACAGTCACCTGTGATCGCGGCGGCATCGGATCGGTTAATCGACTATCTAGGCGGATTTAAAACCGTAGCCGCGATGGTCAATGCGCTGATTGAAGAATTATCAATCACCGTTCCCGTTGTGCTTCACCTTGATCACGGAAGCAGTGTGGAGCGCTGCAAACAAGCGATTGACGCGGGATTTAGTTCAGTGATGATTGACGGGTCACATCAGCCGATTGACGAGAATATTGCGATGACAAAAGAAGTCACCGATTATGCCGCAAAGCACGGCGTGTCAGTAGAAGCCGAAGTCGGCACGGTCGGCGGAATGGAAGATGGACTGGTCGGCGGGGTCCGCTATGCCGATATCACGGAATGTGAGCGGATCGTTAAAGAAACCAATATCGACGCGCTGGCCGCCGCCCTCGGCTCTGTACACGGCAAATATCAGGGTGAGCCGAATCTCGGATTTAAGGAAATGGAGGCTATCTCCCGCATGACTGATATTCCTCTCGTTCTTCACGGGGCATCCGGGATTCCGCAGGATCAGATCAAAAAAGCCATCACGCTCGGCCACGCGAAGATCAATATCAATACGGAATGTATGGTAGCCTGGACAAACGAAACACGCCGCATGTTTCAGGAAAACAGCGATCTGTACGAACCGCGCGGCTATATGACACCCGGCATTGAAGCTGTGGAAGAGACAGTGCGAAGCAAAATGAGAGAGTTTGGATCAGCCGGTAAAGCAGCTAAGCAGCAGGTCGGCTGAAGAGACCTGAAACCGCCGAGATGGCGGTTTTTTTGTGCGGTGTTGCGTCCGTACCCCTGAAACGATTATGATGATGGCAGCAGTGTAAGAAACGGGAGTGGTTCAGTTTGAATAAAATCATGATTGTGGAAGACAGTGAAGACATTCGCGGACTATTGCAGAATTATCTAGAAAAATACGGATACCAAACCGTGGTCGCCGCAGATTTCACGGCTGTTCTTGATGTCTTTTTGCGGGAAAAGCCTGATGTGGTGCTGCTTGATATCAACCTGCCGTCCTATGACGGCTATTATTGGTGCCGCCAAATCCGCCAGCACTCCACAAGCCCGATCATTTTCATTTCAGCCAGAAGCGGGGAAATGGATCAGGTGATGGCGATTGAAAACGGCGGAGACGATTATATCGAAAAACCGTTTTCTTATGATATTGTGCTGGCGAAAATCAAAAGCCAGATTCGCAGGGCATACGGAGAGTACGCCGCCAAGCAGGGAGAGAAAGTGATTGAATATGCCGGTGTGCAGCTCTTTGTGGAACGGTTTGAACTGCGCTTTCAGGACGAAAAAAGCGAGCTTTCTAAAAAAGAAAGTAAGCTTTTGGAAGTGCTGCTGGAGCGGGGAGAAAAGGTGACGGGTCGTGACCGTCTCATGGAAAAAACGTGGGACACCGACATTTTCGTCGATGATAATACACTTAACGTGTATATCACGCGGCTCAGAAAAAAACTGCGGGAGCTGAATGCGCCTGTATCGATTGAATCGGTGCGGGGCGAAGGCTACCAGCTGAGGATGCAGTCATGAAGCTGTTTCTCCGGTCTCATGCCGTGCTGATTCTGCTTTTTCTCCTTCAAGGGCTGTTTGTCTTCTTTTATTACTGGTTTGCGGGTCTTCATTCTTTTTCTCACTTGTTTTACATATTGGGCGTGCAGCTTCTTATTTTGGCGGGCTATCTTGCCTATCGCTGGTACAAAGACCGCGGCGTGTATCATTGGCTCAGTTCAGGACAGGAAGGGACGGACATTCCGTATCTCGGTTCTTCAGTGTTTTGTTCAGAGCTGTATGAAAAGCAGATGGAGCTGATTCGGCTTCAGCACCAGAAGCTCCATGAGACCGAAGCCAAGCTTGACGCTCGGGTGACGTATATGAATCAATGGGTGCATCAAGTAAAGACGCCGCTGTCGGTCATTAATTTAATCATTCAGGAAGAGGATGAGCCCGTTTTTGAACAAATCAAAAAAGAAGTCCGGCAGATTGAATTCGGGCTGGAGACGCTTCTTTATTCATCAAGGCTCGACCTGTTTGAGCGGGATTTTAAAGTTGAAGCAGTTTCCCTGTCCGAGCTTCTCCAATCAGTCATTCAAAGCTATAAACGATTTTTTATTCAATACCGCGTTTATCCGAAAATGAACATTTGCGATGATCATCAGATTTACACCGATGCAAAATGGCTTAAATTTGCGATCGGCCAAGTGGTCACAAATGCGGTCAAGTATTCAGCGGGCAAGAGTGACAGACTTGAGCTGAATGTCTCCCGCGATGAAGACAGGACGGTGCTTGAAGTCAAAGATTACGGTGTCGGGATTCCCTCCCAAGACATCAAGCGGGTGTTTGACCCTTATTACACCGGTGAAAACGGGCGGCGTTACCAAGAATCTACGGGAATCGGCCTCCATCTCGTCAAAGAAATTACGGACAAGCTCAATCATACGGTGGACATCAGCTCGTCTCCCGGTGAAGGGACATCAGTTCGATTTTCATTTCTTACAAAAATGTAAGGCTGCGTTAAGAAAACAACATAGCTCGTTTTGTGTCCCCTTGATAACATGGATTTATGTCAAGGGGATTTTTATGTTGAACGCCCCGGCACTACATGAAAGCAGCCCAGACCAGCAAGAATAAAACCATAAGGAGGATTCTCATGGCGAATATGCTTGAAGTCAAACATATAAATAAAACCTATAAAGGACAAGTGTCCTATCAAGCTTTAAAACAAATTTCGTTTTCAATAGAAGAAGGCGGGTTCACGGCGGTGATGGGACCGTCCGGGTCAGGAAAAACAACACTTTTGAATATCATTTCAACGATCGACAGGCCGGATTCAGGCGATATCCTGATTCACGGAGAAAACCCGCACCGGCTGAAGCGGACAAAGCTCGCTCATTTCCGCCGCAAGCAGCTCGGATTTGTGTTTCAGGATTTCAACCTTCTGGACACGCTGACGATCGGTGAAAATATCATGCTGCCGTTAACGCTTGAAAAAGAAGCGCCGTCTGTCATGGAAGAAAAACTGCACGGCATCGCGGCAAAGCTCGGAATCGAAGACCTGCTCAACAAACGGACGTTTGAAGTGTCCGGAGGCCAGCGCCAGCGGGCCGCCATCGCAAGAGCGGTCATTCATAAGCCGTCACTCATCCTGGCCGATGAACCGACGGGAAACCTTGATTCCAAAGCGTCAAAAGACGTCATGGAAACGATGCAGAGCCTGAATCAGGATGATCATGTCACGGCTTTGATGGTGACCCACGATCCTGTTGCGGCAAGCTACTGCCGCCGCGTCATCTTTATAAAAGACGGTGAACTGTTTAATGAGATTTACCGCGGGGAAAACCGCCAAGTATTTTATGAACAAATTCTCGATGTGCTGTCTATGCTGGGGGGAAACGCAAATGACCTTTCTTCAGTTCGCTTATAAAAACGTCACGAGAAACAAAAGGGCCTATCTTGCATTCTTTTTAAGCAGCGCCTTTTCCGTGTTGATTTTCTTTACCTTTGCGATGTTCCTGTTTCATCCGGCATTAAAGGAAGGCTATCTAAATAACATCGCCAAAAAAGGCCTAACCGCCGCGGAATGGATGATCTTTGTTTTTTCTTTCTTATTTGTTCTGTATTCGGTTAATGCATTTTTGAAATCGAGAAATAAAGAATTCGGCATTTTGCTTATGCAGGGTATTACGCCGGGACAGCTGAGAAAGCTCATTACGGCGGAAAATATGATCATCGGCGTCATGTCAATTGCAGCCGGGATTATCGGAGGATTCATTTTTTCAAAGACGTTCTTTACGGTCGGCGCTTATATTTTAGAAATGGACGCGCTGCCTTTGTATATGCCTTGGAAAGCGCTCGGTATTACGGCCTGCGGATTTCTGCTCTTATTTTTCTTTTTATCGCAGTTTACGATCCTTTTTGTCAGATCAAATACGGTTATCAAATTAATAAAGGGCACTGACAAGGTTAAACCGGAGCCTAAGCCGTCCGTGCTACTGTCCTTATTCGGCATCGCCTGTCTGTGCGGCGGGTACGGCATGGTCCTTAAAGGTAATGTCCACGGGGCCGAGCCGTTTATCATTTTACTGCTCACCGTCATCGGAACGTATTTCTTTTTCAGCCAAAGCAGCATCTGGATTCTGCGCGCGCTGAAGAAGTGGAAAACCTTTTATCTGCGCGGGAAAAACGTCATTTGGGTTTCTGACCTTGTCTATCGTTTAAAAGACAACGCCCGCCTGTTCTTTATTGTCAGCATTATTTCAGCGGTTGCGTTTACTGCGACAGGCGTGCTCGCGATGTACAAATCGACCGTCGGGGCGGAAGAGTCCGCTTATGAAATGGAGTATTTATCTTACAGCAACAATCCAAAAGAACAGACTCATTTGAAAAAAATTGACCATGAACTGAAAACACACGGCTTTACGTATAAGAAAGACAAAATAGATGTTTCTTATGTTCGCTATCAGGAAGGAGAAACTGTCCCCCCTGTTTACATGATCAGCGAATCGGATGTATCAAAATACTTCCATGTTAAGCTGAGCGGCCTGAAACATGATGAGGCTGTCTATTTCCCGGGCACGTATGACCGCAATTTCAAAAACAAAGCGCCGAATCAGCTGAAGCTGCTGAACCAAAAAGGCAAGCCGGCCGGACAAAAATTGTCAGTAAAAGAAGTCAAAAAACCGCTGATCTCATTGAATGCCATCATCGCGGTGAACGATCAAACCTTTGATCAGCTCAAATCACTCGGTGATAAAGCGTCATTATACGGCTACAGCTACGATCATTGGAAAGACAGTCTTGGGATCAGCCAATCCTTGAAAAATGAGATTTACGGCAACTATATTGATGTGCATTCTGATTTTATGGCAAAAGCCGGCACCTACTATGATACGGTGCAGCTGCCGAGCTTAAGTTTATTCATCGGCCTGTTTATCGCGATCGTCTTCTTTGTCGCGGCAGCAAGTTTCTTATATTTCAGGCTGTTCACCGATTTAGAAGAAGATCGGGAGCGCTACCGTTCGCTGGCCAAAATCGGTTTGAGTGAGCGTGAGATGTCACAAAGCGTGACGATACAATTAGCGATTCTCTTTTTCTTTCCATTTGTCATTGCTGTTATGCATACGCTGTTTGCCTTGAGAACATTGGCTGTGGAAGGCTATTCCGATGTAGCGGGACCGCTCAGTCTCACCATCGGAGGGTTTTTCCTTTTTCAGCTTCTATTCTTCCTCGCGGTGCGGTCAAGCTATTTGAAAAAAATGAACAAGTAGGGGAGTGCAAAGATGAAAAAAGCAATGGCGATCCTGGCCGTCTTGGCGGCTGCTGCCGTCATATGCGGGCTTCTCTTTTTTCATAACGATGTTACAGACAGATTTAATCCGTTTATTCACCAGCAAGATGTCTATGTGCAGATTGATCGAGATGGCAAACATCTTAGCCCAGGCGGTACTGAGTATACATTAGACGGATACAATGCATCCGGAAAAAAAGAAGAAGTGACCTTTTTCGCCGGCAAAGAGCTTCGGAAGAACGCGTATTTGAAGGTGAAGGCGAAAGGAAAGTATGTCGAGACCTGGGAAGAAGTCAAGTTTGAAGATATGGCGGACTCCGTACAGTCAAAATTAAAGTGAATCAAAAAACGGCACAGCGTCATGACTGTGCCGTTTTTTTATTTTTTATTTTCTTCGGCCCGTTTGATCAGCATGTCGGTGATGATATCCACCTGTTTGCTGACAGAAATCGGATCGTACGGATAGAAGGTGTCAAAATCATTCATAAACACACGGTTATGTTTCACAGCGTCTAGGTTTTTCCAAATGGAGGATTCCTTCAGCTTGTCGAGTGTTTTGCTTTCGCCTTTCGGATTGTAGTCCGTAATGAACATATAATCTGCGGCATACTCAGGGATCACTTCTTGGGAGAGCTGTTTCATCTCGCCTTTTTTGATGACATCTTGTTCAATCTTTTCAGACGCTTTTAATCCAAGCGCGTTGTATACAGCTTGGCCGCCGCGACCGCCATTGTCATTGAAGACCCAG
This sequence comes from Bacillus sp. B28, assembly GCF_029536185.1. Lineage (NCBI taxonomy): Bacteria > Bacillati > Bacillota > Bacilli > Caryophanales > Bacillaceae > Bacillus > Bacillus sp. B28. Next base: position 3,987,630 of record NZ_CP120511.1, on the reverse strand, counting down.
AATTCGCCCTTGTCCGTGTTTTCATAAATGCCGAAGGTCGCATCTTTGTCGATGACGCCGGCTATTTTCTTTTTGGCTGCTTCCGCTTTTTTGTTAAAGTCAGCCATAAATGATTTTGCTTTATTCTTGGCGCCCGCAATATCTCCGAACATTGCAACGGTATCTTCGACGTTTTTCGCTGTGTTATAAGGAACGACAACGGTTGGAGCGATTTTCTTTAATTTATCGACATTCTCTTCATTCATGACAACAATTAAGTCAGGCTGAAGCTCCATTACTTTCTCAACGCTGATCGGATCACCGACATCCTTTACATCTTTCAGCTTTGATTTTAAAAATGGATTATCAAATGACCATGAGCCCGAGCCGACCACATTTGCCCCAACAGACAGCAATTCCCCAGCATAAAAATCAGTGACGATGCGTTTCGGATGTGCAGGAATGTTGACGTTCCCTTTTGTTGATTTGTATGTTCTCATTTCTGTCTTTTCGGAAGCGGAATCACTTGAGCTTCCTTTCGAAGCCGTGCCGCTGCAAGCGCTGGCAAACATGATAAGCAGCACAAGCATGCCAACGAGCAATGTGTTCTTTTTCATCAAGAACCCTCCAATATGTATGTTGATCGATTAGTAATGATTATCATTATCAATTAATAATATAGCAAGAAACCTGTGCCCCGTCTATCACTATTTTAATAGGAGAAAGTTTTTGTTATACAAGTGACGCGGTATTCTTAATCGATTATTATAGGTAAAAAGGAGGAGGAAAATATGGAAATCACAAAAAGAGGTGCCGCATGGGAATGGCTTCATAGCTGGTGGATGCTGTTTATTTTCATGCCTTTTGCCATTACCAGTTTTTTTGCCTTTTTATTTATTGGCATCAAGGTTAGAAATAAAAAGTGGATCATATACGGAATCATTTATTTTTTCGTATTTGCGTTTGCTTTCGTGCTGCCTGATCCGCCCGGATTGCTTATTGTGCTCCCGTTGTGGGCTGTGACGATTATTCACGGTTTTAAAGTGCGTCCGCTGTATCTGATTCAGCTGGATGTCTACAAAGACAATGTGGAGGCACGGGCCTTTGCTGAGGCAAGAAGTGAAGCCGAGAGCAGATTTCATGCACCGAAACAGTCTATTCAAGATATACATATTCGCAAAGAACAGTAAGAAAAAAGCTCAACACTCGCATTGTGTTGAGCTTTTTATATGTTACTGCTGGTAGGATTGCTGCTGAAATGGCGTGTTTTGGCCGAATGGAAGTGTAGACACATTCGTATTCATGACGCTGGATTGTCCAGTAAGTTCCTGCTGCATTTGGTTGCACATGTTGACAACCTGCTGGCATTTTTGAATGGCTGTGTCATGTCCATGCAGCGCTTGCTGAATGGTATGTGCAGCTTGTTGTTCGTGGTTTAGAATCTGTTGCAGCATTTGGATGTTTTGCTGCTCCTGATGAAGCATTTGGCGATATTGGTTGCTGCTTTGCTGTGTTTGCTGAATAAGCTGCTGAGCTGTCTGGCGGCACTGGTTCAGCTGCTGCAGGCTGTGTTGCGTATTGTGCATAAATGACCCCTCCGTATGTTCAATTGACATTTGTCGGTATTATCATGCGACCCGAACCAAAAGAAATTCTGCAAAAGGGGAACTACAATTATTTTCCTTACCCCCTCTATCTTTGAATGAAATCGGCAAAGATTGTATACTTGTAAAAACCCTTTTTATGTAAATGTCCCGCTCTGCACATAAGAATAGCGGAAAACGAAACTCCGACATCTGGAGAATCGTATTCCGCTTTTTTCTTTTCTTGCTTCAGAAACCGCCTTCGCCCGCAGTAAATGGGATATTTAATCTGTTTTCTACGGCGCGGAGGCGCTGATTGAGCCGGTTTAAGCGGCGTGTATGGCGTTCAACAGTCTGGCTTAGCTGATTGACCTGATCGGCCAATCTTGCAATTTCCCGGTTTTGACGGCGATCCTCATTCGACAGACGGGTTAATTCTCTTGTCTGCTGTTCGTTTTGCCGTTCAAGAGCAGCGATTCTTCTTTCCAATGCCGGCTGTCTGTCCGTCTGGTATGGCTGGTATACATCCTGCTCCGGATATGGATTGTATTCATATTGGCTATAGTAGGGTTCCTGCTGAGGGAGCTGCGGGCTGTAATATTGATAAGGGTTCATGTAATCAATCTCCTTAAAAAGAAATGTGGGTGAATTCCTTATAATCTATGTAGTCATTGGCACAGTGACACGGCATTCGCCTAAAAAAGTAAGAAAGGACGGTGATGACGCTGAGCAGAAAAGGACCTGTTATTGTGTTCCTGTCTGCTGTATGTCTCATCATTTCGGGCTGTCAGCAGCCAAAAGACGAGACGCCGTTTTATTACGGAACTTGGGATGAGTGCATTATCCCCGGTCCCATGGATGGCGTGAAATCAGCAACGGTCACATTTACCAAAGACAAGGTGCTCGAGACGGAGGTGATTGAAGGGAGAGGAGAGGTGCAGCTGCCCTTTATGGAATACAAGGTAATATCTCAAAGCGCTGACGGTTCCATTGAGATCCAGTACCTTGGCTCCTATTATCCGCTCAAAAGCAAACTGAAAAGAGGGAAAGACGGGACGTTGATATGGGAGCAAAATGGTCAGGAAAAAACGATGACTAGAATCGAGTCAAAGGCCCGCAAGGAGGAGAAACATGAGAAATAAAAAAGCGGAAAGACTGGTGTTAACAGGCCTTATTTTACATATCATTCAATGGTTGTTGGTATTATGGGCTTTTCTCAAAATCAAACATTTATTTAGTGACTATACAATCTACAATCCGAATGTCATAAACGGAACGATGCAGTCGTTATCGTTTATGCAAATGCTGCGTTCTATGATGTACTCGGGCGCCATGGTGAATTATGTTCTATTTTTTGTGATTGCATTGCTTATCTATTGTTTAGTGCTTCATGGGGTCATGATTGTTCTGGAAATGGCTGCTTATGTGATGATCAGACGGAATCCTTCATCTTCATGGGCATATTTTTTGGCGGCGGCGGGTGTGAAGCTTGCAATCTTAAATATCACGGGTATTCCATTTTTAGCTGCCGGCTTCCTGCTGATGAAACAGAAACAAGCAGAAAGCGGCGAAAAGGGTGAAGAACGAAAGCGAAAGCCGCGCACGCGGATCCGGAGACAAGGCAGACGTCTAAACAGAAACAGGAGAAAATCATCGCTTTCAGTTGAATATCAAAAAGAAAAAACGATATGATGGGACTATAGCCTGAAAACGACACGAAGGAGATGCAGGATGTACAAATTAATAGCAATTGATATGGACGGAACACTTTTAAATGATCATCATGAAGTGACGGCGGAGGTCCGCGACGCACTGCATGCCGCAAAAGCGGAAGGGGTAAAAATTGTCCTTTGCACCGGCCGGCCTATCGGAGGTGTTCGGAGATACTTAGATGAACTCAATTTAATTGAGGAAGGCGACTACGTCATTGCCTATAATGGGGCGCTTGTTCAAAATACGCATACAAAAGAAGTGGTGACGGAATTGTCTCTAGGATATGATGATTTGGCATCATTATATGATCTGAGCTTAGAGCTGAAGACACCGATGCACTTCTTCGACTCAGCCAACCTGTATACGCCTAACCGTGATATCAGCGAATTTACCGTATATGAGTCGTACGTGACACAGGTGCCGCTTCATTACCGCAAGATTGAGGAGATGCCTAAAGACATTCTCATTCCGAAAGTGATGTTTATTGATCAACCAGAACACTTAAGCCAAGTCATTACATCGATACCGAAAGACGTGAGAGAAAAGTATACGATGGTCAGAAGCGCTCCTTTCTTTTACGAAATTCTGCATCCGGAAGCAAGCAAAGGAAACGCTGTGCGTCAGCTGGCGAATCTGCTCGGAATCGAGCAGGCGGAAGTCATGAGCATAGGCGACAACGGCAACGATCTGACAATGATCGAATGGGCCGGCTGCGGCGTTGCCATGGCAAACGCCATTCCGGAAGTGCTTGAGGCCGCAAACTTTCAAACGCGCTCCAATAATGAACATGGTGTTGCGCATGCGATTCACGAGCTTGTTTTGGCTAAATAAAAAATCCAGCCTTTTAAAGGCTGGATTTTTTCGTTTTATTTGATGTAATGTCAATTCTTTGACGAATCGATTTGACTTTCGTTATGCTGATAAAACCAATTCGTTCACAATATGTATGATATTAATCTGAATTGAAAAGGGGACTGATCAGATGTGCACAAGTCTTACATTGGAAACCGCTGACCGTAAACATGTATTAGCGAGAACAATGGATTTTGCATTTCAGCTGGGGACAGAGGTTATTCTCTATCCGCGCCGTTACAGTTGGAGTAGTGAAGCTGACGGAAAGGCCCATCAGACACAGTACGCATTTATCGGTATGGGGAGAAAACTTGGTAATATTTTATTTGCAGACGGCGTTAATGAAAACGGTTTATCGTGTGCTGCACTTTATTTTCCGGGCTATGCGGGGTACGAAAAAACGATACGGGAAAACACCGTACACATTGCCCCGCATGAGTTTGTGACATGGGCGCTGTCAGTCTGTAAGTCTTTGGATGACGTGAAAGAAAAGATTCGATCTTTAACGATTGCAGAGAAAAAATTAGATCTATTGGATACGGTTTTACCGCTTCACTGGATATTGTCAGACCGGACGGGACGCAGCCTGACGATAGAACCGAGAGCAGATGGCCTCAACGTCTATGACAATCAGCCTGGTGTCATGACGAACAGCCCCGACTTTACATGGCATGTCACCAATCTGCAGCAATATACAGGAATCAGACCGAAGCAATTAGAGAGCAAAGAAATGGGCGGATTAGCCCTTTCCGCTTTTGGCCAAGGCCTAGGGACTGTAGGCCTGCCGGGGGATTATACACCGCCCTCCCGGTTTGTCAGAGCTGTTTATTTGAAAGAACACCTAGAGCCGGCAGCCGATGAAACGAAAGGTGTAACAGCCGCTTTTCAAATTTTGGCAAATATGACGATACCCAAAGGCGCAGTGATAACGGAAAAAGACGAAATTCATTATACGCAATATACTTCCGTGATGTGCAACGACACGGGAAACTACTATTTCCACCACTATGATAATCGGCAAATCCAAAAAGTAAATTTATTTCATGAAGACCTTGACTGTTTGGAGCCTAAAGTGTTTTCCGCTAAAGCAGAAGAAAGTATTCATGAGCTTAATTAATTCACATCAATCAGCTGATTCCGGTTTGAATCCGGAGTCAGCTGTTTTTTATATACGATCGTTACGGCGTCTGAGTGGATAGGCAGTTTGCTAAAAGCGAAAGAAAAGGGAAAGGAAATGGCAAAATTTTATATAAAAACTGAGTCTTTGCTTCATCAGACTCAGTTTTCTTGCCGATATAGAGGTTTTTGCACTAGTTGAATGAACCAATGCCGTTCCATTATGGTTACGCAAGGGTCTTTTCAGCTTAAATAGAAAAATTTAATCTCAACTCATTGACAAACTCGCAATACAAATGTACATTTTGATTTATTCATATTAAACGACTAGGAATATAGGAGTTTATTTTTCGGACTTTTCAGCCTAAAACATTATAAAAGGAGTAACGTCATGACAAGCAAAAAGAAGCAAATCAAATTAGGAGTTTTTCTTGCGGGGACCGGACATCATGTTGCGTCTTGGCGGCATCCGGACGCGCCTGCGGATGCGAGCATGAACTTGGATTATTTTAAAGAGCTGGCGAGAACAGCGGAGCGGGGCAAGCTGGATATGCTGTTTTTAGCAGACAGCCTGTCAATCGACAGCAAATCGCATCCAAATGTGCTTACAAGGTTTGAGCCATTTACTTTGCTCTCAGCTTTGGCGCAGGTGACGTCAAGAATTGGCCTGACAGCGACAGCTTCTACTACTTATAGCGAGCCGTTTCACATTGCCAGACAATTCGCCTCACTGGATCACCTGTCCAACGGCCGTGCAGGATGGAATGTCGTGACCTCATCCATTGAGTCAACAGCGCTGAATTTCAGCGGGGAAAAGCATCTCGAACATCACTTGCGCTATCAGCGGGCAGAAGAATTTGTCGAGGCCGTAAAGGGGCTTTGGGATTCATGGGAAGAGGACGCCTTTATCCGTAATAAAGAAACGGGTGAATTCTTTGACAAAGAAAAAATGCACGAGCTGAACCACAAAGGAGAATATTTCTCGGTTCGCGGACCTCTGAACGTTTCAAGAACCCCGCAGGGCCAGCCGGTCATTATCCAGGCAGGATCATCAGGAGACGGAAAAGCGCTGGCTGCCAAAACAGCCGAAGTGATTTTCACGGCGCAAAACCATTTGGAATCGGCACAGGAATTTTATCAATCAATTAAAAAGCAGGCAGCCGAGTTTGGCCGCGATCCTGAGAAAATCGCGATCATGCCGGGCATTTTTCCGGTCATCGCAGACACTGAAGAAGAGGCGCGGGCTAAATATCAAGAGCTTCAAGATTTAATCATTCCATCTGTCGGTCTGCAAATCCTGCAGAATTATTTAGGCGGAATTGATTTGTCTGCATATCCGCTTGACGGGCCGCTGCCAAAGCTCGACGCGGATGCATCAAACGCGGTGAAGAGCCGATTTAAGCTTGTTCAAGAAATGGCTGAACGAGACAATATGACAATACGTGAGCTTTACAAATACGTTGCAGGCTCCAGAGGCCATCACATTTTTGTCGGAACGCCGGAACAGCTTGCCGACAAGATGCAGGAATGGGTCGATCATAAAGCTTGTGACGGATTTAATATTATGCCTCCGCTTCTTCCGGAAGGAATTGAACTGTTCGTTGACAAAGTGGTTCCGATTTTACAGGAGCGCGGCGTGTTCAGAAACGAATATGAAGGCACAACATTGAGAGAGCATTTTGGTTTAGAAAAACCGGTAAACCGTTATGCGAAGTAAGGAGGAACGCTCGATGAAGACGCAATATCGCCTCGCAGCTGAACGTGATGCCGAACAGCTTCTCGAGCTGACATGGCGCGCCTATGAACCGATTCGAAAGCTCGGCATTCGTTTTGCCGCGGCCCACGCGGATCTGGATCTGGTCTTAAACAATATCCGAAAAAACGCCTGTTACGTCATGGAAGAAGACGGGCGGATCATCGCGACCATCTCCTTACGAATGCCTTGGGGACAGCAGCCCGGACCATATGGCGTTCCTCATATCTGGTGGTTCGCTGTTGATCCTGAAACCGGGCAAAAGGGAGTCGGGACAAAGCTGCTTCAATGGCTTGAGCAGACCATCCTGCGCGATACGTTAAAGGTTCCGTTTGTATCGCTAGGAACAGCGGATAAGCACCCGTGGCTGATCGAGATGTATGAAAGAAAAGGATATGTCCAAGCAGGCGAGAAGGATCTGGGCAAAGGACATATGACAGTCTATATGAAAAAACAACTGCGAAATGACCTATAAAAGATAAAAGGCGGGAAAATCAAATGAAAATGAAAAAATGGACTGTGCTGTTAGTTGCTGCGTTATTAGCCGTGCTATCAGCTTGCGGCAATGGAAACAGCGGCAGTAAAGAGGATGACAACGTACTTCATGTGGGTGCGACCGGACAGAGCTACCCGTTCGCTTATAAAGAAGACGGAAAGCTGACAGGTTTTGATGTAGAAGTAATGGAAGCTGTTGCAAAGAAAATCGGCATGAAACTGGACTGGAAGCTGCTCGAATTCAGCGGTCTGATGGGAGAGCTTCAAACAGGCAAGCTTGACACCATTTCCAATCAGGTAGCGGTGACAGATGAACGCAAGGAAATGTACAACTTCACAGAACCGTACTCTTATGCAGGAACACAGATTGTCGTCAAAAAAGACAACAATGACATCAAATCAGCAGACGATTTAAAAGGAAAGACAGTAGCTGCTGTTTTAGGTTCAAATCACGCGAAAAACCTTGAAAGCAAAGATCCTGACAAAAAAATCAATATCAAAACATACGAAACACAGGAAGGCACGCTGAAGGATGTCGCATACGGACGTGTGGACGCTTACGTAAACAGCCGAAGTGTGCTAATCGCGCAAATTAAGAAAACAGGCTTGCCGTTGAAACTTGCCGGAGATCCGATTGTGTACGAACAAGTCGCATTCCCATTTGCCAAGGATGACGCGCACGACAAGACCCGTAAAAAAGTCAATAAAGCGCTCGATGAACTGCGCAAAGACGGAACGCTTAAAAAGCTGTCAGAAAAATATTTTAACGAAGATATCACAGCAGAACAGAAGCATTAAGAAACGGCGGTGAACCACCAGAATGAATACGATTGATTGGGAATTCATGATCTCAGCATTCCCGACTTTAATTCAGGCCCTTCCGATTACATTGTTTATGGCTGTAGCAGCTATGATTTTTGCGATTATCGGAGGACTTATTCTCGCACTCATTACAAAAAACAAAATTCCAGTGCTTCATCAGCTGTCAAAGCTGTATATCTCATTTTTCCGGGGCGTGCCGACACTTGTGCAGCTGTTCTTAATTTATTACGGGCTGCCGCAGCTGTTTCCGGAGATGAGCAAGATGACAGCTCTCACAGCTGCGATTATCGGTTTAAGTTTAAAAAACGCCGCCTATTTGGCAGAAATCTTCCGCGCCGCCCTTAACTCTGTTGATGAAGGGCAGCTGGAGGCGTGCCTGTCTGTCGGTATGACGAAACTTCAGGCTTACAGACGAATTATCCTTCCGCAAGCAGTCAGAAATGCGATACCGGCAACGGGTAATACATTTATCGGCCTCCTAAAAGAAACCTCATTGGCATTTACTTTGGGTGTCATGGAGATGTTTGCGCAAGGTAAGATGTATGCATCAGGAAATCTGAAGTATTTTGAAACCTATTTGGCGGTTGCGATTGTCTACTGGGTTCTTACAATCATTTACAGCATCCTGCAGGACTTGTTTGAACGCGCCATGAGCAAGCCATACCGGACTTAGAGGTGAAATCAGTTGATAAAAGTAAAAAATATTCGCAAAGCGTTTAAAGATCTGGTCGTGCTGGACGGAATCGACCTAGAAGTAAAACGCGGAGAAGTGGTGGCGATCATCGGTCCGTCCGGTTCCGGAAAATCAACGCTTCTTCGGTGCTTGAACCTATTGGAGCGCCCCAATCAAGGCATCATTGAAATTGGAGAAGCCAAACTGAACGCGGAAAAGTTTACACGTAAGGAAGCGTACCAGCTCCGTCAGCAAACGGCCATGGTCTTCCAAAATTACAATCTGTTCAAAAATAAAACCGCCCTGCAAAACATTACTGAGGCTTTAATCACGGCTCAAAGAAAATCACGAGATGAAGCGAACCGCATTGGGATGGAGATTCTGAGGCAGGTCGGATTAGAGCATAAAGCTGACAGCTACCCGATCACAATGTCCGGCGGCCAGCAGCAGCGAATCGGCATCGCGCGGGCACTTGCGGTTAATCCGCATGCGATTTTGCTGGATGAACCGACTTCGGCGCTTGACCCGGAGCTCGTGGCGGGTGTGCTTCAGGTCATCAAATCGATTGCGGAAAAACAAACAACAATGATCATCGTCACACACGAAATGGCATTTGCAAGAGAGGTTGCCGATCAAGTGATTTTTATGGCGGACGGCCATATTATCGAGCAGGGAACGCCTGAAGAACTGTTTGACCATCCGAAAAACGAACGGACGAAACGATTTATCAAGCAGGTGGGAGAGCCTGCAGAGCTTATATAGAAGGGAAGAAGAAGAATGGCCGAAGAAACGTTTCATACACGTTTAATCAATATGCGGCGTGACCTTCATGCACACCCTGAACTTTCATTTGAAGAGTTTGAAACGACAACCAAAATCCGCCGCTGGCTCGAGGAAGAACATATAGAGATTCTTAACGTTCCTCAATTAGAAACAGGTGTAATTGCGGAAATCAAAGGGCAGTCAGACGGACCCGTGATCGCGATACGAGCAGACATTGATGCGCTCCCGATCCAAGAACAGACGAATTTGCCGTTTGCCTCTAAGATTGACGGCGCGATGCATGCGTGCGGGCATGACTTTCATACAGCTTCCATTATCGGCACGGCCATTTTGCTGAATAAAAGAAGAGACGAGCTGAAAGGCACGGTCCGCTTTATCTTTCAGCCAGCGGAAGAAATCGCCGCAGGAGCAAGAAAAGTCATAGAAGCAGGCGTGCTGGACGATGTTTCCGCCATTTTTGGCATGCACAATAAGCCTGATTTGCCTGTCGGCACCATTGGGATAAAGGAAGGTCCGCTCATGGCAAGCGTAGACCGGTTTGAGATTGTTGTGAAAGGAAAAGGCGGACACGCCGGCATTCCCAATAACAGCATTGATCCCATAGCAGCGGCAGGCCAAATGGTCAGCGGTCTGCAATCTGTGGTCAGCCGCAACATCAGCTCACTGCAAAACGCGGTCGTCAGTATCACAAGATTACAGGCAGGCAGTTCATGGAACGTGATTCCGGACCAGGCTGAAATGGAGGGCACCGTTCGCACCTTCCAAAAAGAAGCGAGAAAGGCCGTTCCGGAGCATATGAAACGAGTGGCTGAAGGAATCGCCGCGGGCTACGGGGCACAGGCCGAATTCCGGTGGTTTCCTTATTTGCCATCCGTTCAGAATGACGGCACGTTTTTGAACGCGGCGTCAGAAGCTGCGGCCCGGCTTGGCTATCAAACGGTTCATGCGGAGCAATCTCCGGGCGGAGAAGACTTCGCTCTTTATCAAGAAAAAATTCCCGGCCTCTTTGTCTGGATGGGAACAAACGGCACAGAGGAATGGCATCACCCCGCGTTTACATTGGATGAAGACGCACTGCAAGTTGCATCCAGCTACTTTGCTGAGCTGGCTGTTATTGTACTGGGGTCAATCAAATGATCCAAACAGAGCTGACAGCAGGTCTTGCTGAGGCCGTAAGATTATCACAGCCTGAGAACGCCCCTGACGCGATGCGTGAAGCCAAAAAGGGATTGCTCGATTTTACAGCCGCATCATTTGCCGGAAGAGAAGAAAACGGCATTCAAAAGCTTTTGCATCTGATCGAAGAGGAAGGCGGCACGCCCCTTGTCCCTATTATTGGACAAGGGAAAAAGGCAGCGCCATTACAATCTGCGCTGCTCAATGGATTTATCGCCCATGCTCTGGATTTCGATGATGTCCATTCCGATGTAAGGGGACATCCGAGTGCAGTTATTTTGCCGGCACTCATTGCTTCAGCTGCCACTCGCGAAAGTGACGAGCGGCTTCTTGGCGCTTATATTGTCGGTGTGGAAGTAATGGCAAGGCTTGGGGAGTCGATTGGCAGCCCGCACTATGAAAAAGGCTGGCATAATACAGGAACGCTCGGAGCCATAGCCGCAGCCTGTGCTGTAGGGTACGCGGAGGAACTCACTCAAGAAGAACTGGAAAAAGCAATCGGTTTTGCCGCAACGCAGTCAGCCGGAATGAGGGTGCAATTCGGCACAGAAATGAAACCGCTGCACGCAGGGCTGGCAGCTCAATCAGGCTTGCTTGCTGTTAAGCTGGCTCAATCTGATGTTGGAGGCTCTCGTACGGCACTGGATGGAGAAAAAGGTTTCTTCAGCCTATACGGTGATGTAGACAAGGCCCAAACCATGCTGTTAAGCCATTGGGGCGAACCGTGGCGAATCGTGAAGCCGGGTTTATGGTTTAAAATCTATCCATTCTGCTCTGCGGCGCACCACGCGGCAGATGCCATTCGCGAGCTTATCTCTCAGGAAGCCATTTCTGCTGACAATACAGAACGGATTGAAGTCGTTTTTCCGCCTGGCGGAGATGCTGCATTAACGGCAAGATCACCAAAAACAGGAGAGGAAGGCCGCTTCAGCGTTGAATATGTCATTGCCCTTGCCCTGCACGGACAGAAGCTGATTGCTGAACATTTCAACAGCGAGCCCATACCAAATCATATGCAGGGCGCAATGCGTCATATTCAGCGTGTGTATGACAATCGCATTCAGCCAGCCTCTCAAGCGGTTCCGAAAGGCCGTTTCACCATTGTTCGGGCGTTTTTATCAGATGGACGCATATGTGAAGCGCGGGTGGACTGCCCAAAGGGAGCTCCCGGAAACGGTCTGTCTGAAGAAGACGTAAAAGAAAAATTAAAATCAGCGCTGCTAAGTAATGTGCAAAAAGCAGCGCATATCATAGAGGCCATTGAGCGCGCTGATATGAAAGAATTTTTATCGCGTTTAGATTAGAATCCGCCTCTCATCCCCTCCTTCAGATGATATGATAATGCCAAATCATACGTTTGAAAAAGGAGAAAGGCCATGACGGTAAATGATGCGGTTGTATGTATTCTGGCAGTCTTTTTATTAGTGGGAGCAGCCGATTATTGCTTGGGAAACAGGTGGGGGCTTGGCGAGCGGTTTGCGGAAGGCTTTAAGGCCATGGGACCGCTTGCGCTGTCAATGGTCGGGATTGTGTCGCTGGCGCCAGTGCTTGCGGCCATACTGATTCCCGTTGTGTCTCCGGTCTATGCCGCCATTGGCGCAGACCCTTCCTCCTTTGCCAACACCATTTTGGCCATTGATATGGGAGGCTATGCGCTGGCAGAAGAAATGGCGAAAGATCCGGACGCAGGCTTGTTTTCATGGGTATTTCTGGGGACGATGATGGGGCCGACGATCGTGTTTACCATTCCCGTCGCTCTTGGCATGATTGAAAAACAGGATCACCCGTATTTTGCAAAAGGCATTTTAATCGGACTGTGCACTGTGCCGATCGGATGCTTCGCAGGCGGGTTAGCTGCGGGATTTGAGATGGGATTGAACCTGAAAAACATTCTGATTCCAAGTCTTTTTTCTGCGGTTATCGCTTTTGGACTATGGCGCTGCACCGACAAGACAATCCGCGTATTTCACGTTTTCGGGAAGGCTGTCAGTATTGTTGCGATCATTGGGCTTGTTGCTGTCTCGATTGAAACAATGACAGGCTTTGTATTCATACCTGGCCTCGAAAAGATTGAAACAGGCATACAAACCGTAGGCACCATCGCGGTTGTATTGGCGGGCGCTTTTCCGCTGACAGCTTTTATCACAAAAGCTTTTGAGAAACCGCTCCATACATTAGGCAGGCTATTACACTTAGACCAGGCAGCGACAGCGGGAATGGTTGCTTCTTTGGCACATCTTATCCCCATGCTCGCCTTATTAAAAGACATGACGCCGAGAGGAAAGGTTATCAATGTCGCGTTTGCGGTCAGCGCAGCCTTTGTGCTCGGCAGCCACCTCGGCTTTGTGGCGGGAATGAAGAAAGAAATGGCAGCGGCCATGATCATCGGGAAATTAGCCGGCGGCATCACAGCTGTCGCGGCAGCTGCCTGGACGACCCCCGCCTATACAGCCAAAAAGCAAAGACACGATTCTCTTGAAGGGTAGTCTGTTTCAATTCTTCTCATTCGGGAAATGATACAGTAACGTTTCCGGAAAGAGGGTTGGGCACATGGATGCGAAGGACCAGTGCATCTCTAAAATAAAACAGGGAACCAAGCCTTGGATACAGCGGTTCGGAAGGCTTGGTTATTTTACATTCGGCGGCGTTTTTATCTTGCTCGGCATTCTGGCATTGATGACGGCTGCCGGAGCTGGCAGCGGGGCAAAGGATTCAAGCGGAGCGCTCCAAACCTTATCACGCATGCCATACGGATCGATTCTGCTTTTCATCATCGGAGTCGGACTCATCGGGTATGTCATATGGATGGTGCTGAGTGCGATTAAGGATACAGAGGGCCACGGCACAGGAAGAAGGGGCCTGTCGCGAAGAACGGGAAATTTGTTCAGCGCCGCCGTATACGCATCAATTGCGTGGAATGCCCTTCGGTTTGTCTTTGATCATGGGAGCGGCAGCACTTCAGAACAGACGTGGTCCGCTTATATATTGGCGCAGCCGTTTGGGCAGTGGCTGACGGGACTCACAGGAGCGGGCTTTATCCTATTTGCGATGGTTCAATTCATGAAAGGTATCCGGGCTTCTTTTATGAGAGAATTTGATACGTCAAAAATGAGCAAAGAAATGATATGTATTGCAAAAAACACGGGACGCGCAGGCAACATCGCCCGTGCCATTATTTTCTCAGCCATCGGCTTCTTTCTCATAAAAACCGCTCTCACCTCTGATCCGGACGACACAAGAGGCTTTGACGGGGCGCTCGCCGAGCTCGCGCAGCAGCCGCATGGCAGAGTGATTCTGATCTTTTTGGCGTGCGGGCTTGTGTTATATGGAATATACGCCATTATGAAAGGCATTTATCAATATATGAAGTGGGAAAAATAAGCTCTGGGAAGCTCTGTGCCAGAGCGTTTTTCAGTTTCTTGCAAATCAGGTGGATGAAAGCAGCTGCCAGCCTGTATAATAAAAGCAAATCGAAAGCAGGTTCACCATGAACTGATCCAAGGGGAGGTGCGGAATGGATCGGGAAAAACAACAATTAAGCATAGAAGCGGCAAGGCTTTACTATCAGTCTGACTACAGTCAGCAGCAAATCGCAGAGCAGCTCAGCATTTCGAGGCCGACCGTTTCCCGATTGCTGCAATACGCAAAAGAAAAAGGATTTGTCCAAATTCGCGTCATGGACCCTTTTGAGGATTTAGATGCGCTCGGTTCCATGCTGGAAGAGAAATACGGGCTTCTCGAAGCACACGTTGTGTTTTCTCCGACACCGGACTATGCAGCAATCACACATGGCTTGAGCCGGTACGGTGCAGAATATATGCATGAAACGGTAAAAGACGGCGACATCGTCGGCGTCAGCTGGGGAACCACCATGTATCAGATCGCGCAAAACATGCAGCCAAAGCAGGTAAAAGGCGTAGAGGTCGTCCAGCTGAAAGGCGGCATCAGCCATTCCCGGGTAAACACCTATTCAGCTGAAACGATTCAGCTGTTTGCAGAGGCTTTTCAAACGATGCCGCGCTATCTTCCGCTTCCCGTCGTGTTTGATAATGCGGATGTGAAGAAAATGGTGGAGAAAGACCGTCATATCGAGCGGATCATTGAGATGGGCAAGCAGGCGAATATCGCTCTTTTCACGGTGGGAACAGTCCGTGACGAAGCGCTGTTATTCCGGCTCGGCTATTTTAACGAAGAAGAGAAAGCGTTGCTGAAAAATCAGGCTGTCGGAGATATCTGTTCGCGTTTCTTTGACGAGGAAGGGAAGATTTGCAGCACCGCCATCAATGACCGGACCATCGGCGTCGAGATTGAGGATCTGAGGCTGAAGGAACGCTCTATATTAGTGGCCGGAGGAAGCCGAAAAGTGTCCTCCATCCATGGTGCGTTAACAGGAAAATATGCCAACGTGTTAATCATTGACCAGCATACTGCAAGGGCACTTGTTAATGATTTGTGACACCCTCAGACCGTTCCCTGAACAAAATTTCAATTACCAATTTACATATGTTCAAAAGTCGGGTATGCTAAAAAATATCTTAACAAAAAAGGAAGTGTGCGAAGGATGACATTAGCCAATAAAATTGATCATACAGCTTTGAAACCGCATACACAAAAAGCGGATATTTTGAAATTAATAGAAGAAGCGAAAACATACAAATTCGCTTCTGTATGTGTAAACCCGACGTGGGTGCAGCTGGCTGCAAAAGAGCTTGAGGGCACAGGAGTTGACGTATGTACAGTCATCGGTTTCCCGCTCGGCGCCAACACAACAGAAACAAAAGCGTTCGAAACGAAGGATGCGATTTCAAAAGGCGCCACTGAAGTGGACATGGTCATTAACATCGCTGCTTTGAAAGACAAAGAAGACGACGTAGTGGAAGCGGATATCCGCGGTGTAGTGGAAGCTGCAGCCGGTAAAGCGCTTGTCAAAGTTATTATTGAAACATGCCTGCTGACAGATGAAGAAAAAGAGCGTGCATGCCGTTTAGCGGTTTCTGCGGGAGCGGATTTCGTGAAAACTTCAACAGGCTTCTCAACAGGCGGCGCAACGAAGGAAGATATCGCTTTAATGCGCAAAACAGTAGGACCTGATATCGGCGTAAAAGCATCCGGGGGTATCAGAACGAAAGAAGATGTAGACACGATGATCGAAGCAGGTGCGAGCCGCATTGGCGCAAGCGCAGGCGTTTCCATTGTAAAAGGAGAGAACGGAGCCGGCGGAGACGATTATTAAGAAGGAGACGGAAGGCACATCGCTTTCCGGCCCTGCTTTTCTTTCCGGGGAAATAATAATGTAAGCGAATACAAATAAAGGAGAAACACATATGAAGTATTTGATTGGGATTATCGGTTTAATCGTGTTTTTAGGCCTTGCGTGGATCGCGAGCAGCGGCAAAAAAAGAATTAAGATCCGCCCAATTATTGTCATGCTCATTTTGCAGTTTATTCTCGGTTACATTCTCCTCAATACGGGGATCGGGAATTTTCTCGTAGGAGGATTTGCACAAGGATTCAGCTACCTGCTTGGATATGCGGCAGAAGGAATCAACTTTGTGTTTGGCGGTTTGGTGAATGCGGATCAATCGACATTCTTTATGAACGTTCTCTTGCCGATTGTATTTATTTCAGCACTCATCGGGATTCTGCAAAAATGGAAGATCCTCCCGTTTATTATTAAATACATCGGCCTTGCCCTCAGCAAGATTAACGGGATGGGAAGACTGGAGTCGTACAATGCTGTCGCATCTGCGATTTTAGGGCAATCAGAAGTATTTATCTCCTTAAAGAAAGAACTCGGTTTACTGTCACAGCAGCGGTTGTACACGCTTTGCGCTTCTGCGATGTCAACCGTATCCATGTCAATCGTCGGCGCTTACATGACGATGCTGAAGCCTGAATACGTCGTAACGGCTCTAGTATTGAACTTATTTGGCGGTTTTATCATTGCCTCTATTATTAATCCTTACGAGGTCGCAAAAGATGAGGATATGCTTCGTGTAGAAAATGAAGAAAAACAATCCTTCTTCGAAGTGCTCGGAGAATACATCTTAGATGGTTTCAAAGTAGCGGTTGTTGTCGCAGCGATGCTGATCGGATTTGTCGCAATTATTGCTTTGATCAATGGTATTTTTAACGCTGTACTCGGTATTTCCTTCCAAGACCTGCTTGGATATGTGTTTGCTCCATTCGCTTTTCTTGTTGGTATTCCATGGAATGAAGCTGTTAACGCCGGAAGCATTATGGCAACAAAAATGGTATCGAACGAATTTGTCGCCATGACGTCTCTTTCGCAAAACGGTTTTCATTTCAGCGGCCGTACAACAGCGATTGTATCAGTATTCCTCGTTTCGTTCGCGAACTTCTCTTCCATCGGTATCATTGCCGGTGCTGTTAAGGGTCTGAATGAAAAGCAAGGAAACGTCGTTGCTCGCTTCGGTCTGAAATTATTATACGGTGCCACGCTTGTCAGCTTTTTAACAGCTGCAGTTGTAGGTCTGATTTACTGAACATAATCGAAAAGGATCGGTGACTATAATGAGAATGGTAGATATTATCATCAAAAAACAAAACGGAAAAGAACTCACCACAGAAGAAATCCAGTTTTTCGTGAACGGCTATACGGACGGAAGCATTCCTGATTATCAGGCAAGCGCGCTTGCCATGGCGATTTTCTTCCAGGATATGAGTGATCGTGAACGGGCGGACTTAACAATGGCTATGGTGAACTCCGGTGAAACGATTGATCTTTCTGCCATCGAAGGAATTAAAGTGGATAAACATTCAACCGGCGGCGTCGGCGACACGACAACACTCGTGCTTGCACCGCTTGTCGCGGCTCTTGATGTGCCGGTTGCCAAAATGTCCGGCCGCGGCCTCGGCCATACAGGCGGAACAATTGATAAATTAGAGGCGATCGACGGGTTTCACGTGGAACTGTCAAAGGAAGAATTTATTAAGCTCGTGAACCGCGACAAGGTTGCCGTCATTGGCCAAAGCGGCAACTTAACGCCGGCGGATAAAAAACTGTACGCCCTGCGAGATGTAACGGGTACGGTGAATTCCATCCCGCTTATCGCTAGCTCCATTATGAGCAAAAAAATCGCTGCCGGAGCAGACGCGATCGTGCTTGACGTGAAAACGGGAGCGGGCGCCTTCATGAAAACAGAGGAAGATGCGGCTGAACTCGCGAAAGCAATGGTACGAATCGGCAACAAGGTCGGCCGCCAAACGATGGCTGTCATCTCCGACATGTCCCAGCCGCTCGGCTTTGCGATCGGAAATGCGCTTGAAGTGAAAGAAGCGATTGACACACTCAAAGGCGAAGGCCCTGAAGACCTGCACGAGCTTGTCTTAACACTCGGCAGCCAGATGGTCGTGCTTGCGAAAAAAGCAGGTACATTAGACGAAGCAAGAGCAAAGCTTGAAGAGGTCATGAAAAACGGCAAAGCGCTTGAGAAATTCAAAGATTTCTTGAAAAACCAAGGCGGCGACAGCTCGATTGTTGATGATCTGTCTAAGCTTCCGCAAGCGGCTTATCACATTGATGTGCCAGCCAAAGAAGCGGGTGTCGTCTCCGAAATTGTCGCAGACGAAATCGGCGTCGCTGCCATGCTTTTAGGTGCCGGACGCGCCACAAAAGAAGATGAAATCGATTTAGCCGTCGGCATCATGCTCCGCAAAAAGGTCGGCGACAAGGTTGAAAAAGGCGAACCTCTCGTGACGCTTTACGCCAACCGCGAAAACGTCGATGAAGTCATCGCGAAAGTATATGACAATATCCGTATCGCAGCGGAGGCGAAGGCGCCGAAGCTGATTCATACGTTAATTACAGAATAAAAATAAAGCACATCCCATCCTGAGTGGGGTGTGCTGTTTTGATTAAAGGATGTGATCAATCGGATATTCTTCTTGTCCGATTTTTTTTGCTTTCGTAAGATTTCTTCTGAAATAGTAGATGAGATAGCATAGGATGATACAAGGAATTCCACAGAAGAGAGCGATTCTTTGATTGGGATCAAAAGCGAGACCGATACAAGAAGCAGAACATAATAAGAGAGCGGCTATCGGCATAAGAGGGTAAAGCGGTGTGCGAAATGTCAGATCTTTTACATTCCCCCCTTTTTTCAGAAATCTCTTTCGAAACAAGAGTTGGGACAAGGCAATGCTCATCCAGACCACGACCCCTGCAAATCCAGCAATCGCTACCATCACCACATAAACAGTTCCAGGCGCCACAATGCTGGAAACGAGAGATAAACAAGATACAGCCATACTGATGATTAAGGCATTTAGCGGAATGCCTTTAGATGTGACTTTTTTAAAGCGAGAGCTGATCATGTTTTCATTTGCTAACGACCACAGCATACGGGTTGAGGCATATAGGCCTGAATTGGCAACGGACAGCAAGGCTGTTAATATAACAAAATTCATAATATCTGCGGCGTAAGGGATTCCGATTTCTGCAAATACTGCTACAAAGGGGCTTTCAATTACACCTGCTTCTTTCCATGAAATCAGTCCGGATAATACGAAGACGGCACCGATGAAAAAAATGACTGTCCTCCATGCGACATTGCGGATAGAACGCGGAATATCCTTTTGAGGATTTGCGGATTCTCCTGCTGTGACTCCGATTAATTCTGTTCCGGAAAAGGCAAAACTCACAGATATCATGGCGATAAATACGGCGAGGAAGCCGTTCGGAAACAATCCTCCATGACCTGTGAAATTTGAAAACATAGGGGCATCAGCCGTCCCGTTTAAAGAGATCAAGCCAAACATGGCGGCGCCTCCTAAAATGATAAATAAAATGATGGTGACAATCTTCACGCTCGAAAACCAAAATTCAGTTTCCGCAAATAATTTGACTGAAAATGCGTTGCATACGAAAAGGAGAGCTGCAAAAATCGCACTCCACATCCATACGCTGCTGTCAGGAAACCAGCGCTGCATGAGAATACCGGATGCGGTAAACTCAGATCCTACCGTCACCACCCAATTCACCCAGTACATGATGCCGACCATAAAACCGGTAGATGGCCCGATGAATGTTGTGGCGTATTTTTGAAAGGAACCGGTCACCGGCATGGCGACCGACAATTCACCGAGACATTGCATGACGAGGTACATCATCAATCCGCCGATTACATAAGCGAGTATCGTACCGCCGGGACCGGCTTGGCTGAGCGTATAGCCCGTACTGAGGAAAAGTCCTGTTCCTATGACGCCTCCCAATGAAATCATAAATAAGTGCCTGCTTTTCATTGTCCGTTTTAGCTGATGGCCGCTTTTTTCCTGAAGACCCACCGTTTCGTCCTCCTTTTAGCTGCCGTTTATCAGGCAGATGAGTTTCTTGTAACCAAAATACAACCTGCCGGAAGATCACTTGAATCGGGAGCGTTTCATTCCTTTTAATGCGTGTAACAGAACGTGAGCTGCGGCTCTGCTTGTCATATCTCGAAAATCGAGGGTGGGATCAACTTCAACGATTTCGATCCCTGCGACATTGGGCTCTTGTGCGATGTACTTGATGGCTTCGAGTAATTCGTCTGTATAAAGGCCGCCCGGACCAATCGCTGGACAGCCGGGTGCATGGGACTGGTCTAAGACATCCATATCAACAGATATAAAAATGAAGTCTGTTCTTGTTTGAACGGCAGGCAGGATCTCTTTAATGGTCGGGATCAGTCCTTTTTCACGAATCATTCCCATCGTGTGGATGTCCACGTGATGATTTTTCGCGTATGTTTCATAAGCCAAGCTGTTGCTGAATTCTCTGATACCCAGTTGAATCAAATGCTGGCCTTCTATGATCTCTTCATCCAAAAGGCGGCGGAAGGGGGTGCCGTTTGTCGGCCCTCCGTCCTCCGTGTTCCGCACATCATGATGGGCATCAAATTGAATAACGGCTGTCGTTCCTTTCGTTTGCGCAATCGCTTTTATGGTGGAGTAGCTGATGGAGTTATCTCCCCCGAGTATGAGCGGTACCCAATCTGGGTGATCTGAAAGCAGAGCATGCATGGTTTGGAAGATTTGATCATGTGATTTCACGATATCAGTCACATGAATATCGACATCCCCCAGATCATAAAGAAAATCTGATACGATATGTTCCCCAAGCTCCGCAGAATAAGCAGATGAATGCTTTAGAGCCTGGCGGATTGTTCCGGGGGCAAAGGAAGCGCCGGAATGACTAATGGATGATTTTGATAGGGGGACACCTATCAGCGCCGGCCCTTTAATGCCTTGCCCGTCCCATTTTTCTATCAGATCGCTCATTTTCGTTACTTCCCGGTCTTTAAACGATGAACCGGCCTCTCTGAGAAAAGGGTATTTATCCAAGAATGGCTCCCTCCCTGTTGACAACAAATGTCCCATTTTTCATGACTTGATGTACATGATTGACGCCGTAGTGATACGGAATATACATGTAATTCGAGGCTTGCCAAATGACAAGATCTGCTGAGCGGCCAGCTTTAAGCTGCCCTGCTTCTTCGCCTTTTCCTATGGCATATGCGGCGTTGACTGTGACGGCATGCCATATTTCTTCTGCGGTCATTTTCAGATGAAGCGCGGCAATCGACATAATCAGCTGAATATTTTCAGTTGGGGAGCTGCCCGGGTTAAAGTCCGTTGCCAGGCTGACACGTACACCCGCATCAATCATGTCTCTTGCTCTGGCATATGTGTGTTTGCCGAGATAAAATGTCGTGCCTGGCAAGAGGACGGCGATGGTTCCTGATTCAGCCATTTGCTGTATGCCTTCATCTGAGGCGCCCACCAAATGATCGGCTGAGACAGCTCTTAGCTCAGCCGCTAATTCAGCTCCTCCAAGAGGATCAATTTCATCTGCGTGGATTTTTAATCCGAAGCCCGTCTCAGCTGCTTTTTGTAAATAACGGCGGGATTGACTGACTGTAAAAACACCTGTTTCTGTAAAAATATCTGCAAAGGCTGCGAGCTCCTCCTCTTTTATTTTTGGCAAGAGATTCAGCATGCGATCTAAAAATTCATCGGGGCTGTCCTTATCTTCAGGAGGAATGGCATGAGCCCCCATGAATGTGGAAACAAGGTCAATGGGCTGGCTTTTATGCAGTTTTTTTGCGACGCGCAATTGTTTCAGCTCTGTATCTATATCTAAGCCGTAGCCGCTCTTCACTTCAGCCGTGGTTGTGCCGTATGACAGCATTCTTTGCAGGTGAAAACGGCCTTTTTGCAGCAGCTCTTCCTCCGAGGCGGCCCGGGTATCTTTGACAGTGGACAAAATACCGCCGCCCTGCGCCAGAATATCTAAATAGGAGATGCCCTGAAGCTTAAGATTCATCTCCTTTTCCCGAGATCCGCCAAATACAAGATGGGTATGCGGATCGACGAGACCCGGGGTTACAAGCCGTCCCGAACAGTCAATGATGTCGTCTGCCTCGTAATCGGCTTCAGTCCCTTTTTTTCC
The DNA here is from genome assembly GCF_029536185.1 of Bacillus sp. B28. Lineage (NCBI taxonomy): Bacteria > Bacillati > Bacillota > Bacilli > Caryophanales > Bacillaceae > Bacillus > Bacillus sp. B28. The sequence continues at coordinate 3,965,236 of NZ_CP120511.1, read as the reverse complement.
GGCGAACACAATCTTCTGTTCGTGGATTCCGACAACAGCGTCTTCGATCACATGAAGATCCTGCATGCTTTTGCCCGCGCGCGGGCCGCTGCTTTCCATCGTCAAAAGCTGACCGATGTTGATGAGAATCGTATCAATTTGTTTCGGCATGTTATCACTCCCTTATTTTTGCATCGGCACGATAATATCCTGTTTCTTCGCTACTTCAACGGCACGTTCATAACCCGCATCCGCATGGCGGATAATGCCCATCCCCGGATCGCTCGTTAAGACCCTGGCGAGCCGTTCGTCAGCCAGCTCACTTCCATCGGCAACTGCGACCATACCGGCATGCAGGGAATAGCCCATTCCGACGCCGCCGCCATGGTGGAAGGAAACCCAGCTCGCGCCCGCCGCCGTGTTGACAAGCGCATTGAGCACAGCCCAATCACCGACTGCGTCACTTCCGTCTATCATCGCTTCAGTTTCCCGGTTTGGAGAGGCGACAGACCCGCAGTCCAAATGATCTCTCCCAATCACGACAGGCGCTTTTAGCTCCCCGTTTCGGACCAATTCGTTAATGGCAAGGCCCATCTTTTTTCGTTCTCCATATCCAAGCCAGCAAATGCGGGACGGCAAGCCTTGGAACGTGACTTTTTCCTGTGCCATATCGATCCAGCGGTGAAGGGCCTTGTTTGCCGGGAACAGTTCTTTTAATAACGCATCCGTACGGTAAATATCTGCCGGATCACCGGAAAGTGCCGCCCAGCGGAATGGTCCTTTTCCTTCACAGAATAAGGGACGGATGTAAGCAGGGACAAATCCCGGAAAATCGAAGGCATTCTCCAGGCCTTCATCTTTAGCAACTTGCCGGATATTGTTGCCGTAATCAAATACAACTGAGCCCTTTTGTTGAAATGCCAGCATGGCTTCCACATGTTTTTTCATGCTTTGTTTCGCAAGGCGCACGTAAAGGTCTGGATTGTCACGGCGCAAGCGATCGGCTTCATCGAGTGAATAGCCCTCGGGAACGTAACCGATTAATGGGTCATGGGCAGACGTTTGATCGGTGACGATATCAATGGTGACGCCGCGGTTCAGAAGGGTATGATGAACCTCTGCCGCGTTTCCGAGAAGAGCGATGGAGAGAGGTTTTCCTGCCAGCTTTGCCTCTTCAGCCCACGCTAAGGCTTCCTCAATCGACGCTGTTTTACGGTCACAGTATTTCGTTTCAATTCGTTTGTCGATTCGTTTTTCATCAACCTCGACGGCAATCACAACTCCGTCATTCATCGTGACAGACAGCGGCTGGGCGCCTCCCATTCCGCCGAGACCGGCTGTCAGCGTCAATGTCCCTTTTAACGTTCCTCCGAAATGCTGTCTCGCGAGCTCAGCGAAGGTTTCATACGTTCCTTGCAAAATGCCTTGTGAGCCAATGTAAATCCAGCTGCCAGCTGTCATTTGCCCGTACATCATTAACCCTTTTTTCTCAAGCTCGTGGAAATGCTCCCAGTTCGCCCACTTGGGAACAAGAACAGAGTTTGCTAAAAGCACGCGCGGCGCCTGCGGGTGCGTACGGAACATGCCAACGGGCTTTCCGGATTGCACGAGCAATGTCTCATCATGTTTTAGTGTTTTCAGAGAATGCTCAATGGTGCGAAATGCATCCCAATCCCGAGCGGCTTTGCCAATCCCGCCGTATACGATGAGGTCCTCCGGCTTCTCGGCGACTTCCGGATCAAGGTTGTTGCGAAGCATCCGAAGAACCGCCTCTTGTTCCCACCCTAAGCATTCAAGCTCTGTCCCCCGGTTGGCACGGATTGATTTTTTTACATCAGTCATATGTTCATCCCCCTCAATTCTTCGCTCTGTTGATATGGTAATAAAGATTCCTTCTTCAGCCAGGCAGTCAAGCGTTCGATGTCATAGGAAAAAACGCGGTCCTGCTGAATAGACGGCACGACTTTTCTCATTTCTTGAAAAAGCTGTTTGGTGTAGGATGCTGCATGTTCTATGCCTCTGTATTCAACAGCCTGCAATGCGCAAATCGCTTCAATCGCAATCACTCTTCTCGTATTCGCGATTACCAGATAAGCATGACGCGCAGCGATGGTTCCCATGCTGACATGGTCTTCTTGGTTGGCGGATGACGGGATAGAATCCACACTGGCGGGATGGGCCAGTGTTTTATTTTCAGAAACAAGCGAGGCAGCGGCATACTGCATGATCATTGCACCGGATTGCAGACCGGGATGAGGGCTTAGGAACGGCGGCAGGTCATTCAGCTGCGGATTCACAAGTCGTTCGATCCGGCGCTCTGCGATATTTGCAAGCTCTGATACTGCGATTTTTAGAAAATCCATGGCAAAGGCGATCGGCTGCCCGTGAAAGTTTCCGCCAGAAATGACTTTGTCACCATCATTGAAAATAAGAGGATTGTCCGTAGCTGCATTCATCTCAATCTCTAATTTTTCCTTCACGTAGCCTAACGTCTGCCAGGTCGCACCGTGCACTTGCGGAATACAGCGCAATGAATAGGCATCCTGGACCCGCAGTTCTCCTTGAGAGGTCGTCAGGCTGCTGTCAGATAGATAAAAACGGATTCGTTCTGCGACATCGATCTGCTCCTGATAACCGCGGGCGGAGTGAATATCCTCGTCAAACGCATCGATAATCCCGCGGAGCCCTTCAATCGTTAAGCTGGCAATGCGCTCTGTTTGATAGGCTAGTTTTTCCGCTTCAATGTATGCGACCACACCCATAGCAGTCATGGCCTGAGTCCCATTAATCAAGGCAAGCCCTTCCTTGGATGTCAGTGTTACCGGCTGAATACCGGCTTTTTTCAAGCCCCTCATTGTCGGCATTCTCTCCCCCTCAAAAAAGACTTCTCCTTGCCCGATCAGCGCAAGCGCCAGATGGGAGAGCGGCGCCAGATCTCCGCTTGCACCAAGTGATCCCTGCTGGGGAATGACAGGATGGAGACGCTTATTTAAAAAAGCAAGCAATTGCTCAATCAGCTCAGCACGCACACCGGAAAACCCTTTTAACAGCGCATTGGCGCGCAAAAGCAGCATGGCCCTGGAAACACACTCAGGAAAAGGATCTCCGACTCCGCAGGCATGAGAAAGAATTAAATTCAGCTGCAGCGCCGCCGAGTCTTCCTTCTGAATCAGGACATCGCTGAATTTGCCAAATCCGGTGGTAATGCCGTATATTGTCTTTTCTTCGTGAACAATGCGCTCCACTGCCGCTCTGCTTTTTTTCACACGCTCCATACTTTCTTCGGAAGCCGCTGTCTCTTCAAAATCAAACAGCACTCGCGCGACATCGGCTGTTGTCAATGAAGAACCGTCTAATGTCACCATAAGCCCAACTCCTTTGTCTTTACTTTGGTAAAGCGCCCATACAAAAAGGGGCTATGCTGTGAAAACCTGATTTCACGCATAGCCCCCTATCGTCTAAGATCTATGGGCTGTTTCATATGTGATTAATTCCAACGCCGAATGTTTCATGCTCAAGTCCTTTAATCGGCGCCCCGATTGTTCCGTAAAGCGAGACAGCAATCCAATCGCCTTCCGCTTCACTTTCATAAGGATTTCCCCTCAAAACGGCGAACCTCAGGCCAACCGTCCGAAGCAGTGATCCAAGCAGCATTTCACCTCTGGTCACGCCATGCAAAGCCTCCATCGTCGCATGATAAAGCGCATGTGACTCACGGTAACCCTCAGATTGAATGACCCCGCTCTTTTTGGAAGCGGTTTCAATTGCGGCTACTACTTTATGCGCGTCCATTGATCCTACCTTGCCAAGACAGACCTTCCATCCATCTCGCTCCAGCTCCTCGACCTGTGTACTTTCCTCAGCTTCATGAAGCAGCAGAAGAACAGACAGCCGGCCAATACGGCGCTCTTTGTGCAGTGTCATATGAATCACTCAATTCCTAAAAATTCTGATAACTATTAACTGAGTATTATATTAATTGTTTCAGCAATAGAAGTCAAAAGGTTTTTTACAGTCTTTAACAAGTTAGATTGGTATTGTGATATCGTGACGCAGAAAGCAGGACGGGTTTTTTCAGCGATTGCACACGATATCCGGACAGGAGGCAAGCGCCGCTGTCTTACTCTCAATATGCGTTTACTAAGTCGTATTTTTCGCAAAGCATTTTCTCAAGAGCCAGCCGAATGACTTCCTCAGCACCGCCAAGCCAAATGACTCCGGTGTTGACGAGCAGTCAGGCATCATCTTAAAAAACGCCGACAACGAAATGGCTGTATCACAGTCGACGACTTTACAAAAACGGACAAAGCAGTTGTTACATGTACGCGAATGAAAAACAGAGTGATGAAAGAAGGAGAAACAGCAAAAGAGTTGAACTATGAAGGAGAGGATATGCAAGCAGCAGTTCTGCGCAAACAGCCAGACAATGTAAGAGAACAGTGAGAAATCACCTATCTGTTTGAATATGAAAACATTCGGCTGTTTTAATAGGCTGGGGTTTCTTCATAGAGGAATGTAAGCGTTTAAAATTTAATAAAAAAGAGAGGCGAATTGTTTAGATGTTCAACCGATTGTTCCGTGTATGTTTTCTTATAGCTCTTATCATGGCCTTCACCCTCTCAAACTCCGTCTATGCACAAAAACCTGTATTTAAAGAAGTCAGCGTCCATGATCCTTCCATCATTGAAACAAATGGCACCTTTTATGTTTTCGGATCTCATCTCGCTTCAGCGAAAACAAATGACCTCATGCAATGGCAGCAGCTAACCACCAGCGTCAGCAACAATAACCCTCTTATTCCCAATGTCTATGAAGAATTAAAAGATACCTTCGAATGGGCACAATCCGATACCCTGTGGGCGGCTGATGTCGCACAGCTGGCGGACGGCAAATACTATATGTACTACAACGCCTGCCGCGGTGACTCACCAAGATCCGCCATGGGAGTGGCCGTCGCTGACAACATCGAAGGACCCTATAAAAACAAAGGCCTCTTTTTGAAATCAGGCATGGAAGGCACAAGCAATGACGGAACACCGTATGACGCAACAAAACACCCGAACGTCGTAGACCCGCACACCTTTTTTGATAAAAACGGCAAACTGTGGATGGTGTACGGTTCATATTCAGGCGGCATTTTCATTCTGGAAATGAATCCGAAAACTGGCTTCCCGCTCCCTGGACAGGGGTACGGCAAAAAACTGCTCGGCGGCAACCACAGCAGAATCGAAGGCCCATATATCCTCTACAATCCAGACACCAACTACTACTACTTATACCTATCATATGGCGGTCTAGACGCAACAGGCGGCTACAACATCCGTGTGGCCCGCTCCAAAAAACCAGATGGCCCGTATTATGACGCAGAGGGCAGTCCAATGATTGATGTTAAAGGCAAAGAAGGCACATTCTTCGATGACCGCTCCATTGAGCCGTACGGCGTCAAGCTCATGGGCAGCTATTCATTTGAAACAGAAACTGAAAAAGGAGCCGGATACGTCTCACCGGGCCACAACTCAGCCTATTATGACGAAAAAACCGGCCGTTCCTATTTAATCTTCCACACCCGCTTCCCGGGCAGAGGTGAAGAACACGAAGTCAGAGTCCACCAGATGTTCATGAACAAAGACGGCTGGCCAATTGTCGCGCCATATCGATACGCAGGTGAAACACTGAAAAAAGTAAAGCAAAAAGACATCACAGGAACATACAAACTCATCCAGCACGGAAAAGACATCTCAGCCGACATCAAAAAAACCATCAACATTCAGCTCAACAAAGACCACACCATTTCCGGGGAAATGACCGGAACGTGGAAGAAAACTGGAGATGATACAGCCGACATCACGTTAGCCGGCAAGACGTATAATGGAGTATTTTTACGCCAGTGGGATTCGGTGAGAGAGAAGAATGTGATGACATTTAGTGTGTTGAATGGCAGTGGTGAGGCTGTATGGGGGAGCGGTAGGAAAAATATTGAGTAGGCTTAAATTAATTTCAACTATTTAGTTATGAAGTATTTCAAAAGTATAAGTTTTACATTAATTAAAACATGGTACCGTTCACTTTATAGTGAACGGTTTAAATTTTTAACCGATACTAATATCAAGGAAGCAAGACGAATTAAGAGTTTGTATGGATTATAAAAAAGAGAAAAAATATATCGGAAAGAGGTAAGTTAAGAATGATTGTGGGTTTAATGTTAAGGAATTATAAATGTTATAAAAATATAAACTATATACCTTTGCTTAAAGATAAAAAAAATCCGTATACTATACTTACTGGAGATAATGGAGTAGGTAAAAGCGCAGTATTAGAGTCTCTTGATTCTTTATTTAATGGTAGAACGTGGAATGTCAATAATTCAATATCTATAAATGACGATACAAGAACACCATTTATTTGTCCATTATTTTTAATAAAAAAGTCTAAAGTAAAGCTTAAAGAAGAAAATAGAAAAATACTTGAATTTATAAGTGATTTTTTTTGGAATATAAACTGGTCAAAAGGTAGTCAGGATGCTTTTGCAATTATTTCTTCTGACATAGATAACTTCAAAAAATATAACGATGAATATTATTTGTTATTTATTGGTGAAAAATATAATAGTAAAGACGCTTTGTTGACAACAACCTACAATGATGAAATAGAGAAAAGTATTATGAAAGAATTTGATTTCGAACAAAGTAAAATAAAAAAAACACTTAATACTCTAAAAAAGTATATATTTGAGATGTACTCTTATATTTACATACCTGTAGAACAACCAGTTAGTGAATTATTAAAATTAGAGACTAGAGAAATGCAAGCTTTGTTAGACAAAGATATATTAGATTTTATTGAAACTATTATTGAAAGTAATGATATCGTAAAGAATATTAATGATAAACTTAAAGGGTTTATGGATGATGTAAATGAAAATTTAAACAAACTTAAAATGAACTATGTATATGATTATAAATCAAAGGCAAAATACAGATTAACAAGTAAAGATATAAAAGAGCAAATATTAGTAGCATACTTTAATCTGAGAGCTTTAAAAGTTGAGAATAAAACTCTCGATAAGTTAAGCTCCGGGGAACAACGGCAAGCACTGATAAATACAGCTTATGCCTTTCTGAAAAATTCAAATTCATTAGCTATTGAAAGAGATAAAGAAATAATTTTAGCAATTGATGAACCTGAAGTATCTTTACATGTTTCAAAGAGCTTTGAGCAATTTTTAAAATTAGAAGAAATTATAGATAATAGTTCAGCACAGTTATTAGTTACAACCCACTGGTATGGATTTATACCTCTATCCTCTAAGGGCGAATTAAAATATTTATCTAAAAGCAAGGATAACATAACAATAAGTTCCAATTTCTTATCTGATATTTTAAGTGAATCAAGAAATATTCCTGATATTATTGAATTAAAGAGTATGTTTGATTTAGCAATAAGCCTTATCTCTTTTATGCGTAAAAATCCAAATGTTAACTGGATTTTCAGCGAAGGCAAATCTGATGAAATATATTTAAAAGGAATCTTAAAAGGAGAGGAAAATATAAGAACAATTTCCCTTGGTGGTAGAGACCAAGTTTTAAAATTATATAATATAATTTATAGTACCATTTCTGATAAGAAAGAAAAAAACGAAATAAAAAATAAACTATTATTTTTAATAGACACTGATTTAGAATATAAATTTGTAGAAGATCCGAAGTCTTACGGAAAAAATGTAGATAATATTGTTTATCTCAGAAGGTTATTAGTTACAAAAGATTCTGAAGTTTGTTTATGCAATTATAAGAATGGAAGTGAATTAAGAAAAACTGATGTAGAGGATTGTTTAATACCAAAGATTTATATTCAAGCTCTATCTAATACCTTTGAACAAGATACGAGGTTTAAAGAGATTTATACTGAATTAATAAGTGAGGAAAGGATTAATTTTGCATCTAAACATACAAATTTTAGAGATCAAGAAGTTTCATTTATAGACTTTAAAACAAATGATGATTTCAACTATTTTAAAGATTTGATCTTTAAAAATAGTGATAAAGATATTAAAGTCAAGATAGCAATTGAATACTGCAAGTTGTTGGATCGAGAAATGATAAAAGATCATTACTTAAAGAACGAAATTTTAAATCTTTTTTAAAAATATTTATATGCAGAGCAATTATACTTTTAAAGATAAGACTTAAGAAGTTCCTAAGTATTTAATTGTAAAAATTAAATTTGCAGGATTTAAATAAATTATGATGGGAGTTTACCTTGTGAGGATAATAAAAGTTGCAGCAGCAGTGATTAAAAACGATAAAGATATGATATTATGTGCACTTCGTTCGCCAACCATGTCTTTGGCCAATCTATGGGAATTCCCAGGAGGGAAACTTGAAGAGGGAGAGAATGCACGAGAAGCTCTTGTCAGAGAAATTCATGAGGAGCTTGGTTGTAAAATTGAAGCAGGTGAAATTATCGCTGACATTCATCACGAATATGAGAAAGTCATTGTTAATTTGATTTCTATTCAAGCAAAAATTGTTGAGGGTGAACCTGTTGCTAAAGAACATGCAGAACTCAGATGGGTGCCCGTGAGTGAACTTGAGTCACTTGAATGGGCACCTGCTGATCTTCCAACTGTAAATGCACTAGTTAATTAAATCAACATACAAGTTTTCTGGGACAGGCTGATGGAGCTTCCATATTATATTCATAGGTTTGTCCCCATTGCTTGATACGTAATCTACTTTACCTAGATAAATAAAAGGTAAGGTGATGTCATGCATTTCGTTAAATTTACGTACGAATAGATGTATTTTATATTCTCTTTGTCTATGGTTAATAAAATTCTGACCTACAGTAGAATCATGTGATGTTTGATTTTGACTTTGCCAATGAAAATGATAGGGATCCATAAAGTAATCTTTATATAACAAATGGTCCTCAACTTTTTCAGATTTATTTAATGTAATAAAAATTAAGTAGTTATTGTTAACTCTCCTTACACCTTCTCGCCACGTTCCCTCTTGATCAGTTGATTGAAATAAATGTATGAGTTCATTTCTAGTATATGTTTGATACAAAGTGAGTTGTAGTTCACTTGATAAAAGTGCTTCTAAATTATTCATACGTCTAAATTCAGTTAAACCATATTGGATACGCTCCTTAATATAAGGACCAAACTGAGGATGGCATAAACGTTCGATAATATCTGATTGTAGTATGAACGTATTTTCCTTCACTATACCAAAACTCCATTGTTGTTTCTTATGTGATGTGGCTAAACGCTCCATAGATCGTTTAATCAAGTTGTCGTGTATACTAGTGTTTTTGATTTGTAAATGAAATGTATCTTCTAAAGACTTTTTCACATCATCTACAGTGATTTTTTGTATATTAAATCCACTTTGTAACACTAATAAATCATAAGGCCACTTAATCGGAAACTGTTGCTCTAACCAGGATACCATTCTTAAAACTAACGAATCATTTAATACTTCTTTATCCAAAGAATGAAGGTCATCCATTTTTCTTTTCGTTTCGACCCAAGACTTATATTTTTTTATAAAAAAGGTAAGCCCTGGAGCTTGATCTGAATAAAGAAAATCAAGTAGCTCTGGGGAACGCCCAATATCTCGTTTAAATTGATCGTATAATGTTTTTAGCATGGCAGCTGAATTTAGTTTAATACTATCTATTTTATGTAAAATCTCTTTCTTCGTTACAGATGAAAGATCTACATAAGACCCACCAGGTAAGTCTGCAAACTCATGAGTAACTGCAACTCGCAACGAATCTTTATCAAACGATTTTTGACTTGTTTGTCCAGAGAGGGCTAGCGGTATGACAAATGATTTTTGATAGTTTCCTATAAAATCAAGTACCGTTACAAACTCTTTATCATCAGTCTTTCTTAATCCTCTTCCTAACTGTTGAATAAATATGGTTGGTGATTCAGTCGGTCTCAAAAAAAGCAGTAAGTTTAATTTTGGTATATCAATGCCTTCATTAAAAATATCTACTGTGAAAATCAGTTCTAAACTATGATGCGGATCTTCAAGTTCTCTAATCACTTTCTGACGTTGTCCTGAGGAATCCTGCCCTGTTAAATAGGTTGTATGGAATCCTAATTGATTAAATTCTTGGCTCATATATTGGGCATGTTCAACGTTAGTACAGAAGCCCAACCCACACATTTTTTCTCCGTGGAAACCGTACATATTTATCATCTTTATTACATAATCGACTCGCTCATGGTTTTTCAAGTGGTTGACCAGGGAGCGTTCATCATAGACCCCGTTTGTTATTTTTACTTTATCGTAATCAACAGTATGATCCGGAATACCAAAGTAATGAAATGGGGCGAGCAATTCAGCTTCTAACGCATCTCGAAGGCGGATTTCATAGACAACATTATGATTGCAGATCTCAAGCACATCTTTACCGTCTAAACGTTCTGGAGTTGCAGTTAAACCTAATAAGAATTCAGGTTTAAAGTAATTCAACACTGATTGATAGGTAGAGGCTTCTGCATGATGAAATTCATCAATGACAATGTAATCAAATTCATTTGGTGCAAACCGTTTTAATGTTTCTTCTTTATGCAAGGTTTGAACTGTGCTAAATAAAAACCTTTTATTCCATTCTTTTTTCGATCCAGTTAACAATCCAAAGTTATCATGGTCATTTGTGACTTTTTCAAATGTTTCAATAGCTTTAGTTAGTAACTCCTCACGATGAGCGATAAAAAGATATTTTTTTGGTTGATATTCGGAAAAATCAAATGCTGCAAGAAATGTTTTTCCTGTACCAGTTGCAGCGATAATAACAGCCTTTTCCTCACCTTGCTCTCTCGTTTTCTTGAGGTTTTTAAGAGCTATTTCTTGCATGGCATTAGGTTTTATTTTTGTTTGATAAAGAGAGTTTTGAGAGACGAGAGACGCGCTCATTTTGTGGTTAGCTGCTTGAAATTCTTCATAAGCTTTTAAGAACTGGTCATCGACCGGTTGTGTTTTTTCGAGCCATACTTTATTAAAGACATCTTTTGTTTGTTGAAAAATAGGAAGATATTTTGTATCAGGTATTCTCGCATTTAGCTCATACCCAGTGGTCAGAGCGGATTGCGAAAGATTTGATGATCCAATAATGACACTATGTTGCCCTGAAAGACGTTCAAATAAGTAAGCTTTTGTATGAAAAGATTGACGGTAATCATTTACAATTCTCAAGTCGACATTTTGAAATTGCATGAGTTGTTTAAGTGCTTTAGGTTCAGTAATTCCCATATATGTTGATGTGATAATACGTACTGGCACATTACGTTTATTGAGCTCTTGTAATGGTGGAATAAGAAGTTGGACACCAGACCACCTTGTAAAACTGACCATAAAATCCACACGATCAGCAGTTAACATTTCATTCTTTAATGTTTTAAAGAAATTATCATCCGCTCTATGGTTTCCGAGCAGATTCAACCGTGATAGTGAAAAATGCTCCGATACAGGAAGATCCATGTCATTTAAATGATAAAGAACTGTAGAAAGTGGAATTGTAAAGGCAGTATCATTACCAAGATCAGAAGATATTTTTTGGGTTAATTCAACCGCCTGATGATATTGTCCATGTTGAACAAGCGTTTGGATTTTCTCGCCAAATTGTTTAGATATATGTAAAGTTAAAATTTCTGTATATTCTTTTGGTAAAACAGGTTGAAATTGATGTTCTGCGGGATAAAGCTTGTTTTTTTCTTGCAATTCTTCATGAAAACCACTGTTTTTTGTCATTTTTTGCTCCCCATATTTAGATAGATATCCTAATTTTATCATTATTATTGACTATAGGTAACAGGGATTTGCAAATGGCATTGCGAATCAAATGAGGATAATTGTGCCTGCACTTATAGCCCTGTGCAAGTAGAATTTCACTCGCCAGAAAGTGAAATGAAAAGGATAATAGATAAATATACTTATCTATATTCTCTGTAAGACAATCCTTTTTACCTATTTATCCAATATGATCCATCATGTAATATGAAAATAGTCTGTATTGTAAAGAATTGACACAGTTTGATAGAAACACGAGGTGTTGCGGCATGCATAGTGAAATGTTGTTACATTCGGTAAAAGCCGACTTACATGAAAAACAGGAACAGATCCATCAGTTAAAACGAGTGCTGCACGAAATCAGGCAAATCAAACACGAATTTTCTGAGGCCCAGCATCTCATTCATCGGCCTCACCTTAACCGAGAGGCATGGAGAGGAACACATGCGGAGCGGTTTGAAGATATTCGTGAAGGAATGAACAAAGCATATCGTCAAATCAAAAGCGAACAGGTCAGCGGAATCATCGAAAGCATAGAAGGAAAAATCCATTCATTAGAGGGCGATGTATATTCCATCAGACGCCAAATCATAAGAATAGAGCATGAAATAGAGAAGGAAAAACATAAAAAGTGAGGTGAACACAAATGGCCCAGGAAATTAAAATGGTGTATGGCACAGTGAAGCAAGGGCTTTCTCAGCTCAAGCATTCAGCTGAACTCAAGTCCTCCGTGCCCGGCCATCTCTCAGGCAGAAACCATTTGAATGTTGTAAAGTCCATCGAGCAATTAAATGAGGACATCAAAGAGCTCACTGAAGCATATGCGTCCGTTCTGGCCAAGCATATCGCACAAACGGAAAGCGCGGTAAACGCCATGAAGGAAACGGACGAAAACATATCATCTTCCATGAAATAAAGCGCAGGAGGACAAGGGATTGAAAACATTAGATGTCCACGCTCTTCACGAGGGCATTCAGCATACGATTGAGAAACTGGACAAGCAAAAACAGCAGCTGGAGAAGCTGGAAAAAAGCGTTGAGCACTTGGCAGGCATGGAGGATGCGCTAAAAGGAAAAGGCGGAAATGCCATCCGGACCTTTTACGAGGAGTGCCACAAGCCCTTTCTCCTTTTCTTCGGCATGTTTATCGACGAATACAAAAAAGTGCTGAAACAAACACAGCATGCGATTGCCTCTGTAGAATCTGACTCCCACGGCATGATCGCAGAGGCTTTTCTCTCACACGACGCGAGACACGGGGTCAAGCATGCACGAGAAGTGACAGAACAGCTCACTGACGCAGTCAATCGCCAGACATCAGCTATCGACCACATCGTCAGCCTGCCGACAGTCAATGACTCCTTTTTCCGGATGGAAACAGAACAGGCTGAGCGACTGATTTCAGACACCCTGAATAAGCTCTTTCAATTTGACGGCCAGCAAACTCAAGCACTAGAAACGGCAAAATCAGATTTTCAAACGATGAAAAAATATATAGACCAGCTCGAAACCATGTACACCGGTCCGAAAATTGAAATCACAGGATACAAAACCGGCTCTATCTTGAAATCTCAGGAAGAAGAAAACATCAACCAAACCTTCGGCGCCATCAATCCGCAAATGAAACAGCCGGATGAATCACCGATGGAGATGATGTTGAAGAAGTTGGAGAAACATAAGCAGTCCAACGTTGATACCGTGATGAAGGATGGCAAACAACAGAAGATTGAGCGTGAGATTTATGGTGATGACAGTAACTTGACGGTACTGCAGAAAGAAGCAGCAGCCCACCCGAAAGTCTATGGAGACATACGGGTAATAAATGATAAACTATATAATCATAAAGGATTAAAAAAGATAGATACGATTCAAGTGATTGACGAGCTAGAAAGTGATACTGCAAGCATTGACTATGTCGGCGGCAAATATTTTGTATATGAAAATGGCCAAATTGTGAGAGAATTCTACGCTGGAGGGAAAAAGCGGCTAGAAGAAGTGTCTTACATTCCAGAGGATAAAGTAGGCGGAGCTAAGCCACTTGATTCGTTTCTTGCCGGAACTCAATATGAATTTATTGAGTGGGTAAGCCCTCAGGGTGCTGTTAAAAAATTGGCGGTCCGAGGCGGGAAGCGTGTTGTTACAGATGTGGCTAAACATATTGCGGAGAAGGAAAGTAAGGGTGAAGTTAATAAGGTTGCTTCAAAGGGTGCGAGTGAAGGTAGGAAATTGGTATCTTCAAAGACGGTTATTAGCTCAGATATGGAAGCGAAAATATTGGAAGGACAACGTAAAGTTCCAAAAAATATTTTAATAGGTGGACATTCCTCAAGTATAAACAACGCTAATGATAATTTCGCAGTGGAAGTACTATCTACTAATGCAGATGGGACGAAAAATGTTATGTTTACTAAGCAATTTGTAGATGGTAATATTTCTAAAATTAAAAAGAGTACATTATTTCCGGAATCATGGAATGATGATCAGATTCTTAAGAGTATTATAGAGGTTGGAAATACACCACCTATATCTACAAGGTTGAGGGATAGATCAACTTGGCATAGAGCATCAAAAAATGGAGTGGAAATAGACGTTATCAAAAATGGTGACGATGTAACTAGTGGTTACCCAACAGGAAAGGTAAATGCGCCTCGTCCATCAGGTTTTTGAGATGTAAATTGAAAGGTGATAAAAAATGTATAGAGAATTGGATAATCTTTTATCTGCTGAAACAACTGAGGACTCATGGTACGATGATGGTTGTATAATTGCAAGTGATATATTGTCAGATTTTAGAGCAGATGATTGGGGAAAATTAAAAAACGAAGCACTTACTAAACCTTTGGAATGGCAAAAAAAACTGGCATACTGTATGGATAATAACGGAAGTTCACATGAGTTTTCAATATTACTATCACTACTTAGTATTGATAATGAAGAGCTATTTGAGGTATGCATAGATTCTCTAAGAAGCTTTGTGACACCCGAGAGTAAACAAATGATATTGAACGATCCATCCATACTTCAGCGAATAAATGATAAGTTGCCAAAAGCAAGTGCTCCAGTAAAGAAAATACTTGAAGACTTTCTAGAGAAGGTTCATTCTTAATAATTTGTTATAGAATTGTTTATGCAACAATGCTTAAAAGTCAATGATAACTTTTTAAAGCTTATTCTCACACAGTGATGTGGAGTGGAATAAGCTTTTCCTATTGTAGAATCAGCTCCTAATTTTAATAATACGTTAAAGAGGTGGAAAAGTATCAGATGAAATAAACCAGAATGGAAGAGATAGAAGGATGTATACAGTTGAGATAATCAAGAAAAATGAATTTGAATGTAACTGGATTACATTGTTTATTGGTAGGCAGTTTAAGTTAATTTCTTCACAAGAAGTTGCAAATTATGCGGTTAATTATCTAGGGAATAATCTTAATATTAAAGATGAGAATATCCTTGAATTGGCGTGGGAACAAACTGAAGAAAAAGCAGATGCTTTATTAGAACTAGTCTCTGACAGACTTCTAATAACGGATGTAACCCGCTTTTATATCCCTATGAAAAAAATATAATTAGATTATACAATTCGTTTCTATACTTTTTAGTAAGAGAAAAACAAAATATAAAAAATGGCTTACCATTGTAAACAAAAATAGTTCTTAAAAAGTGTTGCTCTTAGTCAAAAACCAAAAATGAAAGCGTTGACATTTGCATAATTCTAGTGCTAAAGTATACCTACAAACAAATACATCAACCCGTCAGGATTGTTACTGCTAAAGCAGGCAAAACCTAAATGGTGCAGGTGCAGGAGGAGACTCTCGCAATCTGTGTCATTTAGGTTTTTTTTATTCTCATTTTGGAGGTGATGCAGCATTAAATACAAAAAAAGCTGGAGAAAGGCGGACACCTTTCATCCAGCTGGTTCCCCCAAAAAAAGGAGGTATACACATGGATTATGATAAATTATCGAGAGACATATTACAACTCGTAGGTGGTGAAGAAAACGTTCAGCGCGTGATTCACTGCATGACGAGACTGCGTTTTAATCTTTATGACAATTCGAAAGCGGATCGGAGTCAATTGGAGCAGCTGCCGGGTGTGATGGGCACCAATATCAGCGGCGAGCAGTTTCAAATTATCATCGGAAATGATGTGCCGAAGGTGTATCAGGCGATTTTGCAAAACAGCAGCCTCAGTGATGAAAAGAGCGCTGGTTCATCTTCTCAGAAAAAGAATGTGCTGAGTGCGGTTTTTGATGTGATTTCTGGTGTGTTTACACCGATCCTGCCCGCGATTGCTGGTGCAGGTATGATCAAAGGGCTCGTTGCGTTAGCGGTCACATTCGGCTGGATGGCGGAGAAGAGCCAGGTCCATGTCATTCTGTCAGCTGTTGGTGACGGTGCGTTCTACTTTCTTCCGCTCCTGCTTGCGATGAGTGCGGCGAGAAAGTTTGGAAGCAATCCGTATGTAGCGGCGGCGATTGCAGCAGCGATTCTGCATCCGAATTTGACGGCGCTGCTCAGTTCAGGGAAAAGCATTTCCTTTATCGGGCTTCCTGTAACCACTGCCACTTATTCATCAACGGTCATCCCGATTTTGCTGGCGATTTGGATCGCATCGTATGTGGAAAAGTGGATTGACCGAATCACGCATTCTTCTCTCAAATTGATTGTCGTTCCGACTCTGACATTGTTGATTGTCGTGCCGCTGACACTGATTACAGTTGGTCCGCTGGGTGCTATTTTAGGAGAATACTTGTCTGTCGGCGTAAACTATTTATTTGATCATGCCGGGCTTGTGGCGATGATTTTGCTTGCGGGAACGTTCTCTTTGATCATTATGACGGGCATGCATTATGCATTGGTGCCGATTATGATTAACAACATCGCGCAAAACGGCCATGATTATTTGCTGCCCGCCATGTTTTTGGCGAATATGGGACAGGCCGGCGCATCTTTTGCGGTTTTTCTTCGCTCCAGAAACAAGAAATTTAAATCGCTTGCGCTTACCACAAGTGTGACGGCGCTGATGGGGATTACAGAACCCGCGATGTACGGCGTGAATATGCGATTGAAAAAACCGTTTGCGGCCGCTTTGCTTGGCGGTGCGGCTGGCGGCGCATTTTACGGCGTGACGGGTGTTGCTTCCTATATTGTCGGAGGCAATGCAGGGCTGCCGAGTATCCCGGTCTTTATCGGCCCAACGTTTATCTACGCGATAATTGGTCTTGTGATTGCGTTTGTTGCGGGAACAGCGGCAGCTTATCTTATTGGATTCGAGGATATACCGTCTGAAAGTGATCAGCCTTCTGTGACAAATGGTCATCAGGGCAGCGGAGAAATCATTCACAGTCCGATTAAAGGGGAAGTGAAAGCATTAAGCGAAGTCAATGACGGAGTGTTTTCTGCCGGCATTATGGGAAAAGGATTTGCTATTGAGCCGGAAGAAGGAGAAGTGGTTTCACCTGTGTATGGAAGCGTTACCACCATTTTTAAAACAAAGCACGCTATTGGCATTACGAGTGATCAGGGAGCTGAAATCCTCATACACATTGGATTGGACACTGTCAAACTGGAGGGCCAATGGTTCACGGCTCATGTCAAAGAAGGCGACAAGGTCACGCCTGGAGATCCGCTCGTTTCCTTTGATCTGGAACAGATTATAGCAGCTGGATATGACGTGATCACTCCAGTTATCGTCACTAACACAGACCAATATTCATTTTCGCCGGTAAAAGAAATCGGCAGGGTACAAACAAAAGAAGCGCTGCTTGCTTTATCTTAAAAAATAAACTGATGAGGTGAACTGTAATGAGTGCAAATGCAAAACGATTTCCAGAAGGATTTTTATGGGGCGGCGCGGTTGCTGCCAACCAAGTTGAGGGCGCTTATAACGAGGGCGGCAAGGGACTTTCGACAGCTGATGTATCACCGAACGGCATCATGTCTCCATTTGATGAATCGATGACTTCTTTAAATCTGTATCATATCGGAATTGATTTTTATCATCGTTATAAAGAGGATATTGCCTTATTTGCAGAAATGGGTTTCAAAGCGTTCCGCACTTCGATTGCGTGGACAAGAATTTTTCCGAATGGCGATGAAAAGGAGCCAAATGAAGAAGGCCTCCAATTTTATGACGACCTGTTTGATGAGCTGTTAAAGCATCATATTGAGCCAGTCGTGACCATCTCTCATTATGAAATGCCGCTCGGTCTTGTGAAACATTATGGCGGCTGGAAGAACCGCAAAGTCATAGAGTTTTATGAACGCTATGCCAGAACTGTTTTCAAACGCTATCAGCACAAAGTGAAGTACTGGATGACATTCAACGAAATTAATGTGGTCCTCCATGCGCCGTTTACAGGCGGGGGTCTTGTTTTTGAAGAAGGAGAACATCAATTGAACGCGATGTACCAGGCTGCACATCACCAGTTTGTCGCCAGCGCCCTTGCCGTCAAAGCGGGGCATGAGATCATTCCCGACTCGAAAATTGGCTGTATGATCGCCGCGACAACAACCTATCCGATGACCTCTAAGCCAGAGGATGTCTTCGCGGCAATGGAGAATGAGCGCAAAACACTTTTCTTCTCAGATGTGCAGGCAAGAGGATCGTACCCGGGATATATGAAACGCTATCTGGCAGAAAACAATATTGAAATTGAAATGGCTGAAGGCGATGAGGAATTGTTGAAAAAACATACGGTCGATTACATCGGATTCAGCTACTACATGTCCATGGCGGCGAGCACCGATCCTGAAGATCTTGCGAAATCAGGAGGCAATCTGCTGGACGGCGTGAAAAACCCTTATCTCAAATCATCAGAATGGGGCTGGCAGATTGACCCGAAAGGCTTGCGCATCACGCTCAACACGTTATACGAGCGCTATCAGAAGCCGCTGTTTATCGTGGAAAACGGCCTTGGCGCGGCAGACAAAGTTGAGGAGGACGGCTCTATTCGCGATGATTACAGAATTGACTATCTGCGGGGCCACTTAATGGAAGCGCGTGAAGCGATTGCTGACGGCGTTGAGCTGATCGGATACACATCATGGGGACCGATTGACCTTGTCAGCGCGTCCACTGCCGAAATGAAAAAACGCTATGGCTACATTTATGTTGATCGAGACAATGAGGGGAACGGAACATTGAATCGCATCAAGAAAAAAAGCTTCGGCTGGTATCAGCAGGTCATTGCCACAAACGGAGAAAGTCTCTGACAACTTTATGAAAAAACATACACCGCAATTGACAATAACAGACAGCAGGCGGACAATAAAAGAGAAAGATGAACCACCCACAGTCCGAAAGGCGGGAAGCGTATGTTTAACAAAATGTTAGTTGCGATTGACGGGTCAGAAATGAGTGCAAAAGCCCTTGATGCCGCAGTGCATCTGGCAAAAGAACAGCAGGCAGAACTAAGCATCCTTCATGTGGGGAGAGAAGCCGTCGTAGCGACTTCTTCTCTGACTGGGATTGTCTATGTACCTGAACATTTTCTTGATGAGATCAGGAACGAAGTTAAAAAAGAAGGCCTGAAGATCCTAGAGAGCGCAAAAGAAAAAGCAGCCGAAAGCGGTGTTCAAGCTGAAATCATTTACGCGAATGGCGAGCCGGCACATGAAATACTAAATCATGCAAAAGAGAAAGGCGTCAGCCTGATCGTGGTCGGAAGCCGGGGCATCAGCGGCCTGAAAGAAATGATGCTTGGAAGCGTCATCCATAAAGTGTCTCAATTATCAACTTGTCCTGTATTAATTGTTCGATAGATAAGAAGAAAAAAGCGCCCGCAAGGCGCTTTTTTTATGTATAGATTCGTAAGATAACTCTGGGTGATTTATGAAACAGCTTCCTTTATAATAGTATCAATATGTAAAAAAGAGGATTTTATCTAATATCTATAGATAGCTATACTGGGGGTCATTTGATGCAGCAAAATCTCATATTACAAAAACAAAAATCAGCAGCCGTGCTGAAAATGGTCATTTCTATGGTGATTTTCGGTTCCATCGGCTTTTTCTCAGAGCATACCAATTTGCAGTCATTTGAATTGGTCTTTGTCCGCTGCCTTTGCGCGACGCTATTTTTAAGCTTTTGCTGGCTGGCGTCCGGTCAGCATAAAACTGAAAAATGGAGCAAGCGGGAAGTCCTGCAAACTTTAGCTTGCGGTTTCTTTCTGGTATTCAACTGGGTCTTCTTATTTAAGTCTTTTGAAGAAACGTCAGTTACAATTGCCATCTCTGTATACCACCTTGCACCTGTGCTTGTTCTTCTCCTGGGGAGTATTATCTATAGAGAAAAATTAAATGTGATCTCCGTCAGCTCCATTATCATCTGCTTTCTTGGAACGGCGCTGATTTCCGGGATTAACGGCAGCACTTCATTGACACAGCTGATGGGATCAGGAATCATTTGGGCCGTTCTCGCCGCACTGTTTTATGCGTTCACCACTTTATTGGGAAAAGGCATTCAAAACCTCAGCCCTTACACGACCACCTTCCTGCAAACCGGTTTAGGGGTGATCATCCTGATTCCGTTTATTCACTTCGGCGCTTTTGCAAACCTGTCTCAGGGAAACTGGATCATGGTCGTCTCCACTGGTATTATTCATACAGGTATTGTGTATTTGCTGTTTTTTGACAGTTTGCGATTTTTATCAACGAAATTTATTTCGGTCATTGTCTTCCTCGACCCCGCTGTCGCGATCGTGCTCGATACCGTGTTTACGGGATTTCGCCCGGATCTTTTTCAGACACTCGGCATTGCAATGATCTTTGCGGGTATGGCTTTGACGCTTGTCAGGAGGCAGGGGAAGGCGGATGCAGCTGCTGAAGAAAAGGATTTAGAACAATTTCAATCATGATAGAAAAAAGTGTAAAGGCCTTAAAGGGCCTTTTTTTGGTTTTTTAGGTCTTTTTGCTCTGTTTAAATCTTAAAATAAGATAAATTTTCTAGAAAAATATTGTAATAATATTTCAGTGACGTTAACATTGTTGAGTAAATATTACTTTTATTACAAAAGGAGAGAGGAAATGAAAAAAAGAAAGAGGCGGAACGTTAAGAGATTCATTGCCGTATGTTTAGTGTTGGCGCTAATGATTTCATTATTGCCAGTAGATGTATTGGCAAAAACTTCAGAAGAAGAGTCCGGAAATCGTGTCGCAACTGCTGATCCGGAAGAAACCCTTCTGAATGATCAAACAGAGAAAGCTGTACCATTTAATGAGAAGGATATAAACAAAGAGGGAGAAATCACCTCAGAAAGAACGGAAAACACAAAGCTTTATTATGAAGGAGACGGTGTTTATAAACAGGAAGTATACCTTGATCCTATTCATACAAAAGAAACATCGAATGCAGACTGGGAGGAGATTTCTCCTGAATTAAAAGAAACGACAAGCAAACAAGTTGAAACTGAAAATGCTGTTTTGAATTCAGATTTTCAAAAACAAATGAAGAACGGACTTTATGCGACTTTTGAGCACAATGATCACAAGCTTACATATTCACTTGTAGAAGCAAAAGGTCCAAATAAAACTTCACTTACTCCGAAAGATACTCCAGCAGACTATAAGACTGATGGTAATGAGATTGTTTATCCGGATGTTTTTCCGAACATTGATCTTCAGACTTTCACATTCAACGAAAACATAAAAGAAGATTTAGTCCTTCATCAGTATGATGGATACAACACATTTACATTTCAGGTGAAAACCGATTTGCAGGCAAAAGAACAAGAGGATGGATCAATAGATTTTTCTGATGAAAAAGGAAAAGTTGTTTTTTCTGTGCCTAAACCTTTTATGACTGATTCAAAGCTGGATGAACTTTCCGGCGAGGTGGGGCGTTCAGAAAAAGTCACCTATAAGCTGGAAAAGAATAAAGAAGGGTATTTGCTTCATCTCACGGCAGACGAGAACTGGCTGAAAGACCCTGAACGCGTGTATCCAGTGTCTATCGACCCGTCAACGTCTTTATCTGTTTCATCAGATACGTTTGTCATGAGTGCCTACCCGACGACCAACTATTCGGCATCTTCGCAGAAATGGGATGCTAATCTGAAGGCCTATGTGCTGAAAACGGGTTATTACGACAAAACAACAGGCACCAATTATGCGTTTATGAAATTTAACAATTTAAAACCGATTCAAAATATGACAGTCAGCAAAGCTACATTAAAAACATACGTAGCCCATTCCTATTATGGAACAAAGGCAACTGGTCTTTGGCTGGATACAGTCAACAGCAATTATGATCATGCAAAAGTAACATGGAACACCAAACCGGCATCTAAAAATATCGGAAAAGCCGACGTCCATAAAGGACAGTGGGCGAGTTACGATGTGACCGCCGCTGTAAAGTCATGGAACTCCGGCGGGGCCAATTATGGATTTAAGCTTCATGCAAACGGAAACGGTAAGGAATATTGGAAAAAACTAATTTCCTCAGCGAACTCAAACAATAAGCCTTATATTGAAGTGACATACACCATCCCGAAGGCTAGCACACCTGCTGTTAAGGCATACAATAACGGGAACGGCACCGGTTTTTTCAATATCAGCTGGAAAAAGGCCGAGGGTGCAAAAGGCTATAAGGTATGGATTTATAATGGGAAAGAATATCAAGCGATCTCAGTCGGCAACACGACATCCTGGAGCACAAAAGGGAAAAATATTTGGCCGACAAGTGCAGAAATTTCATCCGGTAAGTACAAGCTTCATCTTGATGGAAAAGGCGGAACTGAATTAGCGCTAGATCCATCTCCAGTGTATAAGAACTCCGGCGGAAGCTATGCCACAAGTAAAAACTATTGGATCGGCGTCAGCGCGATCTTTGATCAGGGAGAAGGAGCGATGTCCGCACCGGCAAAGCCTGTTATCCCTAATGTAGGAAAAGCACAAGCACCGTCAACCAAGGGCTATAATAATGGGAATGCCACAGGATACTTAGATCTTTCTTGGAAAGCTGTATCAGGAGCCACCGGCTATAAAGTTCAGGTATTGAATGGGAAAGGCTTTGAGACACTTGATCTGGGAAATCAGACGTCTTGGACCACCAAGGGGAAAAAGATCTGGCCGACAAGTGCAGAAATCAAAGCGGGAAAATATGCTCTTCACCTAAAGGACGGAAACGGAGCAGAGCTGCCGATCAATCCCGGACCAACCTATAAAAACGCGGGTGGGGATGCAGCCAAAAAAAATTACTCATTTAAAATCATTGCCTATAACAAAGACGGCGAAGCCATTGCATCACCGGCTGCCAACCCGACACTTCCTGATATCGCTAAACCAAAGAACTTATCCGGTTATGTGTATACAAACACAAAATCAAGCCAAACCGGTTATGTGAATTTGATATGGGAAAAGGTTCAAAAAGCGAAAGGCTATAAAATTAATATCTATAACGGCAAAGAATATCAGTCCTATGATGTTGGTGACGTGGATCATTGGACAACCCAAAATAAAAACATTTGGCCGACTTCTGAGGAAATAAAAGCCGGAAGCTACAAGCTGCATACAGACGGAAAAGGCCGTGAATTGGCACTTGACCCGTCACCTGTCTATAACAATGCAAATGGAAATTACAAAGGGAAGAAGAATTATTCCTTCACTCTTTCCGCCTATGATGCGAATGGTGAAACGATCCCGACAGCACCCTTTAACCCAACGTTCCATGAAGGCGCAGAATTCCTTGGAACAGAAGAATACTGGTCTATCATTGATATCCCAAGCGGCCAGTTAAATGGTGCGACAGGAAATGTCATTGTGAATGAAGAAGATCTGTCAATTGACGGGCGCGGACCGGGACTTGGCTTATCGAGAACCTACAACAGTCTTGACAGCTCCGACCACTTATTTGGACAAGGCTGGTATGCTGATGCAGAAACATCTGTCATCTCGACGGGCGGCGGGGCAATGTATATTGATGAAGACGCTACGACACATCGATTTACTAAAAAAGCCGATGGCACATATCAGCCGCCGACCGGTGTCTATCTTGAATTAACAGAAACAGCTGATCAGTTCATATTAAAAACAAAGGATCAAACCAACGCTTATTTCAATAAAAAAGGCGGCAAGCTTCAAAAGATAGTGGATGGCCACAACAATGCAACTGTCTATACTTACAATGACAAAAATCAACTGACAGCCATTACAGACGCATCAGGCCGCAAGCTCACATTCACATATGATGAAAATGGCCATGTGACCTCCATCACCGGACCTAAGAATAAGAAAGTCACCTACTCATATGAGAGTGATTTGCTGAAAAAAGTCACGGATACAGACGGGACTGTCACAAGCTTTGACTATGATGCGGAAGGGCGTCTTGTCAAACAATATTCAGCCAACAGCACCGAAGCAAAGCCTGTCTTTACTGAATATCAGTATAGCGGACACCGTCTCGAAAAAGCGATCAACGCTAAGAAAGAAACATATGTCTATAGCTATGATGCTGATAAAAAGACGCTTCTCATGACACAGCCGAATGGCCGGAAAGTACAGTACGGCTATAATGAAGCGGGAAATCCCATTCAGGTTATTGATGATGCGGAAGGGCTAAAAATTACAACAAATACAAAATATGAAGGCAATAATGTCGTAGAAGATGTAGATCCAAACGACGTCGGAACCGGAAAAGCAACGGAAAGCTATCAATATGACAAAGATGGCAACGTTACATCCGTTAAAGACGCATATGGAACTGAGACATACGAATACAACAAAAACAACGACGTCACAAAGATGAAGGATACCGAGGGGAATGTCACGGATATTGCCTATGATGGACTGGATGATGTATCCGAAACCGATCAGAGCGGAAAATCATCTTCAGCAGCTGTTTATGATAAATATGGAAACCAGATTCAATCCAGCAAAGATTTATCAGCTTCAACTAATATCTTGAAAGATGGAAGCTTTGAAGCACAAAAATCCGGCTGGAATCTGACCGCATCTAGAGACAGCGGCAAAATCTCAGTCATCGCCGATAAAAGCGGGGTTCTTTCCGGATCAAAGGCTTTGGAAGTCTTGAGCCAATCAACGTCTGCCGGAACAGAACTCGGGTATTCGTCAGCGACACAAACAGTGGAACTGGAGCCGAATACTACCTATACATTAAGCGGGAAAATCAAAACAGATCTAGCGAAATCAAGAGCCTACTTTAACATTGATTTGCGAGACAAAGATCAAAAACGAATTCAATGGATTCACAATGAATACAGTGCATTAGCCGGAAAAAATGACTGGACAAAACGGCAAATCACTTTTACGACTCCTGCGAATGCAGGAAAAGCCGTTGTATATATGGAAGTCGATCATAGAGATAAAGACGGCAAAGGAAAAGCATGGTTTGATGAAGTCCAGCTGGAAAAAGGCGAAGTATCGTCAAGCTATAACCCAGTTCAAAACAGCAGTTTCACATCAGCAACGGAAAACTGGAGCGTAAGCGGGGCATCCGTTGATTCTGAAGAAGGCTTTAATGATGATGTATCATTAAAAGCTGCCCGAACCAGTGCGTCCCAAGCCGGATCAGTAACAAAACAAACCGTTGTCTTAGGGCAAAACGCAAACGACAAACCGGTTTATCTCACACTGACAGGAATGTCGAAAGCCAGCAGCGTCAAATTTTCAGATGAAAAAGACTATTCTCTGCAGGCTAATGTCACTTACGCGGACGGCAGCACAGGTGTATACAATGCCAAATTCCCTTCTGGAACACAGGAATGGAACCGGGCAGCTGTCGTTATACCAAAAACAAAGCCGATCAATAAAGTCGATATCAGCATTCTGTTCCAAAAGAGCGCGACAGGAACAGCGTGGTTTGATGATATCCGTCTGATTGAAGGAAGCCTTCTAACAAAAAGCACGTATGACAGCAATGGAAACTATGTGACCAAGGAAGAAGATGAACTAGGATACTCTACTTCAACTGATTACGATGAAACGGGTAAGAAAACGTCTGAAACGGATGCAAAAGGTGAAAAAACAACCTATACGTATGATCAGGCAGACCAATTGACAAACATGACGCTCTCCAACGGTACGTCTATCCTTCACAGCTATGATAAGGAAGGCAATGAGGTAAGCAAAACCATCCGGGCGGGAGCAGATCAAACCTATCAATACGAATATGATGTCATGGGCAAGCTTGTCAAAACAACTGACCCTCTCGGCAATGTGCTAGCAAGTGAATATGATGCCAACAGCAACCTGACCAAAACCATTTCACCGAATGGCAACGAAGTGTCTCTTTCTTATGATGGAACAGACCGGGTGAAATCAAAATCGTATAACGGTACAGAAAAATACAATTTTACGTATGACAAAAATGGAAATGAAACGTCGGTCGTCAATCAAGAGCAGAACACCACAAAGAAACGGACATTTGACAACAAAAACCGCTTAACCGAACTGACAGACCGCGGCGGCAGCCAAACTTGGACATATCCTAGTGATTCCGATAAGCTGAAAACCTTCTCGTGGACTCATGGGGACCAAAAAGGAACGAATCAATTTACGTATAACAAACTGGATCAAATGGTTGAGATGAAAGACAGCACATCTTCCTATTCATTTGATTATGACGAAAATGGCAACGTCCAAACCTTTATTACGGGCAACGGCGGCGGAACAAGTTTTTCATATGACGAAAGAAACCTAGTAAGCTCGCTGCATATCGGTGACAAAAACGGCGGCAGCATTCTGACGGAAAGCTATGAATACGACGCCAACGGCAACCGCACCACGATAAACAGCTCAGCAAGCGGCAAGGTGAAATATGAGTATGGAAAGCTGAATCAGCTTATCAAGGAAACCCATGAAGACGGAACTGTCATTGAATACACATATGACGGATTCGGCAACCGGAAAACCGTTACAACTGTAAAAGACGGTTCAAGCAAAACGGTGAACGCTTCCTTCAACATCATGAACCAGCTGACAAAAGTCAATGATGAAAGCATCTCTTACGATAAAAACGGCAACCGCACATCCGACGGCAAATTCACATATACGTGGGATGCAGAGGATAACCTGACCGCCGTTACAAAAAAAGGTGAAGACAAGCCATTCGCAACATATAAGTATGACGAAAAAGGAAACAGAATCCAAAAAACCGTCAACGGAAACGTCACGAACTACTTCTACGATGGAGACAGCTTGAACGTCTTGTATGAAACAGACGCGGACAACAAAGTCACAAAATCATACACGTACGGAGACAGCGGCCAGCTGTTATCCTACACAGAAAATGGCAAGAAATATTTCTATCACTACAACGCTCACGGCGACGTCATCGCGATCTCAGACAGCTCTGGAAAAACTGTTGCCAAATATCAGTACGACGCATGGGGAAACCCAACAAAAACCGAAGCAAGCGACGAAGTGAAAGACAACCGCTACCGCTACGCAGGCTACCAATACGACGAAGAAACCGGTCTGTACTATCTCATGGCCCGCTACTACGAGCCAAGAAACGGCGTGTTCCTATCGCTCGACCCAGACCCGGGCAGCGACGGAGATTCATTGGATCAGAATGGATATGCTTACGGAAATAATAACCCGGTGATGAATGTTGATCCGGATGGGCATTGGGTTTGGCTTGTGGTTAATGCTGGATTTGCAGCCTATGATGGGTATAAGGCATATAAATCAGGTAAAGGATGGAAAGGTGCTGCTTGGGCAGCTGCTTCTAACTTTGGGCCTGGGAAGATATTTAAGGGTGCTAGTCGGGTTTATAAAGCTACCCAACAAATGAGCAGGAGGGCTTCATTCAGGGCTGCTAAACGGGCTGCCGGAATACCTACTTCTTCTCAATTTAAAACGCATAAAAAAGTATACGATGGTAGTAGTGAGCATAGAACTGTATATTCTTTTGGTAGAGTTGGAAGAGGAAGTCATAAAAAATATGTGGTACTTCATAAACATGATAAACGAGGTAGAGGGCCCCATTTTCATGGTGTTGGAAAAGGTAGAAGTCCCTTTAAAAAAGGGAGGTACAATCAACTCAAAGGACATTATCCAGAACATTTTAAAGGATATAGAACAAAAAGAAGGAGATAGGGTAATTGAGAAGAAAATTAGATGAAAAACTTAAGGAGAATAAGAGAAAAATTTTAATAAAACAATTAAAAGAGAGATTACAATACTGCGAAAAAAAAGGATTTGTTTACCAACTAGCTGATGTAGGGCAAAGCCGCGATTTGTTGGAAGTTGTCTTATCAAATTCTATTGAAGGTACGTTGCGTGAAATGAAGGTGAATAGCAAAAAGGAGGCTGAACAGTTATTAAAAGAAACCATTGTTGCCTTGGGTTCTGAGAGCATAAATGATATTGTCTATCTATTTCATCCACATAGTGATGAAGTGGGAGCCATCAAGAGTACCCTGAAAGATTGTGTAGAGCATCTAGGCTGTTTATTAGATTTTATTGAATTTGAAGGTCAATTACTTTCTAATAGCTTTATTTTGCTAGAACCATCCTTTGCATTTGCAATCTGTTTATTTCACACCGAATATGGTTGTGAGCTCTTTTATGCAAAAAAACTGTAAGTTTATAACTAATCATTTAGTACTTTGAATACGTGGTGTCAGTTTG
Source organism: Bacillus sp. B28 (assembly GCF_029536185.1). Lineage (NCBI taxonomy): Bacteria > Bacillati > Bacillota > Bacilli > Caryophanales > Bacillaceae > Bacillus > Bacillus sp. B28. Next base: position 3,936,853 of record NZ_CP120511.1, on the reverse strand, counting down.
ACCACGGTGAAGCTAATAGAAGGCATATATAAAATCAAAAGCGGGATTGATTTGAAAATTCTCCAGATGATTATTTGCATTCAACAGATGATTTAAATGATTAGATAAAACAATATACAAAGTGATATATTTTCGGCTTGATGATGACTTATGATTATCATCAAGCCTCTTTTATATACGGATTTGTTGGTATATAAACAGAGATTAGTCAGGAGGTGGAAAAATGTACAAAATAATGAACAATGGATAGATTATATTGACGGGGGATGCGATGTATTAAAGGTCGATTATCAGTTCTTTAAAAAAGAACTCTCACTCGATATTCAAGTTTTTGATGAAAACAATAATAAATATACTCATAACATTCTCTTTCAAAATGTAGCTTCTGTTTATTTTAATGCAGGTGACGGTAATATCAGATTAGAGAAAATTATTCCAGAGGAATTAGTTATCACCCGGAAGGAATCGGAAAGCTGTCAAATCCTATAATACCAGAGTATCAATCAAATGCTAATTTTCTCATTGACATAAACAGAAGATTGATATCCGTTGAGGCTGAGTTTGTTTCTTTTGATTCAAAACAATTTTATGCATATAAGGGTAAAGAGTGAGAGAATTTCTAACTTGGGAGCATAACCAATGAAAAAATTAAACATGAATAAAATCACCAACACGGACACCCAAGATTGTTTTTTCCATGCTGATGCACAGGGACGTGTCTACATTGGAAAAGGTGAGAAAGGTGATATCACCCTTTCAATCTATGACCCTACTGGTGATATTCGGGATTTCACAGTGAAAGATCAGATTGTATGCAGCGATATTCTGCTCTTTCAACAATGTGCAAATGGCTATGTTTTCGTTTATTACGATTCGCATGAGCCGAAGGTAAAGGTATTTTCAGAAGAGGGAAGAGTGAGAAGTGCTTTTTGTTTGCCTTCAGGGGTTTCCTGCTGTCTTTTGGACAAGAAACAAAACCTTTGGGTGGGTTTAAGTGATGAAGGCATTTATAGTGATGAAAACACCAATGGAAAAAGTGTGCTGTGCTTCACTTTAGACGGACAACTAAAGAAAACTCACATTGATCAACAGCTTTCAGAAATATATGCGCCCGTGGTAGATGACTGCTATGCACTTGCAGAAAAAGACGGACTGATCTACATGCTGTATTACTCTTATACAGTCGTTGCTGCGTTTGATGAGATGGACGTGAAACGAGTGTGGATTATTTCTGATAAAGATTATTCTGGGGTATATGACCAGCTTGCCATATCAAATGATGGGTTTTGGGTATGCAGAGATGAGCATTCACTGTTCCTCATCCCGGCTAATGTCAGTCAGCCGGTGCAAGAGGTGAAGTGCTGTGACTCGAACGGTGTAGCCCTAGACGTTCAACAGCTGAAACTGACAAGTAACGCTGTTTACGCAGTGACTTCTTCTGGTGTTTATAAGCAGGATATCCAATAAGGTGTTGATGAGATCATGATGAATTGGCGCGCTTTAAGTCAGACAAAACAAGACAGCATCTGGTCAGAAGTGAACCAGCTCATAAAATGGATGCCCGGAAGCAGATGTCATCACATCATCCCGCTTGATCCATATCGAGTGTTTGATATCTCAATCGGGATGAGCAGTAAAGCTGGTCGTAATGATGTAAGCGGAGTGCTGAGTGATTTAGAGACTACTATTTTAAAAGCATTTCAATCATGTACTGGGAAGAACGATGTGATGTACGCATTAGATTGGCAGCATGACGGCTATATCTTTAGCCCTCATCAGACAATGCCTAAGGATGAATTTGGCGAATGGCCTGTTCCGGTATTTCCAAACGGAGACTATTATTTCTTTTTTCATCAGGATTTTTCTTGGGGGCTTTTGGGTGATCCGTGGAAATGTACCATCACTGTGTTTGGTGAAGACCTGTTGGAGGCGATAGATAAATATCCGCCTATCCTGTTTCAAGATAGATTAGTTTGATATTTAACATGTGTCGGAGGAGAGAGTCGGCGTGTTTGAAAAACTAAGAAAAAGACAGCGGGAGCTTGAAAAAAAGCCGTATCCTGATGAATTGTACGGCTTTGAAGCGGAAATATATGAGTTTTTTATGCTTGTTGCTGGCAGTTTGGGTTATGTGCTGGCGAATAAAAGGATGCCCCGGCATCAGCGGCATTCGTTGGAGAAAAGCTTTTTTGAGCTGTATCCTGACATCCCGCCGGATATGATCAAAAACGATACTGATTTGTATCATCACATTCTTTTGTATGAGCAAGTCAGACAAGAGATTTGCGCTTCGCTATCCAACTGATAAGGAGGATTTTATGAAAAAAACCGCTATAAGCAGTATTGGCAATTTGGACATGATCGAGCTTAAGCCTGACCAAACCGTTATGTCATGCGAACTTGAAGATGCTGAGTCTTTTTATCGTTTTTGGCAGGGGCTTGCCTATGAGCGAATCATGATACAGGTGATAACGAGTGGTTCATTTATAGAAGACCTGTCAGAGTTTTTCAAAGGCTATGCTTACAAAGTGACGAAGCTGGCGAAAAGGCAATTTCATTTCCAATGCGTAGTACATGAAGCAGGCCGGAGCATTGCAGATTTTCTCTTTCTGTTAGCTTCTATCAATGATGATGTTTTTCTGATCACTGCCCCTCAACCGGATAAAAACCATTTTTCCGAAGGCAAACTCCAGTGCCTGACGGACTCGGGCGAACGGATCATGTGGTTTGAATACGATGCTGCGGACATCTATATGGTTGGCGGTAACTAAAAATAGGGGGAATTCATTTGAATATCATACAATACGAGAAATTGAAAAAGCATCTTTCTGATGCGGATACAGGCCCATTTACATTCAACGAGTTTTCTTTCTATATGAAAGAAGATGATCGTTATATTCAAATTCCTGTGTTTGAATGAAAACTATCTGCTCAAACCTGTGACATTCATTTGCGGTTTGAAGACATTAGTGCATCGAAACTGGATGACCTTGAATCCATCGATTCGGTTGAATTGGAGATTGTACCGACTGACGATCAATGGGAAAGACTCCGTTATTATGTGTATGACGAAGAAGACCAAATAAGCTTCTATTGCGGAGGTTGGGATGTGATCAAGTGTGACAAGAAGTCACACTGATTTTCCCCACTTTCCAAGCGTTCTTGCTTTTGTTGCCGCATATGTCACGAGAAACGGAAAAGTCACAACCAGGAAAGCCAAAGGCACCCAATTTGATAATCCGGTCAAATAATGGAGTGCAATTGACAAGAGAGTCAGGAAACTCAAGGTGCAGGTGACATTTCGAATGTCTTTTTCACTTCTTTTATATTTCTCTCTCATGGTGGATTGATCACTGTATATCGGCGAAGTCCCGGGCTCAGCCGAAAAGATATGCATACCTCGTGAAGAGCAAACACGTTCCCACCCGGCCGCTTCAAACATCTCGGTGTATTCCGCCAAGCTTTCTTCCCCAACATCATGATAATCAATACTGTAGATCAACTTCCGCGGCTCAGCTTTTCTAAGTTTATACCCCATAACCGCAAAAGAATCGAGCATCCAGCCTTTGCTGGCCATATCGCTGAGTTTCTTCATATCTTTTTCTTCTGAAAAAGCCAAGCCTTCAGACATCATATATTTTTTTTGTTTCATGACTGATCTCCTTTCAATTGTTGAAAAGCGCGTTCGCCGTGTTCAGCCATCACCTTTCTGCGCTGAATTTCTTTTTTGAGTAATTCTTGGCCGTGCAGGGTTGTCTGGTACACTTTGCGGCGCGGGTTTTCATTGTTGACAAGCTCAATGATCTCTTCCTGCAATAATTTCTTTAACAATGTATATAAGGTAGCTGGGCCGATCGTAAAGGAGTCATCGGTCATGTCCTCAATTTCCTGCATGATCGAATATCCGTGTTTTGGCTCCAGCAAGGTTAAGACAATATAATAGGCTGGATCGGTAAGCTGACCCATTTCCTGCGGACGTTGCTTTGGCAAGCGGTCACCTCATTTCTTATATCAACTAATGATATATCAATTATTGATATAATAAAATCTTCCTTTCCTTTTGTCAATGCCATTTTTTTCTGCATTCAGTCATCATAAAGAAACAATCACCGAGTATGCATTAATGAGTGCGTTTTCATATAGGGGGATTCTTAATGAAAAAATGGATAACGGCGGGTTTTGTGATGATGTTGTTGTTGGGTTTCAGCGGGGCGGAGAGTTTAAAGGCATCTGAGCTTAAGGTGTATCAGTTTGACTTTGGGAGCGGTTCGGCTGAGCCTGGTTACATTGGTGTCAGGGCGTCTGAGCGTTATAACCCGTCAAAGGGCTACGGTTTTCAGACGCCGGAATATATGAAGGATGTGGAGGCATCCGGGACGGGTGTGAAGAGTGATGCGGTTCAGTTTTTGGCGTATGGGACGAAAAGTGACAACACGTTTAATGTGGATCTTCCAAATGGTCTTTATGAGGTGAAGGTGACGCTGGGCAATACGGCGAGGGCAAGCGTGGCGGCGGAGGGTGTGTATCAGGTCATCAATATGACGGGAGACGGTGCGGAGGATACGTTCCAAATTCCTGTCACCGACGGGCAGCTGAATCTGCTGGTGACTGAAGGCAAGACGGGTACGGCTTTTACGCTCAGCGCCTTGAAGATCAAGAAATTGTCTGATCAGCCGGTGACAAACCGAACGATCTATGTCGGCGGCGATTCGACGGTGTGCAATTATTATCCGCTCAACAGCAGCAAGCAGGCGGGCTGGGGGCAGATGCTGCCTCACTATGTCGACAAGCGTACCTTTCAAGTGAGAAACATGGCGTCAGGCGGGCAGATTGCGAGAGGGTTTCGAAATGACGGACAGCTTGAGGCGATCTTGAAGTACATTAAACCGGGAGATTACTTTATGTTGCAGCTCGGCATTAACGATACAAACCCGAAGCATAATGAATCTGAAGCTGAATTTAAGGAGATTATGCGTGATATGATTCGCCAGGTGAAAGCGAAGGGCGCGGACGTGATTCTTTCAACACCGCAAGGCCGGGCGACAGATTTTACTTCTGAGGGCGTCCATTCCTCTGTAAACCGATGGTACAGGGCTTCTATTTTGGCTTTGGCCGAAGAAGAAAACACAAGGCTTATTGACCTGAATGTCCTCAGTTCATCTTACTTTACATCGATCGGTCCGGAAAAAACGCTCGCGCTTTATATGGATGGCGATACGCTTCATCCGAACCGCGCAGGGGCCGATGCACTGGCGCGATTGGCCGTTCAGGAACTAAAAAGACAGGGGATTGATGGCTTCTAAAACGTCATTTTTCAGCCAAAACACATACGCCGCCGGAAATTAGAGTATAATGAGAACATCTGCAAGAGACAGGAGTTTATAGATGAGTCATTTTAAAAACTATCAAATCAGTCACGACATTTTACGAGCATTGGAAGGACTGGGGTATACAGAACCGACCGAGGTGCAGCGAAACGTGATTCCGGCAGCTCTTGAACGAAAAGACCTTGTCGTCAAATCACAGACGGGAAGCGGGAAAACGGCTGCGTTTGGCATTCCTCTCTGCGAGCTGGCGGATTGGGACGAAAACAAACCGCAGGCACTGGTGCTGACGCCGACCCGTGAGCTTGCCGTGCAAGTAAAAGAGGATATCACGAACATCGGAAGATTTAAACGAATCAAAGCGACAGCTGTATTTGGAAAATCATCCTTTGATAAACAAAAAGCCGAGCTGAAGCAAAAAAGCCATATCGTTGTCGGCACACCGGGACGCGTCCTGGATCATATTGAAAAAGGCACGCTGCCGCTGGATCGCCTATCCTATCTGGTTATTGATGAAGCGGATGAGATGCTGAATATGGGCTTCATCGATCAGGTGGAGGCGATTATCAAGCATCTCCCGGTTAAGCGTACAACGATGCTGTTTTCTGCGACGCTGCCAGAGGATATTGAGAAATTAAGCCGTCAATATATGCAAAAACCAGAGCATATCGAAATCAAAGCGGCCGGCCTCACCACAAGGAATATTGAACATGCGGTGATTCAAGTCAGAGAAGAGAATAAGTTTTCTTTGCTGAAGGATGTACTCATCACTGAGAACCCGGACAGCTGCATCATTTTCTGCCGAACGAAGGAGCAAGTCAATCAGCTGACCGATGAATTGGATGACTTAGGATATCCATGCGATAAAATTCACGGCGGAATGATTCAGGAAGACCGATTCGACGTCATGAATGAATTTAAAAGAGGCGAGTACCGTTATTTAGTCGCGACAGACGTCGCCGCGCGGGGGATCGATATCGAAAATATCGCCCTTGTCATCAACTATGATTTGCCCCTTGAGAAAGAAAGCTACGTACACCGTACAGGACGGACAGGGCGAGCCGGAAATCAGGGAAAAGCGATTTCATTTGTGGCGCCGTTTGAAAAGCGGTTCCTGACTGAAATAGAAGACTATATCGGATTTGGGATTCAGAAATTGGAAGCCCCATCCCAAGAGGATGTCGCAAAAAAGAAACCGGATTTTCTCGCTAAACTGAAAGACCGTCCGAAAATCAAAAAGGACAAGAGCGAAGAGCTGAATAAAGACATTATGAAGCTGTATTTTAACGGCGGAAAGAAAAAGAAAATCAGAGCCGTTGATTTTGTCGGGACGATTGCCAAAATTGATGGTGTGTCAGCTGATGACATTGGCATCATTACGATCATGGATAACGCCTCGTACGTAGAAATTTTAAACGGAAAAGGCCCTCGTGTTCTCAAAGCCATGAAGGATACAACCGTCAAAGGGAAAAAGCTTAAGGTGAATAAAGCGAATAAATGATGAATGACCTGCTCCCAGTTAAAGGGGCAGGTCATTTTTGTGATGGCTGACATTGGTGCTGTTTTCTTCCGGCACAAAGGCAAGAATCACAATGCCGATCACAAACAAAATGATCAGGCTGAACACCGCGGTCGATGATTTTCCGGTAAGCTGGGCGGTAACGGCGATGAGCAGCGGCCCCATAATCGAGGCGAATTTTCCGAAAATGTTGTAGAAGCCGAAGAATTCATTTGCATGGTGTTTCGGGACGAGCTTGGCGAAATAGGAGCGGCTTAATGCTTGAATGCCGCCCTGCGAGGTGGCGACAAGCATGGCTAGAATCCAGAAATCAAGCGTCGTTTCCAGAAAATACGCATATACGCAGACAATCATATACATGACGATGCCAACGTACAGCATTGTTTTCCCCGTGAAGCGCTCCGCCAGTCTTCCGTATAAAATGGCAAACGGCGCGGCGACGACCTGAGTGACAAACAGGATGATCAGGAGACTTGTGGAGCTGATGCCCAAATCTGACCCGTAAGAGGTCGACATCGTAATAATGGTGCCGACTCCATCGATATAAAAGAAATAAGCAAGCAGAAAAAGGAACAGCGCCCGGTACTGCCGGATCCGTTTCATCGTTTGCCCGAGGCGTTTAAAGCTGTTGGCTATGATGCGGGGTTCTTTTTTGATGTAATAGCGCTGATGAACGTGTTTCAGCATCGGAATGGTAAACAGTCCCCACCAAGCGGCCGTTATAAAAAAGGACAGCTGGCTTGCGCCAGACACAGACATCGGAATCGTTTCTGCCTGTGCGAGCAGGATCACGGCGATGCTGAGGATAAATGGGATCGTGCTGCCGATATAGCCTAAGCCAAAGCCGCGGGCGGAGACGAGATTCATTCGCTCCTCAGGCGTGACGTCAACGAGGAAGGCGTCGTAGAATACATTGGCGCCGGAAAAACCGACAGCCGATATGGTGTAGAACAGCAGCAAAAGCAGCCAATGTTCACTTGGAATAAAGGCAAGCGCCGCGGTGCTGGCGACACCCGCTGACACAAAGAAGCCGAAGAACTTTTTTTTGCAGCCTTCATAGTCGGCGATGGTTCCTAAAATCGGGCCGAGCATGGCGAGAATAAAGGTAGAAATCGCTATCGTATAACCTAAATAAGCAGTTGATTGAGCAGCGCTGACACCGCCTTCCGCAGCGGCTGATTTATAAAACAACGGAAATACCGCGGTTGTGACGACAATGGAATAAGCAGAGTTAGCCCAGTCATATACAACCCAGCTGTTTTCTTGTTTCGTAAAACGTTTCATCTGCAGAGCCCCTCCCCAGTAACGATACTTCTATTGTACGAGAAACCGCATAGAAAAGGATGGAACCGCGGTCAATTTTTACAAAATGTTTATGTTCTATACAGGTCAAATAATACTTTTGGTTTATTGCTGACACATCATATATCTGGTACGATTTAACTATATTTTGCCGCGTTTTCCAGACGAGTTTCAGCAGAGAGGAGACAGAGCATGAGGCGAATAGGCTTGTTGATAAGCCTGCTGATCGCTGTTCTTGCGATGAGCGCATGTGAAAGCGAAAGCAATGTTCAGACCGCCGCCCATCATGATCAAAAGGCGATCAAACAAAGCATGATAAAATCACTGGGCAGCAAGAAAAAGCAAGACTTTCAGACCCTATCAAACGATATGCAGCTGGCGGTTGTTTTCAGTTCTATGGTACACGTAAGCGAGACGTTTGATTATGGGATCGGCAACCCTGAATATTTCATTCGCAGCAGCATGACAGAAGAGGAAGCAGATATAGCGAAGAAAAATCTTGAATCCATTAAACTCGAAAACGGCCGGCTCAAAAAACAAAACAGAGAGGCATTCGCAATGCTTCAGAAAACCCGCAATCAAGAAAAGAGCCGCAATGAGAATCAGCAGCTTAAAGACAATAGAGACACCTTTTTTGAGATTACCGGCAGCATGATCGCTCTCATCAATCAAGTCACACCGAAAAACGCTAAACAAACAAGAAAACAGCTGGATCAGCTGAAAAAACAATATACGAAATACAATGCCGAAAGCATCAGCTTAATGAATGGCATAGTCGAGAAGCAGGGGGCAGATAAAGAATTCTTTGAACGCCATCTTGAGGCGCTGCTTCAGAAACAGAGCGGGCAGACGGTGCTGAGTGAAGTATATTGACCGGATCGCTGCTCTTTCCCTGAAGATATTGACCTAGTACAAAAAGAATGTACAATCAAGGTGTAGTCTGTTCTTAGCTGATTGGAGGGACATGTCATGAAGATTGCGAAGGTGATCAACAATAACGTGATCAGTGTGGTCAATGAACAAGGGAGCGAATTGGTCATCATGGGCAGAGGGCTCGCGTTCCAAAAAAAGTCCGGCGACGAGGTCGATGAAGCACGCATTGAGAAGGTGTTCACTCTCGATAACAAGGATGTATCAGAGAAATTTAAAACCCTTTTGTATGAAATACCGCTTGAATGTATGGAAGTGTGTGAGGACATTATCAGCTATGCGAAATTACAGCTTGGAAAAAAGCTGAACGACAGCATCTACGTGTCGCTGACTGATCATATTAACTTTGCCATACAGCGCAATAAAAAGGGTCTTGATATCAAAAATGCGTTGCTGTGGGAAACCAAACGGCTGTACAAAGATGAGTTTGCGATCGGCAAAGAAGCGCTGCACATGGTGAAAAACAAGACAGGTGTTTCCCTTCCGGAGGATGAAGCAGGTTTTATTGCCCTCCATATCGTGAATGCCGAACTCAATGAAGAGATGCCCAATATCATGAACATTACAAAAGTGATGCAAGAGATTTTAAGTATTGTAAAATATCATTTTAATATTGAATTTGATGAAGAATCGCTGCATTATTACCGGTTTGTCACTCACCTGAAGTTTTTCGCGCAGCGTCTTTTTAACGGAACCTACCTGGAAAGCCAGGACGATTTTTTGCTGGAAACGGTGAAAGAAAAATATCATCGCGCGTATGACTGCACGAAGAAAATCAAAGCGTATATGGAACACGAATATGAACACAAACTCACCAGGGACGAGCTGCTGTACTTAACGATTCATATTGAAAGGGTCGTCAAACAAACATGATGAAAGCGTTGACATTTTTATTTTCGTGTGTTAATTTCTTCTTACATCAATATATTATGATTTTAGGATTGTTACTGATAAGCAGGCAAAACCTAAATTACGATGAGTGCGGAGGATCTCTGTCTGCGCTGGTGGTAATTTAGGTTTTTATTTTTTTCAGGGGATGGTGATGGAGCAAAATTGAAGAAAAATCGAATGATGAAGTCTTATAGGATTGTTACTGGTCAGCAGGCAAAACCTAAACTACTTGTTCCTATTGTGGCAGGGGTAGTTTAGGTTTTTTATTTTTCAGCGGAAGGGATGAGGGGAAATGGGGATTCAGGCAGCAGCCAGAGACATTTTACAATTGGTCGGCGGGGAAGAAAATGTGTGTTCACTTGTACATTGTGCGACGCGCTTGCGTTTTACGCTGAACGACCGCTCAAAAGCAGACAAAGAAAAAATAGAAGCTTTAGACGATGTCGTGACTGTTGTGGAAAGCGGCGGGCAGTTTCAGGTGGTCATCGGTAATCATGTTTCCGAGGTGTATCGCGAGATTGGAAAGATATCAAGTGTGCTGCAGGATGACCAAACAGAGCGTTCTGCTCAGAAAGGGAATCTGTTCGGCCGTCTGGTTGATATCGTATCGAGCATTTTTACGCCTTTGCTTGGCGTGATGGCGGGAGCGGGAATTTTAAAGGGCCTGCTTATGATCTGTACAAATGCCGGCTGGCTCAAAACTGAGGATACAACTTACACGATTTTATATGCCGCCGCGGACAGCCTGTTTTATTTTCTGCCATTGCTGCTTGCGATTACAGCTGCCCGAAAATTCGGCGCAAACGTGTTTGTGTCTGTCACGGTTGCCGGGGCGCTCATCTATCCAACCATTATTGAACTGAAGAATGGCAATGCGGATACCGATTTTTTTGGCATTCCCGTTGTTTTAATGAATTACACATCAACCGTTATACCGATCATCCTGGCGATTTTCGTGATGAGCTGCATGGAGAAGTTTCTAAACAGGCTGATTCATGACAGTGTAAAAACCTTCATCACGCCGCTGATCTGTTTAGTGATGGTCGTGCCGCTCACATTAATCGTGTTCGGGCCGATTGGCGTAAATGCCGGAAATGGCATCGCGGCTGTGATTCTGGCGATCTTTCATTTTAATCCAATGCTGGCCGGTGCCGTGATCGCAGCCCTTTGGCAGATCCTTGTCATCTTTGGCATTCACTGGGGCATCGTGCCGGTTATTTTAAACAATATTGCGGTCAACGGGCAGGATTCTATCAAACCGGCTACAGCAGCAGCTGTGTTTGCCCAAACAGGTGCCGCCATCGGGGTCATGTTAAAAACGAAAAATAAAAAATTGAAGGCGCTTGCGGGTTCCGCCGCAGTCACCGGAATTTTCGGCATTACGGAGCCTGCCGTTTATGGGGTGACGCTCAGACTGAAAAAACCTTTTGTATGCGGTGTCATCAGTGCGGCTGTTGGCGGGGCGATTATCGGGCAGGCTCACAGTGTGGCCATCGCTTCAGGTGCGCCGGGTCTATTGACCATCCCGATTTTCTACGGACAGGGGTTTGCAGGCTTTATCTTGGGAATCTCGGTATCTTTTATTCTCTCAATCATCCTAACGTACATTGTCGGATTTGAAGATCCTGCGGAAAAAGCAGATGCCAAAACGGAACCGCCAGCACCTGCCACACATCATGAGCAGATCAGCAGTCCATTAGAAGGAAGCGTGATTCCGTTAGCGGAAGTGAAGGATAAGGTGTTCGCATCGGAGACGCTTGGAAAGGGAATTGCGATTTTGCCGGAGAAAGGCCGGCTGGTGGCTCCGGCAGATGGCGTGATAACGACTGTTTTCCCGACTGGCCATGCATTCGGCATGATCACCCATCAGGAAACAGAAATCCTGATTCACCTCGGATTTGATACGGTGAAGCTGGAAGGTAAACACTTTTATCCTAAAGTGGTGCAGGGGCAAGCCGTCAAACAAGGCGATCTGCTGGCTGAATTTGATTTAGAGGAGTTAATAAAGGCAGGGTTTGATATGAACACGCCGATCATCATCACAAACACAGATCAATATACCGACGTCATTCAAACTGATCAAAAGCAAGTCAAAACAGAAGAAAGAATTCTTTCTTTAATCTAAAGCATTGGAGGAACAGACGATGAACTATAACAAACTTGCGGCATTTCCGGAGAACTTTTTGTGGGGAGCATCAACTTCTGCTTATCAGGTTGAAGGCGCGTGGAACGAAGATGGAAAGGGACCTTCAGTGATTGACGCCCGCGACAGCTATCCTGAGGGAACGACTGATTTTAAGGTAGCCAGCGATCATTATCACCGTTATAAAGAAGACGTTGCGCTGTTTGCTGAAATGGGCTTTAAAGCATACCGTTTTTCTATCGCCTGGACGCGCATTATTCCTGATGGCGACGGAGACATCAATCCAAAAGGGATTGAATTTTACAGCAATCTGATTGATGAGCTGCTCAAATATAAGATTGAACCGATCGTCACGATGTATCACTTTGATCTGCCGAATGCATTGCAGGAAAAAGGAGGCTGGTCAAAGCGATCTGTAATTGACGCTTTTGAACGGTATTCGAAGGTGCTGTTTGAACACTTCGGTGACCGTGTCAAGTACTGGCTGACAATCAATGAACAAAACATGATGATCCTGCATGGAAGTGCGCTGGGCACACTTGATCCGAATCTGAAAAACCCGAAAAAAGAACTGTATCAGCAAAATCACCACATGCTGGTGGCACAGGCGAAGGCTATGAATCTATGCCATGAGATGCTGCCGGAAGCCAAGATCGGTCCAGCTCCGAACATTGCGCTGATTTACCCGGCATCTTCAAAACCGGAAGATGTTGTCGCAGCCTTCAACTACAATGCAATCCGCAACTGGCTCTATTTAGATATGGCGGTTCACGGGCGTTATAACACGACAGCTTGGGCATATATGAAAGAAAAAGGCTATACGCCAGTCATTGAAGATGGTGATATGGAGATTCTGCGATCTGCGAAGCCTGATTTTATCGCATTTAACTACTACACGTCTCAAACGGCGGAAGCAAGCAGAGGCGACGGCTCGGACGAAGCAGCGCGCGGAGGAGACCAGCATTTGAAAACGGGAGAAGACGGCGTCTACCGCGGCAGCGCCAACCCGAACCTGGAGAAAAACGATTTCGGCTGGGAAATTGATCCGGTTGGCTTCCGTTCCACACTTCGTGAAATCTATGACCGCTACCAGCTGCCATTGATCATCACAGAAAACGGGTTAGGCGCTTTCGATCAACTCGAAGAAAACGATACGGTTAATGACGATTACCGGATTGATTATGTAAAGCAGCACATTGAACAAATTCAATGGGCGATGACAGACGGCGTTGACGTATTCGGCTACTCACCGTGGTCTGCGATTGACTTAATTTCCACCCACCAGGGCTGTTCTAAACGCTACGGCTTCATCTATGTCAATCGTGATGAATTCGACCTGAAAGACCTGCGCCGTATTCGCAAGAAAAGCTTTTATTGGTATAAAGAGCTGATTGCTTCGAATGGCGCGTCATTGAACGGATAGAAAAAATAAACAATTTATGAAAATAAATATATTTATGTAAATGATCCGAGCCCCTTGCCGATATGTATAGTATAAAATTGGAAAGGGGTTTGTATATGAAGAACAAAAAAATTGTTTCACTGCCTTTTTTGTGTACTGTGTTGCTTGTTGTTTTTAGCTTATGTCTGAATTCAAATGCTGCCTCAGCGCAAAGTGTGTTAAAAGATAAACCAATTATGGAGCAGCAGGAAAAACTGAAAAAACAAAAGGAAACTGAGGGTGTTTCATTAAATCAAGCGAAGCAAGTAAGCTTTAAAACGGACAATACAACAGAAAAGCTGAAAGTGAAGAAGCCTTCGAATGAGAATGGTTTTAAAACAAGTTCCATGTACAACTCCGATGACCAGGTTTTCAATACAACCTCTGTCCTTGATGAAAATAATCCTGATGATATGTACTTTTTCAGTACTTCGTCAGATCGAACCCTTATCACAAGAATTCTTTCAGACAACAGCGATTACCATCTGAAATTGTATGTTGTCAATTGGGATACAGGAGAAGCTCAGCCGTCTAATATATCTATGGCAGCAGGGAACTTAGTGCTTTTAAAAGAGCTTCCCGCTGGCGATTATATGATCCGGGTTTACTCTGAAGGAACGACGGGAGATTCATATAACATTCAGTTAAACGCGAAAAACCCTTCAAATTATTCAAGTGTAAAATCGGTAACGTCTAATTTACAAGCCTTTGTTGCTGAGTATGGAGACGGTTCCGTTTATGCTAATGGTACACTGCTGTACAATTCTAGTACGAAAACATCTTCATTAGACTGGGAAAGAGAATATTATTTTTCCTATGGAGGCGGGTATAATCAGCGCACCCATTCCATTTCTGATGTGAAGGTTAAAAATATTTCTGACCCTGTCACTTATCATTCGAGTTATGCAAGTTCAAGCTCAGCCATCATGGTTTACTTAGACACAGGCACGCTTTTTATGCATCATGTATCAGCTTATCAGTCCGGGGTAGGTTATGATGATTCTTTCCTTGATACGTTAGGTAAAAAAACACCTAGAAGGCTTGATGCGGATGATCAGAACTATGGGGACCATATATTAATCGTTGATCTGAAAACCGGCAAAGCGATAGACTTTTTCAGTGTTTTAAATTACTACTATGCTTCAGGTGCTGAAAGCTTGCCTGTCATAAAATATATCAATTAAATTACCAAAAAAGGATTTCCGGAAGCGGAAATCCTTTTCTCACATTAAAACGAAATAATCCCAATCAGCAGTGCCGCAATCGTCATCACAATGGTTGTTCCCACGGCCCATTTGATCGTGAATTTTTGATGGTCGCCAAAGCTGACACCCGCCATTCCGACCAATAAATAAGTGGAAGGAACGAGAGGACTGAGCAAATGCACAGGCTGGCCCAGCAAAGAGGCTCTGCCGATTTCTGCGGCATCTATTCCGTAAGCAGCGGCGGCTTCTGTGATAATTGGCAGAACACCGAAGTAAAAGGCGTCATTCGACATAAAAAAGGTAAATGGCATGCTGACGATGGCTGTAATCAAGGGCAGATGCGGACCCATGGCGTCAGGGATGAGTGATACGAGAGAATGCGCCATGGCGTCTACCATTTTTGTGCCCGACAAAATGCCTGTGAAAATGCCGGCGGCAAACACCATGGAGACAACGTTTAACGCATTACCCGCATGCGCCGAGATTCGTTTCTGCTGCTCTTTTACATTTGGATAGTTCACCATCAAGGCGACAGCAAATGCGATCATAAAAAGAACAGGGAGCGGGAGCAGGCTGGTGATCAAAGCCGCCATCAGCACGACAGTCAGCAGCAGGTTAAACCACTGGAGAGCGGGTCGTTTGAGCGGCGCTGTATCCGGATCGGACGCGTGCTGGTGTTCAATTGAAATGACACCGAGCCGTTTCCGTTCTTTTTTTCCAAGAATATAGGCTGCGGCAAGCACCCAGAGAATGCCGGCGATCATAGCAGGAATCAGCGGAGTGAAGACTTCTGACGTGTCCAATTTTAGAGAAGCCAACACCCTTGCAGTCGGTCCTCCCCACGGAATAATATTCATGACTCCCGATCCGAGCATTGCAATTCCCGCCAACACCAGCCGGTTCATGCCGAGCCGTTTGTATAGCGGAAGCATCGCAGCAATGGTAATCATGTACGTTGTTGTCCCATCTCCGTCCAGCGAAATGGTCATCGTCAACACCGCTGTGCCGACAGCGATTTTTAATGGATCTCCTTTCACAAGGGATAAGATTTTGGCAATGAGCGGATCGAACAAACCTGAATCAATCATGATGCCGAAATACAGGATCGCAAATAATAGCATGATGCCTGTCGGAGCGAGGCCTGTTACACCCTGAAGCATCATATCGCCCAGGTCTTTGCCGAATCCGCTGATCAGGGCAAACACAACAGGAACGACAATCAAGGCAATAAGAGCGGAAAGCCGGTTAGACATAATAAGATACATGAAGACAATGATCATCACAAAACCGAGTATCGCAAGCACGATATGACCTCCCCCATTCAACAGCACAATTATAGTAAGCGCTTCCGCACTTCGAGAAGGCTTATTTCAAATATTTATGACCTCATGTTGACAAGTAGACCTCAAAACCTAGAGAGCAGATGAGCAGTTTATATACAGATCGCCCCGGGTAAATGTGCTGTAGAATGTTTATTTTTTGAGATCTGCAATAGGAAAAGGGGGAGCAGACATGAGTGATGATCAAAACAAACGAGTCAATGAACACTCAAAAGACGAGCAGCTCGAACAGTACAGGGTTGATAACAGCGGAAAGAAAATGACGACAAACCAAGGCGTACGGGTGTCTGAGGACGAACATTCGTTAAAAGCCGGAGTTCGCGGCCCGACGTTGATGGAGGATTTTCACTTTCGGGAGAAGATGACCCATTTTGACCATGAGAGAATCCCTGAACGGATCGTGCACGCGCGCGGGTATGGCGTGCATGGCTTTTTTCAGGTTTACGAACCGATGACAGAATTCACCCGGGCGAAATTTCTTCAGGACCCTTCGGTGAAGACACCGGTATTTGTCCGGTTTTCAACAGTTGCGGGCTCCAAAGGCTCCGCTGACACGGTGCGTGACGCCAGAGGCTTTGCGACGAAATTCTATACCGAAGAAGGAAACTATGATCTAGTAGGCAATAATATCCCGGTGTTCTTTATTCAGGATGCGATCAAGTTCCCGGATTTGGTGCATGCGTTTAAGCCTGAGCCGCACAATGAAATGCCCCAGGCCGCGACAGCTCATGATACGTTTTGGGACTTTGTCGCCAATAATCCAGAGTCTGCTCACATGGTGATGTGGACGATGTCTGACAGAGGCATTCCCCGCAGCTACCGGATGATGGAGGGCTTTGGCGTTCACACGTTCCGTTTTGTGAACGAACAAGGAAAGGCGCGTTTCGTGAAATTCCATTGGAAGCCGGTGCTCGGCGTACATTCCCTCGTATGGGATGAAGCGCAGAAAATTGCCGGAAAAGACCCTGATTTCCACCGCCGCGACCTGTGGGAAACGATTGAAAACGGCGGCGTTGTTGAATATGAGCTAGGCGTGCAGATGATAGATGAAGAAGATGAATTCAACTTTGATTTTGATATTCTTGATCCGACGAAGCTTTGGCCGGAAGAGCTTGTACCGGTGAAGATCATTGGGAAAATGACGCTGAACCGCAACCAGGATAATGTGTTTGCGGAAACAGAACAAGTCGCATTCCACCCGGGAAATGTCGTGCCGGGCATCGACTTCACAAATGACCCGCTGCTGCAGGGACGGCTTTTCTCTTATACGGATACACAGCTGATCCGTCTTGGCGGCCCGAACTTCCACGAGATTCCGATTAACCGCCCGGTATGTCCGTTCCATAACAACCAGTACGACGGTTATCACCGGATGACCATCAACAAGGGGCCGGTCGCTTATCATAAAAACTCTCTGCAGAACAATGACCCGTCTCCTGCGTCAGCCGAAGAAGACGGTTATGTCCACTATCAGGAGAAAGTAGAAGGCAGAAAAATCCGCCAGCGGAGCGACAGTTTCAATAATTACTACTCACAGGCAAAACTGTTCTGGAACAGCATGTCTCCTGTGGAGAAACAGCACATCATTTCTGCTTTCTGCTTCGAGGTCGGGAAGGTCAAAAGTAAAGACGTACAGCGGCAGGTCGTTGATGTCTTCAGCAATGTCGATGCAGATTTAGCAGAAGAAATCGCCAAAGGAGTAGGCGTGGCGCCGCCGGCGAAACGCAAAGCATCAAAAGAAATCCTTACCTCACCTGCGTTAAGCCAAGCCCGTACAGTGAAAACAGCGTCAACGAGAAAAGTCGCGGTTCTCGCCGGCAATGGTTTTGATGAAAAAGAACTGCAAACAGTGCTGGATGCCTTAAAACAAGAAGGGATCACAGCGGATATCATCAGTCAAGCGCTGGGGTACATCACAAGCGGCGCCGGACAGCAGCTTGAGGTCAGCGGCACATTCCTGACGGTTGATTCTGTTCTGTATGATGCCGTTTATGCCGCAGGAGGACCTGAATTAAAAGAAGATAAACAAGCGATGGCGTTTATCAGAGAAGCCTACAATCACTATAAGGCGGTCGGCGCGGCAAACGAAGGAGTTGACCTCCTCAAATCGGCTGTCGGCACAACAGAGGGGCCGGGCGTTGTGTCAGCAAAAGACGAAGATGATTACACCGGCTTCAGCAAAGCGTTTATCGAAGCGGTTGCCGCCCACCGCCATTGGGATAGACGAATTTGATTCGCTCCTGTATCTTAGAGGAAGATACTTTTCATAAGGAGCATGACATATGAACGAAAAACAGCTCGCAGAGGCTTACGAGCGCGACGAAAATATGATGATATTAGTGTTCGCCCAATGGTGTGTGAACCATGATCTTGATCCGTTGGAGCTATATGCCAAAGCATATCCGCAGCAAAAGCTGAATGAAAGCTTGAAAAAAACAGTGGAAGAACTGATCGTGCCGAAGAACGAGTCAGAACACATACCTGACCAGACCGTCATCGCGGTGTTGGAGATGTTTGGGAATATTGATTTGGCACAAGCGGTTCACGAAGTGATTGCCGGGCGTAAATAGTAAAAAAGAGACAATTTATTGTCTCTTTTTTATTGGGAAAATCGAGCAGATAGACCTAGAAACTTCTTTTCACCTCATCAGTCTATAAAAGTGTGCGTTGCAGAAAAAAGGGAATGATAAACAAAGAACATCGAAAAGGGGAGATTGTATGAAATGGAACAAAATGATGAAATGCGCGGTAGCTGCTGCTGTTTTGCTTTTTAGTGTATTTGCATATGCGGCCCCATCTTTACAAGCGGTTCAAGCGAAAACGCCGACTGTCAGCAGCCATACGTACAAAAAGATCAAGGAATTAAAGTATCCTCAGGTTCATCACATCGGGAATGCCGCATTTGAAAAGAACATCAATCAAGAGCTGAAAGCCTATATTGAACAATCGTATCAGGAATACCTGAAAAACAAAAAAGCAGGCGAACAGCAGGGCTTCAACGCGGAATATCAAACATCCTTCAGCGTCAAATATAATGCAGCGGGCAAGCTCAGCATTCAAACGCTCAATTATATCTATTCAGGCGGCGCCCATGGTTTAACGTCTGTTCAGTCCTTCAACTATGACTTGAAAACACAAAAGCGGGTGACGCTGAATCAGATTCTGAATACCAAAACAAAAGTCAGCAAAACGAAAGATTACCTATACAGCTACATCAAAAAACATGACACGCTGTTTTTTCCTGATGTAAAGAAAGAGGATATTACCCTTAACCAAGACACAACGTTTTACTTTACGAAAAACGGAATCGCCATCGTCTTCGGCCAGTATGACTTAGGACCATATGCAGCCGGAATCCGAGATGTGCAGGTGCCTTCCTCTATTTATCAATAATCAAAAGAGCCATATCCTTAAAAGGGATATGGCTCCATTTTTCTACCACACAAACAGGCCGACAATCGCAGCACTTAGTAAAGATACCGCAATTCCGCTGACGAGCAGCTTCCACACGTTTCTCCCGATCACGGTTGATTTTTCGCCGTCAAGGATCGAGTTATACGTTCCGTAAATCATGCCGACAGTACTGAAGTTGGCAAATGACGTCAGGAATGTCGTCGCTACCGCAACTGTGTGAGGCGGTAGTGTTTTCAGATTGTTTTTCAAGTCAAGCATCGCAACAAACTCGTTCGTCGCCAATTTCATTCCCATCAGCTGCGCGACATACATCGCATCGTGTACCGGCAGCCCAAGCAGGAATGCGAACGGACTAAAGAGATAAGCAAAAATCGTCTGGATGGTCAGGCCGTGTACGAAAACGCCAAGAATACCATTGACTGCTGACGTTAACGCCACATATCCAATCACCATTGCCAAAATAACGATCACCATGTTCATGCCGACAAGCATACTGTTAGAAATCGTAGAGAAAAAGTCTTTTTTCTCTTCTTTAGGCGGTGTATAGATGATGTCTTCATCCTCCGGCACATGAACAGGATTCAGCAGGTTTGCGATAATCAGCGCGTTTAAGCAGTTTAAAGGAATCGCTGTAAACACGTATGTCGCCGGCACCATTGACAGGTAAGATCCAATAATGGAGCCGCTGATGCTGCTCATGCTCATTAAGCCGAATGTGAGCAGGCGGTTGTTGTTTAATACTGTGAGCTGCTGGCGAATGACTGCCAGAGCTTCTGTATTTCCCAAGAACATCATTTGAATAGAGAAAAAGCTTTCTAATTTCGGCAAGCGGGAAGCCTTTGAGATCACCCAGCCGATTTTATCGATCAGCCATGGCAAAATGCCGAAATATGTTAAAATGTCAAAGAATGTGACGATGAAAATAATTGGAAGAAGTGCGCTGAAGAAAAAGTCTACCGTTTCATTTGCCATCACAGAAGGGAAAGCAAACGCGATCCCGTCACTGGCACAAGCAATCAGCCAAGTGAAGAAATTTCCAATTTGTCCGATGGCCCAGCTGCCGACTTTTGTCCCCAGCATAAACCAAGTAATCAAAAGCTCCAGAACAATTAACGTAATAATAGGACGCCACTGGATTTTCTGTTTCTGCGGGGAGCATAGGAACACAACTGCCATAATCACAATGAGACCGACAAGGTTTAATAAAAAGTACATGATAGCAACTCCTATGAGGTTTATTATGGAAATGAAAAAAGCCCTTATCCTTCACAAATTCTGGAAGTGCAGAAAGTGTGAAAAATAAGAGCAAACAGAAAAGAACTTGTCCTTTTCAACTCGTTCAAATTTATTCAAACTTTCTTGTAGTCTAGTTTTTTACGGTTACTAGGTAGAAACAATCAGACCTTATTACTGATTATATACAAGAATGTCTTTTTTCTAAGATGATAGCAGTATTTTATCCTTTCACTTTTTGAAAATCAACCTTTTTAACTATTTTCAAAATAATAAATTTATATTTCGAAGTCGAGAAAATAAAGGAAAATCATATTGGATTGCTATGCTGAAATTGTGATCAGGAGGGACAAAAATGAAGCACATCATTATCACCGGCACGTCAAGAGGGATTGGGGAAGCATTAGTTCAGAAACTAATACATGCTGACCATCGGCTTTACTGTATTTCAAGACAGCCTAATCAAAAGCTGATCGACTTGGACAGCAGCTTGCAATATTACTCATTTGATTTGAGAGATAGCCGCGGGTTCGAGGCGCTCTTTGATGAATTGTTTCAGCACATTAGCCTTGATACGGAGCCGGAAGGCATTTATGTAATCAATAATGCCGGTGTACTGGCGCCAATTGGGCCGATCGATCAAAATAAAACGGAGGACATGATAGAAAACCTGCAGGTCAACTTAATTGCACCTATGGTGATCACTTCCCATTTTGTGAAGCACACGAAGCACATCAAAACGGATAAGCGAATCATGAATATCTCGTCAGCTTCAGCTAAATATCTGCTGCCTTCACAAAGCTGCTACAGCACGTCAAAAGCGGCGCTGGATTCATTTTCTAAAAGCATCAGTCTGGAGCAGGCGGATCAGCCGTATCCAGTTAAAATCGCAGCGGTGTATCCCGGGGTGATTGATACCCAGCTGCAAACTGAAATTCGATCCGTTCGTAAAGAGGATTTTCCTACTGTTGATCAATTCATTCAGTTAGAGAAAGAAGGAAGATTGCAGTCTGCTGAAGTAACAGCCCACTTATTAATTGACCTTCTAAACAGCGAGGAGTTCGGGCAGCCGCCTGTCGTTGAGAATCTGGTTCCTATTTCTGGATGATTGATGTATCATAATAGCGGGGAAACCCTCTATGCAGCAAAAAGGAGTTCTTTTTTATGATTATTCAATTCATTCGTTATAGATAATGACAGGTATAGACGACTTTCCAGACCTGGCCAAAAAGTTAGATAGGTCCAGGTTTATTTGTCTATGCCTTTTTCATTTATTTAAAAAACGAATGAATGAGGTGTTTTTTGTGTCAAACATAAAGAAGCATGCTGCTTATATGAATCAATTTGTCTCTCAATTTCGATGCCCGATTTGTGATTCTTCTATGAAAGTCACATCATGGAAAAGTTTGATTTGTTTAACGAGCGGGCACACGTTTGATATATCCCGGCATGGGTACGTGAATTTCCTGACAAAGCCGGTCAAAAGCAGCTATCGGGCGGGGCTTTTCGAAGCAAGAAGCCAGCTGATGGCAGAGTATCATTTTTTTGCACCGCTTCATCAGGCAATAGCTGACTTGATCAGTGACCGGAAGTCTGAAAAAGAGACGTTAACCATTTTAGACTGCGGATGCGGTGAGGGGACCCACTTGAAAGCGGTTTGCGATCTGCTTCAAGAGAAGAAAACAGTTCACGGAATTGGGATTGATATTGCCAAGGATGGCATTTTACGGGCTTCAAAAAATAGTGGCGGAATGCTGTGGGCCGTAGCCGATGTAGCTAATGCGCCCTTTCAAGACCGGCAATTTGATGTCATTCTATCGATTTTCTCACCTTCAAATTATGCAGAGTTTCACAGACTGCTGAAAAAAGATGGTTTGGTTATAAAGGTTGTTCCTCAAAAGGATTATTTAACAGAACTAAGGCAGGTTTTATACGCAGATTCAGAAAGACGAACCTATTCCAATACCCCTGCAATTGAGCGTTTTACAACACATTTTCAGCTCGATCATCTGATGAGGCTGCGCTATACCAAAACGCTTCATCAGCAAGGCATAGAATGGCTTCTGAACATGACACCGTTAGCCTGGTCCGCATCGGCTGAAAACATCAACCAGTTTAGAAAAATGGAATCGGCTCAGCTGACAGTTGATGTCGATGTATTAATCGGAACGATATGAGTGATAGAGGAAAGCTCCCAAAAAAGGAGCTTTCCTTTCTTGTTTTCCGCAAAAACGGAAATTTCCACCGGATTGGAATAGTTATCTCGCATTTTCCGTAAATATGGAAAGGGAAAGGCTTGAAATGGTGTCCTGGTAACTGGCACAGAACTTGCATGAGAAATGACGGAAAGGGAGGGGATAATTTGTAAACGCTTTCCTTTTCTCAGACAAGCGGAAAAGAGGGATGTTTGTGGACATTATTATTATTCTTTTGGCTTTGGGTTTGCTGATGTTTGTCGCCTATCGGGGATTTTCAGTCATTTTGTTTGCTCCGATTTGCGCCTTATTTGCTGTGCTGCTGACAGATCCAAGCTTTGTGCTTCCTTTTTTCTCAACCATATTTATGGAAAAGATGGCGGGGTTTATTAAGCTGTACTTTCCAGTATTTCTGCTTGGCGCCATTTTCGGAAAGGTTGTCGAGATGTCCGGCTTGGCGGCTTCCATTGCGAAGACTATTGTCAGACTGGTTGGGGCGAAACGAGCAACACTCGCTATCGTATTGATGGGCGCCATTTTAACGTACAGCGGAGTCAGCCTGTTTGTTGTCGTCTTTGCTGTATACCCCTTTGCGAAAAATATGTTCAAAGAAGCTGACATCCCGAAGCGCCTCATACCGGGAACGATTGCTCTCGGGGCATTTACCTTTACAATGGACGCACTGCCGGGTACACCGCAAATCCAAAATGTAATTCCTACGACGTTTTTCAAAACAGACATTTACGCCGCCCCTTGGCTTGGTATGATCGGTGCGGTGTTTGTGCTGGCGGCGGGTATGCTCTACTTGGAATCGAGGCGCAAAAAAGCAGAGAAATCGGGCGAAGGCTACGCCGGTTTTCAATCGGAGATTTCTGCCGCGCGTGAGCCATCTGATCTTGCCCCGGAACAAAGCCGGCCGGTCTTAGAGCCTGACACCGGTAAGGTCCGGCACGCACTCGCTTTTGTTCCTCTTATTCTCGTTGGTGTGATGAATAAATGTTTCACCACGTTCCTTCCCAAGTGGTATCCGAATGAATTTGATTTTTCCGCCATAGGATTGGGAGAGTTCGGGAAACTTGATATCTCCTCCGCGGTTGCCATTTGGTCAGTGGAGATGGCCCTCCTGATCGGAATCATCGCAACCATTCTGTTTGATTGGAGAAAAGTGTTTGGACAGCTAAAGGAAGGGCTGAATGAAGGGATCGGCGGCGCTTTGCTTGCATCGATGAATACAGGCGCCGAGTATGGTTTCGGCGGCATCATTGCTGCGCTGCCGGGGTTTCATAAGCTGAGCAGCGGCATTTCACATACGTTTACGGATCCGCTTGTAAACGGAGCTGTGACGACAACAACGCTGGCAGGGATCACCGGATCGGCCTCAGGGGGAATGGGAATCGCATTAAGCGCGATGTCTGATCAATATTTGAAAGCGATTCAGACCTATCACATACCGCCTGAAGTGATGCACCGGGTCATTTCGATGGCGTCAGGAGGCATGGATACGCTTCCGCATAATGGGGCGGTGATCACCCTGCTGGCTGTGACGGGTCTGACCCATCGCCAATCGTATCGGGATATTTTTGCGATTACTCTCATCAAAACCGCCGCCGTATTTGTGATTATCGCGATTTACAGTTTGACGGGCCTTGTATAGGACAAAACGAAAGGGGAATCAGATATGGGAAAAGTGCTGTCATCGAGTAAGGAAGCCGCAGAACTCATTCGGGAGGGGGATACACTGATCGCGGGCGGATTCGGCCTGTGCGGAATACCCGAGCAGCTCATTCTGGCGATAAGGGATAAAGGGGTAAAGGATTTAACCGTCGTCAGCAATAATTGCGGAGTTGATGATTGGGGGCTCGGCCTGCTGCTGGCAAACAAGCAAATCAAAAAAATGATCGCCTCCTACGTCGGCGAAAACAAAATTTTTGAAAAGCAATTTTTAAGCGGAGAATTGGAAGTGGAATTGGTTCCCCAAGGGACACTCGCTGAAAGAATCCGAGCAGGAGGAGCAGGCATACCGGGATTTTATACAGCCACAGGCGTCGGAACCACCATCGCTGACGGGAAAGAGCATAAAACCTTTGACGGACGCACATATGTGTTAGAAAAAGGAATTACTGGGGACGTCGCCATTGTAAAAGCGTGGAAAGCGGACACCATGGGAAATTTAGTTTTCCGGAAAACGGCAAGAAACTTCAATCCGGTTGCCGCCATGGCGGGAAAGATCACAATTGCTGAGGCAGAAGAAATTGTTGAGGCGGGAGAGCTTGATCCCGACCACATCCACACGCCTGGTATTTACGTACAGCATGTTGTGCTCGGCACACATGAAAAGCGGATTGAAAAACGAACCGTTCAGCAAGCAAAGGGAAAGGAGGCGGCACAATGAAGGAAGCCAGAAAACGAATGGTCAAACGTGCTGTAAAGGAAATAAAAGACGGTATGAACGTCAATCTTGGCATAGGGATGCCGACACTTGTCGCAAATGAGATACCGGAGGGCGTGAATGTGATGCTTCAATCAGAAAACGGTTTGCTCGGGATCGGCCCGTATCCGCTGGAAGGAACGGAAGACCCGGATCTGATAAATGCGGGGAAAGAAACGATCACCGCCGTAACAGGCGCATCCTATTTTGACAGCGCGGAATCCTTTGCGATGATACGAGGCGGGCATATCGACCTGGCCATCCTCGGGGGCATGGAGGTTTCTGAACAAGGGGATTTGGCGAACTGGATGATTCCGGGCAAAATGGTGAAGGGAATGGGCGGCGCTATGGACTTGGTCAACGGGGCTAAGCGAATCGTCGTCATCATGGAGCACGTCAATAAACATGGGGAATCGAAGGTGAAAAAACAATGCTCCCTCCCGCTGACAGGACAGAAAGTCGTTCATCGGCTGATTACTGATCTGGCTGTTTTTGATTTTGATAACGGGCATATGACACTGACTGAGCTCCAGGACGGCGTCACGCTGGAAGAGGTATATGAGAAAACTGAAGCTGACTTCGCCGTGAGCCAGTCAGTCATTCGGCAAAAATTTTGAGCGGGAAGGTGTATGACATGAAAAAACAAGTCGCTCTTGTGACAGGCGCAGCCGGGGGAATCGGATTTGAAATCGCAAAGGAATTCGCCCGGGAAGGCGCCGATGTCATTATTTCAGATCTAAATCCAAAAGCGTGCGGTGAGGCCGCCGCCAAGCTGAACGAGGAAGGCTTTAGCGCCACGGGCATTCCATGTGACGTGACAAAGGAAGAGCAAATCGCTGATATCGTCCATACTATCAAGACCCGATACGGACGTTTGGATACTTTGGTGAATAACGCAGGCATGCAGCATGTCGCGCCGATTGAAGAGTTTCCGACAGAACGGTTTGAACAGCTTATTCGCGTCATGCTGACCGCGCCATTCATCGCAATGAAACATGTCTTTCCCCTTATGAAAAAACAGCAGTTCGGCAGGATCATCAATATCGCGTCTGTGAACGGACTGGTGGGGTTTGCGGGAAAAGCCGCTTATAACAGCGCAAAGCATGGCGTCATTGGGCTGACAAAGGTGGGGGCGCTGGAAGGCGCGCCCCACGGGATTACGGTGAATGCACTCTGCCCGGGATATGTGGACACACAGCTTGTCCGCAATCAGCTGAGCGATCTTTCTAAAACAAGACATGTTCCCTATGAATCGGTTCTGGAAGAGGTGATTTTTCCGCTTGTGCCGCAAAAACGTCTTCTCTCGGTTAAAGAAATTGCTGATTATGCCGTCTTTTTAGCGAGTGAAAAGGCGAAAGGTGTCACAGGGCAGGCGGTCGTGCTGGATGGAGGCTACACAGCTCAATAATAGATTCTTGTATTCATAGGAGGCTCTCGTTTATCATAAGGTTGAAAGCGATTACAAAATGTGACGGGAGCGACAGGGAGATGAAACATTCTATTAAAAGATTACCCTTTGAATGGCTGGATGAAATCATCAACCTTGCGGCGGAATGTATTGTTGTGGTTGATCATGAGGGGAACATTCTCTATATCAATCAGGCGTACTGTGACTTTCTTAAAAAAACAGAGGAAGAAGCGATAGGAAAACCCGTTCAGGACGTGATTGAAAACTCGAGAATGCACATCGTGGCGAAGACGGGGCGGACAGAGGCTGCCGCTATTCACCCGATTAACGGCAGCGAAATGATCGCCAACCGGTATCCGCTCTTTGTGAACCGGCAGCTTGTAGGAGCGGTCGGAACCGTTATGTTCCGCAATCCGCAGGAATGGATGGATTATTCAAGAAAAATTAAACCACTCCTCAATGAACTCAATTACTACAAAAATAAATACGAAAAAGAGCTTTTCAGTAAATACCACTTTGGCGACTTGATTGGAAACAGCTCTCTCTTTATGGAAGCGAAACGGCTGGCTGAACGGGTATCTGACAGCCAATCGGCCGTTTTGCTTTTAGGAGAATCAGGCACGGGAAAAGAGCTGTTTGCCCACGCCATCCATCAGAACAGCCGCCGCAGGTATGCTCCCTTTCTGCGCGTCAACTGCGCCTCGATCCCAGAGCATTTGTTTGAATCAGAAATGTTCGGATACGAAGACGGCGCTTTTACGGGGGCAAAAAAAGGCGGGAAAAAAGGAAAATTCGAACTTGCGCATCAAGGAACCATTTTCCTTGATGAGGTAGGTGATATGCCGCTGCATATGCAAAGCAAAATCCTTCGCGTACTGCAGGAGAAAGAGATAGAGCGGATCGGCGGAAGAAGCCCGATCCCAATAGATGTACGAGTGATTGCGGCGACACACCGAAACCTCGAAGAAATGGTCCGGGAAGGAGACTTCCGGCAAGACCTCTATTACCGACTGAATGTGATCAAAATTCAAATCCCGTCCTTAAGAGAGCGCATAGAGGATGTTGTGCCGATCGCGGGGCTTCTATTAAAAAAACTTGAACGGAAATTTGGCTTTGATGGCTTGGAGCTTTCTAAAGAAGCAATTGCAGTGCTTCAGAGCTATTCTTGGCCGGGAAACATACGAGAATTGGAAAATGTCTTAGAACGGGCTGTCAACGTCCTCGACGGCAAACGAATCGAACCGAAACACCTGAATCTCACTCCTGAAGATCAACCCATCCAAAGAACAATCAAAATCCGGGAATATCAATCTATACAGCCATTAAAAGAGACAATCGCTGAGGCGGAAAAAAACGCGATCATCGAGGCGCTTGCCGCAGCAGACGGCAATAAAATAAAGGCAGCAAAGCTATTAGGCATAGGAAAAACAAGCTTATATGAAAAATGCAAAGCCTATCAAATTGAGCAGGCATAAAAAAACACACTTGCCCCGCCAGGGAATCAAGTGTGTTTTTCTGTTCCTTATTTCCAAACATCGTTAGCGATCTCAACAACATGGCGCAGCTTCGCCCATTGCTGTTCCTCGGTCAGCTTGTTGCCTTCCTCAGTCGAAGCGAATCCGCATTGCGGGCTCAGGCACAACTGATCTAGGCTGACATAACGGGAAGCCTCCTCGATACGGCGTTTCACGTCGTCCGGATGTTCAAGCTCACCGAATTTAGATGTCACTAAGCCTAGGACAAGCTGAAGATCAGAGCGTTTCACATAACGGAGCGGTTCGAATCCGCCTGAGCGTGAATCATCATACTCTAAGAAAAGCCCGTCCAGATTCAAGCCGTCAAAAATGGTTTCCGCCGCCGCATCATAACCGCCTTCAGCTGTCCAAGTGGACTGGAAGTTGCCGCGGCAAATATGCATGGTAATGGTCATATCATCCGGACGGTCGGCAGTTGCGTCATTGATTGACTTCGCAAACAGCTGGCGAAGCTCGTCAGGCGTTGTTCCGAATGCTTCCACTTGTTTCAAGCCTTTTTCAGATAAGAAAACTGCCCATGCCGTATCATCAAGCTGGAGGTAGCGGCAGCCTCTGTCATAAAACGCTTGAATCGCTTTTTTATACGCTTTTGATACATCATGCTGGAAAAGAGCATAATCGTTTTTGTATGCATCCTTTTCCAATCTGCCGCGGAAAAAGAGCATATTCGGACTCGGAATTGTCATTTTTGGCGTTGCATCACCAGCGATGCTATGTAAAAATGAGTAATCTTCGAGCATTGGGTGATTTGAGAAATCAATATCGCCTGTTACTTTGATGCCGCGTGCTTTTGTCTGCACATTATGGAACTGGATACCCTGTTCAGGTATAAACGGCTCAACGCCATCCAGATTTTCAAGGAAATCAAAATGCCACCACGCTCTGCGGAATTCCCCGTCTGTCACGACGTTCAGGCCGGTTTCTTTTTGTTTTTCCACAATGCGGATGATTTCATCGTTTTCAATCTGGCGAAGCTGTTCGGCAGTGATTTCGCCGGCCGCCTTTTGCAGCCGCGCTTTTTTGACGGGCTCAGACCTCAGCAGGCTTCCGACTTGATCCGCGCGAAACGGCGTTTTTTTTCTCTGAAGCGATTGTTTTTGTTCTGCGGGTGTTGTTTGCTGTGACATGTGTTCATTCCTTCTTTCCATTCGAATATAAAAAAGCTCTTCCTTTGGATAAGGAAGAGCTTGCGTGAACAATCTCAACCTTATCTTCTAGAGCAAAAATCTGCTCTAAAGGATTTAGCACCATTCTGTTAAACAGCGGTTGCCGGGTATCGCAGGGCCAGTCCCTCCACCTCTCTTGATAAGGAAAACCTTTTTATGAAATTTTCTGATAGTATCTATTATTCACACATTTCTCTTTTCTGTCAATGATAGATTATTTCCACACATCATTGGCAATGTCGGCCACATGACGGAGCTTCGCCCACTGCTGCTCCTCAGTCAAAAGGTTTCCTTCTTCTGTTGAAGCGAAACCGCACTGCGGGCTGAGGCACAGCTGATCCAGGCTGACAAAGCGCGCAGCTTCGCTGATTCGGCGTTTGACATCCTCTGAGTCCTCAAGCTCTCCATATTTGGATGTAATCAAGCCTAAGACAATTTGCAGATCCTTGCGTTTGACAAAGCGAAGCGGGTCAAAGTTTCCGGAGCGGTCATCATCGTATTCCAGGAACAAGCCGTCAAGATCTAAACCGTCAAGAATCGTTTCCGCTACAGCGTCATAGCCTCCTGATGCGGCCCAAGTCGAGCGGAAGTTGCCGCGGCAGATGTGCATCGTGACCGTTAAGTCGTCAGGACGGTCCGCCACTGCATCGTTAATCGTTTTGGCAAACAATGCAGGCAATGTTTCCGGATCACCGCTGAGGGCACGGACAACCTCTCTGCCTTTTTCTTCAAAGAAGAGAGACCATGACGTATCATCGAGCTGAAGATAGCGGCAGCCCGCATCATAGAAAGCGTTAATCGCTTTTTTGTACGCCTGGGCCAGATCATGAAAATATTCCTCCTGATCGGGATATACGCCTTGATCAGCTTTTTCACCGAAAAACAGCATATTCGGGCTCGGAATCGTCAGCTTTGGTGTCGCGTCACCGGCAATCTTATGTAAAAATTGATAATCGGCAAGCGCTGGGTGGTTCGTAAAATCAAGTTTTCCCGTCACTCTGATGCTGCGTGCTTTTGTTTTCGCGTTATGGAACTGAATTCCTTCAGCGGGGATGAACGGTTCCACTCCGTCGAGCCCTTCCAGGAAATCGTAATGCCACCAAGAACGGCGGAACTCTCCGTCGGTTACGACGTTTAGGCCGATTTCCTTTTGCTTTTCGACAATGCGGGTGATTTCTTTATTTTCAATATCACGAAGCTGTTCTGCCGTGATCTCGCCTGCCGCTTGTTTTTGCCGCGCCTCTTTTACTGGGGCGGATCGTAATAAACTGCCGACATGATCGGCGCGGAAAGGAGCTTTCTTCTGTTTTTCTGATTTATGTGAAGCAAGGTTTACTTGTTGAGCCATATCATTCGCCTCTTTTCTAAAATGTTTGCTGCATGAAAAAAGCTCTTCCTTTGTGTAAGGAAGAGCTTGAATGATCAAATCTCTGCCTCATCTGCAAGAACGCGATGTTCTTAAGGATTTAGCACCATTCTGTATAAAACAGCGGTTGCCGGGTATCATAGGGCCAGTCCCTCCACCTCTCTTGATAAGGTATAACTTCATATTTAAATATTAATTATCTTAATATTATTACTTTTGGATCAACTGTCAATGCTTTTTAGAAAATACTTTCATCTTCATCGTTATATAAAACCATATCAAGCACGATAGCGATGGCAGTGCAAATCAGAACATCTTCCTCGTTTGCAATCTGCAAGTGATAGGAATCACCCCAGCTGAGCCACTTCTTGCTCACTGACATCCGGACATTTTCTCCGTCCGTCAGCTGGAATTCATCCCTCCATAAGTCACCATCGATTTCCCAGTTAAGGCCGGAAATCACAAATTTCGGTTTGAAAAACGTTACTTTCTTCGTTACCTCACAAACCGTTTTCCCACCAATTGAAATCTCGTATCGCGGCAAAAATGACATCACTTTTTGCTCAATGGAAACGAGCGTTTTTCCGGATGAATCTGTCAATTGCAATGAGTCCCCTAACGAAAAGAACCGCCCTTCGACCTTGAATCTCTCTTGTTCATCACGGTCATAAATGTGAAATGCATCTTTAAGCGAGAACATTTTTTGTTTCATAAATAAATCGATCATTGCTGAAGTCTCCTTTTGGATTTGCCTTATATGAAATTACGGATAGAGGATAAAAAGGTTTCAGGCTCTATCTCAACACAATTTTAAAAGGCTGCGTCATTCAGCAGCCTTTTCGTTTGAAATATAGAATTAGGAAAGATGCATCCGGCGTTTTTGGCGGATGGCGTCAAGGTCGATTAGGTTATTATGATGAGGAACGGGTGCAGGAAGAGGGCTTGTCTTTTGCGGTTTTCGTCTATTGTCTTTGCTGAATGAAAAGAGAAGATAGCCACATAATGCGATGATAATAAATAGGATCATTTTACATACCTCCCAAAAAAAGTTTTGGTATTCTCTATTGTACGGATAAAACGTCTAAAAGTATTCAAAAAATTCTAAATCCAATAATAATAAATGTGTGTTCCTCAAAAATTCTTTTCGCCCATGACCTGAAAATAGTCTTACAT
The DNA here is from genome assembly GCF_029536185.1 of Bacillus sp. B28. Taxonomy (NCBI): domain Bacteria; kingdom Bacillati; phylum Bacillota; class Bacilli; order Caryophanales; family Bacillaceae; genus Bacillus; species Bacillus sp. B28. Next base: position 3,904,840 of record NZ_CP120511.1, on the reverse strand, counting down.
TAAGCTGGTGTTTTTCCTTTTGATTGGTTCTATAGTTACTATCGACGTTAAAATGAATTCCTTTATATAACTTTTAACCTAAATTTCTGTAATTCAAATTAACTATATATGGATAATGTGTTCTTCTTTGTTTGATGTATACCCTATTTTGAGGAATTGAACACAAAAAACCCAAATTACGGAGCATTTGGGCGGAAATTTGGAATGGTTGGCTGATTTGAGGGGAGTCCGGCGAAGGGTCAGAAAAAGCGTTTGAACATTCTTCTTATTTTTTTAAATGGGTTTGATCGTTTTGTTTGCATTTTGAGCGGGCGGGAAATCATCCATTTTTTGAACAGGCTCTTTGCGGCAATTGTGTTCTTCATCTTTGCATTTCCTCCTCATCCGTTGATAGTTGTTTTACGGACAGAGCTTTTAAAATGTTTCATTTTCACGCAAAAAAACCAGTCCTTTTTTGGACTGGTTTTTCAGCTTACGCCTGTTCTTCAAACAGCTTTGCAATCTCAACGATGACATTTACGGCTTTGACCATGTTGTCGGCTGAGATGTATTCAAATTTGCCGTGAAAGTTTTCTCCGCCGGTAAAGATGTTCGGCGTTGGGAGTCCCATATAGGAAAGCTGCGAACCGTCCGTGCCGCCGCGGATCGGAGAGATTTTCGGTTCGATGCCGAGGTTTTCCATCGCTTGTTTGGCAGTATTGACGATTTCGATGACAGGCTCAATTTTTTCCCTCATGTTGTAGTATTGATCGTTCATATCAAGCTGAATGCGATTTTGTCCGTATTTGTTCTGGAGCTCTTCAACGATGCGCTGCATGGTTTCTTTTCTGTTTTGGAAGATGTTTTTGTCAAAGTCTCTGATAATGTAGTGGAGCTTGGTCTCTTCTACATCTCCCTGAATGGAAAGCAGGTGATAGAAGCCTTCGTAGCCCTCTGTATATTCAGGTGCCTCATCTGCCGGCAGCATGCTGTTCAGCTTCATTGCGATCTTCGCAGAGTTGACCATTTTGCCCTTTGCCGTGCCGGGATGTACATTGTTGCCTTTGATCGTGATTTTCGCCGCGGCTGCATTGAAGCTTTCATATTCAAGCTCACCGAGCGGGCCGCCGTCAACGGTATAGGCAAAGGAGGCATTGAATCGCCCAACATCAAATTTGTGCGGGCCTCTGCCGATTTCTTCATCAGGTGTAAATGCAACTCTGATGGTGCCGTGCTTGATTTCAGGATGTTTGATGAGATAATCCATGGCTGTCATGATTTCGGCGATGCCAGCCTTATTGTCAGCGCCGAGAAGGGTTGTACCGTCAGTGGTGATCAGGGTGTGGCCTTTGTAGCCCGACAGTTCAGGGAATTGATCAGGCGATAGGATGACCTGCAGCTTTTCGTTGAGCGTGATGTCTTTTCCATCGTAGCTTTCAACGATTTGCGGATTTACATTTTTGCCTGTAAAGTCTGTGGCGGTGTCGACGTGGGCGAGAAAGCCGATCGTCGGCACGTCTTTGTCAGTGTTGGAAGGAAGGGTCGCCATGACATAGCCGTTTTCATCAATGGCTGCATCCTGCATGCCGATTGACTTCAATTCATCGACAAGCATGTTTCCTAACGTCAATTGGCCGGGTGTGGAAGGGCAAGTGTCGGCGGATTCATCGGACTGTGTGTCGACCTTTACGTATGTAGTAAACCGTTCAATGATTTCTTCTTTCATTTCCAATCATCTCCTTTGTTTTATTCTACCATGCCGGGATGAGAGATATCTATTTCACAATGCCGTTTCGAATGGCAAAAACGACTGCCTGAGTCCGGTTTTGGGCATTGCATTTTTGCAGAATTCGATGCACGTAGGTTTTGACGGTGCTTTCACTGACAAAAAGCTTGTCGGCAATATCCTCATTTCTCAAGCCATAGACCATTTGCTGAAGAACCTCAAGCTCTCCTTTGGTAAACGGCTCTGCCAGCTCTTCAGCATGAGGCTGTTGCTTTGCAGCGGAATGTCTCACTGATGATTTTAGCGGCTGTGACTGTGCGAAAAATCGCTTCGCCTCTGAAGGCAGCCCGAATGGCGTCTATCAGTTCTTCAGGTAGTGTGTCCTTCAGCAGATAGCCGACTGCGCCGGCGTGGATGCCTTCAAATACATATTCCTCCGTATCAAAGGTCGTTAAAATGACAATCTTTGTATCTGGAAGTGCGGTCATAATGTCTTTGGCCGCTTCGATGCCTGAGCAATGTGGCATTTGGACATAACAGCAACAGCGGGCAGTTTCCTAGGTTTTACAGTTCTTTTCCCGGTACATCGATATAATAATAAGAATAAATACAATAAAAATATATGGGCAGCTCTATAAAAAATGAAAGGGCATATTCTCGCTGAAAGATCTATCGAATTAATTGCAAGGGTTTAAGATGAAATATGAAGAAACTATTAATAAACGATTAAACTTCTTAAAAATGGATGTAGCCCGGTTCTAAACACTATATAATAAAATCAGGTCATTTTTTAGGAGGGTTTACATCATGGCAATACTTGTTACAGGCGGCGCGGGATACATCGGAAGCCACACATGTGTGGAGTTATTGAACAGCGGCTATGAGATTGTCGTTCTTGATAATTTATCCAACAGTTCAGCTGAGGCGCTGAATCGTGTCAAAGAGATTACGGGAAAAGAGTTAACGTTCTATGAAGCGGATCTATTGGATCGGGAAGCGGTAGATTCGGTTTTTGCAGAAAACGAGATTGAGGCTGTGATTCATTTTGCGGGTTTAAAAGCAGTCGGAGAGTCTGTTGCGATTCCGCTCAAATATTATCATAACAATCTTACGGGAACCTTTATTTTATGTGAAATCATGGAGAAATACGGCGTTAAGAAAATCGTATTCAGTTCTTCCGCAACGGTATACGGCGTACCGGAAACGTCACCGATTACGGAGGACTTTCCATTAGGTGCAACAAACCCTTATGGACAGACGAAGCTCATGCTTGAACAAATTTTGCGTGATTTGCATACGGCTGACAATGAGTGGAGCGTTGCCCTGCTGCGCTACTTTAATCCATTCGGCGCGCATCCGAGCGGACGAATCGGTGAAGATCCGAACGGCATTCCAAATAACCTGATGCCATATGTGGCACAGGTAGCCGTTGGCAAGCTGGAGCAGTTAAGCGTATTCGGAAATGATTATCCGACCAAAGACGGGACAGGCGTACGCGATTATATTCATGTCGTCGATCTCGCAGAAGGCCACGTCAAGGCGCTGGAAAAAGTATTGAACTCCACCGGAGCTGATGCATACAACCTCGGAACAGGCACGGGCTACAGTGTGCTTGAAATGGTCAAAGCCTTTGAAAAAGTATCAGGGAAAGAGGTTCCGTATCAATTTGCGGACCGCCGCCCCGGAGACATTGCAACCTGCTTCGCAGATCCTGCAAAAGCGAAGCGGGAACTGGGCTGGGAAGCAAAAAGAGGCCTTGAAGAAATGTGTGCCGATTCTTGGAGATGGCAGTCTTCGAATGTGAATGGGTATAAGAGTCTGAAATAAGAATGGAGGCCTTCTCAACAGAGAAGGCCTTTTTTAGAGAACAAGGGTGCCTGTTAAGGCACCCTTGTCTGCTATTATTTGATTTTCACAATCACATCATTGCTGAATTTGAGTTTCCAAGTTCCTTTTGCATAAGCTTCCTTGTCGACTTCAAAAGCTTTCACATCTGTTACTTTAATATTAGGATTTAGATCACTCAATATTTTAGAGTTATCAACTTTTGTCTCAGTTGCATAGGTTGAAGAAGCATCAATATCAGAATCATAAGAAGTGCCATCACCATCAACCAATTTAGCAGTTGGAATTGAAAAAGAACTTATCGGCTTTTTGGATACGTTTTTAATTGTATATTGAACAGCTACAATAGTACCTCCATCAGATGCTTTCTTTTCAATATATTGAGTGCCAACAGAATCTCTGTCTTCTACTTTTGTAACTGTCACTTCAGTTTTCTCAGTCTTAACAGTATCACCGATATTGTATGTTTTTTCAGTTTCAGCTTTGCTGTTGCTTGATGTTTTGGAAGTGGCTTCTGAATCGCCTCCGCCGCCAATAACATTACCGATAATAATGATGACAACAATTGCCAGAATAAACGTAATAATTTTATGTCTCATAAAAAAGTTACGCTGATCCTTACCACAGTTAGGACATTTTTTTACACCTTTTGCAATTTCTTGACCGCAAGCTTTACAAGGGACTAGTTTTCCTGCCATTATATTTCCTCCTATGTCATTAAATACACAAAACATATGTACTATAATGCCTATATTATTTCACTTAGTCAATACAAAATTATCAATTTATTATATTATTTATCATTGTTAGCTATATTTTCTTGTGAAAATATATGCTTATTTTCTTATCGTCTATATGATTCATATGTTAATAGCTAATTTGTATTTTCTTGAATTTTAACTTGCACTTAAATCTCCGTAAATAACCCCTTGAACCTATTTGCTCAGTCCCTTATAATGCTAATATTGGAAAGTGAAAAGGATATGCTAAAACATTGGTTTTCTAGGGTTCCGCAATGCATATTGGCCTGTGACCGAGAGAAAACACATAACAGTCTGGCTGTTATGACACGGTGGGATAAAAGCCCAGGAGTTTCTGCTCTTTTGCGAGAGCGTACTCCTGGGTTTTTTTGTTGATACTATCTGAAGAAGGAGTGTTCTGTGATGAAAAAGAAAATGCTTGATGTGCTGATGCTTGTGATTGGCGCTTTTTTCTTCGCGCTTGCTGTGAATTTATTCGCGATCCCCAATGACCTTGGGGAAGGCGGCGTTACGGGGATTACGCTGATTTTGTATTATGTGTTTCAATGGTCTCCCGGGGTGACAAACTTTATATTAAACGCTTTTCTGCTATTGATCGGATATAAATTTCTCGACGGGAAAACCACGGTTTATACGATTATCGCCGTGGCAGCAAACTCGCTTTTTCTGCATTTGACACACGGGTGGAGCACACCGTCTGATGAGCTGATCATTAACACGATTTTCGCAGGGGTGTTTGCGGGTGTCGGGATCGGCATGATCATTCGGGTCGGCGGCACAACAGCCGGTTCCGCCATTCTGGCCAGAATTGCCAATAAATATTTAGATTGGAATATCAGTTACGCCCTGCTCTTTTTTGATTTAATTGTTGTCTTCAGCTCTTATTTTATTATTGGTGCGGAAAAAATGATGTTTACGATTGTGATGCTGTATATCGGAACAAAAGTGATGGACTTTATTATTGAAGGCCTGAATACGAAAAAAGCGATTACTGTCATATCGGAAAATAAAGGTGAGATTGCCGAGCAGGTTAATACGCTGATGGATCGGGGCGTCACCATTTTATCAGGAAAGGGAAATTATACGGGCGAGTCAAAAGAGATTTTGTACATCGTCATTAACAAACAGGAGCTTTCTATGCTGAAGAAAATCATCAGAAGCTGTGACAAAAAAGCGTTTGTGATCGTTCATGATGTGCGCGATGTGTTTGGTGAAGGGTTTGTGGATATTTCAAAATAAGGAGGTCCCTCTGCGCAGACGCAGAGGGATCTATTTGTTTGTATCGCGCTTTATTGCCGTTGCTGTAAACGAAAGAGGGCCATCTAATACGAAAAGAAGCTGGAGAACATGTGCATTTCGCCTTATACTGAACATACATATCCTTACATAGGAGAGGAGACCATATGAAGTCGCTGCTGGCTATTTATCCCGGTTCGATTGTGTCTGGCAAGCTTTGTACAAAGGAAGACTGCTTGTGTTTTTTTGATGAAAACAGTCAGAAATATATCTCGATCCCAAAAACGGAGATCAGCCAAAAGGAGGCATTGCTGCTTCAGTCATTTTTAACGCTAGCGGAAGAGGCAGATCACAGGTCTCTCAAATCGCCGGAAGAAAACAGGTGGTTTGCGTTTCTATTCTCGCAAGGAGAAGTGCCGCCGAATATCAAGAAGAGGACAAGGTTCATTCATTTTCATTTGATCGGCAAAACTGAACGGGCATCATTTACGGAAGCGATGCGCCATTTTTGGCCGGTGTCTTTTGTGATTGTTTGGATGCATGAGGACAGAGGCGTGATTGTCGAGCAGGAAAGTGAAGCGGCAGCGGGGAAAGACGAATTGGAGTCGCTCGCCAGGGTTCTTGAAAGTGATTTCTACTTCAGTGTCCGTTTTTACGCTGGAAGGTTTTATGAAACAGATGAGCGCTTACGAAAACATTATGCCCGTGAACAAACGTATTTTCTATTCGCTGAAAAGCGGCTGCCGCAGGTTCAGCGTGTGACGTTTGATATCATGTTCCCTTTTTTATTATTGGAGGAAGAAAAGGAACAGCTGAAATCACTGCTTAGTGAAGAAGCCGAGCTATTATTTGAAAATGAACCTGAGCTGAGAAAAACAATCAAGCTGTTTATCGAAAACAGCTCAAACGTGACATTAACAGCGAAAAAACTGCATCTGCACCGCAACAGCCTGCAGTACCGGATTGATAAATTTATCGAGCGGTCAGGAATAGACATTAAAACATATACAGGCGCTCTGCTTGCGTATTTTATCTGCCTGCAAAGCGAAGGTTCAGAATAAACTGGAAATATGCACGAAAACGGCCGTGTGATTTTATGAATGCTGCCCATTTCAGTGTCGGATAAATGCTGATACACTTGATTTAAGAAAGCGTTTACAATAACAAAGGGGGATGTTAGATGGCTGAATTGCGGATGGAGCACATTTATAAATATTATGATCAGAAGGAAGCGGCGGTAGACGACTTTAATCTTCACATTGCGGATAAGGAATTTATCGTATTTGTCGGCCCGTCCGGCTGCGGCAAATCAACGACACTGCGGATGGTCGCAGGACTTGAGGAAATTTCGAAAGGCGATTTTTATATTGGAGGAAAACGGGTAAATGATGTGGCGCCAAAGGACAGGGATATCGCGATGGTGTTCCAGAACTACGCGCTCTATCCGCATATGACGGTATACGATAATATCGCATTCGGACTGAAGCTCCGCAAAATGCCCAAGCCTGAAATCAAAAAAAGAGTGGAGGAAGCCGCTAAAATTCTCGGGCTGGAAGAATATTTGCACCGCAAACCTAAAGCGCTCTCAGGCGGGCAGAGACAGCGGGTTGCGCTGGGAAGGGCGATCGTGCGGGATGCAAAGGTATTCTTGATGGATGAGCCTTTGTCAAACTTGGATGCAAAGCTTCGGGTGCAAATGAGAGCGGAAATTATTAAACTCCACCAGAGGCTGCAAACCACCACGATTTATGTCACGCATGATCAGACAGAAGCATTGACGATGGCGACTCGGATTGTGGTTATGAAGGACGGCAAAATCCAGCAGATCGGGACGCCGAAGGATGTTTACGAATTCCCTGAAAATGTATTCGTTGGCGGTTTTATCGGGTCACCAGCGATGAACTTTTTCAAAGGGAAGCTGTCTGACGGCACAATCAAAATCGGTTCTTCCGTGTTGAGTGTGCCGGAGGGGAAAATGAAGGTGCTTCGTGAAAAAGGCTACATTGGCAAAGAAGTCATTTTCGGCATCCGCCCTGAGGATATTCATGATGAATTGATTGTCGTGGAATCGTATAAGAGTTCTTCAATTAAAGCGAAAATCAATGTTGCGGAGCTGCTGGGGTCTGAAATCATGATTTATTCGCAAATCGATAACCAGGATTTCATTGCGAGGATCGACGCCCGTCTCGATATTCAGTCAGGGGATGAGCTGACAGTTGCGTTTGATATGAATAAAGGGCATTTCTTTGACAGTGAAACTGAAATCAGAATCCGTTAAGCTGGAGAACCGGACATGGAGCGATGTCCGGTTTTTTGCATTCCCTCTCTATCTCAAGGTTTACAGCAAAAACCGCGGCGGGTAGTGGTTTGTAGAAAGGAGAGATAGAAATGTGGAATGCGGCGATGTGGGGCGGGATTTCCGGTTCTGCTGTTTTGCTGGGTGCGCTGGCGTCTATGTTTCTCCCGATTCGCAAGCGTATCATCGGTTATATCATGGCTTTTGGCACAGGGGTATTAATCGGCGCTGCTGCCTATGAACTTCTTGAGGACGCGGTGAAGGATGGCGGAATTGTCTCGACAGGAGCCGGATTTATAGCAGGCGCTGTCGTGTTTACCCTTTTTGATTACGCGGTTTCGAAAAGAGGCGCGTCACAAAGAAAAAGATCGGGACAAGCAGCTGCAGGCGGCGGGGGGATCGCGATTTTTATCGGCACCATCATGGATGCTGTCCCCGAATCTATTATGATTGGAGCCAGCCTTCTTGAAAAACAATCCGTCAGCTTCCTTTTGGTGATTGCGATTTTTATCAGCAATATACCTGAAGGGCTGTCCAGTACGGACGGCATGAAGAACAGCGGATATTCAAAGGCGAAAATCTTGCTGCTTTGGGCGGCGGTATTGATGATTTCTATTTTTGCCTCATGGTCAGGATATTACGTCCTCGATGGCGCTCCTGAGGAGATGATGTCGGCAATCGCCGCTTTTGCGGGCGGAGGCATCATCGCAATGATTGCATCCACGATGATGCCCGAGGCATATGAAGACAGCGGTCCGATGACAGGGTTAATTGCTGCTCTTGGTCTTTTAACGTCTTTGATTTTGAATCAGTTTTCCTAATCTGCACCGGACATGGCTACATGTCTGGTTTTTTCACTTGAAAATCCCGCAAATCAACCGATGAAAAGGAGGAAGAAATAGACAGAAAGCAGGAAACCGATGAAACGTTTTATCTTAAGCAGTTTTCTTTTGGCTAGTTGTTTGACTCTTGCCGCTTGTGCTGAAAAAGAAGCAATCGCAGAGCAGCAGATGCCAAAAGCGGAACAAAAGAAACCGGAAGAAAAGACAATACATGTACAGAAAAAAGAAGATGATACATCCGCATGGATCAAAACAGAGAAACCGGCAAAGCTGCCGATTTTGATGTACCACAGCATCTCTTCAGGCAACAGTCTCCGTGTGCCAAAGAAAGAATTTGAGGCACATATGAAATGGCTGCACGATAACGGCTACCAGACATTAACCCCAAAAGAGGCGTATCTCATGCTGACTCAGGACAAGAAGCCGAGTGAGAAATGTGTGCTCATCACGTTTGATGACGGATACACCGATAATTACAAAGACGCGTATCCGGTATTAAAGAAGTATGGCATGAAGGCGACGATTTTTATGATCGGCAAATCGATTGGGCATAAACATCATCTGACAGAGGATCAAATGAAGGAAATGTCACAGCATGGCATATCGATTGAAAGCCATACGATTGACCACCTTGAGCTGAACGGTTTAACGCCAAAACAGCAGCATAGCGAAATGGCAGATTCAAAAAAGCTGTTTGACAGGATGTTCGATCAGCAAACGGCCATCATCAGCTATCCGGTTGGGCGCTACAACGAAGATACCCTGAAGGCCGCTGAAAAAACCGGTTATCAAATGGGAGTGACGACTGAACCGGGAGCAGCCTCCAGAGATCAGGGGATGTACGCCCTCCATCGCGTACGTGTATCCCCGGGAATGTCAGGGGCGTCATTTGGCGCGTATATCGAGTCGATGAAATAAAAATGGCGGCGATTAATCGCCGCCGCCCCCTCCGCCGTCACAGCCGGAATCCCCGAAGCCTCCGTCACTGCCGCATCCATCATGGCGGGAATCGCCATCGGAAAATCCGAAAAAACCGCTGTCCGCCCGCTGGCGTCCTTTGTTTTCTGAAGCGGTTGATCGAGCCGATTGATAAATAACGATCATACCGAAGATCAAAGCGATAAGAATCACAATCATATGGCGTCCCCCTTTAAACAGTTATTTTTCATACGTTTTGAAGCCTGAAAAGTTTCATTTAAGGGAGATGGATTCTTTCAGCCGATCTCTCAGCCAGCGCTTGACCATGCCGTGTCCTTTGTTTGAAAGCAATGCGCTGACACGCCAATACATAGGCGGATGAGGAGAAAACTGAAAATCTATGATTCTGAAAAGCCAGCTGTTATCCCGGGTGAGAGAGTTCACCTTAACGTCGTCTTCATCTATATCAGAGCAGTAGGTGTTTTGTTTTTGCAGATCTTCATCCTGGCGAACCGCCAGGATCTTTAAGGATTCGGCCATCTGCCTGTATCCGCCCTCCAGCAATGAAGCGCCAATGTGATCGGCGCGCACCTCCATCCACTGGGAACAAAATGACTGATAAAGCTGAAATAGAATGATGATTCCCATGATCAGCGCCCAAAGTGCGATTTTGTAAGCGCCGGGATGGGCGATGTAATGCTCAAGTAAAAGAATGATCCCGATGACTGCCCCAAGGTATAAAAAGCGCAACAGCTGCATGGACAGCACATCACGTTTTTTAATATGAACAGCCTCATGAGCAAGAATACCCTCAATGACATGCGGCGGAAGGGTTAATGTAGCGCTTGTCAGAATCACCATTGATCTTCCTACATTCATTCCGACGGCCATGCCGTTGTATTCATCACTATCCGTTTCGTAAATCTCCACATGCGAAATGCCTGCTTTTCTAAAAATCTTATCTGCCGCTGCCTGAACGTCTGAATTCAGACAAGGCCTGGCATCCATTGCTGTCCGCAGCACCCGGTCAGATAGATACATATTCAAAACCCAGTACAACATCACGGCACCAGAAATGACCCAAGGGGAGGCGTGTAAGGCATATAAACCGAGCACCAATATGGCGTAAGCAGATATCCCTTTTACGCTTGCGGCAAAATAAAGTTTACCTAAAAGCCGTTTTACATTTTTCCGATGATAAATCGGCAGGACAGCAATAACCGTTTCCTCTTTGGTTTCGGAAGCTAGAAATTCCCCGAGAATCGCTTTCCACTTTTCAGGATCTTTCACGGTCAGAAACAGCGTTTCTCCGGGAAGAGAGAGCCTTATGACTTGCTGAAAGCTTGTTGTCATATCGAGCCGGGATGAATACATGGTCAAAAGCGGATGAAGCTTTAATAGATCTGCCGTCGATTCAAGCCGGATGTCTTTCAGGTCTGAAAGCGGGTAGGTGCGGCTTTCATATCGTGAACTGATATGCCATGTTTCTAAAGACGATGAATAAAAGACTTTTACACTTAGAAAATTTAATATGCGTTTTGCCAGTGCTGCGCCGCCCGAGATGAAACCGAACAGGATCACATATTTTAGAACACTGGTGTCAGGACCGTAAATGAAGAAAATAATAGCGCCCGCAAACACAATGACAGTCAGAGCAATGTCCGAGAGGAGGCGTGTGTGGTCTCTTGCAAGCTCAATTTCCTGCCATTCGCCTGATGGTTTTTCAACACGGCTGGGGACAGTCAGATCCAATGCGGTCCAGTAGCTGGTGAACATCAATGCCAGAGAGACGATGCCATCTAAGAAAGGCTGTTGAGAGAAGATAAAGCTAGCAGCACCGATCCAAAGAACAATATCAATCCAGAGTTCTAATGCCGGAAGAAGCTTTGCTGCAAGGGCTGATATCAGCTGAATACCCAGCCCGAGAATGATAAAGAGAAAAAGACTGGTTTCCATAGGCATGCTAGAGTCCTTTCTATCGTAATCTTTCCAACTATTACTATAGCATGCGGCAGGAACTTGTAAAAACACGGAAATGCAAAAAAGCAAGCTCTTTCGTTATACGAAGAACTTGCTTGCAGCGTATCAATAAAACTGGTGTAACAGCAATAAGGTCAAGGACACTGTGATGGCCCCGCCGATTCTAGTAGACACCTGGGCAAAAGGCATCAGCTCAAGCCTTTCAGCGGCACTTAATATCGCGACGTCACCGGTGCCTCCTTGCCCTGAATGGCACGCATTAATAATGGCTGTTTCGATCGGATACATGTTCAGCCATTTTCCTGTGAAAAAGCCGACCGTCATCATTGTGACAACGACAGACAGAATCGTAATGATATTGCTGAGATTAAAGGCGGCAACAAGCTTGTCCCATGGCGTCATTGACACGCCGATTGCAAAGAGCAGCGGATAGGTGACTGCCGTTGAAAAGAAGCGGGACACGCCAAACGCGCCGTTTTCAATTGAGGCAGGGACCAGTCTGAACAGCTTGATCAAAACAGCTAACAGCAGCATGGCAACAGGGGCCGGAAAACCGAAAAAATCGTGGGCAAGCATACCGACCAAATACAAGGAAACGGCAAGGATTCCTCCGGACGCAAACAGAGAAAGGTTGAACATGTGCTGGCCGTTTTGCGATTCCTCCAGCGCAGGTGAATCTTCTGAACGGTCAACTTTACCGTTGCCGGTCCATTCCGGTTTTTTCTTGCCGATTCTGTTGAGCAGGCCCGCTAAGATGATCGCACACAGGCTGCCGAGCATGATCGATGGAAGAACAAGTGCAAACGCCTCCCCTTGAGACATCGGCATGATATCGGAATAACCGATGGACAGAGGGATGGCGCCTTCTCCGACGCCGCCAGCCATAATAGGAATCACGACGTACAGAAGAGTGTGCTGAAATCCGAGTCCGAGCAATGTACCGACAGCCAGTCCCACAATGGCGGCCGCGACAGAACCGGCGATAAGCGGTATAAAAATTTTCATAAATGCTTTTACAAGTGTTTCTCTTTTCATGCCGAGGATGCTTCCGACAACAATTCCGGCAATAAACAAATAAAGAAAGTTTGAGGTTTCTGTAAATTCTGTGGTGGATTTGACAATATCATTTGGCAGCAGATGATAGTAGACGACAGCAGATGGAATAAAAGTAGCAAGGATGGCCGGGCCGCCGATAGAGCGCACAATCGGTATCGATTTTCCGATTTGGGCAAAGGTAAATCCGAAAAACGCCATGACGGCAATGGATGTCAAAATGTCACTTTTTACATCGTGATGCATAACAAAAACAGTGATTAATATAAACAGCAAGACATACACAGGAAGCGGTATGATGCCTACTTTTATATTCATAGCTTTCGCAAACCAATTCTCTTTTCGAACCCCTTCGTGAATTGTATCCGTTTGCAATTGCAATTGAGTTTGAAGCTCTCCCATTGAAAAACCTCCCCTATTCTTGTTGCAGTGAAATTGTTCACTATGTTAAGTATACTAAAAAGTTGAAATTATTAATATATTAAAAATTTACTATTCAAACTGTTTCTTCTTTATGATTCAGATGAAAAGAGACGTTTTGACTAAATTCCGGATGTGCCGGAGTGCCGAGAAACGAGTGCTGATGTCGGTCAAGCATTTTATTCGCAAGAAGCGAGGCATTGATGTACGATAATAAAGGGTCATTTATCCTAGCAGCCGTCATAAATCAGCAACAAAATAGACAATAATCCGTCACATAGTGTGGGACTTTTTAGGTATTTCGGGCTTTATTTTTGAAGCGGATCGTTGTAAAGTACTTAATATGAACCATTTAGAGATCGTGCCATTCGTCAGTCTGGCAATCTTGAATCATATTGGACGACTTTTTGACGTATTTGTGAAATATTGAACAATATTTTTTTCGTCTATTTTGTGAAATACTGATCAAAGTTTCGGTTCTGCTTGTGAAGTAGTGAACAATATAACGCTCAACCGGAAATGGAGGATAAAGCATGAGTGAATTAGTATTAGCCCGCATTCAATTTGCATCAACAACGTTGTTTCATTTCTTGTTTGTGCCAATGTCTATCGGGCTTGTGTTTATGGTTGCGTTGATGGAGACTCTTTATCTTGTGAAGAAAAATGAGCTGTACCTCAAAATGGCGAAGTTTTGGGGACACTTATTCTTAATAAATTTCGCAGTCGGTGTTGTTACGGGGATTTTGCAAGAATTCCAGTTTGGACTGAACTGGTCTGATTATTCCCGTTTTGTCGGAGATGTATTTGGCGCGCCGCTTGCGATTGAAGCATTATTGGCGTTTTTCATGGAATCTATTTTTATCGGATTATGGATTTTCGGGTGGGACCGCCTGCCTAAAAAAATTCATGCGCTCTGCATTTGGCTCGTGTCATTCGGAACGATTATGTCGTCTTTCTGGATCTTAACAGCGAACTCCTTTATGCAGGAGCCGGTCGGCTTTACGATCAAAAACGGCCGCGCGGAAATGAATGACTTTGGCGCGCTGATTACAAATCCGCAGCTTTGGGTTGAATTCCCGCACGTCATTTTCGGTGCGCTTGCCACCGGGGCTTTCTTTATCGCCGGTGTCAGTGCTTTTAAACTATTAAAGAAAAAAGAAGTGCCATTCTTTAAACAATCTTTCAAACTCGCAATGATTGTCGGGCTTTGTGCAGGCCTTGGTGTCGGCCTTAGCGGACACATGCAGGCTGAACACTTGATGGAGTCACAGCCAATGAAAATGGCTGCCAGTGAAGGGCTTTGGGAAGACAGCGGCGACCCTGCCGCTTGGACGGCTTTTGCCACAATTGATACGAAAAATGAAAAGAGCTCTAATGAAATCAAAGTTCCTTACGCATTGAGCTATCTGGCTTATCAAAAATTCAGCGGCAGTGTCAAAGGAATGAAAACACTTCAGGCAGAGTACGAAAAAGTGTACGGAAAAGGCGACTATATTCCGCCTGTCAAAACGACGTTCTGGAGTTTCCGCATTATGGTTGGAGCAGGTGTTGTCATGATTCTTGCTGCGTTAGGCGGCCTTTGGCTAAACCGCCGCAAAAAGCTGGAAAACAGCAAATGGTATTTGCGCATCATGATCGCATTGATATCCTTCCCGTTTCTTGCGAACTCCGCGGGCTGGATTATGACAGAAATCGGGCGTCAGCCTTGGACGGTCATGGGTTTGATGACAACGGCTCAATCCGTGTCGCCTAACGTAACGGCGGGCTCCCTGTTATTCTCAATCATCGCGTTCGGTGTGATGTATCTGATTTTGGGCGCATTGCTTGTCTTCTTGTTTATTCGTGAGATTAAAAAAGGTGCGGAGCATAGTGATCATCATGATGTTCCTGTATCAACAGATCCATTTAGTCAGGAGGTATACCATGGCATCTCTTCATGATCTTTGGTTTATACTCGTTGCTGTATTGTTTGTAGGTTTCTTCTTTTTGGAAGGCTTTGATTTTGGGGTCGGCATGGCGACCCGTTTTCTTGGCCATAATGAATTAGAGCGCAGAGTGCTGATCAACACGATCGGACCGTTCTGGGACGCGAATGAAGTATGGCTTTTGACTGGTGCGGGTGCTATATTCGCGGCGTTTCCAAACTGGTATGCAACAATGCTGAGCGGTTATTACATTCCGTTTGTCATTGTGCTGCTTGCGTTAATGGGCCGCGGGGTCGCGTTTGAATTCCGCGGTAAGGTTGATCATTTGAAATGGGTAAAGGTTTGGGACTGGGTGGTTTTCTTCGGCAGTCTGATTCCTCCGTTTGTGCTCGGCGTGTTATTTACGACATTATTCCGCGGTATGCCGATTGATGCCGATATGAACATTCACGCGCACTTATCTGATTATATAAATGTATATTCTGTACTTGGCGGCGTGACCGTAACACTTCTTTGCTTCCAGCATGGATTAATGTTCATCACGCTGCGTACGATTGGTGATTTGCAAAACCGCGCCCGGAAAATGGCACAAAAGATAATGGGTGTTGTTTTTGTAGCGGTTCTTGCCTTCGCGGCCCTTTCTGCTTATGAGACAGACATGTTTACACGCCGCGGCGAGATTACCATTCCGCTTGTTGTTTTGATTGTCATCTGCTTTATGCTCGCGGCTGTATTTATCCGTAAGAAAAAAGACGGATGGACATTCGGGATGACAGGCGCGGGGCTTGCTCTGACCGTAGGAATGATTTTCATTTCATTATTCCCTCGGGTGATGGTCAGCTCGATTCAAAGCGCGTTCGATTTAACAGTAGCTAACGCTTCTTCCGGTGATTATTCGCTAAAAGTCATGTCAATTGCAGCATTAACGCTATTGCCGTTTGTAATCGGCAGCCAGATCTGGAGCTATTATGTCTTCCGGAAGCGCGTCAGTCATAAGGAGCCTATGACTTATTAATGGGAAAAGACCTGTTTCGATATAAAGGAATGAAGCGGATTCTCACCGTGATTACTTGCTTAACGCTGATTCAGACAGCCGCTATTATCATGCAGGCAGAGTGGCTGAGTGAAGCTGTAACCGGGCTTTTCAACGGGAAGAGCATTGCCTCCCTGTTTCCGGTGATCGGCTTTTTCCTCATCGCTTTTGTCGCGCGGCACGGGGTGACAGTGGCGCGTCAGAAAATCGTCTATCATTATGCCGCCCGGACGGGAGCTGATTTGAGGAAAAGCTTTCTCGATCAGCTGTTCCGCTTAGGCCCCCGCTTTGCAAAGAAAGAGGGGACGGGGCAAATGGTGACGCTGGCGATGGAAGGCATCAGCCAATTCCGCCGCTATCTAGAGCTGTTTTTGCCGAAAATGGTCAGCATGGCGATTGTGCCGGCTGCGGTTGTCATCTACGTGTTTTTTCAGGATCGGACTTCTGCGATTATTTTAGTCGCGGCCCTGCCGATTCTGATTCTTTTTATGATTCTTCTTGGCCTTGTCGCACAGCGAAAAGCGGATCGCCAGTGGAAATCATACCAGACATTGTCCAACCATTTCGTTGATTCTCTTCGCGGATTGGAGACTTTGCGTTTTTTAGGATTGAGCAAATCGCATAGCAAAAACATTTTCCACGTCAGTGAGCGGTATCGCAAAGCGACAATGAGCACACTGCGGGTGGCGTTTTTATCTTCATTTGCCCTCGATTTTTTCACGATGCTGTCGGTGGCGACAGTTGCTGTGTTTTTAGGCTTGCGTTTGATAGACGGCGGTATTTTGCTTGGCCCCGCTTTAACAGCGCTTATTCTGGCACCTGAATACTTTCTGCCGGTGCGGGAAGTGGGAAATGATTATCATGCGACGCTTAATGGACAGGAAGCGGGCAAGACGATTCAGGACATATTATCTCAGCCGGGATTCAAAGAAGAGGCCCCGCTTCAGCTTGAAACATGGTCCAATCACGATGAACTGAAGCTGTCAGGTGTCTCAGTTGGCCGAGCGATGTCTGATATGACTCTTTCATTTAAAGGGAAGAAAAAAATCGGCATCATTGGAGCAAGCGGTGCCGGAAAATCAACTTTAATCGATATTCTTGGAGGATTTTTGGAGCCGGATGACGGTGTTATCAGTGTGAACGGTTCAAGCCGTTCGCACCTGCAGGACGGGAACTGGCAGAAAAACCTTCTCTATATTCCGCAGCATCCTTATATTTTTGATGATACGCTGGCGAACAATATCCGGTTTTATCATCCAAGCGCTTCTGCTGAAGATACAGCCCGCGCTGCTTCCTCAGCGGGATTGACGGAGTTTGTAAACACTCTTCCTGAAGGATTAGAGGGACGGATCGGAGAAGGCGGCCGGGCGCTCAGCGGCGGTCAGGCTCAGCGTGTCGCGCTTGCCCGCGCTTTTTTGGGTAACCGCCCGATTCTGCTGCTGGATGAGCCGACCGCCCATCTGGATATCGAAACAGAATATGAAATAAAAGAAACGATGCTGGATTTATTTGATGACAAGCTCGTCTTTCTCGCGACACACCGTCTCCATTGGATGCTCGATATGGATGAAATTATCGTGCTGGTCGGAGGCAGGGCAGCAGAAATCGGGACTCACGATGAATTGCTGGCGAAAAACGGTGTGTACACCAAACTCGTGAAGGCACAACTGGGGGAAAGAGCATGAAGAAAGAAGAATGGATTCTGCCGTATATCAAGCAAAATGCCCGTCTGTTTGTTCTTGTTGTCTTTTTGGGTGCGGTGACGATTTTTTCCGCTGCTTTTCTCATGTTTACTTCAGGGTTTTTAATTTCAAAGGCGGCGACAAGGCCGGAGAACATCCTGCTCATTTATGTGCCGATTGTCGCCGTTCGAACCTTTGGGATCGCCCGGTCTGTGTCACGCTATGTGGAGCGCCTGATCGGGCATCATATCATTTTGAAAATCGTGTCAGACATGCGCGTCCGCCTTTACAACATGCTTGAGCCTGGCGCTTTGATGCTGCGGTCCCGTTTTCGCACGGGAGATATGCTCGGCATTTTGTCTGAGGATATTGAGCATTTGCAGGATGCCTTCTTAAAAACCATTTTCCCTGCCATCTCAGCCTTGCTTTTGTATGCTGTTTCAGTGATTGCGCTCGGCTTTTTCTCCTGGCCGTTTGCCATTTTGCTGGCGCTTTATTTGTTTGTTCTGGTTGTGCTGTTTCCGGTCGTGTCTTTGCTTGTGACGCGGGCGAAGAATGCCAAGCTGAAAAGCGGGCGAAATGTGCTGTACAGCCGTCTCACAGATGCCGTGATGGGTGTCAGTGACTGGATGTTCAGCGGACGCCGGCATGCTTTTATTGATTCCTATGAAAGAGAAGAAAACGCTTGGTTTGAGCTGGAACGCAAAAAACATCGTTTTACAAGATGGCGGGATTTCGCCGCGCAATGCTTTGTCGTCGGCCTTATTTTGCTGATGCTGTTTTGGACGGCGGGGCAGCATGCAAATGGCGAACTAGCCAAAACGATGATTGCTGCCTTTGTGCTTGTTGTGTTCCCGCTGACAGAAGCTTTTCTGCCGCTTTCTGATGCGTTGGGCGAAGTGCCGGGTTATCAGGATTCTATCAGAAGAATGAACAAGGTGGCTCAGCCGGGGGCTTCACAAACAGCGTCTGCGGCTGACAGGCTTGATCTCAAAGACGTCACTTTGGCGTTTCGTGATGTGACGTTTTCTTATGACAACAGCAGCCAAGTACTGAACCATTTTTCCTTTACGCTGCGCCAAGGAGAAAAAATGGCGCTGCTCGGCCGGAGCGGCTCAGGAAAATCAACATCACTCGCATTAATTGAGGGCGCATTGAAACCTGACTCAGGCTCGGTAACGTTAAACGGAGTGGAAACAGCGCTTGTAAAGAATCAGATTGCTGATGCGGTGGCTGTGTTAAATCAAAAGCCTCACTTGTTTGATACAAGCATTTTGAATAACATCAGGCTCGGAAACGGAAAGGCGAGCGACGAGGATGTGCGTCGCGCCGCAAAGCAGGTGAAGCTGCATGATTACATTGAGTCGCTGCCTGACGGATATCATACTTCAGTTCAGGAAACCGGAATCCGATTTTCAGGAGGAGAGCGGCAGCGGATCGCGCTCGCCCGGATTTTGCTGCAGGATACGCCGATCATTATACTTGATGAGCCTACAGTAGGCTTGGACCCTATCACGGAACGCGAACTGATGGAAACCGTGTTTGAGGTGCTGAAAGGTAAAACGATTCTTTGGATTACGCATCACTTGGCGGGAGTGGAAGCGGCCGATAAAATCGTCTTTCTGGAAAACGGAAAAACAGAAATGGAAGGAACACACGAGGAACTGCTGGCGACGAACGAACGGTATCGCCGGCTTTATCATCTCGACGTTCCTGTAAAATAAAAGACAGTCTCTGAGGCTGTCTTTTTTTGTTTGAAAAAGAAGAAGTGCAGGAAAAATAAGAAGAGAAATAAGGGGAGGTATGGATATGAATGTTCCGATTTGGACGGAAGAGCATGTGAGGGCTGCGCTCCCTGAAAGAGATGCAGCGAGCCATAAAGGTACGTACGGTACGGCTTTGCTGCTGGCGGGAAGCGACGACATGCCGGGCGCTGCGCTTTTAGCCGGGCTTGGAGCCATGCGGAGCGGTCTCGGCAAGCTTGTCATCGGCACGTCTGAAAGCGTGATCCCGCTGATCGTTCCGGTTCTGCCGGAGGCCACGTATTGGCGGGACGGCTGGGAAAAAGCGGCGGGCTCTCGCCTTGAAGAGACATACCGGGCAATTGCGATCGGTTCGGGGCTTCCGCAAACAGAGAGGGTGCAGCAGGCCGTTGATCATGTTCTTGAGAAGGATTGTCCTGTTATTTTGGATGCCGGGGCGCTGACAAAGCGCACGTATCCGAAACGGAAGGCGCCCGTCATCCTTACGCCGCATCCAGGTGAGTTTTCCCGAATGACAGGGGTTCTGGTGAAAGACTTACAAAATAAAAGAGCAGAATATGCCAAGGAGTGGGCGGTTCAGCTGCAAACGGTGATCGTGTTAAAAGGAAATCAAACTATCATCGCGTTTCCCGATGGCGACTGCTGGAGCAATCCGACCGGAAACGGGGCACTCGCCAAAGGCGGAACCGGCGACACACTGACGGGAATGATATTGGGCATGCTTTGCTGCCACAAAGACCCGAAACATGCCGTATTAAATGCCGTATACTTGCACGGTGCATGCGCCGAGCTTTGGACTGACGAACACTCTGCCCATACGCTGCTCGCCCACGAGCTCTCTGACATGTTGCCTCGTGTGTGGAAACGATTTGAATGAAAAAAGCTGTCTTCATAGGGAAGACAGCTTTTCTTGATAGCCCGCTCGTTTTTTCAGGCGAGGTTTCATGAGTACATAATATAGAACAGAAGGCACGGCTAAGCCGATAATCCATGCGATATCCCCTCCGCCAAACATTTTTGCCAACGGCCCGATGTAAAAGGATGTATTGATAAACGGAATTTCTAACAAGATGGACAGAATGAAAGCAATCGTTGTGATCCAATTGACTCTTCCATATGGCCCGTTGACATCAAACATCGCTTTGACCTCATAGCTCCCGTGGCGGACGAAGTAGTAATCCACTAAATTGATCGCCGTCCATGGAATTAAGAAATAACTGATAAAAAAGATAAAATTCAAAAACAGCTCCATAAAATTACTTTGCCCGAGAAGGCTTAGGACTGTTCCGACGACGGTGACGCCAAGGATCATGATGATTCTGATTTTCGGTGTGACTTTTAATTTCAGAAACGGCTCAAGCGTAGTCGTCGTGGACATAAAAGCTCCATACAAGTTAAAGACATTAATCGCCATCTGGCCAAATAAAACAATGATCAGCATAATGAACGAGAAGGGGCCGAACAATTGCACAATCTGGGTCCCTGAGTTTGTCGTAAAATCAGGAAGTGCCGTGGTCAGCAGCGCGCCGAGCAGCATCATCCAGATGGAGCTGACAGATGTTCCTGCATAGCTGTACCAAAACGTTTGGGACGCCGGTGTTTTAATTGGCAGATATCTGGAATAATCGGCGACATAAGGCGCATAGGCAAGCTGCCAAGTTGCTACGGCGCTGACTGCCACCAAGAAAACGGGCAAGTCGACCGTCCCGGGCATCCAGCTGCCTGCCGGAATCGGTAATTGGAAAATGAGTATCGTTGCAGCAAAAAATACGGCAAAAGAAGTCCAAGAAAGGATTTTTTGCATTTTGTGAATCAAATCATGACCGAAAATGGTGAGTAAAAAACATGCGGCGCTTAAGCCTATAATGCTCCATGATCCCGGGATGGGAACAAAGCTGCTTAAGGTCCCGGCCGCCAGAATTGTACTGCTTGCGAAGAAACCAAGGTAGATAAACATGACTAAGAAGAGGGGAAGAATCGCTCCGATTACGCCGAATTGGGCACGGCTTTGAATCATTTGCGGGATGCCGAGCTGGGGTCCTTGCGCGGAATGAGAAGCCATAAATATGGCACCGATTAAGGTTCCGCAAATAATAGCGGCAACACTCCAAAACAGATTAAGTCCCATTGCAACGGGAAGAGTACCGGTCACTAACGTGGTGATATGCATATTGGCCCCGAACCATACGGGAAATAAATCTTTTGCTTTACCATGTCTTTCTTCATTCGGAATATATTCAATCGTTCGCCTTTCTACTTTCAATGCATCGTCCTCCATATATAATGAAATTTTGAAATAGACATAAAAACATAGCTTAACAGACTGTACTTCGCTTTACAAATTTAGATGTTCACGAAAACCAATGAGAAGCCAGTGAAGTCAATAGATCAAAAGAATTATAAAAAAAGTTGAACGCTCTGGAATCCGGTGTCGTCTCATAAGGCAAGATAACAAAAAAAGGGGGGATCGCGGCCGTTGGATACAAATGAAGAACAGCAATTGATTCAGCAGGCGAAAGAGGGAAGCGACGAGGCGTTTACAGCCCTATTTCAGCATTATTATTCTTTTCTATACAAATACTTGTTAAAGCTTTCCCTTCACCCTGACATCAGCGAGGATCTAGTTCAGGAAACCTTTCTGAAAGGGTACGTCCATCTGGGGAGTTTTCAAGGCCGATCCAAATTCTCCACTTGGCTGATCTCTATCGCGTCAAGACTCTACCTTGATCACCAGAAAAAGAGGAAGCGAGAATGGAAACGAAATCAGGCTGTTACAGAGGAAACGATACGCAAGATCAAATGGGATGTGTCAATGAAAGGCTCTGAGTGGAGCGAGACGCTTGATCTCTTTTCTCAGCTTGACCCGAAGCTGCGCACGCCCGTTTTATTAAGGCACTATTACGGCTATACCTATGCTGATATCGGGATGATGCTGCATATCAAAGAAGGCACGGTAAAGTCCAGAGTCCATAAAGGGCTCCAGCAAATCAGAAAGGAGTGGACTGATGAATAAAGAATCTGTTCATTTAAAATCGGAATTGCAGAAAATTGACCAATGCGCCAACCCGAATATACCGAGTCAAAAAGAATTGCTTGATCAGCTGTCACAAATGAAAACCGAACGAAGAAAAAGCGTGCTGAAAGAAGTTATCCTATTTGTGTTCTGTGCACTGGTGGTGGTAAGCGCGGCGATTCTGGCATTTACTCAAGTTCCCGCTGCTTTTGTCGTGCTTCAGGTCTGTGTGCTGGCTGTCCTGCCGATTTTGATTGCGGCTGAGAAAAAAAGATACTTTGGCGAACGTGAGGTGAAGCGCTGATGTTCCAAACAGATTTGACGATTTTTGTGTTTGCTTATCTGATTGTATTGGCACAGGGAATCTTTTTATTCATTGATGCGAAAAAACGGGATCGTCTGGCATGGGTATGGGGAATTGTCGGACTGATTACAGCGCCGATGCCTCTGATTTGCTATTATTTTTTTGTGATAAGGCCTGACCGAAAAAATAGGAGGATCAGCTAATGAATATTTCTTGGGAAATGATTGTACCTCTGATTGTGTTACAGGCCGTGCTGGCAGTGTTTGCCCTGATCAGCTGTGTGAAAGAAGAGCGGACAAACGGGCCGAAATGGATGTGGGCAGCAGTGATTATATGCATCAATATTATTGGGCCGATTTTATTTTTTACCGTCGGCAGAAAGCAAAGGTGAGCGAGCATGCTATCTATTGAGTCATTATGCAAATCATATCGGCATCATCAAGCTGTACGGGATGTCAGTTTTCAAGTCAAGGAGAACGAGTGTGTCGCTCTATTAGGACCGAATGGGGCTGGTAAAACCACAACGCTTCAAATGCTGTCCGGACTGCTGTCACCCACCTCCGGGACGGTCAAGCTGTACGGGGAGAAAAAGGCAGATCGCAGTATGATCGGCTACCTTCCGCAGTACCCGGCTTTTTATTCATGGATGACGGCAAATGAATTTTTAACCTTTGCCGGGAGACTGTCTGGCCTTTCAAAGAAAAAATGCCAAGAGAAAATAGGCGAAATGCTGGCGTTTGTCGGTTTGCAGGACGCGGCAAACAAAAGAATCGGCGGTTATTCTGGCGGCATGAAACAAAGGCTCGGTCTGGCTCAGGCTCTGCTTCATAAACCGAAGCTTTTGATTTTGGATGAACCGGTTTCTGCCCTGGACCCTTCAGGGCGTATCGAGGTGCTGGATATGATGCGGGAGCTGAAAAAACATATGGCTGTTCTGTTTTCTACTCATGTTTTGCACGATGCGGAGCAGGTGTGTGATCAAGTCGTGATCATGAAAAGCGGCGAGATTTCATGGAAAGGCGCTTTACAGCAGCTCAAAGAACAGCATCAAACGAATGTTTTCACTCTTACTGTGAAAGAGAAACTGAAGGGCTGGCTTGAAGAGAAGCCTTATATATCCGATGTTGTCTATATGAATCCGTCTCAAGCTGTTTTTGAGCTAAGCGATACAGGCTCTGGCAGGATATTGCTGAGTGATTGTATCCAAATGGGATTGACAGTCACCCGTTTTGAACAGAAAACGGAGTCTCTCGAAGACGTCTATCTTAAGGTGGTGCACGCATGAATGTCATGATGACGCTATTACAAAAGGAATGGCTGGAAGGCTGGAGAAGCGGAAAGCTGATCTGGCTGCCCATTGCGATGATGATCGTGGGGCTGACGCAGCCGCTGACCATTTATTATATGCCGGAAATCATTGCGCATGGGGGGAATCTTCCAGACGGTATGAAAATCAGTTTTACCATGCCTTCCGGATCTGAGGTGATGGTGAGCACGCTTTCCCAATTCAACACGCTTGGCATGGCGCTGATCATCTTCAGTGTCATGGGCAGTGTGGCGAATGAAAGAAATCAAGGTGTAACGGCTCTGATTATGTCGCGGCCTGTGACGGCAGCCCAGTATATATTGAACAAATGGATCACCCAAAGCATGATCGGAATCGCGTCGTTTGCAGCTGGGTACGGACTTGCTTATTATTACGTCCGGATATTGTTTGAGCACGCA
This sequence comes from Bacillus sp. B28, assembly GCF_029536185.1. NCBI lineage: Bacteria > Bacillati > Bacillota > Bacilli > Caryophanales > Bacillaceae > Bacillus > Bacillus sp. B28. The sequence continues at coordinate 3,880,339 of NZ_CP120511.1, read as the reverse complement.
TCGTTCAGCCGCTTTGCAGCAAGCCTCGGCCTCTACTCTCTTTGGATGATGTTTATTGTTACTGCAGGGCTTGCCGGCAGCACGATGTTTCGGTCTCTCGGAGCAGCCGCGGCAGCCGGGATTGGGCTGACTGCTGCCGTTTCCTTTGCTGTCTCGCTTTTTCCTGATGGTGCGAAATGGCTGCCGGCTGAGCTTTGCAAGCAGGCGGAGCATATTCTGCTTCATGGAGAGCGGGCGGACTTTTTCGGATGGTCGCTCACATTCTCCATTCTGTGCATCGTGCTTCTGGCCGTTTTTTCTGTGTGGCGCTTCCGGCGGTATGAAAGCTATTAACTGATCAGTTTCCGCTTTGTGGCCAGCATCATCATCATAGCGGCCAATGCCATCAATCCGGCTCCATAAAATACCTCCGGCAAACCGAAAACCTGTGCGATTTTTCCGGCGAGAAGGGGGCCGGTAAAGATGCCCAGTGCATAAAACGATTGATAAAATCCCATGGCTGACATTTTTAAACGCGCTGAGCTGATATCGACGACCCGGCTTAACAATAGGGGAAACACAAGGCCAAGCGCCAGACCGATGAAAGCATGGGTCATGCAAACCGTGAGCAATGAAGCTGAAAAAGGAACGAACATCAAACAGACTCCAATGACAGCAAAACAGATCAGCAAGGTGACATAGGCGATTCTTCCGGTAAAACGCAAAAACAAAAAGCTCAGGGTAGCCGCTGCATGAGGGAGAAAAAAGGCGCTCATCACCCAAAGCAGTTCGATGTCTCCCATTCCGAGCTGATTCGTGTAAAGCGGCGTAAAACCAAACACCGTCATAAATAGCACGGCATGTGCGGTCATAGATAGAATCGTGAAAAGCTTCAGCTTCGGCAGCCGCAATGTGTCCCTGATGTATTGCGGCATACGGACAGTCTTGTGATGAGCGGGAAAAGTCGACGGATCTTTCATAAAGCAGCATATCACAAGGCCGATGCCCGAAGCAGTCAGTGCCATCCAAAACGGAACCTGCCTGCCTAAATGCGCTGCTGCAAGCCCACAGAACACAATGCTGACAAACTGAGGCATGACGGTAAAAAACTGCATGATGCCCATTGCTTTTGAGGCACTGCCATCTTTGAAATAATGAGTGTATAGAATCGTCGCCATCACCCACATGGATGCTGTAATCCCCGCGAGAAGCCGGGCGGTCAGGACGAAGAAAAAAGAATCAAACGCAAGAAAAAGCACGCTGCTGAGAATGGAACATCCAAAGCCGGCGATTAACAATGACTTGCGCAGAGAAAAAAGAATTTCTGACAGAAGCCCAAGCGGGAACCGCAGCAGGATTTGGGTCACCCCATAGCTTCCAAGAATCATGCCGATCGCTCCGTATGAAAAGTGCAGATCCTCCAAATACAGGCTGAAAACAGGAACGTAAATATAGCCCGAAAACCAAAAACAAAATACCATGCATAAGAAAACGGCGTGATCTAAAGCACCGATTGTTTTCTGCTGAGGCATCAGCGGCTGCTGTATTTCCATGCTCTCACCACCTCTTTTCTTCCAGTACAACACAATGAGTGAAAACGTTTCAATAGGGAAATAAAAAACAGGACTTCAAAAAGTCCTGTTCTTGGTGTTAATACGGATCAGACGGATGGCTTTCCTGTTCAGCCTGCTCGGCGGCTTGAGCCGTTTCTGTCGTGCCGATCGGTCCGTTGCTGTTATTTTCTGAAGCCTTTTTCAGCCCTTCCGCAACGCGTTTTCCGTAGTCCGGATCGGCTTTTGTGAAATTCTCAATCATTTGCTCCTGAATTTCTTTTCTGCAGGTTGAAAGCGTATTGACCAGATTTGTGATGAGTTCAGTACGCTCAAACTCAGTAAATCTCCGGTACGTTTCACCGGCTTGTCCGAAATTGTTCGTTCTGTCGATCGCTTCCCGCTTCAGGTTACCTTCGACATGCGGGGTGTGGTCTTTACCATCTTGCTTCGCTTCCTTCAGCCCGCCCATAATTGACGGTTCATAGTTTACATGCGGATTTTGACCTTCGCCGATATCCACGCGGTATTGCATTTGCCCCCCTTGCTGGTTGGTCGCGACGTGTTTTTTCGGTGAGTTGATTGGCAGCTGCAGGTAGTTTGCGCCAACTCTGTACCGCTGCGTATCGGAATAGGCAAACGTCCGGCCTTGAAGCAATTTGTCATCAGAAAAATCAAGCCCGTCGACAAGGACCCCTGTACCGAATGAAGCCTGTTCTACTTCAGAATGGTAATTCTCAGGGTTTTTGTTTAACACTAATTTGCCGATCGGCTTCCACGGGAAGTCCTCTTTATACCACAGCTTAGTCGGATCAAGCGGATCAAAGTCGAGCTCCGGATGCTTGTCATCACTCATGACTTGGGCATACACCTCCCATTCCGGATAATCTCCGTTTTCAATCGCTTCATACAAATCCTGTGTCGCGTGGTTGAAGTTTTTCCCCTGAATCTCTTCTGCTTCCTTCTGTGTCAGGTTGCGGATGCCCTGTTTCGGTTCAAAATGGTATTTCACAAGAACGGCCTTGCCTTCCTCATTCACCCATTTGTAGGCATGAACGCCTGAACCCTGCATCTGCCGGTAGTTGGCGGGAATGCCCCAAGGCGAAAACAAGAATGTGATCATATGTGTCGCTTCAGGAGATTGAGAAATGAAGTCGAAAATACGTTCACCATCTTGGATATTGGTCACCGGATCAGGCTGAAACGCGTGTACAAGATCCGGGAATTTCAGCGGATCGCGAATAAAAAAGATTTTCAGGTTGTTCCCGACCAAATCCCAGTTTCCGTCTTCGGTATAAAGCTTAACGGCAAAGCCGCGCGGGTCCCGTAAGGTTTCAGGTGAATGTTTTCCGTGATTCACCGTGGAAAAACGGACAAATGCCGGCGTTTTCTTTCCTTTTTCCTGGAAAAGATTCGCTCGTGTGTACTTCGAAATCGGCTCGTCTCCAAAACTGCCATAGGCTTCGAAATACCCATGTGCGCCTGCACCCCTGGCATGCACAACACGTTCGGGAATGCGTTCTCGGTCAAAGTGGCTGATCTTTTCGAGAAAATCGTAATTCTCCAGCGTTGTGGGCCCTCTGTTCCCGACCGTCCTCACATTCTGGTTGTCGGTAACAGGATGCCCCTGTCTGTTCGTCAAGGTATCCTCTGACTCGTTTTTCCCGGATGTCTTATGAGAAAGCGCATCCTCACTTCCTTCGACATTTGTGCCGTGATACTCTTTTTGATGATCATCTTTCATTGGTTGAGCCTCCTTTTTGAACGGTAACAATATGCCCTTAATGGAAGAATTTTAAAACTGAAGTTTTTTTTTAGCTGCTTCGGGAATGGTACAATTACCAAAACGAAAAAAGGAGAGTACGACATTCGTGACCAGAAAAAAAAATCCGCTGCCCATCGAGTTCTATCAAAAAACGGCCCTAGAACTGGCTCCTTCTCTTCTCGGCTGTCTTTTGGTAAAGGAAACGGATGAAGGGACAGCTTCAGGTTTTATTGTGGAAACAGAGGCCTATATGGGAGCCGGGGACAGAGCAGCCCACAGCTTTAACAACCGCCGGACGAAGCGGACTGAGATTATGTTTGCTGAAGCTGGCCGTGTGTATACGTATGTGATGCACACCCATACATTGCTGAACGTCGTTGCCGCAGAAGAGGATGTTCCGCAAGCGGTATTAATCAGGGCGATTGAGCCTCATGAAGGCCAGCTGTTAATGGAGGAAAGAAGGCCTGGCCGGCGTCCGAGAGAATGGACAAATGGTCCCGGAAAGTTAACGAAAGCGCTTGGCGTCACGATGAATGACTACGGACGCTGGATCACGGAACAGCCGCTTTACATTGAAAGCGGGTACACACCGGAAGCCATGTCAACCGGCCCGCGCATCGGCATCGACAACAGCGGAGAGGCGCGCGATTATCCGTGGCGTTTCTGGGTGACGGGAAACAGGTACGTGTCGCGTTAGCATGTTTAAGCAAAGGGGAATCAGGGGAATGGTTGAGAAAAAAGAAGGGAGAATCGGAGCTTTGAAAAAAATGATCAAAACCGTTATCAAATGGGCGCCGGTCATTTACCCGGTTGTTCGAAAAATCATGAAGGACCGCAAGGCGTCTAAACAAAAGAACATGTCCGCATCCCGAACAGCCGGCTGATCCCGGCTGTTTTTTTATGGGTCTGTTTTCCTCCTGTCCTCCCGATGTTCATTGACTTGCATTTCTCCCCATTATAGAATTTATATACATTTCGCTTTTCCTTCACCACATCCTTTCTGCCTACTTATGTTATTCCTGCATCTATCTTGATAGGAGGTTTTTCTCATGCTGCATGGGCGACTTCGTGAAATTCTGCGCTTATTGATGGCGGCTGAAGTTCCGGTGACAAGCTCGGTATTTGCCGCACATTTACATGTGACGACGCGGACGGTCCGCAATGATATAAAGGAACTCCAAGATGTGATAAGCGGCCATGGCGCCTTGGTTCAATCGGTAAGAGGCTCGGGATACAAGCTGCGCATTCATGACGAGCAGACCTTTAGAACGCTGCTGCAAGACGCGTTTCAGCAGAAAAAGGGGCTGCCGGTATTTCCCGAGGAGAGGATTACATATCTCATGAAACGGCTGCTGCTGGCGGAGCATTATCTCAAGCTGGATGAGCTGGCCGAAGAACTTTTTATCTCAAAATCTACACTCCAAACCGATTTAAAGGAAGTGAAGAAACGGCTGCTTCCTTACCGCATTGTCATGGAAACACGCCCGAATTACGGCTTCAAGCTGCGCGGAGACGAGGTGCAGATGAGGTACTGTATGGCGGAGTATATTGTTGATGAAAGAGAAACAGAGATTGATGTTCTGAATGAAAAGGCTGATATTTTGCCAAAGGAAGAAGTCGAGATCATCCATTCTGTGATTATGAGAAAGATTAAAAATGACCGGATTCCTCTGTCTAACCTTGGATTGAATAACCTCATCATTCATATCGCCATCGCCTGTAAGCGGATCAGAACGGAACACTATGTTTCTCTTTTCCCGGAAGATATGGATCACATTTTGCATCAAAAAGAATACCAGGCTGCTGAAGCCATTGTGAAAGAACTGGAATCAGCCCTTAGCGTCACGTTTCCGGAAAATGAAACGGCTTATATCGCCATGCATCTTCTCGGCACGAAACGAATGACACAGCCGCAGTGCGGAGAAGTCGAATTTTCAATAGATGAAGAAACAGATCGGCTGACTGCCGCCATGATCGAAGCGGTCGACCGAGAATTAAAGCTCGGCATCCTGCATGATCAAGAGCTGAAAATTGGCTTAGCACTGCATGTAAAACCCGCTGTCACCCGCAACCGGTATGGCATGAATCTAAGAAATCCAATGCTGGCAGCGATCAAAGAAAATTATCCTCTCGCCTTTGAGGCCGGAATCATCGCCGGAATCGTCATAAGAGAAAAAACGGGCATCGATATTCATGAAAATGAAGTCGGTTATTTAGCGCTGCACTTCGGCGCCGCAATTGAACGGAAGAAAACAGAAAGCCCGCCGAAGCGCTGCATCATCGTTTGTGCATCAGGTGCGGGAAGCGCCCAGCTTCTGAGGGAAAAACTTCGCTCCCACTTCGGCAAACGGATCGATATTCTCGGCACGGCTGAATATTACAGTCTTGACCAGTTGTCTTATGAATCGATTGATTTTGTCGTCAGCACCATTCCGATCAAAAAAGAACTCCCTGTGCCTGTACTGAAGGTAAACACCATCTTAGGCGGAACCGATTTTACAAAAATAGAATCCATTCTCAATGATGAGCAAGAAAAAGCTGTCAGCTATCTCAAAAAGGATCTCGTTTTTTTCCAGAAGGATCTGCGTTCGAAAGAAGAAGTGATTCAATTTTTAGGTCAGAAAGCAGTGGACGGCGGCTATGCGAATAAGGAGCTCATAGATTCTGTATTTGATAGAGAAGAGATGTCGCCAACGTGCTTCGGCAACCTCGTGGCCATTCCGCACCCGCTCGTCCCGCAGACGCAAACGACATTTTGGGCCGTCTGTACGCTCAAAAAGCCGATAGACTGGGAGAATAAACGGGTTCAATTTGTTTGCCTGCTTTGTGTCGAAAAGGAAAACAAAGCGGATTTGCAAAGCATGTATAAACTGCTCGGCAGCATTTTGGATGATCCGGCAGCGGTAAGCCAGCTGTTAAAAAGCCGCACGTACCAAGAGCTCTCCGATGTGTTTGACAAAAAACGATAAACTGACAGCCTGGATATACCTTTTTTCCGTTTCCTGCGGAAAAACCTTGAGTGTTTATGAAAGCGATTTCATAATATGATGTTATCAACAGCAGGACATACAAATTCTATCAAACTCTTAGGGGGTCTATTACATGAATATATTACTCGTTTGTGCAGCAGGCATGTCAACAAGCTTACTCGTCAGCAAGATGGAAAAAAGTGCGCAGGAACAAGGAAAAGACTATACCATTTGGGCAGTATCAGGTGATTCTGTACAAAATCATATCGATAAAGCGGATGTATTGCTCCTCGGCCCGCAAGTCCGTTACCTGCTTCCTCAGCTGAAAAAACTAGGAGAATCAAAGGGTGTTCCGGTAGACGTCATTAACACAGTCCATTATGGGACGTGCAACGGAGCGGAAGTGCTGAAATCGGCTGAACAGCTTGGAAACGCGTCATAGAGAGGGGCGGGCTATGTGAATAAAGTCAATCAGTTGTTAGAAGAGAAGGTCATGCCTATAGCGGGAAGAATTGCGGGGCAGCGTCATTTGCAGGCGCTCCGTGACGGTATCATTTTAACAATGCCGCTTATTATCATCGGCTCCTTTTTCCTCATCATCGGCAACCTCCCAATTCCCGGATATGCCGATTTTATGGCAAAAACGTTCGGCAGCGCCTGGTCTGAGAAGCTCGCTTACCCGGTTGACGCCACCTTTGAAATTATGGGGCTTGTCGCCGCATTCGGCATCGCCTACAGGCTGGCGGAGAAATATGGGGTCGATGCCTTGTCAGCCGGTGCCATCTCCCTTGCGGCTTTCCTCTTAGCGACACCGTATCAAGTGCCGTTTACGCCGGATGGCTCGACGAAAGAGATGATGGTCAGCGGCGGTATTCCGCTTTCGCTGATGGGAAGTAAAGGCCTGTTTGTCGCCATGATTATCGCGATGGTGTCAACAGAGATTTACCGTCTCATTATCCAGCGCAATATGGTTTTTAAAATGCCGGATGGTGTTCCGCCGGCGGTCAGCAAGTCATTTGTCGCTTTAATCCCCGGCTTTGCCGTCATCTTCCTGATTTGGGCAGCACGACTGATTGTTGAAGCGACACCGTTTGAAAGCCTTCATAATATTGTAAGCGTTTTACTGGGGACGCCGCTCTCCATTCTTGGCGGAAGCCTCGGGGGCAGCCTTATCGCAGAAGCCGTCAAAATGCTTTTATGGGCCTGCGGTCTTCATGGCGCTAACATTGTCGGCGGCGTCATGGCACCGATTTGGTACGGCGCCATGGATGTCAACCGGATCGCGTTCCAAGCCGGTGAGGAGCTGCCTAAGATTTTCACCCAGCAATTTTTCGATATCTGGGTCAATATCGGCGGAAGCGGTGCCACTCTTGCACTGGTTGTCACGATGTTCCTTCGCGCCCGAAGCAAACAAATGAAGCAGCTCGGAAAGCTTGCGGTCGGCCCGGCGGTCTTCAATATTAACGAACCGATCATTTTTGGAATGCCGATCGTCATGAACCCGATGCTCTTGATTCCGTTTATCGTCACGCCGCTTATCACACTGACACTCACATACATCGGAATGAGCACCGGACTTGTCGCCAAACCTGCGGGTATCGCAGTCCCGTGGACCATGCCGCCGATCTTTTCAGGCTACTTAGCGACAGGAGGCAAAGTATCAGGCGCGGTCATGCAAGCCATTAATATCGCCGTTTCCTTTGTTGTCTACTACCCGTTCTTCAGAATGTGGGATAAACAGAAGCTGAAGGAAGAAAACGAATTAGAACTCGTTCAAACGCCTGCTGTTTCAGACGACAAAGAGGCGGCTTTGTAAAGAAAGGAGTGAGTGGTGTGAATGAGAAAATGGAGCAAATTATTTTTCAAATCATTCTTCACGGAGGAAACGGAAGGAGCTCCGCAATGGAAGCGATCGCCGCCGCGAAAAACGGCGACAGCGAAGAGGCGCGGAGTAAGCTTCAAGAAGCTGCGGATGAAATATCAAAAGCCCATCATTATCAGACAGAGCTAATCCAAAGTGAAGCGGGCGGAGAAAAAACAGAAATGACACTGCTGATGGTCCACGCACAGGATCATTTAATGAATGCCATGACAGTCAAGGATTTGGCGGCTGAATTCATTGAGCTATATGAAAAAATCACCGTGCAAGGGGGAGCAAGCATATGACAAAAGGATTGAAAATTGTAACGATTGGCGGAGGTTCAAGCTATACACCGGAGCTTGTGGAAGGTTTAATCAAACGGTACAAAGAGCTGCCTGTACGTGAATTATGGCTCGTTGATATTCCTGAAGGCGAGGAAAAATTGAACATTGTCGGCACGCTCGCCAAGCGGATGGTTGAAAAAGCCGGTGTCCCGATCGACATTCACCTCACTTTGGACAGGAGGGAAGCGCTGAAAGATGCAGACTTTGTGACGACTCAATTCCGGGTCGGATTGCTCCAGGCGAGAGCCATGGATGAGCGCATTCCATTAAAATATGGCGTCATCGGCCAGGAAACAAACGGCCCGGGAGGACTCTTTAAAGGATTGCGCACCATTCCGGTCATCCTAGAGATTGCGAAGGACATCGAGGAGCTTTGTCCGAACGCATGGCTCGTCAATTTCACAAATCCGGCAGGTATGGTGACGGAGGCCTTGCTTCGCTACTCCAACCTGAAGAAAGTCGTCGGTCTCTGCAATGTCCCGATCGGCATCAAAATGGGCGTAGCGAAAGCGCTCGATGTAGATGTCGACCGGGTAGAGGTTCAATTTGCCGGATTGAATCATATGGTGTTTGGAATGGACGTCTTCTTAGACGGCGTCAGCGTGAAGGATAAAGTCATTGAAGCGATGGGTGACCCGAAAAACGCAATGACAATGAAAAACATCTCCGGCGCTGAGTGGGAGCCAGAATTCTTAAAAGCACTCGATATGATCCCTTGCGGCTACCACCGCTACTATTTCAAAACAAAAGAAATGTTCGAGCACGAGCTTGAAGCATCACAAACGGAAGGCACCCGTGCTGAAGTGGTGCAAAAGGTAGAGCAAGAGCTGTTCGAGCTTTATAAAGATCCAAATTTAGCGATCAAGCCGCCGCAGCTTGAAAAACGCGGAGGTGCTTACTACAGCGATGCAGCGTGCAACCTCATCAGCTCCATTTACAATGATAAACACGACATTCAGCCGGTGAACACGGTCAATAACGGTGCGATTGCAAGCATTCCAGATGATTCCGCTGTTGAAGTAAACTGCGTGATGACGAAAAATGGCCCTAAGCCAATCGCCGTAGGCGATCTGCCAGTATCTGTCCGCGGTCTCGTCCAGCAAATCAAATCATTTGAGCGTGTCGCGGCGGAAGCGGCTGTCACAGGCGACTACCAAACAGCGCTGCTTGCCATGACGATTAACCCTCTCGTACCATCCGACACAGTGGCCAAACAGATCTTAGACGAAATGCTGGAGGCGCACAAAGCACATCTGCCGCAGTTCTTTAACAAAATTGAAGCATAAAAAAACGGCCCGTTTTGGGCCGGTTTTTTGTTTATTTGCTTTCAGTGAGCGTTGCGACTTCAGTCGTCCATCCAAATTCATCAGGAACTGTACCCTTTTGAATGCCTGTGATCGTGTCATACAGCTTTTTAGAGATTTCTCCCGTTTCACCGTTGTTGATCAACAGTGTTTCGTCATTCCAGATCAGTTCGCCGACTGGAGAAATAACAGCCGCTGTACCCGTTCCGAAGGCTTCTTCAAGAACGCCGTCTTTATGGGCTTGGATGACTTCATCAACGGCAATTCTTCGTTCTGATACCGGAAGCCCCCAATGCTTAAGCAAAGTAATGACGGAATTGCGCGTGATGCCTTCCAGAATGCTGCCGTTCAGCATCGGTGTCACAATTTCACCGTTGATTTTAAAGAAGATGTTCATGCTGCCGACTTCTTCGATGTATTTTTTCTCAATGCCGTCCAGCCAGAGAACCTGAGAAAATCCTTTCTCTTCTGCTACCTGCTGCGCTTTTAAGCTTGAAGCGTAGTTTCCTGCGGTTTTCGCATCTCCCGTTCCGCCTTTTACCGCACGGACAAATTCACTTTCCACAGCAATTTTGACAGGCTTAATGCCTTCTTTGTAATATGAGCCGACCGGAGAAAGGATGATAAAGAGCTTATACGTATGAGATGCCGCGACACCAAGGAAAGGTTCGGTTGCGATAATGAATGGACGGATGTAAAGGGACGTGCCCTCCGCATTTGGAATCCAGTCTTTATCAATAGCGATCAGCTGTTTTAAACCCTCAAGAACCTGTTCTTCATCAATTTGCGGAATACAGATGCGGTCATTTGATTTATTCAGGCGCTCCATATTTTTTTCCGGTCTGAAAAGCAGAACATGGTCATCCTCTGTGACGTAAGCCTTTAAGCCTTCAAACACCGTTTGGCCATAGTGATAGACCATTGCGGCCGGGTCCATTGAAACGGCTTGATAAGGAATGATTCTCGGATCGTACCAGCCTTTATCAGATGCGTAGTCCATTACAAACATGTGGTCTGTAAACACTCTTCCGAAAGAAAGCTGATTTGGATCTGGTTTCGGTTTTTTGGCTGATGTTAATTCAACTCGAATCGTTTGTTTAGTCATGGTCAATCTCCCTGTTGTTAAATTGTTTATATTATCAAACTTATTTGAAAATATTTTATATTCTATTGTATACCTTCACCAAATAATCGCAATAGGTTTGCTCAAATTTGTAAAAAATTTATAAGAAAAAGCAGGAGAAATTAATTCTCCTGCGCATTCATTTGTTCAAATACTCTGTCGTAATCGGCACGGACCGCATTCCGCAAACCTTCGACACGTTCATTTGTAATCTCTTGTTTGCCTTCTTTTAAGCCGTCTAAGAAATATTGGACATATTCTTCAGGTGTCATGCCGCGGTACGCCAGACCTTGCTTATTACGTGATTTTTGATTTAATCCCGTGTCAACCATAGGCGGCGCCATCTCGATCACTTCAACGCTTGTATCGCGAAGCTGGTGTCTGAGCGTGAGTGAGAAGGAGTGGAGCGCCGCTTTTGTTGCACAGTACACCGGATAAACAGCTAACGGGTTAAACGCGAGCCCGGATGTTACCTGAACAATTGCCGCTTCCGGCTGATTCATCAAGTGAGGCGTAAAAAGAGCTGATAAATGGACAGGCGCTTGAAAATTCAGCTCAATTTCATCCCCGTCCACAAAGAGCTCCTCAGTCCCTTTTTTAAAGTCGATTTCCTTTTGAATGCCCGCATTGTTAACGAGAACGTTCAGCTTTGGAAATTCCTTCTGGGCCCATTCAAACAATGCCTCACGCTCCGTGCGGTCTGCGACATCGCATTGTTTTGTATGGAGGGCTGGGAGCTGTTTTTTCGCTTCTGCAAGACGCGTTTCGCTGCGTCCGCAAATGATCACTTCATTCCCGAGCTCAAGCAGCCGTTTTGCCAGTTCAAGCCCGATGCCTGCTGAACCGCCTGTGATCAAAACCGTATTGTCTGTTATCTTCATTGATGTAACACCTCTTATCAAGCTGGCTGTGATTCCTTTACTATTTCAAATCTTAGCAGGAAATATGCAGCCGCGTCCTAATAGATGCTCACGATGAAGTAACCTTTCCGGTTTTATAGAATTCATCAATTGCCTTATCCACATATACCCAGCCTTTCCAGCCGATGTGGATGGTATCTTTCATAAAATAAGGGTCATATTCATGACCTGAAAAATCAGCGACTTGGAAGCCCTTCGCTTTAATCTGTTTATTGACCTTTTCATAATAGTCAGTGCGCCCTTTTTTCGGGAAGCCTGTGTAGTCATACCATTTTCCGTTAACAGGGATGGTGACAAACATAGGCTCTGCGCCCGCGTCTTTCAGGATATTAAGCATCAGCTCAAAATCGCCGTATTCCGGTGACTTCGCATACGATCTGCCTTTGTTTTTTCCTTTTAGCTTAGGCACTTTCGGCTTCAGCTTTTTATAAACAGGATTGTCGATGTGAAAATCATTAGACCCGGAGTGGCGTTTGCCTGATTCATCGGCCAGTTTATTTAATTCAGACCATGACTTATCCTTCACGGATTGTGAGATATAACGCTTTGGTCCCGTGGTTTCCGTCGTTGAATAATAAAGGTCTTTCTTTTCTAGCATCTTGTAATATACTTTTGCCGCCGGCTTCAGCGCGTTCACTTTCCATGTCTGGCCATTCACTATCGCCTTATAAAGCTCGGAAAGTACAGCATCGTTTTGAACAGCTTTGAAGCGCAGCATACGCTTCATCATTTTCTTTTTGACGTCAGGGTCGATCTGCTCGTTAAAAGCCAAATCCAGCCCTTGAAGCGCGGAATAGTTCGGCGCAAAATGCTGTTCATCAGACCCGCGCTTAATAAACCACTGCGGAGAAACGATGAAAACCATTTTTTTGCCCTTCAGCTGATCCATATGGGCAGCGAAGTTTAAGGAATGTATCAATGACTGGGACCCGCCTTTGCCGACAAGGTAAGGCGTAAATCCCTCATTGTTTACTTTGAAATAATTGGATGGGTGGAACTCGTCCAGCCGGGAAAGCTCAGAAGACCCGTAAATCGGAAGATATGTCGGATCTTTGAGCATTTGATTTTGTAAATATAGCCCTTGAAACATACTCGGATTCAAGGCTGTTGCTGATTCTTTCACCCGCTTATCGGTGATGAAGCCTGTCAGCCATGAAGATGGAACTGCGATGGCGCCTGCGAATAGAATAAACGCCAAAATAATTGGACCGAAAAAACGCTTTTTCATTATTTCAACTCAGACAGCTGGTTTACAATGTGATTAGGCGTATTCCATACATCCCGGTCGAATTCAGTGATCGGCACCAGAATATCAAAACGGTTTTCAATCGCAAGCAGCAATTCTACTGTTCCAAAAGAATCAAGCAAACCTTCTTCAAAAATGTCAATATCAGGGTTTTCCTTTACGATGTCATCCTGGCAAACCTCTGCTAAAACGTCTAATACCTCTTGTTTAAAATCCATAGTTTTCTAATCTCCTTTAATGATGGTGATGAAATAGCTTTCCTGAGAAAATATAAAACCCAAAGCAAACAAAATGGAACGTGATCACAATAGCGAGAATCGTTGTCCAGCGGTTGGACGGGAGCCATTTATATTTCTTATTCCACTTCTCGAAAAAGTTGTAACACGTCATCAGGACGGCGTGATAGAGGCCGTAGATGATATATTGCGGCGCAAGGCCGTGCCAAACCCCCATCAGCATAAACAGCAGGAAATACCCGATGTTTGAGACGGCCATACGGTTTTTGATCCACTTTTTCTTTGTCATCCAAAATACAAATCTCATAAATACATAGTCTCTGAACCAAAATGACAGAGACATATGCCAGCGGTTCCAGAAATCTTTAATATTTTTGCTGATAAACGGTTTATTAAAGTTTTCCGGCGATTTAATCCCCATAATATAGCTGACCCCGACGGCAAACATCGTGTAGCCGGCAAAATCAAAGAATAAATACATGCTGTAGCCGTACATATATAGCAGATTCCCGAGAATCTTATTGTGCGTGATCGCCGGAAGGTTCATGATGAAATACGTATTGATCGCATAGCCGATAATGAACTTGTAAAGGAATCCAATGAAAATCTTGTGAATCCCCGTATACAGCAGATCGGCATATTCCTCTTTTGTCCATGCCTTCTGCTCATCCTTGACGAATCTGCGGTACCTGTCAATCGGACCGGAAGAAATCGTCGGGAAAAACAGGATGAAATACAGCAGACGGTGAAGCGGAAGCTGTTCCTTCAGCAGCCCGTCTCTCGCTTCCATAATCAGCTGAACGCCTTTAAAGGTTAAATACGAAATCCCTAAAAAGCTGATCAGGTTATGAGGCGTATGATGCGGCTGCGGATGAGAAAGAAACGGCCATATTTTTGACAAGAATAAAGGCAGAATAGACGCGATAACAGCCGAGCAAAAGACAAAGCCGCTGTTCGCTTTCTGCCGGTACGCCAGGTAGCCGCTGATCAGGAGCACCTGCCATATGGTAAACAGACACAGGGCGATGACGCCGTGTAAGTCGTGCGAGAAAATCAGAGCCAATATAAGAATGGATATAAACATGTTGTATGCCTGAAATCTTTTTCCGTTCAAGCCGAGAATGATGGTCGGCAGAAGAAGAATGCCAAGCAATATAAAGAATAAAAACGAGCTGTAAGGCGTCATACAAGAACCTCTTCGCGGATGCGTTTCCGGTCAATTTTGCCGTTAGCCGTCATTTGAATGTGATCCTGATAAATGAACTTTCTCGGAATCATATAAGCCGGCAGGAAAGCGGCAAGCTCTTTTTTAATCGCACTCGTCAGGTGGAACTCCTTCTGGAATTCGTGCTCCTCAGGCACAATTGCAGCTATCAGATATTCGACAGTTCCGTTTGGCTGATACGGAATCACAACAGCTGAGCGCACGTACTGAGACTGTCTCACATGAAACTCAATTTCCTCCAGCTCCATTCGGTACCCGTGAAGTTTAATCTGGAAATCCAAGCGGCCTTGGCAGAAAATCTGACCATCTTGTATATAACCAGCATCCCCAGTTCGGTATGCCCATTGGCCTTCATAAGAGAAGAACGCTTTATCTGTCAGCTCAGGCTCACCGAGATAGCCGCGGCTTACACTCGGGCCTGCAATGACGATTTCGCCTTTTTCTCCATCCGGGAGCTGGTTCCCCTGTTCATCCATAATCAAAATGTTCATATCCGGTTTGGCGAAGCCGACTGGCAGAGATTCGTGCCGGCTGATGATGTCACTTGTAATTTCAACGGACGTAACAGCGACTGTCGCCTCAGTCGGACCGTACGTATTAAAGATTCTCGCTTTCGGGAAACGCTCAAGCAGCGCTTCGGCTACAGAAACCGGGAGAACCTCACCGCAAAACATAAATGTGTCCGCCTCAGGAAGCAGATCTTGTGAAAATCCAGGATCCATCAGGCACATTTGCACAAAGGATGGCGTCGATGTCCATATATTCAGCCCGGACTTTTTGAGCTCTTCGAATAAGATCTTCGGCTTATTCACGGCGTCCTTTGTCACGCAGTGTAAAGTACCGCCTGACTGAAGGCACGGATAAAGATCCATGACGGATAAATCAAATGAAAACGGCGCTTGATTTAAAAACGTTTTGCCTCCGTTGATCGGGAAGTCCGCGCAAATCCAGTCTGTGAAGCTTTGAAGGTTTGCGGCAGAAATCTGCACGCCTTTCGGATTGCCCGTGCTTCCGGAAGTGTAAATGATATAAAACGTTTCGTGTCCCGCCACCCATTGATCACGGCTGACAGTGCCTTCGTTTTCCAGCAGTTCTTCCGCTGAAACTGTCTGAATCAGCCCGCTGTCAATATCAACAGGAAGACCAGATACGTGAATCAGCAATTCGGCGCCCGAGCTTTCAATGATTTTCGCAATCCGCTCGGACGGAATGGACAAGTCAACCGGGATATAAGGATGTCCCGCCTTGACGCTTCCTAAAAAGGAGACAATCATGTGCGGTTCCATATGTCCGTACACCAGAACAGGAGAACCCTTTTCTCCAGAAACGCGTTTTTTGATCGCGGCAGCCGCACGGTCAGACAGCGCCCAAAGTTCCTGATATGTGAGCGACTGGCCTTGAGAGCGGAAGGCTTCGGTTTGCGGATAATTTTCCGCATGTGTTTGAATAGCATCTAAAAGTTTCATTGTTATTCTCTCTCCAATTAGAAATCGTTATAAATATAAGAACCGGTATTCGCGGTGTGAAAACCATACATAAAAAACAAAACAAGCAGTATCAACAAATAAAAGCCTGTATGACATGTCCACTTGACAGCGGGTTTTTCATACAGCTGTTTCATCAATTGCAGCATATTCAAATTCCCTTCCCGTTTTTTCGACAATTACATGAGTATATGACGAGCGGATGCGCAAAAAGTTTCATATTTTCCCTAATATCCCTCAAATTTATATATCGGCTTCTGCCTTCAGAAGTGAATTTTTATCTTTGAAAGAGGATGAATGAAGTTTCTCTGACTGATTCATTATAAAGGAAAGAATAAATGTTATGAAGAGAACTTTTTAACTTTTAAAAAGCGTAAATGATTTAAAAAAAATTTTCCGCTCCTGTTTATAAAGGCGCAGGCAGAACTCTAATGAAATCAGGGCAGAAAGCGTATAATAAGAAGGAAAACGCCCGCTTAAGGTATCTTGTGAAATGGTGGAGAAGTCATTATGATAGATAAGGAAGCAAAACGCAAGTTTCATCAAGTGGCCGGCTGAAAAAAAGTAAGCCTTTTAATAGAAAGGAAGAGGAAGATGAACCAAACAAATAAGGGTGAGGGTCAGACAGCGCCGGAAAAAGAAAGTATGGGGCAGATCCTGTGGCAATTAACGCGTCCGCATACATTAACGGCGTCGTTTGTTCCTGTGCTTCTCGGAACCGTTTTGGCGATGTTTTATGTGAAGGTTGATTTGCTGCTGTTTCTGGCTATGCTGTTTTCTTGCTTATGGATCCAGATCGCGACGAACTTATTCAATGAATACTACGATTTTAAACGCGGGTTAGATACAGCTGAATCTGTCGGAATCGGCGGCGCAATTGTCAGACATGGTATGAAGCCCAAAACGATTCTGCAATTAGCTCTTGCTTCATACGGCATTGCCATTTTACTCGGTGTTTATATTTGCATGAGCAGCAGCTGGTGGCTGGCTGCCATCGGCCTCGTCGGAATGGCGATAGGCTACCTGTATACAGGCGGGCCTCTGCCGATTGCATATACACCGTTCGGCGAGTTATTCTCAGGCATTTGCATGGGTTCGGTGTTTGTGCTGATTTCATTTTTTATTCAGACAGATAAGATCAATATGCAAAGCATTTTGATTTCGATTCCGATTGCGATTCTTGTCGGCGCGATCAACCTGTCGAACAATATTCGTGATATCGAAGAGGATAAAAAAGGCGGACGCAAAACATTGGCGATCCTGATGGGGCATAAAGGAGCCGTCACTCTGCTGGCTGCATCGTTTGCTGTCGCTTATATTTGGGTTGTCGGCTTGGTTATTACCGGAGCTGCAAGCCCATGGCTGTTTGTCGTCTTTTTGAGCGTGCCTAAGCCGGTTCAGGCGGTGAAAGGCTTCGTCAAAAAAGAACTGCCGATGAATATGATTGTGGCGATGAAATCCACAGCGCAAACCAATACATTTTTCGGATTCCTGCTGTCAATTGGATTATTGATCAGCTATTTCCGGTAAGAAAGAAGACCGCTTTTCGTGCGGTCTTTTTTTGTTACATTCGACAGGATTTTGTAAAAAAATTCATAGAACCTAGCAGCAGGCAGGCACGTCTAGTACATGGACAGCGGATAAAGATCCGTTAAAGGAGATGACGAAAATGGATTTATCTGTAACACATATGGACGATTTAAAAACCGTCATGGAAGACTGGAAAAACGAACTGTTAGTTTATAAATTTGCGCTAGATGCACTTGATACAAAGTTTTCGATTATCAGTCAGGAATATAATTTAATTCACGGCCACAATCCGATTGAACATACAAAATCACGTGTGAAAAGCTTTGAAAGCATCGTAAATAAACTCATGAGAAAGGGCTGCGAGATTACGACACAAGAAATGAAGGAAAATATCCACGATATTGCCGGTGTGCGTATCATTTGTTCCTTTATTTCTGATATTTATAATGTCGTGAACGTCCTGAAGCAGCATGAGGATTTGCGGATCGTAAAGGTAAAGGATTATATTCAGAATCCGAAACCGAACGGCTACCGAAGCCTGCATTTGATTATTGAAATGCCTGTGAACTTAACGAACAGAGTGGAATACGTCAAAGCAGAAATTCAAATCCGCACCATCGCCATGGATTTCTGGGCGAGCTTGGAGCATAAAATCTACTATAAACTGAACAACGATGTCCCTAAACATTTAACCGATGAGCTGAAGGAAGCGGCGGAGATTGCCCACTATTTAGATGAAAAAATGCTGGGGATTAAGAAAGAAGTGGATTAGAAAAGACGGCAGCAATGTGCCGTCTTTTTTTATTTGATATCTTCATAAATATCAGAGGCTTTTGCCTTGATATGTGCCTTCTTGCCGGTTGGTTTTTTCTCTTTTTTCACAGCTTCATAGACAGAGGCTGTCACAAGGTCGCCAGCCTGCTGAAGGCGTTCTTTGCTGATATGTTCGATAGAGTCTTCAGGGGTATGGTACCACGGCTCTACTTCTTCTGTTTCCGGATCTCCCCAAATAAAGTTAGCGGAATCTATGCCGGCTTCATGGAACGGCACGTGATCGGATGAGCCTCCCTGTGTCAGAGACAGGCTGTCGAATCCAATTTTTTCAGCTGCCGTATGGCTGGAATCCCAAACATCGTTAGATTGTCCATCCAAAGTGTTGACATACAGCTCAGACGCATTCTCCCAGCTTGTACCCACCATGTCTAAGTTGAAGTTCACTTCGCTTCGTTTCAACTCTTTTTCTGATAGATGATCTACATAATGAGAGGAGCCGAGCAGGCCGAGCTCTTCAGCGCCAAAGGCGATAAAGCGGATTTCCTTGTCAGAAGGAATGCTTTTCAAGACGCGTGCCATTTCCAGCATGACAGATGTGCCTGATCCGTTGTCATTTGCGCCGGGCGAGAAAGGAACACTGTCATAATGGGCTGTAACGTACACAATATCAGGGTTTTTGATGTTCTTTGGCTTTTTGATACCGATGATGTTCTGGGAGGTTTGGTTTGCGAATGCGTTTAGTTGTAAGGTTGCTTCTTTTTGCTGGATAAGAGTTTCACCGTCTTCTTTCTTAATTCCGACGACAGGAATGCTGACTGTATGTCCTGATAGATTTGGGGTGACAGGCACAAGGCTTTCTTTGTTGTTATAAATGATGACAGCCTTCGCTCCGGCGTCTTGGGCATTTTTGGCTTTCTCGTAATATGTCAGGTCTCCTCTGGAAATCAAGGCGATTTTACCCTTGGCGTCAGCGGTGAAGTCCTTTGGATAGCCAATGCCGGCATTGTAAAGCGGAGCCGTCAGACCTTTTTCCTCAGTCGGGGCTGAGCCGGATGCCGCCCGGAGAAGAATGTCGCGTCCTTCTGAAGACAGCGTTCCCTCAAGCCGGTCAGGGATACTGAATCGTTGAACCTTCACATCAAGCTTTAATTTTTTCAAGGATGAAGCGATCCATAAGGCACTCTTTTTTTCGGCAGATGTGCCGGCTATTCTGGGGCCGATTGTTTCACTAAGCTGTGAAATGGTTGAATATGCACGCTTTGCTTTGAATGGGAGCTCCCGCTGGCTATCTGATATTTGAACAGCATGCGCAGCAGGGGTGACACTCTGTGCCGGCAAGAGAACCGTGCCGGCCGTTAAAACGGCCATCGTCATTACAGTCAAAAGCTTTTTCATAAACATGAACCTCCCCTAATGTTTGGATGGGGAATATTTCGGGATGCTAAAGGATTTTCCTGCAAACTGAAGCGCATTTTTGAAAAGACAGTTCTTTATACCTGCAAAAAAAACGCTTATGAAGCCGATTTCATAAGCGTCAGGAAATCAAATTATCGGAGTTTTAAAAACTTGCGTTTGCCGACCTGGATGATCATATTCTCCTCTATCTCTGCATCGGCGTGAATGTCTGTTATTTTCTCTCCGTTAATCCGGACACCGCCGTTTTGAATCATGCGGCGCGCCTCGCTTTTAGAAGAGAGAAGGTCAAGAGTGACGAGCAGATCGATCATCGCGATCGTTTTCTCACCTTTCCAGTTCACAGCCGGAATATCCTCAGGCAGGCTGTTTTCCTGAAAGATTGTTTTGAAAGATTGTTCGGCTGCTTCAGCGGCTTCTAATCCGTGGTACATTCGGACAATCGTTTTGGCTAAAAGCATTTTGGCATCCCTTGGGTGAACGGCGCCGGTTTCTAAGTCCTTCACGAGCCGTTTTTTCTCTTCAAGCTCCAAGTCCGTTGCCAAATGAATGTATTTTTTCATCAGGCTGTCGGGCAGTGACATTGTTTTCCCGTACATGTCGTTCGGATGTTCGTCAATGCCGATGTAGTTGTGTTTCGATTTCGACATTTTTTCAACACCGTCCAAGCCTTCCAAAAGCGGCATCAGGATGACGACTTGTTTTTCTTTGTTGTATCGTTCTTGAAAATGCCGCCCCATCAGCACATTGAAATGCTGGTCTGTTCCTCCTAATTCAATATCGCTTTCCAGAACGACGGAATCGTATCCCTGCATCAACGGGTAAAAGAATTCATGCAGGGAGATCGGCTTTTGCATGGCGATGCGTTCTTCAAAGTCATCGCGTTCCATCAGGCGGGCTACTGTTATTTTGCCTGCCAAGTCAATAACGTCCTCCAGATGCAATGTTTTCAGCCATTTCGAGTTGTAGTGCAGCTCGACTTTTTCTGGATCAAGCACTTTCCCGAATTGCTGGAAGTATGTTTTGGCGTTGTGCCGGACTTCTTCATCAGTAAGCTGTTTTCTGGCCGCGGACTTGCCTGTCGGATCACCGATTTTTCCTGTGAAATCGCCAATTAAGAGCTGCACAATGTGGCCGTTTTCTTGAAATTGGCGAAGCTTGTTTAAAACGACCGTATGTCCCAGATGAACATCCGGTGCAGAAGGGTCTAATCCGAGTTTGATTTTTAGCGGTGTGCCTGCCGCAATCGATTTGACAAGCTTGGCCTTTAATTCCTCCGGCGGTATGACTTCTTGGGCGCCTGTCATATATAGATCAAGCTGTCTTTCGACTTCTTTTTGCTGTGCTGCTGTGAGCTGATCAAATGTTTTCATTGTTCTTCCTCCTTTTTTAGAAACACAAAAAGAGCCGCATCCCGATAAGGGACGTGGCTCAATGCACGCGGTACCACCCTGGTTGAAGACATTGTCTTCCGCTCATTCGAATAACGGTTTCCCGTCCTTTGCTACTAACGTTCACAAAGAAAGCTCGGGGAGGTAATTCGCGTATGCCTGTGTGCCGGCTCGCACCTTCCGCCGGCTCTCTGAAACAGGGAGACAAACCGCTACTGGATTCCCGTCAAAGCTTATGATGTATGAAGATTGTCCGCTACTTTTCTAAGCAGTCCTGTCAGGTTTTTTTGCTCCTCTTTTGTCATGCCCGTAATCAATTCCGTTTCCCCTTTGTGAAACTCGGGGTAGAGGTCTTCGATCGCTTGTTTGCCGGATTCAGTGATTGTGACAAAAACAAGTCGCCGATCTCTGGTATCGATGCTTTTGGAGCAAAGGCCCTTTTTTTCGAGCGTTTTGATCACGTTGCTTGCTGTTGCTGTTGAAATGCCTGACAGCTCAGCGATTTTTCTCGTTTCGAGTTTGCCCCATACCCATAGATCGTAAAGAATGGAGAAAGCGGTCCAAGATAATTTGTAAGAAGAAAGAACCTCAGTCTCCATTTTGACACGGAGCCTTTGCGCAGACCGATACAGGTTCGTCGCGATCGAAATGGCTTCCAGGTTGAGTGACTCAACGGGCATTTGTTTAAGCTTGCTGAGTGTGTCATGCTCTTCTTTGCGAAGCTGCTGCTGTTTATCTAAACGTTCCATTTGTCGCCGCCTTAAATTATCAGAATCATTAGCTATGAAATGAATTGTAGCAGAGACGGTGGTGAACTTCAAGCCTATATTTTTCGGTTGCATAAAAAAAGCCAAAAGAACACCACAATAAAGAAAAACCCGCAGACGGGGGTGCAATTGTGCAAAAATATGTTCAAGGCGTGTATAAACACGATCCGTTTCATCTGTTTTCGACAGAGCATGCACTGACATTAAGCTTGATCGGCATGCTTGCCATTCTTTTGTTTTTGTTCCGCCGGCCAGTCAGCCGGCCGGCATTCAGTACATTTCTGCGCTATTTGTTTGTGTTTCTTTTGCTTGCTTCACAAATTGGTTACCAAATATGGATGATCGCCGCGGGCAGGTGGTCGGTGCGGACTTCTCTGCCTCTTCAGCTGAGTGATTTGTCTGTGTATTTATCAGCTATTATGCTGGTGACAAAAAGCAGAAAGCTGTTTGTGTTTTTGTATTTTGTCGGCATCGGAAGCTCACTTCAGGCGCTTCTGACCCCAGACCTTGGCATGTTCTCATTTCCGCATGTGCGGTATATTCTCTTTTTTATTTCGCATGGGTCCGTGTTTCTGTCCTGTCTGCTTATGGCGGTGATTGGCACGTACAGACTCAGACAGCGCTCTTTATGGGTGACTGTTTTGATTGTCAATCTGTACGGAGGGATCATTTATCTGGTTGACCGCTGGCTGAATGCGAATTATATGTATTTAACGAAAAAGCCGGGCGGCTCTTCGCTATTGGATGTTCTCGGGCCTTGGCCATGGTATATCGCCTCAGCTGAAGCCATTACGATCGCGAGCTTTTTCATCCTTTATTGGCTTTATCGGATGTTCAAAAAATAACACCTTTTTTGTTGTATAGCACATTCTATTTAAAAAAATATTGGAGATTAGTGTTTAATTTTCTGAAAAAGGGAATGTAACTTGTACAACACAAAGGGAGATGAATACCATTGAAGAAAGATGAAATTATGCATATCGTATCATGCGCAGATGATAATTATGCTCGTCATTTAGGTGGGATGTTCGTTTCTTTATTGACAAACATGGACCAGAACAGAAAAGTAAAGCTATATGTGATTGATGGGGGAATTGAGCCTGATAACAAAAAAAGGCTGGAAGAAACCACATTGAAGTTCGGCGTGCCGATTGAGTTTTTAGAAGTGGATGCCAACCAGTATGAACATGCGGTGGAAAGCAGCCACATTACAAAAGCGGCGTATTACCGCATTTCGATTCCTGACTTAATTAAGGATGAGAGCATTAAGCGAATGATTTATGTCGATTGTGATGCACTTGTCCTTGAGGATATTTCGAAACTATGGGACTTGGACATCGCTCCATACACCGTTGCTGCTGTGGAAGATGCGGGGCAGCATGAACGTTTGAAAGAAATGAATATCACTGACACGGGAAAATATTTTAACTCAGGTATTATGGTTATTGATATGGAACCTTGGAGAAAGCAAAACATCACAGAAAAAGTTCTCAACTTTATCAATGAAAACGGTTCTGAAGATTTTCTTGTGTTACATGACCAAGATGCGCTGAACGCGATCTTATATGATAAGTGGTATGAGCTTCATCCGCGCTGGAACGCTCAAACATACATCATGTTAAAACTGAAAACACCTCCGACACTGTTAGGACGGAAGCAATATAATGAAACGAGAGAAAACCCGGCAATCGTCCACTTCTGCGGCGGAGAAAAGCCTTGGAACTCCAATACAAAACATCCGTATCGTGATGAGTATTTCCATTACATGTCCTATACAAAGTGGAATACGATCGGAAACCCGGCCATCAATCAATAATCTATATATGAAAAAAACGCTTTTGAGATGATCAAAAGCGTTTTTTGTTTATCAGCGGGCCACTGACCGATGATAAAAGCGCTGAATATGCATGGCGATATAGCACAATTCTTTTTCAGGAAATTCAAAGCCGTATTCTTTTTTCACAAATGTGCCGATGCTTTTGGCGCATAGGAAAGCATCCTTGAATCTTTCTTTAATGATGGCGATCATTTCTGAATCCAGCTCGTAAATGGTTTCGCCTGCTTTGATATGCTGAATGGCAAAGCGCAAATGGGTCACGAGCCTTTCGTAAGAAATGGTATCCTCCACAATGTTGATCGACAGCTGGGTTTCAATAATGCCGATAATATCACGGATCATCGTTGTAATATCAAGTGTCTGTGTCATGTCGCCGGCGTTGTTTCTCGCTGTGTGAATGTGCATGGCGATATTGCCGATTTCATCATCAGGAATCTCAATGCCCAGTTTCTCTTTAATCAGCGCTCTAGCCCACATGCCGATTTGGAATTCCTTCGGATAAAGAACTTTGATCTCATTCAGCAGCGGATTTTTGATGACCATTCCGTTGCTCAGGCGTTCGATCGCAAATGAGAGGTGGTCTGAAAACGCAACGTGAATCCGTTCGTTGATTTTGATGTTCAGTTCTTGTTCAGCATGGGAAATAATTTGCTCGGAGATTTGAATATGGTCTTCCGGCAATGTTTCTAAAATCTCTTCGAATTGTTTATAGTCAGGTGTATCTTTTCTGACGAATGTTTTTTCGATTTTAGACGGATCAACAATATCATTTTTTCTTTTGTCGAACGCAATTCCTGCACCCAAGAGAATCTTCTCTTCATTTTGATCCTTTACGACGATTGCATTATGATTTAATATTCTTTTAATTTTCATAGCTTTTGTCCTTTCATCCCCCGTTTTATGAATGAAATCGAATAAATCCAGTTATTCTGTCTCTTCTTTAAACCCGAGAAACAATGTAGCTATAAAAGCAGAGACGGCCGCGATCAAAAAACCGATCATATAATGAACAAAATTCGCAATGCCAAACGGCAGCACGATTGAAATCATCGGGATGCCGGTCAGTCCGTAGGAATTCGAAACGACGTGTGCCCCAACTACATACGCCCCGCCGAGAGCGCCTCCAATAGCGGCTCCGATAAAGGGGCGGATCAGCTTCACATTTACTCCGAAAACAATTGGCTCCACAATGCCTAAAAACGCGGTAAGGGAAGCGGGGAGCGCGATTTTCTTCAGGCCTGACTGCTTCGTTTTGAAGAAAACCGCCAGTCCTGCTCCGCCTTGCGCCACATTCGCCATTGACCATATCGGCACCAAAAAGTTCACACCCACATGAGGGTCAGCAAGCAAAGTCGCTTCAATCGCATAAAAGCTATGATGCAAGCCTGATAGAACGATAGTGGAATAGATGCCCCCGAAAAGAGCTCCGGCAGCAATGCCCGCGTGGTGATAAATGTATTCAATTGATTGTGAAATGACCTGGCCGATGATAGCTGCGGCGGGGTTCATCACAATCAGCGCGAGACACCCTGTCACCATCACAGTGATAAAGGGAATGATCACGACATCAAGTGACTTGGGCACAATCGTTTTTAAAAGCTTCTCAATTTTGCTCATGATATAAATGGAGAGAAGAATCGGTATAATGGCGCCCTGATAGCCCATCAATGGAATGTGCAGCCCCCATATGTCCAAGGAAGCGGGGGTTTTGCTGCCGAGCATAGATGGATCAAGCAAATCAGGATGAGTCAGAAGCCCTCCTATCAATGCCCCTAAAAATGGGTTGCTGCCAAATTGTCTGGCGGCACTGAAGCCAACCAAAATCGGCAGCAGAATAAAGGCGGTGCTGGACACGAGATCCAGCATTTTGATCCACGGGCTATCGGCAGAGAACCAGTGAAAGACCCGAATCATGCCGATCAGCCCCATGAGCAAACCGTTTGCTGTTATCGCCGGGATAATCGGCATGAAAATATCGGACAGCGTTTTAGCAAATGTTGTGACGGGGTTCAGTTTGCGTCTGGCATGTTTCTCTTGAACAGCCTCTTCAGAAGGCGCTGCCTCCCACACACAAACGACTTCTTTATAAATTTTGTTGACGATACCCGCCCCAAAAATAATCTGGAACAGGCCATATCTGAAAAAGGTGCCCTGCACACCTTGCAGATTTTCAATAGCACGTATGTCGATTCTCGTTTCATCCTTTACTTCAAAACGAAGACGAGTTGTACAGTGGCTGATGCTGATAATGTTGCTTTTTCCTCCTGCGAGGAGCAATAATTCTTTCGCAATTTCTTTTTGCAAACAATAAAAACCTCCTCTGTTGAAGAAAAGTCGGCTTGTTCATCGTATCAAATGAAAAGTTGACAATCAAAATGAAAAAAGTGAGAAAAATGTAAAGCGTGCAGAGCCGTCAAAAAATGCCCTCGTCGGGTGACGGGGCATACGAAACATATAAAGCAGAAATGTCATTGGCGCCGTTACGAGCCCAACACGAAAAGAAGAGTTAAAATGCCTTTCTTTTTCTAGGCACTAATACTCCCTTTGCATCGTTGGGTCTTGCCTGCTTGCCAGTCACAATCCCGCAATATGCAGTTGATATCTGTAATAACGTTCATTTTATGCTGTTCACAGCAGGATAGCAATAGTATGAAAAGCCTGTGAAGCAAATGGGAAAAAGGTTGCGTACACAGTTTAACAGACGAAAAAACCTTTAAGACGTAACACTCGTCTTAAAGGTTCTTTCAATTATTTCTTCGGCTTAACGGCGTTCAGCCGTTTTTGCAGCTTTGTTTTTTCATGGGATGCTTTTAATTGATTGACTGCGGACTGAGCGGCTGTTTTTGATTTTTTTGTCTTGTCTTTTTCCGCTTTTTTCACTTTGGCTTTGGCCGTTTCGACTTTTTTGGCTTCAGCTGCCGCCACTTTTTTCTTCACTTTATCTAACCGTTTTTGCAATGACGTTTTGTCTTTTCCGGACTGAAGTTCATTGACGGCCTTTTGGGCTTTCGCCGCGTTTGCGTCAGTTGATTTTTTTTCCGCTGCGGCGACGGATTGCTGCGCCGTTTTTACATTGCTGCTTTTCACTTTGTTGAGACGCTTCTGCAGGGACGTTTTTTCTGAGCCTGCCGGAAGCTTGCTGACTGCCGATTGAGCGCTGCCGACATCTGTTTTCTTTTTGCTTTTTTCCGCTTTGGCGACTTTGTCCTTTGCTTGCTTTGATGCGATATAGCGCTTGACCTGATCTAACCGTTTTTGCAGGTTCTTTTTATCCGTGCCGTTCGGCAGTTTGTTGATCGCGGCTTGTGCTGTATCAACGGTTTGCTGGGTTTTATACTTTTCTGCCTTTGCCGCTTTGTCCTTCGCGTCTTTTACATTTCTGTATGCCTGAACGTTATCCAGTCTTTTTTGCAAAGCTTTTTTGGCGCTGGAATTCGGCAGCTTGCTGACGAGCTTTTTCGCTTTGTCGATATCGGCTTGTGTTTTTGTCTGTTCGGCTTTTTTGACCGCTTGCTCAGCCGCCGCGTACGCTTTATCTGCCTGCTGGGCTTTATACCTGATCAGGCCATAGCCGAATTGCTGATCGCGGCCCGTAATTCCGAGATCAACGATGTTTTTCTGCATGAGGGCGCGAAGCTGCACGTTCGTGTTGCCAGGATCACGCTGTTTTAATAACGCAAACATGGCAGCGGCGTGCGGTGTCGCTTGGGATGTGCCGCTTCCCGTCGCGTAATATTGATGTAAATACGTGCTCGTGATGTCTGTTCCCGGTGCTGAAAATTCAACTTGATTTCCTGTTGTTGAAAAGGCTGCGAGCTGATTGTGTTGATCTGTCGCTGACACTGCAACGACACTGCTGTATGCCGCCGGGTAATTTACTGGCTTGCCGTTTCCTTCATTTCCGCTTGCGGCAACGAGCAGTACGCCTTTTTCATATGCTTTGTCCATGGCGTCATGAAGAATCTGGCTGTCTGAAGACGTGCCAAGACTCATATTGACGATATCCATTCCATTCGCTATCGACCAGTCGATCCCTTTGAGAAGACCTTGAAGATCTCCCGAGCCGTTCTGATCCAGCGCTTTAACCGCATATATTTGTGCTTCCGGTGCGATGCCGTCAATTCCGTAGCCGTTATGCTTAGCGCCGATAATCCCGGCGACATGTGTTCCGTGGCCGTTATCGTCTTTGTAAGAAGAGGTGTAACTGACAGCTGAGTACCCGCCGGAAATCGACAGGTCGTCGTGGGGAGAGATCCCGCTGTCAATGACAGCGATTTTGACGTTTTTGCCTGTCAGCCCCTCCTTCCAAGCCTGTTTGACCTGAATCGGTTCAAGATTCCATTGCTCGAAGTTGTCAGAGGTGTCGGCGTTCTCTGACAGTACTTTGAGGTCTGTATTGTCCGCTGCGGTGAACGTGACATTGTTTTCGACATACAAAATATCAGGATCCTGTTTGAATTCTTTTACTGTCTCTGGATCTGCTGTAACAGCTACCGCCGGAAGATGCTGATACTGCTGCTCAACCTCAGCATCACTGTCCAGAACGGTTTCCTTGCCGTCTGTGTTTTTATAGACCACAATGACCTCTTTCTCGCTGCTGGTTTCTGCATGTGCAAGAGGCCCAAGGGCGAGAAAACTGAAAAACAGAGTGACTGATACAACAAGTTTGCAAAACGTGTTTTTCATGGTTCTTCTCCTTTTTCTATGATGTTTGATATATATATCGGAGGAAAATGTGATTTTGATAATAAGAAGGAAAGATTTTTTCATTGACAGGGTTGTTCAGAAGAATGCAGATTTTTTCCGCAGAAAGAGGAAATTTTCCGCATGAATTTGTAAGCGTTTTCAAAATAAGATAAAGAAAACATTGCAAAGGTTGTTTACAAAGCAGTGAAAAAAGGGGGCTTTTCAGATGAGCGCATTCACTCGGGTGATGGAAGAAAAAATCATGCCTGTCGCTGGGAAAATTGCCGGGCAGCGGCATCTCAGCGCTTTGCGTGACGGAATTGTTTTGACCATGCCGCTGATTATTATCGGTTCTGTCTTTTTGATTTTAACCAGTCTGCCGATTCCCGGTTATGCTGATTTTATGGCGAGTGTGTTTGGGGAACAGTGGGCGGATAAGCTTGGCTATCCTGTCAATGCTTCATTCGATATTATGGCAATGATTGCGGCTTTCGGGATCGCCTATCGGCTGGCGGAAAGCTACGGTGTTGATGCCCTGTCGGCCGGAGCGATTTCAATTGCAGCCTTCTTATTGGCAACGCCGTTCGAGGTGCCTTTTACGCCGGATGGCTCAACAGAATCAATCATGGTCGGAGGCGGAATTCCCATTACATTGCTAGGCAGCAAGGGACTGTTTGTCGCCATGATCATCGCCTTGTTTTCGACTGAAGTCTACCGGTACATCATTCAAAAAAATATTGTGTTTAACATGCCTGACGGCGTGCCGCCGGCGGTAAGCAAATCATTTGTCGCGCTGATTCCCGGCTTTATTATCGTATTTCTTATATGGCTGGCGCGTCTTCTGATTGAAATGACGCCTTTTGAAAGCCTGCACAATGTCGTCGGAGACCTGCTCGGCACGCCGCTTTCCATCCTTGGCGGCAGCCTCGGAGGGAGTCTGATCGCTGAATTCGTGCAAATGCTGCTTTGGGCGTGCGGCATTCACGGCGCTTCGATCATCGGCGGTATTATGGCGCCGATTTGGTATGGCGCCATGGATGCAAACCGTCTCGCGTTTCAAGCGGGCGAGGCGCTGCCGAGTATTTTTACGACTCAGTTTTTTCAAATTTGGATCAATGTCGGCGGAAGCGGAGCAACGCTGGCGCTTGTACTCACAATGCTTGTGCGGTCCCGGAGCAAACAGATGAAGCAGCTCGGCCGATTAGGGATTGGTCCTGCGCTATTTAACATCAACGAGCCGATCATTTTCGGCATGCCGATTGTGATGAACCCGCTCCTTATCGTTCCGTTCATCATAGCCCCGCTCCTCACCATTACCGCCACTTATATCGGCATGAGCACAGGACTGGTGGCAAGGCCCGCCGGAATCGCCGTGCCATGGACCATGCCGCCGCTCATATCAGGGTACCTGGCGACAGGCGGAAAAGTATCGGGAGCGGTCATGCAGCTGGTGAACCTGCTCATTACGTGTGCTCTCTACTATCCGTTTTTCAGAATATGGGATCATCAAAAATGGAAGGAAGAGAGTGCGGTTGAATCCGGGGATAAAAATGTGACGTGATGTAGCTGTAATAGATCATCAGCTGTTAAAGGGCTGATGATCTTCTATCAACTATGAGTAAATGTTAGAATATGTAAAGGGGGTGCGCATGCTAGAATACATATGGTTAGATGA
Source organism: Bacillus sp. B28 (assembly GCF_029536185.1). Classification (NCBI taxonomy): domain Bacteria; kingdom Bacillati; phylum Bacillota; class Bacilli; order Caryophanales; family Bacillaceae; genus Bacillus; species Bacillus sp. B28. The sequence goes on along the minus strand of NZ_CP120511.1, from coordinate 3,850,260 downwards.
CGAATCACCAATCTTAAAACAAATACCAGTTGAATATACATCAGCTGCTATTTTATTTTCTCCTTTTATTCAAATGCCTGAAGGGTGGGAAAAAGCTAAGAGAAAAAATGAGTATGAGCATATTTATCCAAATGATCAAGAAGTAAGGGAAAAAGGAAAAGCATTTACATGGAAAGAGATCACGTCTTCATGCGGATTCCAAACACATGCAGAGCTGGCGCTGGCTTTGAAGACATCGATATTTGCTTTAAGGGATGAGTACGCGAGAGAGGATTTGGCTGAACTTTTACATGCGAACTTAAAAGGAGATCTCTTTTATCCCAGTGAGGACCATATTTCAAATTTTCATATTCTCGGTTTGGTAAAAGTGCTTCGTTACAACGGCTCCAATCGGTTTTATTACTCAGAACCAATTGTGGAAAACAGCGGCTTTCTGGACACAACTGAGGCTAACTTGCGGACGGTTCTTGATGAAGCCGCCGCAGAGCTCATTTTGACTGATGAGAAAATGGATTTTGTGTTTATGAGTGTATACGACTCATTCATGAATGTTTTTCTTGCGAAAGATGAAAACATTCATGACATGGTTCAGCGTATGGGCTGGGAGGCCATGTTTTGCGATGAAACTACGTATATGAATTGGTATAGATAAGAAAAGAACGTACCCCTAAACAGAGATACGTTCTTTTTTCTTACCGCTGAAAGAACTCAATCCACTCGCCGTCAGGACCTTCGATATAAAAATACCGATACCCGTTTGGAAGTGTTGTGATCTCTTCGTCGATAAATTTCGCATTCATTCTTTCCGCTTTTGTATATTCGGCCGCGATGTCATCAGTCAGCAGGGCAATGTGATGCACTTTACCTTCGGCGGGAAGCTCGCTGCTGTAGCCTTGAATCAGTTCGATTTCTGTTTCCGGACCATCTTCAAAGCCAAGAAAAGCAAGCTCGATAATACCGTTCGTATGAGTGATGCGGTCCTTCAATTTCATGCCGAGAACCTCTTCATAAAATGAAATGGACGCGTTCATATCTCTTACCATAATGCCTGTATGGTCAATTCGTTTTGCCATGCTGTTCCTCCTAGAAACTCTTTTTGTCTATCGTAGAAAAACCTTTCCTTTCTGTCAATGAAGACATCTTGGCGTTTTGTGGTACGATAAGAAAAAGCAAACAGAAAGAGGACGAACATATATGAAGCTACTCACCCTAAAGCAAGCACATGCTGCAAAAATCAAAAAAGGCTATCCGCTGATCGAAAAGGAAGCTCTCACCGGCAGTGCGGGGCACGTCAAAGAAGGCGACCTCGTTGATGTCGTGTCTGAAAGCGGCGAGTTTCTCGCAAGGGGCTACTACGGCCTGCAAAACAAAGGGGTCGGCTGGACGCTTACCCGCAATAAAAATGAACAAATCGACCAAGCATTTTTCCTCAGCAAATTAACAAAAGCGGTACAAGCGCGTGCAAATCTTTTTGCGGCGCCTGATACAACGGCTTTCCGCCTCTTCAACGGTGAGGGCGACGGCATTGGCGGCGTCACCGTTGATTATTATGACGGGTACCTGCTGCTCCAATGGTACAGCAAAGGCATTTACACTTTTAAAGAAACGTTGATTGCCGCTCTGGATGAACTGGATATTGAATATAAAGCGATTTACGAAAAGAAACGCTTCGATACGGCTGGACAGTATGTCGAGGATGATGACTTCGTGAAGGGAGAAAGAGGCGAGTTCCCGATCATCATTCAAGAAAACGGGATACAATACGCGGTTGATTTAAACGAAGGCGCCATGACAGGTATCTTTTTAGATCAAAGACATGTGCGCAAAGCGATCAGAGACCGCTATGCCAGTGGGAAAAATGTCTTAAACACGTTTTCTTATACGGGTGCGTTCTCAGTGGCGGCAGCGTTAGGCGGAGCGGAAAAAACAACAAGCGTGGACGTGGCAAATCGAAGCCTCGCCAAAACGATCGAGCAATTCAGCGTGAACAAGCTGGATTACGAGGCGCACGATATTAAAGTGATGGATGTTTTTAAATACTTCTCATATGCGGCGAAAAAGGATCTGCGCTTTGATCTGATTGTTCTCGACCCGCCATCCTTTGCCCGCACAAAAAAACGCACCTTCAGCGCGGCCAAGGATTATAAAAATCTGCTGAAGGAAACGATCGCCATTACAGCCGACAAGGGCATCATTGTCGCCTCTACAAACAGCAGCGCCTTCGGAATGAAGAAATTCAAAGGCTTTATCGATGCCGCGTTCAAAGAAGTAAATGAACGCTATACGATCATAGAGGAATTTACATTGCCAGAGGACTTTAAAACGATGTCAGCATATCCGGAAGGCAATTACTTAAAGGTTGTCTTTCTGCAGAAAAAATAAAAAGAAAAAATCTGCCCGGTTCAGGGCAGATTTTTTATGTAGAAATGATTTGCTGGACGCGTCCGATACGGCCATCTTCCAGACGGACTTTAATGCCGTGCGGGTGATAGCTTGATTTCGTCAAAATATCCTTCACTGTGCCTCGCGTCAGTTTTCCTGTTTTTTGATCCGCTTTCAAGACAATATCAACCTGTAATCCTTTAGAAATGCTGCTCCGCTCTTGCCCGTTCATAGCACACTTCCTTTCTTTTTATTCATTATAGTCGTTATGGTTTAAAAGTAACAGCCGGCTGATGAAGCGTATGTTTATTTTTTTCTGCTTTTATTAAATATAATGTCAGCCCTGCGCCCGCTATGCTGAGAATGGCGAAGAGCAGATAGACCGCGAAGATGGAAATGTAGTCAAAAATGTATCCGCCAACAAACGTACAGAACCAGTTGCCGAATCCGTTGCCGATGGCGGCGTACATGGTTAGCGCTGTCGCCTCCACATGGCTCGGGGTAATCTTTTTGACGTATTGCAGCGCCGCCGGAATAAATAAACCAATAGAAATGCCTTGGAGACATACCGTCGCATAAATGAGCCATAACGAAGGCTCTGTGAAGTAAAGCGTCCATCTGAATAATGAAACCCCGCCGGACAGTATGATGACATTGAGCAATCCCATTTTATCTATGAATTTCTGTGCAAACCTCATAAACGGAATTTCTGAGATCACCCCGATAAAAAATAAAAGGCCAATGGCGGAAAGAGACGCGCCGCTTTTGTCGAGAAACAGACTGAAGTATGTATTGTTCGCTAAATTTGGTGCGAATGTCGTAAAGGTGATGATCATAAAGATGAGGAAAGTTTTGTTGCTGACCAGCTCCCGGAACCCTTTGCGGATGTTGATCTTTGTTTTTGTTTTCTGCTGGCCCGGCATCTGTGATGCTAATATGGCTGCCATGCACAGAAAGGCACAGCCAAAGATAAAGATGACGTGAATGGGGTACAGCTGATTCGTCACCTGTCCCATGACAAACACCGCAATGCCGAAGCCGAGAGAACCAAACAGGCGGATTCCGCCGTAGTTTCCGTTTGTTTGTTGTGTGTAGCGTAAAGAAATGCTGTCTGACAATGGAATGATTGTGCTCTGAAAGGCTGCAAAACAGGCTGCAATCAGAATAAACAACGGAAAGCCGTCAAATGCGATGTAGCCGAGCCCGATGACACCTGTTACCGATGTGCAAACCGCAAGCAGGCTTTTTGTTTTTTGCGTATAATCGCTCAGCATACCCCAAAACGGCTGGAAAAAGATCATCACAATCGGGCCGAGTGACATAATCAAGCCGACTTGTGAGCCGCTTACATGCTGTTCCTTTGTTAAATACATACTGAGCAGCGGAATGATACTGCCTGTGCCCAGGAAAGCAAATAAATAAAATCCTTTTAACGCGGCGTAATGCCGTTTCACCTGCAAACTGCGCATGAGGGCTCCTCCTTTAGTATCCACAAATTACATTATATTGTAATTTCTCAGCTTTTCAATGGAAGGAGACACAAAAAAACTGCCCTTGCCAGGACAGTTTTTTCTACCTACATAAATGAAAGTAAAAACGGCGCCGCGCAAAGCGTCATAATCGCCGCAAGGATCATTGACACGCTGGAAATCGTGCCGGACACTGAGCTAAGCTCAAATGCTTTGGATGTGCCCGCTCCATGTGCGCTTGTGCCGAGCAGCACGCCCCGCGCAATTTCGTTATCAATGCGGAAATAGCGGATGACCATCGGGCCGATGACGGTGCCGAACAATGCAGTCAAAATGACAAATATAGCTGTGACCGCAGGCATTCCGCCGATCATTTCAGATACGTTCATAGCGATCGGCGTTGTCACTGATCTTGGAACGAGGCTGTCAATCAAGCCAGTTCCGAGATGAAGCCATTTCGCAATAAGAGCTGTAGAAATAATCGCGATGCATGAGCCGAGGGCGACGTTTAAAATAATTTCCACTGCGTATTTCTTTAAAACAGGGAAATATTTATAAAGCGGGATCGCAAATGCCACGGTAGCCGGCTGAAGCATATCGGTCAGCACTTCACCGCCGAGATTATATGTCTCGTACGGGACATTAACCAGCAGCAGCAGACCGACTAACACAGCGGGCGTCACCAATAGCGGCGACGTATAGACTCGCGGAAAACGCGAATATACTTTTTTTGCTCCTAAATACACCAAAACCGTTAATAACAAACTTACAATTCCGATGAACACGTATGTTTTTTCTCCTTTCTTTTCGCAATGATTTGTGTAAGCGTTCCTGTGGACACCATCACGACAAACGTGCTGATGATGACAACAAGCAAAATGCTGACACCGAATTTTGACATAATGTCTCCGTATTCAATCACTCCGACGGCAGATGGGATAAAAAATAAAAGCAGCTCCCCAAGAAGCCACGCCGCGCCAAGCTCTATCCATTCAAGCTTGATGATTTTAAAGTGTAATAATGTGAAAAGAATCACAATCCCAATTATACTGCCGGGAATATTTATATGAAGAAGGGCTGTCACCCAATTAATCAGCCGAGCAAATATAAATAACAGAGCGATTTGAATAACGGTTAGCAACAGTTTTTTCATATTGATGCCTCCCTTATATTCATATTGTACATGAGGTTGCGCTATAGGTAAAATATATATTAAGCATAATAAGTATTCCTTTTGTCTATAGAAAGGGTGAAACAAATGGACATCCGCCATTTAACATATTTTCTGGAGGTCGCCCGTCTGAAAAGTTTTACGAAGGCGTCTCAATCACTTTATGTTTCTCAGCCGACGATATCGAAAATGATCAAAAATTTAGAAGCGGAGCTTGGAATCGAGCTTTTTTACCGAAACGGCAGACAGGTGGAGCTGACGGACGCCGGCCATAGCATGTATGTGCAAGCGCAGGAAATCATTAAATCATTTCAAAACCTGACATCTGAGTTAAATGATATTATGGAGGTCAAGAAGGGGCATGTGCGAATCGGACTGCCGCCGATGATCGGCTCAGGATTTTTCCCGCGAGTGCTCGGCGATTTTCGGGAAAATTATCCGAATGTGACCTTTCAGCTCGTTGAGGACGGCTCTATCAAAGTTCAAGAAGGCGTTGGGGACGGTTCTCTTGACATCGGTGTTGTCGTTCTCCCCGCAAACGAAGACATTTTTCATTCATTTACGATCGTAAAAGAAACATTAATGCTTGTCGTACACCCTTCCCACCGGCTGGCGGGTGAGAAAGAGAGCCGATTACAGGATTTGAAGGAAGAGCCTTTTATTTTTTTCAGGGAGGATTTTGTTCTCCACAATCGAATTATGATGGAATGTATCAAGGCCGGATTCCGGCCCCATATCATTTACGAAACCTCACAATGGGATTTTATCAGTGAGATGGTGTCAGCCAACCTGGGGATCGGACTTTTGCCGGAACGCATATGCCGCGGCCTTGACCCGGAAAAGGTCAAAGTCATTCCGCTTGTCGATCCGGTCATCCCTTGGCATCTTGCGATTATATGGAGAAAGGACCGCTATTTGTCCTTTGCGGCAAGAGCTTGGCTTGAACATACGAAATCGTATTTATGGGATCCGAAAAAAAGAGAGAGTAAAGGATGATGCTAATATGGATGCACAATCAGCAGCAAAACGTCTAACAGCCGTCCGGAAGCATAGCCCTCTGGTGCACAGTATAACAAACAATGTTGTGACAAATTTTACAGCGAACGGCCTGCTCGCCCTCGGTGCATCACCCGTAATGGCTTATGCGAAAGAAGAGGTCGCCGACATGGCAAAAATCGCGGGCGCGCTCGTTTTAAATATCGGAACGCTAAGCAAAGAAACCGTCGAAGCTATGATCATTGCGGGTAAATCAGCGAATGAACATGGCGTACCCGTCATTCTTGATCCTGTCGGTGCTGGAGCGACAACGTTCCGCACTGAATCGGCACGTGAGATGATTCGTGAGGTGCGCCTCTCTGCAATCAGGGGAAATGCCGCGGAAATTGCACATACCGTCGGTGTTTCGGATTGGATGATCAAAGGAGTCGATGCCGGTGAAGGCGGAGGCGACAGCATCCATCTGGCTCAACAGGCGGCGCAAAAACTGAACACGGTCATTGCGATTACTGGGGAAGTCGATGTAATTGCCGACGCATCTAACGTATACACTCTTCATAACGGCCACAAGCTGCTGACGAAGGTGACAGGCGCCGGATGTCTTCTGACTTCAGTTGTCGGTGCGTTTTGTGCAGTGGAAAAAAATCCGTTATACGCTGCTATCGCTGCGATTTCCTCATATGGTGTTGCGGCACAGCTTGCCGCGCAGCAGACAGCTGACAAAGGTCCGGGGAGTTTTCAGATTGAATTGCTGAACAAGCTGTCTTCTGTCTCTGAACAAGATGTACTAGAGCTAGCGACAATAGAAAGGGTGACAGTCTCATGACACGTATTTCTCGGGAAATGATGAAAGAGCTATTATCTGTTTACTTCATTATGGGTTCAAACAATACGAAAGGCGATCCTGTGGCAGTCGTGCAAAACGCATTAAAAGGCGGTGCCACTCTGTACCAGTTTCGTGAAAAGGGCGAGGGCGCATTGACAGGAGAGGAGCGGATTGCCTTCGCCGCAAAGGTTCAGGCGGCATGCCGTGAAGCCGGAGTCCCTTTTATTGTCAATGATGATGTGGAGCTGGCACTGAAACTGAAGGCAGACGGTGTGCACATCGGCCAAGAGGATGCGAAAGCAAAAGAGGTACGCGATGCCATTGGCGATATGATTCTTGGCGTGTCTGCCCATACGATGTCTGAGGTGAAGCAAGCCGAGGAAGATGGAGCAGATTATGTCGGTCTCGGGCCGATCTATCCGACGGAAACGAAAAAGGATACAAGAGCTGTGCAGGGTGTGTCTCTGATTGAAGCGGTGAGACGTCAAGGCATCAGCATCCCGATTGTCGGCATCGGCGGCATCACAATAGAAAATGCCGCTCCCGTCATCGAAGCGGGGGCTGATGGTGTCAGTATGATCAGCGCTATCAGTCTGACGGAAGATCCGGAAGAAGCCGCACGTAAATTTTACGATGTTATTCACACATATAAGACCGGCAGATAACCCGATTTGCCTTCAAAAGGCTGTCCTGTAAAGGGCAGCCTTTTTGCTGTTCCGCCAAGGTTTTCAGACCTTCAAATTTTCATTGACAAAGATCGGGAACTGGCTATGATTATGATATACAATGATAATCATTTTCAATTATAGGAGGAACATGATGGCTCGGGGGCTGACACTTATATTACTCAGCTTGTTGATGTTTTTCGGTTCGGCGGTGCATGCGGAAAATGATCCGATTGCTTCCCTGCTTGAATTAAACAAGCAAATGATCAAATCTGTACGAGACGGAGATATAGATTCCGCACAGCAAACATTTGAGACCTTCAAATCGGCGTGGAAAAAGGAAGAACCATCTATTAAGAAGGAAAACCTTTCATCCCACAGCAAAATGGACTCGAATATCGCTATGATTTCTCTTTCTTTCATTAATCAAGACGCGAACAAACTCGAAACACAGCTTGAAGAGCTTTCTTCTCACTTAGAAACCTACCAGCAGGCTGTTGTGCTGAAGAAGGCATCCTCTGGTCAATCAAGGGCGTCCTTAACAGCCTATATTCAAAGCTTAAAAGACACAAAACAATTGATAGAAAAAAAACAGATGGGAGAAGCGTCAGCCGCTATCGACAACTTAATCACATCTTGGCTGGCCGTAGAAGGAGACGTCGTATCCCAATCCAAAGAAGCGTATACCACATCGGAGGAAAATCTGGCACTCATGAAGGCTGAAATCGACAGCCATCCCGATCAGGTCATAAAACAAATTGACGAAATGATTCAATTGCTTGAGCCGATTGCTTCGAGCAGCTACAGCTGGTGGGACTCGGCCTTGATCCCAATTCGTGAAGGAATGGAGGCGCTGCTTGTCATCGGGGCGCTTTTGACCATGACAAAAAAAGCCCGTGTCGCCCGTTCTTCTGCATGGATCTGGGGCGGCGCGTCAGCAGGCATGTTCGTTTCCTTAGCAGCCGGAATCGGCGTCACCCTCCTGTTCTCCTCGAATGTATTCGGAGAAAACAATTTCTTGCTAGGCGGAATCACCGGCTTGCTGTCCGCAGTCATGCTTTTGTATGTCGGGGTGTGGCTGCATAGAAACGCCTCGATGGACAAGTGGAGAGAAAAAATCAATATCCAGAAATCACAGGCGCTGAAAAAACGAAGCCTGCTTTCCTTTGCGCTCATTGCATTTCTGGCAGTCGTGAGGGAAGGGCTTGAAACAGTCATCTTTTTCATCGGCCTTGTTGGAAAGCTCTCTCTCACTGAGCTGATCGGCGGGACAGCCGCGGGCCTTGTCGTTCTCGTTATCGTCGGTGTTCTTATGATGAAGCTCGGAATGCGCATTCCATTGAAGCCGTTTTTTCTGCTGTCAATGGCGGTTGTCCTGTATATGTGCGTGAAATTTCTCGGAACAGGCGTCCACAGCCTGCAACTCGCGGGGATCCTTCCGTCTGATGCAGAAAGCTGGCTGCCGTCTGTGTCCGTTCTCGGAATTTATCCGTCCGTGTACAGTACGATTCCGCAATTGCTGATTTTGCTATTTTTACTGATCGCGCTTATCTCAGAAGCGGCAAAACATTATACAAATGGAAAGGAACTGACAAAATGAATATCACAAAGATTGCTGTAACAGCAGGATGCATCCTTGCACTGTGTGCGGGATGCGGAGCCAATGACACTTCGTCAACTAAAGAAAAAGCGTCATCTGATAAAAGCGGAGTAAGCAAAGAGATTGCAGCTTCCGTTGATAAAATGGAGAACATGATTTCCGAGCTGAACGAATCAGCTGAAAAAGCTGATCAAAAAGAGATTCAAAAGAAGGGGAAAGAATTAAACAGCTACTGGCTTTCTTTTGAAAATGATATTCGCAGCGACTATCCGTTCGAATACACAGAAATCGAAAAGCATCTTCAGCCAATCTACACAGAAGCGCAAAAATCCAAACCGAATACAGACAAAATCAAGACAGAATCCGAGTCACTGAAAGCGTCCTTAGAAGACCTGACAGAAGCGAAGAAGAGCAGCAAAAAGGCAAGCGATCAGCTGGCAAAAGCGGCAGATGAATATAAAGACTACGTCAAAGAGCAGAGCGATCAGCTTGTGAAGGCGACGGAAGCATTTACAGCTGCCGTGAAGGCAGGCGATATTGAAAAATCAAAGACGTTATATGCGAAAGCGCGCGTCTATTACGAAAGAATTGAACCGATTGCCGAAAGCCTCGGAGATCTTGACCCAAAAATTGATGCCCGTGAAAACGATGTAGAAGAAGGAGACAAATGGACAGGGTTCCACAAGCTTGAGAAAGCCATTTGGAAGGATAAAAATATTTCCGGGGAAAAGGCGACGGCTGACCAGCTTGTCAAGGATGTAAAAGAGCTTGATGGCTCGATTGAATCATTGACATTAACGCCTGAACAAATTGTGGCTGGCGCGATGGAGCTTCTGAACGAAGCAGGTATTTCTAAAATTACGGGTGAAGAGGAGCGCTACTCACGAATCGACTTAGTCGATCTTATGGCAAATGTTGAAGGCTCCGAGGCTGTGTATCAAACTGTGAAAAGCGCGCTCGTAAAAGACCACTCTGATCTGACGGAAAAGCTGGATACCCAATTCAGCGAATTTGAAGTTTTAATGGCAAAATACAAAACGAATGATCAGGCCTATACGTCTTATGATAAATTAAGTGAAGATCAAATCAGAGAGCTGAGCACAAAGCTGACGACTCTTTCTGAAACCATGTCGAAGATTGCGAATGTGCTATAAAAGGAGTTTTGTAACAGCATGAGCGATGAACAAAAAAAGCCAGAACAAATTCACAGACGGGACATTTTAAAATGGGGAGCGATGGCTGGGGCGGCCGTGGCGATTGGCGCCAGCGGCCTCGGCGGTCTCGCTCCGCTTGTTCAGACCGCGGCTAAGCCATCGAAGAAGGACGAAAAAGAGGATGACCAGGTTGTTCCATTTTACGGAAAGCATCAGGCCGGAATCACCACTGCCCATCAGACGTACGTGTATTTTGCCGCGCTTGATGTGACGGCGAAGGAGAAAAGCGATATCATCACGTTATTCAGAAACTGGACCAGCCTGACACAAATGCTGACGTCAGGAAACAAAATGTCGAGCGAGCAGAAAAATCAATATCTGCCGCCGCAGGATACGGGTGAATCGGCTGATTTACCGCCTTCCAACTTAACGGTTACTTTTGGCTTCGGGCCTGACTTTTTCGAAAAAGATGGAAAGGATCGTTTCGGACTGAAAGGCAAGAAACCGAAACACCTTGCTGCTCTTCCGGCGATGCCGAATGACAATCTCGATGCGAAGCAGGGAAGCGGAGACATCTGCATCCAAGTATGCGCTGATGCTGAACAAGTGGCGTTTCACGCGCTGCGAAACCTGCTGAATCAAGCGGTGGGCACCTGTGAAGTCCGCTTTATAAACAAAGGCTTTTTAAGCGGAGGCAAAAATGGAGAAACGCCGCGCAATCTATTTGGGTTTAAAGATGGAACAGGCAACCAAAGCACCAAGGATGACACCTTGATGAACTCGATCGTGTGGATTCAGTCTGGCGAGCCTGACTGGATGACAGGCGGAACTTATATGGCTTTTCGGAAAATCAAAATGTTCCTTGAAATTTGGGACCGCTCTTCCCTGAAGGATCAAGAGGATACTTTCGGCCGCAGAAAAAGCTCCGGGGCGCCTTTTGGCCAAAAAAAGGAAACAGACCCTGTCAAGCTGAATCAAATCCCGTCAAATTCGCACGTCAGCCTTGCGAAATCTACAGGGAAACAAATTTTGCGAAGAGCCTTTTCTTACACGGAAGGCATTGACTCCAAAACCGGTTATATGGATGCAGGTCTCCTGTTTATCAGCTTTCAAAAAAATCCCGACAATCAGTTCATTCCCATGCTGAAGGCACTTTCGGCAAAAGATGCGTTAAATGAATATACGCAAACGATTGGTTCTGCTTTATATGCAATTCCCGGCGGGTGTAAAAAAGGAGAATATATCGCTCAGCGGTTGCTTGAATCGTAAAAAGAAGCCATGCAGGCTTCTTTTTTAAAAAACAGTTGTAACTTTTATTGTTACAGTTTAAAATCAACCTATACGAAAGGAGACAATCATGACAGTACAGATAAAAGTTTATTCAGATTACGTCTGCCCATTTTGTTTCATTGGAAAAGCCGCTTTTGAAGAGGCGATAAAAGGAAAGGATGTTGAAGTCGAGTGGATGCCGTTTGAATTGCGTCCAAGTCCTTCACCGCAGCTTGATCCTGTAAACGATCCTTCCAAAAAGTATATGTGGCAAACCTCGATCAGACCGATGGCGGAGAAATTGGGAGTCGATATCAAATTTCCAAACGTCTCGCCTCACCCATATACAGACTTGGCTTTTGAAGGCTTTCACTTTGCCAAAGAATACAACAAAGGACATGAGTACAATACCCGTGTATTTGCAGCATTTTTCCAAGAGGGCCAAAACATCGGAGAGATTGATATCTTGACGAAGCTGGCGGAGGAAGTTGGCTTAGACGGAACATTATTCAAAGCTGCGCTGGAAGCAAGAACATATCAGGACGTGCAGCGGCAAGCTCTGAAGCACGCCTATGAAGAAGCTGACATTACAGCCGTACCAACCTTTGTCATCGGCGACACCGTGATTCCGGGAGCAGCCGGCAAGGAAGTATTTGAAAACGCGATTTCTCAGGAACAACAGAAAACGTAACCTAAGAAAGCTCTCTAAACAAAAATCTGTTTAGAGAGCCTTTTTTAATCCTGATCCATATGAATTCCCGTATGCGCCTTCACCTGTATTTCCGCAAATGTATCTTCGTTAGCCGTTTTATCAGAAGACAGAAGCGTTCCAAGCCACGCACCGAGGAAACCGAGCGGAATCGAAATGATGCCCGGATTAGACAGCGGGATAAGCGGATCGCCTACAAAAATAGCACCTCCGGCCGGGTCCCACACACTCGGGCTCATCGACACGAGGACAAGTGCACTGATCAGCCCAGTCAGGCTGCCCCATAATGCGCCAGAGGCATTGAATCTTTTCCAAAACACAGTAAACACAATCAGCGGAAGGTTTGCACTGGCTGCAACGGCAAATGCCAATGCGACAAGAAAGGCGACATTTAAGGATTGAGCAAAAATCGCAAGAATGATAGACAGCACTGACACGGCGACAGATGCCCATCTGGCCGCTTTCATCTGTTCTTTCTCAGTTGCTTCTCCTTTTCTGATAATCTGGCTGTAGATATCATGGGCAAACGCTGAAGCGGCAGACAGCACCAAGCCTGTTACCACTGCCAAAATCGTGGCAAAGGCGATGGCTGATACAAACGCGAACAGGAAATCTCCCCCGAGTGCTTTTGCCAGAAGCGGCGCCGCCATGTTTCCCGCTGGATCGGCCGCTGTAATCGCATCAAAACCGACAAACGCGGCTGCACCAAATCCGAGAAATACTGTCATAATGTAAAACACACCGATGATCCATGTTGCTGAAACGACTGATGCCCGGGCAGTTTTGGCATCCTTAACTGTATAAAAGCGAATTAAAATATGCGGAAGGCCTGCGGTCCCCAGCACAAGTGCCAAATTCAGCGACAGGGTTTCAAGCGGGACTTTGTATTTGTTCCCTGGATTTAAAAAATCAGCGCCAAGCGGAGTAGCGGTTTTCATTTGCTCAAACATTGTATTAAGGTTAAAACCGAATTTAGAAAAAACGATGATGGAGATGACGAGGGTGCCGGCCATCAGCAAAACGGCTTTGATAATCTGAACCCAGCTCGTCGCGATCATTCCGCCGAACACGACATAAATGGTCATGAGCACTCCGACAATCAGAACGGCCGCGGTATAATCGAGCCCAAGCAGCAGTTTAATCAGCGCCCCTGCCCCCACGAGCTGAGCGATCATATAAAAGGTAGAGATGGCGATGGTATTGAGAGCGGCGACACCGCGGATCTTCTTTTCTTTAAAACGCGCCGCAATCATGTCCGCCATCGTATACTTTCCGAGATTCCGAAGCGGCTCCGCCACGATATAGAGGACAACGAGATAAGCGACAAGAAAACCGATGCTGTAAAAAAACCCGTCGAACCCATATAACGCAATCATTCCGGCAATGCCGAGGAACGACGCGGCAGACATATAGTCGCCGGCAATTGCCAGTCCATTCTGAACACCGGTGAGTCCGCCGCCGGCCGTATAAAACTCACTCGTCGTTTTCGTTTGTTTCGCGGCAAAATACGTAATCACAAGCGTTAGACCGACAATCGCTACAAATAACAGAAACGCTGTCAGGTTCATGTCTGTTCACCCTTCAGCTCTTCTTTTAAAGCGTTTACAAATTGGTCGTAACGAGCTGCCTTTCGGGAATACACCGTACAGAGTGTCCACGTCATAACGAATTGAGCGATGGCAAACAGCCAAGCCCATGAAACAGCACCAACTGCCGGAGTATTCAAAAAGGTGAAATAAGACGTTAAAACAGGGAGTGAAAAATAAAAGACAAAAAAGAAAATCGCAGTTGGAACAATAAAGGCCCGTTTCTGCTTCAAAAAGGCTTGAAAAGATGGAGACCCAGCAATCTTTTGGTAATCAGCTTGCGATCTGTACATGGCTTTCCTCCTTTTATTCTGCTGAAAAATAAGCATAAAGGTACACCAATAGGTATGTACAGAAAGTCTGATTTATTCTTCAGGATCATAAAGTGGACGAAAAAAGCAGGAAACGTGAAGATAAGACGCGAGGGTATAAAACGGGCGAAGGTTTTCCAGCTGCCGCGTATTAACAAGTTTGCTTTCAAAACCTCACCAAATGCAGCCTATGCAGAGCTGCCCTTTTTCTAAAGTCCGGTTTCATGTTCGCATCACCTCTTTATGACAATGCATGTGCCAAGAGGTGACCGCATCACCAGCTGTCTGTCATATTTTAGGCTGAAACACCGTTTGTCCTCAAAATCGGCGCAGTAAATAAGCTATCGAATAGAGGAAATGGTGAAAACTCAGATCAGATGATAGAAAAGCCAGAGGTAAAAGATCCGCCTGTCCGGATTAGTCTTGACGGACGGTTTTTTTGTGATTGGTTTTTCTCATCGCTGTTTCAGATTCTAAAAACTGCCTCACATCATGAATGCCTAACCCAATGGATCTAGCTTCTTGAATCAACATATGCCAATCTTTGTCCAAATCTTTTTTAACTTGAGTTTTCATAGTAACCTCCAATTGTATAAAATGTTTTCCTGCAACATCCTGGCAATAAAAGACAAGCCGGTGCGATGATGAGGCGAGTACAACAAATTTCACACATAGTTGCTAGGTGTTCACAAACTGAAGGATAAATCACCTACCTATTCCCTAAAAAAATGACTAATATAACCAATGAACCTTATTTATAATAATAAACAATTAAATACTGACTGGATAGTATGTAAATGAAAATAAATCCTATTGCCTATTAAATATGACCCCTTAACAACCGAATAGCATACCTCTGGAAAGAAATAAATACCGCAAAAGATTGATCCGGTGTAAGATAAGGGTAATCATACCGGCTGGAGAAAAATATGAAAAAAAACAAATTTCAAATTAAAAGAGAGCAAACATTTGAAAAATTTATAGAGGCTGGCCTGAATTTATTGATTGACCGAGCGTATGACTCTGTGTCTGTGGAAGAAATCAGCAGAGCTGCCGGATACAGTAAAGGCGCATTTTATGTTCATTTTGACAACATGGAAGACTTCCTGCAGCATATCTTCGAAAATCATCAAATGAAAAAACAGATTATCATCGGCTACCTGGATGAAATCGAACGGACATCTGTGAAGCCGCTGACGCTGCATGAGGCTGCAAAACATGCCGCAGAGCTGCTGTTTTCTTACTACAAAAACAAACCATCATGGGACATCACCTCGTTTGCGATGAATATGCCGACCTTTAAAGCTGTCCAAAAATGCAAGGCTTATGTGGGGCTATACGAATTGTGGGTGGAAGAAAATACGTCATATATTCATTGGCTGAAGGAGAGAAAGCTGGTTGACGACAGTATTGATCCCGAATATACGGCTAAAATAATATGTGCGGTGCTCGACGGAATCATCAAACAATCGCGTGTATTGGGCCATCCGGCCACATTCCGCAGCTTTTTTGACGCGCTTTCCGTTTTTGTTACTTTTAACCGCGAATATGCAACGCTAAGAAATTTGAAAAGTTTTTCAGAAAGCGAGGAACATCAGTGAAGTATAGAGAAATGATTATGTATATCATTATGGGGGTTTTCACGACAATCGTGAATATCGCCAGTTTTTATATATTGGTAGAGATCATGAATGTGGATTATAAAGCTGCAACAGTTGCCGCTTGGATTTTGTCTGTTCTGTTTGCTTACATAACAAATAAAGTATATGTGTTTCAGCAGAAGACAGATGACCTGCAAAGCCTGCTGAAAGAGCTCACTGCCTTTTTCAGCGTTCGGGTGCTGTCTCTCGGCATAGACCTTGGCATGATGATCATCCTTGTCGGACAGTTCCATACAAATGAAACGCTGGCCAAAATACTCGACAATGCGGTGATTGTTGTCGTCAACTATGCCGCAAGCAAATGGCTCGTCTTTAAAAAGACAAAAGAAGAAGGGGTATGACAGGGCCGGCAGCATATGATCTTCCGTTTTCGTTACAGAAAGACCGGGAAACAAAAAATAAAAACCATGAAAGGTGATGCACATGCGGGAAGAAATGAAGGGGATATTTGCAAGTGTATTCGGAGAGAAAGAGGGATTACGGTTTTTTTTCGCGCCGGGAAGAGTGAATCTGATTGGAGAACATACGGATTATAACGGCGGGCACGTGTTTCCGTGCGCGCTGACCATGGGTACATATGCTGCTGTTGCAGAAAGAAAAGACCGGCTGGTCAGATTGTATTCGGACAACTTTCAGGAAGCCGGCATAAAGGAATGCAGTCTTGACGGCATCCGTTATCAAAAAGAAGATGACTGGGCCAATTATCCGAAAGGCGTCATATATGAATTTCAGCAAAGGGGTTATTCGATTCCGCATGGCTTTGACATCGTGTTTTCAGGGAATATTCCAAACGGGGCAGGGCTTTCATCTTCCGCTTCCATTGAGCTGCTGATGGCGGTCGTGCTCCAAAGCTATTTTCATCCTCAACTCGATGCGCTGGAGCTTGTCAAAATGGCACAGCATGCGGAAAACACATTTATCGGTGTCAATTGCGGAATCATGGATCAATTCGCAATCGGAATGGGGAAAGAACATCATGCGATGCTCCTGAACTGCGATACACTGGACTATGAATATAGCAAACTCGATGTCTCCGGGCTTGCGCTGGTTATTGCGAACACGAACAAAAAAAGGACATTGGCGGACTCAAGCTATAATGCGAGACGCCAAGAGTGCAGCGACGCATTGCTGGATCTGCAAAAGGATCTTGACATTACATCACTTGGCGACATCAAGCCTTCTGACTTCGACGCCCACTCTGGCCTGATCCAAAATGAAACGAACAGACGCCGCGCAAAGCATGCCGTATATGAAAACCACCGCGCCATCAAAACAGCCGACATGTTTAAAGAAAACAATATTCACGAAATCGGGCGGTTAATGAAGGAATCCCACCTTTCATTGAAGGATGATTATGAGGTGACATGCCCGGAACTTGATGAACTCGTATTTGCAGCGTGGGAGCAAGAAGGAGTGATCGGCTCAAGAATGACGGGAGCGGGTTTCGGCGGCTGCACGATCAGTATTGTAAAGGATGAATTTGTTGATGACTTTATCCAAAAGGTTGGAGACAAATATCAAGAAAAAACAGGACTGAAAGCGGATTTTTATGTCGCTGATATTGGTGAAGGAGCGAGAGAACTAAAGGGGGAGTGACACATGAGCATTTTTGAACATCTGGAACAGCTGATAGAGTATGGGCTGGAACGAAAACTGATATCGATTTGGGATCAGGAATACACGAGAAACCGACTTTATGAAGCGCTGGACATCAAACATCCCCAGCCGGTCTCAAGCACACTCATTAAGCAGAGCCAGCGTCTTCCTGACTTGCTTTCTCCCATTTACAAGTGGGCGGCAGAAGCCGGCCGTATAGAAGCAAATACAGACACCTATCGAGATTTGCTCAGTGCAAAGCTGATGGGCTGTTTTGTCCCGCCTCCGTCTGAGGTCATCCGCAAGTTTGAAGAGACAAAGGCCTTATACGGACCGAAACAGGCGACAAAAGAGTTTTATCAGTATGCAGAGGATGTCTATTATATCAGGTCTGACAGAATCGCCAAAAACGTTCATTGGACGGTGCCGACCGAATATGGCGAGCTGGAAATGACAATTAACCTGTCAAAGCCTGAAAAGGACCCGAAGGCGATTGCGGCTGCCAAAGAACAGACGCAGACGAATTATCCGCCGTGTGTGCTTTGTAAGGAAAATGTCGGCTTTGAGGGAAGTGTGAACCATCCGGCCCGGCAGAATCACAGAATGATTCCTGTTATTCTCAGAGACGAGCAATGGTATTTGCAGTTCTCGCCATACGTGTATTATCCGGAGCATTGCATCGTTTTAAAGGGTGAGCATGAACCGATGGAGATCAGTAAAAAGACGTTTGAAAGACTGCTCTCATTCCTCGGGCAATATCCGCATTATTTTATCGGATCAAACGCAGACCTGCCGATTGTCGGCGGCAGCATCCTAAGCCATGACCATTTCCAAGGCGGGGCGCACGATTTTCCGATGGCGCGTGCAGAAGCGGAAGATGTATATGAATTAAATGATCATCCAGGCGTGTCGCTGGGCTTAGTGAAGTGGCCGATGTCTGTGCTCAGGCTTCAGGGAGACGATCCGCATATTGTCGCTGACGCAGCGGACCATATATTCCGTGCATGGCAGCAATATTCAGATGAAAAAGCCGGCATAGCCGCCTTCACAGGGGATACGCCGCATAATACGGTCACACCGATTGCAAGACGCAGGGGAGGCTCATATGAACTCGACATCGTGCTGAGAAACAATCGGACGGATGAGGAGCATCCATTAGGAATCTTCCATCCTCATCAGGAGGTTCATCATATTAAAAAAGAAAATATCGGCCTGATTGAGGTTATGGGCTTAGCGATATTGCCGGGCCGTTTACAGGAAGAAATGAAGGCAACGGCAGCGTCCCTGTGCTCTGCTGATCCGAAAACAGCATTAGAAGAAAATGAGCTGACGGCTAAACATAAGGATTGGGCTCTTCGTCTGATGGAAAGAAGAACCATAACAAAAGGGAATGCGGAACAGGTTATAAAAGAAGAGCTTGGCCATGTATTCGCACGCATTCTTGAACATGCCGGCGTATTTAAACAGACACCCGAAGGAAAACAGGCCTTCAACAGGTTTATTCATTGTTTAGGCGTCAAACAAGTAAAAAGCCTCAACCGTTAAGGGAGAGGCTTTTTGCTATTGAAAAAAGAGCCCAAAACGTGACGCTTTGGGCTCTGTCGCTCTTATCCTCTTTTTCTTGCTAAGAGGCTTACTAGAAATACAACAATGGCTGAACCGATAATCGCCGGGATAATGGCAAATCCGGCAAGGTGCGGTCCCCATGTTCCAAGCAGCCCGTGGCCGATCCAGGCACCGATAAGACCTGCGATCATCGACCCGATAATTCCTCCGGGCATATCTCCTTTTACAAACAGGCTGCCAACCCATCCGATAATAATAGCGACGATAAGTGAAATTATGAAACTCATCATGCAACACATCCTATTTTAAATTTATTTGCTTATATCATTCCTCCTTTTTGTATAAGATAAACAATTGAATGTGCTAATAAAAAAGCGGGATCAGTTCAGAGCATATCGCCGCTCTATTCAGCCTTTTCTTTCAATATTGGTTGCGTTAAAATGGTAATCGTGTGAAAAGATGCTAGGCAAGGAAAAATTAATTCCCTTGTAGAAAGTTTAACAAAATGAAATTTTTGATTGACCTTGGTTTTTTATTGTGGTAAACCTTTATTTGTCAGTAGAATTAGTTCTTCATCATCTTTCTTTACTTATATGCGGAAATAACTAGAAACTTTTCATCTTAAGCGATAGATATGAATAAAGTTGGAGCAATTTTTGTCGATTTTATGACATTTAAGCGAAAATGGGCTGAAGTTTATAAAAAAATAAAGCTAATAAGTGAAGTTTTTGATAGCATAACAAAGTAGAGAAAAGATTTTGAGGAAGTATGCACTTCAGATTTATTACATCAATAGGAAGGATGGTGATCTTCTTGTTCAGAGCAATAAAACCGTTACTTGTATTAGCGCTGTTAACTGTGGTTTTCGTCCTTGGGGGATGCAGCAATGCCTCAGTACTAGATCCGAAAGGGCCTGTGGCTGATCAGCAAAGTGATTTAATCCTGTTATCTATCGGATTTATGCTGTTTATCGTCGGGGTCGTCTTTGTTCTATTTACCATTATTTTAGTAAAATACCGCGACCGTAAAGGCAAAGATAATGGATCTTATAACCCAGAAATTCACGGTAACACGTTCTTAGAAGTAGTCTGGACAGTGATCCCAATTTTAATCGTCATCGCACTTTCTGTGCCAACCGTACAGACGATATATTCGTTAGAAAAAGCTCCTGAAGCAACAAAGGATAAAGAGCCTCTTGTTGTTTACGCTACTTCGGTAGACTGGAAATGGGTATTCAGCTACCCTGAACAGGATATTGAAACGGTCAACTACTTAAACATTCCTGTCGACCGCCCGATCTTGTTTAAAATCTCATCTGCAGATTCAATGGCATCGCTATGGATTCCTCAGCTTGGAGGACAAAAATACGCGATGGCAGGAATGCTGATGGATCAATACTTACAGGCTGATGAAGTGGGAACTTATGAAGGCCGCAACGCGAACTTCACAGGTGAACATTTTGCCGACCAAGAGTTTGATGTGAATGCTGTAACAGAAAAAGACTTTAACAGCTGGGTGAAAAAGACTCAAAATGAGGCTCCTAAGCTGACAAAAGAGAAGTATGATCAATTGATGCTTCCTGAAAATGTGGACGAATTAACGTTCTCTTCTACTCACTTAAAATACGTTGATCACGGACAAGACGCAGAATACGCGATGGAGGCCCGCAAACGCCTTGGCTATCAAGCCGTTTCACCGCACTCTAAAACAGATCCGTTTGAAAACGTAAAGGAAAATGAATTTAAGAAGTCTGATGATACAGAAGAATGATATTGATCAGGAAAGGAGGAAGCCCGCATGAAATTTAAATGGGATGAATTTTTTGTAACAGGTGACCCATTAATTCTGGGCGCACAAGTTTCCATTGCACTATCTACCATCGCCATCATTGTTGTACTTACCTACTTCAAGAAATGGAAATGGCTCTGGTCTGAATGGATAACAACTGTTGACCACAAAAAACTCGGAATCATGTATATTATCTCTGCTGTAATTATGTTATTCCGCGGCGGTGTCGACGGTTTGATGATGCGTGCCCAGCTAGCGCTTCCGAATAACAGTTTTTTAGACTCAAACCACTATAATGAAATTTTTACAACTCACGGTACGATCATGATTATCTTCATGGCGATGCCGTTTTTAATCGGTCTTATTAACGTTGTTGTACCTCTTCAAATCGGTGCTCGCGACGTTGCATTTCCTTACTTGAACAACCTGAGCTTCTGGACGTTCTTCGTAGGGGCTATGCTTTTCAATATTTCTTTCGTTATCGGAGGTTCTCCGAACGCAGGCTGGACAAGTTATATGCCGCTTGCAAGTAACGACATGAGCCCTGGGCCGGGTGAGAACTACTACCTCCTCGGACTTCAGATTGCCGGTATCGGTACCCTGATGACAGGGATCAACTTTATGGTCACAATCTTAAAAATGAGAACAAAAGGCATGACACTGATGCGTATGCCAATGTTCACTTGGACAACACTGATCACAATGGTTATTATCGTGTTTGCTTTCCCTGTGCTTACAGTAGCTTTAGCACTATTATCATTTGATCGTTTGTTCGGCGCTCACTTTTTCACACTGGAAGCAGGCGGTATGCCGATGCTTTGGGCCAACCTGTTCTGGATTTGGGGACATCCTGAAGTGTATATCGTTATTCTTCCGGCGTTCGGTATTTTCTCAGAAATTATCTCAAGCTTTGCAAGAAAACAACTGTTTGGTTACAAAGCGATGGTCGGTTCTATTATCGCCATCTCCGTATTGAGTTTCTTAGTTTGGACTCACCACTTCTTCACAATGGGGAACAGTGCGTCCGTTAACTCATTCTTCTCAATTACGACAATGGCAATCTCGATTCCGACCGGGGTTAAAATCTTTAACTGGCTCTTTACCATGTATAAAGGCCGAATCAGCTTTACAACGCCTATGCTGTGGGCGCTTGCGTTCATTCCTAACTTCGTTATCGGCGGGGTTACAGGGGTTATGCTTGCGATGGCAGCAGCGGATTATCAATACCATAATACGTACTTCCTGGTATCTCACTTCCACTACGTGCTGATCGCGGGTACTGTATTTGCTTGTTTCGCAGGATTTATTTTCTGGTATCCAAAAATGTTCGGCCACAAACTGAACGAAAAAATCGGAAAATGGTTCTTCTGGATCTTTATGATCGGGTTCAATATTTGTTTCTTCCCGCAATATTTCTTGGGGCTTCAAGGCATGCCTCGCCGTATTTACACATACGGACCGAATGACGGCTGGACAACATTGAACTTTATCTCAACAGTCGGAGCTTTCATGATGGGTGTAGGATTCTTAATCCTTTGCTATAACATCTACTACAGCTTCCGTTACTCTACGCGTGAAATCAGCGGAGATTCATGGGGTGTGGGACGTACGCTTGATTGGGCGACTTCATCTGCGATTCCGCCGCACTACAACTTTGCGGTGCTTCCTGAAGTCAAGTCTCAAGATGCATTCCTGCATATGAAGGAAGAAAAAACTGAATTATACCCTGAAAGCAAATTCAAGAAAATCCATATGCCAAGCAACTCAGGCAGACCGTTCTTTATGTCTGTTGCCTTCGGTATCGCCGGCTTTGGACTTGTCTTTGAATGGTACTGGATGGGCGTAGTCGGATTGATCGGAGTCCTGCTCTGCATGGTTCTGCGTTCATTCGAATACGACAATGGCTACTACGTTAGTGTTGATGAAATAAAAGAGACGGAAAGAAAGATTTCCGAATAAGGAGGCGTGAGTTATGGAACATGCAGAACACGGCAATTCTAACGCGCCTATGGAATATCAATCTGAAACCGGCAGACTTAATATTCTCGGGTTTTGGATCTTTTTAGGGGCAGAAATTGTGTTGTTCTCAACACTATTTGCAACCTTCTTCGTTCTTCAAAACAGAACAGCAGGAGGTGTCTTACCGGACGAACTGTTTGAAGTGAATCTGGTAATGATTATGACGTTCTTGCTGCTTATCAGCAGCTTTACCTGTGGGATCGCTGTTCATGAAATGCGCCGCGGAAGTTTAAAAGGCGTAGTCATTTGGACAATTATTACTCTTCTTCTCGGCGCCGGCTTCGTCGGTTGTGAGATCAACGAGTTTGTCCACTATGTACATGAAGGAGCATCTCTCGGTACAAGTGCGTTCTGGTCTGGATTCTTTGTTTTACTAGGAACTCACGGAACTCACGTAACAATCGGTATTTTCTGGATTACAGGAATTCTGATTCAGTTGAAGAAACGCGGCTTAACTCCGCAAACTTCATCTAAAATCTTTATCTCAAGCTTGTACTGGCACTTCTTAGATGTTGTATGGATTTTCATCTTTACAGGTGTCTATCTCATGGGATTGGGGGGTCTGTAAAATGGCAAACAAATCTGCTGAACACAGTCACTTTCCATGGAAGCACATTGTAGGTTTTGCACTGTCTATTGTTTTGACCCTGCTGGCTCTATGGGTTGCAGTGTATACTGACTTGAGCTCATCAGCAAAACTTTGGATCATTTTCGGCTTCGCCTTCATTCAGGCGGCGCTCCAGCTTCTCATGTTCATGCATATGACAGAGAGCGAAAACGGCGGTATCCAAGTCGGAAACACGCTGTTCGGATTCTTCGGCGCGATCGTTATCGTGCTTGGATCCATCTGGATTTTCGCGGCTCACTATCATCACGGTGACCACATGGACGGAAATCCTCCTGGAGGCGCTGAACACTCAGAGCACTCAGGCCACAACGAATAAGCAAAAACCCTCTTCGTTAGAAGAGGGTTTTTTGCTGTTTCAGCTGCTGCTTCGCTTTCTGCGAAGGTAAGGAAGGCCATAAATGATAAAGGCCGCGATATGAGCGACAATGACGTTGACGGCAAACAGGATAATCATGAGAGTGTGTCCGAGTGGAGAAAGGCTTTCTGTTGCGTAAAAGAAGAAGAATACCCACATTAAAATAATTGGCGGAATAGCAGAGAGTGCGACTTTTTTGTTATCGAGCCAAATAAAGAGGGGAGTAGCACTGGCAACCAATAAATAAGCAAAAAACATGTCCATCATACCCGTCTCCTTTCATTTTGTGACAGCGTTTACAAAAATGAAGTAGAGGAAATGAATTGTGTCTGTTTTATGGTTGTTTTGTGAACATTTTGTTACAATTATTATACCATGTTTTCCAGAAATTGATACGTGATTTCGTAAAAATGTGTTAGAACTATCGTCTTATTTTTAAAGGTTCGTATGATAGGAGAATGTACGGAGCTTTCTTTTTAAAACAGGGGGGGATGTAGATGTATGATGTAATAAAGCTTGAAAGAGAAGACTGGAGAGAAGTGATTCGCATGTCTGAATATGCTTTTCAGAAAGAACTCAGTGATGAGGAACGAGAAGAGAAAGTAAAAGCTTTAGAGAACCATTACATCATCGGAATCAAAGAACAAGAGAAGCTCCTCTCTAAGCTTCACATGGTTCCCTTTTCTGTCATGCTGGAGGAGCAGGAGATAAAGATGGGCGGTATTGCCGGGGTGGCAACCTGGCCTGAAGACAGAAGAAAAGGAACCGTAAAGGAGCTAATCCTAAACGCTTTATCGATCATGAAGAAAGAAAACCAAACCATCAGTTTTTTGCATCCATTCCTGATCTCTTTTTATCGCAAGTTTGGCTGGGAGCTCTGTTTCTATCAAAAACGTCTGACCTATCTTAAAGGACAGCTGCAAAAGCTAGCCGACGCCCCAGGGTACATGAGAAGGATTCAAAAAGATGAAACAGATACAGTGAATACCATCTACAATCAATACAGAAAAACGCACAATGGGTTGTTGAAGCGTTCAAAGGAGCATTGGAAAGAGAAGATCCATGGAATGAAGGCTGTGTATTTCTCTGGAGAGGGAGTACCCTGTGGATATCTTGTGTATGACATCAAAAACAAAGCGATGCGAGTAGTGGAATTTGTCTATTTGAACAGAGAAGCACAGAGAGGTTTGTGGAATTTTATTTGCCAGCATGATTCGATGCTGAATGAAGTGGAATTGACTGTAAGAATGGAAGAAGAGCTTGATTTTTTAACCGCCGAGCCCCGGATCAAACAAGAGATATATCCTTACAGTATGGCGCGCATCGTTGATGTTGAAGGTTTTTTGCGGGAGTATCCAAAATCTCGGTTAACTGCGCCCTTTGACTTTAAGGTAACGGATCAATGGGCCCCGTGGAATCAACAAACCTTCCGCATTGACTCTCAGCGGGTGCAGAATATCCCCGAAGATTCGTCTGGCCATCTAATAGAATGCAACATATCTTCTTTAACCGCCTTCTTCCTCGGCGCACGTAGTGCTCGTTTCCTTTACGAAACAGGCATGATAAAAGGACCACTGTCGGAAATTAAAAGGCTTGATGACGTCTTACAGCCAAGGTCTCCATTTCTAATGGATTTCTTTTAATCCCTTTTTACAAAGGGGGTTTTTTCATTTGAAAAGTTTTGTGTCAATCGAAACATTTCGGTTTATGATACGTCATATTTCGTGTAGCTGAAAAAGCGCCGCAAATGCGCGCAAAAAACAAAAAAGGAAACGAGCTTCACGTGTCATCTTGAACGTGGTTCATGTATAATAAACATTAGTGATTTTCCGATGAAAATGTAAGGCGGGATAGAATGAGTCGATATAAGAAACAGCAAAGCCCCTTTTATCAGGGGGATTTGATTTTTATATTTGGTGTGTTTTTTATTATAAGTGTAGTATCAATTTATGCTGCCGGTCAATTTGGGCAGTATGGAAACAAAGATTGGATACAGCAACTTGTGTTTTATCTTTTGGGTGCTATTGCGATCACAGTGCTTTTGTACTTTGATTTAGAACAGCTTGAAAAATTAAGTTTATATATTTTTATCATTGGTATTTTATCTTTGATTATTCTTAAGATCAGTCCTGAGTCCATCGCACCTGTCATTAAAGGCGCAAAAAGTTGGTTTAGGTTTGGGAGAATAACCATACAGCCGTCAGAGTTCATGAAGGTTGGTTTGATTATGATGATTGCGTCAGTCATCGGAAAAGCTAACCCTAAAGGAGTTCGGACGCTTAGAGATGATGTTCACCTTTTATTAAAGATTGCGGGTGTCGCAGTTATCCCTGTTGGTCTTATCCTGATGCAAGATGCTGGGACTGCGGGAATATGTATGTTTATCGTTCTTGTAATGGTTTTTATGTCAGGGATCAATTGGAAACTGATAACAATCATTGCTGGTTCAGGTATCTTACTCATTTCATTAATTTTATTAGTAATGATAAACTTTCCCGACGCTGCTAAATCAGTCGGAATACAGGAGTATCAAATTAAGAGGGTTACTTCTTGGGTTTCTGATTCAAATGACACACAGAATGATGATAGCGGGTGGCAAGTTGATCAAGCTATCATGGCTATAGGTTCTGGTGGTATTTTAGGAAATGGCATTTCTGATTTAAAGGTTTATGTTCCAGAAAGTACAACTGACTTCATCTTCTCTATAATAGGTGAATCCTTTGGATTTTTAGGCTGTGCCTTTGTCGTCATCATGTTCTTCTTCTTAATCTATAGGCTTGTCGTTCTGATTGATAAAATACATCCGTTTAACCGTTTCGCTTCTTTCTTTTGCGTTGGCTATACGGCGTTAATAGTGATTCACACATTCCAGAATATCGGAATGAACATCGGTATTATGCCTGTTACCGGGATTCCGTTGCTGTTTGTCAGCTACGGGGGAAGCTCTACACTTTCCACGCTGATCGGCTTCGGGATTGTGTATAATGCAAGTGTCCAGTTGACGAGATACAGAAGTTATTTGTTTAATTCATAAAATGCAGACAGCCTTTAAAGGGCTGTCTTTTTTGTTTCAGAGCATTTCACTTTTGACTTCACTTTTTTTGGGATATGATAAACAGATAAGGAGGTCCTTGTGATGAACAACACAATTGAAACCATTTTAAACCATCGGTCGATCCGATCTTTTACTGATCAGCTTCTGACAGCTGAGGAAATTGATACATTAGTGAAAAGCGCGCAGGCTGCGCCTACATCCAGCTATGTACAGGCTTATTCGATTATCGGTGTTTCCGATCCGGAGAAAAAACGTGAGCTGTCTGTGCTTGCGGGGAATCAGCCTTATGTAGAAAATAACGGGCACTTTTTTGTGTTTTGTGCGGACTTGTACCGTCATCAAAAACTGGCTGAAGAAAAAGGCGAACATATTTCTGAGCTGCTGGAAAATACGGAAATGTTTATGGTCAGTTTAATTGATGCTGCACTTGCGGCTCAAAATATGAGCATCGCCGCAGAATCAATGGGGCTTGGCATTTGCTATATCGGAGGCATTCGAAATGAACTGGACAAGGTGACAGAGGTGCTGCAAACGCCTGACCATGTGCTCCCGCTTTTTGGCCTGGCTGTAGGACACCCTGCCAACCTATCCGGCAAAAAACCGAGATTGCCGAAGCAGGCTGTATATCATGAAAATACCTATAACGTGAATGACGATGATTTTCGTGAACATATGAGTGCATATGACAAAACCATTTCTGATTATTATAGAGAAAGAACAAACGGTCAGCGGGTAGAAACGTGGTCTGACCAAATTCTGAACTTTATGAAGCAGAAACCGCGTACGTACTTAAATGAATATGTGAAGAAAAAAGGCTTTAATAAGAACTAAATGTGAAACCTCTCCGCTGGCGGAGAGGTTTTTATGTTTCACGTGTAACATATTCCGACAAATAGAGACAAGCTGACACAAATAAATGACGATTGATCGGGGGACACTGATGAACAGTGTGAGCGGCTTAGAAGAAAAAATAATGGATCAGTGATACGATGAGGACGAGGTGGTAGGGATGTTATCATTAAGTATATTAGATCAATCTCCGGTGTCCGAGGGAAGCTCTGCAGAAACGGCATTACGGGAAACCGTTGAGCTTGCTCAGGCGGCTGAGGATCTTGGGTATAAGAGATTTTGGGTTTCAGAGCATCACTTTTCAAAGCGTCTGGCAGGGTCCAGTCCAGAGGTGCTGATCAGCCACATTGCGGCGAAAACGAACCGGATCAGGGTGGGATCAGGAGGTGTCATGCTGCCGCACTACAGTGCCTATAAAGTAGCTGAGAATTTCCGTGTGCTGGAGGGGCTGACACCGGGAAGAATTGATCTCGGCCTAGGCAGAGCGCCGGGAGGAATGCCGATTGCATCTTGGGCGCTGAATGACGGCGGGAAACGCAATGCCGATCAGTATCCGCAGCAAATCAAGGAGCTGACGATGTATTTGCATGATTTGGCGGATGACAGTCACCGGTTTCCTAATTTAACGGCTGCACCGCATATTTCAACTGCGCCTGATGTGTGGCTGCTCGGTTCATCTGGAGAAAGCGCGCTGCTCGCCGCTGAATCGGGTGCCGGCTATATGTTTGCCCATTTTATCAATGGCGAGGGCGGGGAGGATACGGTCAGACAATATATGAGACGATTTAAGCCGTCTGTGTTAGGAGAAACACCTCGGGCGGCAGTTGCTGTTTTTGTTCTATGTGCGGATACAGAAGAGAAAGCGGAGCAGCTGGGGGCAGTGCTTGATTTTACTCTCTTGGCGGGTGAGCAGGGCATTCCTTTAGAAGGCGTTCCTGATTATGAAGCTGTCCGGCAAAATACGTACTCTCCTTATGAACAAAGACGAATAGCTGATAACAGAAACCGAATGATTGTCGGTACGAAAAAACAGGTCAAGGAACAGCTGGTGTCCTTGAGCAAGGCTTATGGTACAGAGGAAATCATGGCGGTAACCATTACGAACCGATTTGAGGATAAACTTCATTCTTATCGCCTTTTACAGGAGGCGTTTGCTGAGGCATGAAGCCGCTAAAGCCTGCATGAAAAAAGCCCCGCCGATGTTTCTCGGCAGGGCTGCTTTTTATTCAACAGTAAACAGCTCTTCGGTCAGAACCTGGCTTGATTTGCCTTTGTTGGCTGCATAGGCGAGCATATAATATTCACCGGCTGGAAGCTTTGTACCCCCATTGATCGTGCCGTCCCAGTCGAAGTACTGATAGCCTTTATCTTGATGTTTATAAATACCTGCTTGGCCTGCAAAGTCAAGGTTGCTGTCATAGACGAGGAATGCCAGCTCTTCCGCTCCCGCAGGAAGGTAGGTTTCAATTTCATAGGTGCCTTGTTCAGAGCCCTCATTAACTGAGACAGACGTTACCCTCGGATAATCCGGCTCTTTTACGATCAGCAATGTAGGAACCTTGGCGACGGTTTTTCCGCCTTCTCTAACGATGACTGTTCCTTCATAGGTGCCTGCTTTTGTTTTCTTTGTGTCGACCTTTACTTTTGCAGTGGCTTTTCCGGTTTTATGAGCCGGAATCACAACACGGCTTGTGCCGGATGTGGAAATGCCGCTTCCGTTAAATGAGTATTCTAGCGTGTATGATTTTCTAATGGAAGATTGGTTTTCAATTGTAAAGGTTTCTTTTTTCGTTTCGGTTCCTTTTTCCTTCAAAAATGTGCCGTACGAGTAGCTTCCCGGTGTGACGAACGAGTCGGCTTTGATCGCGTTCATAATTCTTGCGCTGCCTGCGCCTTGAGCGTTATGCGGATATACTTCTCCTTCGCCATCCTTTAATGTGACGGCGGTATTCATGATGGCAGCCTTGATCTGTTCAACGCTCCATTTCGGTTTAGCTTGTTTGATGACGGCAACCGCTCCTGCAATATGAGGTGATGCCATGCTTGTTCCTTGTTTTGACCCGTAGCCATATGGATTGTCAGAATCATGTGTCGGAATGGTGCTGACAATATTGACGCCTGGCGCGGAAATATCCGGCTTAATCATCCACGTGTCCATCACAGGGCCGCGGGATGAGAAATCGGCAACCTGTTCACCGAGCGCTTTTGAGACCATCAACTTGAATGTTGCTTTTGTCTCGCCTGCTTTTATGGCGCTGATGAGTTTTTCGCCGTCTTCTAATGATAGCTTAATCGTTGGCACAGACATGCCTGGCACATTGGCTTCAACTTCTCCGGACAGGTTGTTATACACAACCATGCCGATGGCGCCTGCTTTTTTTGCGTTATCTGCTTTATCCACAAAAGCAATGCTGCCCCGTTTGACGAGTGCTACTTTGCCTTTCAGATCTTTTCCTTCAAAGTCCTTTTCTTCGCCTAGGCCAGCGTCGACAAGCTCAACCTCTTTATTGTGAAGCGCCTTGACGTCCTCTTCTTTGTCATAGCCCATGACTTTTGCTGAAGAGTAAGAGCCGAATGAGACGGCGTATTCATTGAGCGGAAGCTGCGTTGCGCCGACAGAAATCGCTTCTCTGGATGTGCCTGGCGATCCCACTGTCCAGCCGTTTGGTCCGCTGTTGCCATTTGATGTAACGGCGACAACGCCTTCTGACATGGCCCAGTCAAGCGCTGTGCTCGTCGCCCAATCCGGATTGTTTAACGAGTTTCCGAGAGACAGGTTCATCACATCTGCTCCGTCCTGAACTGCACGTTCTACACCGGCGATGACGTTTTCTGTTGTGCCGCTTCCTCCCGGTCCGAGAACACGGTAAGCGAGAAGTGTTGCATCAGGCGCTACGCCTTTAATCGTGCCGTTTGCAGCGACAGTTCCGGCCACGTGTGTTCCATGGTCAGTGGCTCCGCCTCTTGGATCGCCTGTCGGTGTTTCTTTCGGATCGTAATCATTGTCTACAAAATCGTATCCTTTATATTGTCCGAAGTTTTTCTTCAGATCAGGGTGATTGTACTCAACCCCTGTATCAATAACAGCCACTTTGACGCCTTTCCCTGTATAGCCTAAATCCCATGCATCATTTGCTCCGATATATGGCGCGCTGTCATCCATTTGCGGAGAGACAGCGTCCTCGGAGATGGTGATGTCTTTCTCCTTGATATTGTCTGTTTTGTAAGTGACGTTCGGGTACACAGCTTTAACGTCGTCTACTGCTAGAAGTTTTGGAATTTCATTAGCCGGAAGCTTCATAGAAAATCCGGAGAATACCTGCTCATATTCTCGTTTTACTTTTCCATTTTTCACCGCTTTCACGGCTTTATTTTTTGCTTTTGAGCGGGCGTTTTTGAGCTTGCTTTTCGTTTGGTTTACTCCCGCTTCTTTCGCCTCTGCTAAGGATTTTTCTTTTAATTCCACAATCACCGTTGTTTGTTTGCTTGTTGTCATGTCAATATCACCGAATACCTCGGCCTTTTCCAGGTCCGCCGATCCTTTTGAAGAAACCGGTGCTGCCTGTACACCTGTACTGCCTGTGGATAACGTAAAGAATAAAACCAAACCTAGAAGCAGAAAACGAATAATCCCGTTTTTCAATGTGTTTCCTCCTTTGTGTTTAGAAAAATGTTGAATGTCTAGTATATATTTCTTGAAAATTCAAAAAAATCCTTGTGTCATTTGGACCATTTATTGGATTTTGGTTGTGTATAAGGAAGGAGTTATACACAGAACCCTGTGTATAAGTGAATAAAGATGTATATATATATAGTTGGGAATGTATGTTCTTATACAAAATATAGTTGGGCTTTGTGGACATGTGGATATCTCTTGTGATTAAGTTGTTCTTATCTTTGGGATAACTTGTGTATAAACTTTTTAAAGCGGTTCTCCAATTTTCATTTCATTTCTTTCAGCTTTCAACAAAACTTCTTAAAACTAGTTTGTTTTTTCACTCATATTGTGACAAAGAATTCTCTTTCCACGGTCTATCATAGAGTCATGAGTTTTGCTAGAGCTGCTAGTTTGCGAGAAAAGAAATCGGCCGTCTTTTCCTGTGAGCTGCGGCTGAAAAAACGGGCTGCTAAAAAGGCTGCCTGCCAAAAGAAGCGGAGGGATGTTTTTTATGAAACGTTTGCTTGTATCTTTACGGGTGTGGATGGTCTTTTTGATGAACTGGGTGGCGCCGGACCGAAAACATGCGGCTGCCGCTATTTATTCGGCTCAGCGTACATATCAAAGAAAAGCGGCGGTGCAAGCCGCAGGACTGGTTTCGTTTTATGAATGGCGGATGGCTGTGAATGACGAGGAAAAACAGAAAGCGAAAGCCGCCGCTCTCTATAAAAGAAGATGTCTGCAAGCCTTCAAGGAATCGCCAAAGCAGGAGAGGGCCGGCCCGCAGCTTTACATGGCGGTCAAAAGGAGGTAAAATCCCAGTCATAAAAGCTAATTGGCGGGAGAGAGAGCCTCTTGAAAATCTATAAGGTATTAAACAACAATGCGGCTTTAATCAAAGAGGATGATCAGGAAAAAATCGTTATGGGTCCGGGCATCGCTTTTCAAAAAAAGAAAAATGATCTCATCCCTATGAATAAAGTAGAAAAGATTTTTGTCGTGCACGACGAGAATGAAAAGTTTAAACAAATCCTGCAAACACTGCCTGAGGAGCATATTGACATAGCTGAGGATATCATCAGCTATGCGGAAGGGGAGCTCGCGGCGCCGCTGAGCGACCATATTCATATCGCGCTTTCTGACCATTTGTCCTTTGCGATCGAAAGGATTCAAAATGGGCTGCTTGTGCAAAATAAATTATTGCATGAGATAAAGGCGCTCTATAAAAAAGAATACGAGATCGGCCTGTGGGCGATCGGACATGTAAAAGAGACATTGGGCGTGTCTCTGCCTGAAGATGAAGCGGGTTATATTGCCCTTCACATCCATACGGCAAAGATGGATGCAGAGAGTATGTATTCAGCGCTGAAGCATACGACGATGATAAAAGAAATGATAGAGAAAATAGAAAACTACTTTAATCGAAAGGTGGATGAAAACAGCATTTCCTATCAACGCCTTGTCACGCATTTGCGATACGCGGTCAGCCGGTTGGAATCAAATGAAGCGTTTCATGCCATGGACGAAGAGATGCTTTATTTCATCCAAAAAAAGTATTCATTTGCCTATCAATGTGCGCTGGAGCTGGCGGAGTTTCTGAAAAATGAATATCAATTACATTTGCCGGAGTCCGAGGCCGGCTATATCACGCTGCATGTCCAGCGTCTTCAAGATCTCTCGGAATAACCGCTTTGACTTGCAGGGAGTGATCTCTGGAAGTTTTTTTATTGATCGGCATTCAGCGTGTGATACATCCAGCCCATCATCACAATTCCTGCGGCCAGATTGCCGAGTGTAACAGGGATTAAGTTTCTGACTGCTCCCGCCAGGGTGACTGTATCAGGGTGATCGATCAAAAGTGAGATCGCAAATGTGCACATATTGGCAATGCTGTGTTCAAAACCGGAAATAAAAAAGCAGAAAACGAAAAGCATCATGGCAAACAGCTTTGCCCCTTCTCCTTTGAGAGACATCGGAATGAAAAAAGCGAGACATACAAGCCAATTGCACAGCATTCCTCGGAAAAACAGCTCTGAGGCAGGCGGCTCTATCTTGTGCTCTGCCAGATGAATCAAAAAGGAATGGGATGCCCCCTCAAAAAGCCCGGTTGCACTGATAAGAATCGCAAACAAAACGGCTCCGATCAAATTGCCGGTATAGCTGAAAATCCACAGGTACAGGGTGTCACGCCAGCGGATTTTTTTCCGGAGTGCGGTATAAGTGAAATAAAAGGTGTTGCCGGTGAATAAATCCCCTCCACCGTAGGCAATTAATACAATAGCAGCTCCAAATGTCACAGCGGCAGCCGGAAAGGCAAACGGTGAGTCGGCAATAGAGAAATAGCTGCCTGTTTTGCTTGCGGCTGTAATGCCAAAACCGATAAACATGCTGGCTAAAATGGATCTGAGCAAATAACGGATTTTGCTTGAAACGAATATGTTTTGTTTTCTTAAAGCATACTGTTCAACCTTTTGCAGTGCTTGAGTTTCCATTGTCTTTTCCTGCTTTCTTTGAGAGATGAGCATAGTATAGCATGATATTGTGAAATGTTTCACAATTAATATTTACGACTTTTTGTCTAAATGTTTTACATCACTTTTTATCTAAAAAAACAGTTGACGAAAACGCTGTCATCAATTATGATGAAAGCGTATTCTTCATTCGAATAAGCGGGATTGTGACTGGTAAAGCAGGCAAGACCTAAAATTTGCGTAAATGAAAAAGGATCGCTGTGTCCTTTCTTCGTTGGCGAATTTTAGGTCTTTTTTGTTTATAAAAGGGGGAGAAACAGATGGATTACAAAGAGACTGCAAAACGCCTCATTGAGCTTCTCGGAGGAAAAGAAAACATCATCAGCGCGGCTCATTGTGCGACAAGGCTGCGTTTAGTGATCAGGGATGAATCAAAGATTGACCAATCGCAAGTAGAAGAGCTTGAAGGCGTCAAAGGCGCTTTCAGCAGTTCAGGCCAATACCAGATTATTTTTGGAACTGGCCTTGTCAATAAAGTGTATGACGCTTTTTCTAAGGAAGCCGATGTAGAGCGTGAAGAACATGTGAATCACCAGGATGCTGCTAAAGAGAAACTGAACCCTGCGGCGAGATTTGCGAAAACGCTTTCGAATATTTTTGTTCCGATCATTCCAGCCATCGTAGCCAGCGGCCTGTTAATGGGGTTATTGGGAATGATCAATGCCTTTCATTGGATGAGTAAGGACTCTGCACTGCTGCAGCTCCTCGATATGTTTTCAAGCGCGGCATTTATCTTTCTGCCGATTTTGATCGGGGTCAGCGCTTCAAAAGAGTTTGGAAGCAATCCGTATTTAGGAGCGGTCATCGGGGGAATCATGATACACCCCACTCTTTTGAATCCATGGGGTCTGGCGGAAGCGTCACCTGATTATATGCATCTTTTCGGGTTTGATATCGCGCTTCTCGGTTATCAGGGAACCGTCATCCCTGTTCTGCTGGCTGTTTATGTCATGAGCAAGGTAGAGAAATGGACAAGAAAAGTGGTTCCGCATGCGGTCGATTTGCTTGTTACGCCTTTTGTTACTGTCATTGTCACCGGTTTTGTCGCATTTATTGCCATCGGTCCTCTAGGAAGAGCGCTTGGCTCCGGTATTACTGTTGCTTTAACATATGTGTACGATCATGCCGGTTTTGTCGCAGGCCTGCTTTTCGGCGGCACCTATTCACTGATCGTCCTGACAGGTGTTCATCACAGCTTCCATGCGATTGAGGCGGGGCTTATTTCAGATATTGGCAGGAACTATTTATTGCCGATTTGGTCTATGGCGAATGTCGCCCAAGGCGGGGCAGGCCTTGCCGTCTTCTTTTTAGCGAAAAAGGCAAAAACGAAGGAAATCGCTCTTCCGGCGGCATTTTCTGCTTTTCTTGGTATTACTGAGCCCGTCATTTTCGGGGTGAACCTTCGATACCGGAAGCCGTTTATCGCCGCGATGATCGGGGGCGCGTTGGGCGGCGCGTATGTCGTATTTACACATGTTTCTGCAAACGCTTACGGGTTAACAGGCATTCCGATGATCGCCATTGCAGCACCGTTTGGCTTTGGAAATCTAGTAAACTATATGATTGGAATGGTTATTGCAGCAGTATCAGCATTCATTGCGGCGTTTGTCATGAAAATTAACGAAGATGAGGAGAGAAAAAAATGACGGCACATGATCAGGAGCTGCGTCGCCGGGCTTATGAAGAAGTTGAGAAAAAAGAACATATCGCTGACAGCGATCCGCACCGCCAGCACTTTCACATCATGCCTCCGGTTGGTTTGCTGAATGATCCAAATGGCGTTGTGTATTGGAAAGGAGTCTATCATTTGTTTTTTCAGTGGCAGCCGTTTCAGACGGGGCACGGCGCAAAGTTTTGGGGGCATTATACGACACGCGACTTTGTGAATTGGAAGCGGGAAGAGATTGCGCTGGCTCCGAGTGATTGGTTTGATAAAAACGGCTGCTACTCGGGCAGCGCTGTTGTCAAAGATGACCGGCTCTATCTGTTTTACACAGGAAATGTCATGGATCAGGATGGGAATCGGGAAACGTATCAGTGCCTTGCTGTATCGGATGATGGGCTGACCTTTGAGAAAAAAGGGGTTGTCGCCCGCCTTCCGGAAGGCTATACAGCTCATTTTCGCGATCCGAAGGTGTGGGAGCATGAAGGAAAATGGTATATGGTGATCGGTGCACAAACGGAGAACATGAAAGGCCAAGCTGTTTTGTTTACTTCCGATAACCTGACAGAATGGGCGTTTCTCGGCCCGATAACAGGTGCCGGGCTCAACGGACTGAACGGTTTCGGGTATATGTGGGAGTGCCCTGACCTGTTTTCTCTTCAAGGCTCCGAAGTGCTGATTGTCTCGCCCCAAGGACTTGAAGCTGACGGCTATCATTATCAAAATGTGTATCAATCCGGATATTTTGTAGGCCGGCTTGATTATGAAAAAACGGGGCTGATGCATGCTGCGTTTACGGAGCTTGATCAAGGCTTTGATTTTTACGCGCCGCAAACACTTGAAGACGATCAGGGACGCCGGATACTGTTTGCGTGGATGGCTGTACCTGATCAGGATGAGAAGGATCATCCGACGAAAGATTATCACTGGATTCACTGCATGACGCTGCCGAGACAGCTGACGCTATCAGG
Organism: Bacillus sp. B28; assembly: GCF_029536185.1. Lineage (NCBI taxonomy): Bacteria > Bacillati > Bacillota > Bacilli > Caryophanales > Bacillaceae > Bacillus > Bacillus sp. B28. The sequence continues at coordinate 3,813,782 of NZ_CP120511.1, read as the reverse complement.
GGAGAAGCTGATTCAGCAGCCGCTTCCTGAGCTGAAAGCGATGCGGAAAAATGGGCAGGAAGTTCAAATCAACATGTATGGATCGTCTGGTACGCTGCCAGTTGAAAATCCTGACAGAGCTGAGATTTTGATTGAAGACATTAATACGGAGTCTGGTTTTGAAATCAATATCCGCGCCACTGCCACATTCTCTTTTCAGAAGGAAGAAGGGCTTATCACGCTGACGCGCACAAGCTTTGACGGCACAAGAACAGAAGCGAGACATTGCCGAATCAGCAATCTGCACACAGTACACATGTTTATCGACGCGTCATCAGTGGAAGTCTTTATCAATCATGGGGAAGAGGTATTCAGTGCGAGATATTTTCCTTTCCCGGGAAATGATGAAGTGACAGCGAAATCAAATGGAAAATCTGAAATGAAAATCGGAATTTGGACACTTATGTAGAAAATCCTCCTATTTTCTTATGTGAAATCTGTGCCATCTGTGCTATTCTTCAACGATAACCTACTATTTTTTTCTGTAAAAGGAGTTGTTTTCTTGAATATACATGAACAGAAGATAACACCGGAATGTTTAGAAAAGGCTGCGGATCATGTTGAGGATAAGCGGGAAGAATATAAGGATGTGCTTCTTCAGCTGAAAAAAATGCTACGGGGAACATCGCCGCATAGTGAAGCGGCAGAAACCCTTTCAAGGGCATATGAACAAATGAAGGAATATGCACTTTTTGTTCAGTCGATAGAAACATTTTTGAGGTCATCTGCGAACAATTTAAAAACCAAATAAACAGGCTGCCGATGTGATCGGCAGTTTTTTCTGTTGTAAAAGAGGACTACTTTCAAGTATGGAAGCGGCAGATGAAACGCACGAAGACTCTTGTGATATAGACATTTTTGAGGCGGGCGGTTACGAAGATGTGAAATGCAATGCGACAGAGCGTCCCAATGTGTAAGATTGAAAACAAAAACAGGCTGCCTCTTTATAAGGCAGCCTGTTACGCTTATGATTGCTTATTCAGGCGCAATGCTGAATGCTTCGTAGGTCCGACATACTGATTCAGCGGGAAGGACTCTTTAATCGCAGCAGTAATAAATTCTTTCGCCGCGTAAATCGCTTCTTTGACTTCCGCACCTTTTGCGAGTTCTGCTGTCACCGCTGCGGAGAACGTACAGCCGGCGCCATGTGTATAAGGCGTATCAATCATTTCGCTTTCAAGGACTTCCGCTGTTTCTCCGTCATACAGAACGTCTACAGCTTTTTCGTGCTTCAGCTTGCCTCCGCCTGTAATCACAACATATTGAGCACCGAGGGCGTGGATTTTTTTCGCCGCTTCTTTCATGTCTTCAATCGTTTTTAATTCGCCCATGCCGCTGAGCTGGCTGGCTTCGAACAGATTTGGTGTAATCACGGTAGCGAGCGGTGCCAATTGTTCACGCAGGGCTTGCGCGTGCTCTGGATAAAGGACCTCATTTGCCCCTTTGCAAACCATAACCGGATCAATCACGACGTTTTGCAGTTGTTTTTCCTTGATCGTTTTCGCAGCAAGCTCAATAATGTCAACGGTTGGCAGCATTCCTGTTTTCATGGCGTCCACACCGATGCCGTCTACAATCGTTGCGAGCTGGGCGCGAATCGTGTCAGGATCGATCGGAAAGACTTGATGGTCCCAGCTGTTGTTTGGGTCCATCGCGACGATCACCGTTAAGGCCGTCATCCCGTATACGTTGTTTTCTTGAAATGTTTTTAAATCAGCTTGAATTCCCGCGCCGCCGCTGGAATCGGAGCCGGCAATCGTGAGTGCTTTATGCATAGACATGTGTTGAACCTCCATCAATGTTTTATATCTCATTATAGTTAGATTTTCTGCTTATCACAATATGAAAGGTTTATAGGAATCAATTGACAATATCAGGGTGATTTCGTAAAATGCTACATAAGAAAACTAGGTAGGGGTTTTGTCATGTTAAATCGTGAGCTGATTAAAGGCAGCACTGTGATATTGGTATTAACGCTCCTGAATGAGAGGCCGATGTATGGCTATGAGCTTGTAAAAGAGATGGGAAGCCGCAGCGATCATGAACTGCAGATGAAAGAGGGAACATTGTATCCTTCCCTTCATAAACTTGAACGGCAAGGATATATTTCTTCCTATTGGGAGAAGCAGGAGAAAGGGCCGGATCGTAAGTATTATCGGATTACAGAAGACGGCAGAGAGATTCTTGCAGAGCGCACAAAGGAATGGAGCGTGTTTTCAGCTATGATGGACCGAATGCTGAAGCGGGGCGGACAGAATGGATAAAGAGACTTATTTATATAAAGTGAAAAACGGGCTTAAAGGGGTTTCTGATTGTGAAGCGATGACCGAAGAGATCGAAAACCATATTGACCACCACTTGTTTCACTCCATTCAAGAGGGGAAGAGTGAGGCGGAAGCCATGGAATGTTTGCTTCAGGAGTTTGGCACACCGGATGAGATTGTATCTTCCTTTCAGAAAGAACAGCCTGTATCCGCCCGTACGTTTTTATTATTCCATCTTTTCTGCAATAATGCTTTATTTGCAGCAGGTATTACCATTACGGCATTGCATGCATGGTTAGAATCTTCCTTTGTTCATGCAGTGTGGAAAGGCATTTCTGTTTCAGTGTGGCTGATTTTAGCTGCTTATATTCTCTATTGGGTGCTGATTGGGTACCAAGGTGTCAGGGAGTTCGGGCAACGCGGTGAACGGCTTGTTTTACATACGATTCTTATTTCCATGGTGCCGAACGTTATTTTTATGTTTGTTTTTCTGTTTGATCTCGTTCCTGCTGCGCTGTTTCAATCCTTGCTGACACCTTGGTTTATAGGGGCGTGTGCTTGTGCTACGCTGTTATTTCCGGCGTGCGGGCGAATAGGCTGTTATTTTGGCAGGCGCCAGCTTGCCTGATTTTTTAGGTATATACATAGAATTTCTATGTAATGAGGGGGATTGTCATGAGACTCGGCTCTTGTTTATATGGTTTTGTTATTCATGTAGCTGTATTTTTGTTTGTGGGTGCCTCCATGCTTTTGGTTATGGCTGTGTCCGTACCGCTTGTTTTTTTGCTCGATAGGCTGCCAGATGTTGTTTTTACTGCTGGTGCAATCTTTTTTCTATTATTCTTCTATTCTCTAGGCTGGTTTTTGGCACTCAGGCTTGCTTGCCATCAACGCATGCGTCTGTTTGATGTTCAATTGGGGTCCTTTGTTCTGCTGGCCTTGCTGATTGGTTTGTTTTTGTCAGATGGAACGAGTGTTTCTGAAATTGTGAGGGATTGGGACGATGCAGGCTGTGCTTTTGTTCCGCCGGCCTTCACTTTTTTGTGCCTTTCTTACGCATTGGTGCTGCTGCCGGTCTATCAATCGAAGCTGTGGCATCTCGTCCTGCCGAATGGCGTCCGCCTGAAAGATGTCGTTCGTGTATGCGCAGATCTGATGCTGATTATGGTGCTTCTGGTGGGCGTCACATTGCTGTTTCTATAGTTTCCATTTCACAGTTCGGTAGGATCTTCCCACTGATCTCCCGTCCAATATATGTTTTAATAGTACATGACTATGAAAATGAGAAGGAGAGCATCATGAAGATTTCTATCGTAATTGTGACCTATAATCGGATTCCGGCTTTGTGCGAGCTGCTGGAGTCGATTTCGCAGCAGACTATGAAGCCGTATGAAGTCATTATTGTCAATGATGCCGGGGAATCGGTTGAGCGGGCCAAAGCACTGTATCCGGAGCTGCCGATTGTTGTGATTGATTTAGAGAAGAACTCAGGCCATGTGGCCGCGAGAAATGCGGGTGTCAAAGAGGTGTCAGGCGACTGTATCATGCTTTGTGATGATGATGATTTCTTCACGCCGGGCCATCTGGAAAGAATGGCGAAAGAAATGGAAACGGCAGATTTTGTTCATTCTGATGCCGAAATTGTTTCGTTTGAAGAGAAAAACGGAACAAGATATCCAGTGTCACGGAAATTGTTTGCTTATACCGCTGACTATGAGGATATGAGAGTGTTCTCGACCTACGTGCCGTCGGGCAGCATGTACAGACGTTTCCTGCACGATGAGATCGGGTATTTCGATGCTGATGTGCATAATTATTGGGACTGGGATTTTTACTTGCGTGCAGCGAAGGATTACCGGGTCAAGCGTGTGCCTTGTGCCAGTGTGATATATGCATTCAGTGACGCGGGAGACAATCAGTCCGCAGACCTTGGCGCCAAGCGGAAGCAATATTTGGATCGTTTAAGCGAGAAGCACGGACTAGGGGAACTGCCGACGAAAAACTTTGCCGTCCTGCTTGAAGAGCCTGACATGAAGAGACGGGAAGCACAAAGTGAGATTGTTTGGGATGGCAAACCTGTCTATTCCAGACTTCATCGTTCGTAAGGAGGTTTGCATCTTGAAACAGCTTTTACAGGACAGCTGGTGGGAACAGCTGAAGGAAGAGTTTGAAAAACCGTATTATCAAGAGCTGAGAGAAATGCTGAAGCGGGAATACATGGAGGAGACGGTCTATCCGGACAGCCGCGATATCTTTAATGCGCTGCACTATACGCCGTACGATGATGTCAAGGTGGTCATTCTCGGCCAAGATCCGTATCACGGGCCTGGACAGGCGCAAGGCTTAAGCTTCTCCGTAAAGCCGGGCGTGAAGCAGCCGCCTTCATTAAAAAATATTTTTCTCGAGCTTCAGGATGATATCGGCTGCAGCATACCGAATCACGGGTCGCTCGTCAGCTGGGCGAAGCAGGGGGTTCTTTTGCTGAATACCGTGCTTACGGTGCGGCGCGGACAGGCGAATTCCCATAAGGGAAAAGGCTGGGAGCGGCTGACTGACCGGATGATTGACGTGCTGAATGAAAGAGAGCGGCCGATCATCTTTATATTGTGGGGCCGGCATGCCCAAATGAAAAAAGAACGGATCGATACGTCCAAGCATTTTATTATTGAATCGACGCATCCCAGCCCGTTCTCAGCAAGAAACGGATTTTTTGGCAGCAGGCCATTTTCACGGGCGAATGCCTTCTTGGAGAAAATGGGTGAGGCTCCGATTGATTGGTGTATAAAGGATTTATAAAAAGCGCAGATGGCCTGCGCTTTTTTATTTGAGTATTTTTCGAATCAAACGCAAGCCATTTTTGGAGGATGGATAACGGAAAGCGAAGTCGAAGCGGTTCGTTTGCTTGACGACGCTTTTTTTGTGCGTAAATGTGTTAAAGCTGTCAAATCCGTGATAGCTGCCGATTCCGCTTGCTCCCACGCCGCCGAATGGCAAATACGGTGTCGCGGCATGCATTAACGTATCGTTGACACAGCCGCCGCCAAACGACAGGTTTTCTAATACCTCTCGTTCAATTGTTTGGTTTGTCGTAAACACATACAGGGCGAGCGGCTTGGGACGCGACTTGACTTTTTCAATGACTTCATCGATGCCGTGATATGTAAACAGCGGAAGAATGGGTCCGAAAATTTCCTCTTGCATTACAGGGGAATCATCTGTGACTTGATCGAGGATGGTCGGCGCTATTTTGTGGTGCCTGTGATCGGCTTGGCCGCCGCTTAACGCGACGCCGTCTTTCAGAAAACTCAGCAGCCGCTGATAGTGGCGTTCACTGACGATTTTGCCATAAGCCGGATTCAGTTCGGGCTGCGGTCCGTAAAACTCGCCAATGACACGCTTCATTTCTTCCGCAAGCACTGTTTTGATGTCTTCGTGAACGAGCAAATAATCCGGTGCGATGCAGGTTTGGCCCGCATTCGTAAATTTCCCGAAGACGATGCGTTTGGCGGCAAGCTTGATGTCGGCATCCTTATGCACGATGCAGGGGCTTTTGCCTCCGAGCTCTAAGGTGACAGGGATTAATTGTTTGGCCGCCGCTTCCATGACAACTTTTCCTATGGCGACGCTTCCTGTAAAAAATATGTAGTCGAACGGCTGCTGTAATAAAGCTGTGCTGATGTCCGGCCCGCCTTCCGACAAAGCGACATAATGATCCGGAAAAACGTCGCGGATGAGATCGGAAAGAACAGCCGAAACAGCTGGCGTATATTCTGAAGGTTTGAGAACGACCGTGTTTCCGGCCGCAACGGCTCCGATCAATGGAGAAAGCGCCAGCTGCAAGGGATAGTTCCATGGCGCAATCACCAAGACGGTGCCATACGGCTCGGGGATAATGACACTTTTGGAACCGATATGGGTCAATGGCGTTTTAACTCTTTTCGGCTTGGCCCATTTTTTCAGACGTTTCATCACAAAGCTGATTTCCTCCAGAACGATGCCGATTTCCGTTGAGTATGCTTCTTGTTCAGATTTGTGAAGATCCTGATAGAGAGCGGCTGTGATGTCTGCTTCATACGCTTTGATGGTGTGTTTCAATTTCTTTAAGACGTCCAGTCTTGAGTCAATTGATTTCGTATGCCCTGCCGCGAAAAATGCTTGATGTCTGCTGACAATAGAGGGGATGCTGTTCATAATTCTCTCTCCTTCCTGCGGGTCATGGTGATTCATTATGTGAAAAATGTCTTCTGCTTGTCAAATGCGAGGCGCTTGTCAGAAAAAATAACAAACTCTTGTCTGCGTTTGCGGCGGGAATTTGATAAAATGCAGGGAGACTACATTTTATTTTTGGAGGATTTTTTATGAACATTCATATATCCGCTTTGATTCAGAAGATGGAAGAGGAATTGAAGAAAGCAAAGACGGTTGAAGGTGATGAGGAGCTGAAGCGTCACGTGGCGGTCGTCCGTTCTTTGTGCGACGTCGTACTGGATCAGCCGGAGACGGGGAGCGCGCCGCTTATTCAGCCGAGTGTCACGCCAAATCCTTCGGCGCCGCCTTCGACAGACCAGCTGCTGATGGAAAAGATGATGGGCAGCGCGGGATTAAACAAATATCGGAAGCAGGAAAAAGATAAGCAGGAAGAGGATGGAAACGGAGAGTCTTTATTTGATTTTTAATCAGAAAGGTTGAGCTTACGTGAAATTGGTTCTTGGCGCTCTGCAATGGACAGCGTTTATGATTGCCGCGGCGATTGTTGTTCCGGTGGCGGTTGCCCAGTCGTTTCATCTGGATCATTCAGATTCTGCACGGCTGATTCAAAGCACTTTTTTTGTATTGGGAATTGCCGCAGTTATTCAGTGTTTGAAAGGACACCGGCTGCCTATAAATGAAAGCCCTGCCGGCTTGTGGTGGGGAGTGTACACGATCTACGGCGGCCTGACCGGAACGGTGTTTGCGACATATGGCGAAACATTGCGAGGCTTGCAGGGGGCGCTTCTTGTAAGCGCTGTATGTTTCTTTTTGTTAAGTGTCTTCAAGGTCATTGACCGGCTTGCTGCCTTGTTTACTCCGGTTGTGACAGGGGTCTATTTGTTGCTGCTCGTCATGCAGCTGAGCCAGCCGATAATAAAAGGGCTTCTCGGCATCGGCTATTTAAAAGACAGCGTGGACGGTCTTGTATTTGTCCTCGCGCTGGTTGTCGTCGCCGCAGCTTTTATCATGACAAATTCTCATATCGTTTTTTTAAAGCAATATTCTATTTTATTGGCCCTTTTCGGCGGATGGATGCTGTTTGCTGCTGCGGGCGTTGCGAAACCGATCGAAATGCCGGATCGGCTGTTTCAGCTGCCGTCTCTGTTTCCGTTCGGTGCCCCGTTATTTAACAGCGGCCTAGCCATCACCTCGGTTTTTATTACGATCCTGCTGATCGTTAACATGCTGGCAAGTATGAAGGTTGTGGACATTGCGGTGAAAAAATTCGGCAAACAGACAGATGGAAAGCATCATGAGCGCCCTGCCGGTTTTGCGGCTGCATTCAGCCATTTGCTGAGCGGTTTGTCTGGAGCCATTGCACCGGTTCCGATTTCGGGAGCCGCGGGTTTTATTGAAACGACAAAGATGCCTTCTAAAAAGCCGTTTGTTCTCGGCAGTATGCTGGTCGTTTTCATCAGTGTGATTCCGTTTTTTATGAATGCGTTTGCGAGCCTGCCGTCACCCGTTGGATTCGCGGTAAACTTTGTTGTGTTCTCGGCAATGGTTGGTTTGGCGTTTACTGAATTTGATTCCTATGAGAAATCAGAGCTGAAAAGAGTGCGGGCTGTGATCGGCATTTCACTGCTTACAGGTGTCGGCATTATGTTTGTGCCAGAAAGTGCATTAAAGGATATGCATCCGGTGTTTATTTCTCTGTTAAGCAACGGGCTTGTCTTAGGGACGCTTGCTGCAATAGCGATGGATCAGTTTCAGCTTTGGCGCAGGAGAAAATCCGACAATCTCGTGTCATCAGAGAACAAACATTGAATTTTCATACAGGTGCGATATGATAATTGATATGAGTTTAACGAAAAGGCGGGAGAGAATAGATGAAAATATTTCTCATATTAGGCGCTATTAATGCCATGCTTGCCGTGGGCCTCGGGGCATTTGGCGCACACGGGTTAGAAGGGAAAATTCCCGATAAATATCTTCAGGTTTGGCACACTGGCGTGCAGTATCATATGTATCACGCGCTGGGGCTTTTTGTTGTCGCGTTTCTTGCGGATAAACTGTCTGGCATCGGCAGCGTCACAACAGCCGGCTGGCTGATGTTTGCTGGGATTGTGCTGTTTTCCGGAAGCTTATACATCCTCAGTGTGACGCAAATTTCCATTCTCGGGGCAATCACGCCGCTTGGCGGTGTGGCGTTCATTATTTCTTGGATCATGATCGTTGTCGCAGCCGTCAAATATCTATAAATAAAAAAGCCAATCCTCATGATTTTGAGTGATTGGCTTTTTTCTTTATCTTGGCGAATAGGATGACATCGAGTATGGGTAGGTATATGCAATTTCTTCATCAAAGGTGACGTAATCAAGATAGATCGTCAGCAGAAGATAGCGGGTTCCTGTCTTTGGATCGCTGATAATAATGTGATCCCGGCCCGCAGCCTCGATGACCCCGCGAAAAATCTTTGATCCCCACTCTTTGCTGTTTTCAAATGTCATATAGATGGTAGCCGTTTTTCCCCTGTTCAGGCGCAGTATATTCTCGATATATGATTCCTCGACAGGCAGCATGCCGGGAATGTTTTGGCCGCCCGATGGCGTCGGCCCCGATGGAATTTGAAACCCGCCGCCCTGGCCCTGCTGCTGAGTGGGGAATCCGAAGCCTTGCTGCCCCTGCTGCATGGGCATTTGCTGCATTTGTCCCATCGTCTGCATTTGTGGACCTTGCATTTGCGGGCCTTGCCCTTGCGGCTGCGGGTACGGATTTGGGCCGAATTGAGGCGAATACCCCTGCATATCATATCCCTGCATTTGCTGATATTGATTTTTTTTCGGTTTCATATCGTTCCTCCTTTTTATGAAAACCATTCAGAACATGTTCCGGATGTATAAATAAACGATCCGAGATGACTCACCTCCGATGACAAACGATCTTAGTCGCTAGTGCGATTTTTATCTCTTTCACCTTATGAGGCCAAAGCTTGGAATATGCTGAAAAAAAGAACAGTGAGCGTGCCGATTTCTCTGGCCGATCACTGTTTTTTCAATGGACCTACACAATCTTTTCGCATATTGGTCTGTATTCCTAGCGCAACTTGCGCTTAACCAACATAAGATAACGTTAGTTTCATGTGTGGAAATTCAAGAAGGAGGTGTAGGATTTGCCGAAAGTTTCAGTGATTATGACGAGTTATAACAAAAGCGATTATGTGGCAAAGTCCATTTCAAGCATACTCTCACAAACTTTTTCTGATTTTGAATTGTTTATTATGGATGACAACTCAAATGAAAAGACGCTGAATGAAATCCGTCCCTTTTTGAATGATAACCGTGTGCATTTCTATCAAAGCGATGTATCTGGAGTGAAGGAAAGAACGGAAAAAACGAGATACGCGGCCCTGATCAACCAAGCGATTGAGATGGCAGAGGGTGAATATATCACCTATGCGACGGATGACAACATCTATATGCCGGATCGGCTGTTAAAGATGGTGCGTGAACTCGATGGTCACCCGGAAAAGGCTGTGATCTACTCAAGCTCGAAAACCTATCATTTAAACCAGAATCGAGACATTATAAAAGAAACTGTCAGGCCCGCCAGTCAAGTAACGTGGAACGCTCCGTGCGCAATTGACCATTGCTCGGTGATGCACAGGTATTCGGTGCTCGAGAAGGTAAAGGAGGCGTTTGGCTCTTATTGGGATGAAAGCCCGGCGTTTTACCGGATCGGTGATGCCCGGTTCTTTTGGAGAGTCAATCATTTTTATCCGTTTTACCCGCTGGCCGAGGAGCTTGATCTGAACTATATTACAGATCAATCCATTCATTTTCAGCTGTTTGAGTCAGAAAAAAACGAGTTCGTTCGGAATCTTCCTCCGCAGCGCAACTGCCGCGAACTGCGTGAATCATTAAAAAAGCTTGGAATGGGGTGAGAGTGTGTCGGCCTATTTAAGCAATTATTGGGTGCTGTACCGGAAGTATGCGGAGCTTTTTGACAGGCTTCGCTACAAGGGGATTCCGCTCGGGCTTATCAGTAATTTTTACCAATACATCAGCCCTGAGCTGAGAGTGATGATGGAAGAAGAACCGGAATTATTCGGACCTGCGGATCAGCATATCGATGAAGGTCAGATTCAGACGTTTTTTGAAGAGAAAAAACAGAGCATTGCCAAAATAAATGACGCGCCTGTTAAGGGAAAAGTGATCTTGCATTTTGATCACCTTCGTTTTGTAAACGAAAATTACTACCAATTTGATCCTGAGAAAACAGCTGTTTTGGCAAGATGGAGTATGCCAAATTATTGCGATTTGCCTGTGATCAGCAAGCCTGAAGTGGCTGCTTCATGTGAAAAAGGCGACCCGAAGCCATATCTTGAAAAGGCTTTTTCGATTCTTTCGGCTTATGACGACCACCCGGCATTCGGTGATCAAGCATTTCGTGAACGGCTTTTCAAGGATATTCCTTTGTTCATGGAAGCCATTGACACAGTAGATGCTTTATTCACGAAAGAGAACATTTCTGCCGTTGTTGTAGGAACGACAGAAGACATTTACAGCAGGGTGCTCGCTCTTATGTGCGAAAGGAGAGGGGCCGTGAGCATCTGCCTTCAGCATGGAGCGCTGATGGGTGATGAAGCTTTCTTGCCCGTTTTTACAACCTATCAGGCTGTTTTTGGCGCATATGAAGCTGGTTGGTATCAGCAAAAAGGCTGCAAACCAGAACAGATTCTCATAACGGGTCATCCCCGCTTTGACGAAATTTTTAACAGGACACCTATGGACATGTCAGTATTTTATCGAAAGCTGGCCTTTCACCCGTCTAAAAAAATCGTTTTGATCGCGACACAGCCTTTCTCCGAGGAATTTTATTCAAGTGTGTTAGATGAGCTTTCCACGCAAAAACAGCTGCAAATCATCATTAAACCTCACCCATGGGAAATTGGAAAAAACAAGCTGGATCTGTATCATGCGGCGGCAAAAAAACATAAAGCATGCAGAGTCATCAAAAAAGAGATGGATCTGTACGATATTCTGATGTATGCTAACGCCGCTGTAACACAAACCTCAACGGTGGGTCTTGAGGCCATGCTGTTTCAAAAGCCCGCACTGATCGGGAAATCGACCGGAAACCGCACGTATCCGTATTACGAGTCTCTTGGCGATTTTTTATTTGAAAAACCGGAGGAATTAGCGCGCACCCTGATTGAGGTTCTTCAAAATCCCGCCATGTATCAGAAGGCAGAAGCGGCGCGTCTGTCATTTACGGCTTCTAATTACCCGGTTACTGAGTCGACGCTCGCCTTGTTTTCGGAACTGAAAGCAAAAACAGGGGTTGATTACAGGCGGGATCATTCTGAATAAAACGATAGGAGCGCAAAGAAATGGTGCAAAAGAGAAATCATTTTCTTCCTTATTCCTTGCCGCTGATCGGAAAGGAAGAAATTCAGGAGGTCACAGAAACGCTTGAATCCGGATGGCTTTCCAAAGGCCCGAAGGTTCAGCAGTTTGAAAAGGAGTTTGCCGCGTTTGTCGGTGCTAAGCACGCCGTGGCGCTGAATTCATGTACCGCTGCTTTATTTTTGGCTTTAAAAGCAAAAGGGGTCGGACCGGGTGATGAAGTCATCACCTCTCCACTGACGTTCAGCTCAACCGCCAATACGATTATTCATACCGGAGCAACGCCGGTGTTTGCGGATATAGATGAAAAGACGCTTAACATTGATCCGGAAAAGCTTGAGGCGGCGATCACACCGCGGACGAAAGCCGTTGTACCCGTCCACTTTGGCGGGCAGTCCTGTGACATGGACGCGATTTTAGCCATTGCTCAAACACACGGTCTATTTGTGCTCGAGGATGCGGCGCATGCAGTATACACCACTTATAAGCAGAGAATGATCGGCTCCATCGGGGATGCGACAGCATTCAGCTTCTACGCGACCAAAAACCTGGCGACAGGGGAAGGCGGCATGCTGACGACGGATGATGAGGAGCTTGCCGACAAAATCAGGGTTCTGAGCCTTCACGGCATGAGCAAAGGCGCGTGGAACCGTTATTCTTCAAATGGCAGCTGGTACTATGAGGTCGAGTCGCCCGGCTACAAAATGAACATGTTTGATCTGCAGGCGGCGCTCGGGCTTCATCAGCTGAAACGGCTGGATGACATGCAAAAACGGAGAGAAGAGATCGCGGGTCAGTATCAAGCCGCTTTTCAGCAAATCCCGGGGCTGATCACGCCGTTTGTTCATAACGAAGGACGGCACGCCTGGCATTTATATGTCCTGCAAGTTGATGAAAAACAGGCCGGCGTCACTCGGGATGAAATGATTACGGCTCTAAAGGATGAATACAATATCGGGACCAGTGTTCATTTTATCCCAGTGCATATTCATCCGTATTATCAAAAGGAATTCGGGTTTAAGGAAACAGACTACCCGCTCGCCATGAAGTATTACAAACGCACCCTGTCACTCCCGCTGTATCCATCAATGTCTGACGAAGATGTCAACGACGTGATAGAGGCCGTGCGGGACATCGCAAAAGGGGCTGGTTAGGTGTATACGATAAAAGAGAATGTTTCCAAAGAGGCGATCATGGAATTTCTCCAAAGCAAACAGATGACACTTGACGGGTCGTATCAATTTTCGATCGGCCTATTTGAAAACAGCCAGCTTCAAGGCGTGATGCTGTATGAAGACGCTCTTTGGGAAAGCAAAATGCTTCAGAAAAAAGTCATGAACGTAAAGCTTCTCGCGGCTAACAGCACAGGACAGCTAAAACAGCTATTTCAGGCCTTTTATTCTGTTCGGCAAACGGATGAAACGGATTTTGTGTTTGTGCGTGTACCGGCAGAGGATATCGGAGCAGTACATGTCATTCAGCAGCAGCCGTCCTCTTATTTTGTCGGCAGTTTGCTTAAACTGGCGAAGACCCCGTCTATATATGAAAAAACGCCGCCATTTTTTGAACTGGTTCAGCCTGAGCCTGGAGACACCGAAGAGATTTGCCAGTTAGCCAGCAACGCATTTATGAAAAGCAGATATTTTCACGATCCTTATCTCAGCCGTGAGGCGGCGAACAAAATCTTTCAAGAGTGGACACGAAACAATCTGATGGGGAGAGCGGATATCAATATTGCCGCTAAATATAATGGGGAAATAATCGGCTACCTGCAAGGTTTATCAAAAGGTGATGAGTATGCGCTTGATTTGATGGCTGTGAAGCCGGGGTATGAAGGCAAGCGTATCGCGTTTCATTTATTGGCGAATCTCATAGAACAACCGGAGACGCTGAAGCATAAAACGGTAACAGCGGGGACGCAGCTTCATAATGTCAGAGCGATACGCCTATATGAAAGAATGGGCTTCACCGCTGTTCAATCATATTACTATTATCACATTTGGCCGGGCAAGGAGGCGAAATAATGGCAGGTTTTCAGATCGCAAATAAAACTGTCGGCAAAGATGCTCCCGTTTTTATCATTGCCGAGGCAGGAATTAATCATGACGGAAAATTGGATCAGGCCTTTGCACTGATTGATGCCGCGGCGGAAGCGGGTGCAGATGCCGTGAAATTTCAAATGTTCCAGGCTGATAAGATGTATCAGAAGGATCCAGGATTATACAAAACGGCTGCGGGCAATGATGTATCAATTTTTTCTCTCGTTCAGTCCATGGAATTGCCCGCGGAGTGGATTAATCCGCTTTTGGACTACTGTCGCAAGAAACAGGTGATCTTTTTAAGCACGGTGTGTGATGAAGGATCAGCTGATCTGCTGCTTTCCACTTCTCCAAGTGCTTTTAAAATCGCATCCTATGAAATTAACCATCTCCCGCTGCTCAAGTACGTCGCCCGCATGAACAGGCCGATGATTTTTTCGACAGCCGGAGCGGAAATTGCTGATATTCATGAGGCTTGGCGCACCATCAGAGCAGAGGGCAACCACGAAATTGCCATTATGCATTGTGTGGCGAAATACCCTGCACCGCCTGAATACAGCAACCTCAGTGTGATCCCGATGCTTGCCGCCGCTTTTCCGGATGCGCTCATCGGTTTTTCGGATCATAGCGAGCACCCGACAGAAGCGCCATGTGCCGCGGTCCGGCTCGGCGCCAGACTGATAGAAAAGCATTTTACTATCGATAAAAACCTGCCGGGGGCTGATCATTCATTTGCATTAAATCCGGATGAATTAAAGGAAATGGTCAAGGCCATCAGGGAAACGGAAGCCGAACTGAAACAAGGCATCAGGAAGCCAGTTTCTGAAAAGCTGCTGGGCAGTTCATACAAAACAACAACTGCCATTGAGGGTGAAATCAGAACATTTGCATACAGGGGAATTTTCACAACGGCTCCGATTCAAAAAGGTGATGCCTTCAGCGAAGACAATATTGCCGTGCTCCGCCCCGGACAAAAGCCTCAGGGGCTGCACCCGAGATTTTTTGAGCTATTGACCGGCGGTGTGCGTGCGGTAAGGGACATCCCGGCAGACACAGGCATTACATGGGAAGATATTTTAACGAAGGACAGCCCGTCCCATGGTTGACATACTTTTTATCGTGCAGGCGAGAATGGGATCGGAACGCCTTCCTGGAAAAGTACTGCGTCCGCTTGGCTCGGAGCATTTACTCGATATTCTCGTTCAGCGCGTACGGCAAAGCTCGTTCTATCAAAAGGAGCGCGATAATCTTGTCATCGCTACATCTGACAAAAAAGCCGACGATGTATTAGAGGCACACTGCATCAAGAACGGCATTCGCGTTTTCCGCGGCAGTGAGGAACGGGTTCTCGACAGATTTGCGCGCGTCATAAAGGCTGTGAAACCGGAAGTCGTCATCCGCTTAACGGGGGATAATCCGTTTGTCGATCCAGAGTTGCTCGATATGATGATTTCAGCTCATCTTGATCAAGGTGCGGATTATACGTATATCCTGAACACGCCGTTAGGCATTTGCGGTGAAGCGGTGAGCGCCAAGCTTTTGCTCGATATCAGCGGCATCAAAATGCTGGAGGATAAATACCAAGAGCATGTCACCTTGTATGTCCGGAAACATCCCCATCTTTACCGTTTGCAGTTTTTAGAGGCTCCGGAACAGCTCTGCGCTCCTCAATATCGGCTGACCGTCGATACGGAGGAAGACTATCAATTGGTCTCAGCCCTCTATCAAAAAGCAGGCGAGCGCCCTGATGTCTCGGCTGCAGAGTTAATCAGCCTGCTGAACCAGCACCCTGATCTGGCGGCGATGAACGGTATGACAAAGCAAAAAGAGGTTGAGTAGCATGCATATCGGGATATTCGCAGACGGCGGGTTCGAGAAAGGAATGGGGCACGCCGTTCGAATGAAAAGGCTTGCGGAAGAACTCAAACAACGCTGTTCCATTACGTTTTACACAAATGACGAGTCTGAACAATTTCTTCAAGAAGAGTACTGGCAGGTCATCGTAAATCCGGAGCTTCAGCAAAATGAATGTATTCTCCGGGAAATAAACGATAAAAAGCTCGATCTGCTTTTATTCGATATCCTTGGTGCACCTGTCGATTTATTAACAAAAATAAAAGCAGGCACAGATGCCAAAATCGTTCTGTTCGAAGAAAAAAATGAGAGAGCGATAGGTCAAAGTAATGCGGTCATTAACGGAATTTACGGCGATGTCAGAAGCAAGGTTTACGATCAGGGAAACACCCGTGTCTATGAAGGTCCGGATTATCTTATTCTCCACCCTGCCTTTCAAGCCGCAAGAGCTGATTACGCACTTAAGGAAGACTGCCGCAATATCCTTGTTGCATTAGGAGGAAGCGATCCAAAGCAGCTTGTTTTTAAAGTGATAGCAGCGGCCGATCAGCTCCCGGACAGGAAACACAAGAAAATGATTTTTATCATGGGCAGCGCTTCACCGCATCAAGAGGCGGTCCGTAAATTGATTCAAAACAAACCCCAATACGCACTAATCGAGCAGACAAATGACATGGCTATGTTTATGAAGCAAGCAGATGCAGCCATTGTCGCCGGCGGCATCTCGCTTTATGAAGCGATCTGTATCGGCGTGCCGTGCCTCGTGCTTTCTCAGGTTGCCCATCAAACCGCAACCGCTGCAAAATTTGCGGAACATGGCGCCGCTCTTGATCTCGGCTTGGGAGAGAATGTATCCGTCGAAAAGCTTGCTTATCATATGTCACAAATATTCAGCAGCTATCCTCTCCGTCTTTCTCTGCACGAGGGAGGAAGGCCGCTCGTAGATGGAAAAGGAATGAAACGGGTATCAGCCATTCTTTATGATTTGCTTGATGATAAGATATAAAAATGCACGTAAGGAAGTGTTAATGTGAAAGGTGTCATTTTAGCCGGAGGAAACGGCTCACGCCTTATGCCCTTAACCAAAGCTGTCAACAAGCATTTGCTTCCTGTAGGCCCTTATCCGATGATTTACTGGTCGATAATGAAGCTTGAGGAAGCCGGAATTAAAGAGATTTTACTCATTAGCCAAAAAGAGCACATGCCGCAGTTTTATAAGCTGCTGGGAAGCGGGGAGGAGCTTGGCGTCTCTGTCACTTATCAAGTGCAGCCCGCCGCATCGGGAATTTCAGATGGGTTATCATATGCAAAACGCTTTACCGGAAAGGAGCCTTTCATTTTATTATTAGGTGATAATATATTCGAAGATTCATTAAAGCCTTATACGGAGCGATTTCAACAGCAGGGAAAAGGGGCGAAAGTGCTTCTGAAAGAAGTGGATGATCCAGAACGTTTTGGGATTGCTGAGATTGATGAGAAAAACAAGCACATTCGATCCATTATTGAAAAACCTGCACATCCGCCGACCAACCTTTGTGTAACCGGCATTTACATGTATGATGCAGAGGTGTTTTCGTATATTGAACAAATATCACCATCCAAGCGCGGCGAGCTGGAAATCACCGATGTAAATAATTTATACATTGAAAACAGCAAGCTTACGTATGATGTGTTATCGGGCTGGTGGGTCGATGCAGGAACACACGAATCTCTTTATCTCGCCTCCCGGCTGGTACATCAGGCTTTACAGAAAGGACAGGACGAATAGCTATGGCAAAATCATATTTCATTACAGGCGGGGCCGGATTCATAGGGCTCACATTTACAAAGCTCATGCTGAAGGAAACGGATGCGCGCATTACCGTTCTAGATAAATTAACGTATGCCAGCCACCCGCAGGAAATCGAAAAACTAAAGGGAAACAGCCGGTTTCGGTTTGTAAAAGGTGATATCAGCATTCAGGAGGATATCGACCGGGCGTTTGACGAGACCTATGACGCCGTGATTCATTTCGCCGCGGAATCGCATGTAGACAGAAGCATCTCCCAAGCGGAGCCGTTTATCACAACGAATGTCATGGGCACATACCGTCTGGCTGAGGCAGTCTTACAAGGAAAAGCCAAAAAGCTGATTCATATTTCAACAGACGAGGTGTACGGGGATTTAGAAGCGAATGATCCCGCATTTACGGAAACAACGCCGCTTTCTCCTAACAACCCTTATTCCGCGAGCAAAGCGAGCTCTGACCTTCTTGTTCTATCGTATGTGAAAACACACAAACTGCCGGCTATTATTACACGCTGCAGCAACAATTACGGACCATATCAGCATAGTGAAAAAATGATCCCAACGATTATCCGCCATGCAAAACAAGGCTTGCCGGTTCCGCTCTACGGCGACGGACTTCAGATCAGAGACTGGCTTTTTGCAGAGGACCATTGCCGCGCCATCAAGCTTATTTTAGAAAAAGGAACCGACGGTGAGGTGTATAATATCGGCGGCGGAAATGAACGCACCAATAAAGAGCTGGCGAGTATCATCATGAAACATTTGGGCTGTGAGGAATTGTTTGCTCACGTCGAAGACCGAAAAGGGCATGACAGGCGCTACGCGATCAATGCGTCAAAGCTGAAAAATGAGCTTGGCTGGCGGCAGGAAGTGCCGTTTGAAGAAGGCATTGCGCGCACGATTCGCTGGTATACAGACAATGACCGATGAGAAGGTGATCCGATTGACAAAGGTATTGGTAACCGGTGCGGGCGGACAGCTTGGCTTGGAGCTGTGCCGCCAGCTGAAGCAAGCCGGATATGAGGTCATTGCGTTAACAAAGCAGATGATGAACATCGCCGATCAGCGTTCTGTACGGCATTCGTTCGGGCATTATCAGCCGGATATCGTGGTCAATACCGCCGCGTTTACCTCCGTCGACAAATGCGAGACGGAGCTGGATAAAGCATACTTGATCAACGGAGTTGGCGCTTATTACACAGCGCTGGAGTCATCCCGCATCGGAGCGCAATATGTTCATATCAGCACGGATTATGTATTTGACGGGAAGGGGACCCAGCCATACAGGGAAGACGGCCACCTTGACCCGAACACCATCTACGGTAAAAGTAAAAAACTCGGAGAAGAGCTGATCCAGTTAGCAAGAACCGACAGCACGATCATCAGAACATCGTGGGTGTATGGAAAAAGCGGCAGCAATTTTGTTCATACGATGCTGAAGCTCGCAGAAACAAAACAAGAGCTGCGGGTTGTGAACGATCAAATCGGCTCGCCGACCTATACCAAGGATTTGGCGGAAGCGATCATCAAGCTATTCAGTCATCCGCCGGGTATCTACCATGTCAGCAATTCAGGCATATGCAGCTGGTATGAGTTCGCAAAGGCCATTATGGAAGAAAGCGGGCTGAACACAACGATTACGCCCGTGACGACAGAGGAATACGGGAATTCGACACCCCGGCCGGCTTACTCTGTGCTGAGCCACCGGGCCATTGAAGAAGCCGGCATACGCCCGCGCCACTGGCGGGAAGCTTTACGGGAATTTTTGCAGGAAAGGAGCAGTGCGCGTGATTGAAGGAGTCAAGGTTAAGAAGCTGACAAAGCATTGTGATGACAGAGGTTTTTTTGCCGAACTGGTTCGCGATGATGAGAACCTTCTTGAGCATTTTGGGCAGGCGTCTTGGTCCAAAAGCTATCCGGGTGTGATTAAAGCGTTTCATTATCACGAGAAGCAGGACGATCTCTGGTTCTTCCCGACCGGCCACGCTCAGGTTGTCCTTTATGACCTGCGGGAGGATTCAGAAACAAAGGGAGAAACTGATGTCTATTATATGGGAGAAGACAACCCGATGCTGTTATTGATTCCAAAAGGCGTCGCTCACGGATACAGAGTGCTGGGCGAAACGCCCCTGACAATTATCTATTTTACGACAACCTCGTATAACCCTGATCAGCCCGATGAAAAAAGAATCCCATGGAATGATGAGACAATCGGTTTTAACTGGAATACCGAATTTAAATAAGTCATAGAGCAGTTATCCATCGAAGATCATGAGGCATCTTCGACTTTTTTTGTCCTGTTTTGATATCAGGACAAAAGACAGGGATAACAGGCGCATATTTTACTAGATACGGATCAGAAACAGTCTATTAGCATCTTGTGTATATAGGATGAATTTATTACATCATGCCAAGTGTTAATATTCGCAAAAAAACATTTACTTCCATGGAAAATGGTGATAGATTAACTTTTAAGAAAAAGAAATGGTAATTCGCGAGTTACGGTAAAACGCTTTTTCTGCAGAGGACGCTCTGGCCAAATTCCAACCGTGATTTGAGGAGGAAATGTCATGTTAAAAAGAACTTCATTCGTATCTTCATTTTTCATCAGTTCAGCTGTCCTGCTATCAATCTTGCTTCCTTCAGGCCAAGCGCATGCACAGTCTGCATCAATTGAGGCAAAAACCGTAAACAGTACAAAAGAATGGACGACTTCAGATATTGAAGTGACTTATAAACCAAACGCAGTGCTTTCTCTGGGAGCAGTCGAGTTTCAATTTCCTGACGGATTCCACGCGACAACAAGAGATTCTGTGAATGGAAGAACACTGAAAGAAACACAGATTTTAAACGATGGAAAAACGGTCAGGCTCCCGCTTACTCTTGATTTGTTAGGGGTGTCTGAATTCGATCTTGTCATGGTGCGCAAAACGCTTCCGCGTGCAGGCACATACACGATTAAAGGCGATGTGGTAAACGGTCTGGGAATCGGCAGTTTTTATGCTGAAACGCAGCTGGTTATCGACCCTCGTTAATATCAATAGAAATGATCAGGGGCTGGTGTGATATCAGCCTCTTTTTTTGTATGGTTAAAAAACTGGTACGAATCTTGCATGTAGATAAGGGTGAACCCAATCAAGAAAGGAATTGATCGATTACAGTTTTTTAAAAGCGCTTACATTTTTCTGAAGATAAAAATATGATGAGGTGAAAAAAACATGTCAGAAAAACAAATCACAAAGGATGAAGAAAAAGAAGCTCTCAATTTATTTCTGTCTACGCAAGCGATCATAAAGGAAGCCCTGCGGAAATTGGGCTATCCGAGCGAAATGTATGAATTAATGAAAGAGCCGATGAGAATGCTCACTGTACGAATTCCGGTGAAAATGGATAACGGCAGTGTGAAAGTGTTTACAGGCTATCGTTCACAGCACAATGACGCGGTTGGCCCGACAAAAGGGGGTGTGCGTTTTCATCCCGAGGTGAATGAAGAGGAAGTAAAGGCGCTATCGATTTGGATGACGCTCAAATGCGGGATCACGAATTTGCCGTACGGCGGCGGAAAGGGCGGCATTATTTGTGATCCGCGGACGATGTCGTTTGGAGAGTTGGAACGGCTGAGCCGGGGGTATGTCCGCGCCATCAGCCAGTTAGTCGGCCCGACAAAGGATATTCCCGCGCCCGATGTATACACCAATTCGCAAATTATGGCGTGGATGATGGACGAATACAGCCGGCTTCGGGAATTCGATTCCCCGGGTTTTATCACAGGAAAACCGCTCGTTTTAGGCGGCTCACAGGGCCGGGAAACAGCAACCGCTCAAGGCGTAACCATTTGTATAGAAGAAGCGGTTAAGAAAAAAGGAATCAAGCTGCAAAACGCGCGCATCATCATACAGGGCTTTGGGAACGCAGGCAGTTTTCTGGCTAAATTTATGCATGATGCCGGCGCCAAGGTTATCGGGATTTCGGATGCCCACGGCGGGCTGTACAACCCGGATGGCCTCGATATTCCTTATTTGCTCGATAAGCGGGACAGTTTCGGAATGGTCACCAATTTATTTACTGATGTCATCACAAATGAAGAGCTGCTCGAACAAGAATGCGATATTTTAGTGCCGGCGGCTATTTCAAATCAAATCACAGCCAAAAACGCCCATAACATTAAGGCCTCAATTGTGGTCGAAGCGGCTAACGGGCCGACGACAATCGACGCGACAAAGATTTTGAATGAAAAAGGCGTACTCCTGGTGCCGGATATACTGGCGAGTGCAGGCGGCGTAACGGTTTCTTACTTTGAATGGGTTCAAAACAACCAAGGATATTATTGGGCAGAAGAAGAGGTTGCTGAAAAGCTGCGAAACGTGATGGTCAATTCATTTGAAACGATTTATCAGACCGCGGCCGCACACAAAGTCGATATGCGCTTGGCGGCTTACATGACGGGCATCAGAAAATCTGCAGAGGCGTCTCAATTCCGCGGATGGGTTTAGGGGGGATAATCCCCCTTTCTCCTGCAAAATAATTTTGCATTTTTGTTTGCATATGGCATGAAAATCGCAAAATGATTTTGCGCGTTATATTTATAAAAGGAAAAATGTTTAGATTTCTGACAAAGTTCTCTGTGATTCTACAAGTTTTTTTGTGAAAAGACGAAATATTGGTACGAATCTTGCTTTTATATTCGTATGAAGACATATTACATAACGAGGGGGATTACATATGACCGTTTCATATGCGCACGAACCATTCACTAATTTTAAGGAAGCAAAGAATAAAACAGCCTTTCAAGAATCACTGACCTTTGTAAATACTCAGCTCGGCAAGCATTATCCGCTTGTCATTAATGGAGAACAGATCGAAACGGATCGTAAAATTGTTTCGATTAATCCGGCTAATAAGGAAGAAGTGATCGGCTACGCCTCAATGGCTAATCAAGAGCTTGCTGAAAAAGCGATGCAATCGGCGTTACAGGCATTTGAATCGTGGAAAAAACAAAGACCGGAGCACCGCGCGAATATCCTTTTTAAAGCTGCGGCTATTTTGCGCAGAAGAAAGCACGAATTTTCAAGCTATCTTGTAAAGGAAGCGGGAAAACCGTGGAAGGAAGCAGATGCTGACACAGCGGAAGCAATAGACTTTTTAGAATACTACGCGCGCCAAATCTTAAAGCTGAAGAACGGAGCTCCGGTAAAGAGCCGGGCAGGCGAGTACAATCAATATCATTATGAAGCGCTTGGCGTCGGCATTGTCATTTCGCCATTTAATTTCCCGCTCGCCATTATGGCAGGGACTGCTGCGGCTGCGATTGTCACGGGGAATACGATCTTGCTGAAGCCGGCAGATGCTGCGCCAGTAGTGGCCGCTAAATTTGTCGAGGTGATGGAGGAAGCGGGTTTACCAAACGGCGTTCTCAATTACATTCCGGGAGACGGAGCGGAAATTGGTGATTTCTTAGTAGAACACCCTAAAACAAGATTTGTATCATTTACAGGCTCCCGTGCGGTCGGCTGCCGGATTTACGAGCGTGCCGCAAAAGTGCAGCCGGGCCAAAAATGGCTGAAACGCGTGATTGCTGAAATGGGCGGGAAAGACACAGTGCTTGTCGACAAAGATGCCGATTTGGATCTTGCTGCCTCTTCTATCGTTTACTCCGCATTCGGGTACTCAGGGCAAAAATGTTCAGCGGGTTCCCGTGCAGTGATTCATCAGGATGTCTATGATGAAGTCGTAGAAAAAGCAGTTGCGCTGACCAAAACGCTGACAGTCGGAAGTCCGGAAGATCCTGATACGTATATGGGGCCTGTGATTCATGAAGCTTCCTACAATAAAGTCATGAGCTACATTGAAATCGGCAAGTCTGAAGGCAAGCTTTTGGCCGGCGGAGAAGGCGATGATTCAAAAGGCTACTTTATTCAGCCGACGATCTTTGCAGATGTTGATGAACATGCGCGTCTCATGCAGGAAGAAATCTTCGGGCCGGTTGCTGCCATCTGCAAAGCGCGTGATTTCGATCATATGCTTGAGATTGCAAATAACACAGAATACGGACTGACAGGCGCTCTGCTGACGAAAAACCGTGCGCACATTGAACGGGCTCGCGAGGATTTTCATGTCGGAAACTTATACTTTAACAGAGGCTGTACCGGAGCTATTGTCGGCTATCAGCCATTCGGCGGGTTTAATATGTCCGGAACAGACTCAAAAGCAGGAGGTCCGGATTATTTAATTCTTCATATGCAGGCGAAAACAACGTCCGAAGCGTATTAATTGAGAAAACCGAAATAGTGCGATTGTTTTTAGATCGCACTATTTACATGTTTGGATGAGGGGGATGATGTATGCTCTATACAAAAATCAGTCACATGCCGCTGGCAGAACGGGTTGAGACACTGACAAAGTCTTTGGTCAGCCTCAGCAGTGTAAACGGCACCATCGGCGAAGGGACGAAAGCAGATTTTATCAAAGAAGTCATCATGAGCTATCCTTACTTTCAGGAACATCCTTGCCATGTATGGGAACAGGCTATTCCTAATGACCCGTACAACCGGAAAAATATTTTTGCGTTTGTGGAAGGCAGCGGGGGAAGCCGGAATACTGTCATTTATCACGCCCACTTGGATACGGTGGGAATTGAAGATTTCGGCCCGCTTAAGGATATCGCTTTTGATTCTGGAAAATTGGCTGAGTATTTCTCCAACTACGACTTTGATGAAGACGTTCAGCGGGACGCCAAGTCGGGTGAGTGGATGTTCGGCAGAGGCTCTGTCGACATGCAAAGCGGCATCGCGGTGCATTTGTCCAATCTCCTGCACTTTTCAGAGAACCCCAAAGCATTGCCGGGAAATCTATTATTTATGGCAAACCCGGATGAAGAAAGTCAGCATGCCGGTATTCTCGCCAGTATTTCTGAGCTGAACCGATTAAAAAAGGAAAAACAGATTCAGTATCTGGCTGCCATTAATACCGATTTTATTACGCCGCTGTACGATGGTGATTCAACAAGATATATCTATACCGGAGCCGCGGGAAAGCTGCTGCCTTGCTTTTATATATCCGGCCGGGAAGTGCATGTCGGAGACACGCTTGCTGGCATCGATCCAAATCTCATTTCTTCTGAAATCACAAGACGCATCCACAACAATATTCATTTAGCAGAAAAGATTGAAGGCGAATTGGTTCTGCCCCCATCCTGCTTGTATCAGCGTGATAACAAGGAAGCCTATAACGTCCAAACCGCCGTCAGCAGCTATTTGTATTTCAATTATTTTATCTATGAAAAAACAGCAAAGGAAGTCATGGACCAGCTTACCCAAGTCGCTGAGGAGGCGTGCCGGGACACAGAGCGGAAATTATCAGAGTATTATGAAGAATATCTGAAGCGAACAAATCTTCCGAAGAGACATTTGTCTTGGGATATTCAAGTCTTCAGTGTGGATCAATACATGGAAAAGCTAAGAAGCCGCGGCGTCGATCCTGAGCAGTGTATAGAGCAAGCATTCAAAGCCAATGAGCACCTTGAACTGCGCATGAGATGTTTTCATGCAATTGAAGAACTCCAAAAGCTTGATCCCGACCAGGGCGCAAAAGTCATTCTGTTTTATGCTCCTCCTTATTTACCGCATAACTATTTAAAAGAAGAAAGCACAAGAGACCAGCTATTGCAGCATGTGATCAAAGAAGCGGTGGACAAAACCGCCGAAACGACAGGCGAAACCTTTGTTTTCAAAAAGTTTTTCCCTTACTTGGCAGACGGCAGCTTTTTATCGCTGCATGAAACCGATGACGAAATTAATTCCTTTATCAGAAACTTCCCGGGGTGGGAGATGATTGGAACCATTCCGTTCAAAGACATACGGAAACTGAACATTCCTTCCATTAACATGGGTGTATACGGGAAAGACGGACATAAATGGACTGAAAGAGTATACAAGCCGTACACATTTCATGTATTGCCTGATCTGATACAGCAGACCACTGTTCACCTTTTGCAAAGCTATCGGATGAATATCAGCACAAAAGAGCCGAAGGGAGAAGGATGATGCAGGATCATAAAAACGAATTGCAGCGCAGTATGAAAAGCCGGCATTTGTTTATGATTGCCTTGGGCGGCGTCATCGGCACCGGTCTGTTTTTAGGTTCCGGCTTTACGATCAGCCAGGCGGGTCCTCTCGGAGCCATTGCCGCCTATATGATTGGCGGATTTTTAATGTATCTGGTCATGCTTTGTTTAGGGGAGCTGGCTGTCGCCATGCCGGTGGCCGGGTCGTTTCAAGCCTACGCCACAAAGTATTTGGGACCGTCGACAGGTTTTATGATCGGCTGGCTGTATTGGTTCAGCTGGGCGAATACAGTCGGCTTGGAGCTAACGTCAGCGGGCATTTTGATGCAAAGATGGCTGCCCTCCGTGCCGATCTGGATATGGTGTCTCGTTTTCGGTGTTATCATCTTTTTGATTAATGTGCTGTCTGTCCGAAGCTTTGCGGAAATGGAATTTTGGTTTTCGAGCATCAAAGTGACAGCGATCATATTATTTATCGTGATCGGCGGGTGCGCCGTGTTTGGCTTGATCGATTTTAAAGGCGGTCAGGAAACGCCTTTTCTGTCTCATTTCATGACTGATAAAGGACTGTTTCCAAATGGCGTGCTGGCTGTTATGTTTACGCTGGTTATGGTCAATTTCTCATTTCAGGGGACAGAGCTGGTCGGAATTGCGGCAGGGGAGAGTGAAAGTCCGGAAAAGACACTGCCAAAGTCCATTCGAAATGTCATCTGGCGAACGCTGTTTTTCTTTGTGCTGGCTATGTTCGTCTTGGTTGCCATTCTGCCGTATGAAAAGGCTGGGGTGATTGAGAGTCCGTTTGTAGCGGTGCTTGATCATATCGGCATCCCATTTGCGGCTGATATGATGAACTTTGTCATATTAACGGCGATTTTATCTGTTGCCAATTCTGGTTTATATGCAGCCTCGCGTATGATGTGGTCGCTTTCAACAAACAAAATGGGCCCGGCCCTTTTAACGAGACTGACCAAAAAAGGGGTGCCAATCAATGCCCTGCTGATTACGATCGGGATTTCCGGCTGTTCGCTGCTGACTAGCGTCATGGCTGCAGAAACCGTGTATTTGTGGTGTATATCAATCTCTGGCATGGTGACAGTTGTCGCGTGGATGTCCATTTGCGCCTCGCAATTTTTCTTTCGCAGGCGGTTCCTCGCTGAAGGCGGAAACGTGAACGACCTGGAATTCAGAACCCCTCTTTATCCGTTGGTGCCGATTCTTGGGTTTGTATTATACGGATGCGTATTGATAAGCCTTATCTTCATCCCAGATCAAAGAATCGGCTTGTACTGCGGTGTACCACTCATTATTTTCTGCTATGCGTACTATCATCTGAGCATCAAGAAGCGCTTACAAAATGAACCGCTGAAAAAAGAGCAAACAGAAGCGCAATAGAAAAAGCTCTCCGGGAGACCGGAGAGCTTTTTTACGCGTTACGTCTGACAAGAAACACATAGGATAATATCGCGAGCACATCAAAGCCGAATATACTCAACGCCATCGGCCACGCGTTTTCTTCCCAGGCAACACCGGCGAGCGCCGTTGATGGCAAACAGCATGCTGAACATCTGAGCCGACACACCGTATATGTTTTGCAGGATAAACGGCGAACCGGAAATATACCCAAACATGCCGATCCCGATAAAGGCCTGGCTGAAAGCAAAACCCATAAACGCCCGGCCGCCAAGCAAGTGCCGAAATGTGATCAGCTTTCAGGCAGTGATTCAGGCAATGCGGTCAGAACCGTGACAAAATAAAAACACCCGACCCCGGCCAGCACGATAAACACAGTTGACCAGTCAGCAAATTGAAGGATGAATCCTTCCGAAATCGGAGTAACTGTTGAATAACCTTGATTCATCACCTGACCCGACATAAAAAATGCATTACTATAGCATATCCCAGGATATGTTTTTGTTTTATTTTAAATTTGAAACAAGAAATCCCTTATTCATATTTGAATGTAAATAATAAAAAGAAAATTATTTTCGTTCGAATTGTAAATTGTAAATAAAGGATGCTAAACTATAATTCAACTTTATTTTAAGATTCCGGAAGAGGTGTTAAGGGAGAATGAACAGTAAACAAAACAATCACATCAAATCAAAACATCATTTTCCGCTATTTCTTGCGCTGGCTTTAACAATGGGCGTATTTGCGGCTGGATCTGAAGAGCTTGTCATTTCACCGCTGCTTCCTGATTTAGCAGATGCCTTCAACTCAGATGTCAGCGTGCTTGCGCTATCTATCAGTATATATGGGATCATGATCTTTATCGGTGCCCCGCTGCTGGTGCCTTTAGGGGATAAATACTCGAGAGAACTGAGTTTAATGCTGGGACTCGTGATCTTTATTATAGGAACCGTGATATGCGCTTTGGCGCAAAATATCTTTTTCTTCTTTTTAGGACGTGCGCTTTCAGGGTTGGCGGCAGGTGCGTTTGTCCCGACCGCTTACGCAGTTGTCGGGGATCGTGTTCCGTATACCTATCGGGGCAAAGTGATGGGTCTGATCGTCTCAAGCTGGTCGCTTGCACTGATTTTCGGCGTGCCGATCGGATCGTTTATAGGTGGCGTCTTACATTGGAGATGGACATTCTGGATTTTCGCCTTGATGGGTGCACTTGTTGTTTTGCTCGTTCTATTTGAAATGCGCCGCCATAACGATAATAAAAGCACCGTCCAGGAGGAAAAAGACGAGCCGGCGGGGACATTTCGAGACGCGCTTAAAGTGCCGCGTGTTCCCGTTTATATCATAATCACTTTGTGCAATATGATTGGTTTTTACGGTATGTATTCGTTTTTAGGCTCTTACCTACAGGACGTTTTTACCGGAGGCAATACGGCTGCCGGCTTATTTATTATGATTTATGGCATCGGGTTTTCCATGAGTGTCTTTACAGGTAAGATTGCCGACCGCATTGGAAAAATGCGCTCTCTGATCATTGCGCTGGCGGTCATCAGCGTTCTGCTGGCTTGTATCGCGTATGCGCCCGCATCAATGCCTCTGCTAATCATCAGTCTATTCATCTGGGGGTTAATGCAAAGCTTGACGGTGACGCTGCTCAGCACCATTTTGAGTGATTGCTCAGAGCGTCATCGCGGGAAAATTATGGCGTTTTACAGCCTTGCCTCAAATTTGGCTGTGACATTAGGTTCTGCTTTGATGGGACCTGTATATGTGGAATACGGGTATGCAGCTGTCGGATTGATTTGCGCCATCATTACAGTGCTCGGTTTTGTGCTCAGTGTATTCGCCTATAAAAAGTACGGAAAGCATGAGCAGAAAGCAGATCATTCCTTATCCCAATAAACAAAGTTTCTAAATTCCTATAACAAAAAACCCTTTCTTAAGGGTTTTTCTGTTTGTATGGGAATAATTATCAGTATTTTCAAAAAATGTTGACAGTTCGATCTCTGCTGGATAAAATTTACTTAAAATTTAAAAGATTGGTTGGTGCTCATGATTATATTGGATAATAGCATTCAAACAAAAAACAAAGCTTATTCAATATCAAAACTGATTACAGTCAACACGCTCGGCCCAGAAGGGACAAGCAGTGAGTACGCAGCAAAGCATTTCATCTCTAATTTTACTCTTCTCCAGGGGCTAAACAGTAAATTATCTTTGCATGATACATTTGAATCATGCATCGAAAGGACTCTTCAAAGCCCGCTGGAATATACCATCGTTCCACATGCTTACGACGGCATTAAACATTTCTACATGAGGCCGGATTTGCAGCTTTTGCAAATCTTCAGGTGCGATACACCGATGTACGGCCTGGCTGTCCGTCCTGATTTCACATTCAGCGACGACATGCTTGACACATCTGTTATTGTTTCACATCCATCACCTATCAATTTAATTAAATATTTTACCCGCAAAGACGTCAGGTTCGAGCTGGTCAACTCAACCAGCGCCGCAGCAAAAAAAGTAAAAGAAGGTCTTTCTGACATTGCTTTAACCAATGAACTGGCAAGACAAAAATACGGGCTCAAGTTTGTTAAGACATTTAAAAGCATTCCTATGAGCTGGTCATTATTCGGAAAAGGAGACGTTGATTATGAAAACTGAACAAGATGTGAAGGAGATTTATTTCCCGACACCAAAATTAATAGAGTGGGAGAACGGAGTGAGACAGTATTCCACCGTCCGCGGCGATACTGAAGTGCTAATGTCCTACGTTCCGCCGCATACTAACGTTGAACCGCATCAGCATAAGGAAGTCCAAATCGGCATGGTCGTTTCTGGCGAGCTGATGATGACTGTCGGAGATGTGACGAGAAAGATGACAGCTTTGGAATCTGCGTATATCGCGCCGCCGCATGTGCCTCACGGGGCAAGAAACGACACGGACCAAGAAGTCATTGCTATTGATATCAAGCGGCTGAAAGCTGATGAAACATATACAAGTCCTGAGGACTATTTTTTGAATATTTTCAAAACAAGAGACCTATTGCCGGGCATGGAAGTCACGTTCTTTGTTGAGGACTGGGTGGAGATCATGCTGGCCAAAATCCCTGGAAATGGCGGAGAAATGCCTTTCCATAAACATAAGAATGAACAAATCGGCATCTGCATTGGCGGCGGATACGACATGACCGTCGAAGGCTGCACAGTCGATATGACATTCGGCACAGCCTATTTCTGTGAGCCGCGGGAAGATCACGGCGCCATCAACCGTTCCGAAAAAGAATCAAAATCGATTAATATCTTCTTCCCGCCGCGCTACAACAGAGCAAAAGCAAAAAAAATAAAGGCGGATGAGTGATCATGAACCTCACCGATAAAACCGTCCTCATAACAGGAGGCGCATCAGGCATCGGCTATGCCGCGGTTCAAGCTTTTTTGAACCAGCAGGCAAATGTGGTTGTGGCGGATATTGATGCAGCACAGGGAGAAGTCATGGTCCGGCAAGAAAATAGTGACCGGCTGCACTTTGTGCAAACAGATATAACAGACGAAACTGCCTGCCAGCACGCTGTTCAATCGGCAATTGATACATTCGGAGGATTAGATATTTTAATTAATAATGCGGGGATCGAAATCGTGGCGCCTATTCATGAGATGGAGCTGAGCGATTGGAATAAGGTGCTCCAAGTCAATCTGACGGGCATGTTTTTAATGAGCAAGCACGCACTCAGGCATATGCTGACTGCCGGCAAAGGCAATATCATTAATACGTGCTCTGTCGGCGGAGTCGTGGCATGGCCTGATATCCCGGCATATAACGCCAGCAAAGGCGGCGTGTTGCAGCTGACAAGGTCAATGGCTGTTGATTACGCCAAACATCAAATCCGCGTTAATTGTGTATGTCCGGGGATTATTGATACGCCATTAAATGAGAAATCCTTTATGGAAAATAATGAAGGCACACTTGAAGAAATCAAGAAAGAAAAGGCGAAGGTGAATCCGATGCTAAAACTTGGAAAACCTGAGGAAATAGCAAACGTTATGCTGTTTTTAGCCTCTGATTTATCAAGCTACATGACCGGAAGCGCCATCACCGCAGACGGAGGATATACCGCACAATAGAGAGAGAAGGAGTGTTTTACATATGGAGAGAAAAACAGTTTTGGTTATCGCTGATCTTGGAGGCTGCCCGCCGCATATGTTTTATCAAAGCGCAGCTGAAAAATATAACCTGGTCAGCTTTATTCCGAGACCATTTGCCATTACAGCTTCCCATGCGGCACTTATTGAAAAATACTCGGTCGCGGTCATAAAGGATAAAGATTATTTTCAGAGTATCACAGATTTCGAACATCCCGATTCCATTTACTGGGCGCATGAGGATCATGACAAACCCGAAGAAGAGGTAGTCGAGCAAATCGTCAAGGTTGCCGAAATGTTTGGAGCGGAAGCCATCACAACAAACAATGAATTATTCATCGCTCCGATGGCGAAAGCCTGTAAACGTCTCGGCTTAAGAGGAGCGGGTGTACAAGCTGCCGAAAATGCCAGAGATAAAAATAAAATGAGGGCAGCGTTTAATAAAGCCGGGGTCAAAACAATCAAAAACAAACGGGTCACAACCCTTGAAGATTTCCGCTCCGCGCTGAAAGAGATCGGCACGCCGCTCATCTTAAAACCGACATATTTGGCGAGTTCAATCGGCGTGACGCTGATTACAGACACCAAAACAGCAGAAGCTGAGTTTAACAGAGTCAATGATTTCCTGAAATCCATTAATGTGCCGAAGGCGGTAACGTTTGAAGCCCCGTTTATTGCGGAGGAATTTTTACAGGGAGAATACCCGGACTGGTATCAAACTGAGGGATACTCCGACTATATCAGCATAGAAGGGATCATGGCGGACGGAGAATATTTTCCAGTCGCGATTCATGATAAAACACCGCAAATCGGATTTACGGAAACATCGCATATCACGCCGTCCATCTTGGATGATGAAGCGAAAAAGATCATTATTGAAGCGGCCAAAAAAGCAAATGAAGGGCTTGGGCTGGAAAACTGCGCGACACATACAGAAATCAAGTTAATGAAAAATAGAGAAGCCGGTTTAATAGAGTCTGCGGCCAGGTTCGCCGGATGGAATATGATCCCGAATATTAAAAAGGTCTTCGGCGTCGACATGGCGCAATTATTGCTGGATGTTCTCTGTTTCGGAAAAGACGCCGATCTTCCGGATGGATTGCTGGAGCAAGAACCTTGCTATATCGCCGACTGTCATTTGTACCCGGAGCATTTCAAACAAAACGGGCAGCTTCCTGAAGCGGCGGAGGATATGATCATTGAATCCATCAACATTCCGGATGGGCTGCTGAAGGGAGATACGGAACTTGTTTCTTTCTCGGCTGCGGCACCAGGTACGACTGTTGATTTGCGCCTGTTTGAAGCCTTTAATTCCATTGCCGCATTTGAACTGAAAGGCAGCAATTCCCAGGATGTAGCCGATTCAATTAAACACATCCAGCAGCATGCGAAGCTGACTGCGAAGTATGTGCTGCCGGTATGAAACAGTTAAAGCCAAATTCTAAATACTTGCTTTACGGGCAGGCGCTTTCGTTTATGGGAGACTATTGTGTTCTCCCGGCCCTGCTCATTTTGTCTACATATTATCACGATTATTGGGTGACGTCGGGAGTCATCGCGGTCAGAAGCATTCCGATGGTGTTTCAGCCGTTTTTAGGAGTGCTCGTTGACCGCTTGGACAGAATTAAAATTATGCTGTGGACGGATGTCATCAGGGGCATCATCTTTTTGGGGCTCACCTTTCTCCCAAAAGGCGAGTATCCGCTGGTTTTTCTGGTCCTGCTGTTTGTCTCTTACGGGAGCGGCGTATTTTTTAATCCGGCGCGTCTCGCGGTCATGTCTTCTCTGGAATCAGATATTAAAAATATCAATACCTTATTCGCTAAAGCCACGACCATTTCTATTATTGTCGGGGCGGCCGCCGGGGGGTTATTCCTGTTAGCCGGGTCTGTAGAGATGGCTGTTGCCTTTAACGGTGTGACATACCTGGTTTCAGCGTTTTTTATCAGGCGAATTAAGCTGCAATTTGTCCCGATTCAGTCTGAAAATATAAAAGAAGCCTTTCAGTCTTTTAAAGAAGGGCTGAAGGAAATCAAAACCAATTCATTCGTGTTAAACGCCATGTTTACGATGATTACGATGGCAATGCTTTGGGGGATCGTGTACAGCTATTTTCCGATTGTCAGCCGCTTTTTGGGTGACGGGGAGATCGGCAACTTTATCCTTACCTTCTGCATCGGCTTCGGCGGTTTCATCGGAGCGGCGCTTGTCAGCAAGTGGGGCTTTAACAACAATAAAGGCTTGATGTACTTTACCATTTTATCAATCGTTTCGCTGGCGCTGTTTTTATTCACGCCTATTTTCGCTGTATCTGTCATTGCTGCCATTCTCTTTTTCATCGCCATGGAATATGGGGAAGTGCTTGCAAAGGTTAAAGTTCAGGAAAATGCGGCGAACCAGATTCAAGGGCGTATTTTTTCGGTGGCTGAAGCGTCCATTGGCTTGTGCATTTCGATTGGTTCCATGCTTATCAACGTGTTAGAGGCTCCTGTCATCATGGGGCTGATTGTTATCATGGTAAGCGGTTTGTTTTTGCATACGAAGCTGGTGAACAAGTCTTTTTTGGAACGGGATAAAAAAACTGAGCAAATTCACTTATAAGGAGTCTTTCAGATGGAAATAACACCGTCCGACGTCATCAAGACACTTCCAAGGCAAGAATTTTCTCTCGTTTTTCAAAAGGTAAAAGAAATGGAAAAAACGGGGGCGCAAGTCATTAATCTTGGACAGGGGAATCCTGACCTTCCTACTCCGCCGCATATCGTGCAGGCATTGCAGGAGGCGGCTGTGAACCCTTCTTTCCACGGGTACGGGCCATTCAGAGGCTATCCCTTTCTGAAGGAAGCGATTGCCGCTTTCTATAAAAGAGAATACGGAGTGACAATCAATCCTGAAACAGAAGTGGCGCTCTTTGGCGGGGGAAAAGCAGGCTTGTATGTTTTGACACAATGCCTGCTCAATCCGGGAGATATCGCTTTGGTCCCGAACCCAGGCTATCCTGAATATCTTTCGGGTATTACAATGGCAAGAGCGGAGCTGTACGAAATGCCGCTGCACGCGGAAAACGGCTATCTGCCTGACTTTGAGAAAATAGATCCCGCTGTGTTACAAAAAGCGAAACTGATGTTTTTGAACTATCCGAATAACCCGACGGGAGCCGTGGCGGATACGGCTTTTTATGCAAAAGCGGCCGCATTTGCAAAAGAGCACCAGATTCATTTGATCCATGACTTTGCGTACGGCGCATTTGAGTTTGATAAAAAACCGGCCAGCTTCCTGCAGGCGGAGGACTCAAAAACTGTGGGCGCGGAGCTTTATTCGTTTTCAAAAACATTTAACATGGCCGGCTGGAGAATGGCGTTTGCCGTCGGGAATGAAAAGATCATTCAAGCGGTCAATGAATTTCAGGATCACGTCTTTGTCGGCATGTTCGGCGGACTGCAGCAGGCGGCCAGTGCGGCGCTGTCAGGAGATCCGGAACAAACAGATCGCTTGAAACGCATCTATGCGGAACGGATTGACTTTTTTACGGAGCTATGTGAAAAAGAACTGGGCTGGAAGATAGAAAGACCAAAAGGAACATTTTATGTATGGGCTGAAATTCCAAAAATGTTTGAGTCTTCTCATCAATTCTCTGACTACCTGCTGGAGCATGCCCATGTTGTCGTAACACCGGGCGAGATTTTCGGCAGCAACGGAAAACGTCATGTCAGAATATCAATGGTATCGAAGCAGGAGGATCTGCGGGAATTTGTCATGAGGATTCAAAAGCTGAACCTGCCGTTTGCTTCATTAGAAGAAGTATCCCGCTAAAA
Source organism: Bacillus sp. B28 (assembly GCF_029536185.1). NCBI lineage: Bacteria > Bacillati > Bacillota > Bacilli > Caryophanales > Bacillaceae > Bacillus > Bacillus sp. B28. Next base: position 3,778,769 of record NZ_CP120511.1, on the reverse strand, counting down.
AGCGGGATTTTTTTATATGCTTTTCATGCTGCCGCCGTCAGCGGAAATTTGCTGCCCGGTGATATAGGAGGCTTCCTCGGAAGCGAGAAACGCGGCGAGCGCTGCGGTTTCTTCGGCTGATCCGACCCGTTTCATCGGGATGCCAGAAGCAATCTGTTCTACGGCTTCTTGTTTGGATATGCTGTTCTTTTCCATCACATTCTTCACAAATTGATGGTAACGGTCTGTAGCGATAAAACCAGGATTCAGGCAGTTGACAGTAATGTTGTGAGGAGCAAGCTGGATGGAAATATTTTTACTGGCGTTAATTAAAGCGGCATTGATCATGCTGTTTGTAAACATATTGGCGCCGGGTTCTTTCCACAGATTTCCGACAATGTTGATGATTCTGCCAAACTCGTTTTGTTTCATCAGAGAGGCGGTACGCTTGATAGCGTCAATATAGGCAACGGTTTTCTGTGTGAACGTGGCCGTCATATCCTCTATATTACAGTTATCAAATGTGTCAGGCGCGCCGCCCGGGATATTATTAATCAGAACATCAAGCCGTCCGCATTGAGATTCAATTTCTTTAAAAATCTCCTCTCTCGTTTGCTGGTCAGACATATCACCCGCAAGGACAATGACACTCGCCTCAGGATGCTTGGCCAAAATGTCTTTTTTGACAGGTTCAATATTGTCCAAGACTCGCGAATTGATGACGACGGTAAAATGCTGGTCTGCTAATTTCAGAGCAATTGCTTTTCCGATCCCTTGACTGGCTCCCATAATAAATGCGGTTCGTTTTGACAAATAACTGCACCCCTTTGAAAAAATTGGATTATTATCTACATCGTAAAAAAAAACGGAGAAAATAGCAAATTTTATTTAAATTCTGATAAAGAGGAATCGAAAAACTCCCGCCAGCTGCGGCGGGAGGAGAAATTATACATATAGGAATTGAGGAAGTGTATCGAGCGATAGGCGGTTGCCCACAAAGAACGAGCCAAATTCGCCGTAGCGCGCGCTGACTTCGTCAAAACGCATTTCATATACAAGCTTTTTGAATTGAAGCACATCATCACTGAACAGCGTAACGCCCCATTCATAATCGTCAAAGCCGACTGAACCTGTGATGATCTGTTTCACTTTGCCAGCATAGCTGCGTCCGATTAAGCCATGGCTTCTCATCAAGTTTCTTCGTTCTTCCATAGAAAGCATGTACCAGTTGTCATTGCCGGATCTTCTTTTATCCATTGGATAGAAGCATACATATTTTGATTCCGGCAGTTCAGGGTAAAGGCGCGCACGTACATGCGGATTTTCATACGGGTCGCCGTCGCCGCTCGCCAAATAGTTGCTCAGTTCAACAACTGACACGTAGGAGTAAGCCGGAATGGTGAACTCAGCAAGTCTTGATTTGTTGAATTCAAGCTCGATTTCATTTAATTCTTCCATAGTAGGGCGAAGAATCATCAGCATAAAATCAGCTTTTTGGCCAACGATGCTGTAAAGGGTTTGCGAGCCTTTCCCTTCTTTTTGGGCGACTCCCCATTTTTCAAGCAATCCTGTAAATTCATGAATGATAGACTGGCGCTCATCACTTGACAGCATCTTCCAGGAAGTCCAGTCCATTGTGCGGAAATCATGAAGCGCATACCAGCCGTCCAGCGTTTTTGCCGCTTCATTTGTCATTTGCTGTTCACTCATTTATCTTCACTCCTATTATCTTTTCGTTAATGCCTTCACTATATCATAGTTTATCCGATTCTACTGTGGAGAAACCTTGAACATCCGATTCGTATATCTCCTCAAAAATAAGAGAACATATAAGGAAAGAATCAGTTGCTTAAATTAGTTAGAAAAATAAGATTTTTTGATGAAAGCGCTATAATAAAAGTTGGCTGTTTGAATTTGACTGGAAGAAGAGTATGCTAGTAAAAGAAAGCGTTTTTGTAACTTTTTGAGGAGGGTTTATTGTGGCAGATTTATTTTCAACAGTGCAAGAAAAAGTAGCTGGAAAAGGCGTTAAAATTGTATTTCCTGAAGGCTTGGACGAACGTATTTTAGTTGCGGTCAGCAAGCTTGCAGACAATAAAGTGCTGAATCCAATTGTGATCGGCAATGAAAATGAGATCCAAGCAAAAGCAAAAGAACTGAATGTGACGCTTGACGGCGTTGATATTTATGATCCTCATACATATGAAGGCATGGAAGATCTTGTACAGGCATTCGTGGAACGCCGCAAAGGCAAAGCAACAGAAGAACAGGCTCGAAAAGCGCTCTTAGACGAGAACTACTTCGGCACAATGCTTGTATACAAAGGCCTTGCAGCGGGTCTTGTGAGCGGAGCGGCTCATTCAACTGCCGACACTGTCCGTCCGGCTCTTCAAATCATCAAAACAAAAGAAGGCGTGAAAAAGACTTCAGGCGTCTTCATCATGGCACGCGGCGATGAGCAGTACGTATTCGCAGATTGCGCGATCAACATTGCACCAGACAGCCAAGACCTTGCGGAAATCGCGATCGAAAGCGCCAATACGGCAAAAATGTTCGACATTGATCCTCGCGTAGCAATGCTCAGCTTCTCTACAAAAGGCTCAGCAAAATCTGATGAAACAGAAAAAGTAGCGGATGCTGTGAAAATCGCGAAAGAAAAAGCGCCTGAATTAACGCTTGACGGCGAATTCCAATTTGACGCTGCATTCGTTCCATCTGTAGCTGAGAAAAAAGCGCCGGATTCCGAGATCAAAGGAGACGCGAACGTATTCGTATTCCCAAGCTTGGAAGCAGGAAACATCGGCTACAAAATTGCTCAGCGTTTAGGCAACTTTGAAGCTGTAGGACCAATCCTGCAAGGCTTAAATATGCCTGTTAACGATCTTTCAAGAGGTTGTAACGCTGAAGATGTTTACAATCTCGCATTAATTACAGCGGCACAAGCACTGTAAGAAAAGCGATGGCAGCTCTCTCGCAGAGGGCTGCTTTTTTTGCGCCTTCTTTACCAGAACAGATGATATGAGTAAAATAAAGAAAACTGATCATCATTATAAATCTTATTTATGACAGGGGTGGGGCCTTTGTATTACGACGTGCTGAAAACCTTTATCGCAGTGGTGGAAGAAAAAAATTTCACAAAAGCAGCAGAAAAGCTGATGATTTCCCAGCCCAGCGTCAGTCTGCATATTAAAAATCTTGAAAAAGAATTTCAAACGGCTCTGCTGAATCGGTCGCCGAAGCATTTTACGACAACACCGACAGGGGACATTTTGTATCAAAGGGCAAAGCAAATGGTATTTCTCTACGAGCAGGCCAAGGCTGAAATCTACGCGCACCATCATTATGTAAAAGGTGAATTGAAAATAGCCGCCAGTTTTACAATCGGAGAGTATATTCTTCCGCCGCTTCTTGCCCAGCTGCAAAAGCTGTATCCTGAGCTGAATCTGGACGTCATGATTGGCAATACAAAGGAGGTAAGCGAACGTGTCCGAATGCTTCAGGCTGATATCGGGCTGATTGAAGGACATACGGACGAGAATGAACTGGAAATTGAACCGTTCATGGAGGATGAAATGTGCATCGCAGCGCCGAACCAGCATCCGCTTGCCGGAAAAAGAGACATTTCAATCAGCGATTTGCAAAATGAAGCGTGGGTGACAAGGGAAAAAGGCTCCGGCACAAGGGAATATCTCGATCATGTGCTCAGCTCGAACGGACTGCGGCCGAAGTCGATGTTCACTATCAGCAGCAATCAAGGTGTAAAAGAAGCGGTGATCAGCGGCATGGGTTTATCGGTCTTATCAAGAAGCGTGCTGCATAAGGATTTGATCCACCGTGACATTTCAATTCTCCACATTAAAGATTTCTCATTAAAGCGCAAGCTGTCTTATATTCATTCTCCTCTCATGGAGAATACAAAAAATAAAGAAATTTTCATTACGATGCTGAAAAGCAATTTTCAATCATCACAGCTGAAATGATATAATAGTTTTCGTTCATAAGCCTAACATGAAAGGGTTTTACATAGATGGCAAACCAACCGATTGATTTACTGATGCAGCCGACATGGAGAGTCATTGACCAATCCAGTCTCGGCCCTTTATTTGACGCGAAGCAATCCTTCGCTATGGACGATACGCTGTGCGCCTCTGTAGGAAAAGGCGTGTCGCCGGCGACAGCACGCTCTTGGGTGCACCACGACACGATTGTCCTCGGTATTCAGGATACGCGGCTCCCGTTTTTGCAGGACGGCATTGCCCTGCTGGAAAATGAGGGATACCGCGTCATCGTCCGCAATTCCGGCGGTCTTGCTGTTGTTTTGGATGAAGGCGTTTTAAATATTTCTCTCATATTCGAGGACCAAAAGAAGGGCATCGATATAGACAGAGGATACGAAGCAATGGTGGAACTGATGAAACGGATGCTTAAGCCGTACGGGGCAAAGATTGAAGCCTATGAAATTGAGGGCTCCTATTGTCCAGGCAGCTATGATCTCAGCATTGACGGCAAAAAGTTCGCCGGCATTTCTCAAAGACGTCTTCGCGGCGGTGCAGCCGTTCAAATTTATCTCTGTGCAGATAAAAGCGGCAGCGAGAGGGCAGATCTGATCAGACGATTCTATCAAGCCGCCCTGAAGGATAAACAAAACGACAAAAAAGGCGTCTACCCGGATATACGTCCGGAAACCATGGCATCGTTAAGTGAGCTTCTGCATACCGATATCTCCGTACAGGATTTAATGCTTGCTTTGCTTACGGAATTAAAAGCGTTAAGCACCCGCCTCTACTCAGCCGGACTGTCCATTGACGAGGAATTGGAATTTGAGAAAAATCTTGTCCGGATGACAGAACGGAATGAAAAGGTGTTTGGATGAACGCCATTTGCATGTCAGCCGATACGGCTGGCATGCTTTTTTTTGCCTATCATCTTGTTTTTAGATAAATCTTTCTTATAAACAGAAAACAATTGCAGCAAAAAAAGCGATAAAATAACAGCAGCATCTGCATACAAAGGGGAGAGGCAAATGAAAGGGAATGTTTACAGCCTGTTTGTGCTGATCGCGGCTTTTTTCTGGGGAACAACCGGCACTGTTCAGGCGCTGGCTCCAGAAAGCGCCACTCCGCTGGCATTCGGAGCGGTCAGATTATTGGTAGGCGGCAGCGCCATGCTTCTTGTGGTTTGTATCAGCCGAGAGCTTCACGTGAAAAATTGGTCATGGCCTCCCGTGTTTTTAGCAGCGATTTGTATGGCCTGTTATCAGCCGCTTTTTTTCACCGCCGTAAAAGAAACAGGGATTGCGGTTGGGACAGTGATTGCCATCGGCAGTGCGCCTATTATTGCCGGGAGCTTAGAGTGGGCCGTTTTGAAAAAACGTCCGCGAAATTCCTGGTGGATTGCAACTGTATTGGCTTTGGCGGGATGCTGGCTCCTGTTTTCAGACGGCTCCAATGTTCGGATTGATGTGTCAGGGGCTCTCATGGCGATTGGAGCAGGTGCATCTTTTGCGGGTTATACCTTGATCAGTAAATCAATGATGAAAACACAGCCGCCGAGAGCTGCCTCAGCTGTTGTCTTTATGCTCAGCGCCATATTGCTGATGCCGCTATTGTGGCAGTCGGATCTCTCTTGGATGCTGACTCCAAAAGGATGGGGAACGAGCCTTTACATCGGGTTAATTGCGACATGCGCGGCCTACTTTTTGTTTGCAAAAGGCCTCACCGGCGTTCCGGCTTCGGCAGCGGTTACACTGTCCCTGGCTGAGCCGCTGACCGCCTCATTGCTGGGCGTGTTTTTCATAGGTGAAATGCTTTCTCTTTCCTCATGGCTCGGCATCGTGCTGATGATGTTAGGGCTTCTGGTCATTTCAGGGGCGCCTCGCAAGCAAAAGCCAGCTGAAGCGGCTCATGTGTCTTAATAGATTAGCATAAGCCTGGGCTCATTTTACAAGACTAACGGAGCCGCCGCAAAAACAGAAAATCCTCTTTTCTAAAAGGAAAAGGGGATTTTTTAATGGCAAAACCCCAAAACATGTCATCGTTTTGGGGTTTTTAAAAGCTATTCCGCCATTTTTTCTAAATTTCCGTTCCGGTCCATTTTGAAGGACGGAGAGGCATGTTCATCATCTTCAAATAAAACTAGTTTTCTGGCTCTATTCATGATTTTTACTAAGGTTTCATAATCTTCCTGGATCGTTTTTTGATCTTTTTCAAGTTTTTGAACTTCTGCTTCCAGCTGTTCTGTTTTGCTTTGTAATTCTTGGTTTTCTTTCTTTAAACGCTCATTTTCCATTTTTAAAGCTGAGGATTGCTCATGATTGCCTTCGTAATTCTGCAGGAATCTGATGACATCATTCATCGTCATCTCAGGCGCAGACGTTTGAGGAGACAATAAGTGTGATAGACTAGCTAACTCTTCCTTAAAGCTGTCATCCACAAAAGGCATGTGCTCGCCTGACATCAATGCCTGCTTCTCATTTTCGGCAGTCGGGGTTTCAGGTTTCACTTGCTCCTCCTGCACTGCAGTTTCTTGAATTGTATCGGGATCAACCGCAGGAGGCTGATATAGCAGTCTTTTCTTCGCAGGCTGTCCGTTTCCAAGGGCTCTCATGCGCTGTTTTCGCTGTTTCTTTGCAAGCTGAAGCGCTTTTTCATATTGATGGCGCACCACCGCGTTCCATCTGAATCCGCAGGCTGCGGACGTCCGATTTAATTTATCGCCGACCTCTTCAAAGGCATTCAGCTGAGTGCTGCCTTCTCTTACATGCCGAAGCACAGTTTCGGCTAAAAGCAAATCATTTTCTTCTGACCAAGCGTCCTGGCGCTGTTTTGTCATTTATCTCAACTCCCATTTTTCTTTTCATGATATTAGAATGTCCAGATTGGAAAATATTTATACAAATTGGCTGGAAGAATAGGAGATACGGAGGCTGAAGCGGCTTGCAGGAACAGTCGAATCCTTGTACAATGAGGAGTGATGTGATTTTTTCGACAGAGCGATTTTAGGTTTAAAACATAGATGAACATAGAAATGAAGGGAAGCGTACGTCATGGCTAATGAATTTCGAGTGTGTGATGATTGCCAAGCCACTAATATCAAAACATTGCTGCCGCGTTTAAAAGAAGTAGACCCGGACGCAAAGGTTGAGGTAGGATGCCAATCTTATTGCGGGCCCGGACGGAAAAAATCGTTTGCTTTTGTAAACAATCGCCCGCTGTCAGCTCCGACAGAGGATGAGCTGATTGACAAAGTGAAAAAGAAATTAAAAAAGTAAAAACATATTTTTTCATAGCCTCGGCCCTCTGGTCAGGCTTTTTTGCTTCACATCCATGTGATTTTCGGAAAGATGGAACAAATCGCCGGACAAATTCAAGGATGTTTTCAAAGAATAGAGTCGATATAATAGAAACACGGCTAAAAAAAAGAGGGAATGACGATGGCGTATCCAAATGGAAAATTATCAGAAGAAAAAGTGTTTAAAGATCCGGTGCACCGCTATGTTCATGTACGGGACAAGCTGATATGGGATCTGATCGGAACCCGCGAATTTCAGCGTCTCCGCAGAATCAAGCAGCTCGGCACGACGTATTTGACGTTCCATGGCGCTGAGCACAGCCGGTTCAACCATTCTCTCGGTGTCTACGAAATTGTCAGGAGAATGGTTGATGATGTCTTTAAAGGCCGTCCTGAATGGGATGACAGTGAGCGCGAACTCTGTTTGTCCGCGGCGCTGCTTCATGATCTCGGGCACGGGCCGTTCTCGCATTCATTTGAAAAAGTCTTTCATCTTGACCACGAAGATTTTACAAGAGATATCATTTTGGGAGACACAGAGGTTAATCAGGTGCTCAGAAAGGTGAGCCCGCGTTTCCCGCAGGATGTTGCTGAAGTCATTGCCAAAACATATAAAAACAAACAAGTGGTCAGCCTGATTTCGAGTCAGATTGACGCGGACCGCATGGATTATCTGCAGCGCGACGCTTACTATACGGGCGTCAGCTACGGCCATTTTGACATGGAGCGGATTCTCCGGGTGATGCGCCCGCGTGAGGATCAAATCGTCATTAAACAAAGCGGAATGCACGCTGTAGAAGACTATATTATGAGCCGCTACCAAATGTACTGGCAGGTCTATTTCCACCCTGTGACGAGAAGTGCGGAGGTTATTTTAACGAAGATTCTCCACAGAGCGAAGCAGCTCCATGATGAAGGTTATGTGTTCACTCATGCTCCGGTTCATTTCTATTCTATTTTTGAAGGGAAACTGACGCTGGAGGATTATTTGAGGCTGGATGAATCTATTATTTTGTATTATTTCCAGGCCTGGGAGGATGAAGAAGACCCGATTTTATCCGATTTGTGCCGCAGATTCATTAACCGCCAGCTGTTCCAATACGTTGAATTTAATCCGAATGAAGAGATGTCGGCCTATTTTGAGCTGACCTCATTATTCAAAGAGGCTGGAATCGATCCGAGCTATTATTTGGTCGTGGATTCTTCTTCAGATCTGCCATACGATTTTTACCGTCCAGGAGAGGAAGAGGAGCGTTTGCCGATCCATCTCTTGACGCAAAACGGTCAAATTAAAGAGCTGTCCAGACAGTCGGCCATTGTGGAATCCATCTCCGGAAAGCGGCGGACGGACCACAAGCTGTACTATCCGAAGGACCTGATTTGTGACGGCTCTGAACACCCGGAAGCGAAAATGAAAATCCGGCAGCTGCTGGGACTGACATAGAAATTGGTAAAGAAGGAAAAAGGAGATGTCGGGAATTTGTTGAAAGAACATGCAAAACTGATGAAGGTGTTCTCGGATTCTGGAGAAATCATCGGGCGAAAGAAGCTGCAAAAAATGATTTATATTGCGAAGAAAATGCAGTTTCCTTTCTATGAGAAATATGATTTTCACTTTTACGGGCCGTATTCGGAGGAACTGACGCTCCAAATTGAAGAGCTGTGCAACCTTGGATTCCTGCATGAGGTAAAGGAAAAAAAGGGCGGCTACTTTCAATACCGTTATTCGCTGACAGAGACGGGCTCCGCGTTTTTAGACCACGCCGATCTTGATATGCCTGATATCAAGCACTATATTGACAGTGTAAACAACCGTTCATCACGGTTTTTAGAGCTGGTCTCCACGATTCTTTACTTTGACGGGCTTGAGGCTGAGGAAAAGAAAGAGAAAGTATTTACAATCAAAAGCAAGCAAAAGTATACCAATGAAGAATATGACGAAGCGCTTCAATACATAGAAGAGCTGAAGCAGATTTGTTAACCATACAAGCAAAAGAAATGAATCGTTTCTTTTGCTTTTTTTATTGACAAAACCTGCTAATGGATCTATTGTGGATAATAGTTATCCATAATGAACCGGGAGGGAACATAATGAAAATGAAATCGGGAATGGAGCAGGGAATTTCTGTGCTGCTGTTACTGTCACGGCTGCCTGTGCAGGCTTCTTTAACATCAGAGGCGATCAGCCAGCGCTTGCACATGTCTCCGTCTTATCTGAAAAAGCTGATGAGAACTTTGGTGCAGGCTGGTTTGGCAGAGTCCATACCAGGTACGAAGGGAGGCTTTACGATTACGAAGCCTTTGACGGATATTACCCTCTATGATGTCTATCAAGCTGTTGAAGGAAGAGGTTCCATGTATCAAGGAAAAGGCCTTTTGCCATCTGTATTTGAGAGCGGAAATCCCTGTGTGCTGGAGACGGTAATGGGGGATATTGAGGATAAATGGGCTTCGCTCATGAAGGAAGAAACCTTGCAGGGTGTCATGAACAGAATCGGAAAACTTTATGACCTCGAAAAAATTGATGATTGGGTACATCATCAGCTGAAAGGGCAATGGCAATGAAAAACAGCGGGCCTTTACATCAATCAGGATCAACAGGCATCTCAGTGTTAATCGTGCTCGCTCTCGGTTTTCTCATGGCTACGCTTGATGTGACCGTGGTGAATGTTGCAATTGCTGATATGAAAAACGTTCTTCCCCTTTCACTTTCAGGGGTGACGTGGGTTGTAGACGGGTACATGCTTACATTTGCTTCGCTTCTGCTGGCCGGCGGTGCGCTGGCTGACCGTTACGGCTCAAAGACCATTTATATGCTGGGTTTGGCCGTTTTTGTTCTTGCCTCATGTCTATGCGCTGTGTCAGCAAATGGCCAAATGCTGATCGCAGGCCGGCTGTTGCAGGGTCTTGGCGCGGCTTTGTTTATGCCGAGTTCACTCAGCCTTTTGGCTGCCTCTTACCCCGATGAACGGGTGCGGGCCAAAATGTTTGGCTTGTGGGCCGCTCTCGTCTCCGCCGCCTCCGGACTGGGGCCTTTTATCGGCGGTGTTCTGGTGAATGCGGCAGGGTGGCAGAGTATTTTTCTGATCAATGTGCCGTTAGGGGTTGCGGCGCTTATTTGCGCCTATCGAACGCTCAGCAGTTTCCCGGGAAAAGGCAGCCGGGTGAATATCACAGGGCATCTGCTTGGAATGGCGGCTCTCGGATTTCTTTCATTTGCGCTGATACAGGGCGCTTCAATAGGCTGGAGTTCGCTCTCCATTCTCGGTGCTTTCGCGGCGGCGGTTTTGGCGTTTGTGCTTTTTATTCTGAGAGAAATTTTTTCGGCAACATCTATTCTTCCTGCGTCATTATATAAAAACGGACGTTTCTCGGCAGCGCAGTTCGTTGGGTTTTTGCTGAATTTTGCTCTTTTTGGCGGTATGTTTATGCTGAGTCTATTTTTGCAGGAAGCAAGAGGCGCAAGTTCCTTTTTAGCGGGAGTCGAACTATTGCCGATGATGGCTGTCTTTGTGGTCGGAAATCTGCTGTTTGCCCGGCTGGCGAACCGTTTTGAAGCGGGGCTTCTTATGTTTGTTTCAATGGCTGTCAGCTGCATCATGGCATTGCTGTTATTTGTCATGGTTTCTCCGGATTTGCCTTACTGGCAGCTTGCGGTTCTGACATCTGCCATGAATCTTGGTGTCGGCATTACGGTTCCTGCCATGACGGCTGTGATGATGAAGACAGCGGGACAGGAGCATGCAAATATCGCAGGAGCAGCTTTAAATGCCAACCGGCAAATCGGGGCATTGGTTGGCGTAGCGGTTTCCGGAGTGGTCATTCATCTGTCCGCCACTTGGTACGCCGGAGCTGGGTTTACGTTTTTGATGATGGGCGCGGCATACAGTCTTGCCGCATTCCTTGTGTGGCGGTTTATGGCTTTTCATAAAGAAACGTCCGCTTCTGCATCATCATAAAATCGACCATTGTCTTTTCAAGAAATATATAGTAAGATATATGAAATTATTCAAACAGGCACTGATAAGGACACGAGATGCTTTTTACGGTTTCCAGAGAGGGAAGGACCAGCTGAAACCTTCCTAACGCAGAGAAAGCAGCTTACCGCCTTTGAGCCGTATCGGGGAAATTAAGTATCCGATGCCGTCATGCTGCGTTACAGCACCGAGCCGACGAACATGTATGTTTGTTGGGAATTTGGGTGGAACCACGAATTTTAACACATTCGTCCCTTGCGAGGGATGGATGTGTTTTTTTATATGAGTCAATAAATGCGATGAAAAGGACATGAATGATATTTACGGTTTTCAGAGAGGGAAGAAAAGGTGCGAGCTTCCCAGCTTAGGAATATCATTTACCGCCTTGGAGCAGCGTTGGGGAACAGTCAGTATCCGATGCCGTTTATGCTGCGTTACAGCACCGAGCCGATGAACATGAGTGTTCGTTGGGAACTTGGGTGGAACCACGGGTTAATCACACACACTCGTCCCTTATAGAGGGACGGGTGTGTTTTTTTATATACATATAGAAATGCGATGAAAAGGACATGAATGATATTTACGGTTTTCAGAGAGGGAAGGAAAGGTGCGAGCTTCCCAGCTTAGGAATATCATTTACCGCCTTGGAGCAGCGTTGGGGAACAGTCAGTATCCAATGCCGTTTATGCTGCGTTACAGCACCGAGCCGATGAACATGAAAGTTCGTTGGGAACTTGGGTGGAACCACGGGTTAATCACACACTCGTCCCTTATAGAGGGACGGGTGTGTTTTTTTATATACAACAATGAATAAGGAGTGTTTGAAATGAGTAAACATGTAAGTATTCAGCTTCCGGACGGACAGGTAAAGGAATATCCGAAAGGCACTACAGTCAAAGAGGCGGCTGCGTCCATCAGCTCCAGTTTGGAAAAGAAAGCAGCAGCGGGACAGGTTAATGGCCGGCTCGTTGATGTCAGCTTCAAGCTGGAGGAAGATGCTGAGCTTTCAATTATCACACTGGATTCTCCAGAAGGCTTGCAGGTGCTTCGCCATACATCAGCGCATGTGCTGGCTCAGGCAGTGAAACGGCTGTACGGCGAAGCGTCCTTGGGAATAGGGCCTGTCATTGAAGACGGATTTTATTATGATATGAAGCTTGATCGGAGTCTGACTTCCGGAGATTTAGAGGCCATCGAAAAAGAGATGAAGCATATTATAAACGAAAATATGGATATCAAGCGAATAGAGGTTTCTTACGAGGAGGCTGAAGCGCTTTTTGCAGAAAAAGGCGAGCCGTTTAAGCTGGAGATTTTGAAAGACATTCCGCGCGGGGAGAGCATGACGCTGTATCAGCAGGGAGAATTTGTTGACCTGTGCCGCGGGCCGCATCTTCCTTCAACAGGAATGATCAAGGCGTTCAAATTAACACGGGTGTCGGGTGCTTATTGGCGAGGAGACAGCCAAAATGAAGTCCTTCAGCGGGTGTACGGTGTTGCGTTTCAAAAGAAAAAAGATCTCGAGGCGCATCTGCATATGCTGGAAGAAGCAGCGAAACGGGATCACCGCAAGCTGGGAAAACAATTAGAGCTGTTTATGTTCTCGGAAGAAGCCCCGGGAATGCCGTTTTATTTGCCAAAAGGGCAGATTGTCCGCAATGAGCTGGAACGCTTTTCGCGTGAACTGCAAACAAATGCCGGCTACGCTGAGGTGCGTACGCCGTTTATGATGAATCAGCGGTTATGGGAGCAGTCAGGGCACTGGGACCATTATCGCGACAATATGTATTTTTCGGAAGTAGATCAGACTGCATTTGCAATGAAGCCGATGAACTGCCCCGGCCATATGCTCATCTTTAAAAACAGCCTGTACTCCTATCGGGATCTGCCGATTCGTATGGCGGAGTTCGGCCAGGTGCACCGCCATGAATACAGCGGTGCTCTGAACGGAATGCTCCGCGTCCGGACGTTCTGCCAGGATGACGCGCATATCTTTGTTCGGGAGGATCAAATCGAGAGTGAAATCAAAGAAGCCATTCGGCTGATTGACGAGGTATACCGCACATTCGGTTTCGAGTATACGGTTGAGCTTTCCACTCGTCCGGAGGATTCATCAGGTGAAGACAGCGTGTGGGAAATGTCTGAAAACGCCTTGAAACACGTCCTTGAGGATCTGGGTCTTCCTTATGAAGTAAACGCAGGGGATGGAGCGTTTTACGGAGCGAAAATCGATTTTCATATTAAAGACGCTCTGAAGCGGAGCCACCAATGCGCCACAATCCAGCTTGATTTTCAAATGCCGGAAAAATTTGATTTAACATATATTAATGAGCACAATGAAAAGGTTCGTCCCGTTGTCATTCACAGAGCGGTATTCGGCTCAATTGACCGTTTCTTCGGCATTCTGATCGAGCATTTTGGCGGAGCTTTTCCAGTCTGGCTTGCGCCGGTGCAGGTCCAAATTATACCGGTTTCTCACGTTCATATGGACTACTGCGAAAAGGTGCAGTCTGAGCTAAAGCGGCTCGGGATAAGAGTCAATATTGATGAACGCAATGAAAAGCTTGGCTACAAAATCAGAGAATCACAAATGCAGAAAATCCCGTACATGCTGGTGCTTGGGGATCAGGAAGTGAGTGAAAAGGCGGTAAACGTCCGTCAATTCGGACATCAGAAGAGTGAACAAGTTCCTTTTCAGGTATTTAAAGAGAATATTGTCAAACAGGTGAAAAATCGAAGCATGTAGGAGAAAAGTTGCGAATTCGCTGTTTGCTTTTTTGACTTTCCCTATCTGGTATCAGTAAAATAATAAGTAATCATATCGTTCGTATGTTATGAATGCATCTCGAAATGGGGAAATCTACATGGATCATGACAAACTGGAAGCAAATTTGCTGGATCACGCACTTACAAAATATTTGAAAAGCACGAAGCAATTAGATGAAGCCACCGTTCCGAAACACGTAAATAATGTAAGAGGATTTATTCTGCGGATCATATACAGGCATGGGAGCTGCACCATAAAGGACATTCTAAAAGAGGTCACGCTGTCTCCGTCTGCCACTACAACCGCTCTGAATCACTTAGAGCAGGAAGGGTTTATTAAGAGATCCAGAAATAACAATGACCGCCGCACCGTTTGGATTACGCTTTCTGAATCGGGGCAGGCAGCGGCTCTTCAAATGATTCAAAATCGCCAGCAGCTGATTGACGGCATGTTTGAACGTTTGACTGCCGAAGAGAAGGCAGCGTTTTTAGCTATTATTGAAAAAATGACGAAATAGAGATGAAAAAGCCGGCTTGCGAAGCGCCGGCTTTATATCAGATTATTCCATATCGCTGAGGCGTTTGCCTGCGACCGCGTAATGGTCTTTTCTCATTTCTTCTATAAAGACAACAATTTTTTCTTCAGAGGCACCGGTCGTTTCTTTCACGGCCTCTGTTACTTTCTCAACTAGATTGCGTTTTTGCTCGTCTGTACGGCCTTCAAGCATTTTGACGGTTACGTATGGCATAGGTGTGAATCCTCCTTTATATCGTTTCCTCTCTTTAGGAAAAGAGGCTTCTTATAGTATACTGAATAAAGTAAATTCTTGCATTTTTAGAAAGAGGGATATCTCACTTGGACCGTTTTTTATATTATCCGTTATCGTTAATGCCATACCTCGTCATCACGTTAATTGTTTCGTTTACAATGCATGAACTCGCTCACGCCTATGTCGCATATAAATTTGGTGACAATACGGCGAAAAAAGAAGGAAGACTGACGCTGAATCCTATCAAACACCTTGATCCGTTCGGAACCATTTTGATCCTGGTGGCCGGCTTTGGATGGGCTCGCCCTGTTCCCGTCAATCGCCGTTTCTTTAAGAAACCTCGTCTGGCCGGCGTACTCGTATCCATTGCCGGGCCGATCAGTAACCTGATTCTTGCGTTTATCGGTTTCTCTTTGTTAGTGTTGATGCATGCTTACGGAATGGAACTGCTTGCGGCATTCAGTACAGGGCTGGACCAGTTCTTTTCAATCTGGATACAGCTGAACCTCGTTCTGTTTTTATTTAATCTGCTGCCGCTGCCGCCGCTCGACGGCTATCGTATTATTGAAGATCTCGTCCCGCCGGGGGCGCGTGCCAAGATGACGCAAGCGGAAAGCTACGGCTTTATCGTCTTTTTGGTACTGTTTGTGACACCGCTCGGATCTTACGTGCTTTGGCCATTGCTCAACGCCGGAAGAGATTCGATTTTACATTTGTTTTCAGCGATATTTCAACCGCTTTTGTAGGAGGTAGAACTCATGGAAGAAAAAAAGAAAAAATCAATCGGGTTTAATATTATCAAAAGTGATCCGACAGACGGACACGGCGGCTTCGGCGCAGGGGCACTCAGCCTGGATAATATTTCTCCTGTATTCGTCGATGTAGAGGAAAAAGAAGCGTTCGTTGACATCGGCGCGATGCACGCCCGCAGCGTCGTTGAAAAAGGCATTAAATTTCTGCCTAATAAAGAAGATGTTCCAAACGGCAAACCATACTGGCTTGTGTGGGTGACGATTGACAGAAGAGAAGAGGGCCCTTATTACGCAGGGGTAACAGCCTGTGAACTGACGGTCGACAGAAGCATCAGAAGAGGCTACAAATCGCTCCCGGAGCATGTGAATCTGATGGATAAATCGATGAAACGGAACATTATCATTGATAAAATGGATGACAGCTCGAAGCAAGTGCTTGGCGAATTTCTGAAAAACCATGACCAAGGCCTGTGGGAACGCTCTTCTGATGAATTGAAAAAAGGCCTGCTTCAAGAAGAAAATTAATTTGTGAACTTTCTGTGAACTCTTAGAATATTTGAACTATTTTTCGTAAACATTGAGTAAACTGGTGATACAGAAACTAGGACATGGAAAATCCCGAGCCGAAACAAGACTCGGGGTTTTTCATTTTTTAGGGGTTATCATGTACGAAACCATTCGAGTCGGTGACTGGGTGATGAAAGCTGACGTGGAAGAAACGAGAAAGCAGTATGAGAAAGATACAGAGGATATGTGTGAATGCGGTAACTGTCTTAACTACTATGAGGCAGTGAATGAACTGCCGGTTCAAAAGGATCAAGTATTAGAGAGCCTAGGTCTCATTCCGTCATATCCAAATCTGTATAGGATGCAATCCCGCTTGTATGATTCAATAACTGCCGAATGGTAATTTTGTTACCGTCATACCCATTACCCTGTACGATCCCCGGTAACCATTTTTCAACCGAATCATCAAGGTTTAATTGTTTCTCCTCAGCCAACTGCAGTATAACGGATGCTGTGAACGTCTTCGTGATGCTTCCAATACGAAACGAAAAGTTCGGTTCTGCTGCGCGCGATACCTCGTAACTCGCTGTCCCTGTAGCATAAGACCAGCGCTTACCGTTCTTTAATCGGCCTGCTATGACACTTGAGATTTTTTTATTGGTTACTACCTGATCGATTACGTATTTGACTTCTCCTCGATGGTTCCTTTTCTTTTCTTTATCGATAACTTTCTTTTTGGTTTTCCCTGCAAACTCTGAGACTAAAATATTCTTGATATGTTTTTCTGCTCCTAGTACATTGATGTTTATCGAAATGACATGTTGACCATCTTCCGTTCCACCTGCAAAGTTAGTAAATCCGGGAATACCACCACCATGCCCCCATACTTCGGTACCGTCCGGCAATTTTGTTGCATGTATGCTATTTCCTTTTGCATGCCTATTTCTGTATCTGATGAATTACAACTATTTGCTCAAAAAATTCAAAGCTTCTTGTATGTAACATAAAACCCTTCTCTATGTCGGTTCTATTTTATCTTAAGGTTAAATTATTTTTTTAAAAGTTATGGAACAATATTGTTATTTAGAGTGTCTATTAAGTGTAATTTTAAAAACTGATGTTCAAATTCAATACAATTGTATCTAATTTAACATCTGTTTTAAGTATTAAAAGTCTGAAGGGAATGATCATTTTGAAAAGTACAAGGATGCTAAAAATAGGGATGTGTGTTGGCATACTAAGTTTAAGCCTTGCAAGCGTAAAATTCTTTATAGGTCAACCATTGCAAGTTGAAGCAAAAGAAAAAACAGAGCAAACCAATCATACAAACCATGCGACTCATCGAGAGTTCGCTCAACTTGAGAAAAAGTTTGACGCTCGACTAGGTGTCTATGCTATCGACACTGGTACAAACCAGACAGTAACTTATCGACCTAATGAACGGTTTGCTTACGCATCTACCTACAAAGCTTTGGCGGCAGGAGCTGTATTACAGCAAAACTCAATTGACAAATTAAACGAGGTCATTACCTATACCAAAAATGACTTAGTTACGTATTCACCAGTCACAGAGAAACATGTGGACACTGGGATGACCCTTGGGGAAATTTGCGAGGCTGCTATTCGTTATAGTGATAACACTGCGGGGAACCTTTTATTCAAGAAACTAGACGGACCTAAAGGCTTTGAAGAAGCGCTTAGACAGATTGGTGATAAAGTTACCGTGGCTGATCGTTTTGAGACGGATTTGAACGAAGCTATTCCGGGAGACATTCGTGATACAAGTACAGCAAAAACACTTGCTACCGATCTTAAGGCTTTCACAGTCGGAAATGCGCTCCCAGCTGACAAACGTAAAATTCTTACAGATTGGATGCGTGGAAATGCTACAGGAGACAAACTCATCCGCGCTGGCGTACCAAAAGACTGGGAAGTCGGTGATAAATCTGGAGCCGGAAGCTACGGAACACGAAATGATATCGCCATCATTTGGCCACCGAATAGAGCACCTATTATCATCGCAATTCTGTCCAGCCGAGATAAGAAAGATGCTACCTATGATAATGAACTGATTGCGCAGGCTGCCAAGGTTACAATTAATGCTCTGAAGTGATAATATCTCAGTTTCCTCATTCCTTTATCCAATGTTATCTAGAGGATAAAACTAGAAACCGATTCTTTTTAGTGTAAAGAGAATCGGTTTTTTTGCATGCTTATCATTTCCATTATAAAAATAATAATCCACTATATTAGACGGAAGGAATCTGTTTTATATTTGGATCGCCGGTGGGACCATAAGGTGTAGCCAGTCTTTTGAGAAGATCAGACGTAAGGCTCATACTTGTAGATTTCATATCTAATGGTTTAAAAATATTCTTTTCCATATATTTTGAGAAAGGGGTGCTAGTAACATTCTCTACTGCTAACCCTGTGAGCGCAAATGAGACGTTGTCATACGTATAAGCTTCTCCTGATGGCCGTACCACGTATGAACAGAGTGTAGCAAGCGGCGAGTCAAAGTCGATAGTGAACTTTTGTCATATTTATAAAGGATAACAAAAATTGAGTGGGTTGCGGCTGTCTAGGTAGTTATGTCATACAAACCATGACACTTTGACACTACCGTATGTGACAGAAAAATACTTAGAATCAAAAAGTAGCTTTTACCGCATTAGCAATGAATGAGGAGGAGAGATTTTAATGACGAAAGCATCAGCTCAAAAAACTTTGCAAGATTTCTATTTCTTGTTATTTACCTTTGCATCCGGATTCTTTTACTTTTGTTTCTATCTGGTCAGCATTACATTTGCATTAGTAATGACGATTATCTTTTTTGGTATTCCCTTGTTGGCTTGGGTGCTACAAACAACTCACACGTTTGTTCAGTATGAGCGCATTCAGACGAAGGTTTATACGGATATATCGATAGAGTTATTCGAATCAAGGAGAAAAAAGGAGGGAGATAAATGGATTAAAGCGAGAGATACAATCTTTAATAATAGCAACTGGAGGGCTATTTTTTGGCTGATGCAGAAGTTCTTTATCGGAATAATGAGTCTTATATGCGCTATTTTACTGTATGTAACGCCGCTAGTATTTATCGTTACGCCCTTACTTTTTCGATATTTTAATATATACTTATTGGGGATTTCTGTGAATTCATGGACCAAAGCTTTTTTTGTCATGATTGTTGGATGTATTCTCATCTGGATACGTATATGTATTGGAAACTGTTTAGTTCGAATAATTGGAATGTATACACGTACTATGTTTTTAAAGCTATAAAGGAGTGATAATTTGTTTAAGACTTTGAAAATATGGTTCTGGTATGATTGGGCCTTACTTTGTATACGTTTTATTATTTGGCTATCATTGATATCAGTGACTATCCAAGAACAAGATTATTTGACTGTACCACTTTGGATCATTATTCTTTGGGAAGTCGTTTCATTTTCAGTACCTTGGATTTGTTTAATGTTCAGTTATCGCTATTATTTGTTTACTGAAATAATATTATTTGGCGGAGTGTGTTTCTATTTAACTTTATTATTTCCGTCAGCGTATCTTGCTTTTTTAATGCCAACTTTTATGATTGCGGCAAATAGTGCTCATAAATCTTACCGCTGGTCAGGTCCTATCACAATTATTTTGTTCCCTTTGCTCATTGCGATATTTTCCAAAGTAACAGATTTATGGGTAATCATTCTACAAATCAGTTTAGCTTTTGCTATGGGCTCTTTCTTTCGTTTACTGGCTACTAATCATCGTCAAAGTGAAACTATTCGGAACCAGAAACATGTATTGGAACAATACATATCTCAAGTTGAGCGGATTACTTTACTAGAGGAACGTGACAGGCTCTCAAAGGATTTACATGATACGATGGGGCATTCCTATACCTCAATTATTATGGGGATGGAAACATTACGTACGGAATTAAAAACTAAGGAAGGGGAGCAACAGCTCGATTCATTATTACAATTGGCCCGTAACAGTATGGAAGAAGTAAGACTGTATTTACATCAATTGGATTTTTCACAAGAATCGCTTCCCTTAGCTGTCACATTACAACAATTGACAGAGGAATTTAAGAAACATGCAAAAGTAAATGTACGTACTCGAATAATAGGGGAAGAGTATATGGCCTCCAAACAATCAAAAATGACACTATATCGGAGCTTGCAGGAATCACTAACAAATGCTGTTCGCCATGGGCATTCCACTGAAATCATTGTGTCACTTCACTTTGAACCACAACAGATAAGATTGGATGTACAAGATAATGGATGTGGGGTAGAAGAGTGGAAGGATGGCTTTGGATTAACTGCAATGAAAGAGCGTGTGAGTCAGTCACAAGGAAGAGTCATTGTTTACTCCAAAAAGGGGGAAGGGACGCTAATTTCATGTGTTTTACCGAAACAAGTACAACTGTCTAATGAACAAATCCGCCTGTGTATTGTCGATGATCATTCTTTCATCCGAGAAAGTCTTCATACAATTTTGGATGGACAGGAGGATTTACAAGTAGTGGGAATGGCTGAAGATGGAGAACGGGCTTTGGAATTGTGTGAGAGACTAAAACCAGATGTAGTATTAATGGATTTAGAGATGCCAAATCTGGATGGGATTCATGCGACTAAAATGATTAAGGGAAAATGGCCGGACATTCGTGTACTCATTTTGTCAACCTTTCAGAATACAGAAAGGGCAAAAGAAATCATACGAAATGGCGCGGATGGATATTTATTGAAATCCATAGATTCGCGTGAACTGGCTGAATCAATTCGTCTGGTCTATCGAGGAGGCACGATGATTAATCATGACTTGTTCCATAGAATATGGGAAGAAAATGAAGAAACAGGATCATTTGAATCAAAATCAGATGGAAAAGAGTATGGATTAACGAAACGAGAATTAGAGATTTTGGAACTATTATCACAAGGAAGCCGTTATAAAACAATAGCTTCGAAACTGTACTTGTCAAACGGAACGGTAAGAAATTACGCCTCCAAACTCTATGAGAAGCTAGGAGTTAAAAATCGAGAAGAAGCCGTACAAAAGGCAAAAGATACAGGATTACTTTCTTGACACTCTCACTTGAACTAGTTAGCTGTCAATGGGGAACTTACAGATCATGCAGGGCAACACTACCCATTACCATATTTGAAACTACAATGAAGAATAAAGAGTTGAAAAGTTGTTTAAACCACATCCACTTAACTTAAGAAATTGCTTTACCTCCAAATGTAAAAAACGCTATCCTTTCCTATGATTCTAGAGAAAGAATAACGTTTTTTTTTCATGTTACCGAGGATTTTGTTTTTTTTGAACCGGAAAAGTATATTTTTAACTATAAAACTATGACAAAATTTATTCGTTTTTCCTTTTTGCCTACTTGATAAATTCAGCAAGTAAAATATTTTTAAAAGGATCAAGACTATTATCTTTAAGGCTGATTGACGGCCAATGTATGCTTGCCTCCAAGTGTGCCTCAGCAAGTGTAGAAAACCTAGAATGCCACCTGTGTGTCCCCATATCGATATACCGTTTGGAAACTTAGTTACATAGATTCCAAGTCCATATCATCCATTCCTTCTATTCCTGTAGGAACTGTAGTAAGCATTTGTTTTAGTTGCTGTTCCTTCAGTAAATTGCCACTAAGTAAGAGAAAAATTTGTTTAAATCGTCAGCAGTAGAAATCATATCTCCATCCGAGCTACCTGGTTAGAATAAGTAACGCCTTTTAGCTCATTTTCTCCGTCGTATCTTTCATATCCACGGCATGCTTGGTGCCTGGAATAACCGTTGAATTGCCAGGTAGGAATGTATTCGACAATTCCAGCGGTTCAATAATCCGATTTTCAACCTCTTCCGCATAGCTGTTTCCAGTTACTTTTTCAGTAAGGGCGTATCTTGTGTTTGAGTAGGACCAGCCCTTTCCTGGGGCAAAGTCTGGGGGCAGAGAAATCCCCATCTTTACTAATTCTTCAGCTGTTTCTTGAAACACTCTTGTTACTGGTTTGTTTTTACATAAATAGGTGATACATGTTTCTCCTTTCACGCTTCTTTATATTTTTATCATGCACAATGAAAATCTCCCCTCCTCATTTATTGTTAATACTTTAAAAACTGCTCCTTGATTCCAAGTGTTTTTCTGTCACATACGGTAGTGTCAAAATGTCATGATTTTTATGACATAACTATCAATACAGCCTTATCCACTCAATTTTTGTTGTCCTTATGACAAAAGTTCACTATCGACTATGACTTACCCCTTGCTACACTCTGTTCATACGCTAACGAGCCGCTAACTCGTTGCGCTAACAAAAATCCCAATCAAATAAAGGAGCGTATAAAAATGAAACAAGCAATTAACAAACTGGGGATCGTTGCAATTCTTCTTTCTTCTTCAACTATGATTTCTGCTTGTTCCCAACAAGAAGCAGGAAAATCAAAACCATCGGCTTCCACCACTAATATCCAAATTGCGAAAGGACCTAATAATAAAAAAGAAATAGAATCTTTTGCTGATCCGTTATTTGAAGAAAAAATGAAGAAGTACAATGTGAACGGTTCTAGTTTTGTCGTCGTTCACGATGGAAAGGTCGTTGTCAATAAAGGGTATGGATATGCTGATAAAGAAAAGAAAATCCCCGTTACTAAGGACACGGTTTTTCAAATCGCTTCAGTAACAAAAACTTTTACTGCTTTGGCTGTTATGCAGCAAGTTGATAAAGGAAAGCTTAAACTAGATCAAGATGTACAAAAATACCTTGGTGGATTAAAAATACCTAATCAAACAGGGAAACCTCTTACCCTGTTTGATATGCTCACTTATACCAGCGGGGTAGATTTTCCCGATCTCACAAATATAACCGGACCTGAATATATTAATAATAATATACCAATGAAAGAATTTTTCTCTAAACATATGCCAACAGTGATACGGCCATCAGGAGAAGCTTATACGTATGACAACGTCTCATTTGCGCTCGCGGGTTTAGCAGTAGAGAATGTTACTAGCACCTCTTTCTCGAAATATATGGAAAAGAATATTTTTAAACCATTAAATATGAAATCTACAAGTATGAGCTTTACACCTGATCTTCTCGAAAGAATGGCTACACATTATGGTCCCACTGGCGATCCGATTCCAACAAGTGGGAGCGGTTTAAGGGATACGCCACAAGGAGGCATTTTATCTACTGCGGAAGACATGTCAAAATACATGATTATGCAACTACAGAAAGGAAAGTTTAAAGACAAAGAAATTGTAAGTGAAAAAAGCATAGATATGATGCATGCCTATCAAGTTTTTGATGATAAGACGATTCCTGTTGCAACAATTGGGTTTGAAACGCCTTTTAATGAATTTGCTAACGGTCAACACGTTGTAATAAAAGGGGGAAGCATGCCTGGGCATCAATCATTGCTGATTTTAGTGCCTGAACAAAAAACAGCATTCTTCATGTCTTACAATAATGATTCAATGATGAGTGTAGACATATATGAAACTCTCATGGATCACTATTTCCCTGCTAAGAAGAATGAAGTAAAAACAAGTTATCTCCCGTTAGAGGAAAAAGAAGCTCATAAATACTTGGGCTTATTCCAAAATACGCGTTTCGCTGCAATTCGCACTCATTTCACTTATGAAAATGGGAATTTGGTCATGGAGGGTGGAACACCTGGAAAACAAGTTCTCAAAATGATTCATCCGTTGTTATTTGAAGATTCGGAAGGTAACAAAGTTGCCTTCAAAAAGAATTCAGCTGGAGAAATCGCATATTTTCACTACAACTCTCCTAAAAGCCTTGATTTTGTAGCAGATGCCCAGAGAATTAACAACAAACCACCTTTTGATGACGTTCCACAAAAGAGTAACTATAGAAGTCACATTGATAATCTTCATGCTCTAAATATTATGGGTGCTAAAACAGGTAATCTATTCAATCCGATGGACATCATGACACAAGGAGAGTTTGCGGATACGTTGTTACTTGCTTATGGATGGAACGGTTTTCCAGACGACTCCAAGGAGGCAAGGGAAAAAGTTATGAAAGGAATTCCAGGGTATGACCGTGCTACTCCGATTACCCGACAGGTCGCAGCAACCATGATTCAAAACTTAAAGCAAATTCATGACATGAAACCGATTCAACCTGACAAAGCTATTAAAGTTAAATTACTTGATGCTGCGGATGACTGGGCAATTCAATCGATTCAGGCACTTGCCTCCCAAGGAATTCTAGACCCTGATACTTCCATCAATGCTGACGGATCCTTTATGTTCCGTCCGAAAGATCTGTTACTGCGTCAAGAAGCAAGTGCCTTGCTGGATTTAGCTTTTGGCTATTATGCATTGCCTATTAAACGACAGTAGATATTTATCCTTATTTGAATAATGAAAAAATTGCATTCTAGTATCTTATCAGCATCAAGCTAAAATAAAACAAGAAGTTCAACTTTATAAGAGCTTTATGGAAAAAAACGGAAACGATTCTAAAGATAATGCGATACATCTTAAGTTTTTGCATTTAAAGAAGGGGTTCTGGTGCAAATACTTAGGAAAGATATAAAGGGGCAAAAAGTTTCCTAGTGGAATCTAGTCTTAAGCAGGAATTCCAAATAGTTGATGGATGAAATTCACTTGAGTTTGGACAGACTTATCCAGTAAAACAAGTTGCCTTTTTTACCATATGAATAGCTTCTATTCCAGAAATAATGTATGTAGCTGTGCGAAAGGATTTCAGTCCTAACATCGAACGAACTCGCTTTTTAATAAACCGATGATCTGGTTCCACTATGTTATTGAGATATTTCACTTGCCTTAGTTGGATGCCTAATGGCATCTTTTCTCAATTCTTCAACTGCTATAGGATAAGCTGGATTTTTATCGACCGTCATGACACGAGGCTTAGAAATATGAAAAGACTGCAAAGCTTTCTTGAAGAATCGCTTTGCAGCTTTGTGGTTTCTTGCTTTGCTTAGATAAAAATCGATGGTACTTCCTTTCGAATCGACAGCACGATACAGGTACATCCATTGACTTTTGATATATGTTTCATCGACTCTCCAGGAGTCATTGGTTGTTTGAGATGACGACGGACTCTTTTGTTTAATTCAGGACCATACTGATGCACCCAACGCAAATCTCTCAATGTCAGAAGCCTGTCCTCTTGTTCCACCTAATGGTTGATTTGCTATTGGTAAGAGCAAAAAATTTTCCTTTAACTCCACCAGCTAACAGAAAAGCTCCCATTGAAGCTGCCAGCCCTACGCACAGAGTACTAACATCTGCTCTTATATGTTGCATGGGATCGTAAATCGCCATACCTGCCGTGATAGACCCTCCAGGAGAATTAATATAGATACTAATGTTTTTCTTAGGATCATCCGCATCGAGAAACAGTAATTGAGATATAACACTATTGGCTACTGAATCTGTAATTTCACCTATTAACATAATAATTCTATCCTTAAGTAAACGAGAATAAATGTCATAAGAACGTTCACCACGGCTTGTTTGTTCCACTACATAAGGAATGAAATTCATTTTTTGACCTCCTACATTTAACGTCAGATTATCTTTTCTTACTACTTCATTCACAAGGTTTGTCACTTCTGCATTGAGAGGAATTTCTAGGCTTCTTTCTCATCAACTAAGGGAATGTTTATTGATTGTTGTATACATTTCTCTATTCCATCACTTCCCTCAAAATGAACAGGAAAAGATAAGGTTTCTACTAACTCAGGATTAAATGTTTCTGTATATAATTCAAACAGAATACTCTCCTTTTGAATTAATCTATTTATGACAAGAGATCCGTCCGAATTCTCTTTTAGCTGATTAATATTCACGCCTTTAGAACAATATTGGGAATGATGTATATCAATTTTATGAACGTATTTTTTCATTCCACTTAAGTTGAATCAGTACATAGTTAAGCCCTTCCTCATTCTCTATTTTTTCTTTGGCTAACTTAATTTCCATTATGATTGTCTCCGTTGTGAAAGAGTTGTGAAACTGGTTGAATAACCTTTTGTTCCATTTAATTTCAATTAATATCCATTTAAAATGATTATGTTTACGAAATACCGTAAGTATTTGTACGAAGGATGTGACTTTGGTCAATACTGTACCATCAGCAGCGAAGGAACTGGTTCGAGCAAAGACGATCCCTTCTTCGGTAAAGGTGATGAATTTAGCTGGAGAACCGTTGCCGCAGTCACTGGTCCAGCACTTGTATGAGAGAAGTCCGATTGAAAAGGTGTATAACCTATACGGTCCATCCGAAGATACTACTTATTCCACGTATATGAAGCTAGAAAAGGGTGTCATGCACAAGGTACCAACGGATTGGTAGGCCTATCTCTAACCCAGAAGTATATGTACTCAGTGCAAACCAGCAAATGGTACCCAAATGCACAGATATAAATTACCATGGGATAAAAGATCATTTGCACTTTTATATAGCGAGTTATTTTATAGTAGGCCGTATTGTAGAAGGAAAACAAGAATTGAACCCGGAAAGGATTGATTTGTCGTGGCATATTTCATTTTCAGTACCGCAATACCAAATTTACATTCCTAAGGGTTTCCCGAAGCCAATTATTCAGCTCGATTGTGTTAAGCTTCTTCCATGGATCATTGACCAACCATACGAATAACCCGGCCTCCGAGGAGCCGGGTTATTTGTTAATGATTCCGTCCCAGCCATTTGTCCCACCACTTTTTCGGGGAAGCGGGCTTTTCCTTGACTGGACGCTGGTCTTTTGTTTGTTTGACAGGCTCTGAGCCGAAGCACACATTCGCTGGCTCTGTGCCTTTCACAAAATACGTGTAATGCTTGGCTGCGCAGCCGGGGCCGGAGGAGTAGCCTGTTGCCGGATCGATGTAGACGCCGATCACGCCTTTTGGCGGTTTAAAGGCTGTTTCTGGTTCTCCTTTGAGCGCATCCTCCATAAACTCCGCCCAAATGGTTTTGGCATAGTTTTTTTCTGCGACTGAGTCGATGGTGCTGTTTTTGTCATAGCCCGTCCATACACCCGCAGCCAGCTTCGGGTTGAAACCGATCATCCAGCTGTCTGCGCTTGTTGTGCCTGATTTTCCCGCATAGGTTCTAGTCAGGCGGTCCGCGATTGTCCGTCCTGTCACGGATGTATAGCCGTTTAAATCTGTATCAAACATGCCTGTCATCATATTAGCGGTCACAAAGGCAGCTTTTTCATCCAGCACTTGTTTATGCTGATTCGGGCTTTCGTACAGTACATGTCCGGCTGCATCAGTCACTCTCGTGATAAAGGTCGGTTCGATTTTCTTTCCGCCATTTGCCAGCATGGCGTAAGCGTTGACCATCTCAATCGGGCGTACGGGTTCAGTGCCGAGCGCAAGGGAAGGCAATGCTTGAAGCTTTGCAGTAATTCCGAATTCCTTTGATGCCTGTACGAGCTTGTTCATGCCGAGAAAGAGATGTGTTTTCACCGCGTATATGTTGTCGGAAAGCGCCAGCGCCTGAAGAAGCGTAATCGGTTTGTTTGCGTAATAACCGTTATAGTTGCTTGGAGAATAGGTTTCTCCCTTTGCGTCGATTTGAAACTCGGTTTCTTCGCTTTTCATCAGTGTCACTGGCGTAAACCCGCTCTGAATCGCTTTATAATAAAGTAACGGTTTGATTGTCGAAGCGGGCTGGCGTTTCGCCTGTGTCGTCCGGTCAAACGGGCTTTTTTGATAATCCCTGCCGCCGACAAGAGCGAGAACGTTTCCTGTGCGTGGATCAATGGCTGAAAATCCGACTTGAATGTCAGAACCGGCGTTAACCGTTTCGGTAATGGTTTCCTCGGCAATGCGCTGAAGCCGTTTATTCACGGTTGTATACACATTTAACCCGCTCGTTTCAACTTGCTCCCGCGTCATGCCGAGTTTTTTTTCCAGATCTCTCATCGCATTATCATAGAAATAAGGCGCTTTTCTGCTAATGGCGTGTTTATTCAACGGCTGATAGGAAAGGGGCTCTTTGATCAGCTCGTCCGCTTTTTTACGGCTGATCATCCGCTGTTTTTCCATCATCCGCACAATTGTTTTTTGGCGATCCTTGGCCTTTGTTTCATTGACATAAGGCGAATAGCCGGAAGGGCCTTTCGGAATACCGGCCAAAAGCGCCGCCTCCGCATCTGTCAGGTTTTTGGCATGCTTGCCGAAATAGAGGCGGGATGCGGCTTCGATCCCATAGGCGCCGTGGCCGTAGTATATCGTATTTAAATAGCCTTCTAATATCTCGTCCTTAGAATAGTTTTGTTCCAGACGAATTGTATAGAATGCCTCATTCCATTTGCGTTTCCACGTTTTGTCGTGTTCAAGATACAGGTTTCTCGCATATTGCTGGGTAATGGTGCTTGCGCCCTGCACCTTGGCCAGCGCTTTTAAGTCGGCCAGCGCCGCACCAGCCATGCGTTTATAATCAAAGCCATGGTGATCATAGAAGTTCTGGTCTTCAATCGCCACCGTCGCTTTTACAATCGTCGGATTCATGTCTTTTAAGGGGACCCAATAGCGTTTTTCGCCATAGTTCGTCTCCCCGAGTTTTGAGCCGTCGCTCGCAAACAAAATCGTGGATTGCGGCACTTGAACCGAGGGAGCGCCCTGGTATTTGGCTATCAAAATGACAGTCATAAACACAGCAGCTGCCGCTAAGCACGCGAAAGCCCCAAGAAAGATAAAGGCGCGAACGGTTTTGAGCGTCAGTCTCAGCCGTTTATTTGTCATTGCATCCACAATGGTTCCCCCTTTTTTTATGTTTCTACTATTATGAGAAAAAAAGATTGTTTTTAAACATCGTGTGACAGGACGCATCTTTACTTTTTCCCCGCCATCCTCTATACTTTTTCCTTAGGTGAAAATGCGATTTCAACCGGGAATAAAAGCTGAAAAGACGCTTACAATAAATGAATACAGCCTTGAAAGGGAGATGACAATTGAGCGAACTTTGGTACACAGAGAAGCAGACGAAAAACTTTGGCATTACATTGAAGGTTAATAAAACATTACATACAGAACAAACTGAGTTTCAGCATTTAGAAATGGTGGAAACAGAAGAGTTCGGCAACATGCTGTTTTTGGACGGCATGGTGATGACGTCTGAAAAAGATGAATTCGTTTATCACGAAATGGTGGCGCATGTGCCATTGTTTACGCACCCTAATCCGGAGCATGTGCTTGTTGTCGGCGGCGGTGACGGCGGCGTCATCAGAGAAATCCTGAAGCACCCGAGCGTGAAAAAAGCGACACTTGTTGATATTGACGGCAAGGTGATCGAATACTCTAAAAAGTTTCTTCCTTCTATTGCGGGAAAACTTGACGATCCGCGTGTTGACGTGCAGGTGGATGACGGATTTATGCACATTGCGAAATCTGAAAATCAATACGACGTCATTATGGTAGATTCAACTGAACCAGTCGGGCCTGCGGTAAACCTGTTTACAAAAGGGTTCTATGCCGGAATCGCGAAGGCGCTGAAAGAAGACGGCATTTTTGTCGCTCAGACGGACAACCCATGGTTCACACCGGAATTAATCACAAATGTACAGCGTGACGTGAAGGAAATCTTCCCGATTACGAAGCTGTATACTGCGAACATTCCGACATACCCAAGCGGTTTGTGGACATTTACAATCGGTTCGAAAACATATGATCCGCTTGCAGTGGATGACAGCCGTTTCTTTGATATTGACACGAAATATTACACAAAAGATATTCATAAAGCGGCGTTTGTTCTGCCGAAATTTGTGAGTGACCTGATTAAATAATGATGGTATGGCGCAGGAGCGAATCTTGCGCTTTTTTACAGGAAAGCGAGGGTATTATAGATGAGATTTGATGAAGCTTATTCAGGAAAAGTATTTATCGCGAGCCGTCCCGAGTGGGAAGGGGCGGACGCCATCCTTTACGGCATGCCGATGGACTGGACGGTCAGCTATCGTCCGGGCTCACGCTTTGGCCCGAGCAGAATCCGCGAGGTGTCAATCGGCCTTGAAGAATACAGCCCGTATTTAGACCGTGATCTGGCCGACCTGAACTTCTTTGACGCCGGCGACATTCCGCTGCCGTTCGGAAATCCGCAGAGAAGCCTTGATATGATTGAGGAGTATGTGGACAGCATTTTAGAAAAAGGGAAGTTCCCGATGGGAATGGGTGGAGAGCATCTTGTGACATGGCCTGTCATTAAAGCGATGCACAAGAAATATCCCGACCTTGCGATTATCCATTTTGATGCGCATACAGATCTTCGCGTTGACTATGAGGGAGAACCGCTTTCTCACTCAACGCCGATCCGCAAAGCGGCAGAATTGATCGGACCGCAAAATGTATATTCATTCGGAATCCGTTCCGGCATGAAAGAAGAGTTTGATTGGGCGAAGGAAAACGGCATGCACATCTCCAAATTTGAAGTGCTTGAACCGCTGAAAGAAGTGCTACCGAAGCTGGCAGGCCGTCCGGTATATGTCACAATCGACATTGACGTATTAGACCCTGCTCACGCACCGGGGACAGGAACCGTTGACGCAGGCGGCATCACGTCTAAAGAACTGCTTGCATCCGTCCATGAAATCGCGCGCTCAGAAGTAAACGTGAAGGGCGCTGATTTAGTAGAAGTAGCTCCGATTTACGACCACTCAGAGCAAACGGCAAACACAGCCAGCAAAATCATTCGTGAAATGCTGCTTGGGTTTGTGAAATAAGAGAAACATCCAGACTTTGTCTGGATGTTTTTTGTTCTCATGCTTTGCAAACATCTTATTCAAGGTGGAAAGAGGGGACGAAAAAAACCGCCGATAAAGGCGGTCTTATATCATAGCACGTTGTGCAACATCAAAATGTTCTGTAGATGAATTTGATACTTCTACTGTGACAAATACAGCACTCACAGCTAAACAAGCGAGTAATAATTTATACTTCCATTTCATATAAATTCACCCCCCCTTGAATGTGCTGTCTTGCTTCTTCAACCTTTAAAAAATAAGTAGATGCTTTTTTGTAATTTTCCTGCTGATGATAATACTTAGCAACATCGAGTGCAAAGTCTTCAATATCAGCATACATCATTTTACTTTCAAGGAAAACAAAACATTTTTCTATTGCTTCTTCATCAGGTCCAGACAAGTATAAAGATTCCAAAAATTCAAACTCCATTAAGTACACAGTGTCTCCGGCAGCTATTGAATATTCTCTTCCTTTAATATGATATTCACAAGCGTTATCAATCTTGCCTAATTTAAAATAAATTTGTGTAATTAGGAAAAAAGCTTGTGGCAGTGAAGGAAGCATTTTCGATTCTTCAAATACATGAATAGATTTTTTTACATACTCTATCGCTGATTCAAGACTGTGTTGGTTTTGCTTGCAAAGTGCAATATTATAAAGCGTTCTTCCCATTAGCTGCGGCTGCTGTGCCGCCTCAGCAAGTGTATAAGCTTTTTGGAAATGGGCAATTGCTTTATCATACTGTTTCAGATCCAAAAAGTTAGCTCCAAACAGGGATTGGCATTGAATCATTCTGATATCATATGTAGTTTGTTCATTGTATATTTCAAAGGCTTGACGTGCATAGTCCATGGACACATAAGTTTGCTTCATATAGTAATAAACTTCTGACATTTTGAAAAAGAACTCAGCTTTATCAATTTTATCTGTCACAAAAGTCAGTTTGCTCTCTGCTTTTTTAAAAAATTGAATGGCTAATATATATTCCCGGCGATCCAGTTCGTACATACCTCTGAAGAAATTAAAGTAGTATTCAAGCAGTCCGGTTAAACGAGCCTGTTTTTTATCAATCTCAAGCAACAAATCGGACAGTCGCGGCTGTTCCTCTATCCGCATGTTTTCTAACGGTTCAAGATACTCAAGCATCAGATTGTGCCGGAATTCCATCAGTGAATAATACAAATGAAGATCCTGGTCTTCTTCCATTTGATCCAGCTCTTGTTTGATTTCTCTTCGTAAATATTCCGCATCCGGTATGCTGAATCGGCGTATGTACATATACCATTCATTAATCTTTTCTCCAACGGAAGAAGAAGATATGACACTTGTCACGTTTGAAAATCCCTCCCTTCATTATTCTATATATGTCATATTTTATCATCATCATTCTTGTGAGAAGCGCAAAAAAACCGCAATCTTTTCTTTCGTTACACCGCATGATGGCCGGAATTTCTTCAAAAACAGCTTTTACCCTCGGCTGTTTGTACAAGCAAATGCATTCACCTTCCATATTCTGTTGTATCTGCGTGAGCAGTGTATGTCTGAAAAGGAAGTGATGAAATGAGGAAAAACAAGCTTTCCTTTAAAGAAAAAGCAGAAGCTGCACAAGATTGTTTATGTTTTTGTGAGGAAGAAACCAGTCGTGAAGCGATGTTTCAAGCGCCGATTGAATTGCCTGAGGGGTTTGTCGTTGATCCGGCTGAAGCTGTTGCAAACGTCACGTGGAATGCAGACAGCCTTTCTTGTGTCAGTGAACGCTGCTTAATTGAGACGGGGCCTGAGCCTGATGAAATCGGTGTTCAATTTGCAGTCCGCCTGCAGGGAACCGTTACGCTTCTGGTCAGTGTCTCACCTGTGCGAAACCAATATGGACAAGGGGAGGGGGCTGTTTCTGTCATTCACAATGTGGAGATCGATCAAGTTGTCTATTATTCTGATGAACCGGATGATTGTCCGGATGTCAGTGACATTACGATCGAGAACCTTGTTGTCGTCCCGCCATTTTACGGCAGTCCATTATCGGTGACGGGAACGATTGTGCTTGTACCTGCGCCGGAGCCCGAACCCGTTTATGCGTTCACAGCGAATCCAGATGATCAGTCGGTTTCTGTGATTGATACCAACACTCATACTGTTGTGACGACGATTTCTCTTCCATACCAACCTACAAGGATAGAAAAGGCGCCAGATAACACCTCTGTGTTTGTTTTGCATTACTATGATCGTGTCATTTCTGTCATCAGTCAAGACACATTGAGTGTTACAGCTTCTATTTTGCTGGATCAGCCGCCGGAATCCATATCTTTTATACCTGGACACGAATTTTTTTATGTTGTCGCTGGTGGTGCCATAAATGTGATAGGAATTGAAACCTTAACTGTTGAAAGGTCTATTCCTTTTGAAGGCTTTGATGTTGCAATTGATCCAAATGGATTGTTTGCGTATCTGCTTGGTTTCGGTTCAGTGCAAAGATTGGACTTAAACACAGGTGAAGTGACAGGAACTATTGAACGGGATCTTATCGTAAATGCCCTAGAAACGGGTTGGCCGGAACGTTACCTTTATGTATTAGAACAAGAATTCTTTTTCAATTATTTGACGGTGATTGATTTGAATACATTTACGATCAGCAGCACCCAAGAGCTGGAGTATGAAGGTGAATATGGAATGTTCAAGAGCGGATCAGGGGTGTATTTGTTTGATGATTTCACTCACAATCTATATTCCGTCAGTCCAAGTGGTGCAGGCGTAATAGGAAATCTTCCGCAATTGGCAAGAGACATTGCGTTTACCCCGAATGGCGAGTTTCTGTATGCAACAAATTTTATAGAGCAAAGCATCACTGTTTACAACACGGATGATTATTCTGTGGAAACTGTCATATCGCTTGGCGTTTCACCGAGTGACATTGCGATTTAACCAACTATGCATCTCTAAAAGGGATGTGAAATCAGAAAAAAGAATGATTTTTCTGTTTTACAGGAAAATTGTTTCTGTTTTTGTGATGAAGATGCCAGTCGAGAAGCGCCATTTCAAGTGCCGATTGAAGTTCCGGAGGGGTTTGTCGTTGATCCTGCGGAAGCAGTCACTGCGGTTACATGGAGTATAGACGTGATGAGTGGTGAACTAGGACCGAAGGGTGTAACAGAGATCAGTTTGTCACCCTTGAGCAGGGGGTGGCTTTGACCGCCTATTTGAAACTTTGAGGACAATTGTATGTTCTCTGGATAGTACTAGGGCTTATTTTCCAGAGTCTTATAGTGAACCGTTTCTCATTAACAATGTATATGTCGTTAATACTGCCGCACAAAGGAAATTGCAAACGTGTCTCTTCCTAATGTCTATAACCTCACAGTAACATCCGACAAAGCCCGGCGACAATGCAGTGACCGTGTACCGCACGAGTGATGATTCAGCCGTGACGGTCATTCCGGTTGGCGCCGGTCCGTCCTCGATTGCAATGTAGATGTTTTTATAGATCGAGAGAAGCAGGGCTGCGATAAGAGAATCGTTTATAAATAAAAGATCCGATCTGCTGGATGGCAGCTAAGATGATCAGAAACAGCAGTTCACTTATAGTAAAACTGAGCATCCACCAAATCCCGGCTCCTGTCAGCACTCCCACAAGCACTTTCCGGAACAGGTTTCCATGCTGAAAAAGCTGCAGCAAGTACGTTCGCAAATAAAACAATAAATACAAAATCAGTAACACCGCAAGCCCCATTGTAACGGCAGGGGACGTATGAAAGCTGAAGGGAACGGCCTTGACGATTTCGAACATGCAGCCGAAAACGATGACCTGATACAATACAGCAGCCATCACATATGATTGGCGGATGCCCCTATAGCTGTCGCGCAGCAATTTTACATCGTCGGCATAACGGCTGCACAGCTTGCGATGCTGAAAGTCACAGCAGCTTTGATGAGACTGTGTGAGTTTCTGAAAAGCTGCTGTCATGTTTTTGACAGATTGCGTCACGTAGTGAAGATAGAGAAAGGCGGGAAGCATCAGTACGGAAGCGGCACAAGCCAACAGCCCAAGGCGGGCAGCGTCATTTTTGATCAGCTGTACATATTGGCCCGCGGCTTCGGCACCTGAGTGAAACCAGCCGAAGGAATAAGCCGCCATGGCCGCAAGCAGCAATAATAAAGTAAAGACAGTGCTTTTTTTCATTGTCTCATCACTTCTTTCTGGGGTACATGAATGACTGCTTTGTTAGAAGAAACCATTGCTTCAATGAGAGCCAAGAAATCATGAGAATTCATCTGCTGAATGGTGCGGTAAAGGCCGAGAAACGAGCAATCGTACTGTTCACATTCTGCCGCCCATTCAAAGCATTTACGCGCGTAATCACTGTCATAGATGATCGCGTTGACTAAAGAATCCTTGCCGTACTCAAGCCAGGCTTCGGTACGGTTTTTCTGCTGCGTGATATAGTAAGATGCCACATCGATATATGCGGAAGAATGCGCCCCTTTACTGTGAAGGATCAAAAAGCCGCCATCCTCTGATAAGTGAACATCCGCTGACAGGCTTTGGATATTCAAGCGGTACGTTTGCCGGATCTCTTGAAAAAACGGCGAATCCATGTGAAACAGGATGCGAGAGGCAATGTCCCAATACAGCTTCAAGGTCAA
Source organism: Bacillus sp. B28 (assembly GCF_029536185.1). Lineage (NCBI taxonomy): Bacteria > Bacillati > Bacillota > Bacilli > Caryophanales > Bacillaceae > Bacillus > Bacillus sp. B28. The sequence continues at coordinate 3,743,332 of NZ_CP120511.1, read as the reverse complement.
AAGTCCGTTTTCTCCTGGGAGCGCCCCGATTTGTATTCCGGTCCAAGTGTCTTCCGGCCGCTCCAGATCACCCTTTACCTCTTTTGATGAGAGGGGAGGGCACGCAGGGACGATCTTTCTGTCAGAGCGGCTGCCAGAGCACTTTTCCAGTCTGAGCTGAGAAGGCAAAAGAGTTTCCGCATCTTCTGGGCCGCCAATCAGAAACAGCGTCATCCGATGGGGCTGGTAGGCGGCAGCATAGGCTTCCTGCAGATCACAGATCGACAGAGCCTCAATGTCTCTTTTTCTGCCTGCGGGGAAGATTGCGGCTGGTGAGGCAGGAGACAGCATCTGGATCAGCTGATAATGGTAATGAAGCTGGTGGTTGAGAAGCGCCGTATCTATTTCACTTGTAATCACGGCTTTTTCCTGAGCAATGATCTGCTCGTCAAACGAGTGGTTCCATAAAGCGTCAAGCAGGACTGGAATGGTTTGTCTGAGCCGATCCGGCAATGAGGTAAACATGAAATTTGTATCAGTGTAAGTGGTGAACGCATTCAACAGCGCGCCGTGTTCAAAAAAATCACTATACAGGTTCCGGCCGTTATGCCAAAAGAGGAGATGTTCTAAAAAGTGCGCTGTGCCATATGGCAGCATCCGGCTGCCGGTTTCTGACTGTAAGCGGACATCCTGGCTTCCAAAGCCGGTTTTGACATTGCACAGTCTTAAATGGGCGCGGGGGAATTGTAACCTGAATATTTTCATTCCCTTGTCTGTGTATCTGATATCGGTTCGTTCATCCAGCTGTTGAAAAAAGGCTTCCTTTTCCATATCTCTCATCCCCTTACTACATGAGCTCCGATATATGTAAGATTTTTGATGAATTGCAGCAAATCGCGGCACGTGACTGCTGAGATGCTGTCCAGCAAGTCTTCTTTTTTGCAAGAGAAACGGCGCAGGATTCCCATATAGGCTAAGAGTCCTTCAGGAGAATCAAATTGCAGCAGGATTTCATTGATTAAAAATTGTTGTGCCTTTTTTAATTCCGGTTCATCCGCGTGGAAACGCGATACAGCTTCCAAAACTCTTGGAGGAATCTCGTTTTCATGAAGCTGGTCGGTGCATACGGAAACAAGCAGCATATTGCTCATGATGTCATAGCGGGTGATCACATGATAAACGGCCAGATCTTTTTCGCGAAAATGCCGAAATAAAGCGGAATGGCCGTATTTGCCGAGCAATCCGTCTATCAGCTGCATGGCTAAATAATCGCGGACATCTTTCATGTCCCCGCAGTCAAAGCCAAGTGTCATAACGGACGGACCTGCTGTGCTGCGTGTCTCTGTTTCGAAAATATCCTGATTCACGGGTTTTCTTACAGCAGACACGGCGGACGCCTGTGGGGCATGTCCCTGAACATCACATGACTGTATGTTTCCTAATATGTTCAGCTGTTTCTGCTGAGAAAATAAATCAGCAATAAATTCCGACGCATCCAGAAAACGTTTAGGATGCACAGCCATAAGCTTGTCTTTCCGGCCAAACATGGCAGTGCCGTACATCGGGTTTCCAAAGGCTTCCTCCGCCAGACGGGCTGCTGAATAGGAGAACGGGTCAGCGAATGTCTTTTCCATTTTCAGCAGCAGTTCGGCTTTTGCCTTTTCCGCTGCGCTGGCAGAAAGAGAAGCCGGAAAGGAGGACATGTCAACAAAGGTGTTCAGAACAGCATCTGTATGAAATCCCTCAGCATATAACGGATGAATCATGCGGGTCCCGTACGTTTTCAGCTGCCGGTCAAAAAAGAGATTTGATGAATACATGAAGCGGCGGCCGGCGGCATAGCCGAAAGTGTCGATGATGTTTTGCTTCTGGTGTGCAGCCGCGCCATAAAAATAGATCGTTTCTTCTTCAGGTTCCGCCGCGCTTTCGATCGGCTTCAGAAAGCTCGCGGCGATCGAGATGGTTGAAAATTGATCAGTCGTCAGCAGGTTAACTTCCAAGCCGTTCTCTTTTTCCGCTTGTATCAAAGAAACCACCATCCTGTTTTTGCAGTAAATAGACAATGATCAGCCCGGCAATCGGAATGACTGCCAAGGAAATAACAGTGCCTGTTAAAGTAGCTAAAAAAAGAGGAATACAAAATACATAGGAACGGTATTTAGAGAAACCGCTCCAGAGCTGCTGCTCCGTCTGCCAGCTGAAGGACGGCTTTTTTTCATCTGAAATTAACCGAATATAAGCCCCCGCCAGCAGCAATTCCATACACTGCAAAAAAGTCAAAAGTGAAATCGGCCGGCCGCTGATCAAGCCCATTATCATGGCAATCAAAATAAACCCGCCGGCCAATAAACCGGAATAAAAGCGATATTTCGCCCAAAGCATCGTTCTGCGTTTAATCGGAAGCGTGATCAGCAGTATCCGGTCATTTTTCTCAAGAGAATACAATAAAGCAATCGGTGAGCAGATCAGCAGGAGAGCGCTAATCACGATATAGACGACATGCTGATCGGCAATGCCGGTGTTCATCATCTGAAACGAAAAGAAGCCGCTGAATGCCCCCATCACAATATAATTTAACAGCATCGCTTTGGAGGAAATAAACCGGTTCCATTCTCTTTTATAAAACGAAAATTCTGATGTCCGCATAAAAGAATGCATTTTGCTCTGCTGCTGAGGCGCCTGCAAGAATGAAGGGAAGTCAATCACAATAGCCCAGAGCATATGAATCGCACATAGCGGGATCACGGCAGGCATCAAAGCCGCACTGAAGCACACGCAGGTGAATGCCGCCGCATGCAGCAGGAGTGCCGTTCTCCTTTTTTTGACGAAAAGATTGCTTAACAAAACGCCGAAAATAATCGAATAGACAGTAAAAAACGAAAATCTGCCGAGCCAATACAGGGTTTGTGCTCCTGACAGCGTTCCGTTTCCGAATAAGAACAGCGGTAATATGAAAAAAAACAGCGTCCTTCTCAAGCAAGTATCAACAAACAAAACCGCACTCTGAGCGAGCCAGAAGCTCCGGGAAGAGATCGGCAATAGACAGCTCAGCTTCATGTAAGATTCCTTCCATTGGGATGTAACAGAGAGAAACACCATGTACGCATTCATAAACAGAAGCGCAAGCGTGATGTATGTTTTTCCTAAGGTTGATTCATCAATGCCTGCCTGGCGGATCAGCCCGATTTCAAACAAGGCCAAAACGGCAAGCCCTGCGGTGATGCGAATGGCGTCTTTTTTTCCTTGGCGGCCGTAAAGCTGTTTGAACAGCAATGACAGAATCGGAAACAGGTTATTCATGGCCGATCACCTCAAAAAATTCACGCCGAAGATCAGTCTCCTCTCCAATCGGAATGACCTTCCGGATCTGTTTGTGATGAAGAATGGCCGCATAATCACAAAATCTCTGCACCACATCGAGCAAATGGGAAGAAAACAAAATCGTTCCGCCTGCCTTGCAATACGCCTGCATTTTCTGATAAAAGACCTCTATTGACTCCACATCCAAGCCGACAAGCGGCTCATCCAAAATAAACAGGGGAGCCCCGAGCAATAGCCCGGTCATCAACACAACCTTTTGCCTGTTGCCGAGAGACAGCTCGGAAATTCTCCGGTTTGTGTATTGGGAAAAGTGAAATTCCTCTGCCAAACTGTTAAATTGCTGCTCTGAGAAATCTTTCTGATACAAAGAATGAACGAAAGAAACATAGTCCTTCGCCGTAATTTCTGTAAATAGAAGCGGATAATCGGCAGCAAAGTAGCGGCGGGTCTTCAGCTCATCTGATGTTTTCTGCGGCATGCCGGCATCCGCTTCAATGCCGCACAGCGTAAAGTGCCCGCTGAAATTGCGGTTTACCCCTGTCAGCGTATTGATCAGCGTTGTTTTTCCGGCGCCGTTTACCCCAAGCAGTCCGTAAACGGCGCCTTTTTCTAATTGTAAATCCACGTTTTCTAAGATGACGTTGTCCCGTTCATACCAAACGGATACATCGTGTATATCCAAAATGCTCATCGCGAGTCAGCCTTCCGCGCGCGCATACCGAAAATTATGGCGATGGCGATAGAAATCAGCGTAAACACATAATCGCTTTTTACGAAGTAGACGACCGCGCCGATGACAAAAATAAATGAAAGGATATACAGTAACATTTTTCTTTGTGCTGGTGACAAATTGTTTCCCTCCTAAATAAGCTGGACCACATCTTCTAATTGTTCATTTTTCGCCCAGGAGCAGATGTTTTTTCTGTGGTATTTGTTGGAGTTCAGCCCTTTTAAGTAACAGCCTCCGCAATAGCCGCTGAACGGGCATTTGTCTTTCATGCAATGCTCGCTGAACCGCGGCGCCTGCGCTTTCCACAATTTATGGACAAGAGGGGAGTCAAAGATGCTTTCATATGAATCATGAAATATATTTCCCAATGAAAATTCCTTCGGGAAGAGTGCGCACGGGCGTACTTCTCCGAACGGGCTGATCACAATTGATTTCCAGCCGGCGCCGCAGTTCGCCGCACGTTTTCTTTCATACGGAATGATCGGGATCAAATCTTTAAATTCATCAATGACATTTTGCTCGTACTCCATAAATTTGCGGTGCTGTTCGGCATCTTTCGTCGGATGGACAATATCTCTGCCTCTTCCGAAATCATCAACCCAATTGTAAGAGAACGCTTTCGCCCCGAGATCGCGCACCTTTTGGGCCATATCGTGGATTTCCCACATGTTTTTTTCGAAAACCGACATGGCGACTCTGACAAAAATACCATGATCACTCAACAATTTTATCGTTTTACAGGTTTGGGCAAAAGAGCCTTTTCTCCCTCTAAATGAATCATGCACTTCGGACTGTACGCTATCCAGTGATATGCCGACGATGATTTTTTGCTTATAGGCTTTTAACATCTCCAGGCTTTCTTTTCGCATCAGCGTTCCGTTGGTTAAGACGGCGACTTTTTTGAATTTCTTTAACACATATTCAAGAATCTCATTGGCGTTTGGATGGACGAAAATTTCGCCGCCTGTGATTTCACACGTTAAAACGCCGTTATCATACAGCATATCAGCCGTTTTCTTAAATTGATCAATGGATACGGTGCCGAGCGCTTCCGGCGAGCTTTCTAAATAGCAGTGGGCGCACTTTAAATTGCAGCGGTGCGTCAGCTCAAAGGTGGCATGCAGCGGCATCGGAAATTCATTGCTTCCGCTGGTGGCGATTTTGTGAAAGCGGGCCCGGTTTTCTAGCTGAATGACCTGCTTGTTCAAAAGCATGCTGAGCATGTCATAGTACCAGTCCTTGTGGTCTTCCGGCGACTCATCATACTTTGCGCATTGCTCTTCTAAAATCTGTTCAGCCGTTCTTTGACCGTCCATCAGCATACAAAGCTCGTAAGCCGTTTTGTTGAGATCTAAGTATTCAAAATCAGAGATCGAGACGTTATCACGCATGTAGTCAATTTCCAGCACGCCGCCCTCAGGCAACTGGTGGACTCTTACACTTTCATTAATAAATGGAAACATCTGCTCTATAAACAAAATACCATCCCCTATACATATGATTCAAATATAAAAATCACTGTGTATGTATAACCAAGATGTAGATTTTAGTTAAAATTTGTATTTTAGTTAAAAAGGGCATAGTAATTTACTATGCCCTTTTCCGGAGAACCTTATCCCCAGAGACCGAATAGACCTGTTGCACCGGCAATTTCAAAATCAGGGATAGGTCCGTCCACTAAACAAGCGGCTCCGATTGAACATGTCGCGCAACCTTTGTTTTCTACAATGACAGCTTTTTTCATAATTGAATCCTCCCTTTTTTTGTTTTTCTAGCAGATCTTTGATGTACTTTTATATTAAAACTATCAAATTATCATTTCAATACATATATTTTGAAGAAAATGTGAATTGAAAACGGTAGAATTCGGAAAAATGTAATATTTCCCAAAGGTAATCAGTGGTATGATTTTCTCTTCTATAAAGGAATTGCTTTTTCTGAGGTTTATCTTCAAATCTGATGAGCAATGATGGTAAGATAGAAGCAGTTGAAGTTTACAAACCGAATGATTATACTATTCAAGTCAAAGTGGAAAGATGAAAAGGACGTGTCAGAATGAAGCAAGAGACACCGATAACAATCCATGTGAAATCTGTGATCGAGGATGACGGAAACGAAGAAGTGATCGAATTCCGCACCACCGGATTTTACTATGTGAAACAGAATAAAGTGTATCTATCTTATTATGAAGAACACGACTTAGGCAAAGTGAAAACGATTGTAAAAGTAAGCGAAGGCGAAGTGCTTGTCATGAGATCAGGTGCTGTCAAAATGAACCAGCGTTTCGTGACTGGAGCTTCCACAATCGCCAAATATAAAATGTCATTTGGTGAGCTTGAGCTGAAAACGAGCACAAAATCGATTCAATCTGATCTCGGCGAAGAACAAGGCCGTATCAGTATCGCATATGATATGCATGTCGGAGACGAGCAGCAGCATTTACATAATATGACGATCACGTATGAGGGAGGAACTCACGCATGAACATTGCGGAACAGATGAAGGACGTGCTGAAAGAAGAAATCAAAGCAGCCGTTCTGAAAGCGGGACTGGCTGAAGAAAGCCAGATTCCAAATGTCATTTTAGAAACACCGAAGGATAAAACACACGGCGATTATTCAACAAATATGGCGATGCAGCTCGCGAGAATCGCGAAAAAAGCGCCGCGCCAAATCGCTGAGGAGATTGTCGCTTCTTTTGATAAAGGAAAGGCTTCTATTGAAAAGCTTGATATCGCCGGTCCTGGTTTTATCAATTTCTATATGAACAATCAATATTTAACGAAGCTGATCCCGTCTGTATTGGAAGCGGGAGACGCGTATGGAGAAACAAACATCGGAAACGGCGAACGCGTTCAAGTGGAATTCGTATCTGCAAATCCGACGGGCGACCTTCACTTAGGCCACGCGCGCGGTGCGGCTGTCGGCGATTCCTTGTGCAATGTGCTTGCAAAAGCGGGTTACGATGTGAGCCGCGAATACTACATTAACGATGCCGGAAACCAGATTAACAACCTGGCGCTTTCTGTGGAAGTCCGTTACTTTGAAGCGCTTGGACTGGAAAAACCGATGCCGGAGGACGGCTACCGCGGTGAGGATATCATTTCAATCGGAAAGCGTCTCGCTGAGGAATACGGCGACCGTTTCGTCAACGAAGAAGAAAGCGAACGCCTCGCATTTTTCCGTGAGTACGGTTTGAAATACGAGCTGGAGAAGCTTCGCGTAGACTTGGAAAACTTCCGTGTGCCGTTTGACGTGTGGTATTCTGAAACATCACTGTACCAAAACGGAAAAATCGATAAGGCGCTGGACGCGCTGCGTGAGAAAGGCCATGTCTATGAGGAAGACGGTGCGACTTGGTTCCGTTCCACAACGTTCGGTGATGACAAAGACCGCGTACTGATCAAAAAGGACGGCACATACACATACCTGCTTCCTGATATCGCCTACCATAAGGACAAGCTTGACCGCGGCTTTGATAAGCTGGTCAACGTATGGGGCGCCGACCACCACGGCTACATCCCGCGTATGAAAGCGGCAATCGAAGCACTTGGCTATGAAAAAGGAACGTTGGAAGTAGAAATCATTCAGCTCGTGCACCTTTACAAAAACGGCGAGAAAATGAAAATGAGCAAACGGACGGGGAAAGCGGTAACGATGCGCGACCTGATTGACGAAGTCGGCCTTGATGCCGTGCGTTATTTCTTCGCGATGCGCAGCGCTGATACGCATATGGATTTTGACTTGGATCTTGCTGTATCAACATCTAACGAAAACCCTGTATATTATGCGCAATACGCACATGCCCGCATTTGCAGCATGCTTCGCCAAGGGGAAGAGCAAGGACTTAAGCCGGCGGCAGATCTTGATTTCAGCCCTATTCAATCAGAAAAAGAATATGATCTGCTGAAAACAATCGGCGGTTTCCCAGAGGCAGTGGCGGAAGCGGCGGAAAAACGAATTCCTCACCGTGTGACGAACTATATTTATGACTTGGCTTCAGCTCTGCACAGCTTCTACAATGCGGAGAAAGTCATCGACCCTGAAAACGAAGAGAAAAGCCGTGCGCGCTTAGCTTTAATGAAAGCAACGCAAATCACGCTGAACAACGCGCTTCAATTGATTGGCGTATCGGCTCCTGAAAAAATGTAATCAAGCTGAAAGGACAAAGCCAGAGGGCTTTGTCCTTTTTTTGTTAAAAAAACGTGTGATATAGTTCACAATCTTCTTCGCCGAGTTTTTGTATGATAAGGCTGATTATTGAATCAGTGAAAGGGGCAAGCCGAATGATTAACCGTCAACACTTTCAATTATCGCTGCAGTCATTAAGCTTGGTGGCAGGGTTTATGGTTTGGGTGCTGATTTCGTCACTTATTTCCCAAATCACATTAGATATTCATTTGAGCAAAGGCGAAATCTCCCTGGTAACGGCCATACCCGTTATATTAGGATCGCTTCTCCGCATTCCGCTGGGGTATTTGACCAACAGGTTTGGCGCGCGGATCATTTTTATGATTAGCTTTATATTGCTTTTATTCCCTGTATTTTGGATCAGTATGGCAGATTCCCTGTTTGATTTAATCGCGGGCGGTTTTTTCTTAGGGATTGGGGGAGCCGTTTTTTCCATTGGGGTTACATCTCTTCCGAAGTACTATCCTAAAGAAAAACATGGCGTTGTAAACGGTATTTACGGTGCCGGGAATATCGGAACCGCGATCACTACATTTGCAGCTCCCGTGATTGCTCAAGCGGCGGGGTGGAAAAGTACGGTGCAAATGTATATGGTTCTGCTGGCTTTATTTGCTTTGCTGCACTTTTTCTTCGGTGACCGGCATGAGAAGAAAGTGAAGGTGTCCGTAAAGACTCAAATCAAAGCCGTTTACCGAAATCATGTGCTGTGGTTTCTGAGTCTCTTTTATTTTATTACGTTTGGCGCCTTTGTCGCTTTTACAATCTATCTGCCAAACTTTCTTGTTGAGCAGTTTGATCTGAGTCCTGCGGATGCCGGGCTGCGGACGGCAGGTTTTATTGCTGTATCCACGCTGCTCAGGCCGGCGGGCGGGTGGCTGGCTGATAAAGTGAGTCCGCTCCGCATCCTGATGTTTGTCTTTGCCGGCTTGACATTATCGGGCGTCATCCTGTCGTTTTCGCCGACGATCGGCATTTACGCCTTTGGGGCGTTAACGGTTGCGGTGTGCTCCGGGATTGGAAACGGGACGGTTTTTAAACTGGTTCCTTTCTATTTTTCTAAGCAGGCGGGAATCGCCAACGGAGTCGTGTCTGCCATGGGCGGATTAGGCGGCTTTTTCCCTCCGCTGATCCTGGCGAGTGTATTTCAGGCGACGGGACAATACGCCATCGGATTTATGGCGCTTTCGGAAGTCGCGTTAGCAAGCTTTGTCATTGTCATATGGATGTATTGGCAGGAAAGAATGAAAACACATACAGAGAGAAGCGGGCACAGCGTAAACTGACGGGCCGCCGGCGATTGGGGAATTCACGAGATTGTAAGTTTTTTCTGAAAAGCGCAAATGATTTCACGTTACAATAGATACACAACGTGACTTTTCTTCGAGGTGAGCTCATGAATTTTCTCTCTGTTCGAACATCTGATAAGGATCTTATTTCCAGTGATCTTCATCAATTGCTGGAATCCATCAGTACAAAAAGAAAAATCAAAAAACACACATACCTGTTTCGAGAAGGAATGGATGCAGAAGAGCTTTATCTGATTCAGTCAGGACTCATTGAAATCGGGAAGCTGACGGCTGACGGCAAAGACCTGACGCTAAGAATCTGCCAACAAAATGATATTGTCGGTGAATTAACACTTTTCACAGAAGAACCGAGATATATGCTCAGTGCAAAAGTGCTGGAGGATGGCGAAGTGCTCGTCATCAATAAAAGCAGACTTGAAAAGGAACTTATCCACAACGGTGCTTTGACATTTGAATTTATGAAATGGATGAGCACCCATTTGCGCAAAATTCAATCCAAAATCAGAGACCTTCTTCTTCATGGCAAAAAAGGGGCGCTCTACTCCACCCTCATCCGCTTGTCAAACAGCTATGGGGTGAACCGGAGTGACGGCATTCTCATTAACATTGCCCTGACAAACCAGGATTTGGCGAAATTTTGCGCGGCTGCAAGAGAGAGCGTCAACCGCATGCTGGGTGATCTCCGCAAACAAGGGGTTATTTCAATAGAGGATTCCGGAAAGATTGTACTGCATCAGCGGGACTATTTACGGTGTGAGATTGAGTGCGAAAATTGCCCGTTAGAGATTTGCAATATTGATTAAGAGGAAACAAGGACAGCAATGTGTCCTTGTTTTTATCTTGTTAGCCAAATACACATGATGGCGAAAAAGAAGCACGCATTGACGATTTCAAGAATGCCGATCGTTTGAACAGGCCACTTCTTTCCATGAAAAAACCATGCACGCAAACTGCTGGGGATAAAGGCGAGAACGGCCCAGCCCGCTCCAAAAGCTGCGGAAAGTAAGGGGAGGATCAGGTGATAGCCCCACGACCAGCAGGCAAATACTCTATTATTCTTCTCCCGGATCACCGACTTCACATAAAATGAACTTCCGATAAAAAACAAAGCAGATTGTGCGAAAATAAACCATGCCCAGCCGTCAAGAGTCTCCGTCCCCAGCCAGCAGCTGGCGAGTCCGCCTGTACAAAAGAATAAGACGCCCGCAAAATCATTCAGCAGCGCTCGTTCATTTTTTTGCCGGGCATAATACACATGAATGAGAAACAGCGGCAGCAAAGAAAAGGCAAGCCAGATAAAAGACGGCTTATGGATGACAGCGGCAAGCAAAAAGCTGCAGGCTGGAAAACTGTAAGAAAATATCCACTTTTGATAGGGGTTGATTTGTTTCTTTTTTAATGCCAGCGTAACAGGATAAACAGCTAAATAAAGAAAAAGCCAGCCTAAAAATAGGGGGATATGCCAAAGAATCGCTCCTCCCTTCACCATACCGAGGCAAAACGGAATCAGCAGCATGGCCCAAGCGCCGTGCTGCTTCGGAATAAGCGCCTTCATCGAAACACTCCTTTCTTGTTTCATTATAAAAGCAAAAATACCGCCAATAAGTGACATTCATCATATCATCTGTGAAATACATCACTGCTGTCATGGATCGGCCGGGCTACACTAAAGCTATCCTTAGCACAGGAGGCTTCCCTATGAATCAGTGTGACTATTTATTTTTTTTGAAACAACTTCCTATGTTTAATGAAGTGCCTCTATCCATTGTCGAAACATTGCTGAATAACGGGACGTTTATCCGCGGTTCATGTGATCAGGATCTATCTTTTCTCCATTCTCAATCCATTTATATTGTATTAAAAGGCAGTATTCGTTTTATTGACAGCAGGCTGCCTGAAGGGTCGCAAACCGTGGCGCTGTGGGAAAAAGGCGATGTGTTTCCCATTGATCAAAAAGGCGGGATGTTCTTATCTCCATTCATTTCAGTCCGAACATCCGAAGACATTCTTATGCTCAATATCCCTTTTTACTTATTAAAGAAAATCATGTCCTATTATCCGCAGCTGCAAATGAATTTTCTGGTGATGCTCCAGCAAAATGTCTTTTTCTCTTATGAGCTGTTTTTGCGATACATGCATAGATCTCAGGATGAAAACGCTGAGCCCGATTCCTAAAAGGAACCGGGTTTTTGATCTTTGAATGAAAGACGGCTAATGACTCAGGCGTCCTGCCTGAACGCCGCCTTCATCACATCCTGTGAAAGTCCCTTCCTTCTTCCTCATGTGAACTTTCTGTGAAAAAAGGGGAGTGTGTGACATAGTTCACAAGGAAATACGCTTTCTCTGTTTATAGTGAACTTAGCATCACCTGACTCGGAAGGAGTGAACTCTCATGAAGAAAAAGAAATTGAGTCCGTTGTTTAGGAGATTGAACTATTTCTCTCCTATCGAACACCATTCAAATAAACATAGCCAAACCACCCGCGAAGATCGCGATTGGGAGAATGTATATAGAAACAGATGGCAGTACGATAAAGTTGTCCGCTCCACCCACGGAGTCAACTGCACGGGATCTTGCAGCTGGAATATTTATGTGAAAAACGGCATCGTCACGTGGGAAGGGCAAAATTTGAATTATCCTTCAACCGGCCCTGATATGCCTGACTTCGAGCCAAGGGGCTGTCCCCGCGGGGCAAGTTTTTCCTGGTATATCTACAGCCCGCTGCGTGTCAAATATCCATACGTGCGCGGTGTCCTGATCAATTTGTGGCGGGAAGCATTGCAGGCTCATCAAAACCCTTTGGAAGCATGGAAATCGATCGTTGAAAATCCGGATAAAGCGAAGTCCTATAAACAGGCGCGGGGAAAGGGCGGCTTTGTGCGCGCTGAATGGCCGGAGGTGCTGAAGCTGATTTCTGCTTCTCTGCTGTATACGGTTATAACATACGGCCCTGACCGGAATATCGGGTTTTCTCCGATTCCGGCTATGTCCATGATAAGCCATGCGTCAGGCTCGCGGTTTATGTCTTTGATTGGCGGCCCTATGCTCAGTTTCTATGATTGGTATGCGGATCTTCCCCCGGCATCGCCGCAAATCTGGGGCGACCAGACAGACGTCCCGGAAAGCAGTGATTGGTACAACTCAGGCTATATCATCACATGGGGCTCCAATGTGCCGTTAACGAGGACGCCGGATGCGCATTTTTTGGCAGAAGCCCGCTATAAAGGCGCTAAGGTCATCTCAATCAGCCCCGATTTCGCGGAATCCTCTAAATTTGCAGATGACTGGCTGAGCATCCGCCAAGGAACAGACGGCGCGCTTGCGATGGCGATGGGGCATGTGATCCTGCAGGAGTTTTACGTTAATCAGAAGACAGAGCGTTTCATAGAGTACGCAAAGCAATACACGGATTTCCCGTTCTTTGTCACTCTAACTAAAGAGGATGGCGTGTATACGGCCGGGCGTTTTCTTCACGCAAAGGACATCGGGCGGCAGACGGAGCATGATCAGTGGAAGCCTGCGGTGTGGAATGAACGTACAAGCGCATTCGCGATTCCGCAAGGAACAATGGGCTCCCGCTGGGACGGCCAAAAGAAATGGAACCTGCACATGATAGATGAAGAAACAGGCGAATCGATTGAACCCCGGCTTTCGGTGCTCGGCATAGAGGACGAAATCGGCACAGTTCGAATCCCTTATTTCTCAAATGAGGGAAACAGAGTGCTAGAGCGAGATCTGCCTATAAAAAAACTGGCCCTGGACAATGAAGATGTCTATGTCACAACCGTATTTGACTTGATTTTGGCTAACTACGGCGTGAATCGGGGGATCGGGGAGAAATCAGCCTGCTCGTATGACGATCCTGAACCGTTTACGCCAGCCTGGCAGGAGCAGGTGACAGGGATCAAAAAAGAAGCCGTCATTAAGATAGCCAGAGAGTTTGCCCAAAATGCAATCGATACAGAGGGCCGATCCATGATTATCGTAGGGGCGGGGATCAACCACTGGTTCAACTCTGACACGATCTACCGGGCAGTATTAAATCTCGTATTACTGGTAGGCGCCCAAGGCGTAAACGGCGGAGGCTGGGCTCATTATGTAGGACAGGAAAAACTCCGCCCTGCTGAAGGCTGGCAGACGATCGCCAACGCTAAGGATTGGGAGGGGGCGCCAAAGCTGCAAAACGGCACTTCCTTTTTCTATTTTGCGACTGACCAGTGGCGCTACGAGGATCAGCCGGTCAGTGACTTAGCATCTCCGATCGCGGCATCCTCCCGCTACAAGCATCACGCCGACTACAATGTGCTGGCGGCAAGACTCGGGTGGCTTCCGTCTTATCCGACATTTGATAAAAACGGAATTGACCTGTACAAAGAAGCTGAAAAAGCGGGGGCGAAGACAACAAAAGATGTTGCTGACTATGTGGCCCGCCAGCTTCAAGAGAAAAAACTGAAATTTGCCATTGAAGATCCTGACAATGAAGCGAATTTTCCGAGAAACCTGTTCGTGTGGAGAGCGAATCTGATCTCCAGTTCGGGAAAAGGGCATGAATATTTTCTCAAGCATCTCTTGGGAACGACGAACGGCTTGATGAATGACGACAGCGACAGCATCCGTCCTGAAGAAATCAAATGGCGCGAGCAGGCACCGGAAGGAAAGCTCGATTTGTTAATCAATCTCGATTTCCGAATGGCCGGTACCGCCTTGTATTCCGATATCGTGCTTCCGGCGGCGACATGGTATGAAAAACACGATCTCAGCAGCACTGATATGCATCCGTTTATCCACCCCTTTGCCCCGGCTATTTCGGCTCCTTGGGAATCGAAGTCAGACTGGGATATTTTCAAGGCTTTATCAAAAGCCGTCTCCGATCTCGCGGACGAAGTTGATATGAAGCCGGTAAAAGAAGCTGTCGCCGCACCGCTCCTCCATGACACCATGCAGGAAATGGCCCAGCCTCTCGGAAAAATTAAGGACTGGAGCAAAGGCGAATGCGAAGCCGTCCCGGGGAAAACGATGCCGAACATTCAAGTTGTTGAAAGGGACTACAAGCAAATCTTTCATAAAATGACTGCGCTCGGCCCAAACGCCGCCTTAAAACCAAACGGAACAAAAGGCATGAGCTGGTCGATTGCCGATGAATACGAATCACTCAAAAAAAGGCTGGGAGAAGTCACCTCAGACAGTGTCGCAAAGGGATGTCCAAATATAAGCGAGGCCAAGCAGGCGGCAGAAGCCGTTTTAACCCTTTCGTCCACGTCGAATGGAAAAGTTGCCGTAAAAGCATGGGAATCGCTTGAAGACATCACAAATCTGAAGCTGAAAGATCTGGCTGAAGAGCGGGAGGAAGAATGCTTTACGTTCGAACAAATCACGGCTCAGCCCAAAACGGTGATCACATCTCCGGCATTTACAGGCTCGGAAAAAGGCGGGCGCAGGTATTCGCCGTTTACGACAAATGTGGAAAAATTAATCCCTTGGCGTACGCTGACAGGCAGACAATCCTATTATGTCGATCATGAGCTGATGATGGAGTTCGGGGAAACGATGGCGACCTTTAAACCGATCCTCCAGCATCGCCCTTTCTTAAGCAAACGGCCTGATCAAGAGGGCAAAGAAATCGTTCTCAATTATTTAACGCCGCATAACAAATGGTCCGTGCACAGCATGTATTTTGATTCTCTGCCGATGCTTACGCTATTTCGCGGCGGGCCGACAGTGTGGATGAATAAAGATGATGCAGAGGACACAGATATCCGAGACAACGATTGGATTGAATGCTTCAACCGAAATGGCGTTGTCGTAGCGAGAGCCGTTCTTTCTCACCGTATTCCTAAAGGAATGGCGTTTATGCATCATGCCCAAGACCGCCACATCAACGTGCCCGGCACAAAACTGACCAATAACCGCGGAGGCACCCATAACAGTCCGACAAGGATTCACGTCAAGCCGACACAGATGATCGGCGGCTATGCCCAGCTCAGCTACGGCTTTAACTACTATGGCCCTACGGGGAATCAGCGCGATCTGAATGTGGTCATCCGCAAGCTGAAGGAGGTCGATTGGCTTGAAGATTAAAGCGCAAATCGGAATGGTCATGAACTTAGATAAATGCATCGGCTGCCACACGTGCAGCGTCACTTGCAAAAACACGTGGACAAACCGTTCCGGTGCCGAATATATGTATTTCAATAATGTAGAAACAAAGCCAGGTATCGGCTATCCGAAGCAATGGGAGGATCAGGACAAATATAAAGGCGGCTGGACCTTAAAAAAAGGAAAGCTCGAGCTGAAATCAGGCCCGAAAACCAACCGTCTTGCAAATCTTTTCTATAATCCGAATCAGCCAACCATTGATGATTACTACGAGCCTTGGAACTATGATTATGAAACGCTGACTAACAGTCCGCAGAAAAAACATCAGCCCGTAGCGCGGCCAAAATCGTCGCTGACGGGAGATTTCATGAATATTGAATGGGGGCCGAACTGGGAGGACGATCTGGCGGGCGGCCACATTACGGGACTTGAAGATCCGAACGTTCAAAAGATGGAGGAGTCTATCAAAACAGAATTCGATGAAGTCTTTATGATGTATCTTCCGCGCATCTGCGAGCACTGCATCAATCCGGCGTGCGTTTCATCCTGCCCGTCCGGCGCCATGTACAAACGCGAGGAAGACGGCATTGTGCTTGTGGATCAAAACGCGTGCCGTTCATGGAGATATTGCGTTTCATCCTGCCCTTATAAAAAAGTCTATTTTAACTGGCAAACGAACAAAGCGGAAAAATGCACACTCTGCTTTCCGCGTTTGGAGGCGGGACTGCCGACCATCTGTTCAGAGACATGTGTGGGGAGAATCCGTTATTTGGGCGTCATGCTGTATGACGCGGATAAGGTGGAGGAAGCGGCATCTGCAGAAAATGAAAAGGATCTCTATCATTCTCAATTAGAAGTGTTTCTTGATCCGAATGATCCCGAGGTTGCTAAACAAGCAAAAGAACAGGGCATCCCGACAGAATGGATAGAGGCTGCACAGCAATCGCCCATTTATAAGATGATCATCGACTGGAAAATCGCCCTGCCGCTTCATCCGGAGTATCGGACATTGCCGATGGTTTGGTACATTCCTCCTTTGAGTCCAATCATGAATCTCTTTGAAGGAGAGGGAAGCCGGCAAACAGCGGAAGACATTTTTCCGGCTATCGACCAAATGAGGATTCCGATTGACTATTTGGCGCAACTATTAACGGCCGGTGATACAGATCATATTCGGTCGACATTAAAGAAAATGTCTGTCATGCGCCAGTATATGAGAGCGATCCAGACGAATAAATCAATCGATCCGGCACTGATCTCCAGTGTCGGCTTAACAGAACAGCAAATTGAAGACATGTATCGGCTGCTTGCGATCGCCAAATACGATGACCGATTTGTGATTCCGAGCAGCCACCGTGAAGACATTTCTGATTTATACGCTGAACAAGGGAGCTGCGGCTTATCATTTTCAGGCGGTCCCGGCTCTTGTATATAACCAAAGAAAAATGAGGTGTAACACGATGAACACCACAGACCGGCAAATCACATTCTCGGCTCTTTCCTATCTTCTTTCGTATCCGGATGAAGAGTGGAGAGCGGAACATCCCGAATGGAAAGATCTGATCAATGAAATCGAAAATCAGCATATCCGGGAGAAACTGCTTCATTTTGTAAAGTCATCAGCATGTTTTTCCCCGCAGGCCCTGATTGAACATTATGTATACACGTTTGACTTCGGGAAAAAAACGAATATGTATGTCACCTACTTTAACTCAGGCGAGCAAAGGGAACGCGGCATTGAATTGCTGCAGTTAAAGAACACTTATGAGCAATCCGGCTTCCTCCCGACAGACAAAGAGCTTCCCGATTACCTGCCGCTTATGCTGGAATTCGCCGCCATTGCGGAGATGAAGGAAGCCAAGAGCATATTTGAGAAGTATCTGTCTAATTTGCGGGAGCTGACATCCCGTTTAGATCAAAACCAAAGTTTATATGCCGTACTGCTGGATGCACTGCTTACCGCACTTGAGGAAATCGGCTTGTGTGAAAGCAGCGAAGGAGCTGTTCGGATATGAGCGGGCAGATCCTGTGGGTCATCATGCCGTATATGGTATTGACGATATTTATCGGCGGGCATATTTACCGCTATCAGCACGACCAGTTTGGCTGGACCGCCAAATCAAGCGAACTGTTAGAAAAGAAAAAGCTTGCGGCGGGCAGCACGCTCTTTCATTGGGGGATGCTGTTTGTTATCGGCGGACACGTTATGGGCATTCTCATCCCCGAAGGTGTGTATCGTGCAATCGGCATCACAGAACACGTGTATCACAAAATGGCGATTGGCGTCGGCTTGCCGGCGGGAATTGCTGCAGTAATTGGACTTTTCATCCTGACATACAGAAGGCTGTTTGACAAAAGGATCCGCAAAACCAGCTCGCCCTCCGATTTTCTCACGCTGTTTTTGCTGCTGTTTGTGATGGTCTCGGGCGTTGCAGCCACATTTCTCAACGTTGATTCGAAAGGATTCGATTACCGGACAACAGTCGGGCCGTGGTTCAGGCAGATCTTTTTGTTGAGGCCGGACGCTTCTTTAATGGAGAGTGTTCCGCTATGGTTTAAGCTTCATATTCTCATGGGATACGTCATTTTTATCATGTGGCCATTTACGAGATTGGTTCACGTGTTCAGTCTGCCGCTCAAATACCTGACCCGCAGCTATGTCGTATATCGCAAGCGTTCGAAACAGCACATACAGCATCCGTAAAAACATCCCCCTTAGCCAAAAAGGGGGATTTCTCATCTTCTCTTCACATTATAGGAAAAAATAAAAACCTAAGATATTTTCTTACAAGACAATTGCTTGGCTGTAAGGAATACTGATATTTTTGTATTTGGAAATAACAATATGTTCGAAAAAGGAGAGTGAAGAATGAAACGGATGTTCCTCATTTTAACTGCCTGCCTCATCACTAGCGCCGGAGTTCTGACGCTCAGACATTCTCATGTATTAACCGGCGGCACAGCCGGCCTTTCTCTAAGCCTGACGTACGTGTTTCATTCCTCGTTTGCTATGATCTTCTTTCTGATTAATATCCCGTTTTATGTCTTCTCTTTTATCAGAATGGGTGCCAGCTTCACTTTATCCACGTTATTTGCAGTAACAGCACTGACTCTTTTTACAAGCGCTGATCACTGGCTTCCGCCCGTCTCTTTTTCCCCGTTTGCCGGCGCGATTTGCGGCGGAGCATTGATCGGGTTCGGCCTGTCGCTCATGTTTTATCACCAGGCATCCCTTGGCGGCGCCAATATTCTCGCTTTATTTATGCAAAAGCGATACGGGTGGAATCCGGGGACGGTTAATTTCACCTTCGATTTCGCCGTTGTGCTGGCCGGCATTTTTTCCGTCGGTTTGCAAAAAGGTCTCTGCTCCATCCTGTCCATTGCCATCACGGGATTGGCTGTCGGCTTCTTTAAGCATAAAATCAAAAGCAGCTACTCGCTGAAGCCAGATTTGCTCAAGAACTTTACTTCCGGCCAATCACAGGAAGCCTCCTCGTAAGCCTTTCCGCCCCGTGCGCGGAGAGGCTTTTTTCATAGAAAGGTTTAACGGTTAGAAATAAGAGGAAATACGAAGGTAATCGGATCGGATTGGAGAGGGGACAAATGCTGAAAAGGAGACTGGAGTTTTTCTTTTTATATATCATGCTCATCGGGGCATACGTCATATGGGTTTTTCCGGTTTCCAGGCTTGAGTTTTACGGAGGATTGCTTTGCTATGCCGGCATTATTTTGTTCAGCATTTATTCGTTAATCCTTGAAAATCGAACGTCACAGCACACGCTGTTATGGATACATATTCTAGTCTTTTTTCCGATCGCGGGCTACATGTTTTATCTGTTTTCCGGACAGCTGTATGTAAAAGGAAAGCTGTTTAAAACAAAACGAATGTACAACAGGGAGAAGCTTCGAAAGCAGTTTGACATGGAGGAAACGCCTGAAGTGACCGGATTGAAGGACAATCAGGAAAGGTTCTTTACCTATTCCATCAGGGCTTCACATATGAATATCAACACGAAAAGCAAGGTGAAGGTTTTGAAAAACGGGGAACAAACCTTTCCTGATATTTTCAAAGCAATGCGGAAAGCGGAATCTTATCTGCATATCGAATACTACATGTTCAAATCGGACATGCTTGGCCGCGGCATGATGGAGATTATGATGGAAAAGGCGCGTCAGGGTGTCGAGGTGCGGTTTTTATATGACGCCGCAGGGAGCATCAAATTGGCAAGCAGAGATATCATGAAAATGAAACAAGCGGGCGTGGACATCGTTCCGTTTTCTCCCCTGAAATACGGGTTCTTCAATCAGAAATTGAATTTTCGAAATCACCGTAAAATCGTGATCATAGACGGGAAAATCGGCTTTGTCGGCGGATTGAATGTCGGGAAGGAATATATCAGCCGAGACCCGATTATCGGTTTTTGGAGGGACACTCATCTGCGGCTGGAAGGAGAAATTGTGCAAACGCTTCACGCCATCTTTATGCTGGATTGGGAATATGTCTCTAATGAAGTGTTAATTGATCAAAAAGAATACAATACGCCAGTCCCCGTGGAGGGCGGAGGCATTTATCAAATTGTCGCGACAGGGCCTGACATGAAGGAAAGCATGAGTGACCTCTACTATGAAATGATTTCTACAGCGCAGAAATCTGTGTGGATCGCCACGCCTTATTTTGTCCCGAATGAATCCATCCGCACGGCTTTGAAAGCCGCGGCGACAAAAGGGGTCCAGGTGCGGATTATGGTGCCGGAGACGAATGACAGCTTTTTAACGCAATACGCGTCGAGATCGTATTTCCCTGAACTGCTTCTAGAAGGGATTGAGGTGTATTCCTATCAAAAAGGCTTCATGCATCAAAAAGTGATAATCATTGACGGCGATCTCGCCTCAGTCGGAACCGCAAACATGGATATGCGCAGCTTTCAGCTCAATTTTGAAGTGAACGTTTTCTTCACGGATGCCGAAGCGATCCGCACCCTTGAAGCCCATTTCGAAGAGGATATGGTAGATAGTGAAAAACTAAGCCCTGTCGGCTTTTATAAAAGAGGAATGGCCGACCGAACAAAAGAATCCTTTGCCCGTCTGTTTTCAGGTGTTCTGTAAGAAAAAAGAAATCTGATCTTTCAAAACAGCTGGTGTATAGTATAATTGAGAAATATTATCAGTTATTTATACATTGGGGGAAGATAGGGTGCTGCGGCAATTTTTTTCTTATTATAAACCATATAAAACGTTGTTCTTTCTCGACTTTTTCTCGGCGATCGCGGGAGGCTTAATGGAGCTGAGTTTTCCTTTGATCGTCAATTATTTTATTGATACCTTGCTTCCGGGCAGGGACTGGGGCCTGATCATCGCGACCTCAATCGGATTGTTCGCGGTTTACGCGCTCAGTTCGGCTCTTCAATATGTCGTCACGTATTGGGGGCATATGCTCGGAATCAATATTGAAACCGATATGAGAAAGTCGCTATTTGACCATCTGCAAAAGCTGTCCTTCAAATTTTACGACAACAACAAGACGGGAACGTTAATGTCGAAGCTGACGAACGACTTAATGTACATCGGCGAAGTCGCCCATCACGGTCCAGAAGATTTGTTCATCGCCATTATGACGATTCTTGGGGCGTTCGGGGTTATGCTGTTTATCAACTGGCAGCTGGCATTGCTGACGTTTATGATCATGCCGATTGTCATTTGGCTTGCGCTTTACTTCAATAAAAAAATGACCAAAGCGTTTACGACGCTGAACAAGGATATCGGGGACTTCAGTGCGCGGGTAGAAAATAATATCGGCGGCATCCGGCTCGTTCAGGCGTTCGGCAATGAATCGTTTGAAAAAGAGCGCTTCGCTGTCAACAATCAGCGATTTCGCATCACTAAGCTGTCATCATATAAAATCATGGCGAAAAACGGCTCCATCAGCTATATGCTGACACGGTTTGTCACGCTGTTTGTCCTCTTGTGCGGTACGTGGTTTGTCATCCGAGGCTCCTTGTCATACGGAGAATTTGTGGCGTTTGTGCTATTAACAAATGTCCTGTTTCGGCCGATTGACAAAATTAACGCCATTATTGAAATGTATCCGCGGGGAATTGCCGGCTTTAAAAGCTACATGGAACTGATGGAGACAGAGCCGGATATTCAGGATTCTCCTGAGGCGAGAGACGTTTCCGGGCTGAAAGGCGATATCCGCTATCAGCATGTTTCGTTTGGCTATGATGAGAATCAACATGTCCTTCATGACATTAACCTGACCATTCGGGCGGGGGAAACGGTAGCGTTTGTCGGTCCGTCCGGAGCGGGGAAATCAACACTTTGCAGTCTGCTTCCGCGCTTTTATGAAGCGTCAGAAGGCGACATTGCCATTGACGGCATCAGCACTAAAGACATGACGCTGTCTTCCTTGCGCGGGCAGATTGGCGTTGTGCAGCAGGACGTTTTCTTATTCTCGGGCACACTGAGAGAGAATATTGCATATGGCTGTTTG
Source organism: Bacillus sp. B28 (assembly GCF_029536185.1). Taxonomy (NCBI): domain Bacteria; kingdom Bacillati; phylum Bacillota; class Bacilli; order Caryophanales; family Bacillaceae; genus Bacillus; species Bacillus sp. B28. Next base: position 3,721,218 of record NZ_CP120511.1, on the reverse strand, counting down.
GATGCATCAGAAGAGGAAATCTGGCAGGCTGTGAAGCAGGCTCACTTAGAAGAACTCGTCAATCACATGCCGGATGGATTGGACACTGTCATCGGAGAACGCGGCGTAAAACTTTCCGGCGGGCAAAAGCAGCGCCTTTCCATAGCGAGGATGTTCTTGAAAAATCCATCTATCCTGATTCTGGACGAGGCAACTTCCGCCCTTGATACAGAAACAGAAGCAGCGATCCAAAAGGCGCTTCAAGAATTGTCGGAGGGGCGCACAACGCTGGTGATCGCCCACAGACTGGCGACGATCAAACACGCGGACAGAATTGTCGTCGTGACAAAAAACGGTATCGAGGAACAAGGGCGGCATCAGGAACTGATCGAAGCCGGCGGTATTTACAGCAGACTGCATCATGCACAGTTCGGAGAGATGGTGCAGCAATAGGAGGAGAGTATGGATAGAAAAAATGTGCTGTACATAGCTGTTTCGTTAGACGGGATGATCGCGAGAGAGGATGGGAGCGTCGACTGGCTGGATGAATTTGAAGGCGAGGGTGATAACGGGTACAGTGAATTTTATCAGACTGTTGATACTGTCATATTAGGGCGGAGCACATACGAACACATCAAAATTCTCACACCCGATTTTCCGTACCAGGATAAAACATGCTACGTGTTTACGGGAACGCCCGCCAGCTATCATGATAAACACGTGACGTTTATCGATGAAGACATCAAAGCGTTCACCGGCCGCTTAAAACAGCAAAAAGGCGTAAATATCTGGATCGCGGGCGGGGCAGAGCTGGTGAATACCTTTATGAAAGAGGACGCTATCGACGAATACATCATCACTGTGATTCCGGTTGTATTAGGGAGCGGCATTCCGCTGTTTCATGAGCAAAATACCGAAACAAAGCTGCGTTTAACCGATATAAAACGATTTGGACAGGCGGCGCAGCTGCATTATAAAAGAGCATAAGAAAAAGGATAGACATCACTGTCTATCCTTTTTTATGTAAGTTAGAGCGCTTCTCTCTCAGCGGGCTCAATCATATTCTGAAACTTTTCAACCAGCTGAGACGCTTTTGTTCCTTCAACCACAATCAGATATTCTTTTTCGTTATGAGCCATACGGAACGTTTCCAGCTCGATTAAGCTTTTGATTTTGCACATCGTTTTCTTTGAGTAAATATAAACCTCGTGGCTTCCGGAATGGCACATTTTATATAGGTGAATCAAATTTCTTAAAGTAAATGCCTGTGCGGCTACTTTTAGAGACTTGATGTTTTTCATGTTCTTTCTCCTCCATTGATTCTTGTCTTATATAGCGTATGTTCCCAATGTGTACAAACTGTAAACCTGTTTTTGCACACTTATGATTTCCATTGCAGAGTGCCGCCGCCAATCCGTTTCACGCCGCGGATTGAGCTCAGTTCATCCATCAGCCGGAGAAGCGCCTTGTCCTTCTGTTTCGCCTCGATCATAAAATCAATATTGGTTCCCCATTGTCTGAAGCGCTCCAAAAGCGGCAGCAAGAAGTTGGCGTCTACATATTCCGCATGGCTGCGCACCGCTTGCTCCGATTTTGGAGAGGAAAGATGGACCTTCGGCTGCAATCCGATCCGCTGCCATGTGTTGATCATCCGGGGCAGTGCTTCATTCAGGTCTGCATGATCATCCGAGTTTGCGTAAAAATGATGAAAATCAAAGACAAACGGAACATTCTCTTGTTCACAGACCTGAAGCGTCTCTTCCGTGGTGTACGTTTTATCGTCATTTTCCAGCGTCATCCGCTGTTTGATCTCTTTCGGCAGCATTTTCATGTTGTGATGAAATTGTTTCAGAGCGTTTTCTTTGTTTCCGTAAGCGCCGCCGATATGGATGTTGATAACTGAGCGGTCTGCAATCCCCATCGCTTCAAGCATGCGGTAGTGATAAGCCATATCGGTTACTGCATTTGCTGTAATGGATTCCTTAGGGCTCGTAAACAGGGTAAACTGGTTAGGATGAAAGCTTGTGCGCAGATTGTATCTTTTCACGAGTTCTCCAATCTCACGGAACTCCTTGCGAAACGGCGTCAAAAAGTCCCACATCACGTCAGGATGAGTGGCCAGCGGCACAATTGAGCTGGAAAAACGGTACAATGGAATATCGTGGCCGATGATATAGTGAAGGGTTCTCATGGTATTGCGCAAGTTGGCTTTCGTCACAGCCAAAAGGGCTTCTTTTCTCTCATTCTCGGGCAGCTTTGAATAACGGGCGAATGTCAGTGTTTTGGCGGGAGACGCATCCCAAAGGCTCATCGCATTTGAGACGAACCCGAATCTGAAAATCATAGGAACTCTCCTTTATAGAAAATAAGATAATGCTTTACCGAGCCATTCCGCCGGTCGCTGCCTGAACGTGCGTTTTTTGAAATTTTCTTTTGTCAGCAGCTCCGACTTTTTAATATCCTCTTCAATCGTGGCATAGACTTCTTTTGTAAATGCAACATCATCAATTTCAACGTTTACCTCTTCATTTAAAAACAGGCTGCGCTGATCAAAATTGGCTGTGCCGATCATGCTGAAGTGATCGTCAATGATCAAGGCTTTCACATGATAAAACCCTTGGTAAAAACGGTAGATGAGACAGCCGGCATCCAGCAGGTCCGAATAATATGTAAAAGCAGCTTCTCTGACCAGCGGGTGATCTGATTTCATCGGCACAATCAATGTAACGTCTACACCGTTTTTTCTTGCTTTGACCAAAGCCTGCTGAAGCGGTTTAGTCGGAATATAATATGGCGTGCAAATCGTAATGCTCTCTTTCGCCTGTGCGATATTTGCCAAATACGTTTTTTCAAGAGAATAGCCGTCAGTCGCATAAATCTTATGAGGGATATTCCCTTGGGGAAGCTCAGGCCAAACATCCGGACCCAGTTCGGCTGATCCGGTATTTCGTTTCAGGTCGGCTGTAAAAAGCGTTTGAAGATCGCGGACACCTTCTCCCGTCATACGCAGATGATAATCCTCCCAATTGCCGTACTTCGCCTTTTTTCCAAGGTACTCCTCACCAATGTTAAACCCGCCGACATAGCCGACTTTTCCATCCATCACAGCAATTTTCCGGTGATTTCGTTTTTGTATATGAAAAAAGAAATAAGGGAAACGGGGCCGGTTCAAAAAATGAACGTGAACGCCGGCGTTTTTCATTGTCTCCAGCGCCGGTTTTTTAATTTTTTGGCTGCCCGACCAATCCAGAAGCAAATAAACCGATACGCCGGCCTGGGCTTTTGTTTTCAGCAGTGTGAACATATTGTGGCTGACCTCATCGTTTTTCATAATGAAAAACATCACGTGAACGGAAGAGACGGCATCGCGTATATCCTCCATCATCCGTTCAACAAGATCAGCGCCGCAGTGAATCAATTCGATATCACTTTTCTTTTTTGAAAAAACAGGCTCGTACGCTTTCTTTCTGTATGCGGCGCGGCCCATAAAGATATCCAGCAGGATTAAAGCCAATAGTATGATGACAACGATGAGAATCACGAAAAATACCTTCATCCCGGCACTCCTTTCCGTAGTTGTAGGTAGTGTGCCCGAACAGCAGGAATTTAATTATTGACTGAACACTCATTCATTATTTATCATAAAGATAATCTAATACAGATTTTGGGGCAGGGGATCACGGTCTTCATCAGTAAAAAGGGGGAATTGGAATGAGCGGCTTTCTCATTGTCAATGCATTATTATTTCTGATTGTAACCGCTTACGCTGTTTATTTGTTTGTCTATTTGGTCAAAACAAGGCTTGCTTACATCAGGCTCGGCCAAAAGGAACAGTTCGATAAACGGATCAAGGAACGGCTTCAGGCCATATGGGTGAATGTATTCGGACAGAAAAAACTGCTCAAGGATAAGAAAAGCGGCATCATTCACGTCATGTTTTTCTACGGCTTTATATTGGTTCAGTTCGGAGCGATTGACTTTATCATCAAAGGGCTGGTCCCGGATCGAAATCTGCCGCTTGGCCCGATCTATCCCGCCTTCACTTTTTTTCAGGAAATCGTTACGTTTCTGATCTTAATTGCGGTTGGCTGGGCATTTTACAGACGCTATATCGAAAAGCTCGTCAGGCTGAAACGAGGCTTTAAATCTGGACTTGTTCTCATTTTTATCGGCGGTTTAATGCTGACGGTTTTATTGGGGAACGCAATGAATCTGATCTGGCATAATCACGGGCTTTCTTGGAGCGAGCCGATCGCTTCAGGCATCGCGTTTTTGCTTGGCGGCGTCGGGGAGACGGGCGCCGCGGTGATTTTTTATATCGCATGGTGGGTGCACCTGCTGTTTTTACTGAGCTTTTTAGTGTATGTGCCGCAGTCAAAGCACGCTCATTTAATTGCCGGTCCTGCCAACGTCTTTTTCAACAGGCTTGAAGCGCCCGGAAAACTCGAAAAAATTGATTTCACAGACGAAACGAAAGAAAGCTACGGAGCAGGAAAAATTGAGGATTTCAGGCAGTCCCAGTTGATTGATCTGTATGCGTGTGTCGAGTGCGGCCGCTGCACCAATATGTGCCCTGCGACAGGCACCGGAAAAATGCTGTCGCCGATGGATTTAATTTTACGCCTCAGGGACCACCTCACAGAAAAAGGCGCTGCCGTCACTTCGCGCTCGCCATGGGTGCCGGCTGCAGCATTCCGGCATACGAAAGGGAACCAGCTGGCTGCGGCAGCCTCAGGGAGCGGATCACAGGAAGCCGCCGCCGCGCTAGATTACAGTCCGAGCTTAATCGGCGATGTCATTACCGAAGAAGAAATTTGGGCCTGCACCACTTGCCGGAACTGTGAAGATCAGTGCCCCGTCATGAACGAGCATGTTGATAAAATCATTGATCTTCGCCGCTATCTCGTGCTGACTGAAGGAAAAATGGACAGTGACGCACAGCGGGCGATGACGAGTATTGAGCGGCAGGGAAATCCGTGGGGCCTCAACCGCAAGGAACGTGAAAATTGGCGCGACGCAGCCCCAGATGCCGATATTCCGACAGTAAAAGAATTAAAAAAAGAGGAAAAAGAATTCGAATATCTTTTCTGGGTCGGTTCCATGGGGTCGTACGACAACAGAAGCCAAAAGATCGCCATCTCCTTTGCAAGACTGCTGAACCAAGCAGGTGCGACCTTTGCGATCCTCGGCAACAAAGAAAAAAATTCAGGGGACACCCCGCGCCGCCTTGGAAATGAGTTTTTATTTCAAGAACTGGCCGAAAAGAATATCTCGGAATTTGAAAAAAATAATGTGAAAAAAATCGTTACGATTGATCCGCACGCATACAATTTATTTAAAAACGAATATCCTGATTTCGGCTTTGAAGGCGAAGTGTATCATCATACGGAAGTGCTGGCCGATCTGGTGAAGAGCGGGAAACTAAAACCGCAGCACCCAGTTCATGAAACGATCACCTTCCACGACTCGTGCTACTTGGGACGGTACAACGAAGTCTATGATCCGCCGAGAGAGATTTTAAAAGCCATTCCGGGTGTGCGGCTTATTGAAATGGAGAGAAACCGGGAAACCGGCATGTGCTGCGGAGCTGGCGGAGGCTTAATGTGGATGGAGGAAGAGTCAGGCAACAGGATTAATGTCGCCAGAACAGAGCAAGCGCTGGCAGTCAATCCGTCGGTAATCAGCTCCGGCTGTCCGTACTGCCTCACGATGCTTGGGGACGGCACAAAGGCAAAAGAAGCGGAAGATCGAGTCAAAACGTATGACGTCGCGGAGCTTCTGGCTCAATCTGTCTTGGGCGCTGATATGACAATGGGGGAAAAGCGATGAATTTTTCATTAACAGAAGAACACGAAATGATTCGTAAATTGGTTCGTGATTTTGCGAAGCATGAGGTTGCACCCACAGCGGCAGAACGTGACGAACAAGAACGCTTCGATCGTGACCTGTTTCGGGAAATGGCGGACTTAGGATTAACAGGGATTCCGTGGCCTGAAGCTTACGGCGGAATCGGAAGTGACTACCTGGCTTATGTCATAGCGGTGGAGGAACTGTCAAAAGTCTGCGCCTCCACCGGCGTGACGCTTTCAGCCCATATCTCGCTTTGCGGCTGGCCGCTGTTTGCATTTGGCACAGAAGAACAAAAGGCAGCGTACTTAACACAGCTGGCCCTTGGGCAGAAAATCGGGGCTTTCGCTTTGACTGAAGCGGGCTCCGGTTCAGACGCCGGCGGGATGAAAACAACCGCTGAGCGAATCGGTGATGACTATGTATTAAACGGATCAAAAGTGTTTATTACAAACGGCGGCGCCGCTGATATTTATATTGTGTTTGCAGTCACTGACGCTGAGAAAAAGAAAAAAGGCATTTCCGCTTTTATTGTAGAAAAGGATTTCGAAGGATTTTTGACAGGCAAGAAAGAAAAGAAACTAGGCATCCGTTCTTCTCCGACAACAGAGATCATCTTCGAAGACTGTGTCGTTCCCGCAGAAAATCGTCTCGGTGAAGAAGGGGAAGGCTTCAAAATCGCGATGAAGACGCTTGACGGAGGAAGAAACGGCATTGCGGCGCAGGCTGTTGGCATCGCCCAGGGAGCGCTTGATGCGGCGCTTCAATACGCAAAAGAAAGAAAACAGTTCGGCAAATCGATCGCTGAGCAGCAGGGCATTGCTTTTAAACTTGCAGATATGGCGACAATGATAGAAGCTTCAAGGCTACTGACCTATCAGGCGGCATGGCTGGAATCGTCAGGCCTTCCATATGGAAAAGCCTCCGCTATGTCCAAACTGCTGGCGGGGGATACGGCGATGAAGGTGACGACCGAAGCTGTGCAGATTTTCGGCGGCTACGGATATACGAAGGATTATCCGGTTGAACGCTATATGCGCGACGCGAAAATTACGCAAATCTACGAAGGCACTCAAGAAATTCAAAGGCTGGTTATCTCCAGAATGCTCGCAGAATAAGGCAAAACATCTATCAGTCGGATCACTCTTGTAAAATTATTTAAATTAACGCTGTTAAGGGTAGCATATTCTGTTTTATTTTGTTTATAATGAGAGGTATGGTTTGTATAAGAACGATACAATATCGCTTTCATTATTGATAAAACAGATACATATAAGTAATAGAAAGGGAGTGTCCGACCTTGGGTATCAAACAATATTCACAGGAACAGCTAAAGGAAATGGCTTTAGTTGAAATCGCTCACGAATTATTTGAAGATCATAAAAAACCAGTTCCTTTTCAGGAGCTTTTAAATGAAATTGCATCATTGCTCGGCGTAAAAAAAGAAGAGCTTGGAGACCGCGTCGCACAATTTTATACAGATTTAAACATTGACGGCCGCTTCTTGGCGCTCTCTGACCAGACTTGGGGCCTTCGCAGCTGGTATCCGTACGATCAGCTTGATGAAGAAACACAGCCGACAGTTAAGGCGAAAAAGAAAAAAGCGAAAAAAGCTGTTGAAGAAGATCTTGATCTTGATGAATTTGAAGAGGTTGACGAAGACGACCTCGATTTGGCTGAGGTTGAGGAAGAACTTGATCTCGATGCGGATGAGTTTGACGATATCGATGAAGACGACGAAGACGAAGACGAGCTCGAAATTGATGATGATCTCATTGATGACGATGAGGAAGAAGAAGAAGATGATGACTATGATGAAGGCGATGAGGATAAAAAATAGTAAAAGAATTTCATCCTCAAATCGATCTTGACTTTCATAGTCGAACTATGTAGTATGTATTTTGGGCTCTTCAAAAACGAAGAGAGAACATAGAACGTTATGCTCCCTTTCAAGAAATTGAAAGGGAGCTTTCTTATTTTCACCCCTCATTTTTCTTATAAATCATTTAAAAGGCTAAATGATTTCCTATAAAACGGTACATTTTAAGAAATGTAGCTTAGAGCGAAGAGAGGAGCAAACGAAATGACGAAATATATTTTTGTAACCGGGGGAGTCGTATCCTCACTTGGAAAGGGTATTGTAGCAGCTTCATTAGGGCGTTTGCTGAAAAACCGCGGACTGAACGTCACCATTCAAAAATTCGATCCATACATCAACGTCGATCCGGGAACAATGAGCCCTTACCAGCACGGTGAAGTATTCGTAACAGATGACGGCGCTGAAACAGACTTAGACCTGGGCCACTATGAACGTTTTATCGACATCAACCTGAATAAATTCAGCAACGTAACAACAGGTAAAATCTATTCAACGGTTCTTAAAAAAGAACGCCGCGGAGATTACCTCGGTGGAACAGTGCAGGTTATTCCGCACATCACAAATGAATTGAAAGACCGCGTATACCGCGCGGGTAAAGAAACAAACGCGGATGTCGTGATTACAGAAATCGGCGGTACTGTCGGAGACATCGAATCCTTGCCATTCCTTGAAGCGATCCGCCAAATGAAGAGTGACATCGGCCGTGAAAACGTGATGTACATCCACTGTACACTTGTGCCTTACATTAAAGCTGCCGGCGAACTGAAAACAAAACCGACACAGCACAGCGTAAAAGAATTAAGAAGCCTGGGCATTCAGCCAAACATTATCGTTGTTCGTACAGAAATGCCGATTTCTCAAGATATGAAGGACAAAATCGCATTATTCTGCGACATTGATACAAAAGCGGTTATTGAATGTGAAGATGCGGACAACCTCTATTCCATTCCGCTTGAGCTTCAAAAACAAGGACTTGATAAGCTTGTTTGCCAGCACATGCAGCTGGAATGCAAAGAAGCGGAAATGTCCGAGTGGAAAGAGCTTGTAAACAAAGTCAGCAACCTGTCTCAAACGACCACAATCGGACTTGTCGGAAAATATGTTGAGCTGCCTGACGCTTACATCTCTGTCGTTGAATCACTTCGCCACGCGGGCTACGCGTTTGACACAGATGTAAAAGTGAAATGGATTAACGCTGAGGAAGTAACAGAAAGCAATATCGGAGAGCTTACTAGCGGCACAGACGGTATTATCGTACCGGGCGGCTTCGGTGACCGCGGTGTTGAAGGTAAAATCATTGCGACAAAACATGCGCGCGAAAACAACATTCCGTTCTTGGGCATTTGCTTAGGCATGCAGGTTGCATCTATTGAGTATGCCCGAAACGTATTAGGCTTAAAAGGCGCTCACTCTGCGGAAATTGATCCGTCAACTCAATACCCGATCATCGACCTTCTTCCTGAACAGAAGGATGTTGAAGATCTTGGAGGAACACTTCGTCTCGGCCTTTACCCTTGTAAGCTTGAAGAGGGCACGAAAGCCTTTGAAGTGTATCAGGATGAAGTGGTGTACGAGCGTCACCGCCACCGTTATGAATTCAACAACGAATTCAGACAGCAAATGGAAGACCAAGGCTTCGTATTCTCAGGCACCAGCCCGGACGGACGCCTTGTTGAAATTATCGAGCTGAAAGACCATCCTTGGTTCGTGGCTTCTCAGTTCCACCCAGAGTTCAAGTCAAGACCGACAAGACCTCAGCCATTATTCAAAGGCTTTATCGGAGCATCTGTTGAAGCTGCAAATCAGAAGTAATAAAAAAAGACTTGCCGTTTGTCAAAAGCGGACAAGTCTTTTTTATTTGTTTCCGGCAAGATACAGCATGTACAATAAGTGATTATGCATACTCTTGCAGAATTTCTTTTAATGTAAATGATAGAGCATGGTAGACATACAATGCTGTCATTAATGAAGGGAAGCCGTAACGGGTGCCGTCTTCATCGGGAACGAGCGGCATTTTCAGCTTCGAATCAATATGCACATCGCAATATTGTTCGATTCCGGCGCTGTCTTTGGCTGCCGGCGATACGCAAACGACTCCCGCGCCTTTTTCATAAAGCTCTTTCGCGAGCGCCTGTTCTTCATCTGTACCTGTCCCTGTGCAAAACATCAGCACCCTGTCGCTTTCTGTCACTTCATCGGCGTTGGCGGGAAACGCTTTGACAGAAGGAAGCGGCTCTTTGCTTTCGGTAGCCTCATATAAGACGCCCTGAAGCTCATTTGCCCCGTATATATATATGGAATGCCCGCTGACCACCGCTTGAGCAAGCAATCGCGCCCCATCTTCAATCGCGTCAGATTCCTTATCCTGAATGCGGGAAAAAATACCTGTTAACTGTGTCGTAAATATTTTCAACATAAGTGAATCCTCCTTTATAACGTACAATAACAGTATACAACAAAAGAGAAAATGCTCAGAAAATGTCGTAAAGTAGACTATTATAATTAAAGGAAATAGGAAAATCAAACAGAATACATAAACTACTGCTTACTTTTGACGAAAATCATAATATTGGGGTGTAAAATGATGAATGAAAAAATTTTAATCGTTGATGATCAATACGGAATACGTATTTTGCTTAACGAAGTGTTCAATAAAGAGGGCTATCAGACATTTCAGGCTGCGAACGGCCTTCAAGCGCTTGATATTGTGACAAAAGAACGTCCGGACCTTGTCCTTCTGGATATGAAAATTCCCGGCATGGACGGAATCGAAATCTTAAAACGGATGAAAGTCATTGACGAAAACATCCGCGTGATCATCATGACGGCTTACGGAGAACTCGATATGATCCAGGAATCAAAGGAATTGGGCGCATTGACGCACTTTGCGAAGCCGTTTGACATCGACGAAATCAGAGACGCCGTCAAAAAATATCTGCCCCTGAAGTCTAACTGACAAAAAGAAGAAACAATTGAATGAGCTCATTGTGTTGCCGATTTGTCGAAAAGTTGGTATTCTAGTTATGGAGAAAAAGCGATCTGAGGATTTACATATGACAGCAAATTATGGGTCATGCTAGGGTGGAAAGCTTTTTTCGCTAGAAGACAATCAGGCTACATAAGGAGGACATTCGACATGCCTTTAGTTTCAATGACGGAAATGTTGAATACAGCTAAAGAAAAAGGTTATGCTGTAGGACAATTTAACTTAAACAACCTTGAGTTTACTCAAGCGATTTTACAAGCAGCTGAAGAAGAAAAATCTCCAGTGATCCTTGGTGTTTCCGAAGGTGCGGGACGCTACATGGGCGGCTTCAAAACAGTCGTAGCTATGGTAAAAGCACTAATGGAAGAGTACAAAGTGACAGTTCCTGTTGCGATCCACTTAGACCACGGTTCAAGCTTTGAATCTTGTGCGAAAGCGATTCATGCAGGTTTCACATCTGTAATGATCGACGCTTCTCACCATCCATTTGAAGAAAACGTAGCAACAACTTCTAAAGTTGTTGAGCTTGCTCATTTCCACGGAGTATCTGTAGAAGCTGAGCTAGGAACAGTCGGCGGACAAGAGGACGACGTTATCGCTGAAGGCGTAATCTACGCTGATCCTAAAGAGTGCCAAGAGCTTGTTGAGCGCACTGGCATCGACTGCCTTGCACCTGCATTAGGTTCTGTTCACGGCCCTTACAAAGGTGAGCCAAACCTTGGCTTCAAAGAAATGGAAGAGATCGGAAATTCAACTGGTCTTCCGCTCGTTCTTCACGGCGGTACTGGAATTCCGACTGCTGACATCAAAAAATCAATCTCACTTGGTACAGCTAAAATCAACGTAAATACTGAAAACCAAATTTCTTCTGCCAAAGCTGTTCGCGAAACGCTGGCAGCTAAGCCTGACGAGTACGATCCTCGTAAATACCTTGGACCTGCTCGCGAAGCGATTAAAGAAACTGTTATCGGTAAAATGCGTGAATTTGGTTCTTCAAACCAAGCTTAATTCAATTGGAACTTTTTATAACCGCCTGACAGCTTGACAGGCGGTTTTCCGTCTATCTTTAGAAAGCGCAATCATATTCACAGTTCTGAAAATTCTTACTCAGGGAGGCTTTTGTAAATGTTATTTTTTATTGATACAGCCAATATCGATGAGATTAAAGAAGCGTATGAATTGGGAGTTCTTGCCGGTGTAACAACGAATCCTAGTTTAGTAGCAAAAGAAGCTAACGTATCATTCCATGACCGCCTTCGTGAAATCACAGAAGTCGTTCCGGGCTCTGTAAGCGCGGAGGTTATTTCTCTGAAAGCTGAGGAAATGATCGAGGAAGGAAAAGAACTGGCGAAAATCGCTCCGAACATCACGGTGAAAATCCCGATGACGGCTGACGGTTTAAAAGCCGTAAAAGCACTTACTGACTTAAACATCAAAACAAATGTCACATTGATCTTCAATGCAAACCAAGCGCTTCTTGCTGCAAGAGCGGGCGCTACATATGTATCTCCATTCTTAGGCCGCTTAGATGATATCGGCCATAACGGGCTTGACCTGATTTCAGAAGTCAAGCAGATTTTTGATATCCACGGGCTTGATACGCAAATCATCGCGGCGTCAATCCGCCATCCTCAGCATGTAACTGAAGCTGCATTAAGAGGGGCTCATATCGGCACAATGCCGCTTAAAGTCATTTATCAGCTGACAAAGCACCCGTTAACAGACAAAGGAATCGAACAATTCCTGGCAGACTGGAACAAGTAATTCAAGCGCGGCAAACAGAGTGTAGTGTCTGTTTGCCGCGGCCTTTGCTTTTTACCGTCCTGATCCAGCGGACCTTCAGATGCACGCCGCTTACAGAGAAGGAATCATTGGGCTGCAGAAGCTGATATCGGAATGAGGGTTGCGTGCTGCTTTTGCCGGATGACGAAGATGTCTCTTTAGCCGGCGGGTCTCTGTCGATTTTTTGAAACCTATGCCCCCGCAAAGCTTCGCTATTTTCTTCCTGATATTTTACAATGTGTTGTATTCTTTCTCTTCGAATTGGCTAGATTTTGGACATGAGCTTTATTTGCAGAGACAGAATAAAATGCCATTTTATTTAGCTCCGCAGCTATCTTCTTATGGAAGGAGACTATCATGGAAAAGTTGAATATTGCCGGCGGTGACTCGTTAAACGGTACAGTACACATCAGCGGCGCTAAAAACAGTGCTGTTGCATTAATACCAGCAACCATTTTGGCAAATTCCGAGGTGACAATAGAAGGGCTTCCTGAGATTTCAGATATTGAAACGCTGCGTGACCTGTTACAGGAAATCGGCGGCAATGTGCATTTTGAGAATGGGGATATGATTGTAGACCCCACATCAATGATCAGCATGCCGCTTCCTAACGGAAAAGTGAAAAAACTGCGCGCGTCGTATTATTTAATGGGGGCGATGCTCGGCCGCTTTAAACAGGCCGTCATCGGATTGCCTGGCGGCTGCCACTTGGGCCCCCGTCCGATTGACCAGCACATCAAGGGCTTCGAAGCGCTCGGAGCTGAAGTGACCAATGAACAGGGCGCGATTTATTTGCGCGCTGAAAGGCTGAGAGGCGCACGTATTTATTTAGATGTCGTAAGCGTCGGGGCAACGATTAACATTATGCTTGCGGCTGTTTTGGCAGAAGGGAAAACCATCATCGAAAACGCTGCGAAAGAGCCGGAGATTATTGATGTCGCGACACTGCTCACCAGCATGGGCGCAAAAATCAAAGGCGCTGGAACCAACGTCATCCGAATCGATGGCGTAAAGGAACTGCACGGCTGCAAACATACGATCATCCCGGACAGAATTGAGGCCGGAACATTTATGATTGCCGGTGCTGCGATGGGCAAAGAGGTCATCATCGATAACGTAATCCCGACACACCTTGAGTCCTTAACAGCAAAGCTGAGAGAAATGGGCTTTCACATTGAGACAAGCGACGACCAGCTGCTTATTGTCGGCGGGCAGAAAAACCTAAAGCCGGTTGATGTAAAAACCCTGGTATACCCGGGCTTTCCGACTGATTTGCAGCAGCCGATGACAGCGCTTTTGACGAGAGCAAAAGGGACAAGCGTCGTGACTGACACCATCTATTCGGCGAGATTCAAGCATATTGATGAGCTGAGACGAATGGGCGCTAATATGAAGGTAGAGGGCAGATCCGCAATCATAACGGGACCTGTCGACCTTCAAGGCGCTAAGGTCAAGGCGAGCGATCTGCGGGCCGGAGCCTGTTTAGTGGTTGCCGGGCTGATGGCCGACGGCGTCACAGAAATTACAGGTCTGGAGCATATTGATCGCGGATACAGCAGCCTTGAGAAAAAACTCGAGGGTCTGGGAGCCACAATCTGGCGCGAGAGAATGACTGATGAAGAGATAGAACAGCTGCAAAATTCTTAATTGGTTATTTGCGAGAGGAGATCGTGTTGAGATGGAAAGAAGTTTATCAATGGAATTGGTTCGTGTGACTGAAGCTGCGGCATTAGCATCTGCAAGATGGATGGGCCGGGGAAAAAAAGACGAGGCTGATGAAGCAGCAACAAGCGCAATGAGAGACGTTTTTGATACAGTTCCGATGAAAGGAACTGTTGTGATCGGAGAAGGGGAAATGGACGAAGCACCGATGCTTTATATCGGGGAAAAACTCGGAAACGGGTACGGTCCGCGTGTCGATGTCGCCGTTGATCCTCTCGAAGGCACAAACATTTTGGCAAGCGGCGGCTGGAATGCGCTGACGGTTATTGCAGTTGCGGACCACGGCACGCTTTTAAACGCTCCAGATATGTATATGCAGAAAATCGCAGTCGGTCCGGAAGCAGTGGGCTGCATTGATATTGAAGCTCCAGTCATTGATAACCTTAAAGCGGTAGCAAAAGCGAAAAACAAAGACGTCGAGGACGTCGTTGCCACCATTTTAAACCGTGATAGACACGAAAAAATCATTTCCGAGCTTCGCGAGGCCGGCGCCAGAATCAAACTGATCAATGACGGGGATGTCGCAGGCGCCATCAACACGGCTTTCGACCACACAGGCGTAGACATCCTGTTCGGATCAGGCGGAGCTCCTGAAGGCGTCCTATCTGCTGTAGCGTTAAAAGCGCTGGGCGGAGAAATTATCGGTAAACTTCTTCCGCAAAGCGAGGAAGAAATCATACGCTGCAACAAAATGGGCCTTGATTTAAGCAAGGTGCTGCGTATGGAAGACCTTGTGAGAGGTGATGACGCGATTTTTGCGGCTACCGGCGTAACTGACGGCGAGCTGTTAAAAGGCGTTCAATTCAAAGGGTCTGTCGGCACGACTGAAAGCTTGGTCATCCGTGCGAAGTCGGGAACTGTCCGTTTCGTTGACGGCAGACACAGCCTGAAGAAAAAACCAAATCTCGTAATCCGTCCATAACAAAGAGAAAAAGCGGGTGTTGACCCGCTTTTCTTTTGCAAAAAAGAGACAACCCTATCAATTGCGTGTCAAAACCTTATTTCAGTTGAATAATTGTTTGAAATAAGGTAAAAATAAAGAGTGCTGCGATTTTTAACTGCGTAATTCCTTCTTTTAAGCACTAGGAAAGTTTCAATTTCTACCGCATACAGACGATATAAGTATTGATCTTCTCATGTTTTTGTCCTCGCTTCCTTCAAAACTCATTAAGACAATCCTTTTAACAAAAGCGCCGATCATGGGTGGAAGTGTTACCGATAGAAGTTCCTTTATGTTAAAAAAAGAATGTGCTTTGGCGGATGTTGTGCAAAAGCAGCAGATTACATGTGTAAAGTAAGATATTGACTATGAAAAGCGTGGTGTTTTTTATGAAAGACGTATCTATTTCCTCTTTGGAAAATATGAAATTGAAAGAGCTATATGAACTTGCAAGACATTATAAAATCTCCTACTACAGCAAACTGACAAAAAAAGAGCTGATTTTCGCCATTCTGAAAGCGAATGCAGAGCAGGAAGATCTTCTGTTTATGGAAGGTGTTCTTGAGATCATCCAATCAGAGGGATTTGGCTTCCTGAGACCGATCAACTATTCTCCAAGCTCTGAAGACATTTACATCTCAGCTTCACAAATCCGCCGTTTCGATTTACGGAACGGCGACAAAGTATCAGGCAAGGTTCGCCCGCCAAAAGAAAACGAGCGCTATTATGGACTTTTGCACGTTGAAGCGGTAAATGGAGATGATCCGGAATCGGCAAAAGAGCGTGTTCACTTCCCAGCCCTTACTCCGCTTTATCCAGATCGCCATATGGTGCTTGAAACAAAACCGAATTTCTTGTCTACAAGAATTATGGATATGATGGCGCCGGTAGGCTTTGGCCAGCGCGGTTTGATTGTTGCGCCGCCGAAAGCCGGGAAAACGATGCTGCTGAAGGAAATCGCCAACAGCATTACAGCGAACCAGCCTGAAGCAGAGCTGATTGTGCTATTGATCGACGAAAGACCGGAAGAGGTTACAGACATTGAGCGTTCTGTTGCTGGGGATGTCGTCAGCTCAACATTTGATGAAGTGCCGGAAAACCATATCAAAGTAGCCGAGCTTGTGCTTGAACGCGCTATGCGCCTCGTTGAACACAAGAAAGACGTCATTATCCTGATGGACAGTATCACACGTCTGGCCCGCGCCTACAACTTAGTGATTCCGCCGAGCGGAAGAACACTTTCCGGAGGGATTGACCCGGCAGCGTTCCACCGTCCGAAGCGTTTCTTCGGGGCGGCGAGAAATATCGAAGAGGGCGGAAGCTTAACGATCCTCGCCACTGCTCTTGTTGATACAGGATCCCGTATGGATGATGTAATCTATGAAGAGTTCAAAGGAACGGGCAACATGGAGCTTCATCTTGACCGCTCTCTGGCAGAACGCCGCATCTTCCCTGCCATCGATATTCGCCGTTCTGGAACGCGTAAGGAAGAGCTGCTTGTGCCTAAAGAGCATCTTGACCGTTTATGGTCTATCCGCAAAACGATGTCAGATTCGCCTGATTTCGCGGAAAAATTCATGAGAAAAATGAAAAAGACGAAAACAAACCAGGAATTTTTCGATATTCTCAATCAAGAATGGAAACAGGCAAATCTATCATCAGCCAGACGATAAAATCTATTTGCAAAAGAAGTAAATCACTGATATAATTTTCTCATATGCGTTTCGGACAATGCTCCGAAATAATAACTCTGTTTCCACACGGGATTCAGGGCGGAAGGAGATGGATACAATGAAAGCAGGAATTCATCCTAATTTCAAAAAAGCAACAGTTAAATGCGCTTGCGGAAATGAATTTGAAACAGGCTCAGTAAAAGAAGAGGTACGCGTTGAGATTTGCTCTGAATGCCACCCATTCTACACTGGCCGTCAAAAATTCGCTTCTGCTGATGGTCGTGTTGATCGCTTTAATAAAAAATACGGTCTTAAGTAATAATAGATTTTTCAACAGGCAAGAAGCACTTCTTGCCTGTTTTTTATATTGTCAAAAACACAGCTGGCAGAGAGAGGGGAGCAGAGCCAATGTACATAATGAAGCAAAGCGGGTGGCTGGAGCTGATTTGCGGCAGCATGTTCTCGGGAAAATCTGAAGAGCTGATCAGAAGAGTGAAGAGAGCAACTTATGCCAAGCAGGAGGTCAGGGTCTTTAAACCTGTGATTGACAATCGATACAGCGAGGATGCTGTTGTTTCCCATAATGGAACATCTATGACGAGCTATGCCATTTCTTCGGCTGAGGACATTTGGAATCATATCAGTGAGAGCACGGATGTGATTGCAGTGGACGAGGTTCAATTCTTCGATCGGTCAATCATTGGTGTTTTATCGTCTCTTGCCGATAAAGGCTACCGTGTGATCGCAGCGGGCCTTGATATGGATTTCAGAGGAGAGCCGTTCGGCGTTGTGCCGGATATTATGGCCATCGCTGAAAGTGTGACTAAGCTGCAGGCCGTCTGTTCCGTCTGCGGATCACCGGCAAGCAGAACACAGCGGCTCATTGACGGAAAGCCGGCTTCTTATGATGATCCGGTCATTCTGGTGGGTGCGTCCGAATCCTATGAAGCAAGATGCAGACATCATCACGAAGTCCCGGGAAAATCTAAAAACTAATACAAAACATGGGTAAAAAGATAGAAAGCACCGGCCGAAAAGCTGGTGTTTTTTTATATATTCTGATAACAACCAATTAAAAAATTTAATTAAGTGTATTAAAAAATTAAGTAATTTTCTTCCCTTGAATTTTGATTTTGACAGGCATAAAATAACTAACGTAATGTAAATAGTTTTGAGACATTGTTCGAATAATTGTCACAAAGTCGCATAAAGATCATGATCGGTTATTTTTAGATGAGTTATTACTTAACTTGGTTAACTATTTCAAGAAAGAAGGAGATTTGCTTGAATAACATTAAAAAAACTAAGGAAGGCCATTTAGAAACAACATTAAGAGGAAAAGAAGTTTTATCTATTCCTACTTTAAATAAAGGTGTTGCTTTTACATTAGAAGAAAGACAAGAACTTGGCTTAGAAGGACTTCTTCCGCCAACTGTACTTTCTCTTGATCAACAAGCAAAACGCGCATACGAGCAATTTAAAGCTCAGCCAGACCGCCTTCGTCAAAATGTTTACTTAAATGATCTTGCTAACCGCAATGAAGTTCTTTTCTATAAATTGCTGCAAAATCACCTTCGTGAAATGCTTCCTGTTGTGTACACACCAACAGTTGGTGAAGCAATTCAAGAATACAGCCATGAATACAGAAGACCTCAAGGTATCTACTTGTCAATCGACAACATTGACGGTATTGAAAAGGCTTTTGAAAACCTTCATGCGACAGCAGGCGATATTGATCTTATCGTTGCAACTGACTCTGAAAGTATCCTTGGTATCGGTGACTGGGGTGTAGGCGGTATTAACATCGCTATCGGTAAATTGGCTGTTTACACTGCTGCAGCTGGTATTGACCCTAGCCGTGTTATCCCTGTAGTGCTTGATGTCGGTACAAACAACGAAAAACTTTTAAATGATCCTTTATACATCGGTAACCATCATGAACGTATTTCTGATGAACGTTATGAAGAATTCGTTGATGCGTATGTAAAAGCTGCGCTTAAATTCTTCCCTAAAGCGCTTCTTCACTGGGAAGACTTTGGCAACAAAAACGCGCGCAATATCATGAAAAAATACAACAACGAAATCCTGACATTCAACGATGATATTCAAGGGACAGGCGCAATTACACTTGCTGGTGTGCTTGCTGCTATGAAGAAAACAGGCGCATCTATTAAAGATCAGCGTGTAGTTGTCTTCGGTGCAGGTTCAGCTGGTATCGGTATTGCTGACCAAATCCGTGACACAATGGTGCTTGCTGGATTATCTGAAGAAGAAGCAAACAAAGCGTTCTTCACACTTGATTACAGAGGCCTGTTAACAGACGATATGGAAGGCATCCTTGATTTCCAAAAACCTTACCTTCGCAGTGCAGCAGAAGTGAAAGACTGGAAACGTGATGAAAAAGGCCAAATTTCATTCGATGAAGTGGTTCGCCAAGCAAAACCAACGATCTTAATCGGTACTTCAGGGGTTTCAGGAGCGTTCACAGAGGAAATTGTGAAAGAGATGGCATCTCACGTAGACCGTCCGGTGATCATGCCGATGTCTAACCCGACTCACCTTGCAGAAGCTGTTCCTGAAGATCTGTTCAAATGGACTGACGGAAAAGTGCTTGTAGCAACAGGAAGCCCATTTGACAATGTGGAGTACAATGGCGTTTCTTATGAAATCGGACAATCTAACAATGCATTCGCATTCCCTGGTCTTGGCCTTGGTTCAATCGTAGCTGAAGCGCGTGTTATTACGCCTGCTATGTTTGCTGCAACAGCTGATGCGATTGCTGAAATGGTTGATTTTGAAACACCTGGAGCTGGATTGCTTCCAAGCATCGACAAGCTTCAAGAAGTATCTATTCAAGTTGCCATTGCTGTAGCTGAAGCAGCGATTAAAGACGGCGTAGCAAATCGTCAGCCTGAAGATGTAAAACAAGCTGTTCTTGATGCAATGTGGACACCTGAATACAAAAAAGTCATCGCAAAATAATTGAGCGTGTAATTTTTCTGTCCGAGGGAAAGCTTTGAATAAAGCTAAAGTATACGGACATAGGATTTGGAGGAGAATATTTTGAGCATCTTAGATATCTTAATCCTCCTGGCACCGATCTTCTTTGTTATCGTGCTGGGTTGGTTTGCAGGACATTTCGGAAGTTATGATGCCAAGTCAGCAAAAGGGGTAAGTACGTTAGTAACGAAATACGCACTTCCAGCTCACTTTATCGCTGGTATTTTGACAACTTCCAGAAGTGAATTTTTATCACAAGTTCCTTTAATGGTTTCTTTACTTATCGGGATTGTTGGTTTCTATATCATCATTCTATTGGTTTGCAGATTTGTCTTTAAGTATGATTTAACGAACTCATCCGTATTTTCTTTGAACTCTGCACAGCCGACATTCGCATTTATGGGTATTCCTGTATTGGGAAGCTTGTTCGGTGCGCAAGAGGTTGCGATTCCGATCGCTGTAACAGGTATTGTTGTTAATGCGATTCTTGATCCGCTTGCGATCATTATTGCTACAGTGGGTGAGTCTTCTAAGAAAAACGAAGAGAGCGGCGACAGTTTCTGGAAGATGACAGGAAAGTCAATCCTGCATGGTCTTTGTGAGCCGCTTGCAGCTGCTCCGCTAATCAGTATGATCTTAGTGCTGGTTTTCAATTTCACTCTTCCTGAGCTGGGTGTTAAAATGCTTGATCAGCTTGGAAGCACAACATCTGGTGTTGCTCTCTTTGCTGTCGGTGTTACCGTTGGTATTCGTAAAATTAAACTCAGTCTGCCGGCTATCGGTATTGCGTTACTAAAAGTTGCGGTTCAGCCTGCTTTAATGTTCCTGATTGCTCTTGCAGTCGGACTTCCAGCTGACCAAACAACAAAAGCGATCCTTCTTGTTGCATTCCCTGGTTCTGCCGTTGCAGCCATGATTGCGACTCGTTTCGAGAAACAAGAGGAAGAAACTGCGACTGCGTTTGTGATCAGTGCGATTCTGTCATTGATTTCACTTCCAATTATTATTGCGCTTACTGCGTAATCTAAAAAGCTCCCTTTAAGGGGAGCTTTTTTACTTTACGTTTGAAATTTAAACAGTGACAGCAGCGGTTTTTTTCTTGTTTTTATGTTTTCGGAAGAAGCAGCAGTCTCAGGGGTCGGCTGAGCGGTGAATTCTTTCATTTGTGAGGTCAGTGATTGCAGATCAGCAAGAATGTCATCAATTTCTCTTCTGTGCTGCAGAAGCTGATAGGATACGCCTTCATCGGCTTTTTGTTTAAGCTGGCGTTCCAGTTCCTCAATTCTTGCCAGCAGCCCGTTTTCATCCTGTTTTTGCTGTAATAAGGTGTCAAGCTTTTGTTCGAGCTGTTCGATTCTTTTCTCTGTGTCACTGTTTGTTTTTTGGACAAGGAAGCCTGTGCGCTTCTTATTGCTTTGCGGCACATTGATATCCTGAAGCGCCGTGCCTTCAGAAATTTGTTTTTGAACAGATTTCAGGACTTGCACATCTTCAGCCGTAAACGAATAGTGTCCGAGCTCGTTCCGTTCAGCCGGAAGGTTCAGCTGCTTCACCCACCGCTGCACTGTTTTTGCGGAGACGCCGAGTTCACTTGCTACCATATTTGTATTCATGATCCCATACCTCCTTTTTAGCTAGGTATTCGACCATGGGGAGCGGTTCCCTTCCTATTAGACAAAACAAGAAAAGATTCGGCAAAGAAAGTGGGCATCTCCCTTTTTTCTTCAAAAACCGTTATTGCTCATACAGCTCTAACGGAAGCTGATCGGGATCAAAAAAGAAGGTGAACCGCTTGCCTGTTAGCGGATCTGTCCTGATCGGCTCTGTCTCGATTCCTTTTTCGTGAAGCTCCTGAACAGCCTGTTCTAAGTTGTTGACCGTAAAGGCAAGATGACGGAGCCCTGCACCTTCAGGACGGGTTTGACGTGCGGGCGGATCAGGGAACGAAAACAGCTCAATGACGTACGAGCCGTTAAGCGACAAATCAAGCTTGTAGGAGTCGCGCTCTTCTCTGTATGTTTCCTGTATCACCTGAAAACCGAGCTTATGTACGTAGAAAGCTTTCGACTTTTCATAATCTGAGCATATGATTGCAATATGATGTATGGATGTAAGCAATACGATCCCTCCTCTTTTTCAGTATAGCAGAGGAGGCTTTTTTAACTGGGATTGAAATGCTTTTGACTGGCGATAGTCCCTATACTATAATGAGAATGTTACGCACAGGAAAACAGAGGTGAAGACCGTGTTAGACCGTTTAAAGTCAATCGAAGAACGATATGAAAAATTAAATGAGCTTTTAAGCGATCCGGAAGTTGTCAACGATCCGAAAAAGCTTAGAGAATATTCCAAAGAGCAATCTGATATACAAGAAACAGTTGACGTATATAGACAATACAGAGATGCGTCAGAACAGCTGGCTGATGCAAAAGCGATGCTTGAGGATAAGCTTGATGCCGAGATGCGCGACATGGTGAAGGAAGAGATTTCTGAACTCCAGAAAGAAACGGAAACACTGTCAGAACGTCTGAAGGTGCTCCTGATCCCGAAAGATCCTAATGATGATAAAAACGTTATCATGGAGATCCGCGGAGCTGCAGGCGGAGATGAAGCCGCTTTATTTGCAGGCAACCTGTACAGAATGTATTCCCGCTATGCCGAGCTTCAAGGCTGGAAAACCGAGGTCATGGAAGCAAGTGTAACCGGAACGGGCGGCTACAAAGAGATCATCTTTATGATTACGGGCAGCGGCGCATATTCTAAACTCAAATATGAAAACGGCGCTCACCGTGTTCAGCGTGTTCCGGAAACAGAATCAGGCGGCCGTATTCATACTTCTACTGCAACAGTAGCATGTCTTCCTGAGGCCGAAGAGGTAGAGGTTGACATTCATGAGAAGGATATCCGTGTTGATACGTTTGCTTCAAGCGGACCGGGCGGACAAAGCGTGAACACGACAATGTCTGCCGTTCGTCTGACGCATTTGCCGACAGGCGTTGTCGTATCATGCCAGGATGAAAAATCTCAAATCAAAAACAAAGAAAAAGCAATGAAGGTTCTCCGTGCCAGAATCTACGATAAATTTCAGCAGGAAGCACAGGCTGAATATGATCAAACACGGAAATCGGCTGTCGGATCAGGTGACCGCTCTGAGCGTATCCGCACATACAACTTCCCGCAAAACCGTGTGACGGATCACAGAATCGGCCTGACCATTCAAAAGCTTGATCAGATTCTTGAAGGAAAACTTGACGAAGTGGTTGAAACACTGATTGTAGAAGATCAGGCAAGCAAGCTTCAGCAGGCGGATAGTTAAGATGAAGACGATATTTGAAGCCCTGAAATGGGCTTCTTCTTATTTAACGGAAGCGGGAAGAGAAGAAAATGCGGCTGAGCTGCTTTTGCTTTATGATACCGGAATGGATAGAAGCAAGCTGCTCGCCAGCCTGCAGGAACCGATCGGTGAAGATGAGCTGTATCGCTTTAAACGCCACGTCGATATGCACAAAGAAGGCGTACCGGTTCAGTACATTATCGGAATAGAGTTTTTTTACGGACGGGAATTTATGGTGAATGATGATGTACTGATCCCGCGTCCGGAAACGGAAGAGGTTGTCTGCCATCTTCTTGAGAAATATAGAAGTGTCTTTTCTGAAGGAGAGCAGCTCGAAGTGGTAGATGTCGGCACCGGCAGCGGCGCAATAGCCGTCACGCTTGCACTGGAAAACAAAAACTTTTCTGTTTCAGCGATTGATATCTCCAAAGAGGCGCTGGACGTTGCTTCAGCCAATGCGGAAAAGCTCGGAGCGGAGGTGCATTTTCTTCAAGGCGACCTGCTTGAGCCCTTTATTAAGGAAGGGAAAAAAGCGGATATTATCGTCTCAAACCCTCCTTATATTTCTGAAGAAGAAATGGCCGATTTATCTGAGATTGTCCGTTTCCATGAACCTTTGCATGCCCTCACTGACGGCGGAGACGGGCTGAAATTTTATAAGCGGTTTATGGAAGCCATTCCGCTGGTCATGAAGAATACCGTGCTTGTCGTCTTTGAAATCGGGTGGAAGCAGGGCGCAGCTGTAAAAGAGCTGATTCTGCATGCGTTTAAGGATGCGGAAGTTGAAGTCCTGAAGGATATTAACGGAAAAGACAGAACCATATGCGCGGTAATTCATAAGAATAAATAAGCAGCTTGCTGGTGAGTTGAGATAAGAACGGGACCAGCAAGCTGTTTTAACACCAGCAAAGGGGATGTAAAAGATGAAAAAGGCCCTGACAGCAGGAATTTTACTTATTGCCATTGAAAGTATGGTGGGTTCTATTTTTGCGCAAGCCATTTCTTATGAATTCATTTTCGGCATTGCGTCTCTTGTTTTGATCGGGCTTGCCATTGTGACATCGGGTTTAGCTGTAAGCGGAAGCGACCAGCGGGCGAATTATCATTCAGAAACCAAAGAAGGCCGGACAGCCCGGTTGAACATATCAGCTGCTTTCTTTGTTGCTGCCATACCTTCTATTCTATGTTATCTATTGACCGTTTTGATCTAATGAAAAAGGAAGCCCTTAGGAGGCTTCCTTTTTTTGCAGCAAAACAGAATCCCATATCCAGTAGACAACAGCTGTTAATACAGCGAAGATGTAAAAGGCTGTATTTTGAAGCAGGGATTGCCCGGAAGGCTGCAGCACGCCAAAGATGATCGCGTTGGCGATAAACGCCGCGGCAAGATAATACAGCAAGTACAAAGGGCTGAACCGTTTCGGCTTTTTATTCATCATGATCTGAAGCGGCAGCGCGAATAGTAAATAAGGAAATAAGAAATAAAAGGCCATCGTTACGAGAGCAGCTATAATAAAGGAATGAATGTAAATAATCGAATAAAGAACTGACATCGTGAACGCTGACAGCAGCACTGTGTAATTATATTTCATTTTAAACCTCCTAAAACACTATCGTACCATAAATTAGATTAAAAGCTTGCTAGATTTTTTTGCCGCTGCAGGTTTACTCCATACGTTCCTTGTCCATAATAGGGCTAGATACAAAGCACGGAGAGGAACGGTGGGGACTGATGAAAAAAACAGTTATCATTTGTATATATATGTTTCTTTTATTATCTGGGGCAATCGTAGGATTGGCGAAAGAAGAGACGGCACAGCAATCTGAAAATGAGCCGGTTGTCATTCCGGACGAGGCGATTCGCCTGAGAATATTGGCAAACAGCGATCGTGACGAGGACCAAGAATTAAAGCGTCATATCAGAGACGCCGTCAATAAAGAAATCACAACATGGGTCAAGGATATTACTTCTATTGAAGAAGCGCGGCGTTTGATCCGCTCAAAGCTGCCTGAGATCAAGGAAATTGCAAAAGAAACCATGGAAAAAGAAGGCGCCAGTCAATCAATATCTGTTGATTTTGACAAAATCTCATTTCCGACAAAACTTTACGGCAGCATGGTATATCCTGCTGGAGAATACGAAGCCATTCTGATTACGCTTGGAAACGGTGAAGGCGCCAATTGGTGGTGCGTATTATTCCCGCCGCTCTGCTTTCTTGATTTTTCGAATGGGGAAGCTGTAAAAGAACAAGAAGATCAAGAAGCCTCAAAAAAACAAACGGAAAAAGCGCTTGAGGACTTAACAGCCAAAGCGGAGAAAGCTGAAAAAGAAGATGAGAAAGAGAAAGAAGACAATACAGAAGTGAAATTCTTCGTTGTAGAATGGTTTTCCGATCTTTTTTCTTAATCACCAGGTCTAAAAATAGATTTGCCTCATAGATTGGAAGAAAGAACGCTGAAAACGGGGTGAACGAATGTTTTATCAACTGCGGGTGGCAAGGGAAAAGGATGGAGACATACTTGAGGAATTTTTAAAACAGGCCAAAACGAATCATGAGGGCGTAAAGGAAGGGTTCACCCAGTTTCTGATGCTGGAGGACAGCGAGAAAAACATAGCCGGCTGTCTGGGGATCGAAAAAATCAGCTGCGATCAAGCCCTGCTTCGCTCACTTGTGATATCGGACAAGCTTCACCAAGGTCATATTGTATCGCTCTTTCAAAGCATGGAGGTGCTTTGTGAAAAGCATGAGATTAAAACCGTATACTTGGTAGCCAATCAGCATTCTTCGGCTGATTTCCTGGGGGCCATAGGCTTTGAACGGGCGGAGAGTGTGCCGGAAGAGCTGTTTGCCTCGGATCACTTCTGTGAATCAAGGCAAGCGGAAGGGGCCGTCTTAATGAAAAAAACATCCGGATAAGTGAGATTTATACACAAACTTATCCACTTCTTTATATGCGTTGTCCACAATTTGTGGATAACGCTTGTTTTATTACAGGACATCTTTTATACTTTCAAAAGGATTACACGCGTAAAACGATCGTTTTATTGTTGTGAATAAGGAGTTTGGTCAGAAATGAAAACGAAAAGATGGTTTGTGGATGTAATGGACGAGTTATCCACAAATGATCCACAAATTGCACAAGCAGCCGCTTTGCTCCGAGGAAATGAGGTTGTCGCGTTTCCGACAGAAACTGTATATGGTCTCGGCGCAAATGCGAAAAGCACAGATGCTGTCAAAAAAATATATGAGGCGAAAGGGCGGCCGAGTGATAATCCACTGATTGTCCACATTGCGGATATCAGCCAGCTTGACGGTTTAACAGGCCCGGCGCCAGACAAGGCGAAAATATTAATGAAGCGCTTTTGGCCAGGGGCGCTTACACTGATTTTGCCTTGTAAACCTGGTGCGCTGTCACCCCGTGTAACAGCAGGGTTGGATACAGTGGCCGTCAGAATGCCTGATCATCCGCTGGCTCTGGCACTCATCCGTGCCGCGGGTCTCCCGATTGCAGCGCCGAGTGCTAATTTATCGGGCAAACCAAGCCCGACAAAGGCTGAACACGTGGCTCACGACTTGGATGGCCGCATAGCGGGATTGATGGATGGGGGATCTACGGGAATCGGTGTCGAATCAACCGTACTTTCATGTGCAGGAGAAACCCCTGTGCTCCTTCGTCCGGGCGGCATTACAAAAGAACAAATAGAAGCCGAAATCGGACCGATTCTTGTGGATAAAGGGCTTGCTGATCAAAATGAGAAGCCGATTTCTCCGGGAATGAAATATACACATTACGCGCCGTCAGCGCCGCTTGTTATTTCTGAAGGAAGCCCTGAGCGCATTCAAACGCTTATTCAAGAATATCAGCAGGGCGGAAAACGGGTCGGCGTCCTGACGACAGAAGAAAATGCGGATTTTTATTCGGCTGACTATGTGAAGAGCTGCGGCAGAAGAGATCAGCTTGAAACAGTAGCGGCAGCCCTTTATGATGCATTGCGCAGTTTTGATGAAGAAAAGGTTGATTTTATTATTGCAGAATCGTTTCCTGACACAGGCGTCGGACTTGCTATTATGAACAGGCTGATGAAAGCAGCCGGAGGAAGAGTGATTCGCTGACACAGTCAGAAGTTCTAACCCCTTTTGGACACGCATAGGCTAAAAAAGCGGGCGTGTCCAAGGGGGTTATGTATGTGATGTCGGAGATGTTTATAGGCGAACTGATTACCTTAAGCATCATGGCGTTTGCTTTAGGTATGGATGCTTTTTCTGTCGGCCTCGGAATGGGCATGGTCAAACTCAGAAAAAAGCAGATCATCTATATTGGATTCATTATCGGTCTCTTTCACGTCATCATGCCTCTCGGAGGGATGGCGGCGGGAAATATGCTGTCAGGGCTCCTCGGCATGGTAGCCGTATATATCGGGGGTTCGCTGCTGTTTGTTCTCGGTGTTCAAATGGTGATCGCATCTTTTAAACAGTCAGAAGAACGTTTGATGTCACCGGCTGGGCCTGGCTTATTGTTATTTGCAGTCGGCGTCAGCCTCGATAGTTTCTCCGTCGGTCTGAGCCTTGGAATATACGGCTCGCATCCGCTTCTCACCGTTACCCTGTTTGGGCTTTTCAGCATGATTTTGACTTGGCTGGGCCTGCTGATCGGAAAGCAAGTGCAGTCCTGGCTCGGCTCATACAGTGAGGCGCTTGGGGGGACCATATTAATCGTATTTGGCCTTAAGCTGCTTTTGCCAATTTAATATCCCAATAAAAGAAACGCTGTCGCCGTTTCTTTTTTCTTCATATATAATAGAAAAAATAAGGGGTGACTGACATGAACATCATTTTTGTCTGTACTGGAAATACGTGCCGCAGTCCAATGGCTGAGGCGCTTTTTAAATCAATTGCAGAAGCGGAAGGGCTGGATGTCAGCGTCCGCTCGGCAGGCGTATTTGCCTCACCTAACGGGAAAGCGTCGCCTCACGCGGTCGAAGCGCTTTTTGAAAAGCGCATTGCCCTTAATCATGTTTCTTCGCCATTAACTGAAGAACATATGGAATCGGCAGATTTGGTTCTGGCAATGACCCACCAGCACAAACAGGTTATCGTCAGCCAATTCGAACGTTATCGTGATAAAGTGTTTACGCTAAAAGAATATGTGACAGGAAGCCGGGGCGATATTATAGACCCGTTTGGGTGCCCCATTGAGATCTACAAAAAAACGAGAGATGAGCTTGAAGAGCTTCTTCGGCAGCTGGCAGAACGATTGAAAAATGACGGCAAATAACTTGTCAGAGAATCTGAAAACAGGTCATTTGCAAATCCTGCGTGAAGGAGTAGAATATAGTGAAAAGCACATCGATATGGTGTGAATCAATGAGCGGACAGGCTGCGCGGTCAACAAAGCGGGCGGACCGCATCACACACGCTGGGAGGAAAAGCTGATGAAAGTAGCCATAGCATCGGATCATGGCGGCGTTCACATTCGAAACGAAATCAAGGATCTAATGGACGAATTGCAAATTGAATATGTTGATATGGGCTGTGACTGCGGCAGCGGATCTGTCGATTATCCGGACTATGCTTTTCCGGTGGCCGAGAAAGTAGTAAACGGTGAAGTGGACAGAGGCATTTTAATTTGCGGGACAGGCATTGGCATGAGTATTTCCGCCAATAAAGTCAAAGGCATCCGCTGTGCGCTGGCACATGATACATTCAGTGCAAAGGCGACGAGAGAACATAACGATACTAATATCCTCGCAATGGGCGAGCGGGTGATTGGACCCGGTTTGGCACGTGAAATTGCGAAAATCTGGCTGACCACTGAATTTACTGGCGGAAGACATCAAACCCGCATCGGAAAAATCTCGGACTATGAAGAGAAAAACCTGTAGGGGTGCTGCTCAATGAGTGAGATCACACAAACGTGGAAGACGATGCTGTCAGAGTTTCAGGACAAAGCGGGATTGAAAGAAAATCAGCTCTTTGTCCTTGGATGCAGCACAAGCGAAGTGGCCGGCAGCCATATCGGCACATCGGGCAGTACAGACATCGCGGAAAGCATCTACAGCGGACTTGCAGAGCTGAAGGGAAAAACGGGAATCCATCTGGCGTTTCAATGCTGCGAGCATTTAAACAGAGCGCTTGTAGTGGAGGAAGAAACGGCCGAGCTGTTCAGGCTTCCGGCCGTTTCCGCTGTACCTGTTCCAAAAGCGGGCGGGGCGATGGCTTCTTATGCGTTTAAGCAAATGAAGTCTCCTGTTCTGGTAGAAACCATTCAGGCAGATGCCGGAATAGATATAGGCGACACGTTTATCGGCATGCACTTAAAGCAGGTTGCTGTTCCTGTACGCATTTCTCAGAACAGTCTCGGTGCTGCCCATGTGACATTGGCGCGCACACGGCCAAAGCTGATCGGCGGAATGCGGGCAGTTTATGAGTGTGAATGAGAAAGGACTGCATGGGCCAGTCTTTTCTTTAATTTTCGCTGCTGAAATAAATTCCGAACTTTAAATTAAATTTAAGTTATAAATATTCGTTTTTGCCAATAAAATTTTCGTTTTTTTGAAAATAATCTTTTACATCGGCCTAAAAAACCATGTACAATAGTGGTGGTAAAAACAAAGAACAGGATACGGATAGGAGAGGATCTCGCTGATGAAACATTTACCTGCGCAAGACGAACAGGTGTTTAACGCCATTAAAAATGAGCGTGAACGCCAACAGACTAAGATCGAATTGATTGCTTCTGAAAACTTTGTAAGTGAAGCGGTTATGGAAGCACAAGGTTCTGTTTTAACAAACAAATACGCTGAAGGATATCCTGGCAAACGCTATTATGGCGGATGTGAGCACGTCGATGTCGTTGAAGATATCGCTCGTGACCGCGCGAAGGAAATCTTTGGAGCGGAGCATGTAAACGTTCAGCCTCATTCAGGCGCACAAGCAAACATGGCTGTCTATTTCACGATTTTGGAACAAGGCGATACTGTACTTGGGATGAACCTCTCCCACGGCGGTCATTTAACACACGGAAGTCCAGTTAACTTCAGCGGTGTTCAATATAACTTTGTTGAGTACGGCGTAGATAAAGAAACTCAACATATTGATTACGATGACGTGCGTGAAAAAGCCCTCGCTCACAAGCCTAAGCTAATCGTGGCAGGAGCAAGTGCGTATCCTCGTACAATCGACTTCAAGAAATTCCGTGAAATTGCTGATGAAGTCGGCGCTTACTTTATGGTGGATATGGCGCATATCGCAGGACTTGTTGCGGCAGGCCTTCATCCAAACCCGGTTCCTTACGCTGATTTCGTGACAACAACGACACATAAAACACTTCGCGGACCTCGCGGCGGTATGATCCTTTGCCGTGAAGAGTTCGGCAAGAAAATTGATAAGTCCATCTTCCCTGGCATTCAAGGCGGACCGCTGATGCACGTAATTGCCGCAAAAGCTGTTTCATTCGGCGAAGTATTGCGCGATGATTTCAAAACATACGCACAAAACGTGATTTCAAACGCGAAGCGTCTTGCAGAATCATTAACAAAAGAGGGCATTCAGCTCGTTTCAGGCGGAACTGACAACCACCTCATCCTGGTTGATCTTCGTTCTCTCGGACTGACAGGTAAGGTTGCAGAGCATGTGCTTGATGAAATCGGGATTACATCAAACAAAAACGCGATTCCATACGATCCTGAAAAACCGTTCGTAACAAGCGGTATCCGTCTCGGAACAGCTGCTGTGACAAGCCGCGGTTTTGACGGAGAGGCATTGGATGAAGTCGGTGCCATCATTGCGCTTGCATTGAAAAACCACGAAGATGAAGGAAAACTTGAAGAAGCAAGACAGCGCGTAGCTGCTCTGACTGGCAAGTTCCCTCTATATAAAGAATTAGATTACTAAGATTGAAAAACCCGCTCGGGCTTATGCCCGGCGGGTTTTTTGACGATGTTCCTTGAAACTCAATGTCTTTTTTTGTAGAATCAATAGAAGTGTGAAATTGTCGATGGGACAATAAAAAAGGAGCTGAAACACAGTATGGGAAAGGTTTATGTATTTGATCATCCTTTAATTCAGCACAAGCTGACATATATTCGGAATGTAGAGACAGGCACGAAGGATTTTAGAGAGCTTGTAGACGAAGTAGCTACACTTATGGCGTTTGAAATTACCCGTGATCTCCCTCTAGAGGAAGTGGATATCAACACACCGGTTCAGACTGCGAAATCAAAAGTCATCTCAGGGAAAAAACTCGGGGTTGTTCCTATTCTCAGAGCAGGTTTAGGAATGGTTGAAGGCATCTTGAAACTGATCCCTGCGGCAAAAGTGGGACATGTCGGTCTGTACCGTGATCCTGAAACCTTAAAACCCGTGGAATACTATGTGAAGCTTCCTTCTGATGTGGAAGAGCGTGAATTCATCGTGGTTGACCCTATGCTGGCCACAGGCGGTTCCGCAGTTGAAGCGATTAACAGCCTGAAAAAACGCGGTGCGAAAAACATTCGTTTCATGTGTCTTGTAGCTGCGCCTGAAGGTGTGGAAGAATTGCAGAAGCATCATTCTGACGTGGATATTTACATAGCGGCGCTTGATGAAAAATTAAATGAAAAAGGTTATATCGTTCCGGGTCTCGGAGACGCAGGAGACCGTATGTTCGGAACAAAATAAAAAAGAAAACCCGCCAACGGGTTTTCTTTTTTATGTTATCCAGTTATTTGCTATTCGGTGAATCTCTATACAATTATAGGTGAAAATGTGAACATTCTGTGGAGGCTTACAGTATAAAAAGTTTTTTAACTTTAAACAGATTGACACATGTTAGGGGCTATTGTATGCTAAACGAGGGTATTATGAGAAGGTTTTCATAGCTTTCATTATAGTCCTCATCCCCAATGTAAATCCTCCCAGAAAACCCGTTTTATGAGGATTTATTCAAGCGAATGAAACAGCATCCCTGCAAGGCTTGCGGATGAATGATTTTTTCGAACAGGCCCGTTTTGCCGGACAAAAAAGGTCTTCTACTAGGGTTAACCGCTGATTTTGCCGTATCCAAGAAATATATTATTTTTTCATCAGGAGACAGATAGTTGATGGACGATCCCAAGCTACAATTTAGCAGACAACGAAAATATCTATTGTTCATTTTGGCAGCGTATGTACTGGGTTATGGTTTAACAGCGTATAAAACCGTTTTTTTAGGCCTTATTCTGGGAACTGTTTTCAGTTTGTTTAATTTTTTACTGCTCGTCAGAAGAATGAATGCTTTTGACAGGGCCGTTGCGAAAGGCAAGTCCATACGATCCCTTGGGAGCGCAGCGCGGTGGTGCAATGCGATTCTTGCTGCGGCTGTCGCCTATAAATATCCCGAGCATTTTCATATGGCAAGTACAGTTATTGGATTAATGACAATTTATCCTGTCATTATGATAGATTCCTTTATCCAGCTTAAACGTTCATCAATGGAAGAGAGGTGAAAACCCTTTGAATCATGAATACAGAACTATTGAATTTCTAGGACTTACTTTTAATCTGACAAACATTCTGATGATTACTGTGGCGAGTGTGATCGTGTTATTGATTGCCATCCTTACCACAAGAACGCTTTCGATCCGTCCCGGAAAAGCCCAGAACTTTATGGAATGGATTGTTGATTTTGTCCGCAATATTATCGGCAGTACAATGGATTTGAAAACAGGGGCTAACTTCTTGGCACTTGGTGTCACATTGCTGATGTACATATTTGTGTCGAATATGCTGGGGCTGCCGTTCTCTGTCACAATCGGACATGAGCTCTGGTGGAAATCTCCGACAGCCGATCCTGCCATTACATTAACGCTTGCCGTAATGGTCGTCGCTTTAACCCATTATTATGGTGTAAAGATGAAAGGGCTCAAGGAATATTCCAAGGAGTATTTAAGACCTGTTCCGTTCATGCTCCCGATGAAAATCATAGAAGAGTTTGCGAATACGCTGACTCTCGGTTTGCGGCTTTACGGTAACATCTTCGCCGGTGAGATTCTTCTCGGCCTGCTTGCGGGATTAGCGACAAGCTTCTATTCGCAAAGCGTGGTTCTCGGACTTGTCGGTACAATCGGTGCCATTCTGCCGATGCTGGCATGGCAGGCATTCAGTTTATTTATAGGTGCCATCCAGGCGTTTATTTTTACGATGCTGACGATGGTGTACATGTCTCATAAAATCAGTAATGATCATTAAAACATTATATCCAAACGGATAACATTTTAAAGGAGGAACTTTTTCATGAATTTAATAGCAGCTGCGATTGCAATTGGTTTAGGCGCACTTGGTGCAGGTATTGGTAACGGTTTGATTGTTTCACGTACGGTAGAGGGGATCGCCCGTCAGCCGGAGGCAGGTAAAGAACTTAGAACGCTTATGTTCATGGGTATCGCATTAGTTGAGGCCCTTCCTATTATCGCTGTCGTTATCGCATTCTTAGCGTTCTTTGGCTAAGCATAAAAGCCTTATATGAACTAAAAATGGCGAAGATCATTCCAAGAGAACCTTCGCCATTGCTTTATGTCTGATAAGCATCCCGCCTTGCCGGCTGAAAAGAGACAAGTGCGGCTGCTGGATCAGCAAAGAAAAACCTGCAGAAGGGAGTTGCCGTAGTAGATGTCTCAATTACCACTTGAACTAGGACTGTCGTTTAACGGCGGAGATATCCTGTTCCAACTGTTAGCTATGTTAATTTTATTAGCGCTTCTGAAGAAATACGCTTTAGGGCCGCTATTAAACATAATGAAACAGCGTGAAGATCATATCGCTGGAGAAATTACGTCTGCTGAAGAAAAAAATAAAGAAGCGCAGCAGCTTATTGACGAGCAGCGCGCTATGTTAAAAGAAGCAAGACAGGAATCCCAAACGCTTATCGAAAACGCGAAGAAACTGGGAGAGAACCAAAAAGAAGAGATTATTCAGGCTGCGCGTGCAGAATCTGAACGTCTGAAAGAAGCAGCCAGAACTGAAATCGTGAAGGAAAAAGAACAGGCGGTTTCTGCTCTCCGTGAGCAAGTAGCGTCTCTTTCTGTCATGATTGCGTCGAAAGTGATCGAAAAAGAACTGGATGAACAGGCTCAAGAGAAATTGATCCAGGACTATCTTAAAGAGGTAGGAGAAAGCCGATGAGTGGATCAGCTGTCTCTAAACGATATGCATCAGCTCTTTTCGATATTGCCAATGAGTCCTCTCAGCTCAATCAGGTAGAAGAAGAGCTAAAAGTTGTAAAAGAAGTATTTCAAAATGAAAAAGCGCTAAATGATGTGTTAAACCATCCGAAGGTGCCGGGCGCAAAGAAAAAAGAACTCATCCAAAACGCTTTTGGATCTTTATCACAGTCCGTGCTCCATACGATTTTTCTTTTGATTGACCGTCACCGGGCATCAATTGTGCCTGATCTCACAGATGAGTTTGTGAAACTCGCAAACGAGGCCCGTCAAACAGAAGACGCGATTGTATATTCAGTTAAACCGCTGACGGATGCGGAAATTTCATCATTATCACAAGTGTTTGCAAAAAAAGCCGGAGTCGCTTCACTGAGAATCAGAAATGAAGTGCAGACGGATTTAATAGGCGGCATTAAAGTCCGCATTGGAAACCGGATTTTTGACGGCAGCGTAAGCGGAAAGCTTCAGCGCATTGAACGTCAACTTGCCGGGGAAAATCGATAGAAGGGGTGAAACCTAAGTGAGCATCAAAGCTGAAGAGATTAGCACGCTGATAAAACAGCAAATACAAAATTATCAATCTGAAATTGAAGTTCATGACGTAGGTACAGTCATCCAAGTCGGTGACGGTATCGCTCGTGTACACGGTCTTGACAACTGTATGGCCGGTGAACTTGTTGAATTTTCAAACGGCGTTTTGGGTATGGCTCAAAACCTTGAAGAATCAAACGTAGGTATCGTTATCTTAGGACCTTACACAGAGATCCGTGAAGGGGACGAAGTAAAAAGAACAGGCCGCATCATGGAGGTTCCTGTCGGTGAAGAATTAATCGGCCGTATTGTGAACCCGTTAGGTCAGCCGGTGGACGGACTTGGCCCGATCCTCACAAGCAAAACACGTCCGATCGAAAGCCAGGCACCTGGTGTTATGGACCGTAAATCCGTTCATGAACCGCTTCAAACTGGTATTAAAGCAATTGATGCACTGATTCCGATCGGCCGCGGCCAGCGTGAGCTGATCATCGGTGACCGTCAAACAGGTAAAACATCTGTTGCGATCGATTCGATCTTAAACCAAAAAGACCAAGACATGATCTGCGTATATGTAGCGATCGGTCAAAAAGAATCTACAGTCCGCGGCGTAGTAGAAACATTGCGTAAGCACGGCGCGCTTGATTATACAATTGTTGTAACGGCGTCTGCGTCACAGCCGGCACCGCTTCTGTACCTTGCTCCGTATGCAGGGGTTACAATGGCAGAAGAATTTATGTACAATGGCAAGCACGTTCTTGTTGTATACGATGATCTTTCTAAACAAGCGGCTGCTTACCGTGAGCTGTCCTTGCTTCTTCGCCGTCCGCCAGGCCGTGAAGCGTTCCCGGGGGATGTATTCTATCTTCATTCCCGTCTGCTTGAGCGTGCAGCAAAGCTTAGCGACGCGAAAGGCGCAGGATCAATTACAGCTCTGCCGTTCGTAGAAACTCAAGCCGGAGATATCTCAGCGTATATCCCGACAAACGTTATATCCATCACCGACGGACAGATCTTCCTGCAATCTGATTTGTTCTTCTCAGGCGTACGCCCAGCGATCAACGCCGGATTGTCTGTATCACGTGTCGGCGGTTCCGCGCAAATCAAAGCGATGAAAAAAGTATCAGGAACATTGCGTCTTGATCTTGCATCATACCGTGAGTTGGAAGCATTCGCTCAATTCGGATCTGACCTCGACCAAGCGACTCAGGCGAAACTGAACCGCGGTGCGCGCACAGTTGAAGTACTGAAGCAGGATCTGAATAAGCCGCTTCCGGTTGAAAAACAGGTAGCCATTCTTTATGCGCTGACAAAAGGATATCTTGATGATATTCCTGTAGCGGACATCAGACGTTTTGAAGAAGAGTACTACATGTACCTTGACCAAAACCATAAAGAGCTGCTTGACGGAATTGCAAAAACAGGGAACCTTCCTGCTGATGAAGACTTCGCTGCTGCAATCGAAGGCTTCAAACGCACATTTGCACCAAGCAACTAACTCGAATGCTGATGAGAGAAAAAGGTTCTCTTTTTCTCTCTTTTTACGCAAATGAAGAGAAAAGGTGGTGAAATCTTTGGCCTCATTACGCGATATTAAGTCAAGGATCACGTCAACGAAAAAAACGAGCCAGATTACAAAAGCCATGCAGATGGTATCTGCAGCTAAGCTGAATCGTGCTGAAAACAATGCAAAATCATTTGTGCCCTATATGGATAAGATCCAAGAGGTTGTATCAAATGTCGGAAAAGTATCCGGCAGCGCGAAACATCCGATGCTTCTCAGCAGAGAAGTGAAAAAGACGGCATACCTCGTTATTACATCTGACCGCGGTCTTGCTGGCGCTTTTAACAGTTCGGTTTTACGAAGTGCTTATCAGGCCATTCAAGAACGTCATCAGTCTAAGGATGAGTATGCAGTGATCGTTATCGGACGAGTGGGCCGTGATTTCTTTAAAAAACGCGACATTCCGATCATTTCCGAGTTAACAGGACTTGGAGACGAAGTGTCGTTTTCAGAAATTAAGGACCTTGCCCGTCAAACGATTCAAATGTTTATAGACGGTGCATTTGATGAATTGCACCTTGTATATAACCATTATGTCAGCGCCATTTCTCAAGAAGTGACGGAGAAAAAACTTCTGCCGCTATCTGATTTGGGCGGCGGCGGAAAAAGAACGGCGTCTTATGAATTTGAACCGTCTGAAGAGGAGGTTCTGGAGGTTTTGCTTCCTCAATACGCAGAAAGCTTAATCTTCGGTGCGCTTCTTGACAGTAAAGCAAGTGAACATGCTGCAAGAATGACGGCGATGAAAAACGCGACAGACAATGCGAAGGATCTTATCGATTCACTTTCGCTTTCTTACAACCGCGCTCGCCAAGCAGCGATCACACAAGAAATTACGGAAATTGTCGGCGGAGCAGCCGCTTTAGAATAGAAAGATTTTGTCAGGAGGGATAGCGATGAAGAAAGGACGCGTTAGCCAGGTATTAGGACCAGTTGTCGACGTACGTTTTGAAGACGGTCACTTACCTGAAATATATAATGCGATTAAAATTTCACAGCCGGCTGGAAGTGAAAACGAAGTAGGTATTGATTTAACGCTTGAGGTCGCTCTTCATTTAGGCGATGACACAGTCCGTACAATCGCAATGGCATCTACGGATGGTGTTCAGCGCGGAATGGAAGCTGTCGATATGGGAGCGCCGATTTCAGTTCCGGTTGGTAATGTGACACTGGGCCGTGTATTTAACGTACTCGGAGAAAATATTGATTTAAATGAGCCGGTTCCTGCAGATGCGAAGAAGGACCCGATTCACAGACAGGCTCCTTCATTTGATCAGCTTTCAACAGAAGTTGAAATCCTTGAAACAGGAATTAAAGTTGTTGACTTGCTTGCTCCATATATCAAGGGCGGTAAGATCGGATTGTTCGGCGGTGCCGGTGTAGGTAAAACCGTATTAATCCAGGAATTGATCAACAACATCGCGCAAGAGCACGGCGGTATCTCTGTATTCGCCGGCGTAGGAGAGCGTACTCGTGAAGGGAACGACCTTTTCTACGAGATGAGCGACTCTGGCGTAATCAACAAAACAGCCATGGTATTCGGACAAATGAACGAGCCGCCGGGCGCACGTATGCGTGTTGCACTGACAGGTCTTACAATGGCTGAGCATTTCCGTGATGAGCAAGGACAGGACGTACTGTTCTTCATCGATAACATCTTCCGTTTCACACAAGCGGGTTCAGAGGTTTCTGCCCTTCTTGGCCGTATGCCTTCTGCGGTTGGTTATCAGCCGACGCTTGCAACTGAAATGGGTCAGCTTCAAGAGCGTATCACGTCTACAAACGTTGGATCCGTTACATCTATCCAGGCGATCTACGTGCCTGCCGATGACTACACTGACCCGGCGCCGGCAACGACGTTCGCTCACTTGGATGCGACAACAAACCTTGAGCGTAAGTTAACTGAGATGGGTATCTACCCTGCGGTTGATCCGTTGGCTTCTACATCACGCGCCCTCGCTCCAGAAATTGTCGGAGAAGAGCATTATGCGGTAGCCCGTGAAGTTCAATCAACGCTTCAGCGATACAAAGAGCTTCAGGATATCATTGCGATTCTCGGTATGGATGAATTGAGTGACGAAGATAAACTTGTCGTTCAACGCGCACGCCGCATTCAGTTCTTCCTTTCTCAAAACTT
Source organism: Bacillus sp. B28 (assembly GCF_029536185.1). NCBI lineage: Bacteria > Bacillati > Bacillota > Bacilli > Caryophanales > Bacillaceae > Bacillus > Bacillus sp. B28. The sequence continues at coordinate 3,682,665 of NZ_CP120511.1, read as the reverse complement.
CCACGTGGCTGAACAGTTCACTGGACAAAAAGGTTCTTACGTGCCTGTAAAAGAAACGGTTCAAGGTTTCAAAGAAATCTTAGCCGGCAAATACGACCATCTTCCTGAAGATGCGTTCCGTCTTGTAGGCCGTATCGAAGAAGTTATTGAGAAAGCAAAAGAAATGGGTGTAGAAGTTTAAACTGGTCCTAGGAGGGTAAAAGCATGAAGACCGTTCAAGTCAATATCGTTACTCCCGACGGCCCAGTATACGATGCGAATATCGAAATGGTGAGTGTGAGAGCCGAAAGCGGCGATCTCGGTATTTTGCCAGGTCATATTCCAACCGTGGCTCCTCTTAAAATCGGCGCTGTTCGTCTGAAAAAAGACGGACAGACTGAATTGGTTGCCGTCAGCGGCGGATTTATAGAAGTACGTCCTGATCAGGTGACCATCCTTGCCCAAACTGCTGAGACAGCGGAAGGCATCGATAAAGAGCGCGCTGAAGCTGCACGTCAGCGGGCGCAGGAGCGTTTGAATTCTCAATCAGATGATACTGACATTCGTCGGGCTGAGCTTGCATTACAGCGGGCTTTGAACAGATTGGATGTAGCAGGGAAATAATAAAAAAATCCTTCTCATTAAGAGAAGGATTTTTTTATGACTGCACAAGAGAATCAAACAGTGACAGCAGCGGCTGACTCTCTTTTTGACGCAAGTATAAACGGTCACAGCAATTCACGGTATGCCATGATTTACGGTGCCTTCTAAAGCCCATTGTATAAGCCCCGTCTGTATACGGATAAGGCTTTACGATCCATTCGGCATCTTCGTGATGGGCAATCACACAATCTATAAGATAAACACTGATCATCTTCTCGAATTCTTCAATAGGAAGATTCCAATCAGCAAGCAAAAGCTCTTGTATGCTTTGAAAATAAAGATGTTCAAGTTCTTCGAGGCTTTCTCTCGTTTGGGTGAGAGAAATGTTATAAAACTGACACAATTCATTCAGTTCTTCAATCTGTGACTGTCTATAATCATAATAGAATGCAATTGCTTCCCATTCCTGCTCAAATACAGGCAAGTCCTCACCATATTGCTTTTCAGGCTGAAAAAATGAATGATTCATAATTGCCAGCTCCTTTCCAAAAAAGTATACCATGCAAAAGAGCCGCTGTTTAAGCGGGGATTAGCCCTAGTTTTGGATGAATATTCCGTTCTGTATAAAATGTATCATCTTTATCTCTTCTTCTTATATAATAAGAAAGGGTATAAAGCGGAGAATGGATGAAAGGAGTGCGTATAGATGAGTGTATTGGGACAGCAGGCTGCAATTGGCATTATCGTTCACTTGATTTTTATCGCGGTCACTTGGTGGGCGCTGCAAGCCGTCAATATTGATCCGTTAATCAGAAAAGGCAAAGTCCTGCAGGCAAGACTTCTAATGATTTTGCTGACCATTGCAATCGGAACGACTGTCGGAAACTTCTTTTTGGATTACCTTAATTATTCACAGCAGCTTCCCTATTTATTTTGATAGGTTTTGATTGCCGAAAACATGGGAATGGCTGGGGAAGCGGGTTAAATCGCTTCCTGTAATCACGCGAGTTTTGACGAAGAATTCCACGTATGGCACCCCTTGCCTCCGGTAAAACTGGAGATTAGGGGGGAGAGATCATAATGAAGAAAAAACAAGTAAGCTATGCTATTATAGTATCTGTTGTATTAAGTTTCGTCATTGCTGTTTTCCATACGATTCATGCGAGTGAGTTAACGCCATTAGCACAAATTGCAGAGGGAATGGAACGCCAGAATGTGTCAATTGATAAGTGGACTTTGCATGCAAAACAAAATATGTCTCTGACCGAAAAAGAATTTTATCAAAAAGTGCAACGTTTAAAATCAGAGTATCGTCAATATAATTGGGCACTTGCACAGGAAGACCAAATAGTAAAGGCCATTGGCACGTATACTGACAAAAAAAATCATACTTCTTTTAAACTGCAGCTTGTCACAACCCTCAAAAAACACAACCCAACTTCGTATTTATTATATGAGCAAATGAGTCTTGAGACACCGATTAGCTGGAATGATACATATGAACAGTTTGAACGGCAGGCACTCGGGATATTCCAAGAAAAAGTAGTTATTTTTACTTGTCTAAATGGTCATTTAGATGATAATATGGATATTGTTTTGCAAAAAAAAGCAAATCAGTTATTAAATGAATTTCAAGCAAGATCTGTTGAACATGTAGTTGAGCCAAGTTTCGTTTCTATTTCTGCGTATACAGATGAGTGGAAAGAGTCTATCATGACCTCAGAACATAAAATGAATTTGCAAATTGCACTTAGAAGTGCAGGAATGGGCGGAAAACATATCGTTACGGTTGGCACACCAATCGTTACGACTGAATATTAATATAGAGAATTTAGGGACGCGGAGGGGAATACCTTGGAAAAAATCATCGTCCGCGGCGGTCAAAAGTTAAACGGCACAGTCAAAGTTGAAGGCGCTAAAAATGCCGTTTTACCAGTTATCGCTGCATCTTTATTAGCAAGTGAAGAAAAAAGCGTAATTTGTGATGTACCTACGCTCTCCGATGTATATACAATTAATGAAGTGTTGCGTCATTTAGGAGCAGATGTGCATTTTGAGAATAATGAAGTCACTGTAAATGCTTCATACGCTTTGCAAACTGAAGCACCTTTTGAATATGTGCGTAAAATGCGTGCGTCTGTGCTTGTCATGGGGCCGCTTCTTGCGCGTACAGGTCATGCAAGAGTAGCGCTTCCAGGCGGATGTGCAATTGGATCTAGACCAATAGACCAGCATTTAAAAGGTTTTGAAGCAATGGGCGCAGAAATTAAAGTCGGTAATGGCTTCATTGAAGCTGAAGTAAAAGGCCGTCTGCAAGGCGCAAAAATCTATCTGGATTTCCCAAGTGTGGGAGCAACAGAAAACCTGATTATGGCAGCTGCTTTAGCTGAAGGAACAACAACGCTTGAGAACGTGGCGAAAGAGCCTGAAATCGTTGATTTAGCAAACTATATCAACGGCATGGGCGGAAAAATCCGCGGAGCGGGCACCGGCACCATTAAAATTGAAGGAGTCGACAAGCTTCACGGCGTAAGACACCATATTATACCTGACCGTATTGAAGCGGGCACATTCATGGTTGCCGCTGCAATCACTGAAGGAAATGTTTTAGTTAAAGGAGCGGTTCCTGAACACCTCACTTCTTTAATCGCAAAAATGGAAGAGATGGGTGTTACGATTAAGGATGAAGGAGAAGGCCTTCGTGTGATCGGTCCGAAAGAACTGAAACCGATCGACATTAAAACAATGCCTCACCCTGGATTCCCGACTGATATGCAGTCACAAATGATGGCGCTTCTGCTTCGTGCAAGCGGCACAAGCATGATTACGGAAACTGTTTTTGAAAACCGTTTTATGCATGCGGAAGAATTCCGCCGTATGAATGGTGATATCAAGATTGAAGGTCGTTCTGTGATTATTAACGGCCCTGTACAGCTTCAAGGAGCTGAAGTTGCAGCTACTGACTTGCGTGCAGGCGCAGCGTTGATTCTTGCGGGGTTAGTGGCTGAAGGTCATACACGTGTTACTGAACTGAAACACTTAGACCGCGGTTATGTTGATTTCCATCAGAAGCTTGCCGGTCTTGGCGCAGACATCGAACGTGTAAACGATGAGTCTGCTTCTGAGCAAGAAAGCAAAGAAGTTGTCTCAGACTTAAACGCATAAAGGATTGAAAATCAGTATGTCATTCTGGCATACTGTTTTTTTATTTTTAGTGTATTATCATCATTATGCGCAAAATAGCAAAAAAGAATACGTAAATGACAAATAAAGTTTCTGTCCAAAAGGAGAGTCATATTAGCTTGTCCCTGCCCATAGACTAGACTAGAGTCGAATCCCGAGCAGGAGGCAGCTGAATATGAAACAATTCGCAATCACACTATCCGTACTATGTGCATTGATTCTCTTGGTCCCCACACTCTTAGTGATCCCGTTTCAGCATAATAAAGAAGCCGGGACCAGAGGAGAATCAGGAAAGACAGCAGTCAACACGATACAAGAATCAAAAGGAGCGGAAACATTGAAAGCATCGCCTGTTTCTATTCCAGTCTATCGAACCGCCAATCAATCCGTAGAAGATATTCCGCTTGAAGAGTATGTCATCGGAGTCGTCGCCTCCGAAATGCCAGCTACCTTTGAACCTGAAGCGCTGAAGGCTCAGGCTCTCGCCGCAAGAACGTTTATTGTCAGACTGATGGTTTCAAATTCTGCAGTAGAGGCCCCTAAAGGCTCGCTGGTGGATGATACTCAGATGTTTCAGGTGTACAAAAGCAAAGCGGAGCTGAAGAAACAGTGGGGCGCAGATTATGAAGCAAAGCTGAAAAAAATCACAGATGCGGTTGCCAGTACGCAAGGCAAAATCTTAACGTACAACAACCAGCCGATTGAAGCCTCCTTTTTCTCCACAAGCAACGGCTATACAGAAAATGCGGAAGCATATTGGACAAGTGCCATTCCTTATTTAAAAAGCGTTAAAAGCTCTTGGGATAAAAAGTCTCCGAAGTATAAGGCCACCAGAACCTTTACAGTGGCGCAATTTGAACAAAAGCTTGGCGTCCAGCTGAATGGGTCAAATACAATCGGAAAAATTACCGGAGAGACACCGGGCCATCAGGTGGCAACAGCCGTCATTAACGGCAAGACGCTGAAAGGAAGGGACATACGCGAAAAGCTTGGCCTCAATTCAGCTGATTTTGAATGGAAACGAAACGGAGACACCATTACCATTACCACAAAAGGCTTTGGCCACGGTGTGGGAATGAGCCAGTATGGAGCCAATTTTATGGCGAAAGAGGGCAAAACAGTTGATGAGATTGTGAAGTACTATTATCAAGGAACACAGGTTTCAACCGCCGATTCGTTTTTAAATAAATATATGGCGAAGAAATAAAAAGACGCTTCATAAAGCGTCTTTTTTGCCGTTTTTAAGCGTATATTCTGTTCCTTAGTCTATTTTTATGTAAGAGCGGTTAAAGACCTTCTAAAGGCCGCCTGCGTATTTTACAGCCTATATGATGATGAGGGAATCAGTTCCTTTTTCATATTTGCTGACACTGAGATTGTGGTAAAGTAATCCACATTGATCGACAGACTTCGGCAGACTCATATAACGAAAGGCGAAAGGCGGACAATCATGATTTTTCATCCTGCTGTTAGGCGGAAATCACTAATAAAAACAAAGGTTTCTATGCAAAAGTAAACAGCGGCAATGGGGAAGCCCGCCCTATTTATTTCTCTGTTTTTGTCGATTACGATTAGTTATGTTCAGCGTTGAACATCTGCTCGCAGAAACAAACTTGAAAAGGGGCACGAACATGAAAAAAAGATTTTCACTGATCATGATGACAGGATTGCTATTTGGACTGACGTCACCTGCTTTTGCTGCTGAAAAAACAGAACCGAAGGCTGAAGCTCCGGCAAACGTGGCGGTTTTGCTAGATGCTAGCGGAAGCATGGCGAAAAGAATAGACGGTGTATCTAAATTTAATTCAGCCAAAAAAGAAATTTCAAAGTTTGCAAGCTCACTGCCTGCGGACACTCAAGTGAAAATGAGTGTGTTTGGTTCAGAAGGAAACAATAAGAATTCCGGAAAAGTTCAATCATGCGAAGCCATTCGCAACGTATACGGTTTCCAAAGCTTTAACGAACAGAGCTTCCTCAATTCTCTTAACACAATCGGGCCGACTGGCTGGACACCGATCGCAAAAGCGCTGAACGAGGCAAAATCTTCTTTCGATCAGCTTGATGCAAAAGGAGAAAAAGTCGTTTACCTGCTAACAGACGGTGAGGAAACATGCGGCGGCAACCCGATCAAAACAGCAAAAGAACTTCATAAAGACAATATCACAGTAAATGTCATTGGATTTGACTATAAAGAAGGGTATAAAGGCCAGCTGAACGCAATTGCTAAAGTGGGCGGCGGAGAATATTTCCCTGCTTATACGCAAAAAGATGTTGAGAAAATTTTCACTCAGCAATCACTGATGTTATCTAAATAAGAAAAAAAGAGGCTGAAAGGTCAGCCTCTTTTTTGTTTTTAACAAAACGTTCAAAAGTAAGCAGCTGCCCGCCTGTAGCATAGTAGCAGATTTCAGCTTTTCTCTCCTGATCACGGAGAAGAAAGAATGAATGGTGTCACATTCTTTCTATATTTTTTGGGCGGAAATGGCTAAAAAATATTGAGGTTTCCAGCGATTTTGAATAGAGAGTGAAAGGGAGATAAGAGGCAGCTTGCCCTATATCATTTTGTGGTTTCATATTCTAGCATAAAGAAGTATCCAACAAATGGTTGGAAAATATGATAAAGAAAGGAAGTTGAACATGAAAAAATTACTGACTGCCGGTATTATTGGACTGTTGACTGTCTCCTTTGCGTCCCCGTCTTTTGCAGCTGAGAAAAAAGCCGACACGAATGTAGCTGTCCTGTTTGATGGAAGCGGAAGTATGGTTCAAAAAACAGGAGGAGAACGAAAAATAGACATTGCCAAAAAATCTGTAAAGTCTTTTGCCGAGCTGCTTCCTGAGGATACAAATCTGATGCTTCGCGTCTTTGGACATGCGGGAAACAATAAACTTTCCGGAAAGGCTCTTTCATGCAGCACAACAGAAACGATTTACGGCCTCCATCCATATGAAGGAACGCTCTTTGACCATTCATTAAGCGGCGTCAAACCGACCGGCTGGACGCCAATTGCCAAAGCGCTTTCTGATACAAGAAAAGAATTTGAAGCGTTTGATGCAGACGGGAAAAACGTGGTGTATTTAATCACTGACGGTGAAGAAACATGCGGCGGAAATCCTGCTGATGAAATTGAAAAGCTTCGTGAAGCGAATGTAGATACGATTGTAAATATCATCGGCTTCAACTTTGATGTGAAAGGAAACGCGGAAATGAAACAGGCGGCTGTTGCTGGCGGCGGAGAATATATTTCAGCTGACAGCGCGGAAGAATTTGAGCAGGCCTGGGAAAAAGAAGCACAAAAATTTACTGAGTAACCGAATGAAAAGGCGCTCCCCCAGGCGCCTTTTTCTATTGGTTTAAAAACAGGGCCGGCGGGAATGATACCCGTAAAAGGGGTGGAAAACATGAGATTGTTAGGACTGATATTCCTTATAGCCGCCGTGGCCTTTATATTGCTCGGTGTTTTTCTGAAACTGGCAGCTTTCTTTTTTGTCAGCATGCTCACTTTGATCGCAGCTCTTGTGCTGTTTATGATCCTGAAAAAGAATCAGCATAATCAAACGTAGAGTCCTTTAGAATGGGCTCTTTTTTTTATAACAGGATTCGACAAAATCTGAGGAGTGTGAAAAAATATAAAGGCAGGAACATTGCGGAGGGGAAGAGACATTGAACGATAAAGTAACTGCGGTCAGGGAGATATGGCGTTATGAACAAGGGGAAATGAGCAGGCAAACCGACCGAATGGTGACAGAATATCCGTTGACGGTGATGGTGAACGGCAGTGAGTTTGTCACGCTCGTTTGCACGCCGGAGCATATCAAAGAGCTCGTCATCGGATTTCTCGCATCTGAGGGCGTTATTCGATTTCAAAAAGAGATTAAAAGGTTTACAATAGATGAAAGTCTCGGTTTTGTGTATGTCGATCTCATTCATCCTGAGACATTGGATCAACAGGAATATACAAAACGGGTAATCGGCTCGTGCTGCGGAAAGGGCCGCCATTTTTATTTTCAGCAGGATGTCAAAACCGCCAAGACGGCTGTCAGCCAAATGAAGATTTCGCCTGAATCTTGTCTGGCGCTCATGAAAGACATGCAAAAAGGGAGCGGGACATTTCAGGAGACGGGAGGCGTGCATAATGCGGCGCTTTGCGATACGGAGAAAGTGCTTTTGATGCGCACAGATATCGGCCGTCACAACGCGCTTGATAAATTATACGGACATTGTCTGCTGAATGGGATGTCCGTCCGCGATAAACTGATTGTCTTCAGCGGAAGGATCTCATCAGAAGTGCTGTTAAAAGCGGCAAAAATCGGCGTGTCGATTGTGATTTCAAAATCGGCCCCGACAGAGCTTGCGATTCAAATGGCAGAAGAATTAAATATTACAGCGATCGGTTTTGTGAGAGACGGATCTTTTAATGTGTATACACATCCCGAGAGAATTGAGGGACAGGAGGGGCTGCAGCAATGAATACAGAATCTCGCCAGATGTTAGATAAAAGGAACAGACCGCTCAGAGACCTTCGCATTTCTGTTACAGACCGCTGCAACTTCCGATGCACGTACTGTATGCCAGCCGAGTTATTCGGCCCGGATTATCCTTTTTTAAAGAAAGAGGAGCTGCTTTCATTTGAGGAATTGGAACGGCTTGCGACACTGTTTGTCACCAGGTTCGGAGTGGAGAAAATCCGCTTGACCGGCGGAGAGCCGCTCATGAGAAAGGACATGCCCGAATTAATCAAAAAATTGGCCCGCATTCCGGGTCTCCGTGATATTGCGATGACGACAAACGGGTCGCTGCTGCCTGTTTATGCCGAGAAGCTCAAAGAAGCCGGTTTGAAACGGGTGACCATCAGCCTTGATTCATTAGAGGACGAGCGCTTTAAAATGATCAACGGGCGAGGGGTTTCTGTCAGCAAGGTGCTTGAAGGCATTGAAGCGGCGAAACAAGCAGGGCTCGGCGTTAAAATCAACATGGTCGTCCAAAGGGGCGTCAATGAAAAAGATATTCTGCCTATGGCGCGGTATTTTAAAGAAAAAGGGCATATCTTGAGATTCATCGAATTTATGGACGTCGGCAACACCAACCAATGGGAAAAGAAAGACGTCATGACAAAGGCGGAAATCATTGATGTAATCAATGAACACATGCCTGTTGAGCCGATCGCGCCTAATTATAAAGGGGAAGTTGCTTCAAGGTTTCGCTACTTGGACGGATCTGGCGAAATCGGCGTGATTTCTTCTGTATCTGATGCGTTCTGCGGCTCGTGTAACAGGGCCCGCCTGTCTGCGCGCGGTGAGTTGTTTACTTGCCTGTTTGCTTCAAGCGGATATGACCTCAGAGCGCCGGTTCGGCAGGGATTAAGTGATGGCGAGCTGACAGCGATGATTGGCACAGTGTGGAAGAATCGGATAGACCAATATTCAGTTGACCGGACTCTTTCAAAAGCTGCGGGCAAAAAGAAAGTGGAAATGTCTTATATTGGCGGTTAATATGATAAAAGCTTATCGGCTAAGTCGTCCGGTAAGCTTTTTTGTGTCAAAAACTGTAATGCGAAAAAAGTGCAAAAAATCCAATCAGAAACCGAAAAATATAAGGATAGGCAAAAAGAAGGAATCACTGGAAGAAATTTTAATTCCAAAGCCATACAATATGATAAAATATAACCACTAGTTCATAGAAAGGGTTGGAGAGGCATGGCCGCTTACGAGATCCCGTCATCTCAAGTAGGAGTAAAAATCAATCAGTGGTATAAGCACATTTTAGCATTTCAAGTGGCTGATGCCGTTCAGCTGAAGGAAGAGATTGATCATGATATAGAACATATGGAAGAGGATCAGCTGCTTCTGTTGTACTATCAGCTGATCAGCTACCGTCATCAAATTATGCTTGATTATGTAAAGCCCGACCTGCACGAGGAATCTCAGCTCCAATATCGTGAATTGATCGAGAGGCTGGAAAGCAGCAAGGACAGCATCTCGGGATTATCTGAGTATTATTTTCATTTGTTCAGAGGGATGTATGAATTTGAACAGAACAATTATATCTCAGCCATATCTTTCTATCGGAAAGCTGAGAAAATGCTTGCGTTTGTAGAGGATGATATTGAAAGAGCGGAATTTCATTTTAAAGTAGCGGAAGTATTTTATATTATGAAGCAGACCCACTTTTCCATGAATCATGCGATACAGGCGCTTGAGACCTACAAGGCTCATGATTTTTACAGGGTCAGAAGAATTCAATGTCATTTTGTCATATCAGGGAACTATATAGACTACAGAAATTATGAAAAAGCGCTCGAGCATCTCGATGACGCTTATCGTTTGGCTTTACTGGAAGGACAGCCCCGCTTGATCGGATCAGCCCTCTACAACATGGGGAACTGTTATGATGAAAAAGGAGAACTGGACCAGGCGGCCGCATTCTTTGAAAAAGCGCTTCCTGTCTTTGAGGAACACCAGCTGGAGCAGCTCCCGAAAGCGCTGTTCAGCTTAACGCGTGTACTCTTCAAAAAACAGGCTGAACAGGCGGCTATGCATTATTATGAAAAAGGGATTGCCATCGCCCGAAAACGAAACGACAGCTTCAGTCTGGAAAAATATAAATTTCTGCAGGCTCTATATGTGGAATCCGTTAATATGGATATGATTCAAGAGGTATTTGATTATATGGAAGCCAAGTCCCTGTATGTGTATATTGAGGAATTTGCTCTGGATGCGGCTGCATATTCCAGCCTTCATGAAAACTATAAAGATGCGGTGTTTTTCTATGAAAAAGCGGTCAGCATGAGAGCGCTGATCCTGAAGGAAGACTGTTTATATCAAGTGTAAGACGAAACCATCTGATGCCGGATGGTTTTTTTATACAAAAAAAGGGGAGCATCGGGACGTTTATTTCCGTGGAGAACAGGAAAAATCGCTACATACTGTTTTTGAACACAAACGAATGGAAAGCCGCGATTTTGTAAACAGAGAAATGGCGGAGTGCATATGTGTTGTTGTTTATGACAAGCGTGAGGGGGAATTCAATGTTTGGATTTGATGATATGGTGAAGTTTCTATGGTCTTTCCTCATCGTTCTGCCGCTTGTATCTATTATACATGTTGCCGGGCACAGCTTTATGGCTTTTGTTTTTGGCGGGAAGGGTTCATTGGATATCGGGATGGGCAAAAAACTGTTTAAGATTGGGCCGATACAGGTCAGAACCATTTATTTTATGGATTCGTTTTGCCGGTACGGTGAGCTGAAGATCGACAACCGATTCTCACACGCACTTGTTTATGCCGGAGGCTGCCTGTTTAACTTAATAACCATTTTCGCAGTGAATTTGCTCATTATACACAGTGTATTGGAGCCAAATGTGTTTTTCTATCAGTTTGTCTACTTTTCTACGTATTATGTGTTTTTTGCCCTGCTGCCGGTCCGTTACTCAGAAAATAAATCATCTGACGGGCTGGCGCTCTACAAGGTGCTCCGTTACGGAGAGCGTTATGAAATCGATAAATAATATTCAAATGTTTACCGTTGCTCAGATCGGGAAGGTAACAAGTACACACTTAAATGAAGGGAGAGAATGACACATGGGTAACGATAGTGTAAAAGATAAAATGAAAGGCGGCTTAAATAAAGCCAAGGGAGAAGTGAAGGATAAAGTCGGAGATATGACTGACAAAACGGACATGCAGGCTGAAGGCAAAAAAGATAAGGCAAAAGGCGAGGTCCAAAAGGGTATCGGTGAAGCGAAGGATAAATTCACAGATAAAGATTAATCAGATCGGCAAGGCAAGAAACATTGTTTCTTGCCTTTTTTTATGTGAATAAATATAACAAAAAAGACAATCGATTTGGTTAAAGTATCTAAATTTTTTAAATATTCTTTAAAGTAATGTGCCTATTCTATATAATAAATGACATAAGTTGTTAAGTTTTATAACATCAGTTGGCGGAATCAGAAAAAGGAGGTTCTGAATGAAAAGCAAAGGGGTTAGAATACAGGCTGTCTTTCTGATGTTTCTTATTACGATTCTGATCACGGGATGTACGGCGCCGAAGAAAGTGTCGGAAGCCAGCGGAGATGCGAAAAAAACAGTTGATATTGACACAAGCGGGGATTCAGTGAAGGTTGGGATTCTTCACTCATTAAGCGGGACAATGGCAATCAGCGAGGTATCCGTCCATGATGCAGAGCTGCTGGCTATTCACGAAATCAACCAAAAAGGCGGCGTTCTCGGCAAAAAGCTTGAACCCGTCGTGGAGGACGGGGCTTCTGACTGGCCTGCATATGCCGAAAAAATGAGAAAGCTGCTTCAGCAGGACAAAGCGGCGGCTGTATTCGGAGGATGGACATCAGCGAGCCGCAAAGCGATGCTCCCGGTTGTGGAGCAAAATAACGGGCTGCTGTTCTATCCGGTACAATACGAAGGCATGGAGTCATCACCTCATATTTTTTATACCGGAGCAACGACGAATCAGCAAATCGTGCCGGCTGTCGATTGGCTGCTGAAGAATAAAGGCAAGACATTCTTTCTGATCGGCTCGGATTATGTGTTCCCGAGAACAGCCAATAAAATTATTAAATCACAAGTGAAAGCTGCTGGGGGAGAAGTTGTTGGTGAAGAGTATACGCCGCTCGGCCACACGAATTACAGTACGCTGGTCAGCAAAATCAAAGAAAAGCAGCCGGATGTGATTTTTAACACATTAAACGGCGACAGCAACGTGGCATTTTTCAAACAGCTGAAAGATGCGGGCGTGACAGCTGATGATATTCCTGTCATGTCGGCGAGTGTCGCAGAGGAAGAAATTCGGGGGATCGGGACAGATGCACTAAAAGGGCATTATGCGGTGTGGAATTACTTCCAAACAACAAATACAGCAGAAAATCAGACATTCGTGAAGAATTATAAAAAGCAGAACGGAGATAAGAGGGTGACCAGTGATCCGATTGAAGCCGGCTATAATGCGGTGTATCTCTGGGCGGCAGCCGTTGAAAAAGCCAAGTCCTTTGAGATCGATAAAGTGAAGAAAGCGGCTGACGGGATTACATTTAAGGCCCCGGGCGGCACAGTGAAAATCGATGGGGATACACAGCATCTTTACAAAACAGTTAGAATCGGGCAAATCACGGGGGATGGACAGTTTAAAGAAGTATGGAACTCAGGTGATCCGGTAAAACCTGATCCGTATTTAAAAACGTACGACTGGGCAAAGGGGTTATCTAAATAAATCAAAGCCATTTGCGGGAGAGGAGGCGGAACATGTCTGTTGTCGTGACTCAATTATTTAACGGGATCAGTCTCGGTTCTATTTTGATTCTCATTGCGATTGGATTGGCCGTTACATTCGGTTTGATGAACATTATGAATATGGCGCACGGTGAGCTGATGATGGCGGGAGCCTACACGACATATGTTATTCAGCAGCTGTTTTTAAGCTATTTGCCGGCTTCTCTCTTTTCCTATTACTTTTTTATTGCGGTCATCATGTCGTTTACAGTTGCGGCATTGCTTGGCATTGTCATTGAAAAAGTGATTATCAGGCGATTATATGACCGTCCGCTCGACAGCCTTTTGGCAACATGGGGGGTAAGCTTGATCCTTCAGCAGGCGGCCAGATCGATTTTTGGCGCGCCGAATGTCGCTGTTCAGTCTCCTGAGTGGCTGTCGGGAGGAGTGACGCTGTTTTCGGTCACCTTTCCATATAAAAGGCTGTTTATTTTGGCGCTTGTTCTTTTTACGCTTGCGCTGCTGGGATTCTATTTGTTTAAAACTCCGGCGGGGCGGAGGATGCAGGCTGTTACACTGAACCGGAGTATGGCATCCTGTCTTGGTGTATCTGTGAGAAAAACAGATACATTGGCTTTTGCGCTCGGAAGCGGGCTGGCCGGTATTGCTGGGAGCTCACTCACATTGCTCGGGTCAATCGGGCCTACTCTCGGTTCGTCTTATCTGGTCGATGCTTTTATGATCGTCATTTTAGGCGGGATAGGAAAATTAAAAGGAACGATTATCGGGGCTGTGATGGTCGGATTACTCAGCACATTTGTAGAGTATTCGACAAGCGCCACCATAGCCAAGGTTGTGGTGTTTGCGTTTATTATTCTCTTTCTGCAATGGCGGCCTTCGGGTCTCGCAAGCGTCAGAACGAGATTACTTGATTAGGGGGGTGCCGGATGAAGCGGTTTTCGCAATTCAGTCCGTATGTTGTGATGTTTGCCCTTTTTATCGCCGCTCCGTTCTTTCTTCAGGAGTTTCGATTGGGGCTGTTGGCGAAGTTTTTATGCTTTGCGATTGTGGCGGTCGGCATTTGCCTGATTTGGGGATATACAGGCATTTTGAGCTTGGGGCACGGCGTCTTTTTCGGATTGGGCGCCTACTGCATGGCGATGTATTTAAAAATAGAAGCCTCACCGTCCGGCATTCCTGATTTTATGGAGTGGGCGGGTGTCAGCGAACTGCCGTGGATCTGGGCTTTGTTCAGGCACCCTTTCGCTGCAATTGCGGCGGCTGTCGCTGTGCCTGTGCTACTGGCGTTTCTGCTCGGCTATTTTACGTTTCGCAACAATATAAAGGGAGTTTATTTCTCTTTGATATCACAGGCTGTCGTCGTTGTGGCGGTCACACTGTTCATCGGCAGCCAGGAAATCACCGGTGGCACCAATGGACTTACCAGCTTCTATACGATTTTTCAATATTCTCTGGCTGATCCTGCCTTGAAGCAGATCCTGTATTTTGCCACAGTCTTTTTTCTCGGCCTTACTGTTGTGTTCGCTTTGTTTCTTACGAGAAGCCGCTTTGGCCGGCTTTTGCAGGCGGTTCGCGACGGAGAGAACAGGGTGCGTTTTTTCGGTTATCATTCCACCGTTTTTAAAGTGTTTATTTACTGTGTGTCCGCTGCGATGGCGGGAATTGCCGGAATGCTGTTTGTGCTTCAGGACGGGATGATCTCGCCGGAAATGATGGGCATCATCCCTTCGGTGGAAATGGTGCTGTGGGTGGCGATCGGCGGCAGGCACTCCATTTTCGGAGCTGTGCTGGGCGCGCTGTTAACGAACGGCATGAAAAGCTATTTAAGCGAATATTATCCTGACATTTGGCTGTATTTCCTCGGTGCGCTGTTTATGATCGTCGTGCTTTACTTGCCAAGAGGGATTGTCGGACTGTTTGAAAAGCTTGGAACCCAGCTTTCCTTCGCTAAAAAGAAAGGAGCGGCTGCATATGAAACCGATACTTATCTGCCGTGACGTGAAGGTTCAGTTTGACGGGTTTTGGGCGCTGCAGGGGGCAGATATCAGTGTGCAGGAACGTGATATTCACTTTTTGATTGGGCCGAATGGCGCCGGGAAAACAACCATGCTGGATATCATTTGCGGGAAAACAAAGCCGCATTCGGGCGAGATTGTGTTTCAGGAAACGGCTGAACTGACAAAGGTTCCGGAATATCAGATCGCCAAAATGGGCGTCGCCAGAAAGTTTCAGGCTCCGAGTGTCTTTTCGCAGCTGACCGTGTTTGAAAATATAGAGCTTGCCATGAAGCAGAAAAAAACGATTCTCTCTCTGCTGATGGCTCGTATGACAAGAGAGCAGCGTGGCAGGGTGACAGACATCCTGAAGCTGATCGGATTAGAAGAGAAGCGGGATGCAGAAGCCGGCAGCCTGTCACACGGGCAGAAACAATGGCTCGAAATCGGCATGCAGCTCGCCATGGAGCCGAAGCTTTTGCTGCTGGATGAACCGATCGCCGGTATGACGGGAAAAGAGCGTGATAAAACCGGGGCTCTCCTTGAGGAGATTGCCAAAACGTGTTCCGTTTTAATTGTGGAGCACGATATGGAATTTGTCCGCTCGTTTTCCAAAAAAGTCACGGTGATGCATGAAGGGAGAGTGCTTTGTGAAGGATCGATGGATGAGATTACAAGCAATGAAGAGGTGGCAGCGGTGTATCTAGGAAGGAGCGGAGCGTCATGATAGCGGTCAGTAATGTGACATCCGGTTACGATCAATCCATGGTTTTGCATAACCTCAGCATGGAGGTCCGCCCCGGGCAGATCGTCGCTGTATTAGGCCGAAACGGAGTCGGCAAATCCACTTTGATGAAAACGATCATCGGCTTGATCCCGGCCAAACAGGGACAGATCCGTTTTCATCAAACGTTTGTTCAAAACGAAAAGACGGAAAAACGGGCAAGAGCTGGAATTGCGTACGTGCCCCAAGGGAGAGACATCTTCCCCGCTTTAACCGTTCGCGACAATCTTTTGCTCGGAGAAGAACCGCTTCCTAAGAAGGAGCGGAGAGAGCGGATCAAGGAAGAGATCTTTCAGTGGTTTCCTGTTTTGAAGGATATGCTCGACCGGAAAGGCGGCGATTTAAGCGGAGGACAGCAGCAGCAGCTTGCGATTGCCAGAGCGCTAATGGGGAATCCGAAAATTATTTTACTTGATGAACCAATGGAAGGAATTCAGCCCTCAATTATCGAACTAATCAGACAAGTTATCGTAGAAATTTCCAGAAAAAAAGACATTTCTGTTGTTTTAGTCGAGCACAGTCTGGAAAACGCGTTAACATGTGCTGACTACCTTTATGTGATCGACAGGGGAACGGTTGTCGACCATGGAAAGGCCGATGAAGAAACGGCTCGCCGTTTTGAAAGGCATCTCACCGTATGATCAGCCTTGTGAGAAAGGGAGGTGATGGCCCGCCTGCATGTTCCGCAAATTCGCAGTAACCGCATCCGCTTTATACGACAAAAGAAGGAGGACCTAAGATGAAACTGACACCGGTTGAACAAGAGAAATTGCTCATTTTTGCAGCGGGGGAATTAGCCAAACAGCGAAAGGCGCGCGGCGTTCTGCTGAACTATCCCGAGGCTGCCGCTTATCTCACCTGTTTTATCATGGAAGGCGCGCGTGATGGAAAGGGAGTGGCGGAGCTGATGGAAGCCGGCCGCCATGTATTGACTGAAAAAGATGTCATGGAGGGCGTGCCTGAGATGCTGGACAGCATTCAGGTGGAAGCTACATTCCCTGACGGAGTGAAGCTTGTCACAGTACACCAGCCGATTTCTGCGGAGGTGAAGTCATGAAGCCGGGAGCATTTCAGATTGCTGAGGGGACCATTACGATTAACGAAGGCCGCCAGACACGGGAGATAGCGGTGAAAAACACCGGATCACGTTCCATTCAGGTCGGTTCACATTTTCATTTTGCGGAAGCCAATGGTGCGCTATCGTTTGACCGCGAACAAGCCATCGGCATGCGTATCGACATTCCGTCAGGCACATCGGTCCGTTTTGAGCCAGGTGAGGAGAAAACGGTCACGCTTGTTGAATTCAGCGGACGAAAAACAGTAAGAGGACTGAACGGAATGGCCGATACGTATATCGATGAACGCGGCAAAGAAAAAACGTTAGCCAACTTAAAGAAAGCCGGCTGGATGGAGGGTGTGATTCGATGAAAATGTCACGGGAGCAATACGCGGAGCTGTTTGGTCCGACAACGGGCGATAAAATCAGATTGGGCGATACGGACTTATGGATTGAAGTCGAAAAGGACTTCACTGTTTATGGTGAAGAAATGATCTTTGGAGGCGGAAAAACGATCCGTGACGGCATGGGCCAAAACGGCAGCATCACAGGAAAAGACGGCGCTTTGGATTTGGTGATCACCAACGTCGTGTTATTGGATTACACAGGTATTGTTAAAGCGGATGTCGGTGTAAAGGACGGCCGGATCGTGGGTGTCGGAAAAAGCGGCAACCCCGATATCATGGACGGGGTCGATCCGCATATGGTCATTGGTGCGGGTACAGAGGTGATCTCCGGTGAAGGCAAAATTTTAACGGCTGGAGGAGTGGATACGCACATTCACTTTATTTGTCCTCAGCAGATGGAAGTTGCGCTTTCTTCAGGAGTCACGACTCTTCTTGGAGGCGGAACGGGACCTGCTACAGGAAGCAAAGCGACAACATGTACGTCAGGTGCATGGTATATGGCAAGGATGCTGGAAGCGGCTGAGGAATTTCCGATCAATGTCGGCTTCTTAGGAAAAGGGAATGCATCCGATAAAGCGCCGCTGATCGAACAGGTGGAAGCCGGCGCCATCGGCCTGAAGCTTCATGAAGACTGGGGCACGACGCCAAGCGCTATCAAAACGTGTATGGAAGTTGTGGACGAAGCCGATATTCAAGTCGCAATCCATACGGATACGATCAATGAAGCGGGCTTTCTGGAAAACACGCTTGACGCAATCGGAGATCGGGTGATTCATACATATCACATTGAAGGAGCAGGCGGGGGCCACGCTCCGGATATTATGAAGCTCGCCTCTTACGCGAACATTCTGCCGTCATCCACAACGCCGACAATTCCTTACACCGTCAATACGATGGATGAGCACCTTGACATGATGATGGTCTGTCACCATTTAGATGCGAAGGTGCCCGAGGACGTGGCGTTCAGCCATTCCAGAATCAGGGCTGCGACGATTGCGGCAGAGGACATTCTCCATGATATCGGCGCGATCAGCATGACATCATCGGATTCCCAAGCGATGGGACGTGTTGGCGAAGTCATTATCCGCACTTGGCAGGTGGCTGACAAAATGAAAAAACAGCGCGGCGCTCTCATTGGAGAAAACGGAAACGATAACGTACGTGCGAAACGCTACATTGCCAAATATACAATTAATCCGGCAATTACTCACGGCCTCAGCCATGAAGTCGGTTCTGTAGAAAAAGGAAAGCTCGCTGACCTTGTCCTGTGGGATCCTGTATTTTTCGGCGTGAAACCGGAATTGGTCTTAAAGGGAGGCATGATAGCACGCGCGCAAATGGGGGATCCCAACGCGTCTATCCCGACTCCGGAACCGGTATTCATGCGCCAAATGTATGCTTCCTATGGTAAAGCCAACCGCTCAACTTCCATCACATTTATGTCCCAGGCGGGCATTGAAAGCGGTGTGGCGGAAAGGTTAGGGCTGGAAAAAAGAATTTCTCCTGTGAAAAACATCCGCAAGCTGAGCAAGCTGGATATGAAATTAAACGCTGCTTTGCCGAAGATTGAAGTCGATCCGAAAACGTATCAGGTCTTTGCAGACGGAGAAGAACTGTCCTGTCAGCCTGTCGATTATGTTCCGCTGGGACAGCGATATTTCTTATTCTGACAAGACACGGCCGGAGTGCATCCGGCCGTTTTATTGACTAAACGGATGCGCAAGAAGCGCAAATTTAGTGTATATTATATGTTGACAAACGAATTAAATGTAACTATTATAGTTACAACGGTGGTGAAAAAACATGATTAACAGCCGTCTTGCTGTCGCCATTCATATTTTATCTCTCATTTCGATGGATGAAAAAGCGTCTTCGGAAATCATCGCTGACAGTGTCAACACCAACCCGGTTGTTGTAAGAAGGATGATCAGCCTGCTGAAAAAGGGCGATATTCTCACATCACGCGCCGGGGTGCCGGGCGCGAGCCTCAAAAAAGATCCGGCTGATATTTCTCTTTTAGAAGTATATCGGGCTGTTCAAAACCAAGAGGAACTATTTGCGGTTCATGAAAACCCGAACCCGAAGTGTCCGGTAGGCAAAAAAATTCAGTGCGCGCTGGATGAGACATTTGAAAGTGTGCAAAAAGCGATGGAAAATGAGCTGGCAAGCAAGTCATTAAAAGATGTAATGAATCATCTCTTTTGATCAAAAGGGATGACTTCTCACCACTAACATGTAACTAAAATTGTTACAAATAAGGAGGAAATCAAAAATGAAAATAGGAATTATCGGTGCAAGCGGAAAAGCAGGAAGTCTGATTTTGAAGGAAGCGAAGGAAAGAGGTCACGAGGTAACTGCCATTGTCCGAAATGCATCTAAAGTCCAGGATCAGGACACAGCGATTTTGGAGAAAGATGTTTTTGAACTGACGGCGGAAGATCTCAAGCCTTTCGATGCACTCGTAAATGCTTTTGGAGCTGCGCCTGGCCAGGAACATCTTCATGTTGAAGCAGGCAGAACATTAATCAGCCTCCTAAAGGATGCAAAACATACAAGATTGTTTGTCGTCGGCGGAGCGGGAAGCCTGTTTGTTGATGAAGACAAAACAACACGTTTAATGGATACACCGGAATTCCCGAAAGAATATCTTCCGACTGCATCAAATCAAGGAGAGAACCTGAAAGACCTGCAAAAGGCAGACTCTATTTCCTGGACGTTCCTCAGCCCGGCGGCGTTTTTTGATCCGGCAGGAAAGCGGACGGGATCTTACCAAAAAGGAAAAGACAATGTGATCGTAAACGCAAATGGCGACAGTTATATCAGCTATGCCGATTATGCGATTGCTGTTTTGGATGAGCTTGAACATCCGTCACACAAAAATGAACGCTTTACAGTAGTAAGCGAAGCGGAATAACAAGAAAAAACCCGGAGATGCTCCGGGTTTTTCTAATTAATAGGTCCTGTACGTATCATAATCGCTGAATATGCCGTCGGCAATTCCAAGCATTAGAAAGATGAAGAATGCGATGATCGCCAGAATCGATACAGCGATGCTCACGATTAAATAAATCCCTTGCATCTTTACAAATTTCGCATAGTTCTCCAGCATTAAATCCTCAGATTGCCCGCTATGCTTTTCAGCCATTAAGCCTGCTTCTTTTGCTGACCGCATCAAAAAGATGCCTGAAATGATTTGCAGTACGCCCGGCACTGCGCCGATAAGAAAAACGAACGCGCCTGAAAGCGCAGTAAAAGCGCCCATAATAATAAATAAGATGCCTGTTGCTTTTCCCCATTTTGAAATACTGATGAGGGTTTTGTTGACCGTTTCCGGATTCATTGACACGGATCCCCTTTACAAAAAAATACTCACTTTTCTTTTATACACTATTTGTGAGAAGTTTTGTATACAGAAATAAAAATAGTGAATTGATTTTGCCGCGGTGTGAATGGAGTTTGGCCTGACGGTCCGGAGGTGCAAGCCGCTGTGATCATATTCGTGATTTTTTATTACGGTTGCACGCTATATGAGAAAGGTCACGCGCGTTTTTACGGGGTGCGTGATGATAGATTATGACCATGCTGAAAAACCCCGGCCATAAAGGCCGGGGGGATTGGCGCATCTTATAAAATCGGCGACAATAGCCGTGAGACGGATTCCTTGATGCGGATCCATAAAGATCGTTGCTGATATTCCTCGTAGGTGTATTTTCTGGATACGAGCAAATCTTCTTTAAATGTAGAAACCAGTTTTTTGGCAATGTTGATATCATAAATAAATGCATTAACCTCAAAATTCAGCCTGAAGCTTCGGACGTCAATATTCGCTGTACCGACCGATGCAATTTCGTCATCCACAACAATTGTTTTCGCATGGATAAAGCCATTATCGTAAATATAGACGGTGGCTCCGGCTTTTAAAAGATCCCCGATATACGAAAGCGTGGCCCAGTATACAAAAGCATGATCAGGCTTGTTCGGTATCATAATGTTGACATCAATGCCTGACAGGCACGCAATTCTCAATGCATCCAGCAGGCTTGCGTCCGGAATAAAATAAGGTGTTTGTATCAAAATGTTCCGCTTGGCGTTTGAAATCATTTTGATGTAGCCGTTTTTAATTTGTTCCCATTCGGAATCGGGCCCGCTCGTAACAATCTGCATCCCGACGTTTCCCTTTGGGCTGCAATCGGGAAAGTGGTTCGGGATATAGGTGAGCGTATGATGATGTGAAGCTTGGTTCCAGTCAAGGATGAATCGTGTCTGAATGGCGTGCACGGCCGTTCCCTGCAATCGAATATGGGTATCGCGCCAATAGCCAAACTTCGGATTGAGGCCAAGATATTCATCCCCGACATTAAACCCTCCGACATAACCGGTTATGCCGTCTATGATAACAAGCTTTCGGTGGTTGCGGTAATTCAGCCGAAGGTTAATCGGCCTGAGCTTTGAAGGGAAAAAGACCTCCACATGCCCGCCGGCCTCACGCAGTTCTTTAAAAAACTTTTTGCGCAGCGTTCTGGACCCGAGTTCATCATACAAAACCCTGACCTGAACACCTTCTTTCGCTTTTTGAATGAGGGCGTCCCGCAATTTTTTTCCTAATTCATCACCTTTGTAAATATAATATTGTAGATGGATATGATCCTTTGCCTTTGATATGTCATGTAAAAGCCGCTGGAACTTATCACGTCCGTCTGTTATGACATCAACTGAATTATCCTCTGTAAAGACAGCGTGATTATTCATGATGAGCATATATATTAAATCCTTATTATCAAAGGTTGCCCGGTTGTTGAACTGAAATTGCCTGTTTTCTAATTCTTCAAGCTGATGCTGCAGCAGCTTTTCGATTCCGATTTTCTTTCGATCCTCCCATTGAAACAAATGCTTGCGTCTGAGATTATGACCGAATAATAGGTATAAAATAAAGCCTAAAACGGGAATAAAGAAAAGAACAAGCAGCCAAGCCCATGATGCACTGGCATCGCGCCGTTCTTTGAATATGACAATGATGGCCAAAAGAATATTCAAAATGAAAAAAAGTGATAAAAGGATGGAAGAAATACTCACTTTGTAACCCCGCTAATTCATATTTATCAAGAAGATTGCCATTAGTATTCCATGAATAACAGCAATCTGATTCCCATTACAAATTATAACACTGACTTTTTAAAAGAATAAAGTGTGTTGATCCAGATTCTTCGCGAAAAACACGGGCAGATTTCTTTAAAACCAGCTTGCACCTGCGTTAAAATAAACTCATATGATAACGTTCGTGAAGCCTTGCAAAATCAAATAAAGGGGGAGAATTACATGAACTTTTACAGAATTGAACAAATGCCGGGGTTCATTAAAACAGAAATGCAAAAAATTCAAAAGGCTGTACAGCCTTTAATGAAGAAAACTGTCATCTACCGTTTTCTTGCTGTTCCGCTTGCTGCATTCTCTCTCTTTAATTTGGCTGCTTTCCTTTTTCATGCTTCAGCAGACAGAGAGTCTCTGATCAGCGCCGGACTTTTTGCGCTTCTTGCTGCACTTGGATTAGCATTTTTTAAAGAAGCGGGCTATCAGCATAAGCAAATTCAAAAGACCGTTCATATTTATATGCTGAACAGAATCAAAAAGAGCGAAATTCTTTCAGAAGAGCGCAAAAACACGTATACGCGCCAGATCAAGGAAGAACCGTTTGCGATGCGGAGCTTTGTTGAGTTTTTGACTGAAGAAGACAGACGCAAGAAAATGCTGTACTAAAAAAGAGCTGACATGGGTCAGCTCTTTTTATTCAAATACGGGCTCATCTTCATAATAATAGGAATCCGGGTCTTCATACGTATCCATATCCTCAAAAGCGGCGATGCCGACAAATACGAGGAAGAAAATGAGCAAAATGATTCCGATAAGGCCTGCGGCGATACTTGATGCAGCGTAGAATAATTGCATTTTAATAAATTTTCCGTAGTTCTCCAGCATGCTTTCACCCGCACTGCCGGTCAGATTTCCGCTCGCCTCTTTTGCTGATTTTGCTGACCGCATCAGAAATACGCCTGAAATAATGAGCAGAACGCCTGGAATAGCACCTATGACTGTCATTAAAGCCGACAGGGCAGCCAGCGCGCCCATGACAATCAAAAGAATTCCTGTTATTTTGCCCCACTTTGCAATGTCTGAAAGCGATTTGACAGCAGCAGCGCTCAGCTCCCGTTTTTCGACCTCTGTGCTGTTGTTCTCCTGCTCGATCACGCTGTTTTCTTCGTGGTGATTTTCAATATGGTTTTCATCTTTATCAAGACTAATCATGATAGCTCTCTCCCTAATATTTTTAAGTCATATCGCTTGCCGTCCATTTCAGCAATGCCGGGGAATAACCCCCATTCCTTGAAACCGTGCTTTTCAAACAGCTTCAGGCTAGGCTTGTTATGTCCGAAAATGAAGGCCATAAGCGAGCGGATGCCGAGCTCCGGCGCGATGCGGAGCGCTTCCTGAAGCAAATGTGTTCCGGCGCCTTTGCCGCGGCATGATTCATGAATGTATATGCTGATCTCGGCTGTTTTATTATAAGCAGGCCTGCCGTAAAATCTTTCGAAGCTAATCCAGGCTGCCACTTCCCCGCTTTCATCCTCAGCAACATACAGCGGCCGTTCGTCTGTATGTCCCAAAAACCATGCCATCCGGTCTTCCGGAGTTACCGGTTCAGTATCGGCTGTTACCATTCGTGAGGCAATCGTAGAGTTATAAATCGCTACAACCGCTTCTATATCCTTTTTTTCAGCAAGACGTAATGTTAAGTTCATACGTATTTGGTTCTCCTCTCAAAAAAATGACATACTTTCTTATCAGCCTGCACAAACTATATCTAAAAAAGTTTTTTATATCGGTGTATATATTTTCAGAAAAGTGTTCAGAATGTTGCTGAGGTGATAAACAATGAGAGAGGAAGAAAAGAAAACTTCTCAAGTCAAAAAACTTCAGCAGTTTTTTCGTAAACGCTGGGTGTTCCCTGCAATTTACTTAGTCAGTGCGGCCGTCATTTTAACAGCTGTCCTTTGGTATCAATCTGTATCAAATGATGAGGTAAAGGATCAGTTAGCTGATAACGGCGGAAGCTCCGCGTATGACAACAACGACGATGCAGTTGAAGTAGGAAAGTCTATGGAAAATGTCGCAATGCCGGTTGTTGATTCTGAAAACGTTTCTGTTGTGAAAAAGTTCTATGAAACTGATGCCGCAAAAGAAGAAAAAGAAGCAGCACTCGTTACCTATAATAACACGTACAGCCTAAGCAAAGGAATTGACTTAGCTGAGAAAGACGGAAAAGATTTCGATGTTTCTGCTTCTCTAAGCGGTACGGTTGTGAAAGCTGAAAAAGATCCAGTGCTGGGATATGTTGTGGAAATCGAACATGCTGATGGGTTATCTACTGTGTATCAATCACTTTCTGAAGCAGGTGTTGAGCAAGGCGATAAGGTGAAGCAAAACCAGGTCATCGGAAAGTCTGGCAAGAACCTTTACAGCGAAGAAAGCGGCAACCACGTACACTTTGAAATCCGTAAAGACGGAGTTGCTATGAACCCACTGAACTTTATGGACAAGCCGGTTTCTTCTATTGAAAAAGCGGCAGCTGCAGAAGAAAAAGCTGCAACTGAGGAAACAGAAGAATCCATTCAGCAATCATCAGAAAAAAAGGATGGTTCGACTGAAAAAGGAACTGACGAAAAATCCGAGGACAAAACGGATGATTCAACTGACAAATCAGGTTCCAAAGAAAGCAGCACAACAGAAGGCACTGAACAGTCCTAATGAAGAAAACGTCTATCGGTGTGATAGGCGTTTTTTTTGTTACTTTTTGTTTCACTGTGCCGTCTATGTATTTACATGTACAAGATGCCGCTGGAAAGGAGGCTGTTTTTATGCATCGTTTATTACTCGCAGGCTGGATCTTCTTCATTTTACTCTCTGTCTGTACAGAAAGCTTCAGTGATATGGTGGTGTCGCAGACAGTGGCATTTCACTTTCATCCGCATCCTGATCTAAACCAATTTTTAGACATGGATTTTACTCAGCTGACCACACCTGAAGCTGTGATTCAAAAAATCGGGCACGCGTTTTCTTTTTTCGTGCTGACATATTTGCTCTGGAAGCAATGGAGCCGTATAAAATGGGCCTCGGCCGGAGCATTCGTGTTCGCCGTTTTTACGGAAATCATTCAGCTTTTCTTCAGCAGAAACGGCTGCATCCGGGATGTGCTCATTGACAGTGTTGGGATTGCCCTGTTTCTTGGATTATTTGTTATCGCAAAGCGGAAAAAACATGAGATGTATGAAAAATATTAAAGCCGGCGCTCTGCATTCAGAGGCCGGCTTTTTTGCTTAGAAATTTTGATCGGTTGGTTTTTTCGTAATCTTGTTGATAATCGCTTCATAGATTCGAACGATGAAATCAACGAACGGGCGAAGAAGATCTGAAAATCTAAAGAACAGGAACCCGATAATGATCGCAACAACAAGGCTGCCCAACACATCTATCGGATAGTGATGTCCTACCCAAATTCGTGAAAAACCGGTCAAAAGCCCGAAGATGACGAGCGGCCAGCCGATTTTACGGTTTCTGAAAAGCATTGCGATCGAAATGGCTAGCGCTCCCGTTGTGTGGTCACTCGGAAAAGAAGCATCCGCATCGTGCGGGATCAGCGTATGAACCGTGTGAGCAACGAAAGGGCGCGGTTCAACATAAACTTGTGTAATCAAGTAATTGATCGCAAGACCCGCAATTCCCGTAATTCCTGCGTAAAGCACGTTCTTTCTGCTTTGTGTGTTCCCGAACAGCCACATCACCAATAAGATAAGCGCATAGGCAACGATCGCGTATTCCGTTATGAAAACCATAATGGAATCGAGAACAGAATTGTGATGAGATAATCCATGGATAGCTTTAAATATTTCGTAATTCAAATAATCACCTTTTACATTTTTATATTAAGTAGACTCATCTTACTCAGAAAAAGTTTCAAATAAAAATAGATTGTCTGAAATCATGGCGCTTGAAGAGGATTCGAATGGGCATCACGGTTTCTGGGGGTTTTTTCCCGCGCGAAAAAAAGAGATCCGGAGTGTCCGAATCTCATAACGATATTACAGCGCTTCAGGTCCTTCTTCGCCGGTGCGGATATTAATCGTATTGCCGATTTCATAGACAAAGATTTTACCGTCACCCGGTGATCCCGTTTTCAGAACCCTCTTAGCGGTCTCAGTTACTTGATCAACAGGAACCTTGCTGACCACGATTTCGATTTTTAAACGTTCATATACATTGCTTTCTATTTTTACCCCTCGATAAAGCTCCGTATGTGCTTTTTGAAGCCCGCAGCCGTGAACATTGGAGAAGGTCAGAGAGGTGACTCCGATTTTTCCGAGTTCCTGCTTCAGCTTTTCAAAATTTGCCGGACGCGTTACAATTTCTACCTTGAACATTTGACCGCTCATAACGTCACTCCTCACATAGAATCTTGATATGCTTTTTCCCCGTGCATTGTTAAGTCAAGCCCAAGGGATTCTTCTTCTTCGGTTGCGCGAAGGGGAAGGAAGAGGCCTACTATTTTAATAATAACGAAAGTGACAATAAATACAAAAACATAAGTGGCAGCGATCGCTACGATTTGTTTCCAGATTAAACTTGCATCCCCGTAGAACAAACCGTCTGCACCAGCGGAGTTGACAGAAGTCGTTGCGAACAATCCTGTCGCGATGCCGCCCCATGTGCCGCCGATGCCGTGCAGGCCAAAGGCGTCAAGCGCGTCATCATACCCGAATTTCTGTTTAAGCGAGAAGACCCCCCAGAAGCAAACCGCTCCGCCGATGATGCCAATGATAATAGAAGAAAATGGTGTGACAAACCCGGCCGCCGGCGTGATGGCCACAAGCCCTGCGATTGCTCCGGATACCGCGCCGAGCATCGTCGGTTTTTTGTTGATGATCCATTCAATCAATATCCAGCCGGCAATCCCCGCTGCGGCTGCCGTGTTTGTATTTATAAAGGCGTACATGGCGACATCGTTTAATGTCAGGGCGCTGCCGACGTTAAAACCGAACCAGCCGAACCAAATCAGGGCGCCTCCTAAGAAGGTGTAAATGAGGTTATGCGGAGAAGACGCTGTGCCGTCTTTCCGTTTGCCGAGCACGATAGCCAGAACAAGGCCGGCCACCCCGGAAGAAATATGAACAACGTTTCCGCCCGCGAAATCAAGTGCGCCAAGCTGGCCGATCCAGCCGCCGCCCCATACCCAGTGAGCAACCGGTGTGTAAACCAATGAAGCCCATAAAACCGAGAATAAAAGAAAAGCGCCGAATCGCATCCGTTCTGCGAAAGCCCCGGAAATGATGGCGGTTGTCAGAACCGCGAACGTCATTTGAAACATCATAAATAATGAATGGGGAATCGTGTCGCTGTAATCACCCGGATCAAATCCGACCCCCTTCAGACCTGCCCACTCCAGGCCGCCAATGATTGAATTGCCTGGTGCGAAGGCGAGTGTATATCCGAACAGCACCCAAACGATGGAAACGATGGCAATGGAGGAGAAACTGTGCATTGCTGTACTCAGCACATTTTTGCTTTTTACCATTCCTCCATAAAATAACGCTAACCCCGGGGTCATCAGCCACACGAGTAAAGCGCAAAAGAACATAAATACTGTATCGCCCATTTGCATGTCTCATTCCTCCGTATCTTTCAGAATAAAAGCAATTATTATATTTCTTCATTATAGAGAAAAAAGAATGATAAAACATTTTCATGTAAGATTTCCTAACATGTTTTTTTAGTGTGTGTTATGGATGCGGGCGAAGAAAGAAAAACGGTATGTGCCATACAAGACTTTATGTCTATAAAATAATTCTGTTTTTATGAGAAAAAAGGGAATTGACAATAAATAGAATTATATATAGTGTATTAAATGTACTAGTTATTGTAATACACTAAGGGGGATGCGAGATGAATAAAGGCAGCAGGCTGCTGAGAGCGTTAAGAAAGTCCATTCCGGCGACATTCCGGTTGTTTTTGGCCTTTAATTTTGTTGTGTACGGCCTGGCGAAAGTGGTCATGGGGCAGTTTGGGGGAGTAACACCTGAAATTGCAGCTGCGGTGGGAAAGGGAAAGGGATTTACAATTGCGTGGACATTTTTTGGTTATTCTCATGTCTATGAAGTATTTATAGGCTTTGGAGAAATCATTGCTGCAGTTTTGCTGTTGATTCCAAGAACATCTGCGTTAGGTGCCGTTGTATTTATGCCGATTATTGTGAACATCGTCATGATTAACTATTGTTTTGATATTGGCGTGCAGGATCTCAGTACGATATTAATGATCATGTGTTTGATTCTGCTTTGGATTGACCGCCGCAAATTTATGGGCATGTTTAATCAGCAGCCGATTAACGGCAGGCAGGTGACGAAGCTATGACAACTTTTATGATCGCAGTGCTTGCCGGTATGTTTGTATGCACAACCTTTTATTTTTATATAAAAGAAAAATCGTGAGATAAGCGCTTCTCCTGAGAACTTCACAAGCGTCATGCAAGAATTCATGTGAAGTGAAGAGTAAAATATGGGATGTGAGAAACACTAACCAGCATCAGGAGGAAGCGCAAATGAACACACTTAACATTGATTTTCAAAACACAGCATTGGTTATCATTGATCTGCAAAAAGGAATCGTGCCAATAGATAAAAGCGGACAGGTTGTCCCGAATGCGAAAAAACTTGTTGATGAATTCCGGAAACATAACGGCTTTATCAGCTTTGTGAATGTAGCCTTCCATGACGGAGCGGATGCGCTAAAGCCGGAAACGGATGAACAGGCGCAGGGAGGTTCAGGTGAAATGCCGGCGGATTGGGCGGAATTTGTTCCGGAAATCGGTGTGCAGGACGGAGATTACACAGTGACCAAACGCCAGTGGGGCGCGTTTTTCGGCACGGACTTAGATTTGCAGCTGAGACGCCGCGGTATTGATACCATTGTACTGTGCGGCATTGCCACAAATATCGGAGTGGAAAGTACGGCTCGCGAGGCCTTTCAGCTTGGCTATCAGCAGATTTTTATTACCGACGCGATGTCCGCGTTCAGTGAGGAAGAGCATGAAGCCACACTGCGCTTTATTTTTCCGAGAATCGGTAAATCGCGGACGACAGAAGAATTTTTATCTCAAGTGAAATGAAAATATCAAAAAAGAGCCGTGCTGTCTTTTTAACGGCGGTAGCTTCAGGAACGATGCTGAATCCGCTGAACTCGTCTATGATTTCTCTGGCGCTCCACAGCATCCAGCATGAGTTTCGCCTGTCGTTTACAACGGTTTCCTGGCTGATCTCCTCGTTCTATTTGGCGAGTGCTGTGGCCCAGCCCGTGACGGGAAAGCTTGGCGATTTAATTGGGCGCAAAAGTTTGTTTTTATTCGGGCTTATTCTTGTGGCGGTTTCTGCCATCGGGGCGCCGTTTGCGCCAACCTTTATGACATTATTGGTCATGCGGCTGTTTCAATCGGTGGGGAGCAGTGCGATTTATCCGTCGGGAGTCGGGCTGATACGAAGTCACATACATGAGCGTCAGGCTTCAGCCTTGGCGGTGCTGTCTATATTTGCGTCTGCAATGACGGCGCTGGGGCCTACAGTCGGCGGCTTTTTGATTGTGTGGGGCGGCTGGCCGGCGATTTTTATCGTCAATCTGCCGTTTATTATCCTCAGCTTCCTATTGGGGATGTACATGTTCCCGAAGGATAAGAAAAAAGGGGTGGGGATCAGAGCGGTTATCCGGCAGCTTGATGTTCCGGGAATCCTTTTGTTTGCCGGCGGGATCATTTTGCTTTTGTCCTTTTTGCTTTCATTCAGCACATCCCCGCATGCGTCAGAAGGTGTGATTGGTGTCATTCTGCTTGTTGCATTTGTCTGGCGTGAGCTGAAAACGGAGAAGCCGTTTATTGATGTCCGTTTGTTTAAAACGCAGCGAAGCCTGTCAGCGGTATACGTTCAGTTTATTTTACTCAATGTATTCTTCTACTGTTTATTTTTCGGCCTGCCGAGTTATTTTCAGGATGAAATGCATCTTTCTGTCCAAACGAGCGGTCTGTTTATGCTGTTCATGTCAGGAATGAGCATCGCTGTATCGCCCATTACAGGCAAGTGGATTGACCGATCGGGAGTCATCAAGCCGATTTTGGCGGGGGCGCTTCTGATGACGGCTGGCGCTGTACTCTTAACGGTCTTTTTTATCAGCGTTCCTGTCATCGGGAAAGGCTTGATCCTGTCGCTGCTCGGCATCGGTTACGGACTTGGAAACGTGGCGCTTCAGGCGGCGATGCTGAAAACGAGCCCTTCAGACATGGTGGGAACGACCTCGGGCCTGTTCCAAACGTGCCGTTACCTCGGCTCGATTTTATCCTCCGTGATTCTGGGCCTTCTGTTCGGTAAAGAGATAACAGTGGCTCATTTTGATATCATGGGAATGATCCTTATTGCTGTAGGCGCATTGAGTCTATTCATGGCTTTGAGATTCGCCGCCTTAATGAAAACAAGATCATGAGAAAAGAGACAGATATGCGAGTCTGTCTCTTTTTCTTGTTTAGGATGCTCAAAAATGAATAAAAGGATTGTGTATCATAGCCAATGCATTTGTCTGACTTTTCAGTTATATTACGTAACATATGATGTTAGAAAACAATACATATAACGGAAGATAGACAATGCTGAAAGGGGAGCCGGCTATGGAGTTAAAAGAGAGTCAGCAGCAATCAAACAGGCTGAGCAATGAGGATCTGCTGCCTTTAGGGCAGGAAAAACGCACTTGGAAAGCAATGAACTTTGCCTCGATTTGGATGGGGTGCATACATAATATACCGACCTACGCGACAGTGGGCGGATTAATTGCAATCGGGCTTTCACCGTGGCAGGTGATGGCGATCATTATTACGGCCTCGCTTATTTTGTTTGGCGCACTCGCCTTAAACGGGCATGCAGGCACAAAATACGGGCTGCCGTTTCCTGTGATTATCCGGGCTTCATATGGAATTTACGGCGCAAACATTCCGGCGCTTCTGAGGGCTTTTACAGCCATTATGTGGCTTGGCATTCAAACCTTTGCCGGAAGCACGGCGCTGAACATTTTGCTGTTAAATATGTGGCCCGGCTGGGGAGAGATTGGAGGGGAGTGGAATATTCTAGGCATTCACTTGTCTGGTTTCCTCTCTTTCGTATTCTTTTGGGCTGTGCATTTACTCGTATTGCACCACGGCATGGAATCGATTAAGCGTTTCGAGGTATGGGCAGGTCCTTTAGTATATGTGGTGTTTGGCGGCATGGTATGGTGGGCGGTCGATATAGCCGGAGGACTCGGGCCCATCTATTCGCAGCCTGGAAAATTTCATACGTTTTCAGAAACATTTTGGCCGTTTGCTGCCGGAGTCACCGGCATTATCGGCATTTGGGCGACGTTAATTTTAAACATACCTGATTTTACACGGTTTGCTGAAACGCAAAAAGAGCAGATTAAAGGCCAGTTTTACGGCTTGCCGGGAACCTTCGCATTATTTGCATTTGCCAGTATTACGGTGACCTCCGGTTCTCAGGTTGCTTTCGGCGAGCCGATTTGGGACGTGGTTGATATTTTGGCGAGGTTTGATAATCCTTATGTCATCGTATTATCTGTGATTACGCTCTGTATTGCCACCATATCAGTTAATGTCGCAGC
Organism: Bacillus sp. B28; assembly: GCF_029536185.1. NCBI lineage: Bacteria > Bacillati > Bacillota > Bacilli > Caryophanales > Bacillaceae > Bacillus > Bacillus sp. B28. The sequence goes on along the minus strand of NZ_CP120511.1, from coordinate 3,650,679 downwards.
AAACATTGTGTCTCCGGCCTATGATATTGCGAATGCGTTGCCGAAATATATTAATTTTAAACGAGGCAGCTTTATTACAGCCCTGCTCGCTTTATTTACGGTTCCGTGGAAGCTCATGGAGAGCGCAACCAGCGTTTATGCGTTTCTCGGTTTAATCGGCGGCATGCTCGGTCCGGTGGCGGGCGTCATGATGGCTGATTACTTTATTATTCGCAAGCGGGAGCTTTCGGTTGATGACCTTTATTCCGAAACCGGACGGTATGTGTATTTTAAAGGCTATAACTACCGGGCATTCGCAGCCACGCTTTTAGGCGCACTGATCTCATTAATCGGAATGTATGTCCCCGCATTAAAAGGCTTATATGACATCTCATGGTTTGTAGGTGTGCTGACATCATTTCTTGTCTATATTGCTCTGATGCGGATTCACCCGCCGGTATCATCTGTTATTGGAAAGTATGATTCTGGGCAGGTGCGTCGAGCTGAATAAGAGCTTTATGCAGATGAAAAGAATTTGAGATGGTTTTCCATAAATGGATAACTTATAATGATATAAGAAAATCCATTCTAAATAGAAATGAGAATCCAATATGAAAATATCATTTTTTATTTCTGCGGCAGTCGTTTTAACTGCTGTGATCATCGCTTTAACCTATGATAAGACGGCAGCAAATGAACAAGACTCAGTGAACTGCTTATATGTTTCTCCTGACGGCAATGATCAAAATGAAGGGACGAAAACAAAGCCATTTCGTACACTGGCGCATGCCGCTAAGGAAGCTGTTGCCGGAACAACTGTAATCATCCGGGAAGGCACGTATGATGAACCGCTTGATGTGAAGCATAGCGGCGCGGACGGGAAGCCTATCACGTTTCGAAACTATCAGGACGAGAAAGCAGTCATTACCGGGAAATCGATGACGAGCGCAGAATATGAAACGCCGTTAATCCGCATAGACAATAAACATGACATCACAATCAGCGGTTTAACGATTGAGAATCTCTCTGTTTCATCTGAAGAAGCAACCGCCATGGGAATTTATGTGACTGGGTCCAGCAGCCATATCACGATTAAGGATAATCATGTTCGGAATATAAAAACAACGGCGGATGAGGGCAATGCCCACGGAATTGCGGTTTATGGGACGGGAAGCATGAAAGATATTAAGATTACGGATAATACCGTTGAAAAGCTGACACTCGGAGCGAGTGAAGCGGTTGTGCTGAACGGAAACATTGACGGCTTTACGGTTGCAGGCAATCTGGTCCGTGATAATAACAATATTGGCATCGATCTTATCGGATATGAAGGAACGGCAGATCAAAACGATTATGTTCGAAACGGCGTCGTAGAAAACAATACTGTCTATCATCATTCAACTTTCGGAAATCCCGCTTATGGAGATGAGTACTCAGCAGGCGGAATATATGTCGACGGAGGACGCAATATTGACATAAGGAAAAACACGGTTTACAGAAACGATATCGGTATTGAAGCAACCTCTGAGCACAAAGGAAAATATGCTGAGGATATAAACATTACCGACAACAAAGTGTACCAGAATGCGTACACGGGTATTTCAATCGGCGGATATGACAAAGAGCGTGGCGGCACCATCGGTTCTGTGATTGCTCACAACATTATTTTCCGCAACGATACAAAAGAGCTGTATGGCGGACAGCTATTGCTGCAGCACGATACAAAAAACAACGTAATAGAAAAGAACATCATGACGGCAAGTGATTCAAGGCTGTTTATTGCCAACGATTTTAAAACCAATGAAGGAAATACAGTCAATCATAACGTTTACCATAAGGAAGCAGGTAAGGACGGCTTATGGATGTGGAAAAAGACTGAATACGACTCGTTTTCATCTTATCAAAAAGCAACGAAAAATGATGTCGGTTCTATTTATGCAGATCCGATGTATCGTGACGAAGAGTCTTTTGATTTTACATTAGACCCGGATTCACCTGCGCGTCCGATTATTGAATGAATCATGAAAGAAGCGGCATTCTATTCCGTTCAACGGAGCAGAATGCCGTTTTTTTTATGCTAAAAAAGACTGCCGGCAAACTCCGGCAGTCTGACAAGCTATTCTGCAATCGATACTTTTCCTTCAGGTTCGGCGACAGCCGTTTTTTTCTGGCTCCATGCATAGAGGAGAAGAGAAATCAGAACAAATAGACCCGCTGTTAAGTAAATAGATGAGAAGCCTGCGGAAGCAACGAATAATCCGAACACATACGATCCAGCGGCAATTCCGCTGTCAAAGAACGTAAAGAACGTCGCTGTCGCAAATCCTGAACGGTGTGCCGGTGAATTTTGTATCGCCAGCGTTTGCATGCACGGCACGATTGAGCCGTATCCGAGCCCGATCACCGCTCCGGATAATAGCAGCATCCAGCTGCTGTGCGTAAAGGCAAGCATGCAAAGTCCGACAGAGAAAATCAGGATTGAAGGGTAAATCACAATCCCCGGTCCGACTTTGTCGAACAGTTTGCCTGTAAACGGACGCGCGACCATCATCGTAACGGCAAAGCATACAAAGAAGTAGCCACTGACATTTAATAGATCAATAGACTTAGCAAAAACGGACAAAAATGCCGTAACTGTTGAATAACAGAATGATATAAACAACCCTACAATCGCAATCTTAAGCGCGCCTTTTTCAAACATATCCGACAGAGAGAAGCGGAATACAGTCGTTCCGCTGCTGATGCTGTTTGGCACTTTAATGAGTAATGTAACAAACAGCCCGACAATCATAAACACCGCAAAAATTGTAAAGAAGGCAGAGAAAGGCACAATTTTCACCAGGCTCAATCCGAGAAACGGACCGATAGCCATTGCGAGGTTCATAGACATGGCAAAGTATCCAAGCCCTTCGCCGCGGCGTTTAACCGGAATGATATCAGCTGCGATCGCACCGGTTACAGTGGTTAAAATACTAAACCAGATCCCTTGGAAGAACCGCAATCCAAGCAGCAGATAGAAGTTATGGATTGGCAGGTAAAGAAAAGACGAAAGGGCAAAAATCGCCATCGATACAATCGCCATTCTCTTTTTCCCAAACCGTTCTATAATAGCTCCTGAAAAAGGACGTGTGAAAATGGCGGATAACAGGAACAGACTGATCAACAGCCCTCCCTGAGATTCAGTACCTCCCAGCTCCTGCATCATATAGATAGGCAGAACAGTTAAAAATGTATAAAAGAACACAAAAACAAACAAGTTCACGAGAACGACCATAATAAAATCTTTGGTCCAAATCGGTTCAGACTTTTTCAAATGTATGTCACTTCCTTATTTTCATTGTTGTAAAAACAAACGAAATAAATGAGAAAACGCTTCTTTATCTTCATCACGGAAATCTGCAAGCAGTTCTTCCTCAAATTTAAGCATTTTCACATTGATTTCTTCGTATTTTTTCTCTGCTTCTTTTGTGAGGACAACGAGTTTTTCCCGTTTGTCTTCACCTTGCCGTCTCTGTACCCAGCCGTTTTCTTCAAGGCGTTTGATCGTCCGGGTCACCGTTGGCGCTTCCACATTTAAATAGGACCAAATCTCCTTTTGAGTCATTGGTCCGATCGTACGCAAACAATATAAAATTGACCATTGAGATGAGTAAAGGCCGAATGGCTCCAGCTGTTCATTGGCTTTTTTGGCAATCAGGCGGGCGCTTTGGTTGATTTGATGAATGAGGTGTCTGTTGACGTAGGTCATTTCGGTCTCCTTCTAAAAAAACTTACCTAAGTAACTAATTGCTTTTTTCATTTTACAGGAGCGATGAAAGGATGTAAAGATATAAATTTAGTGACGCGAAATAATTAGCCGAAGTCGAAAAGTTCGTTTCACCCCTTGTCCTTATTGAGTTTTTAGCATATTCCCGCAAGAATGCTAATACACTGTTACAAACCTAACAAAGAGAGTGTTTGAGGTGAGGGATCGTGGGCATATTTCACAAACTTACTTTTAAAACCATACAACAAAGAAGCTGCATAATGAATGACTCTTTACAGAATACGGATCTCATTTCACACTTCTCACATCCATTTTAGGGAGGTCGAGTGGTGTGCACGATTACATCAAAGAGCGAACAATCAAGATAGGAAAGTACATCGTGGAGACAAAGAAAACCGTTCGTGTCATTGCGAAGGAATTTGGTGTTTCCAAAAGTACAGTACACAAGGATTTAACAGAGCGTCTGCCTGAAATCAATCCTGACTTGGCAAACGAAGTGAAAGAAATACTCGATTATCATAAATCCATCAGGCATTTAAGAGGAGGAGAAGCAACAAAACTCAAGTATAAAAAGGATGAAATTCTTGAAGGAGAGCCCGTTCGCCAGCCATAATCACTCAGGACAAATCAACTGCATTGTCTTCCGGAAATCGTTTGCAGATCATCCGCAAAAATTTGTAAAGAACTTAATGTGCTTCCAACTTTTTTTCTATATTTTATGATAATATATATAATTAGGGCACAATGTGGATATTTACTGTGAAACAGATTTTCAAGGAGGATATAAATAGATGTTTGCAAGGGATATTGGTATTGACCTCGGTACTGCAAATGTACTGATCCATGTTAAAGGTAAAGGAATTGTTCTGAATGAACCTTCCGTAGTTGCACTTGATAAAAACAGCGGCAAAGTGCTGGCGGTTGGCGAAGAGGCAAGACGAATGGTTGGACGTACACCTGGGAATATTGTTGCGATTCGCCCGCTGAAAGACGGAGTTATTGCTGACTTTGAAGTAACAGAAGCAATGCTGAAACATTTTATTAACAAGCTGAACGTAAAAGGCCTGTTCTCAAAACCGCGCATGCTTATTTGCTGCCCGACGAATATTACATCAGTTGAGCAAAAAGCAATCAAAGAAGCAGCTGAAAAAAGCGGCGGTAAACATGTGTACCTTGAAGAAGAACCGAAAGTTGCCGCTATTGGCGCGGGTATGGAAATATTCCAGCCGAGCGGTAACATGGTTGTAGACATCGGAGGCGGGACGACGGATATCGCAGTCATCTCAATGGGCGATATTGTCACCTCCTCTTCTATTAAAATGGCTGGGGACAAGTTTGACATGGAAATCTTAAATTACATCAAACGCGAGTACAAGCTGCTGATCGGCGAACGTACTGCGGAAGATATTAAGATTAAAGTCGCAACAGTTTTCCCAGACGCACGTCACGAAGAAATTTCCATTCGCGGACGGGACATGGTTTCCGGTCTTCCAAGAACAATTACAGTAAACAGCAAAGAAGTAGAAGAAGCCCTTCGTGAATCTGTAGCTGTTATTGTGCAGGCAGCGAAACAAGTGCTTGAAAGAACACCGCCTGAACTGTCCGCTGATATCATTGACCGCGGCGTTATCATTACCGGCGGAGGCGCGCTCTTAAACGGCCTCGACCAGCTGCTCGCTGAAGAGCTGAAGGTTCCGGTGCTTGTCGCTGAAAATCCAATGGATTGTGTGGCGGTCGGCACAGGTGTTATGCTTGATAATATGGACAAGCTTCCTAAACGCAAACTAAGCTGATCACTCAAACCTCATTCTGAAAAAGAATGGGGTTTTTTTATGAAAACTCTTCACGAATTGATGGGAAATGCCGATAATAGGATAAAATACTTATTTGTATTATAGAACGAATGTTCCTACATGACAACTGGAAAAAATGCCATTTTAGAGGTGGAAAACTTGTTAAAAGGATTATATACCGCAACTTCCGCAATGATTGCCCAGCAGCGCAGAACGGAAATGCTTTCAAATAATATCGCAAACGCAAATACATCCGGATATAAAGCAGAACAAGGCTCGATGCGCGCGTTCCCTGAGATGCTTCTCAGCAGAATTGAAGCAAAATCTCCGGCCGGCACATCGAAAACAGAAATCGGTTCCGTTAATACCGGTGTATATATGCAGGAGCTTAAGCCTCTTTTCACACAGGGAAGCCTTAAGTCGACGGATCAGCCTACAGACATCACATTGATTGAAAATCAAGTTCCGGTAAATGCAGAAACAAATGAAAATGCGGCCCTTTTTTATCCGGTTCAAACGGCGAATGGGGTCCGTTATTCCAAAAGCAGCACGTTTTCTTTAAATGAGAACAATCAGCTGACAATCAACGGAAATACCATTTTATCAACGACAGGACAGCCGATTACGGTCGATAATGAAAATTTCACTGTGTCTGAAAACGGTACTGTTACTGCGAACGGACGGACAGCCGGACAGATTGATGTCAGAATGGCAGAGGACGTCAGAAATCTAAAAAAAGATGGCAATGATTTGTACAGCACGGCTGACGGAAATGACCTGCCGAGTGCGGCTGGCAATAACCAAGTATCCTATTCATTAAAACAAGGCGTTTCTGAGCTTTCGAATGTTGATGTAACGAGCGCCTATACAGAAATGACTGAAGCGTACAGATCGTTTGAAGCAAACCAGAAGGTCATTCAAGCGTATGACAAAAGTATGGACAAAGCAGCCAATGAGATCGGAAAAATATAAGATAACGGAAGAAAAAACGGGGGACATCAACTATGCTCAGGTCAATGCTAACGGCATCAACAACCTTAAACCAGCTGCAGCAGCAGATTGACACAATCAGCAGCAACCTTTCCAACAGCAACACAACCGGCTATAAGGCTAAGGATACGAATTTCTCTGAGCTCGTCAGACAGCAATTCGATCAGGTTGATGAAAAAAATGAAGAAGTGGCACAATCCCGAAAAACGCCGCCCGGCTTGCGCCTTGGCGTCGGAGCGATGATGAATTCACGGCTCGTATCCGATCAAGGAAGCATTAAGAAGACGGAGCGCGATCTGGATATCGCTTTTACGTCTCCTTACCAATACCTCCAGGTGAACGTGAATGGCAATCGCCAGTATACGAGGGACGGAGCGCTTTATTTTTCGCCTTCCGCTGATAATGCCAACCAGCTTCAGCTCGTGACAGGCAACGGTCATCCCGTGCTTGATGAAAACGGCAATGCAGTAAACATAGACAGCTCAATGAAAAAAATCACGATCAATGAAAACGGGACCTTAACCGCATCTAACGGGAATACGGTGCAGCGGTTTAATCTCGGGGTTGTCCAAGTGAACAATCCTCAAGAGCTGAAATCCGAAGGGAATAATTTTTTCTCCATTGATAATGCAGCAGCCTTTGAAGAGCTGAATGGCGCAAACAGACAAACCATCGGCATGCAGCAGGGTGCGCTTGAGATGTCTAATGTGGATATTTCTAAGCAAATGACAGATTTGATTGCGTCTCAGCGTTCTTATCAGCTGAACAGCAGAACGATCACAATGGGTGATCAGATGCTCGGTTTGATTAATTCTGTCAGATAATAGAGAGATAGGCGTTTTCAATCAGCCGCGCATAATAAAAAAGGCGGCTTTTTCGAAATCGTCCTTTTTTTTGTAGTATTCCGTGATGTCCTCCAAAAGCACCTCTAAATCCACCCAAGCTTCGATTTTTTCTAGTTCAAGCACATATTCAAGCAAGGTATCATAAGGATCTTCAGCAGACGTATAGAGCGCTTCAAGTGTTTTTAGTTTCAATTGAATTGTTTGAATGTTTACCTTTTCAGATAATTCTTTCCCTTTTTGCAAAACCGCTTTTCCTTCTGAGATCTTTTCTGTTTTAAAAAGAGCCCTGACGGATTCATACACGCAGTGCAGATAGGATACTGGAGAATTGGTTTCAAATTCATGATTCTTCAATACCTTTTTAAAGTAGAGAAGCGCTTCATGGTCTTTCTTTTCGGTTGCTTTTAAAAAGCCCAAATTATAATAAGCGTGGCACAGCAGATTATCGTCATTTACCTGCTGGGTTTTCCTGATAATTTCTTTGAAAAGCTGTTCAGCCTCATCATAGCGCTCTTGATCAATATAGTTTACAGCGAGGAGCAGTTTGCAGCTGATCACCTTTTTGACATAGCCGAATTGATGCAAGTAGATATTTAATGCTTTTTCAACATATTGGATGGAAAGCGGCGGTGATTTCATCAAGTAATAGGCGCCGGCGGTTTGATAATAAAAGTCAGCGGCTTCAAATGCGTTTTGAATCGCGTGCAGGTGCTGCTCAGCTTTTTTAAAACCATTCACCGCATGCTTCGGAGCGGTTTTGACCATTTCATATAATCCTGAGAAAAAATGCAGATAATATTTCAATTCATCATCCATTTTGTCTTCCTGTTCATATAATTCATGGAATAATGGATCCAGCCCGTCCTGGTTTTCAAAAAGGAGCTGATGGCGTGCGAGGAACAATTGATAACGCATCCAAAGTTTTGTGTTCTTTTTAAGTTTCGGAAGGTGCTGGTCGATTTTCTCTTTAAGCGCTGCTGCGTCATCCATTTTACGTTTGCCAATAGCGGTATACCACTCGTTTAACATTTTTTGAATTCTTTTTTCAATAAACTTCGAAATCATTTTCCTACCTCTTTGCTAATGGTAAAATCTATAATTATCATATCACAACTTTTGACGGTCCTCATTGACAGTTGGTTACACTTTGGGCGCCGGTTGAAAAAGAGGTTCATTCATAATATACTTTTCAAATGTACAGATTAGATCATACATGATTGCTATACATACTAACGCAGATGAAGGAGATGTCAAGAGAATGCTTGATACTCAGCAAATTAAAGAAATTATTCCTCACCGCTATCCGTTTTTGCTCGTAGACCGGATTACGGAAGTTGAAGAGGGCAAACGGGCAAAAGGCTATAAAAATGTAACTGCTAATGAAGAGTTCTTTAACGGACATTTTCCACAGTATCCGGTGATGCCCGGCGTATTAATTGTAGAAGCGCTTGCTCAAGTCGGGGCTGTTGCGATGCTGATTAAAGAAGAAAACCGCGGCAGATTGGCGTTTTTTGCAGGCATTGACAATTGCCGGTTTAAAAAACAAGTGAAACCTGGTGACCAGCTTCACCTTGAGGTGGAAATCACTCGTGCGAGAGGCACAATCGGGCGCGGAAAAGGCGTTGCCAAAGTTGACGGCGAAGTGGTTTGCGAAGTTGAACTGACTTTTGCCCTCGGCGAGTAAGTGAAAAGAGACAGATGGGCAGCGGCACATTTGTCTTTTTTTCTTTTAAAACAAAAAAAGCAGGTGATTTGTATGTGGAAAGAGTTTAAGACCTTTGCCATGCGCGGGAACATTGTTGACCTTGCGATTGGTGTTGTAATAGGGGGCGCGTTCGGTAAGATCGTCACATCGCTCGTTAATGATATCATTATGCCTTTAGTTGGCTTGCTTCTGGGCGGGCTTGATTTTTCGGGGCTGTCCTTTACATTCGGTGATGCGGTCGTCAAATACGGCAGCTTCATTCAAACCATTGTGAATTTCTTAATCATATCGTTCTCTATTTTTATTGTGATTCGGACTTTGAATCAATTAAAGCGCAAGAAAGAAGCGGAAGAAGAGACTGAGGCGGAAGCGGCAGATGCGCAAGAGGAGCTGCTGAAAGAAATCAGAGATCTGCTGAAGCAGCAAACAAGGTCACCGGAATAAAAAAAGACTGCCGTCTGAGACGGCGGTCTTTTTTGATAGGCCAAGGTATTGCGTATTGTTTATTGTCCCTCTGCATCCGGAGACGAGCCTATGAATTTAGGAGAATCTGCGGTTTCATTAATGTGTATCACCATCGAGACAGCTGTGCCGGCATCCGGGGTGCTGCGGATGTTCAATTCACTGCCGCAGAAATGCTTGAGCCGCTGGTTGATGTTTTTCAGTCCGACGCTGCGATCGAAGTCTTGAGACAGGATATCTTTTTGTTTTTCCGGCGCAATGCCAACACCGTTATCTTCAACTTGGACGTAATATTCGTTGCTGCTTTGTTTTTTTGCTGTCAGCTTAACCCATCCTCCGCTTCTTTTTTTGCTGATGCCGTGATGGACGGCATTTTCCACCAGCGGCTGAATCATTAAAGGCGGAAGTATAAAGTCAATGTCTTCATCAATATCGAAAAGGGTGTTCAGCCGAACGCCAAAGCGTGTCTTTTCTATAGAAAGATAGGAACTGATGAGAGAAAGCTCATTTCTGAACGAACTGATGGCCGATGTGTTTCGGAAATCAAAACTCATCCGTAAGTAGTTGGTGAATTCAGCCGTTACTTCACGCGCTTTTTCAATATCCAAATGACTAAGAGCAATAATCGTGTTTAACACATTGTAAAGAAAGTGTGGCTTGATTTGCGATTGCAGAAATGCCATCTCCATATTTGTCGCTTGGTTTGCTGTATGTTTCATCATAATCAGGTTTTTAATACGCGCCATAAATTCAGAGTAATGATAAGGTTTTTGCAAAATGTCATTGGCCCCGGCATGAAAAGCTTTGTACTTGTCATGGCCGATAATGGCTGCTGTAACGATCAGGACAGGAAGGTCAACCATGCTGGATCGTTCCCGAATGGTCATGCAGACCTCGAAACCAGTCATATCCGGCATCATCAGATCCAATATAACCAAATCAAGTTTAGATCGTGAGACCACTTCTAACGCCTCTTTTCCGTTTTTTGCTGCGATTACGTTATAAGGAACACCTTGGAGCATGTCGTTTAAAATTTTTAAGCTTTCGATATTATCATCGACAATCAAAATCGTTGCAGCATCAATTTTCTCAGAGTAAAAAGGCGTACTCAAAGAGATATCTGACATATCTCTTCCGGACGGCAATTCAGGCAGCCAATCTTTTATTTCAGGCACAACATTACCTTGAACGGCAGGCAATGTGAAATGGAATGCCGATCCTTTCCCCGCTTCTGATTCTACCCAAATGTCTCCGTTTTGGAGTTTTACCAGCTGTTTCACAATGCTTAGACCGAGGCCGGCCCCGTCGTCTTTATTCATCTCAGCCTGCTGAAAAGATTCAAATATGGTTTGGCGATCGGTCTCTGGAATGCCGATTCCGGTATCCGCTACTGTCATCTTGATCGTTCTATCATTGAGTCTGACAGCGGAGAGTGTGATTTGTCCCTCAGGTGTATACTTTATAGCATTGTCTACAAGGTTGGTTAAGATTTGCCGAAAACGGTTTTCATCCGCAAGTACCATAGGAAGGCCGGCTGGTACATGGTTCACAATGTTGAGGTTTTTGTGTTTAGACAAAAGCCGGTAAAAGTTCATTTCGGAACAAATCACAGTATGAATGTCAACGGGAACCGGATGAATCTGCAGCATGTTTTGCTTTATTTTTTCTAGATCGAGGATGTCATTCACCAGATTGGAGAGCCTGTAGCCCATGCGGATGACAAGCTGCATATTATCTTTCTCTTCTTCTATCGTTCTTTTTCTTCTGCCGGCCAGCAGGGTCTGGCATATATTAATAATGCTGTTCAGCGGCGTTTTAAATTCATGCGACGTTTTGGCAATGAACTCATCCTTTAGCCTGTCAATATTGAGTAATTTCCGTGTCAGGACTTCATTTTCGCGGAAAGCGCCGGCGAATTGCTGCGCCATCAAAAGAACAATCGCGAGCAAAGCGATGACTGTGGGCACTGAATAAATCGAATTAAATGAAAAAGCCGTTTTGCCGCTGTAAGCGGAAATGGTGGTTAAAATGACAAAAGAGCTCATGGATATAGATGCAATTGTAAGATATAAGCTTCCTTCCATTTTGCGGATCGCAGCAATTGTAAAAATATACGTAATATAAATCAGAGTCGAAACGGCTAATACAGAATGTAATATGTACGAGACATGGTCTATAAAACGCCCGGATAAAAAGTCTGTGGCCAGAATGATTCCAGAGACAACAGTCGCTGCGAGTATAAATCTTTTTGAAACAATCTCCCTGTAAGCAAAATAGAGGTAAAGAAAAACAGCAATGCTGACAAGCACCGTAGTAACTGCCGTCAAAGATTTATACAATACAAATGAAATTGAGGGGCAGAGAAGATACAGGACCCGTTCTTTTCCGATCAAAAGAATAATGAACGAAAAAAGAAGACACATCACAGCAAAAAACAATAAATGCTTATCCTTTTTTCTTTGCAGGAAAAAACCGAGAAAATATAATCCGGTGATGAAAAAAGCTGTAATCATAACAGAATCATTAAGAAAGGAAATCTTATTTTCACGTAATATTTGCTCCTGGGTTCCAAAAGTGATCGGCTTTGCAATCCCCCATCCCGGCGATTTCCCGAAATTTGAGTATTGTAAAATGAGTTCATTTTCGCCCTTATGTATCTTAAAATAGCTCGTATACGGTCTGTTTTGCGCCGTGAAATCTGGTTTGTTTGCAGGGCTGCCGCTTTGGCCAATTAACTCTCCATTAAGATAGATACGATTTGAACTGTAAATAAAAGACGTGCTGATTCCGAACATCTGATTGTCTTGATTCGAGCGGATGATTAGCTTATATGTGCCATAATCCACATTGATACCTTGTTTCACGATTTCTACATTGCTGGGGACATCGACAAATATTGGGTCCTTCCCTTTGGCTGAATGGATATCTTTTGGCGACAGCAGCTGATTTGGATATAATGTCCACTTTCCGTTCAGCTGTATGTTTCCATCCTTCTGAAAATTCCAATTCTCCAGATGAATAACCCCATCTCTCGCTTCAGGAAGGGTTGTACCAGACAGGTGATTCATAACCGTAAATAAAATAAAGAAAGCTGCATAACCTGTAATAATCGAAATAAATATATATTTCTTTTTCAACATTAAGTCCCCTTTTCAAATAGGATCATTCCTATTCCCATTTCTTTGTAAATATTGTAATCTCAAGCTATCAAAAACTACAATAGAAAGAAAAATAATTCAAATAAAGGGTCTATTTGGCATGATATAATAGAATTATTTACTGATATTTCGATTTGCATATAGGGTGGGATGTGTTTTTGAACGCGTTAATTGTTGATGATGAGCATCTGGCATTGCTTCATTTTAAGAATATGCTTGAACGGACAAACGCTTTTCAAACCATTATGGCATTTCAAGATCCGCTTGAAGCTCTGGAGCATGCGGCGATCCTTGCTGTAGATGCAGTGTTTCTTGATATTGAAATGCCCGGAATAAATGGCATTGAGCTTGCTGAAACAATTCAATCGCTGAATGAAAACGTCCAAGTCGTTTTTATCACGGCTTATAATGAATTTGCTATAAAAGCGTTTGAATTGAATGCCATAGATTACTTGCTGAAGCCTGTAAATGACAAGCGGCTGGAGACAACCGTTGAACGTATCAGAACGAATAACATGCTTAGAACACCTGCAGAAAATACCGATGCGCATTTTTTCATTCAATGTTTTGGAAGCCTGGAGTTTCATCAAACCTTAAAGGGTGTCAAAACAAATATTCCAGTCAAGTGGAGAACGTCCAAGGCGCGTGAGATCTATGCTTTTTTACTTCATAATCAAGGACGTATAGTCAGTAAAGACGTGTTAATCGACCTTTTTTGGCCCAATTATGATGTTTCAAAAGCAAGCACCCAGCTTTACTCAACCATTTACCAAATACGGAAATTAATCGGACAGGTTCCTTTCAGCCAATCAATCGAGAAGACCGACACAGGATATATTCTTCGATTTTCAGGCGTGAAAATTGATGTTGTTGAATGGGAAAAATCACTGAAAGAGGCTCCGCCGCTTAATACAACTACATTAAACCAGCACATAGATATGTTAATGTCATACGAAAATCATTACTTTATGGAGCACGGCTACTTGTGGGCAGAACCGGAGAAAACGCGTCTTGCCCAACTGTGGATAGGCAAGGCTTATGAACTGATTGATTTTTTCATGCATGAAATGAACTACAGTCATGCGTTGGACATTTGCCTGCAGGTTGAGAAAATTGAACCTTTCGATCATAAAATTATGCAATACAAAATGCAGGTATTTAACAAAAACGGGAAGGTAGAAGAGGCGATAAAGGAATATCAGCGTTACAAACAAATAAAAGATCAGATTAATTAAATAAGCAAAAAATATATCTAAACCAGTGCGTGTCGATTGCCTTTCGATACACACTGGTTTTTTTGTACATGTCATCTAAAGGGAAGGCCCTCGTCATATGTCGAAACTTCAAATCCTCAATTTACTTGATTCACTTTTTTGATGTACAGAATTTGTATAGTTCCATTTCATACAATGTAGTTTGGTTCGGATGGCAAATCTTCGTTTTGAAACTCATTCGGCATTAGCAGTTCATTTTGGGGGATGAGACATGATTTTATGGTCTCGCGTATCAATCGGCAAGTGAAAAATAGATATGAAAGGGAGGAATGAAAAGGTGAGAACGAGGAGTTTTCCCTTAGGGCTGAAAAAAAGCGGGCGGATCATTATGATCATAAGCCTTGCGATCTTTTTCTTCTTCAGCCAGATCGCCAGCTATACTCTTACCGCACAGGCTGTGGATGTAACGTCAAGTGACAGCCACTTTTTCGATTCAGTGACGGTCAAGGACGGTAAGAATCAGATTGTTGACGGGTCAAAAGGAAACGAACCGGCATTAACGCCGGGGGATGAAGTGACACTGACATATGAATGGTCATTGAAAAAAGATAAAGAAGCAGACAGCGAACAGGGTATCAATGTGGAGATACCTGAGAGCTTTACATTTGATAAAGGTGCAGAAGGTCAGATCAAATCAGCTGATCAGGTCATCGGCAGCTATCAAGTGCCGGCGGGCAGTAGCACCATGACGGTAAAATTAACAACTGCATCCGCGGATTCCCCTGATGCCCAGGGGACCATTACACTGTCAGCTAAATTTACTGCAGATGTAAAAGATGATGAACATACAGCAGCCCTTTTTCATCTGGGGGGAGGCAAAACCCAGCAGGTGATCATCCCTGTTAAGAAAGAGGAGACACCAGATGCCGAGGCGGAAGAGCCAAAAAGCGACTCTTCTGATACTGCGGGTGATCAGGAAGGGACAGATGACAAATCTGCACCTTCAGTCAGCAAGGATCAAAAAGAGAAAGAACAGCAGCCGTCAGATGACTCTAAGAGCGGCGAATCCTCGAAGAGTGATGATTCAAAAAAAGTGTCATCCGCAAGTCAATCAGCTTTCAAAAGCTTGCAAACTGAAGAAAAACAAATCACACAACATATTTTAACCGGCGTGACATTGACGGACGCAAACGGCGAGCCATATGACAAGGGCAATCGCGCCGATACGAATTCTCCGGTGAAAATTTCAATTGATTGGGCTATTCCTGACGATTTAGGAAAAACAATCAACTCCGGCGATAAATATGAATTTGATTTGCCTAAAGAATTTATTATGCATAATGACATTGTAAACCTGCCGTTAGGCGCCGGAGACACCACCTACGGGACATTTTCTATTGATACGAACGGACATGTAGTGATGACATTTAACGGCGAGGTAAAAGAAAGTTCTAATGTCAAAGGCACATTGGTTATCAATACGCAGTTCAACGAGAAAAAAATAACGGGATCGACAACACAAAAGATTCCATTCCCTGTAAACTCCGATACTCCTGAAACAACGGTTTATTTTAAGCCAAATGTGAGTAAAACCATTGATAAATCAGGTGTACTGGATAAAGGGATCAACCCCGGTAAAGTAACATGGACGGTCGATGTCAATAAAAAGTTGGATCAAGTCAAGAATGCCAAACTCACGGAAAGCCTTCCAGATGGCGTAATCTACCGTTCAGTTAAAGTGTATGAACTCAATGTGAACATTGATGGTTCTGTCAGCAAAGGAAATGAAGTTTCTTCCGGCTACAGCGTTGATTCTAAAGGAAATGTCACATTTGACGGGACAATTGATTCAGCCTACCGACTTTTATACGAAACCGACATTGACAATAGTGCAAAGCCGAGTGAAGGCGGAAATCTAACGCTGACGAACAAGGCAGCATTCAGCGGAGACAACCTGGAACCCATTTCTGCCGACGCCACTGTTGCGGCCAAATATGGAAAAATGATCGCGAAATCATCAACAGGCTATGATGGAGAATCTCAAACATTCAGCTGGGCTCTTTCATACAACTATGGTGAGAAACAGATCGATCAATCCAAGGCCAGCATTAAGGATTCTTTTGGAACTAGCGATTTGCACCTCGTGAAAGACTCTTTGAAGGTTATTCCTATTACCTTTGGACAGAACGGGAGCGAGCAAGCGGGAACGCCTTTAAAGGAAGGCGAGGACTACACGCTGACCGATAATGGAAACGGATTTGAAATCAAATTTAATAAAACCATTACCAGCGCTTACAAAATCACATATCAAACAAAGGTCAACAGCGGAGTGATCATTGATAAATCGACAACATACACCAATAGCGTTGTGACCGGAACAGGGGATTCAAAAGAAGCTTCCGGCATAGCCATTCAGCAGAATCTCATCAAAGGATATTCAAACGTAGATTATGAGAAGAAGACGGTTGATTGGACGATCACAGTTAATAAAAATCGCTATACAATGAACAATTGGACTTTAGATGATCAATTCGACAGCGGCGGGCTGGCGTTAATTGATGGGTCATTCAAGATTCAAGACACAACCAATAACAAAACTTTGCAGGAAGGCAAAGACTACACCTTCACAAAAAAACCTGATCATAAAGGCTTTACTTTGGCATTGATCGGGGATTACGCAAAAACAGACAGTCAATTTAAGATCATTTATACGACAACTTTCAATGCCGATTATTCTAACGAAAGTGTTAAGAATACAGCTCAGTCGACATGGACTGATCAAAACGGCAATGAGCGCACGAATAAGGTATCAAGCGGTTTTACGCCGAATCATCAGACTTCAAATAATGGGTTCAAAAACGGTTCATATAACGCGGTTTCAAAGGAAATCACGTGGAAAATCGGCGTCAACTATAACGGCGAGCCGACGAAAAACCCTTATATCAAAGATGCCATAACAGATCCTCAGCAATTTGTGCCGGGTTCCGTTGTGGTTAAGAGTTATACGATCAATAAAAACGGTTCCATCACAGAAGGAGACGCGCTTGACCCTTCCAAGTATGATATCGAAGAGCCTTCTTCGAATAATGAACGCACTCTGACGGTACATCTTAAAACAGGTGATTCTGTACCATATCTGATTGAGTTTAAGACATCACTCAAAGGACAGGTCATTAATCAGAACCAGTATACAAACAAGGCAACATACTATAATGACGGTCATGCAGACCGCACGTTGACGGGTTCTGTTTCGGTTGCGAACGGAGGAAACCTGGTTTTCAAAGGCGGCAAACAAAATGGCAGCTACATTGATTGGAATATCAACGTCAACTCCAGCCAATCAACGCTGGATGACGTGAAAGTTATTGACACGCCGGATGATAATCAAATACTAGATGCAGATTCTTTTAAAGTATATCAAGCAAAATATGATGAAAACGGTGTGGTCAAAGACAGCAGCGGAAATCTGACCGCGGGCGATGTCGAGCTCCAAAAAGACAAAGACTACATGGTAGACATCAAAACCGACAATACAACAGGTGAACAATCGTTTGCCCTGCAATTCATAGGTAGCTATAAGCAAATTGACCGTGCCTATGTGATCAAATACCGGTCTCTAATTAACATAGCCGGCACGAACGGGCACGTTAAAAATAAGGTGTCCATTTCTGGAACAAATGTGAAGGAGCAGACCCAAGAAACCAGCAGCTCGATCTTTGTTGCCATTTCAAGCGGCGACGGTTCCGGCTCTGGAGAAAAAGGAAGCCTGACGATTTTAAAGACAGGAGAGGACGATAAAGCTCTTGGAGGAGCAGAGTTTCAGTTATGGTCTGAAGATGCCAAGCAGCTCCTGCGCAACGGCACAACAGGTGCCGATGGTAAGCTTACATTCGGAAATATTCGCTACGGCTCTTACGTATTAAAAGAAGTAAAAGCGCCTGACGGATATACCATCAGCGATGCTTATGCAAAAGGAGTCTCTGTTAAGATAGACAGCAACTCCTCCAAGACAGGAGCACTGTACAAAGTCGTAAATCAACAGAACAAGGTGACGCTTATCAAAAAAGACGAACAAAAAAATCCTTTAGCTGGTGCTGTTTTCAAGCTGGAGAAAAAGGCGAGCAACGGCACCTATACTTTGATAGAAACGGATATCAAAAGCGATAAAAACGGAAAAATCGAAATGAATGGTTTGCCGGCGGGCTATTACCGCCTGACAGAAACGAAAGCCCCTGCTGGCTTTATCGTAAATACGAAGGCGATTCATTTCTCAATCGCAAAGAATGGTAAGAATCAAGTGTCTGACGTAGAATTGGGAGAAATGGTCAATTATCAAGGAAGGGCCTATTTAGCGAAGGAAGATGCCAAAGGGCAGAAACTTGAAGGGGCCGTCTTCAAGATTATTGATGACGAAGGCCATACAGTTCAAGAAGAGCTGACTTCGGATAAAGACGGAAAAGTAGAGGCTTCGGGCCTTGCGCCGGGACGATACGCCTTTGTCGAAACGAAAGCCCCGAACGGATATGTATTAAACACCGAGAAACGAGAATTTATCATCTCTGAATCAGCAGTAGGAAAGCCGGAATCAACTGATGCCGGGATAGCCGTTAACGATAAAGGCTCCGCTCAGCTGGTGAAGGAGAATGCTGAAGGGAAGAAACTGGAAGGGGCCGTCTTCAAGATTGTCGATGACGAGGGCCATACGGTTCAAGAAGGGCTGACCTCGGATAAAGACGGAAAGATCATAGCTTCAGGCCTCGCACCGGGACGATACGCTTTTGTTGAAACGAAAGCGCCTGAGGGTTATGTACTGAACACGGAGAGAAAAGAGTTCACCATCTCTGAATCAGCAGAAGGAAAGCCGAAATCAGCAGATGCCGGGATAGCCGTTAACGATAAAGGCTCCGTTCAGCTGGTGAAGGAAGATGCCAAAGGGCAGAAACTGGAAGGGGCCGTCTTCAAGATTGTTGATCATGAAGGGCATACGGTTCAAGAAGAGCTGACCTCGGATAAAGACGGAAAAGTCACTGCTTCAGGCCTCGCACCGGGACGATACGCTTTTGTTGAAACGAAAGCGCCTGAGGGATATGTGCTGAATACAGAGAGAAAAGAGTTCACCATCTCCGAATCAGCAGAAGGAAAGCCGGAATCAGCAGATGCCGGGATAGCCGTTAACTATAAAGGTTCCGTTCAGTTGACGAAAGTAGATCAAGACGAAAAAGGATTAGCGGGTGCAGTTTTCAAAATTGTTGATCACAACGGAAACACGGTAAGAGCTGACCTTGTCTCAAAAGAAGACGGTAAAATTGAGGTTGCAGGTTTGGCTCCGGGAAGTTATCAATTTGTTGAAGAACAGGCGCCAGACGGCTATCTCCTATCCGAAAGCCCGGTGCCGTTCACCATTAAGGCTGAACATGGCGGCCAACCAGAACAAGTTGAAGTAACAGCTGTTAACACCGTGAACCGTGTCGTTCTCACAAAAGTGGATCAACATGATAAAGGGAAAGTTCTTCAAGGAGCGGAGTTTAATCTGACTGATGCCAACGGCAAAGTTCTGAAATCCGGTCTCATCACTGATGACAAAGGACAGATTAGCGTACACGGTCTCAAAGTAGGCAAGTATCAGTTTGTCGAAACAAAAGCGCCAGTGAATTACAGTTTGGATAAAACGCCAATACCGTTCAAGATCACCAACACTGAAACAAAGTCAGTTGAAATCACCGCAGAGAACATACTGGCACCAGGCGACGTGAAACTGACAAAAGTGGATCAAGACGATAAAAAAGCCGTTTTAGAGGATGCTGAATTCAAGTTATTGGACGCCAACGGCAAGCCTGTAAAAACTGATGGCTACGGCAAAGGCATCTCTAAATTATGGAAAACTAATGCAAATGGACAATTCACTATTAAAGGCCTTGCACCGGGACGCTACCAGCTGATCGAAACGAAGGCGCCCGATGGCTATAAACTGGATGGTACACCAATTGTATTCACAATTGAAAAAGGACAGTCAAAACCTGTTGAGGTTGTCGCTTCTAATCAAAAATTAAAAACGCCAACGCCGAGCAATGATACACCGGATAAAAATATGAAGGGAGATGGACAGCATCCAAAAACCGATGGTACAGATGGTCATGTGAAAACAGACAATTCACATCCAAAAGCCGATGATACAGCTGGCCACACAAAAACAGACAATTCTCTTCCAAAAACCGGTGATACAGACAGTACGGTGCCAGTTATGATCGGCATTCTTCTGCTCTTAGCAGGCGGAACTTTGGCTCATGTCTCAAGAAAGAAACAAAGAAAGGCATAAATGTGATGGCACCTGATCATTGAAGATTCGATCAGGTGCTTTTTTAAACAGATCATCTCTCATAGCATGACACATAAGAAAGGAATGTACTGCATGTATAAAAAGATAATCATTGCGGTGTTTATTCTTTCCGGCCTGCTGCTTATCTTTTCTCCTTTCATAAAAGGAAGTCTCATCGCCTACCTTAGCAAAAATCAGTATGAGTCGGAATTGACTGTGAAACAGCTGCAAGAAAATAATGAGAAAGAAGCAGAATTTGATTTCGATTCTATACAGCCGCCCACGCTATCGGAAGCTATAAATGCGGGCTTCAATCGTGATCCGAAGACAATAATCGGCAGGATCACGATTGAAAGTGTGGATCTGGAGCTCCCCATATTAAAAGGCACCACCAATGAAAACCTGTTGATCGGAGCGGCAACAATGCGTCCGGATCAGAATATGGGCGAGGGAAACTATCCATTGGCAGGCCATCACCTGAAGCAGAAGAGCCTTTTATTCGGACCTCTGGCCAACATAAAAAAAGGCGCCAAAATTGTAATCACAGATTTCAAAAAAGAATATATGTACTCTGTGACATCAATAAAAATGATTTCTGAAATAGATGCAGATGTGATTCAGGATACAAAAGAAAAGGAAATTACATTAATCACATGCGACAAAGCTGTGGAAACCGAAGGACGTCTCGCAGTGAAAGGAAAATTGATTGAGACTGTCGGTCATACAAATGACAAATCGATTAGCGGAATGTGATGATGTGTGTGTATGAGCAATTTTCCAAAACAGCTTCAAATCGTTCTTTTGATTATAAGTGAATAAAAAAAGACTGCCTTATGAAAAGGCAGTCTTTTTTCTAATGCAGAACATATTTCTTCAAAATGTCCATTGTCATGCTTTTCGCGTCTGTGCCGGTGCCGTCAATGTTCGTCACGAAACTGTACACTCCGTTTTCGGTTTTGACAAAGCCTGCATACCAGCCGATGCCTGAGCCTGAACCGGTTTTTCCATAAAGCGTATAATGATCCTCATCTTCCTGAATCATCATCCGCTTCACTGTCTTCATTACGCTTTTATCAAATGGCAGTTTTTCTTTGTATAAGGCTTCCATAAAGTCCGTTTGTTCCAGAGGAGAAATCTTAAGCGTGCTGCTCAGCCAAAATTGGTCAATGCCGCCGCTGATATCTTGATTGCCGTACGCTATTTTATCAATCCATTCCTTCATTCGCTCTTCTCCGATGTCTCGGGCCATTGCTTGATAGTACCAAACAACGGAGTATCTCATGGCAGATCCTAGCGTGTGATCCTGATTCCATACGTCGAGCTCACGTTTTACACCGTCCCAGTATTTGATGTCATATTCATCTTTAACGGCGCCTGTTTGTAATCCAATCAGCGCATTTGGGACTTTAAAAGTCGATTGCGGCGCAAATCTTTGTGTCGCGCGTTGATCGCCGTAGACGAATGTTTTTTCGTTTTTCAGATCAAGTAAGATAAAAGTTCCGTCGTGATCAGTGAAAAATTCATCGACATTCATCTTCTTTAGATTGGGACGCTTCTCGGCAGCAACAGCTTCTCTAGGTGTTTGCAAACTTGATGTCAAAAGGACAGCTGCGCCGATAAGTGATAAAACAACCGCTTGAATTTTTCGCTTATTCATACGTGTCACCTCAGCAAATGTAAAATAAGAGAGGGGATGATTTCCACTCTCTTTTATATCTTCTGCTTAAACGCTTCAATCAGCCTCGCTCCTGTATAGCCCTCTTTTACAAGAGATTCCAGAATGGTTTCAGTGCCTTGCTGTTTTCTTGTCACCATTTGTCCGTAAATTAAAACCGAGATGCTTTCTTCCAGTTCAGCAATATTCTTCACAGCTGCAGTCAGCTGGGCGGGGCGGTTGCTTTTCTTCGTAATCGTCACAAACACTTTGACTTCAGCTTGTTTTTTTTGAAGCTGGTCAAAAAAAGACAAGTGTTCCTTCGGAACAAGCGCTTCAATCAGCCAGTGATTTTCGCCGTCTTCTTTATTGATAATCAGTCCGTCAATAAGGGGAAACTGTTCAATTGACTTTTCTTCCTTGTCCACTCGTTCCACGTTCAGGTCAACCAGTTTAAAGGTTTTCATTTTTATCTCACCCCATTTACTTACAAAGAATTCTTAAAATGAATTATAACACATATTCATTTTTCCGTGAAAACGCTGTAATGCTGAGGATAATTTATTTTGTACTGGTACAACATTTAATAATTTCTATTTTTTCATTATACTGTAACTGACTATGGATTACGGAGAGGTGTGTATGAATCGATTTCATTTAAAGGAAATTTATATTGACGGCACTTCGGCGGATCAGCGTTTGATTCAAACGAACGAAGCGTATATGTTAAGCCGTAAAGATATTTTTGAGGTTCATCTATATAGGAAAGAGAGGATGATATTTTTATACGAAACTTATGATGGGATGGAACAGTACAAAATCCAGCTGTCGCTCCCGGAAAGGAAGCTCAGCTTTCAGTGGTTTGCATGGGACGGCTCTTCTTATGTCTGTATGAATACGCAGCATTGGCTGACATCTAAATTGTTTTTCCGGTTTTTAAAAAATACATATTTCTTTAGAGGGAAAAAACAAAAGCTGTTTTTAGCTGAGGGAAAAATGAAAACGAAAGATAAAAACAGAGGCTGAAATGAGATTTTGAGCGTTTTTCTTTTCTCGTTGCATCGTCTACAATACGTGTAACCGCAAGGAGAGGAGGAATCGCAATGTTCAATCAGGTCATGCTTGTCGGACGTTTAACAAAAGACCCTGAGCTTCGGTACACTTCCGCGGGCGCGGCGGTCACACACATTACGATTGCAGTTAACCGCAGCTTCAAAAATGCTTCAGGAGAAGTTGAAGCGGATTACGTCAATTGCACGCTTTGGAGAAAAACGGCCGAAAACACGGCGTTATATTGCCAAAAAGGCTCTCTCGTCGGCCTAAGCGGACGTATTCAGACAAGGAGCTATGAAAATGCGGAAGGTGTCAAAGTGTACGTAACTGAAGTGATGGCTGATACTGTTCGTTTTATGGACCCTAAACCTCGGGAAAAAGCTGCCGATTGACATCTCCCTGTTCCTCCCGCTTTAAATCCCATTCACGATTACTTTTCTTCGCATCATCCCCTCAGAATTGACCAGTCGACCAGACTGGTTTTTTCTTTCTGTTTGAGATAGGGAAAATTGGTTCTTATGATGCATTTTTACTTAATTTCACTTAATAATATTGATTGTTGATATACAAAAACTTATAATTACTTAAAGATAACGTCATATGAAAAGGAATGAGGGCGTGTACCAAGAAGAAAGATTAGTAGCGATTGTGGATTATCTAAAGGAGCATAACCGCATTACAACCGAGCAGATCTGTACGCTCCTTCAGGTGTCCAGAGATACAGCACGGCGGGATCTTGTGAAGCTGGAGGAACAGAATGCCATTATTCGCACAAGAGGCGGCGCCATTCTGCCGTCTGTGCACCAGAAAATTCAGGGGTATTCCGGCCGGCTGAAAACAGTGTCCGAGGAAAAAAACAAGATTGGCAAACTCGCCGCATCACTGATCCAAAATGGCGACCGGGTTATTTTAGATGCGTCTACAACTGTTCAGGCGTGCGCCAAGCACTTGAATGCAGACGACTGTACGGTTATCACTAACTCCATCAATCTCGCGGAAGTGCTCTCAGACAAAGAGGGTATTGAGATCTATCTTCTCGGAGGCAAGCTTGAAAAGGAGCACCGTTTCTTGTACGGCGCTTCTGTGATTGAAAAGCTTTCAAGCTATCACGTCGATAAAGCGCTGATCGGTGTTGTCGGCATGTCGGAACACGGCATTACGATCGCGCATGAAGAAGATGGGCTGGTGAAGCGAAAAATGATTCAGCAGGCCAAGCAGGTGATCGCCCTTGCGGATTATTCGAAGCTGGGAAGCACCAGTTTTTATCAGTACGCTGAGCTAAGTGAAATTGATCTCTTGATCACAGACCGGCTGCCCGATCAGGCGTTTTGCGACTTGCTTGATCTTAATGGGGTCGAACTTCTCGTGACAGAGCAGGATGAAAGAAAGGGCTGATAAACGTGAAATTGATTGCGATCGACTTAGACGGAACCTTGCTGAACAGCAAGCATCAAGTAAGCTCAGAAAATGAAAATGCTCTGCGGCAGGCGCAGCGGGACGGGATTGAGGTTGTTGTATCAACGGGACGCGCTTATTTTGATGTCGTGTCAATTTTTGAACCGCTCGGGATCAAAACGTGGGTCATCAGTGCGAACGGCGCTGTCATTCACGACCCTGACGGCAGGCTTTATCATTCGGAAACAATCGGTAAAAAACGGGCGTATGACATCCTCTCGTGGCTTGAGTCAGAAAACTATTATTATGAGGTTTTTACAGACTCAGCTATTTATACACCGCAAAACGGCAGGCAGCTCCTAGATGTTGAGCTTGACCGGGTCAAAAGTGCGAATCCAGAGGCTGACCTTTCTGTTCTGATGCAGGCAGCCGAGGTGCAATACAGTCAATCGGGCTTTGCTTATATCGACACGTTTCAAGAGCTATTTGAGGAGGATAAACAGATTGATTTTTACAACATTCTTGGCTTTTCTTTCTTCAAAGAAAAGCTGGAGGCCGGCTGGCAGAGATACCAGGGTGATAAAGGTCTGACACTTGTCAGCTCTGCTGATCATAACTTTGAGCTTTCCTCCAAAAAGGCATCCAAGGGGCAGGCGCTGGAAAGGCTGGCAAAGCGGCTTAACATCCCAATGAAGGAAACAGCAGCCGTGGGCGACAGCTTAAATGACAGATCCATGCTGGAGGCTGCCGGAAAAGGCGTAGCGATGGGCAATGCGCGGGAGGACATCAAAGCGATAGCCGACGCTGTAACCCTGACCAATGATGAACATGGCGTTGCCCATATGATTCGGCACTTGCTGTAAGGTTTATCTTTTGAAAAAAAGTGCATCCTGAACATAACCGGCGTAACGGATTCTGTGAAATTCGGCGTGACGGCGATGAACGGAAAAAAGCTGGCTCTTTTAAGGAGCCAGCTTTTTTGTGGTTATTGTGCCTGCGCTGAGGCGCTTAATGTAAATAATTCTTCGAGCTCATCCGTGGACAGCTCGGTAATCCAGTTTTCGCTTTGGATAATTTGGTCGTTCAGCGTTTGCTTCGTTTCAAGCATCATATCAATTTTTTCTTCAATTGTTCCCGTTGTAATCATTTTATGGACGTGGACAAACCGCTCCTGCCCGATGCGGTATGCCCGGTCAGTGGCTTGGTTTTCAACAGCCGGATTCCACCATCTGTCATAATGTATGACGTGATTGGCGGCTGTCAGATTGAGACCGGTGCCGCCCGCTTTCAGCGAAAGAATCAGTGTCGGGTATTCTTTCTTCTGAAATTTCTCAACGAGTGCATCGCGGTCTTGCTTAGAAAGACTCCCGTTCAAAAACTGCACAGGTTCGCCGAAGGTTTTTTCAAGCAATCGCTTCATCATGTTCCCCATTTGAATATATTGCGTGAAAATGAGACAGCTTTCGTTTTGGGCGCGGATCGCTGTCATCAGCTCAAGCAATTTTTCAAGCTTGACCGAACGTCCGGCCAGCAGTTCGGTTTGATCTTCCTTCAAATAAAGCGCGGGATGATCGCATATTTGTTTAAGCCGTCCGAGCATGCTGAGGATCAGTGCTTTTCGCTGCATGCCTGTCAGTGACGACATATGTTCAAAAGTGTCTTTCACCAGCTGCTCATAGAGAGACGCCTGTTCGGCTGACAGCGGAATAAATTCTTTTTGCTCCAGCTTGTCGGGAAGGTTTAATGCGACGTCCTCATCCCGTTTTGTCCGCCGCAGCAAAAACGGCCGGATTAATTGCTGAAGCTGTCCGATTCTTTTTTCGTCCCGGTCCTTTTCGATCGGCAATACATAGCGTTTATGGAAACCGGTCAGACTGCCAAGGTAGCCTTTATTCATGAAGTCGAAAATCGACCATAGCTCAGTCAAGCGGTTTTCCATCGGAGTTCCGCTCAGCGCGATATGGTGAATGCCCTTCAGCTTTCTGATTGCGCGTGATTGCTTCGTGTGCGCGTTTTTAATATTTTGTGCTTCGTCAAGACAAATTGTGTTCCATGTCACCGAAGAAAGCTCTTCAGAATCGGCATGCGACAGCCCGTAGGAGGTTAAGACAACATCCGCGTTATCATAATAGCCGGAGAAGTCTTCTCCCTTCGGACGGCGCGGGCCGTAATGGAGAGCGACCGACAGATTGGGCGCGAAGGTTTGAAGCTCCCGCTGCCAGTTGCCAAGTACGGATGTCGGCGCGATGATCAGATTCGGCGTGTTTTGCCGTCCGCTTTCCTTCACATGAAGAAAATATGCGATCATCTGAATGGTTTTCCCAAGCCCCATATCATCGGCCAGACAGGCGCCAAAACCGCTTTGCCGCAGAAACAGCAGCCAGTTCATGCCGTATTTCTGATACGGGCGGAGCGTGCCTTGAAAGGAGGGGCTGACCTCATGCTCCGGCAGATTTTCCGCTGTTGTCAGCTTTCGAATCAGTGATCTGAGCTGTTTTGACAGGTCGAATTGAATACCGGCAAAAGCGGATGTATCCATGATGTCCGAGTCCTCAAGCCCGCCTTCCTGCTGATCCATCAGCTCTCGTGCCAGAATATCAGACATATGGAGCCCTTCTGATTCCGCTTTCTCCATCAGCCGTTTCATCTGTTTGATAAACTGCGGATCTATTTTCACCCATTGCCCGCGAATATTAACGAGGCGCCTGTTGCTCGCGACAAGCTCGTTAAATTCATCCTCTGTCAGCTCAATGCCGTTTGTCGCAAACCGCCAGTTAAAATCAAGCAGCGCATTCATGCCGACAAATGACTCGCCGCGAGGGGCGGAAGACACCTTTGCTTTAAGCATCATGCTGCTGTCTCTGACAATCTGCCACCAGGATGGCAGGAGGATTTCAACACCCATATCGACAAGCGTCTCACTTGCCTCTGACAGGAAAATCCAGGCTTCTTCCTCTGAAATCAACGTGGTGCCGGAATCAAATGACAGCCACGGAACCGTTCGATGAAAGCGGTCCTGCTCGCGTGCGATTTTATCGCTGTAGGCCTGCCACGATTTTTTGAGGCTCTTCAGCCCGTCAAAAAATACAACCGCGCCGCTCTTTTTATCGCGTAAAAACATTTCGATTTTCCAGTCATCACCGTCAAAGTCTGGTTCATTCAAGCGGAGGCCGACCGTAAACGGGGTTTGATCGTCAATCCAGCCGATGCCTTCGAGAAAATCCTCTTCATCCAGAAAATGTCCGCGAAATGTTGTGACCGCAGGTGATTTTTCTTTGATATTTTCCCATTTTTCACGCAGTTCGTCGTCATATTTAATATAATCCTGCACCGCGGCTGAAAACCATTCCGCAGTAAAGCCATCCAGCATGCCGTCCCGATCCTTCCAGCGGAAAACACCGTTTGTCCATGCTTCGTAGTCAGGCAGGAAATCGCCGTCCGCGATAAATTCGTAAATGGTGGACGCTGCCTCAATCAGCGGTTCCGTTTCTTCTGTGAGCTGCACGGAGCTGAATGAGTTGAACGAGTTTTTGCCGAGAAGCTCTACAGTCATCCATGGAGAAAGCAAAACCGCGGTTGTCCCGATGAAGCTGACATCCTCAAGGAAGGTTCCGTAAAATGAGGATTCGTGCCATTGAAACAAATGCTTTTTCATGTGGCTGTAGGGAAGGGGCTGCTCATTCTCATCAAAGGCTGAGAGCGTGAATGACCCGTCTTCCATTTGTTCGACGTGAATAAGTATTTCTTTAAGACTCGCCATCAATCAACTTTCCTTTCTGCAGTTCTTCTTGAAGGGCGCGCAGGCGCTTGTAATGTGAGCTCAGCTGCTGAATATAGCGTTCCCATACCTTCAGTTTTTTCGCTTTTTTGTAGAGCGTCCGCAGTTTTTTCAAATACCGGGCCGCTTCCTTGTAAGAGCTGCGGTTTTTCTGGTCGATAAAAAAGGCCACTTCTCTGTGGTAAGCGGGTATAAGGGCCTCGGGATCGCTCGCCGCGATTTCTTTGAGCATCGTTTTATCTATTTCATAAATTGAAAAGCCAACAAGGCTGTGGATTTCGATCCACTCGGCGTAACGCTTTTTCTCATACAAATGATGGCTGTATTCTGTGAAAGTATATGGCAGACAGCCTGCCGCATAGCGTTCAAACAGCGCCTGGTCATTGGTTTGCTTCACATACGCGTTCAGCAGAAGAAACAGCTCGCCAATTACGTCGCGAATTTCTTTAAACGGCTTATCCAGCTTCGTATAACCAATCGCAATCGATTCAATCCGGAGGTACCATGCTTTGAGCCGTTTCCAATCCTTTTTCGCGGTGATTTCACTCAGCCATTGGAACGTATACGGCAGCGCTTCCGGCGGAAATTGGTCGGTTTCCGCAAAAATCGCGTCATCATGTTTCTGCAAAAATTCTAAATGCAGACGCCCGAATTGCAATTCAGGAGAAAACCGCCGCCCGGCTTCTTTTTGCAGGATCTCTTGCTCACGCGCCACCCATTTCGGCCGCGGCAGCAGCGCGCTCCAAACTTCACCGAAAATGCGGATGCGTTCATATTGAAAAATATCTTCCTTCAATAAGAGATCCCGAATGACATCCGGCGTTTTCTCCAGAAAGGGATCGAGTGCAAACGACAGCGCGTACGTTTTTAATTTATCAATTGAGCTGTAGATCGTGTCCATCAGCTGTTCGACATAAGGATTGAGTGAATAAAAATCATGCTCGGGGTCCAGTTTTCCTTCTTCAATCAATGTAAACATGCGAAGCCACACCGCGATCGCTGAATGAATCTGATACAGGCTTTTCAGCTCCGGCTTGTTCGGCGCATGCTTTTTCAAAGCGGACAGATAGCCGTAATAGAGACCCTGCATGTTTTGGCTGCCTTCAGCCGTGCGTGCCTGCCAAAGAGAAAACTCTGAATCGAAAAAAGCAAGCCAGCTTGAAAGCGACTCTTCATTAGGCAGCACCTTCTCTTGGAATTGACGCCGGACGAGCTCTTTGCTTTCTTCGAGCTTTTCCCTCTCCAGCCAGTGCTCTGTAAAAGTTCCCACTCGTTCAAACATTGCATATACATATAAAAAAACAGCCAGCTTATGGCGGCAGATTCTCCCAGACGGACATGAACAGCCGCTTTTGGCTATGACAAATAAGTTCAATGTGACCCGCACAGGCACAACATCCTGCACGTAAGCCGTAACTTCCGTCGGACTCACTGCTTGTAAACGATAGACTGAATCCTGCCGATATAAAATAAGGGCTTTTTTGATCAACTGAACATTTTCCTCGCTGTAAGGAAGAAGCTCTTTTAATTGTTCAGCCGATGCCAGCACATCGTCTTTAGAAATCATATTCTGAAGCATGATTATCGCTCCTAACCGAGTCACGTAATAAAAAGATCCAATTTCTCTATTATATCGCAACACAGCGGCATGAAAAAGTTTTTCCTAAAATAGGACATAAAAAATGGGAAGTGTCGAATGATGTATTAGAGATTGCAAAACGAGAGCCGGCATCATATAATAATCGTGTTTTCAACTTAATGGAAGCTGAAAGGAATAAAATGATGAGTGAAAAGAAATTAAATCAAGAAGAATTTCTGAAAATTTTGATGCATGCACATGATATTGGTGAGCAGTCATCTGAGATGACCACAAAGGAAATGCTTGAAAATTTGATTTCTCATATTAAAAATGGATACGCAACATAAAAATCCCGCAGGTATTTGGCGGGATTTTTTTCTGAATAATGACCGGAAGGAGAAAAAGATTCAGCTCTGGCAAGACAATAAATAGAGCGCTTACATGACAGAAGCCGAAAAACTGTTTTTGTAAATTTTTGTCGAATATTGTCACGTGAAAAGATGGAGAAATGCTGTTTTAACGTTGTATAATCGTATGGAAAAGGATGTTATAAGCTGATTTGGAGGTATCATGGGAGAATCTACTAGTTTAAAAGACATACTATCAACGTTAAGGAAACACATACTTTTGATTATGATTGTAACCGCAGCTGCGACTGCTGCCGGCGGATTCATCAGTTTCTTCGCACTTACACCCATCTATGAAAATTCAACTCAGATCTTGGTCAATCAATCGAAAAACGACCAAAAAGAAGTCCAATTTAACGATGTCCAAACCAATCTTCAATTAATCAATACGTACAATGTCATCATTAAGAGCCCTGCTATTTTAGACGAAGTGATTAAAGAGATGGGCTTGTCGATGACATCCCAAGAGCTGAATGAAAAAATTACTGTTTCCAGCGAGCAGGATTCTCAAGTGGTCAATATTTCTGTCAGAGACGGGAGCGCGGAAACAGCGGCTCACATTGCCAACACTGTCGCATCTGTCTTTAAAGACAAAATCACTTCGATTATGAATGTTGATAACGTAAGCATTCTGTCAAAAGCTGAGGTTTCTGGACATCCGTCGCCTGTATCGCCAAAACCGCTGCTGAACATCGCCATCGCGTTTGCGGCAGGATTGGCAGGTAGCATCGGACTGGCCTTCCTGCTTGAGCATTTGGATAATACGATCAAATCGGAAGAGCAGCTCGAAACGTTGCTGGACATACCGGTATTAGGGACGGTTTCCACCATTGCGAATGAACAGAAAACAGCGAAGAGCTTAAAAGGCATGCAATCTGATAAAGCGGGGAGTGGACATTTTGGCGCTTAGAAAAAGCAAGGGCTCATGGAGTCGAAAAAATGTCATTGCGCTGACAGAGCCGAAATCCTTAAATTCAGAACAATATCGAACGATTCGAACAAATATAGAATTTTCTTCAGTGGACCGCCAAATGAAATCTGTGATGATCACTTCTGCGTGCCCTGGAGAAGGGAAGTCTACCACAGCTGCTAACCTTGCTGTCGTATTTGCACAGCAGGGAAAAAAGGTTTTGCTCATCGATGCAGATTTGCGAAAACCTACAGTACATACCACTTTTCAACTAGAAAATATGACAGGCTTAACATCCGTTTTACTGAAAAAATCCTCACTGAAACAGGCTGTGCAAACGTCTCAGGAACAAAATCTTGATGTGCTGACGAGCGGCCCGATCCCGCCGAATCCGGCCGAGCTGCTTTCCTCCAAGTGGATGGAGGAGCTTGCGGATGAAGCGTGTGCGGCCTATGACATGGTGATTTTCGATACGCCGCCTATTCTCCCTGTAGCAGACGCGCAAATTTTAGGGAATGTCGCAGACGGTTCCGTTTTGGTTATTTCAAGCGGAAAGACGGAAAAAGAAAAAGCCGCAAAAGCAAAAGAGGCGCTCGATTCGTGCAACAGCAAGCTCCTCGGAGCCATTATGAACGGCAAGAAACGCTCGAAGCACTCTGACTACGGATACTACGGACATGAAGACAATTTCATACAAAAATAAATAACGTGCATACTGCCCGTTATTTATTTTTGCGAAAAAAGGAGGCTTAGAAATGATTGATATTCACTGCCACATCCTCCCGTCAATGGATGACGGGGCAAGGAACCTGGACGACAGCATCGAAATGGCCAGGGCGGCTGTTCGTGAGGGAATCAGAACCATCATTGCAACCCCGCATCATAAGAATGGTTCATATGAAAACGAGCAAATCGCTGTCAGAGAAGCGGCAGACCTGTTAAACAAACGTTTAATGAAAGAGGAAATCCCGCTCACCGTACTGCCGGGACAGGAAATCAGAATCTACGGGGACTTGAAACGGGATTTGGATGAAGGACGGCTGCTGTCATTGAATGACACAAAATATATCCTGATTGAGTTTCCGTTTGATCATGTTCCGCGATATGCCGAGCAGCTTTTTTATGATTTGCAGCTGAAAGGATACGTTCCGATTGTCGCGCATCCCGAACGCAATAGCGAAATTCGCGAAAATCCGTCCTTGCTGTATCATCTTATAGAAAAAGGAGCGGCATCTCAGTTGACAACCGGAAGCCTTGCAGGAGTTTTCGGGAAACAGATGAAAGCATTTTCGCTGCGGCTGGCTGAAGCCAATCTGATACACTTCTTAGCCTCAGATGCTCATAATCTGAAAACAAGAGATTTTCGCTATCAGGAGGCTCTCCGTGTTCTTGAGAAAGAATTCGGTACGGAATATTCTTATATGATGACGGAAAATGCTGAGCTTCTTCTGCAAAATCATGCGATTTACAGGCAGGCACCGAAGCCGGTCAAAAGAAGAAAACGATTTGGGCTCTTTTGATCTGCAATTCTCATTTCCCCACTTTCTTTGTGAGAACGATATAATAGTATATTGTATGATTGAATCATATTTCAGAAATCTGTACAGGCTGTTTCCGGGAGATCATCCGCATTCATGTCAGGATATTCTCATACGATAATACGGAAGCTGTAAAGCAGCAATTTAACTGTTGGAGGGAAACAATGAATATAACAGTCATCGGAACAGGCTATGTCGGTCTTGTGACAGGTGTTTCTCTTTCTGAGATTGGCCATCATGTAACTTGCATTGATATTAACGCTCACAAGATTGAAGAAATGAGAAAAGGGATTTCCCCTATATTTGAACCGGGTCTTGAAGAGCTGATGAGAAAAAATATAGCTGATGGGCGGCTGAGCTTTGAAACGAGCTACGAGAAAGGCTTAGACCAGGCAGAGATTATTTTTATAGCGGTCGGCACACCGCAAAAAAACGACGGACATGCGAATCTGGAGCATATTACAGATGTGGCCAAGCGTATTGCCCGGCACGTGACGCGAGATGCGATCGTCGTAACGAAAAGCACAGTGCCTGTCGGAACAAATGATTGGATTTACGAGCTGATTACCAAACATCTTGCGGTTCCTGTCAGCATATCGATCGCATCCAACCCGGAATTTTTACGTGAAGGGTCAGCCATCCATGACACGTTTCATGGAGACAGGATTGTGATCGGAACAGCCGATCAGGACACCGCCAGAAAACTGGAAGAGCTCTTTCTTCCGCTCGATATCCCGGTTTACCAAACGGATATCAGAAGCGCCGAGATGATCAAATATGCCTCAAATGCCTTTCTGGCCACTAAGATCAGTTTTATAAATGAAATTTCGAATATATGTGAAAAGGTCGGCGCTGATATTGAATCTGTCGCGTACGGCATGGGACAGGATAAGCGGATCGGGAGCCAGTTTTTAAAAGCGGGCATTGGCTACGGCGGTTCTTGTTTCCCAAAGGATACGAACGCCCTCGTGCAAATTGCGGGCAATGTCGAGCATGATTTTGAGCTGCTGAAATCGGTCATCAGGGTCAACAACAATCAGCAGGCGATGCTGGTTGATAAAGCGCTGAACAGGCTTGGCGGAGTGACGGGAAAAACGATCACCCTTTTGGGGCTGTCATTTAAACCGAACACGGACGATATGAGAGACGCGCCGTCGATTGTCATCGCTAACCGCCTCGCCGCACTAGACGCCCATATCAAAGCCTTCGATCCCATTGCCGTCAGCCACGCAAAGCAAATTTTGCCGCAGGCTGTGGAATACAAAAAAACGATTGCGGAAGCCGTTAAGGGGGCAGACGCCGTCATGATTTTAACGGACTGGGATGAGATTAAACAATTTTCATTAGCAGATTATCAAGATTTGATGGAGCAGCCGCTGATTTTTGACGGCCGAAATTGCTACTCATTAGAAGAGGCTGCCGCCGCCGGAGTGGAATACTATTCGGTAGGCCGGAAAGCGGTTGTTCCGGCAGGTGCAATGTCATAGATGTAAAGGAAAGACTGGCGGGATGCCGGTCTTTTTTTGTATCCATCTTTTATTGTATACGATGGATATATTCGCTGAGGTTTACCTATTGTTTGAAACTAGAGGGTGCTGCCTACAGATTTTCAGTTTGAGCAATACGCGGGCATGGGGAAAAAAGAATTCTTTGATTATTTCGGTTGGGATACGCGTATAAAGAACATCCCATCATGCTTTTATAAATTGATATAGACGATGATATTGATTTGTTGTGGGGTGACGTGGGCATCGCAAATTTTTTCAACACACCTGATGATTTAAGGAGAAAAGACTCTTCAAACGTTCTGTACAATGGGGACTGCAGCTAATACAAGCTTTTGATCCAAAGGGTCACCCCTGCCGCCAATAGGGTCAGAAGCGGAAATGAAATAAGCCAAACAATAAAATCAGGTGCGGCTGAGTCAATACAGAACATAAATATGACCAATAAGCAGAGCACTGTAAGAGGCATTGACCAAAGGCCGTGTTTTCTAAACAATAAAGTGCCTGCCATTCCAAATACAAAGAAGGACAGAAAAGGAAAAACCACGAAAAATAACATCATCGGACTGAAAAAACTCATTGTCATCCCTCCGTTTCACCTCTTAATCTTTACAATATTTTACCACATAAGAAAATGAACAGATCATCAAATCTGCCTCTTTCAAGTGTCTTTTTGACTAAGACTTTAGAATTTCTCACCATATAAAACGCTCACATTGATCTTATAACGAACAAAAAAGAGTCTTTAGACCTCCGTATTCAGAGCATTATAAGCCTAAATTAAGCCGTTTACCCTATTTAAGCCGCCTTCCGGCTATTTTAAAATATAATATATGGAAATAAAGTATGGAAAAGTATATCTTCATCAGCCCCTCCATACGACTTTTTGAGTATTAAGAGGTGATACAGATGGGTTATGAAAGTGTATTAGCAAATATCAAAAGTTCACTTAACGGAAAAATTTCAGACGTTGAAGACAAGATTGAAAAGCTGAAAAAAGCAAAAAAGGATATAGACACACTGCAAGAAGAGGCAATTACTGAAATCAAAGAAATCGTAAAACCGGAATTGGGCAAGCACTGGAAAGGAACAAAAGCGGATGATTTCGACAAAGGAAGAGAAGAGGCGAAATCGGAAGCATCTAAGATTGTGAATGATAAATATAACGAGTATATGGCTTCGATTAACGGTAAAATTTTTGATCTTGAATGGGATAAAGCTAAATATGCATCGGAATTGTTTGTAGCAAATGGTGCAGCAGATCTTCTTAAAAAGGGAGAAGAGTTCGCGGAAGAAGTCGGAAATACAATTAGTAAACTAAAATGGTGGTGATCTTTTTTTATGTCAGAAATTAAGCTGAAGTACGACACAGTCATCAAAACATTAGATTCTGTCAAAGATGCGCTTGCTGACGTATCAATCGGCGCCGCGGGGTCCAATGGGAAAAACAAACTCGATTATACGAAAAAATATCATGAGCGTGAGGAGAACATCAAAACCATGCTCGGAGACTATAAAAAAGCGGTACAGAAAAATATCGAGGATACAAAGGATAATGTTGATTCACTCAAAGAGCAGGACGAGGCGATCGCGGTAAAATAGAACAGAAAGGGCAGTGCGATGAGTAAAGTATTTGAATCAAAATCTTTAATCGAAGAAGCGAAGAGCAGAAAAAAGCAATATGAGACGCTTGAAGAGCAGCTGAACACGCTCAAAAAAGCGTTTCAGGGAGTTGCAGATTTAGGCGACAATTTTAAAGGAAAAGGCGCGGACAATATCAAAGATTTTTTTCAGGGACAGGCAGAAATCGTTGAAAGCTGGCTGACGCTTGTCTCTGCTCAAATTGCGTTTTTAAATGGCATTTCCGGAGATATTAAAGATCAAGAACTGAATGATTCATATGTGGAAACTTCATTTTTGGATCATGAGCTGCCCAATGGAGACCTGAAAGCCTCAGAGATAGTCTCCGCTCATAAAGCAGAAATCGATTCTATTTTGTCAGGCATCAGCGATATTATTGATCTCGACATGTACACGCTTGACAACTATGCAGATAAGATGGGAGATGCCCAAAAAATCAGGCGTGACACGATTACGGCAGTCGATAAGCTTGATGAATCCCTGACCACTGAATATCAAAATTTAGAATCTCTGGACAACGCAGTGCTCAGCAAATATTCTGTTCTCATGCAGGCCACCAGCAACGGGAAAAGCGCATCCCCTATGTACTATGACAAAAAAGCCTTCCACAGCAATGAAGTCTACAAAAGCGCCATTGAAGTGGAAAAACAGGGAACAACATATATCGATGCAAAAACCGAACAAGCAGAAGCAAGGCGTCTCCAGGAAAAAGCCGAGGAAGAAGCAAACAAACCATGGTACGAAAAAACATGGGATGGAGTTTGCACCTTTACTGGAGAAGTCACTGGCTATTATGATTATAAAAGAGCAACTGAAGGCGTTGACCCGGTAACCGGAGAAAAACTCTCTGCCGCAGAACGTGTGACAGCAGGAGCAATGGCCGCAGCCGGATTCATCCCAGTCGTTGGCTGGGCAGGCCGCGCCTTCAAAGGCGGAAAAGCGATCTACAAAACCGGAAAAGCAGCTATCGCGGCGGAACACGCTTTAGATGCCTACAAAACAGGCAAGTCTTTAGACATTCTAAAAATGTCAGAAATGGGCGCATATGGCCTTGTTGCTTCTAACGGATTCTCTGAAGCTGTCACAGGAAGAGATATGTTTGGTAACGAAGTGTCTGAGGAGAAGCGGAAGCAAGGGGCGCTGGAAGCGGCATTAAGCCTCGTTGGAGCCGGTGCATTGGCGAAACATATAGACAAAGGCATACCGCTTGCAACTCATTCAAAAGTCCAAAAAGCTAACAAGACACTAGAAAAAGTCAAGCAATTCAAAGTCCCAACAAACGTCCGAGTGTACGCAGAACGCCCTGTAACTCCGGATGGCTTCACATTCGGAATCCCGACAGTCCGTGTCGATGTGGAAACGAAATCTGTTAAAGATCTTGGTATTGTGAAGATGGTTAGCGGAAAAGCTCCTAATTTTTCTAAACGTCATGATTATGTTGCTCATAATAATTATTATAGTTCTAAAGAATTTAGAAGAATTATAAACAAAGCAGAGTACTTTGATCATGGGAAAAAACATATAAAAGCTAAGACTGATGAGCAGGCAAAACAATTCAGTGAGACTGGAAAGAAACAAGCCCAATATTTAGCATCTGTAGATAATAAGACATTAGAGAAAATAGTTTTACAACAAGGTAAAATTGTTGATGATGGAAAAGGAACAATTTATTTTTTTCACCGCTTTGATCAGCCCGTTGGTTATGATTTGGGGAAACCTGCTAACTGGGTAAGAGCAGAGTTGACAAGCGGGGGGAAATACCATGGACATCCAATGAATGATGACAGAATAAAAAATTATTTAAACAAAATGATGTCAAGAGAAGAGTATATTCAAAATAGGAAGTGAATACACTTTGAAAAATGATGATTTTTCTAGAATACAACCATTAAAGTTCCTAGATGGATGGACTGTGGTAGTGAATAATTTAAACTCAGAAAAAAGAACAGAAGAAGAGAATGAACTACTAATACTACAAAATGAAAACCGTAATGCTATTATTAAGGTAATATATGAAAATGATCAATACCAAATCAAAGTAGTTGGCTTAAAAATAGATAAGATTTATGAAGAAAAATCTTTTGGTGAAATGGAACAATTATTAGAAGAGCTAGAACGTCAAATCTGGAGTGTGGGAAGTGGGGGGTTAGAGGATTTGCAGCCACTAAGCCTACAGATTCCCAATTTCTTAAGACTTAGGATACCAGCTGGTTGGACAGTTGACTATATTACAATAAAAGATACTGACCCTAAAACATTAGAGGCAAGTGATGATGCTTGGTTATTTGACTTTAATCAAGATCTCCTGCAGATTTCTCATAAGACAAAAAACTTGTTGCTTGATGTAGGATGGTACCCAGATGGGGATCCAACCGGAAGTTATGGCATTGAACTTATAAAAAACGAAGATTGGGAAAATCCATTAGAAGATATTATGTGCACTGAGCTTAAAGAATTAATTAAACAATTAGATAATATTTTTATGAAAGAAATTAAAAACGAATACTAATAAAGAAGCAGGTTGTACTACCTGCTTTTTTAATGAGGCTTAATTTATCTAATTAGTCTTTTGAGACAGGAGTCTTCGTAAGTCAGAGGTAAGAATACCTCATAGAGCAAACTAGTTACTAAAGAGGTCATGATTTGAGAAAACATGTTAAATTAGATGTTCCAAAAGTTAATATACACCCCCTAAGAATAACACAAGGTTGGAAAGTAAATTATAATCATTTTGTTGAAATAGATCCAAGAATTTTAGAACCGAATGATGATTCCTAGTTTTTGTTCACAGACAGTTTGTTGCAGCTTTATCATGAACAATCCTCAATAACACTTGATTTAGGCTGGGTTCCTGATATTTCTGCTGAAGGTAACTATCTGGTTTTAATAGTCAAAAATAATGATTGGGAAAACCCTATTAAAGAATTTTCATCAGACGACTATAAAAAAGTGATTGCATATATTGAATATCATTTAAAAGAAGTAACAACGACTTGGTTGAAATAGTTAAATAATTAATGGATATGGATGGAATGATTATTATTTATGGAAGATGGAATCAGATTTATTTATTAGTGAATATCCTGAAATCGGTGAATTGCTTCATTGTACTTGTGAATAGAGAATTAGACGAATGGTATAAGAACAAATGTGCAGAGAACACAATTATTAGAAGCATTAGAATATCAAATCTGGAGTGTGGAAAGTGGGGTTTATAGAGGATTTGAAGCCGCTAACCCAACAGGTTCCCAATTTCTCAAGCTAAAAATACCGGCTGGAATGGATACACGTCAAAACAAACTCATCTCAAGAGAAGCAATTTGCCAGAATGTCAGGAAACACGCTGCAAATCAAAAACGTGATCAAAAATGATGCAGGCAAAGAAACAATTTATATGACAAATGGCATTTCTGGCCCAAAATAAAAAGCACCCTTTGAGGGTGCTTTTTTCTATAAATGAGGAACTACAAGCCCACCATATAAAAATGCCGCGATAATCAGGAAAGCCGGATGCAGTTTGAATTTTGTCATGCAAAGGAGGGAAATGCCCGCAATCACTAAGGATTGAATCCAGCCGATGGCTTTGATGCCGTCTGCGCCGATTTGCCAAGTGAGAATAAGCATCATGACAGCGATAACTGGCTGAACAGACAGCGTCATGCCTTTGATCACGGGTGATTGGCGAAAGCGCTGAATGATGCGCAGCAGGACGATCAGCGCGAACGCGGATGGCACAACAGTCGCGATCAGCGCAATCAGAAAGCCGGGCCAGCCGCCTGCACTGTAGCCGACATAAGCGGCGATTTTGGTTGCGATCGGGCCCGGCAATGCATTCGCAAGTGCGAGCATGTTAGAGAATTGATCGTTTGACAGCCAGCCGTATCTGTTTACGACTTCTTCAAACATCAGCGGGATAGAGGCTGGGCCGCCGCCATATCCCAGAACGTTTGCGATAAAAAATGCTGTGAATAAAAACATAATGATCATGAGGCGGACATTCCTTTATCTTTTGAATGTTTATTTGTGATTTTGTCTTTCAGTTTAAAATGAAATGCTCCGTATGCTAAGAATATGATAATGACAATGCCGGGGTTGATCTGTAACAATTGCAGTCCGATAAAAGCGATGATAAAAAACAGGATTCCGGTGACCCAGCCAAATCCTTTGAGCGCTTTTTGTCCAAACTCATATGCCATAATACCGAGCATAACGGCGATAACCGGCGTCACGGCGCCAATCATGCCGGCGACAACCGCCGAGTGGCTTAAGACGTTTACTGCCGCAAATAAGGCAACCATCGCAAGGCATGTAGGCAGAATGTGGGCAAGAGTAGCAACAATTGCGCCTAGCGTGCCTTTAAGTTTGAATCCCAGATATGCCGCCATCTTGGTGGCGATCGGTCCGGGGAGTGCATTGGCGATGGCTAATATTTCTCCAAATTCATCATCATCTATCCATTTATATTTATTCACCGCTTCATGGCGGATCAACGGAATCACCGATGGCCCGCCCCCGAAGCCTAAGATTCCGGTGCGCACCATTGCGGCCGTCATATCCCGATAAGGGTGGTTTTTCATTAGTTTCTCTCCTTTACAGCTTCATTCCCATACGGCTTTTGTACCGTTTGATCAGCATTTGGCAATCAACGCTGACGACACCCTGAAGCGGATACAGCCGTTTCGTTAAAAATTCTTCCATTTCCTGATCATTCGCGAAGATTCCGTGCATGTGCAGCTTGCTCGGGCCAGTCATGTGATAAAGGCTGGTGACCGCGGGTTCTTCTTCAAGCTTTAGAGCGACTTCTTCCAGGAATTGCGGCTCTACCTCGACATTAAAAAACACGGATACATGAATGCCGATTTTAGCTGGATTGATCACCGCTGTGAATTTTTCAATAACGCCTGCTTCAATCAGCTGATTAATACGTGATTGAACTGCAACACGTGATAAATCGACTCTTTTGCCAAGATCCGTATAAGAAATCCTTCCTTCCTCATGCAAAATGGTAAGGATCTGTTTGTCTATCTCATCAAGAACAAGGTTGGGGATTTGATATTCATTGCCCATTTATTCCACCTGCTTTCGTTTGACTTTTAGTCAATATTTTATCA
This sequence comes from Bacillus sp. B28, assembly GCF_029536185.1. Classification (NCBI taxonomy): domain Bacteria; kingdom Bacillati; phylum Bacillota; class Bacilli; order Caryophanales; family Bacillaceae; genus Bacillus; species Bacillus sp. B28. The sequence continues at coordinate 3,609,880 of NZ_CP120511.1, read as the reverse complement.
TATAAGTTTCATTTCGTAAGGGATAATTTGAATTTATTTTCATAATGAACGAGTTAATATTTTTATGTTTACGAAAAGGAGAAAGTTCGTCAGCTTTTCTTCCGGGTCAGTAGATGCGAAAACTCAGGCTCTCTATACTGAAGAAAATCTCTTGCAAAGGAGACTTGTGATGAACAGATCTATTATCGGCACTAAGCAAATGGTCGTCAGTCCGCATTACCTCGCATCACAAGCGGGAAACCGCATTCTGGAGAAGGGAGGAAACGCATTTGACGCCGCTGTCGCCGTGAGCGCTTGTCTGGCGGTTGTCTATCCGCATATGACGGGGCTTGGAGGAGATTCCTTTTGGCTGACCTTTCATCAAAAAACAAAGGCGGTAAGAGTGTACAATGGCAGCGGCCGTTCAGGAAAAAATGTAACAAGAGACGTGTATAAGGGGAAAAATGAGATCCCGCTGCGGTGGATCGACAGCGCAATTACCGTGCCGGGAATGGTCGATAGCTGGGATGCCGTCCTGAAGACATACGGACGGATGTCGCTTTCTGACGTATTGGAGCCTGCGCTCAATTATGCTGAAAATGGTTTTCCTGTATCAGCAGATCAGTGCCGGCATACAGCGGCCAATCTTGAACTGCTGGCGTCAACACCTTACACTGCTGATATTTTCACCAAAAACGGCAAAGCACCGATCCCCGGTGAACGGTTTGTGCAAAAAGAGCTTGGGAACAGCCTGAACATGATTGCTGAAAGAGGAAGAAGCGCATTTTATGAAGGTGATATCGCTCAGCGGATTGTCTCGTATTTACAGCATAATGGCAGCTATATGACGCTTGATGACTTTACAGCACACAGGGGTGAGTGGATGGAGCCTATATCCTGTGATTACCGGGGGTGCACCGTCTATCAGGCGCCCCCAAATTCTCAAGGTTTTACGGGTTTACTGACGCTGAATATTCTGGAAAACTATGATTTCAGCCAAATTGAACATGGTTCATTTACCTATTATCATGTGCTCGTGGAGGCACTGAAAAAGAGTTTTCTGGATCGGAATGCCGTTCTGACTGATCCGGCGTTTGCTGATATTCCGCTGGAAAGGCTTTTGGACAAAAGCTACGCCAAGCAGCTGGCGGAAGAAATCGGTTATATAGCTGAACCGGCGGGAAGCAGACCGATTGGCAGTGATACCGCCTATGCGGCGGTGATGGATTCGGATGGCAACGCGGTGTCTTTCATTCAAAGCCTTTACTTTGAATTTGGCTCGGCTGTTACTGCTGGGGATACAGGCATTCTCATGCAGAATCGCGGCTCATTTTTCTCATTGGATGAAAGTCATGTCAACACACTTGAGCCGAGAAAGCGCAGTTTCCATACGCTGATGCCGGCTATGGTCTGTAAGAACGGGAAACCGAAGATTCTGTACGGTACGCAAGGGGGCGAAGGCCAGCCGCAGACTCAGACCGCGATTATCACCCGAATGCTGGACTATGGAATGCATCCTCAGCAGGCAATCAGCGAACCGCGCTGGGTATGGGGCAGAACGTGGGGCGAGGATTATGAAGGTCTCAGAGTTGAGAACAGAATCGCAGAGGAGACGGTCGACATGCTAAAAGAAAGCGGCCATCTCGTGGAGACAGTCAGTGATTATGACCCGCTGATGGGTCACGCCGCAGCAATCGCAGTGGATGAGGAGGGCTTTCTCCAAGGAGGAGCCGATCCAAGGGGGGATGGGGCGGCTGTTGGGATTTAAGATACGAAGAAGAACATACTCATATAAATAAAAATGAACAGTGCCGCACCAAATAATGAGTGTACATATTGTTTTTCTTCACGCTCATATTTCCATTCCATAAGAGCGCGTAAACAATTAATGACGAAAAGATATAAAATGAGCATATACTCAGGCGGAAAACGCAAAAGAGAAAATCCCAGTAAAATGAGCAGAACGATTTCCAGCACCCCTTGTATACTGTTCACCGGTTAATACCACCAACGGGGTTTGGGAATGCCGCGTTTACTGGCAAAAATATAAAAAGATGTACTGAAAGCAGCTGTGATCAGTATTAAAATTAAAAAATGAGTGCCTGTCATACCGATCCCTCCTAAACTCATCTCTTTATACGTTCGTGGGAGAGAAAATGTTTCATAGAAAAACACCCGGGGATTATTCCGGGTGTTGCATTTTTACAGGATGTGTCTGCTGCTGAAAAATGGTTTTCATTTTATCCCATGCAATTTCTGTGTTTTCATCGAGATCAAAGAGGCCTGAATTGCCGATGATAAAAATGTCATTCCCAGCTTCCGCGAGCATGCGGAAGGTTTTTTCATTACAGGAGCCGTCAACTTCAATGGCATACGTATAATGATTTGTTTCTCTCCACTCTTTAGCCGCACGGATTTTTCCAGTCATTTCTGCGATAAACGGCTGCCCGGCAAAACCCGGATCAACGGTCATAATCGTCAGTTTATCAATCAAATGCACATAAGGGCTGATCCACTCTAGCGGAGTGGCCGGGTTTAATACTATCCCGACCTTTGCGCCATGATCTTTGATGTTGTGTATCAGCCGAAACGCCGCACGGTTAATGGTTTCGGCATGAACGCTAATGTAATCAGCTCCGGCCTCTGCTGTCATATCGATAAAATCCTCCGGTCTTTCAACCATCAGGTGGGCATCAATCGGGAGAGCTGTCATCGTTCTGAGCTGGCTGATGAAAAATGGAGACAGCGTAATGTTTTTGACAAAATGGCCGTCCATGATGTCAACATGATACATATCGGCACGGCTGTTTAGAATGGTGATCTGCTCGTTGAATTTTGTTAAATCCATACACATCAGAGAAGGTGAAAATAAATGGTTCATGACGCATACCTCACTTTAATTGAAGAATTGTATGATCCAGCCAAGAAGAATCCCGATAATGCCAAAGTCTGAATCGCCGTAAGTCGTGCCTTCAAATCCGAGCGAGCCAAGAACCGGCAGCAGAAGCGCAGGCAGAAAAGAAATGAGAATGCCATTGGCAAACGCACCGAGTACAGCTCCCCGCACTCCGCCGGTTGCATTTCCGTAAACTCCCGCCGCCGCTCCTGTAAAGAAATGCGGTACAAGTCCCGGGACAATAACACTGAGACCGAAGACGGGAAGAAGAAAAATGGACACAATACCCGCCAGGAAGCTGGATAAAAATCCGATAATCACAGCGTTTGGCGCAAAAGGAAAAACCGTCGGACAGTCAAGGGCGGGTTTGGCGCCTTTCACTAGCTTCTCAGCGATGCCTTTAAAAGCAGGGACAATTTCCGCGATTACCATCCGAACCCCCGCTAAGATGACATATACCCCAGCAGCGAACGTAATGGCCTGCATAAAGGAATAAACAAGAAAATGGCTTCCGCCGCTTAACGATGATTCAATATAATCCCTTCCGGCGAAAGGAGCGACAATAAAGAAAAGGAGTGCCATCGTTAAAGAAATGGAGACTGACGTATCCCGCAGAAATCCTAATGATTTCGGAACTTTGATATCCTCAGTCGAATGAGATGGATTGCCCGCATGTTTACCGATGAATCCAGCAATAAAATAGCCGGCAGAACCGAAATGGCCGAGTGCGAGATCATTGCTTCCTGTAATTTTTTTTGTATACGGCTGAAGGATGGCGGGTGACAGCACCATCAGCCCCCCAAGAATAATGGCGCCCGCAGCAATGAGAGGAACACCGCTGATGCCGCCGGTAATCAGCACGGCGGAGATCAATGAAGCCATGTAGAGAATATGATGGCCGGTTAAGAAAATATATTTAAATGGCGTAAGACGCGCCAGCAATATGTTCACAATCATTCCGAAAATCATAATGAGCGCCGTTTCCGTACCAAACGTTTTTTGAGCAATGGCTGATATTGCATCTGTATTTGGTACGACGCCTTTAATGTGGAATGCTTTTTCGAACATGCTGCCGAACACGGCTAGTGAATCTGAGACAATCGCCGCCCCGGCGCTGAGAATGACGAATCCCATTGCCGTTTTCAGTGTGCCCGATACGGTATCCGCAGCGTTTTTCTTTTGCAGAAGCAGACCGGCTAAGGCAAAAAGTCCAATTAAAATAGCAGGAGTTCCCAGGAAATCGTTAATCAAAAAATCAAGCATCAGATGCACCCCCGTCGTCTATGTTTTTGTGTGTTACAAGTTGGTAAGGATGGCTTCTTTGATTTCTTTCTGGTCCAGCAGGTTTTTGAGTCCGACAACGTTACGCGTTCCATCGTCAAGACCTGACACAATATCGGCTGATCCTAGATACAGATCCGCTTGCTCCGTTTTGCTTGAAGTGAGGTCTGTATGTGTAACGTCAGCGCTGATGTTCAGTTCATCAATGATTTTTTTTACATTCATTTCAACAATAAAGCTTGATCCGAGTCCGTTTCCGCAAACAATCAATATTTTTTTCTTCATTCGAATCACTCCTAGTTTGAGTATTTTTGAATCATTGGCAGCACATCTTCTGCCGATTGAGCGTTAATCAGCAATTGAATGTTTTCCGGATCACCCAGCATATTCGTGAGCTGGGAGAGGGCTTTCAAATGGGTGTCATTGTCGATTGCCGCGAGCACGATAATCAGCTGGACTGAATGCTCGGGCCGGTCTGAAAAGGAAACGGCTTGGTTCAATCTCAGAAAGCTCATGCCGATTTGATTCACACCGTCTTCAGGCCTCGCGTGCGGGATGGCTACATTCGGCGTAATGACGATATATGGGCCCAGTGTCTGAATCGTGGCAATCATGGCATCGACGTATTGCGGGGTAACAGACCCGTCATCCAAAAGCGGCTTTGCCGCCATGCGGACGGCATCCTCCCAACAGGGGGCAGAGTCGGCCATCGTTATATGGTTAGGTGTCATTAATTCAGCAAGCATTGGTTTGCGGTTCGCCTCCTTTTCATGTTTGTGCGGCTGTCCTAAATACTCGGTCAGTTCTTGCATCAGCGCTGTTTTATGGATGTTGCCTTCTGCATGCTTTTCGATGATGCTCATGATGTCATGAACACTTGGATGGAAATGGGGAGCGCTGTTTGAGAGCGCATCTACTTTTTTCAGCAGGCTGATCTTTTCCTTGCTGTTCAGTATGGGATTAACGATGAGCACAGGCACCCCTCTGTCTGGGAGCGGAACAGTTGAGATCAGGACATCCGTTTCAAGCGTCATTGTTTCGTAGACACGGCTTGACACGGTTTTCAGAATATCGATATTCGGCAGGAGATCTTCAATTTGGCTCTGCAAAATTTTTGAAGTGCCGATGCCGCCCGGACAGACAATAACCGCTGTTTTTCTAAGTGAGGGCGCAACCCCTTCACGTTTCATCCAGCCTCCGAAATGCATGGCAATAAAAGCTGTTTCTTCACTGCTGACAGGTTTTCTTAATGCTTTTTGAAGGTGATGAACGACTTTTTTCGTTAAGCAGAAAATATCACTGTATTTCGTTTTGATGGAGGCAGCTACATCACTCTCATGAGGGGTGATATCATATTTAATCCTGTAATAAGCTGATTTCAAATGAAGCACCAGATGTTTTTTTAGATGTTCCGAGTCCTGAAAAAGCACGCAGGCGTAACGCTGGAAATCGACAATCATTTTGTCCGCGATATCATGTACCGCATCCAGCTCACCTGCAATGAGACTTGAAGCGGGGAACTGACTGATTTTAGCCCCTAACAGATGGATCGTGAAGTAGCACATCTCTTGATCAGAAATAAAGGCATTTTCCGGCAGTTCTGCGGCCGCCGCCCGAACGGCCGCTTCATATTCCTTCGTTTGCCTGATGGCGGATTGCTCTTCTTGTTCTAGAGTGATTTCTTTTCCCGCCTTTAATCTGATCAGAAATAACGTAAAGTGCACACTTAAGCCCGCGAGAACATGATCAGCAAATTTCATGTGAAGAAGCTTTTCGAAAGTCAGCAGCATAGACCGCATGGTTTGGATCTGCTGTTCACAAGCATCCGGATCGGGACAAAGATCGGTAACGGCCGCAGTGCTGCTGCTTTTTTGCATGAGCTGATTTGCGTATTCAGCCAGCAGTTTTCTCTTTTGCTGCTCTAATCCTGAGAAGAAATACCCCTTTTCTTTGGTAAAGGAAAGAACGATGCCGAATGTCTTCAGCTTTTCGCGAATATGCTTCATATCCTGAATGGCGGTGTTGCGGCTGACATGATTTTCGTCAATGAAGTTCTGCAAAAGTAAACGTCTGTTTCTCGTTAAAATGCGCAGGATCACTCTTGCCTGCCTTTCTGAGGGAGAATATTCATAACTTGAATTTGTCAGCGTTTTCATTTCTGATGTCAGCATTTTTTTCGTTTGGTCTTCTAAATAAAATCCTGCTGAACGCCTTCTTTTGATCGGTGTCAGTCCGGTCTCTTTCAGCCAGCCGTTAATTTTTTCAATGTCATAATACAGTGTTCTCCTTGAAATTTTTAATTGCTCCGTTAATTCGCCGCAAGTAACATAGCTGGTTGTGTTGAGAACCTGATGAAGAATGGCTGATCTTCTTTGGTCTAAAGGCATGCCCATCAGCTCCTTATGTGCAGGTGATATCAGTCTGCCGTCCTTCTCTTTGTGCGGGCTTATTTCAATTGTAATGGGGAGTATCTGAATTTATAAGACCAAATCAGTGCAAACGGTTTGTGCAAATATGGTTCCTTCAAACAAAAAAAGCCAGGCACATGCTGTGCCGGCTTTTTAATAACAGTGTCTTTTTGACTAGTTTCTTCTATATAAATAGTCCTTTTATAAACTCGGACGAATCAATGTAAATTCTTCACCGAGTTTTGCATAATGGTTTCCGGCTAATCTGGAAGCCGGCTTTAATTCGTCCGTCAAAATATACCCTTTTTCTGCGTCATACAACTTCTCATCGAGGTGAAAACAGACAACTCTGCCAATAAGCAGATCAGCTGTGGTCACACCATGATCATTATCGAACGTGATATGCCGTTCGAGCTTGCATTCAAAACGAATGCGGGCTTCTTGAATGCCGGGCACCGAAACAGCTGTGCTCTCTACAGAATGGAGAGAGGTGCGTGTCATTTCACTTTCGTCCGGCCCTAACCTTGCCGCCGTTTCATTGATGTCTTCAATGATGGCTTCATCACTGACATGGACGACAAATTCACCGTTTTTTATCGCGTTTCTGGCTGTATCTTTTTGCCGGCCTTCTGATCGGTTAACAGAAATACTGAGTAGCGGAGGATCTGAGCTGACCACGTTATAGAAACTGAAAGGTGCCGCATTGATTGCCCCGCCTGAAGAAAGTGTTGTAACAAATGCGATCGGGCGCGGAATGACGGCTCCTGACAGCAGCTTATACGTCTCTTTGGCACTAAGCTCTTCTGCTTGAAATATGTACACAACAACACCGCCTTTATTGTAAGAGTACCATGATTATAACGAAATCCATTCAAGGAAACCAAATGATGCGGGTTGCATATGCTATGTCATGACATATAACTGATATAGGGGAATTAGAAAATAGGCTACCGTACGTATGCCGGAGCCTATGATGACAGTTTCATTATCTATATTTCTTTTTGACTACCCAGCAATTGCCGTCTTTCCAGAACTCTTTTTTGCTGTCGTAATCATCTTTTTTGCGGTGATGGTCATTTTTGCAGTGTTTTTTGTAAGGTTTTTTCTTAAAAGAACAATAAGATTTTTTGTGAGAACGGTACGACTTTTTGTAGCTGCGAGATCTTTTCTTGTGCGAACAGAATGATTTTTTGTAGCTGCGAGATTTCTTGTGAGAACAGTAAGATTTTTTGTAGCTGCGAGATTTCTTGTGAGAACAGTAAGATTTTTTGTAGCTGCGAGATTTCTTGTGAGAGCAGTAAGATTTTTTATGGCTGCGAGATTTCTTGTGAGAGCAGTAAGATTTTTTATGGCTGCGAGATTTCTTGTGAGAGCAGTAAGATTTTTTATGGCTGCGAGATTTCTTGTGAGAGCAGTAAGATTTTTTATGGCTGCGAGATTTCTTGTGAGAGCAGTAAGATTTTTTATGGCTGCGAGATTTCTTGTGTGAGCGGTACGATTTTTTATGGCTGCGAGATTTCTTGTGTGAGCGGTGCGACTTTTTATGACTGCGTTTTTTTCCACGAGGCTCTTGGTATAAATAAGTTTTTAAACCTTCTTTTTTTGCGGATTTCACCGCTTCTTTGATATCAGAATGGGAATAGTGGCCCAATTGAAATCCTCCTTTTTTTAATTGTTTTTAAGGATGAAGATCCTTACTACACACATAGTACGCAGGATTGTAAAAAGTGTATAAGTGTTCCGCTGAGATCTCACAAAAATAAAAGCCTAATTTTGAAGGGGGACTACGGATGAAGAATCAATCAAATTTGCCTCTGTATCAGCTGTTTATTCATCCAAAAGACTTACGGGAATTAAAAAAGGATATATGGGACGATGAACCGGTTCCGGCTGTGCTGAAAGTGAATCAGAAAAGATTTGATATCGACATCGCTTATCGCGGATCTCATATTAGAGATTTCAAAAAGAAGTCGTACCATATTTCCTATTATCAGCCGAAAACATTTCGCGGCGCCCGCGAGGTTCACTTGAATGCGGAATATAAAGATCCTTCCATGATAAGAAACAAATTGTCTCTCGATTTTTTCTCAGAGCTGGGCACGCTGTCTCCAAGGGCAGAATTTGTGTTTTTAAAGATAAATGGGAAGAATGAAGGAGTGTATCTTGAGCTTGAATCCGTCGATGAATATTATTTAGCGAAAAGGAAGCTGGCGGACGGAGCAGTTTTTTACGCGGTTGACGATGATGCTAATTTTTCTCTCGTGAGTGATTTGGAGAGGGATACGAAGAAGTCGCTTGAGCATGGGTATGAAAAGAAGACAGGGACTGAGGAAGATGATTTTTATTTACAGGATATGATCTTTAAAATTAATACTGTCCCGAAAGCTCAATTTAAATCAGAAGTGACAAAGCATGTGAATATCGATAAGTATTTGCGCTGGCTGGCCGGCATTGTGTTCACCTCAAACTATGACGGGTTTGTCCACAATTACGCTTTGTACAGAAGCTGGGAAACCGGATTATTTGAAGTGATTCCTTGGGACTATGATGCCACCTGGGGCAGGGATATCCATGGAGAGCGGATGGCTGCAGATTATGTAAGAATTCAAGGGTTTAATACATTAACCGCCCGCATTTTGGATGAACCCGAATTTCGTAAATCCTATAAGCATATCCTAGAAAAAACGCTCCAATCTCTCTTTACAATTGAATATATGAAACCAAAAATATTGGCGCTTTATGATCAAATCAGGCCGTTTGTCCTGATGGACCCATATAAAAAAAGTGATATTGAACGTTTTGACCGTGAGCCGAAAGTGATTTTTGAGTATATTAAAAATCGTTCGCAATACATCAACAGCAATTTAAGTATTTTGTAAATCCATGATTATAGGTATTCGCTGAAAATCAGACAATTAGGCTATTGAATTAGTTCAAGAAATAACTGTGACACGTATATATGCAATATATTTATCATCTATGTATAAATGACTAGGAGGGTAATGAATGAGCAAGAGGAGAATGAAAAATCATTCAAATCATGATATATCTTATTATCATTTTTTGCATTCAATGCAAGATAAAATTGTCACTGTATATCGAGGAGGTCCCGAATCTAAAAAAGGAAAATTGGTAGCTGTAAAATCAGATTATATCGCTTTGCAAACTGAAAAAAAAACCATTTATTATCAATTGGATCATGTAAAAAGTATTACAGAGGATACCAATAATAGCACAACAACAATTGAGACGGCAGAAATGGCTGACGCTGATGATTTTCACAGCTTAATCGGACAATTAATGAACCAATCCGTTCAATTAAATCAAGGCGGTCCGGAATCTAAAAAAGGAAGTTTGGTATGGCTAGGAGATGATTACGCTGCGTTAGACACAAATGAGGATGGAGTAGTTTATTTTAATATTCATCACATCAAAAGCATAAGTAAACATGAGTCCGCTTTAAATAAAGAAGGACATACGCCAAGTGTCTTGGAAGCTGATAACCTAAACGAAGTTTTTAAGAGTTTAACTCATAAATGGGTTTCGATTAATCGAGGAGGACCAGAAGCAATTGAAGGTATCCTCGTAGATAATGCGGATGGTCATTATACTTTAGTGAAAAATCAAGAAGTGCTTCGCATATATCCTTTTCATATCAAGAGCATCAGCTTAGGCCCAAAAGGCTCTTACAAAAAAGGCGATCAAAAGAAAGAACATGAAGATAAAGAAGAAAGCAAAAATGATATAGACCAAAAACAAGAAAAAGAGGGGGACAGTAGCTCGTTAACATCTTCAAAATCATATAGCTCATCAAGTTCGTCCAAATCAAATAAACGGTCACCGAGATCTTCAGATTATCAATCGTCAAAATATGATCGTTCATCAGACACCGGCAGTTCGTCCAAATCATACCGGTCACCAAGATCTTCAGATTATCAATCATCAAAATATGATCGTTCATCAGGCACCAAAAGTTCATCCAAATCATATCGGTCATCAAGATCTTCAGATTATCAATCATCAAAATATGATCATTCATCAGGCACCAAAAGTTCATCCAAATCATATCGGTCATCAAGATCTTCAGATTATCAATCGTCAAAATATGATCGTTCATCAGACACCAAAAGTTCATCCAAATCATATTGGTCACCAAGATCTTCAGATTATCATAGCACCGGAAGCCAAAAGGAAGATTATAGCTATGAAACGATTGTCAAAACGATAGACTATCATTGGAAGCGCAAATTTTAATAGATAATGAAGGTGCATCAATAAAGTGATGCCCTTTTTCATTCAATTAAAGGGGGAGAATGGTGAAAGGTTTGAATCAATTTCTTGACACAGATGTTGATGTTGTCATTTCAGGAGATACAAGATTTGTCGGCACACTTATAGATATTGGACAGGATATTTTTGTTATATTTAATGGCTGCAATTATCTTTATATTCCCTTGCTGCATCTCCATCAAATGAACAAAGCAATAATAAATACTAATACTGGGGAACCAATTTTAAGAGATCCGGAAGATACCATAATGCAGGCGGATAATAATAGTTTTTCTTACAGAAACACATTAAACAATGTGAAAGGCAAATTTATTGAAGTTTATGTAACTGGGGATCGGTCGATACATGGATATGTTACCAGTGTTTTAAATGATTATATTGTATTTTTTTCACCTGTATTTAAAACACTTTTCATATCTATGCATCACTTAAAATGGTTTACCCCTTATTCAACAGAGCAAACGCCGTACACTCTTGACAACTCTCAATTGCCTGTCGTACCTTCCAGTGTTTCACTTGTTCGTAATTTTGAGGAGCAGATCAAAAAATATGTTGGCCAATTGGTTATATTTGATATGGGGGAAGTGCCAGAAAAAGTCGGTCTGTTAAAAGATGTATCTAATAATATCATTGAGCTGATTAACGCAAGTGGAAAGTCAATCATTTGGAAGTTAAATCATCTAAAGACAATGCATCTCCCCTAGTAGCCTCTACTGAAAATAAACTGCCCTCGAATAGCAGAAGGCAGTTTTTTATTTCATACACTGCTAAAGAAATAACCAACTGATCCAAAAATATAAACATGTTAACGTAAAAAGAACAGTCAGCGGAATGATTAAAATGGTTGTTTTTAAATATTCGCCCCAAGAAATACTTTCATCATGCTGTTTTAATATATGCATCCAAATAAGTGTTGCTAATGTTCCTATAGGTAATAATAAGGAACCGATATCACTGCCGATAATATTTGCCAAGTAGATGATTTTTGCTGTAGAAGGATTCAGGCTCATTTCTGTTAAAGTAAAAGTACTGATCATTAAAGCCGGATGGTTGTTGAATAGATTCGAAAAAACAGAGGTAGAGATACCAGACGCGAAAGTAGCATGGGCGAGGCTTCCAGAAACCACAGGTTCGAAATGATTCACAAGTAAATCAGTGAATCCTATATTATGCAGCCCATAAATGAGGACATACATAGTAAAAGCGAAAATAAAAATGTGCCAAGGTGATTTGTATAACAAGTCTCTGGGAGAGGTTTTGAAATAAATCCATCTCCAGGCCAAAAGGATAATTGATCCGATGACAGCGACAAGAGGAACGGAGATACCGGTATATGACGCGGCAAATAAGCTGATTCTGACGAGAAAAACAAATGCGAGTACAAATAACATTATCTTTGTTTGATTTCGTTCCGGTATCGGAGCTGATGGCGAATGAAGGGGATGATACCTTCTGTGTCGCAGAGACTGAAAATGGTTCGGTATATCCGGCAGGCTTTTAGGAAGACGTTTATAAAAGAAAATAAACAGTAGACAAGCCATAAAAACGAGCCCCATCATACTAGGGACAAACATCATGGCAGTGTGCAGGTATAGATCCATTCCAATCATTTTGAGAGAAATTAAATTTACAATATTACTTACGCCGATCGGTGCGCTGGAGGCTGTAGCTATTAAAACGCCGCTTATTAAATAAGGGGTTTTTTGATGTTTTTTCAAACCTAAATACTTTAAAACCAGCAAAAGGATGGGGGTTGTGATCAAAACGCTCCCATCATTATTTAGGAAAATGGTCATTAAAAAGCAAAGTGAATTGGTTAACCAAAAAAGCTTGATGCCTGATCCCCTGGATTGTTGGAGCAGCTTTGCAGCCACCCAATAAAAGAACCCAAAGCTTTCCAATGCAATGGCCATGATCATAGTGGCAAGAATTGTGACCGATGCACCCGTGACTTTTGATCCTATTTCCCCTAAGTCGGTCAATGACACACTTCCGCATAATAACACCAGTAAAGCGCCTATTGTCGCGGGGATAGCTTCATTTAATCCTTTCGGCCTCCAGAAAATAAAAATCATTGTTATGAAAAAAGCGAGCAATGTTAATATACTCGTGAACTGTGTAATATATTTCACCTCTCTATCTATCATTCTAAAATCAAACGATTGTCATGCGCTTACTAGTATCCTTGCCAACTATTTGTACTGTATGTATACGTATACTGATATGAAGTTGTACTAAGCGATTATATTATATTAATTAAAATTCCATGAGAATCCCAAAAGAAAAAAGAGTTCGCAAGTATCATTTCAGGTACTTGCATCACTCTCTTTAGTTCTTAACTGCTGACAATTTGAAATATTAATAAATTGCTTCAAAAGCGGATTTTGATTGTCTTTGCGATAGGCGATAACCCATTCGGCATTCAGCTGTATTTTATCTATTGTTCGATAAGTCACATCCAAGTTAAATAATTTTTTAGCTGAGGAAGGTACAAATGTAATCCCGATGCCGGCGCTGACTAATCCAATTACCATTTGATATTCAGTCGCTTCTTGTACAATATTTGGCTTAAAGCCAGCCTGCTCACAAAATTGGATGAAATCAATGTATAAAGTAGGCCATGCTTCCTTGGCTACAGTAATAATCGGTTCATCTCTCAAATCTTCAATTGTAATGGCTTCCTTAGATGTTAACGGGTGTTGTTTAGGCAAAGCTAGAACACAAGGGCTGCTTTGGGCGATTTCAGTATGCAATGCTGTGTGCTGTAAAGGAGGATGAAGTATACCAATATCAATGTTGCCCTTTAGCAGCTCCTCCTGCTGCCTAAACGAGGATATTTCACGTAATTCTATTTTTACTGATGGGAATTTTTTACGATATTCCCGGACAATCGGCGGCAGAAATTCATATGTAGCTGATCCGACAAAACCGATAACGAGATGGCCGTGCTCGCCGCGAGCCGTCCGCTGTGCCAGTTCAATGGCTTGATCAATTTGCATCAAAGCCGTGCGGCAGTGATTTAAAAATATTTCTCCGGCTGCGGTTAGCTCCACAAATCGTTTTGTCCTCTTCAGAAGCATCACCCCGACTTCTTTTTCCAGCTGTTTGATCTGCTGGCTGAGAGGAGGCTGTGTCATGTTCAGCCGAAGCGCAGCTTTCCCGAAATGAAGCTCTTCGGCAACTGCGATAAAGTATTGAAGGTGGCGAAGCTCCATCAATATGCATTCCTTTCTTAGGTTAATAATTCGTAATACATATTAATCATAAGTCGAATTGATATTGGAGGTCAATTTCCAAAGAGTGTATAGTGAAACGTATCACAAGATTTATTTAAATTTTTATGTTTAAAATGCATAATAAGGAGTGAGGGTGTTGACAAAAGCAACAAAAGAACAAAAATCCCTTGTGAAAAACAGAGGGGCGGAGCTTGTTGTTGATTGCTTAGTGGAGCAAGGTGTCACACATGTATTTGGCATTCCAGGTGCAAAAATTGATGCGGTATTTGACGCTTTACAAGATAAAGGGCCTGAGATCATTGTTGCACGGCATGAACAAAATGCGGCATTTATGGCGCAGGCTGTAGGCCGTTTAACTGGAAAACCGGGAGTCGTTTTAGTCACATCAGGACCGGGTGCTTCTAACCTGGCAACGGGACTGCTGACTGCAAACACTGAAGGTGACCCTGTCGTTGCGCTTGCTGGGAACGTTATCCGTGCCGATCGTTTAAAACGGACTCATCAATCATTGGATAATGCGGCGTTATTTCAGTCGATTACAAAATACAGTGTAGAGGTTCAAGACGTAAAAAACATACCGGAAGCTGTTACAAATGCATTTAGAGCAGCGTCAGCAGGTCAGGCTGGGGCCGCTTTTGTGAGCTTTCCGCAAGATGTTGTGAATGAAGTCACAAACACCAAAAACGTGCGTGCAGTGGCAGCGCCAAAACTTGGCCCTGCACCTGATGATGCAATCAGTGCGGCTATCGCAAAAATCCAAACAGCAAAACTTCCTGTTGTTTTAGTCGGAATGAAAGGCGGAAGACCTGAAGCGATTAAAGCGGTTCGCAAGCTTTTGAAAAAGGTTCAGCTTCCATTCGTAGAAACATATCAGGCTGCCGGGACTCTTACAAGAGAGTTAGAGGATCAATATTTCGGCCGTATCGGTTTATTCCGCAACCAGCCGGGCGATCTGCTGCTTGAACAGGCTGATGTTGTTCTGACAATCGGCTATGACCCAATTGAATACGATCCGAAATTCTGGAATGTCAATGGAGACCGGACGATTATCCATCTGGATGAGATTCTGGCTGACATTGATCATGCTTACCAGCCTGAGCTTGAATTGATCGGGGATATCCCATCTACTTTGGATCATATCGAACATGATGCTGTAAAAGTGGATTTTGCGGAACGTGAGCAAAAAATCCTTTCTGATCTAAAAGAATATATGCATGAGGGAGAGCAGGTGCCTGCAGATTGGAAGTCAGACAGACTGCATCCTCTTGAAATCGTTAAAGCATTACGAAATGCAGTCGATGATAACGTCACAGTGACATGCGATATCGGTTCACACGCGATTTGGATGTCCCGTTACTTCCGCAGCTATGAGCCGTTATCATTAATGATCAGTAACGGTATGCAAACACTTGGTGTTGCACTTCCGTGGGCAATCGGTGCTTCATTGGTGAAACCGGGAGAAAAAGTCGTTTCTGTCTCTGGTGACGGCGGTTTCTTATTCTCGGCAATGGAGTTAGAGACAGCGGTGCGCTTAAAAGCTCCAATTGTACACATTGTATGGAACGACAGCACATATGACATGGTTGCATTCCAGCAGTTGAAAAAATACAATCGTACATCTGCAGTCGAGTTCGGAAACATCGATATCGTGAAATATGCGGAAAGCTTCGGGGCAACCGGTTTGCGTGTCGAATCACCAGACCAGCTGGAAGAAGTTCTGAGTCAAGCCATGAATGCTGAAGGCCCTGTTATCATTGATGTCCCAGTTGACTACAGTGATAACGTTAATTTAGCGAGTGACAAGCTCCCAAAAGAATTTGGAGAACTGATGAAAACAAAAGCTCTCTAGCACTCTGCGCACCAAGACACTGTTTTCGAAGAACAGCACATTACTAAAGGAGTGAAGGGAATATGAAACAAGAAAGCAACATTCAAATGCTGAGCCGCGGCAAAAAAGAACAGCCCGTTAGCCAAGTTTATCAAGTATCAACAATGACTTCTCTTTTAGACGGAGTATATGACGGCGATTTTGAACTGTCAGATATTCCGAAATACGGAGACTTCGGTATCGGGACTTTTAACAAGCTTGATGGAGAGCTGATTGGATTTGACGGCGAATTTTACCGTCTTCGTTCCGACGGCACTGCGACACCTGTGCAAAGCGGAGACCGCTCTCCGTTTTGCTCATTTACGTTCTTTACACCGGATATGACGCACAAAATTGATGCGAAAATGACACGTGAAGAATTTGAAAAAGAAATCAACAGCATTCTGCCAAGTAAAAACCTATTTTATGCCATCCGTATTGACGGATTGTTTAAAAAAGTGCAGACAAGAACGGTGGAACTGCAAGAAAAACCATATGTGCCAATGATTGAAGCGGTCAAAACACAGCCGATTTTCAACTTCGACAACATCAGAGGCACAATCGTTGGTTTCTTGACTCCTGCTTATGCGAACGGAATCGCCGTTTCAGGCTATCACCTGCACTTCATTGACGAAGGACGAAATTCAGGCGGACACGTCTTTGATTATGTGCTTGAGGATTGCACGGTTACGATTTCTCAAAAAATGAACATGAATCTCAGACTTCCAAATACAGCAGATTTCTTTAATGCCAATCTGGATAACCCGGATTTCGCCAAAGATATCGAAACGACTGAAGGAAGCCCAGAATAAAAAAGCAAGCCCGCACATGTGCAGGGCTTGCTTTTTATTTGGCACTTTACCTGATTTTAGTTAAAATAACATTAAAATGATAAAGGTGTGGGTCTCATTGAAAATACTGGTTTTGGCTGTTCATCCTCAAATGGAAACCTCAGTCGTCAATAAGGCGTGGGCAGAGGAATTAAGTAAACATGACAATATCACTGTACGGGAGCTTTATAAGGAATATCCGGATGAAGCCATTGATGTTGCCAAAGAGCAGCAGCTGTGCGAGCAATACGATCGCATTGTTTTTCAATTCCCGCTTTATTGGTACAGCTCTCCGCCGCTTCTTAAAAAATGGCAGGATCTTGTGCTGACATACGGCTGGGCCTTCGGGTCAGAAGGGAAAGCTCTGCATGGCAAAGAGCTGATGCTGGCTGTTTCCACAGGAAGCGAAGCGGAAAAGTATCAGGCGGGCGGAGGGAATCATTATTCAATCAGTGAGCTCCTGAAGCCGTTCCAGGCGACAAGCAATCTGATTGGCATGACATATCTCCCGCCATATGTGTTTTATGGCGTGAAATACGCAAATGCTGAGGATATTGCGATCAGTGCAAAACGGTTAGCTGATTATATCCAGCAGCCTTTTTCTTAAAAAAGAAACGCCCTGTCCGGAATGGGACAGGGCTTTCTCTATTAAAAATCGGGTAATTCAGATAGGTTATTATCCTTTATGCCGTCTGGTTCACTTCGTAAAATGTCACGTCCGTATTTATGAAATACATCAACGTGAGCGATCTTTCCCGCTTTTGCTTCTGATAGCGCAGTGGGATAGTCCAGTTCTCTTCCTGTGTTCGTTTTCACCGCGATAATATTGTCTTCCTCATTTCTTCTGACCGCGATAATTTCTTCTTTTCCGGACGTATCAACTGGCTGATCGATATTTGTTTGTTTGGATTTATACGATTCATATGCAGCTTCAAATTGATCCATTTTTCCACCTCCATCCTTTAACGTAAACAAAAATGCTGTTGATCATGTATAGGTTTCGACACGGCATACGACAATATTTCCTGAGAAATATTTTGAATGCGACAATTCAATCCATCATTAGCGAAGAAAAAAGGGATTCCGTTCTGTAAACGGAATCCCTTTCGGTTATTTTGTCATCTGCAGGTCCTTTGTTTTGATATAACCTGTCTTACCGCCGTAATCTGCATAGACCCAATCAAAGTCAAAGCCGCCTTTTTTTGTTTTACTCCAGCCTAAAAAAGATACGCTTGTGTTAGCCGGGAGTGTCTTGATGCTTTTTCCTTCAGCGGATGTATATGCTTTCGTCTTTGTTTTGGTTTTTATCGTTGTTGCTGCCTTTACAATGTAATGAGTGGAGACAAAGCCTGTCTTTCCGTTTTTGTAATGAACCTTTGCCCAATCAGCATTTGAAAACGAAATGAGCTTTAAGCTGTCGCCCAGATGAAGGGTGTCGGCTTTAGCGCTTGTAGCGGAGGCCTTTGTTCTGACATTCAGAGCCTCTGCTGAAACCAAGTAGGAATCAATCGGATAGCTGTATAAATCATCAATGCTTACGTTTGTTTTTGGCTGTTGTGCATGAATTGTGTTTGCCCCGCCGGCAGAAGCCGCAGTTATTCCGGCTGCAAGTGCAAGTGTAGACAGTATTTTCATGGGTTTGTTCATTGCGTTCCTCTCCTCACATAAGAGAAATAATCATTTCTATTATTCCTTTCACGTTTTGGCCGGTTGCTAAACATAAAAAAGGATCAGATAAAGATCTGATCCTTTGCATTATTTTTTCGTTTCCAGTTTCAGAGGTGCTGATATTGTTTTCTTAACTTTCTTTCCATGTAAAATCTGATCCGCTGCTTCCGTTGCCAATTTACCGATCAATTCAGGCTGCTGAGCGACAGTGGCTGAGAGCTTACCATCTTTAATCGAAGAAATCGCATCCTTATTTCCGTCAAAACCGACGACTAAAATTTCTTTGCCGGAGCTGTTAATCGCTTCGAGAGCTCCAAGCGCCATTTCATCATTATGAGCGAAAACCGCTTGGATATCCGGGTGTCCTTGGAGCAGATTTTCCATGACAGTCAGGCCTTTAGTGCGGTCAAAGTCAGCTGATTGTTTTGTGACAACATCCAGCTTTTGATCTGCGATTTTGTGAAAGCCTGAACCGCGCTCCCGTGTAGCGGAGGCACCCGGAACGCCTTCAAGCTCCGCCACCTTAGCACCTTTTCCAAGCTTGTCTGTGATGAACTCTGCGGCCATTTCTCCGCCTTTTACATTGTCTGAAGCCACGAGGGTTTCTATTTTGCCTTGTTCAGCGGACCGGTCGATTGAGACGACAGGCACACCGATCGAATTTGCAGACTCTACTGCCGTTGAAATAGCCGAAGAATCAGTTGGATTGATTAACAGGGCATCAACGCCTTGCTGAATTAAGTCCTCCACATCACTAGTCTGCTTGGAGGAATCATTTTGTGCATCGACGATGATGACCTTCATTCCGCGCTTTTCCGCTTCTTTTTCAATTCCCTTTTTTAAAGAAACAAAAAAGGGATTGTTAAGCGTTGAGATCGACAAGCCAATGGTAAATTCCTTTTTCTTATCTGAGTTTGACGGCTTCGCCCATTGGGGAGGCTCAAGCGAACAGGCGCTCAATATAAACAGTGACAGCGCCAAAATGACGGATACAGCCTTTTTCATGTAAAACCCTCCTATGCTGACTTTTTGCGGTCTAATAATACCGCGATTAAAATGACTATCCCTTTAACAACCAGCTGATAAAATGATGAGACGCCAAGCAGGTTGAGTCCGTTATTGAGTGTGCCGATAATCAGCACCCCGATTAACGTTCCGACAATGCGCCCGCGGCCCCCGGAAAGACTCGTTCCGCCTAAGACAACCGCTGCGATGGCATCCAGTTCATATGATTCTCCAGCTGTCGGCTGTGCCGAGTGGAGACGGGAAGTCAAAATCGCGCCGGCAAGAGCGGATAATAGACCGGCTAAAGCATAAATCATGACTTTTACACGTGTGACTTTTATGCCTGAGATGAGTGCCGCTTTTTCATTGCCGCCAATTGCGTATGTCCGGCGCCCGAACGGCGTTTTGTGTAGCAGCACCCAAAGGATAACAAAGGCGAGAACCATTGTAATTGCAGGTACTGGAATTCCTAAGAAATAACCGCGGCCGAACAGCTGAAAGGCATAGTTAGTGCCAAGCCCTGTGATCGGGTTTCCGTCTGTATACACAAGAGTAAGTCCGCGGAAGACAGTCATGGTCGCAAGCGTCGCGATAAAAGGGGCCATTTTCCCTTTTGTGATTAACAGTCCGTTGATCATCCCGAGAAGAGCGCCAATCAAACAGCCTATGATGACGGCGAGAATCGGGTCGGCACCAGATACAATCATACCCGCGACTAAGGCGCTGGACAGGGCGAGAATAGCCCCGACAGAAAGATCAATGCCGCCAGTTAAAATAACGAAGGTCATGCCGAATGCGATCAATCCGTTAATCGCCACCTGCCGAAGCAGGTTTAAAATATTCAAAGGCTCAAGAAAGCTCGGGTTTAAAATCGATACGATCATAACGAGAATAAATAAACCGAGAAACGGGCCGAGCTTCTGCATGATGCCATCGAAGTGAATCTGTTTTTTTTCTGATTGCTTCAGTTGTTCCGTTTTCATGTTACCGCCCTCCCGTGGCAAGTGTCATAATTCGTTCTTGTGTCGCTTCACGCGCTTCGATGTCTCCGCTGATTCTGCCTTCATGGACGACGATGATTCTGTCACTCATCCCGAGTATTTCCGGCAGCTCTGATGACACCATAATGATGCCGACACCGCGTTCAGTGAGCTCATTCATCAGCGTATAGATTTCCCGTTTCGCGCCCACATCCACGCCTCTTGTCGGCTCATCCAATATGAGCACTTTTGGGCCGATACCGATCCATTTGGCAATCACGACCTTTTGCTGGTTGCCGCCGGACAAATGGCGCGCGTGCGTTTCTGGTGAAGCCGTTTTGATGGTCAGGCGTTTTATGAGAAGGTCTACAAACGCTGCTTCCCGCTTGTGATCAATGATGCCCTTTGGAGAAAAACTGGCTAAATTGGGCAGCGCAATATTTTCCCGAATCGATGTGTCGAGCAGCAGTCCTTCATCCTTGCGGTTTTCCGTAATAAAACCGAGCCCTTTTTTCACAGCATCATACGGATTTTTAATCGCAGTCTTTTTTCCTGCAATCCAAATCTCACCCGAATCGAGCCGGTCAATGCCAAACAGTCCTCTCATTATTTCTGTTCGTCCGGCTCCCATTAAACCGGAAACGCCGACAATTTCACCGGAACGGACATAAAAGCTGATATCTTCAAAGCTTCCTTTTGAGGAGGCGTTTTTCACCTCAAATATTTTGTCTCCGAGTGAAGGGACGCGTTTAGGATACCGTTCCGTCAGCTCACGTCCGACCATTTTTTTCACGACCTCGTCAAAATTGGTTTCTGAAATGTTTGTTGTATCAACGGTTTTTCCGTCACGCATAATGGTGATTCTGTCGCAAATCGTAAAAATTTCTTCCATTCGATGTGAGATGTATACAATGGATACACCGTTCTTTTTTAAAGCCGTAATGACGTCAAACAGCTTGCTGATTTCCCGTTCAGTCAAAGCCGCGGTAGGTTCATCCATAATGATCACCTCGGCATTTGTCATGAGCGCTTTTGCGATTTCAATCATCTGCTGCTGTCCGACGGAACATTCACCCGCTTCTTGATCAAGTGAAAGTGAGACGGATAGTTTATCAAATTGTTCTTTTGCTAGCGCTTTCATTTTTCTGGTTTGTAAAATACCAAATTTCGTTGACATTTCTTTTCCGATAAATAGATTCTCAAGTACGGACATGTCCGGCCAGATATTCAGTTCCTGATGGATGAAGGCGATTCCGTGCTGCTCGGCTTCCTTTGGGTTGGAGAAATACGTCTCGTTACCATTTATGGTGATCCGTCCTTTGTCCAGTTTGTGCAGACCAGTCAGGATGTTCATCAGGGTGGACTTGCCGGCGCCGTTTTCTCCCATCAGTGCGTGAACTTCGCCAGGCTTGAGCTGAAAGGACACACCTGAAAGCACCTGGTTTTTTCCGAATGCTTTATGAATGTCATTCATTTCGATTTGCATATCGGTCCTCCTTTCTAGAAAAGCACACCCGCCTGCAGGATGCAGTTGGCGTATGGTGTGAATTCTCCTGTTCGTATGACAGCTTTAGCTTCTTTAGTCAGCTCCTTAAATTCCTCGTGGGGAAGGCAGTCAACTGCCTCTTCAGAAAAAAGGGTTTCTATAAAACTCGCATTCTCTGGATTGGATACCTTTATTTCGGATGCGACAATTACTTTTTCAACCGCCATTTCATCTGCCAGCACTGCGGCTACATCCCGGAAAGCCGGGAAACCCGGCTTCAGTGAGAGATCAATTTTCAGGACGCCGTCAGGAACGGGAAGCCCTGCATCAGCGATGACAATTTTGTCAGTATGGCCAAGGTCAGCCAATAGCTTGGCAAGATGACTGTTCAGTATACCGTGTCTTTTCATGACAGCAGCTCCTCTACTTCTTTTCTGGACGGCATTCCGCCTTGAGCGCCGAAAGAACATACAGATAGGGAGGCGGCGCGGTTTGCGAACCGTAATGCAGCTTCAATATCTTTTTCCTCCGCCAGCGCCACTGCAAGAGCCGCGTTAAACGTATCACCCGCCCCGGTTGTATCGACAGGCTCAACAGGGAAGGAAGGGATGATCCGCTCTTTGCTGCCGGTTGAATAGCGCACGCCTTGTTTGCCTTCAGTGATAAAGAGCTTCGCTGGATAAAGCGCCAATGCTGCAGAAACCGTCAGCTCCGGAAATAAGATCGCCGCCTCATGTTCATTCGGCGTAAGATAGGTGGCATGGTCAATGGTTTCCTGCTTCAGCGGGCGGGCCGGTGCCGGGTTAAGCATGATCGGGATGTCGTGAGAATGGCAGTATCTGCACACTTCATCAACCGTTTCTTCCGGGATTTCCTGCTGAATCAGAACCATATCGATATTTTCAAGTTTTTCAAGAGCGTCTATCGCATAAGATGGGGTGATCTCATCATTTGCGCCTTTAACGACGACAATACTGTTATCACCTTCGGCAAGCACGATGTGGGCGGTGCCGCTTTCTTTATGTGTAACCGGTTCCATATAGTCGGTGCGAACACCGTTTGCTTTTAAATTATTCATGATGGCTGTTCCATATTGATCGTCACCAACCTTGCCAATCATAAAAACATTGGCGCCGAGTCTGGCGGCGGCAACAGCCTGATTCGCGCCTTTACCGCCCGGCACAGTTTGAAATGAAGTACCCAGCACGGTTTCGCCCGCGTTTGGGCGTTTGTCTGAGGTGACCACCAAATCCATAGAACAGCTTCCTATCACACAAATATTACGCATCGTTTTCTTCCTTTCTTGTCGTGTTTCTTCTTATATACATGACGGGCATTTGAATCGCCGTTTCTGCGAGAGGCTGTTTTTTTATGATGCTCAAAAGAAGTTTAGCCGCTTCTTTACCCATGTCATATGCCGGCTGTTTAATCGTTGACAGCGGCGGAAACAGCAGCTCGCTTTGGGGAATATCATCGTAGCCGATAATTTGAATATCCTCGGGCACTTTTTTCCCGCGCCGCAAAGCTTCATGCAAAACAGCCGCTGCTTGAATGTCATTACTGGCAATTACCCCGTCTGTCTCAGGATATAAGACAAACAGCTCCTTTGCCAGTGCCTGTGCATCCTTAAAAGAAAAGGACGCCGTCTCGATGATCTGAAAATCAACACCCGCCTGCTGTAATACCTCTAAAGCGCCGTGAAAGCGGTCTTGGGCAGTGGGCAGGTGAGCAGGGCCCTTCAGGAGCGTAATGTGTTTGCTTTTTCCATGAACAATTGCTTCCGCTGCTAATTTTCCTCCGGTATGTCCGTCACTGGATACAGAAGGAGCGCCTTCAGGTGTTCTGTCCAGGAAAACGACTGGCTGATCAATGCCGCTGTATTCCTCAAGATGCGGATAATTTGTTGCAGCAATAATACCTGCGACATGATTTTGTTTAAAGGTTTGAAGGTATTCAAGTTCTTTATTTAATTCCTCGTCACTGTTGCCGAAAATAAGCCGATAGCCTTCCCGGTTCAATTCATCCTCCGCGCCGCGGGCAAGCTGGGGGAAGAAAGGGTTTGTAATGTCCGGAAGCAAAAGCCCGATCAGCCTGGATTCTCTTTTATAAAGAGACCTGGCGACTTCGTTCGGATAATAGTTCAGCTTCTCCATGGCGGTCATCACACGTGTTCTCGTTTCTTTATGCACATAGCCGTTGTCATTCAGAACGCGGGAGACCGTTGCAACTGAGACGCCCGCGGCTCCCGCGACATCTTTAATTGTAGCCAACACAGCTCCTCCTCATATATGTAACCGTTTACATAGATAGATTATCATGAACATTCTGTTATTGGCAATAAGAAAAAAAATAAAACATGGCGATAGAGCAAACCGAACTGTAAATGGTGTATAAATATGAGAATTTAAAGATCATCACGCTTTTTTTGACAAAGTCTTCACAAATCTGGATGAACATTTCATGAACGAATATTAAGTTTTATTAAAATTGTTTCAAAGTCATGCGTTTAGACCTGTAAATAGGATAAAACAGATTAGACTATCCGCCCAGGAAATGTTTAATTATGTTAGAGAACCTGGACCTGTTTGTTTGCCGTTTTTATTGCAGGGGCCATTAGTCAATTTGGAATGGGCCTAATATTGTCTATTCCGTGCAGAAAGGATGACATTATGACCTTATCCTTAAGAAACAGGCAGAAATAATTTTGTGTTCATAAGAACCGGAAACACGCATTGTATCAGCAAAAGCCTGATATACCGGGCTGGAAAAAAGATTGATTTGAAATGCATATTAAACTGAACATTCAAGGCGTGACTAAACGTCCAGAAGGAAATCATTTGGTAAATGAAAGCGCATTCGTTTTTAGTATTAAAAAAATCGATAAGATGTAAGTCCTGTCAATTTCCAAAAATAGAAAACACTTTGTAGGTACAAAATCTCTTTCAAAAGAGAAGTTTGGCTCAGTAGATTAGGGGAGATTATGTTACATAATGCCGATTGAGAATTCATAGTGATTCTATATACTGATGAATGAATTTACAACAATATAGAAGGAGATGTCGATAAGCAATGTGGTTACTCATTATAGCCTGTGCTGTCATACTGGTCATCGGAATATTAGAAAAACGGCGACATCAGAAAAACATTGATGCCCTCCCTGTTCGAGTGAATATTAACGGCATCCGAGGAAAGTCCACTGTGACAAGGCTGACAACCGGAATATTAATAGAAGCCGGTTACAAAACTGTCGGAAAAACGACAGGAACGGACGCAAGAATGATCTATTGGGATACACCGGAGGAAAAGCCGATTAAACGGAAACCTCAGGGACCGAATATCGGCGAACAAAAAGAAGTCATGAGAGAAACGGTAGAAAGAGGAGCCAACGCCCTCGTCAGTGAATGTATGGCCGTTAATCCGGACTATCAAATTATCTTTCAGGAAGAACTTCTTCAAGCTAATATCGGTGTCATCGTAAACGTGCTGGAAGACCATATGGATGTCATGGGACCGACGCTAGATGAAATTGCGGAAGCGTTTACCGCTACTATTCCTTATAATGGCCATCTTGTCATTACAGATAGTGAATATACCGAGTTCTTTAAACAAAAAGCCAAAGAGCGAAACACAAAAGTCATCATTGCTGATAACTCGAAAATTACTGATGAATATCTTCGTAAATTTGAATATATGGTATTCCCTGATAATGCTTCTCTCGCATTGGGTGTGGCTCAAGCACTCGGCATTGATGAAGAAACAGCGTTTAAAGGAATGCTGAATGCGCCGCCAGATCCGGGAGCAATGAGAATTCTTCCGCTGATCAGTCCGAGCGAGCCTGGGCACTTTGTTAATGGGTTTGCCGCAAACGACGCTTCTTCTACTTTGAATATATGGAAACGTGTAAAAGAAATCGGTTATCCGACCGATGATCCGATCATCATTATGAACTGCCGCGCAGACCGTGTGGATCGGACACAGCAATTCGCAAATGACGTATTGCCTTATATTGAAGCAAGTGAACTGATTTTAATCGGTGAAACAACAGAACCAATCGTAAAAGCTTATGAAGAAGGTAAAATTCCTGCAGACAAACTGCATGATCTGGAGTACAAATCAACGGAAGAAATTATGGAATTGTTAAAGAAAAGAATGCACAACCGTGTCATATATGGCGTCGGCAACATTCATGGTGCCGCAGAGCCGTTAATTGAAAAAATCCACGAATATAAGGTTAAGCAGCTCGTAAGCTAGGAGGAAATGCAGACATGTTCGGATCAGATTTATACATTGCACTCATTTTAGGTGTACTACTCAGTTTAATTTTTGCGGAAAAAACAGGGATTGTGCCGGCAGGGCTTGTTGTACCGGGGTATTTAGGACTTGTGTTTAATCAGCCGGTCTTTATTTTACTCGTATTATTAGTCAGCTTGCTCACCTATGTCATTGTGAAATTCGGTTTATCCAAGTTTATGATTTTGTATGGACGCAGAAAATTCGCTGCCATGCTGATCACAGGAATTGTCCTGAAAATTGCCTTTGATTTTCTATACCCGATTGTACCATTTGAAATCGCAGAATTTCGAGGAATCGGCATTATCGTGCCAGGTTTAATCGCCAATACCATTCAGAAACAAGGATTAACAATTACGTTCGGAAGCACGCTGCTATTAAGCGGAGCGACCTTTGCTATCATGTTTGTTTACTACTTAATTTAATGTAAGGTGTGTCAAACGATGAAAAAAGAACTGAGCTTTCATGAAAAGCTGCTGAAGCTGACAAAACAGCAAAAAAAGAAAACCAATAAGCACGTATTTATCGCAATTCCGATCGTTTTTGTCCTCATGTTTGCTTTTATGTGGGCAGGTAAAGCAGAGACGCCAAAGGTTAAAACCTATTCAGATGACGTTCTTTCAGCCTCATTTGTAGGCGATATTATGATGGGGCGCTATGTTGAGAGAGTAACGGAACAAAAAGGGGTAAGCAGTATTTTTCAATACGTTGAGCCTATCTTTAAAGCATCAGACTACGTAGCCGGAAACTTTGAAAACCCGGTAACTTATAAAAAGAACTATAAGGAAGCAGAAAAAGAAATTCATTTGCAGACAAACAAGGAATCCGTAAAAGTCCTGAAGGATATGAATTTCACGGTCCTTAACGGCGCGAATAACCATGCCATGGATTACGGCGCACAGGGCATGAAAGATACACTTGAAGAATTTTCGAAACATAACCTTGATATCGTTGGGGCTGGATACAGCTTGAGCGATGCGAAAAAGAATATCTCATATCAAGAAGTAAATGGGGTAACTATCGCAACCCTTGGATTCACGGATGTATCCGGCAAAGGTTTCGCGGCTAAAAAGAATACACCGGGCGTGCTTCCCGCAGATCCGGAAGTCTTTATCCCTATGATTTCAGAAGCGAAAAAACATGCTGATGTCGTAGTTGTACAGTCACACTGGGGACAAGAGTATGATAATGATCCGAATGACCGTCAGCGCCAATTGGCAAGAGCTATGTCTGATGCAGGTGCCGATATCATCGTCGGCCATCACCCGCACGTCCTTGAACCGATCGAAGTCTATAACGGGACCGTCATTTTCTACAGTCTGGGGAACTTTGTGTTTGACCAAGGCTGGACAAGAACCAGAGACAGTGCGCTCGTGCAGTATCATTTGAAGAAAAACGGAACGGGACACTTTGAGGTAACGCCGATTGATATCCATGAAGCGACACCTGCCCCGGTTAAAAAAGGCAGTCTGAAACAGAAAACAATTATTCGCGAACTGACGAAAGACTCTAATTTTGCATGGGAAGTAGAAGACGGAAAACTGACTTTTGATGTCGATCACAGTGACAAACTAAAATCTAAATAATGGAGTGATATAAGATGAAATTTGTCAAAGCCATCTGGCCATTTGTTGCCGTTGCAGTCGTGTTTATGTTTATGTCAGCTTTCAAATTCAACGATCAGCTGAGTGATCAGGAGAAGCAGAAAATCGATACAGAAATTCATAAAATTCAACAGCAGGAAGAAACGGCAAACGCCGCTAAATAACACACAAAAAAAAGAGAATGTCTTACGAGACATTCTCTTTTTTTATTTGCCATTTCGAAAGCCAGCATATTCATTCTGTAAAAATATGAAAAAGTCTCTTAACATATCTAGAAAAATACCGATGTTAAAACTGCAAATAGAGGAGGAGATAATAAAAGTGAACACACTGGCAAACTGGAAGAAGTTTTTGCTTGTGGCCGTTATGATTTGTTTTTTGGTTCCTATTATGACAAAAGCGGATATTGCGGAGGCTGATGCAAAATCTGACCTGATCATCAGTGAAGCAAAGAAACTGCTTGGGTATAAGTATAGATACGGCGGTGAAACACCGAAAGAGGGCTTCGATTCATCTGGATTGATTCAATATGCTTTCGGTCAGGCTGATATTCATCTGCCGAGATCTGTGAACGACCAGTCAAAAGTCGGAATGGCAGTAAAGCCGGCAGATCTAAAACCAGGTGATATTTTATTTTTCAAAAAAGCGGGAAGCAGCGGGACTGCACCGACACACGCCGCTCTTTACATTGGAGACGGGCAAATGATTCACAGCACCCTATCAAAAGGGGTTATCGTAACAAACTACAAAAAAAGCAGCTATTGGAGCGGCTCTTATATTGGAGCGAAACGAGTCGCTGCCGATCCGGAGACTGCTGATGTGGCTGTTGTGCAGGAGGCCGAAAAATACCTCGGCATTCCGTACGTTTTTGGCGGAAGCACGCCGTCAGAGGGCTTCGATTGCTCAGGGCTTGTGCAATATGTCTTTAAACAGGCGCTTGACATCTATCTGCCGAGATCAGCAGAGCAGCAGTGGGCAGTAGGCGAGAAGGTGGCGCTTCAGAACATGAAACCCGGTGATGTCATCTATTTCAGCAATACGTATAAAACAGGAATTTCGCATGCCGGCATTTATGCAGGAGGCGGAAGGTTCATTCAGGCGAGCCGGTCTGAAAAAGTAACCATTTCCTACTTATCAGAGGATTATTGGAAATCTAAGATGACAGGCATCCGCCGGTTTAACAACCTGACGATTCCGAAAGAAAATCCGATTGTGTCGGAGGCGACGCTCTATATCGGGGAAGTTCCTTACAAAAAGGGCGGGGTTTCTCCAGAAACAGGATTTGATACTTCTGGCTTTATCCAATATGTTTACCAGAAAGCGGCAGGCATTTCACTGCCCCGATACGCGACGAGCCAGTATAAAGCGGGAACAAAGGTTGATAAGGCTGACCTGAAACCGGGGGACATTGTCTTTTTCCAATCAACAAGCTTAAACCCGGCCATCTATATCGGAAATGGCCAAGTCGTTCATGTCACATTAACAAATGGTGTAACCATTACCAATATGAATACGAGCACGTATTGGAAAGATAAATACGCGGGAAGTATTCGCGTGCAATAAAAAACAAAGACTCCAGAATCTCTGGAGTCTTTTCTTTATGCATATTGGCCGGATAGAAGCTGGTCTATAAAGTGGGCCACGCCATTTTCATCATTGCTTTTCGTCACGTAAGTGCTTTTTTCTTTCAGTTCATCAATCGCATTTTCCATGGCGATTCGGTGTCCTGCCACTTCGAACATGGATAAATCATTCGGACTGTCACCAATCGCATAGATATCTTGCGTCTCAATGCCGTATTTGCCGGCAAGCTCAGTCAGCGCGCGCCCTTTGCCGGAAGAGGCTGGAAGAATTTCGATAATGTGCTTTCCGGAAGAGGTTTGCGCCAGTTTTTTATGATGCTTCAGTTCTTCCTTCGCATGTCTCAGTTTTTCCATATCAAAGGAGAAGCAAAGGAGCTTGTAAATGTTTTCGCTGCCGTCGAAAATCGATTCGATATGCGGGATCGGTTTGATGCCGAACTGCTTGAACTGGGTCATGGCTCCTTTCCACAATTCATCCATGTTTTCATCTGGATTGGCGCTCCTTAAAATGTCAAGCTCTGCTTGAAGCTTAGATTCGCCGTCAAAAGGAGAAAGCAGATGGTCATCTGTATAGACCTCGAAGTAAATATTTTTTGAGAGCAGGTAATCAGCAATCGCTTTGCCGGCCTCTTGATCCATTAATGTCCGGCTGATCAGGCTATAGCCTTTGTCATGAACCGTTCCGCCATTTGCCGCGATGATAGGGATATCCAAGCCTTCCAGCAGCGCTTTAACATCAAACGTTGCTCTTCCTGTGCAAATGGTAACGAGGATACCCGCATCAAGCGCCCGCTTGATAGCCGCTCTGTTTTCATTAGAAATGATGCTTTCCTTATTCAGCAATGTACCGTCTAAATCAATTGCTATTAATTTCATATGTAGGGGAAACCTCCTTAATAATGAAGCTGCTTCGTGTAGTATGTTCAGCTTTCATACGAAACATAAACCATATAGGACAAGGCTAAACCTTACGATCCTATTTTTCAACAATGAAATATGTAAAACGGGATGGCTGCACGCCATCCCGTTCATTATACACCTAAATCGTTTTGCAGCTCTTCTTTCACTTCCTGCAGTTTTTCCTGATTCAATCTGAAATAGTAGACGCCGCCAGGCTCATAGTCATAGCCTGTCAGCTGGATGGATTCAACCGACTTCAGTGAAGTGATAAACGGGAACAAGCCAATGGCATCTTTAAGAGATAGATTCATTTTTAAGTTTTCTCCCATTGTATCCACAATATCATCATAAGCCGGTATGGAGCTAAGCGATTTTGATTTATCGATAATGGCTTTCAGCACTTCCATTTGTCTTTGTCCGCGTAAAAGGTCACTGTCGGCTTTACGTGTTCTTACGTAAGCCAGCGCTTCCTCTCCATCAAGCGTGTGTGTGCCTTGTTGAAGGACAACTTTTCCTTTTGTATCCTTTTTGATTTGCTGGATGACTTTATCGCTTTTTACGTTGACTGTAACGCCATTCAGCTCATTTACCACGTCTTCAAACGCGGTGAAGTTGCTTTCGACTACATAATCAACGGGAATATCAAGCATTTCTTCAACTGTTTTCACACTTAGATCTACGCCGCCATAGGCGTGGGCATGCGTAAACTTATCATAGCCATGGCCTGGAATATTCACATAGGCGTCGCGCGGAATGCTCAGCATTTTGGCTGTTTTTTCTTTGCGGTTAAAGGTAATCAGTACATTCGCATCACTTCTGGCCTGGTCTACCGTCTCACCGTTTTTCTCCCTGGCATCAATTCCTAAGAGCAATACAGAGAAAGAATCCTTTCCAGGATCAAACTCTTTAATCCGTTTTACAGATTGTTCTCCGCGGGCAAGACTGACGTGAGCTTCTTTAGAAGCGTTGTTCAGTTTGACATAAGCGTATGTGCCGACAGAACCTGCGGCAATGATGAGAAAAGCCATTACACCGGCTAATAATTTCACCCATTTTCTTAGGCGTCTCTTTTTCTTCTTACGTTGTGATCGTTCTTCCATATCAATACCTCACGTTTCATTAATATTTGAAGCGTACCATTCATTTTGCCGTAGGGCAACTGCTGATAAGACAATATTCGATAAAAATTCCTATATTTATATGTTTTTGTTTTTAGAGATTTATGATGATGTGCTGAATCACCTTCTATTGGACGCCACTGGGGAAAAAAATGTTTCGGTGCAGTTGAAAAAAACGCCAGTAAATTAATGGATATTAGATGTCTGTACGTCTGCATAGGTTTATTTGCCGGAAAAATAGGCTAAAAGATTTCTAAAAAACTCCGTGGACAGTACCATTGGATCACTGATTGGAGAAAGGGAGTCATTTCTATGAAGAAGCAGTCAAATATATGGCTTTATTTTTTCGGCGCTCTTGGTGGCGCTTTATACGGCTATGATACCGGCGTCATTTCGGGAGCCATTTTATTTATGAAAAAGGATTTAGGCCTCAACGCCTTTACAGAGGGACTTGTTGTCAGCTCTTTATTAATCGGAGCGATACTCGGTTCCGGAGCGGCTGGCAAGCTGACGGACCGTTTTGGCAGGAAAAAAGCGATTATGGCTGCCGCGCTGCTGTTTTGTATAGGCGGATTGGGAGTTGCGCTTGCGCCAAATACAGGAGTGATGGTGCTCTTTAGAATCATTCTGGGACTGGCAGTCGGAACATCGACAACGATCGTGCCGCTGTATTTGTCTGAGCTGGCGCCAAAAGAGAAACGGGGTGCGCTGTCGTCCCTCAACCAGCTGATGATTACGGTCGGCATCCTGCTTTCCTATATCGTCAATTACATATTTGCCGATGCGGAAGCGTGGCGCTGGATGCTTGGATTGGCTGCCGTACCATCATTGCTCCTGCTCATTGGTATTTTGTTTATGCCTGAGAGCCCGCGCTGGCTGTTTACAAATGGTGAAGAGGGCAAAGCGAAGAAAGTTCTTCAAAGATTGCGGGGAACAAAGGATATTGATCAGGAAATCCATGATATTAAAGAAGCGGAAAAAGAGGACGAAGGCGGTCTGAAGGAGCTGTTCGATCCGTGGGTGCGCCCGGCGCTGATTGCCGGATTGGGACTGGCGTTTCTGCAGCAATTTATCGGTACGAACACAATCATTTATTATGCGCCGAAGACCTTTACAAACGTCGGGTTCGGAAACTCCGCCTCTATTTTAGGAACGGTCGGAATCGGAACAGTGAATGTTCTTATGACTCTTCTCGCCATTAAAATCATTGATAAAATCGGCAGAAAGCCGCTGCTGTTATTCGGGAATGCAGGCATGGTGATCAGCTTGATCGTCCTGGCTATGGTGAATCTCTTTTTCGATAACACCCCGGCTGCATCATGGACGACAGTCATTTGCTTAGGCGTGTTTATCGTTGTGTTTGCCGTCAGCTGGGGCCCGGTTGTCTGGGTGATGCTTCCTGAACTATTTCCGCTTCATGTGAGAGGCATCGGGACTGGGGTCTCCACCTTGATGCTGCACGCTGGAACTTTGATTGTTTCACTAACCTATCCAATTTTAATGGAAGCGATCGGCATCAGCTATTTATTCCTGATTTATGCTGCGATCGGCATTATGGCGTTTCTATTTGTCCGGTTTAAAGTAACAGAGACGAAAGGAAAAAGCCTTGAAGAAATCGAGCAGGATTTGCGCGATAAAAACGGTCAGGGAGGACCGGCAGGTAAACAGCAGACAGCGGGAACGTAAATCATATTCAAAAGGGTGCTGCCAACAGGCGCACCCTTTTTGCTGCTTACCTTCCAACCGTTCCAAAATTAATGATTTTGAACGAAATATCGTATGTGAACTCTGCCTCAGTGAACGTTTCATCCCAATGCCCTTTTACTTTATTCCAGTAATCCGGGTATTGAATCCGAACGTAGTCAGATAAAAAGATAGGGTCTGCTTTATACGTATGCTGCAGCTGATCCATAATCTGCTTGATATCGTGTTTCAGCTTTTTCTCAAAAATGTTTTCCAGCTTACGCAAATAACTCTCGCTAAAAGAATTCTCTCTTGGACTTTGATCTTCTGTCAGAATGCCTGTTGTTTTGACAGAAATATGAAAGACAGGCTTTCCATTCTGAATGGCAGGTTTGATTTTTGATTTGGACTTCTTAATCTCAAATGTAATCGGAGATCCTTTTTCTTCCGCCGGCATGACGCCGCCTTGGATCGTCCCCATTACCCATGTCAGCGCTTGTGTTTCATCCGCTGAAAGAAATCCGACGAGTTTATTGCTGCCGCTTTTAATAATGCCAGCCCCGTCATACTTTGCTTTTCCCTTTTGGTTTTTCACGGCTTGAATGAGAAAACTGTAGCCGTTTTGGCAATAGATAGAAGCTCTTCCGATCCGAAGCGGTATCATAATTTTCCCGTTATATCCGCTGTTGTTTGTCAGATCAATCAGCTTTTCGGAAGGCATCGGCAGCTGCTGCTTTGGACTTCCTTCCGTGAAAATGTCTCCAGCTTCCCCTCTGGCTGCCATCAAATAGCTGCTTCTCCTCAGCTCATCATCCCGGATAAAATGGTTGAACAATTGATCGATATTTTGATTTTTCATTAGCTTTTCTCCCAAAAGAATCACTTTCAAATGATCGCTATAGATAGGAGGGTCCTTGATGGATACATCACTGACCGCTTCGAGAATGGTTTTCCCGCGGGAGGTCACATTGACAAATTCCGGTTTTCCTGATGATTGGCTGTCTTCACTTTGGGGAAGAAGGTTTTGATAGGTTAATTTATACTGATGGTCATCAGTTTCATCGATAGCAAGTCCTCTGGCGAAAGACAGTTTTTCAATATTTTTGACATCCCAGCATCCGCAGAGCAGCTGCAGCATCAGAACCATTGCTGCAAGCTTTATAATTGTCTTCATTGCAGCTGACCCCTCCCCAGCTTCTTCTGTACCCAGCTCAAAAACCAGATGAGAAATGGTATGATAATGACACCTAAAAATGCATATCCGAGAAGTGAACCGTAATAAAACACGGCATTCAGATCGTCAGGAAGCATTGTGAAGAAAAATGTAACAGCCAGCAGTGCAGCAAGCAGCCACGGATTGTTTTTATTTTTTAGGTGAAAGACATCTGTTAATCCGATATGCGCGCCTTTAAAGGAGCCGAGCATACATGCAAATTGCTGAGCTGTCCAAGTCAATTGTAAAAACAGATCAAATCGTTCAATAAAAATCCCTGGGATTTCTAATGCGTGGATGAGTGAAATGGTCGGCCACGTCACTGTTTTAGCTTCAGCCACACTCATACAGCCAATGACAATAAACAAAGTAATGCTGTAGAAAACAGTTGAGGTTGCAATGCCTAAAGCGACAGCTTTTTTAACCTTCTTCGGATCTTTCATAAAGGGAATGAGATACAAAATGACTTCAAATCCTGAAAAATATAAAAGGGTTTTAGGAAATAAAGAGAAAAAACTTTGATAGCCGCCTGCAAATACGGGTCGGATAAAATCTAACTGAAACAAACGAAAGCTAAACATCAGAAGCATCAGAAAAATAATAATAGTAATAGGAAAGATATACGCATATACCTTCGCAATGGGGTAAACGCCTCCGGCCACATGATAGATGGCAACCGCCAGAAAAATAATGACGACAACCGCCATCGGCGTGTTTTTTAATAGAAAGAATGCGACAACCTCTCCCAAGACCCGGGCTTGAAAGCATACGATACCGATAAAATAAAGGGTAATAAATAAATTCAAAAAGAAACCGATCAATTTTCCGGCTGCAATGCTGTTGAGCTCAAAAATCGTTTTTCCGCTGTTTCGTTGAAGAAAAGGCAAAAATAACAGAGCATAAATGATAAAAATAACGCCCTGAAGCAGGATCATAATCCATCCGCTCGGACTTTCGGTTTCAGCGGCTGAGCGGGGAAGGGTTAAGACACCGGCACCGATCATTGTACTGCTTACCATAATAAGCGTCTGCATAAATGTAAGCTTGTCCTCTGATTGCATCATAGCCATCACCTTTGTCTGATTTTATCTTTTGTGTCTTTACGGGTAGGTCTCCTTTTTAAAAATAGGGTAGGGATGCGAATCACAGTGTCCTTTAAATCTTGTCCGGGCTGTGCCATTATGGGAATAATGTAATCTTGGCCAAAACTTTTCAGTCGCATCAAGTGGCCGATCACAAACAGAAAGACCATGATGACGCCATACATGCCAAGTATCGCGGCACTTATCATACCCGCGATGCGAATAATCCGCAGCGGAAAGTTAAAGGCGTATGAAGGAACGGTGAATGATGCCAATGCGGTAATTGATACAACTATGACCATCAGTGCGCTGACGATTTGCGCCTGTACGGCTGCCTGTCCAATGACAACGCCTCCAATAAGCCCAATCGTCTGCCCGATCGGTTTTGGCAATCTTAAACCGGCTTCCCTGATCAGTTCTATCGTAAATATCATAATAAAGGCTTCGACAAAAGGCGGAAAGGGTACATTCAGCCTGCTGCCCGCAATCGAAATGGCCATTCTCGTCGGCAAAAGACCGGTGTGGAAGGAAACGAGAGAAATATATAAGCCGGGCAAATAAATGGTAATCAGGATGCTTGAATAACGAAGCAAACGAATAAGAGACATTGTAATCCAGCGCTGGCTGTAATCATCCGGTGAATGAATAAATTCATCCACCGTTGCCGGTACAATCAATGCAAATGGTGTACCATCTACTAATATGGAGACTCTTCCTTCTAACAATGAGCTTTCTACACGATCAGGCCGTTCTGTGCTTAAAATCGTGGGAAAAATTGAAAAGGGTTCATCTTCAATGAGCTGTTCAAGTGTACCTGATTCCGGCAAATCATCTGTCGTGATGGCTTTCAGCCGTTTAAACACTTCTTTTATGACATAATCAGGTGCAATATCCTGAATATAAGCGACAGCTATCTTTTTTTTCGTCCTTTTGCCTATTGTCATTTCTTTTATGACGAGATTAGGATCACTCGTCCGCTCTCGCAAAAGCGCCGTGTTTGTCCGCAATTTTTCAATAAAGCCAATCTTCGGCCCGCGTTCCACGATTTCTGAGGAAGGCTCTTCAAGGTTGCGCGTCATTAACGTTTTCGTGTCAAATGCCAGCCCCGCGCTGTAACCGTCGGCCAGCAAAATGGTATGTCCGGTAAAAATGAGCTGCTGTATTTCTTTTATTGTAGAAACAACGCTGTGATGATAGCCGAAAAAGAAAGCGGATAAATCTTCAATAAAGCCTTCTTTTTGAGCTAATGATTCTTTTTGTAAAGGAGAAATGACGTATTGCGCCAGAAGCTTATTTTCTGTCAAACCGTCAATATACAGCAGGCAAGCCTTCTGTCTGCTGTCTCCGAAAGAAAACGTATAAAACACGATATCGTCGTTTTGCCCCAATTTTTTTTTCAGTGTTTCTATATTGTGCTGGAGATCAGAGTCGATTTGCATAGTTTCTCTCCTTTATAAAAACATATTGACGGTTTTTCTTAATTTGTATCAAAAAAGGAGAATTATTCTTCATAAGGAAAAGGCTGAAACAAACCTTCTTTTGAAAGTGATATAATAAAAAGGAAGCGTTTTCTCAAAAAGGGGTCATTGATACGTAATGCTTTGTACATATGTTGTCATTGAAAAGCAGACAGACATAGGGGCGTTTGTAAGGGGCACGCATCGGGAAAATAATGATCAGCCATTTAAAGGGGAGGGGTACGGATCATGACGCAATCACCGATTTTTTTCAAGCCAGTGTTTAAAGAAAGAATCTGGGGCGGCACCGCTTTACGCGATGTCTTTGGGTATGACATTCCATCAGAAACAACAGGGGAGTGCTGGGCCATTTCCGCTCATCCAAAAGGACCGAGCACTGTTGCGAATGGCCCGTATAAAGGAAAGACATTGACCGAGCTTTGGGATGAGCACCGGGAATTGTTCGGAGGCGTGGAGGGAGACCGGTTCCCGTTACTGACGAAGCTGCTGGACGTAAAAGAAGATACGTCAATTAAAGTCCATCCCGATGATTATTACGCTGGAGAGAACGAACAGGGAGAACTCGGCAAGACGGAGTGCTGGTATATTATTGACTGCAAAGAAAATGCAGAGATCATTTACGGACATACGGCCCGCTCAAAAACTGAACTTGTCACAATGATTAACAGCGGTGACTGGGAAGGCCTGCTGCGAAGAATCAAGATTAAGCCGGGTGATTTCTATTATGTGCCGAGCGGTACGATACACGCTTTATGCAAAGGAACGCTTGTGTTAGAGACCCAGCAAAATTCAGATGCCACATATCGGGTCTGCGACTATGACCGTCTCGAACTAAGCGGCAAGCCAAGGGAGCTTCATTTTGCAAAAGCCATTAACGCGGCGACCGTTCCCCATGTGGACGGATATATAGACGAATCAACCGAATCAAGAAAAGGAATAACAATTAAAACGTTTGTCCAAGGGGAATACTTTTCCGTCTATAAATGGGACATTAATGGAGAGGCTGAGCTTTCGCAGGATGAGAGCTTCTTGATATGCAGTGTAATAGAAGGAAGCGGTTCGCTTACGTATGGAAAAGAAACATGCCCGCTTAAAAAGGGCGATCACTTTATTTTGCCTTACAATATGTCCGACTTCACAATTAAAGGCACATGCACATTGATTGTGTCACACATGTAAACTTAATCTCACTTAGAGATTAAGTTTTTTATTTTTCAAAAATGGAATGGATTGACCTATAAAGAGAGCATACGCGTGCCGATAAATAA
Source organism: Bacillus sp. B28 (assembly GCF_029536185.1). Taxonomy (NCBI): domain Bacteria; kingdom Bacillati; phylum Bacillota; class Bacilli; order Caryophanales; family Bacillaceae; genus Bacillus; species Bacillus sp. B28. The sequence continues at coordinate 3,571,735 of NZ_CP120511.1, read as the reverse complement.
ACTAGTTTTATATACTCATTGAATAAGAAAGAGGAGAAGGAATGAAAAAGAGATTAATCGCACCGATGCTCCTGTCCGCCGCGTCCCTTGCCTTTTTTACCATAACCGGCTCTGCACAGGCTGCAGCGTATACGGACTACTCGATTTATAAGGTGGAGCCGGCAAAAACATTCAGCACAGAAAGCCAAGCCTCTCAGGCCGCCGCCAAATTGGAAAAAGACACAGGCTGGGATGCCTCCTATCAGGCTTCAGGCACAACAGCAACCTACCAAATTACCGCTACAGGCATACATAGCGAAGCACAAGCTAAAACCGTGCTGAGCGGACTGACAAAACAGACAGCCATTACAGGCACATCCAGTCCAGTCGGCAGCAAACAGCCGTATATGACCATCACATCCGGCGCAATATCAAGTGAAAAACAGGCCAACACCCTGCTGGCCAAGCTTAAGCAGGAAACAGGGGTATCCGGCGCTGTGAAGATGTCCGGCACAGCCCAGTTTTACATGAACGTGGTTACCTCGGAAATAGCAGAAGAGACGAGGGTCAAGGAGCTTATCCAAGGCCTGACAAAGAAAACGGGGATAAAAAGCACGTACCAGCCCGTTACACATGAAGTGTCTGTAACAAGCATTCAATCAGGCGCTATTATCGGAGACAGCAAGGCTGCCCAAGTCAAAAACGCATTCCAAAAAGAATCAGGACTGAAGGCATCATTAAAAGAAACAGCGAAAGGCCAAGCCTATTACACGTTTACAACAGCCTCTATATCAGGTGAAGCAAACGCCAAGACTTTGTTACAGCAGCTGAAACAAAGTACCGGAATTACGGGAAGCTACAAGTCAATCAATCAAAAAACAACAGCAGACGTATACAATGTCCAATCGGCTTATTTCAAAGGGCTGAATACAGTGAAGGATGCCATCAGCCAAATCAAGAAAAACACTGGGGTGTCCGGATATTATCAAAAGGTCGGCAAAAGCACATCATATACGGTAAACATGAAGAATTTGACAAAACAGCAGCTTCAAAAGGTCGACGCATTCTTCAAAAAGAAAAAATGGCATTACACGTCATCTGCCGTGAAAAAAACGGCAACGTCATCTGCCTATCAAATTACGACTGCACAGATTTTAGGTGAGCAGCAGGCCAACAAAGCTACGGCCTTCTTCACACAGAAAAAAGTAAAGGCAACGAAAAAAGCGACTGGAAAAAAAGCCGAAAACCAATATCAGCTCATTTCTGAAGAAACAACAGACCAAGCAAAAGTTACAAAAGGTTTGAACGTTTTAAAGAAAAATAAGCTAAGTGCTGCAGCAAAAACAGTAAAAAAACAAACTGCCAACACGTTTAAAATTACAACTGAATCTCTGCTGGAAGCGGCTAAAGTCAATGAAGCCATCACGTTCTTTAAATCGAATCAGATTTCAGCCACAAGCAAAAAAACGGGTCAGACAGCAGGAAGTAAATATCAAATCACCACTGAGGCGATCATTAGCCAAGAGGACATCGATCGTGTACTTGCTTTTTTCAAAAAAAATAACGCCTCTGGCACAGCTGTGAAAACAGGCGCGACAGCATATACACAATACAAAATCCTGACATCTCAGCTCAGCAGCAAAACAGCATTAAACAATGGACTGAACTATTTTAAAGCTCTACAGTTAAGCGCGAACTACACGACCAAAAGCAACACGCTTTATAAAATTAGCCTTAACGAGCAATTCACAGGCAATAGCGCAGCTTCAGCGGCATCAGCGAAGCTGAAACAATTATATGGATGGACATCATCCACTGTAAAAATAAAGAACGGTCCGCAAATCATGAAAACGAATTATAATCTCTCGCTTCGTGATATGGTTCAAAAACAAATGAAAGTCAGCCCGCAAACCGACGGTGCAGCTTACGTATCACTCACGTATATCAATACAGCAACCTCAACGGTTACAGCTGATGTACTCAACATCCGGTCAACGCCGGCAGTCAGTCCGACGAACGTCATCGGCCAATTAAAAAAAGGCGATAAAGTGAAAATCATCGGCCAGACAAACGGGTGGGCTAAAATCAATATGGGGTGGAGAAACGCTAGCAGCGATGAAGTAGGACAATACGTTGACCCGAACAACTTTTCCAAGGACAGCAAATACTACTTCCAATTTCTTAAGCTGTCACAGACAGCCGGCCTCAGCGTTGCCGAAGTCAATCAGAAAGTGCTTGCGGGCAAAGGCATACTGACAGGGAAAGCAAAGGCATTTATCGATGCCGCAACTAAGTACAGCATCAACGAGCTATATTTAATCTCACACGCTCTCCTTGAAACAGGCAACGGAACATCTGATTTGGCCAATGGTTTAACCTATAACGGAAGAACCGTTTATAACATGTACGGAATCGGCGCATACGATAGCAACCCGAACTACTACGGCGCCAAATACGCATACGAGCAAGGCTGGTTCACACCAGAAGCCGCCATTATCGGGGGCGCCAAGTTCATAGGCTCATCCTACATTCATAACACAGCCTACAATCAAGACACGCTATACAAGATGAGATGGTCAGCCACAGCTGCACACCAATACGCAACAGATATCGGCTGGGCGTACAAACAAGTAAACCGCATGTATAGCCTGTATTCATTACTGGATGGGTACACACTGTATTATGATGTTCCGGAGTATCAATAAATAGCAACTGAAAAACTTATGAATCGGTATGCAATCTCTATTTGTTATCTTTTTATTTTTTCTAAAATAGGCTGAAGCTCTGTATGTATGCTTCAGCCTATTTTTAATTTCATACTTCAATCTTGTCAGCAACAATCATAAATACGCTCATTCTTGAACCATTTGGAATGGCAGCATCATCAGGTCTAATTTTTGTGTTTCCTTTGATAAAACCTATCTCAAGAACATTTGATTTTTCACCGCCGGCAAAATACCAAGACCCCATGCGGATATCCTTCTGTTTTAAACGAAAATCTCCCTCTATTGCTTGATGGAGTAAACTGATATAGCGTTCATTTAAATTAACTTGGAGGTTTCCCTCTGTATTGATAGTAATATTTTGGACTACATTTGATGTGTATGATGGTAAATAACCTGAAGCTGGAACCACCCATTTTTTATTTTGGGCATTATATTCTAATATGAATGTTTGAATAAAAGGTTGGAATCTCTCTGGTGATTTTTCTTGATGACCGACCGTTTTTAATAAAGGAGTCCGAATGATAGGTACGTGATTCATAAAATTTTCATAAGAGTGGTACGCATAAATTCTGCTTATTCTACTGCCTTCTTTACCGCTGGTGATTCCTACCATCAGAGATTTTGCTCCAGTTTCGGGATTAGTGTACAAGCAAATCCCTTCAGGTTCACGGAAATTATTTTCATATCGATAAGAAAGGTCACTGCCAACAGTAATTTCTTTCTGTAACAAAATCTTACCGGAAGTATCGAACACAGTAATGAGGTTGGGAAACGTTTTGCTGTTAGTATCTCCTGTATACCAATATAAATATCCGTCATCTAAAAAGAACCCTTGTAAGTAATGAAGTTCTTCAGGAATGTTTATCGTATATAGAGGGTTATTTTTATTTGCTATTGCATCGTCCAGGTTAAAGACTGTAACCCATTGTTTCTTATTGACTGTATCATATTGTCTGAGTGCCAGCTGTCTATTTTTCATATCAAGTGCAGGTGTAACCCTATGATTTAAAGGGAGATTAGAGAAGCGCTGAAGTTCCTTGGAATTTTCGTCTAAAGTAGCACCAGCTTTATATGGAAAACAAACTAAATCACTTTTATCTGTTTCATTCGGTCTATCGTATAGTGACCAGATATAAATGGTGCCGTTTCGGTTTTCAATCCCGATATTTGTACCGTGTCCTCCATGTTTCAATAGCATGCTGTCTAATTGCAATCCCTCAAAAGAAAGACGGGTTATCCGAAAGCTTTGAGGGCTTCCGCCTCCCATCCCGGTTGCTACTTGTGTCGTATAAATTTGATGATTTTTTTCGTCGAAATTAAATGATTGAAGGACCGTTTTGTCAGCAACACGAAGTTCAGTAAATAATTTAGGAGTTATTTTTGTGAAATTAAACAGTTCTTTTTGGGCCATATGTTCATCACCTCTATCAATTTTTGCTGCCACCAGAAGCAACTATTTATATTAAAGCAAACACGTGTTCGATAGTCAAGAGAAAAAAGAACACTTGTTCTGTTTTTGAACAAGTGTTAAACAAATGTATTATATTTGATCTTTTATAAATTGTAATAGATTCTTACTGGAGTTTCCTCTAGAATACATATTCCACTTTGCTGAAAAATCTTTAATTGCGGGAATATTAAAGGAAGCTCTGAGGATTTCATTCAGCAATGACTGACTGTCATAACAGGCTCTTCCCGGTATGACTGAAAGATAATTATCAATCAACCCACGTTCTTCATTATATTTCTTAAAATCATATGTGTAGAAAAGAATCGGCTTATTTAAAATAGAATATTCAAATGGAACGGAAGAGTAGTCAGTGATTAATATGTCTGCCGTTATGAGCAAATCATACAAAGAGTAATCTGAAACATTTTTAATATAATGACTAGAAGAGGTAAAGGCTATATTGATTTGGACTGCGGGATGCAGTTTAACGTATAAAACATATTCTCCGTTTAACTGATGAATGAGTTGCTCTTCGGTTAAAGGCAATTGTATTGCGTTCATATCATAATCTCTAAAAGTCGGTGCGTAGAGAATGATTTTCTTTTTGTTTTTTTGAAAATCAGCATTCTTCTTTTTGCTATCAGTGTAATATGGATCAGTTAAAGGCACACCTGTTCTTAATAATTGATGATCCTTTACTCCAAAAGATTTCTTAAAGATATCTGCCATTTCTTCAGAGCCAACGGTTATATAATCAAAAGACCTGTATACCTTTTTGAACCTTTTCAAATCAGTTTGTGTTCGTTGCAGGTTTGTTATATCCTCTAAACCAAATTTTTTTAAAGAGCCGTTTGCGTGCCAGACTTGGATACACTTGGTTTGAGGCCGTTTATTTAGCACGCTTGTTAACAAGAAGTAATTATCTGTAAGAACGACTTTACTGCTAAACATGAGATAAACGGCTCTAAAAAGATGAAAAGGACTTTTTTCTTTTAAAGAATATGTTTGGATCTGAGAAAATCTCTCGGCTATAGAGGATGCCTGCTGTGTATATAAAATGTTTAAAGTGAATGGGTACTGTTTTCGTTCATATTCCTCCAAAATCGCTTTTGCGTTTGCTTCAAACGAGATAAGCAGTGTTACATTATTCCTTGGTTTAACCCATTGCAGAAAAAAGGCGATTGCTGATAAAAAATACAGATAGCAATTCGCCAATAATGATCTTATTTTCATTTTTATCAATCCACTTGTTTATATATTTTCGTTTATAACTGTTTTGTATGATCTTTTTCAGGTTTCGGATAAAAAGTCTTTCCGGTTTTTTCTTCCTTTAAAACAGCTAAAGCGTATTTTGGAATGCTGAGCATTCTTTTCCAGCGCCATGGATTTGTCACTAAACGATAAAGCCATTCCAAATTTAAACGAATCATCCAGGAAGGAGCCCGTTTGACATTGCCGCTAAACACATCAAAGCTTCCGCCGAGTCCTATTGAAACAGCCTGAGGGAATAAATGTCTGTAGTTATGAATGAAATTTTCCTGATGAGGGTATCCTAATGCTACGAATACCATATCTGGCTTTGCATTTGCAATTTGTTTTGCTACTTTGGCTCTGTCTTGGACATATCCATCTGAATAGCCCGTGATTTGTATATTTGGATATTCAGAAGAAATTTTGGATACGACATTCTCTATAACATTTTTCTTCGCACCGTATAGAAATATACGTTTTTTCTTTTTGTTAGCAATGCCGAGCAACTCTTTAAACACGTCGAATCCTGCGATTCGGGAGTGAAGTCTGCTGTTAGTCAATCGGGACATCATGACTACTCCAATGCCATCAGGCAAAATAAAGTTTGAAGAGGACAATACATTAAAGTAATCTCTATCTTTAATAGCCGCATATCCTATTTCGGGATTTACCGTAGAAATAAATGCCCCGATTTCCTGATCAATATAATGTTGTTCAAGGTGGTTCATGAAGGATGTGAGGTCGCTGTTTACATAAGAAATATGATGAATAGTTTCAGTTTGCATGTCCGGATCCTCCTTCCCTTAATAAAATCTACTTATATAGCTAAAATCCCAAGAGATAAAAAAAACAAAATAACCTACCGTATATTTTAACATAAAACCCGAACAATGGCTTAACATTATCTTTACATTAAATTTAAATATGTTTCCATTTTTACAATTGGATGAACAAATGAACGATAATCCTTGCTACCAAGGGAGTTTTAGTTTGTTTACATATTTTGGATTGTTTTTCTCTGCATGAGCACTTAACCTTTTGTGGGCTGTATGCTATAATTAGTGATCAGTGAAGGCATACGAGAAATATGTCGATATAAGGAATGTAAACAAAATAGTTGCCCAGGGTATTTAGAATTCAATCGCTAACGACGGTAGTGTTTTTAATATTGTTTTTTTAACATTAGGAAGGAGAGTTTCTCTAAATGAAGAAAGTCATCACTTACGGAACTTTTGATTTATTGCATTGGGGTCATATTAAATTGCTTGAACGTGCAAAGCAACTTGGTGATTATTTAGTTGTTGCTATTTCAACGGATGAATTTAACTTACAAAAGCAAAAAAAGGCTTATCATAGCTACGAGCACCGTAAATTAATTTTAGAAACTATTCGGTATGTTGATGAAGTGATTCCTGAAAAAAGCTGGGAACAAAAAAAGCAGGATATTATTGATCATAATATAGATGTTTTTGTTATGGGGGATGACTGGGAAGGTAAATTCGACTTCCTTAAAGATCAGTGTGAGGTTATCTACCTTCCTCGAACTGAAGGCATCTCTACAACAAAGATTAAAGAGGAAATTGCTGGTATATAATTTGGGGTCCTGATATCATTGGCTTAATATCTAAAAAAGTACTTCTTATTGAAATAAGAAGTACTTTTTGATGCTTACATTGATTTTTATACAAATGTATCCGGGAAAGATATCAATTTCAATGAGCATACATTCTAGGAGCCGAAGGGAGTAAGAAATGTCTTTACATGCGGTGAGTGAATTTAATATAAAACAAAAAATACCTGACATGAATTATTATTTTATTTCTGGCGGCCTGCCGAGTAATTACGGAGGTCTGACAAAGTCACTGTTATTGCGCTCAAAATTATTTGGAGAAGAATGTAACAGAAAAACATTTTTTTTAACGTTTCGCTTTGATCTTGAATTGGCTTCTAAAAAGCAGGATTTGTATAAAAACGGTAAGATCGATGAAAAATATACTAGCGTTATAAATCTGTATGATGATTTCTTAAGTGTGAAAACAAATGGGAAAAGATCATATGAGGAAAAATTAGGGCTGGAACAGATAAAAAAACAAGTAGGTATGGGGAAATTCGCCAAAACTGTATCGAGGCTATTTGGCAAAAGAAACAGTGAAATTTCTGTAACTTATTATGCTGACGGTAAGACAATCCGTTATGTTGATTATTGGAATGACAAAAGTCAGCTTATAAAGCGAGAAGAATATACAAAAAACGGCGGTCTAGCACTTGTTACTCATTATGATGAGCAATTAAATAATATGTTTTTGCAGGAATATGTCAATAATAAAAATCAAGTTTATTTAGACAAGCACTATGTATGGAACAGTGAAGAGAAGGATATTCAATTCTCACATTTCACTTGGTATTCTTTAGAGGGCGAGAAAAAAGTTAAAGACGAATCGGAACTGCGTCAATTTTGGATAGATTATTTACAAAATGAAAACGATGTACCGAAGCTGTTCCTAGTTGATAGCCGGCCTCAGGATAAGCATGTTTTCAAAGTGAAGAAATCACCTTCTGCTTATTATGGAGCTATCATTCATAATAAACATTACGGCAATCATAAATACCAAATTAAAGGCCGTTACAAAGAGGTATTCAGTCAAATGTATAATCTGGATGCCATCTTTTTTATAACTGAAGAGCAAATAGACGATTTCAGATTAATCTCAGGAGATCAAGAGACGTTTTTCTTTACTCCGCATACAATTGATAAGCCGCTTAATCCTAATGTATTGAATGTGCCGAGTGAAAAATACAAAGTGGTCATTATTTCAAGACTCGCATCAATGAAGAATCTAACACATGCAGTAAAAGCTTTTAGCTTAGTAGTGAAAGAAATTCCCGAAGCTAAACTAGATATATTCGGATCTGGTGAAGATTTTGAAAAAATAAAAAAAGAGATTGAAGAGCATAAACTTCAGAATAACGTCTTTTTGAAAGGTTATACAAATAATCCGGACTTGGAGTTTCAGAAAGCGTGGCTTACGATATCAACCTCCCACTTTGAAGGATTCGGTCTCTCAAATATGGAGGCGCTAAGCAATGGGTGTCCTGTTGTAACGTATGATTATGATTATGGAGCAAGGAGTCTTGTAACTGACGGTGTCAATGGATATGTCATTGAGCAGTATAATATAGAAAAACTGGCTGAGGGCATCATCGCTTTAATGAGAGATGAAAAAACTCATCAGGAATTCTCAGAACAAGCTTTTAAAATGGCTGAGAAATATTCAAGATCCAACTATATTGGAAATTGGGGTTATGCATTGAACCGAATGATTGAGGTTCGTGAAGAAAAAGCAATGCTCTTTAAAAAGATAGGGAAAAAAGAGCTGCCAATCAGTTCATATACTAAGGATCAGGATAAGGTTGAACTTGAACTTGACCCTCACACTCAGGAAGACTTAGTTAAACAAATAAGCTTAGTGGGCTTGGACAGAAAGAACAAGGCTGAGATTATTAATATTCCCTTACTAAATGACAGTCATTTTAGAATTGACCTGAAAAAAGATATTAATATTGAAAAAATAGCAGCTAACAAGACTCAGGTCATTGATTTTTATATTCGTTTTATTGGAACTAATCATATAAAAATCATGCGCAGGGTTTCGAGTGAAGAAATAAAGTTTGACAGGAATCATGTGATGACGGATCTTGGTTATTGCATAGAACCCTATACAACAGTAAAAGGTAATTTCTCTTGGAAATTAACGGAGCTGAAAGAAGGTTAATACCCTTAAAGGATGCAGTGCTGTTATTGTGAACCTTATATAAGGAAGCAGTAAGGTAAGAGCTTTTATACAGAGGAGCAGACAATAGTAATGAGTGAAAATACTGTGATTAAATGTATTTTGAAAAGCTTGAAAAACAGATTAGGTAAACTGGAATTGTCGATTGTTATTGATACTGAACAACAACTTTTAGAGAATCAAGAATTATTTTTAAAGTTAAAAGAGAGACGTTCAGGTACAGAAGCTGAATTTATGCTTCAAAATACTGAATTATTGGAGTACAAAGCAGATATTGATGTTCATCTTTTGCCTATGCCGCTTGAAATGGGCCAAACGTATGACTTTTATGTAGTATTTGGCGAAAAAAACGAAGATACAGAACCGCAACAGCCGCAAGAAAAGCGTCTTTCTGCTGAAGTAGATACGGTTGAGCTTGCATTTCATATTGATCAAACAACCGAACTTTTGGTTTTACCATATAAAACTGATAAAGGCAATTTTTCAGTAAAGGTAAAAAGGGAAGCCAAAATTGTAAGGTTTGACGACATAGGGATTAATTCTGAAGAAATTACCCTAAAGGGTTATGCGGGTTATCTGAGTTCTGAAAATCAATATCAAATAAAAGACATGAATCTTATCATGAAAAAGGGCGGAGAAACGCCGGTTGAGGAAAAGTTTCCATTGCAGCTTGAAAGAAAAATGCAAGGGATTGACCAAATCAGAGAAGACGGTTTTATGCCGCAATTATATCATTTTGAAGTGAAAGTTCCTTTAAAAGAAATTCCTTTCTCCATCGAAAAACGTTTTGTTTACCGTTTATTTATGGAGTATGTATGTACTGATGAAGAAAAAACGGAAATTGTGTTTAACAGCACTGCTTTGGTTTTAGGGGACCGGAAAAATAAACTAAAAGGTTTAGTGAGCGTTGTGAAATCGGAAAACGGGCCGATTCGTTATGAGATTTTCAAGAAGAAAAAGAAACAAACTGTATGCATCAGAGTCAACGACTATAGCATGAACACAAGGATTAAGTACTTTGTTAAAGGCAAAAAGAAACGGTTTGTATCAAAAATCAAAAAACTAACAAAGTTGAGAAACAGGTTCATCACTAAAACTTACAAATCACTATTTATGATGGCCAGCAAGATGCCCGTTAAACGAAAAACAATTATTTTTGAAAGTTTTAACGGAAAACAATACAGTTGTAGTCCGAGAGCAATTTATGAATATATGCGGGAAAACCATCCTGAGTACAAAATGTACTGGAGTGTAAACAAACAATATTCAGCTCCATTTGATGAAAAGAAAATTCCTTATATCAACCGACTTTCGATAAAATGGCTTTTTGCTATGGCGAGGGCGGAGTACTGGATTGTTAACAGCAGGCTTCCATTATGGATTCCAAAACCTGAACACACGACATATGTACAAACATGGCATGGAACGCCGTTGAAAAGATTGGCAATGGATATGGAAGAAGTGCATATGCCTGGAACAAATACAAAGAAATATAAGAGGAATTTTATAAGGGAAGCTTCTAATTGGGACTATTTAGTTTCCCCTAATGCATATTCATCTGAAATTTTTGCCCGGGCATTTCAGTTTAACAAAACGATGATTGAGTCTGGTTATCCAAGAAATGATTTCCTTCATAATGATAATAATGAAGAAACAATATCAGCGATTAAAAGCAGATTGGACATTCCAAGTGATAAAAAAGTAATTTTATATGCCCCTACATGGAGAGATGATCAATTCTATGCAAAAGGACGCTATAAATTTGACCTTGATTTAGATTTGAATCAGCTAAGACAAGAACTAGGAAATGAATATATCGTTATTTTAAGAATGCATTATCTTGTAGCTGAGAATTTTGATTTGGGGCCTTATGAAGGTTTTGCGTTTGATTTTTCTGCTTATGAGGATATTCGTGAATTGTATATGATTTCTGATTTGCTAATTACTGATTATTCTTCTGTATTCTTTGATTATGCAAATTTAAAACGGCCAATGCTTTTCTTTGTACCTGATATTGAAACTTATCGTGATAAGCTGAGAGGTTTCTACTTTGATTTTGAAAAGGATGCACCGGGTCCATTAGTGAAAACAACTGAAGAAACCATTGAGGCTATTAAGGAAATTGCATCACCTGATTACGAATTACCAATTTCATTCGGACCTTTCTATGATAAGTTCTGTTACTTAGAATCAGGACGTTCATCTGAAAAAGTAGTAAATACTGTATTTAGAGCAGAGTAAATTCTGGTATTTTTTAAGATCTGAAAGCTGTCGAAGTCTCGGCAGCTTTTTGACACTTATTGAGAAGTGAAAAAAAATGCAGGATCTGTTACAATTATCAGCGGTGCTTTCAATTTCTTAAACAGAAAGATTTCCAAAAATCAACTAAGTCTAAGGAAGATAAAAAATGAATGATTTATTGCGAATACTGAGAGAGCAAATAACGTCATTTCCTTTAATTTTAAGATTGGCGGCTTATGAAACGAAATCTAAATATCAAATGAATTACTTGGGTGTTCTTTGGCAGTTTTTAAACCCGCTTATCCAAATGCTTGCCTACTGGTTTGTATTTGGCATGGGAATTAGAAAAGGGGGGCCTGTTGCGACCGCAGCCGGTGAAGTGCCTTTTATTGTTTGGATGCTGGCAGGATTAATTCCCTGGTTTTTCATCAGTCCAACTATACTAGATGGCTCAAATAGTGTATTTAAGCGGATTAAGATGGTAGCTAAAATGAATTTTCCGATTAGTTCTCTGCCTTCAGTCGCCATTGCTTCCAACTTATTTAGCTATTTTATTATGATGGTGGTTTTTATCATTGTACTGTTAGTTAACGGAATATATCCAAGTTTGCATTGGTTACAATATATTTACTACTTTATTTGCTTGATTGCCTTTATGTTTTCTTTTAGTTTGTTTAATTCAACAATCAGCGTGCTGGTAAGGGATTATCAGTTTTTACTTCAAGCTGTAACAAGGCTTTTGTTTTTCTTGTTACCAATTTTTTGGGATATTAATTCGAAACTCGGTCAGAATCATCCCGAATTATTACCTGTTTTGAAGCTGAATCCGCTTTTCTATATTATTGAGGGTTTCCGGAACAGCTTCTTAGACGGCCAATGGTTCTTCCAAGACATAAAATACACGCTGTATTTCTGGCTGTTCACTTTTCTTTTATTAACAGTAGGTTCTATCTTGCACATGAAATTCAGAGACAAGTTTGTTGACTTTCTTTAATACGTAAGGAGATTGTACGATGAAACTAAAAGTTTCGTTTCGAAATGTTTCAAAGCAGTATCATTTGTATAAAAAACAATCGGACAAGATTAAAGGATTGTTTTTTCCGGCTAAGGATAATGGTTTTTTTGCTGTGCGGAATGTCTCCTTTGACGTGTATGAGGGAGAAACAATCGGCTTTGTAGGGATAAACGGGTCGGGGAAATCGACCATGTCTAACCTGCTGGCTAAAATTATTCCGCCGACCAGCGGTGAAATTGAAATGAACGGCCAGCCGTCGCTGATTGCGATTGCGGCCGGTTTAAATAATCAATTAACGGGCCGGGACAACGTCCGGCTCAAGTGTTTGATGATGGGTCTAACAAACAAAGAAATTGATGACATGTATGACAGTATCGTTGAATTTGCGGAGATTGGCGATTTTATTAATCAACCGGTTAAAAACTATTCCAGCGGGATGAAATCGCGTCTCGGTTTCGCGATTTCCGTTCATATTGATCCGGATATTTTAATTATTGATGAAGCGCTCTCCGTAGGAGACCAAACGTTTTATCAGAAATGTGTAGACAGAATTAATGAGTTTAAAAAACAAGGCAAAACCATTTTCTTTGTCAGCCATTCCATTGGCCAGATTGAGAAAATGTGTGACCGCGTTGCTTGGATGCATTACGGCGAACTTCGGATGTTTGATGATACAAAAACCGTTGTGAAAGAGTACAAAGCATTTATTGACTGGTTTAATAAGCTCTCGAAAAAAGAAAAAGAAACATATAAAAAAGAGCAGACGGAAGAGCGCAAGAAAGAAGATCCTGAAGCTTTTGCCCGTTTCCGCAAAAAGAAGAAAAAGCCAAAATCACTGGCCAACGCAGTACAAATTGCGATTTTATCTATCTTGTTAGTTTTTGTTGCGGGCACGATGTTCTTTGATGCCCCGCTTCGAACGATTGCCTCGTTTGGCGCAATTCCGCAGAATGAAGTCAAGAATCATCATAGCGATGCAAAGGGCAAGATGGAGGAAAGCCTAACTGCAATGAATAAAAAAGGCTTTATAGCTGATGAAGAAGTGACAGTCTATAAAGACCTAGATCTGAAAAAGAAGGCCAGTGTTACACTGCCTTTTGGTACTGCAGTGACGGTAAGCGCAAAAGGCAAACAAGCAGCAAAGGTTAAGTTTCAAGGACATTCTTATTTTGTGAAGCAGAATGCTGTTGCGACTGATGTGAAGAAGGCGGAATTGCCGGCTTCTGCTTTTACACCCCATGTCCAGCAAAACGCAGCAGCTTCCTATGAATACTTCCTAAAGTTCCTCGGAGACAGCAGTGACGGTATTCAATCGAAACTGAACGGCTTTACAGAAGGAGAAACAGCTGACGGCAGAAAGACTTTGGATTTTGATTATGAAAAGATCAGCTATGTATTGGAAGATAATAAAGCTTCACAGCTTATCTTTCACAACATTTCTCCCGTTACTCCAGCGTCATTATCATTAAGTGATGGAGATGTATTGTATGACAGCAGCAAGAATCGTTTTCTTGTGAATACAGCAAATCAGATCTTTGCAGTTGATAATGAAGAGCATACGCTGACCTTGATGTCGAAATAATAAAAAGGCTATTGGATGGATGTCCAATAGCCTTTTATGTTTAGATTTCTTCTTTGTTTAATAAGTTTTCCATGAATGGAACGAGCTGTCCGCGGAGTTCTTTATCTTGCATCGCAAATTCAAGAGTTGTTGTGATAAAACCAAGCTTTTCACCAACATCATAGCGTTTGCCTTCAAAATCGTAAGCAAACACTCAATATCATTCAGCTTTTGGATGGCGTCTGTCAGCTGAATTTCTCCACCTGCGCCAACCTGCTGCTCCTCTAAGTACATGATGATCTCAGGTGTGAATACGTAACGGCCTAAGATGGCAAGGTTAGAAGGTGCTGTGCCTTTTGGCGGTTTCTCAACGAAGTTTATCACCTGGTAACGGCGGCCTTCACTTGTTTTCACCCATTAATTATCGCAATCCTAGTGTTTCTACCTGAACAATATCGTTTCCAAGCAAGCAAACGGCTCATATCGGATAAAGTTGCACGAGCACCAGACAGTGCGTCCGAGTCCTTTAGTCTCCTTCAGGCGGATATTAGTGACTGTCAGCCAGATTAGAAGCATTTTTCACTTTTTCAAGAAGTTCGGTTTTTCCTTTATCTAATTGATGAATGGGTTTCCTTTTGTATTGTATCAACCCTCCTTTTCATCTAGATGTCTATAAAAAACACGTCTCATTCGTATAGTTTGATTAAAGTCTCTTTGCCTGAAGACATTTTACTCACAAAAATTTTTTGGGACTTTTAACATTCACATTACAATTCCTTCACGTTTTGACGATGAATTAATATGAGGAGGGCTTACAAAATAAACGATGCAGCAGAAAGAGAATCGTTTTACTCAAAAATGCGACAAAAGAATCGATTATTCCCAAAAAGAAAACTTGTTATAATGAGTATGAATGAGACATTAGGCCTGAAAAATTTATACATAACGTAGATACCAAAAAATGCTGATGATTGACATTTTTAAAGAGCCTTAACTTTTATAGGAACTTATGCTATTATTGTTCATTATTAATGGTTCGTAAGAAATATGTCAAAATGATAAAAAATCTGTTAGGTTTTTGGTTTTTTTCTGGTACTCTCAGTTGAAAACGGTTGGAAGGTGATGTTATCTAATGAAGGAAGTGATAACGTACGAATATTTGATTTATTTCACTACGGACATATGAAGTTGCTGGGAAGAGGGAAAAATCAGGGTGATTTCTTAATCGTAGGATTGTTTACAGATTGAATTCAATCTGCAAAAACAAAAAAAATTATACTATTCTTATGAACATGGGAAATTCATTTTGGAAACAATCGATTTTGTTAATGAAGTCATTCCCGAAAAAAACTGGGAACAAAAAATATCTGATATTAAAAAGTATAATATAGATACATTCGTCATCGGTGATGAATGGAAAGGGAAATTTGTTTTTAAAAACAGAAGGCATCTCAACTATCCAAAGCAAAAAAGACATGGCTAGTTTATAGATGCACTAATTAAAAGAGGCTTGAAAAATAAATTCAGTTGCTTCTTTTTTTCTTGTTTGCGCAAATATAAATCTTCACTCTTTAAGGAGTTAATGACGAAATCTTTTATTATAACCAAATGCAGAAGTTTAATAGTTAGGACTTATTCAGTTCTGTTTAAGATATTTGCTCTTCTGCCGAGAGAAACAATAAATTAATTTTATTTGAAAGCTATTCTTGGAAAACAGTTTAGCTACAATCCCCGAGCAATTTAAGACGGAACCACAACTGAAAAGTATAAACAGAATTTTGTGCAGGAAGCCAGCAAATGGAATTATTTAATTTCCCCAAATCATACTCCACTGAGATTTTTAAAAGGGCATTTTAATTCAAAAAACAAATTTTGAAAACTGGTTATCCGCGACATGACATTATTTATTCTGTAAATAAAGCATCATTAATCAAAAAGATAAAACAAGAGTTAGGATTGGTGCATATAAAAAAATTATTTTATATGCACCAACTTGGAGGGAGAATGAATTTAAGAAAGTTGGCCAGTATAAATTTAAATTTCAATTTGATTTATAGGAAATGAAGAGGAAACTTGGGACTCTATGATTATTCTTCTAAAAATGGCATTATTTCAAAACAATTTAATTTAGGAAAATATAAAGATTTTGTTAAAGATCTCTCTTGATTTACGGATTATTCTTCTATCTTTTTTGATTATATGAATCTAAAAAAACATTGTTTTTTTGTATATGATCTTCCGGCTATTGAGACTCCATCAGAGGTTGTTACTTTAATTTTTCAACAGCGCCAGGAAACTTGGTTTAAACAAGTGAAGAACTTATAAAAACAGTAAAAGAGTTGTTACTTAATTCTTATATAGGTCATAACAATGAGGATTTTTATAATGAATTTTGTAATTTAGAAGGTGGCAAGGCTTCTAAAAGAGTAATTGAAACGATCCTTTAACTTCTAAATAAAGAGGTACTAACATGTTTTCTATCATAATACCAATATATAATTCTGAGTATTATTTAAGGGACTCAATAGAGAGTGTCATTAACCAGTCAATTGGATTTAAAGAAAATATAGAACTGATATTAATAGATGATGGCAGCGTTGACAGCAGTCCTCAAATTTGTGAATTCTTTAAAAATCTATACCCTAATAATATTAAAATCTTGAGAATTGAAAATTCCGGACCTTCTACTGCAAGAAATTGTGGGTTATCAAATGTGAGTGAAAAATCTAAGATCATTGGTTTTCTTGATTCAGACGATGCGTTCTCTCAAAATGCGCTGCAAAGTGTTTATAATTTTTTTTGTGATTCCGAAGATGTAAATGTTGCGGTATTACCTGTTTATTACACAGGTGAAAAAGAAGGCGAACATAAATTAAATAATAGATTTGAAAAAGGAACAAGGGTTATAAATATTCTCAACGATTATAAGGCTATTCATTTTTATATTGGCGGCACTTTTTACAGAAGACATATACTAAATAGTACCGCCCTGTTTGATGAATCTATAAAGTTTTGGGAAGACGCTATCTTTTTTAACAAGTTATTGCTGAAAGAAAAAAGATACGGAGCAGTCGCAGAAGGAAAGTATTTTTATAGAAAACGAAAAGAACAGAACTCATTAGTTGATCGTTCATGGTTTAACAAAAAAAGGTACACATATTTGTTGAATGAGTGTTACATGACTTTGTTGATGGATTCAATAAAAAAATATGATATAGTTCTGCCTTATTTGCAATTTTTAATTGTATATCATATGAAACTGTTTTTATATCCCAACTATAGAGATATTTATAAATCCGTTTTAGATCAACAAGAACAAAAAGTTTTTGTTGATGACTTTATTAAAATTTTAAAATTTATTGATCCGCAATTTATAAAAGAACAAGATATGCCAATGTACTATAAAGAATTTATGTTTCACTTATTAGAAGCAAATATAGAACCTCTTGAAAATATAAAAAAAGAAAGAGTATTACAAAGTTCATGTACTGTTACTTCGACAAAAATAAAAGGGCTTAGACTTGAATTAACAGGGCACTTTATTAACCAGTATTATGAGATGAAAGAAAATGACAGAGTATATATAAAATATTTTAATAGATTAAAAAAATGCAAAAGAGAAGAACTTAAAAAAACAATTGAAGTATGGGGATATAAATTAAGAGATTTTAGACATGCTGGCTTTGTTGTTGAGATACCAATTTGGGCCTTTGCATTTGATTTTGTCCTAAAAACACCAAATGATGCTTTAGAACTTAACCATGTAAACATTTTTAAAAGTTTATTTACAAGGATTTTTAAAAAATAGGTAAGGAATGCTTTTCGTAAATTTTACTAAATTAATCATGTTTTTCAAAAGTTCTCTTTGTTTTTTACATTTAATTACCCGGATTCTTATTCATATAAACATTTTGTTAGGAGCAATCTTTTATGAACGAAAAGAGTTTTAACTATGATTTCAGTGTTATAATGCCGATTTATAATGTTGAGTTATATCTAACTGATGCTATAGAAAGCGTTATTAACCAGACTATAGGTTTCGAGAATATTCAGTTAATACTTGTGAATGATGATAGCCCAGATAAAAGTGAAGTCATTTGTAAAGAATATGCTCAAAAATATCCAAAAAACATTGTATATGTAAAGAAACAGAATGGCGGAGTGAGCAGTGCTCGAAATTATGGTTTAAAGTATGCTGAAGGAAGATATATTCAATTTTTGGATCCGGATGATTTAGTTTCAGAAGAAACATTCGAAAATGTTTTAACCTTCTTTAACCAACATAAGAATCAAATTGATATTGTAGCAATCCCTATTTTTTTTGAAGAAGGAAGAACTGGAGAACATAATCTAAATAATAAGTTTTCTTCTACGAGAATATTGGATGTAGAAAAAGAACCACATCATATATTAACTCATTGCTGTTCTACATTTATACAAAAAGATGCCTTGAAAAATATCAGGTTTGATGAAAATTGTAAAATAGGTGAAGATGCCAAACTAGTTAATTTAATTATATCGCACAAGAAAAAGTATGGTCTGGTTAAAGAGGCAAAATACCATTATAGAGTTAGAGAAGATGGATCGTCTGCCATGCAGACTGCTAAAGCAAATAAGAATTGGTTTAACCATTCACTTATCACTTTCTCTAAGAATTTAATCGATATCACCCAGAATAATGAACAGAAAATACCTTTGTTTCTTCAATACATGGTTATGCATGATTTGAAGTGGAAATTATTGATTAAGGATATTAGTGAAACACCTTTAGATGAAAATGAATACTGCGAGTTTTTAACATTGATTCGAGAGGTATTATCGTATATTGACGACGATGTCATCATTGATACAAAAAGCGTCAGCCATTTCTATCTATATCATGCTTTAAAAATAAAACACGGTGAAAATTATAGTAGGTATGTATATGAAAGAGAAACTGAACAGGATTATTATTTATACAGAGAAGGACAAATTGTTTCGAAATTATCGGATCAAACACTAACTATTGAGATTTTAGAAGAAAATGAGGATTATGTTCACATAGAAGGTTTTTGGAGCTCTCTGTTTAATTCTAAAGGTTTTAATTTATATGCTAAAATTGGAGAAACAAAAATAAAAGCAAAGAATATAAAAAGACAGCATAATGATTATATAAGTTTAGGAGAAGTAATAAAAAAATATCCTGGTTTCTCTATAGATATTCCCAAAAGCTATCTAGCAGACAATCAGCATATCGAATTTTTTATAACAAAGGGTAAAAAAAGAAAGATGACAAAACTTCGCTTTTTCAAGTATTCAGGTTTGTCAAATGTTCTATATAATTCTTATGCAGCTAAAAAAGATTATATCTTTTATTATAATTATAAAAAATTAATGTTCGAAAAAAACAATGTTAAAAATAGATTTATAAAAGAGTTTCGTTTCTTAAAATCCCTTCATAAATCAGGTGGGAAATCAAAGAAACGAAAATCAGCTATTAAGAAGGCAATGGTAGCAAGGATGGCACACCATGTTTTTACTATATTTAACAGAAAACCAGTATGGTTATTCATAGACAGACAAGATAAAGCTGATGATAATGCCGAGCACCTCTTTAAATATGCAATCAACAAGAATGATGGGGTAAAAAAATACTTTGTAATAAAAAAAGATAGCAAGGATTATGACAGAATTAAAAAATACGGAAAGGTTATACCATACAGATCTTTTAGACATAAAATTTTAACCTTATCCTCTTCCAAGGTAATATCGACACATGCAGATATATGGGTTGTAAATCCATTTTTCAATATGGAGATTTATTTTAGAGATTTATTTAATTTTGAGTTTGTCTTTTTACAGCATGGAATAACAATGGCAGATCATTCTGAATGGTTAAACAAATACAGTAAGAATATCAAATTATTAGTCACTTCAGCGAAACCTGAATATCGGTCTATTGTGAAAGGAAATTACAATTATAAAAAAGAAAATATCTTTTTGGGTGGATTTCCGAGATACGATAATCTTAAGAAGAGTGAAGGGGAAAAGCAGCTTCTAATAATGCCTACATGGAGAAAAGATATTGTATTACCTAAAGATCAGGCAAAAGGAGTAAGACCGTACAATCCGAAATTTAAAGAAAGTGAATACTTTGCTAGGTATAATGCTTTGATTAATGATGAACGGCTAATCGAATTTGCTAAGAATAATAATTATAAGATAACCTTTTTCCCGCACCCGGACATTCAACAACAGATGGTAGATTTTGAAAAGCACGATTATGTAGAGTTTGCAGATTATAATAGCAGCTATCAAATGTTATTTAATTCTTCTAATATAATGATTACTGATTTTTCATCCGTTGCATTTGATTTTGCATACGAGAAAAAGCCTGTGATCTATTATCAATACGAAAACTCATACCATTTTAAACTTGATTACTATGATTATAAGAAAATGGGCTTTGGTGATGTAATAGAAGATCATAATAGTTTAGTTGATAAAGTTATCTATTATATGAAAAATGATAGTCGTATGGAAGATAAGTATAGAAAAAGAGTAGATAACTTTTTTGCATATACTGATAAAAATAATCGGAATCGTATTTATAATGCTATTTTGCAATTAGACAAAAGTAAAGTTGCTAAATAAGCTTGGTTTTGCTCTATATTGACACTTCAAAATGTTGGGAGAAGTTCTGCGGAACTTCTCTTTACTTTTTAAAAGTGAAAAAACTTAACATTTGTTACAATATTCACCGGTGCTTTCAAATTTCTTTTCAAGACATTTTTGATGAGATCGTTCTTCAGGCCATCAATCATGACATGGTGGGCGGACGTTGTCCTATGCCGATTCCACTCACCTTAAAGTCAATGCCAATAAGCATAAATACACTAGAAAAACGATTGAACAGGATATACAAAACTATATCAAAGATTTAAATGAAGCCATCCAAGAAGGTCGGGAGGAACACGGAAAAAAGCCACTGA
The DNA here is from genome assembly GCF_029536185.1 of Bacillus sp. B28. NCBI lineage: Bacteria > Bacillati > Bacillota > Bacilli > Caryophanales > Bacillaceae > Bacillus > Bacillus sp. B28. The sequence continues at coordinate 3,550,750 of NZ_CP120511.1, read as the reverse complement.
TGGCCAAAGAGGAGGTTAGAGCTGAAAAAGAGATCCTCCAAAGTACAACTGATCCGGATAGTGGATATCTGTATCGGGAAAACAAACGCATAACTGATATGAAATACAACATGATCACCGATGCCTATGTTACACCTGGAAATGTCCATGAATCTGTGCCTTAGTCTTGACTGGTTAGATCACCAAATCGCACGATTTGGTTTTCAAGTAGAAGCCGTCGCCCTTGATTCCGGATATTTAACGATTCCGATCTGTAAAGGATTATCTGAACGGCAAATCTTTGGTGTGATTGCACATAGACGTTATCACTCTGCCATAGGCTTGTTTCTAAAATTGAAATTTCATTATGACAGTGAACAAGACAGATACATTTGTCCAAATCAAAAAACACTTACATACTCAACAACTGACTGAAAAGGCTACCGGTCATATAAATCAGATCCTGAAACCTGTTCCGGATGCCCATTGCTTGAACAATGCACAAGATCAAAGAATAGCCAGAAGATCCACCCGACATGTATGGGAGGACCACAAATAAAAGGTCAGACAAAATCGTGTGTCTGTTTCAGGAAAAAACCTCTACAAAAAAGAAAAGAAAAAATAGAACGCAGCTTTGCAGATTCAAAACAGCTGCACGGGCTTCGCTATTGCTGGTTGAGGGGAAAACGGAATGTGAGGCGAACAATTTCTCCTCACAGCCACATGCCAGAACATGAAGAAGATTGCCATCTACCTAGCCAAGCAGGGCTAGGTAGATGGGGGCTCTATTTCTGTTTTTGAAATCAGCTGAAAATCTAAAGAAACATTACAAAACAAAAAAGCTTGTAGAAAAAACATCGTTTTCTCTACAAGCTTTTTTGTTTAGATTTCTTCTTTGTTTAATAAGTTTTCCATGAATGGAACGAGCTGTCCGCGGAGTTCTTTATCTTGCATCGCAAATTCAAGAGTTGTTGTGATAAAACCAAGCTTTTCACCAACATCATAGCGCTTGCCTTCAAAATCGTAAGCAAACACTCTTTGAATTTCATTCAGCTTTTGAATGGCGTCTGTCAGCTGAATTTCTCCGCCTGCGCCAACCTGCTGTTCCTCTAAGTACATAAAGATCTCAGGCGTAAATACGTAACGTCCTAAGATGGCAAGGTTAGAAGGTGCTGTGCCTTTAGACGGCTTCTCAACAAAGTTTTTCACCTGGTAACGGCGGCCTTCACTTGTCAGTGGATCGATAATACCGTAGCGGTGAGTTTCTTCTTCAGGCACTTGCTGAACACCTATAATAGAAGAAAGTGTTCTTTCATACTCATCCATTAACTGGCGCAATCCTGGTTTTTCCGCCTGAACAATATCGTCTCCAAGCAGAACCGCAAAAGGCTCATCGCCGATAAAGTTACGCGCGCACCACACAGCATGTCCAAGTCCTTTAGGCTCTTTTTGGCGGATGTAGTGGATGTCAGCCAGATTGGAAGATTTTTTCACTTTTTCAAGGAGTTCGATCTTTCCTTTTTCTTCAAGGTTTCTTTCAAGCTCAGGAGAGTAATCAAAATGATCCTCAATCGCACGCTTGCTTTTGCCTGTTACAATAATAATGTCCTCAATACCGGACTCAACAGCTTCTTCAATTATGTATTGAATGGTTGGCTTATCTACGATAGGAAGCATTTCTTTCGGCATTGCTTTCGTAGCCGGAAGAAAACGCGTTCCTAGTCCTGCTGCTGGAATTATCGCTTTACGTACTTTTTTCATTTAAAGGCACCTTCCTTATTAACGAAAATATTTATGGCTAAAACTATTTTCTATTTACCCTGTTCATTGTGTTTTCACACATTTTTATGATATAGGATAAACCAATTTTAAACAAGTTTTATCCTTAAGTTCCCTAGCAATAAAGTTCACTTGACCATGAATAAGTGAATAGGAAATGATTTAAAATGAAACAAATTCATGTAGAATAAGGGGTATGATTTTATTTTTGCAGAAACCAGGTGACAATTATGAAAAAACTAAAAGTCATGACCGTCTTCGGAACCAGGCCGGAAGCGATAAAGATGGCGCCGCTCGTGCTTGAATTAAAAAAATACCCTGAAATAGAGTCCTATGTAACGGTGACTGCCCAGCACAGACAAATGCTGGATCAGGTGCTTGAAGCGTTTCGGATTAAGCCTGATTTCGATTTGAACATTATGAAGGAGCGGCAGACGCTGGCAGAAATTACGTCCAATGCGCTTGTGAAATTGGACGAGCTGTTTAAAGACATCAAGCCTGATATTGTGCTTGTCCACGGTGATACGACGACGACATTTGCCGGAAGCCTTGCCGCGTTTTATCATCAAATTGCTGTCGGGCATGTGGAGGCCGGTCTTCGCACAGGCAATAAATATTCTCCGTTTCCTGAAGAGCTCAACCGCCAAATGACCGGTGCTATTGCTGATTTGCATTTTGCACCGACAGGACAGGCAAGAGACAATTTGTTAAAAGAAAACAAAAAGGCCGATTCTATTTTTGTAACGGGCAATACAGCGATTGACGCGCTTCGCACAACAGTTAGGGAAGGTTATTCACACCCTGTCCTTGACCAGGTTGGTGAGGATAAGATGATTTTGCTGACTGCTCATCGCCGTGAAAACTTAGGCGAGCCGATGGAAAACATGTTTAAGGCCATCCGCAGAATTGTAGAGGAATATAATGATGTCCAGGTCGTTTACCCTGTGCACCTTAACCCTGTTGTCCGGGAAGCGGCTCAGAAGCATTTTGGCGACTCGGACAGAGTGCATCTGATTGAGCCTTTAGAAGTGATTGACTTCCATAACTTTGCGGCAAAATCCCATTTCATTTTGACTGATTCCGGCGGAGTGCAGGAAGAAGCGCCATCGCTCGGGAAACCAGTTCTTGTGCTTCGTGATACGACGGAGCGCCCTGAAGGAGTGGAAGCAGGGACGCTTAAACTTGCGGGGACAAATGAGGAGAACATTTATCAGCTTGCAAAAGAGCTCTTAACTGACGCCGATGAGTATCAGAAAATGTCCTATGCTTCAAATCCGTATGGTGATGGACAGGCCTCCCGCCGGATTGTAGAGGAATTGCTGTTTCACTACGGATATCGGAAGGAACATCCGGACTCTTTTACGGGTAAATAAAAAAGAAGCTTTGCACATAGGTGCGAAGCTTCTTTTGGTTTTAGCTTTCTAAGCTTTCTTTCAGTTCATTTGTGATGTCAGCTAGCTTGCTCTCATCTGCTTTATAGTAATAGACGTCATTGATTCTTGTGCCTTCGCCTTTCAGTTCGTGCTGCTTGATATGCTTTCGGGCGCCTTTGTAATCGGACTGGATATCCCACATATTATCAAACGTCAAATTGGTTTTCACATTATTTTCAACGACCTTAAACATATCTCCAAACTTTGTAACAGAAGAAATATTTGCCCCTTTGTTAATGATTCCTTCGATCACTTGGCGCTGACGGTCCTGACGTCCGAAATCTCCTCTTGGATCTTCTTTTCTCATTCGTGTATACGCTAATGCTTCTTTTCCGTTCAGTGTGATTTCTCCTTTACCGAATGAATAACCGTCATAGCTGAACGCAAATGTGCTGTTAACTGTGATGCCGCCGAGAGTATCAACCACGTCTCTAAAGCTTTCCATATTGACTTTTACAAAATAATCGACCGGAACATCGAGGAAGTTTTCAACCGTGTCAACTGTCATTTGTGTACCGCCATATGCGTACGAATGGTTGATTTTATCCATCGTGCCTTTTCCGATAATTTTTGTATACGTATCACGGGGAATACTGACCATATCTGTGGTGTTCGTTTTTGGGTTAACGGTCATATAAATGAGCGTATCGGCGCGTCCTTTATCGCCTGAACGTTCATCCACCCCCATAATTAAAACAGAAAACGGGTCTTTTTTATTGATATTAACCTCTGTATCTCTCTTTTTGGATTTATCAATACTTTCATGAATACTTGCCACGGTTGAAGCGGCTTTATGCCATAAGTAGTATGCGTAACCGCCTGTCCCTAACACAAGGATTCCAATAATAATTAATATCGTCAGTAATAAGGTTTTTTTCTTTTTTCTGCGTTTACTTCTCATTCTTTGCACCCCATCTGTTCAGTTAATTTGATTATGATTGAAATTTCCAGTAAATACAACTCTTTTTAATAGAAGAAACAAAATCCTATAATAGTCGATTTTTATAAAAAAAAGTTTCACTGTTTCTTAATTTTTCTTTAAAATATTAAATAACTGACGATAAAACATAATGAGGTGAAAAAAATGAAAAAATTGATTGGTTTAATGTTCTTTATACTGCTCCTTGCAGGTTGCGGGGCTGATAATCAAAAGAGCCAAGGTGAAGATGTGTCAACAGACAGTAACATCGAAACAGCAGAGGGTGTTTATGTAGGTTTAGCAGATACCCACACAATTGAAGTAACTGTGGATAACGAGCCAGTTGTTCTTGATATTACTGAAGAATCAACAAGTGAGCTTGAAAAATTCAATAATGGCGATAAAGTTACGGTGAAATATGAAGAAAATGGCGAGGGTCAACTTCTATTAAAAGATATTAAACGTACCAACTAAGATATGAGGAGGAACCTGAAATCTTGAATTTTTGCAAACGCTTGATCGTATGTTCACTTGCTGCAATCTTACTATTTATACCATCAGTTACTTTTGCAGCAGACTCAAACATTTCAGTCAAATTGTCAAATTATATTGGTAATAAATCTAGTATCAGTCTATCCCCAACAGGATTTTATAAAGTAACTGGAGATAATGTTGCTGTAACGGATCGTTTTGCAGGGGCATCAAGATACGAAACCGCTACTCTTGCATCCGGCAGTCAGTGGAAAAATCCTAATACAGTTATTTTGGTAAACCGGGATATTTTTATTGATGCATTGCCTGTTATCCCATTAGCAAAAAAACTAGATGCACCAATCTTATTTACTCAGCCTGATACGTTAACAAAAACTACTGAAAGACAAATTGCTAAATTTAACCCGGACAATATTTTAGTCATTGGGGGAGCACGCAGCATTTCAAAAGATGTAGAAAACAAGCTGAAATCATATGGCTCAGTTAAAAGGATAAGTGGAAAAAATAGATATGTATTATCTGAGAATATCGCTAAACAGATGGGCAGCTATGATAAAGCTATCGTTGTAACCGGAAAGGTATTTCAAGATGCGTTAGCCATAGCTCCTTATGCTGCGGCACAGGGATACCCTATTTTGCTTACTGAGAAGGATAAACTTCCGGATTATGATTTGCCAAAACAAGTGATTATAATCGGCAGTTCATTTAGTGTCAGTGACAGTGTAGAAAATGAAATAAAAAAAACTTCAACTGTACAGAGGATACCTGGATCAACCAGATATGAACTCACAGCAAATATTATTAAACAATTAAAGTTGAAGGCTGATAAAGTCGTAATGACGAACGGAACAAAGTACGCAGACGTATTAGTAGGTGCTTCGCTTGCTGCGAAGAAAAACAGCCAAATTTTATTTATTAAACAAGATAGTGTTCCTGCGGCAGCTAAAAGCATAACAAAAGAAAAAGCCACATATGCATACGACTTTATTGGAAGCACCAGTTCAATTTCTGCAGAAGTCGAGAATTCACTTGCTGATGAATTTTATTTAGCCGGCGGAAGCAACTATACTCTGAAAATCAACAATGGGAAATTAAATCTCGAAAATATAAAAACATATAGTAACTCTCTGAGGATTAAACCTGAAAAATACTCGACTTCTAACAGAATAAGTCTTAACGGAAATCAGTATCTTGGAACGGTTAATTTCTCTATTGAATCTACTAAATATATCAGACCGGTTAACGAAAATATTCCATTTGAGGATTATTTAAAAGGGGTTATTCCAAATGAAATGCCTGCCAGCTGGTCACTTGAAGCCCTAAAAGCACAGACTGTGGCTGCGAGAACCTACTCCATAACAAAAACGGGAACTACTGTACCTGATACAACAGCTTTTCAAGTTTATGGAGGATATAGTTGGAATTCAAACACCAATAAAGCGGTTGAGCAGACAAAAGGAAAAGTTCTGAAATATAACGGATCTCTTATAACAGCAACTTATTCTTCAAGCAATGGCGGTTATACAGAAGCGAGCAACGAAGTCTGGTCATCAAGTGTACCTTACTTAATTGCGAAGAAAGATTCTAAGGATCCTCAAATAGGCTGGACGCTTACACTCTCAAAACAACAGCTTGACACGAATTCGCTTGACTTAAATAAGCCATCTTCTTGGTGGTCTTCAGCAACTGAAACTGATGCTGCGAGGTTATCCGGAGTTAAAAATTGGATCTTGAAAAATAAAGAAACAGGAGCATCTTCTGTAAAAATTGCGAGTATAGAAGATTTGAGCTTTAGCGGTACAACACAGGGGCAACGTGCAAAAACAGCATCTATGAAAGTTAAGTATTTTGTTAAAAGCAGTACTGGCTCCTACAATCTAAGTAAAATTACAACCATCACTGTTCCGACAACTCAGCTAAGAACAATGATTGGTGCAACTGGTTTTAAAAGTACTTATGTGACTGTAAAAAAAGACAATTCAAAGTACACAATCAGCGGCAAAGGTTACGGTCACGGCATCGGAATGAGTCAATATGGAGCTAAGGCAAGAGCAGAAGCAGGAGATTCATATAGTTCAATTTTGAAATTTTACTATCCTGGGACAACTCTGACAAGTTATTAATTATTTTAAGGTGCTAAAGGCCATTTAAGGAGGAAAAGTAATTGCGTTCTTATATAAAAGTCCTAACAATGTGTTTTCTGGGACTCATTCTTTTTGTACCAACAGCATTGGCCGATAATTCGGTTAAAAGAGTCGGAGGAAGTAATAGGTACGGGACTGCAGTTCAAATATCAAAGCAGATGTACTCAACAGCGAGTACAGCGGTTATTGTTGGCGGAAGTTCATACGCAGATGCCATTTCAGCGGCACCTCTTGCTTATCAGAAGAATGCACCGCTGCTTTACACAAATGCTGATAAGCTCTCTTCTGAGACGAAAACAAGGCTAAAAGAAATGCGAACAAAAAATGTGATTATTGTAGGTGGTACACCAGCTGTTTCCTCTAATACTGCCAATCAGATCAAAAGCTTAGGCATCAGTATTAAACGAATTGCTGGAAGTAATCGCTATGATACAGCTGCACGGGTCGCAAGAGCAATGAACGCAACCTCAAAAGCTGTCATTTTAAATGGGTTTTTATATGCTGATGCTCCAGGGATCATCCCTTATGCAGCTAAAAATGGGTATCCTATTCTGTTTACAAACAAAACCTCTATAAATAGTGCGACAACAGCAGTGATGAAAGATAAGAGAATTACAAGTACTGTGGTTGCAGGAGGTACCGGAAGTATTAATAATACGGTGTATAACAAGTTGCCTTCTCCTACAAGAATTAGCGGTTCAAACAGGTACGAGCTTGCTGCTAATATTGTACAAAAACTAAACCTGTCAACGAGCACAGTATATGTAAGTAATGGTTTTAGCTATCCAGATTCAATCGCAGGAGCCACTCTGGCAGCAAAGAACAAGCAATCTCTTATTTTGACTAATGGTGAAAATTTATCTGGCGGCGCACGAAAAATTATCGGCAGCAAAAACATGTCAAACTTTACGATTATCGGAAATACTCCAGCTATAAGCACTAAAGTAGCTAATCAGCTAAAGAATCCTGTTGTAGGTGAAACAATTTTTATTGATCCAGGCCATGGAGATCAAGACTCGGGAGCAGTAGGAAATGGACTGCTTGAGAAAGAGGTAAACCTTGATATAGCGAAAAGAGTCAATACGAAGCTAAATGCTTCTGGTGCTCTTCCGGTAATGTCGAGATCTAATGATACGTTTTATTCTTTACAGGAAAGAGTAAGTAAGGCAGCCTCTGCCCAAGCTGATTTGTTCATCAGTATTCATGCGAATGCCAATGATAGCTCATCTCCAAATGGCAGTGAGACCTATTATGACACAACATATCAGGCAGCAAAAAGCAAACGATTAGCAGCTCAAATTCAGCCGAAACTTGCAGCTAATCTCGGGACAAGAGACCGTGGAGTCAAGCAAGCAGGATTCTATGTTATGAAATATTCTAAAATGCCAAGCGTTTTAGTTGAGACTGCTTTCATCACAAATGCAGCCGACGCAAGTAAACTGAAACAAGCAGTTTATAAAGATAAAGCTGCCCAAGCTATTCATGATGGTACAGTTTCATATTATAGATAAAAATGAAGAGACAAATCTAAATAACAGATTTGTCTCTTTTTTTATCGTTTACATGATTAAAACAAGGGCTTGTACATAAAATGATAAAGAACATTAATATAATTTATCAGAAAAGACACGTAATTCACACTTCTTAACAATCCATTTACAACCAATTAACATCCGTCTGCTAAACTGACTGGCATAGGTCATCATAACATCCCAAACAAATCGTGAGGTGTGTGTCAGTGGGTGCAGAAAAAAGCATGAATGTGAGTCGCGAATTCTCAGTGCAGCAAGCATCATTTGCATTATCTGAAAAAACGGCTCGTTATTTGGCAGTAAAGCGCGTGATGGATATTTGGTTTGCGCTGATTGGATTGGTGGTTGTGCTGCCAATGATTGCGGTATTTTCAATATTGATTTGTTTGGAGACGCCGGGGCCTGCCATCTATACGCAGGAGCGTGTAGGAAAAGGCGGGAAACCTTTTAAGCTTTATAAGCTTCGTTCCATGAAAATAGATGCCGAGAAGTCTGGGGCGGTTTGGGCGCAGAAGCAGGATCCGCGGGTGACACGAATTGGAGCATTTATCAGAAGAACGCGAATTGACGAGCTTCCTCAGCTGTTTAATGTGCTGAAAGGCGATATGAGCATGATTGGACCTCGCCCGGAACGTCCAGTGTTTACGGAAAAGTTCCAGAATGAGATTCCGGGGTTTACACAGCGTCTGGCTGTCAAACCGGGATTGAGCGGCTGGGCGCAGGTGAACGGCGGTTATGACATGACGCCGAAGGAAAAGCTTATATTTGATTTATATTACATTCGCAATCTGACTTTCATGTTGGAATTAAAAATTATGTTAAAAACTTGTAAAGTAGTCTTGACAGGTGATGGTGCAAGATAAACATCTGCATTCGCCATCAAACTGAGCTTAAAAAGAAGTAGGGAATATGATGCCAAGTATTACAAAACAAATCATGAGCGGCGCAAAGTGGACAAGTGTTTCAACAATCTGTATTACAATCATTCAAATCGTTCAGTTTGCCTTGCTTGGAAATATGATGACCTTAACGGAATTTGGACTCGTCGGCATGATTACAACGGTTACAATATTCGCCCAGATTGTGCTTGATATGGGTTTTGGCGCCGCGTTAATTCAAAGAGATGACGCCACGGAGCGCCAGCTGTCAACATTGTATTGGCTGAACATTATGACCGGCATTTTGCTGTTTGTGCTTTTATATGTGTGCAGTCCCGTCATTGCGGGATTTTATCAAAGAGAAGAGCTTGTGTTTCTCATCAGGATTTTGGGGATTATGTTTTTGGTAGCTCCGATCGGACAGCAGTACCAGTATATGCTGCAGAAGGAGCTGCAATTTAATACGTTAAGCAAAATAGAGATTTTTTCAAATGTATTGTCCTTCGGATATTTAGCGATAGCGGTTTTTATGACAGATGCGATTTTGGCGTACGTGATTTCTCAGGTGCTGCTGCAGTCCAGTAAAGGGATTTTATTCTGGGCTGTATACCAAAAAAAATGGCGTCCATCCTTTGTTTTTGATCTAAGGGGAATGAAGGAGTTCTTCTCCTTTGGAGCCTTTCAGCTTTCATCCCGTCTTGTGAACAGGCTGGGAGCGAACATCGATATGATCTTAATCGGCCGGTTTATCGGTGCCGAAGCGCTGGGCATTTATAATCTTGCCTACCAGATTGTCACCATTCCGGTTTTGAAAATTAATCCGATTGTGACACGGGTCGCGTTTCCCATTTTCGCCAAAAACAAATACGAAAACAGCGTGATCAGAGAAGGCTTTCTGAATATGACAAAAATGCTTGCGCTTGTATCTTTCCCGCTGTTAATTGGGCTCGTATCCGTGTCAGACGCCTTTATCGCAGCTGTTTTCGGAGAAAAATGGCTTGCTGCTGTCCCTGTTCTGAATGTTCTTGCCATCGTCGGGATACTCAGGGTGCTGATGAATCCGAATGGTTCTGTGCTTCTTGCTAAAGGAAGAGCGGATTTGGCTTTTTATTGGGACTCCGGCGTCATGCTGCTGTATGGTTTGTCGCTGTTTGCAGCTGTTCAGACGGGCAATCTTCTGACTGTCGCTTGGATATATGCCGTCATCAGCGTTTGCAACTTTCTAATCGGTCGCTGGCTGCTGGCATATGTCATTAAGCTCAATCTTTCAGCTTATTTTAAAGCCGTTATGAAGCCGTTTCTGATCACAGCGGGTATGGCCGTTATCGCGTTCGGCGCGAGTTTAGGAACAGAACGCTTCAGCATGCAGGCGGAAATGAGGCTGGTAATTTCGGTGGCGGCCGGGTCGCTCTGCTATCTCTTTCTTTTGGGTAAAGCGTACCCCCAGATGAAAAGCAAACTACTAAGAAAAGGACGTTTGTCATGAAGATTTTGTGGATCACAAGCGTATATCCAAGCAGTCTGAAACCCGGCGAGGGTGTGTTTCATGAAACACAGGTGCAAGAGCTGCTGAAGCTCGGGCTGGATATCACCGTGATATGCCCAAGACCTTTTCACCCTGCGCCTGTCCGTATGCTGAAAAAGGCATACCGAAAAAAGGATGCCAGACCAGAATATGAGATACGGAAAGGAATCCCGGTTTACCGGCCTTTCTATCCCGCTGTTCCCGGCCAGCTGAAATGGGCTCAGCCACACCGGCGTATTGGGGCAGCTGTTTTAAAAACCATTAAACAGCATGACTTAAACCCTGATCTGATCCATGCGCACTTTGCTATGCCGTCGGGCGGGGCTGCGGCAGTCGTGTCAAAGACAATCGGGATTCCGTATATTTTGACTTTGCATGGCAGTGATGTGAATGTCTATCCTCACTACAGCAAAGGCGCGTTTAAAGCCTTCAAAACTGCGGTTGGTTCCGCATCTGCAGTTCTTGCAGTCAGCGAAAAGCTTCAGGAAGAAACCAAAAAACTTTCTGGCTTTGACAGTACGGTTTTGCCGATCGGCATACAGCTCAGCCGTTTTCAGGAAAATGAGCAGACAAAAGAAGAAATCAGAAAAAACCTCGGGCTCCCGCTTGACCAGCGCCTTGCTGTCTATGTGGGCAGGCTCGTTAAGGAAAAAGGCATTTTTGAATTGTCAGATGCCATTGAGATGATGGACGAAGCGCCTCGAGCCGTTTTTGTCGGAGACGGTCCCGCAAAATCTTTGCTGATGCAAAAGGGACATATTGTAACAGGCCAAGTGCCGAATCACAGGGTGAGAGAGTATTTGCTCGCCGCAGATATGTTTGTGCTCCCTTCTTATAGCGAAGGAATGCCGACAGTTGTGATCGAGGCGCTGGCACTGCGGGTTCCTGTCATCTGTACAGATGTCGGTGGAGTGGCTTCATTATTCGGAAAGCACCGGCATTTGCTGATTGAACCGAAATCAGCTCAAGCCTTAGCAAACACGATCTCTTTATACGTAAAAGATCAAATATGGCAGCCGGAAGTGGCGGATGAATTATATCAAATCATTCACACTCAATATGACGCCGGGAAAAATGCCAGGGCGCTGCATGATCAGTATCAGATGGTTCTGAAAACACCTGTTTAATCGTAAGTAACTGCGACCAATATAAATAGGAAGATGAATTTACAGGAGAGGGATGAGGGCTGTGAAAAAAATTGCTGTCATTGGAACAGGATATGTAGGACTCGTATCAGGCACCTGCTTTGCGGAAATCGGAAATAAAGTGATTTGCTGTGATATCAACGAATCAAAAATCAGAAGTCTGAAAAACGGAGTAATCCCAATCTATGAACCAGGGCTTGCAGATTTAGTTGAAAAAAATGTGTTAGAACAGCGTCTGTCTTTTACTAACGATATTCCGTCTGCCATTCGGGCTTCAGACATTATTTATATTGCAGTCGGAACCCCGATGTCTAAAACAGGCGAAGCTGATTTAACGTACGTCAAAGCGGCTGCGAAAACGATCGGTGAACATCTCACCGGCTACAAAATCATTGTCAATAAAAGCACAGTCCCAGTCGGTACCGGAAAACTGGTTCAATCTATCGTTCAAAAAGCTTCGAAGGGAAGATGCTCCTTTGATGTTGTATCCAACCCTGAATTTCTTCGGGAGGGCTCAGCGATTCATGACACGATGAATATGGAGCGTGCCGTCATAGGATCTACCAGTCATAAAGCCGCTTCCATCATAGAGGAATTGCATCAGCCTTTTCATGCCCCTGTTATTAAAACGAATTTAGAAAGTGCAGAGATGATTAAATATGCTGCAAATGCATTTTTGGCTACAAAGATTTCGTTTATTAACGATATCGCGAACATTTGCGAGCGAGTCGGCGCGGATGTCTCAAACGTTGCTGACGGCGTCGGGCTCGACAGCCGGATCGGCAGAAAGTTCTTGAAAGCGGGTATTGGGTTTGGCGGCTCCTGCTTTCCTAAGGATACAACCGCACTGCTTCAAATTGCCAAAACGGCCGGATATCCATTTAAGCTCATAGAAGCCGTCATTGAGACAAATGAAAAGCAGCGCGTTCACATTGTAGATAAGCTCTTAACTGTGATGGGAAGCATAAAAGGGAGAACCATTTCCGTGCTCGGATTGGCCTTCAAACCGAATACAAACGATGTGAGATCCGCTCCTGCTCTAGATATTATCCCGATGCTGCAGCAGCTGGGCGCACATGTAAAAGCATACGATCCGATTGCTATTCCTGAAGCTTCAGCGATCCTTGGCGAACAGGTCGAGTATTATACAGATGTGTATGATGCGATTGAGGACACTGATGCATGCCTGATCTTAACGGATTGGCCGGAAGTGAAAGAAATGGAGCTTGTTAAAGTGAAAACCCTCTTAAAACAGCCGATCATCATCGACGGCAGAAATTTATTTTCACTTGAAGAGATGCAGGCAGCCGGATACATTTATCACTCCATCGGCCGTCCTGCTGTTCGGGGAGCGGAGCCTTCTGACAAGTATTTTCCGGGCTTGCCGCTCGAGGAATTGGCTAAAGACTTGGGGAGCGTCAACCTATAAAAAGAAAAAGTGTTACTTGGTTAAAGCTGCTGGCTGCTTAGGCTCGGCCGCCGGCTCCTGAAACATCAGGAAAGGGGTTAAACATGTGAGTATCAAACGTTCAGCGGTCCATACGCTTTCGTTACTGGCCGCTGCCATATTTGGAGTCGTCCTATTGCTGGGAGCCATCCGTACAGATATAGGTTTAATACAGATGGCTGCCGTGCTTGCGGTGTTGGCAATTGGTCTGTTTGTACTGACACTTGCAACCGCATTTACAACAAAAGAACGGCTCTTTATGGCTGTAATCTATATTTTGATCGCCTGCACTTTTTTAAATAATGCATTTTTCGCGATTCATCTTGGATTTTTCAGTTTGTTTCTTTACAGGCTTCTGCTCATTGCAGCGGGGTGCCTCCATGTGATCGGTGTGGTGCGGAATCGAACACATATTGAAAGGTGGAACGGACTGCAAGTGAAAGGGATTTTGCTCTTTTTCGCTTTTTGGTTTATATACGGCCTTGTTTCTCTGCTATGGGCCAAATCAGTTACAGATGGTCTGAAATATTTAGCACTGCTGGCGATGGGGATATTTTTTATTTATCTTATTGTGATGTATGTGCAAAAAATGGAACGTCTGATGATTATTTATTCCATCTGGCTGGTGATGACGGTATTTCTGATGATCATCGGTTTTTACAATCATATCACGCATCATCATCTCCCGAGTTCGACATTGTACAGCGGACCGGAATATAAGCAGCATTATCCGACCTCAGTCTTCTTTAATCAAAATGATTTTGCGACATTTTTGTCGATCAGTTTCTTTTTTTACATCGCAATGGTGAAAAACATAAAGAACGGTTACTTAAAGGGAATTGGCCTTGTGCTCTCGCTTGGTGCGTTGTATTTAATCTTTGCGACTGGTTCCAGAGCCAGCCTGCTGGGCGTTTTTGCGGGAATAGCCGTCTACATTTTTATTGTCTTGCCGCCTGTTCTGAAAAAAATCGCTATTTGGCTGTCGGCAGCAGGAATTGCGGTCTTTGCGGCTCTTTTTGCCAGCCGGATTTTCGCATTGTTTTGGAAGCTGTTCCTGGCTCCTCAGACGTCTCATTCATTCCAAGAGACACTTCCGTCCAATGTGGCCAGAGCCAATCTGTTAAAAAACGCATGGCACTTCTTCCTTGACTCATACGGATTCGGAGTGGGCGCAGGCAATGTGTCTTATTATCTTGAGCATCATGCTTTATATGATACTGACAACGTGACAGAGGTGCACAATTGGCTGGCAGAGATTCTGGCAAACTTCGGCTTGCTTATCATGCTCGGCTATCTGGCCATTTATTTATACCTGATGTGGGTGCTTTACAGGTTTTATGAAAGAAAAATGGAAAATCAGTCAAAACTGATCACAGAAGGGCTCATCACAGCTATGGTCAGTTTCCTGGTATCCAGCATCAGCCCAAGCTCTGTCTCAAATTTATTTTTCCATTGGGTATTTCTGGCGCTCGTCATCGCCGCGGTGAATGTCTTAAGGCGATCCAGACAGCAGCTTGAGCCCATATACCGGTAAACAGACTACAAAAAAGCAGGGAGACTTATATGAAGGATATAGTGATAAGATTAGCCCGGCGCATAAAGAAAAATATCATCTGGATTATATTATTGCCGCTTATTTTAGGTGCGGCGGGGTATATACTGCCGTCCCAAATCGCGGATAAAAAGAGTTACACAGCTGAGGTTACTTTAGCTGTGGGGAGCTATGATCATCCCATTTATAACAGTACAGAAGAGATCCCGCTCCTGCTGAGGAGTGATGCTTTTTTGAAAGAGGCGCTTCCTGACGAAAAAGATGAAGATCTTGCAGAGATCAAAGAGAAGCTCACCGTGAAATCGGAGTCTAAGTCTTTACTGTCTTTGAGCTATGCCGACCAGGATCAGGAAAGAACCGAATCGGTGTTAAACGCTGTTTCCTCCACCTTTCTCAAAAACGACCAAAAGCTGTTTGAGGAAAGAGAAGCCGTTATCCGCCGCAGCATAGACGCGCTGGAAGGTGAAACAGTGAGCGAGGATTCCAAGGTGGATAAAGAAAGATTTTTGTATGAGCTGAAAAACACACAGCTTAATCTGAAAGCGGCCAGTGCCGTTGAATCTGAAACCGTAAGTGAGGCATCAGGCGGAGGAATGTCCCCGAAAAAGAAAGCGGTTCTGGGTGTTCTGATCGGCATAACGATTGCCTTTATGTTCGTTGTCATTCCTGAATTTTTCAGAGAGTCCTTTTAAAATCATACGATGGAGATGTGATCATGACCAACTGGAAACCTCTCGTATCTGTCATTACACCTTCTTATAATGCGCGTGACTATATTGAAGACACGATTCATTCAGTATTAGATCAGAGCCACCCTCATTGGGAAATGATTATCGTGGACGATTGCTCAACGGATGGCACACGCGACATTTTAAAGCAGTATGAGAAGATAGATGAAAGAATTCATGTGATCTTTCTAGAAGAGAACAGCGGAGCCGCGATAGCAAGAAATAAAGCGCTGGAACATGCCCAAGGACGCTATGTGGCCTTTTTGGACAGTGATGACAAATGGAAAAAAGACAAACTGAAAAAGCAGCTTAATTTTATGATGGAGCGGTCCTGTGCGTTTTCCTTTACAGGCTACAGTTTAATGTCGCAGGACGGGGTGCCGATGGATAAATTCATTCATGCTCCCGAAAGCCTGACATATGATGATGCTCTTAAAAATACCATTATCGGCTGTCTAACGGTGATGATTGACAGGGAACAGACGGGACAGATCCAAATGCCGAATATTAGAACGAGGCAAGACTTGGCAACATGGCTGTCTCTTTTAAAAAAGGGTTTTACAGCTTACGGAATGAATGAGTGTTTAGCTGAATACCGGCTTGTCAATAATTCGATTTCAAGCAACAAATGGAAGGCTGCAAAAAAAACATGGTTTGTCTACAGAGAGATCGAACGGCTCCATTTAATGAAAGCGACATGGTGTTTTGTTCAATATGCGAAAAACGCGGTGAAAAAAAGACTATAACCGCAAACAGAGAGAAAAGGTGATGAAGGTGGAAACAAAAGCAATGATTCACGTCATCGTGGCTACTGCTGAATGGGGAAAAGATCAATTGAGGTACAGACGGCATCGATTGGCTGAATTTTTAGCTGCTCAGGAAGAAACAAAGGAAGTCATCTGGGTCTGCCCGGCTCCGCGCACCCAAAGGATGGAATTTCAGCAAGTTCAATCCGGCATCCGGCAGTTTGCCGTAAAGGACTTGCTGCAAAAGAAAATGTTTCGCTTCGGACGCTATACCGATGTGTTTTATAAGCATAAGCTCTCACCTTTATTAGAAGAGCTGAAATCCCCTTCAGTCAGAGGTGAACGCTGCTGCTTATGGTACACGTTTCCCGGATTCCCGCTGCTGTCTTCACTGTACCCTTGGGATCAGGTGATTTATGATTGCAGTGACTTGTGGGCGGCGCCGATCAGCGGACGTTCCAATATGCTTTCCGAGTTCAGGCGGAAAGTCATCAAAACAGCGGAGCTGCGAATTATCGAGCGTGCCGATTCCATTACTTGTTCATCAGAGTACCTGCACAATGAAGTTGACAAAAAGCTGACAGCGGGACAAGAAAAGGTTCATACCGTTGAAAACGGTGTTGAATATGACCTGTTTTCTGAACATAAAGCGGTTCCCGATCGAAGCATCTTGCAGGGAAGAGAAGGGGCAGTACTGGGATTTATCGGCGGGATTAAACCAAAGCTGGATTTTAAATTGATTGAAGAAGCGGCTCTGAGAAAACCTGATTGGACATTTTTATGGGTCGGCCCGGACGCCACCAATGGTGACACAGCGTTTCAGGAGCTTCTGAAGCTTTCCAATGTGATATGGACGGGGCCGGCAGATCCGAAAGAAGTTCCGCACTTTATGGAACTGATTGATGTCGGTATTATGCCTTATAAAAAGTCGTCCTATAACCAAGCGGTTTTCCCGCTTAAGCTATTTGAATTTTTAGCAGCAGGAAAGCCGGTCGTGGGCTCTAACCTTCCGTCAACTTCTAAAATGCAAAAGCCGTATATTTACGAATATATGGAAGGCAATGACCATAATGATTTTATAACTGCGTGCGAGAAAGTGCTTGAAAAAGACGGAGACGAGACATACAAAGAGATGCGGCGAAACATTGCCCGCACACAAGATTGGAATGTTTTATTCAAACAAATCATGAAATATACAGGGATTCAAAAACATGCGTAGTCCTTTAATTGGGATGCGCGTTTTTTGATTATACGTGTTTCTTTTTGATGAAGCTTGTTATAATAACTAAGGAGAAGGTATAATGGAAGGAACGGTTCTCTATATAAATAAAGACTTCATATAATTCCAAAGGAGACTTCTTTATGCTTGACGAACGCATGATTCGCATTGTTGTTGCGTTTATTGTCTCGCTGCTAACGGTTTTAATCATAACCCCAATCGTAAAAAGGATTGCGATTAAAATAGGTGCAGTTGATCAGCCCGGCAATCGAAAAGTACATGATAAAATCATGCCCCGAATGGGCGGGCTGGCCATATTTATCGGGGTGGTTACAGGCGTGCTTGTATCCGGTATATACACAGAAACAAGAATGACGGCTATCACAGTCGGTGCATTTATCATTATTGTGTTGGGAATTCTTGACGATAAATATCAATTAAGCGCAAAAGTTAAATTTATCATTCAATTAGCCGTAGCTATTATGATTGTAAGCACGGGCTTAAAAATGGACTTTTTCTCAGTACCTTTTTTAGCTGAACGATTTGAATTGGGCTGGCTGGCATATCCGCTGACTGTATTATGGATTGTCGGCATCACAAACGCGATGAACCTGATTGACGGATTGGATGGCCTTGCAGCAGGTCTTTCTGTTATCGGCCTGTCCACGATTGCAGTTATGGCGCTATCTGGCGGAAAAGTACTCATTCTGTCACTTTCATTAGTTGTTATCGCAAGTACGCTCGGATTTTTGTTCTACAATTTTCATCCGGCAAAAATCTTTATGGGGGATACGGGATCACTGTTTTTAGGGTATGTCATTTCCATTCTCTCATTGTTAGGGCTGTATAAAAGCGTAACATTGTTCAGTATTGTCATTCCGATTATTATATTAGGCGTGCCGATTTTTGACACAACATTTGCAATCATAAGACGGATACTAAACAAACAGCCGATTTCGGCGCCCGATAAATCACATATCCACCATAGGCTGATGGCCTTTGGCCTTTCACATCGGATGTCGGTCATTGTCATCTACCTGATTGGATTTATTTTCAGCATCAGTGCAATCGTGCTGAAAAGCGCTACAATTTGGCTTTCCCTGTTTATTATCTTTATCTTAATCATATTTATGCAAATAATAGCAGAAGTAACGGGACTCGTGAATGAACGTTTTAAGCCATTTACAAAATTCTATAAACGTCTTGTGAAAAGAAATTAAAACACCGGTTCTATGAGCCGGTGTTTTTTCTGCGTAAAAGAGCCCGATCCGTTAAAGGACCGGGCTTTTTTTCAATATGATGAGTCAGTTGTTGAATTTGTTGTGCCATTTGAGCTTGTGCTGCTGTCATTTGTGTAGCCGCTTCCGCTCGTAGTGCCGTCTGTTGCAGTGCTTCCGTCAGTGCTTGAACTGCCAGTGCTGTCTGATGTTGAGCTATTGGTACTGGAACTGTCAGTGCTTGAACTGCTCGTATCAGGATCATAATCTAAATGCTCTTGAAGCGTTTTTCTGACGTTTTCCAGATTCGCAGCATCCGGTTCAAAATAATATGTTAATTTAGGCCCTAAATACAAATCAGAACCAGTAATTGATAGTGTATCAATTTTCTTGCTGGTAAAGCCGCTGTAAATTTGCTGTAAGGCTAAGCCTTCAGTAATACGAATATTGGTTTCAACGTTTTCACTGGCTGTTTCTGCGATTTTATCAATTTTTGCAATATTGCTTATGTTGGACATCCGATCGATCAACGCGTTTAAAATTTGTTTCTGTCTGTCGTTACGGCCGAAATCTCCGCGTTTATCCTGTTTTCTCATGCGGGCATACGCCAGAGCTTCTTCACCATTTAAATGCATCTCGCCTTTTTTGAAATAAATCCGTTTGCTTTCGTCCACATCACTTTTTTCATCAAAGTCGAAAGGTACATCTACATCAATACCGCCAACCTCATTAATAACATCTTTAAATCCGTCAAAATCGACTGTTACATATTTATCGATTGGGATTTGCAAGAAGTTTTCAACAGTTTCAACAGTCTCATCTTTTCCGCCTTTGCTGTAAGCGGAATTGATCTTTGTTTTGCTGCCGGTTGTGTCACTTGCTAATTGCACACGTGTATCGCGCGGAATGCTCAGCATTTTCATGGTTTTATTTTTCGGATCAAGGGTAACTACAATAAGAGAGTCAGATCTCCCTTTTTGTCCTTTTGTCGCGTAATCTTCAATTCCCATAAATAAAATAGAAAATGGTTTTTTCTTCATATCTACAACTTTACTGCGAAGATTTGATTTATCTCCGCGGGAAAGCGCATCGTATGAATCATCCGCAGCGTTAATGGTTTTATATAGTTTATACCCTCCGAGACCTACAACTACCAATAATGCAAGGACGAACAACAACATAATCCTTTTTAAAATTTTTCTGCGTTTGCTCTTTTTCTTTTTGCGCACACGCACTCTAACGCGTTCAGCCATTATTCAGTCTCCTTTATGTGATTGACGGCTTTTTCAAGATACGTCAACTCTCCCTCTGTAATATCACTTTTTCCATTTGTTAACTCTGTCATCCACTCAGAAAACGATTGTGTTTCTTTTTCTTCTACATATGCTTCGAATTCTACGTTTTCTGCATAATGAATTTCTTTTAATAGAAAAGGTGATTCCCTTAATTCATTTTCAATCTTGCCAAGCCAAGTATAATCTGCGGAAGTATGCATAACCCTCATAAGCTTCCGTTCTACAACACCTATATGGTTTAATCCTTCAGACACTGACTTCCCATAAGCGCGGATTAAACCGCCTGCTCCCAGCTTTATGCCGCCGAAGTAACGCGTAACGACAGCACAAGTATCCTTAAGTCCGCGTTTTTTTAGCACCTCGAGCATAGGTACTCCTGCGGTGCCGCTCGGTTCTCCGTCATCATTGGCTTTTTGGATATGATCGTTTTCGCCAATTACGTAAGCTGAGCAATTATGAGTTGCGTTCCAGTGCTGTTTCTTTATTTTCTGTATAAATTCCTGTGCTTCTTGTTCGGTAGAAACACGGCTTAAATGACAGATAAAACGCGATTTTTCTATAACAATCTCGTGTTCTCCTGCTTCTTTCACAGTAAAATAGCTGTGCAGCATGCTTGCTGACCCCCTGCTAAGCATAAAAGACCGCCTATACAAATTCGTACAGTCTTTAGAATTTTTGTGCGTATTTTGTTATCATAAAGAGTAAGAAGGTACATAAAATTGTTTTTTTCTAGAATATACGCATTCTTTCATTATAATTCGACACAATTTGCAGATCAATTACATTTATAATAAAAATATATGACAACACCGTGACGGAGGGAAATTATGAATAAAACAAAGATGGATTCCAAAGTTCTGGACTCTATTTTGATGAAGATGCTGAAAACCGTTGACGGGAGCAAGGATGAGGTTTTTCAAATCGGGGAGCAGTCACGCCAGCAGTATGAACAGCTGGTCGAAGAACTGAAACAAATTAAACAGCAGGTTTATGAAGTCATCGAGCTTGGTGATAAACTTGAAGTGCAAACCCGCCATGCGCGAAACCGTTTATCCGAGGTCAGCCGCAATTTTCATAGATTCAGTGAAGAAGAAATCCGCAATGCTTATGAAAAAGCCCATAAGCTGCAAGTCGAACTGACAATGATCCAGCAGCGTGAAAAGCAATTGCGCGAACGCCGGGACGATTTGGAACGCAGACTGTTAGGCCTTCAGGAAATCATCGAACGCTCAGAATCACTAGTGAGCCAGATTACGGTCGTGCTGAACTATCTGAATCAGGATCTTCGGGAGGTTGGGCTGCTTCTTGCCGATGCGCAGGCAAAACAGGATTTTGGCTTGAGAATTATTGAAGCGCAGGAAGAAGAGAGAAAAAGAGTCTCGAGAGAAATTCACGACGGCCCTGCACAAATGCTGGCAAATGTTATGATGAGATCGGAATTAATTGAACGGATTTTCCGAGACCGAGGCGCTGAAGACGGATTCCAGGAAATCAAAAATCTCCGCCAAAATGTGCGGAATGCTCTTTACGAAGTGAGACGGATTATATATGATTTAAGACCGATGGCCCTTGATGACCTAGGCCTGATTCCAACTTTGCGGAAATATCTATATACAACCGAAGAATATAACGGTAAGGTGAAAATACATTTTCAGTGCATCGGCGATACGGAGGACAAACGACTCGCGCCTCAGTTTGAAGTTGCGCTCTTCAGACTCGCACAGGAAGCTGTATCCAATGCGTTAAAGCATTCTGGATCTGAAGAAATTACAGTCAAAGTTGAGATTACAAAGGATTTTGTGATTTTAATGATAAAAGATAACGGCAAAGGATTTGACCTGAAGGAAGCGAAAGAGAAGAAAAACAAATCATTCGGCTTGCTTGGAATGAAAGAAAGAGTAGATTTATTGGAAGGAACCATGACTATAGATTCAAAAATAGGTCTTGGGACATTTATCATGATTAAGGTTCCGTTATCTCTTTGACTATGATTTGTAAAATAGAGCCAAAAGGCATATTGACCGAATACCAGAGTATATAGAACAATAATACAAGGAGGCGTGGCTTGTGACTAAAGTAAACATTGTTATTATCGACGACCATCAGTTATTTCGTGAAGGTGTTAAGCGGATATTGGATTTTGAACCTACCTTTGAAGTGGTAGCGGAAGGAGACGACGGAGATGAAGCGGCTCGTATCGTTGAGCACTATCATCCTGATGTCGTGATCATGGATATCAATATGCCGAACGTAAATGGCGTGGAAGCTACAAAGCAGCTTGTAGAGCTGTATCCTGAATCTAAAGTAATTATTCTATCAATTCACGATGACGAGAATTATGTAACACATGCCCTGAAAACAGGTGCAAGAGGTTATCTGCTGAAAGAGATGGATGCTGATACACTAATTGAAGCGGTTAAAGTAGTTGCCGAGGGCGGTTCTTACCTTCACCCGAAGGTTACTCACAACCTCGTAAACGAATTCCGACGTCTTGCAACAAGCGGAGTTTCTGCTCATCCTCAGCATGAGGTCTATCCAGAGATTCGCAGACCATTACATATTTTAACAAGACGGGAATGTGAAGTGCTGCAAATGCTTGCAGACGGAAAAAGCAACCGCGGCATCGGTGAATCATTGTTTATCAGTGAAAAAACTGTTAAAAACCATGTCAGCAATATCTTACAAAAAATGAATGTAAACGACCGGACGCAAGCCGTGGTGGTCGCCATTAAAAATGGTTGGGTAGAAATGAGATAGCATGAAATTGGACTTGCCTTTTTGAGGCAGGTCTTTTTTTAGGCTTCTGTTTCCCTTACAATAGAGTCATAAAGTGATAAGGCAGGTAACGAAGCTATGAATATTGCAGTAGTAACAGATAGTACGGCATATATTCCCAAAGAAATGCGTGAACAAAATCATATACACATGATTCCTCTCCAGGTTGTTTTTGGGGATGAAACATATCATGAAGAAACAGAAATGGACTGGAGAAGCTTTTACCAAGAAGTGAAAAAGCATACAGAGCTTCCATCCACTTCTCAGCCTGCGATCGGCGAGCTGGTTGCTTTGTATGAAGAGCTCGGCAAGACATATGATGCGGTGATCAGTATTCATCTTTCTAGCGGAATTAGCGGGACATTCAGCAGTGCAGCTGCAGCGAATACAATGGTCGATAATATTGAAGTATACCCGTTTGACTCAGAAATCAGCTGTCTGGCTCAAGGTTTTTATGCTCTGAAAGCAGCTGAATTGATCAGAAATGGAGTGTCATCGCCGGAAGATATTATAAAAGAACTGGAAGAAATGAAAAAAAACGTTCGGGCATATTTTATGGTGGATGATTTAACACATCTTCAGCGAGGCGGACGATTAAGCAGTGCTCAAGCCTTTATTGGGAGTCTTCTCAAGGTAAAGCCTATTCTTCATTTTGACAATAAGGTAATTGTGCCTTTTGAGAAGATCCGCACACGCAAAAAAGCAATTTCGCGGATTTACGAGCTTTTAGATGAAGACGCGAGTAAGGGCATGCCGATGAAAGCTGCCGTTATTCACGCTAATCGAGAAGAAGAAGCATCGAGTATTATTGAAGAGCTCTCTGCAAAATATCCGCATGTTGAATTTTATAACAGTTACTTTGGTGCGGTTATAGGCACTCATCTTGGTGAAGGTGCAATAGGAGTCTGCTGGTGTTTTAAATAAATGATGAAATCTCCGTTTTAGAAGCGGAGATTTTTTTATATTCTTTTTTTAGCTGTTAGACAGAATATTTTCATTCCGGCATAATATCTCGCAAGGAGGCCGTACTATGCAGACTAAGACATCAGAATCGAACAGCCTATTCTCTAAAGAACTGCAGCAGCAGCTTCAGGGCCGTCATCTGCTGAGAACAGAAATCCCATTTTCTGACGAGATCATTAATTGGCATATCGAGCATGGTTATATATCTGCCGAGGTGTCTATATCAAAAAATAAATGGGGATATAGATGCAATAGATGCGGTCAAAATGATCAACAGTATTTTTCTTCGTATCATTCATCAGGAGAAGATAAAGTATACTGCCGCTCTTGTGTCATGATGGGCAGAGTGAGTGAGGATGTTTCTTTATATTCGTGGTGCAAGGAGGCAGAGGCAAACTGGAAGCCTATAAAACTGACTTGGGATGGAAAGCTTTCAAGCGGACAGCAAAAGGCCGCTGATGTCTTAATTGAAGCAATTTCGAAGCAAGAAGAGCTCCTTATTTGGGCTGTTTGCGGCGCAGGTAAAACTGAATTATTATTCCCGGGTATAGAATTGGCATTGAATTTAAGACTGCGTGTTTGTATTGCAACCCCGCGCACCGATGTTGTATTAGAGCTTGCTCCGAGACTGAAGGCTGCATTTCAGGGTGTTGATATTTCAGCTCTATACGGAGGAAGTGATGACAAAGGGCGTTTATCTCCGCTTATGATTTCCACAACCCATCAGCTTTTGCGCTATAAAGACGCATTCGACGTCATGATCGTTGATGAAGTGGATGCTTTTCCATATTCCGCTGATCATACTCTTCAATTCGCTGTTCAAAAAGCGAGAAAGAAAAACAGCACTCTTGTTTATCTAAGCGCAACACCTCCTAAAGAATTAAAAAGAAAAACATATAAAGGTGAGTTAAAATCCGTTCGCATACCGGCCAGATACCATCGGAAACCATTGCCTGAACCGCGTTTTCAGTGGTGCGGAAACTGGAAAAAGAAATTAACCCGAAACAAAATCCCAAATGCGGTAAAAAGATGGATAGAACAGCATGTGAAAGAAGGAAGGCCCGTTTTTTTATTTGTTCCTTCCATTTCTGTTTTGGAAAAGGCTGCTTCTTGTTTTAAAGATATGAATTATCGAACAGCGGCTGTACATGCGGAAGATAAGCTCAGAAAAGAAAAAGTGCAGCAATTTCGAGACGGTCAGTTTGATCTGTTAATCACAACAACAATATTGGAAAGAGGTGTCACAGTTCCTATGGTCCAAGCAGGCATCTTAGGGGCAGAATCGCCCATCTTTACGGAAAGCGCGCTTGTGCAAATCGCGGGAAGGACAGGACGGCATAAAGAACATGCAGACGGCGATGTCATTTATTTTCACTTCGGAAAAACAAAGAGTATGATAGAGGCAAGAAAGCATATAAAAATAATGAATGAATTGGCTCTAAAAAATAAATTGATAGACTAGTTAATATTAAAAAACATGATACAGTATACTCATATAACTAATGAGGAGCTGTAAAAATGCTTGTCAATTCAAAAGAAATCATGATGGAAGAACTTCTTGACCGATATATGGATCAGCTTCATATGACCTGCACTTGCCAAGTATGCAAAAATGATGTACTTGCACTTTCTTTAAACCAAGTAAGACCAGCTTACGTCACTGATTTAAAAAAGATTGCATATACGAAAGCTGAGTTGGTAGATAAACAGAAAAACACGGCTATGCTTGTGATTTTGGCTGAATCAGCTGCTGTGGTATCGGAGAAACCGAGTGATCAATGCGAAACGAGACAGGAGGAGGCTCTAAAAAACTGATCTGTCTATTATGTGATTCACAATTTTCTCAAGCTGTTTCATGGTGCTCACTATTCTTATTAAAACCTGACGACAGGGTCTGTCAGTCCTGCAGAAACAAATTACAGATCATCAAAGGGGCCATCTGTCCGCTTTGCGGCAGGCCTCAAACCGCTCATGAAGTGTGCGCGGATTGCGAGGCATGGAAATCAAGAATAGATGACGGCTTAAGGCTCAGTCAAAACCGTTCTGTTTACTTATATAATGACATGATGAAAGAAACGCTCGCCCGAATGAAATTCAGGGGAGATGCAGCAATAATAAGCGCTTTTAAAAATGACTTTTCCTCAGAATTCTCTGCTGTCTATCCAGATAAACGCCTTGTGCTCGTTCCAATTCCGTTAAGCGAAGAACGGAAAGCAGAACGCGGCTTTAACCAGTCACAAATGCTTGCTGAATGCTTAAACAGGCCCATCATCAATCCTCTCATCCGCCTGAATAATGAAAAGCAGTCTAAGAAAAAGAAAACGGAGCGCCTGCTTTCAGAGCATGTTTTTAAAACAAAAAACAGCTCGGTTGAGGGTATGGATATCGTTTTAATCGACGATCTTTATACTACGGGCGCCACTTTGCACTATGCTGCCCGCTGTTTATTGGAGAAAGGCAAAGCTGGTTCTGTGTCATCTTTTACCTTAGTGAGAAGCTAAATGATTCAATTTTTGTGCCGATATAATGTCTAGAAATTACTGCAGGCATATTAATGAATAAGGAGTAAACATGATGGGTGAACTGGCGAATTGTCCGAAATGCAATGCTTTATTTTTAAAAACAAAGCTGCAAACCGTGTGTCAGGCGTGTATTAAGGAAGAAGAAAAATCATTTGAGACTGTATATAAATTTTTAAGGAAACAAGAAAACAGGCAATCAACACTGAGCCGCATAACTGAGGAAACAGGTGTGGAGGAAGAGCTGATTTTAAAATTCATCAGGCAAAAGCGAATCCAAATCACTCATCTGCCGAACTTGGCATACCCTTGTGAAAGGTGCGGGACATCGATTAGGGAAGGCAAGTTCTGCAAGGCTTGCCAGTCCGATATAAAGGATCAAATAGATCATCTGAACCAAGAATCCGCATTGAAAACAGAACGGGAAAATAGTAAAAAAGACACATACTATGCCTATAATACCAAAAACAGCTGATTCCCTAAACTAACTGAAAACGCAGTCGATAAAAGGGTTAGATTGTTTAAAGACTGCAACGGAAAGCGAGAGGAATCCTATGAAAATCAATCAATTTGGAACACAATCCGTTAATCCATACCAAAAAAATTACGAAAAGCAATCAGTACAAAAAAATGCTGCACAGCCTAAAGATAAAATCGAAATTTCATCGCAGGCTAAAGAGCTGCAAAATGCATCCGACGCAGTCACTGGTTCACGCCAGGAAAAAATCGCGCAGCTAAAAGCGCAAATTGAAAACGGGTCATACAAAATAGACGCAAATCATATTGCAAAAAATATAATTAATTTTTATAAAAAGCAGTAAAAAAGGAGAAAGCCATGTCAGCAAAGCCAATTATTGAACAATTGAAGCGACTTTGCGTTCTGCATGAGCATTTGCTCACGCTGTCTGAGGAAAAAACGGAAGCGCTCAAAGCCGGCAAAACAAAAGAGCTTTCTAACATTTTGACAAAAGAACAAAAATATATTCAAGCAATCGAACAGACCGAAGATGACCGGATTAAAGCGGCTTCCGCTTTTCTTGGATACAGCGAAAATAACACTATTTCTGCTTGTATCGCCAAAACTTCAGGCAGTGAAAAGGAAGAGCTTGAACTTTTGTTCGAATCTCTTACTAAAGTTCTCGGGCGTTTAAAAGAAGTGAATAAGCTGAATAGACAGCTGACAAGAGACGCGCTGCAATTCATCTCTATTTCGTACGATATGCTGGTTCCTAAGGATAATAACTTTAATTACAGCAAACAGATTAAAGCTGAGCTTCCGAAGAGCAGCCGGCTGAAACTGTTCGATTCAAAAGCTTAGCGGAAAGGAATTCAGAATATGACATCTACCTTTATGGGGCTTGAAACTGCAAGGCGGGCGTTAAGCGCCCAGCAGGCAGCGTTAAGCACGACTGCAAATAACGTGGCAAATGCCAACACTGACGGTTATACAAGACAGCGAGTCTCGTTGGAGGCAACTGACTACTTCCCTGCTGTATCAAAAAACGCAGAAAAAACCGCGGGGCAAATGGGAACGGGCGTTCAAGGGAAGTCAGTTGAGAGAATAAGAGATATCTTTCTTGACTACCAATACCGTCTTCAAAACAATAGTGCCGGATACTACGACACGAAGGCCAAAGCTCTCTCCCAAATGGAAGGCATCTTAAATGAGACGGACGGCAGCGGCTTAAACAGTGTACTCAATTCGTTTTGGAATTCCCTTCAGGAATTATCGAATAATACAAACGAAGACAGTGCGCGTTCTGTTGTCGCTGAAAAAGGAAAAGCTCTAGCAGAAACGTTTAATTATCTTTCCGAATCACTTACAAATGTTCAATCGAACTTAAAAGCAGAGCTAGATACTACGGTGTTGGATGTCAATTCGGTGCTTTCCCAATTAAACAGTTTAAATAAGCAAATAGCTCAAGTTGAGCCGGTCGGGCTTCTGCCAAATGGTTTATATGATCAGCGAGATTTGCTGATCGATAAATTATCCTCAATGGTTGATATTAAAGTCAGCTATAACAAATCAGGCGGTAATGCACTTGCTTCTGCTGAAGGAACCGTATCAATTGAAATCCTTGATAAAAATAAACAGTCACTGGGAACTGTTTTGGACGGTGAAAATTACGAGGTTTCAGAACTTGCAGCCAACTATGATAATGAAACTGGTTTAGTATCAAGTATTTCAATCGGAAACACTGCTCTACAGGCTGAGTCATTCAGCAGTAAGGGATCTCTTTTAGGATTTATAGAGTCTTACGGGTATGTATCAGCAGGCGGCGATGAAAAGGGCACATATCCGGACATGCTATCAGATCTCGATAATATGGCACTTGAATTCGCGAAAGCTTTCAATGAGGTGCACCGAAATGGTTTGACTAAGAGCGGCGAACAAGGCGGGGACTTTTTTGATTTTACCGGCGGTGAAACTGAACCGGCAAAAGGAGCGGCGGGCAAGATTAAAGTAGCTGCCAGCATATCAGATTCAAGCGGCGCGAATATTGCTTTCTCACTGACTGGTGCAGCCAACGATAATTCAAATGCAACAAAATTAGCGAATGTGTTAACAGGTGATATAACCATTAATGGTAAAAAGACAAGTGTGCTAGATTACTATTCAGGTCTGATTGGCGAGCTGGGGATCAAAGCTCAAGAGGCGAATCGGCTGGCATCTAATACAGAAACACAGCTGAATGATGCAGACATAAACCGTCAGCAAATGAGCGCTGTTTCTTTAGATGAAGAAATGACCAATATGATTCAATTCCAACACGCATACAATGCTGCCGCAAGAATGGTAACGTTACAAGACGAAATACTTGATAAAGTAATTAATGGCATGGGTGTCGGGGGAAGGTAGGTAGATCAAATGAGAGTAACACAAGGGATGATTCAGCAAAACTCATTGAGATATATCGGTTCAAGCTACTCAAAGCTGGATAAACTTCAATCACAGATTTCTTCCGGAAAAAAAATCTCAAAAGCTTCCGATGATCCAGTAGTAGCTATGAAAAGCTTAAAGTATAATACGCAATTATCTCAAGTTCAACAATACCAAAGTAATGCTTCTCAAGCCTTTACCTGGCTTGAAAACACAGAAACAAACATTACTGAAGGAATTGACATTATGTCAAAGGTCAGAGAGTTAGCTGTTCAAGCTAAGAATGACACAAATGGTGGAGCAGAATTGCAAGCTATTGGTGTAGAAGTAAAACAATTAAAAGAACAGCTCTTAAATATTGCTAATACACAAGTGAACGGCAGATATATCTTCAATGGCACTAATTCAGATACACCTCCAGTTAAAGACAACGGCGACGGAACTTATACGATTTCTGATACGGCTGACGTTATTGTCAATATATCGGATAATATGTCATTAAAGGTAAACTCAGATCCGAAGGCAGCCTTTGGCGGTACTTCTGGAAGCGGACAAAATGTGTTTGAAATGCTTAATTCATTTGAGACAGCACTTAATTCAGGCTCTTTGGACGATGTGGACAGCGTTTTAGATGATATTGGTCAATTTTCTGACGGTATGAGCGCAGAGCGATCTGATCTCGGAGCGAGATATAATCGTCTTGAACTGATTAATACAAGACTCGCATCTCAAGAAGAAACAGCTACAAAAGTATTGTCTGACAATGAAGATGTAGAACTGGAAGAAGTCATAACGGAATTTATTGCCCAGCAAAGTGTACATAGAGCTACCTTAGCTGTAAATGCGCAAATTGTTCAGCCTACATTAATCGACTTTTTAAAGTAAGCGGCTCTCAGGAGTTCGCTTTTTTTATAGTTTAGGAGGTAGAGTGATGCAAATTCCCAGATTGATTATGCATAGTGTTCAAGGGAAAATTGGTTTAACAACGACGCCCGCCAGCTTAAAAATGGAGCAGCCGCAAGCCGACCTGGAGATTGAACAGCCAAGCGCGGAAATGGAAATATCGGTGACACCTGGAAAACTTACGATTGACCAGACGCAAGCATGGGAAGAATTAGACAGAAAGCATGTATTCAAAAGAATCGAGGAAGCTGCCCAACAAGGGCATGAGGATGTAATGGAAGGCATAGCCCGTACTGCAGAAGAAGGCGACGAGCTTATGAGAATTGAAAATAAGGGGAACCCAATCGCTTCACAAGCAAAGAGGAACTCTGAGATGCACCAAATTCAATTAGGAGAACATTATACTCCTTCTCTTTCAAGGGTGAAAATACAATATACCCCATCACAGCTTGATATTCAGATTACGCCGCGAAAGCCTGTTATTCAGGCTGAACCGCGTAAACCAATTGTTGAATATACGCCGGGAAATGTTAAGGTTGACATGCTCCAATACCCTGATTTAAATATAGAGGTAGAAAACCTAAAAGAATCACTCGAAAAGTAAAAAGAAAAGGATCGTGAACAATGATCATTCATACTAAATACCATGGCCAAATGAACGTAAAAGAAGAACAAATCATTCTTTTTGAAAACGGGATTCCGGGCTTTTTAGAAGAAAAACAGTTCGTCATTCTTCCGCTTTCAGAAGACTCTCCATTCGTGGCGCTGCAGTCCGTCACTTCAGAGAATCTTGCGTTCATCGTTGTAAGTCCGTTTATCTTTTTTAAGAATTATGAATTTGACCTTGATGAATCAACTGCTGAACTTTTGGATATCGATAATATTGAAGACGTAGAAGTCATGACATTATTGACCATGGCAGAGCCATTCGAAAAAACGACTGCTAATTTATTGGCTCCTATTATTGTGAATCGCAAGAACATGCTGGCTAAGCAAGTCGTTTTACACGACTCCCCATATACGACAAAGCATCCGATTGGAGGAGAATCATGCTAGTTTTATCGCGGAAAATAAACGAAGCGATTCAAATAGGTGCTGATATTGAAGTAAAAGTGATTGCGGTTGAGGGTGACCAAGTAAAAATTGGAATTGAAGCCCCAAAGCATATTGATATTCACAGGAAAGAAATTTACTTGACCATTCAGGAAGAAAATAACCGTGCGGCAGCGTTATCCAGCGATGTGATCTCCGCATTATCCTCACAAAAAAAGTGAGGATTTTTTTTATTTTTGTATTAACAAAATCACAGACAATCCGATATTAATGATGTAGCCGGGAGGAGACGCAAACACTTCGCCAGTTACAAAAAACAAGGCACAAGGACGTGCCTTAACAACATATTCAGGGAGGAACAAAACAATGAGAATTAACCACAATATCGCAGCACTTAACACATTAAACCGTTTGTCTTCAAACAACGGTGCGAGCCAAAAGAACATGGAGAAACTTTCTTCAGGTCTTCGCATCAACCGTGCGGGAGATGACGCAGCAGGTCTTGCGATCTCTGAAAAAATGAGAGGACAAATCAGAGGTTTAGAAATGGCTTCTAAAAACTCTCAAGACGGAATTTCTCTTATCCAAACAGCTGAGGGTGCATTGACTGAAACTCACTCTATTCTTCAACGTGTTCGTGAGCTAGTTGTTCAAGCAGGTAACACAGGTACTCAAGACTCAACAGATCTTGGCGCTATCCAAGACGAAATCAGCTCTCTAGTTGAAGAAATCGGCGGAGGAACTGACTCAAAAGGTATCTCTGACCGTACTGAGTTTAACGGTAAAAAACTTCTGAATGGTGATTTCTCAGAAGCTAGTGGAAAAAAACTAACATTCCAGATTGGTGCTAACAGTGGTCAACAACTTTCTGTCAACATTGAAAGCATGGCAGCTACAGCACTTGGTGCTTTAGATACAGACGGTAAAACACTTCTCACAGGACAAGCAGTATCAGATATCGATGTAACAAAATTTGCTGATAACGCGGCTGACACTGCAACTGTAGGTTTTGACGCGCAACTTAAAGCAGTTAATGACGCTATTAACACTGTATCTACTCAACGTTCAAAATTAGGTGCGGTACAAAACCGTCTTGAGCACACAATCAACAACTTAAGCGCTTCTGGTGAAAACCTGACAGCTGCTGAGTCTCGTATCCGTGACGTTGACATGGCTAAAGAAATGAGCGAGTTCACAAAGAACAACATTCTTTCTCAAGCTTCTCAAGCGATGCTTGCTCAAGCGAACCAACAGCCTCAAAACGTACTTCAATTGTTACGTTAATTTTGAAAAAGACCTTGGCGTTTGCCGGGTCTTTTTTTATTTCCGTAACTCCAAATCTTTCCCCCTTGCTGTCTATAACCCGTGATATAATAATCGAATTCTCCACTATCTTATAAATGTATTTCCAAACAAGAATTCTAAAACAGATGAGTTTTTTTCCAAAAATATGTGTAATCTTATCTCGACTTAGTCGATATAAACGATAGATTGGGACATAGGGGATGATCAATTGAACATTGAAAGACTCACTACGTTACAACCTGTTTGGGATCGTTATGATACTCAAATACATAATAAGAAAGATCATGAGAGTGAGGTTCCTGTTCATCAAGTTTCATATACCAATCTTGCTGAAATGGTAGGGGAAATGAACAAGCTTTTGGAACCTTCGCAAGTTCACCTGAAGTTTGAGCTCCATGAGAAGTTAAATGAATACTATGTAAAAGTAATAGAGGACTCTACAAATGAAGTCATCCGCGAAATTCCGCCGAAACGGTGGCTTGATTTTTATGCGGCTATGACTGAATTTCTTGGGTTATTTGTAGATGAAAAAAAGTAGATGAGGAGTGGTTTGAAATGGTCACGAGAATAACAGGTCTGGCGTCAGGAATGGATATAGATGATATCGTATCAAAGCTGATGCAGACAGAAAGAGCGCCGCTGGATAAGCTGACACAAAAAAAGCAGACGCTTGAATGGCAGCGTGACAGCTATCGTGAAGTCAACTCAAAAATAAAAGAATTGCAGGATTATATGTCTAAAAATACGTTGACATATCCGAGCACGTATCAGAGCAAAGCTGTGACCAGCTCCAATGAGTCTGTGTTAACTGCTACAGGAAGCGCAAGTGCGCCAAATTCGTCTTCTACTGTTGAAGTAGCGAGTTTGGCAACTGCAGCAACGTATAAGGCAAATAATTATACGGGATACACACAAGGCGATTATAATTTGGCATTTAACGTTGTAGCACCTGGTGAGACAACGGCAAAAACAGTGAACATCAGTGTGACGAGCGCCGATACCATTGATAATGTGATTTCTAAACTTAATAGTTCAGATCTAGGAGTATCAGCATTTAAAGACAAAATATGGAACGGTACAGAGTATGTAGAAACGATTGCGTTTTCTTCTAAAGCAACAGGTGCAGGAGGCAGCATACAGGCAGCAGACTCTGCTACATCCGACTTTATGTCCGGTCAGCTTGGTTTTTCTTTAGACGCTGATAATAAGCTCACTGCTTACAAAGAAGGAACAAATGCAAAGGTCACAATTAATGGCTTTGAAATGGAGAAGCTGACAAACAACTTTACGGTTAATGGCGTTACCTACTCGATCAAAAATACAACTGCAGCCACAGGCCCTGTTACCACATCTGTTTCTACTGATGTTGACGGGATTTATAACCAAATTAAAGAGTTTGTAGATAAATACAATGAATTGGTTGACAGCCTGAATGAAAAGCTTCAGGAAGAAAAATACAGAGACTATACTCCGCTGACGAGTGAACAAAAAGAAGCAATGTCTGATAAAGAGGTAGAACTCTGGGAGAAGAAGGCAAAAAGCGGTTTGCTGAGAAATGATTCCAGCATCAGCACCGGTACAAACCAAATGAGGACCGACTTTTATTCTCAAGTAAATGCGGATGGGAAAGCCTATCAATTAACTGAATTTGGCATCACAACCTCAAGTGCTTACCAATTGCGGGGACATTTAGAGATTAATGAAGACAAACTGAAAGCAAAAATACAAGAAGATCCACAAAGTGTTGCTGCCTTATTTACAAACGGGACGAACAGCAGCGCTTATAGTGATAAAGGAATTATGAAACGCATCGGTGAAACACTGAAAAGTACAGTGAAAAGCATTGAAGCAAAAGCCGGCAACTCGACAATGGGAACCAATGACTACTCAATCGGTAAAAATTTGAACACGATCAGCACTGATATCACCAAAATGCAGGACAGATTGAATACCATAGAAAACCGCTATTATACAAAATTCAGTGCAATGGATTCTGCGATTCAAAAAATGAACGAACAAGCGTCCTATTTATCACAGCTTCTTGTACAATAAATGTAATTTGGAGGATGACACATGGCGATCCAAAATCCTTATGCAGCTTATCAGCAAAATTCAGTGAATACCGCTACGCCCGGGGAGCTGACCCTTATGCTGTATAATGGCTGTTTGAAATTTATAAAACTTGCATCTCAGGCCATTGAGAATAATGATATGGAACGTAAAAATGAAAATCTGATTAAAGCGCAAAATATCATTCAGGAATTAAATGGTACGCTTAACCGCAACATAGAGCTTTCCGGTTCAATGGGTGCGATGTACGATTATATGTATCGAAGACTGGTAGAGGCAAATATCAAAAATGATACGAGCATGCTGGCTGAGGTTGAAGACTATATAACAGATTTTCGCGATGCTTGGAAACAGGCCATTCAAAGTGAACGAAAGGACCGGCACGGATCAGGCGGGATCGCATGAAAAACATAGATCAGCTATACACTGAGACGGAGAGTATGCTGTCACACATACAAAATACACCGGAAAGCGATGAACTTTTAAAGCAAATTGAAGACTTTGTGTCTAAACGGTCTGAACTTATTCAGGGGATAGCTCTGCCGCTTTCAGAAGAAGAGCGAAAGCAGATGAAACTTGTCTTGACATGGGATCAGCTTATTGTGAAAGAAATGGAAAGACTGAAGCAGTCAATCGCAGCAGAACTTCAGCAGGTGAAAAGAAAACGTGCGATGCATACGACGTATTTAAATCCTTATAACAACATCACGATTGACGGCAGATATTATGACAAGCGTAAATAGGTGAGTGCCTTGAAGAGCATTGAGGATTATACGCTTTTATCAGCTTATTATCATCTTCTTTTTACCATTGAGGAAGGGCTGTGCTATTTGATAGAGGCGGAACAGAATTTATCAAAAACAGAAGGGGATCGGATCTACCAAGATCTGATCCAAGCCTTTTTTTATTTGGATTCAACCCATTCAACTCTTCTTTTCGTGATGAACACACGGTGCGCGGAAGTATGCGTTAAGGCTTTTGACGAGATTTTTGCAGAATTTGATCAATTGGTTTCTTTCTCATTCCCCTCTCATGAATTCTGCGAGTATTTAAAAGGACATTTTCTGATTCACTATAGGAAATGGATGCTGTCCATTCATCGATGTATGGAGCCCTTTGTGATCAATTGACGTTGTGTAAGGTATTTTTTCTTATTGCCAGCATATACATATACCTCCCGTAACCATAGGAACATCAGCATAAAACGGCATAATTCGACAAAGTTCACTGAATTTTCACAAAAGGTTTACGTTTCAGCAGGAATTGTAAAGGGTAAAGGAGAAATAGATACATATCCTTAATAAAAGGGAGGCGTTCTTTGATGAACTATAACATCAGAGGAGAAAATATTGAAGTGACACCCGCGTTAAAGGATCATGTCGAGAAGAAGATCGGCAAGCTGGAGCGTTATTTTGAGCATAGTGTAAATGCCGATGTGAACGTCAACTTGAAGTTTTACAATGACAAGGAGTCCAAGGTTGAGGTTACGATTCCGATGACAGATCTGGCGCTTCGGTCTGAAGTGCATAACGAGGATATGTACAATGCAATTGATCTCGCTACAAACAAGCTGGAACGTCAAATTCGTAAGCATAAAACAAAGGTAAACCGCAAATTCCGTGAGCAGGGTCTTCCGAAATCTTCAGTGGCAAACGGCCTCGGCTCTGATACAGATATTGCGGTTCAGGACGAAATAGAAGAAGATGAAAGCTTAGAAATCGTCCGTCAGAAGCGCTTTAATTTAAAGCCGATGGATAATGAAGAAGCGATCTTGCAAATGAATATGCTCGGCCATAACTTCTTTGTTTTCACAAATGCGGAAACAAACCTTACAAACGTCGTGTACCGCAGAAATGACGGGAAATATGGCCTGATTGAACCGACTGAATAATGAAGAGCAGCCTTCCGTGATTTTCGCGGAAGGTTTTTGTTTTTTCTTATTTGCAAATTCTTTGGAAATAAGAGAAGGTATGATATGATAATGAGAGGTATACATGGACTAGTAAATTATTTATACATGCTTGTCAAACAGGCATGTGATGATAGAGGAGCGTTATAAATGCTTGGAATTTTAAATAAAATGTTTGATCCAACAAAACGTACGCTGAATAGATACGAAAAAATAGCTAACGATATTGATGCGATTCGGGGAGACTATGAAAATCTCTCGGATGATGCGCTGAAACATAAAACAATTGAATTTAAAGAGCGCCTTGAAAAAGGGGCGACAACTGATGATCTACTTGTTGAAGCATTCGCAGTGGTTCGGGAAGCTTCCCGCCGCGTAACCGGCATGTTCCCGTTTAAAGTCCAGCTTATGGGGGGCGTGGCTCTTCATGACGGAAATATCGCGGAGATGAAAACAGGGGAAGGTAAA
Organism: Bacillus sp. B28; assembly: GCF_029536185.1. Lineage (NCBI taxonomy): Bacteria > Bacillati > Bacillota > Bacilli > Caryophanales > Bacillaceae > Bacillus > Bacillus sp. B28. The sequence goes on along the minus strand of NZ_CP120511.1, from coordinate 3,513,874 downwards.
ACATTAACGTCTACTCTGCCTGTTTATTTAAATGCCTTATCTGGAAAAGGCGTGCACGTCGTGACAGTCAATGAATACTTGGCGAGCCGTGACGCAGAGCAAATGGGGAAAATTTTTGAGTTTCTTGGCTTAACTGTAGGACTGAATTTGAACTCAATGTCGAAAGATGAAAAACGGGAAGCTTATGCGGCTGACATCACTTATTCTACAAATAACGAGCTCGGTTTCGATTATTTGCGAGACAACATGGTTCTTTATAAAGAGCAAATGGTGCAGCGTCCGCTTCATTTTGCGGTAATTGATGAAGTCGACTCTATTTTGATTGATGAAGCGAGAACACCGCTTATCATTTCAGGACAAGCTGCAAAATCGACAAAACTGTACGTACAGGCAAATGCTTTTGTACGCACGTTAAAAGCAGAGAAGGACTATACGTATGATGTAAAAACAAAAGGTGTACAGCTCACAGAAGAAGGAATGACAAAGGCTGAAAAAGCGTTCGGCATCGACAACCTGTTTGATGTGAAAAATGTGGCGCTCAACCACCATATCAACCAGTCCTTAAAAGCGCACGTTGCCATGCAGAAGGACGTTGATTACGTAGTAGAAGACGGTCAGGTTGTTATCGTTGACTCTTTCACGGGTCGTTTAATGAAAGGCCGCCGCTACAGCGAAGGGCTTCACCAGGCGATCGAAGCGAAGGAAGGGCTTGAAATTCAAAATGAGAGCATGACCTTGGCGACGATTACGTTCCAGAACTACTTCCGGATGTATGAAAAGCTGGCCGGTATGACGGGTACGGCTAAAACAGAGGAAGAGGAATTCCGTAACATCTACAACATGCAGGTTGTGACGATTCCGACAAACCAGCCGGTTGTTCGTGATGACCGTCCGGATTTAATTTACCGTTCAATGGAAGGGAAGTTTAAGGCCGTTGCAGAAGATGTTGCCCAGCGATATATGACAGGACAGCCCGTTCTTGTCGGTACAGTTGCGGTTGAAACGTCTGAATTGATTTCAAAGCTGCTCAAAAACAAGGGTATCCCGCATCAGGTATTAAACGCCAAAAACCATGAACGTGAAGCGCAAATCATTGAAGAGGCCGGTCAAAAAGGCGCTGTGACGATTGCGACAAACATGGCGGGGCGCGGAACAGACATTAAGCTTGGCGAAGGAGTAAAAGAGCTTGGCGGACTAGCCGTTGTCGGAACGGAACGCCATGAATCACGCCGGATTGACAATCAGCTGCGAGGACGTTCAGGACGTCAGGGTGATCCGGGGATCACGCAATTTTATCTTTCTATGGAAGATGAATTGATGCGAAGATTTGGTGCTGAGCGGACAATGGCAATGCTTGACCGATTTGGTATGGATGACTCCACTCCAATTCAAAGCAAAATGGTATCCCGCGCGGTTGAATCATCTCAAAAACGCGTTGAAGGAAATAACTTCGATTCACGTAAACAGCTTCTCCAATACGATGATGTTCTCCGCCAGCAGCGTGAGGTTATCTATAAGCAGCGTTTCGAAGTCATTGACTCTGAAAACCTGCGTGAAATCGTAGAAAATATGATCAAATCTTCTCTCGAACGGGCAATTGCGGCCTATACACCAAGAGAAGAGCTTCCTGAGGAGTGGAAGCTTGATGGTCTTGTTGAGCTTGTTAACACGACTTACCTTGACGAAGGCGCGCTTGAAAAGAGCGACATCTTCGGCAAAGAGCCGGATGAAATGCTTGAGCTCATTATGGATCGCATCAAGACCAAATATAATGACAAAGAGGAAAAATTCGGCGAGGAACAAATGCGCGAATTTGAGAAAGTCATCGTGCTTCGCGCCGTCGATTCAAAATGGATGGATCATATCGACGCAATGGATCAGCTTCGCCAAGGGATTCACCTTCGTGCTTACGCGCAAACAAATCCGCTGCGTGAGTATCAAATGGAAGGCTTTGCGATGTTTGAGCATATGATTGAATCCATCGAGGACGAGGTTGCCAAATTTGTGATGAAGGCTGAGATTGAAAATAATCTGGAGCGTGAAGAGGTTGTACAAGGCCAAACCACGGCTCATCAGCCGCAAGAAGACGATGAAAACAAAAAAGCAAAGAAAGCGCCGGTTCGTAAAGTGGTTGATATCGGCCGAAATGCGCCATGCCACTGCGGAAGCGGAAAAAAATATAAAAATTGCTGCGGCCGGACTGAATAGTTCGTTCGGGCAAGTTTGTGACCGCGGCGCCTTGAGCGCCCGCGGATCTTTTAATGAGGTGAATAGAATGGAATTATCAGAAATCAGAGTTGAGCTCGAAAATATGGCTTCTCGTTTAGCGGACTTTAGGGGGTCTCTTTGACCTCGAATCAAAGGAGACCCGCATTGCTGAGCTAGATGAGCAAATGGCTGATCCGGAATTCTGGAATGATCAGCAGAAAGCTCAAACGGTCATCAATGAAGCAAATGGTTTAAAGGATTATGTCAATTCCTATAAAAAATTGAATGAATCCCATGAAGAACTGCAAATGACTCATGACCTTCTGAAAGAAGAGCCGGATCAAGATCTTCAGCTTGAGCTTGAAAAAGAGCTAAAGGCATTAACGAAGGAGTTCAATGAGTTTGAGCTTCAGCTTCTTCTCAGTGAGCCTTATGATAAAAACAACGCTATTTTGGAGCTGCATCCGGGTGCGGGCGGCACTGAGTCACAGGATTGGGGCTCTATGCTTCTCAGAATGTACACCAGATGGGCTGAGCGCCGCGGCTTTAAAGTGGAAACGCTCGATTACCTTCCTGGTGATGAAGCCGGTATTAAGTCAGTCACATTACTGATTAAAGGGCACAACGCTTATGGGTATATCAAGGCGGAAAAAGGCGTCCACCGTCTCGTGCGGATTTCTCCGTTTGATTCATCAGGCCGCCGTCACACTTCATTCGTATCTTGTGAAGTTATGCCTGAATTCAACGATGAGATCGATATTGATATCCGTACGGAGGACATTAAAGTTGATACGTACCGTGCAAGCGGAGCAGGCGGACAGCACGTCAACACGACAGACTCAGCTGTTCGGATTACCCACTTGCCGACAAACGTGGTTGTGACATGTCAAACAGAACGTTCACAAATTAAAAACCGTGAAAGAGCGATGAAAATGCTGAAGGCGAAGCTGTATCAGCGCAGAATTGAAGAACAGCAGGCCGAGCTGGATGAAATTCGCGGTGAGCAAAAAGAGATCGGCTGGGGAAGCCAAATCCGCTCTTACGTTTTCCATCCGTATTCCATGGTAAAAGACCATCGGACCAATACAGAAATGGGTAACGTTCAAGCCGTAATGGACGGAGATATTGACGTATTTATTGACGCATACCTTCGTTCTAAACTTTCATAAGCGGGAAACACACCTGGTGTCTACAGGTGTGTTTTTTTATTGCCTGCATATCCTTGCTTTCACTGCTGCTTTAGCATATTACCACTTTATTTGGGTGTTATTTACATCTAATCAGGGAAGGATTAAAATGCTATCGGAGAGCATAGGAAGAAACGGAGGAAGGTTGTAATGATGGATGTACGGAATAAAAGTTTTCGGGTTATAAGGGATTATGTATACATACTGATAGGGGCAGCAATTACAGCAGTGTCCTTTAATGTCTTTCTGCTTCCTAACAAAATAGCCGCAGGCGGTGTCAGCGGGATCAGTACCATTTTACAGTCATATGGTTTTGAAGCGGCCTATGTGCAGTGGATCATTAATATTCCCTTATTTATTGCCGGTATCATTTTGCTTGGCGGTAAATTTGGACTCAAGACACTCGCGGGTTCTGTCTTTTTGCCGCTTGTCGTGTTTTTGACGAGAGACATTCAGCCTGCTACACATCATGAGCTTCTGGCGGCGATTTTTGGCGGCGTCGGCATCGGGATTGGAATCGGCATTGTGTACTTAGGCAAAGGATCGACCGGGGGAACGGCATTAGCGGCTCAAATCATTCATAAGTACACAGGTCTCTCATTAGGGACGTGTCTCGCGATCATTGACGGTTTGATTGTTGTTACGGCGATGATCGTATTTAATATAGAGCAGGGACTGTATGCCATGCTTGGGGTGTATGTATCAAGCAAAACCATTGATGTCGTCCAAGTGGGCTTCAACCGCTCTAAAATGGCGCTTATCATTACAAAACAGGAACAGGCCGTGAAGGAAGCTGTTTTTAAAAAAATTGACAGAGGCGTTACGAAAATTTCTGCAGTCGGCGGATATACTGACGATGAACGACCGATTTTAATGTGCGTGGTTGGCCAAACTGAATTCACGAAATTGAAACAAATCGTCAAACAGATTGATGAGACTGCTTTTGTGATTGTAGCAGATGCAAGCGAGGTGCTGGGCGAGGGTTTCAAACGCGCTTAAACGAGGTTATAATATGGAAGAGATCGTAAAGGAGTTGTGCTTCTCAACATGAAATCAAAACTATCGATACTGATGCTTGTATTTGCCATTTCTGCCCTGCTGGCTGCCTGCGGTTCTAACGATGCAAAAGAAGAGAAGACAGACAACGGCAGCAAAACAGAAGCCTCTGCGTCTGAAGGGGAAGAATTATATCAGCAGAGCTGTGTAGGCTGCCACGGCAAGGATTTAGAAGGTGTGTCAGGACCTAATCTCCAAGAAGTTGGAGGCAAATACGACGAAGAAAAAATTGAAAGCATTATTAAAAACGGACGGGGCAATATGCCGAAGGGGCTTGTAGATGATAAGGAAGCCGCTTCAATTGCCAAATGGCTGTCAGAGAAAAAGTAAGAGGAGAAAATCTTTGCCGCGATTCAGGCAAGGATTTTTTTATGCCGAAATAATGATGAATGAAAAGAAACTGTAATAGTATTATGTCTAAATTTGACGTATAATGAAGTGTGTTGAAAATCAAACTTTCAGATTTTTCATCTTTTTACAAATGAATGGGTCATAAACTGTCGAATGCTTTCGAAGAGTATGACCGTGCGACATAAAATGATATAAAAGATTAGGTGATTTCATGATAGAGATGAAAGAAGTATACAAAGCCTATCCGAACGGTGTAAAGGCGCTTAACGGGATTTCAGTTACCATTCATCCCGGAGAGTTTGTTTATGTTGTCGGACCGAGTGGAGCGGGTAAATCTACTTTTATTAAAATGATATACAGAGAAGAAAAGCCGACAAAAGGGCAAATTTTACTCAATCATAAAGATCTCGCATCGGTTAAAGAAAAAGAGATTCCTTTCGTGCGGCGTAAAATAGGTGTAGTCTTCCAGGACTTCAAGCTTCTTCCGAAACTTACTGTGTTTGAGAATGTGGCTTTTGCCCTTGAAGTAATTGGAGAACAGCCGTCTGTCATTAAAAAACGGGTGCTTGAAGTGCTTGATTTGGTGCAGCTGAAGCATAAAGCGAGACAATTCCCTGACCAGCTTTCAGGCGGGGAGCAGCAGCGTGTCTCTATAGCCAGATCAATTGTGAACAGCCCTGATGTTGTCATTGCAGATGAACCTACGGGAAACCTTGATCCGGATACGTCTTGGGAAGTCATGAAGACGCTGGAGGAGATTAATAACCGCGGAACAACAGTCGTAATGGCGACACATAATAAAGAAATCGTAAACACCATTAAGAAACGTGTCATTGCAATCGAAGATGGTATCATTGTGCGTGATGAGTCAAGAGGGGAGTATGGTTCTTATGATTAAAATTCTCGGGCGCCATTTGCGTGAGAGTTTTAAATCTCTCGGGAGAAACACATGGATGACGTTTGCATCCATTAGTGCAGTAACCGTTACGCTGATTTTAGTCGGCGTGTTTTTAGTGATTATGCTGAATTTGAATAACATGGCTACGAATGCTGAAAAAGAAGTCGAAATCAAGGTATTGGTTGATCTGACTGCAGATAAGAAGGCACAGGACAAGCTGCAGAACGAGATAAAAGACCTGAAAGGCATTCAAAGTGTCACTTTTTCATCTAAAGAAAAAGAGCTTGACCAGTTAGTTGACAGTTTTGGAGACAGCGGAAAATCCCTGACGATGCAGGATCAGGAAAACCCGCTGAATGATGCATTTGTCGTGAAAACGACCGATCCGCATGATACGCCAAGTGTCGCGAAAAAGATAGAAAAAATGGATCACGTTTATAAAGTTACTTACGGAAAAGAAGAGGTCAGCCGTTTGTTTAAAGTGGTCGGCGTTTCCCGCAACATCGGAATCGCGTTAATTATCGGCTTATTGTTTACGGCGATGTTCTTAATTTCCAACACCATCAAAATTACGATTTTTGCAAGAAGAAAAGAAATTGAAATCATGAAGCTTGTTGGTGCGACGAACTGGTTTATCCGCTGGCCGTTTTTCCTTGAAGGATTGCTGCTCGGTGTATTCGGTTCAGTCATTCCGATCGCGCTTGTATTGAGCACTTATCAATATGTTATCGGATGGGTCGTTCCGAAGGTTCAAGGATCATTTGTCTCTCTTCTTCCATATAATCCGTTTGTATTCCAAGTCTCGCTTGTATTAATTGCGATCGGCGCAGTGATTGGAGTATGGGGAAGCCTGACTTCCATCCGCAAGTTTTTGCGGGTATAAACATAAGAAAAGTCATCCCGATTGCGGGGCGGCTTTTTTCTTTTGCCTTCTTTTTCTTCTATGATTACATGAAATCTCCATCCTTTACATATACTATCTCTAGGTTTTGCAAAGACAGTCTGGCATACAGGAGGAGTAAAGGATGAATCAAAAAATAATCGCTGTAATAGCGGCGGGGAGCATGCTGTTCGGAGGCGCCGGCGTATATGCGGGAATGAACCTGCTGGAAGCCGAAAAGCCCGAAGCCGCAGCTGTTGCCGCAACGGCTCAAGCTGACTCTGATCGGGCTGCAGCTATGGATAAAATTGAAAAAGCATATGAATTGATTTCAAATGAATATGTAGAAAAGGTTGATAGAGAAAAGCTGCTTGAAGGAGCCATTCAAGGGATGCTGTCTACATTAAACGATCCTTATTCCGTCTATATGGACAAGCAGACGGCAAAGCAATTTTCTGATTCTCTTGATTCCTCTTTCGAAGGCATCGGGGCTGAGGTTGGAGTGAAAGAAGGCAAAATCATTATTGTGTCGCCATTTAAACAATCTCCTGCGGAAAAAGCCGGGCTGAAGCCGAATGATGAAATCATCAGTATTGATGGAGAATCGATGGCGGGCAAGGATTTAAATGACGCTGTCTTAAAAATAAGAGGAAAGAAAGGTTCCAGCGTGTCAATAAAGATTCAGCGGCCTGGGACGAAGAAGCAATTGTCATTCCGCATTAAGAGAGCTGAGATTCCGCTTGAAACGGTGTTTGCTTCAGAGAAAAAAGTGCAGGGACATTCTGTCGGGTATATCGCCATTTCTACTTTTTCTGAGCATACTGCGGAGGATTTTGCAAAAGCATTGGGCAAGCTCGAGAAAAAAGGAATTGAAGGCCTCGTGCTGGATGTTCGAGGAAACCCGGGAGGATATCTTCAAAGTGTTGAAGAGATTCTTAAGCATTTCATTACAAAGGATCAGCCGTACATTCAGATTGCTGAACGCAATGGAGATAGAAAACGTTATTTTTCAACATTGACCCATAAAAAAACATACCCTGTCAATGTCATCACAGATAAGGGGAGCGCCTCTGCCTCCGAAATTCTTGCAGGCGCATTAAAAGAAGCGGGGCATTATGATGTTGTAGGTGACACGTCATTCGGAAAGGGAACTGTTCAACAAGCTGTACCGATGGGAGACGGCAGCAATATTAAACTGACGCTTTACAAGTGGCTGACGCCAAACGGGAACTGGATTCATAAGAAGGGTGTTAAGCCGACCATTGCGATAAAGCAGCCTGATTATTTCTCCGCAGGTCCATTGCAGCTAAAAGAGCCTCTTAAAGCTGATATGAACAATGAAGATGTGAAACATGCACAGGTTTTGCTGAAAGGACTCAGTTTTGATCCGGGTCGGGAAGACGGCTATTTCAGCAAAGAAATGAAAAAAGCGATTTTGGCCTTTCAGGATCAAAACAAGCTCGCAAAAACGGGTGTGATTGACAATCGCACCGCGGAGAAAATAAATCATTTAATTGAAATGAAAAAATCAGATGAAAAAAATGATTTGCAGCTTCAAACGGCGCTTAAATCATTATTTGTCAATTAAAGGAGATGGTGTTCCATCTCCTGTTTCTTTGTGCTTAATGAATAAATAAACCATAAGTCACATAAAAATTGAGTTTTTGACAAGATATTAAAAAATTTTTCACAAATAAACATTTATAAAGGACCGAGATTACCCGATATCAATATAAGAGAGAGACTTTCTAACGAGAAAATATGCATTTAAAATGAAACTTTTGCAAGTTGCCTAGTCGTTGTTTACTTCATACAATATAAGAAGGTTCTAAAAAGAACAGTAATCAGGTTTATGGCAGCTGAACTACAGGTATTTAAAAGAGAAACGTTAGCGAGAATGCTTGTTAGCACTCCAGTACTGCTGCTTATACTGGCCCGTGCTTATCTGTACAAAGAAAATGGGGGTTCACAATTGAAGAGGGCAAGTATTGTGCGTGAAAAAAAATATTATGAATTAGTGGAACAATTAAAAGACAGAACACAAGACGTAACATTTTCAGCTACAAAAGCACTAAGTCTTCTTATGCTGTTTAGCAGGTACCTAGTGAATTACACAAATGTTGAATCGGTCAATGACATTAATGAAGAATGTGCCAAGCATTATTTTAATTACTTAATGAAAAACCATAAACGATTAGGAATCAATCTGACAGATATAAAGAGGTCGATGCACCTGATCAGCGGGTTTTTGGACGTTGATGTAAACCATTATTTAAAGGATTTTTCACTATCGAATGTCACGCTCTGGATGACGCAAGAGAGATAAACCCTCCTGAGGATATCCAAGCCATTTAATATTTGATAGAATATGAGTAACATGTTTGGCTTGAGGCGGTGAAAGATAGTGTCTGTTCAATGGGGATTTGAACTGTTAAAAAGTGCGGGCCTGTTCTTTTTGCACCCGCTATTCTGGTTTTTTGTCATTGTAAGTCTGGCTTTCGGATATGTGAGGATCAAACGTGAGCGAAAAACCTTTCATACAAGAATAGCAGACATTTATGATGAACTGAAATTTACATATACAAAAGGGTTAATTCCCGGTATCCTTTTGTCTATTGTTTTGGGGGTACTCGGAATTTCTATTCCTCTCGGTATGCTTGCGATTATTGCCGTTATGACTGCAGCGGCAGCGTTCACTCTTCGCGCAAACTGGATGTCTGCTGCATATATCGTCAGTGTGAGTATGCTGATAGGTTTTGGACTGCAAGTGAATCAGGCTGAACCTTTTCTGGATCGGTTTCCGCAAGGCTATGCGGTCGTGTGGCCGGCTCTGGCGGTGTTTTTGGGGTTATTGGTTATCGCTGAAGGAGCGGTTGCATATCGTTCTGCCCATGTGAAAACATCACCGGGATTGGTCGTCAGCAGCCGCGGTTTGCCGATTGGTCAGCAGCTTGCAAACCGTATATGGCTTTTGCCGTTGTTTATTCTTGTACCTGGCAATGGATTAGAATCACACCTCAGCTGGTGGCCTGTGTTTTCTGTTCCCGGAGGGTCATTCCATTTTCTGTGGATCCCTTACTTTGTCGGATTCGGCCAAAGGGTGCAGGGTTCCCTTCCTGAAACCAGTATAAGAATCACAGCGAAGCGAGTCTGTATTCTCGGGCTTATTGTCTCCGCTCTCGGTGCAGCGAGTTTGCTGTGGACGCCGCTTGCGGGTGCAGCTGCCTGTGCGGCTGTATTAGGACGTATTTTTCTGTCCGTGAAGCAAAGGGTAAACGACAATGCAGCACCGTTTTATTTCTCCAAGCGTGATCAAGGCTTAATGGTGCTTGGCATTATACCAAATACACCGGCTGAAGACTTGGAATTAAAAATCGGAGAAATTATTACGAAAGTCAACGGCGTGCCCGTTAAGCACGTATCTGATTTTTATGAAGCGCTCCAGCGCAACCGTGCGTATGTGAAGCTTGAAATTATCGGTCTGAACGGGGAGATTCGCTTTGATCAGCGTGCGTCTTATGAGGGAGAACATCATGAATTGGGCATTCTGTTCGTAAAGGATGACCGTGAAGATGAGGCAGCCGCTTTGCCTGGATCATAAAAAACAGCCCGGTACCACATTTTGTGTGGCGCCGGGCTGTTTTGTTTTACGCTGAATTTTGTTCCATGTGTGCCGTTTCGTCAGATTTGATGCCTAACGAAACAAAAACACCAATGATGGATACTGCGAAGAGAATAATAAATAACGTGTGATACCCAGAAATCAGGCCAATTAAGGCTGACGAAATAATGCTTCCGAAATAACGGAAGGTCGAGAAAATGCCGGAAGCCACTCCGGACATCGCGGGCTCTACTGTGGCAAGGGATGACACCTGCATGCTGGTCAGTCCGACTCCGGATGCAAGCCCTCCGAGAATAAGAGAGATCATCAGGAAGAAAACGGAATGGGAGTTGCTCAAGAGCAAAAATAACAAATTGGCTCCGGCCATCATCGCAAATGAGAGAAATATGATTTTTTTCGCCCCCCATTTATGATGGAGCTGAGCGCCTGCCCAATTGCTCGCCGACATAAATATCGAAAAGACGGAAAGCGCCATACCGCTGTTAGATGTATTAAGCCCAAACTGGTTTGTCATGAATAACGGCATGATCAATAAGACGGCATACATCATTAGATTGCTTAACAAGACGGATAGATTGGCATTTGTAAAGGTTGAGCTTTTAAATAGCGCAAAATCAATGATTGGATGCTGTGTGCGTTTTTCCCGTCTGAAAAAAAGCGGGACAAAAAGCAGTATCAATATGCTGTATAATGCATAGCCCCATGAAGACTCATTTTTCGTCAGCAGGATAATCGAAACGATGCTGCCTGCCAGCAAGAGAGAGCCGATGATATCCAGCGGCGCCTCTGATTTGTTTTCTTTATATTGAGGAAACATGGTCAATGCTGTAAATAAAGCAATGGCGAGAAACGGGATGTTGACCCAAAAAATCGAATGCCAGCTGAAGCTGTCAATCAAAAGAGAGCCGATAAACGGCCCGAGAGCGGCGCCCAGACCCGCGCCGAGCCCGAAATAGCCAAATACTTTCGGAAGGCGTTTCTCTGATACAACGTGCCGGATAATGGCAATGCTGTTTGGCGTGAGCAGTGCCCCGCCGACAGCCTGCAAAGCCCGAAATACAATTAACAAAAACAGGCTCGGCGATAGAGCGCAGCCTAATGAAGCAATCAGAAACAGGCCGACGCCCCATAAATACATGGTTTTGTTGCCGTACATGTCACCGAGTTTTCCGGCTATTGGCTGTGTGACGGCCATGACGATTAAATAAACGGTAACCACCCAAGTGATGCTTGCGATGGATTCGTTATACGTATGTGATATAGATGAAAGCGCGACTGCGATCATCGTTGAGTTAATGGGAACCAGGATGGCCCCCAATAAAAGTGAGACGATCAGCGCCCATTCTTTTTTTGAGCTCATTGGGATCCTCCTTTTGTTTTGCCAAGGAGCTAACGGGCAGTAATTCCTTTGACGAATACAGCTGTACTATGCTCCAGCATTTTTTCCTGGGGCATTGAAATCACTCTGTCTCCTAAATGAAGACGGTGTACAAAGTAACCAAAAATCATCGAAATAAATACATCGGCATGTTCCGATTCATCTCCTGTCTGGATAGCCCCTTTCTTACCCATGCTTGTGAGATAATCAACTAAAAGCTGTTTCATAGATTGGGGATATTCAGTCACATGGTCGATGACATCCTGAAACATGGCCGGTTCACGAAAGCTGATTTTAATTATATCTTTTCTTTGTTCAAGCTCTTCCAGCAGACAGGTTCCGATATGCAGCAGGTCTTTATACAAATCTCCCTCTGTTTGCTCAAAGATGCGATTTCGATTTGCAGAATGCTGAGAAAGCAGAGCCTCGACAAGCCCCTGTTTGTTTTTAAAATTCCTGAAAATCGTCGCTTCACTTACGTTTGCTTTTTCTGCAATTTCTTTTGTCGTCGTTGCACGATATCCTTTTTTGACGAGCAGCTGCATGGTAGCGTCAAGGATTCTGCGGTTTGTCGGTCTCAATACATTTCACCTCACGAATATACTGGCAGGACAAGTATACACCTGCCCCGCTTGTATAATAAAGAGGGTGGGCGCATCAGGACCGGCTGACAACTGTGATTTTGCCGCTGTTTCCGTCTACAGTGACGATGTCTCCATCTCGAAGCCTTTCTGTCGCTGCACGTGTGCCGAGAACAGCGGGAATGCCGTATTCCCGTGCGATTATCGCTGCGTGAGACAAGATTCCTCCTGTATCTGTAATAATGGCTTTGGCATCTTGAAACAGGCTGGTCCATAGCGGTGTCGTCATTTTGCAAACCAGGATGTCTCCAGGCGCGAATCGAGAAAACTCACTGGCATCCCGAATCAATTTAACCGGCCCTGTTGCGATACCGCTTGATGCTGCAATTCCGAAAATATCATTCTCCGTGTTTTTTTCATCTTCTATGACAGCACCGACAATTTCTTCAGCCGCTTTCAGTTGCGCTTTTGTCGGTGTACCGAGATATGCAGGCGCCTGTGCCAGCTCATACTCATGAAAGATTTGTCTCCGTTTTTCAGCCTTCTCTTGAAGGGATACGGGATGAAGGAGCGCGTTTTCCACCTCGTCATCATATAAGAACCAAAGGTCTTCTCGATCTCGGATCACACCGCTTTTGGCCAGCAATTCTCCTACCTTCAGCAAAAAGACCCTCGCCTTGGCATCCAGCATAGCATCAATGTAAAAATGATGATCATCCTTAATATTGGACGAATTCAGCGTCCATTGATAATAACGTTCAAATTCTTTCTGCAAAGCGGAATCCTCAATGCTTTGCAAGAATTCATTGTACAACTTCTCCCGTTTTTCAATGGTCTTCTTAAATTCGTTGTCAAAATGATAGCCATTGCGGACGTAGTTTTGGATATGAGTCAATGCGTAATATGGATTCTCTGTCCAAGTCTGTTCAATCAGATCGTGGCTTTTTACAGATCGCCATCCGTATTCCTGTAAAAATGCATTGACTTTTTGCAGGAAACATCTGCCCTCGTCGATTTGTTCTAATGTCTTCTGCAGCTGCTGCGGCTCGGTATGCTCAAAAATGGCTGTCAGATTCGGATTTTCTCGTGCTTCAACGGAGAATTGCCATAGGCGGCGGTCTGTTTCCAGCGATTTGTTCATGACTCCTGTTAGCATCTCATAGAAATGTGAGTTTTCAGTTTCACCCTGAATGTTTTGATACATAGCTTGCAGTTTGTTCGTCAGAAGAATTTGCGGGAAAACGATATTGAAGTGTTCCTCATAGGCCGTGAGATAAAAGGCCTTCAGTTTTTTAAAGGCATCCAGCGCACTTTCCGGAGTGTGTTCCGTTTGTGCGAGTTGGTCCAATGTCCGGTAAAACGGAAGGTACGTATTATGAATGATATCGTACATGCGCTCGGACAATATCGGAAAAAGCTCTTCGGCACTGTCCTCAGGAGGCAGTTGTTGTTCGCCTTGATTTTTTGAATAAATATGTCCACGATACACTTTTACTTCATCGACGATGACACCGATCGGGAACTGCTGCATACTTTTCTTTAAGCCGTATTCAAGTGCGGGCACAATAAAAGATGAAAATAGCGGACTGACCGGACCTTCGATGTTGGACTCCATATTGAGCCAAAAATCATCCATATCCTCGTCGGTGATCATGAAGTTCCGTTCTTCCTCAGCCGCTTTTTTATCCTGTTCAATGGTGGTAATTGGCCGTGCCTGCAGAAGGTACAGTTTATGATTGGCGATGCCGAATTCTAAATCAACAGGATATCCGTATAGGGCTTCGGTTTTTTTGGTGATTTCAGTCAGCTCAATTACCTGTTCATCTGTAAGGCAAAAACGGCTGCGCATGTCTTCGCTCGTTTCTTTTTCGGCAATGCCTTCTGCTGCGGACTCCATGTAGATCTCTTTTAAACCCATTTCTTTCTGAATCTGAAATGAAGCTTTATGAACGATATACGTGTCAGGAGTGACGCTTCCTGATACGACAGCTTCTCCCAGGCCGTAGCTGGCGCTGATTAATAACTCTTTATCATCATGGGTAACGGGATTTTGGCTGAAAATCACACCCGATATTTCTGAATTGATCAGGCCCTGCACCACAACACCCATTAACGGCTCAGCGATTTGATTGTTCATTTTCTTCTTATAGCGGCTGACCCTGCCTGAGAAAAAGGAGGCCCAGCATTCTTTCACCTTAGCCAGAAATTCTTCTTCTGTTTTTATATTTAAATAGGTTTCATATTGACCGGCGAATGAAGCGCCCTCTAAATCTTCTGAGGCTGATGAAGAGCGGACGGCCACGGAACGATATGATTCTCTCAGCTCGTAAAAGGAGTTCGTCAGCTCGTTCTTTAGCTCATCTGAAAATGTTCCGGCAATAATGGCATTTTCGATATTTTCGCTTGAATCATGAAGCTGATTATCCTCCATAAAACGGGCGAGAGCGTTCGTTTGAATGATAAACCCATCTGGAACAGGAAGTCCGTGTTTGGTCAGTTTAATGAGATTCATGCCTTTTGCTCCAGCCAGCTGACTGGATTCTTCAGCTTGGCGAAATAACACAGAGTACATGTTTAAAACCCCTCTTTCCTTAGTATTTTTCTCTCTATCTTTTATTTTTGGGAGCCAATGTTCAAAAAAATGATAGTGAACACTATCACTCAATTGTAGGTTTAAAGGAAAATGCTGTCAAACGCAAAAAGCCCTAAATAAAATGAATATTTAAGTTAGTTAGATGATCATGAAAAATAAAAATGAAGCGGGTCTGTTTGCTTATTTTTTCGTATTCGCAAATCGTTTCACTGAGCTTTCAGATCGCTGTTGGCCAAGCTTTCTTCGTTAAACGAGACTTAATACCTATCTTCCTGTTAATTTGACAATCAGTACAGTTTCAGCTCTTATTCAGCCGCACTAAAATCAATTTCTCTTTATATTTGATGCCGTCTATTTTGCCTGCCGGTGATCTATTATTTTATGATGAACATTTATTCTGTCCGGGTTGAATAGGATTTGGGTCTTGAAAAAATTGGACGAGGCATCTGTCTATCTATAAGAAGAGAGTTTTGCGGCAGGGCACGATGATTGAATTGAACTGAAAAAGGGTATGGTGTATAAAGAGGGAACCATTGCACGATTGTCCGATTCTTCATTTTTTACTATAATCAAATCAGATGAAGAATCCCTGAGGAGGGTTTTTGTGATTACAAAAGCCGTTTTTGCATTATTTTTCCCTTTTATGCTTGTTGTCCTATTTACGAGAGTGACCTTTAACCATTACGTGGCGATCGCTCTTACAGCTGCATTGCTGTTTGCTTCTTATTTAAAAGGCTATACAGAAACGTATTTTATTGTGGGATTAGATGTTGTCTCTCTTGTGGCGGGCGGACTTTACATGGCCAAAAAAGCTGCTGAGAAAAAAGAAGAATAAACCGGACATAATGAAATATAAAGATGAATTCCTGCTTTTACGTTTTAAAAGCAGGTTTTTTATACATGAAAATAGCTGGAAATAAAAAACCACCGAACTTTAGTTCGTATTTTTGGTGATTTTGCTTTCCATTGTGTTACTATATCTATAGGAAGATTTCGTTAAAGAAACGGAGGCTTATTTGTGAAAGATCGCTTTGAGTTAGTCTCAAAATACCAGCCCCAGGGAGATCAGCCGAAAGCCATTGAAAAGCTTGTCAAAGGCATTCAGGAGGGCAAGAAGCACCAGACTCTGCTGGGTGCAACAGGAACGGGCAAAACATTTACGGTGTCCAATTTGATTAAAGAAGTCAATAAGCCGACACTCGTCATTGCCCATAACAAAACCCTTGCCGGACAGCTTTACAGCGAGTTTAAGGAATTTTTTCCGAACAACGCTGTCGAGTATTTTGTCAGCTACTATGATTATTATCAGCCGGAGGCGTATGTGCCTCAAACGGATACATTTATAGAGAAAGATGCCAGCATTAATGATGAGATTGATAAACTCAGACACTCCGCTACATCGTCTCTGTTTGAACGGAGAGATGTAATTATCATTGCAAGTGTGTCTTGTATTTACGGTCTCGGTTCGCCTGAAGAATACCGTGAAATGGTTGTTTCATTGCGTCCTGAAATGGAAATTGAGCGCAACGAGCTGCTTAGAAAGCTTGTTGACATTCAATATGCCCGCAACGATATTGATTTTCAGCGCGGTACGTTTCGTGTGCGCGGAGATGTAGTGGAAATTTTCCCGGCATCCCGTGATGAACACTGTGTAAGAGTCGAGTTTTTCGGAGATGAAATCGAACGGATCAGGGAAGTGGATGCCTTGACCGGAGAAATTTTAGGCGACCGTGAACATATTGCGATTTTCCCGGCATCCCACTTCGTTACGCGGGCCGAAAAAATGGAAAAAGCGATTCAAAATATCGAGAAGGAGCTTGAGGAGCAGCTAAAGGTCATGCATGAAAACGGCAAGCTTCTGGAAGCGCAGCGCTTAGAGCAGCGGACGAGATATGATCTTGAAATGATGCGGGAAATGGGCTTCTGCTCCGGCATTGAGAACTATTCAAGACATTTGACGCTTCGCCCGCCGGGTTCAACGCCGTATACGCTTCTCGATTATTTTCCTGACGATTTTATGATTGTGGTGGATGAGTCGCACGTGACGATTCCTCAGGTGCGCGGCATGTTTAACGGAGACCAGGCGAGAAAGCAGGTGCTTGTGGATCACGGATTCCGTCTTCCGTCAGCGCTTGATAACCGCCCGCTCCGGTTTGAAGAATTTGAAAAGCATATGCACAATATCGTCTATGTGTCAGCAACACCAGGGCCATATGAGATTGAGCATACAGATGAAATGATAGAGCAGATCATCCGTCCGACAGGGCTTCTTGACCCGCTTATTGACGTGCGGCCGATTGAAGGGCAGATTGATGATTTAATCGGTGAAATTCATGCGAGAGTTGAACGGAATGAACGGGTGCTTGTGACGACTTTGACGAAGAAGATGTCAGAGGACCTGACCGATTATTTAAAAGAAATCGGCATCAAAGTTAATTATCTGCATTCAGAAATTAAGACGCTTGAACGGATCGAAATTATCCGTGATTTGCGTCTCGGCAAACATGATGTGCTCATTGGCATTAACCTCCTGAGAGAGGGGCTTGATATTCCGGAAGTATCCCTGGTTGCGATTTTGGATGCGGATAAGGAAGGCTTCCTGCGTTCGGAGCGTTCGCTTATTCAGACGATCGGACGGGCGGCGAGGAACGCGGAAGGCCGTGTCATCATGTACGCCGATAAAATGACGAAGTCTATGGAAATTGCCATTAATGAAACGAAACGCCGGCGCGAGCAGCAGGAGCGGTTTAACGAAGAACACGGCATTACGCCGCAAACGATTAATAAAGAAATTCGTGACGTGATTCGTGCGACTGTGGCTGCTGAGGACAAAGCGGAGTATAAAACAAAAGCTGCGCCGAAGCTGTCGAAAATGACGAAGAAAGAGCGTCAAAAAGTCGTCGAACAAATGGAGCACGAAATGAAGGAAGCCGCCAAGGCGCTTGATTTTGAAAGAGCCGCGGAGCTTCGCGATTTACTTTTAGAGTTAAAAGCGGAAGGATGATGAAAGAATGGCTATGGATCGGATTGAGGTGAAGGGAGCAAGGGCGCACAACCTGAAAAATATTGATGTGACCATTCCGAGAGATCAGCTTGTCGTTGTCACGGGCCTGTCTGGTTCAGGGAAATCCTCCCTTGCCTTTGATACCATATATGCAGAAGGGCAGAGACGATATGTTGAGTCGTTATCCGCCTATGCCCGCCAGTTTTTAGGGCAAATGGATAAGCCTGATGTGGATGCGATTGAAGGGCTTTCTCCTGCCATCAGCATTGACCAGAAAACAACGAGTCGAAACCCGAGATCTACTGTCGGTACGGTAACGGAAATTTATGATTATCTGCGTCTTTTGTATGCGAGAGTAGGGAAGCCGCATTGCCCGGAGCACGGAATTGAAATCACGTCACAGACCATTGAGCAGATGGTGGACAGGATTTTGGAATATCCGGAGCGGACGAAGCTTCAGGTGCTGGCGCCGATTGTGTCCGGCAGAAAAGGCGCTCATGTAAAGGTGCTTGAGCAGATCAGAAAACAAGGCTATGTCAGAGTCAGAATTGACGGCGAGATGGCCGAGCTTTCTGATGAGATCGAATTAGAAAAGAATAAGAAGCATTCAATCGAGGTTGTCATTGACCGGATTGTGGTAAAAGAAGGCGTAGCAGCCCGTCTGTCGGATTCATTGGAGACAGCGCTTCGATTAGGTGAAGGGCGTGTTATGATTGATGTAATCGGTGAGGAAGAGCTGATGTTCAGTGAGCATCATGCCTGTCCGCATTGCGGATTTTCAATCGGTGAACTTGAGCCGCGGCTTTTTTCATTCAACAGCCCATTCGGAGCGTGTCCAACGTGTGACGGTCTAGGTATGAAGCTCGAAGTTGATGCAGATCTTGTCATTCCCAATCAAGATTTGTCATTGAAAGAGAATGCAATTGCCCCTTGGACGCCGATCAGCTCACAATATTATCCGCAGCTTCTTGAAGCGGTCTGCACCCATTACGGTATTGATATGGATGTGCCGGTAAAGGATCTGCCGAAGCATCAGCTGGATAAAGTCCTTTATGGAAGCGGAGATGACCTGATTTATTTCCGTTACGAAAATGATTTCGGGCAAATACGCGAAGGTGAAATCCAATTTGAAGGCGTATTGCGCAACATTGAAAGGCGCTACAAGGAGACAGGCTCGGATTTCATCCGTGAGCAGATGGAGCAATATATGTCCCAAAAGGCTTGTCCGACTTGTAAAGGTTATCGGTTAAAGAAAGAGGCGCTTGCGGTACTGGTCGACGGAGGTCACATCGGAAAAATTACCGAGCTGTCTGTCGGAAATGCCCTTGATTTCTTCAAAGACCTTACGCTTTCTGAAAAGGATATGAAGATTGCCGATCTGATTTTGCGGGAAATTGTGGAGCGTTTAAGCTTTCTGGATAAAGTCGGACTTGATTATCTGACACTGAGCCGGGCAGCGGGAACATTGTCCGGGGGAGAGGCGCAGCGGATCAGGCTGGCCACTCAAATCGGTTCGCGGTTATCCGGTGTGCTTTATATTTTAGATGAGCCATCAATTGGTCTGCACCAGCGTGATAACGACCGTTTAATCAGCGCGCTGAAAAACATGAGAGACCTGGGGAACACACTGATCGTCGTAGAACATGATGAGGATACGATGATGGCAGCCGATTATTTAATTGATATCGGCCCGGGTGCCGGCATCCACGGAGGACAAGTTATTTCCGCGGGAACTCCGGAAGAAGTCATGGCAGATCAAGATTCGTTAACAGGCAGCTACTTATCAGGGAAGAAATTTATCCCGCTGCCTCCCGAAAGAAGAAAACCGGACGGCCGCTATATTGAGATTAAAGGCGCTTCAGAAAATAATCTGAAAAAGGCAAATGCCAAGTTTCCGCTAGGGACGTTTACAGCGGTTACGGGCGTTTCAGGATCGGGGAAAAGCACCCTCGTCAATGAAATACTTCACAAGGCATTAGCGCAAAAGCTCCATAAAGCAAAAGCGAAGCCAGGCAGCCACAAAGAAATCAAAGGCCTCGAACATTTAGACAAAGTCATTGATATTGATCAGGCGCCGATCGGAAGAACGCCGCGGTCAAATCCTGCGACATACACCGGTGTTTTTGATGATATTCGCGATGTGTTCGCACAGACAAATGAAGCGAAAGTCCGCGGCTATAAAAAAGGCCGTTTCAGTTTTAACGTGAAGGGCGGCCGATGTGAGGCCTGCCGCGGTGACGGGATTATAAAAATTGAAATGCACTTTCTTCCTGACGTATACGTGCCATGTGAAGTGTGCCACGGCAAACGCTACAATCGGGAAACACTTGAAGTGACATACAAAGGAAAAAGCATTTCTGATGTGCTTGATATGACGGTCGAAGATGCTCTTTCTTTCTTTGAAAATATCCCGAAAATTAAGCGCAAGCTCCAAACCCTGTACGATGTTGGTCTTGGTTATATTACGCTCGGCCAGCCGGCGACTACTTTGTCGGGCGGTGAAGCGCAGCGGGTAAAACTTGCATCTGAACTGCATAAACGCTCAACCGGGCGCACGCTGTACATTTTAGATGAACCGACAACAGGTCTGCACGTCGACGATATCGCCAGACTTCTAGTCGTGCTTCAGCGGTTGGTTGATAATGGAGATACAGTGCTTGTCATTGAGCATAATCTTGATATCATCAAGACGGCTGATTATATTGTTGATCTGGGGCCCGAAGGCGGAGCCGGAGGCGGCACCATTGTCGCGTCGGGAACACCGGAGGAAATCACTGAAGTGGAAGAGTCGTATACAGGGCGTTATTTGAAGCCTGTTATGGAGCGTGACAAAAAACGCATGAAGTCACTCTTGGAAGCGAAAGAAACTGCAACATCTTAAAACCCTCTTTTCAGAGGGTTTTCACTTTTCTTTGCAGTATTTATTAAAACGTCTTCTTATACAGCTGCCGGCTCACATTCATTAAATCTTGAACAATATGAGTGCTGCTGCTGTCCAGAAGAACTTTTATATATTGAATGTCATGAGAGATGGGAAGAGGCCCGTGAATCTGTTCAAGCTCGGCTAACATTTCACGGTTCATTCTTTTTTGTTCATGAATCAGTTTTAAAACGGATTCTTGTGTTACTGTATAGTCACTGGGATCTTTCTCCATTGCTTGTCCAGCCTCCTTGATTGCCGTAAGCTTTTTACATATTGTAATCGGTACGGCTGAAAGATTCTACTTCTAAAACTTTTTAAAATCCAATTTCCGTAAATGGAAGCATGTCTAAAGGATGATTTTGAAACCTCTGGAGGTTTTATACGTATATCTATCTAAGTAAAACGTCCTGACTTATAATCACGGATGATTCACGATGGGAGTTGAATAAATTGAACCGTAACCAAGCCATAATTGCATCACTTTGTTATTTCAGCGTCTTTATCGCGCCGGTCATTGTGCCGATTGTCGCTTATTTTGTTGTTGATGAGAAAGAGACAAAACGTCACGCGATACGTTCTCTGCTTTCTCATATTGTTCCTTTTGTCGGCTGGCTGGTCTTATTTATCGCTTTTCTTGGCGGGGCTATTGCCATAGATGGGGACAGTGTGATGCCTGTATTTGTGATGATTGGCGGCGCAATCGTATATTTCTTAGTTGTGATTGGCATTATTATTTGGAACGTCATTCAGGGCATTAAGGTGCTGCGTGCAGCATAAGTAGATCATAGGGAGGAGATCGAATGAAGCAGGAAAAGGAACGAATCCTCAAGCTTGTGGAGGAAGGAAAGCTGACGGCACAGGAAGCACTGACGCTGATTGAAAAGCTCGACAGCGACTATAAGGAAAAAGAAGAAAAAATCACGGCTCTGTCAGTTAACGTTCATGAAGAGGATGAGCCATTCACAGCGGCCAAAAAAGATGGCAACAAGCCGTCTTTAGGGGCGAAGCTGTTCGACTGGATTGATTCTGCTGTGAAAAAGGTGAAAGAAGTTGATCTTGATTTAAACTTCGGGCACTCGTTTGACGTACAGCATATTTTTCAATTTAAGGATACTGAGTTTTCCAGTGTAGAGCTCCAGATCGCAAACGGCAGCGTAAATATTGTTCCGTGGGAAGACGAGGATATCAGAGCGGAATGTCAGGCGAAGGTATATCGCACTGACAGCCAAGAAGCAGCAAGAGACGCTTTTCTTCAGCATATTGAATGTGAAATCAAAGGAAATAAGTTTTTTATCCGTACAGAAAAGAAAACGATGAAAACCAATATCACATTGTATATTCCTCAGAAGGAGTATGATAAGATTCGGGTGAAGCTGTTTAACGGACCGATCAGAGGGGAACATTTACATGTAAAAGAGTTCTCGGCGAAAACGACAAATGGCGTGCTGTCGTTCTCGAATTTGACGGCTGCAAAAGCTTCGGCAGAAACGGCGAACGGCCAAATTAAGCTAGCCAATCACAATTGCGGCACGATAGAAGCGGAAACCATTAACGGGCTGATTGATCTGCGCGGAAAAAGCGAATCCATTGATGTTCAAAGCTTTAACGGAAATATCGCGATTACTGTAACAGAATCAGACTGCCGCTCGATTTACACAAAAACGACGACTGGAAATGTGGAGCTGTCGATTCCGGATGATCTTGCGGTGAAGGCTGAACTGAAAAGCAATCTCGGCTCGCTGTCCCACGAATTAATAGATGTTGACATGCTGAAAGAAAAAAATGATACCATTCAAAAAGAAATGATGTTCACTTCTAATCAAGCACATGATCAAAACATCGCCGTTTTCTCCGAATCATTAACTGGTGCCATCAAATTAAAGTATACACAGAGGTGATCGAATGAATAGATTATATCGTTCAGAAAAAAACAGGAAAATGGCCGGCGTCATCGGCGGCCTGGCGGAGTATTTCAACTGGGATGCGTCACTCCTCAGAGTGATAACCGTCATTTTAGCCGTTATGACAAGCGTTATTCCTGTTCTGCTCATATATATCATTTGGATTTTTATTG
Organism: Bacillus sp. B28; assembly: GCF_029536185.1. Taxonomy (NCBI): domain Bacteria; kingdom Bacillati; phylum Bacillota; class Bacilli; order Caryophanales; family Bacillaceae; genus Bacillus; species Bacillus sp. B28. The sequence goes on along the minus strand of NZ_CP120511.1, from coordinate 3,491,119 downwards.
TTCCGTCAGAAAGGGATATGAAGTAACATGGTCAAATGGGCAGTCAGCATTTTAGTAAATGCTTTATTATTAATCGTCATTGACGGTTACATTGATTCCATTCATATCAGCAGCATCGGGGCAGCGATTATTGCCAGCCTTATTTTATCAATCTTAAACGTGCTGATTAAACCGCTCTTGATTATCTTTACGCTGCCTGTCACAGTTGTGACGCTGGGTCTCTTTTTGTTTGTGATTAATGCCATCACCTTGATGATGACAGCGTCCATTATGGGTGACAGTTTTCAAATTGACGGCTTCGGATCAGCCATCTTGGCATCTGTTGTCCTGTCGGTGTTCCATTTGCTGATTCAAAAAGGCATTTTAGAACCGCTTCGGAAAAAATAAAAGCTGCCATGCAAATGGCAGCTTTTTTACATATTTTCAATGAAAAAAAGTTATTACTGAAAATGATCCGTTGAAGCTTTAAGTGCTGTCTATCAATAATCCATCTCATTTTAAGAGGTGAATGAGATGGAAGCGGTACCGTGCTTATCTCTTTTTAATGCGAACTCTTGTATCGCTTGAAATCATTCATTATGAATGCTGTTATCCATCAATCTGTCTCTCTGATTTTATCGTTAACCGGTTTAACTTCAAGAGGCCGATGTCTTTTTGTTCTTTTTGCACAAAAATAAACTCATAAGCTTCCCTGTTCAGACGCAAAATACGTGAAAAGGGAGGTGTCGTGATGAGAAAATACACAGTCATAGCTTCTTTATTATTGTCTTTTCTGTTTGTTCAGTCTGGCGGCCATCATGAAGCGAGGGCCTTGCCCGTCATAAAGCAGGAGCCGTTCCAAACGCCTCATTACATACCCTTGCTTGAAAACCCTCCTCAAATTGAAGTGAAGGCTGAAATGAAGGGCAATCTGATCATTCAGGCACACGTGCGTGACAGTGAGTATCAATCGTTTTCTGCCTTTTTGTTTTATAAACAAAGCAATGAACTGGGCTATAAAATGGTGCCGATGGACCCAACCCCCGGAGCTATCCGTCAGTTTTTGGCGCAAATTCCGAAGAGGTCAATCTGGAATAACGAGCTCGAGTATTACATTGTGTTCTCGAATGGAAAGCAGCGGGTGGAGTCAGAAACGAAGACACTGAAGCTGGATGGATTTCAGGCTGATCTCGCCCATATCCCGGAGCTGCTGATCACCGAGCTTGCGGTTGATACAAAAAATACCGGGCGTACAGACGGTTATGAATTTATTGAGGTATATAATACAACCGACAGAACAATTGATTTTAAAGATTATCACATCCGCTATCGCTATCCGAAGGAAGGGCCGGACTCCGATTTGATTTGGAGACCTGATCAGCGGGTCGTCATTCCTTCTGGCGAAACCTGTGTATTTTGGCTCAAGCCTGCCGGACATCCTGAATTGACAGCGGATGATTTTAACCGGCACTATCAGACACATTTGAGAGAAGGGGAAAATCTGTTGGTGCTGGAAGGAACAGAGGGCATGGCGAATACCCGGCCGCGTGCGGTTGCGATATCGACGAATACAGGGAAGGATATTTCAGTTGCGCACTACCGAAAGCATGCGCTGCGCCGCCTGTCGTCTGTGCTTTATAAATATCCGCTGGATGGAACAGCGGAACTGCTCAGCATTTCAATAGCAGAAAAAAATCCATCGCCAGGCTCGGTTTTACAGGCGCAGGTTCCAGAGCAAAAACGAAAAATGAAGCTTGATAAAGAAAAGCCGGTTATCGAAGATTTAACAGACCGCAAGCCTGTCCGTCCGGCTGAAAGCATTGAACTGCGGGCTGACATACGTGACCGCAGTTTAGTGAAAACGGCCGCCTTTTATTATCGGACAGATGAAAACAAACCGTTCAAACGCATTTTCGCTGAAAAAGACCGCAACGATCATTTGTACCATTATATTGTCTACTCACCTGAGCTGATCGGGAAGGATCAGCTTGAGTATTACGTCGTAGCCGGTGACGGGATCAATGAAGCGAAGACGCCTGTCAAAATGATTGATATTAAGCAAACAAGCAAGTCGCACGGTTTGCGGATGAATATAGAAAACAGAGATACACTTTCGGGGACACAGTTTCTCAAAGCGACTACGGATGGGCAGACTGACAGCATTAAGCTGTGGATTGACGGAAAAAAACAACTGACAGAGCCCGCCATGGAAAAAGAAGTATATTTTGCGTTCGATACCAGAAAAACGAACCTTTACTTTAAAAATGCTGTAACGATGAACGGCAAGGTGCTAAAAGTCTTCGATGATACGACAAATAAATACCGTACCTACTCTGTTCCTTTGCCGGAGACGCTGCTTCAAAAAGGGAAGCAGCTGCAGCGTATCACGATACGATCGGGTTCAAAGGTATCTCCGTTTGATACGGCTGAAAACCGTGATGACTTTTTAGTCAAAAATGCCCGATTGGTATTATCGGATGGAACGGTGATCAGGGATGAGCGTATTTCTCCCGAGAAGGAGCTTTTTATTGGGGATAATCAGCGCTCAAATAAAAGCTGGCCGTTTCAATTTCATTTGCCTGACGGACTGTTTACGTCACAGCTGCTGAAGTGGGATACAGAGAAGCTGACTGAAGGAGCCCATCATATTGCAGTTAGCGATGGGAATGAAAACCTGAGTTTTGTAGTGCGGGTTGATAATTCAGGGCCGCACATCGAACCGAATGTGACGGACGGACAGACGTATAAAGGAAACCTGGTTCTGCAGGCAGATATGTTTGATAAATGGAGCAAAATAGAGGAAACAGAGGCATTTTTAGATGGTGACAGCATTACGCTCCCGTATCATACGTCAACTTCTGAGCTGTCTCCGGGCAAACACACGCTGAAAGTCTCAGCAACAGATTTGGCTGGCAATAAAACGGTTATTGAGCGGACATTTAAGACAGAGCGGGAGCATCCGGACCAGCCGGAAATCGTAAATAACGATGCCGATACGCATAAAGCCAAGCTTTCGGTGCGGGTGAAGGATCCGACGAATGATGCGATGGATGTGTCTTTTTACAGAGGCTTTCAATATACGGCGCAAAACAGAAATAATGTGAAAATGTTTAAGCATGCGTCACTGACTGAACCTCCGAAGAGCTTTGTCCCGGAAAGCGAGACGCCGTTTACCAATGAAGAAATGAATCGGGTGTCAGGAGCTGATGGAAAAACAGTATCAACTGAAGAAAAGGAGCTTTTTCCTTATCACCGTTTTGAAGTGACGGTTGACCCGTCCATTGATGAGAATGATTTAGCTGAAGCCGTTTGGAGAGGAAGCTCTCTGCCGGGTAGGAAAGTGACAATGTACGCTTGGAATTACCGGACAAGCCAGTGGCAGCCGATTGACAGCTTCGTTGCCAAAGATGACAAACAGTTCACGCTAAAGGCGTCTGTCATCGCTTCCGATTATGTGCGGAAATCTAAGATGAATATCATTGTTCAGGATGAAATTCCTCCTGCGAAGGATATGTATACCTTTGTCTGGATGTCAGACACGCAGTATTATGCAAAAAGCTATCCGCATATTTTTGATAAGCAGACTGCATGGATCAAAAATACCCAAAGGAAGCTGAATACGAAATACGTGGTTCATACAGGGGATATTGTAGATGATTCCGCAGATATCAGACAGTGGAGAAACGCTGATCAATCAATGCGTGTCCTGGACAACAGCGGAGTTCCTTACGGCGTGCTGGCCGGAAACCACGATGTCGGTCACAAGGACGGCTCCTACAGGGCATTTGGCAAATACTTTGGGAGCCACCGTTTCGATAAGAGACTGCATTATGGCGAATCATACAAAAATAACCGCGGGCATTATGACCTCATATCAAGCAGCGGCAATGATTATATCATGCTGTACATGGGCTGGGGCATCACGGACGAAGACATCGCATGGATGAATCAAGTGCTGAAGAAGCACCCTGACAGGACAGCTGTCTTAGCTTTTCATGAATATTTACTCGTAAGCGGAAACAGAAGCCCGATCGGCGAGAAAATTTTCAAGAAAGTTGTCAAGCCGAACCCGAATGTCGTGATGGTGTTAAGCGGACATTATCACAGCGCGATGAGAAAAACAGATGAGCTGGATGATGATGGAGACGGAAAACCGGATCGTCTCGTACATCAAATGCTTGCTGATTATCAGGGCGGGCCCGAGGGCGGCCAGGGGTATTTGCGTTTGATGCAGTTTGACCAGGCAAACAATGTGGTGCATGTATCCACATACTCTCCGTATTTGGATGATAAAAACTTTTATGATACAGATAGTTACGGCAACAAGGATGAGTTTACGCTGGAGCTTGATCTGAAGCCAAGAATGAAAAGAGTAGAAACCGATTATTTTGAATGCAATGTCTATACAAACGAACAGCTCGGAAAACGCGAGAAAGTGAAAAGCGGGGAAACAGCCGAATTCCTTTGGGAGAATCTAGAGCCGAGTTCTGTTTATTATTGGTACACCATTGTGGAAGACAGCTTTAACGGAAAAACGAAATCGCCGATCTGGAAGTTCAAGACGAAAAAAGAAACCTATCGTCCAGCGCCAGACCAGTTTGATTTTCGCCGTGTCTCCAATCCTTAAAAAGGGGTTGGAGATTTTTTTATGACAGCCGATCCATGTAGTGAACAAAAGTATAGCGGTCGCCCCTGTATACAGATTTTACATGCTCAAAAGCAGTTCCGTTCTGCAAATACGTTGTTCGTTTAATCAACAGGACTGGCGCCCCCTCTTGGATGCCGAGTATGTTTGCTTCATCCTGTGTTGCGGCGCTCGGTTCAAGCTCTTGTTTGGCGCGAGAAATCGGCGTGCTGTTGTACCTTTCGATATGCTCGTAAATCGACGACTTGAAATGAGACTGATTTAATTCACCTGCAAGCTCAAATGGGATGTGTGAGGCTTCGATCGCCATAGGAATATCATTCGCCAGCCGAACCCGTGTGATTTTGTGGATGCGGGACGGGTGCCCGCACCCTAGTATGGCGGCCAGCTCCTCAGTCGAATCGATAAGCTGATAATCGATGAGCCTGCTGCTCGGCCTCATGCCGCGGCTTTTCATATCTTCGGTAAAGCTTGTAAGCCCTTGGAGCGCTTGCTCCATTTTTAGCTTGCTGACAAAGGTGCCCCGGCCTTTCTGGCGATAGAGAAAACCTTCATTGACCAAATTAGAAAGCGCTTGGCGCACTGTCATCCGGCTGATCCCGAATTGCTCGGCATATTCCCGCTCGGAAGGAAGCGGCATATCCGGCTTCAGCTCTCCGCTCTTTATTTGGGCTTTTACTTGCTCCATAATCTGATAATAAATCGGGATAGGAGATTGTTTATCGATATTCATAGCGAAAATCCTTTCAATGCCTGAATCCCGCGGCTTCTTGATCAATCAAAACCGAAACGTTAGGATGCAGGTGCAAAGCAGACGCAGGGAATTCCTCGCTGACTTGTCCGTCCAGCAGCCTTTTGGCAGCTTCGGCTTTGCTTGTGCCGGAGATAAGCAGAAGAATCTGCTTGCTTGAGAGAATCGTTTGAATTCCCATTGTAACGGCTTTTTTTGGCACACTGTCAATGGAGGGAAAATATCTGGCATTGGCCTGACGGGTTTGTTCATTTAATGCCACGACATGTGTGCGGGAGTGGAATGATGTTCCCGGTTCATTAAAGCCGATATGTCCGTTTCGGCCGATGCCGAGAAGCTGAATGTCCGCTCCGCCAAGTGATTCAATCAATTGTTCGTAGCGTTTGCACTCGGCTTCCAGGTCACCTGCGTTTCCATCAGGAATAAAATGCCGGCTCGGTTGACTGTCGATATGCTGAAAGAAACGGTCATTCATATAGCAGTGATAGCTGTTTGGGTCATCACCGGAAAGCCCGGCGTATTCATCTAAATTAATCGTGGTGATGTTTTGAAAAGAAAGATTCTCTGTTTGGTGCAGGCGGATCAGCTCGCGGTACGTGCCTTCCGGTGTCCCGCCTGTTGCTAAACCGAGAACGGCATCAGGCTTTTCCCTGACTGTTTCAGCCACAATGCCGGCAGCTTTTTGGCTTAATGCCTCATACGATTGACATTCGATTACTTTCATATATGATCAGCCTCCTTGGATTTAAATGCAATGTTTCCGCGGCAGACGGTGAGAAGCACCTCACATTCACTGCTGACAATTACAAGATCCGCATCTTTTCCCTCTCTTATACTGCCTTTTCGGTCAAAGATGCCAAGCTGTTTGGCCGCGTTTGCTGAAGTTATATTTGCTATATCCGTCCAAGAGCAATTCGTAAACGCGCGCATATGCCGTGCGCCTTCATTCATTTTTAAAATCGAACCGGCAAGCGTCCCGTCCGGAAGAAGAGCTGTTTTTCCCTTTACTGTCACACTCTGTCCGCCGAACTCGTAGACTCCGTCTTTCAGACCTTTCGCCCGCATCGAATCGGTGATCAAGATAAGCTTGCTGCTGCCTTTTGCTAAAAAAGCAAGCTTTGCCGCTAACGGATGGGAGTGGATGCCGTCAGCAATAAGCTCTGTGACATAACCCTCATGGGCAAGGGCTGTTCCGATCACTCCGGGTTCACGATGATGAAACGGGCTCATCGCATTGTATAAGTGAGTCATATGGCTGGCGCCTGCTTCAAAGGCTTCCAAAAGTAATGCGGAGTCTGCATCCGTGTGTCCCATTGAAGCGATAATCGACTCATCCTTTAAATAACGGATCAGCTCGAATTGCTGATCCTCCTCCGGCGCAAACGTGACGATTTTGATCAGTCCGCCTGCCTCCAGCTGCCACTTCTTGAAAAGCGCAAGATCTGAGGGCCTGATCCATTCCTTTGGCTGCGCTCCGGCTCTTTTAGGTGAAACAAAGGGACCCTCCAAATGAATTCCGATCAATTCCGCACCTAATGAAGAGGGTTCCTCCGCAGACTTCCAATCTCTCGCGTTTTCCAGAGCTTGAGAAATTTGGCCGTGCTCCTGTGTGATGGTTGTCGCTAAAAAACTCGTTGTGCCTTCCTCAGGCAGTCTTGAGGACATGGCATCGAGCGCGGAAAAGCTCGCATCCATTGTATCTGCGCCATAGCCGCCGTGAATATGGATATCAATCATTCCCGGAAGCAATACGGCATCCTTTGGGCCTTGAATTTCCTTTGAGTATTGCTCTTTTGGCCGTTCTGTTGAGACAGCGCTGATTTTTCCGTCCTTGACCCCGACATAGCCGTTTTTGATCACTTCATTTTCTGTCACGATACTGATTCCGCTGAGAAGAAGACTATCTGCCATAAATGATCCGCCTTTCTGGAATATGAATACGTTTATTTTACTCTTTTTCAGACTAGTGATCTAGACCAGCTGACACGTTTGCCAGTCTTTTATAAAATCTGTTTTAGGTTCAAGCCCGAAAGTGATAAAATGAAATTATTGTTGAGCAAGCTCGGGTTATCCCGGAACAGGAGGAACATATCGTGGCAAAGGTTCGGACAAAAGATGTAATGGAACAGTTTCATTTGGAATTAATCAGCGGTGAAGAAGGTATTAACCGCCCGATTACGATGAGCGATTTATCAAGACCAGGCATTGAAATTGCCGGATATTTTACATATTACCCCAGGGAGCGCGTACAGCTTCTGGGGAAAACAGAGCTCTCTTTCTTTGAACAGCTGCCGGAAGAGGATAAAAAGCAGCGAATGGAATCTCTATGCACGGATGTAACACCAGCTATTATTCTGTCTAGAGATATGCCCATCCCGCAGGAGCTCATTGACGCTTCCGAGAAAAACGGCGTGCCTGTCCTCAGATCGCCTTTGAAAACGACAAGACTGTCAAGCCGATTGACCAACTTCCTAGAAAGCAGACTTGCGCCAACCACAGCCATTCACGGTGTGCTTGTAGATATATATGGCGTCGGAGTGCTGATCACAGGGAAAAGCGGCGTCGGAAAAAGTGAAACCGCGTTGGAGCTTGTGAAAAGAGGCCACCGCCTTGTTGCTGATGATTGTGTTGAAATTCGGCAGGAGGATCAGGATACCCTTGTCGGAAACGCCCCTGAGCTCATTGAGCATCTGCTTGAAATTAGAGGGCTCGGCATTATTAACGTCATGACGCTGTTTGGTGCCGGTGCGGTCAGAAGCAATAAACGAATTACAATTGTGATGAATCTTGAACTCTGGGAGCAGGGCAAGCAATACGACCGTCTTGGACTCGAAGAAGAAACAATGAAAATCATTGATACAGAAATTACAAAACTCACGATCCCTGTCCGTCCGGGACGAAATCTCGCGGTCATTATTGAAGTGGCTGCTATGAACTTCAGATTGAAGCGGATGGGCTTAAACGCCGCTGAGCAATTTACCAACAAGCTGGCGGATGTCATTGAAGACGGTGAACAAGACGAATAGGAGTTGGCAATAAATGAATGAAGCGATAGAACCACTCAATCCGATAGCGTTTCAGCTGGGGCCGTTAGCCGTCCATTGGTACGGAATCATTATCGGCCTCGGTGCTTTGCTGGGGCTTTGGATTGCCATGAGAGAAAGTGAGAAACGAGGACTGCAGAAAGATATTTTTATCGATCTCGTCCTTTTTGCGATCCCAATCGCGATTATTTGCGCACGGATTTATTACGTTGCATTTGAATGGGATTATTATGCCGAACATCCGGGGGAAATCATAAAAATCTGGAAGGGCGGCATCGCGATTCACGGCGGCTTAATCGGTGCCATTTTGACAGGCTATGTCTTTTCGAGAGTGAAAAACATTTCTTTCTGGAAGCTTGCGGATATCGCGGCGCCAAGCATTTTGCTCGGTCAGGCGATCGGCCGCTGGGGAAACTTTGTCAATCAAGAGGCACACGGGGAGGCGGTCAGCAGAGCCTTTTTAGAAAACCTGCACCTGCCTGAGTTTATCATCAATCAAATGTACATCAACGGCCAATATTATCATCCTACTTTTTTATATGAATCACTATGGAGCTTTGTCGGCGTTATTATACTGCTGCTTTTGCGCAGGGCGAATTTGCGGAGAGGCGAGCTGTTTTTAATCTATATCATTTGGTATTCAATCGGAAGGCTCTTTATTGAAGGAATGCGGACTGACAGCTTAATGCTGACGAGTTCGCTTCGCATCGCTCAGGTGATCTCAATCGTATTGATTGTTTTGGCTGTAGCAGCCATCATCTTCAGACGCGTCAAGGGGTACTCGGCGAAGCGTTACGCAGAGTAGACGGTAACAAAGGGGGATGAGGGATGAAGAAGATTTTTCTGGCCGGTTTTGCGGCAGGTCTTCAAACAACATGGACACTCGGCAAAGTCATTTTTCCGGTAACGCTGGTGGTCACTTTGCTTCAGCATACGCCTGTCATGGATTGGCTGGTACGGCTGATCACACCGGTGATGGGCCTGTTCGGGCTTTCCGGTGAAGCGGCGATCCCGCTTGTTCTTGGGAATATGCTGAATCTGTACGCGGGGATTGCCGGGATATTGACACTGGATTTATCCGTGAAGGAAGTTTTTATCTTAGCGGTGATGCTTTCATTCTGTCATAACTTGATTATCGAATCGACAGTCGCAGCAAAGGTCGGGATCAGGATTGGCATCATATTGGCAGTGCGCATTGGTTTGGCAGCTGTTTCTGCAATCGTCATCAATCTCATCTGGCATGGCGGGCAGGAAACGGCGCAGTACGGTTTTATCGCTGCAAAGGGTGATGCGCCTGACGGCTGGCTGGCGATACTGGCCGAGGCTTTAATGAAAGCCGGTCTTGGCGTTTTGCAGCTGGCGGCAATTGTGATCCCGCTGATGATCATCATTCAATTTATGCGAGACTTAGGCTGGCTGCACACGTTTTCGAAGTGGCTGTCTCCGTTTACGCAGATGCTCGGCATGAATAAAAATACCTCGATGACAATGGTGGCTGGCTTGACAATCGGCCTGGCCTACGGAGCGGGTGTCATGATTAAAGCAGTCCAAGATGACGGCGTTGGCAGGCGCGACATGACACTGGCCTTTATTTTTCTCGTTGCCTGCCATGCCGTCGTTGAAGATACACTTGTCTTTATTCCGCTCGGCATTCCAGTTTGGCCGCTTCTGCTGATCCGGGTCACTACGGCTGTGCTGCTGACGATGGCTATATCGTATACGTGGAAAAAATGGAAACCCTCAGCGGTTGGAAAGGAAGCAGTATGACTGATAAACAAGTTACGACAATTCTGTTTGATTTAGACGGGACCCTTATTAATACGAATGAATTAATTATCGCGTCATTCTTGCATACGCTGGAGCATTATTACCCGAGCCGCTATAAACGTGAAGATGTGCTTGCGTTTATCGGCCCGTCTCTTTTTGAAACGTTTTCTTCAATGGATGCTGAGAAAACTGAAGATATGATCAGCATGTACAGAACATACAATCACCAGATGCATGACACACTTGTCACCGAATATGAAACGGTTTATGAAACGCTGGATGAACTAAAAAAAGCGGGCTTTACATTAGGAATTGTGACAACAAAATTAAGAGATACTGTCAATATGGGCCTTAAGCTGACGGGCATCGGCGAATTTTTCGAAACCGTTGTTACACTTGATGACGTCACGATGGCAAAACCTGATCCCGAGCCTGTGCTGCTGGCGCTGAAACAGCTGGGAAGCGAGCCTGCAGAAGCCATTATGGTCGGCGACAACTATCACGATATTCTGGCGGGTAAAAACGCCGGCACAAAAACAGCCGGGGTCGCTTGGACGATTAAAGGCACGGAAGCGCTGGCGAAACATGAGCCTGACTATATGCTTGAGAAAATGAGTGATCTATTACAAATCGTTGGAGTGAAGTAATCTGTGAGAAAAACAGACCGGCATCCGGTATCAGGTGCTAACTCACTGTGGCATGTCTATCAAACGGTGCCTTTTTTGAAGGTAGTGAAGAATTTCATGATTATTCAAATCGCGAGATACACACCGTTTATAGGGATGAAAAACTGGCTGTACCGTACATTTTTGCGGATGAAGGTCGGAAAGCAGACATCCTTTGCCCTCATGGTGATGCCCGATATTATGTTTCCGGAAAAGATCTCAGTCGGAACGAATTCAATCATCGGATACAATACGACCATTTTGGCCCATGAGTATTTAATTCAGGAGTATCGAACCGGTAAAGTCCTGATCGGAGACGAAGTGATGATCGGAGCCAACACGACCATTCTGCCAGGCGTAGAAATAGGGAATGGCGCAGTCGTGTCCGCCGGAACGCTTGTCCATAAGGATGTGCCAGCCGGAGCATTTGTCGGCGGAAATCCGATGAAAATCATATACACAAGGGAAGAAATGCAGGAAAGAATAAAAAGCCCGCTGAATAAATAGCGCGGGCTTTTTCTGTATATTAAAATTGGGTATTGTTTTTTTCCGTTACGTGCTGGACGCCGATCCATTTCTTGCCGACGTTGGAGTATCTTGTGTTCGTCATGGTGACAGTGCTCGTTTTACTGTCCGTACGGAAAATCGCTTCCTTCATGTTTGTGATGGTGCATCTGTCGATAATGACATCGGTATGGAAGGTCGACCCGCCCAGCTGTCTAATAAACTTTCCGCCGTTATCCGCAGTGAAGTTTTTCACTGTAAACGTGCTGGCTTTATTGATTTGAAAGATTTTATCAGAAGCTTTTTGAGCAGAACCGCCGTCAATGGTTACTTTTCCTTCCTTCTTCACAGTTAACGCGTCCTCACCAACATCTTCCCACGTCACATTCTGAATGTTAACGTTTCCATAAGTGTGCACGCCATCAGCAGCAGGAGCTCCGAGCACTACATTTTTCAAAGTTGCTCCGTCTTCCACACGAAAAACAGGCTTTTGGTTTTCGGATTGGCTTCCGTCACCCAATTCTTTTCCTGCTACAAACCGCTGTCCCTTCCCGTCATATGTTGTATTTTTTGGCACGATAATTGTTTCATGAACCACTTTGTCAGCTGCAAAAGCAGTTGATGTCTGAAACTGGCTGAAGCCCATAACTAAACTGAACATAAATAGGATAGACACGATTTTTTTCAATGATAAAATCCTCCCCGGATATCTTTAGTTTTGTAAGAGAAGCGTCAGCATCTTGCACCGGCTTCTCTCACATAGATCGGGGCAAGGCTGAATCTGTTTTAATCATAAAAATAGCCAGCCTGAAAGTAAAGACAAATTTGGATGGGAAATGGAAAATGCGTCATTGTTACTTGATTTAAACATTAAGCATGAATATTGGCGTATTTGCTCAGGAGAGAGCATAAGAAAAGCTTGTGAAAGCGGGCAGCTTTACTTTTGAACGACGATGGCTTGGCTGCCCATTTGCACCCACGCTTTTTCGAAGCTGGTCCGGTCTGTTTTTCTGTTTTTATAGCCATAAGGGTCATTCACATACACGTAATTTTCATCATAACCCGTGACGGCGACACTGTGTTCGCTGTACGTGATATCGATCGTTCCGTTTGGCGTTTTCCATGTCTGCATGTTGTCAACCGGCGTAAAGTTAGCTGTCGTGATAACCCAAACCGGGTTGCCTTTCTCAAGCTGCTCATAAACAGCAGAGATGCTTTTTCCTGTCAGATCAGAAACGCTGTCCCCCGCATAGGTTTTAGCGAGCTGATAGATCGGGCCGTGATAGACACCTAGCCCCGGGCCGTTCGCCATATCACCGACAAATCCGTCATTCGGATCACCTTTTAATCCGCTGCTGTATGTCAAAGGCACTGTTGCGATCTGGTTTGCCAGTGTATTCTTTGTCACGCTGTATCCCGCATAGTTCAGTACCATTGCAAGGCTCGTCACCTCACAGCCATTATAGAGCTTTGGGGCATCCATCTGATTGAAAAGCGTGACGTCCATCGGCTCAGCGCTTCCTTTCAGTTTCTTCTCTTTGTTTGCTGCTTCAGATTCCTTCTTCGTTGCACCTAAATCAATTTTGAAAAACGAAATATCTATATCTTTTGCATATATTTTGATGCCGAAGAAAATGACAGCAGAAAGTATGATCAGTACACATAACGTTCGCAGTGTTTTCATCTTTAACTCCTTGTTCTCTATTTGATTTGTATTATAGCATGCCAAACATCAAGAATTTGAGATATGACCTACCTTTCATCATTTATTCATGACTTTTTCATATTTAGGAGGAGGATTTCTGAACGAAAAAGATTCGTGCGAAAGTTAAGCATTGATTTCCACTCTTTCATCTGCTAACATATTATCATATTAGCGAACTAAAGGATTCGGAATTTTCCTTCAAACAATGACGGAGGTGCTCGGGTTGATGTTTATGTTTGAAAAACCGCACGGCATGAGAGATACACTGCCCGGTTTATATGAAACGAAAAAAAAGGTGAGGCAATCATTAACCGATATGATAGATAAATGGGGCTATCAATTTATGGAAACACCGACGCTGGAGTTTTACGATACGGTTGGTGTGCAGTCAGCAATTAAAGAGCAGCAGCTGTTTAAGCTTCTGGATCAGGATGGAAAGACACTGGTGCTTCGCCCGGATATGACAGGGCCGATCGCAAGGGTGGCGGCATCAAAGCTGCTGAAACATGATCATCCCCTCAGAGTCGGCTATGCGGTAAATGTGTTCAGAGCTCAGGAACGCGAGGGCGGACGTCCTGCCGAGTTTGAACAGGTTGGAGTGGAATTGATCGGTGATGGCACGACAAGTGCGGACGCAGAGGTCATTGCCTTAGTAATCGGTGCGTTAAAAAATGCCGGCTTGACTTCATTTAAAATTGCAATCGGCCACGCAGGCATTGCAGATGCCCTGTTTGTCGAGGTGCTCGGGAATGTTGAACGAGCGGACGTGCTGCGGAGGTTTTTATATGAAAAGAATTATGTCGGCTACAGAGAGCACGTCAAATCTCTTCCGCTTTCCTCCATTGATAAAAACAGATTGCTTGAGCTTCTCGAATTGCGAGGGAGCATAGAAGTTTGCAGACGTGCTGAAGAAATCGTCGATTCAGCGCAAGGTAAAAGTGTGGTTGATGAATTGAAGGCGCTGTGGGAGATTCTTGAGGACTACGGATGTACGGAAAATGTCCGTCTTGATCTGAATATGGTCAGCCATATGAGCTACTACACTGGGATTTTATTTGAAGTGTACGCGGATAATGTAGGCTTTGTGATTGGCAGCGGCGGCCGTTATAACAAGCTTCTGGGACATTTTAATTCACCGGCGCCGGCGACGGGTTTTGGGCTTCGGATTGACCGGATGATTGAAGCGCTCCATATGAAAGACGAACCTTGTGAAATGGATGCTGTCATTTTCAGCAAAGAACAGCGGGTGCAGGCCATTGCTTTTGCGAATGAAGAGCGTTTGAAAGGTAAAAAAGTTGTTCTTCAGGATTTACTGGGGATTGAAAATATTGATCAGATGACAAAATCATTTGCGAATGTCACCTATTTTATCGGTGCCAGAAAGGAAGAGCAAAATGGGTAAGTTACTCACAATGGCAATGCCGAAGGGGCGAATATTTGAAGAAGCAGCAGGGCTGCTGCGGCAGGCGGGATACAAGCTGCCGGAAGAGTTTGAGGATTCCAGAAAGCTGATCATCGACGTGCCGGAGGAAAATCTCCGCTTCATTTTGGCAAAGCCGATGGATGTTACCACATATGTGGAGCACGGTGTGGCAGACGTCGGAATTGCGGGGAAGGATGTCATGCTGGAAGAGGAACGCGATGTATATGAGGTGCTGGATTTGAAAATCAGCAAATGCCATCTGGCGGTTGCCGGACTTCACGATACAAACTGGAGCGGCGTCGCGCCGAGAATCGCCACAAAGTATCCGAATGTGGCTTCCAGTTATTTTAGGGAGCAGGGAGAGCAAGTCGAGATTATTAAACTGAACGGCTCTATCGAGTTGGCACCTCTTATCGGGCTTGCGGACAGAATAGTCGACATCGTATCTACGGGACAGACGCTCAAAGAAAATGGACTCGTTGAAACAGAGCATATTTGTGATATCACCTCCCGCTTTATCGTCAACCCCGTAAGCTATCGCATGAAGGACGATGTCATCGACGAAATGGCATCCCGTTTATCTCTTGTTGTGGAAGGAGAAACGGCAAAATGAAAATCAAAATCATTAGCGGCGCGGACCGGCTTTCTCTCAAGCGGTCAATTGATGCCGGAACGGAAGAACAAAGAAAAGCGGTCCGATCCATTATTGAACATGTAAAAGCAAACGGTGATCAGGCCGTTCGTGACTACACGGCCAAGTTTGACGGCATCAAGCTCGACAGCGCATTGGTCACAACAGAAGAAATTGAAGAAGCATACAGCTTGCTGGATCCCCAGCTGCTGCAGGTGATCAGGCAAGCGATCAAAAACATTACTGAATATCACGAAAGGCAGCTTCAGTCTTCCTGGTTTTATCACAGAAAGGATGGCACAATGCTGGGACAGAAAGTGACAGCACTTGATTCTGCCGGCGTTTATGTGCCGGGCGGAACTGCCGCATATCCATCATCTGTTTTGATGAATGTCATTCCGGCGCTTACAGCGGGCGTGGAAAGAATTGTTCTTGTCACACCTCCGGGAAAAGACGGACGGCTGTCTCCGGGAGTCTTAGCTGCCGCTGCCGAGCTGGGCATTAAAGATATATACAAAATGGGAGGGGCTCAGGCAATTGCAGCGCTGGCGTACGGAACAGAAACCATTGAGCCGGTGGATAAAATCACAGGTCCGGGAAATATTTATGTCGCGCTTGCCAAACGAGAGGTGTTCGGTGATGTCGATATTGATATGATTGCCGGACCGAGTGAAATCGTCGTGCTGGCTGATGAAACAGCTATCCCGCGGGAAATTGCCGCTGACCTGCTGTCACAGGCGGAACACGACATGCTCAGCTCATGTGTGCTTGTCACAGATTCCATGCCGCTGGCTGAGGCCGTTTCAGCCGAGGTGAACGAGCAGCTTAAAACCTTGCCGCGCAGAGATATTGCGGAAGCTTCAGTGAGAGATTATGGATCTATTTATGTGGCTGAAACGATAGATGAAGCAGTCAATACAGTCAATACGCTCGCCCCGGAGCATTTAGAAATCATCACACAGTCTCCCGAAGCTTTGCTTGGCAATATCAAGCACGCAGGTGCGATTTTCTTAGGCCGATACAGCCCTGAACCGGTCGGAGATTATTTTGCCGGACCGAACCATGTGCTCCCGACAAATGGAACAGCCAGATTTTCAAGCCCATTAAACGTCACGGATTTTCAAAAGAAATCGAGCATTATTTCATACAGCCAATCAGCCTTTGAAGAACATGCGGATAGCATCGCGGCTTTTGCCAGACTGGAAGGATTAGAAGCGCACGCGAGATCAATCGAAGCGAGAGGACGGAGGAATTCGAAATGAGAAAAGCAGATCGCGCCAGAAAAACAAATGAAACAGATATTGAGCTGGCATTTGCAATAGACGGCGAGGGACAAGCGGATATCAAAACAGACGTGCCATTTATGACACACATGCTGGATTTATTCACGAAACACGGACAATTTGATCTTTCCATTAACGCGAAAGGCGATGTTGATATAGATGATCACCATACAACTGAAGATATCGGCATTTGCTTAGGGCAGGCTTTGCTTGAAGCACTAGGCGATAAAAAAGGAATCAAACGCTACGGCTCGGCGTTTGTACCGATGGATGAGGCGCTTGCGCAGGTGGTGGTTGATTTAAGCAATCGGCCGCACTTGGAAATGCGTGCTGACTTTCCGGCAGCGAAAGTCGGAACTTTCGATACTGAGCTTGTACATGAATTTTTATGGAAGCTGGCGCTTGAAGCACGGATGAACTTGCACGTGATCGTTCATTACGGCACAAATACGCACCATATGATAGAAGCTGTTTTTAAAGCATTAGGACGCGCGCTTGATGAAGCGACAACGATTGACCCGCGTGTCAAAGGGATTCCGTCAACGAAAGGGATGCTGTAAATGATCGGTGTGATAGATTACGGAATGGGCAATTTATACAGCGTCTCAAAGGCGCTGGAGCGTGTCGGCATGCCGTACTTTGTTTCTGGCATGCCAAAGGAGCTGAGAAAAGCCGATGCTTTCATTTTGCCGGGAGTCGGGTCATTTGGGGATGCGATGGACAATTTGCGCAACGCCAAACTCGATCAATTCATTCACGATATGGTATCAGAGGGGAGACTGCTTCTTGGGATCTGCCTTGGCATGCAGCTATTGTTTGATGAGAGCGAAGAGCATGGAACCGCTGCAGGCCTCGGTTTGTTAAAGGGAAAAGCGGTCAGGCTGAAGCCGGAAGGTCAGGAGGGAAACAAGCTGAAGGTTCCGCATATGGGATGGAACCGCCTTTCCTTTCATAACGAATCTCCGCTGCTGGCAGGAGTGGAGGAAGGCTACGCTTATTTTGTCCACTCCTATTATATTGACGGAATGGATGACGGCGCGCTTTTGGCAAGCGCCGAGTACGGTGTGCGGGTGCCTGCGGTTGTCGGAAAAGAGAACATCTTCGGCGCCCAGTTTCACCCGGAAAAAAGCAGCACGGTTGGAATGTCTATCTTAATCCAATTCACAAAAATGGCAGCAGAACAGAAGGTGAAAAAATGAGTGCTTTTACATTATACCCGGCCATTGATATGAGAAACGGCAAGTGCGTACGCCTCGTTCAAGGTGATTACAGCAAGGAAACTGTATACGGTGATTCACCGTTCGACATGGCCTCTTTATTTACGAGTGAGGGGGCTGAATGGATTCATCTTGTCGATCTCGACGGCGCGAAGGAAGGAAAAAAAGTAAATGACCGTCATGTCATCGAAATTGTACAAAAGCTCAATCTGAAAGTTGAAATCGGCGGCGGAATTCGTTCGGAAAGCGACGTCTACGATTACTTATCGGCAGGAGTCCATCGCGTGATCCTGGGAAGCTCCGCTGTTTCTGATCCGCCGTTTGTAAAAAAAATGCTGAAAGAGTATGGCGAAAGGATAGCCATCGGGCTGGACGCAAGAAACGGCTTTGTTTCAACAGAAGGGTGGCTGGAAACATCAAATCTTAAGGCGGCTGAACTCGGCAAAGAGCTCGCCAATGAAGGCGCAGAAGTTTTTATTTTTACTGATATCGCGACAGACGGGATGCTGTCAGGCCCCAATATCGAAAGTACAGTGGAACTCGCAAAGGAAACCGGAAAATCTGTCATCGCCTCTGGCGGAGTCAGCTCCGTTGCGGATCTTGAAGCTCTTGCCCGTTATCATGCGAATGGGGTTTCTGGAGCTATTATCGGAAAAGCACTGTATACCAACCAGTTTACACTTGGCGAGGCGCTTGAAAGGATGAAGGGGAAATGATAACAAAGCGGATTATCCCATGTCTTGACGTGAAAGAAGGGCGCGTTGTCAAAGGGATTCAATTTCTTGAGCTGAAGGATGCCGGCGATCCTGTCGAGCTGGCGGAAGTATACGATCAGGAAGGCGCGGATGAACTGGTGTTTCTTGATATTTCAGCCTCGCATGAAGGCCGCAAAACGATGGTTGACGTCGTAGAGCAGGTTGCTGCAAAGCTTGCGATTCCATTTACAGTCGGAGGCGGCATCAATCAGCTTAGCGATATGAAAACGATTCTGCGTGCCGGCGCGGACAAAGTTTCTGTAAACACGGCAGCTGTTCTCCGTCCCGAGCTGATTACAGAAGGCGCGGAGTTTTTCGGCTCTCAATGTATCGTACTCGCCATAGACGCCAAGTACGACGAAGAGTCTGACACGTATAAGGTTTACACGCATGGCGGCAGAAAGAAAACGGATTGGGAAGTTACAGCATGGGCGAAGGAAGCTGTCAAACGCGGAGCCGGAGAAATCCTCCTGACCAGCATGGACTCAGATGGGGAGAAAAAAGGCTTTGACCACAGGCTGACAAAGCTCGTGTCAGAAGCTGTTCCGGTTCCTGTCATCGCCTCAGGGGGAGCAGGAAACGCGCAGCATATGCTCGAGGCTTTTACAAAAGGGGAAGCGGACGCCGCGCTGGCTGCCTCCATTTTTCATTATAAAGAAACATCAATTAAAGAAGTGAAATCATACTTGAAAGAGCACGGGGTGAATGTGAGATGAAACAGGCAGATGAACTGCGTTTTAACGAAGACGGGTTAATCCCTGCCATCGTCCAGGACGCGGCAAGCAAAGAAGTACTGACACTTGCATATATGAACAGGGAATCGTACGAAAAAACACTGGAAACGAAAGAAACGTGGTTTTACAGCCGCTCGCGGCAAGAGCTATGGCACAAGGGAGAAACATCGGGGAATACGCAAGCCGTCAAGGGCATCCGATATGACTGCGACCAAGATGCACTGGTCGTGCTTGTAGAGCCGTCCGGCCCGGCATGCCACACAGGCAGCTACAGCTGTTTTACAAAGGAACAGACAGAAGAACAAACTTCCGGCCGATTTGACATCTTAAGCGAGCTGGAGCGCGTCATCGCAGAACGCCAAGCGGAAATGCCTGAAGGAGCTTACACCACTTACCTTTTCGACGAAGGCGTCGATAAGATTTTGAAAAAAGTCGGTGAAGAAGCATCAGAAGTCATCATCGCCGCCAAAAACCGCGATCACGAGGAACTGAAATGGGAAGCGGCAGACCTGCTGTATCACCTCCTTGTCCTGCTCAGAGAACAAGCATTGCCGCTGGATGATGTGCTGGAAGTGCTGAGAAAACGCCATTCTGAATCGTAAATGAAAAGAGCCTATGGATAACGGCTCTTTTTTTTTTGCAATGAAAAATGTAATGGGTATTTCACATTCCGAATGGATAAAAGAAGGTCAACACCAAGTCTGATTTCCTATTTATCCAAATTCCGCCATGATGTAACATGGAAAAGGATAATATAATCACCCCAAAACCGGGTCAATAGTATGACTTTTGAAAAATAGAATGATCTCACAAAACCCTTGGAGGTTCGTAATGAAAAAGATTATCTTGATTTGTATCAGCTTATTACTAGCCCTGACAGGAGGATGCAGTATGAACGACAATGAAAAAAACAGCAAAAACAATGAAAATAAAACAGAAGCCGTAAAACCAAAAGACATGGATCCAAAAGACCTGCCGCAAGTTCCGGCGTTTCAGGATGAGAAAACGAGAGAGTACATGGTGTCAACAAAGGAAGAGGAGCCTGGGTACTATTTGCTTGAGTCTAAGCTGAAAGGATTTAGGATGTTGTTTCCGGAGGATGGGGAATTTTCAAGCTATTTGTCTAGCCGTGATGAAAATGAAGAAATTATTCCATTTGATAGTTTTGATAAAACCAAAAATAAAATGCTAAATGCACAAATAGAGTATTATCAAGGAGTAACTTTTATTAACAATCCTGAGACAATGTTAGACCAAGTTAGAAGTGAAAATGGTTATAATGGCAATTTTGAAAAACTAGAGAACGAGGATAAAGATATTTATATTGCTCACAAGAAAAATAATTTTGAAAATGACAAAAATAAATACAATTTTTCATACAGATATTTTGGTTATATTAAGTCTACTGAGAAAGAACAAGTAGGTATCGTATTTTCGTTTATGTTTAGATGTCCAAATCATGAGAAGCCTTGTACGTTAGATAAAGACAATTTAGGAGATAAGGTTAAAAAGCACGTAAAATCCATCACCTTTTTAAGTCATTAACAGGAGAAATAAAACGGAAAACAAAAATAGATTGGAAGTTGAGAATATAAAGGTAAGGCTAAAAATCACTTTGTAATAAGGTCAAAATATGATTTAGGTAAATAAGCCGAAAACCCATGGAGGTTCGTCATGAAAAGAATCATCTTGATTTGCATCAGCTTATTACTTGCCCTGACAGGCGGATGCGGTATGAACGACAGTGAAAAAAGCATCACAAATAACAATAAAACGAAAGCCGTAAAACCAAAAGACATGGATCCAAAAGACTTGCCGCAAGTTCCGGCGTTTCAGGACGAGAAAACGAGAGAGTATATGGTGTCAACGAAGGAAGAGGAGCCGGGGTATTATGTGCTGGAGTCTAAGTTGAAAGGGTTTAGGATGTTGTTTCCGGAAGAAGCGAAGTACGTATCTGAATTTTCAAGTGTTGGCAAAAATAAGGAAACAATAATAATTGATAGTTTCAATAAAAAAACTAACATTCAATATGATGGGCAATTGGATTATCATCGAGAAAAAAGTTTTGCGAATAACAAGGATACAATGCTGGACATTGTAAGCGGTAGAAATAGCTATAAAGGAAAATATGAAGAAAGAAAGCTATCTGATAAAATTGTATATTCTGCTCAAAAGAAAAGCGTTTTTGATGATGTAGAGGGAAAGAATAATTTGTCTTATAGATTTTTTGGTTATGTTAAATCAACAAAAGAGGATTATCTGGGGATAGAGTATTCTTTTCGATTTGCCTGCTATAAAGATGAAGAGACTTGTTCATTAAAGAAAGAAGAAGCAAGAAAAAAAGTTAAAAAAATAATAGACTCTATTACCTTTTTAATACTTAAAAAGGGGAAATAGAGAGTGGAAAATAAGAATATATTGAAAAGGCGTTAAAATAACTTAGAGTACAATTATATAGAAGCCATTCTGAAAAATAAGGTAAGAGTCATATTTTATGAAAAAAGAAATAGGTATTTGGGTGTGTACGAGGTGTTTTGCTTGATTTGTTAATAAAAAGAGATCAAAACCAAGTCTGATTTCCTATTTATCCAAATTCCGCCATGATGTAACATGGAAAAGGATAATATAATCACCCCGTAACCGGGTCAATAGTATTACTTTTTAAAAATAGAATGATCTCACAAAACCCTTGGAGGTTCGTAATGAAAAAGATTATCTTTATTTGCTTCAGCTTATTACTTGCCCTGACAGGAGGATGCAGTATGAACGACAATGATAAAAACACCACAAATGACAATAAAACAGAAGCCGTAAGACCAAAAGACATGGATCCAAAAGACCTGCCGCAAGTTCCGGCGTTTCAGGATGAGAAAACGAGAGAGTACATGGTGTCAACGAAGGAAGAAGAGCCGGGGTATTATTTGTTGGAGTCTAAGCTGAAAGGGTTTAGGATGTTGTTTCCTGAGGATGCGGAATATCTATCAAGAAGGTCATCTTTAACTGGGAAAAACAAAGAAAGTATTGGATTTAATAGTTATGATAAAGACACCAATGTAATGTTTGATGGCCATGTAACATATTACAAAGAAGAAAGTTTTGTGAATGAACCTGAGACAATGCTAGATATTGTTAGTGGAAAAAATGATTATAAAGGTGAATACAAAAAAAGTAGCAAAAAGAAAACCGATATCTACTTTGCTAAGAAAAAAGACATCTTTGACGATATTGATAGAAAATATAATGATTCATACAGTTACTTCGGGTATGTGAAATCTACAGAAGAAGATAACTTAGGAGTAGAATACGCCTTTACTTTCGGATGCAAAAATGAAAATCAACCATGCTCCTTAGATGAAGAAAAGGCTAAAAATAAAGTAGAGAAATTAATTAATTCTATCACCTTTTTAATAGATAAAAAGGAGAAATAAGATGGAAAATAAAAATGTATTTGAGAATGAGAACGTAAAGTTACGGCTAATTGATTTAGAATATGACTATAAACAAAAGTTTGCCTCAATCAATGCAAGTGAAGTTAAGGAAGCCAAAGCGGATTTCGAATCAGATGTACGGAGAATTTATAAAGAGGAAACCCGCCACGATCTTCCGGAGAATACAAAAATTGAAATATACACCTCCAGTGAACTTGTAAACCAGAATACAAGTATAGAAAGTTCGACCAGAGAATCAGGTTACGATGGGACGGCAATCCATATAATAGATAAGAAAAAACATATCGATCAGCTTCATATTATTTCAGAAGGCAGTGCTGATAATAAGGATTGGTCGTATAACTTTTTTGGTCTTTTTTTAGGAATCGATCATAGTCAGTATGAGGCTACAAAGGAGTTTACTAAAAAAGTAAAGAAAGCAGCAGGTGACTCGGAGGATTTAAAAACATTCGCCTTAGGACATTCCCTTGCTAATAATAACCAAGTAATGGTGCAATTGATTAATGGAGAATATGATGAGGTTTATGGTGTAAATGGGGCTCAAGTCAATATCGATCAATTACTTGAAACTGATGAAAGTTTATATAGATATGTTATTAGGAAATTTAGTTATAAATACGAAGATATTGATTCTATCCCACCAGAAAAGCTAAAAAAAGAAATCCAAAAATATTATGAAGACAAAGGCGTAACAGCAAACATCACCCAGCGCATCTCAAAGGATGACCCTCTGTACGGTGCGAGCGGCAAGGCAGACTTCATTACATTCGGCGATGTGAAGATGGCGGATACAAATACAAGTGTAAAAGGCATCCGAAATATTATGGATGGGATTCCTGATGAAGACGTGAGAGCGATTCAAGGATTCCTTCAAAAATATAAGGATGACTATGAAAAAGATGGCTTGAACGGTTTTGTAAAGGCTGCAAGCGGGATTGACATAGAGCTGATAGATAAAGTGAAGTACACAGATGGTGCTTTAGCGAAAGCGAGTGTCATTTATGAAAACTTTGATGACGTTAAGCAAATGTATGGCCGAATTAAAGAGAATTTGCCAGCGTTTTTAGGTTTTCTCCATACCTTATTGAGAAACAGCGGCCCGGTCGTAGATCAGCTTGCTGAAAATGGGTATATTGATGGAACGCAAAAGAAAGTGATCAAAAAAGAATTAACGAATCTTAATGCGAGTATGAGAGGTATAGAATCACGATACGAACATTTCATTGATCATTTAAAGCATGGTCAATTTACGCAAGCTTTAAAAGACGTTGGTGAAATAGTGGAGTATGTAAAATCAATTTTGTCCTCGATAGAAACACTCGACAAAGAAACAAAAGACGCATTAAAACTCATCGTCGACGGCCACAGCATCGTTCAAATGCTGAACGCTTTATCAAAGGAAAAAGGCTTCAGCTATAAAGGCTCCGATATTTACTTTACAGGGAAGGGCGGCTCGGGAGAAACGATTAAAGTCAATATCTCATCCGCTGTCAGAATCTATCAAAATGGCATGAAGATTGTTGAAGATATGGAAGATGCGATTTCCGCGTACCAAAAGGTATTCCGTCAGGAAATCGATGAAGAGTTTATAGACAAAAAACAGGCAATCATCACGTCGATTCAACATATGGAAGAAAATCCTTCGCATTATGCCTTCGATCTTCAATTCCGGCTTGCGGCCGGTTTCAGTCACACATTCGATAAATTAGAGAAAATATCAGTTCATGAATCGTTCCATACAGGTGCTCTCCCTGCTAATGCCGGAATTGTTGCAGAACTAAAAAAACAGACATCGGAAAAAAAGAATTTTATCAAAAATATCCGCGAGAGCATCGAAAAGCTATTTGAAAAAGAAGAAATGATCTCACAGCTATTCGATTTTCAGCCTTAGGAGGAATAGACAGAGTGACTTCCTTATTTTCAGAAAGTGAAACAGAAGTTGTAACAACCACCTATATGTTTCTAAACCATGACGAAATGAAGGGGAAAGCGGGCAGTCTCAATAAACCCATCAACGACATTCTCAGCCTGACTAAAAAATTTGAGTCTGCATTAAAAGAAGAAATCAAAGGGCAAAAAGGAATGATTGTCAAAAAAATAAAAGAAGAGCTTGAATCGAAAAGCGAAAAGCAGAAAACTGCACTTCAAACGATAATAGAAGAGCATACTGCAAAGGTTGACCGGTTCAAAATGATCATTGAAGACCTGAGACAGCAAGAGGTTACCTTAACGTATCGAAAAAAGAAGCCTGAAAAGGATCTATAATATGAAACGTCTCCTATTCGAGTCATGAATAGGGGATTTTTATTTTCAGTGTACAAGAAAAATATACTGAAAAAGTCTCTCTCCATTGTTATGATTTAGAAAGAGTAAAAATAATCCTATTATATTCCGTTCAACCTTGCTGACCGCGTAAAGGGATTGAAACAGGGGGAAAAATACTATGTCAACACAGCAACCTAAAAGAAAATTCAAAGCCTTTTTTGCATTAGTGAAACAGACAAACCCATCCTATGGAAAGCTCGCTTTTGCGCTGATTCTCAGTATTGTGACAACACTGGTCAGCCTGCTGATTCCTTTATTAACGAAACAGCTTGTCGACGGTTTTTCCATGTCAGCGCTGTCCGGCACGCAAATCGGGCTGATCGCGCTCGTATTTCTTATTCAAGCCGCTTTAAGCGCCTACGCTACATACGCGCTAAACTATAGCGGGCAAAAAATCATCTCTGGGTTAAGGGATTTATTATGGAAGAAATTAATAAAGCTTCCTGTATCTTATTTCGATACTAACGCTTCCGGTGAAACTGTCAGCCGGGTCACGAATGATACGATGGTGGTAAAAGAGCTGATCACCAGCCATATCAGCGGATTTATAACAGGCATCATTTCGGTCATTGGATCACTCACCATCTTATTCATTATGAACTGGAAGCTGACGCTGCTTGTTTTAGTTGTTGTTCCATTAGCTGCGCTGATTTTAGTGCCGATCGGCCAGAAGATGTTCTCCATTTCTCGGGAAACTCAAGATGAAACCGCACGTTTTACAGGGTTGCTCAATCAAATACTTCCGGAAATCAGGCTTGTGAAGGCTTCAAATGCAGAGGAAGTCGAATACAAACGCGGAAAGCTGGGGATTTCTTCATTATTCCAGCTGGGGGTTCGTGAAGCGAAGGTGCAATCGCTTGTCGGGCCGCTTATTTCTCTCGTATTAATGGCCGCACTCGTGGCTGTTATTGGATACGGCGGTATGCAGGTGTCATCAGGCGAATTGACTGCCGGAGCACTCGTGGCTTTTATTTTATATTTGTTTCAAATCATAATGCCGATGGGCCAGATTACAACGTTCTTCACACAGCTGCAAAAATCAATCGGTGCAACGGAACGGATGATTGAGATTTTGGCAGAGGAAGAGGAAGATACCGCCACAGGTAACCAAATTGACAACGCGCATCTGCCTATCCGGCTTGATCAAGTGTCCTTTGGCTATAAGCCTGGGCAGATGATCTTGAAGGATATCAGCGCTGTGATTGAAGCGGGGAAAGTAACAGCAATTGTTGGGCCGAGCGGCGGCGGGAAAACCACGCTGTTTAAGCTGCTTGAACGTTTCTATTCTCCGACTGAAGGAACCATTCGGCTGGGAGACGAGCCGGTGGATACGTATTCGCTCGAATCGTGGCGTCAGCATATCGGCTACGTGTCACAGGAAAGTCCGTTAATGTCGGGAACGATCAGAGAAAATATTTGTTATGGGCTGGAACGTGAGGTAACGGATGTCGAAATCGAAAAAGCAGCGGAGATGGCATACGCTCTTAATTTTATAAAGGAGCTGCCGAATCAGCTTGATACTGAAGTGGGCGAACGCGGCATTATGCTGTCGGGCGGACAGAGACAAAGAATTGCGATTGCCAGGGCGCTTCTCCGTGATCCGAGCATCCTGATGCTTGATGAAGCCACATCCAGCCTCGACAGCCAATCTGAAAAATCAGTGCAGCAGGCACTAGAGGTGCTGATGGAAGGCCGGACAACAATTGTCATCGCTCACCGCTTATCGACTGTTGTAGATGCTGATCAGCTATTATTTGTTGAAAAAGGGGAAATTACGGGACGCGGCACGCACCATGAATTAATGGCTTCCCATGACCTTTACAGAGATTTTGCTGAACAGCAGCTTAAAATGAATGCGGATTTAGAAAACAAAGCCGGGTAAATTCTGGTCGATTCAGCCAGTAAAAAAAAGAGGAGGGATTTTCCCAATCCTTCCTTTTGAACTATTGAGGGGTTTGCGATTTATGGTATACTACTGACGGTAATATTGTATAAAACGGAGGGTAGTTGTGGGAAAACACACTTCTGAACATAAAAATCACGCACAAATTGTCCAGCTGCTTCAAGATGGACATTATTTTTTTCATAAAGGTTTGAAGGCGTATAAAGAACGCAATCTGAAGCGGGCAAGCAAACTGATCCAGCGCGCGGTTCATTTGGAGCCGAAGGATTCAGAGATGCTTTCGCAGCTTGCGGTCATTTATTCTGAGATGGGGCAATACCAGGAATCAAACGATTTGCTTGATTATATTTTGGCGAATCTTGAGACGGAAATGCCGGAATGCCATTATTTTAAAGCAAATAACTTTGCCCATCTGGGACTCTTTCAGGAAGCTTATAAAGAAGCTGCCGCTTATTCAGACGCTGATCCGGACGGTGAGTTTTCCGAAGAGAACGATAGTCTGCTTGAACTGCTTGATTTAGGAGACGGCGGGCCTGAGGATTCTTTATATGATCAGGATGAATTGCTCATCAAACAGGACCGGGCGAAGTCCTTGCTTGAAAGCGGTCAGCTTGCTGAAGCCGTTGCGGCCCTTGAGGAAATCACACACGAATATCCTGAGCTTTGGTCCGCTTATAATAATCTCGCCCTTGCCCACTTTTATTCCGGCAATGTTGTGAAAGCGAAACAAACGGCTTATCAAGTGCTGAATCATAATGAAGGAAATCTTCACGCATTATGTAATCTTCTTGTTTTCTACTATTATGAAAGAGAAGATGAAAAGGTGGCAGAGCTGAGTGATCAGCTTTCAAATGTATATCCAATGTTATTTGAACAGCGCTATAAACTGGGTGCCACTCTGTCGCTTGTCGGCCGGTATGATATCGGGTACAAATGGCTCAGATCACTATATAAAAGCGGTTTTGAAGGAGACGACACATTTTACTACTGGCTCTCGTGCTCTGCTTACTTTACGGACCATAAAGAATTTGCCGAAACGGTATGGAGAAAAGTCGAGTCGCAATATCCAGGAGCAGACCGTCCGGCTCCGTGGATTGAGCGGCGGGAAGTACTTCCTTCGTCAGTAGAACAGCGATTGGCGGCCTATTATATCAGCAGCACCAAGGGTGAAACGGAGCATCTTGAAGCCGTGATACGCTCGAAGCGCATCACCGCTCCTTTTGAAAACCATTTCGTTAAGCTGCTCTTAAACGGAGATTCCGCAGCAGCAGATGTGTCAGAGGATGCGCTTTTTGCTTATCAAACGGTTAAATTGCTGGAAGAAGCAGAACAGGATGAGATGAAAACAGAAGTCATGAGCTGCTGGGTATTCCATGTGATACAGCAAATCCGCGCAGCGGGGCCGCTGAAAAATGTGAGCGGATGGGCTGCGGCTATCTACTATATTTGGAAAGAAGCCCATGGCAAACATGACACCAAAAAAGATACGGCAGCCCAATTTGGCATCTCTCCGGCTACTTTGACGAAATATATGAAATATATTGATGATATTTTAGAATAGTATATTGATGGAGAGTTGATTCGCGGAATCAACTCTCTTTTTGTTCTAAGAAGTATATTAATAAAGTAATGTCGACAGGTTTTTTATCAATTTAAGAAAAATGACAAATGATGTGCAACCTGACATCTGTTTGAAACACAAATGTAATAAAATTTATCGCTAATTTGTCGAAACTTGATGGTATAATGATTCTCGTACATAAGGAATTAGTGTTTTTTACATATGATGTGAAATAAACGCTATACACCCAGATTAAGAGATGCACAGAATAATTAACCATAAACAATCATCATTCCTCGTAGAGTATGAGGAACGAAACTTGATGTTCAAAATACAATTCCAAATGAGAACAGGTTCACAGTAAAAGGGAGGATATAAAAAGTGAGAAAGAGTTTATTGACACTTGGTTTGGCTTCCGTCATCGGGACAAGCAGTTTTTTGATCCCATTTACAAGTAAAACTGCATCGGCGGAAACATTAGATGAAAAGAAACAAAAAATCGAAAGCAAGCAATCTGAGGTTGCTTCCAGCATTGAAGCGAAGGAAAAAGAATTAACTGAACTTCAGGAAAACCAATCAAAGATTGAAAAAGAACTGAAAGACATTAACGCTAAGGCGCTCGATACAAGCAACAAAATCGATGATAAAAAAGAAGAAAACGATAAAACAAAAGAAGAAATCAAAAAACTGAAAAAAGAGATTAAAGAAACAGAAGCACGCATCGAAAAACGCAACGAAATCCTGAAAAAACGCGTTCGTTCTTTACAGGAAAGCGGCGGATCTCAAGGATACATAGATGTACTTTTAGGATCAACGAGCTTTGGTGATTTTATCTCACGTGCGACTGCGGTTTCATCTATTGTGGATGCAGACAAAGATTTAATCAAGCAGCAAGAGCAGGATAAAGCGAAGCTTGAAGACTCTGAAGCGGATCTGAATGATAAGCTGAAAGAAGTACAAGCTGCACTGGCTAAATTAGAAACAATGCAAAAAGATCTTGATAAACAGCTTGATGAAAAAGACAAGCTTTTCGACGAAGCAAAAGAAAGCCAGAAGAAAACGGCTAAAGCGATTTCTGAATTAAAATCAGAAGCAGCTGACCTTGCAAACCAAAAAGCAGATACTGAAGAAGAACAAGCGCGTATCAAAAAACAACAAGAAGCTGCGGCTGCCCTGATCAAAAAGCAAGAAGAAGCACAAAAAGCATCTGATGAAACACAAACAGATGACAGCCAAACGGCTACAACTGAAACAGCAAAAGCAAGCTCATCTGATGATGATTCTTCAGACAACTCTTCTAAGGGTTCATCTAACAGTTCGTCTAACGGCTCATCTTCTAAGAAGAGCAGCAGCTCAAGCAATAACTCAGGCGGCACTGTCATCAGCAACTCAGGCGGAATTGAAGGCGCGATCAGCGTTGGTTCAAGCATTGTCGGACAATCTCCGTACAAGTTTGGCGGCGGACGCTCTCAGTCTGATATCAACAACCGTATTTTTGACTGCTCATCATTCGTTCGCTGGGCTTACGCTTCTGCAGGTGTCAACCTTGGACCTGTCGGCGGAACAACGACTGATACTTTAGTTGGAAGAGGACAAGCTGTAAGCGCGTCAGACATGAAACGCGGAGACTTAGTTTTCTTTGACACATACAAAACAAATGGTCACGTTGGAATCTACTTAGGAAACGGTACGTTCCTTAACGACAATACATCTCATGGTGTATCTGTTGACTCTATGAACAACGTGTACTGGAAAAAAGCATTTAAAGGCGTTGTAAGACGTGTTGTTCAATAATAAATAAGACAAGGGCCTTCTATGGACAGAAGGCTCTTTCTTTATTAAATACATACCCTTTTGAAATACATTTAATCGCATTTCGAAAAAAATGAGCAAAAAAATGGCGTATCACTATGAGATTTTATAGGATATGGGTAAGGAATACGTTTGATGGGGATTCTTATCATATAAGGAAGAGCCCAACTCGAAAAGACGTTTTAAGGAGTGAATGAGTGTGTCAGAAGAAAAAATATATGACGTGATTATTATCGGCGCGGGTCCTGCTGGGATGACGGCCGCTGTATACACATCTAGAGCAAACTTATCGACATTAATGATTGAAAGAGGAATTCCGGGCGGCCAAATGGCAAACACGGAAGATGTGGAGAACTATCCTGGTTTCGAAAGCATCCTCGGACCTGAGCTTTCCAACAAAATGTTTGAACACGCGAAGAAATTCGGCGCGGAATACGCTTATGGCGATATTAAAGAAATTGTGGACGGCAAAGAGTACAAAGTTGTGAAAGCCGGTTCAAAAGAATATAAAGCACGTGCTGTTATCATTGCCGCAGGTGCAGAGTATAAAAAAATCGGCGTACCTGGCGAAAAAGAATTGGGCGGCCGCGGTGTTTCGTATTGTGCAGTATGTGACGGCGCTTTCTTTAAAGGTAAAGAGCTGGTTGTTGTCGGCGGAGGAGACTCAGCGGTTGAAGAAGGCGTGTACTTAACACGTTTCGCTTCAAAAGTAACGATTGTACACAGACGTGACAAACTACGTGCGCAAAGCATTCTCCAAGCGAGAGCGTTTGATAATGAAAAAGTAGATTTCTTATGGAATAAAACCGTGAAGGAAATTCATGAGGAAAACGGCAAAGTCGGCAAAGTGACGCTTGTGGATACGGTAACTGGTGAAGAAAGTGAATTCACAACAGACGGCGTATTCATTTATATCGGTATGCTTCCTCTGTCTAAACCGTTTGAAAACCTTGGCATCACAAATGAAGAAGGCTACATCGAAACCAACGACCGAATGGAAACAAAGGTTGAAGGGATTTTCGCAGCCGGAGACATTCGCGAAAAATCATTGCGCCAAATCGTAACGGCTACAGGTGACGGAAGTATTGCGGCACAAAGCGTACAGCATTATGTCGAAGAGCTCCAGGAAACGCTGAAAACCTTAAAATAAAAAGGGCTGTCATACGAGTTTCACATAACGTTACTGGGTTTTAATTCCGCTGTAACAGTTGTGTAAAACTTATCGGTTATGATTAATAAAGTAATTGACCCCCTTTTTATAATGAATACACTTTTGGCACGGATTCTCCAGTTATCCGTGTCCTTTTTTTGTCCAAAAATAAAAGACAATGTCCTTTCACAATAAAATCATCTGAACGCGGGAAAGAATATGCTGTAAAATAGAAGAAAAGATTGTCAATGTCTCTTCATTGTGAGAGGCATCTTGAAACGGTATAATAAAGAGACGATGACAGGACGAGAAGGTTAGGTGACGTACTTGCAAAGAGTGACAAATTGTGTTCTCAAGGCGGATGACAAAGTTCTTCTTCTTCAAAAGCCAAGACGCGGCTGGTGGGTCGCGCCGGGAGGCAAGATGGAGAGCGGAGAATCAGTCAGGGATTCCGTCATCAGAGAATTCAGAGAAGAGACTGGTATCTATATCATAAATCCTCAGCTAAAAGGCGTTTTTACCTTTATTATTAAAGACGGTGACCACATTGTGTCTGAGTGGATGATGTTTACGTTTGTTGCTGATTCCTATACGGGAGAAAATGTGTCTGAATCAGAAGAAGGCATTTTGCAGTGGCACAATGTGAAGGATATTCAAAACCTGCCTATGGCCCCGGGAGACGGCCATATCCTCGACTTTATGATGAAGGGACAAGGGCTGCTGCACGGCACATTTACGTATACACCGGAGTTTGAGCTGCTCAGTTATCGTTTAGATCCGCAGCACATCAAATAGAAAGACAAGTCAGGGGGGAGAAAGATGAGTGTTAGTGAATCACATGATATTCAGCTTGTCATTATAACCGGTATGTCGGGAGCGGGAAAAACCGTTGCGATTCAAAGCTTTGAAGATCTCGGCTATTTCTGCGTCGATAATCTGCCGCCTTCATTGCTTCCGAAATTTTTAGAGCTGATGAAGGAATCAAATTCGAAAATGAGCAAGGTCGCGCTTGTTATGGATTTGCGCGGCCGTGAATTTTTTGACCGGCTGATTGAGGCGCTGGATGAAATGGCGGAAAATCCGTGGATTACACCGCGAATTTTATTTTTAGACGCGAAGGATTCGATTCTCGTGACAAGATATAAAGAAACGAGACGTTCGCATCCGCTGGCAGTGACTGGTCTTCCGCTCGAAGGCATCGCGCTGGAACGCGAGCTGCTTGAGGAATTAAAAGGCCGCTCTCAAATGATTTATGATACATCAGACATGAAGCCGCGCGATCTGCGCGAGAAAATTGTAAAGCATTTTGCGACAAACCAAGGAGAGACATTTACGGTAAATGTCATGTCATTTGGTTTTAAATACGGTATTCCGATTGATGCCGATCTCGTCTTTGATGTCAGATTTTTGCCGAATCCATATTATATCGAAAGCATGAGGCCGCTGACCGGAAAAGATGAAGAGGTATCCTCTTACGTCATGAAGTGGAATGAAACACAAAAGTTCAATGAAAAATTAATCGATTTACTCAGCTTCATGCTGCCGTCCTACAAAAGAGAAGGAAAGAGCCAGCTCGTCATTGCGATTGGCTGCACAGGGGGCCAGCACCGCTCTGTGACACTTGCCGAGTATTTAGCTGACTATTTCAAAAAGGATTACTATACTCATGTTACTCACCGGGACATTGAAAAGAGAAGCCGGAAATAAAATGGAACAAAAACCGAAAATCGCAATCTTTGGCGGCGGCACGGGCCTTTCTGTATTGCTTCGGGGCTTAAAGCATAAGCCCGTTGATATTACGGCGATTGTCACAGTCGCTGATGACGGAGGTAGCTCGGGGCGGCTGCGGAACGAACTGCAAATCCCGCCACCAGGAGACATCAGAAATGTACTTGCCGCTTTATCCGATGTGGAGCCGCTAGTTGAAGATCTCTTTCAGCACCGCTTTAATAAAGGGAACGACTTAACGGGCCATTCACTCGGAAATTTAATTTTGGCAGCGATGACGAATATAACCGGTGATTTTTTTCACGCTGTCACAGAAATGAGCAAGGTGCTGAATGTAAGAGGAAAGGTGTTGCCGGCAGCCAATGCCAGTGTTGTTCTGCATGCCGAAATGGAGGACGGGCGCGTGGTCTCAGGCGAGTCCACTATTCCGGAGTACGGCCAGCGTATTAAGCGCGTTTTTCTGACGCCTGAAAACATTGATCCGCTGCCGGAAACGATAGGAGTAATCAGGGAAGCGGATCTGATTATTATCGGACCGGGAAGCCTTTATACCAGTATTCTCCCTAATTTGCTCGTCCCGAAAATTGGAGAAGAAGTGATCAAGGCGCCGGCGAAAAAAGTATATATCTGCAATGTGATGACACAGCCCGGAGAAACGCTACATTATACCGCTGCCGATCATGTGAAAGCGCTCAATCAGCATATGGGCTGCGGCTTTATCGATACCATACTGGTTAACAGTGAAGACATTCCTGACGAAATAAAACGTAAGTACGCAGCAGAATCGGCGCGTCCTGTTGATTTTGATATCGAAGAGCTGAAAGCGATGGGGCTTGAAGTTATCAGAGATCAAATCGTAACACATAAAAATGACGTAATTCGTCACGATACACATAAAGTGGCTTCTCTTCTTGTCGATTTACTTAAAGAATGAAGCCTTGAAATGAGGTGGCTATATGTCATTTGCATCGGAAACAAAAAAAGAATTAACGAACCTGGAAGTGAAGGACTGCTGCATTAAGGCAGAGCTGTCTGCACTTATCCGAATGAATGGATCTTTATCATTTGCTAACCGCCATCTCGTACTTGATGTTCAAACTGAAAATGCAGCGATTGCCCGTCGCATCTATACATTGCTGAAAAGACAATATGATGTGTCGGTTGAGCTGCTGGTCAGAAAGAAAATGCGGCTTAAAAAGAATAATGTCTATATTGTGCGTTTTTCAGAGAATGCAAAGTTCATCTTAGAGGATTTAAAAATACTCGGCGAGAATTTTGTGTTTGAGCGAAATATTTCAAAAGAGCTTGTCAAAAAGAGATGCTGCAAACGTTCTTACATGAGAGGGGCATTTTTGGCGGGAGGTTCAGTCAATAACCCGGAAACCTCCTCGTACCATCTAGAAATTTTTTCTCTTTATAAAGAGCATAACGATTCATTATGCGACCTGTTAAATGAGTTTCATTTAAACAGCAAAACGCTCGAACGGAAAAAAGGCTATATCACTTACTTAAAAGAGGCTGAAAAGATTACTGAATTTCTGAACGTAATCGGCGCACATAATTCGCTGCTGCGTTTTGAGGATGTCAGAATCGTCAGAGACATGAGAAATTCGGTTAATCGCCTTGTCAATTGTGAAACAGCCAACTTAAACAAAACCATCGGGGCTTCGCTCAGACAGGTAGAAAATATTAAATACATCGATGAAAGAATCGGCTTGGAGGCGCTTCCTGAAAAACTTCGGGAAATCGCGCAGCTGCGGATTGATTACCAGGAAGTGACGCTGAAAGAGCTGGGGGAAATGGTAGCGAGCGGAAAAATCAGCAAATCAGGGATCAATCACAGGCTGAGAAAGCTTGACGAAATCGCAGAACAGCTGCGGACAGGGCAAACCGTCACTTTAAAATAACCGTAAAGAAAAGGGGAGATCTTATGGTTCAGCAGAAAGTGGAAGTTCGATTAAAGACAGGACTGCAGGCGCGTCCTGCTGCTTTGTTTGTACAAGAAGCAAACCGGTTTACGTCAGATGTGTTTCTTGAGAAGGATGGGAAAAAAGTAAATGCGAAAAGCATCATGGGACTGATGAGCCTTGCAGTAAGCACAGGCACAGAAGTCACATTGGTTGCCGAGGGAGAAGATGAACAAGAGGCGCTGGAAAAGCTTTCGGCGTATGTTCAAGAGGAAGTTTAGGTGATACAAAATGAATGATTTTCTGAAAGACTGTTTTAAGAAAATCGGCTGGAAGAAGGATCATGTCAGCTTCGACGATCTTCCCCTTTTTCTAAAAGCAATGGCGTACCGATACCCTTTTGAAAATCGGGCAGTTCTTGCAAAAGAGAATTATAAGGTAACCAAAGAGGAGCTTTGGCGCCGTCTGATCAAAGAACAGCATGGGGGACTATGCTACGACCTGAATGGTTTTCTTTATTATGTCTTACGCGATGCCGGTTTTCATGTGAAGCTCATCCGCGGAACAGTTTATGCAGGAAAGCAAGAAGAGTGGGCATTAGAAGGAACCCATGCTGCTGTATGGCTGTCGGCAGAAAAGGGAGATTACATTGTTGATATTGGTTTTGGCATCAACCTGGCGCTGGAGCCGATACCGCTTTCCGGAGAAACGGTACAATCTCCTGTGGGAGCATTCCGAATCAAGGAAAAAGCGACGGAAATGGGCACCCATCTTCTGTTGATGGACAAAGGAGAAGGCTGGCAAATCGGTTATGCCTTTACCCTTGATGAAAGTGACGTCCGTGATTTAGACATGATGAAGGATATAATCCACTCTCATGAAAAATCGCCCTTTAATAAATCACTGCTTGCTTCTAAGCTGACCCCGAACGGACGGATCGTCATGTCAGACCGTCATCTTACGATTCAAGAAAATGACGGAGAAGTACAGAAGAGGGACATCACCAGCACGGAGTTCGAAGAGAAACTAAAAGCTCATTTTTTTAAGGGTTAAGCTTGCAGAATGTCTGCAAGCTTTTTTCTTTGGTTTCAGCAGTTTTCACCTTTATGAACACGTATTGATGGCTGCATCAAATGCATCCTCTGGAATAGATACATTTCCATTTTCCTTCTTGTAAGGAATTTGATTGTCTTTCAGGCATTCTTTGTTGTTTTCTGACAGTGTATTTCCCCAGACGATGTATTTGCCTGTATAGTTGGGCTGGCAAGCTGAAAGAGTTGCCGTTATAACCAGCATTATCATCATTTTCTTCAAAGAGACACCTTCCGAATATGAAATATTTTCCTTTCGTATTCTATCATAACGAATGTCGGGTTTCCTATTCCTCCTTCATGCTATAATAATTTTGGAATCTTCTAGAAAAATCACCGTGCTAGACATATAAGGGGGATAAACGTGTATCGGATCTTACTCGTGGAAGATGATGAACGGATTGCTTCATTGCTTGGCGGCCATCTTCAGAAATACGGATATCATATAAAAATAGCTGAAAAGCTGAATGACATAAAGGAAGAATTTGCGGAAATGAAACCGGATCTTGTGCTGCTCGATATTAATCTCCCTTTTTTTGACGGGTTTTATTGGTGCAGGCAAATCCGGACGGTTTCCAATGTTCCGATTATTTTTATCTCGGCGCGGACTGATGAACTGAATCAGGTGATGGCGATTGAGAACGGGGGCGATGACTATATCACAAAGCCGTTTCACTTAGAAGTCGTCATGGCCAAAATCAAAAGCGTACTGCGCCGGACTTATGGTGAGTATTCTCCTTCTTTGTCTCAGGAATCAAGACTGGTGGAGCTTGGCGGTCTAACGATATATCCAGATCAATATGAAGCGGAGTGGAAGAACAGCCGCATCTCGTTTTCACAAAAAGAATTTCAGCTGCTTTCGATTTTCATAAGAGAGCATAAAAAAATTGTCTCGCGTGATGAATTGCTGGAGGCATTATGGGACGACGTTGATTTTGTTGATGATAATACATTAACGGTTAATGTAAACCGGCTGCGGAGAAAGCTGGAGAATGCCGGATTGAAAGACGCCATTGCAACCATCAGGGGCCAGGGCTATGTATTTGAAGTCAATCGGAAGGATGAACGGGAGTGTTAAAGACTTATATAATCGACCGATTAGCCATTATTCTTTTTTCCTTATTAAGCATAGGTGCCGCCATGTTTATTGCATATTTAAGCATTATAGAGAGCGGTGCCGAGCCTTCTTCAGAAAATATGATGTACATATGGGTCCTGCCTGGTGTCCTTTTGGCGGCCGGTTTTACTGCCGATTACATCCGGCAAGTGTCCTTTCTGGCATTTTTGAAAAAACTGGCCGATCAGGCACCCGCTTCGAATGACATAGGGCGGTCGCTTGAAGCCCGCAAGCCAAGAACAAGAGAGCAAGCCCTCTGGACAAAAATGATTAACGCGCTTGGCGATCAATATGCCGGAAAGCTCTCACAATATATCAATAAACAAAAACAGCATTATACATTTACGAATCAATGGATTCACCATATGAAAACACCCGTATCCGTCATTTCCTTAATGATTCAAGAAGGAAAAAACGGGACCGCTTCTTCCTTTCAGACATTTTTAGAGGAGCTGGAAGATGAAAATGAACGGTTTCGCCACGGGCTGGATATGATGCTGCAAACAGCCCGGCTGGAGGAGTTCGCTTTTGATGTAAAACCAGAAACCTTTGATTTGACAGAGCTTGTCCGCTCATTGATCAATCAGGAAAAACGGCAGTTTATTAAACGGCGGCTTTTTCCAAAATTACATGTGCCGTCAAACGCCGTCCAGGTTTCCAGTGATCAAAAGTGGCTCTCCTTTGTTGTGGAGCAAATCCTTTTCAATGCCCTGAAATATTCAAAGCAAGGCGTTGGGGACCATATTACCATCCGGATTGAAACGCAAGGCCATGAAACGCGTTTATCAGTTGCAGATGACGGTATCGGCATCCCGGCGCAGGATCTTCCCCGGATTTTTGATCCGTTTTTTACTGGTGAAAACGGGCGAAGCATGACGCAGGCGACAGGAATGGGCCTATATTTGGCGAAAGAGGTGTGCAGCCAGCTGGGCCATAAACTGTACGCGCAATCAAAAGAGGGAGCGGGCACCGTGATGACAATCGTCTTTTCAAGTGACACTCTGGCGAATGTGACAGCATTGTAAGGTTCGAAAGCGAGATTGAAAGAAAGTTCGATGGGAGGCTGCTGACTTCCTTTTTATAATAAAGAAAAAAGGAGGATCAGAGGCATGAACGTGCTGCAAACAACGAAGCTGTCAAAAACATATTATTCAAATAAAGGAACGATGTCATATCAGGCACTTAGCGATTTTGACCTCAGTGTAAATAAAGGAGAATTTGTCGGCATCATGGGGCCGTCAGGAAGCGGAAAAACCACGCTCCTGAATTTGCTGGCCACCATTGATAAGCCGACCCAGGGCGAGATGATGATCAACGGCATTCAGCCGAAAACGTTAAAGGATCAAGAGATGGCTCTGTTTCGCAGAAGAGAGCTGGGCTTTGTCTTCCAGGACTTTAATCTGCTTGATACGCTGACGATTCGGGAAAATATCCTGCTTCCGCTCGCGTTGGACAAGGTAAAACTGAGTGAAATGGAAAACCGCTTAGATGAACTGGCAGATACATTGCAAATCAAACATATTCTGGACCACCGTACATACGAAGTGTCCGGAGGCCAGCAGCAGCGTGCGGCCTGTGCAAGAGCCATTATTCATAATCCGGCTCTGATATTGGCGGATGAACCGACAGGCAACCTTGATTCAAAATCTGCAAAACAGGTCATGAACACGCTGGCTCAGCTAAATGCTGAAAAGGAAGCAACAATACTATTGGTTACGCATGATGCCACAGCGGCAAGCTTCTGTAAACGGATCGTCTTTATTAAAGACGGAAGATTTTTTTCAGAGATCCGCAGGGGAACGAATCAGCAGGTGTTTTATCAAAGTATCCTGGATACCCTGAGTGTGTTGGGAGGCGATTTTCATGAATTTGAGAACCATCGCCCGTAAGAACATTATTGGGAATCTGCAAAGATATGTTGCTTACTTTTTAAGCTGTGTGTTTGCCGTCTCGGTCTTTTTCGTCTTCACATCTTTTATTTTTCACCCCGATGTGACGGAAGACAATGTGTATGGCGGAAGCCTTGTGAAAACGTGTTTGAGCGCGGCTCTTATCGTCATCATCGTGTTTTGTATATTCTTTATTTCTTATTCAAATTCAGCATTTTTACAAGCGAGAAAGAAAGAGTTCGGCTTGTTTACGCTGTTCGGAACATCAAAGCAGCAGCTCCGAAAGATGATTTATTATGAGCAGTCGCTGATTTCTCTTGCTGCGATTGCGGCCGGTATCGGCACGGGGCTGTTATTTTCAAAACTGTTTTTTATGGTCATGACATGGATGCTCAGTGTGAAGGTGCCGATCTCGTTTGCGATTGTACCGAAAGCATTTGTGCTGACGGCGGTCGGTTTTCTCATATTGTTTCAAGTCCTGCTTATTTTATCGCTGGGGCAGATTCGTAAGCTCGAAATCATAGATTTGATTAAATCAGCTCAAAAACCTAAACATTTACCGGCCTATTCAAAATGGCTCACTGTGCTGTCTTTGCTTTGTCTGGCTGGCGGTTATTATCTGTCTGCCACAGCCAATGCGATCGACATGATGTTTCGTGTCTTTCCGATTTTGATTTTAGTGTTAATCGGCACGTATTTCTTTTTTACACAAAGCAGTGTCGCGTTTTTCCGCATGCTGTACAGAAAGAAACACAGCTTTTACAAAGGAACCAATATCATTGTGCGTTCCAACATGATATTCAGGCTGAAAGATCACGCACGCATGCTGTTTTTAACCTCTGTGATTACAGCAGTCATTTTAACCGCTACAGGTGTGATCTATATGTTTTATGCTGATTTAGAAAGGCAGGAGGAGCAAAGCATTCCTCAATCTGTTGCCTGGGTGGAAAAAGACGCTTCCCGCTTTCAGGTTATGAAGCCTGAGACGGCTGAGAATACATTGAAAAGAGCAGATGCTGAGATTAAATATAAGGTGAATGCCACAGGTATTCCTGTTACATTTCAATCAGACTTGCCGTATGGAAACAGGAAAGCGGAAGCAGAGGCCTTGCTGATCTCAGAGAAAATCTATAATCAAGTCGCAAAGGAAAAAGGTTTTCCCGTTATTCATTTACAAGAAAATGAAGCGTTTATCAATGTTCCGTTTCAAATGATGGTGAAAGATACGTTCGGGGAAGGGGAAAAAGCAGCGTTTCATATGAAGTCAGGAAAATCACTTTCCTATGTCATGAAAAAGCAGCAAAACAAAGGGATATTGATGTCAGTCGGAGGAGTCAGCCGTTTATTGGTTGTCAGCGAAAAAAGCTTTGACAGCCTGACACAGGAGGTGCCGCTGAAGGATCAGACGAGAGTGGTAGGCTATGAGCTTGAGCATTGGCAGGAGACGGTGGACGTCTCTGAGAAGCTTGAAAACATGGTGCCAAAAGAACATACATCTGATTTTCAAACGCGTGCTCCGAGTTTTCAAGTTGTAAAGCAGGGAGTCGCACTAATGCTGTTTATCGGTCTGTTTGTCAGCGTGCTGTTTTTTATCGTTCAAGGGAGCATGCTGTATTTGCGGATGTTTACTGAAATAGAAGATACGAGAGTGCAAGTGTTAGCATTAAAGAGAATGGGGATTACGGACAAAGAGATTCACTCCATCCTTGGAAGACAAATTGGATTTTTGTTCTTCATCCCGTTTATCGCGGGCACGATTCACGCCGGTTTTGCGTATGTGGCGTTAAGCAACATGCTGAATGCTAACTTATTTCTTGAGGCCGTGATTGTCATCTTCATTTATTTTGTGTTCCAGGCTGTTTATTATATCGTCACTCGTCATATTTATAAGCGTGCTGTTCTCCAGCATATGTAATATGAAATCCGGTCTTCATCAGACCGGATTTTTTGTTTTACTGAAATTCTCTTGTCAGATTTTTCGGTGTTTCTCCTTTGATAGCTGCGATCATGTTTTCAGCGGCCTGTTTACACATATTGAAGCGCACTTTCGCCGTTGCTGAGCCAATATGCGGCAGCAGGGTGACATTGTCGAGCTGCAAGAGCGGGTTGTCTTTTGCGACAGGTTCTTCTTCGTACACGTCTAAACCGGCACCGCGAATCCAGCCTTCTTGAAGAGCGCTGATGAGGGCTTTTTCATCAACCGTCTTTCCCCGGGAAATATTGACGAAAATTGCCGAATTCTTCATCAGTTTAAATTCACGTTCCCCGATCATGTGATACGTTTCGTCAGTCAGCGGAGTAATCAGCAGAACAAAATCTGATTGCTCCAGCAGTGTGTCAAGCTCAGCGTATTTGACGCCGATGCTTTCTTCAGTTTCTTGTTTGCGATGGCGGTTATGATAAAGCACGTCCATATCGAAACCGAATTTGGCGCGTCTGGCCGCTTGCTCGCCGATTCTGCCCATGCCGATAATGCCTAATGTTTGATGATGGACGTCAATGCCGAAAAGGTCTTCTTCTTCAACTGTACCCCATTTACCGGCCCGGACGAAACGGTCCAGTTCAGCAACACGTCTGGCCGATGATAGAATTAAAGAAAAGGCCAGATCGGCGACTGTGTCATCCAGTGTATAAGGCGTATGAGTGCCGACGACGCTTTTTTCTTTCATCGCTTCTATATCAAAATTATCGTAGCCGACGGATTGATTGCTGACGACCTTCAGCTTAGGAGCATGTTCAAGCAGCTCACTGTTGATGGACGGCCCAGATGTTCCAGTAGTTAAAAGCCCTTCAGCATCTTTCATTTTTTCGAATAGCACCTCTTGCGGAAGTGTATCCTCCTGCCATATCTCATAGCGGCAATGCTCACTGATCATGTTTTCAATCTCTTCAGGAATCGGTTTGGTGATAAATACAAATGGTTTCAACAAGGCTCCCCCTTTATGGCT
The DNA here is from genome assembly GCF_029536185.1 of Bacillus sp. B28. Classification (NCBI taxonomy): domain Bacteria; kingdom Bacillati; phylum Bacillota; class Bacilli; order Caryophanales; family Bacillaceae; genus Bacillus; species Bacillus sp. B28. The sequence goes on along the minus strand of NZ_CP120511.1, from coordinate 3,449,136 downwards.
GTTGTCTATTTTATTATATCTGAAAGAAATACAAGTTAGAAATATTGCTGCGTTTGTTAAAATTTCTGGTTCTTTTGAACTTAAAATGATCGCGATGACTGAAAAAATAGCAGCCTCTGCTTAAATAAGTTTTTTAATTATCTGAATTCGCCTATATTTTTTGTCAGACAAATCACCAAAATACCAGCAGAACCTGGATTATAGGATTCAATAAATATAAATTTTATTATCTTTGAAAGATATAAATTTTTGAGTTTTTATTTTACAGTCCATTTAGATCGTCTTTTGTTGAAAGCCTTTTCGCGGCCTGTTCCTATGCTATAATTCCTTACTGTAAGCTGGGTAAGAAGGCTTGCAATAACACAGGGATGGGAGATGAATAAAAATGGTTTCTTTAACATCAATTTTGGAACACAATCAGCAATTTGTCAGAGAGAAGAAGTACGAACCCTACAAAACGACAAAATTTCCTTCAAAAAAGCTCGTTATTGTTACCTGTATGGATACAAGACTCACAGAACTTCTTCCGCAAGCAATGGGGCTTAAAAACGGCGATGCTAAGATTGTAAAAAACGCGGGAGCCATCGTTTCTCACCCATTTGGAAGTGTCATGCGCAGCATATTGGTCGCCATTTATGAATTGCAGGCTGAAGAGGTTTGCATAATCGGCCACCATGAATGCGGGATGTCAGGCCTGAATGCGGCCTCGATTCTTGAAAAAGCAAAGGAACGCGGGGTAGAAGCAAGCTGCCTGAGTTTGCTTGATAGCGCCGGATTAGATTTAAAAACCTGGCTGACTGGCTTTCACAGTGTGGAAGAAAGCGTTTCCCACAGTGTCAATCTGATCAAGAATCATCCGCTGCTGCCAAAAAAGCTGCCGGTTCACGGGCTTGTGATACACCCGGAGACAGGCAAACTTGACGTCGTGATTAACGGTTATGAAACTGAGCTCATAAAGACTAATCCATAAGGGAGGTTTTAACAAAATATGCGATTCTCTGGGAGATTCAAGGGATACAATTTGCAGAAATTTCAGAAAGACCTAATTGCAGGTATCGTAGTAGGAGTCGTGGCAATTCCTTTAGGGATGGCGTTTGCCATTGCCTCGGGAGTCGAGCCTGAATACGGGCTGTATACTGTTGTTGTGGCGGGGATCTGTATTTCTTTGTTCGGGGGATCTAAATATCAAATTGGCGGTCCGACAGGCGCGTTTGTCCCGATTTTATTCGGTATTGTGATGCAGTACGGGCTGGAAAATCTGCTGATAGCGGGGTTTATGGCAGGCGTCATGCTGGTGCTGTTCGGATTGTTTAAGCTCGGCAAAATTATGAAGTACGTGCCGAAGCCAGTTATCGTCGGGTTTACGGCTGGAATCGCCGTGTTAATCTTCACTGAACAAATCGCTAATTTTCTCGGTTTGAAAAACGTAGAAAAACATGAGAACTTTCATCACAACATGTTTGAAATTGCACAGAAGCTCGGCACCTTTAACGGATATGCCATTTTGACAGCAGTCATCGGACTTGTCATTTTGCTTGTATCCGCCAAAGTGATGCCAAAGATACCCGGAGCTTTATTGGCTCTTCTCATTTCTACGCTTGTTGCGGTTGTGTTTTTCCCTGACCGCATGGCAACGATTGGCTCAACCTATGGAGATATTCCTCGCCATTTGCCGGAATTTCAGTTTCCAGAGCTGACAATAGATAAAATGGTCATGCTGTTTCCGGCAGCGCTTGTCATCGCGCTTCTTGGCGGTCTCGAATCGATTTTATCCGCGATGGTTGCCGATAATATGAAAGGGTCAAAGCACGACAGCAACAAAGAGCTTGTCGGCCAGGGAATTGCGAATATGGCCGCGCCGCTGTTTGGCGGAATCCCGGCTACCGGAGCGATTGCGCGGACGGCAACCAATATTAAAAACGGAGCGGTTTCACCTGTTTCAGGTGTCGTTCACGGCGTCGTGGTTCTTCTTGTACTGCTTGTATTCGCGCCTTATGCTTCCCATGTTCCGCTTGCAAGTATGGCGCCGATATTGATGGTTGTCGCATGGAATATGAGTGAGCGGAAGGAAGTCGCAAACATGCTGAGATTGAAAAACGCCGATTCCTTCATTTTAGCCGCTACCTTTGTCCTGACGGTTCTGTTTGATTTAATCGTCGGTGTGGCGACCGGATTGCTGCTCGCATTTGTGTTCTTCATCAGAAGAATGAGCGAAGCGACCCGTATTCACAATCAGGAGTCTCATCCAGCTCTTGCGAAAGCGGCTAAGAGGGAGCAGGGGACAGATCCTTCTGTCAGCATGTACTCCATAGAAGGACCGCTGTTTTTCGGATCGATTGATTCGCTTGAATCGTCACTGTTAGAGCATGTACAGAAAAAGCCGAAGACCCTCATTTTACTCATGAATAAAGTGCATTACATGGATACGTCCGCAGAAGCGGTGCTTGTGAACATCATGAACAGAATTAAGCGCCACAACGGAAAACTGATGATCGTAGGGCTGCAGTCTCAGCCTAAAGAGCTCCTGCATAAAACAGGCCTCTTTCACAAAATAGGAAAGCAGCATTTCTTTGATCATCATGATGAAATCACAGGATGAAAAAAACGGCCGACTGCGGCCGTTTTTTTATGCATGCTCAAATCGCTTTGTCAGTTTTTCTTGGTGGGCTTTCATCACGTCTTCTAAAGAAACGCCGTACATATCAGCAAGGATGGCGATATTTCCGATGACGTCTCCCATTTCTTCAATCAATTCTTGTTTTTGCTCAGCTCGTGTCGATTCTTTCTCATCCGGCCGGTCTCTGCCGATTTCATACGCCCTGACAGCCCGTGCCAGCTCTCCGGCTTCCTCCATTAAAAATCCGACTCGAATAAACGGTCCGTATTCCGTCCAGCCCCTTTTTTCGTAAAACTCTCTCATCCATTTTTCAGCATCAGCCAGCTGCAACATCATCACTCCTGCATTCTTTATGTATTTCATATTGATATTATCACATGAAGGTGGGACAATATATAGTGTGTTTTTTGAATGTTAACACGATATATAGATGCGGAGATGACGAAATGAAAACAATTTGTGTATTTGCGGGCTCAAACCCGGGGGGAAATGAAGCGTATAAAAGAAAAGCGACAGAGCTTGGCGTGTATATGGCAGAGCAGGGAATCGGCCTGGTATACGGAGGCTCGCGTGTAGGGTTGATGGGCGCGATTGCCGATGCGTTAATGGAAAACGGCGGCACTGCAATTGGAGTGATGCCAAGCGGCCTGTTCAGCGGAGAGGTTGTCCATCAAAACCTGACAGAGCTGATTGAAGTCAACGGCATGCACGAACGGAAGGCAAAAATGAGCGAACTGGCTGACGGCTATATCGCCATGCCGGGCGGTTTCGGTACATATGAAGAATTATTTGAAGTGCTTTGCTGGGCGCAGATCGGCATTCATCAAAAACCGATCGGACTGTATAATGTCAACGGATATTTTGAACCGATGAAGAAAATGGTCAAGTACAGCATTCAAGAAGGATTTTCTAACGACTCTCATCTTAAACTGATCCACAGCTCTTCACGGCCCGATGAGTTAGTTGAGCAAATGAAGAACTACTCATATCCGATTTTAGAGAAAAAGTGGACAGAAATTTAATGAGACATTCAAAGCTTATATCCGAGTTTTCTCGACAATGTGAGGTTTCCTGAAGGAAATCTCTTTTTTAGTTTCTTTTAGGTTACATAGTATAATTTACTATAATAAATGACTTTTTCACTAGTTTGGACAGGCGTAATAAGCATAGGCGAGGAGGGGATGAAAATGGCAACATTATCAGATGTGGCGAAAAAAGCAAATGTTTCGAAAATGACGGTATCAAGAGTGATCAATCATCCTGAGACGGTGACAGACGAATTAAAAAAACTTGTTCATTCCGCGATGAGAGAGCTGAATTACATCCCTAATTATGCGGCAAGGGCGCTCGTGCAAAACAGAACACAGGTTGTCAAACTGCTGATTCTCGAGGAAATGGATACGACAGAACCGTATTACATGAACCTGTTAACCGGAATCAGCCGGGAGCTGGATCGCCATCATTATGCTTTGCAGCTTGTGACAAGAAATTCTCTTAATATTGGCCAATGTGACGGCATTATTGCCACCGGCTTGAGAAAGAACGATTTTGAAGGTGTGATCAAAGCTTTTGAGAAGCCGCTCGTCGTATTTGGGCAAAATGAAATGGGCTATGACTTTATCGATGTGAATAACGAAAAAGGCACTTTTATGGCAACCCGCCATGTCATGGGACTGGGGAAGCGGGAGGTTGTCTTTTTTGGCATTGATTTAGATGAGCCTTTCGAACGCTCGAGAGAACAGGGGTATATTCGTGCGATGAATGAAAGCTTTAAAAAAACGAATATGTTTCGGATCGATAACAGTTCTAAAAAAAGTGAATGCCTTGCAAGAGAAGTCCTGGAATCCCTGAACAATCAGGCAGCGTTTGTCTGCGCATCCGACCGAATCGCGCTCGGCGTCATTCGTGCGGCGCAATCGCTTGGAAAACGAATTCCGGAAGACGTTGCGGTTACCGGGAATGATGGCGTATTTCTTGATCGCATCTCCTCGCCACGGTTGACTACAGTCAGACAGCCAGTAGTTGAAATGGGTGAGGCCTGTGCGAGAATGCTGCTGAAAAAAATGAATGAAGACGGCGCTCCTCAAGGGCACCTATTTTTTGAGCCGGAGTTAATTGTGCGTGAATCGACTCTGTAAGAGCCTTATTCTGTTATCGGTAACAAGGCAAAAAGGATTGTTCCTGCGATTTCATCATGATACTTTCAAACTTGAGCCGGATATAAAACGGAAATCAAAGGGGGAGACATGATGGAATATGCAGCGATTCATCATCAGCCGTTCAGTTCTGATGCTTATTCTTATGACGGGCGGACAGTGCATATTAAGATTCGGACGAAAAAAGGTGATGCCGATCACATTCGATTGATTTGGGGTGACCCTTATGAGTACAGCGGCGGCAGGTGGTCGGCAAACGAGCAGCCGATGAGGAAGATCGCCGCAACAGACATGCATGATTATTGGTTTGCTGAAGTGGTGCCGCCATTTAGGCGTTTGCAATATGCGTTTGTTGTAACAGACCATCATGAAGACATCTTTTTCGGAAGCTCAGGTGTATGCCCTTATAACGAAAAAACGCTGGAGACGATCCATTATTATTATAAACTTCCATTTGTTCATGATGCCGATACATTCCAAGCGCCTGAGTGGGCAAAAGCAACGGTTTGGTATCAAATTTTTCCGGAGCGTTTTGCAAATGGAAGAGAAGATCTGTCACCGGAGGGTGCGTTACCGTGGGGGAGCAGGGACCCGGACGTAAATGATTTTTTTGGGGGAGATTTGCAAGGGATTATCGATAAGCTTGATTATTTAGAGGATTTAGGGGTTAACGGAATTTATCTAACTCCGATCTTTTCCGCGCCTTCCAATCATAAATACGACACATTGGATTACTATACCATTGATCCGCATTTTGGAGATCCGGAGCTTTTTCGCACATTGGTCAGCCGTCTTCATCAGCGGGGGATGAGAATTATGCTTGATGCTGTTTTTAATCATATAGGCAGCTCTTCTCCGCAGTGGCAGGATGTCGTGAAAAACGGAGCTCAATCCCGCTATAAAGACTGGTTCCATATTCACTCGTTTCCTGTCACAGAAGGCAAATATGATAGGTTTGCGTTTACACCCGAGATGCCAAAGTTAAATACGGCTAATCCCGAGGTACAGAGATATTTGCTTGATATTGCTTTGTACTGGATTCGCGAATTTGACATTGACGGCTGGCGTTTAGACGTGGCAAATGAAGTGGATCACGCTTTTTGGAAGACATTTAAGCAAGCCGTATCAGCAGAAAAGCCTGACGTTTATATTTTGGGGGAAATCTGGCATTCTTCCGAACCTTGGCTTAGAGGAGATGAATTTCATGCGGTGATGAACTATCCTTTTACAGAACCTATGATTGAGTATTTTGCTGACCGGGAGATTCCAGCCTCGCGCATGGCCCACCGGTTAAATGCACATTTGATGACTGGGATGAAGCAGGTCAATGAGGTGATGTTTAATTTACTGGATAGCCATGATACAAAACGTCTTTTGACAAGGTGCCGCAATGACGGAAAAAAAGCACGTGCTTTGCTGGCCTTTATGTTTGCCCAGACAGGTTCACCATGCATCTATTATGGAACGGAAATCGGATTGGACGGCGAAAATGATCCGTTATGCCGGAAATGTATGGTGTGGGAAAAAGAGAAGCAAAACCAAGAGATGCTTACATTTATGAAACGGTTAATTGCTTTACGCAAACAGGAAAACACTTTATTGACTTATGGAGATCTTGAGTGGAATCTGCTGGATGACCAAAACGATTTTATCCGCTTTTCGAGGACGCTCGATGAAAAAAAACTGATTTACTTCTTCAATCAGGGGAACGCGGCTCAACATGTCAGTTTGCGAGATTTGAAAATTGATCGCTATCAGAAAATCTACGATGCGTGGACAGAGCAGCCGCTTCATTATGAAGATGTGATTGCCGTTCAGCCGGGGGAATTTTTTATTTTGGGTGCTGCTGACACTGTATAAATTCTGTTATCGGTAACAAGCTGAAACTTCTTGTAACCGCTTTCGAGAGAACAATACAATTGTTATAGATTCATCAATAAAAGGGGGAAAAGAGATGGCAGTTTTTAAAAAGGGCTTCGCCTTATTGGCGGCATCAGTCCTGACATTCGGCCTTGCCGCCTGCTCAAATTCAAAAGATCCGGCAAGCTCGGACGGTAAAAAGGTACTGACTGTGTCTGTCGAAGAAACCTATAAAGAATACATTGAAAGCATCAAAGCAAAGTTTGAAAAAGAGAATGATGTCACAATAAAAGTCGTTGAAAAGCAAATGTTCGATCAATTGGAAGCGCTTCCCCTTGATGGCCCGGCGGGGAACGCACCTGATGTTATGCTAGCAGCGTACGACCGGATCGGCGGTTTGGGCCAGCAAGGACATTTGCTTGACGTTAAGCCATCTAACACAAAAAGTTTTGGCGATAAAGAAATGCAGCAGGTGACAATTGACGGCAAGGTGTATGGAATGCCGCTAGTCATTGAAACACTTGTTTTATACTACAACAAAGATCTTTTAAAAACAGCGCCAAAAACATTTAAAGACCTTGAAAAATTAGCGGAGGATTCCCGCTTTGCGTTTGCTTCGGAAAAAGGAAAATCAACCGGATTTTTAGCGAAATGGACTGACTTTTATATGTCGTACGGTTTATTGGCAGGTTACGGCGGATATGTATTTGGAAAAAATGGCACAGATTCCGGGGACATCGGCCTGAACAATAAAGGGGCAGTAGAAGCTGTGAAGTATGCGGAGAAATGGTTTAAAACCTATTGGCCAAAAGGCATGCAAGACAATTCAAGCGCCGACGATTTTATTCAGCAGATGTTTATAGATGGCAAAGCGGCTGCTATCATCGGCGGACCTTGGTCAGCTGCCAACTATAAAGAGGCTAAATTAAACTACGGAGCGGCTCCTATCCCGACATTGCCAAACGGAGAAGAATATGCCCCTTTTGCCGGCGGCAAGGGCTGGGTTGCTTCAAAATATACAAAAGAACCCGAACTGGCTGAAAAATGGCTTGAGTATGCTACAAATGACGCCAATGCTTACGTTTTTTATGAGGATACAAACGAAGTTCCGGCCAACACAGCTGCAAGAAAGAAAGCGGATGAGCAAAAAAATGAGCTCACGTCAGCTGTGATTAGACAATATGAAACAGCGACACCGACTCCGAATATTCCGGAAATGGCTGAGGTATGGACTGGAGCGGAAAGTTTGATTTTTGATGCAGCTTCAGGAAAAAAAGCGGCACAACAATCAGCGGATGATGCTGTAAACGTTATGAAGGAAAATATAAAAGAAAAGTATGTGAAATAAAACGGCGGGACAGCGTCCGGAAGAATAGAGGGCGAAAAAATGAATAAACACCACACACTTGCAAAGCAAATACGAAAGGCAGGGCTTTTATCGGTCATTCCAGGGCTTGGGCAGATGGCGAATCAGCAGTTTTCAAAGGGGATCTTGTTTCTGGCCATCACAGGTTTGTTTGTTTTTGAATTATGCGTTTTCGGTATTCAGGCGCTAACCGGATTGATGACATTGGGAAGTGTTCCCGGTGAGGATCACTCACTGTTTATGCTGATTGAAGGCACGCTGCAATTGATCGTGACAGTGATTTTCCTCATGTTCTATATCTTTAATATTTTTGATTCGCGTAAGACCGCCGCTATGAAAGCGGCGGGTTTGAAGGTCAATACAACGGCCAGGGACATGATCTGTCATGCGGGAGATAAAGGGTTTCCATATTTATTTACACTGCCGGCATATATCATGATGGTGTTTGTGATTATTTTTCCGGTTTTGGTGACTCTGTTTGTTGCATTAACAAACTATGATTTTTATCATATTCCGCCTAATCGTCTGATTGACTGGGTCGGTTTTAAAAATTTTTTGAATATTTTTTTCCTCGGCTCCTATCGTGAAACATTTGTGAATGTACTGGGCTGGACGATCATCTGGACAATCTGTGCGACAACGCTGCAAATCATTTTGGGTATCTTGACGGCCCTTTTCGTCAATCAGGATTTTATAAAAGGCAAGCGGATATATCGAATGATCTTCTTATTTCCATGGGCTGTTCCGGCTTTTATTACAATCATGAGTTTTTCCAACATTTTTAACGACAGCATAGGAGCGATGAATGCACAGGTGATTCCATTATTGAATCACCTGCCGTTTGTAGAGCTGCCGGCGATCGCGTGGAAGACCGATCCTTTCTGGACGAAGACGGCCCTCATTATGATTCAGACCTGGCTCGGTTTTCCTTATATTTATGTCATGGTAACAGGCGTGCTTCAGGCGATTCCAGGTGAACTGTATGAAGCGGCAAAGATTGACGGGGCCACGTTTCTTCAGCGTTTTAAACATATTACTTTCCCGATGATTTTATTTGCGACAGCACCCGTGATGATTACCCAGTATACGTTTAATTTCAATAATTTCTCGATCATCTACTTATTTAATGAGGGAGGACCGGGCAGCGCGGGAGCGGGCGCCGGGTCGACCGATATTTTAATTTCTTGGATTTATAAACTGACAACAGGCACATCACCGCAATATTCTGTTGCGGCGGCTGTTACACTGTTAATTTCTTTCATTGTCATTGGAATTTCCCTGATTGCTTTTAAAAAATCGAATGCCTTTGGCAATGAGGAGGTTATGTAGGTGAACGCGAGAACTGCCAGAATGCTTAATAGGATTTGTACCTATTTATTTTTGACGCTTTTAAGTATCGTCATTCTGTATCCGCTGCTGATTACCGCATCATCCGCTTTCCGTGTAGGGAATGTGGCGGCTTTTCAGCTTGATTTTTCGGGTTCTTGGACTTTGGACCATTTTAAGCGGCTATTTGACGAGACGCTTTATCTTCATTGGTATGGCAATACACTAATCATCGCGCTATCGGTCATGGTGTTGCAGGTTACGATTGTGACACTTGCCGGGTATACGTACAGCCGCTATCGGTTTGCAGGCAGAAAAAAGAGCCTGGTATTCTTTTTAATCATTCAAATGGTGCCGACGATGGCAGCGCTGACTGCTTTTTACGTCCTGGCCATGCTGATAGGCGCACTCGATCAATACTGGTTTTTAACAGCGATTTATATCGGCGGCGGAATTCCGATGAACACGTGGCTGATGAAGGGTTATTTTGATACTGTACCGAGAGAAATTGATGAAGCAGCGCGAATTGATGGAGCCGGACATCTGAGGATTTTCGCTTCAATTGTTTTGCCGCTTGTTAAGCCGATGCTTGCGGTACAAGCGCTTTGGGCATTTATGGCACCGTTTGGCGACTATTTGCTGGCAAAGTTTTTGCTTCGCACACCGGAAAGACTGACCATCGCTGTGGGGCTGCAATCATTCATTTCAAACCCGCAGCAGCAAAAAGTCGCCCTGTTTGCGGCAGGAGCGATACTTGCCGCACTGCCGATATGCATTTTGTTCTTTTTTCTCCAAAAGAACTTTGTGTCCGGGCTGACAGCCGGCGGGACAAAGGGGTAGTTCGATGAAGAATCTGCAAAATGAAAGCTTTATCATTCGCTGTCTTAAAGCGGCCGCATCTCCATCGGGCGTTTGCCGTTACGGGAAAACATTCAGCTGGCTGCAGCTCACCTTTCTCTTTATGTTTTTGACGGCCTGTTTGATGGCGCCGTTTACGATTTCGTTTATGAAAATGGATCGCTTTAACGTTCAATCCTTCATGCCGTCAGCTATTCAAAAGGTCAATGATCGATTTGCTGGTCAATTACAAGGCTTTCAAATAAGAAACGGAAAACTGGCAGGCGGGAAGAGCTCTGATCGGATTGAAGATGGACAGAATTTACTGGCGGTTGATATGGAGCATGAGTTTAAGACAAGCGGTGAAAATGGGCGTTTGAAAGTAACTGGATATGATAACGCAATCATATTTCAGTCTGAGCATCTGATCATCACCGATCAAAATGGAACGGGTTTTTCTGTCCGCTATGCGAAAATGGACGCCAAGCTTAAGAATCCAAACACCCATGATGTAGAGAGTTTTATCAATGAATGGTGGCTGGCACAGTATAAGCCGATGATCATGATGCTGGCATGTGCGGTGATTTTTATGATCCAGTTTTTTCTGATTGCTGTTCTTGCGGGAGGCATGTGGATCACAAAATTATCAAACATGATCTCTATTGCGTCATTCAAGGAAGCGGCATCTATAGCGATTTGCGCATCAGCACTGCCGGCATTTGCGGCAGCTGCTGTCGGCATGGTTCATTTTGACTTGATCACTGTATTGATGATCCATTCGTGTGGCGTCACTTTGATGATCTCTTTTACATTTAGATATTTGGCCAAAACCCGCCGTTATAAAGGAGACTTACATTCGGGAGGAAAATATGATAAATCAGCGGTTATTTGAGATTGATGAATGGAAAATCAAAACTAATCATTTTCAAAAGGAACATATGCGGCTGCAGGAAAGCCTGACTTCTCTTGCAAACGGCTATATGGGAGTCAGGGGAAATTTTGAAGAAGGCTATTCAGGCGACAGTCATCAAGGCACATATATCGCAGGCGTGTGGTTCCCTGACAAAACGCGGGTAGGCTGGTGGAAAAACGGGTATCCGGAATATTTCGGAAAAGTAATCAATGCGATGAACTTTATTGGCATAGATTTATATATTGACGATAAAAAAGTCGATCTTTATCAAACTCAAATTGAATCATTTGAGTTAGAACTCAATATGAAAGAAGGAATTCTGCGGCGAAGCGCTGTTGTCCGCATTCAGGATAAAACGGTCAGAATCAGATCGGAGCGATTTCTTAGCCTTGCCGTTAAAGAGCTTTGTGCGATTCATTACGAAGCAGAGTGCCTGACGGAAGATGCTGTCATTACGCTTGTTCCTTACCTGGATGGAAATGTCGCAAATGAAGATTCTAACTACCAGGAACGATTTTGGCAGGAAGAAGCGAAAGGGGCTGGTTCTCACCGCGGCCATGTAGTGGCAAAAACGATCGAAAATCCGTTTGGAACACCTCGCTTTACTGTTTCGGCCGCAATGGCGAACGTGACTGAAGGCTTTGTCAGTAAAAGCTATAAAACAGCTGGCATGTATGCTGAGAATCGCTACAGCTACCAAACGAAGGCTTCTTTAAAAAAATTTATTATTGTCACGACTTCCCGTGATTATCTGGAGGCAGAGCTTTTATCAAAAGGCAAGGAGCTTTTGGCGGATATTCTTGAGAACGGATATGAGGAAGCAAGACGAAGGCACACTGATCAATGGAAGGAAAGATGGGCAAAAGCAGACATAGTGATTAAAGGGGATGAGGAGCTTCAGCAAGGAATCCGCTACAATATCTTTCAGTTATTCTCGACATATTACGGGGGCGATGCCCGTTTGAATATCGGGCCGAAAGGATTTACAGGCGAAAAATACGGAGGTGCCGCCTATTGGGATACTGAGGCATATGCCGTGCCGATGTATTTGGCTGCTGCCGATCCGGAAGTGACGAAACACCTGCTTTTATACCGTTATCACCATCTGGAGGCTGCCAAACGAAATGCCGCAAAATTGGGACTGAAGGGGGCGCTTTACCCGATGGTGACGTTCACAGGAGATGAATGCCACAACGAATGGGAGATCACCTTCGAAGAAATTCACCGCAACGGTGCGATTTGCTATGCGATCTGTAATTATGTCAATTATACAGGCGACCGTGACTACATGGAAGAATACGGGATAGATGTTCTCGTGGAAGTCAGCAGATTTTGGGCTGGCCGCGTTCACTTCTCGAAACGAAAAAACAAATATATGATCCACGGCGTCACAGGGCCGAATGAATATGAAAACAATGTCAACAACAATTGGTATACGAATGTAATCGCGGCTTGGACGTTGGAGTATACATTAGAAAATATTGAAAGGATTTCAGCGGAAAAACGCCGCCTTCTTGATGTGCAGGAAGAAGAACTGAAGGTGTGGAGAGATATTATCCGGCAGATGTACTATCCGTATAGTGAAGAACTGCAAATTTTCATTCAGCATGACACATTCTTGGACAAAGACCTGCGATCGGCAGCAGAATTAGATCCAACTGAGCGGCCGCTTTATCAGAATTGGTCATGGGACAAAATTCTGCGCTCCAATTTTATTAAGCAGGCAGATGTTCTTCAAGGCATTTATCTTTTTCATGACCGTTTTACAATGGAAGAAAAACGGCGAAACTTTGAATTCTATGAACCGATGACCGTTCATGAATCGAGCCTGTCGCCCTCTGTCCATGCGGTTCTCGCAGCCGAGCTCAAGATGGAAAAGAAAGCGCTCCAATTATATAAGCGTACAGCAAGGCTTGATCTTGACAACTACAATCATGACACGGAAGAAGGCCTGCACATTACATCAATGACGGGAAGCTGGCTCGCGATCGTGCAGGGCTTTGCGGGCATGCGTATCACGAATGAGACGCTGTCATTTGCTCCGTTGTTGCCGAAAGAATGGGACGGATATTCGTTCAACATCAATTATCGAAATCGCTTAATCAATGTGACGGTTGACGAAAAGAGCGCCATCTTTGAGCTTTTAAAAGGCGAGCCGCTGCACATGAAAGTTTATGAGGAACCGGTTGTGCTAACTGAACGATGTGAAAGGAGAACGCCTGATGAGTAGATGGTGGAAGGAAGCTGTCGTTTATCAAATTTACCCGCGCAGTTTTTATGATTCCAATGGAGATGGATTCGGTGATTTGCAAGGCGTGATTCAAAAGCTGGATTACATCAAAAATCTCGGGGCGGATGTGATCTGGCTCTCACCGGTGTTTGATTCCCCGCAGGATGATAACGGCTATGACATCAGCGACTACAGAAACATGTACGCAAAATTTGGGACAAATGAAGATATGTTTCAGTTAATTGATGAAGTGCATCAGCGCGGAATGAAAATCATCATGGATTTGGTTGTGAACCACACGTCGGATGAGCATGCGTGGTTTGACGAAAGCCGCAAGTCGAAGGACAATCCTTACCGGGATTATTATTTTTGGAAAGATCCAAAACCGGACGGATCTGAGCCCAATAACTGGGGATCAATCTTCTCAGGCCCGGCGTGGACGCTTGATGAACGGACGGGGCAATATTATTTGCACTACTTTTCGAAAAAGCAGCCTGATTTAAACTGGGAAAATGAAGCGGTACGCCGGGAAGTTTATGGTTTGATGAGGTTCTGGATGGATAAAGGCGTTGACGGCTGGCGGATGGATGTGATCGGCTCCATTTCCAAATACGTCGATTTTCCGGACTACGAAACAGATGACAGCCGCCGCTATATCGTCGGCTGCTATCATTCAAACGGCCCCCGCCTGCATGAGTTTATTCAAGAAATGAACCGGGAAGTACTTTCTCATTACGATTGCATGACGGTGGGAGAGGCAAACGGTTCCGATACAGAAGAGGCGAAAAAGTATACGGATGAAAGCAGACATGAGCTGAATATGATCTTTACGTTTGAACATATGGATATTGATTCGGAACCACATTCGCCAAATGGAAAATGGCAGATCAAGCCGTTTGATCTGGTCGCTTTAAAGAAGACGATGACAAGGTGGCAGAACGCGTTAATGAATGTCGGCTGGAATACCCTGTATTTTGAAAATCATGATCAGCCAAGGGTCATTTCCCGCTGGGGCAATGATGGCGAGCTGCGAAAGCAGTGTGCAAAAGCATTTGCAACGGTTCTTCACGGTATGAAAGGAACCCCGTTTATTTACCAGGGAGAAGAAATCGGCATGGTCAACAGTGATATGCCGCTGGAAATGTATGATGATCTTGAAATAAAAAATGCATACCGTGAACTGGTCATCGAAAACAAAACGATGTCAGAGAAAGATTTTCTAAAAGCCGTAACGAAAAAAGGAAGAGATCACGCGAGAACACCGATGCAATGGGATGCCGAAAAACATGCGGGATTCACAGCCGGAAACCCTTGGATAGCGGTAAATTCCCGCTATCATGAAATCAATGTGCAAGAGTCCTTGGACGATCAAGATTCGATTTTCTACTACTACCAGAAGCTTATTCAATTACGAAAGCAATATCAGATCATAATAGACGGAGATTATCAGCTGCTGCTGGAGGGTGACCCGCAAATCTTCTCTTACATCCGTGAATATCAAGGGGAAAAGCTTCTCGTCGTTGTGAATTTGTCAGAAGACAAGGCTCTGTTCGAATTGCCTCAGGAACTGATTCATGAGCGTTGGAAAGTGCTCATTTCCAACTATTCGCAGGAGAGAGCTGACATGAAGCATATTTGCCTTGAACCCTATGAAGCTATGATGGGTATCAGCATATGAAAGCGGTCATTTTTGATTTAGACGGGGTGATCACAGATACTGCTGAATATCATTTTCTCGCTTGGAAGCACATAGCAGAACAAATCGATATTCCCTTTGACCGAAGTATGAATGAAAGCCTCAAAGGAATCAGCAGAGAAAAGTCGCTTGAAAACATACTTATTTATGGCGGAGCGGAAGCAACATATACAAATGCGGAGAAACAAGATCTTCTGCACCAAAAAAACAAATATTATCAGACGTTGATCAGCAAATTGACGCCGGAAGATCTTTTGCCGGGAATCGGCAGGCTTCTTCGTGAATTAAAAGTCGAAAATATAAAAATCGGGTTAGCGTCTTCAAGTCGCAACGCCCCCGAGATTTTAAAACGTTTGGAGATTATTGATGATTTTCATGCCATTGTTGACCCGACGGCTCTTGCGAACGGGAAACCTGATCCTGAAATATTTTTAACGGCCGCGGCGCTGCTTGGCGTCTCCCCGGCTGATTGTGCGGCAGTAGAAGACGCTGAAGCGGGAATTGCCGCCATTAAATCTGCCGGAATGTTTGCGGTTGGAGTCGGCTATGAACAATCAATGCATGATGCCGATCTGATTGTAAGGCAAACTTGCGATTTGACGTTTGAGGTGCTGAATGAAGAGTGGAAGTCGTATACAATAAATCGTATTCAAAAATGAACGGAGGGAAAAGGGACTGCATTTCTGATGTTTCGTATGTATGTTTCTCTTGTTAGTGAGAGAGTTCCTTCAGCATTAAAAAACCTGCAAGAGACATGTCTCTTGCAGGTTGCGGTATTACTTTTGATCTTCTGAGTTGCGAGTCAGAATTTTGTCAATCAGGCCGTATTCAAGCGCTTCTTCAGCAGACTTGAAGTTATCGCGGTCTGTGTCGCGTTCGATCACTTCAAGAGGCTGGCCAGTACGTTCAGCAAGCACTTTGTTTAATTTGTCGCGAAGCAAGAGAATACGTTTCGCGGCAATTTCAATTTCTGTCGCTTGACCTTGAGCTCCGCCAAGAGGCTGGTGAATCATGACTTCACTGTTTGGAAGCGCATAGCGTTTGCCTTTTTCTCCGGCAGCAAGCAAGAACGCGCCCATTGACGCAGCCATACCGATACAAATTGTAGATACCTTCGGCTTAATAAACTGCATGGTATCATAGATCGCCATACCGGCTGTGATAGAGCCGCCCGGACTGTTGATGTAAATAGAAATATCTTTTTCAGGGTCTTCCGCTTCTAAGAATAAAAGCTGTGACACGATGGAGTTCGCAACGTTGTCATCAATCGCAGATCCAAGCATAATGATACGATCCTTTAATAAACGAGAATAAATGTCATACGCTCTTTCCCCGCGGTTCGTTTGTTCAATGACTGTAGGTATTAAATTCATAATGCTCCTCCTTCACCTTTTAGGTAAGTATGTAGTTACATGATACATTTTTGGTCAATAAAGGTCAAACAAAAAGCTGGCTTGACATGTAAACTCTTCTCTTTTTCCCATTTTCCCCAAAAATACAACGGTTCAAACCATCGTATGTGAGCTTCTGAAAGAAGATGATGTGTCTTCTTAAAAAAACAGACCTTTAAAATAGAGGGTTGTTATTTCGGCTGAAATACCGTATAATGAGTTATGCTGACGTTATCATCACGCAGAGAAAATATGTCAATATGCGCTCGTAGCTCAGTTGGATAGAGCGGTGGTTTCCGGTACCACGTCTGCCGGGGGTTCGAATCCCTCCGAGCGCGTCCAATAGAACAACAGGAAAGACAAGGGTTTGGCATTTTGCCGCTCTTGTCTTTTTTGTTTGTTTCCAGAAAACTTCTCGTGAGTACATAATTTTTCCTCCTGCTGGGCATCGTAGGTGATGAACAGTATTGAATTTGTTAAGGAGGAAGACAATGGGAATTTTAAGCGGTAATCCGCAAGAAGAACCGATGCATTACGGTGAGGTATTCAGTTTGTGGAGTTATGTGATGGCGGGAAATAAAATGATCGGCAATTACCAGATGTTATTGCATCATGTTGGTGATGGCGATTTAAAGAAGCTGCTTCGTGAGTCCATCGAGAAATGCCAAGATGAAATCAAACAGGTCAGCAATATCCTGAAAGAAAACGGCGTGGGGCTTCCGCCCGCTTCTCCTGAGCCGCCGGATGCAGATCTTAACGACATTCCGCCGGGCGCGCGGTTTCTCGATCCGGATGTGGCCGCATCCGCAGCTGCGCAAAATGCTGCCGGTCTTGTGACATGCAGCAAAATTATGGGACAGTCGATTCGCGAAGACATCGCGATGATGTTTGGGCAATTTCATATGACCAAGGCGGCAACAGGAGCAAAATACTTAAGGCTGCTGAAAAACAAAGGCTGGCTCATCCCGCCGCCGCTTCATCTTCATAAACACCAGGATGATGAGTGAAAAATAAAAGGCATATACAGCTTTCTGTATATGCCTTTTATGATATTAAGACGTAAGACGCAGGCCGATGACGCCGGCAAGTATCAGGCAAAGAGAAATCAGCTGAGAAAGCTGAAACCGTTCCTTAAACCAAATCAGGCTGACCGCTGTTACGCCTATGCTGCCTATACCGGTCCAGACGGCATAAGCGACGCCGGAAGGCAGAACTTGCATGGCCTGTGATAGACAGTAAAAAGATAAAGCAAATCCGGCAGTCATCACAATAATCGGCCATTTTTTCTTTGTGCCGTCTATATATTTCATGGCGATGGCAGCTATAATTTCTTCTATACCCGCAATGAATAATAAAAACCACGCCATTATTTTTCACCTCTCGGCTGAGTTTTATTTTCTTTTGTGAAAAGCTTCATTCCTAAAATACCGGCTAGCAGCAGCATCAAAAAGAAGATTTGTGCTGCTGAGAAGGATTCGCCTAAGAAGATCCCGGTCGTGTAGGTTCCGACGGTTCCAATTCCGACAAATACGGTATATGCCGCGGCCATAGGAATTTTTCGATAAGAGCGGATTAACAGTATAAAGCTTATCGCTATTAATAGAAAAACGATAATCCAATCAAAAAGCGAATCCGCATGTTTGAGGGAGGAGGCCCAAACCACTTCTAGAAGCCCTGCTATCAAAACAAGTACCCAATACAACATTAACACCTCTTTTTATGAATGAACGTCAGTCATTTTTTAGGTGTTAAAAAATGAGCGGTGTCACCCAGTCATTTTTTAAGCTTTACCTAAGCTCCGTTTTAAGAATGTGAAAATTTCTTTTTTAGATACTTCAAGGTTTTCATCTTGTTCAAACCCGATATAAAACCGTTCTGCTGTGTTCTCAACCAGATTGATGATGGTTCTTGCCGTCCACTTTGCATTGATGCCTTCAATCACATTTTGGCTGTCGATCGCCTTATTGATGATGTTCTCAAGCCAAGAATAATAAGGCTGATAAATGGTCTCCCATTTTTCCATGGAATGGTCGATGGCAAGCCCCGAGTAGCAGAGGACAATAATATCTTTATGGCGCTCTGTGATATGAAACGTCTCATCAATTAAGGTTTGTAAGACGGTCCAAAAATCTTCCTCGCCATTCAGTCTTCCTTTGATTTGTTCCAGCGTATGAGTGAGAAGGTTTTCCGCAATGGCCGGAATCAGAGCATTTTTGGATGAAAAATATAAATAAAACGTTCCTTGGGCAGTGCCGGCTTTTTTTACGATCTCTGAGATGGAGGCTTTATCGAGTCCCTTTTCAGAAATGACTTCAATCGCCGCCTGCAGAATCTTTTCATATTTTCCTGATGTTTGTTTTGGCACGAGGAACACCTCCTGTAATGACTGACTATCATTCATTTTATCTCGAGTAATGGTGTTTGTAAAGCGAAAAAAGAAGCAAGAGAAACTCCTGCTTCTTATTTATCATAATCAATCGCGGCTTTCGGGAGCCCGGTATACTTTGCCCAATAGTAAATCGCAAGCGAGCCGATGGCAACCAATATGAGATCGACGGGATTGCTGATAATGCCTAAGCCATGCCCGAAGGAGCCGATATAGGAAAAAATCAGCATCATGACATAAAATCCGACGAGCCACCAGGCTGATTTCAGCTGCTGGGCCAGGCTGACGTCTTCTTTAGGCGCGTATTTGCTGAAGCAGAGATAGATCAAAAACATGACGAGCTGTGAGCCGAGAAGCCAGGAAACGGTTGTCCATCCTGACCAGTACACAATAAACGCCGTAAAAATAAATGAAAGCGGCCCGATGATGCTCATTCCTTTTAAATAAAACGGCCTGTTTAAGTCCTTCGCATTTACTCTCAGTGCGGCTGAACAAATTGGTGCAATCGCATAAGAAAGGATGAGAGCGACAGAACAGACATTGACGAGCGCGTTCCACGAAGGGAAGGGGAGCGTCCAGAAAATCGACATGGCAAATGAAAGCCAGAGTGAAGCACGGGGTGTTCCCGTTTCTTGATTGACCTTTGAAAATATGCCAAATAATGTGCCGTTCCGCGCCCAGGCGTAAACGAGGCGAGATGTCGTATTCATAAAAATATTCCCGTTTCCTCCCGGAGACAGAATGGCGTCTAAAATGACAAGCGTTGCAAGCCATCCTAAACCGAGCATGACCGCAATGTCTTTAAACGGCAATGAAAACTCACGGCCGATTGCCGGCCAGCCGTTTTTCAGCGTTTCTGTCGGAATCGCACCGATAAAGGTGATTTGCAAAATTGTGTAAATAATGGTTGAAACGATAATACAGATAATTAAAGCGATCGGGATATTGCGTTTCGGATTTTGCACCTCACCGGCAACAGACACAATAGGGTGCAGCCCGAGATATGCAAACATGACACCCCCCGTCGAAATGGCGGCCTGTATGCCTGTAAAACCAAAAGGCGCAAACCCTTCAACCGATAAGTTTCCCGGCTGAAAATGAAAAATCAGCACAATAATGATCGTGACCGGTACGATATATTTAAAAATAGAAATAATGAAATTGGCCTTTGCAAAGGTTTTAACGCTCCAATAATTCAGCAGGAAAAACAAGCAGAGCAAGGCAAACTGCAAAATCCAGCCTGCAATGGTCGGTGAGTCAGAGCCCTCTTTGGTCAGGCCCGGAAACCAATAGGCCACATATTGCCGGACGGCTGTGACTTCAATCGAAATCAGGCTTGTGTAAGCGACAATTGTGACAAATGAAATTAAATAGCCGACCAAATGGCCGTGTGAATAGACCGGATACCTGATGATGCCTCCAGTGCGGGGCAAAGCGGCTCCGAGTTCTGCGTACACCAGTCCGATTAACAGAATAATGACTCCTCCGATAATCCAGGAAAAAGCGCCGGAGGGTCCTGCTTTTGAAGCGACATTACTGACAGCGAACAGCCATGCTGATCCAAAGATCGCTCCCATCCCGATCAGAATCAGATCAAACAGCGACATCGATTTTTGAAAATTTCCTTGTTTAGACATCCGCTTCCTCCTTAGAAACAAGCCTTATATTTCTTACAATGCCCAATATGAAACAGAGAATACCGTTCTGAATAAAAAACAGGCGCAGCCCGCGCTGCACCTGTTTTTATTCATGAATCGAATCAAAGTGTTTCACTGTTATATTTTTGAAGGAGGCTGTGCCGCCATCAGAAAAAAGGGTAATACCTTTATCTTCAGGCTTTGGGAAGACTTCATTTGAAAAAACGGTTTTCCCGTCGTCAACAAATACCTCTATCGTTGTTTTATCGACAAGTATTTTCAAATGCACCTTACGTTTGCTTACATCATAAGGAGCTTTGCTTTCGACATAGGTATTGCTTTTGTCAGGCTGATTTGTGGCTGCTCTATTGACATATGCATAGCCGCCTTCAGCGAAAATGCCGACATCAATATGGCGTTTTTGGTCTTCTGATTCTCTGAGCCTGACGCCTGCATTCTTTAGCTCTGACCAAGAAAGATCCGTATCAAGCTGGTACGTATCACCTGTTATCGACAGAGTTTTTGATCCGTTCACATCCTGATCCTCTATTTCGTCAGTTGAAACAGTCAGCTGCTCCAAAGCTTCAATCGGCTGTGAGACGAGGCTGTATGTTCCGTCCTGCTCCTGCAGCCGGAGTTCGCGTATGACAGAATCTGTGCCGTTAAAGCCGTTCTTCATTGTCGGGGTGTTGTTGGCATAATCCCAATTGTTCATCCAGGCAAGCGCATACCGCTTTTCTAATGGATCTGTGCTTTTGCTGTCTTCGAACGTCACACCGCCGTACCAGTCGAAGCCATAGTCAAGCCATTGGGCTTCAGTCTGATCCGCTGTAAATTCTTTTCCGTCGAAGCTACCGGTCCAGTAGGCGTACGTATTTGGTTTGCCCCACGGTTTACCGTTCGCGCTCGCACCGAGAACCCATTTATTCGTTCCGTCGCTTGCCCGCATCATGTAGAGGTCAGGACATTCGACCATTCCCGCCTGCTCTGGGAAGAATCCGCTTGTGTAATGCCAGTCCTTAAGATTATCGGATTCATAAAAGCCGATTTTTGATCCTTCAGCCATGACCATGACCCATTTGTTATCCTGATCATCCCATATCACTTTCGGATCTCTAAAATCGTCTGTGCCCGGATTAGGCATAACGGGGTTGCCACTGTAGAATTTGAATGATTTTCCTTTGTCTGTGCTGTACCACAAATATTGTTCCTGTTTTTTGTCTTTGGCTGAGGGCTGTGTCACAATCGCGACAAGCGCATTTTTCCCGAAGCCGGCTGTGTTCTCTTTATCCACCACGACGGAACCGGTCCAAATATCACCGTCCGGGTTTGTATATTTCGGAATCGCCACGCCTTCATCTGTCCAGTGCACCAAATCGTCTGATACGGCATGGCGCCATTCTGTCCCGTTGCCTTTTGGGTAATCCCGGTTATATAGATAAAAATAATGATACTTGCCATCAAAATAGATCGGTTTTTGAGGGTCATTTTTCCATTTATCCGGCGTTGTAAAATGATATGCCGCCCGGTAGTCCGGCTTCTGTGTTGATTTTGTTTTTTGGTCATGTCCTTCTTTTGGAAATAAGTCGATAAACAGCAATATTCCTAAAAAGCTTAGGAATACGGTTAGCCATTTGCCTGCTTTTTTATAGTTCATATGGGATTCACCTTTATGATGTTGATAAGAAATAAAAGAAAATGCCAATAGGATATCGGCATTTTCTTTTGCGTTTTTATTTGTTAACTGTTAATTGTCCTTGTTCAAGGATGCTGTTTTTCACCACAGATGTCTTTTTGCCTTTGATGTTCAGTAAGAAGCTTGGCGCAAACGTTGCCTGTTTGTCTGCGTAGAAGCCTCTGTTTGTCATGTAGCTTGTAATCACGACATTGTTTCCTTTCGCTTGAGGCACAGCGAAGTGTGAGTAAGTAAAGGTCACATCGTTAGGATCAAGGTCCATTTTTAACACAAGGCCTGTTTTGTTCAGCGGCTTGTATGGGCCAGTTAAAGAATTAGAAACATAGCCAAGCATGTAAATATCGTTAGAAGTGATGCCGTCAATCGTCATTTTTGACCCGCGGGAGTCAGTGAACAGATACCATTTGCCGTTCATTTTGAAGACATTCGCACGTTCGATTTCGTCAGTTACTGTGTTAGATGTGATCAGCGGCTTCATGACTTTCTTCAGTGTGTAGTCATCGTTAAGCTCAATGATGCCAAGTGCGCCGTTAGCTAATTCAGCAGTGCGTTTTTTATCGCTTTGCAGAAGTTTTTGACTTTCTTGACGGAAGAATGATGTGCTTTTGCCATAGTAAGCTTTGTTGAATAAAGATTCTTCGCCTTGGTAGCCGTCTTCAGTTCCTGTGTTCGCTTCAAATACTAGGTATTTGCGGCCGTGATCTTCCACATAGTGAGGGTCTCTCAGCGTATGGTTATCTCCTGAACTATAGTTGCCCTCATCAATGAATTGCTGAACATTTTGATATGTTTTGCCGTCGCCATCAAAAATGGACTTGTGATCTTCTACACCGTTAATCGTAAGAGAACTGTCTGAAGTTGACACGTTAACCTGTGCAGTTGTCAGTGTTTGTTTGCCGTAATGTTTACCGGAAAAGTCAGTGTAGAATAAACGGATTTTGCCGTCAGATGTAAATGTAGCTGATCCTGACCATTCTTGTGTCTGATCTTTTAAGATGGGATCATTTGCATCAAACTTGTCACTGTCTTTAAAGACACGGCCTGCGTTCTTCCAGCTGTCAATGGAAGTCTCGCCAACTTTTTGATAGAACATGTAAATCGATGTGTCATCCGCGTTTTTAGGGTCTCCGGCTAATGCAAAGACAACATGGTAGCCATGGTAGTTTGCGACTGTGCCGTCAGCGTTTTGCAATGGCCAGCTGTCCCACACGTCCAAGCCTTTTGCGGAAGAGATGTTTTTAATCTTCGATTGGTCAAATTCAGGCACCTGATATTTTTCATTCTTTTGCTGTTCAGGGATTTGCAGCATGTCGTGGCGGGTAATATGGGAAATGCCGTACGTTTCTTTATACGGTTTGTGATCTGCTTCTTTCGCAAACGCTTGAGTCGCGCCTCCTGCCAGCAGTGCGGTTGTAAAGGTTAATACTGTTGCTTGTTTGGCAAACTTTTTGATGTTCATCGTTCTTGTCTCCTTTTTTATGTACTGTGTTAGCGGTCTGCTTTCTTCCAGCCCTCCTGTTGATAATGGCAAGTCGATTACGTGCAATAAAAAAAGACCTAAAATATGTAAAGGGATGACGTCAAAGAATACACTTTGCCCTTAACACATTTTAGGTCTTGCCTGCTTTATCAGTAACAAACCTGCGTAATTTGCTTTTCAACATTATTCTATTAGACACTGAATCTTATTTCAACGGGTCTATTTTCCTCTTTTGTTTGATAGAAAATGAATAAAAAGAATTTAAGAGTACAGGTCTTATGGACTAATCCGGCTGATTGTTTCTTTACATCTTCTATAGGTTATAACAAGCTTTCGCATGGGCACAAAGTTCCTTTTTATCCGGCCTATCCGAACAACAAAAAAGTGATAAAGAAATGTAAATTCATAAATCATTCACAATATGTGACAGTATAAATAAAGCCATTTTAGCTTCATAAGGGAAGGAATGATAATAAAAAAAGATTTTAAACGGTGATCCTTTTTCTTCTATAATATAAGGATTGACTTATATAATCGGTGAGTTATACAATGAACGCGGAAGGGAGCTGATGCTTTCATGAAGCATGCCTTGACATCTGCTGAAATCAGTCACTGCCTGAAGCTTCTTCATGATCAAACCAGGCTTTTGATCATGAAGAAGCTGGAGGAAAAAGCATACTGTGTCTGCCAGTTTGTCGATATGTTTGACGTGAGCCAGCCAGCTATCAGCCAGCATTTACGGAAGCTGAAACAGGCTGGATTTGTGAATGAAGAGAAAAAGGGACAGTGGCGGTTTTATTCAATTAATTCGGCTTGTCCTGAATATGGATTGATTCAATCGATTCTTGGTCACATCAGCTCAGATGATGACGTGTTGCAGTCTATTCAGAAAAAAGAAACTCAAGTTTCTTGTAAGTAGGAGGTTCTCGTTTGAGTTCAGCAGTTTTAGCAGCAATGATCTTTATCCTTACACTTATTTTTGTTATTTGGCAGCCGAAAAATCTGTCTATTGGCTGGTCAGCCTGCGGGGGAGCGGTTTTGGCTTTGCTTGCGGGGGTTGTGAGCGTAAAGGATGTGGCGGACGTTACCGGCATTGTATGGAATGCGACTCTGGCGTTTGTGGCGATCATTCTCATCTCGCTCATTTTAGACCACATTGGCTTTTTCGAATGGGCTGCTTTGCATATGGCGAAGGCGGCTAAAGGCAGCGGCCTGCGTATGTTTATTTATATTTCCGTTTTAGGCGCCGTCGTGGCGGCGTTTTTTGCCAATGACGGTGCGGCGCTTATTTTAACGCCGATTGTGCTTGCGATGATGCGGGCTTTGCGTTTTGAAGAAAAGCTGGTGTTCCCATTTATTATCGCGAGCGGGTTTATCGCTGATACAACATCGCTTCCGCTTGTGGTCAGCAATTTGGTGAATATCGTGTCGGCCGATTTCTTTCACGTCGGGTTCATTGAATATGCGGCACGGATGATTGTCCCGAATCTCTTTTCGCTTGCGGCAAGTATACTCGTCTTATACTTATTTTTCAGAAAAGGGATTCCGAAACATTATGATCTCAGTCAGGTGAAGAAACCGGCTGACGCCATTAAAGATATAAACATGTTCCGTATGTCATGGCTTGTGCTGGCCATGTTATTAATCGGTTATTTTGTAAGCGAAATATGGTCCATCCCCGTATCCTTCATCGCCGGTGCGGTGGCTGTTTTCTTTCTTATTATGGCGAAGAACAGCCCGGCCGTTCATACGAAGCAGGTGGTCAAAGGGGCACCATGGGCGATTGTGTTTTTTTCCATTGGGATGTATGTCGTCGTGTACGGGTTAAGAAACGCCGGCTTAACAGACCTTCTGTCCAGCCTTATACAGGCAGCCGCGGATCAGGGGCTGTTGGCGGGAACCATGGGAATGGGCTTTATCGCGGCTATTTTATCATCGGTAATGAATAACATGCCGACCGTCATGATTGATGCTATTGCGATAGCCGGTACGGATACACAAGGAATGATGAAAGAAGCCTTAATTTATGCAAATGTCATCGGTTCTGATCTGGGGCCGAAAATCACGCCGATTGGGTCGCTGGCGACGCTGTTATGGCTTCATGTTCTCGCGCAAAAAGGAGTGAAAATCTCTTGGGGGACATACGTGAAAACAGGGGTGATTCTGACTGTTCCGACCCTGCTGATGACTCTTTTCGGCCTTTATATCTGGTTATTGATCATTCACTAAAACATCTGGGAGATGAACAAACATGTCTAAAAAAACCATCTTCTTTTTATGCACAGGCAACTCCTGCCGCAGCCAAATGGCTGAAGGCTGGGCGAAACAATATCTGGAAGATGAATGGAATGTATACAGCGCGGGAATCGAAGCGCACGGGCTCAATCCGAATGCTGTAAAAGCGATGAAGGAAGCGGGGATCGACATTTCCGGACAAACATCAGATATCATCGATCCGGCTATTTTAAACAGTGCTGATCTTGTCGTGACGCTTTGCGGGGACGCGGCTGATAAATGCCCGGTGACGCCGCCTCACGTCAAGCGCGAGCACTGGGGCTTTGATGATCCTGCAAAAGCGGAAGGATCGGAAGCGGAAAAATGGGTGTTCTTTCAGCGAGTTCGTGACGAAATCGGCGAGCGGCTCAAGCGCTTTGCGGAAACAGGTAAATAAGTTGGAAAAGCCGGGAGGATGGTCTCCCGGCTTTTTTGTGGCTCTCATCGCGGTGATGATGATGGCTGTACCCCAGGTAGGGGATACCAAACGATATTGCCATTGGTAATTCTCGTAATCGCAATTTAAAATATGGATTGATCTTCTATCTTTTTTATGGTCTTGTAATAGAAGCGGTAATCCGTTTTGGAACTAGCAGCTTTCATTTTTGTTTTTGAGTTTAGTCGGGCAGATACCGTTTCAAAGCCTGTAAGGATCAATATAATAATGTATTGCGAAAGCAAACAAATGATAGAAGCGAAAGAAAACGTATAAGGAGGAATAAGTCAATGCCGCCAAGGCCAACGAAATGGATTAAGAGAAACGATCGACCGGAACCCCTTTTATCACCAAGTGTTATGCAAGGCAGAAATGGAAATACCCCATCCACTCAACAAAACCAGCTCTTCGCACCAATTACATCAGATACGAACCAGCCTATTTCTGCTTTCAGAGCCACCAGCAATGCGAATCTGTCAGTGGCTGCAAATGCAGCTAGCGGAGTCCGATTTCAAAATGTACAATTTGATTTGGCGAATGAATATAACCCCAACACATCTACATTTTCACCGAGAACAGCAGGCGTATATTCTTTAAATGCATCAGTTGAGTTTCAAACGAATGCGATTGTTGACTTCAACTTAGAAGTCGTATTTCTCGTGAATCAAGATGTGATAGGCGGAAATAGCCAATTTCAAGCAGGAAATCTTCCGGCAGTCGTAGCCATTACGGAAATTCTTCAGTTAAACGCCGGAGATACGGTGACAGTTGCAATGAGAAGTACTGCCGCAGGATTCATTCAAGCGACTCCGAGAACCCGTTTTGCAGCCGCCAGAGTTCCTTCTCCGACTGCGTAAAAAGGAGATTTTGATTCAATGTACATCTAAAGTTGATTTTTCCTGTTAGAGGATTGATCAGCTTTTTTTATATTTTCAAAATAATTGAAACATTAGTAGCTCAGTATCGTAGGAAAAAGGGGAGGTGGAGCAATGAAGCAGAAGAAAAGGAAGGAACTTAAGACTTTATTTGAAACATTAGGTGAAAGAAAACATTTCAACGGGGCGGTTTTAGCCGCAGAGGATGGCGACATATTATATCATCACGCTTTCGGTTATGCGGATTTGCCGGGAAAACGGCTTTTGCAAGAAAGTTCTTTGTTTGAGCTGGCATCACTATCAAAGCCTTTTACAGCAATGGCAGTTGTTCTATTGGAGGAGAAAGGGATGCTTGGTTATGAGGATACGGTGGAGCGCTGGATTCCCGGATTTCCTTATGAAGGCGTTACGATTCGGCACTTATTGAACCATACATCCGGGCTTCCGGAATATATAGAGTGGTTTTTTGCCAATTGGAATAAAAGCAAGATTGCAGTGAATCAGGATGTAGTGGATATGCTGATGAATGAGCAGCCGCCTTGCTATTTTGCTCCGAATGAAGGCTGGCTTTACAGCAATACGGGGTATGTGCTGCTGGCAGTTTTGATTGAGAAGGCATCGGGCATGAGCTATGCGGACTTTTTGAAACAACATATTTTCACCCCGGTCGGTATGGCGAACACGAGAGTATATAACAGAAGGCTGCGTCCTGAGCAGATTGAAGGCTATGCGTATGGGTATGTGTATGATGTGCATTCCGGACAGTACGTTCTTCCTGATGGACTAGAGGAAACCAGCTATGTTGTGTATCTGGATGGAATACAGGGAGACGGTACAGTGAATTCTGTCACAAGCGATTTATTTCGATTTGATCAGGCTTTATATCAGGACAAATTGATCAGCGAGGTTTCTAAGGAAGCCGCGTTTTCTCCTGTAAAACTGAACCATGGGGAAACGGTTGACTACGGATTTGGCTGGGTGCTGCAAAACAGTCCTGAAAAAGGACGAATTGTCAGCCATAGCGGAGGCTGGCCCGGCTATTCGACGATGATGATCCGATATATAGACCATCGTAAAACGCTGATCTATTTGAGTAATATGGAACAGGATGCCGAATATGAACAAGCGATTCTGAAGGCGGCGGAGAATATTTTATTTGACCAGCCATATGAAATCCCGGAACGTCCTGCTGATAAAAAGAAAAAAGACATTGATACAGCGATTTACAGCCGCTATGTTGGCAGCTACTCCATTCATGATGGGACAGTTGCGGCGGTGACAGCCGAGAACGAGCGGCTTTATCTGCAAATTACCGGACAGATGAGGTTTGAATTATTTCCTTCCTCGGAAACCCGTTTCTTTAAGCAATCATTGCCTGTTGAAGTTGAATTTATGTTAGGGGATGATGCTGCGAAGAGTTTTATCATTTATCAGGACGGAACAGAGGAAGAAGCGGTCCGGACGGATAGAAAGGAATGAATTTGATGATTGGCATATTAGCTGGAATGGGACCAAAATCGACCTCTCCGTTTTTAGATAAGGTCATTGATTACTGTCAGAAGCTGTATGGCGCTTCACATGATATCGACTACCCGCAGATGATGATTTATTCCTGTCCGACACCCTTTTATGTCGATCGTCCAATCGATCATGATGAAATGAAAAAAGCGATTATTGATGGAGCCGTCAAGCTGGAGAAGACCGGTGCGGACTTTATTTCTCTTCCTTGTAATACGGCGCATGCCTATTTTGAAGACATCCAGCAGGCATTGTCGATTCCTTTGTTACATATCATTGAGGAAACGGTGAAGGAGCTTCCGGATTCAGCACAAAAAGTGGCTGTTTTAGGAACAGATTCAACCATACAATCCTGTATTTATCAAAAAGGGTTGAAGGCGGGCGGACATGAGTTTATTCATGAGAAACATTGGCAGCGGGAAGTCAATCAGCTCATCGCCGCGATCAAACAGCCGAATCATGTTCACAAGACTCAGGACATATGGCGGGAGCTATATTTGGAAATCAGTAAAAGAGCGGATCTCATCATTTCGGCTTGCACAGATTTGAACACGGTGTTAGATCATTTTCACGGTGATATCCCGATTATAGATTCCTCTGATTGTCTCGCAAAAAGCACGGTCAGCACGTATCTTGCTTATCAAAACGAACCATTCAACAAGGGCTGTATGTAATCGGCTCTTGTTTTTTTGTGTTCTTATCGTTTGACAGCCTCATGCAATGTTGTTAAAGTAAACATGTAAATAGTTACATGATTTCTTCTGAAGATCGGGTGGTGCTTATGAAGAAGCCAGTTTTAAAGAAATTCGTCTCTCTAGACATAAAGGTTGATCCTCCGATCACCATTGGTGAGACAGGCTTAGGCCTGAGACGTTGGATTCCGATTCGATCGGGAACAATAACCGGGGAAGTGGAAGGACGTATTTTGCCGGGCGGAGCTGATTCGCAAATCATTCGCGCTGACGGCAGAACAGATTTATCTGCCAGATAGGTCATAGAAACAGCAGATCATGAACTGATTTACATTGAAAACAATGGAATACGGCAAGTCAGCGAGCCGTTCCGAACACAAGCAGCTGCCGGTGAAATGATTGACACCGAACATGTTTATTTCCGCACGGTGCCGACTTTTGAGACAGGCAGTGAAACCTATCGATGGCTGCATGACCGCTTGTTTATCGGTTCCGCAGAAAGAACCCCTGATTACGTTCGATTAGACATTTATGAAGTAGAGTAAAAGACTAAGGAGAGTGTGAAATATGGAAAACTTTATCGGAAGCCACATGATTTATACTTATGAAAACGGTTGGGAATACGAGATTTATATTAAAAATGACCATACAATTGATTATAGAATTCATAGCGGAATGGTTGCCGGACGCTGGGTTCGGGATCAGGAAGTGAACATTGTCAAACTGACAGAGGGCGTATATAAAGTGTCTTGGACAGAGCCGACAGGCACAGATGTTTCATTAAACTTTATGCCGAATGAAAAACGCATGCACGGCATTATTTTCTTCCCGAAATGGGTGCATGAACATCCTGAAATTACGGTCTGCTACCAAAATGACCACATTGATTTGATGGAAGAATCCCGCGAAAAATATGAAACGTATCCAAAATACGTTGTACCTGAATTTGCGGAAATTACATTTCTGAAAAATGAAGGAGCCGATAATGAGGAAGTCATTTCTAAAGCGCCTTATGAAGGAATGACAGACGATATTCGCGCAGGAAAACTGTAAAAAAACAAAAACCCGGTAAAGAGAATGATTTCTCTTTACCGGGTTCTTTTTGCTGAGTATGTCGGCACCATCACAATTCCTGCGAAAAACAGTATGATTCCAATCCAGCGAATGGGCTGGTAATAAGCTGTGTCTCGCAAAAAAACGACTGCTGATAAAATGAAGATACACGCTGCCACAACGATGACGGCACCCATGCAGCCCGATTTCCCCATGTGATTCTCCTTATGAGTTTAATAGTTTTTTCCGCTTCTCACCATCAGGATCATGCTCAATAGAAAGTTCGCAATTCAAAATCAAGGTTTCTCGTTTGTCTTCAGTATAAACCGGCCATTGTACATCCTCGCAGCTTGGATTTCCTGTTTTTGCGAAGGCAAGCCATGCTGATTGTATCGTGTGTGAGAGCTGTTTGACCTCATCCGTAATGTCTGCTTGTACCATTCGTTTCAGTCCGTTTAGATTGCCGAACACAAACGGCAGTTCCAGTGCGTGAAACGCTTTGTTGTACGGCGGCTTGTCCGGATGCCAGTCGAATCGGTACATCCAGACAGGTGCGTAACGGGACTGGGCGGAGGCGCAGGCGACGGCCGGGCGCCAAAACAGCAAATCAGTCATCATATGAATTTGGCTTTCGAGAGAGCGCGGATACAGATCGGCCGCTTTCTTTGCCAGCGGCTGCCCCAATAGATACTCAAGCGCTTCATCTATCGTTTCCTGAGAGTGAACTTCTGAATCCGGCGTAAAAAATAAATACCCTTCATCACGATTTGTTCCGACTAACAGCGGAATGCCGTCAGCGGCCCCTTGAGCAATGGCTTTCTCCGGCTCAGCAGGCAGTGTTTTCGGATCAAGTGCAGGCTGGAAGAACAGCTGAAAGATATTTTCATTTTCGGTTTTTCGCAGCTGGTCGGCGGCTTTAAGCAAATCTTCCTCAGACACAGTATGCAGCCTGTCCAATTGGTGACGTTCAATTCCAAGGACTCGTAAAAAAGCATCCGCGGTGCTCGCCGCTTTTTCTTCCGTCATGGTTCGGGAAGAGCCGCTTTCCAGGATTGCTTTCTGGAACAGGCCTTTTGCAGCAGGCATGGCAAGCAGTGCGGCAATGCTCATACCGCCTGCTGATTCTCCAAACACCGTTACATTTCCTGGATCGCCGCCAAACGCAGAGATATTGTCCCTGACCCATTTCAGAGCCGCGGTTTGGTCAAGCAGTCCAAGGTTGTCGGAATACGCTTCATCAATGGAAGACAAATGTAAAAAGCCGAATGGCCCCAGCCGATAGTTCAGTGTGACGACAATGACATCCCCCAGAGCCGCCAGGTTTGAGCCGTCGTATAAAGGCTCACTGCCCGCGCCGAGATAAAATGCGCCGCCGTGAATCCACACCATGACAGGACGATTTTTGCCCGGAGTGTCAGGCGCAAATACATTTACATACAAGCAATCCTCAGACTGGCGGGGCAGTTCAGGGTATGAATATGACAGTAAATCAGGCGGCTGCGGGCAAACCGGGCCGTACGCAGTTGCGTCCAGTACGCCTTCCCAGGCCGCCGGCGGCTCAGGTGCTTTAAAGCGCAATTGTCCGACGGGCGGCTTTGCGTAGGGGATGCCTTTCCATATGTGGACACCGTTTTTTGAAATGCCTTTCACTGTGCCGTATTGTGTTTTGACCATTGATTCAGACATAGCGTTCTCTCCCTTTTTCCCCCATTATAAACAGATTTGTCCTGATGATGCGAACTTCAGCCCTTATCTGATAGTCATTTTCCCATCGTTTTTAAAAAGGTTTTGACTTCTTGAACTGACAGGCCGATTTCCCTCGCTTCCGCCATCAGTGCTTTCCACTCTTCTATATTCGATTCTGTCAGCTTTCGGTTTCGGTAGGAGGCGGTTTCAGGCTCCTCTTTCTTCAGTTTGTTCGTAAAAGTGAACAATTCTTCCTTTTCCATTCCGGCTTGAACAGCTTGCACAAGATGCACACGCCATTCATCCTCACCGCCGCTGATTTTTTGATACATCATCGTTTCAGCGTCGAATAATTCCGTTAATTCGACATCCAGGGTTGCTGATACTTTTTTTAAAAATTGAACGGACGGATTCGTATGAACGCCTCTTTCAATCTTGCTTAAATAGGATTTCGAAACGCCTGACTCGATAGCCAGCTGATTAATAGAATAGCCTTTTCTTTTGCGGTACAAACGGATAATTCTTCCAATCATGATATGAAATTCTCCTCTATTCCTGTCGTTATTTTGTTCATTATAAGGAATTATTCGTTCTTTATAAAATTTAAAATAATAAGGGAAGCGCAGTAAATAAGAGGAAAATCATGATTTTGTTCTCTAAAGAGAACTTATTGGCTTATTTTGCAATTTTTAAATAATAAAGTTTTCTTTTATAATCCAATCATTAACAGAAAGGGGCTTGGGAAGCCAGCCGTGAGAAGGCTGAAGGCTATGAATATATGAATGAGAATATGAGTTTTAAAGAATTATACGCAATTGTCAGACATAGATTCGTGCTGATTCTGCTCATCACAATAGGCGTCACCTTTATTACAGGTGTTGTGCAATTTAAGGTCATTTCACCTACTTATCAGGCGTCGACTCAAGTGCTGATTCATGAATCAGACGGTGAAGAAAACTCGAATCTCAGTGACATCCACCGAAATCTTCAGTACAGCAGCACGTTCCAATCCATTATAAAAAGCACGGCCTTGATGGAAGAGGTCAAGGCGGAATTGCATCTTTCTGAATCGGCTTCCTCGCTGAAAGGAAAAGTGATGACAAGCAGTGAAAATGAATCAGAAATTATCACTGTTGCCGTTCAGGATCACAATCCGGAGCGAGCGGCTAAGATTGCGAACACGTTAGTCAGCAAGTTTGAAAAAGAAGTAGATGAAAGAATGAATGTCCAAGGCGTACATATTCTATCAGAGGCGAAGGCTTCTGAAAGCCCGATGATCAAGCCGTCCCGAATGAGAAATATGGTCATGGCTTTTGGGGCGGCCATGATGGGCGGCATTACACTGGCATTTTTTCTGCATTTTCTCGATGATACGTGCAAAAGCGCACGGCAGCTCAGCGAGAAAACCGGATTGCCCTGCTTAGGCTCCGTCCCTGATGTCAAAAAGAAACGGAATCGCAGGGCTGGATAAAACATTTCGAGGAGTGAAGTGAGTGGTCTTTAGAAAAAAGAAAGCAAGGCGAGGTTTGGCTCAAATATCCGTTTTACATCATAAATCAATTGTTGCGGAACAATATCGCACCATTCGGACAAACATTGAGTTTTCATCCGTACAGACCAACTTGCGGTCCATTCTCGTCACCTCCTCTGTGCCTGGTGAAGGAAAATCATTCAGTGCAGCGAATCTTGCGGCAGTCTTTGCGCAGCAGCAGGAAAAGAAAGTGCTGCTGGTGGACGCCGATTTAAGGAAACCGACAATTAATCAGACGTTTCAGGTTGAAAATCTGACCGGGCTGACAAATGTGCTGGTCGGCAATGCTTCTCTAAATGAAACGGTGCAAAAGACACCGATCGATAACTTATATGTGCTGACAAGCGGACCGACGCCGCCGAATCCGGCAGAACTGTTATCCTCGAAGGCAATGGGAGATTTGATATCAGATATCTATGACCAATTCAGTCTGGTGATCTTTGATTCTCCTCCGCTTTTAGCTGTCGCGGACGCTCAAATTTTAGCGAACCAGACAGATGGAAGCGTGCTCGTTGTCTTAAGCGGAAAAACAAAAACCGATACCGTCCTGAAAGCGAAGGACGCACTGGAGCAATCCAATGCAAAGCTGTTAGGCGCTCTCTTAAATAAAAAGAAAATGAAAAAATCTGAACACTATTCCTATTAATTTGTGCTTTTAGGTGATGTCTCCTTACCTGTATCAATGGAGGCACTCGGCTCCGCTGTGGGCAAGCTTGAACAGGCTGCCTTAGATGCTGGTCGTCGCTGGCGGGGCGTGAGGACGGGTTAAATGCCCACTTATTTGATATACATAGGACATGTTATCGGTTTAGCTGCTGTCGTTTTTTAGATGACGAAAACCGCCGCAGCTAAACCGATAAAAGTATTAGGGGGGAAAAGGTTGAGTTACCGGAGAAGACTGTCAATGATTATCGCGCTGGATACTTATCTCGTTTTGAATTCAGTTATTGCAGGATATCAATTTTTAAAAGATTCTTATCAATTTTATGACTCCGGAGCATTATTGCTTACCGCCGTCAGCTTGCTCCTCAGCTATCATGTATGTGCTATCCTGTTCCGTCAGTATAAACAGGTCTGGACATACACCGGGCTCGGCGAACTGATCGCTCTGCTTAAGGTCATTACGATTTCAGCCGCTGTGACCGGCATCATTCAGTACGCTGTGTATCATACGATGTTTTTCCGGCTGTTAACGGCGTGCTGGGTGCTTCAGCTTCTGTTCATCGGGGGGACCCGCGTTTTATCGAGAATATTAAAAGAAAGCATCAGAAAAAAACGCTGCACGTCGGCCCGCGCATTGATTATCGGAGCGGGATCAGGCGGAACCCTGATGGTCAGGCAGCTGCTGCAGAAAGACGATCCCGACATTACACCTGTCGCTTTTATTGATGACGATCAAACGAAACATAAGCTGGAAATGATGGGGCTGCCCGTCATCGGCGGAAAAGAAAGTATCATGCCTGCGGTGCAAAAGCTCAAAATTAACTATATTATTATTGCGATTCCTTCTCTTCGTACCCATGAACTGCAGGTGCTATACAAAGAATGCGTGCGGACCGGGGTGAACATCAAAATCATGCCTCATTTTGATGAAATGCTGCTTGGAACGCGCACTGCCGGGCAAATCAGAGATGTAAAGGCTGAGGATTTACTCGGCAGGAAGCCGATAACCCTCGACACAAGCGAAATTTCAAACCGCATCAAAGAAAAAACAGTTCTCGTCACAGGAGCGGGCGGTTCAATCGGCTCGGAAATCTGCCGGCAAATCAGCGCGTTCCAGCCTAAGGAAATCGTTCTTCTCGGCCATGGGGAAAACAGCATTCATTCTATTTATTCTGAACTGAATGGACGATTCGGAAAACACATCGTGTTCCACACAGAAATTGCGGATGTACAGGACCGCGACAAAATGTTTACCTTAATGAAAAAATACGAACCGCACGTCGTCTATCATGCGGCTGCCCATAAGCATGTGCCTTTAATGGAGCACAACCCCGAAGAGGCAGTCAAAAACAACATCATCGGAACAAAAAATGTGGCGGAAGCGGCAGATATGTGCGGGACAGAGACATTTGTGCTCATTTCATCTGATAAAGCGGTGAACCCGGCCAATGTAATGGGGGCAACAAAACGCTTTGCTGAAATGATTATTATGAATCTGGGGAAATTCAGCAGAACAAAATTCGTCGCTGTCCGCTTTGGCAATGTGCTCGGCAGCCGAGGCAGCGTCATTCCGGTTTTTAAGAAACAGATTGAAAAAGGCGGTCCCGTTACGGTGACACATCCGGCGATGACCCGCTATTTTATGACCATTCCCGAAGCGTCACGGCTTGTCATCCAAGCTGGAGCGCTGGCGAAAGGACGCCAAATTTTTGTTCTTGATATGGGTGAGCCCGTGAAGATTGTCGATCTCGCCAAAAACCTCATTCATTTATCTGGCTACACGACGGAGCAGATTCCGATTGAGTTCACAGGCATTCGCCCGGGTGAAAAAATGTATGAGGAGCTGCTGAACAAAAATGAAGTTCACGCCGAACAAGTTTTTCCGAAAATCCATATCGGCAAAGCGGTGGACGGCGACTGGCCATTGCTGATGCGCTTTATAGAAGATTTCAATCAGCTGCCGGAAGCCGAGCTCAGAGAGCGGCTGTTTGCGGCAATAGACACATCAAACGAAATGACGGCTGCCGGCGTTCGTTAGGGGGAGTGGAGATGACGAAGAAAATACTATTTTGTGCCACTGTCGATTATCACTTTAAAGCTTTTCATCTTCCTTACTTTAAATGGTTTAAACAATTGGGCTGGGAGGTTCATGTCGCTGCGAGCGGAGAGACGCGGCTGCCGTATGTCGATGAGAAATTCTCCATCCCGATTCGAAGGTCACCCTTTCATCCTCAGAACATTGCCGTTTACAGACAGCTGAAGAAAGTGATTGAAACCAACGAGTACGACATCGTCCATTGCCATACGCCGGTCGGAGGCGTTCTCGCCCGGCTTGCGTCACGGCATGCGAGACGAAACGGAACAAAGGTGCTCTACACCGCTCACGGATTTCATTTTTGCAGCGGAGCGCCGATGAAAAACTGGGTCCTTTATTATCCGGTTGAAAAATGGCTTTCTGCCTATACAGACTGCCTGATCACCATAAATGAAGAAGATTACACACGAGCGAAAGGGCTTCAAAGACCGGGCGGAATGACAGAAAAAATTCACGGCATCGGCGTTAATACAGACAGGTTCCGGCCAGTCAGCCTTGAAGAACAGCATAGGCTAAGAGAAAAGCACGGCTTCCAAAAAGACGACTTTATATTGATCTATCCGGCTGAACTGAACCTCAACAAAAATCAGAATCTGTTAATTGAAGCTGCCGCACTGCTGAAAGATAAGATTCCTGAGCTTCGTCTTGTTTTTGCCGGAGAAGGAGCGATGGAACAAACGTATCGGGCCTTAGCTGAAAAGCTTGGAGTTTCCCACAATGTTTGCTTTTACGGCTTTTGCCGCGATATTCACGAACTGATTCAGCTTGCGGATGTATCTGTCGCCTCCAGCATCAGAGAAGGCCTCGGCATGAATGTGCTTGAGGGCATGGCGGCGGGGAAGCCGGCGATTGCCACTGATAACCGCGGACACCGGGAAATCATCCGGGACGGAAAAAACGGGTTTCTCATCAAAATTGGCGACAGCGCCGCTTTTGCCGATCGGATTGAACAGCTCTGCCTTGAGCCGGAACTGCGGAGAATACTCGGACAGGAAGGCCGCCAAACAGCCTTGCGCTTTTCGGAAGCGCGAACGATAGAAGAAATGGCAGATATTTATTCCGTGTACATGGATATGGATAAAAAGGAGAAAAGCGTATGAATTCAGGACCGAAAGTTTCTGTCATTATGGGCATTTATAATTGTGAACGCACTTTGGCGGAAAGCATTGAATCCATTCTCAGCCAATCCTATAAAAATTGGGAGCTGATTATGTGCGATGATGCGTCAACAGACGGCACGCTCCGTATTGCGAAGCAGTATGCCGCTCATTACAGCGACCGCATCAAGCTCATTCACAATCAAACAAACAAGCGGCTGGCCGCTTCATTAAATCACTGTCTTTCTTATGCGACAGGCGAGTATATCGCCCGTCAGGACGGAGATGATCTGTCCTTTCCGCGCCGTCTGGAGAAGCAGGTTGCCTTTTTAGAAAAGCATCGGCACTACCAGGTGGTCGGCACCGGCATGCTAGTGTTTGATGAATTTGGCGTAAGGGGCACACGGATGCTGCCTTCTGTTCCGGAGCCGGCCATCATGGCGAAAGGGACGCCGTTTTGTCATGGGACAATCATGATGAGAGCCAGCGCTTACCGTACGCTGAAAGGCTATCGTTCGGTGCGGCGGACAAGACGAATGGAGGATATCGATTTGTGGCTCCGCTTTTTTGGAGAGGGCTTCCGAGGCTATAACCTCCAAGAAGCGCTGTATAAAGTAAGGGAAGACAGCGACGCATTCAAGAGGCGGTCTTTTACCTATTCAATTGACAACGCTATTCTTGTGTACCAGGCATGCAGACGCCTGAAGCTTCCTTTTTCCGCTTACATCTATATCGCAAAACCGCTCATTCGCGCGTTTATGCCTCCTGCTGTGATGAATCGTTACCATAAAAAAAGAGTGATGAATCAGAAGGAAGGGCTTGTGAAGCATGAATAACAGCCAGAAGCGCGTGCTCCATGTTCTCAGCGGCATGAACAGGGGCGGTGCGGAAACCATGGTCATGAATTTATATAGGAAAATGGATAGAAGCAAGGTGCAATTTGATTTTTTAACCTATCGAAATGATCCGTGCGCTTATGATGAAGAAATTTTATCGCTAGGCGGGCGGCTTTTTTATGTCCCGAGTATCGGACAAAGCAATCCCCTCACATTTGTGAAGAATGTAAGAAACATAATAAAAGAAAACGGGCCGTTCAGCGCGGTTCATGCGCACACAGATTTTCAAACCGGCTTTATCGCGCTTGCGGCAAGGCTAGCCGGGGTGCAGGTCAGAGTATGCCATTCCCATAACACCTCGTGGAAGACCGGCTTCAATTGGAAGGACCGCCTGCAGCTGATGGTGTTCAGACGCCTCATTTTGGCATATGCGACTGAATTGTGCGCTTGCGGAGAGGATGCGGGCCGGTTTTTGTTCGGGCGATCAAATATGGAGCGGAAGCGTGTTCATCTGCTGCCGAACGGAATCGACCTTGATCTGTTCTCTCCCGCAGGGCAGGCGGCCGACGAAAAAAAAGCACGCGGCATAGCGTCTGACCGTCTGATCATTGGTCATGTGGCCCGATTTCATGAAGTGAAAAACCATGCGTTTTTGCTGAAGCTTGCCGTTCACCTGAAAAAACGGGGAGTTCGCTTTCAGATGGTTCTCGCAGGAGACGGACCGCTGCGGGAGCAGCTGGAGGAGGAAGCGCGGCGGCTGAATCTGCTTTCAGATGTCCTCTTTTTAGGAACTGAAGAACACATTCATGAGCTTATGCGCACCTTTGATGTATTTGTCATGCCGTCATTGTACGAAGGCTTGCCTGTTGTGCTTGTGGAAGCGCAGGCTTCGGGTCTTCCGTGCATTATTTCCGACACGATCACAGAAAAAGTCGACACGGGGCTCGGACTTGTGAAAAGGGTGAGTCTCTCTAAGCCGATGGATATTTGGGCTGAAACAATTGTAAGAGCGGCCGCCGCAGGCAGGCCGAAGCGGGAGCTCGTTAAAGATACCCTTGCGAAACTTGGCTATGATGCGCGGCGAAATGTGGGTGCATTGATGAATTTATATCAGATTAGCACTGAAAAAGGACAATAAAAAATGATTGTGTATGTCGTTAATATGGGAATTGTATATATTTGGTCTTGGTTTGCTAAAATGTGCGGCGGCCGGGATGAGTCACTTGCTACCGGCTATCGTCCGAACAAGCTTCTCATTTGGATTCCGCTCGCCTCGCTTGTGCTTGTTTCGGGCCTGCGTTACAGGGTCGGTACAGATTTTCAGACGTATACCCTGCTGTATCAAATGGCAGGAGACTATCAAAATATTTGGCAGATATTCGGTTTCGGCACGGCGAAAACGGCAACAGATCCGGGCTTTACCGCGCTGCTATGGCTGATGAATTTTATCACGAAGGACCCGCAAATCATGTATGTGACCGTTGCGGCAGTGACCTATATCTTTATTATCAAGACGCTGGCAGACTACGGAAGACCGTTTGAGCTGAGCGTCTTTTTATTTTTAGGAACCTTTCATTATTACGCATCCTTTAACGGAATCAGACAATACATGGTGGCAGCCGCTTTGTTTTGGGCAATTCGCTATATCATCAATGGAAACTGGAAGCGTTATTTTCTGATTGTGCTGGTCAGTTCGCTCTTTCACTCCTCGGCGCTGGTGATGATTCCGGTCTATTTTATTGTCAGAAGAAAAGCCTGGTCACCGGCAATATTCGGTCTTTCAGCTTTATTTCTCGGCATGACCTTTTTATATCAGAAATTTATTTCGGTATTTGTCGTTGTCCTTGAAAACAGCTCATATAGCCATTATGAAAAGTGGCTGATGACAAATACAAACGGAATGAATGTGGTCAAAATCGCTGTTTTGGTCCTGCCGCTGTTTTTGGCCTTTTGTTACAGGGAGCGTCTCCGAAAGCTGTGGCCGCAAATTGATATTGTCGTTAATTTGTGCCTTCTCGGATTTTTATTCGGGCTCTTGGCCACAAAGGACGTGATCTTTGCCAGGTTTAATATTTACTTCGGACTGTATCAAATGATCCTAGTCCCTTATTTTGTCAGGATATTTGATGAGAAATCGAATGCGTTGATCTATATCGCCATTGTGGTTTGTTATTTTTTATATAGTTATTTGCTTATGCCGGTTGATTCTTCCGTTCTGCCGTACAGAACGATTTTTTCCCGGTAATTTATGCAAGAGGAGCCGGTCATTATGGAAACACCTGCGGTTAGTCTGTTAGTCGCTGTTTATAATACAGAAACCTATATCAGAAACTGCCTTGAATCTTTAAAGAACCAGACATTGGACAATATTGAAATCATCATCGTCAATGACGGTTCGGCAGACGCCAGCCCGGACATCGCGGAGGAATATGCAGAAAAGGATAAACGCTTCAGAGTCATTCACCAGGAAAACCAAGGGCTCGGTGCTGTTCGGAACAAAGGGATCGAGGCGGCCCGCGGCGAATTTGTGGCTTTTATTGATTCAGACGATTGGATCGAGCCTGATTATTGCTTGCAAATGGTTCAGGCAGCATCGGAGGAAACCGATCTGGTCATTTGCAACTATGCCGCGGAGTTTGAGGATACTGAAAAAACCGTTGTCTCAGACATTGCGGAAACCTATCAGGATCAGCCGAAGGAGTCCTATATCAAGGCGTTATTCGAAGGGAAGGTCAGGGGATTTTCATGGAATAAACTGTACCGAAGAAGCATGATTGACTCACATCGGCTTTCGTTCCCGCTCAGAGGTGAGCTGGAGCATGTCGAGGATCAGTTTTTCAGCTTCAGGGCACATTTTTTCGCCCGCTCGGTTTCCTATGTAAAAGCGCCTCTCTACCATTATCGAATTCACCTTTCCTCCATCGTGCAGGGTTATCAGAAAAAACTGTTTGAATCAGGACTGGCGCTGTATCAGGCGAACGCAGGGTTCTTACAGGAGAACAATAAGCTGGAGGAGTACCGTAAGGAGCTTGATTTCTTTATCGTTCTCCATGGGACCATCTGCCTCTTGAACGAATGGAAAACAAGCGCCAGCCGGCGTCTTTTGGAAAGGCTCAAAACGGTCGGCGTGATTTGCGCTGATCCGGTGTTTCAAGGCAGTCTGTCGAAAACGGGGACAGCGCCTTTTGACGCAAAACGGTCATGCCTGCTGCTGATGGCGAAATACAGAATGATTCCGCTCGTTGCCATGGCGTCCGCCGCGTATCAGCGAGTGATCGAGTACAAAATGAAAATCAGAGGGTGAAGACATGTCGTTACATTCATTGAAAATCAATCTTGCAGAATGGCTGCTGCTAAAGGTCAAGTACCCGTCCCAATTTTGGCTGGGTGCGGCCGATCAGCCGGTAAAGGCTGCCGCACATAAGAAGAAAATCATACTGACCCTGCTGCCTTCCCATGACAATTTGGGGGATCATGCCATTGCTTATGCCAGCAAAGCGTTTCTTGAGCAGGAATACTCCGATTTTGAAATCGTTGAGGTCGATATGAAGGACATATACAAATCAGCAAAAGCGCTGATCCGCTCCCGCCACCCGGAAGATATGGTCTTTATCATCGGCGGCGGAAACATGGGGGATTTATACCGGTATGAAGAGTGGACGCGCCGCTTTATCATTAAAACGTTTCATGATTATCAAATCGTCCAGCTACCGGCAACTGTTCATTTTTCTGATACGAAAAAGGGACGAAAAGAGCTGAAACGGGCGCAGAAAATTTATAACGCACACCCCGGTTTATTGCTGATGGCGCGTGATGAAACGACGTATCAATTTATGAAGCGGCATTTTAAAGAAAAAAAGATCCTGAAGCAGCCTGATATGGTGCTGTATTTAGATAGAAGCAGCACCCCTGCGGAACGCGAAGGGGTGTATATGTGTTTGCGCGAGGATCAGGAAAGCGTGCTTCAGGAGGATCAGAGAAACCGCGTGAAGGCCGCTCTTTTTGATGAATTTGGCGAGATCAAAGCTTTTACGACAACGATCGGGCGCCGGGTCAGCCGCGGCACACGGGAACAGGAGCTGGAAGCGCTTTGGTCTAAGCTGCAAAGTGCTGAAGCCGTTGTCACTGACAGGCTGCACGGCATGATTTTTTGTGCGCTGACAGGGACGCCGTGTGTAGTGATCCGGTCTTTTGATCACAAAGTCATGGAAGGCTACCAATGGCTGAAAGATATTCCAATCATGAAGCTAATTGAACAGCCGGAGCCGGAAATTGTGACAGCCGCAGTGAAAGAGCTGCTGACAAAAGAAACAAACCGTTCCGGCTATCCGCGGGATATGTATTTTAAAGGGCTGCGGGATAAAATCAGCGGTGAAGCACAATGACACCGCTCGTCAGCATTATTGTCCCGATGTATAACGTTGAACCATTCATTGAAGAATGCATCAATTCACTGCTTGCCCAAACGCTTTCTGATATAGAAATCATCCTTGTTAATGATGGAACACCCGATCGATCTGGTGAGATGGCAGCGGCATACGCGAAACGGGATGCAAGAGTTCAAGTCATTCATAAAAAAAATGGCGGCTTGAGTTCGGCTCGAAACGCGGGAATCAAAGCGGCGCGCGGGACGTATATCGGGTTTGTAGACGGAGACGATTATGTCTCTCCCGCCATGTTTCAAAGGCTTGTACAAGAAGCGGAGCAGCACCGGCTCGATATCGCTGGCTGCGGATTTTATAAACAGTCTGAAGACAGGCGGGTATACGTACCGCCGCAGCTCGAAACAGGCCGTATGCTGACAAAAACGAATATAGCTGATCAGCTCCAGCGTGCCCACGAAACGAGATTTATCTGGTATGTATGGCGATATGTGTATCGCCGTGAGCTTTTGGAGAGGGCGAACCTGCGGTTTGATGAAGACATCCGTTTTGCTGAAGATTCACCCTTTAATTTATCTGCTTTTTATGAAGCCGAGCGGGTAAAAATGCTGGATGAAGGCTTGTACATATACCGTGAAAATCCGAACAGCCTGACGGAACGCCCTTATAAGCCTGCGATGGATGAAAATATCCAAAAACAATATCAAGCCAAACTCGCATTCTACAATCAGTGCGGCTTAGCGGCTGTATGCAAAGAAGATTTAGATGTGTACATTTGCAAGCACCAGCTTCCGATGCTTCTGGCAAACGCCTGTGCCTCATCGCAGCCGCCGAAAGACATCAAAAAACAGATCAGACAGATTTTATCCTATGACATGGTTCGGCAGGCTGTCAGACACACACCGTTTCGGCATGAGAAATTAGGCAGAGGCGAGCGATTGGTCTTAGGACTGTGCAAATGGCGGCTGATCTTTCTCATCAAGCTGTTTTTTGAGACACGCGGAACCATGAAAGGCAGTGCAAAACAGGCATGAAATTCACCATTAACTTCAGCGCCAATCTCACAGCTTTTCTTCTGTC
This sequence comes from Bacillus sp. B28, assembly GCF_029536185.1. Lineage (NCBI taxonomy): Bacteria > Bacillati > Bacillota > Bacilli > Caryophanales > Bacillaceae > Bacillus > Bacillus sp. B28. The sequence continues at coordinate 3,405,327 of NZ_CP120511.1, read as the reverse complement.
CGTATTTCTGTCTGTCTGGATGACGCCTTTTATTGTCAAAACGCTCGGTGTCGAGGCTTTTGGCTTTGTGAATTTAACGCAAAATGTGATTAATTATTTTTCCATTATCACGGTGGCGCTCAGCTCCGTGGTTGTGCGTTTTTTTTCTGTCGCAGCCCACAGGGGAGAGCAGGAAAAAGCAAATGCGTATATCAGCAATTATTTGGCTGCATCTGTTTTGATTTCATTGCTGCTTCTGCTGCCTCTTGTGAGTGCGGCTTTTTTTATTGACCGCGTTATGAACGTCCCTCAGGATCTATTGGCTGATGTTCGGCTGTCGATTTTGATTGGGAGTCTGCTGTTTCTTTTAACATTTTTGATGGCGGGGTTTGGGGCGGCGCCGTTTTATGCCAACCGGCTGTATATCACCAGTTCGATTCAGGCGGTGCAAATGCTCATCCGCGTGCTGTGTGTGCTGGCGCTGTTTGCCTGCTTTACGCCAAAAATCTGGCAGATTCAGCTTGCCGCTTTAGCCGGTGCCGTTATAGCGTCTATTCTGTCTTTCTGCTTTTTCAGAAAACTGATTCCATGGTTTTCATTTAAGCTGAAAGACTTGTCATTCCGCATAAGCAAGGAACTGTTTCAGGCAGGAACCTGGAACTCAGTCAATCAGATCGGCGTGCTGCTTTTTTTGCAGATCGACCTATTAACCGCCAACTTGGTGCTGGGTGCATCTGAAGCGGGAAAATACGCGGCGATTATCCAGTTTCCGCTGCTGCTGCGCAGTTTGGCAGGAACAGTCGCATCTCTATTTGCGCCTGTTATTACTTCTTATTATTCAAAAGGCGATATGGACGGATTGGTCAAGTACGCCAATCAGGCAGTGAGACTGAACGGGCTTTTGCTTGCGCTTCCGGCTGCATTATTGGGAGGTTTGGCCGGGCCTTTTCTGACGATCTGGCTTGGACCGTCCTTTTCCTCTGTAGCGCCGCTTTTATATATTCACGCCGGATATTTGGCGGTCAGTCTTGCCTTTATGCCGCTGTTTTATATATGGACCGCCTTTAATCAACAAAAAACACCGGCGCTCGTCACCCTGCTGTTAGGCGCAGTGAATGTTGTGCTGGCGGTCACATTAAGCGGGCCGGCGCACCTGGGGCTTTACGGCATTACGCTGGCCGGGGCGATTTCGCTTGTGCTGAAAAATGTCATCTTTACGCCGCTTTATGTATCACGTATTACCGGCTACAAAAAGCATGTGTTCTTTACAGGCATGTTCGGTCCGGTCTTTGCCGCTTTATTTGCCTGGGCGGTTTGTGAGGCCATCCAGTTATGTATCACCATTGAAAGCTGGACATCACTGATTGCCGCAGGTGCTGCCGTCAGCTGCTGCTACGCGGTTTTCGCTTTTATGTTTGTTTGTACGAAAGAGGAACGACAGCTTGTGCTGAGACGGTTTAGAAAAACGAAAGGAGCTGTAAATATTTGATCCTGAAACGTCTTTTTGATCTGACGGCCGCTATTTTGTTATTGTGCTGCACGGGTGTCATTATTCTATTCACTATCGCCGTAGTCAGGCTGAAAATAGGATCGCCTGTCTTTTTTAAACAAGTACGGCCCGGCCTGCATGGGAAGCCGTTCACCCTTTATAAATTCAGAACGATGACGGACGAACGGGACAGTGAGGGAAACCTGCTGCCGGATGCAGTCAGGCTTACGAAAACAGGCAGGCTGATCAGAAAGCTGAGCATTGATGAGCTGCCGCAGCTTCTGAACGTTTTGAAAGGAGACCTCAGCCTCGTCGGTCCCCGGCCGCTGCTGATGGACTATCTGCCGCTTTATACGAAACAGCAGGCACGGCGCCATGAGGTGAAACCCGGGATTACAGGCTGGGCGCAGGTCAACGGCAGAAACGCGATTTCCTGGGAAAAGAAATTTGAACTGGATGTTTGGTACGTTGACAACTGTTCATTCTTGCTCGATTTGAAAATTTTATGTCTGACGGTACGCAAAGTTCTTGTGTCAGAAGGGATTCAGCAAACCAATCATGTGACCGCAGAACGCTTTACAGGAAGCGGAGATGTGTCCTCATGAGAAACGTGGCCATTGTGGGAGACGGCGGTCACGGAAAGGTGATCAGAGAACTCATAAGCGCCCGTTCAGACACGCGCTTAGCTGCAGTGCTGGACGATAAATTCAGCACATTTGATGCCGGGAAAGAGCTGTACACAGGCCCCCCGGAAGCAATTCCTGAATTGCGCAGGCTGATCCCTGACGTCATGTTAGTGATTGCAATTGGAAACAACAGCGTCAGAAAACAGCTGGCGGAGCGGCTGGGGTTATACAAAGAAGATTTCATCACATTAATCCACCCGTCAGCCATCATCAGCAAATCGGCTGTCATCGGGGAAGGAACGGTTATTATGGCCGGTGCGATTATTCAGGCGGATGTTCAGATCGGCGCCCATTGTATCATCAATACGGGCGCGATTGCAGAGCACGATAATCAGATCGGCGATTTCGTACATCTTTCTCCGCGCGCCACGCTTTCTGGTGGTATTGCTGTTCAAGAAGGGGCTCATGTGGGCACCGGGGCCTCTGTCATTCCGCAGGTTACTATTGGCTCTTGGAGCATTGTCGGCGCAGGCTCCGCGGTGATCCGCTCCATCCCTGCCGGGGTAACGGCAGCCGGCACCCCGGCGCGCGTGATTTCTTCTATTCAAACCTAAAGCAAAGGATGGTTACATGCATAAAAAAATCTACTTATCCGCCCCTCATATGAGCGGCAGGGAGCAGCACTATATTTCAGAAGCCTTTCGCTCAAACTGGATTGCGCCGCTTGGGCCGCTTGTGAATACATTTGAAGAAAAATTGGCTGAACGAGTTGGGACCAAAGGGGCGGCTGCGGTCAGCTCAGGCACCGCCGCGATTCATTTGGCGCTGCGTTTGCTGGATGTAAAAGCGGGAGACACCGTGTTTTGTCCGTCCTTTACATTTGTGGCAACGGCAAACCCGATTTTATATGAAAAAGCGGTGCCTGTTTTTATAGATTCTGAGCCGGATACGTGGAATATGTCTCCGAAAGCACTTGAAAGAGCACTGGAGGAAGCAAAACGAAATGGAAATCCGCCAAAAGCGGTCATTGCCGTCAACCTGTACGGACAAAGCGCGAAAATGGATGAGATTGTAAGACTGTGCGGCTTATACGGAGTGCCGGTCATTGAGGATGCGGCTGAATCTCTCGGTTCGGTCTATAAAGGGAAGCAGAGCGGGACATTCGGCCGTTTCGGCGTTTATTCATTTAATGGAAACAAAATCATTACCACTTCAGGAGGCGGGATGCTTGTGTCAGACGATGAAGCTGCCATTGAAAAAGCAAGATTTCTCGCGTCACAGGCCCGCGATCCAGCTGTTCATTATCAGCACAGTGAAATCGGGCACAACTACAGATTGAGCAATATCCTTGCCGGAGTCGGCATTGCCCAGCTTGAGGTGCTGGATGAGCGGGTGGAGAAAAGACGGGAGATTTTTGCGAGGTATGAAAAAGCGCTTGGCAGCCTAGATGGCGTTTGCTTTATGCCGGAATACTCAGAAGGCGTGTCCAACCGCTGGCTTACTGCTCTTACGCTCGATAACAGGCTGACTCCTTATGACGTGGTTCAGCATCTAGCTGAAGAACAGATCGAAGCGAGACCGCTTTGGAAGCCGCTGCATACCCAGCCTCTGTTTACATCATCTGCATTTTATTCCCATACAGATTCTGAAAGTGTGTGCGAAAACTTATTCAGGCGGGGGATCTGCCTCCCATCCGGAACAAATATGACCGAAGAAGATCAAGACCGAGTAATCGATGTGTTGTCACACTTATTCCAAACAACAGAGGTGAAGAGATGGACAGCAAGCATTCAATGATCAGCCTGAAGAAAAAACTGGCCGGGCTGCTCGAAATGATTCCGAAGCAATCCGAAATCATTTACGCCGACTATCCTCTATACGGAAATGTAGGGGATCTTTTTATTATGAAAGGAACGGAAGCCTTTTTTGAAGAAAATGATATTCGGGTCAGAAACCGCTGGAATCCAGACAATTTCCCAATCGGGCGTAAGTTTGATACGAATCTGATCATCGTCTGTCAGGGAGGGGGCAACTTCGGGGATTTGTATCCGTACTATCAAGAATTTAGAGAGAAAATCGTTCAAGCCTATCCAAACCACAAAATCGTCATTCTGCCGCAATCCATCTATTTTCAAAATGAAGACAACTTAAAACGGACGGCTGACATTTTCTCTGCCCATTCAAATCTGCATATCATCACAAGGGAAAAAGCCTCCTATGCAACGGCACAGGCGTACTTTCTAAACAATCATATCAAGCTATTGCCTGATATGGCCCACCAGCTGTTTCCCATCATTCCGACACAGCAGCCGACCGGCCAAAAGCTGAGATTTATCAGAACAGATCATGAAGCAAATGAAGAGCTTCAAAGACATGCGCAAGCGGAAAGCTATGACTGGCGTACAGTGCTGTCAGTTTCAGACCGCCGGACAATCGCTTTTCTCCAAACGCTGAACGTCCTGAACAAAAAAGCGGGCAATCCTCTGCCCATCGCATTGATATGGAGAAAATACTCGGATTACATCGTCACCAAAGCCATTCGCTTTTTCAGCCGTTACCAATCGGTGGAAACGTCAAGACTGCACGGCCATATTTTGTCCTCTCTTCTGCAAAAAGAAAACACGGTCATTGATAATTCCTACGGAAAAAACGCCAATTACTATCATACTTGGATGGAGGGAGTGCCAAACACTCAAATCATTCGGGACGCCTCAAAGAAGGAAAACCTTCCTGCTCACATGTGAGCGGAAGGTTTATTTTGATTCTCCACGTTTTACTTTGTTGTAGGCTTCATCTAAATGCTGAATCCGCTTCAGGACAACTGAGTTTTTTGTCAGCTGATCCTGCACAAGTGTTGAAACCACAGAACGGTAGTAGCTGTTCATTGCGTGGATCTTAACCTCAGACGGGTTCATTTCAATATGCTGCTTTAAGTTTTCAATAAAATACGGTACAGAAAAAAGTTCAGACATTTCTTTGGCAGCTCCTTTTTCATAAATGTATACGGTGTCATCCCAATCATGTACAATGAAGAAAGGGGAGTGAGCAAGATGGATATGAAACTTCAGCAAGTACAAGTACTAAAGCCTCAACTGACACAGGAGCTCAGGCAGGCCATCACGCTGCTTGGCTATCATTCGGCGGAACTGGCCGAATACATTGATGAGCTCTCACTGGAAAACCCTCTTATTGAACGAAAGGAAACAGACACACCGCCACTATCTTACCATAAAACAAACAAAAACAGGATCAGCAGGCAGGAGGCGGGCCTTCAATTAAGCAATCCGCAAAAAACACTGCAGGATGTCCTCAAACAGCAGTCGCTGGATATGAATCTGTCAAACACTGAAAAAAAGATTTTTAATTATCTGATACATTCGCTTGATTCAAACGGATATCTGGAGGAAGATGTGGAGGAGGCAGCCCGGCGCCTGTCCGTTTCGGCAGAGGAAGCGGAAGCGGTTCTGAGAAAACTACAGTCGCTTGAACCAGCGGGAATCGGCGCAAGATCTCTTCAAGAGTGTATTCTGCTGCAATTACAGCGTCTCCCGAACAGAAATGAACAGGCAGAACTGCTTGTTTCAGAACACTTTGATGTATTTGCACAAAAAAACTGGAAAGCGCTTTCAAAAGAAACTGGAATCCCGCTGCACGCGATTCAGGACATTTCTGATAAAATTGCTGCGCTTCACCCAAGACCCGGCCTTTTGTTTGCCAGTCCGGAGCAGGATATGTATATTGAACCTGACATTTTCATCATCGTTAAAAACGGCCAGATCACAGCGGAACTGAACAGCCGCTCGTTCCCGGAGATTGAGCTGCATCCGCAGTACAGGCCGCTTCTATCGTCCGGCGCCTGTCAGGATACGGTTTCCTATTTATCTACGAAATATCAGGAGTGGCGCTGGCTGAGCCGCGCGCTGAGGCAACGGAAGCAGACGATCACCAGAATTGTAAATGAGCTGACCGCACGTCAAAAAGATTTTTTCCTGAAGGGGCGGAGCGCCATGAAGCCGCTGACACTGAGAGAGGTGGCGGATTGTCTGGGCCTGCATGAATCAACCATCAGCCGAGCCATTAAAGGAAAAACGATACAAACGCCTTACGGATTGGTTGAGATGAAGATGTTCTTCACAGGAAAAGCAGAGGCCTCTGGGGATGGCGATACATCCAACTATGCGGTCAAAACGCATCTTCAAGCATTGATTCAGCAAGAGGATAAAACAAAACCCCTCTCAGATCAAAAGCTTGCCGACCTGTTATATGAACAGCACCGCATCCAAATCTCCAGACGCACAGTGGCGAAATATCGCGATCAATTAAACATTCCGTCATCGGCAGCCAGAAAACGGTACAAATAAAATCCTCCCTGTAAGGGAGGATTTTTTTACGGAATCATCCAGCTGAAAAACTGGTGCTGCAAAAAGGTGATGATACAGACGAGCAGCAGCAAAAACAAGCTGTGTTTGATCGTAAAGCGGAAAAGATCCGACTCCTTCCCGGCGAGTCCGACTGCCGCACACGCGACCGCGATCGACTGCGGGGAAATCATTTTGCCGGTGACGCCGCCTGATGAATTGGCCGCGACCGATAGGACAGGGTCCATTCCGACCGATAAGGCCGTTACTTTCTGCAGGTTTCCAAACAGCAGGTTAGCCGACGTATCCGAGCCGGTAATAAAGACGCCGAGCCAGCCGAGAACCGGCGAAAAGAAGGTAAACATCGAGCCTGTCAGCGCCAGCGTCATGCCGAGCGTCGTGCTCATTCCCGAGGAGTTGGTGACATATGCAAAACCAACGACCGAGGCGATCGTTAAAATCGGAAACTTCAATTCCTGCAGTGTTTCGCTAAAAACAGCTCCCCATTCTTTCCACGAAATGGACGTGATGAATTTTGACAGCACTGCGGCAATTAAAATCGCGGTGCCTGCCGAACCGAGCACCTCAAGCTTATAAACCGCTTCAATCGGAGTGCCGTCAGCATTGACGATCTGATTGTTCAAAAAAGGCACCCCAGGCGCAAAAGTCAGCTGTTCTCCAATCACATTCAGCCATTTTAAGACAACGGCTGTGCCTTCGTAATGCCCTGTCAGCGCGGATTTGACCGAAGGAATGCCCCAAACAGAAATCATCACCGTCAGCAGCAGAAACGGCGACCAGGCCTTAAAAATCTGCCCGCCGGTGTAAGCCGGTGCATCAGGGTGCAGTTTTGCCGTTTCAATTGCGGCGGCCGATTCCTGCTCCCCCGCAAACCGGAATGTCTTCTTCGGCTTCCACCATTTCAAAAACACAGCTAGCGCAGCCATCGACACTAGCGCCGACAAAACATCCGGCAGCTCCGGCCCCAGAAAGTTGGAACTGAGATACTGAACAGCGGCAAAGGAAACACCGGAAACAAGAATCGCCGGCCATACCTCAAAGGCTTTCCTGAATCCGCTCATAATGATAATTAAATAAAGAGGAATAAATACAGATAAAAACGGCAGCTGCCGCCCGACCATCTGAGAAATCTCCATCGCCGGAATCCCTGTCGGCCCTTCTACAGCTGTAATCGGAATCCCAATCGCCCCGAAGGCTACTGGCGCCGTATTGGCAATCAAACAGATTCCCGCCGCATAAAGAGGGTTAAAACCGAGGCCGACAAGCAATGCGGCCGAAATCGCGACCGGCGCCCCGAAGCCCGCCGCTCCTTCTAAAAAAGCCCCGAATGAGAAAGCGATCAGCAGCGCCTGAAGCCGGCGGTCATCGGTAATGGAGAGAACAGAGCTGCGAATAATATCAAACTGTCCCGTTTTTACAGTGATTTTATACAAAAAAACAGACGTCACAATGATCCAGCCGATTGGCAGTATGCCGTATACGGCTCCTTGTGTAGCGGACATCAGCGCTTTTTCCGCCGGCATCCCGTAAATCAATACAGCAATCAGCAGCGCAATTCCCAAGGTGGACAATCCCGCCGTATACCCCTTCATTCGTTTAATGGCGAGTGCCCAGAAAAAGAAAATAATCGGTACAAGTGCGGCAAGCGCAGATAAAAGCAAATTTCCCCCTATAGGCGTATATGCCTGTGTCCATTGCATCCCAAACCCCTCCTTCAAACATAACTGGCTATGTGTAAGCGGTTTCTAAAGATGATATGATCATCTGATGACTAGATAATAAGACCAGTTACCTAGCATTATATTTTGAAAAAAATCAAAGTACAAGACTTTTTGACGAAATTGTCTAAATCTTTTGGCGGCGCCCAAAAGGGAGTATAATAGATCGTAAACAGCCAGACCTACAAGTTGCGGGGTGAATTGCATTGAAATATAAACAGATTAAAACAAAGAAGATATATGAAGAAGTAGCGGATGCATTATTAGATATGATCAAAACCGGCCAACTGAAGCCGGGGGATAAACTTGACTCCGTTCAGGCGCTTTCCGAAAGCTTTCAAGTCAGCCGTTCAGCGGTGCGCGAAGCGCTTTCCGCATTAAAAGCGATGGGGCTTGTCGAAATGAAACAGGGAGAAGGCACCTACTTGAAGGAGTTTGAACCTGATCAAATTTCTCAGCCTCTGTCAGCCGCACTTTTAATGAAAAAAGAAGATGTCAAACAGCTGCTCGAGGTCAGAAAGCTGCTTGAAATCGGCGTGGCTTCATTAGCTGCCGAAAAACGGACAGAAGAGAATCTCCAAAGCATTCATGCGGCGTTAAAGGAAATGGGGGAGATTGAAGCAGACGGGGAGCTAGGTGAAAAAGCAGACTTTGCCTTTCATTTGGCACTCGCTGACGCTTCACAAAACGATCTGCTCAAACATCTGATGAATCACGTATCATCATTGCTGCTGGAAACGATGAGAGAAACGCGGAAAATCTGGCTGTTTTCCAAGAAGACCTCGGTACAGCGGCTTTATGAGGAGCATGAACGGATTTATAATGCCGTGGCTGCGCAGGACGGAGCAAAGGCGGAAGAAGCGATGCTGGCACACTTGACGAATGTGGAAGATGTCCTTTCGGGATATTTTGAGGAAAACGTACAATAACCGACTCATTTCCCGGGCAATTCTGCTGGTGTATACAAACAACCAAGACTGAGCTGTAATGGTTCAGTCTTATTTACATTGTGCGGCTGACACAGCTTGACATTTACGAAAAAGAAAGTAAAATATTTTACTAAAACGACCACTGGCATGTTTGAAAATGGAGGCAGATATAATGGCGACAATTAAAGATATCGCACAAGCCGCGGGATTTTCGATTTCAACCGTTTCCCGTGTTTTAAATAACGATGAGAGCCTTTCTGTACCGGACGAGACGCGTGAAAAGATATATGAAGCCGCGGAGAAACTTAATTATCGCAAGAAAACTGTAAGGCCGCTGGTGAAACACATTGCTTTTTTATATTGGCTGACAGATCAAGAGGAGCTGGAAGATGTCTATTTCAAAACAATGAGATTAGAAGTAGAGAAATTGGCGAAAATCTTCAATGTCGACATGACGACCTATAAAATAACGGAGGGTATTGAATGCATTCCAACTCATACAGAAGGTTTTATTGCCGTGGGCACCTTTTCTGATAAAGAACTAGCGTTTCTCAGAAATCTGACGGAGAACGGCGTTTTTATTGACTCTTCCCCTGATCCCGACCATTTTGATTCGGTAAGGCCGGACTTAGCGCAAATGACGAAGAGAACGGTAAACATCCTAGTTGAAAAAGGGCATAAGAATATCGGATTTATTGGCGGCACGTACAAAAATCCGAACACGAATCAAGATGAAATGGATATTCGTGAAAAAACGTTCCGATCCTATATGCAGGAAAAAGGGATGCTGAACGAGCTCTATATATTATGCCACCGCGGCTTCTCCGTCGAAAATGGCTACCGCCTGATGACTAAAGCGATTGAGGCATTGGGCGATCAGCTTCCGACCGCCTTTTTTATCGCGGCAGACCCGATTGCGGTCGGCTGTCTGCAAGCCCTGAATGAAAAAGGAATCGCGATACCAAACAGAGTGAGCGTCGTGAGCATCAATAATATCAGCTTTGCCAAGTACGTCTCTCCGCCGCTGACGACCTTTCATATTGATATCAAGGAACTATGTAAAAACGCTGTGGAATTATTGCTTGAGCAAGTGCTGGAAAAGCGGAAAACGGTTAAAACGTTATATATGGGAGCTGAATTAATCGTCAGAAAGAGCATGAATTAAATCGTATTTCAAAATGGCTTAGTATTCTAAGTCATTTTTTGTTTGGTAAAAAAATTTACTTATAAGAGTAAATGATTTGTTTACACATTTTCTCAGTCATGCTATATTATTTTTAAAGCGCTTTCATCTAATACGGAAGGGTGACAATTGATGAAAATGGTAAAAAAGTACGCCGGTGTCATGCTCTGCGCGGCTGTCAGTTTATCTTTAGCAGCCTGCGGACCGCAGGAAAGCAGCAGTGAAAAAACAAGTTCAAAGGGCTCAGAGCTTGTCGTGTGGGAGGATAAAGAAAAAAGCATCGGCATTAAAGACGCTGTTGCCGAATTTGAAAAAGAGCATGATATAAAGGTCAAAGTTGTTGAAAAACCTTATGCCCAGCAGATTGAAGATTTGCGTATGGACGGCCCGGCCGGCACAGGGCCTGACGTGTTAACCATGCCCGGTGACCAGATCGGAACGGCTGTGACAGAGGGATTAATCAAAGAATTAAACGTCGAAAAGGATGTTCAATCGCTCTACACAGACGCATCCATTCAGTCTCAAATGGTGGATCAGAAGCTTTATGGCCTGCCTAAAGCCGTCGAAACAACAGTGCTTTTTTATAACAAAGATCTCATCTCAGAGGACGAATTGCCGCAAACGCTGGAAGAGTGGTACGACTACTCTAGAAAAACGGCTGATGGCAGCAAATTTGGATTTTTAGCCTTATTTGATCAAATTTACTACGCGCAAAGTGTCATGGGCGGGTACGGCGGATATATCTTTGGAAAGGGTAAGGATGGAAACTATGATCCGTCTGATCTTGGAATCAATAATGAAGGCGCTGTCAAAGGTGCTGAGCTGATTCAGAAGTTTTATCAAGACGGCTTATTCCCGGCTGGCATTGTCGGAGAGCAGGGAATCAATGTACTCGAATCTCTGTTTACCGAAGGAAAGGCTGCTGCGATTATCTCAGGCCCGTGGAATGTAGAAGCCTTTTCGAAAGCGGGAATTGATTATGGCATCACCAAGCTTCCGAAGCTGGAAAACGGCAAAAACATGAGCTCCTTTATCGGCGTCAAAAGCTACAATGTCAGCGCATTTTCAAAACATGCAGAGCTGGCGCAAGAGTTAGCCGTTTTTCTGGCAAATGAGAAGAATTCCAAAAAACGATATGAACAAACGAAAGAAGTTCCGGCCGTTCAATCATTAGCAAGTGACACGGCTATTATGAAAAGCGAAGCGGCACGGGCGGTTACCGAACAATCCCGTTTCTCAGAGCAGACGCCGAATATACCGGAAATGAATGAAATATGGACCCCGGCTGATTCGGCATTACAAACGATTGCAACAGGAAAAGCGGACCCGAAAAAAGCTTTAGATCAGGCTGCCGAAACGGCCAAAGGGCAGATGAAGGCAAAGCATAGCGGAACATAAAGAGAAAAGTAGATTTGTATTGTAAGAGAGGTGAAAACGGTGCAGCATCGTAAAGTCGCTTTGTTATTGTCAATCATTCCGGGCCTTGGTCAATTCTACAACAAACAATGGATCAAAGGCCTCCTGTTTCTCCTTTTGGGCGCATCGTTTTTTGCGGTATTTGGAGATTTGCTGAATATGGGGCTTTGGGGAATCTTCACGCTGGGAACAGAGGTGCCGCGGGATAACTCGGTGTTTCTGCTGGCGGAAGGCATTATCGCTATCATTGTGACATGCTTTGGACTTGCGGTATATTATGTGAATTTGCGAGACGCTTATCAAAGCGGAAAACGTCGTGATGAAAAGAGGCCCTTGAGCTCCCTCAAGGAACAATATCAAAATATCATCGCTCAGGGCTATCCATATGTCGTCAGCGGACCATCTCTGTTTATTTTAATTTTCGCGGTGATCTTTCCCATCTTATTCAGCTTTGCCTTAGCTTTTACAAACTATGATTTATATCATTCTCCTCCTGCTAAATTAGTCGATTGGGTTGGTTTTCAAACCTTCACTGATATTTTTACTGTCGATATTTGGCGCTCGACCTTTTTTGATGTGCTGGCTTGGACGGTGGTGTGGACGCTTTGTTCTTCTACTCTGCAAGTCAGTCTGGGGATATGGCTGGCGATCATTGTGAATCAGAAAGACATCCGGTTTAAACGGTTTTTCCGGACTATTTTGATTTTGCCATGGGCTGTTCCCGGATTTGTCACGATTTTAATTTTTGCCGGTTTGTTTAACGATAGCTTCGGCGCAATGAATCATGACATCTTGGCTTTCTTTGGCATTGATCCGCTTCCGTGGATGACAGATGCGAATTGGTCGAGGCTGGCGCTGATCCTCATGCAGGGCTGGCTTGGTTTTCCGTATATCTTCCTTGTTTCAACGGGTGTTTTGCAATCGATTCCTGAGGATCTTTATGAAGCGGCGACAATTGATGGTGCTTCCATCTTCTCAAAGCTGAGGTACATCACGCTTCCGATGGTATTCATTGCAATGGCTCCGATTATCATTACGCAGTTCACATTTAATTTTAATAACTTCAATATTATTTATCTTTTCAATGGAGGCGGTCCGGCTGTTGCGGGATCAACAGCCGGCGGAACAGATATCCTCGTATCGTGGATTTATAAATTGACGATGCAGTCCAGCCAATATTCCCTTGCGGCTGCTTTAACCATTTTATTGTCTGTGTTTGTGATTGCCATTGCATTGTGGCAATTCAGACAGACGAAGTCTTTTAAAGAGGAGGGCTGAGACATGCTGGCAGATATGAAGGTTAGAAAATGTATGCGGCTCCTTTTCTCTTACTTGTTACTAGCCTGCATGGCGGTCATCATTGTGTATCCTCTCCTTTGGACGGCAGGCGCCAGCTTTAATCCCGGCAACAGTTTAATCAGTACATCCCTCATTCCGAAGAATCCGACGTTCGACCACTACAAAGAATTATTTGCGGGCAAAGAAAGCCTTCAATATGTGCAGTGGTATATCAATTCGATAAAAATCAGCCTGTTTACGATGGCTGGCTCACTGATCTGTGTGACCTTTACGGCTTATGCGTTTTCCCGCTTTCGGTTTAAAGGGAGGAAATACGCATTAACGCTCTTTTTATTGCTGCAAATGATCCCTCAGTTTTCTGCTTTGATCGCCCTGTTTGTGCTGGCTCAAATATTAGGAATGGTCAATAGCCATTGGCTGCTGATCCTGCTTTATATCGGCGGCCTGATCCCGATGAATACGTACTTGATGAAAGGATATATGGATTCCATTCCGATTGATTTAGACGAAAGCGCAAAGATTGACGGGGCAAGCAGCACGAGGATCTTTTTGCAGATCATCCTGCCTTTATCAAAGCCGATGGCGGCAGTGGTTGCGATGAATGGATTTACCGGCCCGCTCGGAGATTTTGTTTTGTCATCAACGATATTGAGAACACCGGAATCATATACATTGCCCGTAGGCTTATTCAATTTAGTCAATGATGTCATGGGAGCAAGCTATACGACATTTGCGGCGGGTGCTTTGCTCATCAGCATACCGGTTGCCGTCATCTTTATCATGCTGCAAAAGAATTTTGTGTCCGGATTAACCGCAGGCGGAACGAAAGGATAAGAGAACAAGGGGGAGAAAATCATGTCAAAGCTTGAAAAAAAGCACGTTACAAAAGCGAAGTTTATGCTCCACGGAGGAGACTACAATCCTGATCAGTGGCTGGATCGGCCGGATATTTTGGCCGACGATATAAAGCTGATGAAGCTTTCCCATACCAATACGTTTTCTGTCGGCATTTTTGCATGGAGTGCGCTTGAGCCGGAGGAAGGTGTATATCAATTTGAATGGCTTGATGATGTTTTTGACCGTATCCACAGCATCGGCGGCCGTGTCATTTTAGCAACGCCGAGCGGAGCGCGTCCTGCCTGGCTGTCGCAAACCTATCCTGAAGTGCTGCGGGTCAATGCCTCCAGAGTGAAACAGCTGCACGGCGGACGGCATAACCACTGCCTGACGTCCAAGGTCTATCGCGAAAAAACGCGGCACATCAACCGTTTATTAGCAGAAAGATACGGCGGTCATCCGGCGCTTTTGATGTGGCATATTTCGAATGAATATGGAGGAGAATGCCACTGTGACCTATGCCAGAACGCCTTCAGAGAGTGGCTGAGAATCAAATATGACAATAGTCTCAAGGTATTGAATAACGCCTGGTGGACGCCGTTTTGGAGCCATACATTTAATGACTGGTCACAAATTGAAAGCCCTTCCCCGATTGGAGAAAATGGCTTGCACGGCCTGAACTTAGACTGGCGCCGGTTCGTCACGGATCAAACCATTTCGTTTTATGAAAATGAAATCATACCGCTGAAAGAGCTGACGCCGGACATTCCGATAACAACGAATTTTATGGGTGATACACCAGATTTGATTCCTTATCAGGGTCTCGACTACAGCAAATTTGCAAAGCATGTGGATGTTATCAGCTGGGATGCTTATCCTGTGTGGCACAATGATTGGGAAAGCACAGCAGATTTGGCGATGAAGGTCGGCTTTATCAATGATCTGTACAGAAGCCTGAAGCAGCAGCCCTTTTTATTAATGGAGTGTACGCCTAGCGCGGTCAATTGGCATAACGTAAACAAAGCGAAACGCCCGGGCATGAACCTGCTTTCATCTATGCAAATGATTGCCCACGGATCAGACAGCGTCCTCTATTTCCAATTTCGAAAATCACGAGGATCATCGGAAAAACTGCATGGGGCGATTGTGGATCACGACAACAGCACAAAGAACCGCGTCTTTCAAGAAGTGGCAAAAGTCGGGGAGACATTGGAACAGCTGTCTGAAGTCGTTGGAACGAAGAGACCGTCTGAAGCTGCTATTTTGTATGATTGGGAAAATAACTGGGCGCTTGAGGACGCTCAGGGATTTGCAAAAGCGACAAAGCGTTATCCTCAAACACTGCAGCAGCATTACCGCACATTCTGGGAACAGGATATCCCGGTCGACGTCATTACAAAAGAACAAGATTTTTCAGCGTATAAGCTGCTGGTCGTCCCCATGCTGTATGTAATCAGTGAAGAAACCATTTCGCGATTAAAGAAGTTTACGGCTAACGGCGGAACCTTGGTGATGACGTATATCAGCGGAATCGTCAACGAGCATGACTTAACGTACACAGGCGGCTGGCACCCAGACTTGCAAACGATATTTGGAATTGAGCCGCTCGAAACAGATACGCTGTATCCGAAAGACCGAAATGCCGTCAGCTACCGAAACCAAACGTATGAAATGAAAGATTATGCAACGGTGATCGAATTGAAAGCCGCAACGGCAGAGGGTGTGTATCAGGATGACTTTTATGCGCATACCCCTGCGGTTACAAGCCATCAATATGAACAAGGAAAAGCGTATTTTATCGGTGCGCGTTTAGAGGATCAATTTCACCGGGATTTTTATCAAGGTTTGATAAAAGAACTGTCTTTATCTCCGGTTTTTCCGGTTAAGCATGGAAAAGGCGTCTCCGTTCAGGTGAGACAGGATCAGCACAATGACTATATCTTCATCATGAATTTTACGGAACAACAGCAGCTGGTTTCGTTTGATAAGCGTGTGAAGGATATCGTTACTGGTGAAATGCTTTCAGGAGACCTGATCTTGGAAAAATATGAAGTGAGAATTGTCGTGAACTCACATTAAGGTGTGCCTCCGCTCTATATGGGCGGGGTGTTTTTTGAAATCGCTTACGTGAGAGGGTGGAAATATGAAAGGCAGAATCATCATGCTGTTAGCCGCTGTCATCGTCTGGAGCGGGATCGGAAGTTCGCCGGGATATGCCGCCGCAGAGGAGGAGAAATATGTGTCAGAGCTACAGGCAAATGACCTTTTTGTTAAAAAGGTAGCGGGCATGAACAATGACTTTATCAAAGGAGTTGACGTGTCGAGCATTATTGCTTTAGAAAACAGCGGTGTAACCTTTTACAATGCAAGCGGGAAACGTCAGGACATCTTTACAACCTTAAAGCAAGCAGGCGTCAACTATGTCCGCGTCCGCATTTGGAATGACCCGTATAACGCTTATGGCAATGGTTATGGGGGAGGCAATAATGATGTTCAAAAAGCCATCCAAATCGGAAAAAGGGCAACCGCGAACGGGATGAAGCTGCTGGCAGACTTTCATTATTCCGATTTCTGGGCAGATCCTGCAAAACAGAAGGTGCCAAAGGCTTGGGCGAACTTAAGCTTCGAAGCTAAGAAAGCGAAGCTCTATGAATTTACAAAACAAAGTCTGCAAGCCATGGTCAAGGAAGGCATTGATATCGGTATGGTACAGGTCGGAAACGAAACAACAGGAGCATTTGCCGGGGAAACGGATTGGGAGAAGATGAGTCAATTATTCAATGAAGGAAGCCGGGCAGTCAGGGAAACAAATCGTGACATATTGGTCGCGCTGCATTTCACCAACCCAGAAACGTCGGGACGATATTCATATATTGCTGAAACCCTCAACAAAAACAAAGTCGATTATGATGTATTTGCCAGCTCCTATTATCCATTCTGGCACGGTACGTTACACAATTTGTCCTCCGTGCTGAAAGCTGTTGCAGATACGTACGGCAAAAAAGTCATGGTGGCGGAAACGTCATACACCTATACGGCTGAAGACGGAGACGGACATGAAAACACAGCGCCTAAAAGCGGTCAGACGCTGCCATACCCGATTTCAGTGCAAGGCCAGGCAAATGCCGTAAGAGATGTGATGGACGCAGTGGCAAAGACAGGAACAGCCGGATTGGGCGTTTTTTATTGGGAACCTGCGTGGATTCCGGTCGGCCCGAAGACGCAATTGGAGAAAAATAAAACGATATGGGAAACATATGGTTCCGGATGGGCCTCCAGCTATGCAGCCGAATACGATCCTGAAGACGCAGGTAAGTGGTATGGAGGAAGTGCAGTGGATAATCAAGCTTTGTTTGATTTGAACGGACATCCGCTGCCATCCTTACAGGTATTCAGATACGCGGAAACAGGCCATATCCCGAAAAAATAATGAAAATCCATGAGGTGTAACAACGCATTGTTATCTCTCATGGATTCTTTTATTTTACATCTACTAAAATAAAACACTCATCATCGTTTTTGGGCTCAGCTTGGAGAGATGAGAGGATTTTGTTTTTCAGTTCAGCTAAAGGCAAATCAGGATGATTCTTTATTAAACGGTGTAAATAACATGATGCCGTCGGGTCCATCACACCGTCTGTATACAGAAGCAGCCTTCCGCCGCGAGTATAGTGAAGGCTGCTTGACTGAAACACCGCTTCTTCAAACATCCCAATCGGCGGTGCGGTTGCGTCCAGCGTTGATTGGGTTCCCTCGGCATCCTGCCATAATGCGGGCGGGTGGCCCGCGTTGACATAATCAATTCTTTGCCGGTCTGTATCAATGATGAGGCAAATAGCGGTACAGTAATGTCTTGCTTCCTCGTCGTTTTGAAACAAACTGTGAAGATGGTAGTCTAGTTCCTTCATGACTTTTTCGGGACTGATCCCTTGTGTCATTAATCGCTGGAATAAAGGATGGAGGGACATCGTAACTAATGCAGAAGAAATGCCGTGTCCCATCACATCAAGGAGGATCAAGCCGTAGCGGTGCTGATCGATTTGATAAAATCCATATAAGTCGCCTGATAAGTCACTGGATGCTTTATAATACGAATCAATCTGAATTTGATCATTCAAGATCGGCTCGGTCAATGAATTTTCTTGAATCTTTCTGGCGAGTTCAAGCTCTCTTTTTGTATTCGATCTGAATTGCTGATTTTGCTTATTGATCGCAAGAAGCTCTTCTTGCTTCACCTTCAGCGTCTGCAAAGCAATTTCCAACTCCGCATTTGCTTTCTGTTTGGCGAGCAATGCTTCCTCGGCCGCGTTTCTGGCAATCAGCAGCTCATTTTCATATTCGTTTCGCTTCCGCATCGGAATAACAACGCATTCTGTTACAGCGGCTTCCTGATCCGCTCTCCGTACAGCGTTTATAAGGAAGGGGATTTCTTCCCCATTGTTTGTTTCCAGGGAGATGTACATTTCCTCAATGTGTTGTTCCAGCTGCAAAAGCGGAACAAAATAAAGCTGATAAAAAAGCTTTGCAGGAACGGTTAAAAGAGCATTGATATGCTGACCGATCACCTGTTCCGATTCATAATCAAGAATCTTAAGCAAGGTGTGATTGACAGCTAAAATTGTACCCTCTTCTGATAAAGTAAGGAAACCGCATGGTGCATGATTCAATTGTTGATCCATTCAGAGGGTCACCTCTATCCCTTTCGTTCCTAAATCACGTATGCGTTCAAATAATCGCTGATCAGCTGTATCGTCTCTTCGGGATGGCTCATATGCGGGCAGTGCCCTTGAGCCTTCATCTGTTTCAGTGTGCTGTAAGGGAGATGCCTGTGCATATACTCACCTACTGCCGACGGTGCAATGACATCATTCGAACATTGCAGAATAAGTGAAGGTACGGTCGCCTTTGAAAGATCCCTTCGATGATCTGAAAAAAACGCCGCATTCGCGAATTGCCGTGCAATGATAGGATCAGTAGAACAAAAACGGCTTTCCAGCTCTTCCTTAATTTCTGGCCGATCTGGCTGATTCACTACGGTTGCCGCAAAAACGGTTGCCCAGCCTATGTAGTTTTTCTCCATCATCTCTATTAACCCAAGGAGCTGCTCTTCCTCAAAACCCCCGTAATACTCAGGCGGATCATTTAAATAGCAAGGAGAAGGCCCCACCATAATCAGGTGTGAAAAAAGCTCGGGACGTCGTAATGATGCAAGCATGCCAATCACAGCCCCGACAGAATGCCCCACAAACACGGCTTTTGACAGACCTAAAGCTTCACAAACATCCAGAACATCCTGGGCATAGCCGTCAAGTGTGCGGTAACGATCCATATCATATGCGTACAAATCAGAATTTCCCGCACCTACGTAATCAAATAGAATCAGCTGGTATTCGTCTTCAAAGGCAGGAGCCACCGCATTCCACACGCTCTGATCACACCCGAAACCAGGTGCAAATACAATTGGTGTTGTGCCGTTCCCCCTCACTTTCACATGATTCCTAGTTAAAATAGCTTGATCCATAGTCGGCTCCTTTCAGCCAAAACGACATGAAGATTACTATGTATATCATACCACTTCAAGGCGTGAATTGCGGGCTTTCTATGAAAGTAAATAGGCGTCTTGCAGAAAGAGGACATGCGGCATAGAGAGCTGGATTGATTGGAAGATGTAGCGGAAGGATTGCCTAGGTGCCGGATATAATATAAAGCGGTAATATCATCTGAATGACACAAATGACATTTGTCATCTCAAATCATGACACCCCTTACTAAAATCATCTGATCCGGTATTTTACAATCAATGTAAGCAATCAGGAGGTGCTCATAAAATGAATGAGGTTGTGTCAGTAAGAAATGTCACAAAACATTTTCAGCAAAAAACAGCAGTGAAGAACATTCATTTAAGAAATCATCCAAAAACTGAATGCGAAAAACCGGACAGAAGCGGCTAGTATTGCTGAGGAGAAAGGATGGATTTAATGAGGAACCTGGTTAATCATACATAACCAGGTTCCTTTTTATTTACAGGTTTATTTTTGGCCGACTTATTTGTCCATCCGCAAAGCTTGTACTATACACCAGTGTTATGGAATATGTCAGGTTCAGCGTTCATCGGTGCTTTTTTGTTTGAAACCCTTTTGCGCTAATGAGAGGAGGCGCGGGTTGGATCGTCCTTCTCAGGGTTCTTTCATTCCTCTATCTCTTTGTGAAAACATATAAGAAATACGCAGGAACATTAAAAAGCAGTATCAGCCCTTTTGAACGCTCTGTCCTATGTACAGGCGTTTTTTTATTGCTGAAATCATTAGAAAATGCTTTCAATTTTGTGTCCAAATAGTGTACGATATTGGTAAAAGCTTTAACTTCAGGTCATCAGATGACCGGATCATATATTGGGGATGAGAGAGGGGTTCATCATGAAAGTCTCACTTTTTGTCACTTGTCTTGTTGATATGTTTCAAACAAACGTAGGAAAAGCAACGGTAGAGCTGCTTGAGCGGCTCGGATGTGAGGTTGATTTTCCGGAGGGGCAGATCTGCTGCGGCCAGCCGGCTTACAACAGCGGTTATGTCAATGACGCCAAAAAAGCAATGAAACGAATGATTGAAACGTTTCAGGAGTCAGATTATGTCGTCAGTCCATCCGGTTCCTGCACCACAATGTTCAGGGAGTATCCGCATCTGTTTAAAGATGATCCGAAATGGGCGGATAAAGCGCAGAAACTGGCGGATAAAACGTATGAATTAACAGATTTTATCGTCAACGTCCTTGGGGTAGAGGATGTCGGCGCGACCCTTCATAAAAAAGCGACCTTACATACGTCATGCCATATGACGAGGCTGCTCGGCGTATCGGAGGAGCCGATGAAACTGCTGAGCCATGTGAAGGGGCTTGAATTCACGTCACTTCCGGGGAAACACAACTGCTGCGGATTCGGAGGAACGTTCTCTGTTAAAATGGCGCAGATTTCTGAGCAGATGGTTGATGAGAAAGTCGCATGTGTGGAGGAAACGGGAGCAGAGGTGCTCATCGGCGCTGACTGCGGCTGTTTGATGAATATCGGGGGACGGCTCGGCCGAAAAGACAAGAATGTCAAAGTGATGCACATCGCCGAAGTGCTCAACAGCAGATAACACTGGATACAGAGGGGGAAAAGGATCATGGCGATGAAAATCGGTACTGACGCTTTTAAAGAGCGGGTATCACAGGGGATCGATAATGAATTTATGAGGGGCGCTGTTTCGGGTGCGCAGGAGCGTCTGCGGACGAGACGGCTGGAAGCAGCCGAAGAGCTGGGAAACTGGGAAGAATGGCGTTTGTTATCTGAGGAGATCAGACAGCATGTCCTTGAAAATCTTGATTTTTATTTGGAGCAGCTTGCATCCAATGTATCAAGCAGAGGAGGACACGTTTATTTTGCTGAGACAGCTGAAGAAGCATCCTCTTATATCCGCAGGGTGATTCAAAAGAAAAACGGAAAAAAAATCGTAAAGTCTAAATCTATGGTGACAGAAGAAATCAATCTGAATGAAGTGCTGGAGAAGGAAGGCTGCGAAGTCGTCGAAACCGATCTCGGCGAATATATTTTGCAGATTGATGATCACGACCCGCCGTCACATATTGTGGCGCCGGCTCTTCATAAAAATAAAGAGCAGATTCGCGATGTGTTTAAGGAAAGACTGGATTATAAACAGACAGAAAAACCGGAAGAGCTCGTCATGCATGCGCGCGGCATCCTCCGGAAAAAATTTCTGGAAGCCGATATCGGCATTACCGGCTGCAACTTTGCCATTGCCGACACGGGTTCAGTCAGCCTTGTAACCAATGAAGGAAACGGGCGGCTTGTCACGACATTGCCGAAAACACAAATCACTGTCATGGGAATGGAGCGCATTGTCCCGTCTTTTTCCGAATTTGAAGTGCTTGTCGGCATGCTGACAAGAAGTGCTGTCGGACAGCGGCTGACGAGTTATATTACGGCCTTAACCGGACCAAAACTGGAAGACGAAATCGACGGCCCGGAGGAATTCCATCTTGTCATTGTTGACAATGGCCGGTCCAACATTCTCGGCACCGAATTTCAGTCTGTGCTGCAATGTATCCGCTGTGCTGCCTGTATCAATGTCTGCCCTGTGTACCGCCATGTCGGCGGACACTC
Source organism: Bacillus sp. B28 (assembly GCF_029536185.1). Lineage (NCBI taxonomy): Bacteria > Bacillati > Bacillota > Bacilli > Caryophanales > Bacillaceae > Bacillus > Bacillus sp. B28. The sequence goes on along the minus strand of NZ_CP120511.1, from coordinate 3,383,314 downwards.
ATACGGCTCGATTTACTCGGGGCCGATCGGGGCCGTTTTATCGCCGCTGCTCGGCGGTTATGACGATTATAAGGAGCTGCCGTACGCGTCAACACTGTGCGCGGCTTGTTCTGAAGCCTGCCCGGTCAAAATCCCGCTTCATGAGCTGCTTCTCAAGCATCGTCAGAACATCGTCGAAAAAGAAGGCAGAGCGCCGATCAGTGAAAAGCTTGCGATGAAAGCGTTCGGTCTTGGGTCTTCCTCTTTGTCGCTTTATAAAATGGGCTCAAAATGGGCGCCGGCCGCCATGACGCCTTTTACAGAGGACGACAAAATTTCGAAAGGGCCCGGCCCGCTAAAAGGCTGGACGCAAATCCGCGACTTCCCGGCACCGCATAAATCAAGATTCAGAGACTGGTTTACAGACAGAGAAACAAGTGAACGCACGAAGGAGGAGCAGTGATGACGAAGGGAACCATTCAGAATCAAGAGAGCTTTTTAAACCGGATCGCGTCACGCCTTGGCCGAGACAGAAGAACGGGTGGCGTGGCCGTCCCTGAGTGGGCGCATCAGCCGCAATATAAAACATTTGAAGGGTATTCGGCCGATGACTTAGTCACGGTGCTCAAAAACCATTGTGTCAAAATCCATACTGAGCTGATTGAGACGGATTCAACCGGTTTGTACGATGCCTTGCGCGAACAAGTCAGCCGGTTTTCCGGAGGGCCTGTCATCATTCCGAAGGACCCCCGGTTTGAGGCTTACGGTTTACATAGCCTGCTCACCAAAGACTGGCCTGGTGAAGGAACGCAAGTCTGGGAATGGGATGCTGACCAAGGTGAAGAAAATATCAAAAAAGCGGAGCAAGCCAATGTGGGGATTACATTCAGTGAAATCACACTGGCCGAGTCGGGTACGGTTGTCCTTTATTCTTCAAAAGACATCGGCCGCTCTGTCAGTCTTCTGCCGACAACTTATATTGCCATTGTGCCGAAATCAAGCATAGTGCCGAGAATGACACAAGCCAGTGATATCATTCGGAAAAATATGGCTGACGGGATCACGGTTCCCTCATGCATTAACTACATTACAGGACCGAGCAACTCCGCCGACATCGAAATGGATTTGGTGGTCGGTGTTCACGGTCCGGTTAAAGCGGCTTATATTCTCGTATCTGACCGCTGATCTAAAAAAGCCCGGCAACTTATGCCGGGCTTTCTGCTTGAAAAAACTTCATTTTCCAAAAATTTGGCCGATGAGAAGAATATGACGTGAAAAAGGAGGGAACGAAATGAAAAAATGGCTGATCATAGCTGTTTCACTAGCGATTGCGATCGTTCTGTTTATGTATACAAAAACAGAAGCAAAGGCGGCCAGTATGACATTAGGCTATACAACCGGGGATACGGCATCATACAATTCTCTTACGAAGTACCATAAATATATCAGCTCCATTGCCACTGATACGTTTGCGTTTGATAAAAACGGACGTGTGATTGGCGATGTCCCGAGCAAGCAGCTTACATACGCGAAAAAAAATAAAATCAAAACGTGGGCCGTCATTTCCAATTATAATGACGCTATTTATGACTTTGACGGAAACTTAGCGAATCGGGTCATGACTGACAAAACAGCGAGAAAACGATTCACAGACCAGCTCATTTCTTTGGCAAAAAAGCACCACTATTACGGAGTCAATATTGACTTTGAGGCAGTTAATCCGAAAGACCGTTCTGCATACTCAAGCTTCATTCAATATGTCTCACAAGCTCTGAAAAAGAAACATATCAAAACAATGGTTTCCGTTCCGGCCAAAAGCGCCGATGATAAAAACGATGACTGGAGCTGGCCGTATGATTATGCGAAAATCGGGAAATATGCCGACTATGTGCAAGTCATGACTTACGACGAACACGGCATTTGGGGCGAACCGGGCTCAGTGGCAAGCACAAGCTGGATCAAGCGCTCGCTGCAGTTTTCTGTCAAAAAAATCAAAGCAAACAAAGTGATCATGGGGGTCCCTGCGTACGGCTATGATTGGGATCTGAAAGACGGAAGCAGCAGCTCAGCGAAGGAATGGAATGACATCAAGTCCCTCATTAAGAAGCAGAAAGCAAAGCCGGCGTTCAATAAAAAAACAGGTTCTATGACGTTTTCTTACACTGACAAAAAGAAACATAAACATGTCGTTTGGTATGAAAATGAAAAAACAATCGAAACAAAAAGCCGTCTGGCGAAACAATATAAAATAGCCGGTGTCTCTGTCTATGCTTTAGGACACGAATCGGAATCCTTCTGGAAGTCCATTCAGAAAGGGACAAAATAACAATTTCTTTTTTCTCGCAAGTTATTGACAGAGAAAACAGAAGCACGTATATTATGTTAATATATTCAGATCATAAAATTTAAGTTTTTCAGAAAACTAAAACACATAGATTGGGAGCAGTAAAAGAAAGGTATCAGAACAGAGAGCTGCGGGATGGTGCGACGCAGCCTGATTCTTCTTTGAACTCGCCCGGGAGTGGTAGGACGAAACGGAATAGATTGAATATTCCCCATGTTTTAACGGCTAACCTTCGTTACAGGGTCAAAAAGCTGGATTCTTCTAGGAAGGATCAACAAGAGTGGTACCGCGGTCAGCCGAAGGCTCGTCGTCTCTTTATCTATTCGTATAGATAAGAGACGGCGGGCTTTTTTGTTTTTGAAGACGAGAAGGAGAGGAAAAAGAGGATGAAAAAGGACAATCAGACGTTAAAACGCACGATGACGTCCCGCCATATTATGATGATGGCGCTGGGCGGAGCAATCGGAGCAGGTTTATTTAAAGGAAGCAGCTCGGCAATCGATGTGGCAGGGCCATCGGTCATTATCGCATACCTGCTCGGCGGCATTATTTTGCTGTTTATAATGCAGGGGCTCGCAGAAATGGCTGTGCGCAACCGAAATGCGAGAACCTTCCGTGATCTTGTGCAGCAGGTGTTAGGAAATTACGCTGCATATTTCTTGGACTGGATCTACTGGAAAATGTGGGTGCTTAACATTGCGGCTGAGGCTGTTGTAGCTGCGATCTTTATTCAATATTGGCTGCCGGGCTGTCCGATCTGGGTGCTGGCATTAGCAATTTCTCTAGTTGTTACGATTGTGAACTTGCTTTCTGTAAAAATCTTCGCCGAAACTGAGTATTGGCTGGCTATGATCAAGATTACCGTTATTGTTATCTTTATTTTATTAGGATTGCTGCTCTTATTTGTATCATTCGGTGATCACACAGCGGCCGGGTTTTCGAATCTGACAGAGCACGGCGGATTTTTCCCGCACGGAGGCACCGGGCTGATCACAGCCATGCTTGTCGTCATCTATTCCTATGGCGGTACAGAAATTATCGGTGTGACGCTGGCTGAGACAAAAAATCCGGAACAGGTTGTCCCGAAAGCAGTCCGCAGCACATTAACACGCATTGTCGCGTTTTACCTGCTGCCGTTTTTCATCATTGTCAGTCTGATCCCGTGGAATCAAGTGAATTCAGTTCCTGAAAGTCCTTTTGTGATGGTCTTTAAAATGGTAGGCATTCCGGGGGCAGACCATATCATGAATGCAGTCATCCTGCTTGCCATCATTTCCTCTATGAATTCAGGTTTATACGGATCGTCCCGCATTTTGTATACACAGGCAACTGACGGAAGACTGCCGCGTATCTTTTCTAAGCTTTCATCGAAAAACGTCCCGATGTTTGCGATACTGATGTGCACTTCTTCTTTATATATTGGTGTATTGATTTCTCTGTTCGCCGGAAGCCAGACATTTAATTACTTAATGGGGTCACTGGGATATACAGTCTTATTTATTTGGCTGATCATCGGATTGGCCCATTTGAAATCAAGAAAACATCAAACAGAAACACCAGCTTATTATGTAAAGTGGTTCCCATACACCACATGGTTTGCGATTCTGGCATTACTCGCCATTTTGATCGGGGTCATCATGACAACGTCAATTGTCATTACCATCATTACTGCGGCGATCTACCTTTTGATTACGATTGCGTATTTGGTCAAAGGACGCAAGCACCAGTAAATAAGAAAACTCTTGTCATTAGACAAGAGTTTTTTTAATGGGCAGCCTTCTCATTTACACCGAGCGCAGCCGCTTTCTGAGCCTTTGATTTTGTATTGACGAGGCAAATGCTTGTGACAATCAGAACAAGGCCTGCCAAGAGGCTGACGGTTAACGGCTCATGCAGGAAAATCGAGCTGGCCACGATGGAAATGAGCGGAATCAAAAAGGTGTAGGAAGCGACCTTGCTTGCTTCTCCAGAACCGACAAGGGTAAAAAAGACAAGCCATCCAAGCGCGATGACAAACACTGAGATGAACAGCAGACTGACGACAAACGAGACTGTCCATTGGATCGCGGAAAAGCTCTCTGTCCAGAAGCCGGATACGAGCAAAAATACGCTGCCGATTGTCAGCTGTAAGGCGACCATCCAGATGGAATCGACGCGGCTGCCTGTTCTTTTCATAAATACTGTTCCGAGTGCCCAGCTGAGTGCGGAACCCAGAGCCAGCAGAACCCCTATGACAGAAATATGACCGCCAAAGCCCGCGGCACTGATGACAGCAACTCCGGCAAAACCGAGCACAAGCCCGATCACTTTCAACGTAAACATGGATTCGCCGAGCCACATCCAAGAAAAGACACCCATCAGCACCGGCTGAAAGAATACGATAGCTGAAAAGAGACCAGCAGGAAGATAATTCAGCCCAATCGTTTGCAGGCCGTAGAATAACGTAATATTTAAAAGAGCAGAAACAAGATAAATCGGCCACGTCTCTTTAAAACGCAGTTTATGAATACGCGGCAATGCGACAATCACTAATAAAAGCCCGCCGATCAGCGTCCGGATGCCCGCAAACAATAAAGGCGGCGAATAGGCGAGCGCGGCTTTCGACAGCGGCCAATTGACCCCCCACATGATAACGAGAAAGGCGAGAAGGAGCGCTGTCCGCGTTTTTGATAGCTGCTTCACTTTTGATCACTCCTTGTAGAACATTTCCATCATATGATACGGTAGAACATAAGATAAATAAAATGAATCTTTTTTATGAGGAGCATAAGTAAATTGTTATGACCATTACACAATTAAGAGTTTTCGTCAAAGTAGCTGAAACGGGGAGTTTTACAAAAGCGGGACAGGCGCTGAACATGACACAGCCGGCTGTCAGCCATGCCATTTCCGCGATTGAAGCCGAGCTTGATGTGAAACTGATCATCCGTGACCGCCGAAACGGCCTGATGCTGACGGACACGGGAAAAAAGATCTTAGTCCATATCAGAGAAGTGTTAAAAGGAATCGAAAAAGTTGAGCAGGTCGCAGCGGCAGAAAAAGGGCTTGAGCTGGGAACGATTCATATCGGCACATTTCCAACCGCTTCCGCTTATTTTATGCCAAAGCTGATCAGCGAGTTTAAACAAAGGTATCCAAAATTGGAGCTTGTTTTGCATGAAGGAACCGTAGATGAAGTCAAGGAGTGGCTTCACACGCGGATGATCGATGCCGGCATTCTTCTGTATCCGGCAAACGAGATGGAGTACATTCGGCTGAAAAAAGACAAAATGGTCGTCGTGCTGCGTGATGATCACCCGCTGTGCAATCGCCCGGCCATCACGCTGAAAGATCTCGATTGTGAGCCGATGGTTGTCTGCGACGGCGGCTATGAATCACCTTTTATCGATAAGTTCAAGCAAGCTGGTTCAACGCTGCACACTGCTTTCACTGTCTATAACATTAACACCTCGATCAGCATGATCAAAGAAGGCTTGGGGCTGGCGATTTTATCAGAAATGTCCATGTCGGGAATGCCGCTGCCGGAGCATGTGGTGACGCGGGATCTCGATCCGCAGGTGTATCGGGATGTGCAGCTTGCCGTTCCTTCATTACATGAGGCTTCTTTGGCGGCTAAGCTTTTCATTGAGATGGCACAGGAGCTGTTTGTGTAAAAATCAAAATGAAGAAACGTCTTTTTTATTGTTCGAATTTCATCGAATCAAATTCTTTTCATCCTAAACGCAGTTGTGATAAGGTGAGATAGAAGTCCTTTCGATAAAGACATAGCAGCATGAGGCTGTTTACTTATATCACAACTGCAAAGGAGAACAATATGTCTAACAACCAACGCAAAGATACCTTGCTTTCTGTCTTGAATTTATCTCCTGTTGTTCAAGGGGGAACGATAGCAGAGTCATTCCGAAACAGCATGGACTTGGCGCGCCGTGCAGAGGAGTGGGGCTATCACCGTTATTGGCTTGCAGAGCATCATAATATCGAAGGTGTCGCAAGCTCTGCCACCGCGGTTCTGATCGGCCATATAGCCGGCGGCACAAAGAAAATCCGCGTCGGTTCCGGCGGCATTATGCTTCCGAATCACTCGTCACTTGTCATCGCTGAACAATTCGGCACACTGGAAACACTGTATCCCGGACGGATTGATCTGGGGCTCGGACGTGCACCGGGAACAGACCAATTGACTGCAAGGGCGCTCCGCAGAAACATCAGCAGCGGTGAAGATTTCCCAGAACAATTAGAGGAACTGCGCAATTACTTTAAACCATCAGGAAACGTGCGCAATCAAGTCCGCGCCATTCCGGGAGAGGGCATAGATGTGCCGATTTGGCTGCTGGGCTCAAGCGGCTTCAGCGCCCGTCTGGCAGGTGAGCTGGGTCTTCCGTTTGCATTCGCTGCCCATTTCTCACCGGCGAATACCGTTCCCGCTTTGGAGCTGTACCGCAATTCCTTTACACCGTCAGAAGTGCTCGATGAACCGTATGCGATGGTCGGCGTAACGATTATCGCCGCAGATACAAACGAGAAAGCGCAGCATCTGGCTACATCGCATTACCAGCGATTCCTTGATCTTGTCCGCGGCACGCCGAACCAGCTGAAGCCGCCAGTAGAAGACATGGATCAAATCTGGAGCCCATATGAAAAAGCAATGGTTCATGAGCAGCTCAGTTCAACCATTGTTGGCGGTCCTGAAGAAGTGAAAGAAAAGCTTGAAGCCTTTGTCAAAACGACTCAGGCCGATGAAATTATGGTCAACTCAGAAACCTTTGAACACGCTGACAGAATGCGTTCATTTGAAATTGTGGCTGACATTTGGAAAAACAGATAAAGGCCATAAAAAAAGCAATGTAAAGGGGAAACCCATACATTGCTTTTTTATTCATTCAGCTTTCTTGCGGACTGGCGGATGATCAGCTCAGGCTCAAAAATGACATCTTCCTGCTTAGGCTTTTTATGCTCCAAACAGTCAATAACATATTTTGCAGCCGCTTTTCCCAGCACAGACTTCGGGTGCTTCACAGAGGTTAATTTCACCTCGGAGATTTGCGCGAAATGGGAATCATCATACCCAACGATGGACATATCCTCAGGCACCTTGATATCCATCTCCCGAAGCATATCAATCACCTTCAGTGCAATTTCATCATTATAGCAAAGAATAGCAGTCGGCATGTTTTTGCTGTTTTTCTCCAGTGTCTCTTTTACTTTCTCCAGCAGCTTCGATTCCTTTTCCTCCGTCGTAAACGTCACAATCATATCCGGGGAAGGGAATAACTCATGCTCACGATGCGCCTGTATAAATCCGTTCATCCGTTTGACACCTTGTGTATCATCAGCTTTAAAAATACCCATCATGTGCGTATGGCCGAGAGAGAGCAGGTGCTCCGCAGCCATCATGCCGCCTTTCACATCATCGAGAGTAAAACTTGGTGCGGCAAGCTCGGCGTATGACGCATTAATCATCGCAAAAGGAATGCCGTTTTTTTCTAAATTAAGATAGTAGCCAATATTCGGCGTTTGCAGAGCGCTTTTTGTCGGTTCTACAATCAATCCGTCAATATGCTGTGACAGCAGGTTTTCTAATCCTCTGCGTTCATTGTCGGGATTGTTGTTTGTGCTTGTCAAAAGCATAGAATATCCCTGCTCGCTTAAATAAGACTCGATTCCCCTAATGATGCTCGGAAAAATATAGTCTGATATGTAGGTCGTCAGAACGCCGATCGTTTTATTGGAATGCAGCGCTGATTTAGCAGAGCGTGAAGCGACAAAGGTGCCCCCGCCTTGCACGCTGTAAAGCAGGCCTTGCGATACGAGGTCTCCAATGGCTTTACGAATGGTATGCCGGCTGACGCCAAATTGCTGCATTAACTCGTTTTCGGTAGGGATCTTTTGATCGGGCAGGATTTTGCCTTGATTAATCCATGAACTGATTTCTTCTTTTACTTGAGCATATTTTGGTAACATATCCATTCCTCCAAAATGTATACGGACAAATTTCAGTATATCACAGTGATCTATACAAGAAAACATTGACAGAAAATGCAAACGGGATTATTCTATATTTGTACGTACTAATAAACAATAATTTTCGTTAAATTTTTAAATAAGTACGTACAATTAGAAAGAAAAATGTAAACGCTTTACTCAACTTTCGGGAGGGCAGAGAAATGAAGAATACTCCAACTCAATTAGAACCAAATGCTCCTGTAACAAGAAGCCATTCAATGGGATTTGTGATTTTGATATCATGCGCGGCGGGGCTTGGCGGTTTATTGTACGGCTATGACACTGCAGTTATTTCTGGTGCTATTGGTTTTCTCAAGGATTTATACAGCCTGAGTCCGTTCATGGAGGGGCTTGTAATTTCAAGCATTATGATTGGAGGAGTTGCGGGAGTCGGGATATCCGGGTTTTTAAGCGACTGGTTCGGGCGCAGAAAAATCTTAATGACAGCGGCCCTGTTATTTGCGGTATCAGCAGTTGTTTCTGCTGTTTCACAAGACGTGTCGACCTTAATCATTGCGAGGATTATCGGAGGTTTAGGGATCGGAATGGGTTCGTCATTATCCGTGACTTATATTACGGAAGCGGCGCCGCCCGCCATACGCGGAAGTTTATCTTCCTTATATCAGCTCTTTACGATACTGGGTATTTCCGCAACGTACTTTATTAATCTCGCTGTCCAGCGTTCCGGAACATATGAATGGGGCGTGCAAACCGGCTGGAGATGGATGCTCGCTTACGGAATGGTGCCATCCGTTATCTTTTTCCTAGTCCTGCTGGTCGTGCCGGAAAGTCCAAGATGGCTGGCGAAAGCAGGCAGAACAAAAGAAGCGTTATCGATTCTGACACGCATTAATGGAGAAACTGTCGCAAAAGAAGAATTGAAGAACATTGAAAACTCTTTAAAAATAGAACAAATGGGGTCACTATCACAGCTCTTCAAACCAGGTCTCAGAAAAGCGCTTATCATTGGAATCCTGCTGGCGCTCTTTAATCAAGTGATCGGCATGAACGCCATCACCTATTACGGACCAGAAATCTTTAAAATGATGGGATTCGGACAAAATGCCGGATTCGTGACAACCTGTATTGTCGGTGTTGTGGAAGTCATTTTTACCGTCATCGCAGTTTTATTGATTGATAAAGTCGGACGCAAAAAACTGATGTCCATCGGTTCTGCTTTCATGGCTATTTTTATGATCTTAATCGGGACGTCGTTTTATTTTCAGTTAACAAGCGGATTTATGCTGATCTTCTTTATATTAGGGTTTGTCGCCGCGTTCTGTGTATCGGTCGGGCCGATCACATGGATTATGATTTCTGAAATTTTCCCGAACCATCTGCGGGCGAGAGCCGCAGGGATCGCCACCATCTTTTTATGGGGAGCAAACTGGGCGATCGGGCAGTTTGTGCCGATGATGATCAGCTCGTTCGGACTGGCCTATACGTTCTGGATCTTTGCCGTCATTAACATTCTCTGCTTCCTGTTTGTCATCACAATCTGTCCGGAAACGAAGAATAAATCGCTCGAAGAGATTGAAAAGCTCTGGATAAAATGAAAACGCTTTAAAATATGCAGCCCTTTCGATTGAGAGGGCTCTTTTATTTTGTGCGCACCATTAACGGTTTGCTGTATAAGATAGAAATATAAAGGGAAAAATAATGAATAAGAAACGCAGCTGCATGAAAACTGCGCGAATATTGTCGATGAATTGGCTCTTAACAGTTGAATAAACATTTCCACCCTGTTAAAATAATTAAAGAAAGCAGAAATAATTTTTTTTGGCTATGATGGGACGTTTTTTGTCATAGCGGGACGTTTGATGTCCAGCAAAAAAAGGAAGGAACGTTTGAGTCATGAACCAGTTAATACTAGCTCAAAAAAAATTATTGCCTGATCTTCTGCTCGTTATGCAAAAGAGGTTCGAAATCTTGCAGTATATCAGGCTGACAGAACCCATCGGCCGCAGAAGCCTGTCTGCCAGTCTCGGAATCAGCGAGCGTGTGCTGAGAGGCGAGGTTCAGTTTTTGAAGGAACAGAATCTGGTCGATATTAAAACAAACGGCATGACGCTGACAGAAGAAGGTTATGAACTGCTTTCCGTTTTAGAAGATACGATGAAAGATGTTTTAGGTTTGACGCTTTTGGAAAAGACATTAAAAGAACGTTTAAATCTAAATGACGTCATTATTGTATCCGGAGACAGCGATCAATCCCCATGGGTCAAAAAAGAAATGGGAAGAGCGGCTGTCGCATGTATGAAAAAAAGATTTTCAGGCAAAAATATCGTCGCTGTGACCGGCGGTACGACAATTGAAGCTGTCGCCGAGATGATGACGCCGGATTCTAAAAACCGCGAGCTTTTGTTTGTGCCTGCAAGAGGCGGGTTAGGCGAAGACGTAAAAAACCAGGCGAACACCATATGCGCGCATATGGCGGAAAAGGCTTCAGGCACTTATAGGCTTTTGTTTGTTCCGGGTCAGCTGTCACAAGGCGCCTATTCATCTATTATTGAAGAACCTTCTGTTAAAGAGGTGCTGAACACGATTAAATCAGCGAGTATGCTGGTTCACGGAATCGGCGAAGCTAAAACTATGGCTGAGCGGAGAAACACACCTTTAGAAGACTTAAAGAAAATAGATGATAACAACGCGGTGACAGAAGCGTTCGGCTACTATTTTAACGCGGACGGCGAAGTGGTCCACAAAGTGCATTCTGTCGGAATGCAGCTGGATGACATAGACGCCATTCCCGATATTATAGCGGTAGCGGGCGGATCATCAAAAGCCGAGGCGATCGAGGCTTACTTTAAAAAGCCGCGCAACACGGTTCTCGTCACTGACGAAGGAGCCGCAAAGAAGTTATTAAGGGATGAATAATCCCTCAATATAAATATCTCTCACTTATTTAAAGGAGGAAACAATCATGGCAGTAAAAGTCGGTATTAACGGTTTTGGTCGTATTGGACGTAACGTATTCCGCGCAGCATTAAACAATCCTGAAGTTGAGGTAGTAGCGGTTAACGATTTAACAGATGCTAACATGCTCGCTCACCTTTTACAATATGATTCTGTACACGGAAAATTAGACGCTGAGGTTTCAGTTGACGGTAACAATCTTGTTGTTAACGGTAAAACAATTGAAGTTTCTGCAGAACGCGATCCTGCTAAACTTAGCTGGGGTAAACAAGGCGTTGAAATCGTAGTTGAATCTACTGGTTTCTTCACAAAACGCGCAGACGCTGCGAAACACTTAGAAGCTGGCGCGAAAAAAGTAATCATCTCTGCACCTGCTAACGAAGAAGATATCACAATCGTTATGGGTGTTAACGAAGATAAATACGATGCGGCTAACCACGACGTTATCTCAAACGCATCTTGCACAACAAACTGCCTTGCGCCGTTTGCAAAAGTACTTAACGACAAATTCGGCATCAAACGCGGTATGATGACAACAGTTCACTCTTACACAAACGATCAGCAAATTCTTGATCTTCCGCACAAAGACTACCGTCGTGCGCGTGCAGCAGCTGAAAACATCATCCCAACTTCAACTGGTGCCGCTAAAGCAGTTTCTCTAGTTCTTCCTGAACTAAAAGGCAAACTGAACGGCGGAGCAATGCGTGTTCCAACTCCAAACGTTTCTTTAGTTGACTTGGTTGCTGAACTGAACCAAGAAGTAACAGCTGAAGATGTAAATGCAGCTCTTAAAGAAGCAGCTGAAGGAGATCTTAAAGGAATCCTTGGCTACAGCGAAGAGCCATTAGTTTCTGGCGACTACAACGGAAACAAAAATTCTTCTACAATCGATGCTCTTTCTACAATGGTTATGGAAGGCAGCATGGTAAAAGTAATCTCTTGGTACGATAACGAAAGCGGCTACTCTAACCGCGTTGTTGACCTTGCAGCTTACATCGCTAAAAAAGGTCTTTAATTCATAGCTGAAAAAAGGACCTTACTTGGTTCTTTTGAATAGAAGCGCTATAATGAAAGCGGACAAGGGAAGGGGACGGACTCCCTTTCCCTTTTTCCATGAAGACCGGCTTTCAGAAAACGTTCTGTGAAAGAGTAGCATCTGCGTTTTGCAGCTTTCCGGCGCCTTCGCCTGCGGCCACTGCCCTGGCTTCAGACGATCTGCCCTGTGCCGAAAAGTATGCGATCTGCCCTCGCGGAGTAATCGCTTGATCAGACGGTTTCACGTTTTTCGTGCTGCAAGCAAACCATTTTGAAGGAGGATCTCCTAAAGCATGAATAAGAAAACTCTCAAAGACATCGACGTAAAAGGCAAAGTTGTATTCTGCCGCGTTGACTTTAACGTTCCAATGAAAGACGGGGAAGTAACAGACGATACACGTATCCGTGCTGCACTTCCGACAATCAAACACCTTGCAGACCAAGGCGCGAAAGTCCTTCTCGCGAGCCACTTAGGCCGCCCGAAAGGCGAAGTCGTTGAGGAGCTTCGTTTAACTCCTGTCGCTGCACGCCTCGGCGAACTGCTTGGCAAAGAAGTGAAAAAAGCGGATGAAGCATACGGTGGTGCTGTAAAATCACAAATTTCCGACATGAAGGACGGAGACGTTCTTGTATTGGAAAACGTACGTTTCTACCCTGGTGAAGAGAAAAATGATCCTGAGCTTGCAAAAGCATTTGCTGAGCTTGCAGATGTATATGTAAATGACGCATTCGGTGCTGCCCACCGCGCTCACGCATCTACAGCTGGAATTGCCAAGCATCTGCCAGCGGTTGCAGGTTTCTTAATGGAAAAAGAGCTTGATGTACTCGGAAAAGCGGTTTCTAACCCTGATCGCCCATTCACGGCGATCATCGGCGGAGCGAAAGTAAAAGACAAAATCGGTGTCATCGAAAGTCTTCTTGATAAAGTAGACAACCTGATCATCGGCGGAGGTCTTGCTTATACATTCGTAAAAGCGCTTGGCCATGAAGTCGGTAAATCTCTTCTTGAAGAGGATAAAATCGAGCTTGCGAAATCATTTATGGACCGCGCGAAAGAAAAAGGCGTTAACTTCTACATGCCTGAAGATGTACTCGTTGCAGATGATTTCTCTAACGATGCAAACGTAAAAATGGTGCCGATCTCTGAAATCCCTAGTGATTTAGAAGCAATCGACATTGGTACGAAAACACGCGAAACGTATGCTGATGTAATCAAAAACAGCAAACTTGTCGTGTGGAACGGACCGATGGGCGTATTCGAAATCGACTTGTTCGCTCAAGGAACAAAAGCGGTTGCGGAAGCATTGGCAGAGGCAAAAGATACATACTCTGTCATCGGCGGAGGAGACTCTGCAGCAGCGGTTGAAAAATTCGGCCTAGCTGACAAAATGAGCCACATCTCAACAGGAGGCGGCGCATCCCTTGAGTTCATGGAAGGCAAAGAGCTTCCAGGGGTAGCTGCACTGAACGATAAATAATTTTAAAACTGCTATAAGGAAGTGGAACAGATGAGAAAACCAATTATAGCCGGTAACTGGAAAATGAACAAAACACTCGGCGAGGCTGTCAGCTTCGTTGAAGAAGTGAAATCTTCCATTCCAGCAGCAGACAAAGCGGAAGCTGTTGTTTGCGCGCCAGCGCTTTTCCTAGAAAAGCTGACTTCTGCTGTTAAAGGCACTGACCTTAAAGTCGGCGCACAAAACATGCACTTCGAAGAAAGCGGCGCGTTCACAGGCGAAATCAGCCCGGTTGCTCTGAAAGACCTTGGCGTTGACTACTGCGTCATCGGCCACTCTGAGCGCCGTGAAATGTTCGCTGAAACTGATGAAACAGTTAACAAAAAAGCACATGCTGCTTTCAAACACGGCATTGTGCCGATCATCTGTGTTGGTGAAACGCTTGAAGAGCGCGAAGCCGGCAAAACAAATGATCTTGTGGCTGACCAAGTGAAAAAAGGTCTTGCTGGTCTTTCTGAAGAACAAGTTGCAGTTTCTGTTATTGCTTATGAGCCAATCTGGGCAATCGGAACAGGCAAATCTTCTACATCTAAAGATGCGAACGACGTGTGTGCACATATCCGTAAAACCGTCGCTGAAAGCTTCGGCCAAGAAGCGGCAGACAAGCTTCGCATTCAATATGGCGGAAGCGTAAAGCCTGCAAACATTAAAGAATATATGGCAGAGTCCGATATTGACGGTGCTTTGGTCGGCGGCGCGAGCCTTGAGCCACAGTCATTCGTTCAATTATTGGAGGAAGGTCAATATGAGTAAAAAACCAGCTGCACTCATCATTCTTGATGGGTTCGGATTACGAAATGAAACAGTAGGGAACGCAGTCGCTTTGGCGAAAAAACCGAATTTTGACCGCTATTGGAATCAGTATCCTCATCAGACACTGACTGCTTCAGGCGAGGCTGTAGGTCTTCCTGACGGACAGATGGGGAACTCCGAAGTAGGCCACTTAAATATCGGTGCGGGCCGTATTGTGTACCAAAGCTTAACACGCGTAAATGTTGCCATTCGCGAGGGAGAGTTCGAACGCAATCAAACATTCCTTGACGCGATCAGCAACGCGAAAGAAAACGACAAAGCCCTGCATCTGTTCGGTCTATTATCGGACGGCGGCGTGCACAGCCATATCAATCATTTATTCGCGCTGTTAAAGCTTGCGAAAAAAGAAGGGCTGACAAAGGTATATATCCATGGCTTCCTTGACGGCCGTGATGTAGGTCCGCAAACAGCGAAAACGTACATCAACCAGCTGAACGAACAAATCGAGGAAATCGGTGTCGGAGAAATCGCCAGCATTTCCGGACGCTACTACTCAATGGACCGCGACAAACGCTGGGACCGTGTAGAAAAAGCGTACCGTGCAATGGCATACGGCGAAGGCCCGACATACCGCAGCGCACTGGATGTTGTTGATGATTCATATGCGAATGGAATCCACGATGAATTCGTTATTCCATCTGTCATCACAAAAGAAAACGGTGAGCCTGTTGCGAAAATCGAAGACGGCGATTCTGTGATTTTCTATAATTTCAGACCGGACCGCGCCATTCAGATTTCCAACACGTTCACGAACAAAGACTTCCGCGATTTCGACCGTGGCGAGAATTATCCGAAAAACCTGCATTTCGTCTGCCTGACTCACTTCAGTGAAACAGTTGACGGCTATGTGGCGTTTAAACCGATAAATCTTGATAATACAGTCGGAGAAGTATTATCTCAGCAAGGATTAAAACAGCTTCGAATTGCAGAAACTGAAAAGTATCCGCACGTCACGTTCTTTATGAGCGGAGGCCGTGAAGCTGAATTCCCTGGTGAAGAGCGTATTCTTATCAACTCGCCGAAAGTCGCAACATACGACTTGAAGCCTGAAATGAGTGCGTATGAAGTGAAGGACGCGCTTGTCAAAGAAATCGAAGCTGACAAGCATGACGCGATTATCCTTAACTTCGCAAACCCAGACATGGTCGGCCACTCCGGAATGGTTGAACCTACAATTAAAGCGATTGAAGCAGTGGACGAATGCTTAGGCGAAGTCGTTGACGCGATTCTCGCTAAAGGCGGACACGCTATCATTACCGCTGATCACGGTAATGCTGATATTCTGATCACAGAATCAGGCGAACCGCACACTGCACATACGACAAATCCAGTCCCTGTCATTGTTACGAAAGAAGGCATCACGCTGCGTGAAGGCGGAATCCTAGGCGACCTTGCACCAACGTTATTAGACCTTCTCGGTGTTGAAAAACCGAAAGAAATGACTGGAACATCTTTAATTCAAAAATAAGCTGAAAATCAAAGGAGAGACAAACTCATGCCATACATTGTTGATGTTTATGCACGCGAAGTATTAGACTCCCGCGGCAACCCAACAGTTGAAGTTGAAGTATATACAGAAACAGGAGCTTTCGGCCGCGCATTAGTGCCAAGCGGAGCTTCTACAGGTGAATACGAAGCAGTTGAGCTTCGTGACGGCGACAAAGACCGTTACCTTGGAAAAGGCGTGTTAACAGCTGTTAACAACGTAAACGAAATCATTGCTCCAGAGCTTCTTGGCTTTGATGTAACTGAACAAAACGCAATCGATCAGCTTTTAATCGAGCTTGACGGTACTGAAAACAAAGGCAAACTCGGTGCGAACGCAATCCTTGGCGTATCTATGGCTTGTGCGCGCGCAGCTGCTGATTTCTTACAGATTCCTCTTTACCAATACCTTGGAGGATTCAACTCAAAAACGCTTCCTGTACCGATGATGAACATCGTCAACGGCGGAGAGCATGCTGACAACAACGTAGATATTCAAGAATTCATGATCATGCCAGTAGGTGCTCCTAACTTCCGTGAAGCACTTCGCATGGGCGCTCAAATCTTCCACAGCCTGAAATCAGTTCTTTCTGCTAAAGGAATGAACACAGCTGTAGGTGATGAAGGCGGATTCGCTCCAAACCTTGGTTCTAACGAAGAAGCGCTTCAAACAATCGTTGAAGCAATCGAAAAAGCCGGCTTCAAACCTGGCGAAGAAGTAAAACTTGCAATGGACGCTGCATCTTCTGAGTTCTACAACAAAGAAGACGGCAAATACCATCTGTCTGGCGAAGGCGTTGTGAAAACATCTGCTGAAATGGTTGACTGGTACGAAGAAATGGTTTCTAAATACCCAATCATCTCTATCGAAGACGGACTTGACGAAAACGACTGGGAAGGCCACAAGCTTCTTACTGAGCGTCTTGGCAAAAAAGTTCAGCTTGTTGGTGATGACCTCTTCGTTACAAACACGAAAAAACTTGCTGAAGGTATCAAAAACGGCGTAGGCAACTCTATCCTGATCAAAGTAAACCAAATCGGTACATTGACTGAAACATTCGATGCGATCGAAATGGCGAAACGCGCAGGCTACACTGCTG
This sequence comes from Bacillus sp. B28, assembly GCF_029536185.1. Classification (NCBI taxonomy): domain Bacteria; kingdom Bacillati; phylum Bacillota; class Bacilli; order Caryophanales; family Bacillaceae; genus Bacillus; species Bacillus sp. B28. The sequence goes on along the minus strand of NZ_CP120511.1, from coordinate 3,366,122 downwards.
TTATCTCTCACCGTTCTGGTGAAACTGAAGACAGCACAATCGCTGACATCGCTGTGGCAACAAACGCAGGACAAATCAAAACAGGTGCTCCGTCACGTACGGACCGTGTTGCGAAATACAACCAGCTTCTTCGCATCGAAGATCAGTTGGCTGAAACTGCTCAATACCACGGTATTAACTCTTTCTACAACTTGAATAAGTAATAAAAAGACCGCCGAGATATGTCTCGGCGGCTTTTTTGTGCTTTTAGAGATCCAAATAAAGCCTTACCATATCCCGGCATTGAATGCCGTTTTCAAAGATCTCCTCATCGTAGTGTCTGATAAAAAAATCATGGTCGATCGCCTGCATACGGAACCCGCATTTTTGGTAAAGAGACAGCTGATGGATGCTGGAATTTCCAGTGCCAATCTCAATCACCTTTGCTCCCATATGTTTTGCTTTTTCGATGGCGTCGCGGATAAGAAGCTTGCCAATGCCCTGTTTTTGCATTGTTTCTTTTACTGCGATGTTAACGATTTCTACAGTTTGCGGTCTAGTTGTAATGATCACGTATACACCGGCTAATTGGCCCGATATATAAGCTGTGTAGCATTCTCCTCTGGCAATGTATTCATCAACGATTTCTTTTGACGGATCGGCGAGCAGCAGAAGGTCATACAGCGCTTGATCATAGTTTATTGCTTTTTGGATGGTGAGTTGTTGCACGTTCATTCCACCTTTTCATATGTTTATAGAGATATTTTCATGATTTCCTCCAATTTCATACCATTCTATTATAAAATATGTAACATAGGAAATCTGTACAAAATAGTGGATAAAAAATAGGAGGAAAGTCACATGTTTTGTAAGGAATGCGGTCAAAAAAATAATGAAGGAGCCAAGTTTTGTAAAGAATGCGGCACCCCGATCGGAGGGAGCAGCAGACAGGCAAATCAAGAAACAGCAAGCACTGCTGAAACGAGGCAGGCTCCGCGAAAACCAATCCCTAAGAAAACCATCATGTTATGGAGCAGCATTGCCGCAGCGTGCGTCATATTATTCGCCGCATATAAAACCGGAGCGTACTTGACTTCTAAGGACAGGTTAGTCGACAAATTTGAGCAGGCTGTAAATGATGAGGATAAAGACCAAATCGCTACGCTGCTAACGCCGGCAAATGACAGGCTCAAGCTTACTAAACAAAACGTAAAGCCGTTTCTTACATATTTAAAGGATCATCCTGACAAAAAAGATGAGCTTTTTTCATCGCTGCGTGCTGAAACAGTCCAAAAGGATATTGTATATGCGGAGAAAGACGGGAAAAGCTTGCTAGTATTTGACCATTATGATTTAAAGATAGCACCTGTTTATTTTGAAGTAACCAGCAATTATAAAAATACCGATCTCTATGTGAATAAAGAGGAAGCCGGATCTGTAAAGAAAGCAGATCAAGCACAAACCCTCGGACCGTACATTCCAGGCGAATATACAGTCTCAGCCAAACTGAAAAACGATGTTGTCGATCTTGTGAAAAAGGAAGACATTCAGGCGGTTGGTGACAACAGCTTTCGTGTTGATCTTTCATTGGAAGCAGATAATGTAACATTCAGCTTAGCGGACGACATGAAGGATGGAAAGGGAGAATTGCTGATTAACGGTAAATCCATCCATAAGGATCCGTTCAAATCTGTCAGATACGGCCCGCTTCTGACAGACGGATCAATGACAGCTGCGGTCGAAGCGGAGTTTCCGTGGGGAAAAACAAAAACAGCGGGTGTGCCGATTGATAGCAAAGAAATGGAGTTAACATTAATTCCTGACCAAGACACACAAGAAACAATCATGAACACGATTGTCAAAACGACGAAGCAATATTCCAAAGCGCTTTCTGATGGAAATACAGCTCAGATGACAGAGGCAAGTGCCAGTTGGAAAGCCGAAGTAAAAGAGAACGTGGACTCGATGAAAAACACGGATTCTTACTTAAAAGATAAATATCTGGAAACAGACTTTGATTTGGATACATTTGCTCTATCCCAGAAAAATGACGGTACATGGCAGGCGACGGTAAAAGGAAAAGAACTTCACCAGTCGGCTAATTATAATGACTATACGAAACCTGAAATGTCGGATGAAAGCCCGAGCTATGAATATCTGCTTTCATATGATAAAAAACAGAAAAAGTGGATGTTCGAAGATGCGGAATCAACTTTTGATTCTGCCGGAACAAACATAAAGAAAATAAAAAATGATCATGCAGAGACGTACACGTCAGCCTGGGCGGACGCAAAAGGCAAGAAAGCAAGCGTAAGCCCATCGACCGGCGATGTCACGGATGAACAAGTGACATCATTTATGGTTAGTTATCTGACAAATCAATCAACCGCAGTGAATTTAAATGAGTTTGCGGTCATGGAAGGCAATCTGGAAAAAGGAAGTTCATTATATAATGATCAGCAGAAATTGGTTAAGAAGCTGTACAGCGAGGGAACGACTGAAGTATTTATTGATGTAGAGGTAAAAAGCTTTAATCAAAGCGGCTCGACTATCACAATTAAAACATATGAAGAATTTGATATTACAAAATCAGGCGGCAGTACAAAGCGCAGAACATACAACTGGACCTACACCGGCGTAGTGAAAGACGGAAGAATCTATTTAACATCTATTCAATAAAAACAAACCCCCATCACCAGCAGGCGATGGGGGTGTTTTTTAAAAAAAGATATAACGGAAAATTTCTTTAATATAATGTTCGATGATGAACCGAAACGCAACGCACGTGATGAGATAAATCACAATGGTTGAGTAAATGATATCAGCCTTTCCTTTATACGAATGCTGGTAACTGCTCAGCATCGCAGGGGGAATAGCGAAGAATGCGCCGATTAAACCAATCGCTAACACGGTGAAACAAAGATCTGTATGTAATAAAAACAATAGAAGTGCAAGAATCAAAATAGCTGTAAATGGAATAAGAAACGCACCAAATCTGGAGAGTGAATCTTTAAATGAGACTTGGTTTCCCGCGATTTTTAAGGAAAAAAAGATCAATGCATGCAACCCGAAAATAAAAAGGGCAAAGTAAATGGTTGGCTTTAAAAAGATTTCTGTAAAGCTCGCACTGCCGGGACCATCTGAAAAAAGAATATAAAACATCAGCGGAGTTAGTAAACTGAAAAGCACCATTGTAATGATTCCGCTGATCAGCTGTTCGCCGCCTGTTGTTTTGCACTCCTGATAAGGGCGTTTCAGAACAGCCAGAACAAATGAACCAAACTGCTTTGCTGCTTGTTTTGCAGCTTCAGCTCCCGCCTGTGCTCCTTGATTTTCGCCGGCTTGGCGTGGAAGAGGCGATCCGCATTTCTCACAAAACTTTCCGCCATCTGCTTGATGGCCGCATTGAGGACAAAACATATGATGACTCCTTTTACATGTAATATAGGGAAAATAGACTAATAATGTCATTATAAAAGAAAAAAGTAGAAAAGTAACCAATATCCAGCCAAAAAATTTTCTCCAAGATTATGGATCAGAAACAAGACACGAGCTGGCATATGCGAACTCGTGTCTTGTTTCTAGTTATTCATATATTTTTCAAATACGTCACCAAAATCTTTAATATGGTACTGCGAGCGGACGGAAGTGACCCATGTAAACCCGAATTCGGTCAGCTCTTTGTATTGTGTTTCAATATTGACGTGCTCAGGCCGGGTATGCTGAAGGATGGTGACTGCTCGTTCCAGACTTTGTTCAGCCTGATTGATCAAAATGTCATTTTCATAGATCGTTTCAGAGATACGGAGAAGGACTTTATACAAATCTTTCAGCTTTTCAATTTGCTCTTTATGCACATCGATGTCAAATTGTTCAGAGCCCAGCTTGAACTTGATTTCAACATCCAAATCGACCTTCCCGGCGGTTTCCAGAAAAACATCAGAGATTTTATATTGGGAATAAGGATAGCGTTTCAGCGTTCGTTTAGAGGAAGTGGCACGTTCGCCGTCAACATGGATCAGCGCCAGATTCGTGAAGCAATATTCATCGGCTTTTGTTTTAATCAGGAAATAAATTTTTTCGTTGTCTTCATGCATGACATAGTCATCAGCATCTGTTTTGTCATAATCCTGAGGTTCGATAATTTTTCCGATATCTGATAATCCGAGTGCATCTGCTGCAATTTTCTTAAACATATAGATACATCCTTCCTATTTACATAGTCACTTCATTGTAGCATGTGGCGTTTCCGAACGGCTATAAACGTTTGCGAAGAATCAGCCTCTTGGTAAGGCCAATGTCATATGGAGGAAGTATACGATGTTGCCAATATTAATCTCATCATGCAGAAAAGCAGTTCCCTTACTTCAGGGAGCTGCTTTCAGCTGTTTTCGGCACGTATTCAAATACTTCTTCACTCTCAAAAAACTCAATTAAGCGGCTCAGCCAATCATAGTAATGAAGCCATTCTCTTAATTCATTCAGCAGCTGATTGACTTTCTCTTCGGCTTCTCGGGGAAGCTCGTCCCTTTGTAAAAGATCCGTCAGTTCTCGGTTTAATTTTTTGTACAGCACTTTGTTTTTGCTCACGACCTTTGTCCAGTTCGCCGCAAATAAAGATATGAAGGTTTGATAATAATCCTGCTCTACGTCGTAAAGATCTTTTCTTACGCCTTTTTCAAACACCTTTTCGGCAATGTTGGCATCAATCATTTCACGGACGACCTGGCTCATCCGCGTTTTGCTCATGCCTGTTGCTTCTGACAGCTCGCTTAACGTCATCGGTTTTCGATTCATATAAATAATCCCGAGCACACGCCCGACAGTAGAAGGCATTCCAAACGTATGCATGTTTTCGGCAATCTTCTCGATGAGATGCTCTTCAGCATGTTCAATGATGTCGAGAGCAGTTTTTTCCACAGCTGATCATCCCTTCAAATGGCAATTGATGGTGTCAATATATCATATTTCTGCCAGTTGTTGAAAACAGCTGTATGCGGAGGAAGCGAGAGGTATCCGGCGTAATTGTAAGAACACCCTCTCTGCCTGAGTCATAACAATAAATAATCTGTAAATAACATATAATTTCAACACATTGTAAACTTTTTATTTTACAAAGTTCAAATTATAATAAAGATTATACTTTTCAGAAAAATTAACGGAAACCTGCGGAGGTGCACGGATTGCTGAAATTAGAACAAGTGTCAAAAGTATATAAAGGCGGCAAAAAAGCTGTGAACAGCATTGATTTAGATATTGCCAAGGGCGAATTTATCTGTTTTATCGGCCCGAGCGGCTGCGGAAAAACGACGACGATGAAGATGATTAATCGACTGATTGAACCGTCGTCAGGAAAGATCTATATCGACGGAGATAACATAATGGAACAGGACCCGGTTGAACTGCGGAGAAAAATCGGCTATGTGATTCAGCAGATCGGTTTGTTTCCCCACATGACCATTCAGCAGAACATTTCACTCGTTCCGAAACTGCTGAAATGGCCTGAAGAAAAACGGAAAGAACGGGCGAGAGAGCTGTTAAAGCTGGTTGATATGGGCCCTGAATATTTAGACCGTTATCCCCACGAGCTCAGCGGCGGACAGCAGCAAAGAATCGGCGTGCTGCGCGCACTGGCTGCGGAACCCCCTCTCATTTTAATGGATGAACCGTTCGGAGCGCTTGACCCGATCACGCGGGATTCCCTTCAGGAAGAATTTAAAAAACTGCAGAGAACGTTAAACAAAACCATCGTGTTTGTGACCCACGACATGGACGAAGCCATTAAGCTAGCTGACCGGATTGTGATTTTAAAAGCGGGTGAAATCGTTCAGGTCGGCACACCTGATGAGATTCTCAGAAATCCGGCAAATGAATTTGTAGAAGAATTTATCGGGAAAGAGCGCCTGATCCAGACAAGGCCTGAAATTGAGCGGGTTGAGCAGATGATGAACAGAATGCCTGTCACGGTCACAGCGGACAAAACGCTTTCTCAGGCCATTCAGCTGATGAGAGAAAAACGCGTCGACTCGCTGCTTGTTGTAGATGAGCAAAATGTGCTGAAGGGATATGTAGATGTTGAAATCATTGATCAAAATCGCAAAAAAGCGAGCGTTGTTGGTGATGTGTACCGCTCGGATATGTATACCGTGCAAAAAGGAGCGCTTCTTCGCGATACAGTCCGAAAAATTTTGAAGCAAGGGATCAAGTATGTTCCTGTCGTCGATGAAGAGCACCATTTAGCAGGGATTGTGACAAGAGCGAGCCTTGTGGACATCGTATACGATTCCATATGGGGCGAGGAAAACCAGCTAATGACGATCTGATCAGGGGAGGAGCTCTTACACATGAATCAAATAATGACTTTTTTACAGACGAACGGCGGAGAGCTGCTGTATAAAACAGGTGAACATTTATATATTTCTCTCATTGCTGTTGTATTGGGCATTATCGTTGCGGTGCCGCTCGGCGTTCTGCTGACCAGAATGAAAAAAGGCGCAGGCGCGGTTATAGGTGTCGTCAACATTGTGCAAACCTTGCCGAGTCTGGCGATTCTGGCATTTTTTATCCCGCTTCTCGGTGTGGGAAAAGTGCCGGCGATCGTCGCTTTATTTTTCTATTCGGTGCTTCCGATTCTGCGCAATACGTATACAGGCATTAAAGGTGTAAACAAAAATCTGCTTGAGTCAGGAAAAGGGATTGGAATGACCGGCTGGGAGCAGATCCGGCTCGTCGAGATTCCGCTGGCGATTCCGATTATTATGGCAGGCATCCGCACATCCACGATCTATTTAATCGGCTGGGCGACCCTTGCCTCATTTATTGGCGGCGGCGGACTCGGTGATTACATTTTTATCGGGCTGAACCTGTATCAGCCTGAATACATCATTGGCGGTGCTGTGCCGGTTACAATCTTAGCCATTATCATTGATTATGTGCTAGCCGTGACGGAACGAAAAGTGACACCGAAGGGATTGCAAGGGATGAAGGAAGTTTCTTAAGGAGTTGGCTGTATTGAAAACGAAAAAAATCAGATGGATCGGCGCGCTCGCTTTCGCCTTTGTCATGCTGCTGAGCGGCTGTTCTCTGCCGGGACTTGGCGGCGCCTCACAAGATACGATCAAGGTCGGGGCGCAAAGCATAACAGAATCAGAAATTTTAGCGAATATGATTGCGCAGCTCATTGAACACGATACGGATTTAAATACGGCTTTAGTCAAAAATCTCGGATCAAACTATGTTCAGCACCAGGCGATGCTCGGCGGTGATATTGACATATCCGCCACACGCTATTCTGGCACGGATTTAACGAGCACCCTCGGAATGGAGGCGGAGAAGGATCCGGAAAAAGCGCTGAATATCGTGCAGAAAGAGTTTGACAAACGTTTTAAATATAAATGGTTTGATTCTTACGGGTTTGATAACACATATGCCTTTACCGTAACAAAAAAGTTTGCGGAAAAGGAGCATGTAAACACCGTGTCTGATCTGAAGAAAAACGCTACTGAATATAAGCTGGGGGTCGACAATGCCTGGCTGAAACGGAAGGGCGACGGATATAAAGGTTTTGTCAGCACGTATGGATTTGAGTTCGGAACAACCTATCCGATGCAGATCGGACTTGTTTATGACGCAGTCAAAAACGAGAAAATGGACGCTGTTCTTGCTTATTCCACAGACGGCCGGATTAAGGCGTATGATCTCAAAATCCTAGAAGACGATAAACAGTTTTTCCCGCCGTATGACTGTTCGCCGGTGATTCCGGAAAAGGTGCTTAAGGAACATCCGGAGCTTGAAGGCATTATTGATAAACTGATCGGGAAGATTGACACGGAAACCATGCAGGAGCTCAACTACGAAGTGGACGGCAAACTGAAGGAGCCGTCTGTTGTGGCAAAGGAATTTTTAGAGAAACATCATTATTTTGACTAAGAAAAGAGGCAGACCAAATGGAAGTATTACAGCAGCTTGGCTCTTACTATTCGCAAAACGGCAGTTATGTGCTGCAAGAGTTTTCCCGCCATTTTCTGATGTCGGTGTACGGCGTTTTGTTTGCGGCCATCGTCGGCATTCCGCTTGGCATCCTGATTGCCAGGTACAGAACATTAAGCGGCTGGGTTTTCGCCGTCACGAACGTGATCCAGACGGTGCCGGCGCTCGCCATGCTGGCCGTGCTGATGCTAGTGATGGGGCTTGGCGCGAATACGGTCATTCTATCGTTATTTCTTTATTCACTGCTGCCGATCATCAGAAATACGTACACAGGCATTGTCAGCATTGAACATGCCTATCTTGAATCCGGAAAAGCGATGGGTATGACAAAGTTTCAAGTGCTGCGGATGGTCGAGCTTCCGCTGGCGCTTTCTGTCATTATGGCCGGCCTCCGCACCGCGCTCGTCATTGCCATCGGCATTACTGCCATCGGGACATTTGTCGGCGCCGGAGGCCTTGGAGACATCATCGTCAGGGGGTCAAACGCAACAAACGGGACCGCGATTATATTAGCTGGCGCGATCCCGACAGCCCTTATGGCGGTGATAGCTGATTTGGTCATGGGCTGGCTTGAACGCGCGTTAAGCCCGATTAAAAAGAAAAAGAAGAAAAAACTGGCCAGTGCAGCTTAATAATAAAAAAACGCCTTGTTCATGACAGGGCGTTTTTTACGGTTTCGGCACATATTTAAAAATCTCTTCACTCTCAAAAAACTCAATCAGACGGCCGAGCCAATTGTAATAGTCGAGCCATTCCTTTAATTCCTTCAACAGCTCATTCACCTTTTCTTCCGCTTCAGGAGAAAGCTCTCCATCCAAGATACTGAGCAGCTCCCGGTTGAGTTTTTTATGCATCATTTTATTTTTGCTGACGACTTTGCTCCAAGTGGCTGTAAACAGAGTGATAAAGGTTTGGTAGTAATCCTCCTCAACATCGTATAAGTCTTTTCGCACGCCCTTTTCGAACACCTTCTCGGCGATGTTGGCATCGAGCATGTCCCGCACGACCTGGCTCATTCGCGTTTTGCTCATGCCGGTCGCTTCTGATAATTCCGTCAGCGTCATCGGCTTGCGATTCATATAAATAATGCCCAGCACACGTCCAACGGTAGAGGGCATTCCAAATGCATGCATGTTTTCCGCGATTCTTTCTATAAGGTGGTCTTCAGTCTGTTCAATTATCGTTAACGGATCTTTATCCAACAGTTTCAATCCTTTCAGCTAACAATTCCGATGTCAATATACCACATTTTTGATGAGGCGGAAATGCTGTAATCATAGAATTTGGCAGGAAATTGGAGCAATAAGGAGATCATTACCGGTCAATACGGGTAAATCAGGGTTTACACATAGTTTATAAATAATATGAACAAATTGTAAACTTTTTATTTTATAAACTTTATTCTATAATGGGAAGCATTCAATTATCTGAAAAATTAAATATGAACTGAACGAATTGAATGAATTTAATTTTGGAGGTGCGATGTTTGCTGACATTAAAAAATGTCTCGAAAACATATAAGGGCGGCAAAAAAGCTGTGAACAGCGTGAATCTGGAAATTGAAAAAGGTGAATTTATTTGTTTTATCGGTCCAAGCGGCTGCGGAAAAACGACAACGATGAAAATGATTAACCGATTAATTGAGCCGTCAGCCGGTCAGATTTTTATTGACGGCGAGAACATGATGGAACAGGACCCGGTAGAACTCAGGCGTAAGATCGGCTATGTCATTCAGCAGATCGGACTGTTCCCCCATATGACCATTCAGCAGAACATTTCACTTGTGCCTAAGCTGCTGAAATGGCCGGAGCAGCAGCGGAAAGAACGTGCGCGTGAGCTTTTAAAATTGGTCGATATGGGACCTGAATATTTAGACCGTTATCCTCATGAATTAAGCGGGGGACAGCAGCAGCGAATAGGTGTATTACGGGCACTTGCCGCGGAACCGCCGCTTATCTTAATGGATGAACCGTTTGGGGCGCTTGACCCGATTACGAGGGATTCCCTTCAGGAAGAATTTAAAAAACTGCAAAAAACCTTACATAAAACCATCGTATTTGTTACCCATGATATGGATGAAGCGATTAAGCTAGCAGACCGGATCGTCATTTTAAAAGGCGGAGAGATTGTGCAGATCGGAACGCCTGATGATATTCTGAGAAATCCGGCAAATGCATTTGTTGAGGAATTTATCGGCAAGGAGCGCCTGATTCAGTCATCAAGTCCTGATGTTGAGCGGGTTGATCAAATGATGAGTACACACCCGGTGACCATTACGGCGGATAAAACGCTCTCTGAAGCGATCCAGCTGATGAGGCAGGAGCGTGTCGACTCGCTGCTGGTGGTAGATGACAGCCACGTTCTTCTAGGCTATGTAGATGTGGAAATCATTGATCAATGCCGGAAGAAAGCCGAGCTCGTAGGCGAGGTCCTGCATCAAGACATCTACACCGTATTGGGCGCAACACTGCTGCGGGATACAGTACACAAAATTTTAAAACGGGGTGTAAAGTACGTGCCGGTTGTAGATGAAGACCGCCGTTTAATAGGAATTGTGACGAGAGCGAGCCTGGTTGACATTGTGTATGAGTCCATCTGGGGAGAAGAAAAACAGCTCGCAGTATTGTCATAGGGAGGTTGTGAGACATGGATCATATCATTGAATTTTTGCAAACCAACGGAGGCGAGCTGCTTTACAAAACATATGAGCATATCACCATTTCTCTCATCGCCGTCATTTTAGGCGTGGCTGCCGCTGTGCCTCTTGGGATTGTGCTTACCAGAATGAAAAAAGGAGCCGGCACCATTATCGGCATTGTGAATATCATTCAGACGCTGCCTAGTCTGGCAATCCTCGCTTTCTTTATCCCGCTCTTGGGAGTCGGAAAAGTTCCGGCTATTGTGGCCTTGTTTTTCTATTCCGTTTTGCCGATCCTGCGCAACACGTATACCGGGATTCGCGGCGTTAATAAAAATCTGCTTGAATCAGGAAAAGGCATCGGGATGACGGCCGCTGAACAAATCCGCCTCGTGGAACTGCCGCTTGCCGCGCCCGTCATCATGGCGGGGATCAGAACATCCACGATTTATTTAATCGGCTGGGCGACGCTTGCATCCTTTATCGGAGGCGGCGGATTAGGTGATTACATTTTCATCGGCCTGAATTTATATCAGCCGGAATATATCCTCGGAGGAGCGGTTCCCGTCACGATATTGGCGATTGTCATTGATTATGTGCTGGCGTTGACGGAACGAAAAATCACGCCTGCCGGACTGCAGGGAATGAAGGAAGTTTCATAAGGAGGCTGCTCATGAAAAGTAAACATCTTAAATGGCTGAGCGGTTTTACGCTCGCAGTAATGCTGATGCTAAGCGGCTGTTCGCTTCCCGGGCTCAGTGCCGCTTCAGACCAGACCATCAAAATCGGCGCGCAAAGCATGAGTGAATCAGAAATCATCGCAAGCATGCTTGGACAGCTGATCGAACACCATACGGATCTAAAAACAACAACCATTAAAAATCTCGGCTCCAACGCGGTGCAGCAGCAGGCCTTGATGAACGGAGAAATCGATATTGCGGCCACAAGATATACCGGCGATGCGCTGACAGGAACGCTGAGAATGGAACCTGAAAAAGATCCGGACAAAGCGCTGGCGCTGACACAGCGGGAGTTTAAAAAAAGATATGATTTAAAATGGTATGACTCCTACGGGTTTGATAATACGTATGCCTTTACCGTCAGCAAGAAGCTTGCGGACCAATATCATTTAGAAAACGTATCAGACGTCAAAAAATGGGCGCCGCAATTAAAGCTGGGCGTCGACAATTATTGGATGAAGCTGAAAGGGAACGGCTATCAGGATTTTACGAAAACCTATGGCATGACATTCGGCGGCACGTATCCGATGCAGATCGGGCTTGTGTATGACGCGGTGAAAAGCGGAAAAATGGACATTGTCCTCGCTTACTCCACGGACGGGAGAATCAAGTCCTATGATCTCAAAATGCTAAAGGATGATAAACAATTTTTCCCGCCGTACGACTGTTCTCCGGTTGTTCCGGAACAGGTGCTTAAAGAACATCCTGAACTGGAAGGCATCATTCAGAAAATGATCGGAAAAATCGATACAGCCACGATGCAGGAGCTTAACTATGAAGTTGACGGTAACCTAAAGGAACCGTCTGTCGTTGCTAAGGAATATTTGCAAAAGCATCACTACTTCGAATCGTGAAAGGGGGATTGACCAATGAATGTGCTTGAACAGTTAATGAGGTATTATGCACAGAACGGCAGCTATGTCATGGAAGAATTTGGCCGGCATTTTCTTATGTCAGCTTACGGCGTCTTGTTTGCTGCTGTCGTCGGGGTTCCGGTCGGCATCCTCATTGCGCATTTCCGCCGCTTGTCAGGATGGGTATTCGCCGTAACAAATGTCATTCAGACGATTCCGGCGCTCGCCATGCTGGCAGTCCTGATGCTTGTCATGGGGCTCGGTGCAAACACAGTGATTTTATCATTATTTCTGTATTCCCTGCTGCCGATTATCCGAAACACGTACACAGGCATTGTCAGCATTGAACACGCATACTTAGAATCAGGAAAAGCGATGGGAATGACGAAATTCCAAGTTCTTCGGATGGTTGAGCTCCCGCTCGCGCTTTCTGTCATTATGGCAGGCCTTCGAACGGCTCTCGTCATCGCTATCGGCATTACAGCAATCGGCACATTTGTCGGCGCCGGCGGCCTTGGGGATATGATCGTCCGCGGGTCAAACGCCACAAACGGAACGGCGATTATTCTAGCCGGCGCGATTCCGACTGCGGTGATGGCGGTTGCGGCTGATTTGCTCATGGCTTGGCTGGAGCGGGTGTTACATCCGGTCAAGAAAAAAAGAACCAGGGTGAGACGTATTCAAACAGCTGCATAAGAACAAAAAAAGAGGCTTGGATGATTACAGCCTCTTTTTTCTTATTTAAATTGTAAACTGATCCATTTTCTGATTAAGTTCTTTCGCCAAACGCTCAAGCTCCTCAGCATTTTGAAGCACTTGATCCATTGAATGGGCGGATTGCTCGGTAATGGAAAATGTTTCTTCAATGCCGGCGGCGGATTCTTCAGAAACGGAGGCGATGTTTTCAATCGATTGGTTAATTGTGATCGATTGGTTTGTTAACTGCTTTAATCCGTCCGTTACTTCCTTAATGCTGTCCGCTACATAGGTGACCGATTGCTTAATATTCTGCATGGCCTGTCCGGTGTCAGTCAGGTTTTCAGTACCTTTTTCTACTTCGGTAAAGCTGCTTTCCAGGTATTGAATGACAGTGTTGATTTCCTGCTGTGTGCCCCCAACTATTTTAGTGATATCCTGAACGGAGTCAGATACGCCGTCTGCGAGCTTTCGGACCTCTTCGGCCACAACGGCGAAGCCTTTGCCGCTTTCTCCTGCGCGGGCTGCCTCAATTGCGGCATTAAGTGACAATAAGTTCGTTTGCTCGGCAATGCCGTTGATGACCTGAACAAGCTTGTTGATGTCCTGAGAATGCTGTTCCAGCGATCTCACTTTATGAACGGCCTCTTGAACGATATGATGGATTGTTTTCATTTGCTGCACTGACGTATCCATATTTTCGTTTCCGTTTACGGCGAGTTCGAGTACGTTTTGAGACGTATCGCTGATCGTCATGCCGTGATTGTAGGCTTTATCAATGCTTTCTGTAAATTCATTCATTGATTCGGCGATCGTCACAGCGTCTTGCGCCTGCTGCTCGGAGCCTTCAGCCATTTCGTTCATCGTTTCGGTAATATGCCTGCTGCCGGTTCTTGTTTCATTCGTTGCAGTGGTCAGCACCTGTGATGAAGAAAGCACGCGGGTGGAGATTTCTTTTGAATATCCGACGATATCTCTTAAATTCCCTACCATTTTCTGAAGCGCTTCGTTCAAATCGCCGAGCTCGTCTTTTGAGGCCAGCGCCTCTATGTCATTTGAAAGATTGCCTTCGGCGATCTCATTCGCAGATGACTTCATTCGAATAATCGGTTTTACAATGCTGCGATTGATATAAAGCCAAATGCATATGCTGATGGCGATGGAGGCTGCCAGAAGCAAAGCCGTGTAAATCAGACCTTTATGATAAACATCCTTGGTTTCTTTCACCGCCGTGTTGCTGCCTTCTTTATTAAAGTCAACAAGTTCAGTGATTGATTTTTTCATATCCTCAAAGCTTGCTTCAGTCTGTACCAATAACCCCCTTGCTTTATCTATATCATTCGTGCGTCCGCTCTCTAAAATCTGGCTATGAATATTCGTATAAGAGTTGACTTCAGTCTTGAGCTGTTCGAAAATGCTGCGTTCTTTGTCATTAGAGATTGTCTTTTCATAGTTATCAAGCTTTTCATTGATATCCTTAAGGATCTGGTTCATATCTTGGTCCAGGGTATCCATTTTATCTTTGTCTGTATAAATCAAGAAATCCTTTTCCTTAGAGGAAAGGTGCTCTGTCAAATAATTAATAGATGTAATTTCTTTAATGCCGTCTATCCATTTTGTATTGATTTCATCTGTCTTTTTGATGATGTGCTGCATATTGAAAGCGCCTATTCCGCCTATAAGCAGATTGATGAGAATCAGTGTCAAAAATACCAGGCTGAATTTGCGGGAAATCGTCAGTCGCATATAAGTGTTCTCCTTTTAAAAAAGTGATGTGATGTACTATATATCGGCTGAGAAATTGTTTTTTCACCTGGAAATAAAAAATAAAAAACGGCTCTTCTCTCCGTGGAGATAGAACCGTTTTAGCAATTACATATGAAAGGAAGGGTCAATCCATTCAGTAGCCCATTTGGAGATTTCACCCAGAATGGGCGCTAACGCCATTCCTTTGTCGGTTAATGAATATTCGATGCGAACCGGAGTTTCGGGGATGACGTCCCGCTTAACCACTCCTTCAAGCTCAAGTTCTTTCAGCCTTTCTGACAGAACTCTGCCGCTTAGATTTGGAAGTGCTGCTTCTATTTCGCTAAATCGCTGCTGACCGTTCAACAGCTGAAAAACGATTAAAGCAACCCAGCGTTTGCTCAAGATGTCGACTGCTTTTTCAAATCTAGGACACATTTCTGATTGGTTCATACTTTTCACCTCGTCTGTCATTATTATAACGCAAATAACGAGGGAACGTATGCATGCGTGATTGATAAAATGCGGAAAGAGACGCAGAGGATTACGTGGAAGAGGAGCGTTTTTTCGCTTCGGAAGCTAAAAAATCGAAGTATTTGCTGAGATTTTCAATATCCTGCTTGGAGAGATGCCGCCATTTTTCGCTGTTAAAAAGAGACAGGTTCTCCGTTCCGCGAGTGACAGCCGTCTGATAAATCGCATAAATAGACTGATAGCTTTCCGAAGCCTCTCGAATTTCTTCAGGAAAAGCGGTAATGTGCCCTGCGGCTGCCATCAGGTTTTCGTGCGGTATTTTCAGCACCGCTGCGAGCTTTTTTATGGTCGCGGGCTTTGGTGTGCCGCGCTTGCCGTTTTCTATTTTTGAAATGGTCGCTGAGCTGATGCCCGAGTACACCGCAAGCTGATTCACTGTCAGTTTGCGGGCGCGGCGCAGCGCCCTTAATTCCTGTCCGAATGTTGACATGATGATCGCCTCGCATTTCTGGAAAGAGTTATTGATCAGCAGATCGTTTTTTGGCTTCGTCTGAAATAAAAGAGAAATAATGATCCAGCATGAGCAAATCCTCTTTGTTGAGATACTGCCATTTTTCACTCTCAAGAAGGGCAAGATTTTTCAGGTCATAAGCCTCCGCCTTTTCAAGCAGCTGGCACTTCGTTTCATAAGTCGCTCTGGCTTCATGAACCTCTTCGATATATCCCGCTTTATACATAAGCCCTTCATAAGGAATTTTTAAGGCCTCCGCCAATTTTTTGATGGTGGCAGGTTTAGGAACGCCGCGTTTGCCGTTTTCAATTCTGGAGATGCCGGCCGCGCTTACACCGGAATAAGTCGCCAGCTGGTTGACTGTCAGCTTTCTCTCCTCACGCAATGCCCGTAATTGTTCGCCGAAGCTTTCCATATGTCTCACCCCGTCCCTCACTGTTACTCATATTTTAGTATGTTTATTGACTAAAGGGAATAGGTAGGCTGGAAATGTATTGACAAAAGTTAACATACGCCGTAATGTAAATGTATAGAAAAAGTTTTTTCATGAACGGAAGGTGAGGAAAGTGCCAGTAGAAAAGATACAGATTAGACGTGATTATGTATTGCAGTATATGGTCAATAACGATTATTCCCTCAATCAGCTTGCGCTGGAAATCGGAGTCTCACCCGCCACACTGAGCCGTGTGCTGAATGGAGAAAGACGGCCGGGGCAGCTTGTGATCGGAAAAATGCTTCACTATTTTGACTTGAAGTTTGAGGATCTTTTTTACTATGATTTTGTTGACAAAAGTCAATGATATAAGAACGCCTGGGGAACCAAGCGTTTTCTAAGCCTTATCATCAATGTGTCAAAACAAAACCCGTCACAAGTTCATTGCATGTTTTCCATTGTTTTGTCGGCAGCTGATGGCCTTGGTATTCCAGCCTGAAAAATTCAGCGTGGCTGCATGCTTTCCGGTAATAGCCTGCATGTGTAAAGGTCCAGTCGCGCAGGCCGCCATACATAAACAGCATCGGCATGTTAAAACTGGGCAATTGTTCAAGGCAGCTGTAGCGGAGCGAATCCCGATAATATTGATACCAATGGCCGAGGTCAGCTTTTTTCATATGACTCGTTAATAGATTTCGGAGCTGTCTGTTTTTCGTATGGCTGCTGGCGATAATTTTCATCAGCATGCCGGGACTTTTTTCAAGAAGATACATTCCCATTTTGTGAAGCTGCTGACCGGCCAAGGTATGAACAGCAGGGTAAGCGCCGGCCAACACCAAATGAGATACTTTGTCCGGCCGGGTGAAGCTAATGTGCTGTGCAATTAAGCTGCCGGCGGAATACCCGAATACTGCAGCCTGATCAATGTGCAAACGATCCATAAATTGCACGATCTCGTTTGCGTAATAGGAAATCGAGATTTGCTGGTCTGCATGATCGCTGTCGCCATGTCCGCTTAAATCGGGAAATATCACCCTGAAATGATCCGCCAGAAGGCGCTGATAATAAAAAACCTTGCGTCCCATGCCCGGCGGGTGAATAAAAATGATAGGGATTCCCTGTCCATATTCCTCATAATATAGATGTTTCTTATTGGCTGTGCTGATGATCGGCATTGTTGTTCTCCCTTTTCGCTCAATTCATACGAATAGGCTAACCAAAACAAAATGTCTTATCCGGTCTTTTGGCGTCTGATACGGCGTGACATGGCAAACCTTTTCATGTAAAATAGAAGTAATGTAGGCCAGTGAGTCTGGAGGTGTAAGGGATGCACGCGGTTTTGATTACCTTATTGGTTATCGTCAGTATTGCACTTATTATTGTCGTTTTGCTTCAATCCAGTAAAAGCGCCGGATTATCTGGTGCGATTTCAGGCGGAGCGGAGCAGCTCTTCGGGAAACAAAAAGCAAGAGGTCTTGATTTGATTCTGCACCGCATTACGGTTGTGCTGGCAGTCTTGTTTTTCGTGTTGACGATTGCGCTTGCTTATATCCTATAGGGCAATGTTTGTATAAGGTCTGATGTAAAGTCAGGCCTTTTTCACGTTTCTGGCTGTTATTCAGAGCGTTTTTTTCTGATCAAACTGTGGAAAACTAAAATGATCGTGCAGAAAGAAAGGGAGAAATGAGCATGAAAGTTGTGACACCAAAACCATTTACATTTAAAGGCGGAGACAAAGCGGTGCTTTTGCTGCACGGCTTTACAGGGAATACAGCGGATGTGAGAATGCTGGGACGTTATTTGAATGAACGGGGCTATACGTGCCACGCGCCTCAATATGAAGGACACGGCGTTCCGCCTGAAGAATTGGTACATACGGGGCCTGAAGACTGGTGGAAAAACGTCATGGATGGCTATGAATATTTAAAATCTGAAGGCTATGAGGACATTGCAGCATGCGGACTGTCGCTTGGCGGGGTTTTTTCGCTGAAATTGGGTTACACTGTACCCATAAAGGGAATTGTTCCAATGTGCGCGCCAATGCATATTAAAAGCGAAGAGGTCATGTATCAGGGCGTCCTTTCCTACGCGCGCAATTACAAAAAATTCGAGGGGAAAAGCCCGGAGCAAATAGAAGAGGAAATGAAGGAATTTGAAAAAACGCCGATGAATACCCTTAAGGCGCTGCAAGACTTGATTGCCGATGTGCGAAAGAATGTCGATATGATCTATTCTCCGACATTTGTTGTGCAAGCCCGTCATGATCACATGATTAATACCGAAAGTGCCAATATTATTTACAATGAAGTGGAAACTGACGATAAACAGCTGAAATGGTATGAGGAATCAGGCCATGTTATCACGCTGGACAAGGAACGGGACATCGTACATCAAGATGTGTATGAATTTTTAGAGAAGCTGGATTGGTAACCAACAGGAGGTCGGATTATGGAAAAAGAAGCATTTATGGATAAGCTTCTCTCGTTTATGAAGGAAGAGGCGTACAAGCCTCTGACTGTTCAGGAACTTGAGGAGATGTTACAGATTACGGATGCCGAGGAATTTAAAGAGCTCGTCAAAGCGCTGGTTGCGCTGGAGGAAAAAGGGCTTATCGTGCGGACGAGAAGCGACCGCTATGGCATTCCGGAAAAAATGAATTTAATTAAAGGAAAGCTTTCTGCGCATCCGAAGGGATTTGCCTTTTTGCTGCCTGAGGATACGTCGTTAAGCGATGTGTTTATTCCGCCTAATGAGCTGAATACAGCTATGAACGGCGATATCGTCATGGTACGCCTGAATTCGCAGTCAAGCGGCTCCAGACAAGAGGGTACCGTCATTCGCATTTTAGAAAGAGCGATTCAGCGGGTAGTCGGAACCTATACAGAAACAAAAAACTTTGGTTTTGTCATTCCGGATGACAAAAAAATCACAAGCGATATCTTCATTCCTAATAGCGGGAAAAATGGCGCGGCTGAAGGGCATAAGGTGGTTGTTAAGCTGACCAGCTATCCTGAAGGCCGAATGAATGCAGAGGGTGAGATTGAATCCATTCTCGGCCATAAAAATGATCCGGGCATTGATATTTTATCAGTCATCCATAAGCACGGGCTGCCGGGTGAATTCCCTGCCGATGTAATGGAACAGGCGACAAGCACGCCTGATACGATTGATGAAAAAGACCTGAAAGACCGCCGTGATCTCCGTGACCAGGTCATTGTCACCATTGACGGAGCGGACGCGAAGGACTTGGATGATGCGGTTACAGTGACAAAACTGGATGACGGCAGCTATAAGCTTGGCGTTCACATTGCCGACGTCAGCCATTACGTGACTGAAAACTCGCCGATCGACAAAGAAGCGATGGAAAGAGGAACGAGTGTGTATTTGGTTGACCGTGTGATTCCGATGATTCCGCACAGACTGTCAAACGGTATTTGTTCATTAAATCCGAAGGTTGACCGCCTCACACTTTCTTGTGAAATGACCATCAACAGTCGGGGAGAAGTCACAGAGCACGAAATCTTCCAAAGCGTCATCAAAACAACGGAAAGAATGACATATTCCGATGTGAATCAGATTCTTGTTGATGATGATGAAGAATTAAAGCAAAAGTACGAACCGCTCGTGCCGATGTTCAAAGACATGGAGCGGCTGGCAGAAATTCTTCGCGAAAAGCGGATGAACCGCGGCGCCGTGGATTTTGACTTTAAAGAAGCAAAGGTGCTTGTCGATGAAGAAGGCGCGGTCAAAGACGTTGTGATCAGAGAACGATCTGTCGCCGAAAAACTGATTGAAGAATTTATGCTTGTTGCGAACGAAACCGTTGCAGAGCATTTCCATTGGATGAACGTTCCGTTTATTTACCGGATACACGAAGAGCCTAATGCTGAAAAACTGCAAAAGTTTTTAGAGTTTGTGACAACATTTGGATATGTTGTAAAAGGAACGGCGGGAAATATTCATCCGCGCGCGCTGCAAAGCATTCTTGACGCTGTTCGTGACAGACCAGAGGAAACAGTGATTTCTACTGTCATGCTACGTTCCATGAAGCAGGCGAAATACGACCCGCAAAGCTTGGGGCACTTCGGCCTGTCAACGGAATTCTATACCCATTTCACATCGCCGATCCGCCGTTATCCGGATTTAATCGTCCACAGATTGATCAGAACGTACTTAATCAACGGCAAGGTCGATGAAGCGACACAGGAGAAGTGGGCTGAACGGCTTCCGGATATAGCTGAACATACTTCATCAATGGAACGCCGTGCAGTTGACGCAGAGCGTGAAACAGATGATCTGAAAAAAGCGGAATATATGCTTGATAAAATCGGTGAAGAATTCGACGGCATGATCAGCTCTGTGACAAACTTCGGGATGTTTGTCGAGCTGCCGAATACAATTGAAGGACTCGTCCACGTCAGCTTTATGACAGATGACTATTATCGCTTTGACGAGCAGCATTTTGCGATGATCGGCGAGCGGACGGGGAATGTGTTCCGTATCGGAGATGAAATTACAGTCAAAGTCGTTGACGTCAATAAAGACGAGCGCAATATTGACTTCGAAATCGTCGGTATGAAAGGCACCCCGCGCCGTCCGAGAGAAATGGACAGCCGCAGTCGAAAACGCGGAAAACCTGCCAGAAAACGCGTGTTAAGCACAAATACGCCTGTATCTCCTGCTCCTTCCGAGGAAAAAGGGGAGTGGTTCACAAAGCCGAAGAAGAAAAAGAAAAAACGCGGCTTTCAAAACGCACCGAAGCAGAAACGTAAAAAGAAGAAATAGCAGCTCAACCAGCAAATAGGGCGCAGTGCTCTATTTGCTTTCTTTCGGAAACAGCTTTTCATTGTAGCCATGCGTGACATTTGGTAAAATAGAGCGTATCGCAAAGGTCGACAGTTTTTCCTTAGTGAGAGGAGGTTCTGGCATGCCGAAAGGGTCAGGAAAAGTATTATCACAAAATAAAAAAGCCAATCACGATTATTTTATAGAAGAAACATATGAAACAGGCATTGTATTGCAAGGAACAGAAATCAAAGCGATTCGCGCCGGCCGCGTGAATCTTAAAGATTCCTTCGCCAAAATCGAACGGGGAGAAGTATTTCTCCACAATATGCACGTCAGCCCGTATGAGCAGGGAAACCGCTATAACCACGATCCGCTCCGGACGAGAAAGCTGTTAATGCACCGCAAGGAAATTAACAAGCTGGTCGGCTTAACGAAGGAAAAAGGTTATTCTCTCGTTCCGCTCAAGCTGTATTTGAAAAACGGCTTTGCCAAAGTGCTTCTCGGTCTGGGTAAAGGGAAGAAAAACTATGACAAACGTGAAGATCTGAAGCGCAAGGATGCGAAGCGTGAAATTGAAAGAGCGTTCAGAGACAGTCAAAAAGGGTTCTAAAAGCATAACGCTTGATACTGAAATCCAGCATGTGCTATACTGGTTCCACGATGAGATGACACGGTCTTTTCTTGAAGAATTTGTCAATTGAAATGAGCCGTGATCATGTTATAATAGGAATGTAGCCAGTTTGAGTGAGAGCTTGATATTTCTCCCGTATTTCCCTTATAACAAGGGGACGTTACGGATTCGACAGGGATGGATCGAGCTTGAGCTGCGAGCCGAGAGGCGATCTCGTAAACACGCACTAAATATAACTGGCAAAACTAACAGTTTTAACCAAAACGTAGCATTAGCTGCCTAATAAGCGCAGCGAGCTCTTCCTGACATTGCCTATGTGTCTGTGAAGAGCACATCCAAGTAGGCTACGCTTGCGTTCCCGTCTGAGAACGTAAGAAGAGACAAACAGACTAGCTCTCGGAAGGCCCGCCCGCAGGCAAGAAGATGAGTGAAAACACAAATATGCAGGCTACGCTCGTAGACGCTTAAGTAATCGATGTTTCTGGACGTGGGTTCGACTCCCACCGTCTCCATACATACTTTGTAACCGCAGTGCTATCAAGGCTTCTAAAGCTTTCGAGGGCACTGCGGTTACTTTTTGGTAACACTTTTAAAATTTTTCATTTTCCATGAAGCCAATAACGTCATTTGTGTAGACGGATAAAGGTGACTATACTTGTTCAATGCGATGACCAATGGATTGCATTTTTTATTGATTAAGTATGACGCATGTGAATGTCTGAAGTCGTGGATCACCCCTGATTTTCTAAGGTATTTTTCGTAGCGTCTATCAATTGTGCTAGTCGCTATGCTATCGTAAAAAGAACCAAAAATCCTATAATCTGATTTTACTGGCGCTGTGTTTTCAGCGCCATTTTTATGTCTTTTAAAAGAGACAGTTACTCTATCGGCTCTCTCTGAATCTGCATGTGAATTTTATCCCTAATCCCAATTATTCGGGAGATGCAATTGAGATGGTATGGGAGGTTTGGGACATAGTGTTAGGGGAGCTGTACACATGAAAAAGAACAAAGGAGGTTATGTAAGCTTGTCGGGCACTGCGTACTCACTGGATTTTAGTAAATACACAGTGTTGCATGAACTTGATTCAAAGCACCTTTACTTAAGTTAAGTGCATCTTCCAAACATCCTTGAACACTACTGATTTTGACATTCGTATAATTATATTCCTTATTCATATAATTAGCGAAAGCGATCATACCATCTTTTTGACCTGCAGTATAAGGAGACTTTTCAAGCCCATCCTCTTTGACTGTATACCCCGTCTCTTTGTCAAAAACTAAAATCTTAGTAAAGATGTACTCAACTTCTGCTAGAGATTTTTTAACTTGTTCTTCAGTTAAGCCATCTTAACCATCCTCCGGATTCAATTGGGTTGCTGAACTGCTGGTGCTATTGTCGCAATAGCAAGAAAGAAAACCGACGCCGGAAAAAACAATCTATTCAACATGTGTGAACACCCCCTTTTTTGAAATGGTAAAAGCAACATACATTTTTCAAAAGAAGGGTTCTAATCATAATAAGTCAAATATCGACAGAAGATTACCACAAATGCAAAGCAAGAAACGAAAACGCCCATGCCAATATGCCGAACATTACAAAGAACCTAAGAAAAGTTTCATATCTTGTAAGTCTTCGTTCTCTTTTTGTTTTACCTAATCTCCAATACAGGGCGTAGCCGGAGAATAATAAAATGATTTGTCCAAATTGCGACACAGATTCTAAAAATTCTATACCATTCATTGATTTTCACCTCGTTTATTTATGAGAAAAAAATAAAGCAGACTTGCAGAGAGTCTACTTATACCGCTTATCCAAAGTACCCATTTTCTTCGGTTTAAAAATCGCTTGAGGGTGAAATGGCTTGCACGTCGGTTAATAAAGTAAGGCTGAATGCTGTTGGTTAAATGCCCTATCCTTATTCGCCTATTTACCCATCACATATTAGTTTTATTATCGCAAATGGAAAGGTAAATTCCCATATTTACTTGAAAATTAGTAATTTGTCATATGTCTAATGGTATAAAGAATGTCGTTTCCCTTATCCAGCAGTACCTTTTACAGGTTCTGCTTCATTTTTTTTCGTATAACAGGCACCAAAAAGTGCGTACTTCCATTTGAATCCCAGCTGTTTCATACTGGTTTTACAGCAGATGTTTTACCAATCGCATTTCTGTTAATAAATAAGAGGAAACAAAAACGGAGGGATGAATGAATGAAATTGAATTTACATGGCAAAACCGCACTGGTGACCGGCTCAACGTCGGGGATCGGCAAAGCGATTGCCGCTTCGTTAGCGGAAGAAGGCGCGGCGGTTATCATTAACGGACGCCGGGAAGAAAAAGTGAATCAGACGATAGACGATTTGAAAACACAGCATGCAGAGGCTGTGTTTTATCCGGCCGCATTTGATCTTGGAACCGAAGAAGGCTGCAATGATCTGTTTCAGGCATATCCGCAGGTTGATATTTTGGTCAATAATTTAGGGATTTTTGAACCGGCAGAGTATTTTGATATCCCCGATGATGAGTGGTTCCGATTTTTTGAAGTGAATATTATGAGCGGTGTGAGGCTCACACGCAAGTATTTACACAAAATGATAGAGAAGAAAGAAGGTCGGGTGATTTTTATTGCCAGTGAAGCGGCAATCATGCCTTCTCAGGAAATGGCCCATTACAGCGCGACGAAAACGATGCAGCTTTCCATTTCCCGCAGCTTGGCGGAGCTGGCAACCGGCACAAATGTAACGGTAAATACAGTCATGCCGGGTTCAACCTTAACAGAGGGAGTGGAAACAATGCTGAACTCTCTTTATCCTGGTGAAAACCTGACTGTTCAAGAAGCTGAGGCCCGTTTTATGAAGGAAAACCGTCCGACTTCAATTATCCAAAGGCTGATCCGGCCGGAAGAAATCGCTCACTTTGTTACATTCCTAAGCAGCCCGCTATCTTCCGCGATTAATGGCGCGGCACTTCGGGCGGACGGCGGCTTGGTCCGCAGCGTCTTTTAGTAAACCTCTCCCTCTGGGAAGAGGTTTTTTTATTGTATTGATTTCCAGAACCTGCTGTCGTATAATTTTGGTACCAAAAAAGTTTTTGTAGTACCGAAAGCGAGGTGATTGATTTGGAAAAAAGAATATTGGCGGAAACCATTCGCCTGATCAGACAGAAAGGTTTTTCATTTACAATGAACGATCTGGCGGGAGCGCTTGGAACAAGCAAGCGGACGCTTTATGCGCATTACCCGTCGAAAGATCAGCTTGCGGAGGCCGTCGTGGCGCAGTTTATCACAGAGATGAAGCAAATGGAAAAGAGCATCTATGAAGATGAGACCCTAGATGCTCTTGAAAAGGTGAAGCAAATGCTGATCGGTCTTCCAAAGGAAATGGAGCTGCTGAATATGGGGTTATTACAAGAGCTGAAGAAATCCCATTACGATGCGTGGCTCAAATTAGACACGTTTATGAAGGAAGAATGGTCTGTTGTTATTGGATTGTTAAACGAGTGCAGGGAGCAAAAGAAGATCAGAAACATTAACATTAATTTATTGGTTCAAATGTATATAGGCAGTATCAACCAAGTGTATGATCCTGATTATCCGCTCAAACATCAGTACACGACAGGAGAGGTTCTTGAATCAATTGTAGATGTATTATGTAACGGCATAACAGAAAAATGAGGAGGCTGGTGGCGCGTGCAATGGATGTTTTTATGTTTGGCCATTTTATTTGAAGTTGCCGGAACGGTCAGTATGAAGCTTTCAGCGGGTTTTACAAGGCTTCTGCCGAGTGTGCTATTGATGTTTTTTTATGGCGGGAGTCTTTTCTTTCTGACGCTTACGCTCAAATCTATCGATGTATCTGTTGCTTACGCTGTCTGGTCGGGGATGGGCATTGTCCTGATCACAGTTGTCGGGTTTTTGTATTTTCAAGAGAATATAAGTGTCATGAAACTGATTTCAATCGGGCTGATTATTGCCGGTGTTGTGTCTTTAAACCTGATCGATCAAGGGGCGGAGTCTCAAACGGTACATAAAAGTGAGCAGTAATATGAGAGTGATGAAACTGTTCTTTCTCGTGACGGATATCGGTTTTATATTGTACTGGCTGTCTGCCGGGTTTTCATTAATGCCGGAAAGCTGGGCCTTTAAACATTATCAAGATCCGTTTATGATCGCCTGGAATTGGTCCTTTTTTCCCTTGGATATTTTAATCTCCATTACTGGTTTGTACAGCTTGTATTTGCAGCGCGTCAAAAGAGCAATATGGAGGCAGATGGCGCTGATTTCTCTTGTGCTGACCTTCTGTTCAGGCCTTCAGGCTTTATCATTCTGGACATTTAGCGGGGATTTTGATCTTGCATGGTGGCTGTTTAATGGATACCTTTTGATTTATCCTTTATTTTTTATTCACAGACTTTTATCTAAGCAGTGCGAGTAGCACTGTTTTATTTTTTGAAAACACTTTGTTTTCTGAAAAGTAAAATGATATAATATGTAATATATTGCATATTACATGTCAGGAGGATATACGTTGGCGACTCAGAAACAACGGTTGTACGGCTTTTTAATGGTGATTGTCGGAGCTGCGTTTTGGGGGTTATCGGGAACGGTTGCCCAGCATTTATTTGAAACGAGTGATGTATCGGTGGAGTGGCTTGTAACGGTACGTTTACTGTTATCAGGCCTGTTGGTGCTGATTATTGTGTCCGCCGGTAAAAACAGGAGGGCAGTTTGGGGCATATGGAAAGATAAAAAAGCGGCTGTCCAGCTTATTGTTTTCGGGATTGCCGGCATGCTTGGTGTTCAGTATACATTTTTAGCTTCAATCGGAACCGGAAACGCAGCGGTGGCCACGCTGCTTCAATACTTAGCGCCTGTTCTGATTATGCTGTATTTGCTTCTGACCCAAAAGAATTCATTTCAGTTTTCCGATTTTTTTGGGCTATTATTGGCTTTATCAGGCACTTTTTTGCTGCTGACAAATGGAAACATCAGCAATTTAACAGTTTCTCCTTTATCTGTTGTATGGGGTCTTCTTTCTGCTGGCGCGCTTGCCTTCTATACGCTGTATTCCAGTTCTCTTTTGAAAACATGGGGGTCGGCTCTCGTCATTGGCTGGGGGATGCTGATCGGGGGCGTCGGCATGAGTTTTATTCATCCGCCTTGGGCTGTACAGGCAGAAGGCTGGACGGTTTCTGGAATTGCATCGGTCGCTTTTATTGTTATTTTCGGAACGTTATTGGGATTCTGCATGTACCTAGAAAGTTTGAAATATTTATTCCCGCAAGAAGCGAGCATGCTGGGATGCACTGAGCCGGTTGCTGCAGTCGCGTCTTCAATTCTTTGGCTTGGCGTGTCCTTTGGGTTGTTTCAAGCAGCAGGAGCGGCATGCATTTTAGTCATGATTTTTGTCCTTTCACAGAAGAAAAGTGCCGGCAAAACGGCAGCATTAAAAAACCAAACCCATATTCAGAGGTGATGCTTTGTGCCGATACCGTCAAATGCCCCGAAGCCGAAACGGCAGACTGCCAAAAAGCTTGCTTTTGAGCAAATTCAAAAGTGGATCGTGGAAGGAGTGCTTGTGCCCGGAGAAAAATTGAATGACGATGCGTTGGCTAAAGCGCTAGGCGTCAGCAGAACACCGGTCAGAGAGGCTTTGCAATTATTAGAGATGCAGGGGTTTGTTGAAATGTCTCCGGGGAAAGAAACAAGAATTTCACAGATTGAAAAAAATGATGTCTTCAAAGTCTATCCGCCGATGGCGTCTCTCCAGTCCGCCGCTGCCGAATTGGCAATTGAAAACATTCAATCGTCTCATATAGAGCAGCTGACAGCCATCAATCACGAAATGAAAGCGGCAATTGACCGAAACGAAATCTATGAAGTGCTTGGCATTGATAAAGCGTTTCATGATGTGATCATTGAGGCGGCTGATAATGAATATATCCGCAATTTTACCTCAGTTCTTCACATGCATATTCTTCGGCTTGAGTACCTTTTTTTCAAGTCTCCGCAGAATTCAATTGAAGAACATAACCAAATCATTCAGGCATATAAGGAGAAAGACCGGAAAAAGGCGGCTGAGCTGACATACAGCAACTGGATTAAACCAATGCATGACATTGCGAAAAAACTTGTGTAATGAAGGCAGAGAAGATATGTCTCTGTCTTTTTTAATGAGAGCATATCCAATGAGAAGATGAGTCTGTTTCTGGGCATACTATGGCGAATAAACGGGAAGAGACCAACATCATGTCGTTAAAGAGGGTTATGTAATATGAACAAGTCTTCTGATCAAAATCGAAGAACAGTGCCAAGTGTTGTCAAGGATGCCTTTCGCATTCATGCAACCCCTTTCCCATGGAAAAAGGCAATCGGGTCAGGCATCGCTTCAGGATTTCCTGTGTTTGTCGGCGCATTGTCGGGACACACGGATTTCGGTTTGACCGCTAGCATCGGCGGTTTTGTTTTTTTATATGCAGGCGGGGAATCGTATACGAAACGTATTCTGAAGCTGCTGTTAGTTTCAATGGGGATCGCCGCATCGTTTGGATTAGGGACGCTTTTGGCAGGGACTTTCTGGAGCATGGCGGCTGTTCTGGGGCTTATCGGGGCAGCTGCAATGTTTATTTTTGGCGCGCTTGGGATACAAGGGCCGGCACCGATGTTTTTTGTCCTTGCCTTTTTGGTGAGCTCGGGTTTGCCGGCAGATCCTTCAGAAGCTCTGTTCAGAGCGGGACTGACATTTGCCGGCGGGCTTTTCGCCACAGGAATCGCCTTGATTGGCTGGATCAATAACAGGCATGGACCGGAAAATACAGTGCTGAAAAGAACATACCGCCAGCTTGCATCCTGCCTTTCCGATGTCGGAACTCCTGATTTTCATAACGCGCAGCATCAGACCGTGCTGATGCTGAGAACAGCCCGTCAAACGGTGCTCGGCAAAGGGAATAGATGGAGAAAATCGCCTCATGATGAACGTTTTATCCGCTTGCTGGAAAAAGCGGATGATCTCTTCATCTCAATCATTCATTTTTCTGCCGAAACACCAAACGCAGATAAGGCGCAGATCGCAAAGGCACTTCGCCAAACTGCCGACATGCTGGGGCAATCTCGTGTTTCCGATGCGTTTCCTATTCAGGAGGATGAAGCGGAGCCAGCCCGGAAGCTGTATGAAGAAATCAACGAGGTGTTGAGTATCGCTTCACGGCGGAATGATGATCCATCGGACGCGGAGTCAAGCCGGCTGCCATCCTCCTATTACTTTCTGAGAAATGCCTTTGACTGGGAGTCACCTGTTTTGATTCGGGCATTAAAGTATGGGATTGTGCTGTTTGGGGCGGCTTTGTTTGCCAATGCCTTCGGTTTTCACCGTTCTTACTGGATTCCGCTCTCGGCAGCGGCGGTGATGCTGGGCACGACTGTTGTCTTTACGTTGCAAAGAGCCATTCAGCGTTCGGCAGGAACCGTAATAGGCGTGATGCTGGCAGGGGCGATCCTGTTCTTTAAGCCATCCGGCGTGTATATCGCTTTATGCATCACAATGCTTCAATTCCTTCTTGAAATGCTGATTGTCCGCAATTATGCTTTGGCCGTACCTTTTCTGACCGCAAACGCGCTTGTCATCACAGAAAGCATGCATGGCGGCTTGGGGGCTGGTTATTTTATAGCGGCGAGGCTGACCGATGTGGCTGTCGGCAGCATAATTGGCCTAGTGGGAACGATGCTTTTGTGGAGACGTTTTTCAGCAAAACGCCTGCCTGAATACATGAGGGAAGTGATCAGGCTGGAAGGGGAGTTTATGGAGAAACTGTTAGCCGGACACCAAATAGACGGACATCAGCTTAGAGTGGGCTTAGTCAGGCTTCGGGATGCATATGATAAAGCACTTGGAGATTTTCCAAAAGCGAAAGCGGATACGCTGTGGCCGGCGATCTCTGGAGTACAGCACTTAGGTTATTATTTGCTCTCGGCTCAAGCCCATCACCGACCGCCCTCTCCGGTTTCTGAAGAAGAAATAAACCAATTGAGAGCGTTTTTTGAACAGGCCGAGCAATCAGTATTGATGAAACTGCCGCCCGCTGTTATAGAAGTGCCGCGTTTTCCGTATTATCCGCGAATCAGCGGGGAGCTCTACACATTGTATACAGGTTTGCGAACAGCTTATGAAAAGTAAGCTGTTCGTACGGATTTGAAAAAAATCTTTAATTCGAGATATTTTACTTGAAAGCAATTTTTATTGCACCTATAATAAGGTTTAAGAGATAAAGAATAATCATGACGCGTCTGAATGATAATAACGGATGTGTAATTTTAAAATTGAAAGGGCTGGTAAAAATGGCAAAAGTATTGTATATCACTGCTCACCCGCATGATGAAGCGACTTCTTACAGCATGGCAACCGGTAAAGCGTTCATCGAATCATACAAAGAAGCAAATCCAAAGGATGAAGTTGTACATATCGACTTGTACAAAGAAAACATTCCTCACATTGATGCTGATGTATTCAGCGGCTGGGGCAAACTCCAGTCCGGCGATGCACTTTCTGAGAACGAAAAAGCGAAAGTGGGCCGTTTAGGAGAGCTTAGCGATCAATTTGCATCTGCTGATAAATATGTGTTCGTCACACCATTATGGAACTTCTCATTCCCGCCGGTGATGAAAGCGTACCTTGATTCAGTTGCAGTAGCAGGAAAATCTTTTAAATATACTGAACAAGGTCCTGTCGGCTTGTTAACTGATAAAAAAGCGATTCACATTCAAGCGCGCGGCGGCTATTATTCAGAAGGCCCTGCGGCTGAAATGGAAATGGGCCACCGTTACATTGGCATCATGATGAACTTCTTCGGCGTTCCATCCTTCGATGGCATTTTCGTAGAGGGTCATAATGCAGAGCCTGACAAAGCACAGCAAATCAAAGAAGATGCGATTGCCCGTGCAAAAGAAGCAGGAAAAACATTCTAATGAAAAAGCCTCCCTGTATAAAGGGAGGCTTTATTTATTGTTCTAACGAAATGGTCCGTTTCTCTTCACTGCTTTTCACAGCCGCTTCAATGATCCGGATGACATCAATTCCCTCTTCAGCTGTGACAGGCAGCGGCGCGCCTTCGCGTATGCTGTCTGCTATTTTGCGGTAATAGGCAAGGTAAGAGCCGTTAACTGATGGAATGGTTTCTATTTTTTTGTTCTCGCCATGAACAGTTGTCAGCTGACCGTAAGACTCGGGATCATCCGCACCCCAGCTGTCATCCTCCGGTTTTTTCCCGGCTCTGAGGGCATCCTCCTGTCCGTCGATCCCGTATTTGATAAAGCTTGATTGCTGTCCGTGAATTTGATAACGCGGACCGTTTGCCGGGGCGATTGATCCGCCATATAGATTGGCTTGGAGCTTGCCGTAATCCATTGTCAGATGAAAATAATCAACGGTTTCAGCATGTTCTCTTTGAGCCATGACTTTTGCGGTTACAGCTTTAGGCATGCCGAATAAATGCAGTGCCTGGTCTATGATATGAGAGCCGAGATCATACAGCGTACCGGTGGCAGCACCTTCTTTTTCCCGCCATTTTGCTTGAACCTCAGGTTTGTATCGGTCATAGGAGACCTGATATGTATTAATATCTTCTAGAGACCCGTCATCAATGAGTTTCTTAATTGTTAAAAAGTCATTATCCCATCGCCTGTTATGGTATACGCTTAACAAGACGCCTCGTTCGTCGGCCGCTTTTTTTAATTTCTCCCCTTCTTCAGCAGTGGCTGTCATCGGTTTTTCAATAACGACATGTTTGCCCGCCTGAATGCATGCCAATGCGTGCTCGTAGTGGAGGCCGCTCGGAGTGGTGACGATGACAAGCTCAATTGCCGGATCATTTGTCATCTCCTCAAGCTCATGCACTACCTCGGCATCAGGGAAATCACGCTTCACCTCTTCCGTTCGCGATGTCATCACCTTGCTGATATGATACTCATCCAGAACGGCAAGCAGCGGCGCGTGAAAGACCGAGCCTGACAGTCCGTACCCTAATATCCCTACCTGTATCGTATTCACTTTTCTTCTCCCCTTTTAAAAGTGCATTGATAAAGGTATATACCCTTATCTTCAACAGGTAAAACCTGCATAGTGAATTTTTTTGCCGCCGCAAGCTTAGACAACGGTTTGGACAATCAGTATAATGGGAATTAATATATGAAACAGAGGTGTGCGCATGGAGAAGCATAATGAACATAAAGCATTAAACCATAAAAGCTCGAAAGAAAAGGATCAAATTACAAACCGATTGAAACGGATAGAAGGCCAGGTCAGAGGCATTCAAAATATGGTGGAAAACGATCGATATTGTGTTGACATTCTAGTGCAGATTTCAGCTGTTCAGGCGGCAATGCAAAAAGTGGCTCTCCACTTGCTTGAAGATCACGCCCATCATTGCGTAGCAGACGCCATCAAAAGCGGAGACGGGGATCAAGCCATTTCGGAGCTATTAGACGTATTTAAAAAATTAGCGAAATAATGATGTTTTATTATTGTAATACCCTACGGGGGTATGGTAGGATGAAAACAGATCGAATAAACAGGAGGATTTCATATGGAACAAAAAACATTGCAAGTTGAAGGCATGTCTTGTCAGCACTGCGTCAAAGCAGTTGAAACGAGTGTGGGAGAGCTTGACGGAGTTAGTGCTGTTCATGTCAATCTTGAAGCGGGGAAAGTTGATGTCACGTTTGATGCCGGCAAAGTGTCAGTCAAAGACATTACGGATGCGATAGAAGACCAAGGTTATGATGTAGCCAACTGATTCACGGTATCGCGCCTTCATCAAGGCGCGATATTTCTTTCATTTTTATATACCCCCCGGGTGTATATAAAGGAGTGAGTGTATTGAGTGAGCAAAAGGAAATTGCGATGCAAGTATCTGGTATGACTTGTGCGGCGTGTGCCGCAAGAATTGAAAAAGGCCTGAAGCGGATGCCTGGTGTCACGGATGCCAATGTGAATCTGGCGACGGAAACGTCAAATGTCACCTATGACCCTGCTGAAACAGGAACAGAAGCAATCCAAGAAAAAATAGAAAAACTGGGTTATCACGTCGTAACGGAAAAAGCTGAGTTTGATATCGAGGGCATGACCTGTGCGGCATGCGCCAATCGGATTGAAAAGAGGCTTAGCAAATTAGAAGGCGTTACAAATGCTCCGGTGAACTTTGCTTTAGAAACTGTAACAGTTGAATACAACCCAAAAGAAGCGGCTGTCAGCGATTTTAAAGAAGCCGTTGATAAGCTCGGATATCAACTTAAGCTGAAAGGCGATGAGGATAGCGAAGCCGCTGCTTCCAAAAAGAAAGAAGAACGGCAGCAAACAGCGAGACTGATCTTTTCAGCTATTCTGTCATTTCCTCTGCTGTGGGCGATGGTGAGCCATTTTACATTTACTTCATTCATTTGGGTGCCGGATTTATTCCTCAATCCGTGGATGCAATTTGCCCTTGCGACCCCGGTGCAGTTTTTGATCGGCTGGCCGTTTTACGTCGGCGCATATAAGGCGCTCAGAAATAAAAGCGCCAATATGGATGTATTGGTTGCACTCGGAACAACGGCTGCTTATGCTTACAGTCTTTATCTTACGATTCGAAGCCTCGGTTCCCATGGGCATACTGACGGCCTTTACTATGAAACAAGCGCGATTTTGCTGACGCTCATTTTGTTAGGAAAGCTGTTTGAAACGAAGGCGAAAGGGCGCTCATCAGATGCCATTAAAAAGCTCATGAAGCTGCAAGCCAAAACAGCTGCGGTCGTAAGAGACGGACAGGAGCAAATCATCCCGATAGATGAAGTGGCTGTTGGTGATGTTGTTCATGTCAAACCAGGCGAACGAATTCCTGTCGATGGAGAGGTGCTGGAAGGCCGCTCGGCTGTAGATGAATCCATGATTACAGGAGAAAGTCTTCCCGTTGACAAATCTCCCGGTGACAGCGTGACAGGAGCGACTGTGAACGCAAACGGTTTCCTGAAAATCAAGGCTGTTAACGTCGGGAAAGAAACAGCGCTTTCTCATATCATCAAAATTGTGGAGGAAGCACAAGGATCAAAAGCGCCGATCCAGCGTCTCGCCGACCAGATCTCCGGTATTTTTGTGCCAATTGTATTGGGGATCGCCGTCCTCACGTTCCTTATTTGGTATCTTTGGGCGTCTCCAGGTGATTTTGCTGAAGCGATCAGCAAGTTTATTGCGGTTCTCGTCATCGCCTGTCCATGTGCACTGGGCCTTGCCACCCCGACAAGCATTATGGCAGGATCCGGACGGGCGGCTGAATTCGGCATTCTTTTTAAAGGCGGAGAGCATTTAGAAAAAACACATCGCCTTGATACCATTGTTCTCGATAAAACCGGAACAGTGACAAACGGAAAGCCGAAGCTGACTGATGCCATTCCGGCCGATGGCTTTGAAGAAACAGAGCTGCTCCGGTTCGCAGCAGCAGCTGAAACGGGCTCGGAACACCCGCTCGGCGAAGCGATCGTTGCCGGTGTGAAAGATAAAGGGCTGGAGATACCGAAACTGACCCATTTTGAAGCGAAAGTAGGCGCTGGTATTTCAGCCGAAGCCGGAGGCAAAACGATACTCGTCGGCACAAGACGGTTAATGGAGAGCGAACGGATTGAGCATGAGGCTTTTCTTCCTCGGATGGAGGAGCTTGAAGGAGAAGGAAAAACGGTGATGCTCGTGTCCATTGATGGAGCAGCAGCGGGGCTTGTAGCGGTTGCCGACACGATAAAAGACACGTCGCGGGAGGCAGTCACCCGTCTGAAAGAGATGGGTCTGGATGTCATCATGATGACCGGGGACAATCGCAGAACGGCAGAAGCGATAGCAAAGGAAGCTGGAATTGACAGCGTCATTGCTGAGGTCCTTCCTGAGCAAAAGGCAGCGGAAATCTCCCGCCTGCAAAAAGAAGGACGCCAGACGGCAATGGTCGGTGATGGAATCAACGATGCACCCGCGCTTGCCACAGCGGATATCGGGATGGCAATTGGAACAGGCACCGACATCGCGATGGAAACAGCGGACATAACGCTCATTCGCGGCGATCTGAACAGTATTGCGGACGCCATCCGTATGAGCAGACTTACGATGAAAAACATTAAACAAAACTTATTCTGGGCGCTTGGCTATAACAGTCTCGGCATACCAGTCGCGGCCCTTGGATTTTTAGCGCCATGGATAGCGGGGGCGGCAATGGCTTTTAGCTCTGTATCTGTTGTTCTGAATGCGCTGCGTCTGCAAAAAGTAAAATAAAAACCGGTGATTTGCCGGTTTTTATTTTTCATTGACACTTTCTTGGAAAACACCATATAATAGATGTAACTATTATATGAGTATATGCTCATATATGTAATTTCGATACTCACACTCATTCATATGCTTTGATGAGGGAACCCTAAATCGGAAGGTAAGGTGAGACAAATGAAACAAGTGACGCGGGAATATGTTCTGGACGGTTTGGATTGCAGCAACTGCGCACAAAAAATCGAAAATGGCGTCAAAGGCATCAAAGGTGTTGACGGATGCGCGGTTAACTTTGCAGCAAGCACACTGACTGTCTCAGCCGATGGCAAAGAAGAACAATGGGTCACCAATAAGGTCGAGAAAAAAGTAAAATCAATTGATCCTCATGTAACAGTTCGTCCGAAACATAAAAAGAAATCAGCAGATGACGGTTATCGAAAAAGAATGATCAATATGCTGACCAGAATGGCAGCAGCGGTCCTTCTCGGAGCGGCGGCATATTTGATTCATGCCGGCCCAATGCTGGAATTTTTATTATTTTTCGCCGCCTACTTGATAGTCGGAGGAGACATTGTCGTTCGAGCGGTCAAAAATATCAGCCGCGGACAAGTGTTTGATGAACATTTTTTAATGGCTCTTGCTACAATCGGCGCTTTTTTGATTCAGCAATACCCGGAAGGCGTTGCTGTCATGCTGTTTTATCAAATCGGCGAGCTGTTTCAAGGAGCTGCGGTCAGCCGTTCTAGAAAATCGATCAGTGCATTAATGGATATCAGGCCGAATTACGCCAATATAAAAATAGGAGACGGCATCAAGACCGTTTCTCCGGAGGACGTGCAGACAGGAGACATCATTGTCGTCAACCCAGGAGAAAGCATACCGCTGGACGGAAAGGTTGTGCAGGGATCGGCGATGGTTGATACATCAGCGCTGACAGGAGAATCTGTCCCAAGAAAAGCGGCAGAAGGACAAGAAGTCATGTCCGGCTTTATCAATCAAAACGGCGTTCTGCATATCGAAGTAACAAAAGGCTATCAGGATTCCGCAGTATCCAAAATATTAGATTTGGTTCAAAATGCGAGCAGCCGCAAAGCGCGGACTGAAAACTTTATCACGAAGTTTGCCAAGTATTATACACCGGCTGTTGTCATCATCGCCGCCCTGCTGGCATTTGTCCCGCCGCTGTTTATTCCTGGCGCTTTACTTTTTGATTGGGTGTACCGCGCGCTTATTTTCTTAGTCATTTCATGCCCGTGCGCCCTTGTTGTCTCCATTCCGCTCGGTTTCTTCGGCGGAATCGGCGCAGCTTCGAAGGCCGGGGTGCTTGTGAAAGGGAGCAATTACTTAGAAGCCTTACATCAAGTCAAATACGCTGTGTTTGATAAAACAGGCACACTGACAAAAGGCAGCTTTGAAGTGACAGAGATCAAACCTGCGGAAGGTTTTGCGAAGGAGACGTTACTCGAAGCCGCGGCATACGCTGAGCTTCACTCTCAGCACCCGATTGCAGAATCTGTGCGGAAAGCCTATGGAAAGCCGCTTTCCCCGGACACAATCGAGTCATATGAGGAAATATCCGGGCACGGTATTTTCGCAAAGGTGAACGGAAAAGAAATCCTTGCGGGGAACAAGAAGCTGATGGAAAGAGAGCAGATTGAGAACGTCCCGGATGAAAACGCCGGTACAATTGTTCACGTGGCTATTGATCAAAGCTATGCCGGGGCGATCATCATAGCAGATGAAGTAAAGGAAGACGCAAAACAAGCGATCGCAGATTTGAAATCGCTCGGTATCAAACAGACAGTCATGCTGACGGGCGATTCAAAACAGACAGGGGAAACAGTCGGAAAACAGCTCGGCCTCGACGAGGTTTATGCGGAGCTGCTGCCGGAGGATAAAGTGGAGCGGGTAGAAGCATTGGAATTGAAACTGCTCCCGAATGAAAAACTCATTTTTGTCGGTGATGGAATTAATGACACTCCGGTGCTTGCACGCGCGGATATTGGAGCGGCGATGGGCGGACTCGGATCAGATGCAGCTGTAGAAGCCGCGGATGTTGTGCTGATGACAGATCAGCCGTCAAAAATAGCGGAAGCGATTCGGATTGCAAAACGGACTCGGCGAATCGTGTGGCAAAACATCGGCTTTGCTTTAGGTGTTAAGGCCATTTTCCTCTTACTCGGAGCGTTTGGATTCGCGACCATGTGGGAGGCGGTTTTCTCAGATGTCGGTGTTACGCTTCTCGCTGTTGCAAACGCTATGCGCGTGATGCGCTTCAAAATGAGATAATTGTCGGAGAGAATTCACTATTTCGGGCTTTTCTTATAGACGGTTGTCTTGTTAAAATAAAGAAGTGGGTCAATTGAGATCCGCTTCTTTTTTAATTTTAAAACGATGAGGTGTCGGAGTGAAAAAGAAACAGCAGTCTTCTGCGAAATTCGCGGTCATCCTTACGGTTGTCGTTGTTGTCTTATTAGCAGCAATTGTCATCATTAATAACAAAACGGAGCAAGGCAACGAAGCAGTGTCAGGACAGCCGTCTATCAAAGGCCAGCCTGTGCTTGGCAAAGATGATGCACCGGTAACGGTAGTGGAATTCGGAGATTATAAATGTCCGTCTTGCAAGGTGTTTAACAGCGACATCTTCCCCAACATCCAAAAAGACTTTATTGACAAGGGCGATGTGAAATTTTCTTTCGTGAACGTCATGTTCCATGGAAAAGGCTCAACGTTAGCGGCTCTTGCCTCAGAGGAAGTATGGAAAGAAGATCCTGATTCTTTCTGGGCATTTCATGAAAAGCTGTTTGACAAGCAGCCGGACACAGAACAGGAATGGGTAACGCCAGCGGTTCTCGGTGATATCGCAAAAAGCACGACAAAGGTAAACCCTGATACGCTGAAGGATAATCTTGATAAAGAAACATTTGCTTCTGCAGTGGAAAAGGATTCTGACCTTAATCATAAAATGAACATAAAAGCAACGCCTACGATTTACGTTAATGATAAAGTGATCAGTAATTTTTCGGATTATGAAGAAATTAAAGAAACGATAGAAAAAGAGCTGAAAGGGAAGTAAGCGAATGAAAAATAGAATTGTTTTTTTATATGCTTCCTGGGTTGTTGCTCTTATCGCCATGCTGGGCAGCCTGTATTTCAGTGAAATCAAAAAGTTCATCCCGTGTGAACTGTGCTGGTACCAGCGTATTCTCATGTATCCGCTCGTTCTGATTTTAGGAATCGCCACCTTTCAGGGTGACACACGCGTGAAAAAATATGTGCTGCCGATGGCGATTATCGGCGCATTTATTTCGATTATGCATTATCTGGAGCAAAAAGTGCCGGGCTTTAGCGGCATCAAGCCATGTGTAAGCGGTGTGCCTTGCTCGGGTCAATATATTAACTGGTTTGGTTTTGTGACCATTCCGTTTCTGGCCTTGATTGCTTTTATTCTGATCATCATTTTTATGTGCCTTCTAAAAGGCGAAAAATCTGAATAAGAAAAAAGCGCCCGCGAATGCAGGGCGCTTTTTTTACGGTACACATGATAGGCACTGCCAGCGGCAGACTCATGCTGATCGGCGTTTACTGTTTTCCCTCTACATTTATCTTTTTTTTATCATAAAAATGTTATTGATTTTAAGCTGAAGCGGTTATAAAATCTAGAGGTCGTCAGAAAATTTAACAAATATAAAGGGAGTCATCAGAATGGCTTGGGAGCTGCTCAGTGTGATCGGCATCATTGCGTTTGCGGTCAGCGGCGCAATTGTTGCGATGGAAGAAGAATATGATATTTTAGGTGTTTATATATTAGGGATTGTCACAGCTTTTGGAGGAGGAGCGATCCGCAATTTGCTGATCGGTGTTCCTGTGTCAGCTTTGTGGGAGCAGGGTGCGTACTTTCAAATCGCTCTGATATCCATCACGATCGTTTTCCTGTTTCCGAAGCTGCTGCTGAAGCATTGGAACAAATGGGGAAATTTATCGGATGCGATCGGTCTTGCAGCTTTCGCTATTCAAGGCGCCCTGTACGCCGTCAAAATGGGGCATCCGCTTAGTGCCGTTATCGTGGCTGCGGTGCTGACGGGAAGCGGCGGAGGAATCATTCGCGACCTGCTTGCCGGGCGCAAGCCGCTCGTGCTGAAAGCGGAAATCTATGCGGTATGGGCGGCGCTCGGCGGTTTAATCGTCGGCTTGGGCTGGACCGGAAACTCGATCGGTTTATACGCGCTGTTTTTTGTGCTTGTCGTATGCCGCGTTTGTTCTTATATGTTTAATTGGAAGCTGCCAAACCGTTATTTTCGCTTAGATAGCCAGTAAATAAAAGAAACCTCATCCATGTCGGAGAGGTTTTTTTATTGCAGCCAGCTGGATCAAAGTCCTTTCAAATGCTGACCGAGCAGAGCAAAGTTGTTTGAAATTAATAAGTAGCCCAAAATGTATAGCTGATGGTCTTTTTAGTTCCTGTGTTAGTGAATTTGAATCTGTAATTTGTTTTGTAGCTTTTAGAAGCTTGTTTGTAACTTAAATTTGTAGAGCCTTTTTTCTTTGCATAAAAAGTTTTCACATTTTTCCAGCCTTTATTTGTCTTTTGTTGCAGAGTTGCTGTAATTTTCCCGCTGCCTGATCCGTTTGCCGTAATGTTGGCCCAAGTTCCTTGCCCTGGATAATAAATATGAAAAGTTGGCGAGTAAGTATAGTTTTTAAATGAGCCCGAATGATAATGAGTACTCCATATTTGACCTCTTTTAACCCAATCTTTAGCTTCCGCTTTGTTGTTTACTAGGTCAATAGCCGTAAAACTAGTTACGGCTACAACGAAAGCCAGCAACATCATATATAGCTTTTTCTTCACTGAGTATTTCCTCCTAGCTTATTCTGGTTCTTTCTTCATGTTCATATCATAAATCACGAGAAATAATGTAACATCGTCCTAATCTCCCAAATTAGAAACTTTATTTTATTGAAATATGTCGAAATTGGATGAAAAATGACTATTTTACTGCGTCTATAGGTATGATAGCAAGGATGAAAGGCTATTGATTTTAGTTGCTATATGGATGATAATACAGCCAGTTTAGTCACTCTTCACGTGAGATGAACTGACAAACACGGCAAAGCTCTGTATGTTTTTAAAATGAAAAAGATATATTATATCGAAGATTGAATGGAATAAGGAATCGAGACTAAAGAAAGAGAAGCTTCGCAACCTAAAAAAAGCACGTACAACAGTGACGAATGTGAAATCTTAAAATAAAAAACCGATTTCGAGTTGAAATCGGTTTTTTTATGCATATAAATAACCCAAACCTTGAACGATGTTGGGTGAATGTGCTATTATAAATTGTATTTGCCTGTTTTTATCATATATTAAATATATATCCAATTCTATTTTACATTATTTCTTCTTCGTTTGTCAACTATTTTCTGGAGGTGCCGTTCATGAATCAGCATGATAAGGAATGGAAAGAAGAGCAGTCAAGAATAGATGATGTACTGCAGGAGCTCGAGAATAAAGAGCGGCTTCTCGAAACGTCCGCGGGCGGATTAAAGCATGATATTATCGGATTACGAAAAAACTTCTGGGAGGATGTCACGGTTAACTTTGATGACGTCCATGAAGCGGTTGAAACGATGGCAAGCATGAAGCAGCAGGCAGAGCTGCTGTCTGATCGGGAACGGAATCATCGGCATATGGATCAGCAGCTCAAACGAATTCATCAATTAAAAGCATCGCCTTATTTCGGCCGGATTGATTTTATTGAAAACGGCGAGAAACAGGCGGAGCAGATCTATATCGGTTTAGCATCCTGTATGGATGAGCAGGAGGAACACTTTCTGATTTATGATTGGAGAGCACCGATATCAAGCCTTTACTATAATTATTCCCCAGGAAAAGCTGAATACGAGGTTCCCGGCGAAACGATAGAAGGGGAAATGGTGCTGAAGCGCCAGTTTATCATTAAAAACGGCGCTCTCAAAGCGATGTTTAATACTGATATGACGATCGGCGATGAAATGCTGCAAGAGGTATTAAGCCATCACTCTGATACACAAATGAAAAACATCGTGTCCACGATTCAAAAAGAACAAAATCAGATTATCCGAAATGAAAAAAGCAAATTTCTGATTGTGCAGGGTGCGGCAGGCAGCGGAAAAACGTCAGCAGCGCTCCAGCGTGTCGCTTATTTGTTATACAGGAACCGCGGTGTAATTGATGCCGGACAAATTGTTTTATTTTCCCCAAACTTTTTGTTTAACAGCTATGTCTCCTCTGTTTTGCCTGAATTAGGCGAAGAAAATATGGAACAGGCGACGTTTCAGGAATATATCGAGCATCGGCTTGGCCGCAAGTTTCAATGTGAAAACCCCTTTGATCAGCTGGAATATTGCCTGACCAAAACAAAAGATGGCAGTTTTCAATCAAGGCTTGCCGGAATCACGTGGAAGGCAGGCTTATCTTTTCAGCAATTTATTGATGAATACGTCAGCAGGCTGTCTTCTGAAGGTATGATCTTTAAAAATATCGTTTTCCGCGGACAAAAACTGATCACAAAGGAACAAGTCCAAGCGTATTTTTACTCGCTTGATCGAAGCCTGTCCATTCCGAACCGGATGGAACAAACGGCAAATTGGCTGCTGAGTGAGCTTAACAAGCTGGAGAAAAAGGAACGGCGAAAGGATTGGGTCGTTCAGGAAGCCGAGCTTCTCGACAAAGAGGAATATTTGGAAGTGTACAAAAAGCTGCAGGCAAGAAAACGGTTTAGTGAGAGTACATTTAACGATCATCAGAGAGAACAGCAGCTGCTTGCCGCCATGATTGTAAAGAAGGCCTTCAAACCTATTAAACAGGCGGTCAGGCAGCTGGCGTTTCTTGATGTCAAACAACTGTATCTGCAATTGTTTTCTGACTGGGGAAGCAAAGCTCAAACAGAGGCGACGGCAGCAATAGGGGAGCTGACAAGGTCGGCATTTGGAGAAAATAAATTGCTCTACGAGGACGCGTCTCCATTTCTATATTTGCAGGATTTGCTAGAAGGCAGAAAGAAAAACACGCAGATCAAACATCTATTTATCGATGAAGCTCAAGATTATTCTCCATTCCAGATGGCGTATATAAGGAGTATTTTTCCGTCTGCCAGCATAACGGTGCTCGGTGATATCAATCAGTCTATTTACGCCCATGCGATAAACGGTGCACCACGTATGGATGCCGGCTTTGAAAAAGAGCAGGCTGAATGTGTCCGTTTAAAAAGAACGTACAGATCAACGAGACAAATTGTGGAATTGACAAAAACGCTGCTGCAGGACGGGGCGGACATTGAGCCTTTTAACAGAGATGGGGAAATGCCCTGCGTGTTAAAAAGCGAGGGCCGCGAAGATCTTTGTCAAAAGCTTACGCGAGAAATTGGGCGACTTAGAAAGAAAGGGCATGAAACCATTGCTGTTATTTGCAAAACGGCGCAGCAGTCAAGACAGGCACACGCTCAAATGAGCGAATATACCGATATCCGGCTGATTCATAAAGAAAACCAAACGTTTCAAAAGGGAGTCTGTATTATTCCGGTTTATTTAGCGAAGGGAATTGAGTTTGACGCAGTACTTGTCTATGATGCCTCAGAAGAACAATATAGAACAGAGCACGACCGCAGGCTGCTGTACACTGCCTGCACCCGGGCCATGCACGGGCTGACTGTTTCTTCTATCGGTGAACCAAGTCCGTTTGTGAGTGCTGTGCCCCCTCATTTATATAAGAGTGCTGATTGAAAGAGAAGGGAGGCCTTCTCTTTTTCTTCATTTAAATGAGACAAAGGGGTTTTATCATTAATAATCTTAATCGTTATCATCATGTAAATATATTTTACTTGCGGTGTGTCTTCCGGTAAAGTTCAATTAGATACTATTTCGATCAGTTTATACAATTTTGTGAGGTGGATACGTTGCAACTTCAGGTAATGAACAGTCCGTTTAATCAGGAGCAGGCAGAGCTCCTTAACCGCCTTCTGCCAACCTTGACAGAATCTCAGAAAATCTGGCTGAGCGGCTATTTATCAGCGCAATCTGTTTCCGTCCTGGAAACATCGGGGGCGCCGGCTGCTGTGTCTGCGGGTGTAACGGCACCGGCCATTTCAAAAGAAGTCACCGTCCTTTACGGTTCACAGACGGGAAACGCACAAGGGCTTGCAGAGAACGCCGGCAAGCAGCTTGAGGAGCGAGGCTTTCAAGTCACCGTTTCATCCATGAGCGACTTTAAGCCGAACCAGCTCAAGAAAATTAACAATCTTCTGATTGTCGTCAGTACGCATGGCGAAGGTGAGCCGCCTGATAATGCACTTTCGTTTCACGAATTTTTGCACGGAAGACGGGCGCCTAAGCTTGATGATCTTCGCTTTTCTGTTTTGGCGCTTGGTGACAGTTCATACGAATTCTTCTGTCAGACAGGAAAAGAATTTGATCAGCGCTTGGAAGAGCTTGGCGGAAAACGAATTTCTCCGCGCGTTGACTGTGATTTGGATTATGATGAGCCGGCTGCTGAATGGCTGGAAAGCGTATGTGAGGGCATAAGTGAAGCCGAGGGCGGAAGCGCCGCGCCTGCGCCGGCCGCAGCGCCTCAAACTGGTGAATCTGCGTATTCAAGAACAAATCCTTTCCGTGCGGAAGTGTTAGAAAATTTAAATTTAAACGGCCGCGGATCAAATAAAGAAACACGACATGTA
The DNA here is from genome assembly GCF_029536185.1 of Bacillus sp. B28. NCBI lineage: Bacteria > Bacillati > Bacillota > Bacilli > Caryophanales > Bacillaceae > Bacillus > Bacillus sp. B28. The sequence continues at coordinate 3,322,653 of NZ_CP120511.1, read as the reverse complement.
GAATTGTCTCTTGAAGGATCAGGCCTTACGTATGAACCTGGTGACAGCCTCGGCGTCTATCCGGAAAATGATCCGGTACTTGTCGATTTGCTGCTTCAGGAAATGAATTGGGACCCCGAAGAAATTGTGACGCTGAATAAGCAAGGCGATGTCCGTCCGCTGAAAGAAGCGCTGATTTCTCATTATGAAATTACTGTTCTCACAAAGCCGCTTCTTGAACAGGCTGCTCATTTGACGGGAAGCGAGGAGCTTAGAGAGCTTTTAGCACCGGGAAATGAGGGTAAAGTGAAAGCGTATATTGAAGGGCGCGATTTGCTTGATCTGATCCGGGATTATGGCCCGTTCAGTGTAACGGCGCAGGAGTTTGTATCCATTCTTCGAAAAATGCCGGCCCGCCTCTATTCAATTGCGAGCAGCTTATCCGCAAACCCGGATGAAGTGCATTTAACGATTGGTGCAGTCCGGTACGACGCGCATGGCCGCGAACGAAAAGGCGTCTGCTCGATTTTATGCGCGGAGCGTCTGCAGCCGGGAGACACACTGCCGGTTTATGTCCAGCATAATCAGAACTTCAAGCTTCCGAAGGATCCTGAAACACCGATTATCATGGTCGGCCCTGGGACAGGCGTTGCGCCGTTCCGTTCCTTTATGCAGGAGCGTGAGGAGACGGGAGCTGAAGGTAAAGCATGGATGTTCTTCGGTGATCAGCATTTTGTCACAGATTTCCTTTATCAGACAGAGTGGCAGAATTGGCTGAAAGACGGCGTGCTGACAAAAATGGACGTAGCGTTCTCACGCGATACGGAAGAAAAAGTGTATGTGCAGCACCGCATGCTTGAACAGAGCGCAGAACTGTTTGAATGGCTTCAAGAAGGAGCGGCTGTTTACATTTGCGGAGATGAAAAGCACATGGCACACGATGTCCATAACACACTCTTAGACATTATAGAAAAAGAAGGCAATATGACCCGTGAAAAAGCGGAAGTTTATCTTGCCGATATGCAGCAGCAAAAACGTTATCAGCGTGATGTATACTGATTTGACCTGAAAGGAGTTTTTCAACATGGTGACCAAAATCTTAAAAGCACCGGACGGCTCTCCAAGTGACGTCGAGCGCATTAAAGAAGAAAGCGATTATTTGCGCGGCACACTAAAAGAAGTGATGCTGGATCGGATCAGTGCGGGAATTCCGGATGATGACAACCGCCTGATGAAACACCACGGCAGTTATTTGCAGGATGACCGCGATCTCCGCAATGAACGCCAAAAGCAAAAGCTTGAACCGGCTTATCAGTTCATGCTGCGCGTCCGTATGCCGGGCGGCGTATCGACGCCTGAGCAATGGCTCGTGATGGATGATCTTTCGCAGAAATACGGTAATGGCACCCTAAAGCTGACGACGCGTGAAACGTTCCAGATGCACGGGATTTTAAAATGGAACATGAAAAAAACCATTCAGACGATCCATTCGGCTCTTCTGGATACAATCGCGGCTTGCGGAGACGTAAACCGGAATGTGATGTGCGCATCGAATCCTTACCAGTCTGAAATCCATTCTGAAGTATACGAATGGTCCAAAAAATTAAGTGATGATCTCCTGCCTCGAACAAGAGCGTATCATGAAATTTGGCTTGATGAGGAAAGAGTGGCCGGAACGCCTGACGCAGAAGAAGTCGAGCCAATGTACGGGCCGCTTTACCTGCCGCGGAAATTCAAAATCGGAATTGCGGTTCCGCCGTCAAATGATATTGACGTCTTTTCGCAGGATCTCGGATTCATTGCGATTGTGGAAGATGGCAAGCTCATCGGTTTTAACGTGGCAATCGGCGGCGGTATGGGAATGACGCACGGCGACAAAGCGACATATCCGCAGTTAGCCAAGGTAATTGGGTTCTGCCGCCCTGAACAAATGTATGACGTTGCTGAAAAAACAATTACGATTCAGCGTGACTACGGAAACCGTTCCGTCCGTAAAAATGCCCGTTTCAAATACACAGTTGACCGCCTCGGTTTGGAAACAGTGAAAGAGGAATTGGAAAACCGTCTCGGCTGGAGCCTGGAAGAAGCGAAGCCGTACCATTTTGATCATAACGGCGACCGCTACGGATGGGTGGAAGGCATTGAAGATAAATGGCATTTTACGCTGTTTGTCGAAGGCGGCCGTGTGACGGATTACGAGGATTATAAGCTGATGACAGGCTTGCGTGAAATTGCTAAAGTTCATACAGGCGATTTCCGTCTGACAGCCAATCAGAACTTGATTATCGGCAATGTTCCAAGCGAGAAAAAGGATGAAATCAACGCATTAATCGATCAATACGGGTTAACTGACGGAAAGCATTATACAGCGCTGCGCCGCAGCTCTATGGCGTGTGTTGCTCTTCCGACCTGCGGATTGGCGATGGCTGAAGCAGAACGTTATTTGCCGTCTCTTTTAGATAAAGTGGATGAGATTATTGACGAAAACGGTCTTCGTGATGAGGAAATTACCATTCGCATGACAGGCTGCCCGAACGGCTGCGCCCGCCATGCGCTCGGAGAGATCGGATTTATCGGAAAGGCGCCTGGCAAATATAATATGTATCTAGGCGCTGCGTTTGACGGCAGCCGCTTAAGCAAAATGTACCGCGAAAATATCGGAGAAGAAGACATTTTGAGCGAGCTGCGCGTCCTGCTTTCCCGCTATGCGAAAGAACGCGAAGAAGGTGAGCACTTCGGTGATTTCGTCATTCGCGCCGGTATCATTAAAGCGACAACTGACGGGATGAATTTTCATAATTGAGATGAGAGACAGGGGGATTGCCCTGTCTCTTTTTGATTTTGCTTTGCGGCAAAAAAGTTCACCATGAGCATATCATGAGAAAAAATACCCTAAAAAGGGTACTATAAAAGAAGACTAGTGTGGAGGAGACTCCTGCGGAATCCAGTATTGGATGTAAGGCCATCCTTTATCTTTTGCAAGCCTCAGCCTCTTCGGACAAATATTTATCAACTCATCATGCAGATACGCAGCAGATTAAGGAGGTTATGCATTTGGACATATTTTTAGTCGTCCTTGTTTTACTGGCTATTATTGCGATTTCTAACATTGTCAATCGGTTTATCCCGCTTATTCCAGTGCCTCTGATTCAGGTGGCGCTTGGGATTATTGCCGCCTCATTTCCACAGGGGCTTCATTTTGAATTAAACACGGAATTGTTTTTCGTCTTGTTTATTGCGCCTCTTCTATTTAATGATGGAAAGAGGACGCCTCGGGCGGAGCTTTGGAATTTAAGAGCTCCAATTTTATTGCTTGCACTTGGCCTTGTATTTGCGACTGTGATTGTAGGAGGATACACGATCCACTGGATGATTCCTGATATTCCGCTGGCAGCGGCCTTTGGGCTGGCAGCCATTCTTTCACCGACTGATGTTGTCGCTGTCAGCGCATTATCAGGAAGGGTGAAGATGCCGAAAGGAATTCTGCGCCTGCTTGAAGGGGAAGGGCTGATGAATGATGCATCAGGTCTGGTCGCCTTTAAATTTGCGATTGCCGCAGCGGTTACCGGGGCATTTTCACTGGCGCAAGCAGCTGTCAGCTTTGTGTTTATTTCTGTTGGCGGCCTTTTGTGCGGGGTTGTCATTTCGTTCTTGATTATCCGCTTTCGTCTATTCCTGCGCCGCCTTGGCATGCAGGATGTCACGATGCACATGCTGATTCAAATTCTGACGCCTTTTGTGATTTATTTGGCAGCGGAGGAAATCGGTGTTTCCGGCATTTTAGCCGTTGTGGCGGGCGGTATTACGCATGCGGTTGAACAGGACCGTCTCGAATCGACGATGGTGAAGCTGCAAATCGTCTCATCGAGTACGTGGAACATTATTTTATTTATTTTAAACGGTCTTGTCTTTGTCATCCTTGGCACACAGATTCCGGATGTCATTTCGGTGATTTTTAACGATACAGCGATCAGCAACATGAAAGTGATCGGCTATATTCTGGTCATTACATTTACGTTAATGCTTCTTAGATTTCTGTGGGTGCTGTTCTTCTGGAACGGCAAGTGGTTCTTTAATAAAGATCAAACCATTTATAAGCCGGGACTTCGTTCTACATTGTTAATTTCCATTTCAGGTGTGCGGGGAGCGGTTACGCTTGCAGGTTCATTCTCCATCCCATATTTCCTGGAGGATGGCACACCGTTTCCGGAAAGAAATCTGATTCTCTTTTTAGCCGCAGGCGTCATTTTATGCACGCTTGTTATTGCCACCTTCGTGCTTCCGCTTCTGACAGAAAAAGAAGAAGATGACGAAGAAAAAAATAAGAAGCTGCTGACGGCGAGACGCAAACTGATTAAAACGGCTCTCAAAACGATTAAAGAAGACATGAATGATACAAACAAAACGGCGTCTCTTGCGGTCATTGCCGAATACAATGAGAAAATGAAAAACCTTCGTTTTCAGCAATATACAACGTCAACCCGCATAAAAAAGTATGAACGGAAAGTCCGTGCTCAAGGGATTAAAGCCGAGCAGGAAGAACTGATGAAACTGCTGGAGCGGGGAGACATCCCGGAAGAAACGGCAAACGCTCTGCAAGAACGGTTTAATGAATTGGAAATTTTGTATGCCAACCCGTTTAAAGTCGGTTTATCAAAATCAAGGCTGAAACGTCTGATGTATTGGATTTTCTTCGGAGAACATAAAAAGCCGGAGATGTCGATTTTAAACGAAGAAGGATTAATGAGAGCAACTAGGGTTAAAACGGCTAAAGCTGCGATAGGACATTTGGAAAAGCATATACCGGAAGAACATAAGGAAGTATTTTTATCTGTTATCTCGTTTTATAAACAATTAATTTTCAGATTGGAGCACAGCCATCACGAACATAAATCGAACGCCCATTTTGAAAATCAGAAGCTGGAAGTGAAGCTGAAGGCTGTGCAGGCGATCAGAAATGAGATTCAGACGCTCTTTGAGGAGCGGGAAATTTCCCGGGACATCTCTCATGAGCTTCGCCAATATATTAATGATGTGGAAGCCGCAATGCTAGAAGGCGGCGAATAATTCCAAGAAAAAAAGCTGGCATCGGACGCCAGCTTTTTTCTATAGGTTAGGGGCGATGGAATTCGACAGTGTTGTCATTTCGGTCGAACCAGCCTCTGAAGGCCCAGTTGATCCAGCCGCCGTCTCCTTTGTTTGTGAAACTTCCGTCTTCAAATACCCAAATGCCGTACGTAATGCCGTCATAAACGGCCGAGCCGTAAAACTGCACACCATTTAAGTGATCTTCATATTCCTGGCTTAAGTTAAAAACCATGACGTTATATTTTTGGCCGGATGCGTAGAAGGAAGACTCCATGAGATTTTTCACAAAACCGTCCCGGTTCTGGGCTGATTTAATGGCATCTGAGATTTGGTTGGCAATCCCAAGCAAATCAAGGTTGACGTTTAAACCGACTTCTGCGGCAGCTGTTCCGGCTGTTGTTTTCTGTGAGATCTTCGGTGCGGGATTTTCCTCAGCAGAGGCAAGGGACAAAGGGGCAATTGTCAAAGCGGCGCCAAGTGCAAGAGTCATTGGGATACGAATACGTTTCAATTTGTTTCCTCCTCTATGTTTTTGTGGGCTACAGTATTCGCTTACCCTGCTCACTGTCTAAATAATCTTATAATTGATAAAATAGGAAAAAAATAGTATAAATGCGCATTGTTTACTATGAAATAAAAAACGTCTGTATGAAAAAAGAAGCAAAAAGAGGCTCTTAAGCGTATTATTGGTATCTGCTGAGAGGAATGTGAGATAATATAGACGCTTACATTTCAATGGAAGGGTGGATGTTCAAGTGGCAACAAGTTTAAAAGATACTGTAAAGCTACATAACGGAGTTGAAATGCCTTGGTTCGGTCTTGGTGTTTTTAAAGTAGAAAACGGAAGTGAAGCGACTGAATCGGTTAAAGCTGCGATTAAAAATGGCTACCGCAGCATTGATACAGCGGCTGTCTATAAAAATGAAGAAGGTGTAGGCATCGGCATTAAAGAATCCGGTGTTGCAAGAGAAGAGCTCTTCATTACATCAAAAGTATGGAATGAAGATCAGGGTTACGACACAACGCTTGCTGCCTTTGAAAAAAGCCTTGAAAGACTTCAGCTTGATTATTTAGACTTATATTTAATCCATTGGCCTGGAAAGGATAAGTATAAAGATACATGGCGCGCGCTTGAAAAGCTGTACAAAGACGGCAAAATCCGCGCGATCGGCGTCAGCAACTTCCAAGTTCATCATTTAGAAGAGCTTTTGAAAGATGCTGAAATCAAACCGATGGTGAACCAAGTTGAATTTCACCCTCGTTTGACGCAAAAAGAATTAAGAGACTACTGCAAAAAGCAAGGCATCCAGATGGAAGCATGGTCTCCGCTTATGCAGGGCCAGCTGCTTGATAACGAAGTGCTGACACAGATCGCTGAAAAATATAATAAATCTGTAGCACAAGTGATTTTGCGCTGGGATCTTCAGCATGAAGTTGTAACGATTCCAAAATCGATTAAAGAACACCGTATTATCGAAAACGCTGATATTTTTGATTTCGAATTGTCTCAAGAAGACATGGACAAGATTGATGCGTTAAATCAAGATGAACGTGTCGGTCCAAACCCCGATGAGCTTCTGTTTTAATCAAAAACTCCCCGTCTGCACACGGGGAGTTTTTTTAGTGCGTTTTTTTCAGTTGAATCAAAAACAGCATCAGAAAGGAAATCACGATGATACAGACGACCCACGCCCATGCAAGTGCGTTGTTGCCGGAATCCAAAGCGACATAAATGGCTGTCGGCAGTGTTTGGGTAACACCCGGGATATTCCCGGCAAACATTAAGGTGGCGCCGAATTCACCGAGCGCCCGCGCCAGACTGAGAATGCTTCCGGTCAGCAGCGATGGATACGCCAGCGGAATGGAGATATGGATAAACACCTTCCATCTGCTTGCTCCGTCTACCATTGCCGCCCCCTCTATATCGGGGTCAATATCGGAAAATCCGGTTTTGGCCGATTGATACATAAGCGGAAAAGCCACGATAGCAGAAGCAATCACAGCAGCCCACCAGGTGAAGATCACGGGCTGGTGAAAGATCCATTCGATCGCTTGTCCGATGAAGCTATGCTTTCCAAACATGACGATCAAAATAAAACCGACAACGGTGGGCGGAAGAACGAGAGGAAGCATAAAAATCGTTTCGAGTATGGTTTTTCCGAAAAATGAGGCTCGTGACATCCATGCCCCCGCCAAAGTTCCGAGAATGATCACCGCGATTCCGGCGACCGCCGCCACTTGAAAGGAAAGCATAACCGGCGTGAAAAATTCTGAAATGCTGATGTTATTCAGCAGTAAAACCATATTTCTCAAACACTTTCATCGCTTCATCTGTTTGCAGGTAATCGTAAAATTCCTTCGCTTCCTTATGGTGTTTCGTATCTTTTACAATTCCTAACGGATAAACGATCGGGCTGTGTGTATCAGCTTTTGCCTCGTCAACGATTTTGACTTTCTTAGAGATCAGCGCGTCTGTTTTATAAACGGCACCTGCGTCTACATTGCCTGTTTCTACATATGAAAGAACCTGGCGAACGTCTTTTCCGTACACGATCTTATCTTTTACTTTGTCCCATAGAGACAGCTTTGTCAGTGATTCTTTTCCATAAGCTCCTGCCGGTACAGATTCTGGAGTCCCGAGAGCAATTTTTTCTGAATCAGTCAGATTGTCAAAGCCTGTGACTGGTGAATCTCCATCCTTAGGCACAACGAGCACAATTTCATTTCCGACTAAATGAGTGCTGTCTTTTTTAGCGATATCCCCATCATCTACAAGCTTTTGGAATTTGTCCTCAGCGGCTGAGAAGAACAGATCGGCCCCGGCTCCTTGAGAAATTTGCTTTTGCAAGGCACCTGATGAGCCAAAGTTATCTTGGATCGTAATATTGTGATGGGTTTTCTCGTAATTCTTTTGAATTTCCTCGAGTGCATTCTGGGCACTGGCAGCTGCTGAGACAGTTAAGGTCACTTTTTTCTCATTGTCACTTGATGATTGGCTGGCAGAGCAGCCTGCTGCAAGCAGAAAAACAGTTAATGCTGCGGTCAGAATGAAATACTTCTTAAACATGATTGCACCCCTTATAATTAGTTATATCTAATTATAACTGATTATGTTTGGGGTATGTGGGTTTTTTTACATTCTCCGAAAAGGTATAATGAAATAGGAGAGTGATGATGATGAATGAAACCTCTTCCTATACGATAGAAGAAGTTGCTGGTCTGCTGAAGGTATCAAAGCTGACCGTTTATGATTTGATTAAAAAAGGCATGATCCCTGCTTACCGTGTCGGAAGGCAGATGCGTGTCGATGAAGCAGATTTAAAGCAATATAAGGCGAACATGAGAATGTCTCAGCCTGTGTCTTCACCCGAAGAACCGAGAAAGGCACAGGAGCCGATGCCGGAGGGAAGGCGGAATGTCGTCATCAGCGGACAGGATATATCGATGGATCTGCTCAGCAAGCATTTGGAAAGTGCCATTCAAGAGACGCCGCTCCGCCAATACAAAGGCAGCTTAAACAGCCTCATTGACATGTACCAAGGCAAATGCGACATTGTCAGTCTTCATCTGTACGATGCGGAAACCGCTCAATATAATACGCCTTATGTCAAACGCATTCTGTCAGGCGAACCGTTTTGTCAGATGAATGTTGTCCTTCGCAAAGCCGGCTTATATGTTCAAAAAGGAAATCCGAAAAACATACAAGGCTGGGATGACCTGAAACGAACCGACATCCGCATCATCAACAGAGAAAAAGGATCGGGCGCAAGAGTGCTGCTTGACGAACAGCTTGGTCTGCTTGGTGTGACACCTTCAGACGTCAAGGGCTACAGTGACATTGTGACTGATCATTATGCTGTTGCCTCCCAAGTCTCGAGCGGACAGGCAGACGCGGGAATCGGGGCGCAGCACGCGGCACATATGGGAAGCGTTGATTTTATCCCGCTCATCGAGGAACAATACGACATTGTCATTTTGAAAAAACACCAGCAGCTGCTTGAAGCTGTAAAGAGCATCTTGAAATCGGAAGAATATAAGGCCAACCTGTCTCATCTTAATGGCTATCAAACGAAGCTGACAGGTAAAGTGATATACGAAACATGAAAAAAATCCCTCGTAAAGGGATTTTTTTATTGACCATAAAAACGCAGAAGGTCTCCGTTTAACATTTTATCAGAGAGAGACAGTTCTTCATTTGCTTTTTCTTTATAGGGAGCGCACGCATCTTGATTTTCTAACACTTCTCCTGTTTTTTGGCTGTAGCATGTGTTTTTCGTATATACATAATCGTTCGTGATAAAGCTGCCGTTTCTCAGCACGGCAAATGGCGTTCGGTTGTTTGACAGCAAATCATTGCCAAACTGAATATCACCTTTTGTATCAATTCCGAGCAGGTGCATCAGAGTCGGCCTGACGTCAACCTGTCCTCCGGCATCGGAGATTGTTTCCGGATTTTGATCAGTGATTCCAGGAATATGAATGATAAACGGCACCCGCTGAAGCTGGACGGTGTCATATGGCGTAATTTCACTTTTTCTTAAAAACTCAGCCAGGGCTTTATTATGGGCTTCTGATATGCCGTAATGATCTCCCATAAAGACAATCATCGAGTTTTCGTATAAGTCTTCATCCTTGAGCTTTTTGATAAAATGCTTCAGTGCTTCATCCTCATAGCGAACCGTCGTCACATAGCGGTTTAACAGGTCGCTGCTTGAATCATATTCATCAATCAGCTGATCCTTTTCATCAATTTCAAACGGAAAATGGTTCGTCAATGTGATGATATTGCTGTAGAACGGCTGCGGCAGGCTTTTCAGTTTAGAAGCTGACTGTTCCAGAAATTCCTTATCCTTTAATCCCCAGCTTGTTGAGGTTTCGGGAGTCACATGGAACTCATCGACATCAAAAAAGCGGTCAATCCCAAACGTTTTATACATCACATCTCTGTTCCAAAATGTTTTATGATTGGCGTGAAAGACGGCTGAATAATAATCATTCTGCTTGAGTGATTTGTACATCGTATGAAATTGATGGTCACTTTTCGTAAAAAAGACGGCGCCGCTTAGTGAAGGATATAGAGAGTTAGCGACGATAAATTCCGAATCAGACGTTTTGCCTTGCTCTGTTTGCTGGTAAAAATGATCAAAGGAATAGCTCTTTTTCATCAGGTCATTCATAAACGGGGTAATTTCTTTTCCGTTTACCTTTTCATTCAGAACAAAGCTTTGAGTTGATTCAAGCGTCACAAAAATCACATTCCGTCCCTTTGCCAGTCCGAACTTGCTTTGATCAGGCTTGCTGTAGTCAGCCTCAGTATAGTTTTTGATTGTAGAGAGGCTGTCTTCATCGGCAAATGCCTTCGCACTCATATTGACAGTCTGAGAAATGGTATCGTAGATGTGGAACTGAAACAGGCCAATGCTTTTGACGAGCACTTCCCGATCGAAGGAATGTGCCAATAGCTTCGGCTGTTCAATTTCTGCAAGCCCCAGCGTACATATAAGAATCCCGCAGGAAGCAGCATAGTACCGCTTGACCGTACGGGGGTTCGCTTTAGATTCGGGACTCTTCTCTTTTCTGGAGAGCAGCAGAAGAAAAGCCAAATCCGCAAACAGAGCGATAAACAAAGGATTGAACAATTCTTTTACACTGCTTCCCATATCGCTCATGTTGCTGGCCTGAAACAAAACCGGGATGGTAATAAAATCGATATAAAAGCCGTAAAAAATCGTGTTGGAGATCAAAATGGCAGTCAGAACCAAATTGGCAATCAGCAAAAAGATGCGCTGCTTGCTGCCTTTTAAAAGCAGTCCAATCCCAAATAGAGGGAGTATGAAGCTAAGCGGATTGATCAGCAGAATCAGCTCCTGCAATAGAGAGTCGATCTGCAAATCAAAACCCAGTTTATAGATCACATAAGTTTTGATCCACATGAATAAGATGGATAAACTTAAAAAACGCTGATTGTGAAAAAAGGTTCCTTTCATCAATTGATAACTCCTCACGTTTTCTTGAACATCTGCCATGAGATGCTTCTTATGTAAAACCTACTAAAAACAGTCTTCTTAGACAAGCTTCAGCACTCGTGTTTAAAACATACGCCCATGGAACAGCATATAAAAATAATAGCATGATGCTATTGTCAGACCGGCCAACACAAGCTGTTCGGAAAAACTGCCTGTCTTCATATACAGCGGCAGCCGTATGCGAATGGTTGAAGGAAATAACAATTTGATGCCGTTCACTGTCCAGGCATCCAGAACCAAGTGGCTTGCCATTCCGATCATCAGCCCTGCTGATATGTTTTTATCCGGAATATATGTGGCTGTGATAAAAAACATGATGAGCAGAAACAGCAGGCTGTGTGTAAAGGTGCGGTGGCCAAATACGGAACTGACAATTTTCGATAAGATAGGAAATCTTCTTCCGATTTTACTTTGCGTGTGGCAGATGTCGGGAATTAATGCGCCAACCGCGCCGGACGCCGCCATGAGTACTGGGTCAAATCCATAATAATAAGCCGCTGCGGTACAAGAAGCGATGCCTCCCATGATGTGTGTTTTTCCTGTCATTTACCCGCTTCTCCTTTATCTTTTGCAAAAATCTCTGAATTACAAATATATCAAGAGAATGTATGTTTGAGCAACAGAACTTTGGCCGATAAAAAAATGAGCCGCATAATTTCCTGAGAAAAAGGCATCTTAAAGATGTACCTATTTTCTAAAAGAGGTGATACGAATGGCTTTCTTTAATAAAGATAAAGGTAAACGTTCTGAAAAAGAAAAAAACGTAATCCAAGGAGCTCTTGAGGATGCCGGTTCAGCTCTTAAAGATGATCCGCTTCAAGAAGCTGTACAAAAAAAGAAAAATAATCGCTAACCGCATGCGGATAGGGCTTGGCTCTATCCGCATTTTCCATCTGTTCCCTTTGACAGATCATTCTTTCTTTGATAACCTTCTGGGAGTAACTGAATAAATAAATCCTCACTCTTTCTCAGTGAGGTAGAGGTTGCGCGGATGATGAGTCACACATGCCAGGCTGACAGGAGCTGTTAAACATGTGTAAAAGGCATCAGCGCCGAAGTGTGGAGAAAGCCGATCCTTCTCTATGCTGGGACTGTATCTGAATAAGTGCAGGACTGCCGCGTGCTTTTTCGCGGAGGGCTATCCGGAGATCAAGGGTGTGTGTTTCTTTAAGCATGGACTTTTGTTCAGGCTTTTTTTGTGTTTACATGATCTCGGGTTCTGGTCCGTACAAAGAATCATTGGAGGTACTGGAATGGAACAGACAAAAAAATGGGGTTTTTGGTTATTAACGGCGTTTGTCGTTGGAAATATGGTTGGATCGGGGATTTTCTCCCTGCCGAGTTCGCTTGCTTCGATTGCAAGTCCGCTTGGCGCTACGTCCGCTTGGCTTTTGACAGGTGCGGGCGTGCTGATGATTGCGCTTGTCTTCGGGCACTTGTCCATTCGCAAGCCTGAGCTGACAGCGGGACCGCAAAGTTATGCGAGAGCGCTGTTTTCTGATCCGAAGAAAGGGAACGCTGCCGGATTCACAATGGTGTGGGGCTACTGGGTGGCGAGCTGGATCAGTAACGTGGCGATTATCACAAGTCTTGCCGGTTACTTGACTTCGTTTTTCCCGATTTTAGTTGATAAACGTGTACTGTTTGCTGTCGGCAGCCAAGAGGTGACACTCGGTCAATTGCTGACGTTTGCAGTATGTACGATTTTGCTCTGGGGAACGCACACGATTCTTGTTGCAAGCATTAACGGTGCTAGTAAATTAAACTTTATCACAACGTTTTCAAAAGTATTAGGTTTTGTTTTCTTTATCATTGCCGGATTGTTTGTGTTTCAAACGACATTATTCGATCATTTTTATTTTCCGATTCAAGGTGAGAACGGCACAAGCATTGGCATCGGCGGACAGGTTCACAACGCCGCCATTTCTACTCTATGGGCGTTTGTCGGAATTGAATCAGCAGTGATCTTGTCTGGACGCGCGCGTACTCAGCGTGATGTGAAACGTGCGACCATCACAGGTTTGTTGATCGCGTTAAGCATTTACATTATTGTCACATTGATCACAATGGGGGTTCTGCCGCACGATAAGCTTGTCGGATCTGAAAAACCGTTCGTTGATGTGCTGTATGCGATTGTCGGAAACGCAGGAAGCGTGATTATGGCGCTGCTGGCGATTCTTTGCTTATTCGGAACGATGCTCGGCTGGATTTTGCTTGGCTCTGAGGTTCCGTACCAAGCTGCTAAAGCAGGAGACTTTCCGGCGGTCTTTGCGAAAACAAATAAAAAAGGAAGCCCGGTTATTTCTTTGATCATTACAAATGTGATGTCACAGGTCTTCATATTCTCTGTTATTTCCCGGACAATAAGTGACGCATTTACGTTTTTAACGACAGCGGCGACCCTTGCTTATTTAATTCCGTATTTAGTGTCTGCGATTTACAGCCTGAAGCTTGTTATCAAAGGCGAAACGTATGATCAGTTGAAAGGTTCCCGGGTAAAAGACGGATTGATCGCGATTTTAGCGTGTGTATACTCATTGTTTGTTATCGTAACAGGTACAGCGGATTTAACGACATTTATTCTCGGCATCGGTTTGTTCTTTGTCGGTCTGGCAATTTATCCGTTTGTGATTAAGAAATTCTCGAAAGAAAAACAAGCATAAAAAAAGACACCTGACAATGCAGTCAGGTGTCTTTTTTATAAAAACGTTTATTTCTCCTGTTATGAGTCCCATACACAAAATAGCGGACAGGAACGCTGTCAGTGATAGAGACATTCGAATATGCAAAAAACGCTTTTTCAGTTTCTCCAGAAAATGAAACAAAGCCAGCACTAGGATAAAAACGAGAAGCACATGAGAAAAAGGCTTTCTGATATAAAGACCGTTGAAAAAACTTATGGCAATGATGATGCAGCATAATATGAATTGAGAAAGAAAATATGCGATGCAGTTTAATATGAGCTGCCCCGTCCTGTCGATTTCTTTGCAATAGAGAAAAGAGCCGCAGATCAGTGCGGCTCTTTGTTTATTTGGTTAAGCTTTTCGTAATAAATTTCAGCTGTCCTTCTAGTGAAATCGGGTCTGAGAAATAGAAGCCGATCGGGTCAATTTTATAGACATGATCATTTTTGACAGCATCGAGGTTTTTCCAGATGGAACTGTCAAATACGCCGCCATCGTCTCCGCCTGATTGCCATGGACCCGCGAAAATGTAATCTCCGGCGAAGTCAGGGAGCTTTTCTAAAGAAATGCTGGTATATCCTGGGCCTTGGTCAATCGCTTTTTCCTTTGTCAGCTTTGTGGCCTGTAAACCAAGATCTTTGTAGACGATGCTTCCGCCTCTTCCGAAATCTTTACCGAATACATAAATGTCTTTGCCGTTTGTTTGCATAATGGAAACCGTTTTGTCACCGATGACTTTTTGGATTTTTGTTTTGGCTTCCGCAACTTTTTTGTCCCACTCGGCAAGCCACTTCTCCGCTTTATCTTCCGTTCCCGTCATTTTTGCGAATTCTTTCAGCTGTTCGATGTTATCGAGCTTATCGTATTTCACCGCAACAGTCGGCGCGATTTTTTCGAGCTTTTTAATATCGGCGCCTTGTGTTGTCCAAACGATGATCAGGTCAGGCTTTAAATCAATCACTTTTTCAACAGAAGTGCCGTCTCCGATATTTGTGACACCATCGGTTTTACCTTTGTAGTAAGGGTTTTTAAATACATTTTCAGGAGCACCGACGACGTTGATGCCCAGTGTTTTGAAGTCTCCGTAGTAGCCGTCAGCCATGACAACCACCCGTTTAGGATGTTTAGGAATTTTCACATTTCCGTTTTCAGCCTTGTATGTAACGGTTTCTTCGTCTTTTGAATTAGAGGAAGAGCCTTTACTATCTGAGTGATTTCCGCAGGCTGCCAGCGCTGCAATCAATAAAAGAGCAAAAAAAGCGGCACCAAGCTTCTTGTATGTATGGGTCATATCTCATACCTTCTTTCAAAAAAATAGATGATAAAGAGAATCATTATCATCTGTGATTATACCATTACAAGTGCCAGTTGACACGATATTTTTGCATTTATATTCTCATTTTTATCAAAACGCTCTATTAAATCAGCGGAAAAAAGTGATATACTGAAACAGTAATTGATAATCATTATCATTATCGAAAGGAAGTACGGCTGTTGAGTCACATGAAAAATAAACAGATGATATCAGATGAAGAAATTCAATGGACATCCCGGTCGTTTGGTGCGGTCATTGTGCTTGTTGCGGGGGTATGTTTATTATGCTTCGGCGCGATGCTGTCCATTTCTCTCGGTGCTGCGGATATCCATTTACGGACTGTGTGGGACGCCATCTTTCATTTCCAGCCAAATGAAACCTCACACCAAATCATACACGATCTTCGGCTGCCAAGAACGGCTGCTGCCGCGCTTGTCGGCGCATTGTTAGCCGTGTCTGGGGCGATCATGCAGGGCATGACGAGAAACCCATTGGCGGAGCCTTCTATTATGGGGATAACATCGGGCTCTGCTTTTGCTATTTCGATTGCGTTTGCTTTTTTTCCAGGACTTTCTGCCTTCGGGCTTGTGCTGTGGTCCTTTGCGGGCGCGGGACTGGGGGCATCGACGGTATTGGGCATCGGCATGTTTTCCAGGGGCGGTCTCACGCCTGTAAAGCTTGCTCTTGCCGGAACGGCCGTCAGTTATTTCTTTACGGGCATTTCAACCGCAATTGCGCTCCGTTTTGATGTAGCACAGGATGTCAGCTTTTGGTACGCAGGCGGGGTAGCGGGTGTGAAATGGTCAGGCGTTCAGCTTCTGGTTATTGCAGGAGCTGTCGGTTTGACGTTTGCGTTTATCATTGCCCGGTCTGTGACGGTGTTAAGCCTCGGTGACGATCTGGCGAAGGGGCTTGGGCAGTATACATCAGCGGTGAAACTGGTTGGCATGCTTGTCGTTGTGGTGTTGACGGGAGCTGCTGTTTCCATTGCCGGCACCATCGCGTTTATCGGACTGATCATTCCTCATATCACAAGGTTTTTGGTAGGGGTTGATTATCGGTGGATCATTCCTTGCTCGGCGGTGCTTGGCGCTGTTTTGCTTGTTTTTGCTGACATTGCGGCCAGACTCGTGAACGCGCCGTTTGAAACGCCTGTCGGCGCGCTGACCTCCCTCATCGGTGTTCCCTTTTTCTTTTATTTGGCACGTCGTGAAAGGAGAGGGCTGTAATGAAAACGAAAACGAAAAAACCTCTTGTTGTGATAGCAGTGACTTTTCTGCTGATCGTGCTTGTCTTTTTTATCAGTCTGAATCTGGGTGTCATTAAAATTGCCCCATTGCAAACGCTTAAGGTCTTTTTCGGCCAAGGGACGGCACGGGATGAGCTTGTCTTATTTGAGTTCAGGCTGCCGCGAATAATGTTGTCGTTGCTTGTTGGGGCGGGTATCGCTGTTGCCGGAGCCATTTTGCAAAGCGTGTCTCAAAATGATTTGGCTGAACCCGGTATTCTCGGGATTAACGCCGGGGGTTCGCTTGCTGTTGTGCTCTTTATTTACTTTTTTCAAGGATCAGCATCAGATCTCGGCTCTTTAGGGACGTTTATGCTGCCGTTCAGCGCTTTGGCAGGCGCGTTCCTCGCCGCGTTTCTCATTTATCTTCTGGCTTGGAAAAAAGGTGTGACTCCGATTCGGCTGATCCTAGTCGGAATCGGTGTGAATGCCGGATTTAATGCCCTTTTGCTTATTTTTCAGCTCAAAATGGATCCGCATGACTTTATGCAGGCTGCAGTTTGGATATCAGGCTCGATATGGGGGGCCAATTGGAACATGATCTGGGCGGTACTCCCCTGGATTGTGATCTTGCTTCCTTTTACATTATATAAAGCACGCTATCTGAACATTTTACAGCTGGGAGACCAATTAGCGACCGGACTTGGCACTGCTGTTGAAAAGGAAAGACGGATTCTCCTTCTGGCAGCGGTCGCTCTTGCCGCATCCTGTGTCGCAGCTGCAGGAGGCATCGCGTTCCTCGGATTAATTGCACCGCATGTGGCAAGAAGGCTTACCGGTCCCCGCCACCAGACGCTTATACCGGTTTCCGCCTTCATCGGCGCGTTTCTGTTTCTGCTGGCTGATACGCTGGCGAGAAATGTATTGGCCCCGTCAGAAATTCCGGTCGGACTTGTCATCTCCGTTTTAGGTGCGCCTTACTTTATTTATTTATTGATGAAATCGAATTGAGGAGGTGACCGAACTTGAATTCATTATCAACGGAACAGCTTGGGATCGGTTATGGCGACAGGCTGATTGTAGAAGATTTAAATATATCCATTCCTAAAGGGAAAATAACAACCTTAATTGGACCGAATGGCTGCGGAAAGTCAACGATATTAAAAACGATGTCCAGAATTATGCGCTCACATCAAGGTGCCGTTTACTTAAACGGCAATGCGATTCATAAAATGTCTACTAAGGACATTGCGAAGGATATGGCCATTCTGCCGCAGACGCCTGAGGCTCCGAGCGGATTAACGGTGTACGAATTGGTGTCGTACGGCAGATTTCCGCATCAATCAGGCTTCGGCAGATTAAATGATGAAGACCGCCGCATCATCAAATGGGCCCTCGAAGAAACCGGCATGGCGGAATACCATGAGCGTCCGATTGAGGCATTGTCAGGCGGACAGCGTCAGCGCGTGTGGATTGCGATGGCGCTTGCACAAGGGACAGAGCTGCTTTTGCTTGACGAACCAACAACATATCTCGATCTCGCACATCAGCTCGAAATCCTGCAGCTGCTTGACAGACTGAACAAGGAACAGGGGCGGACGATTTTAATGGTGATTCATGATCTGAATCATGCGGCCCGTTTTTCCCATTATATGATTGCACTCAAAAAAGGCACGGTCATCAAGGAAGGAACCGCACTAGAGGTCATGACGCCGGATATTTTGAAACGGGTATTCCAGATTGATGCCGAAATCGTCACTGATCCTCGTACAAATAAACCAGTATGCTTAACTTATGACCTGATTAAAACTGAAAAACAGCTTGTTTCTGTGTAAGAAAAATCCCGGTATGACGCCGGGATTTTTTATTTTTAACTATAAAAATATAATTTTCCTTGCTAATTCCAGATTTTGAAGAAAAAGATTGAAAGTCTATTTGAATTAATAGATAATATTGGTTAGAATGTTTCGAAAATATTACGAAGATTACAGAAAGAGGAGATCATTGTGTCCAAGAAGAAAAAATGGCTTATTGCCGGTTCGATATGTGCCGGCGTGCTCCTACTGGCGGGGATCGGCGCCGGCGGTTTTTACTTTTTTACTCATATGAACCAAGTTGCCGTATCATCGGAGCCTTATGCTGAATCGGTCGCGGTGTATATGGGCGGTGAATCTGAATCTGCCCAATCGTTTTCGGGAAAAGTTGAACCAGAGAAACAGCAAAAAGTATACATAGATTCAGAGAAAGGAAGCATTAAAAAAACGTACGTCAAAGAAGGCGATAAGGTTAAAAAAGGCGATAAGCTTTTCGAGTACGAGGGCGAGGATCATTCTGACGAAATTGAGCAAAGCAATTTACAAACCGAAATGACAAACCTTCAAATCAGCCGCTTGCAAAAATCAATAGCAGAAACTGAGAAGAAGCTGAAGACAGCCGGAAAAGACGAGAAAGCACAGCTTCAAGACGAGCTTGACCAGGCCAATTTTGATTTAAAGACAAGCCAGCTTGAATTGAAGCAGCACCAAAAAGAACTGGCTGCACTAACGAAAAACAAAGGTTCTAATGTGATCACAAGCAAGCATGACGGTATCGTTCAAAGCGTCAATCAGGATATTGCGGACGGCGCAACGGGTGATCAGGCAGCAGGCCCGTATATCCAAATCGTTTCAACGGGCAAATACCTTGTGAAAAGCCAAATCAACGAGCTGTTAATGGACACGATTAAAAAAGGCAGCAAAGTCAGAGTTACGCTGAAAACAGGCGGTGAAGGCGAGTGGAAAGGCAAGATTACTTCAATCGGCAAGCTTCCTGCTGGAACAGGCGAGGGGGAAGAGTCAGAAAGTTATGCTGAAGAGGAAATGAATCCCCAATCCTCTAACTATCCTTTCACTGTTTTATTGGACAGCCATAAGGGCCTTGAAGTCGGCTATCATGTCAATATTGAAGTCATGAGTGACGAAGCAGATGCGAATACGATTAAGCTGCCGTCCGACATGATTATCCAGGACGATGGCGAACCATACGTTTGGAAGACGGATGAGGAGCAGAAAGCGGTTAAACAGCCTGTTGAAATCGGGGAGACAGACGAAAGTGACATGGTCGAAATCAAAAGCGGCCTGACACCGGAAGATTATGTGATCTATCCTGATCCCGCGGTCAAGGAAGGAAAGCAGGTTACAGTCAATGCTGACACTGAATAATATTTCTAAATCGTACAAGCTGGGCAAAGAAGAGGTGCCGATCTTAAAGCATATTAATCTCACCGTCAAAGCTGGTGAATTTCTGGCCATTATGGGGCCGTCCGGTTCAGGGAAGTCTACGTTAATGAATATTATAGGCTGTTTGGACAGGCCGACCTCCGGAACCTATATGCTGGACCAGATGGATGTATTAAAAGGGAAAGACGGTGCTTTGGCTGACATTCGCAACGAATCGATCGGGTTTGTGTTTCAAACCTTTCATTTGCTGCCTCGCCTTACCGCACTGCAAAATGTCGAGCTGCCGATGATTTACAATAAGGTAAAGAAAAAAGAAAGAAGGCAAAGAGCCTATGAAGCGCTTGAAAAGGTTGGTTTGAAAGATAGGATCTCTTACAAGCCGCCAAAGCTGTCCGGCGGACAAAAGCAGCGGGTGGCGATTGCCAGAGCCCTTGTCAATCAGCCTCGGTTTATTCTGGCAGATGAACCGACCGGGGCGCTTGATACAAAATCAAGTGAACAAATTTTGTCGCTGTTTTCACAATTGCATCAGGAAGGCACAACGATTATTATGATTACCCATGACCCGGACGTCGCCAGAAAAGCCGACAGAACCGTGTTTATCAGAGACGGAGAATTAGTGTTAGACGAGAGAGGGATTAGCCATGCTTGAACATATTCGGATCTCCTTTCAATCTATTTTTTCACATAAGCTGAGGTCGATTCTTACGATGCTTGGTGTCATTATCGGTATAGCGGCGATCATTGCGATCGTCTCTATGCTGAAAGGCCAAAGCGAGCAATTAAAGCAAAGCATGATCGGCATGGGAAATAACGCGATTAATGTTGTGTACCAGCCAACAGGCGGGGAGGAGGAAGGCGGTTACCAGGAAGTTTCTTATACGTCCGCACCCCCTGTATCTGAAGAAACCATTAAGACGATAAAATCAGACCCGGTTGTAAAAGGATTATCTTTATATTACTTGTCCGAAGGCGCCACCGTTTTTCACTTAACGAACGTTTCTTATCCTCAAGTGTACGGAGTGGATGCTGATTATTTCAATATGTTCCCGATCAGCATCACTGAGGGGAGAAAGCTGGCGGAAAAAGAATTAAACAGCACACACCAAGTGGTTATGATCAATGAGGCCGCAAGAGATGAGCTGTTTCCTGACGGTGACGCTCTGCACAAAAACATTGAGATGAACGGTGTGCCGTTCCGGGTTGCCGGTGTTTTTCATGAAAAGAAACAGGAAGAAAGCATGTTTGATGGCGACTATGCGAATCCGGTTTTATATGTGCCGAAAAAAGTGTGGCCGCTTATTGAAGGATTTGACGCGCCGACACAGATTGCGGTGCAGGCAGACTCTTCTGAGCATATCCAAGAAGCCGGTGTAATGGCCGCGGACCTTCTAAATCAAGGACTTTCAGATGCTGATTTGGAAAAAGCGGAGTACAGCGTGATGGATCTTCAGGAGGTCGCTCAGGAAGTGGAGTCCTTTAACCAGTCATTTGCTCTGCTGCTTGGCGGAATTGCAAGCATCTCGCTTTTGGTCGGAGGCATCGGTGTCATGAACATTATGCTTGTTTCAGTGACGGAGCGAACACGGGAAATCGGAATTAAGAAGGCGCTCGGTGCCAAGCGGCGCGTGATTTTATTTCAATTTTTAACAGAGGCCGTAGTGCTGACAAGTATTGGCGGAATTCTCGGTGTGCTGGCGGGCTTTGGCATCGCTAAACTTATCACGGTTATCTTTCCGATGCCTTTTATCATCTCCGTTCCGGCAGTTATCGGAGCACTCATTTTCTCAATGGCAGTCGGCATTATTTTCGGCTTGCTGCCGTCCATTAAGGCATCGAAGCTTCAGCCTGTTGACGCGCTTCGATATGAATAAAAAGAACGCATCCAATCGGATGGCGTTCTTTTTTTAGCTAGGCAGTGCTGAATTGCATTTATCTAAAATAAGAAAAACGGCTGCGAGGATCATTTCTTCTGTGGTTGACAGCCAAATGTTATGAATCATTTGATCTGCCGTATAAGCGGTCATCCATAGAAACAGCAGCTGGACGGTGCCGGCCATAAGGATAAAAGCTCGTTTTCCAGTCTTAAAAAACGTAAAACTATGTATCATCAGCCGTTCAAAAGGTTCAAAGCATAGTCCGAGCACAAGAAATAACACAGCAAAAAGCAGGACATGAGCAGCTGATCGGTAGCTCGTTCCCGCCAAAGAAAAGACACAGAGAATGATTGTAAAATAGCAAAATAACACAGCCGCCGCTGCCAGCACATACTGTACGGCCTGCCGTAATAAATACTTTTGATGTATCACTGGTTCATCTCCTTATCAGCGCTTGCAGAGAGAGAACGAGCGCTCTCTGCAAGCTGCCAGTTTTTTATTTGCTGCTTTTCTTTTTCACAACCGGATGCTTTTCTTTTGAAAGGACATCCGTAAATTCTTTGCCTAAGTCAAGGTGTTCTTGGACGAAGGTTTCAGGAAGCATTGCGAGCCATTGGTTTAAAGACACATCGGCATAATGGTCATCTTTAAAGATTTCTAAAAAGACGAGCGGTTCATCGCCGAGGTTTTCTACGTAGTGGCCCATCGCAAATGGAACATAACCGACATCACCGGCTTGATAGTTAAAGGTTCTCGCATGGCCGTCAGCAGCAAAAACAGTCATTCTCGCTTTACCGGAGATGTAATATTGCCATTCATGCGTATTCGGATGCCAGTGAAGCTCTCTCATGGCGCCTGGTTCCACGGTTACAAGCGCGGATGCAATGGTTTTAGACACTGTAAAGTTTGTCGAATCCGCAATGTACACCTTTCCTCCTTCTGATACAATCGGCTCCTGTTCAAGAAGGCGGTACGTAAACGGATAAGGCACTTCGCCATACGGCCCTTCCACAATGTCATCTTTTAAACAGCCGGGCACAGGTTTTTCAAATATATATTTTTCTTTGCCTGGCAAATTGGCGATTTCTTTTTCTGTTACGCCAAAATTAGCGGCAATCACTTCTTTAGGGGTGTGGGCAAGCCAGTCTGTCAGCTGGAACGTGCTGTTTTCAGAGAATGACCCGTCGTCAAATACGAGCAGGAACTCTGCCCCTTCTTCAAGCGCTTGAATCGAGTGCGGCAGGCCTGACGGGAAGTACCATAAATCTCCTTCGCCTACATCATCAATAAAGCTGCGGCCCTTTTCATCCACAATCGTGACGCGTGCTGTCCCGTAGATCATATAAGCCCACTCTGCTTCCTTATGCCAATGAAGCTCGCGAATGGCGCCTGGCTTCAGCCGCATATTAACAGAAGCCAGGTTTTCTGAAATCGGCAGCTCACGTACGGTAACTTCACGGGCGTACCCGCCTTTTTCCAAACGGTTATGAGTATCTGAGAAAGAAAACTTCATATTTTCAACGGTGCCATGATCGGTTTCCGGCGGTACGAGCATATCGGGATTCTGCCGGTCCCTTTCAATATTACGCGGGATTTTCACTGTCGCTCCCTTATCTCCTCTGATTGGCTGGGGAATGTCGTTTTGTTTTTTCATTTTCCTGTCTCCTCCTTAAAAATAATTGTGGCGCAGAAAGAGAATGTGAAAGGCCTTTCGTTTTCCCTTCTGTCTAGTTAAGTGAAAAAAACCGATGAAAAGTCAACTTCGATACAAAATTAATGTTTCGCTTTCTGATCTTTCAGCTCTGTCATCAGTTCAATGAGCTGATCGAATTTTTTCTCGAAACGGGTCAGCAGGTACATCGCGATCAGTGCCGGGAACCCGAGATTGCTGATCTGCTTGACGACTTCCTCTATAAAAACCTGATCCATGAAAAACACCTCCCTCCTTTTTGTGCAGTCATGTAAGTAAGTGAAGGGAATCCAAGAAATCGTAAACCATGACTGGAAGGTTTGCTTCAGCAAGCGCTAGTCTGAAAGTAGTAGTTTACTTTTTTTTGCTTTCCTTCATTTAATTTAGTAGGGAGGCGGTTTGATGGACTATCAAGGTCTGTTGCGATCGAAATGTAAGGAGATTATGAAGCATCCCATCGTGAAGCATTTTTTGAGCAACCCTCAGCATTACCGTTTGTTCAAAAATGTAATGGAAAACCCGAATGAAAAGGATGCAAAATCGTTGGACGAGCAATTCAAGCAATTTTATAAGGAGATTCGCATCGTCAAGTATATGAATTCAATGATTCGAATTTTTTCCATCGATTTTGATAAGCGGGTTCGCAAAAATCAAAAACGGTATCCGCTGACGGTTGATCATCCGGAAGCAGGAGAACGACTTCCTTCCGAAACGGGAAGTGACGCGTTTGAGGAATTTTTAGACCTGCAGGATGATTTGAGCCAGCATGTCCAGGATTATCAGCTTTATCAAGCGATCCAGAAGCTGACTGACAAACAAAAAAGCGTGCTGACAAAAGTCTATCTTCACGGTGCCACGATGCAGGAAATCGCTGATTCATTAGGTGAGTCCCGGCAAAATATCTCTAATATTCATAAAAAGGGATTAGAAAATATCAGAAAGCAGCTAGAGGCGCAAAAAAAGGGGGGAAAGTAAGCTGTGAGCGGCCAGTTTGAACATAATAGGAATAAAGATGAAATGTACGACATTGAGCATCTGATTGCATGCTTTTCACCGATGATCAGAAAAAAACTCAGCAATACGTCCTATCAAGAAAGAGAAGATTTGGAGCAGGAGCTGAAAATCAAAATGTTTGAAAAGGCTGATATGCTTCTGTGTCAGGATGTTCCGGGATTTTGGGAGTTTATTCTGTATATGGTAGACGAGAACTCATAATGATACCTCATTCTAAGAAAAACGGGAACATTTTGCAGGTTCCCGTTTCCTGCTGTTCACCCCCGTCAAGAGCCCTCCTATTCAAAAATGTACCAAAAAGAAACGATATAATGATAAGATGAAAAAAACAGTGACAGAAAGGAACATAAAAGTGGAAAATGCGTCAATTTTAATCGTAGACGATGAGAAAGCGATTGTGGATATGATCAAACGCGTTCTCGAAAAAGAAGGTTATCGACATATACTGGATGCGGCAAGTGCAGAGGAAGCCATTCCGGTCGTCAAGACAAATAAGGTTGATTTAATCGTATTGGATGTCATGATGGGCGGAATGACCGGTTTTGAGGCCTGCACATTAATCAGGGAGTATTCAGACGCCCCGATTTTTTTCCTGACGGCGAGATCATCGGACGCTGACAAATTATCGGGTTTTGCGGTCGGAGCTGATGATTATATTACAAAACCATTTAATCCGCTGGAATTAGCCGCGCGGATCAGAGCGCATTTAAAGCGTACGTATCAGTCGAATGCAGCTGAATCAAACAAAACCTATACATATGATTACTTTACATTTTCTCCGCAAAATGCCGAGCTGATTGTGGGCGGGGAAACTGTAGCCTGTTCGGCTCAGCTTTTGCAGCTGCTTCAGTATTTTTGCGAACATCCCAATGTGGTGCTTTCTAAAGATCAAATTTATGAAAAAGTATGGGGCTATCCTTCGTACGGAGATAACAATACCGTCATGGTTCATATCCGTAAGCTCCGGGAAAAAATTGAGCGTGACCCGAGCAATCCGGAATATATCGTCACCGTTCGCGGTCTCGGATACCGTTTTATCCCGAGTCCAGAAGGAAACGGAAAGCGCCCATGAGGTTAAGATGGAAGTTTCTGTTTCACTTTTTCGGGCAGATGCTGATTGTTATTCTTCTTCTTTCGATCATGCTTGTGGCTTCCTTTTTCTATTTAGACGCGCGATTCAGCGATGCGGAATCCAATTCAGGGCTGACAAAAGCAACGACTGACACGCTTGAGGCGTATCTGGATGTAAACGAAGACGGGTCATGGGAAGTGGACGATTTTCTGAAGAAATCTGTTGATAAACAGCACGGCTGGATGCAAATCATTGATTCTAATGGAAAAACGGATTATTCCTACAGCGTGCCGAAAGACGTGCCCGGCACCTACACCAAGAAGGAGCTTTTGTCTATTTATAAAAGCAAGAAGCTTGATAACTATAAGCTGAATTATTGGGCAATCAATATTGAAGACAAGTCGTACCTCCTCTTGTTCGGCTGGAAATCAAAGAGCGAACAGCTGCTGACTTCCATTGAAAGCCGTGAATCCTCCATCGACTCTTTGTCACAATATAAGTCCAGTACAATTGACTATATTAAGCGTGAAAAAGGAGCCGTGTATCTGTTAGACAGAAACGGGAACATACTCGACAGCATTAACAGCAAGAAAAGTGAAAGAAAAACGATGAACCAGCTGGAGCTTCTCAAATACAGCTCTAAACCATGGAACTATAAACGGGAGATTTCTGTTAAATTCCTCGATCAAAACAGGTGGATGGTCGCTTCGGTGCCAAACCCTGTCTATATTACTGACCAGGAGTTTAATAAATCATTTCTGCGGGTTGTCCTGAAAGCGATGTTTCTGATTATGGGCGTTCTGATTCTTTATATATTCTGGATGACTGCCTGGTATATGTTCAGATTCGGCTTGCCGATTTTTCATACAATCAAATGGCTGGTCAATCTATCAAAAGGGAAGCTTGAAGAACCGAAAAACCGTAAAGGGCGCCCTGTCAGTAAAAACAAAAAGGGAAAAATCAAACAGCCGTACCGCTTCTTCGGTGAGATATTTGAATCTATGGATCAGCTGACTGAAACGCTGAGACGGGATAAGACAAACAGAGAAAAAATCCAGGCGACACGGGAAGAATGGATCGCCGGTTTGTCTCATGATTTAAAAACGCCCCTCAGCAGCATTTACGGCTACAGCATGATGCTTGAATCGAAGCAATACGACTGGTCTCCTGATGAAGTGAAGGAAATGGGACAGGTTG
Source organism: Bacillus sp. B28 (assembly GCF_029536185.1). Classification (NCBI taxonomy): domain Bacteria; kingdom Bacillati; phylum Bacillota; class Bacilli; order Caryophanales; family Bacillaceae; genus Bacillus; species Bacillus sp. B28. The sequence continues at coordinate 3,296,265 of NZ_CP120511.1, read as the reverse complement.
TCAGAGAGAAATCGGAATACATGTCAAAGCTGATCGAGGACTTAAATTTAACGTATCGTCTGAAAAATGACGCTCTGCCGATGGAGAGAAAGCTCACGAGCCTCATTCCGTTTTTTAAAAATGTCATTGAGGACTTCAAGAAAAACCCGTTTTCTGAAGGGTATGATATTTCGTTTGTATCAAGAGAAGAGCATATTGAATTTGCGCTGGATGAAGCCTGGTTCAGACGCATTCTGGAAAATCTGCTTGGAAATGCTGTGAAGCACAACGGTAAAGGAACAGCGATTCAGGTAATTCTTGAACAGACAAAAAATCATATTTCATTGAAGGTCAAAGACAATGGGAAAGGAATGGATGAGGAAACGATCACCCATTTATTTAACCGTTATTACAGAGGTACCAATACGAAAGATCCGTCTGCCGGGACGGGGCTTGGACTGGCGATTGCCAAAGAGCTGGTGCACCTGCATAACGGAACGATTCACGTCAACAGCAGGATCAATATCGGCTCCGTCATTACCATCCTTTTCAAAAAAGAATAAGGCGTGTGGTTTGGACACCTCTTTGCCGGGAATAACAATATATAGACTGAAGCTAAAGAGGTGTTACACATGGATGCAGTATTAGAAGCAGACACTAGGGCAGTAATCGGTGAAGGTCCGTTATGGGATGAAGAAAACGGCCGTTTATACTGGGTTGATATTTTAGGAAGCGAGCTCCATATTTTCGATCCTAAAGAAAAAATCAATCGTTCGGTCAAATTTACATCCTTTGTGACGGCGCTTGCGAAATATTCAAAGGATGAGCTGATCATGACGATGAAAGACGGTTTTTACCTGTATCATCTTCATGATGATAGTCTTGAAAAAATCAAACAGCCCAAGGATATGCATGAGAGCCTTCGGTTTAACGACGCCAAATGTGATCCGTACGGAAGGCTTTGGGCAGGAACGACGAGCATGGAAGGCGAACAAAAACAAGCCTCGCTTTACCGTTTGGACACAGATGGCAGCCTTGTCAAAATGAAAGATCAAGTCTCAACCTCGAACGGTTTGGATTGGGATCGCGAACGCAGCCTGATGTACTACATTGACACGCCGACGCAGGAGATTGTGTGCTATCAATACGATCCCGAAAGCGGAAACGTCTCAAACCCAGAAACCGTCTATCATTTTGAAAAATCGGATGGATTGCCGGATGGCATGACAATTGATCAAAACGGTATGCTGTGGGTAGCGCTGTTTGGCGGGAGCCGTGTGGTTCACATTGATCCTTTTCAGAAAAAAGAAATTGATTCTATAAGTGTTCCGGCCAAATATGTCACGTGCTGTGCGTTCGGCGGCCAGGACATGAAAACCCTTTACATCACAACAGCTACTGAACAAATGACCGAAACAGAAAGATATGAACAGCCTTATGCGGGCGGATTGTTTTCAGCCCAACTTGAAACGGGCGGATACCAGCCGGTTCCATTCGCTGGGGAGTTATAAAAAAACGCATCCGAAAACGGATGCGTTTTTGCATTTAAAGTGAACGGATAATTCCGCCTTCCACACGCTGTGCCGTGCCGTTAATGGCAGATGCGGCATCAGATGCGAGGAATACAATTGTGCTCGCGACTTCTTCGGCTGTTGCGTATCTTTGAATGAGTGAAGTCGGCTCATTCACTTTGAAATAGTCTTTCACAAATGTATCTGTATCCTGGCCGGCTGCCTTTGCGGCGCCCTCCATATAGGAAGCAACGCCTTCTGTCCAAGTAGGTCCCGGGAGCACTGAATTAACCGTAACCTTTGTGCCCTTCGTCATTTCAGCCATTCCTCTGGACAGGCTGATCAGCGCTGTTTTGGTCATTGAATAAGGAATCATAGTCGGAAGCGGTTTGACGCCTGCTTCACTTGCGATATTCAAAATGCGGCCGCTGTTTTTGGCAAGCATCTTTGGAAGGAAGTGACGGCTTGTCCGAACAGCGCTCATCACGTTTACTTCAAAATATTGATTCCATTCTTCATCCGTTACCTCGGCGAAATCCTTCACTTCAAAGAACCCGAGATTGTTGACAAGAACATCTATATCACCGATCTGCTTCACTTTTTCAAGAAAAGCTGCTGCTTCATCCGGTTTTGATAAGTCAGCGGCTGCTCCATGCACCGTTCCATATGAAGAAAGCTCTTCAACCGTGCGATCGACTGTCTCTTGTTTTCGGCCATTGACTATAACGGCTGCACCTTCTTGCAAAAAGCTTTTCGCTGCGGCTTTCCCGATGCCGGAAGTTGAGCCTGTGATTAAGACAAGCTTGTCTTTTAGCTGTAAGTCCATAAGAATCATTCCTTTTTTATTGATCATGCTACTTAGTATACAAGATGAAATTTAGTGTTTACGAGAATTTTGCTTCCATACATGCAGCTGAGGAAAAGTCATTCATACTGCATATACAAGCCTGTCAGCCATATAGTATAATAACTCCGAAAAAGGATACGAATGTCAAACAGGTGCCGGTACGTGAAAATAGCCGGCTTAATAGGGAAACCGGTAAAAGCCGGTGCGGTCCCGCCACTGTAATTGGCCTTTGCGCCAAGAGCCAGGATACCTGCCTGTTTGATAAACACGAAGTCTGCGAGGACAGATGATGTGTAAACAATAGGCTTTTTTGTTGTTTACAGCGTCTTTACCATCGTAGAGATGCTTTTTTAGTTCATTTAGGAGGAAAGGGTATGAAAAAATTAGCTGGAATATGGACGGCGCTTCTGCTGACCGCCATTATGATTTCAGGCTGCGGCAATGCGGCAGGTGAGAAGGATTCCAATGCGAAGCAAAAGACAGCTGCGTCTGAAGCGTTCCCTGTCACAATTGATGATGCGTCAAACCAGGATGTTACCATCAAAAAGGAGCCGAAAAAAATTGTTTCGTTAATGCCGAGCAACACGGAAATTACATATGCTCTCGGACTCGGTGACAAAGTGGTCGGCGTCACCACAAACGATACATATCCAAAGGAAGTCAAACAGGTTGAGAAGGTTGGGGATATGAATGTAAACGTCGAGAAAGTCATTTCTCTTAAACCTGATCTCGTTCTCGCTCATGAATCTTCCATGTCAGCATCAGCAGATGCCATCAAGCAGCTGAAGGACGCTGGCATTGCTGTGCTGACTGTCAATGATGCACAATCATTCGCAGAGGTATACAAATCAATCGAAATGATCGGTGAAGCTGCCGGAGCTGAGAAAAAAGCGGGCCAACTGGTCAACAGCATGAAATCAGACCTGCATGAGATTAAAGAAAAAGCGAAATCCATTTCAAAAGACGAGGAAAAAAGCGTCTTTATTGAGGTTTCGCCTGATCCTGACATTTACACAACCGGAAAAGACACGTTTATGAATGAAATGCTGAATGTCATCCATGCTAAAAACGCTGCAGCGGATCAAAAAGGCTGGGTGCAAATGACAGACGAGGCCATCGTAAAGCTGAATCCAGACGCCATTGTCACAACGGACGGTGTAAAAGCGGATGCGGTGGAAAAACGCGATGGCTGGAGCGGAATCAATGCTGTGAAACATCATCGCGTTTATGATGTTGATCCTGATCTCGTCACACGTTCAGGTCCGCGTCTGATCGAAGGGGTCGAAGAACTTGCGGAAAGCATCTACCCGGATACATTTAAAGAATAATCGTTTTGCTGCTTATAGCATCAGTTTCTTATTTTTAGCTGCCAGTATCATATTGGGCATTTCCTGCGGAAGTCTGCCAATTCCGATATCCGCCATCTTTCATATCTTTTGGCATGAAGGTTTTGGCGGCTCTGCCGGCACCTATGATCCAATGTATACAAATATTATGATGAATATCAGACTGCCGAGAGTCGTGCTGGCCGCCCTTGTGGGGGCGGCTCTTTCTATCGCAGGGGCCGCTTTTCAGGGACTTTTAAAAAATCCGCTTGCTGATCCGTATACGCTCGGTGTTTCGTCCGGTGCTTCCGTCGGAGCGGTTTCGACCTTATTTTTTGGACTGCAGTTCCCTGTCATCGGAGGCTTTACACTGCCGGTTGTGAGTGTAGCCGCAGCGCTTGTCACGATTGTGGCTGTTCTTTCGTTCAGCCGCCTCGTTCACGCTTCGATGTCTGTCTCTACGCTTATTCTGACCGGTGTCATCATCAATTCATTTTTGGGCGCATTTATTGCTCTCATCATTGCTCTGACAGGCGATAATTTGCTGCCGATTGTGCATTGGCTGCTTGGCAGCGTCTCGATGAGAGGCTGGAGCTACGTTGCCCTGTTTCTCCCGTTTTTTCTTTTAGGAACCATGCTCCTGATCATAAACGGAAGAGAACTCAACGTGATGACCTATGGAGAGGAGAAAGCAAGGCTTCTCGGGGTCAGCGTCCAGCACAGAAAAATGCTGATTTTAATTGCAGGGTCACTGCTGACAGGCAGTGCTGTGGCTGTATCCGGCACCATTGGCTTTGTCGGGCTTGTGATTCCGCATATCACAAGATTGCTGTGGGGAACGGATCACCGGCATTTATTGCCGCTGTCTGCCTTGCTTGGCGCGGGATTTCTCGTTTTGGCCGATCTGCTTTCGAGAACAATGATTGAACCGGTTGAACTGCCGATCGGCATTATTACAGCCTTAGCGGGAGCTCCTGTTTTCGCTCTGATTTTAATTCGGCAGCATCGCGGGGGGAGAAGCTTATGATCAAGGCAGAGAGGCTGTCGGGAGGTTACGGAGACAGCCGGCTGATTAAAAATATCAGTTTAACAGTGAAGAAGGGAGAATTTCTTGGCATTCTCGGACCGAACGGGAGCGGAAAAACAACACTGCTTCACTTGCTGACAGGAACACTTCCGGCAATAGAAGGCTCCGTTTGTCTGGCTGGCAAACCACTCACTGAATATAAACCGAAGAAACTGGCTCAAATGATGGCAGTTCTGCCGCAAAAAACAGAACAAGCCTTTAGCTTCACTGTCAAAGAAACCGTATCCTTCGGCAGATATCCATTTCAAAAAGGGCTGTTCAGCCAGCAGACTGAAGAGGATGAAGCCATGATTCGGAATGCGATGGAACAAACAGGGGTACTCGCTTTCGCTGAGAAATCGATTCGTGATCTAAGCGGGGGCGAACAGCAGCGGGTTTATTTGGCTCAAGCACTGGCGCAGCAGCCGCGCATTTTATTTTTAGACGAACCGACTAATTTTCTGGATTTGGCCTATCAAAAAGAACTGCTCGATCTTATCAAGCGCCTGACGAGAGAAAATGGGCTGACTGCTGTCAGTGTTTTTCACGATCTGAATACCGCTAGCCTGTACTGTGATGAAATCGTCTTTATAAAAAACGGAACAGCCGGACCTAAGCAAAAACCGGAAACCGCCATCACAGAAGAGCACATTGAGGCGTTGTATAACACGAAAGTCAGCACTTTTATCCATCATCAATTGCCTAAACCGCTTATTGCAATTCAGCCTGAAAACAGCGTCCTAAATCAGCAGGCGATTCCGTTTGAAACGTTGCTGCAAGTGCGGAGCGACGAGATCCTCTTGCAAACGGGAATCCCGCTCCGCACGCTGTCTTCTGCTCCTGTCGGTTCAGGCTTTTCTTGGAACCGGACGTTTCTTCATAAACGGCTGCCTGCCCAGTCAGATCGAAAAGAGGAGCTTTCAGCCTATTTATCTGAAAACGGCTTTTATCCGCAGGAAACCTGTGCGATGGCCTCCTCCGGCAGACTTGACCGGCTTGTGTGCCGTACGTTTGATGACGAAGAGCTGTCGGTATGTATTTGTGTCATGTCCGGCTTTTCGATATGGATTTTGATCAACGGCTTTGCGACAGACCAATTCTTCGTCAGGACTGTCATGGGGGCGGAAGCTGAGCGGATGAAAGTGCTGGGTGGTGAACAGGATGAACATGGAGAAATCCTCGTTGCAGCGACACAAACTGAAGAGACTTTTTCAGAAATCATAGAAAAACGGCTGAATCAATTGATTCGATTTGGGACAGCTGAATGTGTGCGAGAGGCTGCGGACCTGCTTGAATAAGTCTGTAAAGGAGACAGTTAAGATGAAACTATATACAAAAACAGGCGATAACGGGCAAACGAGTTTAATCGGAGGCAGAACAGACAAGGACAGCCTCCGAGTAGAAAGCTACGGCACGATTGATGAGCTGAACAGTTTTGTCGGACTGGCTTTGGCAGAGCTTTCCGGGAAGCGCGGCTTTGAGGATCTAACGGCCGAGCTGCTCAACATTCAGCACGAGCTCTTTGACTGCGGGGGCGATCTGGCAATCATTACAGAAAAAAGAGACTATAAATTGAAGGAAGACTCCGTTTCTTTTTTAGAAATGCGCATCGACGCCTATACAGAAGAGGCACCTAAACTAAAGAGATTTATTCTTCCGGGCGGATCAAAGGCCGCTTCGCTTCTCCATGTGGCGCGCACCATTACAAGGCGGGCGGAGCGCCAAGTGGTGGCGCTGATGAAAACGGAAGAGATCCATGAAATGGTGCTCCGTTATCTCAATCGATTGTCCGACTATTTCTTTGCCGCAGCACGGGTTGTCAACGTGAGAAGCGGTATTGACGATGTGGAGTATGAAAGAAGCGCTATTGTGTTTCGCGATCGAAACAGCAGCGGATCATAAAAAACATTAATGAAAGCTGGCATTTTCAATACATGCCGGCTTTTTATTTTTTTCATTCTGTCAATTTCCCTTTTTACGACAAAAAATGAACCTTATGAATTATTGACTGAAAAATGGAAAAATGAGATATTGTAACAAATTGATGTAAAAAATAGGCAGTGGGGGGCTCTGATAGATGGTGAGATTCATTGAAAGTGATAGCGTCTGGAAGAGAAATTTCAACTTTCTTTTTTTCTCAAGAATAGTCAAGATTTCCGGCGATATGTTCGCATTTAATTCGATATTATGGTTTTTAATTTTTGACGGTGAAGGTGCGATCGGAACTGCTTTATTGATTGCTGTCACCTTTTTGCCGGAAGCCGTTTTAGCACCTGTGACGGGTCCTTTCATGAAGCAGAATACATTGAAATTCTGGATGTACTTTTCAGACCTGACAAGAGCCGCGGTTGTTTTAATCATTCCGATCTGCCATTTCGGCGGATTCTCTCCGCTGTGGTTTGTTATGACTCTTATGATTGTACATTCAGCTACTGGTGCTGCCTACAATCCTGCTTCCATTGCTTTAATCCCTCAAATTGTAGATGAAAAGGGCATTCAAAAAGCAAATGCTGTGCTGCAGTCGTCCGCCCAAATTGTCCGGCTTGGAGCTGTGACACTATGCGGCGCTCTCCTTACGTTTATCAGTCCTTCATATACAATGCTTATGGCTCTCGTACTTTATCTTATTTCTGGTTTTCTTGTTCTCTTTATCAAATACACTGCTGTTGAAACAAAATCGGAATCAGCGGCCGTTGCGCAGAGAGGTACATATTTTGGCAGACTGAAACGCGGTTTTGTCCTTGTCAGAAAACACCAAATCTTATATCCGCTCGCTATCTATTGTATTTTTATGAATTTCGCGGCAGCCCCTTGGGAAGCGCTCTCCGCTGTGTATGTTGCGGAGGATTTAAACGGACAGCCGATTGTATATTCGCTATTAAAAGCCACCACCGCAATAGGCGCGTTTTTATTGGGATTTGTACTGACAAAAGTAAAAGTAAACAAGTACGGACTGCTTTTCGTAACGGCAGGCATTATTGAAGGGTTCGCTTTCTTTATTACCGGAATGAATACCTTTTTGCCGCTCGTCTTTTTCGCCGCCTTTACATTTGGCGCTGCTGTCAGTGCGATCAATGTTCCTGAGTATACGATTATACAGACATCTGTCGATAGCGAGGACCAGCCGCAAGTTTATGCCGTCATACATATGATCTCAAATATTTCGATTCCGGCCGGCGCTGTCATTTGCGGATATGCCGCAAATGCTTTTGGTTCAGGGAAAGTGATCGCTGCCGGGGGAGTTGTGGAAATTATCGCGGGTATCGGAATCCTTCTGTTTACAAAGCTGGCCAAAGCAGAACAATCCGATTTGGTAAAAGAAAGGGAAGCAAGTGTTCATCTGTAAAGGTTTTTGAAGAAGCCATGCCTCGTGCATGGCTTTTTTTTATGCCGCTGGGTCCGGTGCTGTCTACGACTCTGGTCTTATCCAAAAATCAATCTCTGATTCGTTTTGCTCATCTTCTGTTTTGTATAAGATGAAGACAAGGAAAACGAAAGGAGGATCTGCATGAAGATCAACAAGAAAACGATAGGCGGATTCTTATTAATTGTATTTGGAATCTCCGTCTTTTTTGGGGGAGGCAGCTTCGGCTTTATCATTCCGCTTGCGATCGGGGGCTTGCTGACATACGCGGGAATCAAAAGATTCGCAGCGGGCAAAACCATCACAGGTATTATCTTGGGCGGAATCGGGGCGATGATGCTCATTTGCTCACTGCCGTTTCTCGTCGGAATTGCACTCGCAGCCGCTATGGTGTATTACGGCTGGAAACTGATGAAAAACGGATCCGTGGAAAGCGATGTGTCAGGCTTTGATCCTGAACCAGCTTCTGCCGGCTACCAGTCTCATTTTGATGACGAGTGGGAAAATTTCTTAAAGAAAAAATAACACATGATATAAGGAGGAATAACGGTATGGTATTAAAAAGAATGAGAGATATGTTTGTTGCGTCAGTTCATGAAGGCTTGGATAAAATGGAGAACCCTAAGGTGATGCTGAATCAATACGTTCGTGATATGGAAAGCGATATTGCAAAAGCAAAACAAACGCTCGTCAAACAGCATACGATTGCCTTTCAATTTAAGAAAAAATATGAAGAAGCAAATGAAGTGGCTGGAAAGCGTAAGAATCAAGCTCAGCTCGCTTTTGATGCCGGTGAAGAAGAGCTTGCGAAAAAAGCGCTGACAGAAATGAAGTATTTAGAGGGAAAGGCAGCAGAGCACAAAGCTTCCTACGAACAGGCAAGCAGCCAGCTGGCTGAGCTGAAAGAACAGCTGGCCACACTTGAAACAAGACTTCAGGACGTAAAGGATAAAAAACAGGCGCTGATTGCCCGGGCAAACGCGGCAAAAGCAAAAGAGCATATGAACGCGACATTCGACAAAATTGACAGTGAAAGCGCGTATCGTGAATTTCTGCGGATTGAAAACCGAATTGAGGAAATGGAAATCCGTGCTGATTATTCGAAATCAGCGGAAGCCGGCACAGAATCGAGCCGAAGTGAATTTGCGGGTGAAGTAGAAGCTGAAATCGAAAAGATGCGGGAACTCTCATTGAAAAAATCAGATCAAACATCACATGCAGCAAATGAATAAGCGGGACAGGGAAGGGTTTTCGTCAAGTCCTTCCCTTCCGCACGTATCAATTCACAGGCTTTTCCTTTATAATAGAATGAATGAGAAGGATGAAAACAAATGAAAAAAATGCTGGGCAAACTGCTGATCATTGCCGGTATTCTTATTTTTTCCGCAGTTGTAATCAAAGACGTGCTTGCTGAAGGTCTTTCATTCATAAACGGCACTGAAGCTGATTCAGCCAGTGCTTCACCGCATGAGATCGAAAGCGTAAGCATTGAATCGGATCACAAGAATGTGAAGATCATAGCGGAAGAGCGTAATGACATATCAGCAACCATCTCAGGTGACTCCGGGAAATTGTTTGTGGCTGAAAAGAGAAGAAAGCTGGAGCTGACGGCAAAGGAAAAAGAATTTCAATTTTTGAATGGATTTCATCGCTCTTCCCTTGTCGTCCGCATTCCATACACGTACAAAGGCGGTTTGGTTGTGAGAACATCAAGCGGCGACGTGTCTGTAGCCGGTAACAAACATCTCGCGCTTTCCGAGCTGAACGCAGCATCTGCAAGCGGAAATATGGACGTAACGGGTATCCGCCTTCAGGAGCTGAAGGTGAAGGGCTCTTCCGGGGATGTGTCGATATCAAATACAGACGCTAAAACAGCCGGCATCCGCTTAACTTCAGGCGACGCAAACTTGGACGGTGTGTCAGGCTCACTTGATGTACGGATGACATCAGGAAACTTTCGCGCGGATTTAGAAAAGGTAGCAGGCTCTTCAGCTGTCACATTAACGAGCGGTGATGTGAATCTGGAGCTTCCCGAAAACGGCAGTTTCAAAGTCAATACGGCTTCAGAGAGCGGAAGCGTCAGTTCGGCGTATCCATTTGCTGATACAGCACATAAAGATCATCATCAAATCACAGGCTCACATGGAAGCGGCCAGCATCTAGTCGATATTAAAACAGACAGCGGGGATGTAGCGATACAGTAGCATCTGGCAGAAGAAAGGAGGCGGAACAACCAGAATGACAAAAAAACAGCTTCTTGGACTTATGATTGCTTTATTTGGCATCAGTATGTTTTTGCAAATTATCGGAATAGGCGATCTGCTGTTTTGGCCGCTCTTTTTTCTGATTGCCGGCTATTTTTTAAAAAAATACTCCCGTGACTGGCTTGGGTCCGTCATGTATATCTTTGCCGCTTTCTTATTTTTGAAAAATCTGTTCAGCATCACCTTTAACTTATTTGGCTACGCGTTTGCCGCATTTTTAATCTACGCAGGCTACCGGCTTGTGAAAGGAAAGCCAATTTTTGAACCGAATGAGAAGCCTATCGACTTAACGAAAAAAGAAAAACAGTCCGAGCCTCCTAAAGATGTGAAACACCCTGACATGCGAAGCTTTTTTATCGGCGAGCTGCTGATGATGAAGCAGCCGTTTGATCTGAATGATTTAAATGTATCGGGTTTTATCGGCGATGTGAAAATCGACTTGTCAAAAGCGATGATCCCGGAGGGAGAGAGCACGATTGTCATCAGCGGAGTGATCGGAAACGTTGATATTTATGTTCCATCAGACCTTGAAGTGGCTGTCAGCTCGTCCGTTTTTATCGGCGACATTAATCTGATCGGCTCGAAGAAAAGCGGATTAGGCACAAAGGTATACGCCGCGTCTTCTGATTTCAGCGAGTCCAAACGCCGGGTAAAAGTATCCGTCTCCCTATTTATCGGTGATGTGGATGTGAAATACGTATGAGAAAAAAACTGCTTGCCAGTCTCCAGTGGCGCGCCATTCGCATGACCACGGGAATCAGTCTGCTCCTTTTTGTCTGCTTGATTTCTTTTATGATGGTTTACTATCGGCTCGATCCGTTTGTGCTGCTGTCGTCAAGCTGGTTCGGGATTCCATTTATCCTGATTTTGGTGCTGATCAGCCTTACGATCGGTTTTGCGTCAGGCTACATGTACGGCAACCGGCTGAAAACAAGGGTCGATACATTGATCGAATCGATTTTAACATTTGAAAACGGCAACTTCGCTTATCGAATACCGCCGCTCGGGGACGATGAAATCGGGCTTGCAGCCGATCAGCTGAACGAAATGGCGAAGCGGGTTGAACTTCAAGTCGCTTCCCTGCAAAAGCTTTCAAATGAACGGGCTGAATGGCAGGTGCAAATGAAGAAATCGGTCATTACAGAAGAACGCCAGCGATTGGCAAGAGATCTGCACGATGCTGTCAGCCAGCAGCTCTTTGCGATATCCATGATGACCTCCGCTGTATTAGAACACGTAAAAGCTACGGATGATAAAACTGTGAAACGGATCAAGATGGTAGAGCACATGGCGGGAGAAGCCCAAAATGAAATGAGGGCGCTGCTGCTCCATTTAAGGCCAGTGACGCTCGAAGGGAAAGGGCTGAAGGAGGGTCTCACGGAGCTTTTGGACGAGTTCCGGAAAAAACAGCCGCTTGATATCGAGTGGGACATTCAGGATACAGCGATTTCCAAAGGAGTAGAGGATCATTTATTCAGGATCGTACAGGAGGCTCTTTCGAATGTATTCAGGCATTCAAAAGCCTCAAAAGTATCCGTAATCCTCGGCGCAAAGAACAATCAGCTGCGGCTGAAGGTCATTGATAACGGAAAAGGATTCAAGATGGGCCAGGTAAAAGCGTCATCCTACGGCTTGAATTCGATGAAAGAACGTGCAAGCGAAATCGGCGGAGTCGCCGAGGTGATTTCGGTTGAAGGAAAAGGCACACAAATCGAAGTAAAGGTCCCGATTTTCCCGGAAGAAAAAGGAGAGAACGAACGTGATTCGAGTATTGTTGATTGATGATCATGAAATGGTCAGAATGGGGCTCGCCGCTTTTTTGGAAGCACAGCCCGATATTGATGTCATCGGCGAAGCATCTGATGGCAGCGAGGGTGTACAGCTTGCTGTTGAATTAAAGCCTGATGTGATTTTAATGGATCTTGTCATGGAGGGCATGGACGGCATTGAAGCGACAAAGCAAATTTGCCAGAAGCTTTCCGATCCGAAAATTATTGTGCTCACAAGCTTCATTGATGATGACAAAGTCTACCCGGTCATTGAAGCGGGAGCGCTCAGCTACTTATTAAAAACGTCAAAAGCGGCCGAAATCGCTGATGCGATCCGTGCCGCAAGCAAGGGAGAGCCAAAGCTTGAATCAAAAGTGGCGGGGAAAGTATTATCCCGGCTGCGCCACTCAGGCGAAAACGCGCTCCCGCATGAATCTCTCACGAAACGGGAGCTTGAGATTCTTTGTTTGATTGCAGAAGGAAAAACAAATAAAGAAATTGGCGAGGAGCTGTTTATCACGATCAAAACAGTCAAAACCCACATCACCAATATTTTATCAAAGCTGGATGTCAGTGACCGGACACAGGCGGCGGTTTACGCACACCGAAATCACCTCGTCAAATAGGCGTCCGCTATTTGGACGCGCCCTTCGTCCCGAAGTCTCTGACAACCACATTGACGCGGTAGTCTATTTCCGCATTGCTGAAATAATCATCCCATTTTTTTGAAATCTTTTTCCACTTCTGAGGATAATGGATTCTGACCTCGTTTCCCAATCCCGTCACGTCCGCTTTGATATCTTTCTGCAGTTTGTCTGTAATAAATGCTGTTACTGTTTCTTCTAATCGTTTTTCGACTGTCTTTTCAATTTCTTTGATATACGAGTCCTTAAAGGAATCTTCATTCGGATTCCAGTCCTCGGATAAACGCCCTTCAATATTGCGTGTGACGGTGAATTTGAACTTTCCGTCCTTATAGTCAGTTTTGATTTTACGATTGCTGGAGTACACTTCGTAAGAAAAAAGATTGCCATTATGCCTCATATCAATGACGCCTCCTTCGACAGTGCCTGTAAATAAGTTGATATTTTGAACCTCAACCGGAGTTAAATTCCGGTACCATAATTTGTCTTTGATGATTGTGGCCCCGTTTATCGCGAGTTTGCCGTTTTCCTTACCGACATGAGGGATGAGGAACGAATCGTCAGAGGTCAAATGTTCTGAGATCTCCCCCAATGTAACAGGCTCCATCATTCTGATCGTGACCGCATTATTCTCTGTCAGATCGTAAATTACATTGGATGCGGGTTCGCCTTGATCATTCATTTTAAATATATCCTTAGTTCTGCCATCGGTGACAAAGACGTACGAACTCCTCCTTGTTCCGTTGTCTCTGACAAACTGGTTAATGATCGCGTCCATTCCAATATGATTCGCAATCACGCTCTTGGAAAGCAGAATGAGACGCAAATGCTGTGAAAACGTAGGATTATGCTTTAATGCAGATGTTCTCATCATTTGATGGACCGTTTCACCCTTTGTGATAGCAAGCTGTGTCGGATCAGATGAAGAGCCTTCCTTGGCGCTTATTTTTTTCGGCACGAGAATCTGCTGTGTCAGTTCTAAATTTTTATCATCCGGCTTGTCTAAGCCAACACCAATGATCAGGCTTAATTCCTCAATATTCCGGCTGTCCCAGCATCCGGTCAGCAATAGGATACATATGAACATACTTAAAATCCGGATTTTCATTTTGCTGTAATCCTCCTTTTGAGAGCTACAATGAAAAACAGAATGAAGGGAAGCAGAAACAGGCAGACGAAAATGTACCCCAGATAATCGCTGTACATCATGACTTGATTGGTGTCATCCGGCCATAAAGAAAAATAATAGACAGCCGCACCGATGAGCACCATGCTTTTTTTAGTCGATAATCCAAACGTCTTCTTCAGCCCGTTAGCGGCAAAATACCCGTAAATGACAAACGTTGTGAAAAACTGAATAATCCAGACGACCAGTAAAAACGATTCAAACCGTTCAATGAATATGCCTTTCAGCTCAAAAGACTGAAAGAGAGAAATGGTCGGCCAGATCAGCGTTTTTACCTCAGGAGCTGTCAAAGCCCCGACAACAATGATATACGTCAGGATATATAAAATAATCGGGATCAGAAAGCCAATAGCCGCGTATCTGAATGTGTATTTCTTTTTTTTCATATGTTCAGGAAGAAACAGCATCACTTCCATTCCTAAAAAAGAGATCGAAACAACAGTTAGGGAGTTCGCAATGGGGCCCAAGCCTTCACCTAAAACAGGGCGCAAGTTATTGATGTCAAAAATTTTAAAACTGATCCCAAACACAATCAGCAAAATAATAATCGTAACCGTTAAATAAAAAGGAAACAGCCGCGAAACATCACTTAGCCCCCCAACGATTAAATAGATGCCGCAGCAGATAAACGTTATAATAATGACCTGAATCGGCGTTCTCTCCAGCAGGAAAAACTTCACCATTTCAGCCATCGCCCTGGTTTCAAAACTGGCCACTCCGATAAAATAGCAGGAGATCAAAAGCCCCATAATGCTGCCAATCCATTTCCCAAGGCCTTCCCGCAAATACTCAAACAGTGAGGGATATTGATGTTTTTTCTGAATGAGCGTGTTTAAATAAATGAAAAAAATAAAAATGACACCTTCTAATATCAGCGAGATCCAGCCGTCAGGAGTATTACTCCTACTGGTCAGCGCTCGAGGCAATGTTAAAAGACCGGCACCGAGCATTGTATTTGCAACAACAGAAATACCTTGAAAGGTATTAAGTTTGAGTGGAGTCTGTTTTTGGCTCATTTGGATTATTCGCCTCTTTTGGTTTGTTTTTAATTGGGAGACGGATAATGGAATCCTCTGTATTTTTCAGGCTGAAAAATCCATTTGGCGAAAAATACGGAGATCCAAAGCTCGTTTGTCTCGTAAGGTGCGTATAAATGACCAGCATAAATAAAATAATCCCGTACAGCCCGAGTATTGCGGCGGAAAACATCGAAATAAAACGCAGCACCCGGAAAGACAGCCCCATTCCGTATTGGGGAACGGTAAAGGATGCAAGGGCAATGACACTGACGACAATCACCATAATCGAACTGACGAGATTCGCTTCTACCGCCGCTTGTCCGATGACGACACCCCCGACGAGACCGATCGTCTGTCCCAATGGGTTTGGAAGACGCAGCCCGGCTTCTCTTAGCAGCTCGATCGTCACTTCCATCAGCAAGGCTTCAAATATCGGAGGAAACGGCACGTTTTCTCTGTTTGCTGAAATTGTGACGGCGAGCGCGGTCGGCAAGAGCCCTTGGTGGAATGACACGAGTGCGATATAAATCGATGACAAAAACAAGGTGATGAATATAGAAGCAAAACGCAGCGACCGGATGAGGGATGCCGAGATCCAGCGTTCATAGTAATCATCCGGAGATTGCATCAGTACACCGAGAGAAACCGGCACCAAAAGCACAAATGGGGAACTGTCCACCAAAATCGCAACCCGGCCGTTGAACAGGGCGGACGACACTTTATCGGGCCTTTCCGTATTTTGAATTTGCGGAAATGGCGAGTATTTATTATCTTCAATAAGTTCTTCAAGCGTTCCGCTGTCCTGGATATCCTCTAGTTTGATATTGTTAAGCCGCGCTTTTACTTCTTTCACAACGGACTTTTTTGCTTTGCCTTCAATGTACATCATCGCCGCTGGCTTCAGTTTGTTATCGCCAATCATGATTTTTTTGGTAATGAGTTTCGGATGAGAGGTCCTTTGCCTGATCAGAGCAAGATTTGTATCGATATCCTCCACAAACGCAACCTTTGGTCCGCGAACCACTTTTTCAGTCGTCGGCTCTGCCAGACTTCTTGTTTGTTTCTTTCCTGTGGACAGGATATAGGCTTTGTTGAGTCCATTAACAAACACCGCACAATTGCCGCTGAGAATCTCCTTAACCGTTTTTTCTGCCGTTTCTATCGGCCTTGCGTCAATTTGGTCGAGGCGTTTTTTGACCTGCTCAAGCGTCAGCGTCTCCTCATCCTTGATTAAGGTTTTGATCGATTCTAAAACCTTCTGCTGGTCATTCAATTCACTGAAGTAGAGATAGTAAAAAACAAGTCCGTTCGCCAGCATTTTTTTGTTTTTCACCAGATCATCGTTTTCTTTTAATTTTGGAAGCACCATTGCTAAATTATCGTGTATATATTCCTTAAATTCTGTTTGTTCCAACGAGGTCACCTCTTGTCCAAAACCTTAGTAGAGGTTATCTTTTCCTGTTAAAAAAATGATATACTGTGTTACAGTATTTTATGGCAGAAGTTTTTTTATGAAAGCGGAGGATATGAAGTGGCACAGGTAAGACTTGCAGGAAAACAAGAAGAAATAGAACAGCTCATTAAATCATTTGAAAAGCATTACGATGTCTCTTATACATCAAGGGAGTACGGACGAACGAATCCGAAGTACAAATATTCAAAGGACTCCCGCGTATATCTTGAATTAAAATTAAAATCTGCCAAGATCGAAAAATAAAAAGGATTTTTTATATCACTGGCGAATTTGATCTATTGAAGCAACCGTTATGGAGGGATACATAAAATGGACTACAGAATTGAAAGAGACACCATGGGAGAAGTAAAAGTTCCTGCTGATAAATTTTGGGGCGCCCAAACACAGCGAAGCAAGGAGAACTTCAAGATTGGTTCTGAAAAAATGCCGATGCGTGTTGTGAAGGCGTTTGCAATATTGAAACGCAGCACGGCGATCGCTAATAAACGCCTGGGCAATCTAGATGCGGAAAAAGCGGAAGCCATTGCAGCAGTTTGTGATGATGTGCTCAAAGGCAAATATGATGATAACTTCCCGCTCGTTGTATGGCAGACCGGAAGCGGCACACAAAGCAACATGAACATGAACGAAGTGGTGGCCAATCGCGCGACTGCGTTATTAAAAGAAAAGAACTCTGATCAAACGATTCATCCAAACGATGACGTTAACCGCAGCCAAAGCTCAAACGATACGTTCCCGACAGCGATGCACGTTGCTGCCGTTTTATCTGTCTATGAACAGCTTGTGCCTGCGCTTGATCAGCTTCGCAATACGTTAGACGAAAAAGCGAAAGCATACAATGATATTGTGAAAATCGGACGTACGCACCTTCAGGATGCCACACCTCTGACTCTTGGACAGGAAATCAGCGGATGGGTGCACATGCTCGATCGTTCGAAGGAAATGATTTTAGAAGCGACAGACAAATTGCGTGCGCTTGCAATCGGAGGGACAGCTGTCGGAACAGGAATCAATGCTCACCCTGAATTTGGAGAGCTTGTTTCAGAGGAGATCACGAAACTGACAGGTCAAACGTTTAACAGCTCGTCGAATAAATTCCACGCGCTGACAAGCCATGACGAAATCACATATGCACACGGCGCTTTAAAAGCTCTTGCCGCTGATTTAATGAAAATCGCAAACGATGTCAGATGGCTTGCGAGCGGACCTCGCTGCGGCATCGGGGAGATTGTCATTCCTGAAAATGAGCCTGGCAGCTCCATTATGCCTGGAAAAGTGAACCCGACACAAAGTGAAGCACTGACGATGATCGCAGCGCAAATTATGGGGAACGATGCGACAATCGGCTTTGCCGCAAGTCAGGGGAACTTTGAACTAAACGTATTTAAACCTGTGATCATTTACAACTTCCTGCAATCCGTGCAGCTGCTGAGTGACGGAATGAACTCATTCCATGATAAGTGTGCTGTCGGTATCGAGCCAAATAAAGAAACGATTCAGGAAAACCTGTCGAATTCTTTAATGCTGGTTACGGCGCTGAATCCGCATATCGGATATGAAAACGCCGCAAAAATTGCCAAGCTTGCCCATAAAGAGGGATTGACGCTGAAAGAAGCGGCTTTGAAGCTTGAATTGCTGACAGAGGAACAATTTAACGAAATGGTGAAACCGGAAGATATGGTAAAACCAAAGGCGTAATAGAGAAAAAACGGCTGCTTGTCAAGCAGCCGTTCTTCTAAATATATTGCTGTTTCAAGAGATATGTAAGCTGCTCGGCATCCTCTGCGAGAGCTTCCGACTCCATCAGATTATGGATCATTCCTTTTATGATCACCAGCTTCGGTGTTTTTTTCTTCATTTCTGCTTCAAGTATGTCCAAGCTCTCCGATAATTCAAAAGAGGAGTTTGTGTTCAAGCTTTTTATTTTTTCACGAAGGCTTTTCACAATCGATTCAGTCAGCGGGTCAGGACGTCCGTGAGACAGGGGCCCGAATAAAGAGCTTGCTTCTTCTAATGTGATGAAAGGCTCATCGTTTCGTTCAGACATGCCTTTGACCATATCATCAATTCGGTTAATAACGATATCTGCTAATTGATCCGGTTTCACAGTATACCCGAGCAAAATCATGCATTCCAGGTAAATCTGGCTGATTCCTTCTATTAGAAAACAAAGCTCCGCTGTATAAGGTTCAGCTTTCTCTCCGTATATGTTTAACAGACTGTCAATGTGAAATTGAAGGGAAGTCTGGCGGATTTTTTTCGCGTATTGCTCTACTTCCTCCGTATAAGGAAGAGAACCTTCCTTCATCTGCATTGTAATAAAGTCTTTGTGTTCAAGGATGTTTTCATAGAACACGGTAAGCTGCTTGCGGTAAGCTGTTCTGGGGCTGTCGCCTTTCGTTTTAATATTTAAAATACGGGTAAACGTTTTATCATAATAGTAATTCAGCATAGACAAAAGCAGCGCTTCTTTAGAAGGAAAATAAATATAGAAAGCGCCTTTAGAAATTTTGCATGCTTTGGCAATTTCCTGAACCGATGTTGAGTTATATCCTTTTTGGGCAAACAGTTTAATGGCTGTTTCAATAATCAGCTTCTCTTTTTCCTTCAAATGGTTCCACCCTTTCGGAGCCTGAGGCCTACATAGGATATGACCATATAGTCATACCGTACGTTATAAATTTAACCTTATTGTAACTTGTTTTTTTATCATGTATTATTTATATTATAAATTGAGATGACCGAACGGTCAAAGCTCAAGCGAAAGGGTGAATCTGAAATGAGAGAATTGGACGAAATGATCAGCCGCTTGCGAAACAGAGGAATTAAAGTGGAAAAAGTCAAATATCCGAAGCAGACATTGTCAGAGAAAAAATGGGTTCATCAATGCAAACAGCCGCTCAAAACAAATTATAGAGATTTTAACGGCTATTCTTTCACATAAAAAATAGACTGCAAAAACATCTACAGTCTATTTTGGCACTGCTATGCGGTATGTTACACCTGTTTTGTCATTTTCAATTGAGATAGACGCCTTATGAAGAGTTAAAATACGTTTTACGATGCTGAGACCAATGCCGAATTCGCCTTTCTTCCCTTTATTAAAAGGCTCATAGAGGCTGGAAAGCATCTCATCTTCAATATGCGGTCCGTCATTTTTAATGGTGATAAAGATATTCCGATCATCTTGTTTCATGATGATTTCAATCTTTGTTGCGGCATAGCGGATTTGATTTTCCAGTATGTTCTCCAGAAGCTTGTTCCATTGCTCGGGATCACCCGGCATGAGAATGTCTTCATCTACATCAATTCCCCATGATAATTCTTTTCGCGCCCATTTCAGTCTTTCAATGACTTCTTCTGTCACTTCCATAATACTGAATGTTTCATGTTGTACTTTTTGCTTAGATAAGTAATCGAGCTTTGTTAAATATAATAAATCTTTTATTTTTTTCTCCAGCTTAAGGGCTTCGCCTTCAATGACATCTACTGTATTTTCAAGATCTCCTTTAGGAAAAATCCCATCTTTAATGGATTGGGTGTATCCCCTGATCACCATAACCGGTGTTTTTAAATCATGAGAAATATTTTGTAAAAGGGTTCTTTCTGTTTCATCCTTTTGCACGAGCTTTTGGCGCATCTCTTCAATAGTATGGCCCAATTTGCCGATTTCATCTTTCCGATCCACTATGACAGGATCATCCCAATCCTGTTCTGAAATCCGTTTGACGTGCTTTTCAAACGAAACGAGAGGCCTAGATAAATATTTCGCAAGCCAAATCGCCGGAATCCAGCTTAATAAAATGACAACCGCTATAATAAACAGCAGCTGTTTGAACAGGGTGAAGGCCAGATCGTCCCGATAAGAATCAAGTGCATAGGACAGCATCATGGCGGATTGCCCGTTGACGGAAAGTCCCTTCTTAATGACAAAAAACACTTTTTCGCCATTGATTTCAGCGCTGTATCGTTTCTTTTTGGCTTCCTGTTTATCAGCCAGCTGGTATACCTTATGGATAAATGCGGACGACAGGATTCTCAAATCCTTGTCTGACGAAGCCGCTTCATTTTCGGGCAGAAGCACGTGCTGTACAGAGCGCACGGTCGTCGGCGCTGTGGCTTCCTCACTGTAATAGCGCCTTTCAATTGAACCAGGCAGGCGGTACTCAGTCAGAACATGCTGTTCATTTTCAATGGTGGTGTACGTTTCATTGGTGAAAAAATCACGCAGCGTGTTTGAAAATAAAACAAGCAATAAAATCGATATGGCTAACAGGATACCGGAGATGACAACCCATATTTGAAACGAAAGCGGCTTGTTTTTCATGATGTCATCATCCTGTAGCCAAACCCGTAAATGGTCTCCACTTTGAGTTCAGGCATCTTTTTACGCAGCCTCCGGACAAGATCATCAACAACGCGGTCAGTTCCAAAATAATCATGCCCCCATACCTTGACGAGAATATCCTCACGGGAATATGGATGTCCTTTATGATGGATAAATAAGAGGAGGAGATCAAATTCCTTTGACGTTAAATTAATCAAATTGCCGTTTTCATCATAGACCTCACGGGCGTCTTCCGCGACCCGATAGGAGGAGACGATGGTTTCGTTTTTTTGTGCGGCAGGCGCTTCCTTATAGACAAGCTGCAATAGCTTTTGCACACGTATAATCAGTTCCCGGGGGAGAAATGGTTTTGAAATATAGTCATTGCTTCCAAGCTCTAACCCAAGCACTCTGTCAATATCGGCGTCTCGTGCGGAAATAAAAATGACCGGCACGTCAGGGTCTTTCTCTTTGATTTCTTTTATTAATGTATAGCCGTCAGTATCCGGCAGCATGATATCGAGAATCCACAGGTGGGGAGACGGCGTCATTTTTTTTCTGGCGTCTTCGCCTTTCGTAAAAGATGTAATGTTCCAGCCCTCATTCTCTAAATACTTCGTCAGCAATTCATTCAGATTATCCTCATCCTCAACTAGATAAATGGTATATGACAAGGCTCTTCACATCCTTTCAACGTCATTATAAACTAGTTTTAACATACGGCAGGCAATTTTCATAATTTCACATATTCTTTTCATTTTTATCCCACAATGTTTGTTTATGATGTGTATAAGGGAAGAAAGGAAAAGAAAAGAGCGGGGAAGATGTAGGATGATCAAACATATTCTATTTTGGTGCTTTGCTTTTCTCCTCATTATTGGGACAATTGAACTTGTACATGCGATGAATATGTAACGATATACGAAAACCGAATAAGGAGTGTATGCATATGGATTATCGACGGGATGACCAGAACGGAGAACAACACACAGAACCTTCACATACAGAAAACATGAATACAGAAAACCAAAAGCTGATTGAGCATCCTGAACAAGAACTGCTTGATCCGCCTCATTCTGATGAAGCGGGACGAAAAGAAACGGCTTCCGCTTTAGAAATGGAAAAGAAAGAAACAGCTGTAAAAAAAGAAAAGAAGCGGAGAGCCGCATGGCTGAGCCCGATTTTAGGCGGGATCATCGGCGGCGGACTGATGCTCGGCGTCGCGCCTTATTTACCGTCTGACCATAATCAGACGACCGAGACGGCTTCCGCAAATAAACAGGTGCAATCAGACAACTTTACAACGACACCTGTGACAAACGCGACCAACGTGGCTGATATGGTAGAGGACTTAGAGCCGACAATTGTCGGAATCTCAAATATCCAAACCTCTCAAAATAACACATTCGGCACAGAAGGCAGCTCTGGATCAGAAAGTGAAAGCGGAACGGGGTCAGGGGTCATTTTCAAAAAAGACAATAACAAAGCATATATCATTACAAACAACCACGTAGTGGAAGGAGCGAATAAGCTGACTGTTACCCTGTACAATGGTAAAACGGAGACAGCCAAGCTTGTGGGAAGCGATGCAATTACGGATTTGGCAGTTTTGGAAATCAGCAATAAGAACGTCAAAAAAGTGGCGAGTTTCGGGGATTCTTCGCAGCTGCGCACAGGTGAAAAAGTCATCGCCATCGGTAACCCGCTCGGCCAGCAATTCTCCGGAACAGTGACACAAGGGATCATCAGCGGACTTAACCGGACGATTGATGTCGATACGACTCAAGGTACGGTTGAGATGAATGTGCTGCAAACAGACGCGGCAATCAATCCGGGGAACAGCGGCGGCCCGTTAATCAATTCAAACGGCCAAGTGATCGGTATCAACAGTTTGAAAGTAAGTGAAAATGGGGTTGAGTCACTCGGTTTTGCGATTCCAAGCAACGATGTAGAGCCAATTGTTGACCAGCTTCTTGAAAACGGAAAAGTGGAACGTCCATTCTTAGGCGTGCAAATGATTGATATGTCGCAAGTTCCTGAAACGTACCAGGAAAACACACTCGGCCTGTTTGGCGATCAATTGAGCAAAGGTGTCTACGTCAAAGAAGTTCAATCTAATTCACCGGCGGCTAAAGCAGGAATGAAATCTGAGGATGTTATTGTCAAATTAAACGGAAAAGATATCCAAAGCAGTGCGGATATCCGTCAAATCCTATATAAAGATTTAAAAGTCGGAGATAAAACAACAATTCAAGTGATACGAAACGGAAAAACGAAAAACCTGAACGTGACACTGACCAAGCAGACAGAAAGCCTCAGCAGCTAAATAGCAAAAAAGCTGAACCCGAAGAGGGTTCAGCTTTTTTTAGCCTAAATAAGAGGAAAGCATCCATACTTGTTTTTCGACTTCATCGATTAATCCGACAAACAAGTCTGCCGTCGCACTGTCTTGATTTTCTTCCGCAAGGCCGATGACGAATTTAGACTCACTGCTGATTTGTTTGTAGTCGTTCACCAAAGCTTGGACCATTTCTGAAGCTGACGTTTCGTTTCCGCCGTCTGTGATAGATGCTTGCTCAGTGTATTCTTTCAAAGTGGCAACAGGCTGTCCGCCGATCGCCAGCAGGCGCTCGGCAATCGTATCCACAGTTTCCGCCGCGTGGTCATACAGTTCTTCAAATTTTTCATGCAATGTAAAGAAGTGAGGCCCTTTTACATACCAATGAAAACGGTGCAGCTTGGAGTATAGAAGAAACCAGTTTGATAATTGGGTGTTCATTGAATTCTCAACTAATGCCAGGTTTGTTTTTGCGTTTTCGGTTTTCATAATCTTACGTCCTCCTTGTGATCTGTTAATTTAATTATACCACGTATTAATTAATAATCAATACTAAATTATAATTATTATAATTTAGATCGGCTGAATAGTTTTTTCTTCAGGATAGACTCCCATGCGGACCAAGGAAAAAGCGCTCGGAATAACAGGGTGAGCTTGACGCCTTTTCCGATCGGATAACGCAATTTCTTTAAACGCTGTTTCATGGCTAATTGATAAATGAGGTCGGCAACCTCTTGGGGATCTCCGCTTTCATCGGCATTTTTTTCAACATAAGAAAGGATCTTTTTATAGTATTGATGATAAGCTGAATCGTCAGCCGGCACAGTCATGTGATTCGATAACGATGTTGACCAGATCGATGTTTTGTATGAGCCTGGCTCGATCAGAGCGGTTTCAATGCCGAAAGGAAGCAGCTCCAGACGCAGGCTTTCTGAAAACCCCTCCAATGCATACTTGGAAGAGGCGTAAGGCGACAATGCGGGAAATCCGGTTAAACCGCTGATACTGCTTACGTTTATAATCTTTGCCCCGCTATGCTTTCGTATGTAAGGAAGGACGGTTTTTGTGACATTGATTAATCCGAAAACGTTCGTTTCAAATTGCTTTCTGAAATGCTCCATCGGCACATCCTCGATAAATCCCCCGTAAGCTGTCCCCGCATTGTTGACGAGTAAATCAATTGGGGCATACGCACTTATGGTTTTTCCAAAGGCTTCGATCGAGTGTTCATCAGTGACATCGAGAGCGGTGATGTGAATGGAGTCAGCTACATGATGTTTTGCTGCTAAACCGCGCAGCTGTTCCGCTTTCTCGGGCTGCCTTGCTGTGGCAATGACGAAAAATGACTGAGCCAGTTTGACTGCTGTCAGCAGACCGAAACCGCTTGACGCTCCTGTTACGATAGCTATTTTTTTATTCATTTTTCCATATCCTCCTGTTTGGGGCTACAGCTATTGTACAATGATGCACAGAGAATGACGCCATAAAAGAAATTTTTTATACAATAATTCACAATTGTTCTATAATAAAATCAAATAAGGAAAGGGGTTTTGAGTCATGGGGTTGCAAGGGGTAGACAAAACATGGGATCTGGATTCGTTTTTTAAAGGCGGGAGCCAGTCAGAGGAATTCAAGGGATATATTGAAAAGCTGTCACAAAGCCTGCGTGCATTTCAAGACATGACGGATGCATTTGAGGCGCCAGAAACACCTGATGATGCTGGAAGGCTGACCGCATTGCTTGATGCATTTGAACAAAATTCGGTAAAGCTTAAGCAGGCCGGTGCTTTTGTCTCTTGTCTTCAGGCACAGAACATGAGCGATCAGAAGGCGAATGAACATAAATCATTCATGCATCAGCTAGTCGCAGATTTTCAGTCCTCCCTTGTCACATTCGATCATAAACTTGTGGAGATTGATCAAGGCGTGTGGGAAGAATTGCTCAAAACACCTGGACTGCGAGAGGTATCATACATATTAAATGAAAGAAGAGAACGGGTTGCGGAAAAGCTCAGCCCAGACAAAGAAAAACTGATTGGAAGCCTTGCGGTTGACGGTTATCATGCCTGGGATGATTTATATCATATCGTTGTCGGAAAAATGACCATTCCGTTTGAGGAAAAACAATTATCTGTCGGACAGGCGGAAAACATGATGTCTTCTCAGGACCGTGATGTCAGAAAAACCGTTTTTGAACGCACCAATCAAGCTTGGGAGCGGGAACAGGATATTTTCAGCAGCACGCTGAATCATTTGGCGGGGTTCCGGCTGGAAACCTACAAAGCGAGGGGATGGGAGGACGTTCTGAAGGAGCCGCTGCAAATCAACCGGATGAAAAAAGAAACGCTGGATACGATGTGGCAGGTCATTACTGAAAATAAGCAGCCGTTCGTTCAGTTTCTCAACCGGAAAGCATCCATGCTTGGTCTCGAAAAGCTCAATTGGTATGACGTTGAGGCACCGATTGGGTCTGCCGGGAAGGAATATTCATACGATGAAGCCGCAAACTTAATTGTCAGCCAATTTTCCACGTTTGGCCGAAAGTTGTCCGTTTTTACAGAAAAGGCGTTCCGTGACCGCTGGATTGAAGCCGAGGACAGAAGCGGAAAAAGAGTCGGCGGCTTTTGCACGAGCTTTCCGGACAGCGGGGAATCCCGTATCTTCATGACGTTTTCCGGCAGTGCCTCGAACGTCTCAACGCTTGCCCATGAACTCGGGCATGCCTTTCATCAGGAAGCGATGCTCAATGTAAGGCCGTTAAATCGATCCTACGCCATGAACGTAGCGGAAACTGCGTCAACCTTTGCCGAAATGATTGTGGCAGACGCGACTGTCAATCAGGCGGAGACAAAGGAAGAAAAGCTTGTGCTTCTGGAGGATAAAGTGCAAAGAAGCGTTGCTTTCTTTATGAATATCCATGCGAGGTTTTTATTTGAAACGAGATTTTACGAGGAACGAAAGCGGGGAATTGTGCCGGCGGACCGTTTAAACGAGCTGATGGAAGAAGCGCAAAAAGAAGCGTTCTGCGGCGCTTTAGGCGAGTATCATCCGCTATTCTGGGCGTCAAAGCTCCACTTTCATATTACGAGAGTGCCGTTTTATAATTACCCTTATACGTTCGGTTATCTGTTTTCTCTCGGCATTTACGCTCTGGCGCTTGAAGAAAAAAACACGTTTGAAGAGAAATATATAGCGCTATTGCGTGATACGGCATCCATGACCGCAGAAGATTTAGCGCTGAAGCATTTAGGCGCAGACATCACGAAGAGAGACTTTTGGGAAAATGCCATCAAGCTGGCAGTGCAGGACGCCGAAGCCTTTTTGCAAATGACTGAATCATAAAGGAAAGCCGGGCGCTGAAGCCCGGCTTTTTCTGTTCTTTTCTCTGAATGAGGATTCCATCCCTTGGACATACCTAAAAGAAATGGAATTCTACAGGGGGGAACCATTATGCATTTGATCAGAGCGGCGGGGGCCGTTTGTCTCGCAGTTGTTCTGATTGCGGGCTGCCGTCTCAATGAAGAACAGCAGCAAGCAGAAGGAGAAAATACGGCAGTTACTCATATGAAATCTGTTCCTTACAGCAATTTCTCGCTTCGCGTCAGCTATGGTGACGGTGAGCATAATCGCTATGAAGGGATATACGAAAAAAACGGAACTCATGAAACAGCAGCAATACAAGATAAGCTCTCAGGCATCAATCAAGAGGGAGAAGAAGCGCTGGATGAGATGAAAATGATTCTGAGCGAGCTAT
Organism: Bacillus sp. B28; assembly: GCF_029536185.1. Classification (NCBI taxonomy): domain Bacteria; kingdom Bacillati; phylum Bacillota; class Bacilli; order Caryophanales; family Bacillaceae; genus Bacillus; species Bacillus sp. B28. Next base: position 3,269,398 of record NZ_CP120511.1, on the reverse strand, counting down.
CCGTGACAGATCAAATGGCTGAAAAGGAAGTGATTCACAGCGTGCTGGCGGCTTTTAACCTTGACAGCCACTATGATCATATCGACTTAAAACTGAAGCTTAAGAACGGGGCTGTCAGAGAAATTAAAAAATAATCATGTGCTGAAAAACCCATAACCGCCATTTTTGACCAGAAAACTAATTGAAAATGATTTTCAAAGTCACTGTTTTCTGCTACAATGAGGGATATATGACCATATCAGAGACTGAATATTGTATCACTTGCATTGATGACAATTTACTTACATGCATGTCTATATAAAACGTGCGATACATAGAGCTGCTAAAAAGCCAGCAAAAAGGAGCGGTTATGGGTATGAGTGCAATTTCTACAGAAACGCTGAGCTTAGGGTACGGGGATGCTGTTATTATTGATGAACTGAATTTAACGATTCCAAAAGGTGAAATTACCGTATTTATCGGCAGCAACGGCTGCGGAAAATCGACACTTTTACGTTCGTTGGCGCGGCTGATGAAGCCGAGAGGCGGTTCTGTGCTATTGGAAGGAAGAGCGATCGCCAAGCTTCCGACAAAGGAAGTCGCAAAGGAGCTTGCCATCCTGCCGCAGGGGCCTTCTGCTCCGGAGGGACTGACAGTGCATCAGCTTGTAAAGCAGGGAAGATATCCTTATCAAAACTGGCTGAAACAGTGGTCAAAAGAGGATGAGGCAGCTGTTGAGAGAGCGCTTAAAGCCACAAAGCTGGAAGATATGGCTGACCGTGCCGTTGATTCCTTATCAGGCGGACAGCGCCAGCGGGCTTGGATTGCGATGACGCTTGCCCAGGAAACGGATATTATACTTCTGGATGAACCGACAACGTATTTGGATATGACGCATCAAATAGAAATTCTTGATTTGCTGTTTGAGCTGAATGAGAAGGAACAGCGGACGATCGTCATGGTGCTCCATGATTTGAATTTAGCGTGCCGCTACGCACATCACCTTGTGGCTATTAAAGATAAACAGATTTACGCTGAAGGCCGTCCGGAAGAGGTCATTACTTGTGATCTGGTGCAAAATGTGTTTTCTATGAACTGTCAGGTCACACAGGACCCGCTGTTCGGAACGCCTCTTTGCATTCCTCATGGCCGGGGCAGATGCATTGTCCGGGAAGCGGCTTTCACATCACATGGATAAATAACACGGCTAAAGGAGCTTTCATCAATAAGAAAGCTCCTTGATGTTTTTTTGAAAGGAAGATGTATAAATGGAACAAAAACTGCAAGAACAGCTGGATGGATTGCTGGAGAAATATACTGAGCTTCTGCTTGGTGAATCAAACAATGAGCTAAAAGAAGAAGTGAAGCAATGGATCTTGTACACGCATATCGCCAAAAGCATGCCTCCGCTCGCTAAGCATTGGAATGCGACATATCCTGACGCAAAGCAGGGCATTAAAGATATCATTCAGCATATTAAGGAATTAAATGAAGCGCATCGAAACAAACAATAGCTAAAAAAGCAGTCTGCCAATCAGAGCAGACTGCTTTTTTGTGATGCTGCCGTTTTATCAGGCGCAAAGGAATCCATAAAGGTCCGCAACGCGCTGCTGATAAACGAATCTTTTCGAACAATAAATTCTGTTTTCATCTGTCTGAGGGCTTCAGGGAGCGTGTACAATCGGATCGAACCTTCAAACTCGTGTTTTTGTACAACAGTCCGCGGCAGCAATGAGATGCCAAGACCCGCTATTACCCCGCCTATAATCGCTTCAAGTGTGCCGAACTCCATAATCACCGGCTGTGTGACGCCGACGGAGTGCAGCCATTTTTCAAGTGTCTCTCGATACGAACAGCCTGTGCTGTAAACGAGAATCGGCTTTGTGATGGCTTCCTCTGCATTGGAAACAGAAGCAGCCGAAACAACCACTGGTTCTTCCTCAAATGCAGGATAGGATTTGAGCTCAGGATGATTGCATTCGCATCCGATAAACGCGCCATCCAATTCATAACGAAGAACTTTATCAATGAGAAATTGTGTATGCCCTGTTGTTAAAGACAGCTGTACGTTTGGATGCTCTTCATAATAAGCAGCCAGAAGCTTCGGAAGCCTTACCGCGGCGGTTGTTTGAGTGGAGCCGATCATAAGCGGCCCGCTTGGTTCGACAGAAGATGAGAGCGCTTTAGACGCTTCATCCAGCAGCCCGATAATTTTATCCGTATAATCCAGCAGAAGCTTTCCGCTAGAAGAGAGTGTCATCCCTCGATTATGGCGCAAAAAGAGGGTGGTGCCGAGCTCAGCTTCCAATTGCTGAATTCTGGCCGTCACATTTGATTGCACATAACCAAGCTGCAGGGCGGCTTTCGTAATTGTGCCTTCGCGGGCTACCATTTGAAACACACGCAGATCTCCGCTTTCCATGTTGAATCCCCCGTTCTTCTGATATCAATCTAAGTGATATCGAGTATCTTTAACAATCATTATACGTAACACCAAACCTCCATTACAATAGAATCAGCAGTTTAGATTTCAAAATATATACAAACAACAAGGAGTGGCGGCAATGGATCTTAAGAACAAAACAGCTCTCGTCACTGGGGGCGGCACGGGAATAGGAAGAGCAGCATGCATTGAATTAGCGAAACGCGGAGCGGTTGTTGCAGTGAATTATTCACGCTCGCGAGCTGAGGCGGAGGAAACAGCAGAAATCATCAAAAGCGAGGGCGGGCAGGCCGTTGCTATCAAAGCCGATGTATCCAAAAACAGTGAAGTGCAGAACATGGTTCAAGCGATAGTAAAGCAATACGGCACGATTGACGTTTTAATCAACAACGCAAGTATTACACGGCATATTCCAATGGATGATCTCGACGCCGCGACAGAGGACGTATGGGACGAGTTATATGCGGTCAATGTCAAAGGAATGTTTTTTTGCGCGAGAGCAGCGGCTCCTTTCATGAAAAAAAGCAAGGCTGGGGCGATCGTTAATATCGGCAGTATCGCGGGGTCAACCGGGGCGGGCTCTTCTATGCCCTATGCTGTGTCAAAAGCAGCGGTGCACGGCCTGACAAAATCATTGGCACACGCTTTGGCGCCAGAAATCAGAGTGTGCGGTGTCGCACCTGGAGCTGTCGCGACAAGATGGTGGACGGGGCGTGAAGAAAAAATGAAAAACATGAGCGGCACTTTGCTGTTGCGGCGAATTGCTGAAGCGAGTGATGTGGCACGGCTGATTTGTTCCGTGCTTGAACAGGAATCCCTGACAGGACAAATCATCACGATTGACAGCGGCCAGACGATGTAAAGAAAGGAGCGGCGTGTGAGAGATGCCATTTGTACAGATTCATTTACGAGCGGGGAGAAGCAAAGAATGGCTTCAAAAACTGAGCAGAGCCATTCACCAGTCTATGATCGAAGAAATCAATGTACCGGCTGATGATTACTTTCAAGTGATCCGGCAATACCAAAAAAGCGAATTTTTTTATGATCCGTCTTATTTACAGGTAGAGCGCACAGATGAACTGATTTACATCCATTTTACATTGAAAGATTCAAGAACAACAGAACAGAAGAAATCGTTTTACCATTCAGTGGCAAGCCGGATTCATTCGGAGCTTGGTGTAAGAAAAGAAGATGTGTTTATCATACTGGCCGGAAATCAGGATGAGGATTGGTCCTTCGGAAACGGAAGGGCCCAGATGATCGAATAAAAAAGCCCCGCGGTTATGTCCGCGGGGCGCTCTATTAATGAGAAGGGGATTCAACGGCTTGTGCCGCTTTTTCCTTTTGTTCATCCGTTTTCTTATTCGAAAGCTTAATAGGCTTTAAGAATAAGGTGAATACAGCTCCGACTGCGATAAAGATCAGGCCTGTATAAAACACGCTGTGGAGCGAATCCATCAACGATGTTTTTAATATCGGCATAATATGGGATGAGAAAGCCGCAGGGATTTGTTTAATTGCGTCCGGGCTGAACAGTGATTGCAGCAGCCCTTGCGGATTTGTATCAATCATACCCTTTAGCTGGGCGGCAAACGAGCTTGCCTGTGCTGGAAGTGAGTCTAAGTACGGCACCAGTTTATCTGTTAATAAACTTCCTGATCTCGCATTCATTACAGCGCCCAGCATGGTAATGCCGAAAGTGCCCCCGATAGAACGGAAGAATTGGCTGGAAGAGGTGACGACCCCAAGCTCCTCTTTCGAAAAGCTTTCCTGTAAAGCCAGCGTCAGAATCGGCATAACAAGACCCATTCCAAGACCGATAATGGCCATATAGGATGTTGCGACAAGTTTGCTCGTGTCTAAATCCAAGGTGGTTAACAGAAGGAATCCGCCAGCCATAATCAGCATGCCTGTTATGATTTGCGGTTTAATGCCTATTTTGTAAACAAGCTGGCCGCCGATAATGCTTGTGATGATCATTGAGATCATCATCGGTGTCATAATAGTGCCTGATTCAGACGCGCTTACACCGACAATTCCCTGCATAAAGAAAGGAACAAACGTAATTGCGCCAAACATTCCGATACTCATAAAAAAGCCGATCAGGTTCAAAAACGTAAATGTTCTATTTTTAAATAGATACATTGGAAGGATCGGTTCTTTCGCTTTCGATTCAACAATAATAAAGCTCACAATTCCGATCAGTGCGAGTGCGAACAAGCCGAGAATCTGCCATGAACCCCATGCGTAATCTTTCCCGCCGAAGCTTAGGGCAAGAAGAAGGCTGACAACCCCGACAATCATTGTGAAAATACCGGCGATATCAAAGTTGATCGGACCGGTCTGCTTACGGCCCTGCAATCCTCTGGCAATAAAAATAACCGCGATAATTCCAACAGGAAGGTTAATGTAGAAAACCCATTTCCAGTTTAATGAATCAACGATCCAGCCTCCGATTTGCGGCCCGATAACAGAGGCAAGCCCGTAAATGGCTCCAAAGACCCCTTGGAATTTGGCACGCTGTTTCCCTGTAAATAAGTCACCAATGACAATCATGGCCATCGGCATCATAATACCTCCGCCAATTCCCTGCAAACCGCGGAAAATAATCAATTCTGTCATATTGTTGGCCATTCCGCACAGAGCTGAAGCAGCCATAAAAATAAGCAACCCTGATACATAGACGATGCGGCGCCCCAATAAGTCGGCTAATTTACCGGCAATCGGCACGACCGTTGTTGATGTTAACAAATACGCCGTAGTCAGCCAGGTCATCATGCTCAAACCGCCAAGATCTCCGACGATTTTCGGCATGGCAGTTCCGACAATGGTACCGTCAAGGGCTGAGAAAAACATGGCAATGATTAAGCCTGTTATTAATAAAGTCCGTTTTGATTGTTTTCCTTCATTACTCATTTCATCCGTTTCCTCTTTTCCTATTTTACTTTTCATTGGTTTCGGCAGCAGCTTGTGCCAGCTTTTTCGTCATATGCGCTGCCTGCAGCAGTTCTTCTTCCGTCAGGTAAGAAAGGTATCGTGCCATTATGGCTTTTCTGCCCGCCAAAACGTCCTCGAACTTTCTGTCTCCTTCATCGGTAAGGCTGATATTAATGACTCGCCTGTCTTGGGTATTGTGTTTTCTGACGATCAGACTTTTTTGTTCAAGGCGGTCTGCCATTAACGTTACCGCGCTTGGCTTGACCTCCATCCGTTCGGCAATTTCAGAAATTTTAAGGCTGCCATTCTTTTTTAAGCTTGCGAGCACAAACAGCTGCGCGGGGGTAATCCCCTGTTTCTCCATGCTATCCAGCATTTCAGGCTGTATCTTTTGAAAGAGCGCCTGAAGCGATAGTTGAATATCAGACATTAACTGATCCGCACTCTTCATCTTCATTTCTCCTCTTTAATATAATCTGTGTTTATATTTAATGTATTGAAATAGTTAATGCTTATTAAATATAAATAAGCGTTAATAAAAAGTCAACTGATTTTACACACAAAAAAAGGATAGATGCCGGTAAAGCACATCATACCCTTTTTGCGGATCTGATTGATGGAACTTTATTGCTGATAAGGAGACTGCTGCTGAATGGTTTGCTGGAACTTTTGATAGGATTGCTGCAGCTTTTGGGCGTCCTCTGCTTCAACAGTATACCATCCATATTGGAACATGAGATCATACAGTTTTCTTTGCGCTTTTTGTGACTCATCAAAAATGGATTGAATATCCTGATAGAGAGATTCATGGCTGAACTCGTGCAGAGCAGTGCAATACGCAGTGGTCATGTATTTTTCCGTTGTCAAAAGTTCATTGACGACATCTCTGTCATTCATTTCTGATGTAGTCGGCACAGGTGTTTGCGGGTTGCTGATTTTCTGATTTTGCTGATTCATTTTGGCGCCTCCTTATTGGATGTAGCCGGACTGCTGCTGGCCTGGCTGCAGGTGCTTTAATATTCTTTGATAGTGATCGTGATGCATATGTCCGACACGGTCTAGTTCTTGTTTTAATGCTTGATCTTGGCACTGCTGCGCCATAAAATGCGCTTTTTTCATTGCGAGCAGATTCCAGTTCAGCATGTCATTCAGATACAAATGATCCTTTGTCGAAATAACAGAGGGCGGCATTTGAGATTGCTGCTGATTGTTCATTGTCATCCTCCTTTGCGTTCTATTCGTTTTATGTTTCCTTCAGTATGGGAGTTATATACAGGTGTTTTGAAGAAGGCTGTATCGTCAGGAGGGAATTGGATGTTGAGACATATGTTTTTATTCTTATCTCAAAATAAAACGCTCACCAAGCTTGCCAAAGCATACGGATCACGGCTGGGGGCGCGGAGATTTGTCGCGGGGGACACGATTGAATCGGCTGTTCGGACCATTAAAAAGCTGAATCAATCCGGATTGTGCACAACCATCGATTATTTAGGCGAGTATGCGGCTACACAAAAAGAAGCAAGTCGAGTCGCAGAGGAATGCAAGAAGGCGATTCAAGCGATTGCCGACCATCGGTTAGATTCCGGGCTTTCCATTAAGCTGACGTCACTGGGGCTCGATATTTCAGAGGAGCTGGCCGTTTCACATTTGCGTGACATTCTATCTGCCGCGAAGGAAAATGACGTGGCTGTGACGATCGATATGGAGGACTACTCACATTATGAACAGACGCTTGCCATCTACAGGCAGTGCAAGCAGGAATTTGACATGCTGGGTACGGTGATACAGGCGTATCTTTACCGGGCTGCAGAAGATACCCGAAAGCTGCACGATCTGAAGCCGAATCTCAGACTTGTCAAAGGCGCTTACAAGGAATCTGCGGCCGTTGCATTCCCTGATAAAAAAGGAACAGACCTTCACTTTCAGAGCTTGATTAAACTTCATCTGCTGAGCGGGAACTATACTGCCGTCGCTACACACGATGATGACATCATTGCATTTACGAAGAAACTCGTTGCCGAGCATCAAATCCCGCTGTCACAATTCGAGTTTCAAATGCTTTACGGGATTAGGCCGGAGCGGCAGAAGGAACTCGTGAAGGAAGGGTACAAGATGCGTGTATATGTCCCGTATGGAACCGACTGGTTTAGCTACTTTATGAGAAGAATCGCCGAAAGACCCGCAAATGCGGCTTTTGTGTTAAAAGGGATTTTCAAAAAGTGAAAGCAGCCGCGAACCGCAGCTGCATTGTTATTGTTCCATGTTATGTTTCTTATACTGCTGATTTTGGCTTGTCCGTTTTCCGCCGCCGTACTGCTGTGTCGGACCGGCATCTCCCTTCACGCTCGCCGCGCTTACTGCTGCTGAAGACGGGTTCTTTTTCTCTCGCACCATTCCCTTCACCTCCAGGTTTACGTTTCCCGTCTTCTATTTGCTTCATACAAAAAAATAACAAATTAGCTATTGAAGTCGAAACAAAAATCTTTTATGATGAAAGAAGAAACGGGTTTCCATTTTTTTTGACCAAAAAATGAATGATTATTCATTCAACGTTCAAGGGGGATGTCTCATGCACAAACACATTCAAAAAGCAGCCGTTTTAGGATCGGGGGTTATGGGTTCCGGTATTGCTGCGCATTTGGCTAACATCGGAATTCCGGTCCTGCTGCTTGATATTGTGCCGAACGATTTAACAAAGGAAGAGGAGAAAAAGGGGCTGACGAAGGAAAGTCCGGAGGTGCGCAGCAGGCTGAGCAGATCTGCGGTGAAAAAGCTGCTGAAACAAAAGCCTGCCCCTCTTACGTCAGCACAAAATACCGCTTATATTACTCCCGGCAATCTAGAAGATGATGTTGAGAAGCTGAAGGAAGCTGATTGGATTATTGAGGTCGTTGTGGAAAATCTTGAGGTCAAAAAGAAGATTTTCTCTCTCGTGGATGAGCATCGGAAACCGGGCAGCATCGTCTCAAGCAACACGTCCGGCATCTCAGTGCAGGCAATGGCTGAAGGCAGGTCTGATGATTTTAAAGCTCATTTTCTCGGAACACACTTTTTTAACCCGGCGCGATATTTAAAGCTGCTGGAGATCATTCCGATTAAGGAAACTGATCCTGACATCCTGGCGTTTATGACATCCTTCGGTGAAAATGTCCTCGGCAAAGGTGTGGTTACAGCTAAGGACACACCAAATTTTATCGCAAACCGAATCGGGACGTACGGACTTCTCATTACGGTTCAAGAAATGCTGAAAGGCGGCTATCAGGTCGGAGAAGTCGACTCCATCACAGGCCCGCTGATCGGCAGACCGAAGAGCGCAACCTTCAGAACGCTGGATGTTGTCGGCCTTGATACGTTTGCCCACGTCGCCCGAAACGTATATGACAAAGCAGAGGGAGACGAACAAGAAGTGTTTCGCCTGCCTGACTTCATGAATGACATGCTGCAAAAAGGCTGGATCGGAAGCAAATCCGGTCAAGGCTTTTATAAAAAAGAAGGAAAAACGATTTATGAGCTAGACCCGATGACGCTTACTTACGGAGAACGGACAAAGATGAAAACACCGGCTCTTGAAGCGGCAAAGCAAGCTAAAGGGACAAAAGCCAAAATGAAAGCGCTTATTTATTCAGGAGACAGGGCTGGCCAGCTGCTGTGGAATATCACGTCGCAAACGCTGCTTTACTCAGCCCAGCTGCTCGGAGAAATTGCCGACGATATTCATGCAATTGACCAAGCCATGAAATGGGGTTTCGGCTGGGAACTGGGGCCATTCGAAATCTGGGACGCAATCGGTCTCAGACAGTCGGCGGAAAAGCTTGAACATCTAGGAGCGGAGATTCCCGGCTGGATAAAAGATATGCTGGACAAAGGGAATGAAACCTTCTACATCAGAGAAAACGGAAAAGTGCTTTATTACGAAAGCGGCGAATACAGAGCAGTAAAAGAAAACAAGAAACGAATCCATTTACAATCGGTCAAAGAAACAAACGGCGTCATTGCCAAAAACAGCGGAGCCAGCCTGATCGACCTTGGAGACGATGTGGCGCTTCTCGAGTTTCACTCGAAAAGCAATGCCATCGGGTTCGACATCATTCAAATGATCAACAGAGCTTTGGAAGAAACAGAGCGGAATTACAAAGGGCTTGTCATCGGCAATCAAGGCAAAAATTTCTGTGTGGGCGCCAATCTCGCCATGATCTTAATGGAAGTACAAGATGACAACTTTATGGAAGTTGATTTGGTGATACGGCGTTTTCAAGAGACAATGATGAACATCAAATACAGCGCGAAACCTGTTGTTGCAGCTCCATTTGGCATGACGCTCGGCGGAGGGACGGAAGTGTGTCTCCCTGCTGCACGTATACAAGCGACAAGCGAAGCCTATATGGGACTTGTAGAATCAGGAGTCGGCCTTATCCCTGGCGGAGGGGGCAATAAAGAGCTGTACATCAATCATCTTCGTCGCGGTCTTGATCCGATGAATGCGGCCATGAAAACATTTGAAACGATCGCAATGGCTAAGGTGTCAACTTCCGCCCAAGAGGCCCGGGAACTGAACATTTTAAAAGAGGCTGACCGTATCAGCACTAACCAGGATCACCTCCTGTACGATGCAAAGCAGTTAGCCGCCTCTTTATACGATACCGGCTGGCGGCCGCCTGTAAAAGAAAAGGTCAAGGTGGCGGGGGAAACAGGTTATGCCGCGCTTCTGCTCGGTGCAGAGCAAATGAAGCTGTCCGGCTACCTATCTGAGCATGATATGAAAATCGCTAAAAAGCTCGCTTTTGTGATTGCCGGCGGAAAAGTGCCGTTCGGAACAGAGGTGGATGAAGAGTATTTATTGGAAATTGAGAGAGAAGCGTTTTTAAGTCTGGCAGGCGAGGCGAAATCTCAAGCGAGAATGCAGCATATGCTGGTGAAAGGCAAACCTTTACGGAACTAGGAGGGAGTTTATGAAAGAGGCAGTTATTGTGGCAGGAGCAAGAACACCGGTAGGGAAAGCGAAAAAAGGTTCATTGGCCACCGTTCGCCCGGATGATTTGGGAGCCATTTGCGTGAAAGAAACGCTGAAACGAGCAGGCGGCTATGAGGGCAATATTGACGATTTAATTATTGGCTGTGCGACACCTGAAGCAGAACAGGGGCTCAATATGGCGAGAAATATCGGCGCGCTTGCGGGTCTGCCATATACGGTGCCGGCGATTACGGTCAACCGCTACTGTTCCTCAGGTCTTCAGTCCATCGCATATGCGGCAGAAAAAATTATGCTTGGCGCCTACGATACGGCCATTGCAGGCGGAGCGGAATCTATGTCACAGGTTCCGATGATGGGGCATGTGACCCGTCCGAACCTCGCATTAGCCGAGAAAGCGCCGGAGTATTACATGAGCATGGGACACACGGCAGAACAGGTTGCGAAAAAATACGGCGTTTCCCGTGAAGATCAGGATGCTTTTGCCGTGCGTAGCCACCAGAAAGCTGCCAAAGCCCTTGCAGAGGGGAAATTTAAAGATGAAATTGTCCCAGTCGAAGTCAAGGTGACAGAAATCGGCCAAAATCATAAGCCGCAGGAAAAACTTACTGTTTTTTCTCAGGATGAAGGTGTCCGCCCGCAAACGACCACAGACATTTTAAGCACATTACGCCCGGCCTTTTCCGTTGACGGGACAGTCACTGCCGGAAATTCCTCGCAAACAAGTGACGGGGCGGCGGCTGTCATGCTGATGGATCGCGAAAAAGCGGATGCGCTTGGTTTGGCGCCGCTTGTCAAATTCCGTTCCTTTGCAGTTGGCGGGGTGCCGCCGGAAGTCATGGGCATCGGGCCCGTGGAAGCCATTCCGCGCGCACTGAAGCTAGCCGGACTTCAACTGCAGGACATCGGGCTGTTCGAACTGAACGAAGCTTTTGCATCACAAGCCATCCAAGTCATCAGGGAGCTGGGGATTGATGAGGAGAAAGTGAATGTCAACGGGGGCGCAATCGCACTCGGACATCCGCTTGGCTGTACGGGCACAAAGCTTACTCTCTCGCTGATTCACGAAATGAAACGAAGAAATGAGCAATTTGGTGTCGTCACAATGTGTATCGGCGGCGGGATGGGAGCAGCCGGTGTATTTGAATTATGCTAAAGGGGGAAAAAACAAATGACGAAAAAAACGGCTGAAGTACTAAAAGGCGGCGGTTTCTTAATCGAGGATGTCACATATGATCAGATGTATACACCGGAGGATTTCACCGACGAGCATAAAATGATTGCGAAAACAACGGAGGATTACATTGAGCAGGACGTTCTGCCGCATATAGATGAAATTGAGAACCATCAATTTGAACATTCCGTCCGTCTTTTGAAGAAAGCGGGAGAACTGGGGCTTCTCGGAGCCGATGTGCCCGAGGAATACGGCGGGCTGGGCCTTGATAAAATCAGCTCGGCGCTGATCACTGAAAAATTTTCGCGTGCGGGAAGCTTTTCACTTTCTTACGGTGCACATGTCGGCATCGGTTCCTTGCCGATCGTATTCTTCGGAACGGAAGAGCAAAAGAAAAAATATCTCCCTGATCTGGCTTCAGGGGAAAAGATCGCTGCGTACGCACTGACTGAGCCGGGTTCCGGATCTGATGCGTTAGGCGCAAAAACGACAGCGGTGCTGAATGAAGCAGGAACGCATTACGTATTAACCGGGGAAAAACAGTGGATCACCAACTCAGCTTTTGCCGATGTCTTTGTCGTTTACGCCAAAGTGGACGGCGAAAAGTTTTCCGCTTTTATTGTAGAAAAAGATTTTCCGGGCGTATCAACCGGACCTGAAGAAAAGAAAATGGGAATTAAAGGGTCCTCGACAAGAACCCTCATATTGGATCAGGCTGAGGTGCCGAAGGAAAACCTTCTTGGAGAAATCGGCAAAGGGCATGTCATCGCTTTTAATATTTTAAATATCGGCCGCTACAAGCTGGCAGTAGGAACGATCGGCGCGTCAAAACGGGTGATCGAGCTGTCTGCAGCTTACGCAAATCAGCGCCGCCAATTTAAAACGCCGATCGCAGGCTTTTCGCTGACCCAGGAAAAAATCGCGACGATGGCATCAAGACTGTATGCGATGGAAAGCTCTGTGTACAGAACCGTCGGGCTGTTTGAAGACAATATGAGCCAGTTTACAGCTGAAGACCTAAAGGACGGAAGACAAATTGCGAAGTCCATTGCCGAATACGCCATTGAATGCTCTCTCAACAAGGTATTTGGCTCTGAAACGCTTGATTATATTGTCGATGAAGGCGTGCAAATCCACGGCGGCTACGGATTTATGCAGGAATATGAGGTGGAAAGAGCCTATCGGGATTCCAGGATCAACCGGATTTTCGAAGGAACAAATGAAATTAACCGTTTAATCGTGCCAAGCACGTTTCTGAAGAAAGCGATGAAAGGCGAGCTGCCTCTTTTTGAAAAGGCACAGGCGCTTCAAGAAGAACTCATGATGCTTATGCCTGAGGAGCCGGGCACCGGCGTATTAGAGCAAGAGAAATATATTGTCAAGCAAGCCAAAAAAATCGCCCTGTTCGCCGCGGGTCTTGCCGCGCAAAAATACGGAAAAGCGATCGACCGCGAACAAGAAATTCTCGTAAACGTTGCTGATATTGTCAGCAATGTATATGCTATGGAATCAGCGGTGCTCAGAACGGAAAAGGCCATTGCCGCGCAAGGAAGCGATAAAGCAGCACAAAAGCTGCTGTACACAGAAATTTTCGTTCAAGAAGCCTTTAACGAAATTGAAGCCCATGCGAAAGAATCTTTACTTGCAATGGAAGAAGGGGATTCTCTCCGTATGATGCTCTCGACTCTCCGCAAGCTGACACGCGTGACGCCTAAAAATGTCATTCGGAAAAAACGTGAAGCGGCAGCGGGTGTGTTCGAGGCCGAAAAATATATTGTCTGAGTCCCAAGGAGCTCCGCTCATCCGGAGCTCTTTTTTTATGAAGCACTGTTTTAGGTTTTTAAAACAAACTGTGTTAAAATAACCTCGATTATTTTATTGAGGGGGAAGAAGATGTCGTTAACTTTTTACTGGTACCCTAAATGCGGAACGTGCCGCAAAGCGAAAAAATGGCTTGAAGAGCATGGAAAAGAAATCAACGAAATACATATTGCAGAACAGCCTCCAAGCAAAGAGGAGCTAAAATCGCTTTATGAAAAAAGCGGGCTGGATTTAAAGAAATTCTTCAACACAAGCGGCATGAAATACCGTGAACTGAATCTGAAGGAAAAACTGTATCACATGTCAGAAGACGAACAGCTTGAACTGCTGGCTTCAGACGGAATGCTGATCAAGCGCCCGCTCACAACAGACGGCGAAAAAGTGACAGTCGGCTTTAAAGAAGATCAATTTGAAGAAAACTGGTCATGATGTAAATTTTTTTCGAAAAGTGTGGTATCTTCTTATTGTAGTGCTGTAAAAAATGGAGGGATTCAATTGAGCATACCTAAAGATTTGCGTTACTCAGAAGAACACGAGTGGGTAAAAGTTGAAGGAGAAAAAGCCAAAATCGGCATTACCCATTTTGCCCAATCCGAGCTCGGAGATATCGTGTTTGTTGAGCTTCCTGAAGTCGGCGCTGAAATTAAAGCGGACGAGCCTTTCGGAAGTGTAGAATCCGTAAAAACGGTATCTGAGCTTTACGCACCGATTAACGGAACTGTAGTGGAAGTAAACGAAGATCTTGATGACAGCCCGGAGTTCGTCAACGAATCTCCGTATGAAAAAGCATGGATGATCGTCGTTGAACCGTCTGACGCGTCTGAAATTGAAAAACTAATGACAGCAGAGCAATACGAAGAGATGACACAGCAAGACTAAAACCGGATAGCTGAGCAGGCAATTGGATACGCTAACGCTATGGGAGGTGTCCAATATGGCTTTCAGCAAACAAAAGCTCGATGTCACCAATGATGTGACAGGCCGCTTTCAAAATGGCCGGCTCTCGTTATATCATGAAGATGAGATGATCGGCCAAATGACAGGCATGAATGAATATGAGCTTAAGTCCGGTTTTACCTATGAAAATGAAAAGTTTTATAAGACAGCCGACGTGGTTTCAGGAGACGATCAGAAATATGTGGATTGTGACTACGAAAGCGGCTGGTGTTAATGTTGGCGGTGAATTTCACTGCCTTCTTTTACAATCTGAACGTTTCAAATTTGACGCGGCAGGTGAAGCAGATGAACATGGACGAGCTGGAAAAAGTCTTGATTGTTGAAGGGAAATCAGATAAAGAAAAGATTGAAAGCGTCCTGAATGAGCCAGTGCGCATTATCTGCACAAACGGAACAATCAGCCAGCTGAAGCTGGAGGAATTGGCTGACGAGCTTTACGAGAAGGACGTCTATATTTTGGTTGATGCCGATGAATCGGGCGAGAAATTGAGAAAACAGCTGAAAAGGGAATTTAATGAAGCCTTCCATTTACATATCGACAGAGCCTATAAGGAAGTGGCGGCGGCGCCCAGACACCATATAGCATCTGTATTGCTGAGCGCAAATCTGAATGTCCATACGATTTTTCTTGAAAGAAAGACCTGAGGTGTTATAGCATGAAAGAACTCCAAGAACAAGAACTTAAACACATTACTGATGATGTGTATCTCCTATATTTATATACTCCGTTTTGCGGGACCTGCCAGCTGGCAAGCAAAATGCTGACAGTTGTCGAAGAAATGCTTCCGTCTGTCGCCTTCTATAAAAATAATCTCAACTATTCACCGGCGTTTGCAAAAGCATATCAAATTGAAAGCGTCCCTTGTTTTCTGCTGTTTAAGGGCGGGAAAGTAATTGAAAGAGGGTATGCGTTTCATTCCGTTTCTTACTTATATGAGCTGATCAAACAAAAATCATCTTCTGCATCTCATTTATGACATTTTTCTCGGCACATTCCAATGAAATTGTCGTTCGTTTTATAAAGGGGTTCTTGCGCTGAAGAGAGAAATGTGTATGTATGACCAACAAATAGGAGGTTGTACAAATGGAGAAAGCGGAAGTTTTAGAAGATGATTACCAGCATCTGTTTTTAAAACCCCTTTTGAACACTTCAACATTGCTCATTACCTTCCAAGGAGAAACAGAAGCCTTAACCGTCTCAATAAACGAACAAGGGGAAATGAAAAAGATTTCTCCGCCCCACACGTCCAACCTGACCTTTTATGGAAACCAAACAGAAATCATTGATCTTTTGCATGGAGACATTTCCCTTCAGCACCTGATCCAGAGCGGGAGCCTAAAGGTAAAGGGTTCATTCAGAGCGCTGTTAAAGCTGGAAGCCATTCTGTGGCTGACGAATGGTTTTTTTCAGAGGATTCTAAAGAATTGAAAAGTAGTAAATTATTATAATAGTAAAAGTTGACATCATTTATTTTATTGACATTTTATCATTCGCCATGCTATTCTACATTAAGAATTTCCGGACGAAAAAGACTATATATTTCTCTTATCAAGAGAGGTGGAGGGAAGTGCCCTATGAAGCCCGGCAACCATCAACACTGTTGAAATGGTGCCAATTCACACGAAGCGTTCAGCTTTGAAAGATGAGAGAAAGGCGAGTTTAATATAAGCCTTTCTGCTCAAGTGTGCAGAAAGGCTTTTCTTTTGCAGAAAAAACCGGAAGATTTCTTAGAATAGTGTTAAGGCAGGTGATCGCTTTGATCAATCTTCAGAATGTTTCAAAAGTGTATAAGTCGAAACATGGAGATGTCAATGCTGTCCAAAATGTCTCGCTTTCCATAAAAAAAGGTGAGATTTTTGGAATTATAGGATATAGCGGAGCTGGTAAAAGTTCCTTAATCCGTCTGCTGAACGGACTTGAGAAACCAAGCTCAGGAATCGTGGAAGTGGCGGGAACAAAGATTAATGAAGTAAACGGACGAAATTTAAGAAAAGCACGCCATGAAATCAGTATGATTTTCCAGCATTTCAATTTGCTCTGGTCGCGAACTGTCAGAGATAACATCATGTTTCCTTTAGAAATTGCCGGGGTGAAAAAAAGCGAGCGGATTAAGCGTGCCAATGAACTGATTAAACTGGTAGGTTTAGAAGGAAAAGAAAAATCTTACCCGTCCCAGCTGAGCGGCGGACAAAAACAGCGGGTCGGAATCGCCAGAGCGCTCGCAAACAATCCGAAGGTTCTCCTTTGTGATGAAGCGACATCAGCTTTAGATCCGCAAACAACTGATTCAATCTTGGATCTTTTGTCCGATATTAATGAAAGACTCGGTTTGACGATTGTGCTGATCACACACGAAATGCATGTCATCCGCAAAATCTGCAACAGAGTCGCTGTCATGGAAAACGGAAAGGTTGTTGAAGAAGGGGAAGTTCTCGATGTCTTCAAGAATCCGAAGGAAGAAATGACAAAACGATTTGTCCAGCAGGTGACTGAGCCTGAAGAAACAAAAGAAACGCTTCAGCATCTTCTTGACGAAAAAGCGTCAGGAACAACGGTTCAGCTCACATTTGTCGGCGAAGCGGCTGAACAGCCTCTGATTACAGAGATGATCAGAAACTTCAATGTCAGTGTCAATATTCTGCAAGGGAAAATCTCGCAGACGAAGGACGGAGCATACGGTTCATTGTTCATCCATATTGACGGTGACGAGGAAGAAGTGCAAAACGTGATCCGGTTTATTAATGACAAACAGGTGAAAGCAGAGGTGATCACGAATGTTTGAAAAATACTTCCCGAACGTTGATGTAACTGAATTATGGAACGCGACATACGAAACGCTTTATATGACGCTGATCTCTTTGGTTTTTGCCTTTGTCATCGGGGTGATCCTCGGTCTGCTGCTCTTTCTCACAAGCAAAGGGAGCCTCTGGCAGAACAAAGCGGTTAACACTGTGATTGCGGCCATTGTCAATGTATTCAGGTCTATTCCGTTCCTCATTTTAATTATTTTATTACTAGGTTTTACGAAGTTTTTAGTCGGCACCATCTTAGGGCCGAACGCGGCACTGCCGGCGTTAGTCATCGGCTCAGCCCCGTTTTACGCGCGGCTTGCTGAAATTGCGCTGCGCGAGGTAGATAAAGGCGTCATCGAAGCTGCGAAATCAATGGGAGCCAAAACATCAACGATTATTTTCAAAGTGCTGCTCCCGGAATCCATGCCGGCCCTTATTTCTGGGATCACGGTTACGGCCATCGCTTTGATCGGCTCAACGGCAATTGCCGGCGCCATCGGTTCAGGAGGCCTTGGAAACCTTGCGTACGTAGAAGGCTATCAGTCTAATAATACTGATGTTACCTTCGTTGCTACTGTGTTTATTTTAATCATCGTATTTATTATTCAAATCATCGGTGATGTTATAACAAATATAATAGACAAACGATAAGGGAGGATTTACATTGAAAAAGCTATTTTTGGGTGCATTACTGCTGGTATTTGCAGGAGTTATGGCTGCCTGCGGTTCTAATAACGCTGAATCCGGCAAGAAAGAAATTGTTGTTGCAGCTACAAAAACACCGCATGCAGAAATTTTAAAAGAAGCTGAACCATTGTTAAAAGAAAAAGGCTACACACTGAAAGTGAAAGTGCTTAGTGATTACAAAATGTACAACAAAGCCTTGGCTGATAAAGAAGTGGATGCGAACTTCTTCCAGCACATTCCTTACCTTGAGCAAGAAATGAAAGAAAACAAAGATTATAAACTTGCGAATGCCGGTGCGATTCACTTAGAGCCATTCGGTATTTATTCTAAAAAATACAAATCATTAAAAGATCTTCCCGACGGTGCGACAATTATCCTGACAAATAACGTCGCTGAACAAGGCCGTATGCTTGCTATGCTTGAGAATGCAGGATTAATTACACTTGATTCCAAAGTGGAGACAGTCGATGCAACACTGAAAGACATTAAGAAAAACCCGAAAAACCTTCAGTTCAAAAAAGTAGCGCCTGAATTAACGGCAAAAGCATATGAAAACAAAGAAGGAGACGCGGCCTTCATCAATGTGAACTACGCGATCCAAAATAAATTAAATCCTAAAAAAGACGCGATTGAAGTGGAATCAACAAAAGATAACCCTTACGCCAATATCATTGCAGTGAGAGATGGCGAAGAGGATTCTGCAAAAATCAAAGCGCTGATGGAAGTTCTTCACTCTAAAAAGATCAAAGACTTCATCGATAAAAAATATGACGGAGCTGTGCTTCCTGTATCTGAATAAGACTGAAACCCCGGATGAGAAATCCGGGGTTTTTTGGGTATTTTCCTTAAAGCTGTTCATAATAAAAAGGAATGTTAAACAGATGGAGGGATTTTCTTTGAATCAAGATAGAGGAAGCATGCAGGACGCGCTAAAACAATATAAACAAAGTTTAGGCACATTTGAACAGAAGATGCCGATGATGGGAAGAAAGTTTAACGAATTTACCGAACAATGCTTTGCAGCTA
Organism: Bacillus sp. B28; assembly: GCF_029536185.1. NCBI lineage: Bacteria > Bacillati > Bacillota > Bacilli > Caryophanales > Bacillaceae > Bacillus > Bacillus sp. B28. The sequence continues at coordinate 3,250,612 of NZ_CP120511.1, read as the reverse complement.
ATTCACTAACAGAAAGAGAAAAACAGCTGATTGCACTGGGGATCGCTATCAATGCTCAGGACGAATATTGCATGATCTATCACACAAAAGGCTGTCTTGACCAAGGAGCAACAGAAGAAAACATTCTTGAAGCTGTCAGTGTGGCGGCGGCATTCGGAGGCGGAGCTGCTCTAAGCCAAGGTGTGACAGTTGTCCAGCAGTGCATAGAGGAATTTGGAAACACTGCGCATTAGAAGAAGGAATATTCCGAAAAACGATTCTCATTTCAACTCAAAGGGTCCTTTCGTCTCATCCGTTGTTATATCAAGCCATATCCATTTTGCAGCGCCGGTCTAAGAGCTGATACAATAGCAGTAAATAAATGAAGGGATTGATTCATTATTTGCAGCAGCCAGGACAGACTGGACCTCGATTATACGTCAGAAATGGAAAAAGCGATGCAGCTGTCGCATGGAATCGGGTACGAGGAATACGGACGCCGGCTGGATACAAGAATGGAAGTTGAGCGGCAGAGAGAGCTTGAATATAAAAAATGCAAGCGGTATTCTGCGGAGCTTAATGAGAAAATCGGTCTTTAAAAAAAGGGTGGGAATCCACTCTTTTTCTTTTTCAATTGCTTTAATAAAGTGCTGAACTTTGTTAAACTTGAGAAATGTGCAAGGCACGATAAAAAGTTGTATTTACTTTTCATTTGTTATAAAATTAGAATGAGAATAAAATGAGAATAATGATTATATATTTTTGGAGGTATAGATATGGCTGCTTCAACATTAACGATCAAAGATCTTCACGTTGAAATCGAAGGGAAAGAGATCTTAAAAGGTGTAAACCTTGAAATAAAAGGCGGAGAGTTCCATGCCGTAATGGGACCGAACGGTACTGGTAAATCAACTCTGTCAGCTGCTATTATGGGGCATCCTAAATATGAAGTAACGAAGGGCAGTATCACGCTTGACGGCAAAGATGTACTGGAAATGGAAGTGGACGAGCGTGCGCAGGCAGGTTTGTTCCTTGCAATGCAGTACCCAAGTGAAATCAGCGGTGTGACAAATGCCGACTTCCTTCGTTCTGCGATCAACGCGCGCAGAGAAGAAGGCGATGAAATTTCTCTTATGAAATTCATCCGCAAAATGGACGAAAACATGGAGTTCTTAGAAATGGACCCTGAAATGGCTCAGCGCTACCTCAACGAAGGCTTCTCAGGCGGGGAGAAAAAACGCAACGAAATCCTTCAGCTGATGATGATTGAACCGAAAATCGCCATCCTTGATGAAATCGACTCAGGTCTTGATATTGATGCTCTGAAAGTTGTATCAAAAGGGATCAACAGAATGCGCAGCGAAAGCTTCGGCTGCCTGATGATCACTCACTATCAGCGTCTGTTAAACTACATCACTCCTGATGTGGTTCACGTTATGATGCAAGGCCGCGTTGTAAAATCCGGCGGTGCAGAGCTTGCACAGCGTCTTGAAGCAGAAGGTTATGACTGGATCAAAAAAGAACTTGGCATTGAAGACGAAACTGTAGGCCAAGAAGCGTAAGCGTTAGGGGGATTAATATGACACTAGATACAAAACTATCCGTAGATCAGGAGTATCTCAAAAGCTTTTCCGAAAAGCATCAAGAACCTGCCTGGCTGAAAAACCTGCGCTTACAGGCTCTTGAACAAGCTGAGGATCTGCCGATGCCGAAGCCTGACAAAACAAAAATCACAAACTGGAACTTCACGAACTTCGCGGAGCATACAGTTGATAATGAGCCGCTTTCTTCATTAGAAGATTTGACTGATGAAGCAAAAGCGCTGATCGATGTAAAAAACGAAGATAAAACGTTATATGTACAGCGTGATCAGACGCCTGCATACCTTTCTCTTTCTCAGGAATTGAAAGACAAAGGCGTCATCTTTACTGATATTTTGACTGCTGCCCGCGAGCACAGCGACTTAGTGGAGAAATACTTTATGAAAGACGGCGTGAAGGTTGATGAGCATAAATTAACTGCACTTCACGCAGCTCTTGTTAACGGAGGGGCATTCCTCTATGTTCCGAAAAATGTTCAGGTGGAGACGCCGGTTCAGGCTGTTTATGTCCACGAAAGCAACGATACAGCTCTGTTCAACCACGTATTGATTGTGGCGGAAGACCATAGCTCAGTAACGTATGTAGAAAACTACATCAGCACGGTCAACCCGAAAGATGCTGTATTCAATATTATCAGTGAGGTTATCACAGGTGATAATGCCAGTGTGACATACGGTGCAGTGGATAATCTGTCTTCCGGCGTGACAACTTACGTCAACCGCCGCGGTGCTGCGCGCGGTCGCGACAGCAAAATCGAGTGGGCTCTCGGCCTCATGAACGATGGCGACACCATTTCCGAAAACACAACAAACCTTTACGGTGACGGCACTTACGGCGACACGAAAACGGTTGTTGTCGGAAGAGGAGAGCAAACAGAAAACTTCACGACACAAATCATTCATTTCGGTAAAGCTTCTGAAGGATATATCTTGAAGCACGGTGTGATGAAGGATTCCGCTTCTTCTATCTTTAACGGAATCGGCAAAATCGAACATGGCGCTTCTAAAGCAAATGCGGAACAGGAATCCCGTGTGCTGATGCTCAGCGAAAAAGCGCGCGGAGACGCAAACCCTATTCTTTTAATTGACGAAGACGATGTAACGGCAGGACATGCGGCATCTGTCGGCCGTGTGGACCCTATTCAGCTTTACTACCTGATGAGCCGCGGTATTGCGAAAGAAGAAGCAGAACGCTTAGTCATCTACGGATTCCTTGCGCCGGTAGTTAACGAACTTCCGATTGAAGGCGTTAAGAAACAATTGGTTTCTGTTATCGAAAGGAAAGTGAAGTAATGAATATCACAGATATTCGTGAACAGTTCCCGATCCTTCATCAGCAAGTGAACGGACATGATCTCGTTTATCTCGACAGCGCGGCGACTTCCCAGAAGCCGCGTGCTGTCATTGAAACACTGGATAAGTATTATAACCAATACAATTCCAATGTTCACCGGGGCGTCCATACGCTTGGAACCAGAGCGACAGACGGTTATGAAGGAGCGCGTGAAAAAGTCCGCAAGTTTATTAACGCGAAGTCAATGGCTGAGATTATTTTCACAAAAGGCACGACCACATCACTGAACATGGTGGCGCTAAGCTATGCACGCGCCAACCTCAAACCGGGTGATGAAGTGGTCATTACCTATATGGAGCATCATGCGAATATCATTCCGTGGCAGCAGGCTGTCAAAGCGACTGGCGCCACATTAAAATATATTCCGCTGCAGGAAGACGGCACGATTTCATTAGATGACGTCAGAGCAACGGTCACAAGCAATACAAAGATTGTTGCGGTATCTCATGTGTCTAATGTTCTCGGCACGATCAACCCGATAAAAGAAATGGCGAAAATCGCTCATGACAACGGGGCTGTTATTGTGGTGGACGGTGCACAAAGCACGCCTCACATGAAAATTGACGTGCAGGATCTCGATTGCGACTTCTTTGCGTTTTCTTCCCACAAAATGTGCGGCCCTACCGGAGTAGGCGTGCTGTACGGAAAGAAAGCCCTGCTGGAAAACATGGAGCCTGCCGAATTCGGCGGTGAAATGATCGACTTTGTCGGGCTTTATGAATCAACTTGGAAAGAGCTTCCGTGGAAATTCGAAGCGGGTACTCCGATTATTGCTGGAGCAATCGGTCTCGGTGCCGCAATTGATTTTCTCGAAGAAATCGGCCTTGATGAGATTTCCCGCCACGAGCACAAGCTTGCAGCTTATGCGCTTGAACGCTTCCGTCAGCTTGACGGCGTGACGGTTTACGGACCGGAAGAGCGTGCCGGGCTGATCACATTTAACCTTGATGATGTTCATCCGCACGATGTGGCAACCGTACTTGATGCGGAAGGGATCGCTGTCAGAGCGGGTCACCATTGCGCCCAGCCGCTGATGAAATGGCTGGATGTAACTGCTACTGCGAGAGCAAGCTTTTATCTGTATAATACAGAGGAAGAGATTGATAAGCTTGTGGAAGCTCTTCAAAAGACAAAGGAGTATTTTACAAATGTCTTTTAATGCAAACTTAGATACATTGTACAGACAGGTGATTATGGATCATTACAAAAACCCGCGCAACAAAGGGGTTTTGAATGACAGCATCGTCGTGGATATGAACAATCCGACATGCGGCGACCGAATCAGGCTGACAATGAAGCTTGACGGAGACATCGTGGAAGATGCGAAATTTGAAGGGGAAGGCTGTTCCATTTCAATGGCATCCGCTTCGATGATGACTCAGGCGATTAAAGGGAAAGATATTGAAACAGCCCTTTCCATGTCTAAGATTTTCTCGGATATGATGCAAGGGAAAGAATATGATGATTCTATCGATCTGGGTGATATTGAAGCCCTTCAAGGCGTTTCAAAATTCCCGGCCCGTATTAAATGTGCAACCCTGTCATGGAAGGCACTTGAAAAAGGAGTCGCTAAAGAAGAAGGCGGCAATTAAAAGGATTGGAGTGAAAATGGATGGCTAAAAAAATGCCTGATATTGGTGAATACAAATATGGTTTTCACGACAAGGACGTTTCCATTTTCCGTTCAGAGCGCGGATTGACAAAAGAAATCGTAGAAGAAATTTCTCGCATGAAAGAAGAGCCTCAATGGATGCTTGATTTCCGCTTGAAATCACTTGAACATTTCTACAATATGCCAATGCCTCAATGGGGCGGAGATCTAAACTCACTGAACTTTGACGAAATTACGTACTACGTAAAACCGTCTGAGCGTTCAGAGCGTTCTTGGGATGAAGTTCCTGAGGAAATTAAGCAAACATTCGACAAGCTCGGTATTCCTGAAGCTGAACAAAAATACCTTGCGGGTGTTTCTGCTCAGTACGAATCAGAGGTTGTATACCACAACATGAAAGAAGATCTTGAAGCGCAAGGCATCGTCTTTAAAGATACAGACAGCGCGCTGAAAGAAAATGAAGATATTTTCCGTGAGCACTGGGCAAAAGTGATCCCGCCGACTGATAACAAGTTTGCGGCGCTGAACTCAGCTGTTTGGTCCGGCGGATCTTTCATCTACGTGCCAAAAGGCGTGAAGGTTGAGACACCGCTTCAAGCTTACTTCCGTATCAACTCTGAAAATATGGGTCAGTTCGAACGTACGCTGATCATCGTTGACGAAGAAGCAAGCGTGCATTACGTTGAGGGCTGTACGGCACCTGTTTACACAACAAACTCTCTTCACAGTGCGGTTGTTGAGATCATCGTCAAAAAAGGCGGCTACTGCCGTTATACAACGATCCAAAACTGGGCGAACAACGTTTACAACCTTGTAACGAAACGTACGATCTGTGAAGAAAACGCAACTATGGAATGGATCGATGGCAACATCGGGTCTAAACTGACAATGAAATATCCGGCTTGTATCCTAAAAGGCGAAGGCGCGCGCGGTATGACGCTTTCTATCGCTCTTGCGGGTAAAGGCCAGCATCAGGATGCGGGTGCGAAAATGATTCATCTTGCACCAAACACATCTTCCACAATTGTATCAAAATCGATCTCTAAACAAGGCGGGAAAGTAACCTACCGCGGAATCGTCCACTTCGGACGTAAAGCGGAAGGCGCCCGTTCTAACATCGAGTGCGATACGCTCATTATGGATAACAAATCAACGTCAGACACAATTCCTTACAATGAAATCTTAAATGATAACATTTCATTGGAGCACGAAGCGAAAGTGTCTAAAGTATCTGAAGAACAGCTCTTCTACTTGATGAGCCGCGGTATTTCCGAAGAAGAAGCGACTGAAATGATCGTAATGGGCTTCATCGAGCCATTCACAAAAGAGCTTCCAATGGAATACGCAGTTGAAATGAACCGTTTGATTAAATTCGAAATGGAAGGTTCAATCGGTTAATGTAAAAATAAAACCCGGCGGAATACGCCGGGTTTTGTTTGTTTACAGACGAACACTAATCGTGACAACTCCTAGTACGCTTGTTCCCTTATAGATAGTAACTTGAGCAGAACCAGGAATTGACTTGCTGTATACCATTCCGCTTTGACTTACAGAGATATAATCACGACCGGAAGTTACAACATAGCTAGTGGCTCCTTCTCTAGCAATATTTAAGTAACTGTTTACTTTCATTTGGTAAAAGGCATCCATGACTTTAATAGGGCTGTTTGATACACTTTGAATTGAAGGTGTTGGAGCAGCTGACATTTCTTCAGCAGAGGCCACACCGCCTAAGCTTAAAGCCAAAGCTGAAACTGATAGTGCAGAAATAATCGCTTTTTTACATTTCATTTGTAACACTCCTTTTTTATTTTTCCTTACACCTTACAATTTGGATAAAGAAAGGCTAGTTCCTGTTACTTAATATGTATAATTTGTTAACATATGGTTATTAGCTAAATGATGTATACTTTAAATGATGAGAACCGCAGGCATGTTTAAGCCTGCGGTTGCTATTTCAACTTTCGGATATATCATTAGGATGAATATTGATGGTGGATGCTGCTGAGGGAATATCAACTTTTTTCATCTCTAGCAATTGAGTATAGGCCGTGTCGAATTCATCTTTTGTCATCTGCTTTGCGGCTAAAGCAGAGCATAAAATGGCAAAGGCAATCGGCATTGTATCAATGTGAATGTCGATATGGACCTCTGAATTGCCGCTGTTTTCGATAACAGAGCCATTTTTGGGCATTTCCGCAGCATGTCTGTTGATAGGAATGATATTCTCGTTCATTACTCTTCTCCGTCTTGAGACTGTGCCTGTGCCTGATCCTGATCTGTATTCACGTTGACTACGACTTTTGCATTGCCGCTGTTTTCAACTTTAGCAACTGATACATTGCGCTTTTGGTTTTCTTCATTTTCATGACGATTTTCGCTCATGGTATCATCCTTTCTCTATTGATAGTGACAGGATATTCAATAGGAGAGTGAAGAGATTGGACGAACTTCGCGGTTTTTCCACATTGGGTCTAAAGGTCGAAGGAAAGCACTCTATTTGGTAAAATGAATAGATATTATAAAAGAAAAGGTGTTTGCATATGAAGTCTTACATCATCGTCGGCGCAGGCATACTAGGTGCGTCGACGGCTTATCATCTCGCAAAATCAGGAGCCCGGGTTACGGTGATTGACCGGAATGAACCGGGACAAGCGACTGACGCGGCGGCGGGGATCGTCTGTCCTTGGCTGTCGCAGCGCCGCAATCAGGATTGGTACCAGCTCGCTAAGGGCGGAGCGCGATACTATAATGATTTAATCAAGCAATTGGAAGAGGAGGGAGAAACAGACACCGGATACAAGCGTGTCGGTGCGATCAGCATTCACACTGATTCAGTGAAGCTTGATAAGATGGAGGAGCGGGCGTATAAGAGGCGCGAGCATGCGCCGGAGATCGGTGACATCACCCGTTTGTCCGCGAGTGAAACGAAAAAGCTGTTTCCCATTTTAGCTGATGGCTATGAATCAGTTCATATCAGCGGCGCCGCTCGTGTGAACGGGAGGGCGCTATGCCGGTCGCTTTTAAGCGCTGCCGAGAAACATGGTGCGGTCATTGTAAAAGGAAACGCGTCCTTGCTTTTTGAGAACGGAAGAGTCACCGGTGTCCAAACAGACAAGCAGCAGTTTGAGGCTGATAATGTGATCGTGACTGGAGGGGCATGGGCCAATGAATTGATGAAGCCTCTGGGCATTCATTTTCAAGTGTCCTTTCAGAAAGCGCAGATTATGCATTTTGAAATTCCTGGCGCAGATACCGGATCATGGCCGGTGGTGATGCCGCCGAATGATCAGTATATTCTGTCCTTTGATGACGGCAGAATTGTAGCAGGCGCCACCCATGAAAATGAGGCCGATCTTAAAGACCTCCGTGTGACAGCAGGGGGACAGCATGAAGTCTTGAGCAAAGCACTTGCCGCAGCCCCGGGGCTTGCTGACAGCACAGTCATTGAAACAAGAGTGGGCTTCAGACCGTTTACACCGGGGTTTCTGCCAGTGGTGGGTGCCGTGCCGAATGTTCAAGGACTTTACGCCGCTAACGGTTTAGGCGCGTCAGGATTAACGATGGGGCCGTTTCTGGGTTCAGAGCTCGCAAAGCTAGTTCTCGGACAGCCGACAGAAATAGACCTTAGCCCTTATGATCTTGCCGGAGCGCTTGCATAATAATGAAAGGCATGACAAACAAATATAATAAAGCTGTTCTAGCTTTTCTTTCCTGTCTGTGTTAGCATTTATCTTTAATGAAAAAGAGGACGTGAACTGATTTTGATAAAAATTGATATACCAGCACCGAATGTGACGATCACCGAACGGCAGCAGTCAGCCAATGATAACGAGCCGAAAATAAAGGCGATTTACGGATTCATCGACTTTCACCAGATACCAAGGGATAAAGGCGGCATCTTCATGTTTTACAACATTCACGATGAGCTGCTGTTTGTCGGTAAAGCCAGAAAGTTAAGACAGAGAATTAAGAAGCATTTTGAAGATACTGTCTCACCGATCAAAAATCACAGAGACGAAGTATATAAAATTGAAGTATGTGTAGTCGAAGATCCAATGGAAAGAGAAATTTACGAAACCTACATCATCAATACACAGCACTCGAAGTACAATATAGACAAGGTATTTTTTAAATAAGAAGTCAGTCTGCGGATTGAGCAGTGAAGCCAGAGCTTATGCTAAGTTCTGGCTTTTTGATTTGGCATTTTTCTGTACGTAGGCCTGTAGTCTATCACTCGATTAAATTATTGAGAAATTTCAGAAAATGATATTGACAATCCAAGCTGCGGACTTTAATATAACAATATATAATGTTATATAACGTTATATAATAAAAATGAGGAGTGAAGGATTTGAGTCAAGTCACAGCAAAAGTTAATCGTGAGGTTCAAGCTTTCTTGCAGGATTTGAAAGGAAAAACCATTGACCATGTATTCTTTGTCGCATGCGGAGGGTCTTCGGCCATCATGTATCCGAGTAAATATGTGTTTGACAGGGAGTCAAAATCAATCAGCTCCGACCTTTACAGCTCTAATGAATTTATTCAGCGAAACCCTGTGCAGCTTGGTGAAAAGTCTCTTGTCATTTTGTGCTCGCATTCGGGAAATACTCCGGAAACGGTAAAAGCTGCTGCATTTGCGAGAAGCAAAGGCGCGCTTACGATTGCAATGACGTATAAGCCGGAGTCTCCTTTAGCACAGGAAGCGCAATATATCGCCCAATATGACTGGGGTGATGAGGCGCAGGCGATCAATACGAACTATGGCGTTCTATATCAAATCGTTTTCGGCGCTTTGCAGGTATTAGAAAACAATACGAAATTTGAACAAGCAATTGAAGGTTTAGATCAATTGCAGGCTGTGTATGATGAAGCCCTTAAGCAGGAAGCAGACAACGCACAGCAATTTGCAAAAATACATGAAAAAGAAAGCATCATTTATACAATGGCAAGCGGTGCAAACTACGGTGTCGCTTACTCCTACAGCATCTGCATTCTCATGGAAATGCAATGGATTCATTCCCACGCCATTCATGCCGGAGAATATTTTCACGGACCGTTTGAAATTATTGATGAATCCGTGCCGTTTATCATCCTGCTCGGTTTAGATGAAACAAGGCCTCTTGAAGAGCGGGCGCTTACCTTCTCGAAAAAATATGGCAAAAAGCTGACTGTGCTCGATGCCGCATCTTACGACTTCACTGCAATTGACGATTCAATAAAAGGCTACCTTGCTCCGCTCGTTCTTAACCGTGTGCTGAGAAGCTATGCGGACGCTTTGGCAGAAGCAAGAAATCATCCTTTATCTCATAGAAGATACATGTGGAAAGTTGAGTATTGATCTGAAAAAGAGGAACCATTATGCATTAGACTATAATGTTATATAACATTATAGTCTAATGTCCAGAGGAGGCCAACCCTTTGAAGAAAATGTTTTTATTTTTGATCATTGCAGCTGTCAGTATGCTCACCATTGCGGGCTGTTCGAGCCAGGGCAGTTCAGCGGATGGAAAGGTGACATTGAAATTTTTCCACAGATGGCCGAAGGAGCCGGAGAAAAGGTATTTTGAAGAGGTTGTAAAGGAATTTGAAAAAGAGCATCCGGATATCGACATTCAAACTGAAGCGGTTTTGAATGACTCCTATAAAGATAAAATTAAAGTTATGCTGGGAACCAGCAGCCCTCCTGATATTTACTTCTCATGGAGTGACGAGTTTGCTTTTAAATTTATCAGAGGAAATAAAGCACTTGATCTCTCGTCCTACTACAAAGATGATACAGATTGGTCATCGCAGCTCGTTCAATCGCAAGTTACACCATTTACGTATGAAAACAAACAATATGGCGTGCCGTGGCAAATGGACGCTAAATCATTTTTCTATAATAAAGATATTTTTAAAAAGCTCAATCTAGAGCCGCCGGCGACTTGGGATGAACTCATCGATGTCTCCAAGAAGCTGAAAGAAAATGGCTATACGCCGATCAGTTTCGGAACAAAAGCGCCTTGGACAATCTCACATTATATCGGCACGCTGAATCAGCGGATGGTCGATGAAAAAACAAGAGAAAAGGATTATAACGCCAAAACGGGTGAATTTACCGATGAAGGCTATGTGAAAGCACTTGAAAAGCTGCAGGAACTGATGCCTTACTTCAATAAACATGTAAATTCCGTCGACCATGAATATGTGAGACAGCAATTTAAGAGCGGAAAGTCGGCGATGATATATGCGGAAACGGCTGAAATCAAACTGGTCGAGCCAGTGAATCTAGGGATGTTCTCATTCCCTGAAATCAGCGGACAAAAAGGATCTTCAGAAGCGTTAACGGGGGCGCCTGAAGGATTTATGATTTCTTCGAAAACAAAACATCCGAAGGAAGCAGTGGAATTTTTGCAATTTCTGACCTCGAAAAAAATGGGTGAAAAGCTCGTTAAAGACGTCGGCAAATACAGTGCGGTGCAAGGGACGGCAACCGAAGAAAATTCTACAGCCATTCAGCGTGAAGCCGTTCAGCATATCGTAGATGCCAAATCAATGGTTCCGTGGTTCGATATGGATGTTGATGTTGAAATCGCAGATGTGTACTTAACAAGCGTCCAGCAAATGCTTGGCGGCGACATGACACCGGAGCAGGTCATGAAAGCCGTCCAAAAAGCAGCCAAGCAAGTGAAGGCGTCAGCTGAATAAATCAAAGAAAAGGTGAAGCGACGCACCTTTTCTTTTTATAAAGGAGATGAGTTATCCTTGGTCAACCAAAATAGAATAATCCCCTATTTGTTTTTACTGCCGGCTCTTGTTTTTCTACTTTTCGTTTATATCCCGATTTTTGAGAATGTCTTTCTCAGTCTGTTTCAATGGAGCTCTTTTTCTCCGGAAAAAACGTTTATCGGATTGAAGAACTATGTTGAATTATTTCGTGATCCTGTCTTTTATCAAGCCCTCACGAATAACGTGCTCTACGCAGCGATCTCAATTGTATGCCAGGTGTTTGGCGGTTTGATTTTGGCGGCGGTGCTTGAGGATAAGCTGGTCAGAAAATGGTCGCCTTTTTTTCGTACCGTTTTCTTTTTGCCGGTTGTCATCTCGATGACGGTGATCGCGCTTTTATTTGATTTTATTTACAACCCTGAGACGGGGCTTTTGAATCAGCTGCTTCAGGCAATCGGGCTGGATCAGCTGACGAGGGCATGGCTCGGGGAGGACAGCACGGCTATGCTTTCTGTCATCTTTGTGTCGCAGTGGCAGTCTGTCGGTTATATTGCGATGCTGTATATTGTGTCGATTCAAAAAATACCGGATGAACTGTATGAAGCGGCGCGTCTTGACGGTGCGGGAAAAATTCAGCAGTTTTTTCACATTACCATTCCCCAGACGAAAGAGATGTCTTTTGTTGCGGTGGTGATGACGCTGACAGGCGCTTTTACAGTGTTTAACGAGCCGTACATTTTGACAGGCGGCGGACCGGGAAACGCTTCTGAGGTATTAAGCACATTCTTATATAAAAGCGCCTTTACAAAGGATATGATGGGCTATGCTTCAGCGATTGCCACTGTTGTGTTACTCATTACGCTTGCTTTGTCGCTCATGCAAATGAAGTTCTTTAAAACCGGAAAGGAGGATTAACAGATGCTGCCTCAAAAGAAGACAGATTCGTTTAGATTAGAGCCTGTGCCTGACCGGCACATCGAGGTGAAAAAAAAGCCGAGGCGAAAATGGTATATCGGAGAAACGTCTGTATGGGTTTTTCTGTTTCTTTATCTAATCGCGATTGCTTATCCGCTTTTATGGATGGTCATGAGCGCCTTTAAAAGCTCGGATGATATTTTTGAGAACAGCTGGTCGCTGCCGTCTTCGTGGCATCCGGAGAACTTTGTGTCCGCCTGGAATCAGGGGATTTCTTCTTATTTTATGAACAGTGTGATCGTGACGGCCCTGACATGTGTGATTACTGTCTTTATCAGCGCATGGGCGGCATACGGGCTTTCGAGGTTCGAGTTTAAAGGAAGAGGGTTCTTTTTGGTGCTTTGTCTTGGCGGTTTGATGCTGACGCCTCAGGTCAGTCTTGTGCCGCTTTATTCCATTATTCAGTCGCTGGGGCTTTACAATACGTATTGGGCTTTGATTTTGCCTTATGCGGCTTATCGGATTCCATTTACCATCATTTTAATCCGCTCTTATTTTCTTTCTATTTCTAAAGAATTGGAAGAGGCGGCTTATTTAGATGGGTGTACGAGTTTCGGAGTATTTTTCAGAATTTTCTTACCAATGAGTGTGCCGATTTTAGTGACGTCGGGTATTCTGACAGCTTACCATACGTGGAATGAGTTTATGTTTGCGATTATTTTCATAGATGACGAGAATTTGCGGACCATTCCAGCGGGGCTGATGCAGTTCCGAGATGCGCTGCAGACGGATTGGGGCGTCTTGCTGGCGGGATTAACGATTTCTGCCGCGCCGATTATTATTCTGTTTTTATTTATGCAGAAATATTTTGTCCGCGGTATTGCAAGCGGAAGCGTAAAAGGATAAAGGAGGAAGCACAATGAAATTAATTGCTGTTGGAGACAACGTTGTAGACTACTATCAGGATCAAGAAACATTCTATCCGGGAGGAAATGCCTTAAATGTCGCAGTGCTTGCAAAACGGCTCGGGCATGAGTCTTCTTATATCGGAATCATCGGCAATGACGAAGCCGCGGCTCATCTGCTGAATGTGCTGAAATTGGAGAAGGTCAACGCTGATTTTATTCGCCAGGCGCATGGGGAAAACGGAATGGCAATCGTTACCCTTGATGAACAGGGGGACCGGATCTTTGTGCGATCGAATAAGGGCGGCATCCAGTCGCGTCTCCGCCTTGTGTTCCAGGAAAAGGACTTATCTTTTATCAGCGGGCATGATCTGCTGCATACCAGTGTGTACAGCAGGCTTGAGAACGATTTGCCGCAGCTGTGCGGGCTGATCCCGGTTTCTTTTGATTTTTCAACAAATCGAGAGGATGAGTATTTGAAAAAGGTCTGTCCTTATGTGACGTACGCGTTCTTTTCAGGGAGCGATCTGAGTGAGACGGAGTGCGGCCAGCTCGCCAAAAAGGCACATGAGTATGGAGCGAAAATTGTTTGCATGACCCGCGGCGGGCAAGGGGCGATCCTGTCTGCGGGGGACCGAATCTACCATCAGCCGATTGTGGAAGCTGATATAATAGACACACTCGGAGCGGGAGATTCATTTATCGCGGGATTTTTGACTGCGTTTTGTGAGAAGCAGGATGTGATGAACGCTTTGCGCCAAGGAGCGGAAACAGCTGCGAAAACATGCGGAGTGTACGGGGCATTCGGCTACGGCTATCCCTATCGCCTGGAGGAAGGGGGAAGCAGTGAAAAAACGAGAATACTATAAGCAGTGTCTCGTTTTTTATGCCTGTCATGTGTAGGGACTGTTGATTGTAAATGTGACACGGTTTGTGTGCATCAAAAACAGTGAGCAGTAGATCGGCTGATCGTTTGAGGTAAATGCGGTTTTATCGATTTCAAACAGCGCATCCCCGATATCGCAATCCAAGTATTTGCTTTCCTCCTGCTGGGCATAGACAACATTTAATAGTTTTGTATTGTGAGTGGGAACAACTTGGTATTGCTGCTTTAAAATATCATGCATAGATACACCGTCAGCAATAAACGTATTGATGGCAGGAAACATGTCCAGCGGGTAATGCGTGATCTCAAAGGTGAGCGGCTGATCATCGTTATATAAAATCCGTTTTAATTCAACGACAGGGCTCTCGGGATTGATCTGAAGCTTTTCGGCGATCGGTTTCGATGCTGGTATGATTTCATGGGACAGAACCTGATGCTTCGGTTTTTTCCCGGTTGATTCCATAAATTCAGAGTAGCCGTTTACTGCGATCAGCTCTCTCTTCAATTTAGGGCTTTTAACGAACGTTCCTTTTCCCTGCTGCCTGATCAGATAGCCTTCTTCGACTAAATCAAGAATGGCTTTTCTGACGGTAATGCGGCTCACATTATACTTGCTGCAAAGCTCGTTTTCTGTGGGCAGCTTGGCAGCCGGGGAATACAAGCCCTTTTTAATGTCATCTGTTATGATTTGTTTTAGCTGAATGTATAAAGGTGTTGAACTTCCGTTGTTTAACAAGGGGTAGCCTCCTTTTAAGCTATTATTTATATTATAATGTATTATGACGTTATAATACAAATTTGCGTTTTTTGTTTTAGAAATATAGCAAATATGGGAATCGATTACTCTAAAAATAACAGAAAGACCGAGTTGTTTCCAGTGACGAAATAACGGAGAAAAAAAGACGGGGGGAGTTTTCTGATGGCTTCATTAACATTTGAACATGTCAAAAAATCATATCATTCACAATTAACGGTGAAGGACTTTGATTTAGATGTAAAAGATAAAGAGCTTTTGGTGCTGGTGGGGCCGTCAGGCTGCGGCAAATCGACAACCCTGCGGATGGTGGCCGGGCTGGAAAGCATTTCGGAAGGAAGCCTCTTCATCGATGGGGAACGGGTCAATGATCTTCCGCCGAAGGAGCGTGATATCGCGATGGTGTTCCAAAACTATGCGCTGTATCCGCATATGACTGTTTTCGATAACATGGCATTCGGACTGAAGCTCAGAAAAATGCCGAAACAAGAAATTGCCGAGCGGGTGCATGCAGCTGCAAACATTTTGGAGATTGAGCATTTGCTGAAGAGAAAACCGAAGGCACTTTCCGGCGGCCAGCGGCAAAGGGTGGCGCTTGGCAGATCAATTGTGCGGGAACCAAAGGTCTTTTTAATGGATGAACCGCTTTCTAATCTGGATGCGAAGCTGAGAGTGACGATGCGGACAGAAATCAGCAAGCTTCACCAGCGGCTGGAAGCAACCATTATCTATGTCACCCATGATCAGACTGAAGCGATGACGATGGGCGATCGGATTGTCGTCATGAATGAAGGTAAAATTCAGCAAGTGGCCAAGCCCCATGATATCTATCATTATCCGGCAAACCTGTTCGTGGCCGGGTTTATTGGCTCTCCCGGAATGAACTTTTTCAAAGGCATGATTGAAGAGCACCATGGCGAGCTGTTTTTTACAAATCCTTCGATCCGGCTTCATATTCCTGAAGAAAAGGCGAAACGGCTGAAGGAAAAAGGCTATACCGGAAAACAGATGACAGCCGGTGTACGGCCGGAGCACATCGCACAAATGACTGGAAATGACCGGCTGTTTGATTCTGTGTTTAAAGCGACGGTGGAAGTGAATGAAAATTTGGGACCTGAGCTGATTGTGCATGTCAGCGCCGGGAACGAGCGGCTCACGGTTCGCTTGGATGGCGGCAATCGAATTGCCGCGGGCGATACAATTCAGCTGGCGGTGAAAATGGATCACGCCGTCTTTTTCGATGCTGAAACGGAACAGGCTGTGTATTAGAAAAGGTGCTCCCTTCGGGGGAGCACCTTTTTCTTAAGGCCAAATGTCGTCTGCCCATTCAGGGTGATCGATAAATGGATTTCGGTTGTGCTGATATTTTTCATAAATGATTTCATTTCTTTTTCTTTCGCGGGCATCAACAGGGTCCTGCCTATTCCATTCAAGCAAGGCGGATTGTTTTCCGTGATAAGGAGCAGAGCCGTTTCCTGTCCTATCATTGAGCTCAAGGTCAGGGTAGCCGTCGTCTCCTTCGTAACGGACAGCCATGTAAAACAGCATGCGGGCGACATCGCCTTTCACATCATCACGGGGCTCCCATGAATCTCCGTCATAGTAATTTCCGGGCGCTTTCGCGTACTCGTTGCCGCCGTTGTCAAAGTCCATGTTGCCTCTGGCACTGTTTACTTGGACGTCTGCTGGACGCAAGTGATGAATATCAGTGCCGGGCCCCTTGCTTGTACCAAAATCGCCATGGGATTTCGCCCAGACATGCTCCCGGTTCCAGTCCCCGACATTGCCGCCGTTCAGGTTTTTCGAACGGGATTCGTTCGTATAGAGCAGGATGACGTTATTCGGATTGGCCGGATCTGCATCTGTTTCTTTCAGCGCGTTCCATACCTCGCTGTAAGACAGCATCGTATGTCCGCTAATGATGCGGTGCAGCGCGCTTTTTAACGCCTCTCCGCTTTTTCCTTCAGCACCTTCATAATAGGTGTCTGTGTCGGCGTATGGTGCCGCGGGAGAGACTAATGAGAGAATGCCCCCGGAGGCTGCGGAAGAAGTAGCTGCACGGTCATTCAGGTTCAATCCGGTTTGCGCGCTTGCTGAAGCAGAGGGCGCAAACCATCCGGAAATCAGTAATACACAGACGAACGGCAGAAACCTTGCTTTTTTTGTCATCACTTGCCCTCCTTTAGATCAGATCATGTCTATTATCTAAAATTGAGATAAAGGTTAGAAGTGTCATTTTGTATATTTTTTATTACATTTGTAAAATGGTAACTTTGGAGGAGGCAGAACTCTATTGTTCCGGGATCTTTAGTCCGCGTTATTGCTCCGGCTGAGTTTTGGCAAGCGCTGTTCCTTGATCGAGTGCTGCTTCACTGAAAGCATTGCCTTCCCGTGATTTTCGCTAGTTCATACAATAAATCTTTAGAACCACTTTTTCCTCTCGCTGTTTTTTTAATTCATCGCTGCCTATTGACTCTCTTCCTTACTGGCTGCTATTCCTAAAATGGAATGGCAGGCTGGTTATTATGACCAAAAAACAAACGTTTTTTTGGTTTATGTGCTGATGAACTATACGTCTTCCTCCCTCTATAATGAAGTCACCATAACGGCCAGAGGAGGAAGCACATGGAAAAGCAGAGGCTTTCAGTAGAAAGCGGCATCGCTGATTACATCGATTGGCTTGCCCAATTCGGTGCGTCTGCTGATGGCGGAGTGACGAGGCTTTTGTACACCAAGGAGTGGATGGACGCGCAGCTCGCCGTGAAAGCGGAGATGTCGGCATTTGGGCTTGACGCCAGATTTGACGATGTCGGCAATGTCTTTGGAAGGCTTCAGGGCACCCAGTCTCCGGATGAAGTGATTTTAGCCGGCTCACATATCGATACTGTGATCAATGGGGGGAAGTATGACGGCTCATATGGCGTGCTTGCGGCAATGCTTGCTTTAAAGCAGCTCAAAGAAACATACGGAGCGCCGAAAAAAACGCTTGAGGCCGTGTCTTTATGTGAGGAAGAGGGCAGCCGTTTTCCGATGACATACTGGGGATCAGGAAATATGATGGGTGCTTTGTCATTGAAGCATGCGGAAGTACCGAGAGACGGATCAGGTGTTTCATTACAAGAGGCGATGCATGACAACGGTTTTGGCAGAGGCGTGTATCCGTCAGCGCACAGGACAGATATCAACGCTTTTATTGAAATTCACATTGAACAAGGACAGACGCTTGAAATGTCAGGACGAGACCTCGGTGTGGTGACAAGTATAGTCGGGCAGAGGAGATATCTGATTACACTTGAGGGAGAATGCAACCACGCAGGGACCACCTCCATGAAGTGGCGCAAGGACCCGCTCGCAGCCAGCAGCCGCATGATTCATGAACTGCTGCTTCGCGCTGAAGAACAGCCGGATGAGCTTCGTCTGACATGCGGGAAAATGACGGTGGAGCCCAATGTGGCCAATGTCATACCTGGACGGGTGCAGTTTTCAATCGATATTCGGCATCAAAATCAGCGTGTACTGGAGCATTTTTATGAAGAAATGACAGCTGTCATCAACGGCATTTGTGACGAAAAAGGGATTCGCGCCATGATTGATGAATATATGCGGATAGAGCCTGTGCCGATGGACGAAACGCTTTCTGCCAAGGCTCTTGAGACAGCGGCAGAAAACGGTATCAGCTGTGAAGAAATGGTGAGCGGGGCAGGGCATGATGCGCAAATGATCGGAAGGAGCTGCCCCGCTTGTATGCTGTTTGTGCCGAGCAGAGGCGGCATCAGCCATTCGCCGAAGGAATTTACTTCTGCATGTCAGCTTGAGATCGGCGTCCGCACATTGACTGATTTATTATACAAACTGGCTTACTGATGAAGGAGGAATGGCTGTGTCAGGCAGAAAAGAATTATGTACACCGTTAAGAACGATTATGACACCGGGACCCGTTGAGGTCGATCCGCGTGTATTAAGAGTGATGAGCACACCGGTTGTCGGCCAATTTGATCCGGCGTTTACCGATATCATGAATGAAACGATGGAGATGCTTCGGGAGCTGTTTCAAACGAAAAACCGCTGGGCGTATCCGATTGACGGCACATCCCGGGCGGGAATTGAAGCGGTGTTAGCGAGTGTCATTGAACCGGGAGATGACGTGCTTATTCCGATATACGGACGCTTTGGCTTTTTGCTGACTGAAATCGCTGAGCGGTACGGGGCGAATGTTCATACGATTGAGTGTGAGTGGGGAACGGTTTTTGACCCTGACGCTATTATACGGGAAATGAAAAAAGTGAAGCCGAAAATTGTGGCGATGGTGCACGGGGAAACATCAACTGGCCGAATCCATCCGCTGAAAGCGATTGGAGAAGCGTGCCGTGCTTGGGATGCACTGTTTATTGTCGATGCGGTAGCGACAATTGGGGGCTGCGAGGTGAAAGTGGATGAATGGAACATTGACGCAGCTATCGGCGGCACGCAAAAGTGTTTGTCTGTTCCGTCGGGGATGGCGCCGATTACATATAATGAACGGGTGGCGGACATCATTGCGGCGCGCAAAAAGGTGGAACGCGGAATTGCGACTCAGGCAGACAAGGCGCCGCTTACCGGAAATCGTCCGATCACCAGCAATTATTTTGATTTGAGCCAGCTTGAGGATTATTGGAGCGAACGGCGGCTCAATCATCATACAGAAGCGACGACGATGCTTTATGCCTTGCGTGAGGGCGTGAGACTGGTGCTTGATGAAGGTCTTGAAGCACGTTTCGAGCGGCATCAATACCATGAGGCCGCATTAATCGCCGGGATTAAGTCGATGGGGCTGAAGCTGTTTGGGGATGAGAGCTGCAAAATGCCTGTTGTTACCTGTGTGCAAATCCCGGACGGCGTGGACGGAGAGTCGGTCCGCCATATGCTTTTGGCACAGTTTGGAATCGAAATCGCCAGCTCATTCGGCCCTTTAGCCGGGAAGATTTGGAGAATTGGTACGATGGGCTACAGCTGCAGAAGAGAAAACGTACTGTTTGTCCTTGCCGGATTAGAAGCTGTGCTTCTCAGACACGGCGCTGTGATCGAAGCGGGAAAAGCGCTTCAGGCCGCGCTTGATGTATATGAAAATGCTAAGAGCCAGGCAGCGATTTAAAGAAAAAGCTTGCGGAATTCCGCAGGCTTTTTTCATTTTCGCTCATTCTCCAATCTGATTTTCTCCGTTTGACTCTTTTTACAAATCCGTTTTCTCTGTGTTGCATTTTCTGACGGAGCATGAGTCATTTTTTCTTTTTTCATCTATTCTTTATACAAGGCACCTATAAAGTGACGTTTTATTTCTTACAGCAATTTTTGAAAGGGGGATGCGGCATTGGAGTATTTTTACACGATTTTAGATGCGCTTCTGGAAGATCAGGACGAGGCTGTGCTGGCGACCATTGTACAAGTCGAAGGCTCTGCATATCGAAAAGCGGGCGCCACCATGCTCTTTAAGAAAAACGGAGAAAGAATCGGCTTGCTGAGCGGCGGGTGTCTGGAAGAGGATATATCCGAAAGAATCGGTGAACTCGGCGATCAGCTGACGACAGCGCTTATATCCTATGACATGCGGGCTGAAGACGATCTTTCGTGGGGCATGGGAGTCGGCTGCAATGGCGTTATTCATATCTATGCGGAACGAATCTCTCAGGAAAAAAAGCGGCACTATGAAAGAGTAAGAGACTGCCTTCATTCAGGAAAAGCCGTAACAGCCGTTACACAGATTGAATCCCCTCAGTCAGGGCGTTATCTGTTTTTGTCAGAGAACGGATATTTTGGGCGCTGGCCGGGTGTGCCGCTTCAAGATATTCAACGCACCGCTTCAACGCTTCATGTACCGCATTTTGATCCATCATCAAACATTTTTATTCAGCGTATTGAGCCGAAGCCGCGTCTCATTCTGTTTGGGGCGGGCCCAGATATGATACCGCTCGCCAATTTGGCGGCTGAGACCGGATTTTCTGTCATTGTGACAGATTGGCGGCCTGCATATTGCACAGCCGCTCTTTTTCCAAAAGCAGATCAGCTGATCACTGCCTTTCCGGAGCAGATGCTCAGTGAATTTGGATTTTCCCCTCAGGATTCCGCTGTTGTGGCGACTCACCATTTTCAGCACGATCAAGTCATCGTTGAATCCTTATTTTCTCGAGACCTTCATTATATCGGGCTTTTGGGTTCCGAAAACCGCACGAAACGGCTGCTGAATGGAAAACAGCCGCCCGCGCATTTTTACAGTCCGGTCGGGTTGAAAATCGGCGCGGAAGGCCCAGAGGAAATTGCCGTCAGCATCGTTGCGGAAATCCTTCAAACACGAAAACGGCTGGCGGTTATATGAG
Source organism: Bacillus sp. B28 (assembly GCF_029536185.1). Lineage (NCBI taxonomy): Bacteria > Bacillati > Bacillota > Bacilli > Caryophanales > Bacillaceae > Bacillus > Bacillus sp. B28. The sequence goes on along the minus strand of NZ_CP120511.1, from coordinate 3,229,546 downwards.
CATTATCGGTATATTTCTGGCGGCCGGAAAAAGCGAGAGAATGGGCACAAACAAGCTGGCATTGCCGCTAAAAGGAGAAACGATCGGATCGGCTTCATTAAAAACAGCTCTACTATCCCGTCTTGACCATGTGCTGATTGTCGAGAGGACAGAACGTGCTTCACTTGAGTGGATCGGGGCGCAATATCAAGCACCGCCTTTTCTGGATCGCTGGAGTTTGCATGTCTGTAAAGAGGCGGAAAAGGGCCAAGGGCATTCTGTCAGCAGCGGGGTGAGAAAAGCGGAAAGCATGGGGGCAGACGGGGTCGTCATTCTGTTGGGCGACCAGCCGCAGCTTTCTGTCGATCATGTAAATGCCCTGATATCAAGGGCTCATGAAAGGTTTGCGGTGTCAGCGTCTTTGCGTACGCTCAGTCCGCCTATTTATTTCTCATCCGCCTGTTTTCCATATGTAAAGGAGTTAAAGGGAGATGAGGGTGCCCGCAGGCTGCTGAAAAACGGACAGCTTGGCACTGGAGCGGTGCTGGCAGTGAAAGCGTGCGAGGAACTGGAAGATATTGATACGCCGGAGGAATATGACACTGTCAGGAGGCGAATACATGAACGGACAAGTGACACAGGCGCGAATGAACATTCAATTATGGAGGCCGGCAGCGCTTGATGAGGCATTTTCTCTTTTGAAGCAGCTTGCGCCAGATGTGTGTGCAGCATCGGGCAGCACGCTGCTCCAGCTCCAATGGGACAAAGGAATTCTTCCGAAAGCGCATCTCATCAGCCTTGAAGGCATTGATGAGATGAAAGGCATTACCGCTGACGGCACCCATGTGTCGATCGGGGCGCTCACCACGCTGAATGAATGCAGAAAAAACAGCCTCATCAAGCGGGATCTGGCTTGCTTATGTGATGCAGTTTCTGCTGTTGCAGCGCCGGGAATCCGAAGCCGGGCCACAATTGGCGGCAACATAGCGAGTAAAATAGGGGATTTGATTCCGCTTCTGCTTGTGCTTGATGCGGAGCTTATCGTTTATCAGAAGGAGCTTGTCAGGCTGCCGCTTGCTGAATGGATCTCCAGTGAAGCGTATTCACATGGAATCGTGACGCGTGTGATCATCCCGCGTCCAGAGGGAGATCGTGTGTTTTTCCGCAAGCTGGGAAGGCGGCAGGCATTTACCGGAGCGGTTGCTGTGGCGGCAGGACGTTTACTGAAAGACAGTGACATTCGCCTCGCAGCGGGCCATGCCGATATCAGGCCAAAAAGATTAATAGAAAGCGAGGCGAAATGGATGGAGCCTGAATGGGAGGCGCACGAACTGTACGAAACACTTATCAAGGAGCTGCCGTTTTCAGCTGATGCTTTCGTGTCAGCGGCATACAGAAAAAAAGCGGCTGCCAACGTCATCATGTCCGAGCTGATGTTTGAGGGAGGGGAATAAATGAGCATATGCAAACCGCCAAGAATAAGGCCGGATGGAAGGGAAAAGGTCACAGGTGAATTGAAGTATATGACTGATCTCACTTTTCAGGGGATGCTGTACGGCAAAATTCTGAGAAGCGCTTTCCCTCATGCGGAAATCGTGTCGATTTGCACCAAAAAGGCTGAAGAAATGGAAGGTGTGCGGGCGGTCGTCACCCATAAGGATGTTCCGGGTTTCAACCGTTTTGGGATTGTCATTCCTGACCAGCCGGTTCTATGCGAGGATAGAGTGCGTTATGTCGGAGATGCAGTGGCAGCCGTCGCCGCAGAAACAGAAGACATTGCCGAAGCCGCGCTGGAGCTGATTCACGTGGTGTACAGGGAGCTGGAGGTCATTGATTCTCCAGAAAAAGCGCTCCGACCAGATGCGTATATGCTGCACCCGGACGGTAACATCCTTCATCGTGCGTTTTTCTCGCACGGCGATGTGGAAGCGGGATTCCAATCGTGTCACACCATCCTTGAAGAAACCTACGAACTGCCGCGGCAGATGCATACGTATATGGAAACGGAAGGGGGGGTAGCTGTTCCGGAACGTGACGGGGGTTTTACAATGTACGCTGGCACTCAGCACGGCTACAAGGACCGTTTTCAGCTTGCCCGCATTTTGGGTATTCCTGAAGAGAAAATTCGGGTTGTGTCGAGTCCGATGGGCGGCTCATTTGGCGGAAAGGATGAGCTGAATATTCAGCCGTATGCCGCGCTTTTGGCCCGTAAAAGCGGGCGTCCGGTCAAAATACATCAGACGAGGCAGGAATCTGTACGCTCAGGAATCAAGCGCCACCCGATGAAAATCACGATCAAAACAGGGGCTGATCAAACAGGGAAGCTTCTGGCTCATGATGTGAAAATCATTGCCGATACAGGCGCTTACGCCACGCTGGGACCGGCAGTCCTGGATTTTTCTGCTGAGCATGCCGCGGGTCCGTACCGCATTCCGAATATCCGCACTGAAGGGATCTCTGTGTTTACGAACAATGGGGTGGCGGGAGAATTCCGGGGCTTTGGCGGCAACCAAATCACATTTGCGCTGGAAACCCATCTTGATCGAATCAGCAGCATGCTCGGCATCGATCCGCTGGAGCTGCGAAGAAGAAATATCAGAAAACCGCATGACCCTGGGCCGCTTGAGCATCGGATTGCGCCCACTGACGGAGCGGCGCAGGTGTTGAACGTCATTTCTGCATCTTCTATTCTCAAAAGAAAACATCAGACGTCTCGTTATAAACGAAGAGGTGTTGGATCCGCAATTACTATGCACGGGGGCGGGCTTGGCTATGGCCGGATGGATGCCGCAGGAGGGCGTCTTTCCCTTTCAAGTGACGGCAAAATCACGGCTTCGTTTGGGTTTGAAGAGTGCGGGCAGGGCATCCTCGCCGCGGTTGAACATATTGTCACCGAAGAGCTTGGCTGCGCGGCGGAGGATATTTCCATTGTCATTGGGGATACCGCAAAAGTGCCAAAGTCAGGCTCCTCCACGGCATCCCGCGGCACGAGCATGGTGTGGCACGCGATCCAGCGTTTGAAGAAACCGTTTCTATATCAGCTGAAAAAACGTGCCGCACAATCGGTCTCATGTTTGCCTGAACAACTCATTCTCAGCGCTGGGGGGCTGCGGATGCTTAATAAAAAGGAGCTGGTGGTGACCTATAAGGAATTGGCAGAAAAAGGCCCTTTGACTGAGGAAACAGCATTCGATTTTCCGACAACGCCTGATCCTGTGGTCGGCGGCCATTTTCTCTACTCATTTGGAGCGGCTGCAGTTGAGGTGGAGGTTGATCTATTAACAGGCGATGTCAAAGTGATAGATTGTGAGCACGCCATTGCGGCAGGCCCGGTTGTCAGTCCGCAGGGCTATCGCGGACAAATCGAAGGCGGCGCTGCTATGGCGCTCGGCTATACGCTGATGGAGGAAGCAAAAATGACGGACGGCCGTTACACAGCGGAGAATTTGGATCAGTATGTAATTCCGGGAATCAAAGATGTTCCGGCAATGAAACTGACCGCGATAGAAGAGATGATGGATGGTGACTCATATGGCCCGCGCGGTGTCGGAGAAATAGGAACGATCGCCATTACCCCGGCGATTGTAAAGGCGGTACATGATGCAGTCGGCTGCTGGGTGAACAAGCTGCCGATTTCGCGTGAAGAGCTGCTTGATGCGATAGACAGAAAGGGGATAAAACAATGGGCGTAAAAGAAGCAGGATCTTTCTCTGTAAAAAAGCATCGGTTCCGAATGACCGTGAATGGAATAGCGCGGGAGGTTGATGCGGTTCCTACAGCTCGCTTGAGTGACCTTCTGCGGACGGAATTCCAGCTGACCGGAACTAAAATTTCCTGCGGAATCGGCCGTTGCGGTGCATGTTCTGTCCTGCTCGACGGCAAGCTCGCCAATGCGTGTATGACCATGGCATACCAAGCGGACGGCCATTCGATCACAACCATTGAGGGGCTTCAAAAAGAAGAACTGGATATCTGCCAAAACGCTTTTCTGGAGGAAGGCGGCTTCCAATGCGGATATTGCACACCGGGGATGACGATTGCGCTTAAAGCTCTGTTTCAGGAAAACCCGCAACCTACTGACGAAGATATTGAAGAAGGTCTGGCGGGCAATTTATGCCGGTGTACCGGTTATGGAGGGATTATGCGGTCGGCTTGCAGGATTAGAAAAGAGTTAGCAAGTGGAAAAGGGAGTCATTGGACTTTTCCCGCAGCTACGGCAAAGCACCGGATTTAAAAAGTTAAGCAAATCGATAAAGCTTTAGAGAATGGCCTGGATGAACTTCAATGACAGATCGTGAAGATGAAATACCTCTTCTCCCTTTACTTTTTGCCTAGTTGTGTTTCATACTAGAAATGGGTAATATTGCAAATTAAGGAAAGAGGGAGAGATGATGAATAACTTAAATTGGTGGAAAATACTTTTACTAACCTTTCTTTGTTCCCTGATTTTTTCTGTCGTCTTTGTCACTGTTCAACGGATTGACTTAATACTCAATCCACCGGAAGTACCTGTTAAATCGATTGAAAAAATAAGATAATTCATTTTGGAGAAAAGGGAATGAAAATATTTTTTTGTTGTGCGGAAGAAATTGATCCGAAAGAAACTAACAAATCCGTTAACAAGCGTTTCTAAATGGCGGGATTAATTGAAGAGCGAGATCAAGACGCGGCCGCGTTGTGGGGAAACATCACGCTCTCATCTCATATTGTAATGGAGGACGAGGATTTGCAGCGAGTGTTATATTTCCCTGCTCAAAACCTTGTCGCTATAGCAAAACAAACGCCATAAAGAATTCTTATGGCGTCTGACGGATATGGGGTAAGGTGAGTTCTTAATAGCCACCGAAGAAAGAAGTGCCAACAATGATTAATAGGATGAATAGCACCACGATCAAAGGGAATGACTTCATAACTTCACCTCCCTTAAAAGAGGATAGTACATGATATGCTGATGGAGATAAATTGATAGTGATGCTAGTTTAATTGATTTTAAATATTTTTTAGTCTAAGTAGAAATAGAGAACGATAAATTAAATATTTAAAAACAAACTCAAACTCTCAAATACGAGGTCCGGGGGTGGCATAAATCGCAGGAACCTTCTCACAATAGGGAGGGTCTTTTATTTATGCAGTGATCCACTCAACCCCTAAACATGTGCGGAGCCCGCCTCACCAGCGGGCGGGCTCTTTTCTTAACTCCCTCTATATACTTGATAACCAAACGGGGACAGCAAAAGCGGGATATGATAATCAGCTTCCGGATCAGAAAGATGGAAACGAACTGTTACAATCGTTAAAAACGCCTCAGCCGTGTTCGCTTTCTTTTCCGCAAAGTAATCCCCTGCATGGAATTCCATCACATACTCCCCGGACTTCAGCTCTTCTCCCGCAAGGAGCGGAGCGTCGACTCGGCCGTCTTCATTCGTAAAAGCCTCTTTGACAAGGGGAAGGCTTTCACCTTCGTTCAGCCGCTTCAATTCGATTTTTACGTTAGCCGCGGGTTTGCCGCAGGTTAAGTCCAAGATATGCGTTGTCAGCTTCCCCATCAGGCATTCAGGCTCCCTAATGCTTCCCCGGCTTTCCGTTTTTCTTTCTCGGCGTCTTCTCTCGTCACGGTGAACCGCTGGAAACCGAATGGCGGGCGCGGTTCTGTGTAGACTTTTCCTTTTGTGCCCGGAATCTCTTCGACGACTGTATCCCATGTGTGATTTTGAGATTGGAAGCTGACATCCGCGAGCTGCGGGAATCTCGTTAATATTCTGCATCCGATATGATAGATTAAGTTTTGAATGGAAGGCGTTTTGAGCTCGTGAAATACAGTGCTCGCTAAGTCACGGACCTGTTCAGCCGCCACGTAACGGGCTGGATCGGCGGCGTATGCATCATCCGCATGTTCGTAACGCCAGCTGATGTTTAAATAGACAAAGAGCGGCCGATTGCCATCTTCAGGGAGAGTCGTATATTCGTCTCTGATAAAGCCGACGAAGGAGTTTCCGCTCACTTTGACAAGCTGGAGATCCGTGATTTCGCTGTATTGCTCCTTCAGCGTTATCGTATCCCCAGTTCGTTCTGCTTTCAGCACCGATCGAGCGCGTTCATTGCGCGATCTTCTGAAGACAAGCTGGCTTGTGCCGAGATCTTGATCGTCGTATGCAGGCATCGCTTCAAACGGAATGTCTTCGCCTGTCAGAGTGATCGTGTCCATATGTGAATAGGTGTCAAAAAATCTGTGAGCCACATAATGCAAGAAGCCTTCGGAAGTTGTTCCCTCATAGGAAGCGAGGTGGCGCTGAATAAAGTTTTTCATCGAATCCGTAGCCACGATGAGTGTATTATCTCCGTCTGTAAATGACGGCAAAAAGGCATCTCCGCCAATTTCGCATGTCACATCAATGCCGACAACTGTATTGGTTCTGCCCGTAAAAGAAGACTCTGGGATTTTCTTTATGCCTGTGAGCGGTTTTAAAAACGTTCGGTATGCAAACACATTTCCTTTGCCGTAAGACATGGTTCTTTTCATTTGAATCTCTCCTTTTTCTGTAATGATGTCCTCTAAACGAAAGCGGGCGATGCGGTATATTTCTTCAAGAGCCTGCTGGAATTCTGTTTCTGGTTTGTTTTTCAGCCTTGTCAGCAGGGCTTGGCGGATCTCCTGTTTCGTTTTTTCCTTTACCGCTAAAATAAAAGGAAAACCGAAGTTGTGATAGTAGTCTTCATTTTGTTTGAGAAATTCCTCGTATTCGTGCTGTTCAAGCTGACTGAGTCCTGCGTTTTGCTGCTCTTTTACGGAGGAAGCGCTCATTGTTTTCTTGGTGCCGAGCCGGGGGTGCTTGCAGATGAGCTCAAGCTGTGTCTTGCGATCCGCAGCTTTGACTAAGCGGGACATTTTTTGATGCAAATCAGAAAGGGAGGAAAACGGGCGGAGTGCCGCGGCCTCCTCCGCAATCCATGCAGAGTGCTCGAAAATAGATCCAAGTGTGTCAGTCAGTGTTTGTCTATCCATTTGATTCAGGTCGTCCATCGTGAACATGAGCCATCACCCTTTACGTATTGATTTCCGCGCCATGGGGCCGTTTGAATTGATAAAAAGCGTTCAATGCGATCGCGGTTAAGCTGCCAATGACAATGCCGCTTCCAGTCAACACGGAAGCTGCTCCCGGAAGAGATGAAAACAAAGCGGGCACCGTCGTGGCGCCAAGCCCTAAGCTGACAGAAGAAGCAATGATCAGCAGATTGCCTTGTGATTCAAAATCGACGCCGGAAAGCATTTTAATACCGTAAGAAATGACCATGCCAAACATGACAATCATCGCGCCGCCGAGCACTGCATTCGGGATCACGGTCGTCAATGCCGCGGCTTTTGGAATCAGACCGACTGCCATCAGCATAAACCCAGTGATGGCGATGACATTGACACTTTTCATTTTTGAAAGCTGAACGATACCGACATTTTGCGAGAAGGCTGTATACGGAAACGCGTTAAATAAGCCGCCAAGCACAATCGCAAGCCCTTCCGCACGGTAGCCTTTCTCAAGATCTTTCTCTGTTAGTTTCCGGTTTGTCATATCGGAAAGAGCAAAGTAAACACCCGTTGATTCAACAAGGCTGACAATCGCAACCAATAGCATGGTGAGAATGGCAGGCAGCTCAAAGGTTGGTGTGCCGAAATAAAATATAGAAGGAACATGAACCCAGGACGCCTCCGCGACCTCAGAAAAATCGACTTTTCCCATAAAGAAAGCGGCTGCGGTTCCAGCTGCAAGGCCGAGCAAAATCGCAATGGAGCGGATAAACCCTTTAAAGAAATAAAACAGCACTAAAATAAAGGCTGTAACGGTAAAGCCAAGGAGCACGTTGCCTAGTGAGCCGAAGTCTTTGCTGCCTTCACCGCCGGCCAGGTTATTCATCGCCGTCGGAATCAGGCTGATGCCGATAATCATAACGACTGAGCCGGTTACGACCGGCGGGAAAAAACGGACAAGCTTCCCGAAGAAGCCCGCGGCTAAAGCGACAATCAGCCCGGCTGCGATAATCGAACCGTAAATCGCTGAGACACCGTATGTGCTGCCAATAGAAATCATCGGGCCGACTGCAGTAAACGTACAGCCGAGCACAACAGGAAGGCCGATGCCGAAATAACGGTTTTTCCAGAGCTGTAACAGAGTCGCCGCCCCGCACATAAACAAATCAATGGCAATTAAATACGTCAGCTGGCCCGCATTCAGCCCGATCGCAGCTCCGACGATCAGAGGGACGAGAATGGCTCCCGCGTACATCGCCAGCATATGCTGAAGCCCGAGCATCAAAAGCTGAAAGGAATGATGCTGTTCCTTCATCTCTATTTACACCTCTTTTTCTAAAACAAGTGTGTTTTCTAATACCGGCAGTTCTTCCTTCTGAACGTTTTTTTCCTTTCTGGCGCGCAAACTGAAGAATAGGTTTAAAAAGATCGCGGTCAGGCTTCCTGTGATAATGCCGTCACTGACCAGAATGCGGATCGGAGCGGGAAACGCTGCGAAAATCGCCGGCACTGTGCTGGCGCCGATGCCGAGTGCGATTGAGCAGGCGATGGTCAGCAGATGATATTGGTTTTTCAGATCCACTGTACTGAGCATTTTTACTCCGGAGGCGATAACCATGCCGAACATGACAACGGTTGCGCCGCCGAGCACAGCCGCGGGAACGGAGGAAGCAAGTGCGGCAACCTTAGGAATCAGCCCGAGGAAAAGAAGGATACAGCCCGCGGTGACGACGACATTCCTCGTTTTCACCTTTGTCAGCTGCAATAATCCGGCGTTTTGTGCAAATGTATTATAGGGAAAGGCGTTGAACAGCCCGCCTATCATAATGGCGATCCCCTCCGCCCGATAGCCTTTGACCAGATCTTTTTCGGTTAGGGGCCGGCCGCATATCTTTCCGATGGCGTAAAAAACGCCGGTTGATTCAACGATAATGACAATTCCGACGATCAGCATCGTGATGATCGGACCGATTTCAAAAGATGGAGCGCCGAAGTAAAACGGCTTCGGGATTTGAAAGAATGGGGCTTCAGATACAGATGAAAAGCTGACCTTGCCCATGACGGCAGCCGCCGCAGTACCCGCAGCAATCCCGATTAGAACGGAAAGCGTTCGGGCAAATCCTTTGAGAAAGCGGTTGAGGACTAAGATCAGGATAAGGACGCTGACAGAAAGAAGAAGGTTTTCGAGAGAACCGTACTCGGGATTGGCGCTGCCGTTTGCTTTTTCTCCGCCAGCCATATTTTTCACACCTGTCGGAACAAGAGAAAGACCAATCAAGGTGACAACAGTTCCTGTTACGACAGGAGGGAATAACACGGTCAGCTTGCCGAAGAAACGGGCACATAAGAAGATCAAGACACCGGCTGCAATGATTGAACCGTAAATCGCTGAAATGCCGTAATTTCCACCAATTGCAATCATCGGGGTGACGGCCACAAACGAGCTGCCGAGCATGACGGGAAGGCCGATGCCGATGTGCGTTCCTCGCCAGGTTTGCAAAAGCGTCGCGGCTCCGCATGTTAACAGGTCAATCGCCAATAGATAGGACAGCTGTTCCGACGTTACATTCAGCGCTCTGCCGACAAGCAGAGGCACCAAAATCGCACCTGCGTACATGGCCAGCACATGCTGCAGGCCAAGAGTGAACACTGCAAACGGTTTTTGTTTCACTACAGTCCCTCCTTTTACATGTGAACTTTAGTAACATGATAGCGTGCCGTTTGCGGGCTGTCATTGGATACAGTAGCTGAAAAATAGGAGCGTTATTGCTGAAAGTAACGAAAAGCCATTTCGTTTGTAACATAATGTGACAAGTGCTAGCTAATCAGCCGCTGCATCCGCAAGGCAAGCCGCAACCGCATTGTCGTTTCGGGATCTTTTAAGCTTTTGCCCAGTAATTCTTCACATTTTTCGAGGCGGTAGATGACCGTATTGCGATGCACGTACAAACGTTTTGCCGTCTCGGAAATCTGGCAGTGTGTCTCTAGATAGACAGACAGTGTATGAAGCAGGCTTTGATCCTCCTGCTGCTTTTCAGCCAGGCTTTGAAGAGTGGAATTGTAAAATTTCTTCAAATCCTCAACCGGAAGCAGGCGGAGAAGCTCAGGTACATCTTTCGCGTGATACACTTGGATGAACTCCGTGCTTCTTGATAAATGCCCTGATTGGAGAGCGTCAGACGCTTCTGTGAAAGCGTCCGGAACATCGATCAGCTTTTGGCAAATGTTGCTAATGCCAAAGGACAATGTCCGTTTAAATTGGGTTTTGACCTGTGTCTGGAACTGCTCTAAAAAGCTGATCACAGAGGCGTGCATTTCACTCCAGCTGTCTGTCGCCTCGATCAGCAGAATGCCGACATTTCCTTTAATAAAGAGGTGAGGCGGAAACGGGAAGGCAGACAATTCGCCTTCAAGAAATTCAAATACGCTGTCAGAGGCCAGCTGATTTTCAGTAAAGCTGATCGATCTGTCATTCCGGTCGAGCTTTCCGGCGATGCACATATATTTTTGATCCCAGCGGAGCTTAAATTCTTTTGCGCGGTTTTTGATTTCGTCGTCAGAAGAGAACGATCGCTCGATAAAATTACTGAAAAACTCATTCCGCGCCCGCCGGCTGTATTGCTTCAGGGCGTTTTCCTTCAGCAGCTCAAAGGAAATCACGTTCGCAGCCTGTTCAATGGTGAGAATCAATCCTTTATCAGCGGCTTGGACCATTTCCGGTATCAGCAGGTAGCCGCAGCTTTTTTCGTGATTATAGATAGGAAGGACAGAATATGTTTTCTGATTTGAGATCGAAGAGAAACAAGTGAAAAATGGCCCGGACACGGTGTGCAGCGTGCTTTTGAGCTTTTCGGTTTCAAATGAAATCTGATGAGATGCAGAAAGCATTTTGGCATGCTGGTCAAGGAGCAGCACGGGAAGATGAAGGAGGTCTGATACCTTTTTGAGCAGAGATTGCAATCCCTTGCCGCTCATAATGTGGTTTGTGAATTTCTTATGTGCGTAAATGGCTTGCTGAAGCTCGTTTGAACGCATATCAAGAATATGGCTCAGCGTGGCGTTGACAATGTCTCCGAGCCGTATATGCTCAGGGAGCTCGATGATCGGAAACGCGTGTGAATCGGCGAGGTCAATGATTTCTTTCGGGATATCCTCCAGGTACCGTTTTGTTTTAATGCCAAGACCGGCACAGCCGCGTTTTGCCATTTGCCGAATCAGCTCTGATAACTGGTGAGGATTGTCCTTCAGGTGATACGCGGTGGTGACGAGCAGCTCGTCTTTATGCAAAAAATCCGCGATATCAGGAGCATCCATCATGTTGACATGCTGAACCTCTCTTTCTCCCCCTGCTTTTCCCGCAATTAAAACTGCATTTTCGTAAGCCGGTATATTCATCACATCAAAAATATTCATAGCTCATTCTCCTTTTCTCACAAAAAGTAACCATTGGTTAAGATGAATAAATTTCATTATTAATTCTAGCTGTTTTGCTGATGTAATACGATCATAGTAACAGTAAAATGTTGAAAATAGACTGATTGTGTTACATAAACTGACATGAAAATTCATCATCCTTACAGGGGAGGGTTCAGTATGGCTTACGATTTGGTGATAACAGGAGCTAAGGCAGTCACGCCGGATGGTGTTAGAGAAGCTGATATTGCAATGAAAAACGGGACTATTGCCAAGATCGGTTCTGCAATTGAAGCAGAGGGGGCACCAGTTGTGGAGGCTAGCGGGCAATATGTTTTTCCGGGTTCGATCGATTGTCATGTTCATTTCAACGAACCGGGCAGAGAGGATTGGGAAGGGTTTGAAACGGGCTCACAGATGATGGCTGCAGGCGGCTGCACCACTTATTTTGATATGCCGCTGAACTGCATTCCATCCACGGTGACGGCTGAAAACCTTCTCGCAAAAGCTGAAATCGGCAGGCGAAAATCGGCGGTGGATTTTGCGTTATGGGGCGGCCTTGTGCCCGGTCATATTGATGACATACATCCGATGGCTGAAGCGGGTGCGATAGGATTTAAAGCATTTTTATCAAAATCAGGCACAGAGGAGTTTCGCTCTGTTGATGAACGGACCTTGCTCAAAGGCATGAAAGAAATCGCGGCCGCAGGAAAAATCCTTGCTCTTCACGCAGAAAGCGATGCGATCACAAGCTTTTTGCAGATGGAATGGGCGAATAAAGGGAAAGTGAGTGCGGATGCATACGCGGCCTCCCGCCCGGAGGAAGCCGAAGCTGAAGCGGTGTATCGCACGATTCAGTATGCGAAGGTGACGGGCTGTCCGGTTCATTTTGTCCACATCAGTACAGCAAAAGCGGTCCGGCTGATCAGAGAGGCGAAACGGGAAGGGCTTGATGTTTCGGTCGAAACATGCCCGCATTATGTCTTGTTCAGCCATGACGATTTACGGGAAAAGGGCTCTGTCGCAAAATGCGCCCCTCCGCTCAGATCGCAGCCATCAAAAGAGGCGTTAATTGATACGCTGATTGCGGGAGATATTGACATGGTGTCCTCGGACCACTCCCCCTGCCGTCCTTCTCTGAAGCGGGAGGATAATATGTTTTTGTCATGGGGCGGAATCAGCGGCGGGCAGTTTACTTTATTGGCCATGCTTGAATTGGCCCTTGAGCGGGACATTCCATTTGCAACCATTGCTGAATGGACAGCGGGGGAACCCGCGAAGCGATTCGGCCTTCAGCAAAAAGGGCGGCTTGAAGAGGGGCGGGACGCGGATCTCGTTCTCGTCAGCATGGAACCGTACACAGTCACAACAGAAACGATGTTTGCAAAACATAAGCAGAGCATTTATGAAGGACATACTTTCCCCTGCCGCATCTCGGCCACCTACAGCAGAGGACGGTGCGTGTACAGTGATGGGGAGAAAGCAGACAGCGGAATTGAGGGAGCATTGGTCGTTCCTTCGTAAGCCCGGCAGATTGAATTCTGCCGGTTTTTTTATGTCAGTGACTTTGGTTTTTAAAAATCCATCATCGTGGTATCTTTTTAAAAAGGGGGCTGCGGTGATGGAACACATCAAACACATACTAAACCAATCATGGTCGCTGCATACGAGTTCCAAATGGACGAAAGAATGCCCGGCATGCGGCCAATGCGGCGTGACGGCATTGGTGATACAGGAGCAATTCGGGGGCGACATTTTCAAAACAAAGGTCGGTGAGAGCTGGCATTTTTATAACAGCATAAATGGGGCGGTGTATGACTTTACGAGTGAACAGTTTCAGGAGCCTATTGAGTACCAAAATATCCCTTCCTCAAGAGAGGAGGCGTTTTTGGATACCAATGAGGAACAATATCAGCATCTGCGCTCAGCGTTTTTCCGCAATATGAACAGCATTTCCGAGGAAACCTGAAAACGCGTGTGATAAACTGGAAGAGAGGTGAATGATTGTGATTTATATCGGACTGACGGGATGGGGGGATCATGACAGCATTTATCCGCCGAAAACGGCCAGCCAGAAAAAATTGCAGGCCTATTCCTCCCATTTTCCGATCGTGGAATTAGACGCGAGCTTTTACGCGATTCAGCCGGCGCGCAATAATGAAAAGTGGGTGAAGGAAACGCCGGAAACCTTCCAATTTATCGTGAAAGCGTATCAGGGCATGACGGGGCATCAGCGCGGCGACATTCCGTTTGACTCCAAAGAGGAGATGTTTGATGCTTTTAAGCTGTCCTTAACGCCATATTTACATAGCAATAAGCTCGCCATGGTGCTGTTTCAATTTCCGCCGTGGTTTGACTGCAAGAAAGAAAATGTCGCTTATTTAAGATGGTGCAAAAATCAGATGGGCGATATTCCTTGCGCGCTTGAGTTCAGAAACCGCTCCTGGTTTTCGCCGCCATTTTATGAGCAGACGCTTTCCTTTATGAAAGCGGAAGGCTGGATTCACAGCGTATGTGACGAACCGCAAATCGGCGAGGGAAGCGTCCCGACTGTGTTGCGGGCGACCGATGAAAACAAAACGCTCGTCAGGTTTCACGGACGCAATAAGCAGGGCTGGATGAAGCCCGATGGCGGGAAAAACTGGCGTGAGGTCAGATATTTATACCGCTATAACAAACAGGAGCTGGAAGACTGGAAAAAGCATCTGAACGAATTGCAGCAGCAAAGTAAAGAGGTATTTGTCCTGTTCAACAACAATTCCGGCGGAGACGCCGCGGATAACGGCAAGCAGATGCTTGAACTGCTTGATATCGAGTACTCCGGACTTTCTCCGAGACAGCTCGATTTATTTTAGAAAAGAGGTTTTGATTGATGTCGTTTGTGATTTTGGCCGTACTGGGATTCATCGCAGGTACGGTGGGAAGTCTGATTGGGCTTGGCGGCGGAATTGTCATCGTGCCGTCTCTGATGTTTTTAAGCACAGTGACGCCGTATTTTCAGAATGTGACGCCGCAGATCGCGATTGGAACTTCGCTTCTGGTCATTATTTTTACGGGTCTTTCCTCAACTTTAGCTTATATTAAATATAAAACGGTTGATTATAAAAGCGGGCTCATTTTCTTTATCGGTTCAGGTCCCGGCAGCATTATTGGGGCATACGTGTCAAAGCTTTTTAATTCAAACTCGTTTTCCATTTGGTTTGGCATATTTATGATTCTTATTTCATTATCCTTAATGCTGAAAGCGAAGGCGCGGCCGGTAAACAAAGAGCACAGAGGAATAATAAGGACTTTTCAGGATGATGCCGGAGAGCCCTATACTTACTCGTATCAGGCGTCTGTCGGGATTGCCATCGCCTTTGTTGTCGGCTTTTTAGGCGGGCTCTTTGGAATAGGCGGCGGCTCGCTGATGGTTCCGGCCATGATGCTGTTATTTCTGTTCCCGCCAAAGGTTGCGGTGGCAACGTCCATGTTCATTATTTTCCTGTCCTCTATGACAGGGTCTGTTTCACATATCATGTCCGGGCATGTGAATTGGCTGTACGCCCTCGCGCTTGTGCCCGGCGCTTGGTTCGGCGGAAGGCTTGGGGCCGCCATCAACCGAAAAATGCAGACGAAAACAATCGTCATGATCATGCGGATCGTATTAATTTTGATCGGCTGCCAGCTCATTTATGAAGGCATTTTCAGCTGAACGATTAGGGAGAGAAGGGTATGAAAGAGAAGCTCCGCTTATATCACACAAATGATTTGCACAGCCATTTTGAAAATTGGCCAAAAATAACAGATTATATTGAGCAAAAAAGAAAAGAACATCAGCTGCACAGCGAAGAGACGCTCGTTTTTGATATTGGTGATCATATTGATCGTTTTCATTTTGTGACAGAGGCGACATTCGGAAAAGCCAATGTAGACCTCTTAAACTGTCTTCAAATTGATGGAGCGGCTATCGGCAATAACGAGGGGATTACGCTTCCTCATGAAGAGCTTGCTTCTTTATATGATCATGCCGAGTTTCCCGTTATCGTCTCTAATCTGTATGACAAAAACGGAAACCGCCCGTCCTGGGCAGTTCCTTACCATATCAAAACATTGAGAAACGGCATGACCATTGCTTTGCTAGGTGTAACGGTACCGTATTATCCCGTCTATGACAAGCTGGAATGGACTGTTACTGATGCGCTCGAAAGTATAAAAGAAACCATACAGGAAGTGAAAGGACAGGCTGATATCATCGTTCTCCTGTCGCATTTGGGAATTCTTGATGATCAAGCGGTTGCTGAAGCGGTTCCGGAGATTGACGTTATCCTCGAGTCTCATACTCACCATCTGCTTGAAAATGGACAGATGGTCAACGGCGTATTGCTTGCCAGCGCTGAGAAATACGGAAACTATGTCGGCTGTGTAGACATCACGATGGACACTGAAAAGCGAAAAATCATCAGCAAAACAGCGTCTGTTCAAAACATGGCGGAATGGACAGGGGAATCGCCGGAAACCAAAGCATTTCTCGAGGAAAAAGAACGTGAAGCCGAGGGGAAGCTGTCCGTTGCCGTTGCGGAGCTTGCGCAAGATGCTGAAGTCAAGTGGTTTGAAGAATCCGATCTGCCTTTACTTCTGGCATATGCGTTAAAGGAATGGTGCGGAGCCGACATCAGCATGGTAAATTCCGGCGTCATCCTCGGACCGCTTAAAGCCGGCCCGGTGACCAAGCTTGACCTGCACCGCATCTGCCCTCACCCCATCAACCCGGTTACTGTCCGCCTGACGGGAGAGGAACTGAAGGAAACGATTGTTCATGCCGCTTCGGAACAGATGGAGCAGCTTCGAATTAAAGGACTGGGCTTCCGGGGAGAAGTGATGGGAAAAATGGTGTACGCGGGTGTCGATGTCGAAACAAAACGGCTGGACGATGGGATGACGCACGTCACCCGGATTACGCTGAACGGAGATGACATAGATAAAAATAAACAATACGCTGTGGCCGTGCTTGACATGTTTACGCTCGGCAGGCTGTTTCCAATCATCCGCGACGCCGGGGTAAAAGAATATTTTATGCCGGAGTTTTTGCGGGATCTGCTTGCCTGGAAGCTTGCACAATAAGGAGGTCAGCCCACAACAAGCCGTGCCCTTCATCATAAAGTGATGAAGGAAGGGAGTGGTTGACGTGGTAAATCTGACACCGATTATGATAGAAGGACAGCCTTTTACAGCTGTGACAGTAAAGCTTCCAAAAACAAATTTCATGGCAGTCTCCAATGATCACGGATACATTATGTGCGGCGCGCTTGATGTGGCGCTGCTGAATGAAAAATTAAAGGAGCGTGGAATTGTGGCGGGACGGGCGGTTGGTGTGCGAACAATTGACCAGCTGTTAGACGCCCCTTTAGAATCCGTCACATATGCCGCAGAAGATCTTGGCATTCATGCCGGCATGAGCGGCAGAGAAGCGCTCTTAAAAATGGTGAAATAAAATAAATTGGCCCGGCTATTACTATGTCCCCCCTTACAAGCATACATTGTGATATGTAAGGGGGGATTTTCTTGCCAAGATATCGCGGCCCTCTTCGCAAGAGAGGACCTTTGCCTTTCCGGTACGTGCTGCTGCTGTCACTCGTATTTTTTATCATATCTACAACAGTCAGCCTTTGGATTATCAATGGCTCGATTAAACCGGTATTAATGAGCATCGGTGAAATGGAAACGAAGCGTGTGGCAACAGAGGTGATTCAGGATTCGATTGAGGATTATATGTCTGACAGCGAAAATATGAAAGATATGTTTCAAATGAATTCTGATGAAAACGGAAATTTAACGACAATCGATTTTAATACACAGATTATAAACAGTGTGAAAACAAAGGTGACAAAGCAGCTTCAGTCTCATCTGAAAGAGATGGAAACCCACACCGGACACAGCGGCGCCAGTGAAAATATTATGATCAACATCCCATTGGGACAGGTGACAGGAAACAGCCTTCTTGGAAACCTCGGCCCGAAAATCCCGGTCCGGTTCAATTTAATCGGTGACGCCTTTACAGACGTCAAAACAAAAATAAAGCCATATGGCATTAATAACGCACTTATTGATATCAGCATCTTCGTAGAAATTAAAGTGAAGGTCATCATCCCGTTCGCAAGCAAAACAGCAGTGGTCACCAATAATGTTCCTGTATCAATTAAAGCAGTGCAGGGCGAAGTGCCGCAATTTTATAACGGAAGCGGCGGTTCAGGTGTTACGCCTTCTGTCCAGCTTCCAAGCAGCAAAGAAGAAGACAGCCATGATTCAAAAAATGAAAAAAACAGCAAATAAAGCCGCCTTTTCATGAGGCGGCTTTCGTCATTTCTTTTTCTTGTACTCATAGCGCTCCCACGCTCTCAAATGTGGATAAGGATCAAACGACCATTCAGTTTTTCCATTATCCTTATACATGCCATAGTGCAGGTGCGGCGGGAATTTTCCGGCCGTGCCAGGCGGGCCGTATCCTGAGCTGCCCACTGACCCGATTACTTGGCCGGGCTCAACGATCTGCCCTGTTTTAATGCCCTTTGCAAACCCATTGAGATGGGCGAAATAATGATACGTATTGTTAATATCTCTGATGCCGATTCTCCATCCTCCAAAGCGGTTCCAGCCTTTCATTTCAATGACGCCGTAACAGGTGGATTTAACAGGAAGGCCATAGTGGGCAAAGAGATCTGTTCCTTCATGAATCCGCCTTCCCCCAAAGCCGCGGGCGTCTCCCCACGTGCTGCGGTAACTGTAATCCGTTCGGATCGGAAGCGGAAACGCATGCTCGCCCAAATCAATATGACCGTAAGCCTTAAACAGCTTCATGAACTCGGATATGATTCCCACCGTTTGATCACGGCGGTAATAGTTCCAGAGCCCGATGCGGATATTCTCCTCATCTGTGCCGTACGACAGCAGATATTGTGCGAATGTATACAGAATGTCTTCATCATTGCTGACCTCGGCTTTCCCGTCGCCGTCACCGTCCATTCCGATTCCGTCAAACACTTTTATGCTTAAGGGCGCATCGTCTTTCGGGTTCGGGTTTTCTGGTCCGCTCCAGATCTCATCCGGTACATAGATGCTGATGATTCCCGTTTTGTCAGGCAGATCCTTTCTGTTGCTCCGCACATTCTCCTCGTATTGATCAACAGCGGCAAGCGCATACCAAGGAATCTGCGTTACAGCCTCGACTTTATGATATAATTCCATCCGTTTGGAAAGCACCGGATCTGAAAGCTCTTTTCCAGACGCATAAGGTTCAAATGCAAACAAAAGGAGAAGAAGGGCAGATAACACAACTTTCACAAAATAATCTCCTTTCAATATTGAATACACATAGTTTGCGGCAACCCGGCGAGAAAATGTCAGTAATCATCTTCCCTTGTCGAGAAATTTTTCCTATGTTAAAGTGTCTAAAGAAAAGACTTTCTTTAGTTAGAAAAACATTATTTTTGTTGCAGAAATGAAAAAACTGCACCTATCTCGTTTTCAGAATGTTTCGTGTCAGAAATTGAGTATATTGGATATTGGAGATGATGGGAATTGGCAAAGAAAGACGAACACCTCAGAAAGCCCGAATGGCTCAAAATCAAATTAAATACAAATGAAAATTATACAGGACTCAAAAAACTCATGCGGGAAAACAATCTGCACACCGTATGTGAAGAAGCAAAATGTCCGAATATTCATGAATGCTGGGCAGTGAGACGTACAGCGACATTTATGATCTTAGGATCTGTTTGTACGAGAGCATGCCGTTTCTGCGCCGTCAAAACGGGCCTTCCGACTGAGCTTGACCTGCAAGAGCCGGAACGCGTAGCAGATTCCGTCGCTCTGATGAATCTGAAACACGCGGTTATCACAGCTGTTGCGCGTGATGACCAAAAAGACGGAGGTGCGGGTATTTTCGCGGAAACTGTCCGTGCAATCCGCAGAAAAAGCCCGTTCACAACAATTGAGGTGCTTCCGTCAGATATGGGCGGAAACTATGATAACTTAAAAACGTTAATGGATACGCGCCCTGACATCCTGAATCACAATATCGAAACGGTTCGCCGCCTGACGCCAAGAGTCCGCGCGCGTGCGACATACGACCGTTCATTGGAATTTTTGCGCCGCGCGAAAGAAATGCAGCCTGACATCCCGACAAAATCAAGCATCATGATCGGACTCGGTGAAACGAAAGAAGAAATTATCGAAGTGATGGACGACCTCTTGGCAAACAATGTTGATATTATGGCAATCGGCCAATACCTGCAGCCGTCGAAGAAGCACTTAAAAGTCCAAAAATATTATCATCCTGATGAATTTGCAGAATTGAAGGAAATCGCGATGCAAAAAGGCTTCAGCCACTGTGAAGCCGGTCCGCTTGTCCGTTCCTCCTACCATGCGGATGAACAGGTTAACGAAGCATCTAAAAAACGCCAAGCGCAAGCATAATGCCAAAACGCCAGATCATCTGGCGTTTTTGTCATTCCTATTCGTTTCCTTGTCCTGGCGTGTTTCTCCATTGGCATTTTCGTTTTCCGAGACAGGGCTTCCTTGCGGGGAGGTTTTCATTTCTTGTATTGTCCCCGACATGATGTCTCTGACATCTCTTGAACCGGAACCGAGATTGCTGTAATTTTTGATGGCCTGCATGTGATTCGGATTGTCGGAAATGTACACATGATAGTAACGCGGAATCACCGCAACCGCCGTTTTTTTCACTTGATCAGCTGTCAGCTCACGGTTTTTCGAATCGGTTTTGTACACGACAAGCGCTTCTTGGTCAGTGACAAGCGCTGCGGCATCTTGAATATGAGGGAGCTGAACCGTTAAGCTTGATATGATGTGAGCGGTTTCTTCGCGGTCTGGCGCCGGTGTCTCCTGCTGTTCGCTGTCCAATTGTTCTTTTTGATAGCGGACATAACCAAACTGTTCATTCTCATCATGCCTGTTAAAAGCTTCATTGCGGTCAGATACATGAATGGGCCTGGTTTCATTTTGATGCTGGGCATTCTGTTCAGCGTTATTGAATCCTGCGCCTCCGCATCCGGATAAAAGCCCGGTCATCAGGCAGAGGCTGACAGCAGTTCGTTTCATTTGTAATCCCTCCTCATGTGTAGGGTAGCCAAATCACACGAATTATTCTTTAGCAATTGATGGGGACGGGGCAATGAATTATGATAGGAATGAGTGAAAAAGAGGTGAGATCATGATTCTTATTCAAAATGCCGAATTTGAGCTGGTGCACAATTTCAAAGACGGCTTCAACGAAGAGGCTTTTAAAGCCCGTTATTCCGATATTTTAAATAAATACGATTACATTGTGGGAGACTGGGGATACGGCCAGCTCAGGCTCAAGGGCTTCTTTGACGACCAGAATCAAAAGGCGACCTTTGAAACGAAAATCAGCACATTGGACGAATACATTTACGAATACTGTAATTTCGGCTGTGCGTATTTTGTCTTAAAACGGATCAGAAAATAACCATTACACAAAGGGGATGCTGTCATGTATTTTGTTGACAGAAACAAGATAGAGCATACACTCGGGTTCTTCGAGCGCCAGCTGGCGCTGTTTCATTCGCAAACAGACTGGAATTCCGAAATCGAGGGGCTCGCGCTTGAACGCATCGGCCACCTGTTAATCGAATGCATTCTCGATACAGGAAATGACATGATTGACGGTTTTATTATGCGGGACCCGGGCAGCTATGATGATATCATGGACATACTGGTTGATGAAAAAGTCGTAACGGAAGAAGAGGGAGCGGAGCTGAAGCAATTGATTGCGTACCGAAAAACATTGGTTCAGCAATACCAGCTCGCTGACAGTGCAGAGCTTTACAAGCTGATCACCGCGCATCTAGCGGTCCTTCAAGTCTTTCCGAAACGAATCAAAAGCTACTTGGAAACAGAGCTGGGCCCTGTTTCCGCGTTTAAATAACGACAGGAAAGCCACAGGAGTGTTTAAAAATGAAAACTTATAAAGGATATCTAATTGATTTAGACGGAACGATGTACAACGGCACAGAAAAAATCGAGGAAGCGTGTGAATTTGTCAGAACGCTGAAAGACCGCGGCATTCCTTATCTTTTTGTGACAAACAACTCTTCCCGCACACCGAAGCAGGTAGCGGACAAGCTGGTCTCTTTTGACATTCCGGCAACAGAGGAGCAGGTCTTTACGACAAGCATGGCGACTGCCCAGCATATCGCACAGCAGAAAAAAGACGCGTCTGTGTATGTGATCGGGGAAGAAGGAATTCGCCAGGCGATTGAAGAAAACGGCCTGACCTTTGCAGAGGAAGATGCGGACTTTGTTGTTGTCGGAATTGACCGCGGGATTACATACGAAAAACTTGCCGTCGGCTGCCTCGCAATCAGAAATGGCGCCCGCTTTATTTCCACCAACGGTGACATTGCCATACCGACTGAAAGAGGCCTCCTGCCGGGCAACGGTTCACTGACCTCTGTGTTAACCGTATCCACAGGCGTGCAGCCGGTATTTATCGGCAAGCCGGAATCCATCATCATGGAGCAGGCGATGCGTGTTCTCGGCACTGACGTATCCGAGACACTTATGGTCGGCGACAACTACGCGACTGATATTATGGCAGGCATTAATGCAGGGATGGATACGCTGCTTGTCCACACAGGCGTAACGAAAAGAGAGCATATGACAGACGATATGGAAAAACCGACTCACGCTATTGATTCACTGACTGAGTGGATTCAGCATATATAAAAAAAGGGCGCCCCAAAAGGGTGCCCTTTATTCTGTATGCCGCGCGCGGTGTGCGAGCCTGCTGGAGGCCGCAGCGGAAATGGCGCCGACAATGTCATCAAGAAATGTATGGCATTCGCCGGTTGATTTATCATTTAATCGGCCGAGGATACCGGGTTTTTCTTTGTCGATGTAGCCATAGTTCGTAAACCCGATGGACCCGTAAATATTCACGATGGAAAATGCCAGAACTTCATCTACTCCATATAGGCTTTCATCTATCTCCAGCATCGTTTGCAGCGGTTCAGACAGTTTTTTCTGCTCAGCAAGAACGTCCAATTCAATGCCCGTTAAAATCGCGTTTTGCACCTCACGCTTTGCGAGGACCCGATTCACATTCAACGTGCATTCATCCATGGTTAAATCCGGATGATATTTTTTCTGCAGAAAAAAGACAAGCTCGGCAATATCGGATACCTCAACGCCGCGCTCCTTCATCCGTTCTCTTGCTTTGGCTTCCATCTGACTGATTTGTTCTTTATCTGACATCAACTTCACCCAATCTTTTTTTACTAGTTTATACAAAACGTACGAGATGTTTACGACTTTTTCTTGCTCCTTCGCCGGATTAAAATATGTATTCATAATTCCGCCTGTGTATGACTACGATGTGATGAGCCCTAATTCAACAGGCAGGTGATCATTGTGAAAGGCACAATAAAAGAAAAATACGGCATTCATATCAGGCAGCTTTCAATGTATCAGCATACGTATCAATGCTTTCAAACACCGAATTCCTTCTTTTTGATTGTTCCCGTTTCCCATTTTTCAGATGAGGAGCTGGCGGAGCTTTATTACATGAGTCAGTATTTACAAGAACAAAGTGACCCATACGTTTCCGTTTTTATCTTTACAAAAGAAGGCGAGCTGACCTTTGAACATGAAGGAAAAACGTACGCCCTGCTGAAGGCGGCTCCTCCTTTTTCAAACCGGGCATTTTCCATAGGGACAGAACTGGCGGAGTTTCATCGAAAGGGCAGAGGATACCCGTACGAAGTGAAGGAGGCCGGAAGAATTGGGCAGTGGAAAGACCTGTGGGGAAAACGCATTGATCAGCTTGAAGCGTTTTGGCAGCGAAAGGTTCATACCCCTCCGCACGAGCCCTTTGATAAAAAAATGATTGAATCGTTTCCATATTATTTAGGACTGTCAGAAAACGCGATTCAATATTTAGTCGATACTGAGCTCGATGACAAACCGCAAGCGGCTGATTCAGGAACAATATGCCATCAGAGGATGGAAAGAAATACGTGGTCTTCTGAATCCCTAATCAGGATTCCGGCTGACTGGGTATTTGACCACGCTGCACGCGATTTAGCCGAATATATGAGACACACATTTTTGCATCATCGTGATGATTTTAACCGGCAGGGCTTTCGCTTTTTGCAGGAATACGAGCAAATCACACCGCTGTCTTCATTTTCGAAACGTCTTTTGTACAGCCGTCTCCTTTTTCCGCTTCATTATTATGAAATCGTGGAAGGCTACTATATTTCTTCAGAATCAGAAAAGCACTATTATGAAGAGCAGCTCGACTACATTCTCAGCGATTCGGGCTATGAACAATTTCTGAATGCTGCCCAGGAGTTTATGAACATGAGAGCGCAGAACATTTTTGTTCCCCCTGTCAGCTGGCTCGGAAAGGGCGGCTTGTAAGGAAGGAGAAAATCCGACAAAAATAATTAGAAAATAAAGAATCTTGTCATATCAATTGGTTAAGCGTTTGCATTCGCAAAATTCAGCAGATTGTTGTCTTGTCAAAACAGGAGTGGGCTTATATAATATTTGTAACTTATATGTCTGTGTTGAGTTAACAATTGTCTCTCTTGAAAGGACAATCCGAAGAAGGGTGGAGTTTTTTTGAAAGCAATTCGTGTAGGGCTTTTAGGCTTAGGTACCGTCGGAAGCGGTGTCGTTAAAATTATTCAAGACCATCAGGATAAGCTGATGCATCAGGTTGGCTGTCCAATTACAATAAAAAAAGTGCTTGTGAAAGATGTAGAGAAAAAAAGAGAAGTAGATTTGCCGAAGGAAGTGCTCACGACAGAAGTATATGATGTGATCGACGATCCAGATGTTGATGTCATCATCGAGGTAATCGGCGGTGTTGAGCAGACAAAGCAATATTTGCTTGACGCTTTGAGATCGAAAAAACACGTTGTCACGGCAAACAAAGATT
This sequence comes from Bacillus sp. B28, assembly GCF_029536185.1. Lineage (NCBI taxonomy): Bacteria > Bacillati > Bacillota > Bacilli > Caryophanales > Bacillaceae > Bacillus > Bacillus sp. B28. The sequence continues at coordinate 3,205,169 of NZ_CP120511.1, read as the reverse complement.
TAATGGCCGTGTACGGTTCTGAACTGCTGGCTGAAGCAAAGGAAAATGGCTGTGATATTTACTTCGAAGCCAGCGTTGCCGGCGGGATTCCAATTCTTCGCACATTAGAGGAAGGCCTCTCATCAGACAGGATTACTAAAATGATGGGAATCGTAAACGGAACAACGAACTTTATCTTAACCAAAATGATTAAAGAGAAAAGCCCTTACGAGGAAGTGCTTAAGGAAGCGCAGGATCTGGGGTTTGCCGAAGCTGACCCGACTTCAGATGTGGAAGGGCTCGACGCCGCACGGAAAATGGCAATATTGGCGCGTCTCGGCTTCTCAATGAACGTCGATCTGGAAGATGTCAAAGTGAAGGGGATCTCCCAAATTACAGACGAGGATATCAGCTTCAGCAAACGTCTCGGCTACACAATGAAGCTGATCGGGATTGCCCAGCGTGACGGCAGCAAAATTGAAGTCAGCGTTCAGCCGACGCTGCTTCCAGATCACCATCCGCTTTCTGCCGTGCATAATGAATATAACGCCGTCTACGTGTATGGCGAAGCTGTCGGAGAGACGATGTTCTATGGCCCGGGAGCGGGAAGCATGCCGACAGCCACATCAGTTGTGTCTGACCTGGTCGCTGTCATGAAAAACATGCGTCTCGGCGTAACCGGCAACAGCTTTGTTGCGCCGCAATATGAGAAAAACATGAAGTCGCCGTCCGATATTTATGCACAGCAATTTTTGAGAATTCACGTGAAGGATGAGGTGGGCTCATTCTCGAAAATCACGTCTGTGTTCTCAGAACGGGGCGTCAGCTTTGAGAAAATTCTTCAGCTGCCGATTAAGGGGCATGATGAGTTAGCAGAAATCGTCATCGTCACACACCACACATCAGAAGCTGATTTCAGTGATATCCTGCAAAACTTAAATGATTTGGAAGTCGTTCAAGAAGTCAAAAGCACATATCGTGTAGAAGGGAACGGTTGGAGCTAATGTGGAAAGGACTTATCCATCAATATAAAGAATTTTTACCTGTAACGGATCAAACACCGGCGCTTACGTTACATGAAGGCAATACGCCGCTCATTCATTTGCCGAAGCTGTCTGAACAGCTCGGGATTGAGCTCCATGTCAAAACAGAAGGCGTAAACCCTACTGGATCTTTTAAAGACCGCGGGATGGTCATGGCGGTGGCAAAGGCGAAAGAAGAAGGCAACGACACGATTATGTGCGCGTCAACCGGAAATACATCAGCGGCTGCGGCTGCTTATGCAGCCCGCGCCGATATGAAATGTATTGTCATCATCCCGAATGGGAAAATTGCGTTTGGCAAGCTCGCTCAGGCAGTCATGTACGGAGCTGAAATCATTGCAATCGACGGCAACTTTGACGATGCCCTTAAAATTGTCCGTTCAATTTGTGAAAAATCACCGATCGCGCTTGTCAACTCGGTCAACCCTTACCGCATCGAAGGCCAAAAAACAGCTGCCTTTGAAGTATGCGAACAGCTGGGCGAAGCACCGGACGTTTTGGCGATCCCGGTCGGAAACGCGGGAAACATCACAGCGTACTGGAAGGGCTTCAAAGAATATCATGAGAAAAACGGCACTGGCCTTCCGAAAATGCGCGGTTTTGAAGCGGAAGGAGCAGCTGCGATCGTCCGCAACGAAGTTATTGAAAACCCGGAAACAGTGGCAACAGCGATTCGTATCGGAAACCCGGCAAGCTGGGATAAAGCTGTAAAAGCGGCTGAGGAGTCCAATGGGAAAATTGACGAAGTCACTGATGATGAAATTCTTCATGCGTATCAGCTGATCGCCCGTGAAGAAGGCGTGTTTGCAGAACCGGGCTCCTGCGCATCTATTGCAGGTGTGCTGAAACAAGTAAAATCCGGAGAAATTCCGAAAGGCAGCAAGGTTGTGGCTGTGTTAACAGGGAACGGGCTGAAAGACCCGAACACAGCGGTCGACATTTCTGAAATGAAGCCGGTCACCCTGCCGACTGATGAAGACAGCATCCTCGAATATGTAAAAGGAGCGGCCCGTGTATGAACGATGCCGACATGCTGTTCTCTGTCACTGTTCCAGGAAGCACGGCTAACCTAGGCCCCGGCTTTGATTCAGTCGGAATGGCGCTCAGCAGATATTTGAAGCTGACCGTCTTTGAAAGCGATCAATGGTCTTTTGAAGCTGAAACAGAAACAGTCGCCGGAATTCCGGCGGGTACAGATAATATGATCTACCAAGTGGCGAAACGGACGGCGGATATGTACGGAAAAGCAATGCCTCCTGTACATGTGAAAGTGTGGAGTGACATTCCGCTTGCACGCGGTCTTGGCAGCAGTGCTGCGGCCATAGTGGCGGCTATAGAACTGGCAGATGAATTATGCGGTTTACAGCTCTCCGAAGCAGACAAGCTGCATTTAGCCAGCCTTGAAGAAGGACATCCGGACAATGCAGGCGCTTCTCTCGTCGGCGGGCTTGTGATCGGACTGCATGAAGACGACGAGACGCAAATGATCCGCGTGCCGGATGCCGACATTGATGTTGTGGTTGTCATTCCTTTTTACGAGGTGCTGACAAGAGACGCGCGGGACGTGCTTCCGGCAGAGTTTCCATATGCGGACGCTGTAAAAGCCAGCGCCGTCAGCAACATTCTCATCGCGGCGATCATGTCAAAGGATTGGCAGCTTGTCGGAAAAATCATGAAAAAGGATATGTTCCATCAGCCGTATCGGGCGATGCTTGTCCCGGAATTGTCTAAAGTGGAGCATGTTGCCGAGATGAAAGGCGCTTATGGAACTGCCCTCAGCGGAGCGGGCCCGACGATTCTTGTCATGACCGAAAAAGGAAAAGGAGAAGCGCTGAAAGAGCAGCTCGCACTTCATTTCCCGCATTGTGAAGTCGACGCTTTGACCGTTCCGAAAGAGGGAAGTATAATAGAGCGAAATCCTTTCTATCAAGTGAAAAGTGTATAGTTCATTCCAAGCGTTCCTCAGCGTCAGCAGAGGACGCTTTTTTTCTTCATGATATAAAGGGATTTTTATTTAGAAAAACGAAATACATGTAAAAAGGAGGAGATTGATATGAAAAAGCTGATGACCGCCGAAGATATGACAGCCATTGTCTCGGTGACGGACCCTCAATACGCCCCGGACGGCAAGCGTGCGGCTTATGTGAAGTCACAAGCAAACAAAGAGAAAGATTCATATACTTCAAATATATGGGTATATGATGCAGGAAGCGGCACGTCCATTCCTTGGACACATGGAGAAAAGCGGAGTACTGATCCTAGATGGTCTCCTGACGGACGCCAGATTGCGTTTGTTTCTGACCGTGATGGCGATGTGTCTCAGCTTTATATAATGAGCGCTGAAGGCGGGGAAGCAAAAAAACTGACTGATATTCCATATGGTGTGTCTCAGCCGGTATGGTCTCCGGATGGAGAGTCAGTGCTTGTCACGGTCAGCCTAGGAGATGAAGAAAGTGTTTATGATCAAGAGAAAACGGAACCCGACAGCTTTGAACCGGTTGAAGTGCATGGTTTAGCCTATAAACGGGATGGAAAAGGGCTGACGAGAGGCGCGTATGCTCAGCTTGTGCTTGTCAGCGTGAAGTCTGGTGAGGTAAAACAGCTGACTAATGAAAAAGCTGACCACTTCGATCCGGCTTTTTCTCCTGACGGCAAATCTCTCGTTTTTTCGGCTAATTTGACTGAAACGGATGATGCCAGCAAGCCGCACGATGTCTGCATGGTGTCGCTGGAGACAGAAGATCTCAAGCTGATTACCTCTCATCGCGGCTCATTCGGACCCAGCTCTTTTTCACCGGACGGAAGGTACCTTGCTTTGCTTGGGCATGAACAGGAATATCGGAATGCAACGCTAGAAAAAGCGTGGCTTTATGATATAGAGCTAGACCGCCTTACGTGTCTCACTGATATGCTGGACGTTCACTTAGCGGATGCGTTGATTGGAGATTCGCTGATAGGAGGAGCTGAACAGCGCCCGGTTTGGACAAAAGACAGTCAAGGGTTTTATGTCATCGGCACAGAACAAGGCAGCACGGGAATCTATTATGTTTCTATAGAGGGACTCGTATATCCGATTCGGTTAGAAAAAGAATATATCAACAGCTTTTCTATGCATCCTGATGAACACAGCTTTATTGCCAGTGTGACAAAGCCTGGCAGACCTAGTGAGCTTTACAGCATTCCGCTTGGACAGGAAGAAAAACGGCTGACTGATGCGAATGACAAGTTTGTTGACGAGCACCTCATTTCGTTACCTGAAGACATTCAATATGTGACAGAAGATGGGATGAGGGTGAACGGCTGGCTGATGAAACCTGCTCACGCTGCAGAGGGCAAAAACTATCCGCTTATTCTCAATATACACGGCGGTCCGCATATGATGTACGGGCATACATATTTTCACGAATTACAGGTGCTGGCGGCGAAAGGATATGCAGTGGTTTATGTAAATCCAAGAGGAAGTCATGGCTACGGACAGGAATTTGTGAACGCAGTCAGAGGGGATTACGGCGGAAAAGACTATCAGGACGTGATGCAGGCAGTGGATGAGGCGATCAAAAGAGACCCGCAGATAGATGCCGAGCGGATAGGGGTCACAGGCGGAAGCTACGGAGGCTTTATGACCAACTGGATCGTGGGGCAGACACATCGTTTTAAAGCAGCTGTCACTCAGCGTTCGATTTCAAACTGGCTCAGCTTTCACGGCGTTAGTGATATCGGCTATTTTTTCACGGACTGGCAGCTTGAGCATGACATGTTTACCGATACGGAAAAACTGTGGGACCGTTCCCCTTTAAAATATGCGGCAAACGTGGAGACGCCCCTTTTAATTCTTCATGGCGAACGTGATGACCGGTGCCCGATTGAACAGGCTGAACAGCTTTTTATCGCCTTGAAAAAAATGGACAAGGAAACCGTGCTGGTCCGTTTTCCGAAAGCGACGCATAATTTGTCACGCAGCGGACACCCGGGACAGCGGATCAAGCGCCTGACCTATATAAGCTCATGGTTTGACCAATATCTCTCATAAAAAAAGCCAGGCTGATCAAATATCAGCCTGACTGCTTTATTAAAAGACTTGTTCTACTTCAATTACACCCGGCACTTCTTCAAGAAGAGCGCGTTCAATTCCGGCTTTCAGCGTAATTGTTGAACTTGGGCAGCTGCCGCACGCGCCTAGAAGACGAAGCTTAACAATACCTTCATCAATGTCTACAAGCTCACAGTCACCGCCGTCACGAAGTAAAAACGGACGAAGTTTGTCCAGTACTTCCTGCACCTGTTCTTTCATTTCAACTTCAGTCATGACATTCGCTCCTTTCGTCGTCATAAAACCATTATATTCAGTGTAACAATAAAAATCTATTGTTTGGTTTGCAGAATTGCTCCCATTATTATAGCACATTCAGACTTGAACACAAAAACGGTTTTTTTCTATAAAAACGTCTTTTGTCTCTGTATACTTAATAGAAAGAATGTAATGCAGAGAAATGGGGGCACTTATCAATGACCAAAACAGTCATGCTCAGCGTATATGGGGCAGAAACCGTTTGTGCAAGCTGTGTCAATATGCCGACGGCTAAAGATACATATGAATGGCTTGAGGCTGCTCTGAAAAGAAAATATCCGAATCAGCCTTTTGAAATCCAATACATCGACATTTACGAGCCGCCTGACGCCGAAAACGTAAAACAGCTTGCGGAAAAAATCAGAAATGACGAATATTTTTATCCGCTCGTCCTCGTCGAAAATAAAATTGTCGGAGAAGGCAATCCGAAATTGAAGGATGTATATGAGGAAATGGAGAGATACGGTTATACAGAAAACCGCTGACTTCATCAGCGGTTCTGCTATTATCCGTTATGGTGTTTGTACATCCACAGCAAGCCGGATTTCAGCAAACGCGGAACACGGCCGATCAGCGGCCGGTCAGCAACAAGTCCGAAGCCGGCTTTTTTTCCGAGTGAACCTAAAACGCCTTTCAGCTTAAACTGAGGCATTGATTCAGGAAGGGCTTCACCATTCCAGCGTTTTTGCAATATTTGGACAATCTGTTCAGCTTGAGCTTCTGCCAGCTGGGCACTCGGTGCGTGAGGAAGGCTGGCACAATCTCCGACAACGTACAGATGTTCATCACCCGGGACATTGTGATGAGGGGTTAACACGACACGCCCTTGTGCGTCCTTTTCCACATCCAAGTCTCTGACGACTTTATTCGGCTGTATGCCGGCTGTCCATACGATGGCGTCTGCGGAAATTGCGTCATCGTGGTTATACACAACGCCTTCTTCTACTCTTGTGATATTTGCCCTGTTAATAATGCGGACACCGTGCTCTTCGAACCATTTTTGCACATATTTGCTCAAACGCTCGGGAAAGCTTGATAAAATGAGATCTCCGCGGTCAAACAAAATAATGTTCAGATCGTCACGGCTTTCTCTTAATTCACTTGCAAGTTCAACGCCGCTAAGGCCTGCTCCGACAATGGCAACAGTCGCTTCGGCGCATAAGTTGTTCAGCTTTTGATAGGTTTCGCGGGACTGATCGATGGTTTGAATGCTGTAGGTGAATTCGGGCGCTCCCGGCACGTTATGATATTTATCCTCGCAGCCGAGCCCGATCACTGCGTCATCGTAAGAAATCGGTTCGCGGTCATGGAACAGCACTTGTTTTTGTGCAATATCAATTGATGAAATATCGCCGTACTCGACATCCAGGCGAGGGTGCTCTGGGAACGTTACTCTGATATGGTGGTCAGAAATTGTGCCTGCGGCAAGGGCATAATATTCTGTTTTTAAGCAGTGATAAGGATTTCTGTCAATTAACGTGATTGAAACATCATGAGGCAGCTGGTTGGGCAATAAGCGATGAAGAACACGCATGTTTCCGTAACCTCCGCCGATCAAGACCAATTTTTTCATTTGAATTCCCCTTTAACCCGAAGAGTATGATAGACACATTGATGAAAAATACGAACTTTGTAAAATAACATCTAGAATTATATCGAATTTGATCTAAAATCACAATATTAGTTTCAAAATAACCTACAAATTAGCTTTAAAACGCAAATTAGTAGAACGTTATTGAGGGAATGATATGTTACGATAATAAATTTTGATGCGTTCGTTGTCTTTGACGAATAGTGAAAAATTCGCGATAATGTTCATATGTGAGGTGAAACCGCATGAATCCAATGATTGAATTTTGTGTCAGCAATCTGGCTCACGGCTCTCAGGAAGCCCGAGCGATTTTAGAGAAAGATCCGAATCTGGATGTTCTTGAATACGGCTGTTTAAGCTATTGCGGAAAATGTATGGAATCACTATTCGCTCTAGTAAACGGAGAAGTCGTTACGGGTGAAACACCTGCTGAGCTTGTTGAGAATATATATACATTTATTGAAGAAAACCCAATGTTTTGAAGAAAAGGGCCTGTCTCAGGCCCTTTTTTATTTTGCGGTACAAAAGTACTGAAAAAATGTGTAGACATCAAAAAATATTATTGTTATCGTATAAAAGATTTGTTTTAAATAAATTTTAAGAGGTGTAGGTGTATTCATGAATGTTCTTTGGGGACTGCTCGGCGCAGTTGGGATAATCGCCATCGCGTTTTTATTTTCAGAAAAGAAAAGCAATATTAGAATAAGAACCGTCATCGTTGGTTTATGTATACAGGTGGCGTTTGGATACATCGTGTTGAAATGGGAAGCGGGACGCGCTGTTTTTTTATGGTTTTCAAGCCGTGTACAGCTTCTGATTGATTATGCCAATGAAGGCATCAGTTTCATATTTGGGCCGCTTTTAAAAGTCGGCGACAGCCCGGCGTTTGCATTAAGTGTACTGCCTGTTATCATTTTCTTCTCAGCACTGATTGCAGTTTTATATCATTTGAAAATCATGCAGCTCATTTTCCGTGTGATCGGCGGCGGATTGTCGAAGCTTCTTGGGACAAGCAAAACGGAATCTCTTGCGGCTGCTGCTAATATTTTTGTAGGGCAATCGGAATCTCCGTTAGTGATCAGGCCCCTCATTGCAGGGCTGACGCGCTCTGAACTGTTTACAATTATGACGAGCGGTCTATCGGCTGTTGCGGGTTCAACTTTGTTTGGTTACGCCCTTCTCGGTATTCCGATTGAATTCTTGCTCGCGGCGAGCTTCATGGCTGCTCCTGCGGGTCTGGTTTTCGGAAAATTAATCATTCCTGAAACGGAAACGCCGCAAACAGTAAAAGGCGATTTCAAAATGGATGAAGGCGAAGGAGCGGCCAATGTGATTGACGCGGCTGCAAAGGGTGCGTCAACAGGTCTGCAAATTGCGCTGAACGTTGGTGCGATGCTGCTTGCATTCGTCGCATTAATCGCCGTGGTCAACGGTATTCTCGGCGGTGTTTTTGGCTTGTTCGGTTTAAAAGATGTCACATTAGAATCTATCCTCGGCTATGTGTTTTCTCCGATCGCCTTTATGATTGGTGTGCCATGGCATGAAGCCTTGCATGCCGGAAGCTTTATCGGCCAGAAATTGGTGCTGAATGAGTTTGTCGCTTATTCTAACTTCGGTCCGCACATCGGCGAGTTTTCTAAAAAAACCGCTACGATTATCAGTTTTGCGTTATGCGGGTTCGCAAATTTCTCCTCGATTGCGATTATGCTCGGTACGCTTGGCGGTTTAGCGCCAAGCCGCCGCTCAGATATCGCACGCCTCGGGTTAAAGGCTGTTCTAGCGGGAACATTAGCCAATCTGCTGAGCGCGGCTATTGCCGGCATGTTCATATAAAAGATAAAAGCTCCTTGCGTAATTGCAAGGAGCTTTTATGTATGAAAAACGGGGGATAATTGTATTGTGTCCGTTTATAATAGCTTTTATACTAAGAAAAAGAGAAAAAGTTGGAGGCATCTATGAACTCATTTCGATTTACCAAAATGCACGGACTTGGAAACAGCTATATATACGTGAATCAATTTGAAGAACAACTGCCGGAAGAACAACTGTCTGAAGTAGCGGTTCAAGTGTCTTCCGTTTATACAGGGATCGGCTCCGACGGAATGATCCTCATATGTCCTTCAGATCAAGCACCTGTCAAAATGCGGATTTTTAATAATGACGGGTCTGAAGGGAAAAACTGCGGCAACGGCCTGCGCTGCGTTGCAAAATACGCGTATGAGCATAAGCTGGTTGAGGAAACATCTTTTCTGATTGAAACCCTCTCCGGGCTTGTGAAAGCGGAGGTTCAAGCTGAAAACGGAAAAGTGAATGTTGTCACTGTCGATATGGGTGAACCGCGTCTGACAAAAGCCGAGCTTCCGATGCTTGGCGGCGGTGAGGAGCAAACCATTAATGAAACAATGACATTTGGCGAAGCTGAACTAAAAGGCACCGCGGTTTCCATGGGCAATCCTCATATCGTTTTTCCGGTTGCCGATATTGAACAGGCTCCGCTGACGACACTGGGACCGGTGATTGAAAAAGATCCTAGATTTCCGGAAGGTGTGAATGTCGAGTTTGTGGAAACTGTGAATGAGCATGAACTGCACTTCCGCGTGTGGGAACGGGGATCAGGCATCACACAGGCTTGCGGAACAGGCGCTTGTGCAGCGGCTGTCGCATCTGTTTTAAACGGCGTATCAAGACGAAATGAAGACATTACGGTTCATTTAGCGGGCGGAGATTTGGTCATTAATTGGAAAGAGAACGGCCATGTGATGATGACAGGTCCGGCAGAGACTGTTTGTGAGGGCGTCTATTTTTTATAAAACAGCTAGTTTGAGAAATGAGCCGATCAAGTTTATAATAAAAGACAACATCCGGTTTTTAAAAGGAGGTTCACATTAATGAGCAACCCTGTAACAATTACAGAAGCAGCAGCTATGCATATAAAAGATATGATGAAAGAGCATGAAGAAGAAAACGCGTTTCTGCGTGTCGGCGTTAAAGGCGGCGGCTGCAGCGGTCTTTCATACGGAATGGGCTTTGAGCATGAAAAAAGCGAAGCAGACAGTATGTTTGAGGAGCACGGCATTACTGTTCTCGTTGACAAAGAAAGTCTTGATATCATGAACGGCACTATTATAGACTTTAAGCAATCCATGCTTGGCGGCGGTTTTACCATCGATAATCCAAACGCCATCGCCTCATGCGGCTGCGGTTCTTCTTTCAGGACAGCGACGAATGCAGGTAAACCAGAAGAGTGCTAATAATAGAAAAAGCCAAGTCAAGCGGCGAACCGCTGACTTGGCTTTTTTTATTTTAATACTTATCTCCATTAAAAATCGAATTCTTCACGATGACATAATCCACATTGCGGATAGCCTCCAGCTTAGTTCCGCCAGCATAAGAAATAGAAGATTGAAGATCCTGTTCCATTTCAGTCAGCGTATCCATGATTGCGCCTTTATGCTCTACGTGCATTTTTTTGCCTTCGACATTTTTCTTTTCGCCTTTTTGATATTCAGAGGCTGAGCCAAAGTATTCTTTGTAGAGCTTTCCGTCTTTTTCAATGGTTTGTCCCGGTGATTCCTCGTGTCCGGCAAATAGTGAACCGATCATGACCATGGTGGCGCCGAATCGGATTGATTTTGCGATGTCGCCATGGGTGCGGATTCCGCCATCCGCAATAATCGGTTTGCTGGCGGCTTTTGCGCACCAGCGCAGCGCGGCTAATTGCCATCCGCCTGTTCCGAAACCGGTTTTAATTTTCGTTATACATACTTTTCCCGGTCCGATGCCGACTTTTGTTGCATCCGCTCCGGCATTTTCGAGCTCTCTGACAGCTTCCGGTGTTCCGACATTTCCCGCGATGACAAAGCTGTCCGGAAGATGCTTTTTGAGGTACTGAATCATCTCAATGACGGCATTGGAATGTCCGTGAGCGATGTCGATGGTCACGTATTCAGGGACCAGATTTTCTTCTGCCAGGTGACGGACAAATGCATACTCCTCATCTTTGACCCCAACGCTGATAGAAGAGAATAGGCCGCGTGCGTTCATGTCCTTTATAAAGTCAATCCGTTTTTCAGGTTCAAAGCGGTGCATCACATAAAAGTAGCCGTTTTCGGCTAATGAAACCGCAAGTTTCTCATCTATAATCGTCTGCATATTGGCAGGAACGACGGGCAATTTAAATGTACGTCCGCCTAAACGCACGGATGTATCACATTCAGAACGGCTGTTCACAATGCATTTTGCAGGAATTAGCTGAATATCTTCGTAATCAAACACGTTTTCCATAGAATCCACTCCTAAATACGAATATTTATGATGAATATATACCAAATGTTCGCCTTGTATAATGTACTCTGTTTTGGAGAGGATGTCAAACGATTTATCTGATGATGGATGTGATTCAGGTGCGGAAGCTTGTCATTCAGGATGAGTTTGGGTATCATAGTCTTAACGAATGGTCTCATAGAGCGGATGATAAGACGCTAATATATAAGTTCAGCACAGCTTGGTCCTTCAGCACCAGGCTTTCTTTATGACATGGACATGGAAAGGAGCGAGTGGAGATGACTCAAAACGAAGAACAAACACCGAAGTCCCAAAAGATCCAAGACCGCATTATCATGACCACGATCTGGGTTGTAGCAGCCCTTGTGATTGCGCTGGTTATCGGAACTGCGATGAATTATATAAATATCTTCAAATAAAAAAGGAGCTGTGTCATCTTGACACAAACTCCTTTTTTTATTATTTATTTTCAAAAAGACTTGTAGAGTGCAGAGGCTGTACGCGAGCTTTCGGGTCCATATAAGCTTTCGCGTTGTTAACAGCTGTCGGTGCTTCGCCGAAGCCGCTTGCGATCAGGTTGACTTTTCCTTCGTATGTGCAAATGTCACCTGCTGCGAAGAAGCCTTCGATATTTGTTTCCATCGTTGATTTGACGACAATGGAATTTTTCTCAATTTCAAGTCCCCAGTTTTTAATCGGTCCAAGAGATGAGACGAAGCCGTAGTTGACAATTAAGTCATCGATTTCTAAAATCTCTTTGCGCTCGCCTTTCACTTCCTCAAGCACAAGCTGCTCGATTTTGTCTTCTCCGATGAGCTCTGTCGGAACAAATGGAGTCAGGACATTCACTTTAGATGCGTGAAGGTTTTCCACACTGTGCTCATGCGCGCGGAATTTATCGCGGCGGTGAACGATGGAAACTTCTTTTGCGATTGGCTCAAGCATAAGCGCCCAGTCAACCGCTGAATCTCCTCCGCCCAGAATCGCAACGCGTCTGCCGGCGAATTTTTGTAAATCATCAACGAAGTAGTGAAGGTTTTTGCCTTCGTATTGTTCAGCTGTTTCAAGCTCGAGCTTTCTTGGTTTGAATGCGCCGTTTCCTGCAGTGATGATGACCGTTTTAGAGTAATGGGTTTCTTCGTTTGTCACAAGCTTAAACACGCCGTCTGCTTGTTTTTCAACAGATTCAACCGCTTGCTCCAAACAAATGGTTTGGTCGAATTTCGCCATTTGCTCTTTTAAGTTGTTCACTAGCTCTTGGGCGCGGATTTTCGGGAATCCTGCTACGTCATATATATATTTCTCAGGGTACAGGGCACTAAGCTGTCCGCCAAGCTGAGGCAGGCTTTCGATAATTTTGACGCTTGCCTGTCTCATGCCTCCGTAAAAAGCGGTGAATAAGCCGACCGGTCCCCCGCCTATAATTGTAATATCATAAACCTTTGTATCCTCTCGCATACGAAAATTGCCTCCTAAATGAAAATTGTTATTAATTATACCATATTGCTCTTAAAATTGACGAGTCAGCAGAAAAATTTGCGAGTGTATTGTATGCGCATTCATTCTTGATCATATGCCTGGGGGCCGATACGATAAGAAAAACATGAATTCATCTTTTTTCTGAATGTTTCATGAACCAGCCGGATACACATGATAGTAGTGCTATGGGTGTGGACTTCACAAAAAACTTTTCAATATATTTCATAAAATCCTGCCAATAAGCTGAAGATAACACAAATGATGATTTTTATATGCGTCTAACAGCAAAAAAAAGAGAAGGTGGATGTGATGGCATTGAATAAGCCCAAAATCGTGATTTTAGGTGCAGGTTATGGCGGATTGATGACAGTGACAAGGCTGACGAAGCATGTCGGTCCGAATGATGCTGATATTACGCTTGTGAATAAACACAATTATCATTACGAAACGACATGGATGCACGAAGCGAGCGCCGGTACGCTCCATCATGACCGCTGCCGTTATCAGATAAAAGATGTAATCAACCAGTCACGTGTCAATTTTGTACAGGATACCGTGAAGGCAATCAAAATAGAAGAGAAGAAAGTTGTGCTTGCCAATGGAGAACTGCAGTACGATTATTTAGTTATCGGCCTCGGAGCGGTACCTGAAACGTTCGGCATTAAAGGTTTAAAAGAATTTGCGTTTCCGATCGCCAATATCAATACATCCCGTGTGCTTCGGGAACATATTGAGCTGCAATTTGCGACTTACAACATTGAAGCTGAAAAAAGGCCGGACAGGTTAACAATCGTTGTCGGGGGAGCCGGGTTTACGGGTATTGAATTTCTTGGCGAACTGGCTGCCCGTGTGCCGGAGCTCTGCAAGGAATATGACGTTGACAGAAGCCTTGTACGCATTATCTGCGTAGAAGCAGCGCCGACCGTATTGCCGGGCTTTGATCCCGAGCTTGTCGATTATGCTGTTCACTATCTTGAGGAGAATGGCGTTGAGTTTAAAATCGGAACGGCGGTTCAAGAGTGTACCGCAGAAGGAGTCACAGTCGGCAAAAAAGATGAGGAGCCCGAGCAAATCAAATCGCAAACAGTGGTGTGGGCGGCAGGTGTCCGCGGACATCCGATTGTGGAAGAAGCCGGCTTTGAAAATATGCGCGGCCGGGTGAAAGTCAATCCTGATCTTCGCGCGCCCGGACATGACAGCGTCTTTATTCTCGGCGACAGCTCGCTGTTTATCAATGAAGACACTGACCGTCCTTATCCGCCTACCGCCCAAATCGCGATGCAGCAGGGGACTACGGTCGCTAAAAACATTGCAAAACTCATTAAGGGCGGCGAGCTTGAAGAATTCAAACCTGATATAAAAGGAACGGTGGCTTCTCTTGGCGAGCATAATGCGGTCGGAGTCGTGTACGGAAGAAAACTGAAAGGCACGCCGGCTTCTTTTATGAAAAAAGTCATCGATAACCGTTCGCTGTTTTTAATCGGCGGACTCGGACTCACACTGAAAAAAGGCAAGTTTAAGTTTTTCTAAAAACCCGCTCTCCGCGGGTTTTGTTTTATTAAAAAACGCCAAAATAAAAAGAGAACAAGAGGAAACTAAAAATGTTTCCGCTTACATCAAAAGATATGTCACATGATCTGACTTTATCATTGACAGCTTGGTATGGTATTATTATCTGAAAATTAAGAAAAAGGTGATGCTAAGATGAAAACCGCAACGACAACCGCTTCACAGGCATGCCCGTTTTGCTCAGGGAAAGGGTATTTTCAATTAATCCTCGGCGGTTCAGAAACTTGTCCGTCATGTCAGGGGACAGGTAAAGACAGTCATTCATTTTCCAGCCGTTGACTTTTTAAAAGCCCCCGCGGTACACTAAAAGTAACGCAGGGGGTGGGGTTTTGATTAGTCTGCCAGTCGTTATCATCTCAATTGTTTTATTTTTTGTTTTGTTTTTTGGAATCGGTTTCTTATTAAACATGCTGCTGAGAATGTCCTGGATTATGGCTGTGATTTATCCGATTGTATGCCTTTTTATAATCAGCAAGGAAAAGCTGATCAGCTATATCCAATCGCCAGGCGAATCCTTTGCCAGCCTGTTTCAGAGAGTCGTATCGTTAGCTGCTGCAGATGTATTGATTTTAGCCAGCGGTCTGGCCGGCGCCATTGTCTCAGGCATAGCAATCAACATGCTCAGAAAAAGAGGATATCAGATGTTTTAATGCCGCTTTCTTTCTAAAGAAAGCTTTTTTTGTGCCTTCAGCGCATTCACCGTTTTGAATATTGCTCCCGCTATTTGGGAACAATGATTCGGAGGAGAGGTGAATAATGTTGAAAATGATCAGACGTTTGCTGATGGCCTGTTTATTTCTGCTCGCGTTTGCCACGACATATTTAGCCATATCAGGAGTAGAGGCGAAGGACTTATCAAAATGGGTACAAGAAAATAATGAGAAGCACTCGAAGAATACAGGACTGACATTAAAAGCATTGCAGCAGAAAAACGAAAAAACGATGTCCGCTGCAGCCAAAGCAAAAGACAAACCATTGGAAGAAGCCTTTGACTGGAACCAGTACCCGGCGCAAAAAGTAACGGCTACAGGCTATACAGCGGGAGTCGAATCGACGGGTAAAAAACCTGGTGATCCATTATACGGGCTTACATATTCAGGTGTTAAAGTGAAAAGAGATTTATACTCTACGGTTGCCGCCGATCCATCCGTTTTTCCGATCGGCACCATTTTATTTATCCCGAACTACGGTTTGGGTGTCGTTGCGGACACCGGATCGGCCATCAAGGGAAACCGTATTGATCTGTACTTTGAAACCGTTCATGATGTCTACAATGAATGGGGCAAAAAAACCCTGGACGTATATGTGATTAAGAAGGGGACCGGAAAAGTCACTGAGGATGAACTGGTAAAGCTTAATGAAACAAAATCATTGCAGGTGTTCAGAAATCAATTTAAAACAGTAAAAGAATAAAACGCTCCAGCTGCGGCTGGAGCGTTATTTTTTTACAGAAAAAAGTATGCCAGTGCCAGTGTTAATAAAATTCCTGTCAATCCGCCAAAAAAGACCTCGATTGGCTGATGGCCGAGAAGCTCTTTCAGCTTTTTTTGTTTTTCTTTCTCTTCGGCTTTCGGGAAATCTTTTGCTTCATTCACAAAACGGTTAAAATCAATCACAAGTTTATTAATGACTGTTGCCTGCTCGCCGGCATGACGTCTGACGCCGGTTGCGTCAAACATGGTAATGACTGCGAAAATGGCTGAAACCGCAAAGAGAGAGGAACCTAATCCATGCTCTAAAGCTACGCCGGTAGAGAGCGCCGTAACAGCTGCGGAGTGGGAACTCGGCATGCCGCCTGTGCTTGTCACCAGCGACCAGTCCAGTTTTCTGGATACGATAAATTGTATCGGCACTTTAATGACTTGTGCAAAGATGATGGCAGCAAGGCTTGATAATAAAGGAAAATTCATAAAAAGTTCCATAGGCGACATCCTTTCTATATGAAAATCTTTCGTGTTACAAAAGAAAAAAGCAGGTCTTTGTCTGTTGTTTGATAAAATAAATGTAAGGAAAGAATGTTTTTCCTATTATACCATTGTTCATTACAAATACCCATTACGTTAGGAGTGTAAGCCTTATGTTTTATGCGGTTCAACAATTAGAGCATACTGAAACCCTAGTGGTCGGACTTTTTCAAAAAAGTCAGCTGACAGGCAAAGCAAAGGAAATTGATGAAAAACTGGAAGGCCATCTGACTCAGCTTCTGAAAGACGGTGATGTCTCTGCCAAACGGAATCAAGTATCAAAAGTATTCCCTCCGTCCTCCGCTGGTATGAAACGTATTTATTTCGTCGGTTTGGGAAGAGAGGCGAATTATTCATTTGAAGAGGCCAAGGAAAGCTTTGCCCATGTTTTTCACGCCATTCATAAAGACAGAAAACAAGAGGCTGCCGTACTGCTTGACACATTTATTTGTGAAGAAGTTCCCGCAGCGGATGCCGCTCACGCATTAGCTGAGAGCTGCCTGCTTGCTTCTTATGAGGTGCAGGATTATAAGCACAAATCTAATGAGCCGGATAAACAGCTTGAATCCATCTATGCCGTCACAGATGAAGATACACAAGAAGTGCAGGCCGGTCTTCTTGTCGGCCGGGCATACGGGCAGGGCACAAATTCGGCGAGAACGCTTGTTAATATGCCGGGAAATATGCTGACAGCAACTGACTTGGCTTCTTATGCGTCCGAGCTTGCGGCGAAGTATGATTTTGAGTGTGAAATATTGGAGAAATCGGATATGGAAGAGCTCGGTATGGGCGGAATCCTTGCGGTAAACCAGGGCTCTGCCGAACCGCCCAAAATGATTGTCTTGAAGTATCAGGGCAAAAAGGAATGGGAAAACGTTATCGGACTTGTCGGAAAAGGAATTACCTTTGACACAGGCGGTTACTCTATTAAAACGAAAACAGGAATTGTCGGCATGAAATCCGATATGGGAGGAGCGGCAGCGGTCCTTGGCGCAATGGAAACGATCGGCGAGCTTCGTCCGGAGCAAAATGTGCTGGCTGTCATTCCGTCAACCGACAACATGATTTCAGGCGGGGCGATGAAGCCTGACGATGTCATCGTGTCATTAAGCGGAAAAACGATTGAAATCCTTAACACGGATGCAGAAGGAAGGCTTGTGCTTGCAGACGGCCTTACATATGCGAAACAGCATGGTGCGTCTGTTCTTGTTGATGTGGCAACGCTCACCGGCGGTGTTGTTGTGGCATTGGGCACAGAAACAACCGGCGCCATGACAAATAACGAGAGCTTTTATCAGCGGGTGGCTGAAGCTGCGGAAGAGTGCGGTGAGGCCATCTGGCAGCTGCCGATTACAGAAAAGGATAAAAAACGTGTGAAAAACAGCCAAATGGCGGATTTAAACAATTCACCGGGACGGGAAGGCCATGCCATTATGGCAGGAACGTTTCTTGGTGAGTTTGCTGAAACGACTCCTTGGGTCCATCTTGATATTGCAGGCACAGCAACTTCAAGTAAAGCAAGCTGCTTCGGTCCGTCCGGTGCAACCGGCGTCATGGCAAGAACACTGGCTACTCTGGCAGAAAGATTCACAGCGGAAGACGCAAAAGCATAATAAATATAGCCCTGCTGCGATTACGCGGCAGGGTTTTTTTTCTCCAAAATCTTTAGTTGACTAAAGTATCATGAATATGATACGATACGTTCGTACTTTATTTATCTACTACATTAGCAAACTAAAGGATTTTTGGAGGGGTATCATGAATGCAGTCGTAATCGCAGTGCTGCTTATGCTTGTCTTAAGCCTTCTGCGTGTCAATATAGTTATTGCTTTAATCATAGGTGCTTTGGCCGGCGGCTTAACAGGAGGACTCGGCCTGGGTGAAACGGTTAAAGCCTTTACAGAAGGGCTCGGCGGAAATGCCACCGTTGCAGTCAGCTACGCTATGCTTGGTGCGTTTGCTGCGGCTTTAACGAAAACAGGTCTTCCGGATGCTATGGTGGAAGCTTCTGTGAAATTAATTGGAAACAAAGAAGATACTCGAAAAAAGGCACTGTCTAAAGTGCTTATCGTACTGATTATTTTAATCGTAGCTTGTTTTTCACAAAACGTGGTACCGGTTCACATCGCATTTATTCCTGTGCTGATACCGCCGCTTTTGAAAATCTTTAATGAGCTTGAAATGGACCGCAGGCTGATTGCATGTGTGATTACGTTCGGCTTAACGGCTCCTTATATTTTGCTGCCCGTTGGCTTCGGCCAGATTTTCCAAGGCATGCTGAAGGACAACATGGCCGATGCGGGTTTAAACGTTCCGCTTGGCGATATCCCGTACGCGCTGATTATACCGGTTGCAGGCATGGTTGTCGGTTTGATTTTATCAGTAATCGTTTATCGCAAACCAAAAGTGTATGAAACAAAAGAAATCTCAGGTGTAAAAGCATCTCCATATACGAAAAAAAGCCTGGGAATCGCGGTTCTCGCCATTTTAGTGTCACTCGGCGTCCAGCTTTATTTATCGCAGACATTGGGAGTAGAAGGGATGATTATGGGGGCGCTGGCCGGCCTGATTATCCTGTTTGTCAGCGGTGTAATGAAACGTGACGAAGCGGATTCATTGATTACTGACGGTATGGTTTTAATGGCCTTTATCGGATTTGTTATGCTTGTTGCAGCCGGATTCTCAAATGTATTGACAAAAACCGGAGATGTCGAGTCTTTGGTCAAAACATCAGCTGGTATTATCGGGCACAGTCAGTCACTGGGTGCGTTGCTGATGCTGATTGTCGGCTTGCTGATTACAATGGGGATCGGCTCATCTTTTGCAACGATTCCGGTGATCACAACGATCTTTGTGCCTCTTTGTATGCAGCTCGGATTCAGCCCGATGGCAACGATTGCGATTATCGGAGCGGCTGCCGCGCTTGGCGACGCCGGTTCACCTGCCAGCGACAGTACACTTGGGCCGACTTCGGGTCTGAGTGCGGACGGACAGCATCACCACATTTGGGACACTTGTGTGCCGACATTTATTTTTTATAACATTCCGCTTGTTATTTTTGGCTGGATTGCGGCGCTTGTCTTATAGAAAAAAGGCTCTCCTTAACGGGAGAGCCTTTTTTCGTTTATCATTTCAAAAAAACGTCCATCGAAACGGTTTTTAAGTGGACGATATTTGATGTCTGTTAAAGCCGGTTGCTTTATGAATAGAGCGGTAGATCGCAGGTGCGATAAACGTCAGCAGCACAGCCAGCGCCGTGTCTTTTACCATAAACCAAGTCATAAAGCCCCAAACCGTGCCGTAGCTCACCGGTGTATGAATCCACAGCTTCAGCGCAAGATACATATAGGTGGTGCCAATGATATACATAATGGCCGTTCCGATAAGAGAAGCAATCAGAAAACGGATTTTACTTGGGTGGATTTTGCGTTCTAATAACCATCCAGCTGCGAATGCTGCAGGAATGTATGAGATAATGAAGCCGCCGCTTTTACCTGCAAATGGTGCGAAGCCCGCGGAAAACTGAGCGAACACTGGTGCCCCGGCCAATCCGACAAGCGCATATACAAGCATCGCGATAGCAGCGCGTTTGCTGCCGAGAAGAAGAGCCGCCAAGAGGCAGAAAAACGGCTGCATCGACAGCGGAATGCCGGCAACTTGCAAAAAGGGCGCGACTGATGTAATGTTGGCGCCGACAGCCATAAGTGCGGCGAACATGCCGATCAGCGCCATATCACCCGCACGAAGTTTATGTTGTTTCATCGTTGTTCCCCCTTAGGTTTACATACACAATGATAGAGTAATAAAGATCTGAATGATTGTCAACATAAATATAATTCAGGTTAACAAAGGGAGGGTTTGCATGTATTTCGGAAAAATAAAACAGGCAGATCAGTCAGGAAGAGTGCCGCCCAATCAAAATGTGACGACTTCTTTTCCTGTGCTTCATACGGGAAACGTTCCGTATTATGAGGATATGACGAAGTGGAATCTGCAAGTATACGGATTGGTTGATCACCCGATGCTTTTAAGCTTTGAAGATATAAAAGCCTTTCCTCAGTGCGAATCGGAAAATGACATTCATTGCGTGACAGGCTGGTCGCGGCTGGATAACGTTTGGCAGGGGGTAAGGACACGGGATATTGCGAAGAAAGCCGGTGTAAAAGAAGAGGCGGGCTATGTCATTTTACACGCGGAAGAGGGCTGGACGACAAATCTGCCGCTCGATGACTTTTTGGCTGAAACATCACTGCTCGCTTATGCGCATAACGGCGAACCTTTAACGCCTGAACACGGATTCCCGCTGCGAGGGGTGTTTCCTCATTTGTATTTTTGGAAAAGCGCTAAGTGGCTGCGCGGCATCCAATTTACGAAAGAAAATCATCCCGGTTTTTGGGAGCAGAACGGCTATCATATGAGAGGCGACCCTTGGCAAAATCAGAGATTTACATGGGATTAAGGTTCTAGTAAACGTAGGATAATCAGCATCTTTTTCAGGATTTTATTTCCATATTGCTAGTCATCAGGTACCTTATTTAAATAAGGTGCCTTTTTTATTAAGGAAAAAGTTGACTTTGTTTGCCAGAAAACCTATTATTTGAGTTGTCTAGTTGATAGTGAAAATCATTATCATATATGCAGCCAGTTTTAAGGAGAGGAATGTCGTACTGCATGAAAAAAACAGATGGGGCTAAAGGCGGGACCTACAACGCATTTACCATTCCGGGAACGGAAGTGCGTAAAATGTCTTCACGCAATGGCAGCCGCGGCTATCAGATCTTTATCTCAAAACCGAGCACAGAGCCGCCGCCTTCTGGTTATCCGGTTATTTATCTGCTCGATGCCAATTCGATCTTCGGTACAATGTCGGAAGCTGTTCGAGTGCAGGGGCGCCGTCCTGAGAAAACAGGGGTGATTCCCGCTGTGATTGTCGGTATTGGCTATGACACAACAGAACCGTTTTCTTCTGCGCGCCACCGGGATTTTACAATGCCTACGTCTTACTCGGAGCTGCCGGTAAGGCCTGACGGCAAAGAATGGCCGGAGCATGGCGGAGCGGGGGACTTTTTAAGGTTTATTGAAGAGGGTCTCAAACCGAAGATTGAACAAGATTATGAGATTGACAGAAACAGACAAACGGTTTTTGGCCACTCTCTTGGCGGGCTCTTCGTTTTGCAGGTGCTCTTAACGAAACCGGATGCATTCCAAACGTATATCGCGGGCAGTCCGTCCATTCATTGGAATAAACCATTTATTGAAAAGGAAACTGAGCGTTTCGCTTCCTGTTTGAAGAAAAACGGTCAGCCTGTCAATCTTCTGCTTGCGGCAGGAGAATTGGAAAAGCATCATAAATGCCGAATGAACGATAACGCGAAGGAGCTTTACGAGCGGCTGTCTGCTTTGGCTGAACAAGGCGTACGGACAGAATTTTGTGAGTTTTCAGGAGAAGGACATATTTCGGTTCTTCCTGTTTTGGTCAGCAGGGCATTGCGTTTCGCGCTTCACCCTGACGGCCCGCACATTTCAATGAGCTGAGAATTGTCTCAGCTCCCATATTTGTTTTGTCACAAAAATTATATTTGACTGTCGAATGACATAAGGATATGATTATTTTTATAATTGATAATGATAATCATTATCAATGGGTTACGATTAATGGTAAGGTGAAGCAGTCTTTTTCGCAAAATGTCATTTTTGGCGTTACAAGCGAAGAAAGGAAATGATGAAATGAATGTAAGAGGTATAGAAGGCAAGATCGCATTGATTACAGGGGCCGCCCAAGGAATAGGTGAAGCTGTTGCGCGGACGCTTGCCGGTCAGGGGGCGCACATTGCTGCGGTTGATTACAATCCAGAAAAGCTTGAAAAAGTCGTGAACAGCCTCAAAGCTGAGGGGTGTCATGCCGAAGCCTTTGCGGGGGATGTGAGAGACAGTGCGGCGATTGACGATATCACGGCTCAAATCGAACGTGACATGGGCCCAATTGACATATTGGTGAACGTAGCGGGTGTGCTTCGGCCAGGGCTGATTCATTCTCTCAGTGATGAGGAATGGGAGGCCACTTTCTCAGTGAATTCGACTGGTGTTTTTAACGCGTCGCGCTCAGTCAGCAAATATATGATGAACCGCAGATCCGGTTCGATTGTAACAGTAGGATCAAATGCAGCCGGTGTGCCAAGGACGTCTATGGCGGCATACGCCTCATCAAAGGCAGCGGCCGTGATGTTTACAAAGTGCCTTGGCCTTGAGCTTGCAGAATACAACATTCGCTGCAATATTGTTTCTCCCGGGTCAACGGAAACAGACATGCAGTGGTCCTTATGGGCTGATGAAAATGGAGCAGAGCAAGTTATCAAAGGATCGCTTGATACATTTAAAACGGGAATTCCGCTCAAAAAACTGGCCCAGCCTTCGGATATTGCGGATGCCGTGCTCTTTTTGGTTTCTGAGCAGGCAGGCCATATTACGATGCACAATTTATGTGTAGATGGCGGCGCGACCTTAGGCGTATAACTTAACTCAAAGGAGGTTTATGAAGATGTTGGAACAAAACGTTATATCTGAAACAAAGGCGGAGCATTTGCTTCATGATTATCAGCCGGGCACTTTTTTCCTGGCTTCCCCTCACCGTGTGCTGCTTGGAAAAGGAATAAGTGAAACCGTGCCGGATGCAGACGGCCAAAACCAATTAGAAACCTTACCCGGCCGCATTGCTGAGGCGCTTAACAAAGCGAAGCAATCAGGGCAAAGCCGTCCGGTTGTTGTGGGAGCTGTTCCATTTGATCATTTGAAATCGCCCCGGCTCGTCGTTCCGGAGGAGGTACGGTGGTCGGGACCGCTTCAATTTAATCATGCCAACATCGAACAGCAGCGGGAACATACATATCAAATACAGCCTGTTCCTGCACCGGAGGACTATAAAAAAGGTGTAGAACAAGGATTGGCAAGCATTGCTGACGGCACACTCAGCAAAATTGTCCTGTCCAGATCGCTGCATCTGACATCAACTGAAGCGATACAAACGGGTGAACTGCTTCATCATCTGGCGCGGCATAATACACACGGTTATACTTTTGCAGCCGATGTATCCGGCCAAGATGATTCATCTTCCCATCGGACATTACTCGGAGCAAGTCCGGAGCTTCTCGTTTCGAGAATGGGGACTCAGGTGGTATCCAATCCGTTAGCGGGCTCTAGACCTCGCAGTGATGATCCTGTTGAGGACCAGCGCCGGGCCGATGAATTGCTTTCCTCCGCAAAGGATCTTCATGAGCATGCTGTTGTGGCTGATGCGGTTGCCACCGGGCTGCGGCCTTTTTGCCGGACGCTGGACGTTCCGGAAAAGCCTTCGCTGATCCAAACTGAGACGATGTGGCATTTGTCCAGTGTCATTAAAGGAGAGCTTTCCGATCCGACTGTAACCGCGCTGGAACTAGCCGCCGCGCTTCATCCTACGCCGGCAGTCTGCGGAACACCGACTGACCTTGCAAGAGAAGCCATCCGGGAAATTGAACCTTTTGACCGCGGTTTCTTCACCGGCATGGTAGGCTGGTGTGACGATGCAGGCGATGGCGAATGGATCGTTACGATTCGCTGTGCAGAGGCTGAAGAACGTTCACTTCGTCTTTTTGCAGGTGCCGGTGTTGTATCCGGATCAAAAGCAGAGGACGAGCTCCAGGAGACATCCGCAAAGTTTCGGACAATGCTTCGCGCAATGGGTGTCAATCACATATGATCAGAAATAAATGCAGGAGGGAAACAGCATGCTGAATGGATTTACGCCTTGGCCCAAGGAGTTTGCGGAAAAGTACCGGGAGAACGGCTGCTGGGCCGGTGAGACGTTTGGAGACATGTTAAGAGACAGGGCTGCCAAACATGGCGATCGTATCGCGATTACATGCGGGGACACCCATTGGAGCTATCAAGAGCTTGACACAAGGGCTGACCGTCTGGCAGCCGGATTGCAGAAGCTCGGTATTAAACAAATGGATCGTGTAGTGGTACAGCTGCCGAATATCGCGGAGTTTTTCGAAGTCATCTTTGCGCTTTTTCGGCTGGGAGCGCTCCCGGTCTTTGCACTGCCCTCTCATCGAAGCAGTGAGATTACATATTTTTGCGAGTTTGCTGAAGCGGAGGCTTATATCATCCCCGATTCTCATTCGGGATTTGACTACCGCACACTTGCCAGACAGGTTCACAGCAAGCTGCCGTCCTTGAAACACATCATTGTCGCAGGTGAGGCGGAGGAATTCCAGCCGCTTGAGGCATTGCATACAGAACCTGGCGAGCTGCCTGAAGTAAAATCTTCGGATGTGGCGTTTCTCCAGCTTTCTGGCGGAAGCACCGGCTTATCGAAACTGATACCGCGAACCCACGATGATTATATATACAGCCTGCGGATGAGTGCGGAGGTTTGCTGGCTTGATCACAGCACTGTGTACTTGGCCGCATTGCCGATGGCGCACAATTACCCGCTGAGCTCACCCGGGGTGCTAGGCGTATTATACGCTGGAGGAAAAGTGGTTTTATCTCCTTCTCCGAGTCCGGATGACTCGTTCCCTTTGATTGAACGGGAACAGGTGACAATAACAGCTCTTGTCCCGCCGCTTGCAATGGTATGGATGGACGCTGCTGCCTCACGAGCTGCCGATTTATCAAGCCTTCAAGTGCTGCAGGTAGGCGGCGCGAAATTCAGCGCTGAAGCCGCGCGCAAAGTGAAATCTGTATTCGGCTGCACCTTGCAGCAGGTCTTCGGAATGGCGGAAGGGCTCGTTAATTATACAAGGCTTGATGACCCAGAGGAAGTAATTGTTAATACCCAAGGTAAGCCGATGTCTTCTTATGATGAAATACGTGTGTGGGATGATCAGGACCGTGACGTGAAACTTGGTGAAACGGGGCACCTGCTGACACGGGGACCGTATACGATCCGGGGATACTATAAGGCTGATGAGCACAATGCGGCTTCGTTTACCGAGGACGGTTTTTACCGCACTGGCGATCTAGTGAGACTGACACCCGACGGTTATGTTGTCGTGGAAGGACGGGCAAAGGATCAAATCAACCGCGGCGGAGAAAAAGTGGCGGCTGAAGAGGTTGAAAATCATCTTCTGGCGCATCCGGCTGTGCATGATGCGGCAATGGTCTCAATGCCTGACCAATTTCTTGGTGAAAGATCATGTGTTTTCATTATTCCCCGGGATCAAGCGCCGAAAGCCGCAGAGCTCAAAGCTTTTCTAAGAGAACGCGGGCTTGCAGCATATAAAATTCCAGACCGGATCGAATTTGTTGAGTCCTTCCCGCAGACAGGGGTAGGAAAGGTAAGCAAAAAGGCGCTTCGCGAAGCGATCGCCGAAAAACTTCTTGCAGGTTCGAAAAAATAGAAACGATTTGAAAGGGAGTGTTCAAATGGCTATTCCTGCCATTCAGCCGTATCAAATGCCGACAGCGTCTGATATGCCAACAAACAAAGTATCATGGGTGCCTGATCCAAATCGGGCAGTCTTCTTAATACACGATATGCAGAACTATTTTGTCGACGCGTTTACAGCAGGAGCGTCTCCGGTAACAGAGCTTTCAGCAAATATACGCAAGCTGAAGGATCAATGTGTTCAGCTCGGGATACCTGTTGTCTACACAGCGCAGCCAGGCAGTCAAAATCCGGAGGACCGTGCATTGCTGACTGATTTTTGGGGACCTGGATTAAGCAGCGGTCCTTACGAGGAAAAAATTGTGGCCGAGCTTGCACCGGAAGACGATGATCTCGTATTGACAAAATGGAGATACAGCGCATTTAAGAGAACGAATCTGCTTGAGATCATGCGTGAACAGGGGCGCGATCAGCTGATCATCTCCGGGATTTATGCTCATATTGGCTGTCTCGTTACAGCATGTGAAGCGTTTATGGAGGATATCGAAGCATTTTTTGTTGCTGATGCAGTTGCGGACTTTTCTCGGGACAAGCATAAAATGGCGCTTGATTATGCGGCTGGGCGCTGCGCGTTTACGCTGATGACCGACAGCTTGCTTGATCAGCTGAAACATACGCCTTCTGCGGCTCAAAAGCCATCAGAAAAAGCTGAAAAACATGTATTTACCTGCGAGAGTATCCGAACACAAATTGCTGAGCTTCTTCAAGAATCGCCTGATGATATTGCAGATAATGAAGACTTACTGAATAGGGGACTTGATTCTGTAAGGATCATGACATTAGTTGAACAATGGCGCCGTGAAGGAGCCGAGGTGACATTCGTCGAACTGGCTGAACGGCCGACAATAGAAGAATGGCAGAAATTGCTTTCAATCCGCATTGAGAGAGTGCTGCCAAACGCGGACTATTTATAAAAGGAGGTAAAAAAACGGATGCCTGATACAAAAGATCTTCAATATTCTTTAACCGGAGCGCAAACCGGTATTTGGTTTGCTCAGCAGCTTGATCCGGACAATCCAATCTACAATACAGCCGAATATATAGAAATCAACGGCCCAATCGACATTTCTCTTTTTGAAGAAGCTTTACGGCACGTGATAAAAGAAGCGGAATCACTTCATGTCCGCTTTGGTGAAGATATGGACGGGCCTTGGCAGATGATAAATCCATCACCGGATGTACAGCTCCAAGTCATTGACGTCAGCTCTGAGCCTGATCCGGAAAAGACAGCTTTACACTGGATGAAAGCTGATTTGGCAAAGCCGGTCGATTTACAGCATGACCCATTGTTCCGCGAAGCTTTGTTTAAAGCCGGGCCTCAGCGTTTCTTTTGGTATCAGCGCATTCACCATATTGCGATCGACGGCTTTGGGTTTTCTCTGATCGCCCAGCGGGTTGCACATGCTTATACTGCACTTGCAGGAGGGCGGTCCGCTGATGATCGTTCCTTCGGCTCTTTGCAGGATATTTTGGAGGAGGACGCAGCGTACCGCGCGTCTGAAACATATGAAGAGGATCGGCAATTCTGGCTGAATCGTTTTTCGGACAGGCCTGAAGTTGTCAGTTTAGCAGAACGTGCGCCGAGAACCTCAAAAAGCTTTCTGCGCCAGACTGCTTATTTGCCGCCATCAGATGTAAACGCGCTGAAAGAGGCGGCGCGCTATTACGCCGGAAGCTGGCATGAAGTCGTGATTGCGGCATCAGCTGCTTATGTGCACCGTATGACCGGCTCTGAGGATGTTGTGCTCGGACTGCCTATGATGGGACGGATGGGATCGGCATCCTTGAATGTTCCGGCTATGGTGATGAATCTTCTCCCGCTGAGGCTGTCTGTGAGTCCTTCGATGAGCTTTTCTGAGCTTGTGCTGCAAATTTCCCGGGAAATCCGCAGTATCCGGCAGCATCATAAATACCGCCATGAGGAACTGCGGCGGGACCTGAAACTAATAGGAGAAAATCATAGATTATTTGGCCCGCAAATTAATCTTATGCCTTTTGATTACGGTCTCGACTTTGCCGGAGCCCGGGGGACGACGCACAATCTGTCAGCCGGTCCTGTTGATGATTTGTCGATAAATGTCTATGACAGAACAGACGGAAGCGGGCTGCGAATTGATGTGGACGCCAATCCTGAAGTATACAGTGAGTCAGAAATAAAGGTCCATCAGCAGCGGATCTTACAGCTTTTACAAACGGCGTCAGCCGGTGAGGACATGCTGATTGGGCAAATGGAATTTCTTTTGCCTGCAGAAAAAGCACGGGTCATAAGCGAATGGAATGAGACAGCAAAATCCGAGCGGCTGTTCAGCCTTCCGGATATGTTTCAGAAACAGGCTGACCGTTCCCCTGAACGTATCGCCCTGATTTGCGATCACAGTCAATTAAGCTATCAAGAGCTGAATGAACAAGCAAACCGCCTCGCGCATCTTTTGATAGAAAAAGGGCTTGGCCCGGAGCAGTTTGTCGCCTTGGCCCTGCCGCGGTCTTCCGAAATGATAGTTGCAATGCTCGCCGTACTAAAGACTGGTGCTGCTTATCTTCCGCTTGATCCGGAGTTTCCTGCCGACAGAGTTTCATACATGCTGAAGGATGCAAAGCCATCATGCATGATAACGACTGAGGAAATTGCAGACACTCTGCCTGACGATCTAAGGGCACCGCAGCTTGTGCTGGATCTGCCTGTGACAAAAGAGATTGTGAAGCGTTATTCTGCCGACAATCCAAATGTACATGTATCTCTTGCTCATCCGGCGTATATTATTTATACATCAGGATCAACAGGGAGGCCAAAGGGTGTTGTTGTCACGCTGAAAAGTTTAAGTAATTTTCTGCTGTCTATGCAGGAGACATTTTCTCTCAATGAACAAGACAGGCTGCTGGCTGTGACGACTGTCGCTTTTGATATTTCTGCTTTAGAATTATTCCTCCCGCTTATCAGCGGAGCGAGTATTGTTGTTGCTCAAAAAGAAACAACTCGTGAGCCGCAGGCATTAGCTAAAATGATTGAATATTTTGATATAACGATTATGCAGGCAACGCCGACCCTGTGGCATGCGTTGGTCACAAACGAGCCTGAGAAACTTCGGGAGCTCAGGGTGCTTGTCGGGGGAGAGGCGCTTCCGAGCGGGCTTTTGGAGGCCTTGCAGGCGCTTGATTGTCCAGTGACTAATTTATACGGTCCTACTGAAACAACCATTTGGTCTGCGGCAGCTTTTCTCGAAAAAGGAGTACAGGGTGTGCCTCCGATCGGAAAGCCGATTTGGAATACGCAGGTATATGTGCTCGATAATAGTTTGCAGCCCGTTCCGCCAGGCATTGTTGGAGAGCTCTATATTGCGGGAACCGGGTTGGCCCGCGGATATTTAGGGCGCCCTGATTTAACGGCGGAGCGCTTTGTTGCTGACCCGTACGGACCCCCGGGCACACGAATGTACCGAACCGGAGATCAGGCCCGCTGGCGTGCGGATGGGTCTCTGGATTACATCGGGCGGGCCGATCATCAAATCAAGATTCGCGGTTTCCGCATTGAGCTTGGAGAAATTGATGCCGTGCTTGCTAAACATCCGCAAACGAAACAGGCTGCGGTTGTCGTTCGAGAGGACCAGCCGGGAGATAAACGATTGGTGGCGTATCTGGTCGTTTCTTCAGCTCTAGATATTGCTGAGCTTCGCCGTTATGTCGGTGCCAGTCTGCCTGATTATATGGTGCCTGCGGCATTTGTGGAGATCGATGAACTGCCATTAACACCTAACGGCAAGCTTGACCGGAAAGCATTGCCGGCACCTGATTTTGGGGCGTCTGTCACTGATCGGGGACCGCGAACGCCTCAAGAAGAGATACTGTGTGATCTGTTTGCGGAGGTTCTAGGTCTTGCACGCGTAGGCATCGATGACAGTTTCTTCGAGCTGGGCGGCCATTCTCTCCTTGCTGCCCGTTTGATGAGCCGGATTCGTGAGACGATGGGAGCCGAGCTGGGCATCGCCAAGCTCTTTGACGAACCGACAGTTGCCGGACTTGCTGCACATCTTGATCAGGCGCAGAGTGTCCGTCCCGCTTTGCAAAGAGCTGAACGTCCTGAGAACATTCCGCTTTCTTTTGCACAGCGCCGGCTATGGTTCCTCCATTGTCTGGAAGGGCCAAGTCCTACATATAATATCCCGGTTGCCGTCCGTCTTTCAGGTGAACTGAACCAAGAAGCGCTGCAAGCGGCCCTATATGATCTCATCAGCCGCCATGAAAGCCTTCGGACCACTTTCCCTGAATCACAGGGGACATCTTATCAGCGCATTTTGGACGCCGATCAAGCCCGTCCTGATTTATATGTTACAGAAATGAAGAAAGAGGAGCTTTCTGAGAGGCTTGCCGATGCTGCTCGCTACAGCTTTGACCTTGCAGCTGAGCCTGCTTTCCGGGCCGAGCTTTTTGTTATCGGTCCCGACGAGTACGTGCTGCTGCTGCTCGTGCACCATATTGTCGGAGACGGATGGTCATTGACTCCTCTGACTCGTGATCTGGCTGCTGCTTATACTGCGCGCTGTTACGGGAGAGCTCCCGAATGGACACCGCTTGCTGTGCAGTATGCGGATTATGCGCTCTGGCAGCAAAGTCTGCTAGGAAGCGAGCATGATCCAGACAGTTTGATTGCCGGTCAGCTTGCTTTCTGGAAAGATAGACTGAAAGATCTGCCCGATCAGCTCGAGCTGCCAACCGATTATTCACGACCTGCTGAGCCGAGTCATCAAGGGGATACAATCCATTTCCATATAGGCTCAGAGCTTCACAGCCGATTGCTGGAGCTGGCCCGTGCAAATAGAGTAAGTCTGTTTATGGTGCTTCAATCAGGACTTGCCGCCTTGCTGACAAGGCTCGGAGCTGGAACTGATATTCCGATTGGAAGCCCGATTGCGGGGCGGAATGACGATGCGCTTAGTGATCTTGTGGGACTGTTTATCAATACATTGGTGCTCAGAACAGACACCTCTGGTGATCCGAGTTTCCGTGAGCTTCTTGACAGAGTGCGGGAAGTGAATCTGGCAGCCTATGAAAATCAGGATCTGCCGTTTGAAAGACTTGTAGAGGTGCTCAATCCTGCTCGATCCCGGGCCACGCATCCATTATTCCAAGTCATGCTCGCGTTCCAGAACACACCTGACGCAGAGCTGAGCCTGCCTGGTACAGAAAGCAGCCTGCACATTCACAGCGTAGGATCTGCCAAATTTGATTTAACATTAGAAATCAGTGAAAGCCGTCTTGATGACGGGACACCAAATGGACTGGAAGGGCTGCTTGAGTACAGCACCGATCTATTTAAACGGGAAACTGTTCAAGCTCTTGCTGAGCGCCTTCTGCGGCTGCTTGAGGCTGCCGAGGCTGATCCTGATCAGAAAATCGGAAGACTGGATATTCTGGCACCAGAGGAACGCAGCATCACGGTAACGGATTGGCAAAGTGTATCTGAAAAGATTCCGCAAGCGTGTCTTCCGGAGCTGTTTGAGAAGCAAGCTGCGCTGAGCCCTGATTCCATTGCTGTCGTTTATGAAGATAAAGCGATGAGCTATATGGAGCTGAATGAAAGGGCGAACCGGCTTGCCAGGCTGCTGATCAGCAAAGGCGTCGGACCGGAGCAATTTGTGGCATTAGCTTTGCCTCGCTCATTGGATATGACTGTTAGCCTGTTAGCGGTACTAAAAGCAGGAGCTGCATACTTGCCGCTTGATCCGGACTATCCGGCTGACCGAATCGCTTTTATGCTGAGCGATGCGCGGCCTGCGTTTATCATCACGAGCTCACAGGCGGAAAATCAAATCCCGCCTGCAGAAAATGTGCAGAACATTGTGCTGGATAATCCGGAATTACGCGAAAAACTAAAAACATACAGTCCTTTGAATCCGGATAATACGGACAGGATTCGCCCGCTGTCACCTTTCAGCACGGCTTATGTTATTTATACATCCGGTTCAACAGGCGTTCCAAAAGGCGTCATGATTCCTCACCAAAATGTGACGAGGTTATTTGGAGCGACCGATCACTGGTTCCATTTCGGTTCAGACGACGTGTGGACAATGTTCCATTCCTACGCGTTTGACTTTTCTGTTTGGGAGATTTGGGGACCTTTGCTGCACGGCGGCCGCCTTGTTATCGTGCCTCATGACATCAGCAGATCTCCGGAAGCGTTTCTGCGTCTGCTGGTAAAAGAGGGTGTGACCGTTTTGAACCAGACACCATCAGCGTTCTATCAGTTTATGCAGGCGGAAAGGGAGCAGCCTGATCTCGGACAGGCGCTCAGCCTTCGATATGTTGTTTTTGGCGGAGAAGCGCTTGAACTCAGCCGTTTAGAGGATTGGTATCATCGCCACCCTGAACAGGCGCCGAAACTGATCAATATGTATGGTATTACTGAAACAACCGTGCACGTCAGCTATATCGAATTGGACCGGAATATTGCAGCTTTACGAGCAAACAGCCTGATCGGCTGCGGAATTCCCGATCTTGGGGTGTATGTGCTTGATGAGCGTTTACAGCCGGTTCCGCCGGGTGTGGCTGGAGAACTGTATGTGTCAGGAGCCGGATTGGCCCGAGGCTATTTAGGACGGCCCGGTTTAACGGCGGAACGCTTCATCGCTGACCCGTTCGGGCCTCCGGGCACACGGATGTACCGCACGGGAGATGTAGCCCGCAGGCGTGCTGACGGTTCTCTCGATTATGTCGGCCGTGCCGATCATCAAGTGAAAATTCGGGGCTTCCGGATTGAACTGGGAGAAATTGAAGCTGCGCTTGTTCAGCATTCACAGCTGGAAGATGCGGCAGTGATCGTTCGTGAGGACCAGCCGGGAGATAAACGTTTGGCAGCTTATGTCATACCTTCCTCGGAAGAAACGTTTGATACGGCGGAACTGCGCAGGTATGCTGCTGAGAGACTGCCAGATTACATGGTGCCTTCAGCCTTTGTGACGATGAAAGAATTGCCGCTGACGCCGAATGGAAAGCTTGACCGTAAAGCGCTGCCTGCTCCAGATTTTGCTGCTGCGGTGACAGGTCGCGGGCCGAGAACCCCGCAAGAAGAAATCCTTTGTGACTTGTTTATGGAAGTGCTTCATTTGCCGCGTGTCGGTATTGATGACCGTTTCTTCGATTTGGGCGGACATTCCCTGCTCGCAGTTCAGCTGATGAGCCGCATACGTGAAGCGCTCGGGGTTGAACTCAGCATCGGCAATCTATTTGAAGCGCCGACTGTGGCAGGGCTTGCCGAAAGACTGGAGATGGGATCAAGCCAAAGCGCACTTGATGTTTTGCTGCCGCTCCGAACAAGCGGGGACCGACTTCCGTTGTTTTGCGTACATCCGGCGGGCGGACTTAGCTGGTGTTATGCAGGGCTGATGACATCTTTAGGAACGGACTATCCCATCTATGGACTGCAAGCACGGGGAATTGGACAGCAGGAGGCGCTTCCGAAAACACTCGATGACATGGCTGCCGACTATATAGAACAGATTCGGACGATCCAGCCGAAAGGGCCGTACCATTTGCTTGGCTGGTCCTTAGGCGGAAATGTCGTTCAAGCAATGGCATCACAGCTGCAAAAGCAAGGGGAAGACGTTTCTCTATTGGTGATGCTGGACGCCTACCCAAACCACTTCCTTCCTATAAAAGAGGCACCGGATGATGAGGAAGCGCTTATTGCCCTTCTCGCGTTAGGCGGGTACGACCCAGACAGCTTAGGAGACAAACCGCTTGATTTTGAAACAGCCATTGAGATTCTGCGGCGAGATGGAAGCGCACTTGCCAGTCTGGACGAATCGGTCATTTTGAATCTAAAGAATACGTACGTCAATTCTGTCGGCATTTTAGGCTCGTATGCACCGAAAACCTTCCGTGGAAATGTTCTGTTTTTCAGATCAACCATCATTCCTGAATGGTTTGACCCAATTGAACCTGATTCGTGGAAGCCTTATATTGACGGACAAATTGAACAAATCGACATTGACTGCCGCCATAAAGATCTCTGTCAGCCGGAACCGCTCGCAGTTATCGGCCGGGTTCTGGCGGCGAAATTGGAAGAAATGAATCAATAAAGGAGGAAAAGCAATGGCAAATCCTTTTGAAAATGCGGATGGCATATACCTTGTTCTCATCAATGAAGAGGGCCAATATTCCTTATGGCCCGGCTTTATCGATGTGCCGAGCGGCTGGACAGTCGTTCATGAACAAAAAGGGCGTGAGGCTTGTCTGGACTACATCCAATCGCATTGGAGCGATATGAGGCCGAACAGCCTAAAGCCTGTCGAAAATGTCTAAATGCATTGACGGTAAAAAAAAGAGACTGCGGCAGGCAGTCTCTTTTTCTATCTTACGCAGACGTTTGGGTATGATCGCAATCTCTGATCGGGTTCCCGTTTTCATCCGTACACCATGACTGGGATAAGAACGCCAAAAACACAGCAGCCCACTGATCGGCAAATTGAATCAGAATACCTCCGTCGTGCCAAGAGCCGTTGTCCTTTTTCCAGCGGGTATCCAGCGCATTGCCTTGATTCATGTGGATATTGTGCATACCGTTTGTCGGGGTAAAGCCGAATATTTTATCTGCCGCCTGTTCAGGTCCAAATTTTGATCCAAATATATAAACCGGCGCTTTCTCTTCTTTCGCTTTCTTCATATACGTTTCAATAAAGTCATTTAAATCATTATCAGGCCCCGTGATTTCATGAGGCAAAGGCTTCATTTCCCGTGAATCAAAAAGATTGCCCCGCACATAATCCAGGGCTATTTCACGGTTTTCGTCATTGATCTTCGTATATCCATACGGCATGTTCGGAAGAACGGTAATTGAGCTCGAATCAAACTGATCATCAGCTAAATACAATACTTCTGATTCCTCGGAACTGGACATGACATTGATGGCGCATCTGTAATACGTATTCTCTTCACCGATCATCTTCACTTGGAAATGAGGACTGTCATCATCTGTTTCCCGCTTCATATCTAAGACAACGCCTTTTAACACCCCATATTGCTGAACAGCCATATGAATCCTCCTTTATGATCAAGTTCTTCGTTTTAATTCGAGACATCATTTCCATTTTCCTTTTTCAAAGATAAAAAAAGCCTGCAGAAATTTTTCTGCAAGCTCAATATGAATTAAGCGCCCGCCACAGATGATTCATCCTGTAAGGCTTTTTCGGCAGGGACGTATTCGTATCCTAAATCTTTGGCAACCGCCTCATAGGTCACGTGGCCGTTTGCTGTGTTTAATCCCGCTCTTAGTGCCGCATTGTCTGCGAGTGCTTTTGCTGCCCCTTTGTTTGCGATTTGCAGCGCGTATGGAACCGTGACGTTCGTTAACGCAATTGTTGATGTGCGAGGCACAGCGCCCGGCATGTTCGCAACTGCATAGTGAACGACGCCGTGTTTTTCATATGTCGGCTGATCGTGTGTCGTAATGTGATCGACAGTTTCGACGATGCCGCCTTGGTCAATTGCAACGTCCACAATCACTGAACCAGGCTTCATTTGTTTCACCATTTCCTCTGTGACAAGCGTCGGAGCTTTAGCACCAGGGATTAACACGGCGCAAATGAGAAGGTCCGCTTCGGCTACCGAGTCGGCGATATTGACCGGGTTAGAAATTAACGTTTTAATTTGATGGCCGAATATATCATCAAGCTGACGCAGGCGATCCGCGTTTAAGTCGATGATTGTCACATCCGCACCCAGGCCGACAGCCATTTTCGCCGCGTTGGTTCCGACCGCGCCTCCTCCGATAATGGTTACCTTTCCGCGGGCAACGCCAGGCACTCCGGCAAGGAGGATTCCTTTTCCGCCTTTCGGTTTCTCTAGGAACTGCGCTCCGATTTGCGCTGCCATTCTGCCTGCCACCTCGGACATCGGTGTAAGCAGAGGCAATGTCCGTCCCTCACTTACCGTTTCATACGCGATCGCTGTGACGCCTTTATCCTTCAGTGCCTGTGCAAGCTCCGGTTCAGCCGCTAAGTGGAGGTAAGTAAACAGCACAAGCCCTTTCCGGAAGTATGCATATTCTTCCGGAAGCGGTTCTTTGACCTTCATGACCATTTCAGCGTCCCAGACCTGTTTCGGATCAGCAATGATTTCCGCTCCTGCTGACTCATAAGCTTCATTTTCAAAGCCGCTTCCAAGGCCTGCGCCTGATTCAACCAGCACGCGGTGACCGTTTGAAACGAGCTGTGAAACGCCCCCAGGCGTCAATGCGACACGGTTTTCATTGTTTTTTATCTCTTTAGGAACCCCTATGATCATATCTATTTCCCCCCGTATATGTGATATGTTTAGTGTAGCTTGATTTTTTGGAAAATTCTTTGTTTGAAAAAGAAAATAAAAAAACAAGGGTTTGTGAAATTTCACAAACCCTTGTTTCGAAGTTTGATATCCAAATATATAGTAAACTTTTGATTCACATTTTTTAAATCGATCTCAGCGATCTGGCTGATTCGCTTCAGCCGGTAATTCAATGTATTAACGTGAATATTCAAGACCTTAGAAGCGGTATTCACATTGCTGTCGGCTTCAATAAAACGTTCGAGCGTTTCGACCATATTGGACTGGTGATCCCGGTCGTACTGCTCGAGTTTTGAAAGGGAGTAGTTGAAATATCCCGTTTTCTTCCGTTTCTCATCTAACACGTCCAAGTATTGATAAATGCCTAATTCTGAAAAACTGAAAAGATGCTTGGTTTCTTCAGCAAATCGTTCTTTTGCTTTTAATACGGACAATGCTTCCTGGTATGAACGGCAGACAAACGAAATGGAGTTGTATATTCCGCCAATTGCAATAGAAGCATCCTCTATTTTATAACGTTCCCTCAGCTGCCTTTGCGTGCTGAAAGCGAACTGTTTTAAATCTTGAAAAGGACGATCCGTTTTTGGCGCGGTTAAAATGATAAGTTCATTGGAATCAACGGTTGTCAGCAGAGCATGAACTTGCTGGGTCGTTTCCTGCAGATAATGAAGCTGCTGTTCTGTTTTTTCGGTCAGCTCGCCGTTTACCCGGATGATCATCACGGAAAATTCAGAGGGAACGACCATTCCAAGCTTGTTAAACCCATCCGTCATGTCCTGTTCTTGATAGATGTGTCCGGTCAGCATTTTCCAGAAAAATTCTTGGCTGCGCTCCTCATTTTTCGTTTTTCGGATTTGGAGCTTAAGCAGCTTGTTTCTGACTGCATTAGCCGCCATTTTTAATGTCAGCAGATCATCATCCGACAGTGTTTTTTGAATTTCAAGCGCCCAAATAAAACCCAGCACCTGGTTGTTCTTCCAAATCGAAATCGCGACGCGGTTGCTTAGTCCGACTTCGTCAATTTCCTTCACTCTGATCGGCTGGTCCGTTTTTAGCAGTGCGGGAATCGTCCCGTCTTTCCACAATTTATTAATAACCTTCTCCGGCACTCTTCTGCCAATGATCGTAGACGTCCGTGCAGGATCAGTACAATCGCTGTGGGTGCTGTAGGCTAGCAGTTTGTGGTTCACATCTTCAATGGTGATCGGACATTGCAGCACTTCACTGATATGATCAGCCACATCTTCCAGTCTGTCAAAACTGTATTTAAACGGATCCTTTGGCATGGTCATCATTATCCCTACTTTTCCATCCTTTTATTCTTTGCTCTCTTTGACATCAAATCGTCTTGCTTTTATTATGATTGTTCTTGTTTGTGAAAATCAACAACAAAGAATGACAGTATAATAGAAGTGAACAAAGTCAAAAAACACTTTTTAAATATAATGAGATACATGTTCTGTCTTGGCGGGGAACAGGCTGATGAATATTTCTGAAAAACTGAACCTTTCAGAGATGGTGCTGTAGCATCAAATTTTCTGAAAGGTTTTTTTTGGGAGTTAGAGAATCGTTTGGGCCTTTTGGATTATTTGAAGAAGGCGGAGTGGATTGAGAAAATAAACCTATTTGTTTAACAAAATATGTAATTTTTAAGAGGTGAGAGGTAAACCATTGGACTCATTTTGTAAAATTAAAACATATTTGTTTGACTGTACCGAAAAACTGTTTTTATAATAATTACGTTCTAAAAATAAGTGAATTAGCCCATATTTAGGCTGATGGCACAGGAGGTAATGAGGAATATGGCAGGATTAATTCGTGTCACACCCGAAGAGCTAAGAGCGATGGCGAAGCAATATGGCGTTGAAAGCCAAGAAGTATTAAATCAGGTTGATCGTTTAAACCGAATGATCTCTGATTTAAAAAGCATGTGGGAAGGTGCTTCTAGCGAAGCGTTCGCAGATCAATACGAGCAGCTCAAACCTTCATTTATCAAAATGTCAGATTTGCTTCAAGATGTAAACCAGCAGCTTGATCAAACAGCAAATACTCTTGAGTCTACTGACCAAGACATCGCAAATCAAATCCGCGGATAACAGTATGAAAGGGAAGGAGCGCCTGATTCACCAGAAGACGGCGCTCTTTCTATGTAAGGGTGAATGAACATGTATATTGATATTACGATAGATTTGAAACATTATAACGGAAGTGTCTTTGATCTCAGATTGTCAGATTACCACCCGGTGAAAAAAGTCATTGACATCGCTTGGCAGGCCCAAAGCGTTTCCATACCTCCGCGCGAAGGGCACTGGATCAGAGTGGTCAATAAGGATACGGTGTTTTCCGGAGAATGCAAGCTATCTGATTGCGGCATTACAAGCGGAGACCGGCTTGAAATATTATGAAAGGATCTGGTTGAATGTCAGGTGAACAAACATCATATTTAGAAAACCAATTAGAAGCTGCTTCTCAGAAAACGGAAGACGGTTATACATTTACCTTTCAACGGGAAAAAATAAAGCTTCTGGACGGTCTCGAAGCGAACGTCATCAAGGATGTAAATCCATCTTTTCATAAAGAGATCGATGTGACGGAAGACGAAGTGATCATCACAATCCAACCTCCTCCCTCCTATAAAGAATTTCGCTTGATAAAAGCTAAAGATAAAAAAAGCAAATGGCAGTTTGTCTATCAGCTTGTTCAGGCTGTACAGCAGCACAAGTTATCAAGGCTGCATTTGATTGTGGCCCCGGAAAACATTGTATTCGATAAAGGACTGACCCCATATTTTCTTCATTACGGCGTAAAAGAAAGCATTCCGCCTTACGAGCATGATGAGGAAAGAGTCTGGCAGGAGCTGAAAGCCGCAGCGGCTTTGGCAGTCGACGGCGCTTTTGCATTTGAGGACTATTTGAAATTCAATGAGACGCTGACATTCTCTCCGGAGGCAAAAGCGATATTGGACGCGAAGTCCTATGATGAACTGCTCGAGCTGATTCAGACACATATCGATGAGCTCGAAGCCAAAGCAAAAACATACATACATATCCCGAAAAAGAAATGGAACATCCAAAGATATATCGGCCTGGGACTCATTGTGTTGCTTGTGCCGGCTCTGATTTATTCGATGTACGCTTTATTTTTCGCGCAGCCGAAGCATCAGGCGATTGTGGAAAGCAACCGCTCTTTCTTGAACAAGCAGTACAGCGGGGTCATCAACACGCTGGCTAAATAT
This sequence comes from Bacillus sp. B28, assembly GCF_029536185.1. NCBI lineage: Bacteria > Bacillati > Bacillota > Bacilli > Caryophanales > Bacillaceae > Bacillus > Bacillus sp. B28. The sequence continues at coordinate 3,165,933 of NZ_CP120511.1, read as the reverse complement.
GATGCGGAAAGCCTGCCTGAATCAGTGCAGTATCAGCTTGCAATGTCTTATGTTGAGGTTGAAAAATTAGGCGACACTCAAAAGAAACAAATTGAAAATAATCTGGTCACGCTGCAATCAGATCCACAGCACTTTCTTTATTGGATAGACATAGGGAGAGGCGAGAATAAAGAAGCCGTTAGTATCGGAAGAAAGCTGGAGTATAACCCGTACATCGGGCTGGGGCTGATTCGATATAAGGCTGAGATATTAGCAGATGACAGTATGAAAGATGATGAAAAGCAAAAAGAATTGGATACGGTACAAAGCGAGATCGACCAAATTACCAAACAAATGAAAGAACAAAAAGAAGAAGCGATAACAGACTCGGCAGAAACTGATACAGCCAGCCAAGCCGCTGAAGAACAATCAGATAAAGAAAAGCAGCAAGCTGAAGAGAAAGCGGCAGAAGAAAAAGCCGCAGCCGAGGAAAAAGCGAAAAAAGAAGAACAAGAGAAAAAAGAGAAAGAAAAGAAAGATGAGAAAAAAGATGACAAATAAAGTGAAACATGAAGTTCAGGTCATCGCACGCCGTATTTCGGCCGTTAGGGGGTTCGCCATTTGAGTCTATTATGGGTTTTCTATCAGCAAAACGTCCAAAAACTAAAACTGTCTGATCTCCCGGCGTCCCAGCCGGTGACCATAGGGCCTGAGGTGAAGGATTCCATAACGATCGGCACCATTCCGTTTGAGAACGGAGTAATTTCTCTTCAAAGAAAGGAATCCGGCGGCCAGTACGATGTTTTCCTGGGAAATGATTGCCTGGGCAGTCTTGAAACTGATACATCATTTTCTCTTCAAACGGATCAGCAGGAGATACGTCTGTTTTTAATTGCCGGCAAGCCTGAAAAATCCGTTTATTTTACAGGAAACAGAGACGAAATGACATGTTCCTCAGAAAAGACAGATGCAGATATCTATCTGAACCCGAATGATTGTGCTTTTGCGGAGCAAAGCACATTTTCATTACTGCATATCGGCGAGAAATGGTCGATTCTCCCAAAAAGCGGGAATGTGTTCTTGAATGGAGAGAAGGTACTAGGTGCTGCACCGCTCAAGCCGGGGGATGAAATATTCTGGAACTTTACGCAAATGAGAGTAACTGAACAAGACCTCTTAGAAATTGTTCATTACACACCGCTTGAAACAGTGTTAACCAAAACGGTCAAACCAAGCACAGAAATGCAGAAGAAATATCCGCAGTACAGAAGAACGCCGCGAATGGTGTACGATTTGCCAGATGACCGTGTGTCCTTCAGTTTCCCCTCTCAGGAGAGCGATCAAACCAATAGAGGGCTATGGCTCGTCATCCTGCCTCCGCTTGTGATGCTGATCGTGATGGGGGTTGTCGCGATCATCCAGCCGCGAGGCATATTTATACTCGTATCACTGGCAATGTTTATGATGACCCTTATTACCTCGACCGTTCAATATTTCCGGGATAAAAACCAGCGGAAAAAACGCGAGGAAAAGCGGGAGCGCGTGTATAAGCTTTACTTAGATAATAAGAGAAAAGAGCTTCAGGCGCTTGCTGAAAAGCAAAAGCAGGTTCTTGACTTTCATTTTCCTTCCTTTGAACAAATGAAGTACTTAACAAGTGAAATCAGTGACCGAATTTGGGAAAAATCGCTCGAAAGCAAGGATTATCTTCAGGTTCGGCTCGGGACCGGAACAGTTCCTGCAAGCTATGAAATCAATATGAGCGGCGGAGACTTGGCGAACCGTGATATTGATGACCTTATGGAGAAATCGCAGCACATGCAGCGTGTCTATAAGGACATTCGCAATGCGCCGGTTACGGTCGATTTGGCGGAGGGGCCGATGGGCCTTGTCGGGAAATCGCAGATTGTTAAGAATGAGATTCACCAGCTGATCGGCCAGCTTTCGTTTTTCAACAGCTATCACGATTTGCGCTTCGTCTTTATTTTTCATGAAGAGGAGTATAAAGACTGGGAGTGGATGAAGTGGCTTCCGCAATTTCAAATGCCCCATATTTATGCGAAAGGCTTTATTTATAATGAACAAACGCGTGACCAGCTCCTGTCCTCACTTTATGAATTGATCAGAGAGCGCGATCTCGAAGAGGACAAAGAAAAACTGCAGTTTAAACCGCATTTTGTATTTGTCATAACGAATCAGCAGCTGATTTCAGAGCACGTCATTCTTGAATATTTAGAAGGGCAGCATGAGCAGCTGGGCATCTCTACAATTGTCGCCGCGGAAACAAAGGAAAGTTTATCAGAAAACATTACGACCCTTGTCCGCTATATCAACGAAAATGAAGGCGACATTTTAATACAAAAGAAAAAAGCAGTAAGAATTCCGTTCCGGCTCGATCATCATCAGCGCGAGGACAACGAACGGTTTTCACGCACGCTTCGCACGCTGAATCACCAGGTGGGCATTACGAACTCCATTCCGGAAATGGTCTCGTTCCTGGAGCTTTTCCATGCGAAGGAAGTAAAAGAAATCGGAATCCAGCAAAGGTGGCTGACGAGTGAATCGTCAAAGTCGCTGTCGGTGCCGATCGGCTATAAAGGGAAGGATGACATTGTGCATCTGAACCTTCACGAAAAAGCCCACGGTCCGCACGGTTTGCTTGCGGGGACGACAGGTTCGGGGAAAAGTGAATTTCTCCAGACCTACATCTTGTCACTTGCGGTGCATTTTCACCCGCATGAAGCGGCTTTCTTATTAATTGACTATAAAGGCGGAGGAATGGCGCAGCCGTTCCGCAATATTCCCCACCTGCTTGGCACGATCACCAATATTGAAGGCAGCCAAAACTTCAGTATGCGCGCGCTCGCTTCGATTAAAAGCGAGCTGAAAAAAAGGCAGCGTCTGTTTGATCAATATCAAGTCAATCACATCAATGACTATACAAAGCTGTACAAGCAGGGGAAAGCAGAAGTAGCAATGCCGCACTTATTCTTAATTTCAGATGAATTTGCAGAGCTGAAAAGCGAAGAGCCTGATTTTATCAGAGAGCTTGTCAGTGCCGCACGTATCGGCCGAAGCCTTGGCGTACATTTGATTTTGGCGACACAGAAGCCGGGCGGTATCATCGACGACCAAATCTGGAGTAACTCGCGCTTTAAAGTAGCGCTTAAAGTTCAGGATGCCACCGATAGTAAAGAGATTTTGAAAAACAGCGATGCCGCGAACATCACGGTTACCGGACGCGGTTATTTGCAGGTCGGAAACAATGAAGTGTACGAGCTGTTCCAATCCGCCTGGAGCGGGGCCCCTTACTTAGAGGAAGTTTACGGAACAGAGGATGAAATCGCGATTGTCACGGATACCGGCCTGATCCCGCTTTCTGAGGTCGACACGGAAGAAATGGCGAAAAAAGAGGTTCAGTCAGAAATCGAAGCAGTGGTTGACGAAATCGAACGCATTCAAGAGGAAATGGGAATCGAGAAGCTGCCGAGCCCTTGGCTGCCGCCGCTTGCGGAACGTATCCCGCGCACTCTTTTCCCATCAGAAGAAAAGGACCATTTCCACTTTGCTTATGTTGATGAACCTGATCTGCAAAGACAGGCGCCGATTGCTTATAAAATGATGGAAGACGGAAATATCGGCATTTTCGGCTCCTCAGGCTATGGAAAATCGATTGCAGCGGCAACATTCCTGATGAGTTTTGCAGACGTCTACACGCCTGAAGAGCTTCATGTCTATATCTTTGATTTCGGGAACGGAACGCTCCTGCCATTAGCGAAGCTGCCGCACACGGCGGATTACTTCCTGATGGATCAGTCGAGAAAAATTGAAAAGTTCATGATCCGGATCAAAGAGGAAATCGACCGCCGAAAACGTCTGTTCCGTGAAAAAGAAATCAGCCATATCAAAATGTACAATGCGCTGAGCGAAGAAGAGCTTCCATTCATTTTCATCACAATCGACAACTTTGATATCGTCAAGGATGAGATGCATGAGCTTGAATCGGAATTTGTCCAGCTTTCCAGAGACGGACAAAGCTTGGGGATTTACTTTATGCTGACGGCAACGCGCGTAAATGCTGTCCGCCAGTCGCTCTTGAACAACCTGAAAACAAAGGTTGTCCATTATCTGATGGATCAATCTGAGGGATATTCCATTTACGGACGGCCGAAGTTCAGCCTTGAGCCGATCCCGGGGCGCGTGATCATTCAAAAAGAAGAGCTTTATTTCGCCCAAATGTTCCTGCCTGTTGAAGCAGAGGATGATATCGGCATGTTCAACGAGCTGAAAGCAGAAGTGCAGGTTCTTCAGGATCGCTATGCTTCACTTCAGCAGCCGGCTCCGATTCCGATGCTGCCGGAAAGCCTGTCGACGAGAGAGTTTTCTCTCCGCTTCAAGCTGGAACGCAAGCCTTTATCTGTGCCGATCGGGCTTCATGAAGAAAGTGTCAGCCCGGTGTACTTTGACTTGGCTAAGCACAAGCATTGTCTGATATTAGGGCAGACACAGCGAGGAAAAACAAACGTCTTAAAAGTGATGCTTGAGCATCTGCTTGATGATGAAACGGAAATGATCGGTTTGTTTGACTCGATCGATCGCGGTTTATCCAAATATGCGAAAGAAACAGATGTCGCATATTTGGAAACAAAAGATGATATTGAGCAGTGGATTGAAACAGCAGAAGACATTTTTAAAACAAGAGAAGCAATGTATGTAGAAGCCGTTCGCCAGGGAGACGCACAAAGCCTGCGATTCTCTCAAGTGGTTCTGATGATTGACGGAATTACGAGATTCCAGCAGACGATCGATACGAGAATTCAAGACCGCTTGGCGAACTTTATGAAATCTTACGCGCATCTTGGCTTCAGCTTTATTCCGGCAGGCAATCACAGTGAGTTCTCCAAAGGCTATGATTCCCTGACGACTGAGATGAAGCAAATCAGACACGCTATCCTGCTGATGAAAAAATCTGAACAAAATGTCATTCCTCTTCCGTACCAAAGACAGGAGCCGGAGATTCAGCCGGGCTTCGGATATGTTGTGGAAAACGGGAAGGAGCAAAAAGTTCAAATTCCTTTATGTTCTGCTGAAAGGGAGAGTGCTAGATGACAGAACAACGAAAAAACTTGATCAAGTTAATATCCGCCGTCATCATTATTTTGCTGCTGCCGGTTTTGTTTTTCCGGTTCATTGGGGAAGATCCGGCGAAAAAAGCAGCCAATTCCACGCGGCAAATCGCAGTGGTGAATGAAGACACAGGCGTATTGAGTGATGAGGTGAAAGCGGACGATGAAGATGATCAATCCGCCCAGTTCGGTAAGGAAGTTGCTGCCGTTCTGGGGGAACGTCCTGATTATTCTTGGACGGTCGTGAACCGAAGTGCAGCCGAAACAGGCCTGAAATCGAAAAAATACGATGCGATTGTCTACATTCCCTCAGATTTCTCAAAAAACATTTTGAGCTATGACAAAGAGCGTCCTCAAAAAGCCACGCTTGAGTTCAGCATTCAAGATAACCTGAATGCGGTCAACAAAGAAAAAGTGCAGCGTGAGCTTGAAGATGCCCAGAAAACAATGAACAAAAAAATGTCGGCCTTATATTGGAACTTTGTCTCACAAAAAGTGGACAATATCAGAGGAGAGTTTGACAAGATCGTCAATAAAGAATCTGAATTCCAAAATGTCATGTACAATTTCTACAAACCAAGCTCTAACGATTTGGCAGGTGAAATCAAACGCCAGAAAGACCTAATCGATGAGCTGAAGAAATCAATGAATGAAGCCCAAGGCACGACAAAAGAAAAAGCTTCGACAGCGGAGGAAGCAAAAAACACGCTGAAAGACTTCGTTGATACAGTTGAACGATACAAAGAATATCAAGAAAATCAAAAAAAGCTGCTATTGGCAGCCCAGGATTCAACTCAGCAGCAAATCCAGACAGGATTGGATGCCATTTCAGCACAGCAAAAGGCCAATCAGTTCAGCGAGCAGATGAGCGGCCTGTCAACAGGAATCAGCCAAGTGAAAACACAGCTTGGACAAACCAGCACAGTTCTGGCAGGCGCCCAGCAAATCAGGGAAGGCCAAGTGCCCCAGCAGGAACTTGGCATGGCAAATATACAAAGCAATTTAATCGATCAGTATCAGGCCGCATCAAGACAGGCTGCATTAAACCAAGTATACGGACTGCTTGTTGAAGCGCGCGAGGCGCTCACTGTTGCGAAAGGTGACCCGCAGCCTGATGGAGATGATGGTTCAGATGATGAAGATAAAGACCCGAACGAAGAAAACCCTGAAGAACTGAAAATCGATCTTGAAAAACAGCGTGAAGAATTGAAAAGCATTGCCGCTGACATTCAGGACATTTCAGACAATTTGAAGGAGCCTGAAAAAGAGGAGCCGGCGCCAGAGAACCCGTCCCCTGAAAACCCGGATCATCCTGATGATGGAAGCAGCCCAAATCCTGATGATACACAGGGAGACACCGGAAACAATGATAACAGCAGTGATACCGGGAAAGACGGACAAACGGACGGCAATAATCAGAATCAAGACCAGCAGCAGGGAACAGACGGTCAGGAGCAGAACGGAGATGCCTCCCATGGTGAGTCGGACAGCGGACAAACCGAAACGGGCACATCTGCCGAACAGACTGCTTCATCTGACTCTGCCCTTCAATTTATCCAGCTGGCAAATGAAGACGGAACCGGAAGCGACGGAGACACAACAGAGCCCGGAAATGAAGATCAACCAGGAAATGACGACATTTCTGATATCGCAAAAGCGAAAGAACAGCTCAGCAAGGCGTCTGAGCGAATCAAGCAAATTGAAGAAGAGCTCAAAGAAAAAGAAACTGCCCATAATGAAGAACTGAAAAAGAAGTTAGAGGAACTAAAAGAGCAAATGGATGGTCTGAATGATGAAATTGATGACCTGAAAGACAAAGTGAAAAAGCTCGAAGGTAAACTTGAAAATCTCGAAGCGAAACGGAAGCGGGAGTTTGAAGGGATTTACAGTGCGATTCGCGAGCTTGAAAATAAAGATCAGCTTCAATTTCCAGGAGAAATCAATACAGAAAGCATCTCCGCTTTAATGAGATACTATAAATATTTATCTGTGTATGACTCTGTATTATCCGGAACGGTTGACAGCACTGCAAAAACCAATGCCATTGACGGCCAGCAGGGCAACGTCAAATCAGTCCTAGCCATCAAACCGGAAGAATCAGCAAGCTGGGAAGATCTCAAAAACAACACGATGCAAACCGATGAAGACATCGACAATTTCATCAACGGCATGACCGAGTTTGCAGACAACTACGGCAGCTATATCCGTGATTCTCAAGCCGGTGTTCTCGACGAACTGACGAAAATCTCTGAGAGTGCGTCAAAAGCTTCAGAACAGCTTGTAACCGGCGCGGCGCAGGAATCTGCAACGTTCAATAATGATGGCCTGTCAGGCACAATGGCACTGAGCGTGCAAGATACGGTCGGCCAGGAAGTGCTGCAAATGTCAGACGTGATGGGTTCATTATCTGAACGCCAGTCAGGCATTATTGATTACACAACCAACATGCAGCAAAGCGTAAATGATGTGCAGACGAAAGCTGACACATTAAACAACAACTGGGGTAAAAATGTTGCTTCCACGAAGCTTGTACGCAGTGACGTATACGGCATTCTGGGCAATACATTAGTAGATGGCCAAAACAACGGCTATGTATATGATTACTTGGCAAATCCGCTCAAAATCAGCGGTCAGGTTCCGGAAGAAAAAATTCAGACGGTGCCGCCGGTTGTCATCCTGGTTATTATTTTGATCAGCAGTCTGTTAATCGGATATTTCAGCTCGTATTATCAGAATGCGCCGCTGCTCGTCAAAGGAGCGCTTTTCGGAATTCTGAATATCCTTGTCGGCTTGATGATCAGCTTGTTCGGTTTGAATATTTATTCACTGCCGGACGATCAGACGATTAAGTGGTCTGTATTTACGATTTTATTGCTGGTCGCAAGCTCTGCCTTTATCCGGGCGGCATTCCGATTCGGATCAATTCCTGGATGGGTTGCTTCAGCGGCAATGATTTTATTCTATGTTGCGCCGCTTATTGATTTAATTATGCCGAACTTCACATTTGAAGATCCGGTGTCTAAGGTATACATCGACATCCAGTACGGAACAGGGCATTTGTTTACAATGGGAATATCGGTTCTGCTGATCATTACGTTGATTGCAGCGGCTCTGCCGCTTGTCATTCGCTTGATAGCAGAAAAAACAGCGGAAAGCGATGAAACGTATGAAGCGTAATCGCAGCTTGGAAAAGGGGATCATGATATGTATGCTCTCCTTTTCCCTTTTCATACCCTCTGCCGCTGCTGCCGAAACCGAAGAAAATACGGATGTCGCGCCAAACCAATATGAAAAGAAAGACATTGAAATCGATACGAATTATTTGCATGAAGATTCTTCCTATGAGGAGAAAACAGAACTGCCTGAGGAGCAAAAGGATATTACCTTTGATAAGCCGAAGGATCGGGACGCCGAGCTGATAAAGGATTTGTTTACATCAACAGATGCCGAGGGCTCCAACACCATCGCGGCTCAATCTAAACAGCTGGGGATTACATTTGCCGAGAAACCGATCACAAAAGCGTCATCAACGGAAATGAAAGAAAAAGGTTCATCTTCACTCCTGCTTCCGATCATCTATATCGTGCTGATTCTGCTCGGGATCGCAGGCATTGTTTTTCTCATACCAAAGGTTATCGTGCAGGAAAATAAAAAGGCATAAGCGCCCGCGCTTGTTTTGCATAAAAGCGGTCCGTACAATAAGAACGGAAGGAGGAGGTTTCCAATGGAACTTTATATCATCACCGGAGCGTCAAAAGGACTAGGGAAAGCCATTGCATTACAGGCTCTGGAAAAAGGCCATGAAGTACATGCCCTGTCCAGAACAACAACAGATGTTTCTCATGAGAAACTGACACAGCACCAGATCGACCTGATCAATCTCACAGAGGCTGAGCAGCAATTCAAAACAGTGCTTTCATCCATCAATCCGGCTGATTATTCAGCCATCACACTGATCAATAATGCTGGAATGGTAACGCCGATCAAACGCGCTGGAGAAGCGTCTCTTGAAGAGCTGCAGCGCCATTATCAGCTTAATCTGACAGCGCCCGTGCTCTTGAGCCAGCTGTTTACCAAACAGTTTGCCGCTTTCAGCGGAAGAAAAACAATCGTCAATATTACCTCTGGCGCGGCCAAAAACCCATACAAGGGGTGGAGCGCGTATTGCAGCTCAAAAGCCGGGCTTGATATGTTTACGAGAACGTTCGGATTTGAACAGGAAGACGAAGAACGGCCGGTGAACATGATTTCTTTCTCACCGGGTGTCATGGACACTGACATGCAGGCCGTCATCCGTTCATCATCGAAAAAGGATTTCCACGATATCGAGCGGTTCCGGAAATTGAATGAAACAGGAAGCCTTCGCAGTCCGGCCTTTATTGCCGGCACGCTGCTTTCTTTATTAGAGAAAGGCGCGGAAAACGGGCGCATATATGATATTAAAGAGTTTTTGTAGAGCAGAGTGAATCTGCTCTTTTTTTATATAAAAAGGCGATAGCTTAAGCATTCCGGAGTTCGGCTGCATATACTGACTGAAACTCTGCTTTTAGGGTATAACAAACATGAAAAGTAAACAAAAATGATATGACATAAGAATTGAGTTTCTCTGCAAATTATGTTAGGATTCTAAAAATATCTAAAGGAGGGGTTTCCATGAGAAAGGTTACATTAATGGATGTCTTTACCCATCCAATTGCACAAAAATATTTACAGCGTTCCGGCGTGGCTCATGCGATTGCCTGCGCCTATCATGCATACAGGCTGTCTGTAAAGGCTGATATCAGCCCTGATTTAGCCGCAAAAGCGGCATTGCTGCATGACATCGGACATTATGAATGGTATACAGACGGAAAATGGGATTATGAGAAATACAGAAGAAATGACATCCATGCCATTAAAGGGGCGGAACGGGCGCATAAGCTCTTGATTCGTCTTGGTGAAGAACCGAAAGCGGCGAAGGAGATTGCCCTTGCCATTTTGCTTCATACCGATTCCTATCTGCCTGAAGGTGAACTCGATAAAAATACGCTGCAGCAGATTGTCAAAAAAGCGGACGAACTTGATGAAGAACCTGGCGGCCACCATCATTACCGACAAATTGACGAAGCAACCGCACTGAAAAAAATAGAAAAACTGGACCGATTAATCGACCAAGCCCAGTCTTCTATAAAAAAGCCTGTATAGGTCCCGCCTGTATTCGGAACAGCGTCCGCTTTCTTCGCTGTCTCCGTTTCATCACCATTTCCTTACACCCGCGTGAATCACACTCCCCAATCGTCTCCGCATCCCCTGGTGTTATCCGGTAAGCCTGTGTCATTATCCTTAACCGTGGCATAAGCTGAGATAAAACATATAAAGGGGATTGAAGTATGGCCAACAAAGGTAGTCCTCAACTGGTCTCATTAGTCGATCCTTATGTCTATCAGACCATCAAAAAGCTCATTGGCTCAAAATTCATTATCCAGACAGTACGAGACACGGTCAGAGGCAGACTGATTGATGTAAAACCGGACCACATCATCATTGAAGCAGCCCGAAATTCTGTTTTTTTAATCAGTATCCAGCACATGATTTCCGTCACGCCAGATTACAGTGAACGGGTGTAACAGTGCTTGCGCTTGAAAAATAGGCGTACACCGGGACGTCCTATTTTTCAGTTAAGCGCTGTAAAAACGCCCCGTCATAAGCGGTTATCTGAAATAAAGCGTAAACAACAACCGAAGTGATACCCGCCCGCAACCTTTACATATAAACGGGGCTTCCCGGCAAACGGAGCACAGCGCCGCTGCCTCTCGGTCATTCTATCGTTTTGATTCACATCAAGCAGGATAAATTCTAAACGTTAAGCTAGTCCACAAGTACATAAATCAGTGCGGCGTCCCTGCCGTATGTCACAGCCTGCATAATCAACAGTCCGTTCGCTGATTAAGAGTTCTGATATCAGTTCATTTTTGTTACAATGATGGGGTGCAAGTCTTTTATCTGATAGACAAAGAAAAACTAGGAGGAACAAGCTTGTTGAAATCAAAAGTCCATTTTTGGACATTGCAAATTTTATTTGTTTTGCTGATTATTTTCGTAGCAACAAAAGTTTCATTTGTGTTTCAGCCGTTTATCGTGTTTATCTCGACATTGTTTTTCCCGATGCTGATCGCCGGAATTCTGTATTTTATTTTTAATCCGGTCGTCCGACTGCTTGAGAAAAAAATGCCGCGGACATTATCGATTCTGCTCATCTATTTAGCATTTATCGGTTTGCTAGCCTTTGTTTCTGCGGCAGTCGGGCCTGTCATTACATCGCAGGTAACCGGGCTGTTTAACAATCTTCCTGAATATATAAAACAGATTCAGGCATTAACAAAAGATTTATCTCACTCTCAGTGGTTTACCTGGATGATGACACAGGATTATGTATCCATATCAAAAATTGAACAGTCTCTGACAAGCTTTCTCCAAAACCTGCCGCAAAATATTACATCCAGTTTATCGGCGGTGTTTGGTGTCGTGACAAATATCACACTTGTCATTATCACTGTTCCGTTTATCCTCTTTTATATGCTGAAGGATGGACACCGCTTTCCGCACCTGGCAGTCAAAATTCTTCCGGCTTCTTACCGGACAGAAGGTCTAAAGATCTTTAAAGATTTATCCGACACACTCGCTGCGTATTTTCAGGGACAGCTGTTAATCTGTCTTTTTGTAGGGACAGCGTGCTTTATCGGATACTTGATTACCGGGCTGCCATATGCGCTGATTCTTGGAATTGTCATGGCCATTACAAATATCATTCCTTATGTCGGGCCTTTTCTCGGCGCTGCGCCGGCTGTTATTATCGGCTTTATGGATTCACCGGCCAAAGCGCTTTTTGCGATCATTGTGGTTGTGATCGTTCAGCAGCTCGACGGAAATCTGCTTTCTCCGCTCGTTATCGGAAAACGTTTGAATACGCACCCGCTTACCATCATTTTGCTGTTGATTGGAGCAGGAAGCTTCGGCGGCATTCTCGGCATGATTTTAGCTGTGCCGGTGTATGCGGTAGTCAAAGCGTTTTTCCTGAATATCGTGCGGCTGATCAAGCTGCGCCAGCGGTCACGCCTTGAAGAAAACGAACGTCCCGCTGAATAGGCGGGCACCATTGGCTCCTTTCCGCATATGATGCTGTAAATCAGTGCGGAGGTGGGGAAATGCCTGCGATTGTAGGGCCGATATATATTATGTCTATATCAGGTGATGCTGCGGCCAGCTTTGGAGATGTGTTTGCGATTGCGCCGAAAAGCGTCGATCACACAGGTGCTGGGTCTGGCACATTTCAGCTGGGGGATTTTGTGAAGATCAATAACGAATATAGTAAAACAATTTTAAACGATGCCGATATCATTGATGATACCGTTTCGTTTAACTGGTAACAGCCTTTTCTAGAGAGGCTGTTGCTTTTTTATTGTATAATATGGATAGTCTTTTAGTTAGCGAGGTCATGTTATGAAAATCAGAAAAGCAAATATCAGCACACAAACAGGAATGATCACTGATGTATATCTGCATGAAAACAGAAAAGAGCTGCATACGCTAGTAGCCGTTCCGCAGCTGGAGTGGAGCACGATTATTTCATACGAGGAAGAAAAAACATCGCTGCCTGAACGGCTGGAGGCTTCTTTGCGCCGGCATACAGCGGACGAGCCTGCTGGTGAGCTGGCAAAAAAAATCATTCACTGGGTAACGGAAATGTAACAGCCCTTGAAAGTTTAGCCCCCGCAGGATCAGGCGATAATGAAGACAAACAAGACGGGAGGACGAGCTTTTGAGTGATGAAACGCTGGATCTCTATTTGCAGCAAGGAATGTACGGGCCGCTGGAAACAAAACCTGACGAGCGCCATTTGTTTTTAGGCTCATTGCGGGAAAGAGTGCTTTTGGCACTGACGAAAGGGCAGGTGCTCAGAAGCAAACCGTATGACGAAGCGGAGCAAGCGTTTAAACGCAATAAAAATATATCTCTTCTTATCAATGGAGAGCTTCAGTATCAGTCTTATTCACCTTATGTAAAAATGGCGAACCAAAACGGAGTGCCTTTTAAAGTCGTATCTGACCTTCAGTTTCATACGCCTTTAGGCCTTGTCATTGCAGCGGACAGTGCGGTAAATCATGAATCTATATATATTCAGGACGACATTTTTAACCGGTCGGTGCTGAAATCTTAGAGACAAACGGACCGTTTGTCTTTTTATTCATGGCAATTCCCTTACAACGGGAGATAAGATATAATGTTCTCATACTGATGGCGGGGAGGCCGGCTATGAAAAAAGCACTTATTTGTATTGATTATACGAATGATTTTGTGGCGAGTGATGGAAAATTGACCTGCGGGGAGCCCGGCAGAATGATTGAAGAGGCGATCGTCAATTTGACAGAACACTTTATCACAAACGGTGATTACGTCGTATTTGCAGTAGATTCTCACAATGAAGGGGATCAGTATCACCCTGAAACCCGTCTGTTCCCGCCGCATAATATTAAGGGTACGGAAGGAAAAGACCTGTACGGAAAGCTTTTGCCTCTATATCAGAAACATGCACATGATCATAATGTATATTACATGGAAAAAACGAGATATTCTGCTTTTGCGGGTACTGATTTAGAACTGAAACTCAGAGAGCGGCAGATTGACGAGCTGCATTTAGCCGGCGTCTGCACAGATATCTGTGTCTTGCATACAGCGGTTGATGCATACAACAAAGGTTTCCGGATTGTTGTGCATAAACAGGCTGTTGCCAGCTTTAATCAGGAGGGTCATACGTGGGCTCTTTCCCATTTTGCAAATAGCATCGGAGCGCAAGTGGCAGAGTAAGGAAGGGGAAAAACAGTGTTAGAGTACGGTTTTAAAGATGACAGCCTGTCATTACATACAGACCTTTATCAAATCAATATGGCGGAAACTTACTGGAGAGACGGCATTCATGAAAAGAAAGCGATTTTTGAGCTTTTTTTCAGAAAGCTTCCGTTTGAGAATGGCTATGCGGTTTTTGCGGGCTTGGAAAAAGCCATTGAATATCTGGAAAACTTCAAGTTTACCGATAGTGACCTGACTTATTTACGAGATGAGCTTGGCTACCATGAAGATTTTATTGATTATTTGAGCGGTTTATCTTTTACAGGTTCTCTTTATTCCATGAAAGAAGGAGAGCTGGTTTTTAACAATGAGCCGATTATGAGGGTGGAAGCTCCCCTTGTAGAAGCGCAGCTTATTGAAACAGCTTTGCTTAACATTGTGAATTACCAAACATTAATCGCGACAAAAGCAGCGCGCATCAAGGGCGTCATTGGCGATGAAATTGCACTTGAATTCGGAACAAGACGGGCGCATGAAATGGATGCGGCTATGTGGGGAGCGAGAGCAGCGTTAATCGGCGGCTTCAGCGCGACAAGCAATGTAAGAGCTGGAAAGCGCTTTAATATCCCGGTATCAGGCACACATGCCCATGCCCTTGTGCAGGCCTACCGCGATGAATATACAGCGTTCAAAAAATACGCGGAAACGCATAAGGATTGCGTCTTCTTAGTCGACACGTATGATACGCTTCGTTCAGGCATGCCGAATGCGATTAAAGTTGCCAAGGAATTCGGAGACCGCATCAACTTCATTGGCATCCGCCTGGATAGCGGCGATTTGGCTTACCTGTCAAAAAAAGCCCGGAAAATGCTTGATGAAGCAGGGTTTACAGACGCGAAAGTCATTGCGTCAAGCGACCTGGATGAGCATACCATTATGAATTTAAAGGCTCAGGGAGCCCGCATAGATGTCTGGGGTGTCGGCACGAAGTTGATTACAGCCTATGACCAGCCGGCTCTCGGCGCGGTTTATAAGCTCGTCTCCATCGAAGAAAACGGAGAAATGGTCGACACGATCAAAATTTCATCCAACCCTGACAAAGTGACGACACCTGGCAGAAAGAAAGTGTACCGGATTATTAATCAGTTAAATCATCATTCTGAAGGAGATTACATTGCGCTTTATGACGAGCAGGTGAATGACCAGAAGCGGCTGAGAATGTTTCACCCGGTTCATACCTTCATCAGCAAATTCGTCACGAATTTCTATGCGAAGGATCTTCACGAACTGATTTTTGAAAAAGGCATCCTATGCTACCAGAACCCTGAGATTTCTGACATTCAGCAATATGTACAAGACAACCTCAGCCTTCTGTGGGAGGAATATAAGAGAATCAGCAAACCTGAAGAATACCCGGTTGATTTAAGCGAGGACTGCTGGAGCAACAAAATGCAGCGGATCCATGAAGTGAAAAGCAGACTTGAAGAAGAGCTCGAAGAATAAAGCAAACTGGCCTTTCGTTCGCGAAGAGGCCAGTTTTTTTGTGGGAATAATATTTTTCATGTTTAGACAAATTTCGTCAAATTTTTTGATATACTTAGGGTGGAAAGCCGCGTGTTTTGTAAGGAGGATAAGTCAATGAGGGTGTTTGTTGCAAGACAGCCTATATTTAACAGAAAAGAACAGGTTGTCGCTTATGAACTTTTATATAGAGAGAGCGAAGAGAATGTGTATTCCGCTGCAGACGGCGATCAGGCTACAACAGATTTGGTGATTAACAGCTTTTTAAACATCGGAATCGAGAAGCTGACGGAAGGAAAACGCTGTTTTGTCAATTTCACTGAAAGCCTGATGTTTTCGGATCTCCCCACCTCCTTCAATCCAAAACAGCTAGTGATTGAAATCCTTGAAGATATACCGATCACTCCGGCTCTCGTCTCAAGGTGCAGAGAGCTGAAAAAAATGGGGTATACGCTGGCACTCGATGATTTTTACGCGATTAACCCGAAAAATGAAAAATTATTGGAAAAGCTCATGAGCTATATTGATATATTGAAAGTTGATTTTCTTAAAACCACCCGAATGGAACGCCGAAACATTTTGCAAACCTACAGCTATTGCGGCCTGATTTTTTTAGCTGAGAAAGTAGAAACACGCAAAGAATATGAACAAGCGGCGCAAGATGGCTTTCAGTTATTCCAAGGCTACTTTTTCAGCGAACCGCGCATCATCAGCGGCCATGATCTGTCGACCCATTTTTATTCTTACTATGAATTGCTCAACGAATTAAGCAAAGAGCAGCCTAACATCCAGCGTGTAACTGAGTACATAGAACGTGATTTATCGCTGTCATATCAAATTTTAAAATTCTTAAACTCTTCTCATAGCCGTTTAACCCAAAAGATCGACAGCATTAAGCAGGCTATCATGCTTCTTGGGTTTAACGAAATCAAACGGTGGATATACATTCTTTCCTTTAAGGATTTAAGCAGAAAAGGGAATTCGAGCAAACACGAAATCATAAAAATTTCTTTAATGAGAGCAAAGCTATGTGAACTGTTGGCAAGAAAAACAGCGCGCCCGCAGCCGGCCTCGTATATGCTGATCGGGATGTTTTCTCTCATAGACACCCTTTTGCACAGAGAAATAGAAGAGATTATTCAAGAATTGCCTTTAATAGATGAAGTCGGTCAAGCGTTATTAGGTCATCAAAATGACTATTACCAAATGCTTGAGCTTGTGAAGTTAATCGAAACCAACAATTGGGACTCTTGCGGAGAATTAGCAAAAGAATTGGACAAGGAAGAAGCGTACGACTGTTATTTGGAAGCCTTGGAGTGGTGTCATAAGCTCATGGGCGAAAAGTAATTGCGGTCTTCTGACCACCGCAACGCCAGGATGATTCGGCTTTGCATGCTGATCAGGCTGATGTATATGCCATCGGGATTAAAGACCGAATCAACATCATGCCGGACGCCAGTCTGTTTGATCAGGCGCTTTACTGTTTGTTTATCTGACTGTTCCGCTGCGGTCATGAGGCGGCGCGAAAGCTCCTGTGACCCCGCAATGCGCCTAAGCACAAGCTGAGCATCAGCGAGCAGCCCAGCGGCATCCTTTGCGGAACGGATAAAGATCTCTGTATTGGCGGCAGGAGCGGGCGGACGGCGTATGGCGTACGGATAGATGTAAAACCAAGGATAAGGGTATCTCATGGAAGCACCTCGCAAAAAGGGGATATGTCTATATATATAGATCACTCAGGTGCCGGATATGACTAAGCGAAAAGGCCACAACTTTGCGTTGCGGTCTTTTCGGTGTTTGTCGGTCACGATACGCCAAGAATCGCATATTGAATTTTGAAAAAGCGGCAAGGGGGACTATAGTCTTACATTGTGAAACAGATAAACACAATAAAATCAAGGAAATTAAGAATCTTTCTCAATTTCATCCGAAATCACCGTTTTTCCGCATAGAAAAATAGTCCCGTTCTTATTGTGATTCCTTTGAGTATAAGGACCTATTGATATTTGCGGTGTCACGCAGGATCTTTTTGTATACTTTTCGGTGAAAAATAAGCCGAAACCAGATACACTATTAGTAACAGATCAAATACCTAGGACTCGTTCACCATACACAATTCATTGATCTTTCAAAAAAAGGAGTGTGGAAACGATGGAAAAGAAACTTGAAGAAGTAAAACAATTATTATTCCGACTCGAACTTGATATTAAAGAAACGACAGATTCATTACGAAACATTAACAAAAGCATTGATCAGCTCGATAAATACACATACGCAATGAAAATTTCGTAAAAAAGACTTGGAAACAAGTCTTTTTTTTCGTTCTTCCCGTACAATAAATGGATAAAGTATTATATGATTGTTAAAAAACGAAAAACCTGCTGTCCTTTAAATGTCCCATTTAGTAAAATGGAATGGGAGGGTGAAGAATATTAGTAAGGAAATGTGTTTAGATGAAATTTCGATTAAAAAAAAGATGAAGGAGATTGTACACGAAAAAATTCGAAATTTGGATTTGAAAAAGTATTTAATCAACTTTATCGATGAGAAAAACCACTTTTCTTTTGGTATCCTGGCTTATAAGCATTACGTAGCATTAAGAGGTAACAGTTATTTGCATATTTTAACGTTGGCTGGAGGAATTGAGCTTTTAATCATATCCTTCGATATATTTGATGATTTAGAGGATGAGGACAACTTTGAAAAAAAATGGATGGAAATAGATTCTTCTCTCTCTCTAAATGCTGCAACTACCCTTTATACCTTAGGGTTAGAAACCATTTGTTCTATTAGCGATAAGGCTGAATATCAGCGGCTCACTTTAAAATATGCTTTAAATGCTATGCAGGGGCAACATGACGATTTAATTAACTTTCCAGAGACAGAAGAAGAATGCATTCAAATGATGAAACAAAAATCAGGTTCTCTTACAGCTATGTCTGCCGTTTTAGCTGCCATGCTTGCAAATGGAGAGTTTAATCAAACTATTGAGGATTATGCTTATAAAATAGGAATAATAAAGCAATTGGAAAATGACTATTATGGTTTAGTTAATGATCAGCGTAGCGACATAAGAAAGAAAAGAAAGACTTTAATTTATTTATTTTTAAACCGCAAATTTAATGAGGCTTCTGAAAAGATATTAAAATTAATAAATTCCCAACCAAGTTATCATAGTCTTATAGCTGATCGCTCTAAATTTGATGAATTATTATTTGAAGCGGGGCTTAATCAATATGTATCTATGTTGATTAAGTTTTATGAGGAAGAAATCACAGCAAGCATGAATCAATTAAACATAAATATAAAGTTATAAAGAGAGGTATACCTATGAAACAAGATATGATTGATTACTTAATGAAGAATCCTCAAGTTTTAACTAAATTAGAAAATGGAGAGGCAAGCTTAATAGGAATTCCAGATAAACTAATCCCTTCAATTGTAGATATTTTCAATAAAAAAATGACTCTCTCAAAGAAATGCAAGGGTATTTTCTGGGAGCAATAATTCAGAGAGAAGTGGTCTATTGAAAAACTTTAAAAGAAATTTTTCTATAGTGCTAGTATTATTTAGTCTCTTATATTTTGCTTATATTGTTTATTTCACTCAGAATGGTATTTTAGTTGGTACTTATGTTTCTGAAACAGCCAATCATGAGTTAAAAGTTGAAAAAATGACAAAATCCACATATGGAAAATATATGGGATTAAAAGAAGGCGACTTAATACTCGAAGTAAGTGGGAAGAAACCTACAAGCGAAAATATTAAAAGAAATTATTTAGCAAAAGCTGAACATTTAAAAGTTAAAAGGGATAATCATGAAATTCAATTACATAATATGGAGTATATCTCTTTAAATAATTCTTATAGCTTTTTCATTTATATTATCCCTTGTATATTTTTTGCTTTGAGTCTGTTATGTGCTTTTTATATTTATAGGGTCAATCGAGTGAAAAATACGTACTCGGCTTATATTTTGATTAATTTTTTGCTGTTTATATCGATAGCATATTTAAGTGCTGGAGGCGTTACTAGAGGATATGAAATAAATAGATATATTAATCTTTTTACCTTTTTAAATGTACCTGTCTTGTATTTGCATTTTCTATATCAATATTTCAAAGAATTAAGCATCAAATTTTCATCACGTTATACCGTGAACATGTTATACATGCTACCAATCATTAATGTAATAATAGAGTTCACTGAGAAATATCTTCCATCGGGGATTACTACGAATATTAGTAATATAAACTTAGTAACATTCTTAATAGAGATTACAGTTGTTTATTTTTGTATAATCTATTATGGGATAATTTATAGAAAAAAGGATCATTACTATTTATTGAAGGTATTATTGATTTCGAATACTGTTGCTTTTTTTCCTTTTTCGGTCTTATATATCTTGCCGGAAGTTTTATTTGGGCAATATATTTATTCAGCAATAGTGACTGCGCCGTTCTTAATTATTATCCCATTAGCATTGGTTTATCAATTCGTTGTAAATAAAATTTATGATATTGACTTTATCTTAGGAAGAATTAGATATTATAGTTTCTTGTCCATCATTCCGACAATTGGTATAGTTTGGTTGTCAATTGTATTCGATAGTAAAAGAGCGGATTTTAATGTCATCTTAATTACGTTATGTACGTTCATAATTTTTCTGTCGGTCTTTTATATTAAAGAATTATTAGACTATAAATTTCGGTTAAAACGATTTTCGGAAAAATATAATTATCAAGACAGTATTTTTAAATATACGCAATTAATTAAAGGTGTATCAGCTTTAGATCAAGTATTTAAGAACTTAAAAACAACAATACTAGAAGTTCTACCCGTAAGTAAAGCATACACCTTTGAAGTTGGTTCTGATAGAGAAATTATATACTTTGACAAACAGAGTGTTGAACCCAATTGGAAGCTATATAAAACAGAATTTGAAAACGTCACTAAAGAAATAGGGAAAATTGTTGAGGTTAATCAAGGGTTTTTGATCAAGGTAGGGGAAAAAGGTACAAGTTCTTATGTATTGCTTTGTTTATCTAGTATCAACACACCGAGGTTGACAAGAGATGAAGTTTCATGGCTGAAAACATTATCGTTTTATACTAGTGTATCCATGGAAAACGTTGTACAAATTGAAGAACTTATGGATCATTTACAAGCTTTAAAAAGGGAAGATGCTAACCCCGTCTGGCTCAAAAAACTCATGTACACCATCGAAGAAAAACAACGTTCTGATCTCGCCCGCGATCTCCACGATTCGGTTCTTCAGGATTTGATATCATTAAAACGGCAGTGTGAGCTGTTTTTGGCTGAGTTTAAGAAGGATGATGATCCATGCCGTGAAGAGGTGCAGGACAAGCTCGTACAGATGAATGAGCAGATGTCTGATGTGATTTCGATGACGAGGGAGACGTGTCATGAATTGCGGCCGCAGCTTTTGTATGATTTGGGACTGGTGAAGGCGCTGTCCAAGCTGGTAGCGCAGCAGCAGGAGCGGGTTCCGTTTCATATCCGTTTAAATACCGGCAGATTTACGGCGTCGCTTGATTTGGATTCGCAGCTGAATTTGTACCGGATCATTCAAGAGTTTTTATCAAATGCAGTGAAACATTCTCAGGCGACGGAAGTGCTTATCATGCTGATCAGTATTCAGAACAAAATTGTTCTTCATTATGAGGATGATGGTGTCGGATTTGATCTGGAGAAAAATAACGAACATTCCATGAGTATGGGTCTTTCTGGCATTAAGGAGCGAGTCAGGGCTTTAGATGGACGCCTCCGAATCGAAACAAGTGAAGGAAAGGGCTTTAAGGCCGATATTGAAATGGAATTGTAATGGTTTTATAACGTAAACGACTTGGCAGAAGCCAAGTCTTTTTTATAAAATGGAAATGAGTGAGTAAAAGGGAGGAAAACATGAAAAAGATACTAGTGATTGATGACCATCCGGCTGTCATGGAAGGCACCAAGACAATTTTGGAAACGGATTCGAATTTGTCTGTTGATTGTCTCAGTCCTGAACCCAGCGAACAGTTCATACACCAGCATGATTTCTCATCATATGATCTCATCTTAATGGATTTGAACTTAGGCGGCGATGTCAATGGGATGGAGCTTTCTAAACAGATTTTACAAGAGAATCCTCATTGTAAAATTATCGTATATACCGGTTATGAGGTCGAGGATTATTTTGAGGAAGCGATTCGTGCGGGTCTGCACGGCGCCATCAGCAAAACCGAATCAAAGGAAAAGATCACCCAATACATATATCACGTGCTCAACGGAGACATTTTAGTCGATTTCGCTTACTTTAAACAGCTGATGACTCAGCAAAAAACAAAGCCGGCCCCTTCCTCTCAAAAAGAACAAGATGTGCTCACACCAAGAGAATGCCTGATTCTTCAAGAAGTTGAAAAAGGTTTTACCAACCAAGAAATTGCAGATGCGCTTCATTTAAGCAAGCGGTCCATCGAATACAGCCTGACGTCGATTTTCAACAAGCTTAATGTCGGTTCCAGGACGGAAGCGGTGTTGATTGCAAAATCAGACGGTGTGCTTTAAATAAGGGAGTTAAAACTATGGATATGAAACATACATTGCTTGGCGCGCTGGGAATTGAAATAGTAGAAAACACAGCGGAACGCTGCGTGGCAGTGATGCCGGTGGATCACCGGACCGTCCAGCCCTTTGGTTATTTGCATGGAGGCGCTTCAGTCGCTCTTGCGGAAACTGCGGCGAGCGTGGGTGCCCAGCATCTAATCGATTCTCGTACACAAGCTTGTGTCGGTTTGGAGATTAACGCCAATCATCTGAAATCTGTCAAGGAAGGAACGGTAAAGGCGGTAGCCGAGCCCGTTCATAAAGGCAGAACGACCATTGTGTATCAGATTCACATTTATGACGAGCAAGAGAGGCTGATCTGTATATCCAGATGCACGCTGGCTGTCATCACAAAATAAAAAAACAGCCGGAACTCTGCCTGTCCGGCTGCTCATTTTTATAGGTAAGAATCCTCTTTTCGTTTAATCACAAAGTTTCTGATGCCGTTATAGTCATCCTGTACACTTCTTTCATCCAGCTTGACGCCAGAGTTGTACGCAGCTCGGCAGATCAAGTGTCCCCCGACCGGCGTCGTAATAAAGATAAAGAAAATCCCGAGCAGAATTTTTGCTGATATCTCTCCTGTTATAAACCACAAAAAGAAGAAGACACCGAGCAAAATCATATTTACCCCTAACGTTGAGCCTTTAGAAGCAGCGTGAGAGCGTGTGTACATATCGGGAAGGCGAAGCGTCCCGAAGGAAGCCGCAAGACAGATTAGCGCCCCCATTAGGATAAATATCGCCACTGCTATTTTAGCGATCACGATCATTTTCGATAATCTCTCCTTTCTCTAAGAACTTAGAAAACGCAATGGTTCCGATAAAAGACAAAATACCCAGCAATAATATGATATCAAGAAAAATACTCGTATTCAGCAGGATGGAGACAAGCGCTGTCATCGCTATCAGATTAATGCCGATTGCATCCAGAGCCACAACCCGGTCAGGAACAGTCGGCCCTTTGATGACACGAACGACATACAACAGGGTGGACACCGCCATAATGCCGAGCGCGATTTGAAGGATTAACGTAAACATCAGCGGCTCACCTCCTGTATGGCTTTTTCAAATGACTCACGAATATCAAAAATCGCTTTTTCCGCATCCTCAATATCCATCGCGTGAATATAGAGAATGGTCCGGTCATCGGAAATATCCATGACCAATGTTCCCGGCGTTAATGTAATAAGCAGTGAAAGCAGGGTGATTTCCCAATCCTTTGTCAGCTCTGTTTTAAATGCGAATATGCCTGGTTTGATATCCAGTTTTGGTGACAGGACTGTTTTCAGCACACTGACGTTGGCAAGGTATAATTCCCTTATAAAGATCAAAAAAAGTTTGATAATCGAAAACATTTTCCATAGATAAAACGGATGAGCAAGGAAGCGCCGGAAGAAGAAGAGAGAGATCATTCCCAGGATAAAGCCTGTGATGAATCCGGCAGCGCTTGCGTCATTGCTCAGGAACATCCAGCAAAAAGCGAGAAACACATTTAATAAAATTTGAAATGCCATGCGATCTACTCCTTCAAAACAGCTTCAATATATTTTTCCGGATTCAGCAAAGTCTCGGCCGCTTGATCAACGTACGGTGACACCCATTCTGTACCTAATCCGAAGAGAAGAGACAGGAAGAGAAAAATAGCTGCCGGATATAGAAGCCCTTTAGCTGTTCTAAGATTTTGCTTTGGTGTTTCTTTTTCTTCGCCCCAAAACGCATGGATAAAGATTCTTAACACGGAATACAGGACGAGCAGGCTTGAAAGCAGGATCAGCATGGAAATCGTAAATTCACCTTCAGCGAAGCCGCCTTCTGCAATTTTAAATTTGCCTACAAATCCGCTGAGAGGCGGGATGCCGGCAAGAGATACAGCCGACATGAAGAACATCCATCCAAGAACGGGGTATCGCTTGATCAGCCCGCCCATTCGTTGCAGGCTTGCTGTGCCTGTCAAAGCGATCAGCGTGCCTGCTAGCATAAATAATGCGCCTTTAATCAGCATGTCGTGAATCAGGTAGTAAATCGCACCTTGAATGGATGCGGGCGTTTGAACTGCAACACCGAACAAAATAACGCCGACAGCGGTAATAATATTATAGATCACGATTTTCATGACATTCTGATAGGCAAGTGAACCGATGACACCGAAGATGACAGTGAGAGCCGCGAGCCATATCATCAGCTGGTGGGTAAACGCTGTATCATGAATGAAAATCAGTGTGAACACTCTTGTGATCGCATATAATCCGACCTTGGTCAGCAATGCGCCGAACAATGCGGAGATGGCTGCCGGCGGCGCGTAATAAGAGCCGGGAAGCCAAAAGTAGAGGGGGAAGATCCCGCCCTTCATACCAAACACGATGAGTAACAGGACACCGATTACAGTAATCAGCCCAGTTTGTCCGGATTCGCTGATTCTCACACTTAAATCCGCCATGTTTAATGTGCCGGTCACCGCGTATAAAAAGCCGACGCCGATGACAAACAATGCTGATGACACGATATTAAACACAATGTATTTAAGCGACTCCCGCAGCTGAATTTTTGTGCCGCCTAATACAATCAGCATATAAGAAGCAATAAGCAGAAGCTCGAAAAATACGTACATATTAAATAAATCGCCTGTTAAAAACGCTCCGCTTACACCAGCCAGCAAAAACTGCACGCCGGAGTAATAAAAGGCACGTTCCCGTTTTTCACCGATAGAACGGAAAGAATAAAGCACAACCAATAAGCCGATGACTGCTGTGGTGAGAACAAGCAGGCTGGCAAATTGATCTGCAACAAGCACAATTCCGTAGGGGGCTCTCCAGCCGCCCAAACTCAGTGTCTGAATGCCGTTTGTAAAAACAGTCTGTACGAGTAAAACGCTGATCACAATCCCGAGTACGGATGCCGCAGTGCTGAAGATCCGCATGAGCATGATGTGTTTGTTCATGAAAATCAGCAGAATGGCGGACAGGAGCGGGATCAGAATTGGCAATATAACAAAATTATTCATGTTGATCATTTCCCCTCATTTGATCCATATCGTCCGATTTCAATTCCTGATAGGCCCGAAACGCCATGACGAGGATGAAGGATGTAACTCCAAATGAAATGACAATAGCCGTCAAAATCAGGGCTTGCGGAAGCGGATCGACAAATGACTTGGCATGCTCGCTCAAAATCGGAGCGGCGCCTTCTTTTAATCCTCCCATAGTTAAAAGCATTAAATGAACGCCGTGGCTCAAAAGCGCTGTTCCGATAATGACCCGAAGCAGGCTTTTAGACAGCAGCAAATACGTAGCAGCCATAAAAATAATACCGGCTGTAACAGCCATTAAGATTTCCATTATTCTTCCTCTCCAATCGTTTGAATAATGGTCATCGTAATGCCTACGACAACAAGATAAACACCTAAATCAAAAAGCGTCGCCGTGGCAAGCTCCGTTTTCCCTAAAATCGGCAGATGAAAGTAACCGAATGTGTGGGTTAAGAAGGGCGCCCCGAAGACAAAGGAGCCAACTCCTGTTAAGACAGCGAGCAGAAGACCGGCTCCCGCGACGTAAATGAAATTAACCGGCAAAATGGAACGCACGGTTTTTAAATCATAAGCCAAGAGCAATAGAACGATGGAAGAGGACGTGATCAGTCCGCCGACAAAGCCTCCTCCAGGGGCGTTATGCCCCGATAAAAATAAATAGAAAGAGAAAAGCAAAATGATAAATGATACAAGCTTTGTCACGGTTTGAAGAATCAAGTCATTTGTTTTTTGTTCATTCACCGCTTTTCCCCTCCTCTTTTACTTTTGTTTTAATCATGCTGTAAATGCCGAGAGCGGCAATCGTTAATACCGTAATTTCAAACATTGTATCAAAGCCCCTGAAATCAACGAGAATGACATTGACGACATTATCTCCTCCGCCAAGATCGTGGCTGTGCTTTGTAAAGAAGGAGGCGATACTGTCTTTTGTCCGCTGGCTTGAGGATGCAATACCGAGCAGGGTGACAATAATGCCGACTCCTAAAGCAATGATAAAGTTTGTCATTCGGAATGTTCTCGTTTTCTTTTTCAGCCGCAGTTTCGGCAAATGATAAAAACAAAGCAGAAACAGGGCGACGGAAATCGTCTCAATGACCAGCTGGGTCAAAGCCAAATCGGGCGCTCTGAAAATAACAAAAAACAATGCAAGCGTATAACCGACAACACCAAGTGAAATAATTGCCGTCAGTCTGGATCGGGCGAATACAGTCGCCGCTGTCGCGCTGATCATGACAAGTGTCAGAATCATTTCGTATATGCCGATTTTCGCCATACCCTCAGTTGTAAAGGAAAATCCGCCTTTCAAAACGAGAGCCCCGCTCATCAGAATGATAAATCCAGCGAAGATATACAGAAGATAATCCCGCAAAAATCCGGTCATATATTGTTTTGTCACTCGATAAGAGCCTTTTTCCATGATGGTCAGGAGCTTCTCGTATAACCGATTGAGCGTGAGTTTCGATGGAAACAGCTTATAGATCCCTTTCCACTTGTTTATCGTCAAGTATCCGATCGTACCGACAGCGATAATGCCCAGTGTCATCAGAACTTCGGCTGTAAACCCGTGCCACTGCGAAATATGAACATGAAACTTCTCATGGCTGTCCAGCAGTGTCGGATAGATTGAATTCATCGCAGGCTCTATCAAGCTGTAGGACAATATATTCGGGAAAAAGAAGAGACTGACAGCGAGCGCAATAAGAATGACAGGTGATACGAGCATTCCAATCGGCGCTTCATGAGCCTGTTTTTCGAGTTTTTCAGGCTGATAATTGCCTTTAAATGTTTTAAACAGCAGTTTCATGCTGTAGATAAATGTAAACACACTTCCTGCCCAAGCGAGGACAGGGAACAGCGCTCCCCACGTCTGGACGTTGAACAAATCGACATGTGTCACACGAAGCATGCTGGTGAAAAACATTTCTTTACTCAAAAATCCGTTAAACGGCGGGAGACCAGCCATTGAAAATGTGCCAATCAAGGAAATCGTAAATGTAATCGGCATGATCGCCATCAGTCCGCCGAGCTTTCTGACGTCCCGCGTGCCTGTTTCATGATCAATGATGCCGACTGCCATAAACAAGCTTCCTTTAAAGGTAGCATGGTTGATGAGATGGAAAATGGCAGCCATGGCGGCAACTGTGTAATATTCTGTATGGCCGTAATGCAGGGCTGCAGCGCTGACACCAAGCATCGAGATGATCATGCCGAGCTGGCTGACGGTTGAAAACGCCAAAATGGATTTTAAGTCGGTTTGTTTGACGGCATGGAATGAACCCCAAACCATGGTGAAAATCCCGACGAGAGAAACAATCCAAAACCACTGAGCTGAAAAGGCGAAAATAGGGCTGAATCTTGCAATCACATAAATTCCCGCTTTGACCATCGTGGCTGAATGGAGATACGCGCTGACAGGCGTCGGCGCTTCCATGGCGTCAGGCAGCCAAATGTAAAAAGGAAACTGGGCGGACTTTGTAAATGCGCCTAGTAAAATCAAAATCATCGCCGGAATAAATAGATCATGGCCGGCAATCAACTGAACCTGATTGATCATTTCTCTGATACTGAATGAATCTGTGATCAGATAAAGGAGAATGAATCCTCCCAGCATACACAGTCCGCCGCTTACCGTAATCAAGAGCGATTTTGCGGCGCCGTAGCGAGATTTTTCACGCTTGTACCAATATCCGATCAGCAAAAAGGACGAAAGGCTGGTAAGCTCCCAAAACATGTAGAGGACCATGACGTTGTCAACAAGAACAACACCGAGCATAGCCCCCATGAACATTAATAAATAGACATAAAAAGGCCCAAGCTGTTCTTTTTCTTTCGATAAATAAAAAATACTGTAAAGAGTGACCAACGAGCCGATCCCCGTTATCAGTAAGGCGAATAGCAGTCCGAGACCGTCTACATAAACGGTAAAGTTAATGCCTAATGAAGGAATCCACTCCAATACCGATCGTAATGTTTCTCCCGACTGAGTCATTCTGATCATTGGAAGAAAGTATATAAACAGCAAGACGGGCAGGATCAGAACAAACCAGCCCGTATGCACTCTTTTTGCGTATTTTGCCAGAAAGGGAATGATAAAAGCAAATACAAAAGGCGATAAAATAGCAAAATGTAAGAGCTGCAAAGACAAGACCTCCTTTTCTTTAATTGAAACCTGTTCTATGTATAAATCATTAGAATATACGGTCAAACGACCCAGTCCAAATTATATCGCACTTTTTTGGAAGCCGCCATGCTTCAACCTGCCGCGAATGAATTTTACAAGTTCTTTTGACCTTAAAATAAGTTTAACAAAAATCAGGTCATTTGTATATTTAAAATCGCTCCTGATCAAGCTGTATGTAAGGAGCTGATCATTGTGAAGAGAAAGGTCCTTATGTGCTCAGGTTTATTCTGCTCGATATGTGCAGGGGCATTCATGCTGAATCAATATGACGGCCGTGCCCGTGTGGCAGACAATGATGATTGGGAACTGTATTTATTGGAGCACCACCTGTCAACTAAAATGAGTGAGGCGGAATCTAAGGATAGGCCGTTTGGGCCCAGGGAGTATATGCGGATTGTGACTAAATAAAAAAGAGTTCCGTCTTAGACGGAACTCTTTTTCTGATTATGAAGTGAAAAAGCGAAGTAAAATCGTCGCGCAAATGACAGTTCCAGCTCCGCCGAGGCGGGTAGAAATTTGGGCGAATGGCATAAGGCCCATTCTTCCTGAAGCGGACAAAATGGCGACATCTCCCGTTCCGCCGAGACCGCTGTGACAGCAGGTAACGATTGCGGATTCAACAGGGTACATGTTCATCAGCTTGCCTACAAAATATCCGGAAGAAATCATGGCAACGACAACTGAAATACAAATGATGACAAACGGAATAGAAATCACAGACGCCACGTCATCTAAAGGGATAAAGAGAATCCCGAGGCCTACCATAAGCGGCCATGTAAAGCTTGATGAAATAAACTTATAAAGCTGGTACGCGCCATCCTCCATTTTTTTCGGAAGGATATTAGCATATTTGATTGCAGCTGCTGAAATAATCATTAAAATAGCGCCCGGGATGAAGATGAATTTCTCCAGTAAACCGCCGAAAATAAAAAACGTACAAGCGAGCAGGACTCCGGCTCCCATCAGTTTAAAGTCAATTTTAGCTTCAGCCTCTTTTTGATTGAAAATATCGTTCGCTTTCTTAGATTTGACGAGACGCCCATTGCCGTTTAGGTCAGGACGTTTTTCGCCCAGTTTTTTCATTAAAGCAGCACAGATAATAGCAAAAACGTTTCCAATGATAGCGGCAGGAACCAGCTGCGACACATACACATCAGCGGAAGACCCCAATATTTGCGAATAAGCAATCGAGAGCGGCAAAATTCCTTCCCCTATTCCCCCGGCAATAATCGGCACAACGACAAAGAAAAAGGAATCATAGGCACTGTAGCCGAAGATGAATCCGACGAGCACGCCGGCCGCAATCGCCGCAATTGTGCCCGCTACTAAAGGAACGAACATTCTGATGAATCCCTGTATTAAAACAGTTCTGTTCATTCCAAGAATGCTTCCTACAACAAGACAAGCGATATAGAAATAAAGAAAGTTAGACGTTTTCATTAAATTGGTTACAGCATCTAATGATGATGGATTCAACACATTATAAAAAACTAAAAAAGATGGCACAAACAAAGATAAAATAGCAGGACCGCCAATATCCTTTAAAATCGGAATCCGCTGGCCGATATCGCCAAGAAAGACACCTAAAATCATAATGATGGCAAAACCGCCCAGCATGTTTGCAGGCAGCTCGTTGTAATAGGCCGCAAGAATAATAATGACAGCTAATGCTGTATATAATGGGAGAGGAATCACGCCGATTTCCCAAGTCCATATTTTCTTAAACAGGCTTTTCTCCTGTGTGTCTTTGTGCTCAGGTAAAACTTCCTCTGTTTTGTGAATTGCTCCCATTGTCATACACCCCCATGTATTGTTTGTTACAGTCTACAAGAAAGCGCTAACAAAGAATATTTTTTTAAGTTAAATAATTAATAAACAACTAAAATAATTGGGTATTTTGAAGCAGGAAAAATCCCTGAGAAGCCGCTTCCCAGGGAGATATGGTTACCGTTTTCCTTTGATATAAGGCACACCATTTGCTTTTGGCGCATCTGCGCGCCCGATAAAGCCGGTTAAGGCGAGAATGGTTAATACGTAAGGGGCAATCAGCATATATACATTCGGTATGTCCTTAAAAAGAGGGAGCAGTGAGCCGATAATGCTTAAGCTTTGCGCGAATCCGAAAAACAGGGCAGCGCCGAGTGCGCCGATCGGATGCCATTTTCCGAATACAAGGGCGGCGAGTGCGATAAAGCCTTGCCCGGAAATGGTAGAGTGCGTAAAGTCGAGAGCAATCGTTGACGCATATACGCCGCCCCCGAGGCCGCCGAACAATCCGCTGATCATCACGCCGATATAGCGCATTTTGTAAACATTGATCCCCATAGTATCGGCCGCCATCGGATGTTCTCCGACGGAACGAATACGGAGGCCGAACGGGGTTTTAAACAAGATAAACCACGAAATAAAGGCCAGGACAATTGCGAGAATAGACGTATAATAGACATCTGAAAAGAAGATTTTTCCCAATACGGGGATGTCGCTCAAGCCGGGAATACTTGTTTTATAAAAAGGCTCGGGAATTTTGTCAGTTTGCGCTTTTCCGTAAATCAGCTTTACGATAAATAAAGTAGCCCCAAGCGCCAGCATATTAATGGCGACGCCGCTGACTGTCTGATCAGCGCGAAACGATATCGCCGCTGCCGCGTGAATCAGTGAAAACAGCGCGCCGGCTGCCATAGCGGCAATGAGCGAAAGCCAAGGTGCTGCGGCTCCCAATTCAGGGCCTAAAAATAAATTGAATAAAACACTGGTGAATGCTCCGATAATCATGAGGCCTTCAAGGCCGATATTGACGACGCCTGATCTCTCGGAAAATACGCCGCCGAGAGCGGTTAAAATAAGCGGGGCTGCGTATACGAGTGTGGCAGGGACAATGATTGATACAATCTGCAGAAAGTCCACTTAGTTCGCCCCCTTTTTCTTCAATTTATCCGCGACAAAACGAATGGCATAGCTTGAAGCAACAAACAGAATGATAATGGCAATCACAATATCGACAACCTCAGAAGGTACGCCTGATTCAATTGGCATATTTAAAGCCCCGATTTTGAGGCCGCCAAGCAAAGCTGCCGCAAGCACAACACCGACCGCAGTGTTCCCGCCCAGAAGAGCGACGGCAATACCGTCAAAGCCGACGCCGGTAAATGCGCCTTTGACAGCTGCGTATTCAAACGTTCCCAGACCTTCCATGGCACCTGCAAGGCCTGCAAAAGCTCCTGAAATGAGCATGGAGGTCATAATATTCTTCCGCACGCTCATACCGGCGTACTGGGACGCGTGCTGGTTGAATCCGACTGCCCGAAGCTCAAAGCCTTTCGTTGTTTTGTTAATCATAAACCACATAACAACAGCTGCGAGAAGGGCGATGACGATCCCCCAGTGAAGCCTTGAATAATCCGTAAGCTGCTCAAGAAACGGCGAGCGCAGTGAGGCCGATTCGTGAATTTTTTCCGTCTTATCCTGATTGTCTGTCATGACTTTTGAAATCAAATAATTGGTCATATGCAGCGCGATATAATTCATCATAATGGTGACAATGACCTCATGAACATAGAACCGTGCTTTTAAAAAGCCGGGAATAAATCCCCATAAACCGCCTGCTGCAGCCGCTGTGATCAGTGCAAGCGGCATATGAATATATGCCGGTCCGTCAAACACCGTTCCGACCCAAACGGCAGCTGTCCAGCCCACTAGAAGCTGTCCCTCTACCCCGATATTGAAAAGCCCAGTTCGGAACGCGAAAGCAACAGCTAATCCGGATAAAATATAAGGTGTAATCTGCCGGACGGTTTCACCGATGTAATAGATTTCTCCAAATATCCCATTCCATAAAGCGGAATAGCCGCTGATCACACTGTATCCGCTCGCAAGCATAATAAGTGCACCGGCCAGCAAGCCGAGCATGATTGCAATGAGCGGCACGAGTAAATGAGAGAGTCGTTTAACCATTTGCTTTCCCCGCTTCCTTTTGCGTGCTTCCCGCCATCAAGAGGCCGAGCTCTTGCTCAGTCGTATCCAGCGGATTGACGCTGGATATGATGCTGCCTTCAAAAATGACGGCGATTCTGTCACTGAGATTCATGATTTCATCCAGCTCAAACGATAGAAGAAGAACGGCTTTTCCGGCATCACGCTGTTCAATGAGTTTTTTATGGACAAATTCAATCGCTCCGACATCAAGACCGCGAGTCGGCTGGGCGGCGATTAACAAGTCAGGATTTCGGTCAATTTCCCTTCCGATAATTGCTTTTTGCTGGTTTCCGCCTGACAATGCCCGCGCGTGTGTATATTCATCGGGGGTTCTGACATCGTACTCGCTGATCAGGCTGCGTGCTTTCTTATACATTTCGCCTTTATGTAAAACACCGAATGCTGAATAAGGCTTTTTGTAATAGCTTTGGAGGACGATATTCTCACCGATCGGAAAATCCAAAACGAGGCCGTGTTTATGGCGGTCCTGTGGAATATGCCCGATTCCGGATTCCGTTACTTTTCTCGGCGTCAGGTTTTGTATCTGTTTTCCGTTTAAGGAAATGGTTCCAGACTCCGTTTTTCGGAGTCCTGTAATCGCTTCAATCAGCTCTGACTGTCCGTTTCCGTCAACGCCGGCTATGCCGACAATTTCTCCGGCATTGACAGAAAGCGATAAATTCCTTACAGCTTCTACTCCGCGAGTATCTTTTACAGTGATTCTGTCAATCGCCAGCACTTCAGATCCCGGCTGAGCCGCTTTTTTTTCTGTTTTGAACGATACCTCGCGTCCGACCATCAGACTGGCGAGCTCGTCTTGATTTGTATCCCGGACATCCAGTGATTTGATGCCTTTTCCTTTGCGGATAATGGTAACGCGGTCACAAACAACCATGATTTCTTTCAGTTTATGGGTAATTAAAATAATTGATTTTCCCTCATTGACGAGGTTCTTCATGATTTGAATGAGCTCTTTGATTTCATGAGGCGTCAGCACAGCTGTCGGTTCATCAAAAATCAGAATGTCAGCCCCGCGGTAGAGGGTTTTTAAAATTTCTGCACGCTGCTGCATGCCGACGGATATGTCAGCTACTTTTGCCTCGGGATTAATTTGAAGTCCGTATCGGTCGGAAATGTCCTGAACCTCTCGGACAGCCCGTTTTCGGTCAATCCGCCCGAGCTTTTTCGGCTCCTTCCCGAGAATAATGTTTTCAGCAACTGTAAATGTATCGACAAGCATAAAATGCTGATGCACCATGCCGATTCCGAGATCATTCGCTTTGTTCGGGCTGTTGATGTGCACCTTCTCACCGCGGACCCGAATTTCTCCCTTTTCTGGCTGATAAAGCCCGAAAAGGACGTTCATCAAAGTTGATTTTCCCGCTCCGTTTTCACCGAGCAGTGCGTGGATTTCGCCTTTTTTGACCTGAAGATTAATGTTGTCATTTGCGACGATACCGGGAAACTCCTTGCGTATATTGAGCATTTCAATGACATATTCCACAGAATTGACCGCTCCTTTTTTCAAGATGCTTTTAAATAAGAGACTGGCAATAGCAAAGCCGCAAGGACATGTGCAGCTTTGCTCTGAAAGAAAAACAAGGGATAAGGGCTCTTCTCCTTATCCCCGCGATTCTTATTCAGCTTTGAAATTTTTCAGCTCTTTCTCTGTTCCCGGCACTTCTAATCCGTCGATGATTTTTTTCTTCCACTCATCAACTGCTTTGATTACATCATCCGATAGGTTTTGTTTAGAGGAAGAAATGCCGACTCCGTCTTGATCAAGTCCGTATGTAAGCGTTTCTCCGCCGGGGAATTTGCCTTCGCTTGCTTTCTTCGTTAAATCTTCAACTGCTGTATCAACCTTTTTGACCATGGAAGTAAGGGTGACGTTATCGTCTGTTCCTTCTACTTGGCCTTCTGCGTATTGATCTTTATCGACTCCGATCACCCAAACATCACGCTTCGGGTCTTCTTTTTTCAGGTTCTTGGCTTCTGTAAAGACACCTGTGCCGGTGGCGCCTGCGGAGTGGTAAATTACATCAACGCCTGATTTATACATGCTCTCGGCAGTTGCTTTTCCAACGTCCGCTTTATCGAATCCGCCCGCATACTTCACCTGGACAGTTGCGTCAGGTTTTACGGCCTGAACCCCTGCACGGAAACCGACTTCGAATTTTTTGATTAACTCGGATTCCATGCCGCCCACAAATCCGATTTTTCCTGATTTGCTTGTTAAGGCTGCGGCCACTCCGACAAGAAATGAGCCTTCCTGCTCTTTAAACGTAATGCTTGCGACGTTGTCTTTATCGACGACTGCGTCAATAATCGCAAAGTTTGTATTTTTGCGCTGATCGGCGATTTCACTGATTGAATCTTCCATCAAATAACCAACGCCATAGATCAAGTTGAAATTCTCACGTGCTAATTTATTTAAGTTTGTTGTATAATCTGCATCTGATTTAGATTGCAGGTAGTCGTATCCGTTTTTTCCTTTTTCCAGACCATTATCTTTACCGAAGGCTTGGATGCCTTCCCATGCTGATTGGTTAAAGGATTTGTCATCCACCCCGCCAATGTCGGTGACCATCGCCACACTGAATTTGTTTTTGCCCTCACTGTTTCCGCTGCTTTTTTCGCTGTTTCCGCATGCTCCTAAAATGGTGCCCGCTGCGATTACAAGTGACATCGCCAATCCGATTTTGCGTTTATTCAAGATATAACCCCCCAGTAAAATTTGGCCTGAGCTGATCCGGTCAGTCATGAGATGGGATGCCTCACTCAATTATTAGAATCGATGAAATTTTCAGATAATAACAATTAGAATGAGCTGAGACAGTTCTGATCTTCCCTTAATAAGTGTGGTGTGAGTGTTTCCTTCGAAAGGCGGGGAAGAGAAGGATGTTGAAGGTGTTCCGGGCGGAAAACCGTGACATCTCTTTCTGAAGTGTGACTTATGACTTAGTCTAGGGATCAACTAACCACTCATAATTTATCATTTTACTTACAAGAAATAAATAGAATTGCGCATTATTTTTTAAAAAATAAGTATTTTTAGAATTATATACTCAAATATGCAAAAAAGTCCTTTATTATTCTTGTATAGCTTATTGGCGAAAGGTTCAAGCACCTTGGCAAGAGATGTGACAGAAAAAAACGCACTGCTCGACATGAACAGTGCGTTTTTTTATAAATATTGCTTAATTCCGTTAAGGTTGCCTGTATTGACATTGTACTGAAACACCGGTCTTCCGATCGTTCCGTACGCCATTTCGACATTCAGAACCTGTATATCTTCAAGGAATTTTAAGTATTTTCGGATGGATACTTGAGATATTTCAGTATGATTTGCCAGGTCTTCTGTCGTAAAGGACTCGTTTTCAAAGGATTGAATGCTGGACCAAATCAGCTTCAGCGTGCTTTTTGTCAGCCCTTTTGGCAGGTGCACTT
This sequence comes from Bacillus sp. B28, assembly GCF_029536185.1. Classification (NCBI taxonomy): domain Bacteria; kingdom Bacillati; phylum Bacillota; class Bacilli; order Caryophanales; family Bacillaceae; genus Bacillus; species Bacillus sp. B28. The sequence continues at coordinate 3,130,242 of NZ_CP120511.1, read as the reverse complement.
TTTCTGTCGCTTCCTTCTTATGAAACAGTTCCGCGTCCAATTCTTTTTGGCTCATGTTTCGATGGGTGGAATACACTTTTTGTTTTCGTCTGTAATCAGAAAGGGCAGTCTGAAAACGTTCAAATTCAAACGGTTTGATTAAGTAATCCACAGCTCCGTAACGAAGTGTTTTTTTGATGACGTCCAGCTCGCTTGCCGCAGAGATGACAATCACGTCAACCGCTTCATTTTGGGCTCTCAATTCCGTCAGCAGCTCAAGCCCGTTTTTGCCCGGCATATAAATATCAAGCAAAATGAGATCGATGTGATGCTCTCCTAAAATATGCAGAGCGCTTTGAAAGGAAGAGGCGATTCCTTTCAGCTGAAAGCCTTCTATTTGGCTTAAATATCGTTTATTTAATTCACCCACCATGGGGTCATCTTCAACTATTAGTACATTAATCATGGTTTTCCTCCTTCGGTTCGTACGGGATGCGAAGACTGAATGTGGTTCCTTCATTTTTTTCGCTGGTGATAATCATTTGGCCCTTTAAATTCTCCATGCTCTGCTGGGTGAAATAAAGGCCGAATCCCCGGTTTTTGCCCTTTGTTGAATAGCCTTGTTCGAATACCTTGGCTTGGTCTTCTTCGGACATGCCGGCTCCTGTATCGGTAATTTCGATGTCCAATATCTTGTCATGAAAACGCATGGACATCGTGATTTGTTTTTTCGGCATATTGGCAACAGCGTCCAAGGCGTTGTTGATGAGATTTCCGATAATCGTAATCAGTTCATGAATGACTGAAGGATCTGCTGCGTTTGGAATAACCCCGCTGCATTCAATATCGAGATTTGCGCCCTGCTCTCGTATGTAGCTCTGTTTTCCCAACAGAAATCCGGCCAGCACGGAGCTTTTGACATCATTTATGATTTCACTCGTTTCTGATTTTTGCTGAATGGCAATATCTTTAATATAATCTCCAAGATCATCATACTCTTTCAGCTGGACGAGACCTAGTATCACATGCAGTTTGTTCATAAATTCATGAGACTGTGCTCTCAGTGCGTTTGCATACATTTTAACACCGGAAAGCTGTTCAGCTAAATGTTTTACCTCGGTTTTGTCCCGGAATGTCGCAATCGCTCCGACGGTTTGTCCTTTCAGCTGGATGGGCACTTCATTAAACACAAGCTCTAATCCGTTAATGCGCACATCTCTGTCTTGAAGAGGCTTTCGGGTCTCAATGACATTTTTCAGACGGCTCTTCGGCAGGATGTCATTGACATCCTGATCGACGGGATTTGTTTCTATGCCCATTTTAATGAAAAGGCGCTTTGCTTCCGCATTGGCAAGCTTGATTTTACCGTGTTCATCGACAGCGAGTATGCCTTCTTTCGTTGATTCAAGCATGGCGCTCCGTTCTTGAAGAAGTGTCGCGATTTCATATGGTTCAAGTCCGTACATGATATTTTTCACCGTACGTGCAACGATAACAGCTCCGATGACGCCGACGAATATACTAACGCAAATAATAAAATAGAGCGGCCGTAAGCTGTGGCTGATGACTTCGTCAATTTCATTCACTGTGATGCCGACTGCAACGGCTCCGACTTGTTTTCCATTCTTGGCGTAGACTGGCACGAACGCTCTCTGGGATTTCCCAAGCGTGCCTGAGGCGGTGCTGATATGGACATGTCCTTTTAATACTTCGGCTTCATCTCCGCCCCTGAATTTTTTTCCGATTTTGCTGTGGTCCGGATGGGTTCTGCGAATGCCGTTCATATCCATGACAACGACAAATTCTGTGCCGGTAATTTTCTGGACGTCCAGTGTGTAGCTGAGCAGTTCCTTCTGGTTTTTTCCGCTCTCCAAAGCGGAGGCAGTAATCGGTGCGTCGGCAACCATTTCAGCCGTTTGCAGCGCTGTGTCTCTTTCCTGATCACGTATCCTTTTAGAGGTTTGGGCACCGACGGTAAAAAAGGTGATGAGCAGTGCGATTAACACGACGATACAGACAAATATGGTGAGTCTGGTTTGCAGTTTTAATGTTTTTTTCATATAAAACTTCCTTACGTTTTATGATTCCTGCGTACTACTTTACTCTCAAAATCCCGCTTTGTGAAGATTTGGGACCGTAATTCGTAAAAAGGAGAAAAAATGGAATAATTTATCTTGTCAATGTGTTTTAAGTCCTCCATAATAAATGAGGTAGATTACAGAAAGGGACTTTTTTATATGAAAAATACTTATTTGACAGGATACTTTCCGCTGATTGCGATCCTGCTTTTTAGTTCGTCTTTATCCATTTCAACTTCACTCTATGCATTGAAGATGCTGTCTTCATTTGGAATGTACGATGGGATGCTTGATTACTTCTCAGAGAAAGGAATCAGACTTGCGTTATTTGCGGCCTTTGCACTTTTATATTTTATGGTTCTGTCCGCTCTGAAATTAATTGCAAATACCGTGACTGAGCTGTCACTGCTGTTTTTCACAAATGATCCGGAAGGAAACAACCTGAAAACAGTCAGAATGGGCTCTATCATATATTTAGGCGGCGGGATCTTATCCTTTGTGCTATTGCAAAATATCATCTGGATTGTGATCTGGTTTGCAGTTGTTACACTTGCTTACTTTGTGTTCGTTGTTTACCGGATTTATTCAACACTTTCTATCATGTCATTGGTCGGATTCATTCTGTTGGAACTGCTGTTTTGGTTTACATTTGTTATCGGTATTCTGTTCATATTTATCAAGCTTTATAATAGCATAATGGCTAGCTTACCTGTGTAAGCTAGCCATTTTTTCGTTTATGGTAAAAATCTATTTTTTATAGAGGGGGAGGGGAGCATACATTCATTTTTTTTGCCGAACCACTTATAGCGGTTTTTGGCAATAAAAGAATAGAGCATATCTCTGACAGGTTTCGGCACTGCAAAAAACAGGACGAAGAGCCGCCACGGGCCCCGCAGATGCCTGAAAACCTTTATGGCTGCAGTTGACTTAGTGTAAACCTGGCCGTCTTCAATAAAGACAAAGCTGTCAAAATGCTCAGTCGGAAGCCCGCTTTTTTTCAGCAGGCTCTGTCCTGTTTCCGATTGAAGCGATGCAAATGAAATCAAACCGTTTGGATCACGCTTTATGATAAATTGAACGGCACCGTTGCATAAGTTGCACACACCGTCAAACAGCAATACGCGATTTGGAATTTGTTTTGATGTCACTGCAGATCCCCTCCGATTCTTTAATAAGCTGCCTGCAGCGTTCCTTTCCAGATGGAAAGCTGAGGGCTGATACTGTGAAGGTATTCAACGCTGCTCGGTGTATCTTTTCCGACCCAGACACCCATTGTGTACGTATCTGTCAGGCCGACGAACCACATATCATGATAATCATTTGAGGTTCCCGTTTTACCGCCGATATAAGGCGCTTTGAAATATGCTTTTTTCCCTGTCCCGCTTTTGACAACGGAAGACATCAGTTTTTTCAGCTGCATGTTTGTGCGGACGCTGAATATCTGTGTCGCTTTGTCATTCCATTTATAAATCGTTTTTCCTTTTAAATCCGTCACTTTTGTAATCGCGTGGCTCGGCGAGTAGCTTCCGCTGTTGCCGAATGTTGTATACGCCTTTGTCATCTCAAGAGGCGTCATGCCGTGTGTAAATCCGCCAAGCGCCGCCGGCAGAAGATAGTCGCTGTTGACAAGCTTTGAAAAATGATACGGCTCAATATAGCTGAATGCTTTTTGGATGCCAACACGGTCCAGCATTCTGATGGCCGGTGTATTATACGAGTTTTTAAACGCTGTATCGAGCGTTACTGTGCCGTATGTGCGGTTATTGTAGTTTTGCGGACAGTAGTCTCTGCTGCAAAATTTGCCGGCATCAATTGTGCTGCTTGCCGTCGCACCTGTCTGTTCAATATAAGGTCCGTAATCCAGAAGCGGCTTAATGGATGACCCTGGCTGTCTGTATGCTTGGTAGGCACGGTTAAAATCATACTTGCGATAGTTTTTGCCGCCGGATAGAGCGACAACTTGATGCGTCTGGTGATTAATCACAGCCGCTCCGCCCTGTACGCCCGCATACGGAAGCTTCGAATTCATTTGTGCCACGACTTGATTTTGCATGTATGGATCAAGTGCGGTATAAATTTTTACGCCGTCTTTCAGAAGTGTGCTGACTCTGGCGGACAGCTCGTTTTCTATCTTATCTTTTTGTTTTCCTGACGCTTTTTGAAGACGCTTATCAAAGCCTTCGGATTCAGACACTAGTTGAGTGAATTCATCATTTACGTAGGAAACGTAGTCCGGATATTTGTCTTCTTTCTCTTCGACATCCAGTTTGATTTTTTGTTTTACGGCTTTTTTCAGCTCTTTGTCTGTAATGACTCCGGCATTTTTTAACCCTTTAAGCAAGCGTTCTTGACGGCTTTTCGTGTAGTCAAAATGCTTGAGAGGATCATATAATGTAGGGTTATTAGGTATAGCGCAAATAAAAGCCATTTCTCCCAGTGTGAGAGATTTCAGCGGTTTGCTGAAATAGAATTCAGCAGCTGATCCGACGCCATAAACGCCGTTATTAAAATAAATCGTATTTAGGTAGGCTTCAAGAATCTCATTTTTCGTATACTTTTTCTCAAGCTGATAGGAGTACGCGAGCTCAGTCAGTTTGCGACTGAAGGAGCGCTCATGGCTCAAATACAAGTTTCTTGTAAGCTGCTGTGTGATGGTGCTGGCCCCCTGGTCAATCTTTTTGTCCTTCACGTTGGAAGCGGCCGCCCGCACCATCCCCATAAAGTCAAAGCCTTTATGTTCGTAAAAATGGCGGTCCTCGGAAGTTAAAAATATCTGTTTGACTTCTTCGGGAATCTTCTTGAAGGGAACCAGCACACGGTTCTCATCATCGCTGACGATTTCCGAGACCAGAGACCCGTCCCTGTCGTACATGTAGCTGTTCTGAACAAGGCTGATCTCTTTCAAATCAATATTCTTATCAAGCACCTGATCCAGGGACTTCATTTGTTTTACTTCTTTTCCGGAAGCGATAACTGTAAATGCAAACAATGGGATTATGCAAAGGAGCAAAATCCATCCGATCATTTTTCGTAACATGGTCACTCTCTTTTCTCCTAAATTCTAGCCATATCGTACCATTCTTTTGAGTTTACGAGAAGGTTAAATTTAGAAGACTCCTCAATTTTTGCTGAGAATCAGCTTGCTTTGGCATACGATTCTTTTTGAAATTTCTTCATGATCCAAAGCAGGCAGGCACCTGCGAAAAAGAGAAATGCTGTGACATAAAAGGCTGCAGAGATATTGAAGTGACTCGAAATAATACCGCCGAGAAGAGGTCCGAGAACGTTTCCTAAAAAGCGAAAGCTGACATTGTAGCCGAGGACTTCTCCCTGGATGGAGCCGGGAGCCTGAACGCGGATCGCCGCCGTGATGCATGGCAGAAGGCCGCCCATCGCCATCCCGAATAAAAACCTGAAAACAAGCAGCACACTGAATGAAGAAGCGAGTGCCTGCGGAATAAAAAATAAAGAGGCGGCGATTAAAAGCCCGATTAAAATGCGGCGGTGGCCGTAGCGGTCTCCTAAATCTCCCCATTTTCTTGCCAGCAGCAAACTGCCGAGTCCGGTTGCCGAAAATGCCATGCCGGAGAAAAAGGCCAGATTGTCAGATCCGTGCAGCTCGTTTACATATAAAGCGAGCAACGGCTGGATACTGAAATTTCCTGTTTGAATCAGCATGGTTAACAGCATCATGACCCAAAGCGCGGGCTGGTGAAAAATATAGGAGAGCACTTCTTTTCTCGTATAAGACTGACGTTTATTTATCTTCTCTGTGAGCGGCTGTTCTTTGACCCCGAATAACACGAGAAGAACGGCTAAGAAAATCACAAAGGATGTGATAAAAAAGGTATACGTAAAACCGAAGTGGTCAGCAAGAACGCCTCCCAAAAGCGGGCCGAACAAGCTTCCGGACACTTGCCCCATTTGGAGCGTGCCAAGCGTTTTGCCGGCTGAGCTTTTAGGCGTCTGCGCGGAAATCATTGCAAGGGATGTCGGGATAAATCCGGTTACAAGCCCCATTGCCATACGCAGAAAAAACAATTGATAAACCGACGTGACAAAGCCCATTAATAAAATGCTGACGGCAATGCCGGTTCCGGTTGTCAAAAGGATTTTCTTGTAACCGCGTTTGTCTCCGAACCGCCCCCAGAATGGGGATACCAAAAAAGCCATTAAAAACGTAATGCCGAACACATAACCGCTCCACCTTTGCACAAAGCCGTTGGAAAAGGTGCTGAGCGTCTCAATATACAAGGAGAGAAAAGGGACGATCATCGTTGTGCTGGCTGATACAAAGAAATTCGCCAGCCACACAATGACAAAGTTTTTCTTGCGGATAGAAATAACATCACCTTCTTATTATTTCGGGTTCCTTACTAATTATAAAGAAACAGTGCACCATTTAAAAGAAACAATGCGGCTGGGAAAATTCATTATTTTTAGAAAATGAAGAAATGAAGAGAAGGAGAATTGATATACTATAAAGATAGCATTCTTCTGATCGGAGGAAAGGCAGGTGTGAAAATAGTGGAGGCAGGCAACTTACTCATTATTGATTTCGAATTTACGATGCCCGAAGGAAAATACAGTCCGCAAAATTTTTTTCCGGAAATCATTGAAGCAGGAATTGTAAAGTCGGTTAATGGTGAAGTAGTTGAGACGTTTTCGAGTTATATCAGGCCGAAAAAATTCCCCAAGCTGACGAAGCGCTGCAGATCATTTTTAAACATTACGCAAAACCAGGTAGATGAGGGGATGAGGTTCGAGGACTTTATCCGTAAATTAAATGAGCTTGATCCTGAAAAAAATTGCACGATCATCACGTGGGGAAACATGGATATGAAAGTGCTGAAGCAAAATTGTATGTTTAACCATATTCCTTTCCCTTTTAAAGGGGAGATGAGAGATTTATCGCTTGAATATAAAAACTTTTTTGGAGACCGGACACTGACCGGCTTGTGGAAGGCCGCGGAAGAGTATGGAGATAAAGGAACCGGCACCCATCATAAGGCGCTTGACGATGCTCTTACAGCCTATAAGCTTTTTAAGCTTGTCGAGCAGGATAAGCAGTATCTTGAAAAACCTAAACCGCCGACAATCGGCGAGAGGATTGATTTATCTGAACTGTTCCGGCGCGCCACATAAAAAACCCAATCTTTCGTCAGACTGGGTTATGGCCGGGTAAAGTATTCTTTTTCTAAAACGTCCAGATTGTTCAGTGAGCGCTTTGCCCATTCTGAATCATCTCTGGTCAGTTTGGCTCTCAGCTGTGCAACCGCTTCCCGCAAAGACTCGTTATAATCCGGCACTTCACTGTCATAGGGCTTCACCATATGATGAGGGATATTGGTCTGTTCGCCGAAAGCGAGCGCTCTTCTCTCATGGAAAAACGGCACATCTGCCTGTTTTGGATTGTGAAGGTCTCCTTGAGCGGGATGGGTAAGAACCGCCTTGATTTTGACTAAATAATGCTGCGGTCTGCAATCTGTTATTTCTCCTATGTATACACCTGTTTTGTAAAATCCTTTTACGATAGAGCCTTTCTCAAATGTACTCATCTGTTATCACCTCGCATTCATTCTATAAAAGTTCCAATTGATTTGCTAGTGAGGAAGGTCCGCGGGGAGCTTGATCGTCACAATGGTTCCTCTTTGAAAGCTGCTGCTGAACGAAATGGTTCCGTGATGATGTTCAATGATGGAAAACGTCACAGTCAGTCCAAGTCCTGTTCCGTTCGTTTTTAAAGAATAATAAGGTTCACCCAGCTTCTGCATTTGGTGATCCGTCATGCCGACACCGTTATCTGAGATTTTGATTACGATCATATGGCCGCTTCTTTTGGCTGAAACTTGGATGACCCCTTTACCCGGGGGGACGGCTTCAATGCTGTTTTTCATGAGGTTGATCACAGCCTGCTTCAGCTTTGTTGCATCCCCGTATACCAAAAGGTCCGGCTCGGCGTCCGCCTCAACTGTCACAGATTTGTAATTGGCATACGAAATCATGAGGGAGCTCGTCTCTCTGATAAGAGAAGATAAATCAAAAATCTCTTTTTCATATAATTGCTGTTTGGCGATATCAAGATAATTTGTAATAATGCCCTGAGCCCGGTCAAGCTCTGACAGCACAAGTTTTTTATAATCCGCACTGGATTTGTTTTGAAAGGATTCATCATTAAAAAGCAGCTGGACAAATCCCTGGACAACTGTCAGCGGATTTCTAACTTCATGAGCCACACTTGCCGCAAGTTCACTCACAATCTCCATTTTTTCCGAATGAATAAGCTGGGAACGCAGGGCGATATTTTCTGCGATGCTTTCTATAATATAAATGCTTAAAAGAAGAACGATGCAGCGGAACAAACCCGATACAGCTGCCTCATAATATAAGGATTCTGAATTTTGAAAATTTAAAATATTCACGGCGGAAAAAACCAAGATGGAGGCGAAAAATAAGAAGATCTCCAAGCAACCGATGAATAAAGACAGCAGCAGTTTTCTCGCTTTGGACATGAATGGCCACTTTTTTTGAAGCAAAATTGGGATGATGATATGAAAAGGCAGCAAAGTGAAAACATAAATGGCGGAAGGCTCAAAAAACAGCAGTTCAAAACATAAGACGGATGCAGCGACTGTTAGCCCGGAAGCAGTGTTTATGTAAAATAAACAAATGATGACAGGAATGATTTGAAGACCGTATTGGATGTAGTCCATTTCCTGTATAGGGAAGATAATGCATAAAACGGAGGCGCCGCATGCAAATAACGTGACCAATCCGTTGTTGATTTTTGGTACAAGGATTGACGGTTTTCCAAGCCAAAACACTTGGTAAAGAAGAATGGGAAACAAAATAAAGCAAATATGCAGGAGATAGTCTTTTAGAATTTCCATTCGAGTGAAATCCTTTCGTATAAAATATGAATCTATTATAACACTTATCATAAGAAGTAATATACAAAATTTCTTTATAAAGAACGCCTTTACGATTGATGCGTAAAGGCGTTTGTGACGAATCTTTACTCTAACGCTGTTTTTATCCGGCGCAGTCCGTCCTGCAAGGTTGCCAGAGGGCATCCTGCATTCAAACGCATAAATCCTTCTCCGCCAGGGCCGTACTTCGTGCCGGGCTCCAAAATAATTTTCCCTTTGTGCAGCATCTTTTGCTGCAGCTCTGCATCAGACAGGCCGTATGCGCGGAAATCGAGCCAGATCAGGTAAGACGCATCAGGCTTCATCATCTTGACATTCGGGAGCTCGCTGATCAAAAAGGCTGCCGCCTCATCCATATTTTTCTCAAGATATGAAATCAGTTCGTCAAGCCACGGCCCGCCTTTTGTGTAAGCGGCTTCGATTGCGCTCACGGCAAACGCGTTTAATCCGCCTAAACCGTTTCGCTGCAGGCTTGCTGAAAATTTAGCGCGCTTCAGCCGGTCTGGAATAATGATTGCTGACGCCTGCAAACCCGCGATGTTAAACGTTTTGCTCGGTGCTGCGCAAGTCACAGAAATCTCAGCGAAATCATCAGAAAGAGAGGCAAACGGTGTATGGGTATTTCCGTAGAGCATCAAATCGGAATGAATTTCATCTGAAACGACTGTAACGCCGTGTTCAAGGCATAATTCGCCGAGCTTCAGCAAATCGTCCCGGCCCCAGGCACGCCCTGAAGGGTTATGCGGATTGCATAAAATAAACATTTTGACGCTCGGATCACTGATTTTTGTCTCCAAATCTTCAAAATCCATTACATATGTTCCGTCTTTTTCTTTAAGCGGATTATGTAAAATACGCCGGCCGTTTTTCTCAATCATATGGTAAAAAGGGGTGTAGACAGGGGATTGGACAATCACTTGATCCTTTGGTTCTGTAAAAGCCTGAACCGCCATGCCCAAAGCTGTGACAACACCGGGACTGAATGTAATGCTTTCCGGGTTCACCTTCCAGCTGTGCCGGTTATGCATCCATGCACACACTGCATCTTTTGTTTTTTGATCTGGAGCTGTATATCCGAAAATTCCTTGTTCCAGGCGCTGTTTTAATGCTTCTGTTATGGCTTCCGGCGCACGAAAATCCATATCCGCCACCCACATCGGGAGCGCGTCTGTCACGCCGAACAATTCGCCTGTCTTGTCCCATTTGACGGATTGGGTGCCGAGGCGCTGTTCTTGTTTATCAAAGTTCATTCTGTTCCACCTCTTATGTATGTTTATTTTTCTTAGCGTAACTATGATAAAATAGATCTGCAAATTTTATTATAAGCGGTGATGAAAATGGAAGAAAGTCAAGCGGTCAGGGAAATGATCAATGTCATTGCCAAATGGGACCCGTTTAAATATGGTGAAGATTTTTATGAAACGGAGGCTGTTGATGTCGTACAGGCCGTCTATGATGAAGACGATCCTGAAGTGTTAGCGAAAAGCATACAGCATATTTTCGAAGCTTCTTTTGAACAAACACTTCCGATCGACAGCTGCCGGAATGTGGCTGGCCAGCTGCTGTTCATTAAAGACAGCAGCTCTTGCACGCCTTGAAAAAACCGGGATACAAACCGGTTTTTTTATTCTGTGATAAACTCTGCAATTCGTTCGGAAACGAATTCAGGGCGTTCCTCCGGCACCAAATGCCCTGTTTCCCGCAATGAATACAGTTTGGAATCCGGCAGGTCACGGTGCAGGCGTTCGCCGATTTTCAACGGAACCACCTTGTCCTCCTCGCCCCAAATCAATAAAGCGGGTTTGCTGATCTTTTTCAATTCCTCAGACTGTAAATCTCCTTCTCTGTGCCGGATGAACCTCGTCATTGCTTTGAAAATCTGTTCATCTTGAAAAGGCTTGCCGTAGCCGTCAATCATCACCTCGTCAATCAGCGATTTGTTGTGGACGACATTTAATAAGTTTTTCATCACGCCTTCTTTGGAAAGCCAGCGTTTTATATAAAGATGAAAATATGGGAGGTGAGTCCCGAAGATAATCGTCGGGTGCGAGCGTTTTAAATAACCTGAACTGCAAAGCAGCACAATCTTTGAGAAGAGCTCAGGCTTTAATAGAGCAGCCGACAGCGATATCTGTCCTCCCATCGAATGCCCGACAAGCGCTGCCTGTTTGACTTGCAAGTGCTCTAGGAGTCCGATGATAAGCATGGCGAGGTTTTGATAGGTATATATAAATGTCCTTGATTTTTCTGATTGGCCGAAAGGAGGCAAATCGAGCGCGATGATGTCATACTGGTCCCGAAGCAAGGGGATTAATTTTCTGAAGCTGAAAGCAGAAGATAAAAAACCGTGTACGCAGACAATTGTTTGTTTGCCCGGATTTTGATAGTGCTCATAATATACATGTACTCCTCCGACTTTAACACGCCTTATTGGTGTAACCGCCTCCATTTTGCCGTCACTCCCTTCATAGGATGTCCTGTATTATGCCCTGAAATTGTCAGTTCTAGCGGAAGTTTCTCCTCGTTTTTTCTTAGCATTCGTCAAAAAACGTGATATAATGTCATGAGATTTCTTGACATTGCAAAGGTGTGAATTGAATGAAATTGACCGAGAAAGAAACAGAAATATTAGAAATTTTAGACGAAAACAGCCGCGCCGACCTAGAAACAATCGCAAAGATGGCCGGTATCCCTGTAAATGAAGTAAAAGCGATCATTGACAAATTGGAAAAAGAAAAGGTTATCATCGATTATTCCGCTATGATCGACTGGCGGAAGGTGGACGGCCATGAAGGTGTGACAGCCATGATTGATGTTAAAGTCACTCCGAAGCGCGGAGTCGGTTTTGACGAAGTGGCGGAGCGGATTTACCGATTCCAGGAGGTAGAATCAGTCTACCTGATGTCGGGCGTATACGACCTGTCTGTCGTGATCCGCGGCAATTCAATGTCTGATGTTGCGCGTTTCGTATCTGATAAACTGTCAACTCTTGATTCAGTTGTGTCTACGACAACACATTTTATCCTGAAAAAATACAAGCATGACGGCAAAGTATTTGAAACGGGAGACGACGACAAAAGAATCGTGGTGTCACCGTAAATGACTTCTTATTTATCCGATTATGTACAACAAATAAAACCATCCGGCATCCGCAGATTCTTTGATTTGGCGGCAACGATGGAAGGTGTTATTTCTTTAGGGGTCGGAGAACCTGACTTTGTAACGGCTTGGAATGTCCGTGAAGCAAGCATTCTTTCCCTTGAACAAGGGTATACGTCATATACCGCTAATGCAGGTTTATACTCATTGCGGGAGGAAATCAGCCGTTATGTCAGCAGCCGGTTTGGTCTTGCATACTCTCCTGACGATGAACTGATTGTGACGGTAGGGGCGAGTCAGGCTTTGGATATTGCGATCCGCGCCATTGTAAATCCCGGTGAGGAAGTGATTATTCCTGAGCCGTGTTTTGTGGCGTATGAATCGCTTGTGTCTTTGACAGGCGGCGTCCCTGTTCATGTCCATACGACGGCTGATAAAGGTTTTAAAGCAACGGCTGAGGATTTTGAAGCGGCAGTGACCGAAAAAACAAAGGCCATTCTCATTTGTTCGCCTTCGAATCCGACCGGCTCGGTTTACTCAAAGAAAGAGTTACATGAAATTGCCGAGTTTGCCAAAACACATGATTTGATTGTACTGAGCGACGAGATTTACGCGGAACTGACATACGATGAGGAATTTACAAGCATAGCAGCATTCCCGGGCATGAAAGAGCGGACGGTTGTCATTTCGGGATTTTCAAAGGCGTTTGCCATGACAGGCTGGAGACTCGGTTTTGCCGCGGCGCCTTCAGAAATTCGCAACGCGATGCTTAAAATCCACCAGTATGCGATGATGTGCGCGCCTGCGATGGCGCAATACGCAGCGCTTGAAGGATTAAAAAACGGAATAGAAGACGTAGAAAAGATGAAAAAGAGCTACCGAAGAAGACGTAATTTGTTTGTCGAAACGCTAAATGAAATCGGTCTCAGCTGCCACCATCCGAGCGGTGCTTTCTATGCTTTCCCATCCATCAAAAGCACTGGGATGAGCTCAGAACAGTTTGCCGAGGAGCTCCTGATGCAGGAAAAAGTAGCCGTTGTTCCCGGTAATGTGTTTGGGCCGAGCGGAGAAGGATATATCCGCTGTTCATATGCGACATCAATTGAACAGCTGCAAGAAGCATTGGTCAGAATGAAACGCTTCTTACACAAAACAACATAAAAAAAGATACGAACCTTTTGTTCGCATCCAATAAAAGGGGGAATACTAGAAAGCCTTTGGTATTTGCAGTATATCCTCTTTTTGATATGCTTAAACCTGATATCATATAAAAAAAGTTTCCTTTGCGGAAATGAAACATGTATGATATAATTTTAAATTGCGTATAAACAGATATTTAATTTAACTTAGGAGTTGTTATGAATGGCAGCAAAATTTGAAGTGGGCAGTGTTTACACTGGTAAAGTTACAGGATTACAAGCGTATGGTGCGTTTGTTGCATTAGATGAAGAAACTCAAGGTTTAGTACACATTTCTGAAGTGACTCACGGTTTCGTAAAAGACATCAACGAGCACCTTTCAGTTGGCGACGAAGTACAAGTAAAAGTACTAGCTGTTGACGAAGAAAAAGGAAAAATCAGCCTTTCTATTCGTGCGACACAAGCTGCGCCTGAGAAAAAAGAAAGCAAACCAAGAAAACATAAAGCTGCACAAGTAAGCGAAGAAGCTTCTGCACCACAAGGCTTCAACACATTAAAAGATAAGCTTGAAGAGTGGATCGAAATGTCCAACCGCAAAGACCTTATCAAAAAATAAGCATGAAAAAGCACCGGACAGGAATGTTCGGTGCTTTTTTTATCCTATCGCATTTCAGGATTTGCTGCCTCTTCACGTGATCTTTCCTCGTTTGGTTTAAACAGCAGACCGAGGTTGATTAAGCCGGCGATTCCGACAAGACCGTAAATAATACGGGAAAGAGCTGACCCTTGGCCGCCGAAGATGGCCGCTACTAAATCAAATTGGAAAAATCCGATCAGTCCCCAGTTAATAGCGCCAATGATCGTTAATACAAGGCAAATTCTCTGAATTGTACTCATGTTTTGCAACCTCCTCCATGAATTATTAAAACAGTTATAGATTGTGACAAATTGGAGAATCTATACATGCATTCTCCATATTGAGAGTAGCCGGACGAAACGGCCCAAACTCACGCTTGTATCTGTTCCTTTCCCAGCATCTTGCAAATGAAAACTGCCCGATACGCTGAAAACGGAAAGAGCTGATTGCTTTACATGGAGCGCAGGCATTCTGCATAATGAAAATCTAAGGAGGAGATGTCATGCAAAACTTTACATATTGGAATCCGACGAAATTAATTTTCGGCCGCGGAGAAGTTGAAAAACTCCCGGAGGAATTGAAACCTTACGGAAAAAATGTATTGTTAGTCTACGGAGGCGGAAGCATTAAACGCAGCGGCCTTTATGATCAAGTGATGGAACAGCTGAATAAAGCCGGTGTCACGGTGCATGAATTAGCAGGCGTAGAGCCGAACCCGCGTGTGTCGACTGTTAATAAAGGTGTTGCGACCTGCAAAGAAAACAACATTGATTTCTTATTGGCTGTCGGCGGCGGAAGTGTCATCGACTGTACAAAGGCGATTGCTGCGGGGGCAAAATATGATGGTGATGCGTGGGATATCGTAACGAAAAAACACCAGCCGAAGGAAGCTTTGCCGTTCGGAACTGTATTGACTCTCGCCGCAACTGGTTCTGAAATGAACGCAGGTTCAGTTATTACCAACTGGGAAACAAAAGAGAAATATGGCTGGGGCAGCCCGCTCGTGTTCCCTAAATTCTCTATTTTGGACCCAGTGAACACATTTACTGTTCCTAAAAACCACACGATCTACGGAATGGTTGATATGATGAGCCACGTGTTTGAACAATACTTCCACCATGTATCAAACACACCTTACCAGGATCGCATGTGCGAATCTCTTTTACGCACAGTCATCGAAACAGCGCCTAAGCTGATCAATGATCTTGAAAATTACGAGCTGCGTGAAACGATCCTTTACACAGGGACAATCGCTTTAAACGGTATGCTGTCAATGGGTGCAAGAGGGGATTGGGCAACTCATAATATCGAACATGCCGTTTCAGCCGTTTACGATATTCCGCATGCCGGCGGACTTGCGATTCTCTTCCCGAACTGGATGAGACATACATTATCAGAAAACCCGGCCCGCATGAAGCAGCTTGCGGTGCGTGTGTTTGATGTAGAAGAAGCTGGAAAATCAGATGAGGAAATCGCGCTGGAAGGCATCGACAAGCTGTCTGCTTTCTGGACAAGCCTAGGCGCTCCAAACCGTCTGGCTGACTACGATATAAATGACGAACAGCTCGGCACAATTGCCGACAAGGCAATGGCCAACGGTACGTTCGGCCAGTTTAAATCACTTAACAAAGAAGATGTACTCGCTATTTTAAAAGCATCTCTATAACAAAAGGGGGAAATAGCCGATCCGGCTGCTTCCCTTTTTCTTTGGACTTATGTTACAATTGTTAATCTGTTTTTTGATACAGCAGTATTTGGAGGTTTTACAATGGAAAATTTCACTTATTATAACCCGACGAAGCTGATTTTCGGAAAAGGCCAGCTTGAACAATTAAGAAAAGAAGTAAAGCAATACGGTAAAAATGTTCTGCTTGTCTACGGAGGCGGAAGCATTAAACGTAATGGCCTTTATGGCCAGGTAACAGGCATATTAAAAGAAGAAGGCGCCGCTGTCTATGAACTGCCGGGGGTAGAGCCGAACCCGCGTCTTGCAACTGTGGAAAAAGGCATTGACCTATGCAGACAGCATAATATTGATTTTCTGCTTGCTGTGGGCGGCGGAAGTGTAATTGACTGCACAAAAGCGATCGCTGCGGGAGTAAAATACGACGGAGACGCTTGGGACATTTTCAGCAAGAAAGTAACAGCCGAAGATGCACTGCCGTTCGGTACCGTTCTAACCCTTGCTGCTACAGGTTCTGAAATGAACCCTGACTCTGTGATTACAAACTGGGAAACAAACGAGAAATTTGTATGGGGAAGCAATGTAACTCATCCGCGGTTCTCGATTTTAGACCCTGAGAATACGTTTACAGTGCCTGAAAATCAAACGGTTTACGGTATGGTTGACATGATGAGCCACGTGTTTGAACAATACTTCCATAATGTCGAAAACACACCGCTGCAAGACAGAATGTGCTTTGCCGTTCTGCAGACGGTAATCGAAACAGCTCCAAAACTATTGGAGGATCTGGAAAATTACAAACATCGTGAAACAATTTTATATGCTGGCACAATCGCTCTGAATGGCACGCTTCAAATGGGCTACTTCGGCGACTGGGCTTCTCACACTATGGAGCATGCCGTATCAGCTGTTTACGATATTCCGCATGCCGGCGGACTCGCGATTCTGTTCCCGAACTGGATGAGATACACGCTTGATACAAATGTCGGCCGCTTTAAAAACCTTATGCTCAATATGTTTGACATTGATACAGAAGGCAAAACGGATAAAGAAATCGTGCTTGAAGGAATCGACAAGCTGTCTGCCTTCTGGACAAGTCTGGGTGCGCCTTCCCGTTTATCCGACTATGATATCGGAGAGGAAAAACTGGAACTGATTGCTGATATCGCAGCCAAAGAAATGGAGCATGGCGGCTTCGGCAACTTCCAAAAACTGAACAAAGATGACGTGCTTGCCATCCTTCGCGCGTCACTCTGATTTTTAAGGACGGAATGCAGTCATTCCGTCCTTTCTTCTTGACTTGATTTCACAGATAAGTTCATATAAAGTGAAAGATGAAAACATTATACCGTTATGGAGGGACAAGCAATGACGCATGTACGCTTTGACTACTCAAAAGCGTTGACTTTCTTCAACGAACATGAACTTACATATTTGCGCGACTTTGTAAAAACAGCACACCATAATATTCATGAAAAAACAGGCGCGGGCAGCGATTTTCTAGGCTGGGTGGACCTCCCTGAACATTATGATAAAGAAGAATTTGCGCGCATTAAAAAAAGCGCGGAAAAAATCAAATCTGACTCTGATGTATTGCTTGTTGTCGGTATCGGCGGTTCTTACCTCGGCGCGCGGGCAGCGATTGAAGCGCTTAATCACGCGTTTTACAATACACTGCCGAAAGCAAAACGAGGCAATCCGCAAGTCATTTTCATCGGAAACAATATCAGTTCATCTTATATGAGAGATGTCATGGATCTTCTCGAAGATGTTGACTTCTCCATTAACGTCATCTCTAAATCAGGTACAACAACTGAACCTGCAATCGCTTTCCGTATTTTCCGCAAGCTTCTTGAAGAGAAATACGGCAAAGAAGAAGCGAAAGCGCGGATTTACGCGACAACTGATAAAGAGCGCGGCGCGTTAAAAACACTTTCTAACGAAGAAGGCTTCGAATCATTTGTCATTCCTGATGATGTCGGCGGCCGTTATTCTGTCTTAACAGCTGTTGGTCTCCTGCCGATTGCTGTCAGCGGCGTCAACATTGACGACATGATGAAAGGCGCATTTGATGCGAGCAAGGATTTTGCCACATCAGAATTGGAAGATAACCCTGCATACCAGTATGCGGTCGTTCGCAATGTGCTTTACAATAAAGGCAAAACGATTGAAATGCTTATCAACTATGAGCCGGCGCTTCAATATTTTGCGGAGTGGTGGAAGCAGCTGTTCGGCGAAAGTGAAGGCAAAGACGAGAAGGGCATTTATCCTTCTTCTGCCAACTATTCAACAGACCTTCACTCATTAGGACAGTACGTACAGGAAGGCCGCAGAGATTTGTTCGAAACGGTGCTGAATGTCGAAAAACCTAAACACGAGCTAACAATCGAAGAAGCGGATAACGATCTTGACGGCTTAAACTATTTAGCCGGAAAAACTGTAGACTTCGTTAACAAAAAAGCATTCCAAGGTACAATGCTGGCTCATACAGACGGAAATGTTCCGAACTTAATCGTCAACATTCCTGAGCTGAATGCATATACTTTTGGATACCTTGTTTATTTCTTCGAAAAAGCCTGTGCGATGAGCGGTTATCTCCTCGGAGTCAATCCGTTTGACCAGCCTGGAGTAGAAGCATATAAAGTCAATATGTTTGCATTGCTTGGCAAACCTGGCTTTGAAGAGAAAAAAGCTGAGCTTGAAAAACGTCTCGAAGATTAATGTAAGAAAGCTGACTGGCATTTGCCGGTCGGCTTTTTATCAAATCAGAAAGGTGCTGATGTTCATGAAACAAATGGTCAAACATCTCATCATTGCGGGTTTTTCTGCAGCTGTTTTAGTTATTCTCATATCCTTTGATGCCGTGAATACAGAGCTTTCTTCCAACCTTGGCGGCACACTCTCACACTTTTTTATCCACACCTTTCTTCTGATCGGGCTGCCGCTTGCCATTTTTACCGATGCGGTGCACCATTTTCTGAAATTGAAGCGATCTCACACCCTTTTAACAAAGGTAGGGCTCTATGCAGCTGTTGTATATGTTTCATGGGAATCTGCGGCGGGGATTGCTGCAGCGATGATTGTTTACTTCTTAATTGAATGCGCTTTCTTTTCGGTTGGCCGTGCAAAGGAAAAAACGGTTTCCATGTAATCAGCCTCTGAATGAAGTCTTGTTCTGCGGGACAGGATAAATGAAAAAAGGGGCAGTTTGATGATTACGATACCTTCCGCGATAGATGGACAGCCTTTCTTGCTTCAAGAGCTGGAACAAGTCATGAAGCCGCTCGGTTATGTGATAAACGGCGGCTGGGAGTACGACCACGGCTATTTTGATTATAAAATTGATAATAGAGACGGATATTTATTTTTAAGAATTCCCGTCAATGCCATACAAGGCAGTCTGGATGAACGCGGGGCAGCTGTCCGTATCGGAACTCCGTTTATGCTGAGGCAGGTGTTCCAGGCAGGCCTTGATGATCATGCTGAAGGAGGGCCGTTTCAATCGCTGTTTAATCAATTTTCTGAGCCCGAGAGACGGGACGCAGAGATTGATCCGGCGTATTTGGATATCGGCGCCTCCCTTGTCAAAGAGCTGGAGGATGTTTTGTTGGGTTAAAGCGCAAGGAACTGGTCCGTTTCAAGCACTTTATATGAAAGAGGAGGGGTAATCATAGGCCCTTCCTCTTTTTGTATGCCGATAATAGTGGTGTTGTGATCAAGAAAATAGAGGACGCATGTTTTATAAGCGGCACCATGCAGTTCAGAAGGAACCGAAATCAGCCGCACTTTTTTATCTAATGTCAGTTCGATTAAGCTTTGCGGTTTAGACAGCTGCAATTTGACCCGGTAATGTTCCAGCATCACGCGGCTTAAGAGCTGGGACGTCCCGATAATTTTATTAGCGCCCGCCCGTTCTGCATTGGTGACAAAGCGGTCTGTCAGAATTTCGACAATACAGTATGCCAGCGGATTCAACCCTTTGACTGATAACAGAATCAGCACCGACAGCATGTCCGCCTCCGCTTCACTTTTATATTGGTCGGCAGTGACCATAACTGTGTCCGCCTCAGTAATATTGGCTCGTTTCAGCGTTTCATCATCAGCGGCGTGTCCGCGTATGAAATGGACATTTTCAATGAGCGGCCCTTCTTTTAACGATTCATCAATCAGAACGACTGTCTTGGAGGGCGCCGCCAGCTGAAGCTCTCTCAAAAGGCGATTTGATTTTTCATTCCAGCCGATAATAATCACATGGCCCCGTCCTTTGTAAGCGACCTTTCCCTCTATGTAGCGGTGCTGTTTGCTGAAAGCGGCAGCGGATAAGGTGGCAAAGTAAGCAGTGACAAAGCTTGCGCCGATGAATATCAGCAGCATTCCGGCTGCTTGACCAAGCGGCGTGTGCGGCACATAGTCTCCGTAGCCCACTGTTGAGACGGTAACCACGGCCCACCAAATACCTTCGAAGACGGAAGTAAACTGCTCGGGCTCAAGTAAATAAATGATTTGCCCGAACAAAAGAATCAGAAAAAGAATGATCAGCCCGATTCGGATAAATAACGGCCATCTCAGCCAAGAAATAAAGATCCGGTTTGATTTCATTCTTTTTCCCCTTCTTCAGATAATGAAATAGATAAAATCTGTTTAATAATCGTATTCAGCTTCTCATTTAGCTTTTCCTGGCCGTACAGGTCGCGGGCCTGCTTCATGAGATCAGCTGTATCGTCTTCAAGCTGAATGAGCGGTTCGTCGATTTCGGATTCATTATAAAATTGGATAAATACGTCCAGCCCTTCATTCATCCGGTCAATCGCTGTACTCAGCCGTTCCTTTTCCTCGCTCGTCACTTTCATGTTCATCACACCCGTGCTCTTTTTATAACAGTATGTCCCACTTTCGGCATTGTTTTTCAAAAAATGAACAAAACATATAAAACCGGATTTCTCCATAAACTAAAACAAATAGGCGAGAAAAGGATGGAACAGATGACGATCATTCAAAGAACCGTCGTGGTTTTGATCGGTACGCAGCTTGCGGCATCCGCAGTGATTTTGTTTATTTTCGACTTGAATTCGTATAATCACTTCTCCAATAGCTTCTCATGGCATCATTTTTTGAAAGAGCTGATTGGAGGCTTTTCTTTTTATTTGTTTTCGGCCGGCTTGTTCCTTTTGCTTATCGGAATGTGTGCGCCTAGACGGAAGAAGAAGCGCTTTTCTGTACACGAGAAAGAAAACTCATTAAAATAATCGTAATAAAGAAACATACGATCTTTAAAAAAGGATGATGAAACATGCTGTTTATATTTTTAACAATAGCCGCATTGGGATTGTCGTTTTGGGCACAATTTAAAGTAAAGAGCAACTTTGAAAAGTATTCAAAAGTGGAAGCCTCAAGCGGTCGAACAGGGGCAGAAACGGCAAGACGGATTCTAGATATAAACGGTCTTTACGACGTGCCGGTCGAACCGGTAAGAGGCGCTTTAACAGACCATTACGACCCGACAAGACGGGTGGTGCGTTTATCTGAGCCGGTCTATTACGGCCGCTCAATTTCCGCCATCTCCGTAGCTTCCCATGAAGTCGGACATGCCTTGCAGCATCAGGAGTCATATGGTGCGCTTGTGCTGAGACATAAAATCTTCCCAGTCGTGAATTTTGCATCCGGTGTGGCTCCTCTGCTTTTCTTAGGAGGCATGCTTCTCGGCAGCCTGAATTTGATCGGGCTTGGCATTATTCTGTTTTCAGCCGCTGTCTTTTTCCAGCTGATCACACTGCCGGTCGAATTCAATGCAAGTTCACGCGCGAAGCAAATTATTGTGTCAGAAGGATTCATCCGGAACAATGAAGAGAATGGGGTAAATAAAGTGCTGAGCGCCGCCGCCTTAACGTATGTGGCCGCCGCCCTGGTTTCCCTGTTTGAACTTCTTCGCTTTGTGATGATCTTCTTAAACGGTCGTAATGAGAATTAACGTTAAGGAGGTGGCCCCTTACCATTTATGGTAAGGGCTTTTTTTGCTTATATTACAATTGATCGCCATTTTTGTTTTGATTGGCATTACGGCTGTTTTCGTTGCAGCAGAATTTGCAATCGTCAAAATCAGAGGTTCAAAAATCAATCAGCTCATCGAAAGCGGAGACAGCCGGGCGCTTGCCGCACATAAAATCATCTCCAATCTTGACGAGTATTTATCAGCCTGCCAGCTCGGGATTACAATTACAGCCCTCGGCCTTGGATGGCTTGGTGAACCGACATTTGAACGCATTCTTCATCCCTTATTTACAGCGGCAGGCATACCGGAACCGTTTAACCACATAGTCACATTTGTAATTGCATTTATCATCGTCACTTTTTTGCATGTGGTAATGGGTGAGCTTGCGCCGAAAACGGTTTCCATTCAGAAGGCTGAAGCTGTCAGTTTATGGATTGCAAAGCCGCTGATCTGGTTCTATAAAATCACATATCCGTTTATTAAAGCATTGAACGGCTCTGCAAGTTTTCTTGTGAAATTGTTTGGCTTTCATTCAGTCAAGGAGCATGAGGTTGTCATCAGCGAGGAGGAACTGAGGCTGATCCTGTCAGAAAGCTATGAAAAAGGGGAAATCAACCAGTCCGAATTTCGCTATGTGAATAAGATTTTTGAATTCGACAACCGCGTGGCGAGAGAAATTATGATTCCGCGAACAGAAATCGTTGTCATTTCTCTGGAGCAGTCGCTTGAAGAAGCGATTCATCTCATCATTAACGAACGGTATACACGGTATCCTGTCATCAAAGAAGATAAGGATCATATTTTAGGGATTATCAACAGCAAAGATATGTTTAAAGCGTATTTTCTCGGCCAGCCGATTAAGCTGAAGCAAATTATGAGGCCTGTCATCAGAGTCATTGAAAGCATTCCTGTCCAGCAGCTTTTAATCCGCATGCAGAAGGAACGGATTCATATGGCGATTCTCGTAGATGAATACGGGGGAACGGCGGGGCTTGTAACTGTCGAGGATATTATCGAAGAAATCGTCGGGGAAATCCGTGATGAATATGATCAGGATGAAACGCCGCATATTTTGAAAAAAGGCGAGCACCATTATGTGATGGATGGCAAAGCGCTAATAGATGAAGTGAACGACCTGCTCGACATTGCCATTGAGAATGAAGAAATTGATACGATTGCAGGCTGGCTTCTGACGCAAAAAATGGAGCTGGAAGCAGGAGATGTGATACAGGCGGAGGGCTGCGAATTTAAAATCCTCGACGCTGAAGACCATCACATTCGATTTGTCGAAATCAAAAAAACAGAGTTTTAATCAAAAACAGCCGGGGATCGCGGCTGTTTTTTTGAGCTCAAAGAAAATCAGGACAAAAGGCTTCTGAAAATTGATCAGTGTTTTGTCATCGGCAAGAGGCTTTTTTTCTGAAAAAATGAATGCTTCAAAGGCCTTTTTCTACATAAGATATAAAAACCGCACACGCAGGAAGGAGTGGCTGTATGAAAAAGGCTTGGTGGAAGGAAGCGGTGGTCTACCAAATTTATCCCCGCAGCTTCAAGGATTCAAACAGCGATGGAATCGGAGATATTCAAGGAATCAGGTCCAAGCTTCCGTACATAAAAGAACTTGGTGCCGATGTGATTTGGATTTGTCCTTTGTACGACTCACCCAATGCGGATAACGGCTATGATATAAGAGATTATAAAAACATATTGAGCGATTTCGGCACAATGGCAGATTTCGATCAGCTGCTTCATGATATTCATGAGCTTGGCATGAAGCTCATTATGGATCTTGTCGTGAATCATACAAGTGATGAACATCCATGGTTCATTGAATCACGCGCATCTTTACAATCCCAAAAACGCGACTGGTATATTTGGAAGGACGGGAAAGACGGAAAAGAGCCAAACAATTGGGAAAGCATTTTCGGAGGATCGGCTTGGCAGTATGATCAGCAGACAAGCCAGTATTATCTCCACCTTTTTGATAAAAAGCAGCCAGACCTGAACTGGGAAAATCAAGAGGTAAGAAACGCCGTTTATGACATGGTCAATTGGTGGCTCGATAAAGGCATAGACGGATTTCGGGTGGATGCCATTTCTCATATTAAGAAAAAAGAAGGGCTGCCTGATCTGCCGAATCCGAAAGGGCTGCCCTATGTTCCTTCTTTTCCTTATCATATGAATGCTGAGGGCATATTGGATTTTTTAACAGAGCTGAAGGAAAACACATTTTCCCGCTACCCGATCATGACGGTCGGAGAGGCAAACGGTGTAGCGGCAAAGGAGGCGGCTGAGTGGGCGGGGGAGGAATCCGGCATTTTCAGCATGATTTTTCAATTTGAACATCTCGGCCTGTGGGATATAGAGGCCAATGAAAGCATCGATATCGCTGCATTCAAACGGATTTTAACAGAGTGGCAGAACCGTTTGGAGGGAATTGGCTGGAATGCTTTGTTTATGGAAAACCATGATCAGCCCCGTTCTGTTTCTGTATGGGGAGACGACGGGAATTCCTTAAAGGAAAGTGCAAAAGCACTCGCCTCTGTTTATTTTCTGATGAAAGGAACGCCGTTTATTTATCAGGGACAGGAAATCGGCATGACCAATGTGGCGTTTCCTTCCATTGAGGATTATGATGATGTCGCGATGAAGCGGCTGTATGACATAGAGACCGCAAAAGGCGCTTCTCACGAGGAAGTAATGAAGATTGTCTGGAAAAAGGGTAGAGACAATTCACGAACACCAATGCAATGGAATGCATCTTCTCACGCTGGGTTTTCCGATGCCAAGCCATGGATTGGGGTAAATGACAATTACACATGGCTGAACGCCGAGGCGCAAATAAACGATAACACATCTGTCTATCACTTTTACAAAAGCTTGATCAAACTCCGCCAAACATATGATGTATTTATTTATGGCCAATACGAGCTGATTTTGCCGGAAGATCAGCAAATCTTTGCATACCTTCGCAAAAACGAGAGCCAAACTGCGCTAATTGCGGCAAATCTGACGGGTGCGCCGGCGTTCTGCAGATATCCCGCATTGCCGTTATCTTCTGACAAACTCCAATTGTCGAATATGGAAACAGAACTGCATAAGCATACGACATCATTGCTGTTAAAACCTTATGAAGCCAGAGTATACCTATGGCAATAAAACTCCAGAAAAAAGCTGGAGTTTTTGTTTTCTTCAGGTTTATGAGCCTGATTTAACAGGAAAAAAAGAACACAGAACGAATATGCAAAGAGAAGAAGGGAATTGAAAGGAGAAACAAATGCTGAAAACTCTGCAAATCAAAACAAACAAAAGAGATGAAATGGTTGAAATCACTCACGAGGTCGAAGCGTTTCTTCAAGAAACAGGAGTGGCAAGCGGGGCAGCGCTGATTTACTGTCCGCATACGACGGCGGGCATTACAATTAATGAAAATGCCGATCCCGATGTGAAAAGAGATATGCTCCGAAGATTTGATGAGATGTATCCATGGGACCATGAGCTGGACCGCCATATGGAAGGCAATACAGCTGCACATATGAAGTCCAGTACGGTAGGCGCTTCACAGCATGTCATCATTGAAAACGGGCGTCTCATTCTCGGGACGTGGCAAGGTATTTATTTCTGCGAATTTGATGGTCCGCGCCAACGAACTTGCCATATCAAAATCATGGAATAACAGGAGGTGCTTCTATGACTCAATGGATGAAAGCACTATCATTATCAAAGCCTGTCATTCAGGCGCCGATGGCAGGCGGCCTGGTCACACCCCGACTGGCAGCCGCTGTGTCGAATGAAGGCGCGCTCGGAAGTCTCGCTTCCGGATATCTCAGTCCAGGTACGCTTGAAAAACAAATCATCGAGATGCAGGAATTGACCAGCAGCGCTTTTCAGGTAAATGTGTTTGTGCCGGAAAAAAGGAAGACACCGGACGATAAAACGGTTCACACATGGAAACAGAACATTCCGTTTGCGGAACAGGCGGCTGCTTTTCCTTTAGAGGAGGAAGAGTGGGAGGATTTTCATCAAAAAATAAATCTGATTCTTACATACAATGTAAGAGCCTGTTCATTTACGTTCGGCATTCCGCCTGATGAAAGCATTCATTTATTAAAGAAAAATGGCTGCTGTCTTATCGGAACGGCTACTTCGCCGCAAGAAGCCGTCCTGCTGGAAGAGCGCGGAATGGATATCATCGTGCTGCAAGGCAGTGAAGCAGGCGGCCACCGTGGTTCTTTTCTGCCGGTCAGCGGAGAGTCTTCAATTGGCTTAATGTCACTGATTCCCCAAGCCGCAGACGCTGTTTCAGTACCCGTGATTGCGGCAGGCGGAATTGCAGACCGCCGCGGCGTCCAAGCGGCTCACTGTCTCGGAGCGCAAGGTGTACAGGTCGGGACTCCATTTCTTATGTGTGAGGAAAGCGCAGCCTCTGAAACGTACAGACAGGAATTAAAAGAAGCGCATGGAACAGACACGCGCCTTACCGCATTGTTTTCGGGGAAGCCTGCAAGGGGGATAGTCAACCAATGGATGAAAGAGCAACAAGCTGAAGAGGCAAATACACTTCCTTATCCATTGCAAAACACGTTAACAAAACCGATGAGAAAACATGCCGCCGCAGCCAAAGATTCCGGTCACATGTCTCTGTGGGCGGGGCAATCAGTCGGAATGCTCAATGGGCCCGCTGACGTGAAAACGCTGATAGCTGAGCTTTGCCAATCGTAACATAACTAACAGAGGTGACAGACGATGAACATTCTTCAATATTCTTATAAAAAGAAAGGGAAAATTGAGTTTGTATTTGAAGACTGGCCTCATTCAAAAGTTACAATGGCTCCCATCAAAGGGTATTATTTTGTCCGGTTTATCAAGTGGAGCAGCCAAGATCCCATCGTGACGAGAAATGACCTTGAAAAAATGGAATGGGCTGCGAACCAGTATGTCGGCACAGCCCCTTTCTATCGAAAACGAAAAGCATTTGAAACCCCATCGTCCCCAAAATAGACGGTGGGGTTTTTAGCGGGTGATCGGATAGAGTGACGGAATATCAAGTCTGGTCGCTTGTGAAAGGAGATAAGCTGACTGTACGGCTCCTTTTCGTCTGAAAGAATTCAGCTTATCAACAATTTGCTGAGCGTTTAAAATTCCCAGGCCGTGAGCAAAATATTTGTCCTTTTCTAATAAAATCACATTTTCGCCTCTCCACTGCGCTTTCTGCGGATCAAATTCAGGATTTTTAAAATACAAACAGTCTCCAAGGAAAAAGTGATGTCCCGTTTCCGTATATATCGGCAATTTCTCATAATGCCAGTCATATAAAATAATTCTGTCAAAGGCTGCGTCGAATTTTTCTTCTCCGATGGTTTTAAGCAATGCTAAGTAATAAATCACAACGATTGCCGTCGCGCATTCAAACGCGTAAAACGGGCCGTTTTCTGCAATATCCCGAATCGCCTTTGAAGGCGGCATTTTATACTTAAGCTCCAGAGCCCCTTCCGGTGAAACCCGCCAATACGCTGTATTCCCGTATGTTTTTACAAAGGTGGCGAACTTCGCCCCGCTTTTATGCAGCGCTTTTGCCGATTCAACAATGTTCATGCGCAAATGAAGCTCAAACATCAGTTCAGCGATCGAATGATAATCAAACTGAACGGGTGTATCAATCATTTCTTTTAGCAGCGGATTCAGGTTTTTGTCTATTTGCCAGTTTTCAATGTCTTGGGGACGGAGCCATTGCCCGGATACAATAATCATCTGAAGCCCCCCTTGTTTTTTATAAACTATGCACAAGGCTTGGGCAATGAAAGCTAAAAAGACAGAGAAATGTTGAAAAGGAAATTTCTTCTATTTTAAAAACTTTTTAAAGCAGCCGATATATACTGTATCAAACCTGAAGGAGAAGCTGGATATGAAGACTTTTATCAATTGGCTGACAAAACCGTCTATTTCTAGAAAACTAATTATTTCATTTGTTGTGATTTTAATCATTCCGATTCTTATATTGGAATTCAGTTCTTACCGCTCAGCAAGCGGAAAACTGGATCAGGAAATCATGGGAAATGCGAAAAATAGTGTCGATTCATTTAATACAACCGTTACAAATGATTTAGGAGCAAAAGCGAAAGGCGTCAGCTTTTTCAGCGAATCACTGAAAAGCTCCGCGTTTAAAGGAAAATCCAAACAGGAAGAGCTTAAAACCAAGTTTTCGCAATATGTTTCCATTAACCAAGACGTAGCCAGAATTTACGGAGGGGCAGAAAACGGCACATATGTACAGGCACCGAAAGAAAAATTGCCGGATGGCTACGATCCGAGAAAACGCTCTTGGTACCAGGATGCAATGAAAGCCGGCGGTGAAATCGTAGTGACCGATCCTTATGTGGCAGCCAGCGACGGAAGCATGGTCATTACCATTGCTCAGGAATTGAAGGATGGTTCAGGCGTCGTCGCCATGGATATCACAATTGATAAACTGTTAGAACAGTTGAAACAAATTAAAGTCGGAAAAGAAGGCTATGCTTTCATCGCGACGAAAAACAAAACATATGTCGCCCATCAAAACCATAAGGCTGGTGAAGAGCTGTCTGGCGACTGGGTTGCCGAAATGTATGACAAGGACAGCGGCGAGCTGCAGTACACCCTGAATCATGAAGATAAAAAGATGACATATACGACAAATCAACTGACTGGCTGGAAAATTGCCGGCACCATGTATATGAGTGAAATCAAGGAATCCTCAAAATCTGTCCTGACAACAGGCATGATCGTGCTGATTGCTTCAATACTGGCAGGCGGGATGTTAATCCTGTTTATCGTTGGTTCGATCACAAAACCGTTAAAACGTCTGGTTCAATCATCAAAAATGATCAGCAGCGGAGATCTGACAGAAACCATCGAGATCCGTTCGAAAGATGAACTGGGCGAGCTTGGCGAAAGCTTCAATGAAATGGGACAATCCTTGCGTTCGCTTATCAGCGCCATTCAAGACTCGGTTAATAATGTTGCCGCATCATCCGAACAGCTGACTGCATCCGCCGGGCAAACGAGCAAGGCGACGGAGCATATTACAATGGCAATTGAGCAGTTCTCAAACGGAAACGAAGAGCAGAGCGAAAAAGTGGAGTCCAGCTCTCATCAGCTGAACATGATGAATGAAGGGCTCCAGCAAGTCTCACAAACATCATCAGACATTACGAAAGCGTCTATCCAATCAACGGAAATCGCGGGTACAGGCGAGAAGTTTGTCCAGCAGACAGTCGGGCAGATGAATTCAATTAATGAGTCGGTTCAGCAGGCTGAAGCAGTGGTGAAAGGGTTAGAAGAAAAATCAAAAGATATCACGAGTATTTTACGAGTCATCAATGGGATTGCCGATCAAACAAACCTGCTGGCATTAAATGCAGCCATTGAAGCGGCGCGGGCCGGGGAATCTGGACGAGGCTTCTCTGTTGTAGCGGAGGAAGTGCGTAAACTGGCCGTTCAATCTGCAGATTCATCTAAAGAAATCGAGAATCTGATCCAGGAAATCGTTGCAGAAATCGAAACTTCTCTTCACATGTTTAAAGCCGTTAATCAAGAAGTGCAATCAGGGCTAGTTGTCACAGACAATACAAAGGAAAGCTTCCAAAGTATTTTCAGCATGACAAATGAGATTGCAGACAAATTGCAGACGATGAATACAACAGTTGAACAGCTGTCAGGCCGTTCAGAGCATGTATCGGCAGCAGTGAGCGGAATTGCCGATGTTTCAAGAGAAAGCTCGGCAAGCATTCAAGACATTGCTGCATCGGCCGAGGAGCAGCTTGCTTCTATGGAAGAAATCAGTTCATCAGCCACTACCCTGGCGCAGATGGCAGAAGAGCTCCGTGATCTGACGAAGAAATTTAAAATTGAATAAGAGCAAAAAACAGCGCTTATGAAGCGCTGTTTTTTTGTATAAGAAATAATATAAAAGACCTGTCTAAATCGGTGAGTTTTGAACTATTTTTCATTTTTTCCTTCATTTTCAATGTAAGATAAAGGAATATCAGCCGATATAATTTGTAAATTATTGAAAGAAGGTTCAAGAGGAATGAAAAAAACACTCACCACCATTCGCAGATCATCAATTGCCAGGAGACTCATTATTTCTTTCCTGCTGATCTTAATTGTCCCGATTACGGCACTATCGGTAAGCGCTTATCAATCAGCAGTTGCATCTCTTGACATACAGATGACGCAAAGCGCAAAGGAAAACGTTCAAATATTAGATAACATTATTGATGGCAAGATCAAAACGACTGAAAAAAGCCTCTCGTTTTTCAGCGATTGGGCGACAGCAGACAGGTTGAAAGACAAGGAAAAAACGGAGCTCAAACAAGAATTTAAACAATTTATTCAAATGAATGACAATGTCGCTGCGGTGTTTTCAAGCAGCAAAGACGGAACATTCACACGCTATCCGCACGCAGACATGCCGAGTGACTTTAATGCTTTAGAACGTGACTGGTACACAGAAGCCATGGCTAATAAAGGAAAGACAATTGTGACCGAACCTTACGAATCCATTTCATCAGGAAAAATGGTTGTTACCATTGCACGCCAGACAAAGGACGGATCAGGCGTTGTCGCCATGGATATGAAAATCGATGACCTTGTGGCTACAGCAAAAGAAATCAGTATTGGTAAAGAAGGCTATGCCTTTATCCTCAGCCAAAATAAAAAAATCATCGCCTACTCCGGTGAAAAAGCGGGAAAGCAGTTAGAAGGGGAGTGGATAGACAAACTTTACAAAGACAAAAGCGGCGACTTTGAATATACGCACAAAGGAAAGAAGAAGAAAATGGCGTTCGCCACAAGCGAAACAACAGGCTGGAAAATCAGCGGCACGATGTATGCCAACGAGATTCATGATGCCGCAAGCAGGGTTCTTGTTATGGCATCAGTTGTTCTGGCCATTGCCATTGCAGCCGGAATAACGGCGATTTATTTTGTCATCCGGTCGATTACAAGGCCTTTGAAACGCATCGTGGCGTCAGCTGAAAAAATCAGCAAAGGCGATTTAACAGAAACGATAGAAATCAACTCAAAAGACGAACTCGGGGTTTTGAGCCAAAGCTTCAACAATATGGCGCACTCGCTCCGCTCGCTGATCTGCGGCATCAAAGAATCTGTAGAACATGTCGCCTCATCGTCAGAAGAGCTGACAGCTTCCGCAGATCAGACAAGCAAGGCCACTGAACACATTACAATGGCGATCGAACAATTTTCAAACGGAAGCGAAAACCAGAGCGACAGAATCGAGACGACAACAGAACAAATTAACGAAATGAACGACGGACTGGCAGAGCTGGCCCGGGCAGCGGCAGTCATTACAGAAACCTCTGCAGACGCCACCGAAGTGTCAAGCGCAGGGGAAACACTCGTTCAGAGAACAGCCGGCCAAATGAATACGATTGATTATTCTGTGAAAGAAGCGGAGAAAGTGGTCAAAGGCCTGGAAATCAAATCAAAGGATATCACAAATATTTTACGTGTTATCAACGGCATCGCAGATCAAACCAATCTTTTAGCATTAAATGCCGCCATTGAAGCGGCCAGAGCAGGCGAGTACGGACGAGGCTTTTCTGTGGTCGCTGAAGAAGTGAGAAAACTTGCGGTACAGTCGGCAGATTCAGCTAAGGAAATTGAATCGCTGATCAGCGAAATCGTAAAAGAGATTCATACATCATTAAACGTGCTTCAATCTGTGAATAAAGAAGTGGAAACAGGTCTGGTCATGACAGACGAAACAAAACAAAGCTTTAACCATATATCAAAAATGACGAATCAAATTGCCGCAGAACTGCAAAACATGAATGCGACGGTTGAACAGCTGTCGGCGGGTTCTCAGGAAATATCCGCTGCTTCTATAGATATCGCCGCTATTTCTAAAGCAAGTTCGGACGGCATTCAAGATATCGCCGCTTCAGCCGAGCAGCAGCTTGCCTCCATGGAAGAAATCAGCTCATCGGCGCAGACGCTTGAAAAAATGTCCGAAGAGCTGCGAGATTTGACAAAACGATTTAAATTGGATAATTAATAGGTCTAAATAACTAATTTTTAATAGGGATTTAGTTATTTTTCTTGAATTTCTTCTTTTTTAATGTATATATTTACCCATTTTCAGCCGATATGAAGGGTAGCATAAAAAAGGAGAAATGAACTGATGAAAAAAATACTCCAACTTATCAAACAGAGATCAATTACACGGAAGCTTCTTGTTTCCTTTCTATCGATTCTCATCATACCGGTTGCCATAGTAGCTGCGATTGCTTATGAGTCTGCCAGCAGCTCGCTCGACAGACAGATGATGGGAAGCGCCCTAGAAAATGTACAGCAGCTAAACGACATCATTAACACCAGCATCGGAGAAAAAGAAAACAGCGCCGAATACTTCAGTGAATGGCTGACACAAAAGAAATATAAAGCAAAGAGCAATGCCAGCATTGAAGAGAAATTCTCACAATATATTAAAATCAATAAAGACGTGGAATCCATTTATACGAGTGACAAAGACGGGCGCTTTACCCGTTATCCGGATTTGCCGATGCCAAGCGATTATAATCCAGTTGAACGGGACTGGTACAAAAAAGCGGTTGCCAATAACGGCAAAGTCGTCATAACAGATCCATACAAAACAGCATCTACGAATACAATGGTTGTGACAATTGCCCAGCAGACAAAAGACGGATCAGGCGTTATCGCGATCAACATGACGATCGATAACCTGCTGAAAACGACGAAACAAGTGAACATCGGCACAGAAGGCTATGCTTTTATTATGACGAAAGACAAAAAGGTCGTTGCGCATCCTGATGAGACTTCAGGAACCGAATTGAAAGGCGACTGGCTTGAACAGATGCTGTCTGCCGATAAAGGCGATTTTCAATACAGCATGAACGGCGATAAGAAAAAAATGGCCTTTGATACGAACAAGCTAACGGGATGGAAGATAGGCGGAACGATGTATCTGGACGAGATTCACGATGCGGCTAAGCCTGTGCTTCACCTCGCATTAATTGTCCTGATTGCAGCCATTCTCGTTGGTATCATCGTGATGACATTGGTTATTCGATCAATCACGACACCGCTGAAACAGCTTGTCGGTTCGTCTAAGCGGATCAGTGAGGGAGATTTAACGGAAACAATTGATATCCGTTCAAAAGATGAACTGGGCGAACTGGGCAAAAGCTTTAACAATATGGCGTCTTCACTTCGCTCTCTCATACACGCCATTCAGGATTCGGTAGACAATGTTGCCGCTTCCTCCGAGGAATTGACGGCATCTGCCGCGCAAACAAGCAAGGCGACCGAGCATATCACATTGGCAATAGAACAATTTTCAAACGGCAATGAAAAACAAAATGAAAACATCGAAACAGCGGCGGAGCATATTTATCAGATGAATGACGGATTGACGAATATGGCTCAAGCTTCTGAAGTCATTACAGATTCATCTGTTCAATCGACAGAAATCGCGAGTGCGGGCGGACAGCTTGTTCATCAGACTGTCGGCCAAATGAACGTGATAGACAAGTCCGTGAAAGAAGCGGAACAAGTTGTTCGCGGATTGGAAACCAAATCAAAAGACATCACAAACATTCTGCGCGTGATTAACGGTATTGCTGACCAGACGAACCTGCTTGCACTAAACGCTGCCATTGAAGCGGCGCGCGCGGGTGAATACGGGCGCGGCTTCTCCGTCGTAGCGGAAGAAGTCAGAAAGCTGGCTGTACAGTCCGCTGATTCAGCTAAAGAGATTGAAGCGCTCATCATTGAAATCGTGAAAGAAATCAACACATCTCTCGGCATGTTCCAGTCTGTGAACCAAGAGGTGCAAACAGGCCTTGACATCACAGATCAAACAGAGACAAGCTTTAAACGAATCTCTGAAATGACAAACCAGATAGCCGGAGAACTGCAAAACATGAGTGCGACGGTTCAGCAGCTTTCTGCCAGCTCTGAAGAGGTATCGGGAGCGTCTGAGCATATTGCATCAATTTCAAAAGAAAGCTCAGCCCACATTCAAGATATCGCGGCATCAGCCGAAGAGCAGCTTGCTTCTATGGAAGAAATCAGCTCATCAGCAGAAACACTTTCAAGCATGGCTGAAGAGCTTCGCGATATGACAAAACGGTTTAAAATCGAATAATGAGTCAAAACACCCAAGGTTCTGCACTTGGGTGTTTTTTTTAGTTTTTTTATTAAAGCTTTTATCCTAGCTTGACGATATTATTTTTAGCTTAAAGGAGGAATTATCGAGAATGGGAAAATTCATACATTGGATCAAACAGCCATCAATCAGCAAACCGCTTATCGCTGCGTTTCTGACAGTGCTCATTTTGCCGATTGGGGTATTAGCATATTTCAGTTATCAATCAGCTTGGAACGCGCTGGACAGGGAACTCACGAATAGTGCAATAGGAAACGTTGAAGAACTCAACAGCACACTTGAAAACAAATTGAAAAATAAAGTAAAAGCAATTGATTATTACAGTGAGACGATTGATAAAGACATATTACAAGGCAAAAATAAAACCTTACTGAATGAAAAATTTAAGCAGTACACAACACTAAATGCCGATGTAGGAGCAATCTATGCGGCTTCAGAAAATAAAAAGCTCTTCAAATATCCGGAAAGCGGCGTTCCTAAAGGTTTCGATCCGACAGAACGTGACTGGTACAAACAAGCCGTTGCAAAAAAAGGACAGGCTGTTTTCTCAGAGCCGTATACTGACGAAGCGACAGGAGATATCGTTGTTACGATTTCCAAACAATTAAAAGATGGCTCAGGGGTCATAGCGCTTGATTTAAATCTGGATGAAGTGCTGACAGCTTCACAGAGAATAAAAATCGGTAAAAACGGCTTTGCATTTATTACAACAGGCAACAAAAAATATATCGCCCATCCGACGATTAAGCCAGGAACAACTGGATCCGGCGACTGGACAAAAGAGGTATATTCAAAAGCAGACGGCTCATTTGAATACACCTTCGAAGGCAAAGAAAAGAAAATGGCATTTGCGACAAATAAACTGACAGGGTGGAAAATCGCAGGTACGTATTTTGTCAGTGAATTGCAAGATGCTTCAAGTCCGGTACTGAACACTGCCGTTATCATTCTATGCGTGTCAATTGTGATCGGCGGCATACTCATTCTCTTTATTATACGCGCCATCACCAAACCGTTAAGAAAACTGGTTTCAACATCTGCGAAAATAAGCAGCGGAGATTTAACGGAAGTAATTGATATTCAGTCGAAAAATGAGTTTGGCCAGCTAGGAGAAAGCTTTAACGAGATGTCTGAATCATTGCGTTCTGTCATCGGTGTTATTCAAACGTCTGTAGAAAATGTCGCATCATCTTCTGAAGAACTGACGGCAAGTGCGGCCCAAACGAGTAAGGCGACTGAACACATTACGCTGGCAATCGAACAGTTTTCGAATGGCAACGAGGCGCAAAGCGAGAAATTGGAAACAAGCTCAGATCATCTTTCTCAAATGAACCACGGCATATCAAAAGTGGCCCAGGCTTCATCGACCATTACAAAGTCTTCAATCCAGTCCTCTGAGGCAGCCGGAAGCGGAGAAAAACTGGTAGAGCACACAGTCGGCCAAATGAAGACAATCGATGAATCCGTTCAAAAAGCTGAAGCCGTCGTCAAAGGCCTTGAAACAAAATCTCAGGACATTACCAGCATCTTAAATGTAATCAATGGCATTGCCGATCAAACGAACTTGTTGGCTTTAAATGCAGCAATTGAGGCAGCCAGAGCCGGAGAATACGGCAGAGGCTTCTCTGTTGTAGCGGAAGAGGTCAGAAAACTTGCTGTGCAATCTGCAAGTTCTGCGAAGGAAATTGAAGGATTAATTCAAGAGATTGTCAGAGAAATCAGCACGTCGCTCTCTATGTTCCAATCCGTGAATCATGAAGTAAAAGAAGGTTTGCAAATTACAGATCAAACAGCTGAAAGCTTTAAGCAAATCTATGAGATGACATCGCAAATATCCGGTGAATTGCAAAATCTGAATGCGACGGTTGAACAGCTGTCAGTCGGGTCACAGGAAGTATCAAGTGCGGTTGAGGAGATTTCCGCAGTAGCGAAAGAAGGCTCAGCAGGCATTCAAGATATCGCAGCTTCGGCGGAAGAGCAGCTTGCGTCTATGGAGGAAATCAGCTCTTCAGCTGAAACATTGGCGAACATGGCGGAAGAACTTCAAGACATTACGAAAAAATTTAAAATTGAATCTTAATAGAAAAAGAAAGCGGCATATCTTTGCTGCTTTCTTTTTTTGTTTCTTGATAAAAACAAAAACAAACAAAAAGTATTCAAAAACAAACAAACATCATATATAATGAAAGCGGATACAAATAAAAGGGACGGGGGAAGATGAAATGGTGAAACATGTATGGGAATCAGAACATGCCGCCCAGCTGCCTAAGGGTGTTGAAGAGTTGGTGTATCGGTCCAATTTAATAGGTGCAGACCGCACTGTATGCAACTGGGGCGGCGGCAATACGTCGATGAAAACAACGGAGAAGGATTTCAGAGGCCGCGAAACAGAAGTGATGTGGGTAAAAGGTAGCGGCTCAGACTTGGCAACAATGAAAGCGCATAACTTTACCGGCCTGAGATTAGATGACATCCGTCCGCTGATTGAAAGAGACCAGATGTCAGATGAAGAAATGGTAGATTATTTGTCTCATTGTATGATAGACAGCAAACATCCCCGCTCTTCCATTGAAACACTCTTACACGCATTTTTGCCATACAATCATGTTGACCATACCCATCCGGATGCGATTATCAGTATTTGCTGCGCAGATCATGGAAAACAAATTGCCGAAGATATTTACGGCAGCCGGTTTGTGTGGGTGCCATACGTTCGCCCGGGATTTACTCTGTCTAAAATGATCGCAGACGGCGTGGCAAACAATCCAAATGCCGAGCTTGTCTTAATGGAAAAACACGGCTTAGTCACTTGGGGAGATACGTCAGAGAAGTGTTATGAGAAAACGATCTCCATTATTCAAGAAGCTGAGCAGTACATTCATGAACGCATCAACCAAAAACAGCGATTCGGCGGCAGGCGATACGAGTCACTGCCAGCAGATAAGCGGAAACAAATTCTGGCGGGTATCATGCCTGTTATCCGAGGAGCTGTAAGTGATGAAAAGAAAATGATCCTCTCCTATGACGATCATGAAGAGGTATTAGAATTTGTAAACAGCGTGCAAGCGCCGGAGCTTTCTCAAATTGGCGCTGCGTGTCCGGATCACCTGGTTCATACAAAGCGTGTCCCGCTGTACATTGAATGGAATCCGGAAACGCAAGATGCACAGGAGCTGGAGGATCTTTTGAAGTCAGGGATCGAGCGCTTCAAAGCAGAGTATCAAGCTTACTTTGCACGCAATCAGCAGGAAGGGGATCAAATCTTTGAATCAGCGCCGCGTGTCATATTGATTCCTGGCATTGGAATGGTCAATACGGGAAAAAGCCTTGCCATGTCAAAAGTTAGCGGTGCTTTATACCAGAGAGCTATTGCTGTAATGAAAGGATCTGCCTCACTCGGACGATTTGTTTCATTAAACGAAAATGAATCCTATCATGTTGAATACTGGCCGCTGGAATTATATAAACTCACGCTGGCCCCGCCGGAAGCAGAATTTTCTCGAAAAGTAGCATTGATAACAGGTGGAGCCGGCGGAATCGGAAGTGCAGCCTGCCGGCACTTTGCAGCAGAAGGCGGACACGTGATCGCGGCTGACCTGAATGTAGAAGGCGCACAAAAAATTGCCGAGGAAATAAACGAAACGTACGGAGAAGGACGCGCAATGGCTGTCAAAATGGATGTGACAAATGAAGATGAGGTACAGTCTGCCTTTGAACAAGCAGCGCTTACCTACGGCGGCATTGACATTGTCGTTAATAATGCCGGGCTGGCAACATCAAGCCCTTTTGACGAAACAAGCCTAAAAGAATGGAATCTCAATATCAATGTTTTGGGAACCGGCTATTTCCTCGTTGCCCGCGAAGCGTTTAAGCAAATGAAACAGCAAAACATAGGCGGAAGCATGGTGTTTGTGGGATCGAAAAACGCTGTCTATGCGGGAAAAAACGCTTCAGCCTACAGTTCGGTAAAAGCACTTGAAACCCATTTGGCTCGATGTATTGCGGCAGAAGGAGGAGAATACGGCATTCGTGTAAACTCAGTTTTGCCTGACGCGGTTCTCCAAGGCTCAGCGATTTGGGGGTCAAGCTGGCGGGAGGAACGGGCTGCGTCATATGGAATAGAGCCGGATCAGCTAGAGGAACATTATCGGAAACGCACAACGCTTTTGGTTAATATTTACCCGCAGGATATTGCCGAATCAATCGCGTTTTTGGCTTCGTCTAAAGCTGAAAAGACGACAGGGTGTATGATTACAGTAGACGGCGGCGTCCCGGCAGCTTTTACGCGTTAGAAGTATGCTATGATATGGGAAAAGCAAGGCGGATATTAATGAGGAAGGACGTTACCGATGTTAGTAGCAGAACGGCAGAAAAAAATAGTCGAACTAGTGAATAAGCGTTTAAGCATCCGCGTATCCGAATTGAGTGACATATTTTCTGTCACAGAAGAAACGATTCGGCGGGACCTTGAGAAGCTTGAGAAAGAGCATAAGCTGAGCCGCAGCCACGGAGGTGCGGTCAGCATTCAGCAGCAGGAGTCGGAAATTCATTTTTCTGAACGTGAAATTACAAATGTAATAGAGAAAAAAGCCATTGCTCATGAAGCGGCCAAATATGTAAAAAGCGGTGACCGAATCATTCTCGATGCAAGCACCACTGCATGGTACATGGCGAAAATACTCCCTGATATTGAGCTCACCGTCATTACAAATTCAATGAAGGCAGCCATTGAACTGAGCAAAAAACAAAAAATATCAGTTATCTCAACCGGCGGTATCTTGCTGACAAAATCATTATCATTTGCGGGACCGTTAGCTGAACGTTCACTAGAAACCTATCATGTAAATAAAACCTTTCTGTCCTGCCAAGGGTTTGATATGGAACATGGAATGAGCGACTCAAATGAGTGGCAGGCACTGCTTAAAATACGGATGATTGAAAGATCTGATCAGACCATTTTGATGGCCGATTCAAGCAAATGGGGGAACCGCGAGTTTTCACATATCGCCTCTTTGCAGGATGTCAGCTGCATCATTACCGATTCCAGACTTGATCCGGTATCAGTAAAAGCCCTTGAAGAAAAGAATGTGAAAGTAACAGCCGTCCCCCTTCCTAAAGAAAGGGTGAAAGGATGATATATGCTGCTGTTGATATAGGGGCATCAAGCGGGAGAGTCATCATAGGCGAACTCCAGAAAGGAAAGCTTGCAGTACAAGAGATTCACCGATTCGCAAACGGCTTCATGCAAAGAGACGGACATGGCTATTGGGATATTGATCATTTGCTAGAGCAAATCCTGCAAGGGCTGCAAAAGGTGAAAGCCCTTGGCTATGACTGCTGTACCGTCGGCATTGATACATGGGCCGTTGATTACGTCTTGCTGGATGAGAAAGGAAGCCGCTTACGAGAAGTCATATCATACCGGGATAAAAGAACAGAGAACACAATGGAGAAGCTTGCGCAAACGATATCAAAAGAAACAATCTATCAAAAAACAGGCATTCAGTTTCTGCCATTTAACACAATCTATCAATTATATGAAGAAGACCGAGAGCTGCTGAGACAAACAGAGCAGATTTTAATGGTGCCGGATTATTTAGGCTATTGCTTAACCGGCAAAGCAGCAGCGGAAATCACAAATGCGTCCACGACCCAGCTCTTAAACGCCTTAACAGGAAAGTTTGATCCCGAATTGCTCGAGGCCGTGTCTGTTAAGGAACAGCAATTTCCGCCGCTGACTGAACCGGGACAGGAACTCGGCATGCTAAGAAATGATTGGTTTCCAGGCTATGATTTGCCGGCTTGCAGGGTGATTACCGTCGCAACGCATGATACTGCTTCAGCTGTCCTCGCCGCACCAGGCATAAACAATGATTGGGCGTATATCAGCAGCGGAACATGGTCGCTAATCGGAATGGAGAACGAAACGCCGATTATAAATAAACTCGCGTTGAAAAACAATTATACAAATGAACGCGGCGCAAACAACACCATTCGTTTCCTGAAAAACATCATTGGCATGTGGATGATACAAGAAGTCCGGAAACAATTACGAAAAGATTATGAATTCCATCAACTGGCAGAAGAAGCTGGAAAAACAAAACCGTTTCAGCAGTTTATCAACTTAAATGATGATCGTTTTCTGAATCCGAACGACATGATAAAGGAAATACAACATTATTGCAGAGAAACCTTCCAACAGATTCCTCACACCGCAGGCGAACTTGCCTGCTGTATCTACAGCAATTTAGCCATCATCTATGCGATAGCCATCTCAGAACTAGAAACCATTACAGGGAAAAACATTCAACAGCTTCATATTATTGGAGGAGGCGCCCAAAACGACTTCTTAAATCAATTAACCGCTGATATGAGCGGAAAAACGGTATACGCCGGACCTGCTGAGGCGACAGCCATCGGAAATCTGCTGATGCAAATGATTGCTGCCAAAGAAATAAAGGACGTAAACCAGGCCCGCAAGACCGTCAGAAACTCCTTTCCTATTAAAGTGTTTATGCCTAAAGATCCTGACAGAAGCGCCATCATTCAGTCCTATCATCAAACTGTTTTGAAAGCGCTATCTAAATGAAAAGAGGTGATCAGCTTGAAAAGAAAAGCGAGTATCATGTTCGTCCATAAAGATAAATTCAAGGAATATAAACAGAGGCATGATGACATTTGGCCAGAAATGGCGGAAGCGCTTAAAGCCCATGGGGCGCATCACTATTCTATTTTTTTAGACGAAGAGACAGGCCGGTTATTTGCTTATTTAGAGATAGAGGATGAGGAAAAGTGGAAGAAGATGGCGGACACAGAGGTGTGCCGCAGATGGTGGAAATCAATGGCACCATTAATGAAAACAAACGCTGATGACAGTCCCGTTTCAATCGATCTGAAGGAAGTCTTTTATTTCGAATAAAAGGGAGAGAGCCGTATGACGATAAAAGCGAATTATGACAGTGCAAAACAAGAATATGAAAAATGGGGAATTGATGTTGAAGCTGTGTTCCGGCAATTGCAGCAAGTTCCGATCTCAATCCACTGCTGGCAGGGTGATGACATTGAAGGGTTTGAAGTGAATAAGGGCGAGCTTTCCGGCGGCATTGACGTCACAGGCAATTATCCCGGAAAAGCGCAAACCCCGGAAGAATTAAGAAGAGATCTGGAGAAAGCTCTGTCTCTCATCCCAGGAAAGCATCGGGTCAACCTGCACGCTATATATGCAGAAACAAACGGAGAAGTTGTAGAACGTGATCAGCTGAAGCCGCATCACTTTGAAAATTGGGTGAAGTGGGCGAAGGGTCTTGGTATCGGATTAGATTTCAATCCGACACTGTTTTCACATGAGAAAGCGGATGACGGGCTTACACTCGCACACCCTGATCCATCCATCCGGGAGTTTTGGATTCATCACTGCATCGCGTGCCGCCGCATCGGAGCGTATTTCGGCAAAGAATTAGGCACGCCTTGCTTGACGAATATTTGGATTCCGGACGGCTATAAGGATATTCCGAGTGACAGGCTGACGCCGCGTAAAAGATTAAAAGAATCATTGGATCGGATATTCCGCGAGGAAATCAGTGAAGATTACAATGTTGATTCGGTCGAGAGCAAGCTGTTCGGACTTGGATCAGAATCATATGTCGTCGGGTCTCATGAGTTTTATTTAGCCTATGCTTTAACGAACCATAAGTTATGCTTGCTCGATACGGGACATTTCCACCCGACAGAAACGGTATCAAACAAGATCTCGGCGATGCTGCTTTACACAGACAAACTTGCCTTGCACGTATCCCGGCCCGTTCGCTGGGACAGTGACCATGTCGTGATGTTAGACGATGAATTGAGAGAAATCGCCCTTGAGATCGTCCGTAATCAGGCATTAGAGAAAGTCGCCATCGGTCTGGATTTTTTCGATGCCAGCATTAACCGTGTCGCCGCCTGGACTATCGGAACGAGAAATATGATGAAAGCTTTAATGTACGCTTTGCTTCTTCCGAATGACCATTTAAAACAATTGCAGGATGAGGGGC
The DNA here is from genome assembly GCF_029536185.1 of Bacillus sp. B28. Taxonomy (NCBI): domain Bacteria; kingdom Bacillati; phylum Bacillota; class Bacilli; order Caryophanales; family Bacillaceae; genus Bacillus; species Bacillus sp. B28. The sequence continues at coordinate 3,088,485 of NZ_CP120511.1, read as the reverse complement.
GCTTTACAGAAAGGCTGGCGCTGATGGAGGAATTTAAAACTTATCCTTTCGGTGCCATCTGGGATTATTACTGTGAGCAAATGGGAGTACCGGTAAAAGAGGCTTGGCTTGATGATATCAAAGCATATGAACAAAACGTGCTTTTCAAAAGACAGGCATCCTCACCGATCGTTTAAAAAAATCCGCACGCGTGCAACATGCCGCGGGCGGATTTTTTTAGGCTTGATCAGCAGGGTACACAATACCCATCTGTTTTCTTGCTTCCTCCATGATTTTAGCAGTGATCAAGGAGCGTTCATATGTATTTTCTTCAGATTCCTGTTTCTTCTCTTTCACGAGTGAAACAAATTCAGCCGCTTCGTAATACATTGCCGGTTTAGGATCAGAGAGCGAAATGTTTTCCAGGCGGCCGTCACGATAGCGGATTTCCACTCGTTCAGGACGATGAATCGTATCCATTACAATTGTCCCGTCTTCTCCTTGGATTTCAGCAGGCGCGTAGGAAGTTGAGATTTTAGAATGCATCAGTACGGCCTCAAACCCGTCATATGAGAGAATGACGGTACCTTCTCCATCAACGCCGGAAGATAACGTGTATCCGTTCGCTTTCACGGCTTTCGGCTCTCCAAACAGCACAACGGCAGGGTAAATACAATAGATGCCGATATCCATCAATGAGCCGTTAGACAGCTCTGGCTGAAACGCGTTCAAAACAGTTCCGTTTCTAAACGCATCATACCTTGAAGAGTACTGACAGTAGCTTGCAATAAATCTGCGGATTGTGCCGATTTTGTGGAAGTGTTTTTTCAGCTCTTTAAAATTAGGCAGGAATGTGGTCTTCATTGCTTCCATGAGGACAACACCATTCGCTCTGGCGGCTGAAATCATTTCTTCTGTTTCTCTGGTATTTGAAGCAAGCGGTTTCTCGCATAACACATGTTTGCCATGTTTCATAAAGAGGATCGCCTGCTCCTTGTGAAGAGCATTCGGGCTGGCGAGATATACAGCATCAAAGCCATCGCTTGCCGCCATTTCCTGAAGGTCGGAGAAGGTATGTGCAGCCCCATGCCGAGCGGCAAACTCAGCGGCGCGTTCAGGTGTTCTTGAATAAACGGCTGTGAGCCGGAAATCTTCAATTTCCGAAGCTGCTTCTAGAAAGCGGTCTGTAATCCAATTGGTTCCTACTATTGCAAATCGTATCACGCATATCGCTCCTTTTGTATGATATAGCTAAATTATAGCTTAAAAAGAAGAAAAGCACATGATAGATCAAATCACATTTTTTAGTTAAGGAAGTTTTTCCAGCAATTAGCGGTTTTTATTTTTCATTATAGGTACGATAGTGTACAATTTACTTAAACTATGTATGACGGAGGAACGATAGTGGAGACGTTGCAAACATGGAGCGGCAGATTCAAGCGATTCTTCTTGGACAATAAGTTTGTTTTATTTTTGCTTGTTCTGCTGCTGATTGGTTTAAATATTCTCGTATTTACAAAAACATCATTTATTTTCACCCCGATCATTGTTCTGCTCAAAACGATATCGCTTCCGATTATTTTAACAGGCATTGTTTTTTATCTGTTAAACCCTGTCGTTGATTTCCTTGAGAGAAGAAGAATCAGAAGAATCTATTCTATTTTGCTGTTATATCTGTTGATTATCGGGCTGATCACGATCACAATCGTGTCGATTATCCCCTTTTTAAAAGAGCAAATTATGAGTTTGATTGACAACATCCCGAGATATGTGGATGTTGTTGAGAATCAGACAAAAGAACTGATCGGCAGTAACTTTGTCAATCAGGCGCAGCAAACGATGAACATTAATATATCTGATCTCGCGACAAAGGTGTCAGATCAGGCAGCGACGATTGTAAACAGCACCTTTACCGGCGTTGGGAATTTTATCGGCGCCTTAACTGAGATTATCATTTCGATCGTGACAGTTCCATTTATTCTTTTCTATCTGTTAAAGGACGGAAAGAAATTGCCGATCTACATACTGAAGTTTGTGCCGACACAATTAAAAGAGCAAACATACACAGTTTTAAGCGAAATGAATCATCGGCTAAGTTCTTATATCAGGGGACAGATCATTGTCAGCTTCTGCATTGGATTTTTGCTGTTTATCGGCTATTTAATCATCGGGCTGGATTACGCTTCGCTACTTGCTGTTATTGCTGCTTGTACAAGCATCGTGCCGTATTTAGGTCCGACAATCGCCATTACGCCTGCGATCATTATCGCTATTGTGACATCGCCTCTGATGCTGCTCAAGCTTGTGATCGTCTGGACAATTGTTCAGCTTATTGAAGGGAAACTGATCTCCCCGCAAATTATGGGGAAAAACCTTCATATCCACCCAATCACCATTATTTTTCTGCTGTTAACTGCCGGCAAGCTGTTTGGTGTTATCGGAATTATTCTTGCGATTCCGGGCTATGCAGTTGCCAAAGTCATTACGACACATTTATTTGACTGGTTTAAAATGCAGTCGCATCTATACGATGAAGAAAAAAATGAAAATGCAAAGAGTCATAAAGCATAAATTTCATTTATAGTTATATAAGACGGGCTTTCCATTTATGGAAGGCTCCCGTTATATAAAAAATAAATGTCTAATGGGGAGAATTAAAATCATGACTCTATGGGAATTGTTTGTAGCTGCTATTTTAGGAATCGTAGAAGGATTAACAGAGTACGCACCGGTTTCTTCGACAGGACATATGATTATAGTAGACGATATCTGGCTTAAATCAGGCAGTCTCATGTCTGAAGAAGCAGCCAACTCATTTAAAGTTGTCATTCAGCTTGGCTCTATTTTAGCGGTTGCGATCGTGTTTAAAGACAGGATTTTGAACTTGCTTGGCTTGAAAAAAAATATCACGAGTGACCAAGAGCATGGTCACAAATTAAGCATTGCCCAAATCGCAGTAGGGCTTGTGCCTGCCGCGGTTCTCGGCTTTTTGTTTGAGGATTATATTGATGAATATTTATTTTCAGTCCGCACCGTGGCCATTGGCTTAATTGCCGGGGCAGTTTTAATGCTTGCAGCCGATTGGATTAATAAACGGAAAGAAACGACAGACACCCTAGACCGTATTTCCTATAAGCAGGCAATCGGCGTCGGTTTATTCCAATGTCTTGCCCTTTGGCCGGGTTTCTCACGGTCCGGTTCAACGATTTCCGGGGGCGTTATTCTCGGGTTGAATCACCGTGCGGCAGCCGATTTCACATTCATTATGGCAATGCCGATTATGATGGGGGCCAGCACCTTAAGCCTAGTGAAACACTGGGACAGCTTAAGCTCGGATTTAATGCCGTTTTTTATCGTCGGCTTTATCTGTGCCTTTGTTGTTGCGCTGTTTGTGGTCCGTTTCTTCCTAAGACTGATTAACAAAATCAAACTTGTTCCGTTTGCAATCTACCGAATCATTCTCGGCGTGATTTTACTTTTGTTTATGATGTAAATCGAAAAATAAGGCTCCGGAAAGGGCCTTATTTTTTTCTGACAATTAGAAAGGAACAGCTTGTTTTTCAAAAAAAAATCATCTATAATAAACATGACGTTACATACGGGGCCATAGCTCAGCTGGGAGAGCGCTACGCTGGCAGCGTAGAGGTCAGGGGTTCGAGCCCCCTTGGCTCCATACCTGTAAACCCTTATTCTATAAGGGTTTTTTTGTTTTTTATAGAAAGGGTTCATTGTTGAACCCTTCTGTTGATCCGAAATCATCTGTCCCCAGGAGCATTTCATAAACTAATGATAAAGTCAGATATTCCTTCGTTAGGCTCCTGCGTTTGAAAAATGACATATAACAAACTAATCAAGTAAAGTAGTTCAGGCTGTAAATCATGAATTTTCCAATACACCACTTTGTTCTTCAAAGACCGTCATGTCTTCCAAAGGGGGTGAGTAGACATGAAGAGACACCATTCGTTCGGAAGTCGGATTGGACATTTTGTGAATTAAACCTTTGGTTGAAATAAGACATTCTCCTTTGTGGACAAAATATGAATTGGAGAGTTCTGCATGATCGCCGGCTGAGCGATAAATAGAATTGAGAAGTTTTCCTTCTAACACCATTGCACAACCAATGGATTGACCATGATCGTGGACTGCTGTCTCCTTGTTTGGAGGAATGTTAATCACGATCATTTCTAATTCATTGTTTCTATAGACGGCATTTCGGCCGTAAGCGTACTGGTCTGGTTCCTTTATATATGGTTGACTCAATTCTGAGGCGTTTGGAATTTGTTTTAAAGAAGCTGCCAAATCTTTAACCGATGGATTTTTCAAGCCGCTAAAAATTTCTTCGATACACTTATACAGTTCCATTCGTTTTTACCTCCCGGATTATTTGAAATTTCCTGACATTGGTATTTCGCAGATTAGTTCATGATATTTACCCATAGACAATTTAGAGGCGGCAAATGCCTAGTGAACACAAAAAAATTGTGCGGTCAACATGTTGTTCTTATTATCAACTTATTCGGGTTGATTAGTTTGAATTTTGATGAAAACAGTGAATTGAAAGGTGCCGTCATTACCCAAGCGAAGACCGATAGGATTACTTTTAAAACGGCCTGCTTTAAATCGCTTGAGGGAGCAGGCAGGGACTCATAAGTCACGATATCGGGCAAAAGCCGTTCAGGTTTTTGATTTGTGCTTGAAATTTGAGCCATTGACAAAACACAATCAGTTTGGAATAATGTTTGAGTATATGCTCATTTTTTCACATATTATCATAAAATAATATCATTTCCCATGATGGGGAGAGAATCCGAATGAAAGCTAATGGCATGCAAAATCTATTAGCTTCTTTTGTTTTTAAAAAATGATGTGTTTCGTATGTATTCATATAGGAAGGAATGACAACATGAAGACAAAACACTATTGGGTGATTTCTTTGCTCGCTGTTTTAGCAGTCGGGCCGGGATTGATGTCTAACACGGCATTGTCGTCAGTTCAAGGCCTTGTTCAGAAGACGGTTGGAACAAGTGACTTCACATCAGTAAATCCAATATTGATCGGCAATATGGCCTTCGCTTTATTCGTTCCGGCAGGACCGCTGCTAAGGAAAAAGTTCGGTGCCCGTCCGATCTATCTGGCTTCATTACCCGTTTTTATACTTGGCTCACTACTCTTCGCATTTTCAAGCGATATTGTCTGGATGGCGGCAGGACGCTTTTTACAGGGAGCGGCTACAGGTGTTATGCTGATGATTATGATTCCGATGCTAGTCCTGTCATTTCCGATTGACCGGCGGAATTACGCACTACTGGTGCTTATCGGCGGGTTCTATGGCTCTGTTATTATCGGTTCGATTTTAGGAACGATCGCGTTGAGCTACGGCCACTGGAGATGGCTGTTTTTTACCTTTGGCACATTGTCTTTGATCGGCGTCGCAGTGAGTTATTTCTTTCTCTATGATGAACATCATGGGGGATCAGAAAAGGAACAGTCATCACTCGACAGAGCAGGGATCATTTTATCTGTATGCGTGGCCGCAGCCTCAGCGTTTTCATTCATTTTTCTGCAAAAATGGGGCTTTTCATCAGGTTATGTACGGGCTGGTTTTGGGGTTGCTTTATGTTTGCTCCTCATTCTGTTATTTGTAGAATATAAGGTGAAAAACCCTTTCATCTCAATTAAACAGATGCTGCTGCCTAAACCTGTGCTCGGTTTATTTATCATAGCGGCAGGAACGATTACGGTAGCTGTCAGCCTGGCAGCTTTTCAAGGCTTGCTTCGTCAAATGTATGATATATCCCGAGATCATCTCATTCTTTTAAACATGACTCTATTGATTGGAGTGGCCATCGCAGCTATTGCGAGTGCCCTGTTATATGATAAAGTCGGACCAGGGGTGCTGGGGATTATAGGTTCTCTCATTCTCGTTTTTGTGAATTGTCAATGGCTTCATATGCAGTATCAATCGTCTCTCTATGTGTTTGCGGCGCTGTTCATCATGCTGGCAGCAGGAACCGGCCTGACGGTCGCAGCAGGACTAATGGGAGCCGCTATGGGCGGCCCGCTTCCTGATCTGGTCAAAAGAATGACAGCTGTTCAGTTTTTAAGATTGTTTGTCTATATGGGTGTGCCTATCCTGATCGGCTATTTCACGAAAAAGGATGCTGCCAGACAAAACGGATCGATGCAGGATTCTATGATGACTGCCTATCATGATCTTTTTTTGATTTCTTTTATCCTGAGCGTGCTGCTCGTTTGTTTATCGTTTTGTATGAACGCCACCGGAATGGGGCACAAGCTGGCTCATAAGCCTCATGATAAAGGAAAATCTGCTCCGGAAAAAACGGCTGTTTCCGCACATGGACTGACAAAGGCTGCCGTAAAATCTCATAAAGTCATACATGATCAAGAATATCGTGATGCGCTCAGACATTTTAAACAGCACAGTTTTACAAAAATAGATACATGATCACTGCCTTTCCCTTGAGGGGAAAGGTTTTTTGTGTGTTCTCTCTCAAACTTTATCCCTAAAGAATTGAAAAATATTAGAAGTACAAGTAAAATTCTTAAAGGTAGATTCTTTTACACTCGTAATCTTTTAAATCGAAGGAAGGTTTTCATGGCCCGTAAAAAACTGAAAAAACGTAGACTCTTCATCTCTCTATTTTTCGTTGTATCGATTCCGCTAGCCTTGTTTGTTTTAGTGACAACTCTTTCAAAGCCAATTGAAACATCCAAAGAACCTGAAGAAATTGATGAACAGCAAGTATTTATTGACAGCCTTTCCGGACATGCTCAAATTTTATATGAAAAATATCATATCCTTCCCAGCATAACGATAGCTCAGGCCATACTCGAATCTGACTGGGGAAACAGCGAGCTTGCCTCTAAAGCCAACAACCTGTTTGGCGTAAAAGGAAATTATAAAGGACATCACGTCACCATGGATACCGATGAATTTGAAAAAGGGGAAAGAAAAACGATTCGCGCGAAATTCCGCAAATACAGCACGTTTTTTGAATCAATGGATGATCACGCCAAATTATTTGTCCAAGGCACATCGTGGAATAAAAAGAAGTATAAGCCGGTGCTTGAAGCTGAGGATTATCAAGAAGCAGCAGGCGCTCTTCAAACATCAGGCTATGCCACAGACCCGGAATATGCTGATAAAATCAGCGCCATTGTGGAAAAGTACGATTTAGATGAATACGATGAGGTGAATCCATCTCTGAAATCTGTGGATTTAAAAGGCTCCATCAAAGACAGCGCCGTTCAAGATGTATGGTCTAAGCCTTCTACTGATGATCAATCCATTAAGCTGACCTCTGCGCAATCTTATGTTGGCAAGGATATAAAGGTTGTATCTAAAAAACAGAAAGGCCAGTCCGTATGGTACCAATTCCAAGTCAATAATAAACTGGTCGGCTGGATTGATGACTCAGCTGTTGAAATAAAGGAAGCAACCTGAGCCGTTTCTCCTGGTATTTTTATTTTTTTGTTCCATTCAGGGGAATTTGAGGTATAATATTCCACGGAAGTTATCACTTAATAACTATGCTTCAGGAGGGAACAAAGGTGCAGAAATATAGACGGAGAAACACGGTTGCCTTTACTGTATTAGCTTATTTCACTTTTTTTGCGGGAGTATTTTTGTTTTGTATCGGACTCTATAACGCTGATAATCTCGAACTCAATGAAAAAGGCTACTACATTGCAGTGATGATCCTTGTAGCGGTTGGCGCGATCCTTACACAAAAAGTGACGCGTGATAACGCAGAAGATAATGATATCATCGCGGAGCAGGAAAAAAGACAAAATCAATCTCATATTGAATCATAAAAAATCCGGCATGTAATATGCCGGATTTTTTTACATCACCCAGTAAACACCTCGCCGTCAGGGTAACGAATATTTGATTTTTCTGTTTTAGCAAATGAAAAAACAAACGTCAACGGACCGATTCTTCCGATGAACATAATCGCGATAATGATACATTTCCCCGCTGTTGTCAGTTCGGGAGTCAGCCCCATTGTCAGTCCGACTGTTCCGAATGCGGAAAAGGTTTCAAAAACAACCTGTATAAACGGCGCTTGTTCTGTAATGGTCAAGGCGAAAATCCCTATAAAGACGATGAACAAACTGATAACACTGACTGCTAAGGCCTTAATAATGATCGGATATTTTATGGTCCGGCGAAAAATAACAGTTTCTTTATGCCCTTTTAAATAAGCGATGACAGACATTAAAATCACGATGAAAGTAGTCAGCTTAATACCGCTCGCCGTTGAAGCACTGCCCGCTCCGATAAACATCAGCAGCAGGACAAATACAATGGTGCCTTCTCTCATGCTGCCAAAATCCACAGAGTTGAAGCCCGCGGTTCTCGGCGTCACTGCCTGAAAATACGAAGCCCACAGTTTATCTGGAAAATGCAGGGAACCAAGCGTGCCGGGGTTGCTGTACTCTAAAATAAAGATAATCAGCGTAGCAGCAATATTCAAAATGAACGTTCCCGCAAGCATCAGTTTCGTATGTAATGAAAAGGCTTTGAAACGCCGATTTTTCAGGATGTCAAAAAGCACCGTAAACCCGATGCCCCCTGTGATAAATAAGAACGTAATGACAAGGTTGACTGCAGGATCACCAACGTAGCTCATTAAATTATCCGGCCATAAAGAAAAACCGGCATTGTTAAAAGCCGATATTGCATGAAACACACTGGCAAACAATCCGGATGCCCAGCCATACTGTGGCACAAGCCGGATGGATAAGATCAGGGCGGCGATCAATTCGATACTGATTGAAAATAGAAACAGGACTTTGACAAGACCTATCACGCCGCCGATTGTCGGCTGGTTTAAGGCTTCCCGGACCAGCATTCGTTCTTTTAATCCGATTTTTTTTCCTAAAATCATGACGATCAGAACAGCAAATGTCATAAAGCCAAGCCCGCCGACTTGAATCAGACCCATGATGACAGTTTGCCCGAACACCGTAAATTCTGTCCCAGTGTCAACAACTGCAAGCCCGGTAACAGTTGTAGCAGAAGCCGCTGTAAAAAGGGCATCTATCCATGATAACGGCTTCGCAGCAGAAATCGGGAGCTTTAACAAAAGAGAGCCAATAATAATAGTTAGAAAAAAACCAATGGCAAGCACTTGCGGGGGAGAAAAACGAACCCACTTGATTACAGTTTCCTTATGAAGTCCCACCTTTGTCTACATCCCTTCGTTTTCGAAGCGTTTAATATCCTTTTTGTGACCCATCATCACCAGGCAGTCTTGTTCGTAAATCACCTCTTCCGGTGCAGGAGAAAGGCGAACATCTCCATTATGTTTAATTGCCAGGATGGTACATCCGTACTTTGCTCTCACATTCAGATCATGAATGGATTTGGAATTCAGTTTTCGTGTTGCCAGCAGCTCAACAATACTGTAATCATCAGATAAGTCGATATAATTCAAGACATTTTCATCAGAGAGACTTTGTGCGATTTTGACGCCCATATCCTTTTCCGGATGAATAATGCGGTCGGCGCCGATTTTTTCCAGCACCTTATGGTGATAATAATTTTGAGCTTTCACCCAAATATTTGGAATGTGAAGCTCTTTCAATAGCAAAGTGGTCAGTGTGCTCGCTTGAATATTCGCCCCTATAGCCACGACGACATATTCAAAATTACGAATTCCCAGTGAAAGCAATTCGTTTTCTTCAGTGGCATTGGCAATGACCGCATGGGTTGCGTAGGAAGCGAAGGCATTGACCTTTTCTTCGTTAATATCAATGGCAAGGACCTCATGGCCCATTCTGTGCAGCTCTTTGCAAATGCTTCCGCCGAACCGTCCAAGCCCGATTACTGCAAATTGCTTGTTTTTTATTCTTCCCAATGTTCAAGACTCCCTTAATAAAATTAGCGTTTTGAAGTAAAAAAGACCATTACAAAGAATGGTCAAAATAGACCTCCTCTCTGTATACGCCTACGAGGTTAGCTGTCGGATTAGGGATTCAGAGTACCCCTTCTTACTAAGTAAGATTCACCCCAAGGCCGTTTTGTGAAACAGCCAATCATTGGTTTCCCCGTTCGTGTTTGATTAAGCGGTAAAAGAGACTTTATGAAATTGAACACTCAAGAATTTACTCCTGTTTCTAGTGTTTGTCAATTTAAATTTAATACAAGTGAAAAGGTAACTGGAAATAGAGGGAAAAGGGAGAGGAAAAGGAGTCAAAATACGTAAAAAAGACCGGCGTTAAGCCGGCCCTCTGTGATTATTTACAGTTGCATGGCTGAGTCGGAGGTGTGCTGCGCTTAGCCACTTCGATGCTGGCTTCCGCGTAAAATTTATTTCCGATGCTCAGTGATTTGTTCTCCGCACGGAAAGTATATGTACCAGCGGCAGGAAGCGTTTTGTTATTCAGTTTTAACTTGAATTCACCAGCGCCTAATAAATCAAGAGCCAGAGGTACTCTTACTGTTTTACCGTTATTGAGGATCTGTGTTTCGCGCAATGCATTTCCGTTCATCGTATCTTTTGTATTTGCTGTAAATCCGCTTGGCAATGTGAATTCCATCACGCCAAGGCTGAGAAGCGTGTTTGGACGGTATGTCAATTCGATATCAGAGAAAGACCATTCTGTTTTGCTCGCTCCTTTAATTGTTGCAAACAATGAAGCTGTTGATTGGGCTCTCATCGTAGACTCAGTATGAGCAGAAGATGACTTAGATTCAGCTGCAAAAGAAGCTGAAGGCGCAGAAACGAGTAAACCGAGACTTAATGCACTAATTGCCAAAGAAGATAATAACTTGCGTTTCATAATAAAAATTCCCCCTAATAAATGATAAAGATTAAAGGCCTGCCTCTGCTTTCCACCTCCTCTTAAAGGCCAAATACAAATTTTACCTACATAAAATTACCATCAAATAAAATGGAAGTAAATGGGGTGTTTTTCCCGTATTTTTCAAATTCGCAGTAAATATAGCGGAAAAACAAAAAAACGTCCGGTTTTCCAGACGTTTTTCGATTATTTTGTTTCAATTGGTATAAATTTAAAGATCTCTCCGCTCTGCACCGATTCAGCGAGACGTTTCAGCCAATCGTAGTAGGCTTTAGAACTTTCCAGCTGTTCGTATAAACGTTGCGCTTCATTTTTCATTTCCTCATTGAGTTCTTCCTTATGCAAGACCTCTTGTAAATCAGCCTGAGCCTCCTCAATTGCTGATACATTCACCTGAACTTCCCGTTCCCATTTTGGCGGAAAGAAATTCGTGAAAAATTTAAAGAAATCTTTTTCGGCTACAAATGTGTGCTTGCGGATGCCACGGTGAAATGTCTTTTTCACGACATTTAAATCCTGAAGCTTTTTGACACCTGTGCTCATGCTGGGCTTGCTCATTTGCAGCTCCTCCCGCATTTCGTCAAGCGTCATCTCGTCCCGCATGTACATCGTTCCATATAATATCCCGACACTTCGGGTAATTCCGTAAAGATCCATTGTTTCAGCAATGGAGTCAATAACAAGATCCCGTGCCTGTTCTATAGCTGCAAATTCTGGATTTTCATCCATACTGACCCTCTTTTCCTTTAGAAAATTAAATTTGTTAAGTCATTTCTTTATGTTCTTTATCTTAACGAAACCTAGAGAAAAGTCAAAACGAAAAATCATAATTAGGGCTTTGACAGTTTAAAAACCTTATGTTAGATTAAGGTTGTTAAAAACATTAAATTTTTATTTAACAAACTTTATTTTCGTCAAGGAGGGCTTAGATGAGTCAAACATTATACATTGACGGTGAATGGATCAGTGCCGAAAAAGGGCAGGTCCGCAGTATTATTAATCCATTTAATCAAGAAGAAATTGCAACAGTTAGCGAGGGCGGGCGTGAGGATGCCGTTAAAGCAATCGCTGCTGCACGAAGAGCTTTTGACGCAGGAGAGTGGCCTTCTCTTTCAGGACTTGAACGCGGAAAAATAGTTCTGAAAATTGCGGAATTAATCAGACGCGATCTAGACGAGCTGGCTGAGCTCGAATCCCTTGATACAGGAAAAACGCTTGAGGAAAGCAAAGCCGATATGGACGATATCGCCAATGTTTTTCAGTATTATGCTGGTCTGGCAGATAAAGATGGAGGAGAGATCATCTCATCTCCAATCCCTGATTCGGAAAGTAAAATCATCAGGGAGCCAATTGGCGTATGCGGACAAATCACGCCGTGGAATTATCCGCTTCTGCAAGCAAGCTGGAAAATCGCCCCGGCTTTAGCGGCAGGCAATACAATTGTCATGAAGCCGAGTGAGATCACACCGCTGACGACAATCAAAGTCTTTAAGCTGATGGAGAAAGCCGGAGTTCCAAAAGGTGTCGCAAACCTTGTGTTGGGACCGGGCGCCACAGTGGGTGACGAGCTTGCTGTAAACAAAGATGTTGACTTAATTTCGTTTACAGGCGGAATTGAAACAGGCAAAAAAATCATGCGGGCGGCAAGCGGCAACGTTAAAAAAATTGCGCTTGAGCTTGGAGGGAAAAATCCAAATATCGTCTTTAAAGATGCAGACCTGGAAGTCGCGGTTGATCAGGCGCTAAACGCCGTATTTTTCCACGCCGGCCAAGTATGCTCCGCCGGGTCCCGATTGCTTGTAGAAGAAGATATTCATGATCGATTTTTAGCAGAGCTTGTCAAGCGGGCGAAACGCATTAAACTCGGAAACGGTTTTCACGAAGAGACAGAAAGCGGTCCGCTTATCTCCGCGGAGCATAGAGAAAAGGTTGAAAAATATGTAGAGATCGGACTGGAAGAAGGGGCAAAACTGGAGACTGGCGGCAAACGTCCGGAAGATCCAGCACTTCAAAACGGTTTTTTCTATGAACCTACCATTTTTTCAAACTGTAAATCTGACATGAGAATTGTTCAGGAAGAAGTATTTGGGCCAGTATTAACTGTCGAAACATTCAGTTCTGAAGAAGAAGTAATTTCACTGGCGAATGATACGATTTACGGATTGGCCGGAGCTGTATGGTCGAAAGATATTGAAAAGTGTGAACGTGTAGCAGCCCATTTGAGAATGGGAACAGTTTGGATTAACGATTTCCATCCGTACTTTGCGCAGGCGCCATGGGGCGGCTATAAGCAATCCGGATTCGGACGGGAACTTGGAAAAATAGGGCTTGAAGAGTACACAGAAGTCAAACATGTCTATCGCAACACAAAACCGGCAGCGGTTAATTGGTTCAATTCATAAGAGGGGGAGATTGATGATGACATTAAATATGAAAGTAGAAAGCATGCATAAATTTCACACATTTGAAATTCCGACTGTGATTAAGCACGGAATTGGCGCCATCAACCACGTAGGAAAAGAAGTAGCTGGACTGGGTGTTTCAAAAGCATTGCTTGTTACAGACCCTGGAATTTATAAAGCCGGCGTCGCAGATCCTGTCATCGAGTCATTAAAAGGGGCAGGCATTGAAGTGGTGCTCTTTAATAAAGTTGAGCCAAACCCTCCTGTACGGCTTGTAAAAGAAGGTTCTGAGCTTTACAAAAAAGAGAACTGCAACGGTTTGGTGGCAGTCGGAGGCGGAAGCTCCATGGATACAGCGAAGGCCATCGGGGTAGAAGCGACTCACGAGGGAAGCGTACTTGATTATGAAGCAGCCGAAGGAAAGAAACCGCTGGAGAACCGCATTCCTCCGCTTACGACAATTCCGACAACGGCTGGAACAGGCTCAGAGGTGACGCAATGGGCGGTTATTACAGATGAAGAAAGAGAATTCAAATTTAACACAGGCGGTCCGTTGATTGCCGCGCATTTGACTGTGATTGACCCAGAGCTTCACGTCTCAATGCCGCCGCACGTAACAGCAATGACGGGGATTGATGCTCTCGCTCACGCCATTGAGTGCTACACAATGAAATTTGCGCAGCCGATTACAGACGCAGTGGCGTTGATGGCGATTGAATATGCCGCTCACTACATTAAGAGAGCATTTGCTGACGGAGAAGATCTCGAAGCCAGATACGGAATGGCGCAAGCTGCTATGCTTGCCGGTCTTTCTTACGGCAGTGAATCAGCGGGTGCTGCTCACGCCATGAGCCAAACACTCGGCGGTATCATCCCGGTCGCTCACGGTCAATGTGTAGCGGCAATGATGGGCCCTGTTATGGAATACAACTGGAAGGGCTATCCGGAGAAATTTGCCCGCATCGCAAAAGCGTTTGGCATTGATACAAGCAATATGACAACAGAAGAAGCTGCAAAAGCATCTGTCAACTGGATGTACGATCTTGTGAAAGAGTTAGAAGTACCGACTTTAGAAGAACAAGGGGTATCGCCTGACATGATCGAGCGCTTGTCAAAAGAAGCGATGAAAGATCCGCAAACCTTCGGTAATCCTAGAGATTTAAATGAGAAAGCATATAACTGGATCTACAAGCGCTGCTTTAATCTTACCCCCAAAACTGTATAATGCGATGATCCCGCTCCTTTACAGAGCGGGATTTTTTTGGATAATTGAACATAAGTGACAATCCTAGAGATGAAGGACGGTGCAAGCTTATGTGGAAACGCATGACCGCAAAAACGGAAGGCTTATATGTTGCAGATACAGAAGGCTTTGTAACAAAACAAATGGACAAGCTCGATTTTGATTATGGCGGCATTCCCGGCGACTTACATTTCGGCCTGACAAAAAAAGCTGGGGCTCGAGAGCCAATGTTTTCAAGAGGAACAGAAATTTTTAACCGCAGACAAATTTCAATTGTTTCAACAGAAGAATGTGACGAAATTGCTTTGAAAATGGGCGTCCCGAGTATTTTTCCCGAATGGCTCGGTGCAAATGTTGCAATCAGCGGTATACCTGATTTCACAACATTAAAAGAAGGAAGCCGGCTTATATTTCCGAGCGGCGCCGCTTTACTGTGTGAGGGAGAAAATGATCCGTGTATCCAGCCGGGTGAAGTCATCCAGTCTTATTATCCGGACAAGCCAAAGCTTGCACCGGCTTTTGTCCGCCATGCGTTGGGGATAAGGGGCATTGTATGTATTGTCGAGAGACCCGGTGCCGTGTATGCGGGTGATGAAATAATCGTTCATTCATACCAGCGGAACATCAAACAAAAAGCAGAAAGAGTCTGAATAAATCAGACTCTTTCTATTTTCTCTTTAATTTCTTTAATCTGGCTGAGGTGGCGTTTTTCATGATGGCCGATAAAATCGATCCATTGTCTGACGGTCAGCTCTTGAAACACGGGATGCGGCAATACTCTCTCAAAATCTTCTTCTTTAAGAGAGGCAATAACAGCTGTCAGCTGCTCCCTTACAACATCAAGCTCCCGTTTCATTTGGCTGCCTGAAATAAAATCATGATCCGGTTCAAGATGGGCCGGCGCTTTTCGTTTATTGCTTCTATCCTGTGCGGCCGTAAGCGGTTTTTCCTCAATCTCCTTAACAGGCGCTTCCTTTACTCGTTCTTTCAGCATATTTTGGGCGGTCATATCAATTTTCTTCAAATGATCAAGAACTTCCCGTATACTCCATTCATCAGAAGAAGGCTTCTGATTCAGCTTTTCATCGGAAAGTCCTTTTACTTCATTCCATGTTTCTAATCTGGCTTCATTAAAGATACTCATCATATCTCCTCCTGAAAAAACATTACCATATATAAAAGCATTTATCATTTATAAAGTACTTCGTGGGGAGAATTTATCGAAAAATTTCGAAACCTTTTCCTCTGTATCTCGTATAAAAGGTAACGACGGCCGTCGGTTAAAGTAGCAGCTTAGAAAGGATGAGAAAATTGGAGTTATACGGTATTCCTGTCCAAACGATTTACCTTTACACCCTTATCATAGCCGGAAGCCTCACGCTGCTATTTTTATTTTTCGGAGATGTGTTTGAAGGGCTGTCCGAAGCTATTCCGTTTTTAAACCCGACATTGGTGCTCTCATTTTTCACATTTTTCTCCGCATTAGGATATATAGGCGAAACAGTTTTCCCCCTCCCCAGCCTGATTATTGCTCTATTATCCTGTCTTCTTTCAGTGCTGCTGGTGATATTGCTCCATTTATTTGTGCTTGTCCCTTTATCATCGGCAGAAGAATCATTGACTTATCGGGAAGGTGATCTTAGAGGTAGACTCGGAAAAGTCATAACCGCTGTTCCGGTTGATGGATTTGGAGAAGTACTGATTGAAGGGATAGGCGGTACGATTTCAAAATCAGCGATCAGCTTTGAAAATGAACAGATCAGTTACGGAACAGTCGTCTTAGTTGTTGATGTCAAAAACGGAGTTCTTTCAGTCACTCCGCATGAATCTTTATAAAACAAGGAGGAATGTCATATGACAATGCCGATTATCATCGTCATCGCAGTTGTATTCTTTTTACTCATTGCACTTATAGCGGTATTTATTACAAAATATCGTACGGCAGGGCCTGATGAAGCGTTAATTGTTACAGGAAGTTATCTTGGAAATAAAAATGTTCACGTTGATGAGGGAGGCAACCGCCTGAAGATTGTTCGCGGAGGAGGAACCTTTGTTCTTCCGGTTTTTCAGCAGGCTGAGCCGCTAAGTCTGTTATCAAGCAAACTCGATGTATCGACACCTGAAGTGTATACCGAGCAAGGTGTGCCTGTAATGGCAGACGGAACTGCAATTATTAAAATCGGCGGCTCTATTGGAGAAATCGCCACAGCAGCCGAACAATTTTTAGGAAAGTCAAAAGAAGACCGTGAGCAGGAGGCACGTGAGGTACTGGAAGGCCACCTCCGTTCCATTCTCGGGTCTATGACAGTAGAAGAAATTTATAAAAACCGCGAAAAATTCTCTCAAGAAGTGCAGCGTGTCGCTTCACAGGATCTTGCGAAGATGGGTCTTGTGATTGTCTCCTTTACCATTAAAGATGTCCGTGATAAAAACGGCTATCTTGAATCACTAGGTAAACCGAGAATTGCGCAGGTAAAACGTGATGCTGACATTGCAACCGCAGAAGCCGATAAAGAAACAAGAATTAAGAGGGCGGAAGCCGATAAAGAAGCCAAAAAATCAGAGCTTGAACGAGCGACGGAAATTGCCGAAGCTGAAAAAATCAATCAGCTTAAAATGGCTGAATACCGGCGAGATCAAGATACAGCAAAAGCCAACGCTGACCAGGCATACGATTTGGAAACAGCCAAAGCACGCCAGCAGGTGACTGAACAGGAAATGCAGGTCAAGATTATAGAACGCCAAAAACAAATTGAATTAGAAGAAAAAGAAATTCTCCGCCGTGAACGCCAGTATGACTCTGAAGTGAAGAAAAAAGCCGATGCAGACCGCTATTCAGTTGAGCAATCTGCCGCTGCTGAAAAAGCCAAACAGCTCGCCCAAGCCGATGCCAAGAAATACAGCATAGAAGCAATGGCGAAGGCTGAAGCTGAAAGGGTCAGAATTGACGGCCTTGCAAAAGCAGAAGCTGAAAAAGCAAAAGGTGAGACAGAGGCTGAGGTTATTCGCTTAAAAGGTCTTGCGGAAGCGGAAGCGAAAGAAAAAATTGCCGCTGCCTTTGAGCAGTACGGTCAGGCTGCGATTTTTGATATGATTGTCAAAATGCTTCCGGAATACGCGAAACAGGTATCAGCACCGCTTTCAAATATTGATAAGATCACTGTCGTTGATACAGGAGGAAACGGTGATTCAAGCGGCGCCAACAAAGTCACAAGCTATGCGACAAACTTAATGTCCAGCCTGCAAGAAAGCTTAAAAGCGTCTTCGGGAATCGACGTAAAAGAAATGATTGAGAACTTTTCAGGAAAAGGCAACATCAAACAGAGCATCAACGAACTGACAAATGAATTAAAAGAAACAAAACCTGTTCAAAAATCTGAATAACCATTGCGGAAAGGATTAGAGAATGAATGGTGACTATAAGAGAAGCACGTCTAGATGATATAAAGGCCATCGCAAAAGTGCATGTTGACAGCTGGGTGACAACTTACAGCGGCATTGTCTCCGCTGAATACTTAAATGGTTTGAACTACAAGGATTTTGAAGCCAAATGGAAAAGCCGTTCATTAAAGGGGGTCTTTGTAGCAGAAGATGAAGAAGGTTCAGTATTCGGCTTTGCATCTTTTGGTCCAATTCGTTCAGAGCAGAGCGGCTATGACGGAGAGTTGTATGCCATTTACCTTTTAGAAGAAAAGCAGCGGCAAGGTGCAGGCAGAGCGCTTTTGACAAAGGGAACAGATTTTTTGCTTGATCATGGCTTTACGAGCATGTTTGTTTGGGTCGTAGAGGAGAATCCTTCGATTACATTTTATCAGTCGTTTTCACCTGAAAGAGCAGCCGAGGATAGTTTTGAAATCGCAGGAGAAAGCATGAAAGAAATAGGATTCGGCTGGCCGGATCTCGCTTCATTAAAAAAACTGCTTAACGGAAGATAAAAACCCCCCCCAGCGGAACGGCCGCTGGGGGGGGTTAGATTAAGCTTTTTCAGTTTTCAGCAAGCGCGGAGCTGTCATGAACAATAAACAAAGGACAATCGCACAGATGATGAATGACGGAACCATATAAGTAGCATTATAAGTTAACGAGTAAATCCATACCGGTGTTCCTTTTGGTGCAAAGCTGCCGAAAAATACAGCCCCTGAAATCACGTGTGCAGCATAACGCAGAAAACTGCCGATAAAAACTGCGCAAATAATTGATACGATCAATTTCCCTTTTGCTTTTGATAAGGCGGATTTGCGGACAGCGGAAGCGAAAAAGCCGCTTATGCCGACAGCGGCGAACGCTGCAATGTAATCAAGCAACAGCTGTACAGGGTGCTGAAGAAATAGATTTCCGATCGCAATTTGAACGAGACCTGTCAATAGACCGGTGGTAAGCCCCGCTTTAACTCCCCAGCGAAAAGAAATCAAAAAAATCGGAATCATCATGATGGATACCGACCCTCCTTGAGGCATACGGAGGAACATTCCGGAAACGATGTCTAAAATGACAGCAGCAGCAGTCATGATTGCAATTTCAATAAGACGTACCAGTTGTCTTGATTGAGCCATAAAAATCCCCTTCCATCGATAGACAATCCAAAAGGACACAAAAAAGCAGCACGCGGAAGGATGAGGAAAGTTCCACGCACTGCTTTACAATCTGCAATTCATTTGACTTTGCCACATCCCTACGCCAGCGTTAACTAACAGGTTCAAAGGGTCAGAACGAAACCGCTCACTCTCAGCTTTTATGCTCCCCTTGTGGTCATCGGATATTTAGTTCGTTTCTACTATACAAGAAAAAGGTTAAAACAACAAGATGACATTGACTGTGGTAAATGTTCTTTATTAGATAAATGTTTTATAAAGCATTATAAGTTAGATAGAATAAAGAAAGATTACAGTTTTATTGTTTTATAGATTTTTTAAAAAAACTATTGCAATAAATAATTATAGGTGTTATATTATTAAACGTCGCTGATGAACAGCAGACAAAACAAGAAGCTTTAAACAACTTTTAAAAAAGTTGTTGACAATTAAGAAGTTGAGTGTTATATTAGTAAAGCTGCTTCATTGAGAGCGGTGATGATCTTTGAAAACTAAACAAGACAAAACGTACCTGTTAATTCAAGTTTTATTATAAATCGCACAGCGATGTGCGTAGTCAGTCAAACTAAGGTCTGCACGATGCAGATCACGCAGATGTTGCCACAGGATGTGGTGAACTCAATCTGCGATCCATTTATCGGAGAGTTTGATCCTGGCTCAGGACGAACGCTGGCGGCGTGCCTAATACATGCAAGTCGAGCGGACAGATGGGAGCTTGCTCCCCGATGTTAGCGGCGGACGGGTGAGTAACACGTGGGTAACCTGCCTGTAAGACTGGGATAACTCCGGGAAACCGGGGCTAATACCGGATGCTTGTTTGAACCGCATGGTTCAAACATAAAAGGTGGCTTCGGCTACCACTTACAGATGGACCCGCGGCGCATTAGCTAGTTGGTGAGGTAATGGCTCACCAAGGCAACGATGCGTAGCCGACCTGAGAGGGTGATCGGCCACACTGGGACTGAGACACGGCCCAGACTCCTACGGGAGGCAGCAGTAGGGAATCTTCCGCAATGGACGAAAGTCTGACGGAGCAACGCCGCGTGAGTGATGAAGGTTTTCGGATCGTAAAGCTCTGTTGTTAGGGAAGAACAAGTACCGTTCGAATAGGGCGGTACCTTGACGGTACCTAACCAGAAAGCCACGGCTAACTACGTGCCAGCAGCCGCGGTAATACGTAGGTGGCAAGCGTTGTCCGGAATTATTGGGCGTAAAGGGCTCGCAGGCGGTTCCTTAAGTCTGATGTGAAAGCCCCCGGCTCAACCGGGGAGGGTCATTGGAAACTGGGGAACTTGAGTGCAGAAGAGGAGAGTGGAATTCCACGTGTAGCGGTGAAATGCGTAGAGATGTGGAGGAACACCAGTGGCGAAGGCGACTCTCTGGTCTGTAACTGACGCTGAGGAGCGAAAGCGTGGGGAGCGAACAGGATTAGATACCCTGGTAGTCCACGCCGTAAACGATGAGTGCTAAGTGTTAGGGGGTTTCCGCCCCTTAGTGCTGCAGCTAACGCATTAAGCACTCCGCCTGGGGAGTACGGTCGCAAGACTGAAACTCAAAGGAATTGACGGGGGCCCGCACAAGCGGTGGAGCATGTGGTTTAATTCGAAGCAACGCGAAGAACCTTACCAGGTCTTGACATCCTCTGACAATCCTAGAGATAGGACGTCCCCTTCGGGGGCAGAGTGACAGGTGGTGCATGGTTGTCGTCAGCTCGTGTCGTGAGATGTTGGGTTAAGTCCCGCAACGAGCGCAACCCTTGATCTTAGTTGCCAGCATTCAGTTGGGCACTCTAAGGTGACTGCCGGTGACAAACCGGAGGAAGGTGGGGATGACGTCAAATCATCATGCCCCTTATGACCTGGGCTACACACGTGCTACAATGGACAGAACAAAGGGCAGCGAAACCGCGAGGTTAAGCCAATCCCACAAATCTGTTCTCAGTTCGGATCGCAGTCTGCAACTCGACTGCGTGAAGCTGGAATCGCTAGTAATCGCGGATCAGCATGCCGCGGTGAATACGTTCCCGGGCCTTGTACACACCGCCCGTCACACCACGAGAGTTTGTAACACCCGAAGTCGGTGAGGTAACCTTTATGGAGCCAGCCGCCGAAGGTGGGACAGATGATTGGGGTGAAGTCGTAACAAGGTAGCCGTATCGGAAGGTGCGGCTGGATCACCTCCTTTCTAAGGATATTTACGGAATATAAGACCTTGGGTCTTATAAACAGAACGTTCCCTGTCTTGTTTAGTTTTGAAGGATCATTCCTTCGAAACGTGTTCTTTGAAAACTAGATAACAGTAGACATCACATTCAATTAGTAACACAAGATATCACATAGTGATTCTTTTTAACGGTTAAGTTAGAAAGGGCGCACGGTGGATGCCTTGGCACTAGGAGCCGATGAAGGACGGGACGAACACCGATATGCTTCGGGGAGCTGTAAGCAAGCTTTGATCCGGAGATTTCCGAATGGGGAAACCCACCACTCGTAATGGAGTGGTATCCATATCTGAATTCATAGGATATGAGAAGGCAGACCCGGGGAACTGAAACATCTAAGTACCCGGAGGAAGAGAAAGCAAATGCGATTCCCTGAGTAGCGGCGAGCGAAACGGGATTAGCCCAAACCAAGAGGCTTGCCTCTTGGGGTTGTAGGACACTCTGTACGGAGTTACAAAGGAACGAGGTAGATGAAGAGGTCTGGAAAGGCCCGCCATAGGAGGTAACAGCCCTGTAGTCAAAACTTCGTTCTCTCCAGAGTGGATCCTGAGTACGGCGGAACACGTGAAATTCCGTCGGAATCCGGGAGGACCATCTCCCAAGGCTAAATACTCCCTAGTGACCGATAGTGAACCAGTACCGTGAGGGAAAGGTGAAAAGCACCCCGGAAGGGGAGTGAAAGAGATCCTGAAACCGTGTGCCTACAAGTAGTCAGAGCCCGTTAACGGGTGATGGCGTGCCTTTTGTAGAATGAACCGGCGAGTTACGATCCCGTGCAAGGTTAAGCAGAAGATGCGGAGCCGCAGCGAAAGCGAGTCTGAATAGGGCGCATGAGTACGTGGTCGTAGACCCGAAACCAGGTGATCTACCCATGTCCAGGGTGAAGTTCAGGTAACACTGAATGGAGGCCCGAACCCACGCACGTTGAAAAGTGCGGGGATGAGGTGTGGGTAGGGGTGAAATGCCAATCGAACCTGGAGATAGCTGGTTCTCTCCGAAATAGCTTTAGGGCTAGCCTCAAGGTAAGAGTCTTGGAGGTAGAGCACTGATTGGACTAGGGGCCCCTACCGGGTTACCGAATTCAGTCAAACTCCGAATGCCAATGACTTATCCTTGGGAGTCAGACTGCGAGTGATAAGATCCGTAGTCGAAAGGGAAACAGCCCAGACCGCCAGCTAAGGTCCCAAAGTATACGTTAAGTGGAAAAGGATGTGGAGTTGCTTAGACAACCAGGATGTTGGCTTAGAAGCAGCCACCATTTAAAGAGTGCGTAATAGCTCACTGGTCGAGTGACTCTGCGCCGAAAATGTACCGGGGCTAAACGTATCACCGAAGCTGCGGACTGTTCTTCGAACAGTGGTAGGAGAGCGTTCTAAGGGCTGTGAAGCCAGACCGGAAGGACTGGTGGAGCGCTTAGAAGTGAGAATGCCGGTATGAGTAGCGAAAGAGGGGTGAGAATCCCCTCCACCGAATGCCTAAGGTTTCCTGAGGAAGGCTCGTCCGCTCAGGGTTAGTCGGGACCTAAGCCGAGGCCGAAAGGCGTAGGCGATGGACAACAGGTTGATATTCCTGTACCACCTCCTCACCATTTGAGCAATGGGGGGACGCAGGAGGATAGGGTAAGCGCGGTATTGGATATCCGCGTCCAAGCAGTTAGGCTGGGAAATAGGCAAATCCGTTTCCCATAAGGCTGAGCTGTGATGGCGAGCGAAATATAGTAGCGAAGTTCCTGATTCCACACTGCCAAGAAAAGCCTCTAGCGAGGTGAGAGGTGCCCGTACCGCAAACCGACACAGGTAGGCGAGGAGAGAATCCTAAGGTGATCGAGAGAACTCTCGTTAAGGAACTCGGCAAAATGACCCCGTAACTTCGGGAGAAGGGGTGCTCTGTTAGGGTGCAAGCCCGAGAGAGCCGCAGTGAATAGGCCCAGGCGACTGTTTAGCAAAAACACAGGTCTCTGCGAAGCCGTAAGGCGAAGTATAGGGGCTGACGCCTGCCCGGTGCTGGAAGGTTAAGAGGAGCGCTTAGCGTAAGCGAAGGTGCGAATTGAAGCCCCAGTAAACGGCGGCCGTAACTATAACGGTCCTAAGGTAGCGAAATTCCTTGTCGGGTAAGTTCCGACCCGCACGAAAGGCGCAACGATCTGGGCACTGTCTCAACGAGAGACTCGGTGAAATTATAGTACCTGTGAAGATGCAGGTTACCCGCGACAGGACGGAAAGACCCCGTGGAGCTTTACTGCAGCCTGATATTGAATGTTGGTACAGCTTGTACAGGATAGGTAGGAGCCTTGGAAACCGGAGCGCCAGCTTCGGTGGAGGCATCGGTGGGATACTACCCTGGCTGTATTGACCTTCTAACCCGCCGCCCTTATCGGGCGGGGAGACAGTGTCAGGTGGGCAGTTTGACTGGGGCGGTCGCCTCCTAAAAGGTAACGGAGGCGCCCAAAGGTTCCCTCAGAATGGTTGGAAATCATTCGCAGAGTGTAAAGGCACAAGGGAGCTTGACTGCGAGACCTACAAGTCGAGCAGGGACGAAAGTCGGGCTTAGTGATCCGGTGGTTCCGCATGGAAGGGCCATCGCTCAACGGATAAAAGCTACCCCGGGGATAACAGGCTTATCTCCCCCAAGAGTCCACATCGACGGGGAGGTTTGGCACCTCGATGTCGGCTCATCGCATCCTGGGGCTGTAGTCGGTCCCAAGGGTTGGGCTGTTCGCCCATTAAAGCGGTACGCGAGCTGGGTTCAGAACGTCGTGAGACAGTTCGGTCCCTATCCGTCGCGGGCGCAGGAAATTTGAGAGGAGCTGTCCTTAGTACGAGAGGACCGGGATGGACGCACCGCTGGTGTACCAGTTGTTCTGCCAAGGGCATCGCTGGGTAGCTATGTGCGGACGGGATAAGTGCTGAAAGCATCTAAGCATGAAGCCCCCCTCAAGATGAGATTTCCCATTCCGCAAGGAAGTAAGATCCCTGAAAGATGATCAGGTTGATAGGTCTGAGGTGGAAGTGTGGCGACACATGGAGCTGACAGATACTAATCGATCGAGGACTTAACCTAATTCCTAATGATGTCACACCTGTTATCTAGTTTTGAGAGAACACTCTCAATTGTTTGGTGGCGATAGCGAAGAGGTCACACCCGTTCCCATGCCGAACACGGAAGTTAAGCTCTTCAGCGCCGATGGTAGTCGGGGGTTTCCCCCTGTGAGAGTAGGACGCCGCCAAGCAGTTGCACGTTAGTGCAATTATGGAGGATTAGCTCAGCTGGGAGAGCATCTGCCTTACAAGCAGAGGGTCGGCGGTTCGAGCCCGTCATCCTCCACCATTCTTACTATACATAATATGTTTACATATGAGCCGGTGTAGCTCAATTGGTAGAGCAACTGACTTGTAATCAGTAGGTTGGGGGTTCAAGTCCTCTTGCCGGCACCACTTTTATATGATATAATATTCAAGTCTCTTGTAAGAAGAGCCATTAGCTCAGTTGGTAGAGCATCTGACTTTTAATCAGAGGGTCGAAGGTTCGAGTCCTTCATGGCTCACCATTTATATGTTGCGGATGTGGCGGAATTGGCAGACGCGCTAGAATCAGGCTCTAGTGTCTTTACAGACGTGGGGGTTCAAGTCCCTTCATCCGCACCATTTCTGCGGAAGTAGTTCAGTGGTAGAACACCACCTTGCCAAGGTGGGGGTCGCGGGTTCGAATCCCGTCTTCCGCTCCAACTATACCATCCACGCCGGGGTGGTGGAATTGGCAGACACACAGGACTTAAAATCCTGCGGTAGGTGACTACCGTGCCGGTTCAAGTCCGGCCCTCGGCATTATAATTTGCGCCCGTAGCTCAATTGGATAGAGCGTTTGACTACGGATCAAAAGGTTAGGGGTTCGACTCCTCTCGGGCGCGCCATGATCTACATGAAATCGGGAAGTAGCTCAGCTTGGTAGAGCACATGGTTTGGGACCATGGGGTCGCAGGTTCGAATCCTGTCTTCCCGACCATTCTTGGGGCCTTAGCTCAGCTGGGAGAGCGCCTGCTTTGCACGCAGGAGGTCAGCGGTTCGATCCCGCTAGGCTCCACTTGATTTCAATATATGATTTGGCGGTGTAGCTCAGCTGGCTAGAGCGTACGGTTCATACCCGTGAGGTCGGGGGTTCGATCCCCTCCGCCGCTACCAAAGGACCTTTAGCTCAGTTGGTTAGAGCAGACGGCTCATAACCGTCCGGTCGTAGGTTCGAGTCCTACAAGGTCCACCACAATACGGAGGAATACCCAAGTCTGGCTGAAGGGATCGGTCTTGAAAACCGACAGGGGTGTCAAAGCCCGCGGGGGTTCGAATCCCTCTTCCTCCGCCATATATATTCTTACATTTTATCATCGCGGGGTGGAGCAGTTCGGTAGCTCGTCGGGCTCATAACCCGAAGGTCGCAGGTTCAAATCCTGCCCCCGCAACCAAAAAAATATCCTTTTAAATAGGAGCGCCCGAAGGGTGCAACCAATTAAAATCAAATGGTCCGGTAGTTCAGTTGGTTAGAATGCCTGCCTGTCACGCAGGAGGTCGCGGGTTCGAGTCCCGTCCGGACCGCCATTTAAATAATAAGGCTCGGTAGCTCAGTTGGTAGAGCAACGGACTGAAAATCCGTGTGTCGGCGGTTCGATTCCGTCCCGAGCCACCATTTACAAATATATATATATTTTGGCGGTTGTGGCGAAGTGGTTAACGCACCAGATTGTGGCTCTGGCATTCGTGGGTTCGATTCCCATCAATCGCCCCAAATAAAATTGCGGGTGTAGTTTAGTGGTAAAACCTCAGCCTTCCAAGCTGATGTCGTGGGTTCGATTCCCATCACCCGCTCCATTTCTATATCGTCATGGGCCTGTAGCTCAGCTGGTTAGAGCGCACGCCTGATAAGCGTGAGGTCGATGGTTCGAGTCCATTCAGGCCCACCATACCATGACTTTAACGTTCCACAGTAGCTCAGTGGTAGAGCTATCGGCTGTTAACCGATCGGTCGCAGGTTCGAATCCTGCCTGTGGAGCCATATGGAGAAGTACTCAAGTGGCTGAAGAGGCGCCCCTGCTAAGGGTGTAGGTCGTGTAAGCGGCGCGAGGGTTCAAATCCCTCCTTCTCCGCCATGACGGCCCGTTGGTCAAGCGGTTAAGACACCGCCCTTTCACGGCGGTAACACGGGTTCGAATCCCGTACGGGTCATCCTGAAACCTTGCATATCCTGCAAGGTTTTTTTGTTTTCTAAAACTATATGATATGCATCTGATTTTGTTTTTTATTCTATATTAAATTTATAACAAAAAACGCCATATCTTTTGTTTTTCTTCAGAAAATGAAGTTTTATGTCAATAAATATAAGCGCTTTCTAGAAAGGGCTTTTTTATATTTCTACGAATAAATAATATAAATGAAAACTATGATGTCAGAAAGGATGATTACATGGCCGCTGCCAGCCCAACAGCACATGATGTTTATCTTTTTCACGAAGGCAGTCTGTTTAAAAGCTATCAGCTGTTTGGCTCGCATTATCGCGAGCTGAATGGCCAAAGCGGGTATGAATTTTGTGTGTGGGCGCCTCATGCGTCAGAAGTTCGAGTGGCTGGAGATTTTAACAGCTGGTCAGGTGAGCTTCATGTTATGCAGAAAGTTAATGATCATGGCATTTGGACGTTATTTGTTCCAAGTTTGAAAGACAAGGAACGATATAAGTATGAAATCGTGACAAATAGCGGAGAGACCATGCTGAAGGCAGACCCGTATGCTTTTTATTCAGAAGTAAGACCGAATACGGCGTCTCTTACTTACGATCTTGCAGGGTACAGCTGGCATGATCAAAAGTGGCAGAAGAAGCAGAAAGCTAAAACGATATATGAAAAGCCGGTTTTTATTTATGAGCTTCATCTTGGTTCATGGAAGAAGCATCCCGATGGCACGCTTTACTCCTATGAAGAATTAGGCCAGTCTCTTATTCCTTATATCAAAGAGCAGGGATTTACCCATATCGAGCTGCTGCCCCTATATGAACATCCTTATGATCGCTCTTGGGGTTATCAAGCAACGGGGTATTACAGCCCGACAAGCCGATTTGGCACGCCACATGATTTGATGAGATTTGTTGATGAATGCCATCAGGCAAACATCGGCGTCATACTTGATTGGGTCCCCGGACATTTTTGTAAAGATTCGCATGGGCTTTATATGTTTGATGGAGCGCCGCTTTACGAATATCAAGAAGAGCGTGACAGGGAGAACTGGCTGTGGGGCACCGCTAACTTTGATTTAGGAAAACCGGAAGTTCATAGTTTTTTAATTTCTAATGCGTTGTACTGGGCGGAATTCTATCATATAGATGGCTTTAGGGTCGATGCCGTGGCTAATATGCTGTATTGGCCAAATCAGGATGAACGCCATACGAATCTCTATGCAGTTGAATTTTTAAAAAAGCTAAATCAAACAATGCGGGAGGCATATCCGCATGTCATGATGATAGCGGAAGATTCCACCGAATGGCCTCAAGTAACAGGTTCTGTTGAGGAAGGGGGACTCGGCTTTCATTTTAAATGGAATATGGGCTGGATGAATGATGTGCTGAAATATATGGAGACGCCTGCTGAACAAAGGCGGCACTGCCATCAGCTTGTGTCTTTTTCCTTGCTTTATGCGTTTAGTGAACATTTTGTATTGCCATTTTCTCATGATGAAGTCGTCTATGGAAAAAAATCACTTCTTCATAAAATGCCTGGCGACTATTGGCAGAAGTTTGCCCAATATCGGCTTTTACTCGGTTATATGACGGCCCATCCCGGAAAAAAACTCATTTTTATGGGATCGGAATTTGCCCAATTCGATGAATGGAAAGATACAGAACAGCTTGATTGGTTTTTGAACTCCCTCCCCATGCATCAAAAAGCAAGTGTTTTTACTCAAGATCTTCTCCGCTTTTATCAAAAAAGCAAAATCCTTTATGAAAATGACCATCGTAGACAGTCATTTGAATGGATTGATGTCCACAATGAGGAGCAATCCATCTTTTCTTTTATTCGGTATGGCAGACGGCACGGTGAGGCGCTTATCATCTTATGTAATTTTACACCCTCTGTCTATCATCAATACGATGTTGGCGTTCCCTTTCTTACCCAATATATCGAAGTGTTGAACAGTGACAATGAAAAATATGGGGGCTCAGGTCAATTGAATAAAAAGCCGTTGGCAGCCAAACCTGGAGCTGTTCATCACAAACCGTGCTATATCACAATGACAATCCCCCCTTATGGCATTTCGATTATGCGGGCGGTGAAAAAAAGAGGAGAGATAAATGAATGAAAAAACAATGTGTGGCTATGCTCCTTGCCGGCGGGAAGGGCAGCCGTCTCAGCGGATTAACAAAACATATGGCAAAACCGGCCGTATCTTTTGGGGGAAAATACAGGATTATTGATTTTACACTCAGCAACTGCTCGAATTCAGGCATAGACACAGTAGGCATCTTAACGCAATATCAGCCGCTGGAGCTGAATTCCTATATTGGCATCGGCAGTGCATGGGACCTTGACAGGCACAATGGCGGCGTTACGGTATTGCCTCCTTATGCCGAGTCATCCGAAGTGAAATGGTATAAAGGGACGGCTAGCGCAATTTATGAAAATCTCAATTACCTGAACCAGTACGATCCTGAGTATGTGCTGATCTTATCAGGCGATCACATTTATAAAATGGACTACGGCAAAATGCTTGATTTTCATATTGAAAAGAAAGCGGATGTGACCATCTCCGTGATTGAAGTGGGATGGGAAGAAGCGAGCCGATTCGGCATCATGAAGACAAATGAAGACGGAATCATCACACATTTTGATGAAAAGCCTAAATTTCCAAAGAGCAATTTGGCATCCATGGGTATTTATATTTTCAATTGGCCGCTCTTGAAGCAATACCTTGAGATGGATGACCGGAATCCGTATTCAAGCCATGATTTCGGCAAAGACATCATTCCTTTGCTTTTGGAGGAGAAAAAGAAGCTTTCCGCTTATCCGTTTAAAGGATATTGGAAGGATGTCGGCACGGTGCAGAGCTTATGGGAAGCCAATATGGATTTGCTGAAAGACCAGTCTGAGCTGAAGCTGTTTGAACGCAATTGGAAGATTTACTCTGTCAATCCAAATCAGCCTCCGCAATTTATTTCGCCTGAGGCGCAGGTTCATGACTCACTTGTGAATGAGGGGTGTGTTGTTTATGGGAATGTGTCTCACTCCGTTCTATTTCAAGGTGTCACCGTCGGTAAGCACGCAACGGTGAAGCGTTCAGTGATTATGCCGGATGTGACAATCGGTGAGCATGTCGTGATTGAGAATGCTATCGTGCCCAAGGGCTTAGTGCTTCCGGATGGCGCAGTGATTAAATCTGAAAAAGACATTCAGGAGGTGCTGCTTGTTTCGGAGGAATTTGTAGAGAAAGAATTGATTTAATTACTGAAGAGGAGGCAGAATCAGTTGATCAATAATCAAATGTTAGGTGTTATAGATGAAACCACATATAAGCATTCTCTTCAGGATTTAACCGCACAGCGGTCGCTTGGTGCGATTCCTTTTGCTGGCAGATACCGTTTGATAGATTTTATGCTGTCCAATATGGTGAATGCGGACATTAGGAGTGTGGCGATTTTTCCGAAATATCGCTATCGGTCTCTTATGGATCATCTTGGGGCAGGGAAGGAATGGGATTTGCACCGAAAAAAGGACGGCCTCTTTTTTTTTCCGTCACCGCATTTGCATGATGAGTATAATGAATTCGGTTCATTTCGCCAGTTTTCTGATCATCTTGATTACTTTCACAGAAGCACACAGCAATATGCCGTCATCACCAACAGCCATACTGTATGCAACATTCAATTTCAATACGTGCTGAAAAGACATCAGGAGGCGGGCTGTGACATTACCGAGGTCTTTCAGGACGGTCAGTCGCTGCAAATCTATATCATGTCTTCTAAACTCTTGAAGGATCTGATCTACGGACATATTGAAAAAGGATACAGAACCATTCAGGAGGTTGTTGAAAAGGAAGCCTCCGCATTGACCATTTGCCCATATGAATATTCGGGGTATGCAGCTGTTATTGATTCTGTAGAAAAGTATTATACCCACAGTATGGAGCTTATTCAGCCGCGTTTTTGGCAGCAGGTGTTTTTGCCTCAGCAGCCGATTTATACAAAAGTGAAGGATGAGCCCCCAACGAAATACGGGAAGAACAGCACTGTTAGAAATTCTTTAGTGGCAAACGGCTGTGTGCTTGAGGGGGAGGTCGAAAACTGCATCTTATTCAGGGCGGTGTATGTTGGGAAAGGCACGAAGCTGAAAAACTGCATTATTATGCAAAAAACACAAATTGGTGAGGATTGTTTGCTGGAGCAGGTGATTGCTGATAAAGATGTCAAAATCGGCAATACGACTGAAGCTGCAGGAACGGAGGAGCAGCCGCTCGTGTTAAAAAAAGGTTTGGTGCAAGGAGAGCTGATGAATTCTTGAAGGTGTTATTTGCTGTCTCAGAATGTACCCCGTTTGCAAAATCAGGAGGCCTGGCCGATGTGGCCGGCGCGCTGCCCAAAGTGCTTTCTCGTCTTGGTAACGACGTAGCGGTGATCATGCCGAAATACAGTCAAATTCCTGATCCCTGGAAAAAGCGTATGAAGAAAACAGCTGAATGTACGGTTGCTGTTGGCTGGCGTCAGCAATATTGCGGGATTGACCATTTGGCTGAAGATGGTGTGAATTATTATTTTATCGACAATAAATATTATTTCTCAAGGGATTCCCTGTACGGGCATTTTGACGATGGGGAGCGGTTTGCTTATTTTTCAAGAGCTGTGCTGGAAGCGGCAGAAGCAGTGAGTTTTCAAGCCGATATCATTCATACTCATGACTGGCATACAGCGATGGTCAATTACTTGTTAAAAGAGGAATACAGTAAGCGCCCTTTTTATAAGCAGATGAAAAGTGTGCTCACGATCCATAACTTGCAGTTTCAAGGTATATTCCCGCCTGAGGTGACACATGACTTGCTCGGTCTGGACATGAGTCATTTTCATTATGAAAGATTAGAATGCAATGGATTTGTTAATTTTATGAAAGCAGGGATTCTCGCTGCTGATCATGTAACAACGGTGAGCCCGACTTATAGAAATGAAATTTTAACGCCGTATTACGGCGAGCAGCTTGAGCCAGTTTTGCAGCATAGGGAAAAAGATTTAACAGGGATCTTAAACGGTATTGATGACTCTTTCTATCAGACAGAGAGCGATCCGTATATTGAGATGCATTACGACCCTGAACGTCTTGATTTAAAGGAAGAAAATAAAACGAAGCTCCAGCGGCGTATGGGCCTTCCGGAACGAAAAGATATTCCGCTGATCAGTATGGTAACAAGGCTGACCAAACAGAAGGGGCTTGATCTTGTTAAGAGAATGATGCACGAGCTGCTGGAGGAGAGAGACATACAGCTGATTGTGCTCGGTACGGGGGAGCAGGAATTTGAGAACTACTTCCGTTACATTGAATTTGCATTTCACGATAAATGCAGGACGTATATTGGGTTTGATGAGCCGCTTGCCCATCAGATTTATGCGGGCTCGGATTTGTTTCTGATGCCGTCGAAATTTGAGCCGTGCGGTCTGGGGCAGATGATCGCGCTTCAATATGGCGCTATTCCGATTGTCAGAGAAACAGGCGGGCTCTATGACACTGTCCGTTCCTACCGGGAGGAAGAGGGCACAGGCAACGGTTTTACGTTCTCAGCCTTTAATGCTCACGATCTGAAATTTACGATCGAGAGGGCGCTGTCGTTTTATCGCCAAAAGGATGTATGGAAGAGCATCATGAAGACCGCAATGAATGCAGATTACAGCTGGAACAAATCAGCCAAACAATATCAGCGCATTTTCGAGCATGTGACAAGGAGTGGACGGGATGTTCTCGAGTAAAGAACGCTTTGCAGCCTTATTTTTAAAGCGTCTGGAAATGACGTGCGGGAAAAGCTTTAAGGACTCTTCCAGGCTTGATCAATATAAAACCTTAGGCAATATGATCAGAGAGTACATCAGCGCTGATTGGATCCAGACAAATGAAAGAAGCAGGTCCAATTCCGGAAAGCAGACATATTATTTGTCGATTGAATTTCTTCTTGGACAGCTTCTTGAACAAAATTTAATGAATCTCGGTATTCGGGATGTAGTGGAAGCGGGTCTGAAAGAGATCGGCATCAGTTTAGACGAGATCCTTTATATGGAGAGCGATGCAGGGCTAGGGAATGGCGGTCTGGGGCGATTGGCAGCTTGCTTCTTAGATTCCTTGGCTTCGTTAAACTTGCCTGGGCATGGGATGGGAATTCGCTATAAGCATGGCTTATTTGAACAAAAAATTGTTGAGGGGCATCAGGTTGAGCTGCCTGAGCAATGGCTGAAAAACGGGAATGTGTGGGAAGTAAGAAATGCTGATCAAGCGGTTGACGTGCCGTTTTGGGGCGAGGTGCATGTGACTGAAAAAAACGGCCGTCTGCATTTTCGTCATGAGCAAGCAACAATCATTACCGCCGTTCCTTATGATATCCCGATCATCGGATACGATACGGGCACAGTCAACACATTAAGACTTTGGAACGCCGAGCCTTATGCGCATTATCACGGCGGCAATATTTTGTCTTATAAACGGGAAACAGAAGCTGTATCTGAATTTTTATACCCTGATGACACGCATGACGAGGGTAAGATATTACGGCTGAAGCAGCAGTATTTTTTAGTATGTGCAAGTTTAAAAAGCATTGTGAACAATTACCGCAAAACGAATCAATCATTATATGGCCTGCATAAAAAAGTAAGCATTCATATTAATGACACCCACCCTGCACTTGCTGTGCCTGAACTTATGCGGATTTTGCTTGATGAAGAAAACATGAGCTGGGAAGATGCCTGGCATATCACGGTACATACAATTTCCTATACGAATCATACGACACTGTCAGAAGCGCTTGAAAAATGGCCGATTCATTTATTTAAGCCGTTGCTCCCGCGAATGTATATGATTATTGAAGAGATTAATGAGAGGTTTTGCAGGGCGGTTTGGGAGAAGTATCCCGGTGACTGGAAAAGGATAGAGGATATGGCGATTACGGCGCACGGTGTTGTCAAAATGGCTCATCTCGCAATAGTGGGAAGCTACAGTGTAAACGGAGTTGCCAAAATTCATTCCGACATTTTAAAGGAACGGGAGATGCGTCATTTTCATTTGATGTTTCCGAATCGGTTTAACAATAAAACAAATGGGATTGCCCATAGGCGCTGGCTGTTAAAAGCCAATCCCGGCTTGTCCGCGATGATAACGGATGCGATAGGCGATGAATGGATAAAACAGCCGGAATCCTTGATTCGGCTGGAACCGTACGCTGCTGATCCCGCTTTTATTGAGCAGTTCCAAAACAACAAAAGCAGAAAAAAGCAAGAGCTTGCTGATCTGATTTTTTGCACGGCCGGAGTGGCTGTAAATCCGGACAGCATATTTGATGTACAGGTGAAACGGCTTCATGCGTATAAACGGCAGCTGCTGAATGTTCTTCATATTATGTATTTGTATAACCGCCTGAAGGAGGATTCGGGATTTTCTATTTATCCGCAAACCTTTATTTTCGGAGCAAAGGCTTCACCAAGCTATCATTACGCGAAGAAAATCATTAAACTGATTCATTCCGTTGCGGAGAAAGTAAATTATGACCCGGCGGTGAGGCAGCTGCTCAAGGTCGTTTTTTTAGAAAATTACAGGGTCTCTATGGCAGAACAGATTTTTCCGGCATCAGATGTAAGTGAACAAATTTCGACTGCAAGCAAGGAAGCGTCCGGTACAGGAAATATGAAGTTTATGATGAATGGCGCGCTGACAATCGGCACGCATGACGGGGCGAATATTGAAATTCTGCAACGGGTCGGAGCTGATTGTGTTTACACATTTGGTTTGAAAGCGGATGACGTTCTTTCCTACCAGGAAAACGGAGGCTACAGATCAAGGGAGTATTATCAGCATGACCGCAGAATCAGGCAGGTAGCGGATCAGCTGATCAACGGTTTCTTTGAAGGTGAAGCCGATGAATTTGAATCCATCTATGATTCGCTGCTGCCGCATAATGACGAGTATTTTGTATTGAAGGATTTCAGTTCATACGCGGATGCCCAGGAGCGTATTCAAGCCGATTATCAAGATCGGCGTAAATGGTCAGAGCGTTCGATTTTAAACATTGCCCATTCAGGTTATTTTTCAAGCGACCGGACGATTCAAGAATATGCGAAACACATTTGGAGAATTAAGCCGATGATGTAAAAAAGCCGCTGTTTGAGCGGCTTTTTTTGTTCAAAGATTCATTGAATAGATCGTAAAGGATAAGACAGTTGCAAAGGCACTCCATAAAAAATAAGGCACAAGAAGCCAGCTTGCGGCCCTGCTGTATACTTTTGCAATGATGATTACAACCAGCGCTGTTATGGCGACAAGCAGGCAGTCAATGGATGCGGCAAGGAGATTCTTTTGCGTAAACTGAAAATAACTGAATGCCTGATTAAGCACATAATTGATCAAAAACGCCAGCCAAAAGCTTTTGGCTTTTTTAAATGAACATTTGGCAAAAACAATGGCAGCTGAAAGAGAAATCAGCGCAAACAGGACGGCCCAGATGATGCCGATCGTTGACCCGCTTGGCGTCCAGTCTGGCTTTTTCAGTGAATGATACCAATTTTGGTCGATCGGAAATAGATAGTCTGCGGCTGAAAACAGTGCGTATGTAATGATAAAAACTACGATTGCGCCGAATATCTTTTTCATATATTTTCCTCCGATATGTATTTATTTTACATGTAGCTTTACCCTTTAACTTGGATAGATCAAACTCCTGATATGCGGGGGAGATGATGTAGAGAGCTGCTGTAATGCGGTCATTTATGAAAACACAAAAGAGAACCCCCTTTGCCTGGGGGTTCAATCTGCATGGAGATCGCCAAACGTCGTCATGATGCCTTCTTCATCCAGCTCTTCCTCATAACGTTCATGCGCCCTGCTTGGATACACTGTAATTTCTTTGCCGGTAATATCTGTGGCAATGAAATTCTCATATGATTCTGTATTGCCGATATTTTCTTCGGCATTCATCGTCATATCATCATAGCTGAGCGGCGGATTTTCCATGTCCTGCGGTGTTTCCGAGTTTCCGTATTTTTCAACGTCCTGGTAGGAATCTTCACTGTCGTAAGGCGCTCTGATTTCTTCATCATCGTCAAATTCAAATTGCCCGAAAGGTGTTTCTTCTTCGATCGGACGGTCTTTGGAAACAACATCCTGTGATGAATATTCCGCGAGCGTTGTAGCAGTCGGAAGCGCTTCTAGGCGTTCATAAGGAATTTCCTTTCCGCTGACCTCACAAATCCCGTACGTGCCGTTTTCTATCGCCTTCAATGAATGCTCAATGTCCCGGAGATGCTCCCGCTCATGCAAATCAAGAGCAATGTCTTTTTCGCGTTCATAAAGCTCTGTCGCCTGATCGCCTGGGTGATTGTCATAAGCAGAAAGCTCACCCCACGAATCATATGGAAAAGCGGAATTGAGCTGAAAATGGTCATTGTCTTTGAAGCGGTTCAATATATCTTCTTTCGTTTGTTCAAGTTCCTTTTTTAAATGCTGAAGCTGTTCGTTTGTAAGCAATATGATCGCCTCGTTTCTCTGTAATGCATACCTTTAGTATGGACAGATCGCCTGAGAACTTTCATAAATCCCTTGTGGAGGAATATAGGAGATTTTCCTTATATGGTAAGCGGATACAAGCTTTGCTATCAGTGGAGAAAGAAATTTAAGGTTTGTTTCTTTTTCATTTCTGCAATTAGGTTTATAATAGGTAAGGCAGGCCATTTGGACTGCATGATCTGTGTATTTGACACAATGTAGACACAGGTGTATGGTATTAAAAGCATTTTAAGAATTATGGAGGAATGTCTCATGGTGACAACGGTGCAGCGTACGTTCCGAAAGGAAGTTCTACATGCATTACATAAAGCCAAAGAAGTCAACCATGCTGTCTTAATAAGCTATTCGAGACAAATTGAGTCTCTTGACCCTCTATCATTTTTCAATTACGGAGCAAAAAAATATACAGGCAATCGATTTTTTTGGTCAGAACCTGAAAGTGAATTGACAATAGTCGGTCTTGGCAAAGAAGCTGTTTTCCAGACGAATCAAAAAAACGACGAGCGGTATCGCGAGGTTTTTGAACAATGGGAGCGCTTTAAAAAGACGGCTTTTCATATTTATGAAGAAGAAAAGCTGCAGCATTCTGCAGTGGGACCTGTGTTATTCGGAGGCTTTTCCTTTGACCCTTACGAAGAAAGAGGTGCTCAATGGGACCATTTCTCGGAAGGGGATTTCTTTGTGCCTTCGCTTATGCTGACAATGTCTGCTGACAGTTCGTTTTTAACAGTCAACAGATGGGTCAGCGGAGAAGATGATGCAGAAGCTGTGTTGGAAGGCTTAAAAGCTTTTGCAGCGGAATTTATGGTCCCCGATGTAAATCAAGAAGATCAGGCTGTGATGACAGCATCTCAGGAGCTGGATAAGTCTGATTGGCTGAAAGCAATCGAAACGGCAACAAGCCAGATTAAAGAGAATCAATATGATAAAGTGGTTCTTGCCAGAGAGCTGCTGCTCACGTTTGACGGCCCGGTCAAAATGGAACCGGTGCTTAAAACGCTTTTGACCGATCAGCAGACAAGCTATGTTTTTGCAATCGAACAAGAATGCAAAACCTTTGTCGGCGCATCCCCGGAAAGACTGATCAAAAGAGACGGCAACACTGTCATGTCTACTTGTCTGGCAGGTTCCATAAAGCGCGGCTCCGATGAAGAAGAAGACCGCCGCATCGGCCTTGAATTATTAAACGATGAGAAAAATCTTCTGGAGCATGATATTGTTGTAGGCATGATTCATAACGCTTTTGTATCAAGCTGTTCTGACGTTGAAAAGCCTGACGAACCTGTATTGTACAAAACGAAAAGCGTCCAGCACTTATTTACGCCGATTGTCGGACAGCTTCACGCGTCTGCTTCGCTTTTTGACTTAATTGAGAAACTGCATCCCACACCGGCGCTTGGGGGAGCACCTCAGAAAAAAGCTGTAGAAGTGATCAGAGAGATCGAACCGATGTCCCGCGGCTGGTATGCGGCTCCTGTCGGCTGGATTGACAGTCAGGATAACGGGGAATTTGCTGTTGCCATCCGTTCAGGGCTGATTGAAGGCAGCACAGCACGCCTGTTTGCCGGGTGCGGCATTGTGGAAGACTCTGAACCGCAATCGGAATACGAAGAAACACAGATTAAGTTAAAGCCGATGATCTCTGCACTGGGAGGTGAGAGACGTTGACAGTGAACCCGATTACTCATTACATCGGAAGCTTTATTGATGAATTCGCCCTTTCCGGGATTACGGACGCTGTCGTTTGTCCAGGCTCAAGATCTACACCGCTGGCAATTCTTGCTGCCGCGCATTCGGATATCAACGTCCATATCCAAATTGATGAAAGATCTGCCGGATTTTTTGCATTAGGGCTGGCAAAAGCACAGCAGCGTCCCGTGCTTCTGATTTGCACATCAGGAACAGCCGCGGCCAACTTTTATCCGGCTGTGATTGAAGCCCATTATTCAAGAGTACCGATTATAGTGTTAACTGCTGATCGGCCGCACGAGCTGCGTGAAGTAGGCGCACCTCAGGCCATTAATCAGCACTTCTTATTCGGTAACTTTGTTAAGTTTTTCACAGACTCTGCTCTTCCCGAAGAGTCGCCGCATATGCTGAGATATATCCGAACGCTGGCAGGCCGTGCTGCCGGGGAAGCGCAAAAGCGTCCAATGGGGCCTGTGCACGTGAATGTACCTCTTCGTGAGCCGCTAATGCCTGACCTTTCTGATCAGCCGTTTGAAAGAATGAGAACTGGGCGTCACGTGTCAGTGAAAATGGGTACGCAATCCGTGGACCGGGACTCTCTGTCTGACGTGGCTATGATGTTGAAAGAGGCCGAAAAAGGCATGATCGTCTGCGGGGAACTCCACAGTGATGCTGATCAGCAAAAAATTGTGGAGCTGTCAAAAGCGCTGCATTATCCAATTTTAGCTGACCCGCTGTCTAACCTGCGGAACGGCGTTCATGATAAAAGCACCGTTATAGATGCGTATGACTCATTTTTGAAGGATGATGAGCTGAAGTCAGCACTGCGGCCTGATGTCGTGATCCGTTTCGGACCGATGCCTGTTTCAAAGCCGGTTTTCTTGTGGCTGAAGGATGACCCAGCCATTCAGCAGATTGTAATTGATGAGGATGGCGGCTGGAGAGACCCGACACAGGCAAGCGCACATATGATTCACTGCAGCCCGTCTAGTTTTGCCGAGGCGATCATGGCTGAACATACTGGAGTGGACCGAACTTTGGATTGGCTGGAAAAATGGCAGATTGTGAACCAGCGTTTCCGTGAATATCTGCAAACGGTCAGCAATGAAGAGGTTTCATTTGAGGGCAACCTCTATCGAATCCTCCAGCATCTTGTGCCTGAAAATAGCTCGCTGTTTGTCGGAAACAGCATGCCAATCAGGGATGTCGATACGTTTTTCGAAAATCAGAACCGCAATTTCCGTATCTATTCAAACCGTGGCGCAAATGGGATTGATGGTGTTGTCTCTTCTGCCATGGGCGTTTGTGAAGGAACAAAAGCACCTGTGACACTCGTGATCGGGGATTTGTCTTTTTATCATGATTTAAACGGGCTGCTGGCGGCTAAAAAACTGGGCATTCCGCTTACTGTGATCCTCGTAAACAATGACGGCGGAGGGATTTTTTCATTTTTGCCGCAGGCATCTGAAAAGACACACTTTGAAAATTTGTTCGGCACGCCGACCGGGCTCGATTTCAAGCATGCGGCTGAGCTTTACGGGGGCACGTATTCATGCCCGGCTTCGTGGGATGAATTTAAAGCATCATACGCACCGCAGGCTGATAAGCCCGGCCTTCACATTATAGAAATCAAAACTGATCGCCAATCAAGAGTTCAGCTTCATCGTGATATGCTGAATGAGGCTGTGCGGGAAGTGAAAAAACAATGGGAACTGTAAGCATAACTGTTGCAGACGGCGTCCGCTATGCTGTGACAGATGATCGGCCGAATGCTTCTGATGCCATAGTCTGTCTGCACGGGTTTACCGGCAGCAAACAATCCTGGGCCTTTCTGGACCAGTTGCTGCCTGATTCTCGTGTCATCAAAATTGATTGCTTAGGGCACGGAGAAAGTGATGCCCCGTTGAATGGAAAAAGATATAGCACGAGCCGGCAAGTTTCAGACCTTGCCGAAATATTTGATCATTTAAAACTTCACAAAGTGAAACTTATTGGTTATTCTATGGGGGGAAGGCTTGCATATTCCTTTGCCATGACATACCCCGAACGGATATCAGCGCTTGTGCTCGAAAGCACGACGCCCGGCCTTAAAACCCTCGGGGAACGGAAAGAACGAATCTTGCGGGATCGGAAGCTTGCCGATTTTATTTTGCGTGACGGGATCAAAGCCTTTGTCGACTATTGGGAAGGCATCCCTTTGTTTTCGACGCAGCAGCGGCTTGCTGAAGACGTTCGGCAAAGGATACGGTCGGGCCGTCTGAGAAACAATAACATTGGACTGGCCAACAGTTTAATCGGTATGGGTACCGGTTCACAGCCTTCCTGGTGGAGCCGGTTAAAAGATATTGCGGCGCCTGTGCTTCTCATCTGCGGAGAATGGGACGAGAAGTTTTGCGCCATTAATCAAGAGGTGCATAAGAAGCTTCCATCTAGTAGAATAGAGATTGTTCCTGAAGCAGGCCATACAGTGCATGTGGAACAGCCGCGTTTTTTTGGTAAAATAGTGAGTGAGTATTTAACAAACTTATAACTCGTTCATATGGAAAAATAGAGGAGGTCATATCATGGCTGTAGAATGGAAAACTGAACGTACATACGATGAAATACTGTATGAAACGTATAATGGTATTGCAAAAATAACTATCAACCGCCCTGAGGTACATAATGCGTTTACCCCTAAGACGGTTGCTGAAATGATTGATGCATTTGCTCGCGCGAGAGATGATCAAAACATCGGCGTTATCGTGCTTGCCGGTGCCGGAGACAAAGCGTTTTGTTCTGGAGGAGACCAAAAAGTGCGCGGGCACGGCGGTTATGTAGGCGACGATCAAATTCCGCGTTTAAACGTCCTGGATCTTCAGCGTTTAATTCGCGTCATTCCGAAACCTGTTGTTGCGATGGTATCCGGATATGCGATCGGCGGAGGACACGTGCTTCACATCGTATGTGACTTGACAATCGCTGCCGACAATGCGATTTTCGGACAAACCGGCCCTAAAGTGGGAAGCTTTGACGCAGGTTACGGTTCAGGCTACCTGGCTCGAATCGTAGGACATAAAAAAGCTCGTGAAATCTGGTACCTGTGCCGTCAGTACAACGCGCAGGAAGCGCTGGATATGGGACTTGTCAACACAGTTGTTCCTTTGGAACAGCTTGAAGAAGAAACGATTAAATGGTGTGAAGAAATGCTTGAGAAAAGCCCGACCGCACTTCGTTTTCTTAAAGCAGCGTTTAACGCGGACACAGACGGACTTGCTGGAATTCAGCAGTTTGCAGGGGATGCAACCCTTCTTTACTACACAACTGATGAAGCAAAAGAAGGCCGTGATTCCTTTAAGGAAAAACGCAAACCGGATTTCGGTCAATTCCCGCGTTTTCCGTGATCAGCAGATACGTATGAAACGAACAGCTTGAGCCATTGCGGTCCAAGCTGTTTTCTTTTCAATAAAGTAATTTTACCTCGGAGATGATGACATGCTGACAGAACAGCCCAACTGGCTCCTGCAACGGGCACAGCTAACACCTGAGAGAATCGCTCTCATTTATGGAGATCAAACCGTGACATTTGCTGAATTATTTGCCGCATCCAAACGAATGGCGTCCCAGCTCTCCGCTCATTCTTTTCGAAAAGGGGACACCGCGGCTCTTCTGCTCGGAAACCGGGCGGAGATGGTATATGCCGTACACGCGTGCTTTTTGCTCGGCGTAAAAGCGGTGCTGCTGAATACAAAGCTGTCTAAACATGAAAGGCTGTTCCAGCTGGAGGATTCCGGCGCCCGCTTTTTATTGACGGATGAAAGTTTTGACATGCAGGATTATGAGCATATGATTGAAACCATTAATGTGGATGAACTGGTAAAAGAAGATGCACAGGATATTGAAATTGAGCCATACATGCAAATGGATGCAACGGCGACTCTTATGTATACCTCCGGGACAACCGGCAAGCCCAAGGGAGTTCAGCAAACGTTTGGAAATCATTATTTCAGTGCGGTGTCTTCTGCTCTTAATTTGGGTATAACAGAACAAGACCGCTGGCTTATCACGCTGCCGCTCTTTCATATCAGCGGACTGTCCGCATTATTTAAATCTGTGATTTACGGAATGACGGTCGTGCTTCACCAGCGTTTTTCCGTAAGTGATGTATTGGATTCTATCGACAGGCATCAAGTTACGATTATTTCTGCGGTTCAGACAATGCTGGCAAGTCTTTTGGCAGAAATAAGCTACTGCCCGTCATCCCTCAGATGCATCCTGCTCGGCGGAGGTCCTGCGCCGCTTCCTTTGCTGGAAGAATGCCGAGAGAAAGGCTTCCCCGTCTTTCAATCATACGGAATGACGGAGACATGCTCACAAATCGTTACTCTCTCGCCGGAATTCAGTATGGAAAAGCTCGGATCAGCAGGAAAACCGCTGTTTTCATGCGAAATCAAAATTGAGCGGGACGGAAAAGCGTGTGAGCCGTTTGAACACGGTGAAATTATGGTGAAAGGCCCGAATGTGATGAAAAGCTATTTCAACCGGGAAAGCGCAAATAAAGCATCCTTTCAAAATGGCTGGCTGAAAACAGGCGATCTCGGTTATTTGGACAGTGAAGGGTTTTTATATGTATTAGACAGGCGATCAGATCTTATCATTTCAGGCGGAGAAAATATTTATCCCGCTGAAGTGGAGTCTGTGCTGCTTTCTCATCCGGCTGTTGCAGAAGCCGGCGTTTCAGGCGCGGAGGACATAAAATGGGGAAAAGTGCCTCATGCTTATCTTGTGCTCCATCAGCCTGTCAGCGCTGAAGAACTGACCGTTTTTTGCAAAGAACGATTGGCGAAATATAAAGTTCCGGCAAAATTCTTTGTATTAGACCGCCTGCCGCGCAATGCGTCGAATAAGCTATTGCGAAATCAGCTGAAGGATGCGCGTAAAGGAGAACTGTTATGATCGAAATAGAAAAAATTACGCTTTATCATTTGAGCATGAATCTAAAAAAACCGTTCAAAAACAGTATTGAGACGCTTCAGGAGCGCAAATTTTTGATCGTGGAAGCCATCGATATATCCGGAGTTACAGGATGGGGAGAAGTGTCTGCATTCTCCTCACCGTGGTACACCGAGGAAACGATTGGCACTTGTCTGCATATGCTGAAGGATTTTTTTATTCCTAATGTCGTCGGACGTGAATTCAGCCACCCTTCCGAAGTGCCGGACAGCTTGGCGCGCTATAAAGGTAACAGGATGGCAAAAGCGGGGCTTGAATCGGCTGTTTGGGATATTTATGCAAAAAAGAAGGGGATTTCTCTTGCGGAGGCATTAGGAGGGACAAGAGACAAAGTCCCTGCCGGAGTCGTTGTCAGCCTAGCGCCTCTTGAGGATATGCTGAAAGAAATTGAGGCTTATCAAAAAGAAGGCTATCAAAGAATAAAAATTAAAATTCAGCCAGGACAAGATGTGGAATTGGTAAAAGCTATCCGCACCCGATTCCCTGGCATCCCGCTTATGGCTGATGCGAATTCCTCTTATGAACTCAAGGATATCAGCCGCTTAAAGGAGCTTGACGAATATCATTTAATGATGATTGAACAGCCGCTCCAAGCTGATGATATTGTTGATCACCGCCACTTGCAGAAGCATATGAAAACGGCGATTTGCCTTGACGAAAGCATTTGCTCAGCTGATGACGCGAGACGGGCGATTGAGCTGGGAAGCTGCAAAGTAATTAATATCAAGCCTTCTCGTGTCGGCGGATTGACGGAAGCTCTGAAAATCCATGATCTGTGCAAGGAGCACAATATGCCGGTTTGGTGCGGAGGAATGCTGGAGACTGGCATTTCAAGAGCGCAAAACGTGGCGCTGGCTTCCTTGCCCCAATTTACGATACCGGGCGATATTTCGTCATCTTCAAGGTATTGGGATGAGGATATCGTGACCCCTGATATCCGTATCGATAACGGATTTATTTCTGTGTCGAAAGAGCCCGGTTTAGGGGTTGAAGTAAATCAGGAAATCATGCGAAAATATGTGACCAAAATGGATGTTTTCACACAGCATGGATGAGAAAAAGGCATTTTATCAATTTGAGAGAATGTGAGTGTGCTGTTAGAGTAAAAGCGTTGAATACATCCCTTCTCGTTTGACCGGCTGCTGAACCAGCCGGTTTTTTTATGCAAAAAATATCTTGACAGAAATGGACAAACGCGATAATTTTGCACTAAGGAAACTTTTTGTCCTATATAAACAAAACATGCTTTTGTCTAATTAAATGTCACATGTCTAAGAAAACACAACATAAGATAAAACAACAGGACATCGATGACAAAGAGGAGGGAACAAATGAAAAAAAGAGGACTGATAGCGGCATTGATCCTTGCATGCCTTGCTTTAACGGGCTGTGGATCAGAGTCTTCCGGTAAAAGTTCTGATCAGCGGCTGCAAGTGACGGCAACGACATCCCAAATTGCGGACGCGGCTGAAAAAATCGGCGGAAAGCATGTGAAGGTCACTTCTTTAATGGGACCGGGAGTAGACCCGCACCTTTACAAAGCGTCACAAGGTGATACGAGAAAATTGACATCAGCAGACGTTGTGCTGTACAGCGGCTTGCATCTCGAAGGGAAGATGGAAGACATTCTCCGTAAAATCGGTGAACAAAAACAAGCGGCGGCGGTTGCCGAAGCGATTCCGAAAAGCAAGCTTATTTCTGCGGGAAAAGGGAAGATGTATGATCCT
The DNA here is from genome assembly GCF_029536185.1 of Bacillus sp. B28. Taxonomy (NCBI): domain Bacteria; kingdom Bacillati; phylum Bacillota; class Bacilli; order Caryophanales; family Bacillaceae; genus Bacillus; species Bacillus sp. B28. The sequence continues at coordinate 3,044,037 of NZ_CP120511.1, read as the reverse complement.
CACGTCTGGTTCAGCATCCCATTATGGATTTACGCAATTGATGAAATCGAAGAGCAATTCAGCAAAGCGATGCCTGAGCATGCGGATGACTTTAAGAAAAACGCACAAGAGTACAAAGATAATTTGCAATATTTAGATAAAAGGGCTCGCCAGGAGGTTGCGAACATTCCGGAGAAAAGCCGTGTGCTTGTAACCGCTCATGATGCGTTTGCGTATTTTGGGAAAGAGTATGGATTTAAAGTAGAAGGCCTGCAGGGGCTCAGCACAGATTCAGATTATGGTTTAAAGGATGTACAGGACCTGGTTGAGCTTTTGGCAGAAAAACAAATTAAGGCTGTTTTTGTAGAAAGCAGCGTGTCTGAAAAATCAATTAATGCCGTGGTGGAAGGGGCTAAAGAAAAAGGCCATTCGGTGTCAATCGGCGGTCAGCTCTATTCGGATGCAATGGGTGAAAAGGGGACAAAAGAAGGCACATACGAAGGCATGTTCCGCCATAATATCAACACGATTACCGAAGCGCTTAAATAAGGAATAGAGGTGAAAGAAATGTTTCCTGTTGAGCTGGAAAATGTCACAGTCGCTTATGATAAAAAGCCCGTTCTGCAAGAGATTTCGCTGCAGGTGCCGGAGGGGAAATTAATCGGTATTATCGGCCCGAACGGCGCTGGAAAGTCCACTTTGATCAAAACGATTCTCGGTCTTGTGCCCCGTGCCTCAGGAGACATCTCCATTTACGGCGAAACTTATAAACAACAGCGGACAAGAATCGGATATGTGCCGCAGCGAGGTTCGGTTGATTGGGATTTTCCTACCAGCGCTCTGGATGTCGTGCTGATGGGAAGGTACGGCCGAATCGGCTTGCTGAAAAGACCGAAAAAGGCAGACGCGGAAATGGCTGAAGCGGCTTTGGAAAAAGTTGGCATGCTCGATTATGCGAACAGGCAGATCAGCCAGCTGTCAGGGGGCCAGCAGCAGCGGGTATTCCTTGCCCGGGCACTCTGTCAGGACGCTGACATTTACTTTATGGATGAACCGTTTGCCGGCGTGGATGCAGCGACGGAGCGGGCAATCATGACTCTTTTGGCGGAGCTTAAGGAGAAGGGCAAAACCGTACTTGTCGTCCACCATGACCTGCAAACCGCCGAAGACTATTTCGATTGGATATTGCTGCTTCATTTAAGGAAAATCGCCTTCGGACCGGCGGAGAAAGTATTTACGATTGAAAACCTTCAAAAAACGTATGGAGGAAGGCTGATATTTCTGAAAGATAAAGTGCTGGCAGAAGGTAATAAGGGGTGAGCGCATTGATAGAAAGTTTGTGGCTGCAGCTCCAGCATCCGAATACACAGTGGGTGTTGGCCGGGACGCTTTTGCTCGGTGCAGCAAGCGGCGTGTTAGGGAGCTTTGTGCTGCTTAGAAAACAAAGTTTAATCGGAGATGCGATGGCCCATTCTGCCCTGCCGGGTGTGTGTCTCGCTTTTCTGTTCACCGGAGAAAAATCACTCCCTTTCTTTTTGCTCGGCGCAGCGCTTGCAGGGCTTCTCGGAACATGGCTGATTCAGCTGATACCGCGGCTGTCAAAAACAAAAGAGGACTCGGCAATCGGGATCGTTCTCTCTGTGTTCTTTGGCGTCGGTATTATACTGCTGACATATATTCAGCAGCTGGGGTCGGGAAGCCAAAGCGGACTTGATACCTTTCTGTTCGGCCAGGCTGCTTCATTAGTCAGACAGGATATCATTCTTATTGCGGGAGTATCCGCCGTTTTATTGCTGCTTTGTACTGTCTTTTTTAAGGAATTTAAAATTATCACCTTTGATATCGCATTTGCAAAGGGATTGGGATTGCCGGTACGTTTTTTAAACGGACTTTTGGCCTGTCTTATTGTCTGCGCTGTTGTGATAGGGCTTCAAACTGTAGGTGTCATCTTAATGGCAGCTATGCTCATTACACCCGCGATTGCCGCAAGATATTGGACCGAGCGTTTAACGGGCATGATCCTGATTGCCGGGATGACAGGCGGGATCAGCGGCGTGTCCGGAACATTGCTGAGTACAACAATGGAGGGCATGGCGACGGGGCCTTTGATGATTTTATCGGCAACGATCATTTTTCTTTTTTCGATGATTTGTGCACCTAAGCGGGGACTGGCTGCTAAAGGGATAAGATTAATAAGGCTGCGTAGAAAAACAAACCGGGAGCAGGTGCTTTTGACGATTTTTGAGCAGTATGAACATAAGGAAATATATGTAACGGAGGAAAGTATACGAAAGAAAAGGCGGCTTTCACCTTCATCATGTCATAAAGTTTTGAATGATTTGGAAAAAGAGAGGTGCGTTGCACGGATTGAAAACGGGGTTTGGAAAGTGACACAGGCTGGGATAGAAAAAGGTTATCTGACGGCTTTAGAATATCGGATGTATGAAATGTACCTCATGCATGAAATGGATATGGAAAAAGCAGGTGCGGATCAGGATGATTTTGTGCCGGACCGATTGCCGGAGGCTACAAGAGATAGGCTTCTTTCACTTTTGAAGCTGCATGACAGGATGCCTGAGCTTCGTAAGCCATACCCTGAAATCGAGAAGGGGAAGATTGCCAATGAGCTTTGAAGCGTGGATTATAGTGACGGGCATACTAGTCGGTGTCAGCTGTGCGTTGATCGGAACATTTCTTGTATTAAGGAGAATGGCAATGCTGGCCGATGCCATCAGCCATACTGTTTTGCTTGGAATTGTTAGTGCTTTTCTTGTGACAAAAAGCCTTGACGGGATTCCTATGTTCATCGGTGCAGCCGTGTCGGGACTGTTAACGGCATTTTTGGTACAGCTTCTTCACAGCAAAGGGGTTCAATCAGATGCCGCCATAGGCGTTGTTTTTACTTCCTTATTTGCAGTTGGTGTTATTTTGTTATCAGTATATGGAGCGAATGTCCATCTCGATATTGAACATTCATTGATGGGAGAAATCGCTTTTGTGCCATGGAATACGATCACGGTATTCGGAGTGGACATCGGGCCAAAAGCGTTTTGGATGCTGGTTGTTGTGCTGCTTTTCAATATAACGATGGTCAGTGTGTGCTATAAGGAGTTCAAAATTTCTTCGTTTGATCCGCAAATGGCTTTGGCCATCGGAATACCGGTCATGCTGATTCATTACCTCCAGATGGGGATGCTGTCGCTTACGACCGTTGCCTCCTTTGATTCGGTCGGCGCCATATTGGTTGTGGCGATGCTGGTTGTTCCGCCGGCTGCCGCCCATCTATTAACGGATCGGCTGCTTTATATGCTGATTATCAGCGCGGCCATCGGAGGGCTGTCAGCTCTATTGGGCTATATCTGCGCAACATGGCTCAATGTTTCCATCTCCGGAGCGATGGCGGCAATGACAGGAGTTTTTTATGCAGGTGCCTTTTTATTTTCGCCGTCAAACGGAGTGATGACGAAAAAGATAAGAATGCTCACAACTGAAAAAGAAAGAGCTGTCTGATGCCAGCTCTTTCTTTTGATTTTTACAAATCTTGCGGTTTAAACGTTTTGCAGTCTGTTTCCCGGCTGTTTTCGGCAGTCTCGCCAGTATGGCTGACAACATAAATGGCATCGGCTGTGCATCTGTTGCCTTTGTCCCAATAAGAACAGTTGTTGACCTCGCATAGGATTTTCTGGTCCATGCCATCCCCTCCTTATAAAGGTTCAAGCTTAGTATAGCCGGAGGGCTAGGGCCCTATTCTTCCTGCTGGCGGATATACCGTTTATCCTTCATAAACAGCTTCCAGAAGAAGTAGAAGCCTGGGAACAGGATAATGAATGCAACGATATATGTCATAAACAGCGCTCTGAACGTGGCGGGCTCGGTGAAACCGGACATGATCGTCACGTCAGGATAAATCATATAAGGGAGGTGGGCGCGGCCGTACGCGTAGCTTGCCAGGAAATACTGTATCGCAATCGCGACAAGCGCCAGTCTGGGTTTTCCAATCTTTTTGCCGAAGCTTTTGTTAGGCAGAAAAAGTGCTATGCCTGCGATGATAAATGTAATAAACGACGCAATAATCCAGGAAAAATCATTCATCATTCCAGTATAAAGCCAGTTTGCTTCATTCCGCATCGTAAGCATAATGCATACGGCAAATAGGAGCGAAATCGGGCCGGTGATTAAGGCGCTTTTTCTGTACGCCGTATAGGCGTCCTGTTCCTCAGCCACATTCGAAACATCCGCCAGCAGCAGGGAGGATAAAAATAAAGTGCTTAAAATCGCAAACCCTATAAATGAATAGGCGTTTGGGCTTGTCAAAATGGTAGACATATTCAAGCTGTATACGCCGTCTGTGTTTTCGATAAATCCACCGTGTGTCACCGGGAGAACCAAAATCAGAACAGCGGGAATAATAAAACCGGAGATGCCGGAAATATATCTGAGCAATTTCCTTTCCTTCGCTGTGTTTGAAAAAACGAGAAATCCGCTTCGGATTGCTAAAAGCAATAAAATAATGCTGCCGGGAATTAATAAAACAGTTCCGAGCACAAACGTCGCACCTGGAAAAAAGCTGAAAAGCGCAACGACGATGGCCACGATAAAGACGTTAGTGACCTCCCAAGTCGGCGACAGAAAGCGGTTTGCGATATCAGTTGCCTTCATATGCTCCTTGTTTAAATAGATCATAGACCAAAATCCCGCTCCGAAATCCATTGTGGCCATGACGGCGTAAATAAACACAAAACCCCAAATAATTGAGATGGCGATCAGAGCGTCAGTTGAAATGTCCATTTGTCGATCTTCCTTCCATTTAGTTTCCTGCTTGCGAAGCTATTAAGACTCCGCCGTATTTAAATCCTCATCCACAGGGTGCTTTTTGAAATAGTAAAGCAGCACATAAACGACAGCTGCGCCCAACACGGCGTAAACAAATGTGAAAAACAGAAAGAGCACACCGATCGAGCCTGTCGTCGTGACGACATCTGATGTTTTCAGCAGATGATAGATGACCCACGGCTGTCTCCCCGTACAAGCGAAAATCCAGCCGAATTCAATTCCGATAATGCTGAGAGGACCGGCCGTCATGAAAATCAACAGCAGCCAGGTTGGAAAACGATCTTTCTTTAATACTTTTCTCCAGACGACACCGATAATGGAATAAAGAATAAGCAGCATTCCGACACCGACCATCGCATTAAATAACGTGTGGATAAAAAGCGGCGGCCATTCGTCTCTCGGAAACGCATTTAATCCTTTTACAACAGTGTCAAAACTGTTGGCTGCCAAAAAGCTTAATGCCCACGGAATCTCGATTGCCCATTTCACTTTTTCCTCTTCCGGATCGGTAAATCCGCCGATTGCAAGCGGGGCATGGGATCTTGTTTCAAACAGGCCCTCTGCTCCGGCGAGTTTTTCCGGCTGATATTCATGCAGCATCTGTGCTGATTCGTGGCCGTTTAAGGCTGTTATCAATGAAAAGATACCGCCGATCGTCAGCGCGAGCAGCAGGGCTTTCCGGTGAAAGCGATAGACGTTTTCTTTTTTTCTCGACCGGATCATTTTGTATGCGGCAACAGAAGCAACGATAAAGGCTCCTGTCATGAACGCAGACAGAACGACATGGCCGGCGGTTACAAAAAAGCTAGGGTTAAAAAACGCGGCCCACGGATCAACATCAGTTATCTTTCCGTTTATAATTTTAAATCCGGCCGGGGTTCCTTCAAAGGCATGGACATTCGTGATCAGAATGGCAGACGCCGCGGCCCCGATCAGCACAAAGACAACAGCGATAATCCTCATGACCGGCGATAAGCGGTCTGCGGCATATACATAAATCGACATAAACAGGGCTTCGATAAAAAAAGCGTAGATTTCAATTTGGAATGGGAGGGACATGACCCGGCCGATGACTTCCATAAAACCCGGCCATAAAAGCGCGAGCTGAGTACCGGCAATGGTTCCGGTCGGAATGGCGACCCCCAGCAAAACAGCCTGTGCTTTTGTCCATCTTTTCGCCATGATGGCATAATGGTCATCCTTCGTTTTTTGATAGATCAATTCAGCTATTAAAATCATGAGCGGCAGACCGACTCCCAAGGTTGCGAAAATGATATGAAAGCCCATTGTCGTACCAAAAAGACTCCTAGCCAAAACTAAATCATCCACAATAATAAACCACCTTTCTCAAAACGATCTGTATGTAATATGGGTTTATTATTTGCTTCCTCGGTTAGATTATTCTTCCTGTTCTTAAAAGCATGAGGTTTATGAAGCGAAAGATCGGGAAACCTGTAAGGAGATTGACAAAATGTTTGTTAGGATATAAAATAAAACGTAATTATTACGATTTATTAAGGAGAGATAGACATGAAGGAAGGAATTCATCCGAAGAATCACAAAGTAATATTTCAGGATGTAAACAGCGGATACCGCTTTTTGAGCAGGTCTACCAAAACATCGGAAGAAACAGCGGAGTGGGAAGATGGAAACACATATCCGGTTATTAAAGTAGAGGTAAGCTCAGATACTCATCCGTTTTATACAGGCCGCCAGAAATTCAATGAAAAAGGCGGAAGAGTCGAGCAGTTCAACAAAAGATATAACATGGGAAAATGAGGCAGCCGCAGGGCTTGCCTTTTTTTCTGGCCTCAACATCTTGCCGATAAGATGACGAAAGGCAGAGGCTGTGATATATTGAAGAAAAAAGACCGGAAAGGAATACCGCTATGAGTCTTCTAAATGATATTCTTGACTTTAATAAAACTTTTATTGAACAAAAAGATTATGAAAAGTATCAGACATCAAAATTCCCAGATAAAAAAATGGCGATTCTTTCTTGCATGGACACTCGTTTGGTTGAATTGCTGCCGCATGCGATGAATATGCGAAACGGTGACATCAAAATAATAAAGAGTGCCGGTGCGCTTGTTACACACCCGTTCGGAAGCATTATGAGAAGTTTACTGGTTGCAGTGTACGAGCTGAACGCAGATGAAGTCTGTGTAATCGGACACCATGATTGCGGTATGAGCAAAATCAGCAGCGAAAGCATGCTTAATAGAATAAAGGAAAGAGGAATTCCGGAAGAACGCATCGAAACATTGAAGTACTCCGGAGTTGACTTTGACCAATGGTTTAAAAGCTTCGATTCAGTGGAAGCGAGCGTAAAAGACAGCGTGGACGTCATTAAACATCATCCGCTGTTCCCGGAAACTGTGCCTGTCCATGGTTTAGTCATTGATCCTGAGACAGGAAAACTGGATGTTGTCGTAAACGGCTATAACGCTTAATCTTTGCGCTTTTTTTCAGGGACGGGGTCGACACCGCCCGGATGAAATGGATGGCATTTCAAAATCCGTATGAGAGTCAGCCATCCGCCTTTAAGGGCGCCGTGCGTTTTAATGGCTTCGATTCCATATTGTGAACAAGTCGGATAAAAGCGGCATGTTGGCGGCGTCAGCGGCGAGATGAATTTTTGGTACCCTCTGATCAGAGCAATAAATATGGTTTTCATGTGTCTTCAGCAACCTTTCTGATGCAAGTATAAAAAAAATAACGCGGTTTGAAAAGTTATTCGATAATTCTTATCGGAAAGGTATGTTATAATAAAAATACATTTTTAAAAAAGGGAGAGTGCCATTATGCCTTCAGTAGAAAGTTTTGAACTTGACCATAATGCGGTTGTTGCCCCATACGTAAGACATTGCGGTGTGCATAAAGTAGGAACAGACGGTGTTGTAAATAAATTTGATATTCGTTTTTGCCAGCCGAATAAACAGGCGATGAAGCCTGATACGATTCATACACTTGAGCATTTGCTCGCGTTTACGATTCGCACTCATGCTGAGAAATATGATCATTTTGATATTATTGATATTTCGCCAATGGGCTGCCAAACCGGCTACTATCTTGTTGTCAGCGGAGAGCCGACTCCTGCGGAAATCGTTGATCTGCTTGAAGACACAATGAAGGAAGCTGTAGAAATTACAGAAATTCCGGCTGCCAATGAAAAGCAATGCGGCCAGGCGAAGCTTCATGACCTGGAAGGCGCAAAACGTTTGATGCGTTTCTGGCTGTCACAGGATAAAGAAGAATTGCTAAAAGTATTTGGCTAAATCGAAAAAAGACCTTTTTGCCCGAAAGCAAAAAGGTCTTTTTTGTGACGTTACAGATTTTGTATACCATTTACTGTAAGCGTTTGCTACTATTGAGGTAAACGACGAAAAGGGTGATGGAATGAAAAAGATGGTCGCTGCAGTACTTTTTTCTGCTGTTTTTTTACTGAACGGGTGCGGATCTGAGGAGAATAAAGCACAGACAGCAGCTGAGACGCCTGAGGTATTAGATGTAAAACTCACCGGACCGGAAAAAGTGAAGCCGGGAGAGAATGCTGCTTATCAAGCGGCGGTTTCTTACGGAGATGAAGCGGTGACAGATGCTGATGAAGTGGAGTTTGAGGTATGGAAAGACGGAGAAAAAAACGACAGCAAGATGTTTAAAGCCAAACAGGAAGATGGCGTATATCGATTTGAGACAGAGTTTAAGGAAGATGGCGTATACACTGTGCAATCTCATGTCACTGCAAAAAAACAGCACAGCATGCCGACCTTAAAAGTCCAAGTCGGAGACGCCGATGCTGCCACCAAGCAACCTGAAGAAGATCAATCACACCATCATTGACCTTTTGGGTCTGAACCGGGAGCATTTCCTTCTTGAGGAGGGTCAATCGTGTGTTTCACATTATAGGCTTTTACAGTCGTCCAAACACTTACGAGCAAAACAGCCAGCACAATCAAAATACTTATCGTAATGAGAAGCGTCATGATTCCACCTCCGTTTTCAATAATTGTAACATAGTGGAAGACATTGTGACAGACGGGTAAAATAAAGGTTTTAGCGTACGATATGAAGGGTATACACCTAATATAAACAAGGAGGAAGATAATATGTCAGAACAATTGATTCAAGCCGTGAACAAACAAGTAGCCAACTGGACGGTCATGTATGTGAAACTACATAATTATCACTGGTATGTAAAAGGGAAAGATTTTTTTACACTCCATGAAAAATTTGAGGAGCTTTATAACGAGACAGCAACTTATATTGATGATTTGGCAGAGCGTCTTTTGGCTTTGAACGGAAAACCGATCGCGACAATGAAAGAATCTTTGGAAACAGCTTCTGTAAAAGAAGCGAACGGAAACGAGACAGCAGAACAAATGGTTCAGAGTGTGTATGATGATTTTACAGTCATCGCGGAAGAACTGAAAAGCGGCATGGACTTAGCCGATGAGGTCGGAGACGAAACAACAGGGGACATGCTTCTTGCCATTCACCAAAATATTGAAAAACATAACTGGATGCTGAAAGCTTACCTTGGATAATAGAAAAGAAAGGCCGGATATCTTTGAAGATGTCCGGTTTTTGTTTTGCCTCGCAAAAATAGGCGACAACTAGTCCATTTTTCTGAAAAATCCAATCCGTTCGGCATGCTTTCCATAGAATATGGTAAGGCCGTTTCTGTGAAAGGATGTTGGGATAAATGGATAGAGACTTTGGCATCTTTTCGTTTTTTGCAGTCAGCGTTTCAGCAGCGGGGTTTTTCTTCGGAGGTTTTCAGTACTCACTCCTCATTCTGCTGTCTCTTATGGCAATTGAATTTATCAGTACGACCTTGAAAGAAACGATTATTCACAAACTGGTGTTCAAGAAGGTTTTTGCCCGTTTTGTCAAAAAATTAGTTACGTTGGCTCTGATCTCTGTCTGTCACTTTTTTGACCAGCTGCTGAATACACAGGGATCAATACGTGACTTGGCCATTATGTTTTATATTCTTTATGAATCTGTGCAAATTGTCGTGACAGCCAGCTCTCTCGGTATACCTGTTCCGGAAATGCTTGTGGATCTATTAGAAACGTTAAAAAATAAATTCAGGCGCAAACCGTAACTTTTATCTATTCGCGGGTCATAATAAAGCCCAGAGCGTCAGTCATTTACATTTTGACAAGAGCTGCGGCCAAAAGCTGTACGAGCTGGTCTGTCGTTTCAGATCCGGATGGCGTGCTGGGTTTCCCTTATTTTTTGATAAAAAGCTTCCGAAGAAACGTAACTGTGGTATGATGTATGGAAGATAGCTAGGAACGGATTTGAGGGATAAACATGTACGAGTTTAAAGATTATTATCAGAATACTGTTCAGCTCTCCTTTGACAATCAGCCCTTTTCGGACAGCCCGAAGCATGTCTGGGTCATCTGCCGTTTTGGTGACAAATGGCTTTTGACAGAACATGAGGACAGAGGCTTTGAGTTTCCGGGCGGGAAAGTGGAACCGATGGAGTGCGCGGAAGAGGCGGCGCTTCGAGAAGTAAAAGAAGAAACAGGGGCGAGAGTGAAAAGCCTCAAGTATCTCGGACAGTATAAAGTTCTCGGAAAAGAAAAGGTTATTGTGAAGAATATATATTTTGCAGATATAGAGAAGCTTGAAAAGCAAAGTGATTACTTTGAAACGAAAGGGCCGGTTCTGTTTCGTGAACTTCCGGAAAACCTGCCCCGCAATAAAAAATTCAGCTTTATTATGAAGGATTCTGTGCTTCCCATCAGTTTAAAAAAACTGAAAGAAGCGGGATGGATCAACTAAAGACCCGGCTATCCGCCGGGTTTTTTATGTTCTGCCCTTCGTCCACTTCTTTTCTAACAGTTCTACGCCCTGATACATCAGGGTGGCAAATACAGCAATGATCAACAGGCTTAAGAAGACGAGTGTAAAATTGAAGACTTGGAATCCGTAAATAATCATGTATCCTAATCCGACCTTTGAAACAAGAAACTCGCCTACGATAACACCGACCCACGATAAACCGACGTTTACCTTCAGTGTTGAAATAATAGCGGGCGAAGATGCGGGAAGAATCGCTTCTTTAAAAATAACCCACTTGTTTGCGCCGAATGTTTTCATTACTTTAATATAGTTTTCATCCACCTCTTGAAAGGCGGTATAAACGACGATCGTTGTGATGATGACACTGATGACCGCTCCCATCGCGATAATGCTGACAAAGCCGGGACCGAGCGCGACAATCAGAATAGGTCCGAGCGCCACTTTCGGCATTGCATTTAAAATGACCAGATACGGATCTAATATTCTGGCAAGCCGATTGGACCACCATAACAGCGCGGCAAGACACGTGCCCAGGAAAGTCCCCAGCAAAAAGCCAAGCACCGTCTCAAATAAAGTAACCCCGATATGCGACAGCAATGAGCCGTCAGCAAGCTTTTCTATCAGTAAACGCCATACGGCTGACGGCGAGCTGAAGATCAAAGGATCAATCCAGCCCTGTCTGCTTGCGATTTCCCATCCGGAGAAAAAGAGGATAAATATCGCAAGCTGAAAAGAATGTACATTCCATTTCTCTTTTTTCTGTTTAAATTGATATTGCTCGTGAAGCAGATCAATTGTTTCTTTGCTGTTTCTCAAGAGAATTCAGCTCCTTCCATATCGTTTGAAACAGCGTCTGGAAGGATGGCTCCTGCCGGGCGTCAAAAGGCATCATCGCAGCCAATTCTCTAGGGATTGTAAAAATTTGATGAATGGTGCCCGGCTGATTAGAAAATAAAAAGATGGTATCACTCATCGCAATCGCTTCTCCTATATCATGAGTGACAAGCACCGCTGTTTTTTGATATTCCTTTAATGTGCGGAAAACGAGGTTTTCCAAAGACAGCTTCGTTTGAAAATCAAGCGCGGAAAATGGCTCATCCAGCAACAGCAGACTTGGATTTGGGGCTAGAGTTCTTGCAAGCGCGGCCCGCTGCCTCATCCCGCCTGACAGCTCCTTAGGATATTTCTTTTCAACATCAACGAGACCCAGATCCGGCAAAAGACCAAGTGCTGCGGCCTTGTTTTCTTCAGTAAGCGTGTCGGCAATTTTTAAACCGAGGAGCACATTTTCCTCAATGGATTTCCAGGGAAATAAGTAATCCTGCTGAAGCATGTAGCCAATGTTATGTTCTTTTTGATTCGGCTCGCGGCCTTCAATCAGAACTCTGCCTTCCGAAGGTTCAATTAAGCCTGCAATTATGGAAAGCAGTGTTGTTTTTCCGCAGCCGCTCGGACCGAGAAATGAGATGAAATCGCCTTTTTCGGCATCGAAATGAATGTCCTGTACGGCGGTGGTTTTTTCTTTAATAGAAAAATAAGTATGAGTTACATGGTCGACATGTAAAAAAGACATAGATGGCGCCTCCTATTTTTCCGAGGTGACTTTTTCGGCGATGTGTTTGTTCACAAGCTGACTGTATGGTATATGCTTTGGCAGTTCACCCGACTGATCCATAATCGTTTGGAGCAGTTCCCATTCTTTTTCGTTGAGGAGCGGGTCTGGAGAATACGAATTTTGTTTTTTGTAGCGTTCAATGGACGTTTCGATGACATCTGGATCTGTATCGTCAAATTCATTTTTTATCGCTTCTGTGATGTCCTTCGCTGAGTGGTTTTCCACCCACTGCTGCGCTTTATAAATAGCTCTCGTGAATTTGACGGCTGTATCCTCGTTTTTCTTTAAATAGCTTTGTTTTGCCATAAATGTTGTATAAGGAACCTGGCCTGATTCTTCACCGAACGAAGCAACGATGTGGCCGATGCCTTCTTTCTCAAAGAGTGAAGCAGTCGGTTCAAAAAGCTGGACATACTCACCGGTTCCGGAAGCAAAGGCATTGGATATATTGGCGAAGTCTATGTTTTGGATGAGTTCAATATCCTTATGCGGATCAATGTGGTGTTGGTTCAGCACATACTCGCCGACCATTTGCGGCATACCGCCTTTTCTTTGGCCGAGAAAAGTCTTTCCTTTCAGCTGATCCCAGCTGAAATTTTCGGCATCTTCTCTTGCGACAAGGAACGTTCCGTCTGTCTGAGTCAGCTGTGCGAAGTTAATGACAGGGTCTTTAGCCCTTTGCGATTCGACATAAATGGATGTTTCTGAACCGACAAGAGCAATGTCCGAGCCGTTTGAAAGAAGCGAAGTCATCGTTTTATCGCCGCCCCAGGTCGTATTGACGTCGACATCAAGGCCTTCATCCTTGAAAAAGCCTTTAGATTCTGCAACATATAAAGGTGCATAAAAAATGGAATGGGTCACTTCGGCTACTTTTACTTTCGTGAGTGTTTCTTCCTGCTTGCAAGCGCTCAGGGCAATGATGAGAAACACACTGCAAACGCAGAAACAGCCCAGCCTTAACCATTTGTTCACATGACAACCTCCTTATTTAGCATCAAGTTAATATCCTTTTTTGCTTTACATATCGTATGATGGGTATAAAAATGTGTGAATGCCCAATCCGGGTTACAGGATTTATTTTTAAAGGCAGGAAAGAATAAAGAAAAAAGGAGGCGGAAGCATTGATTGTTGAGAAAAGAAGATTTCCGTCGCCGAGCCGGCATGTGCGCTTGTTTACCATCTGCTACCTTTCAAATGGCTTAAAAGTGAAAGGGCTGCTGGCGGAGCCGGCGGCACCTGGGCAATATGACGGTTTTTTATATTTGCGCGGCGGTATTAAAAGTGTTGGAATGGTCAGACCGGGCCGAATTATCCAGTTTGCGTCCCAAGGATTTGTTGTATTTGCCCCCTTTTACAGAGGGAACCAGGGAGGAGAGGGCAACGAGGATTTTGCAGGAGAAGACAGAGAGGATGCTTTTTCAGCTTTTCGCCTGCTCCAGCAGCATCCGCAAGTGAAAAAGAACAGAATTCATATTTTCGGTTTCTCCAGAGGCGGCATCATGGGAATGCTTACTGCGATTGAAATGGGACGGCATGCGGCTTCGTTCGTTTCGTGGGGAGGCGTCAGTGATATGATTCTTACATATGAAGAGCGGCAGGATTTACGAAGAATGATGAAAAGAGTGATTGGGGGAACGCCGAAAAAGGTGCCTGACGAATACAAATGGCGAACGCCTTTTGACCAAGTGAACAAAATTGAGGCACCCGTTTTATTAATTCACGGAGAAAAAGATCAAAACGTTTCCATTCAGCATTCGTATTTATTTGAGGAGAAATTAAAACAGCTGTACAAGCCTGTAGAGACGTGGTACTACAGTACATTCACACATTATTTTCCGCCGAAGGAAAACCGGCGTATTGTGCGGCAGCTCACGCAGTGGATGAAAAACCGCTGACGGTGAAATATGTTATGATATAGAAAAAAGAGAACGAAAGGGGATTTCAATTTGGGAATGCCTGTTGAATTTAATACATTGATTGTGACAAAAGGAAAAGAAGTTCGCATAGATGAAAATATATTCAGATTAGAGAAAGACGGGTATCGTATTTATCCAATGGAGATTCCGATGGATGTCAGCAAAACAAAGTTTGGTGAAAAGTCAGGCACAGCCGAAGTGCAGAAGCTTGAATGGACAGACGGGCGGACAATCATTACGTACAAGCTGACTTCCTTGCATACAGTCAATTAAAACAAGCCAAGAGCTTAATTGCTCTTGGCTTTTGCTTTTTTATACGAGAGGCCCGCCTGCTTGAGCGATGGCATCTGTATTTGTGAACTTTTTGAAGTTTTCTTTGAATTCGTTTGCCAGATACACAGCCTTTTCTCTGTATTCCTCTTTGTTATTCCACGTGTTTTCCGGCTGTAGGATATGATCGGGAACATCCGGAACATGAACCGGGATGTGCAGGCCGAAAATATCGTCAGTGGTCATTTGCACATTTTCTAATTTGCCTTCAATCGCTGCTTTTACCATCGCCCGTGTGTATGAAAGCTTCATGCGTTCGCCTGTGCCGTAGCCGCCGCCGGTCCAGCCTGTGTTGACCAAGTAAACGTCTGCACCGTGTTCGTCGATCTTTTTGCCGAGCATCTCCGCATATACATGGGCCGGGAGCGGAAGGAACGGTGAACCGAAGCATGTGGAGAATGTCGTCTCAGGAGACGTGACGCCGCGTTCGGTTCCAGCTAGTTTACTCGTATATCCGCTTAAGAAGTGGTACATAGCCTGCTCCTTCGTCAGCTTGCTGATTGGCGGCAGAACGCCGAATGCATCAGCCGTCAGAAATACAATCGCTGACGGGTGGCCCGCAATGCTCGGAGACACAATGTTGTCGATCATATGAATCGGGTAAGCGGCACGTGTGTTTTCTGTAAAGAAGGAATCATCGTAATTGGCTTCACGCGTATCTTCATCTACAACAACATTTTCGAGAACGGATCCAAACCGAATCGCTTTAAAAATCTGCGGTTCCTTTTCTTCGCTTAAATGAATACACTTGGCATAGCATCCGCCTTCGATATTGAAGACACCGGTATCCGACCAGCCGTGTTCATCATCACCGATCAGTTTCCGGTCAGCATCCGCCGAAAGGGTGGTCTTTCCTGTTCCTGACAGGCCGAAGAAAAGCGCGACATCGCCTTTTTCACCGACATTAGCGGAGCAATGCATGGATAAAATATCTCGCTCAGGCAGCAGGAAATTCATGATGGAGAAAATTGATTTTTTCATTTCTCCGGCATACTCCGTTCCGCCGATTAAAATCGTGCGCTTTTCGAAAGAAACAATAATAAAGGTTTCTGAATGTGTGCCGTCTGTTTTTGGGTCCGCTTTGAAATGCGGAGCGGAAAGAATGGTAAACGGCTGTTCGACTGTTTTTTTATCATTGTCTTCAGGGCGGATAAACAGCTGTCTGGCAAATAAATTGTGCCATGCAAATTCATTAACGACGGTGATCGGCAGTCTGTATTTTTCATCGGCACCGGCAAATCCTTCGAAAACAAACAGCTCATCTCGCTGTTTCAGATAGCTGACAACTTTCGTGTACAGCCGGTCAAACGCTTCCTCGGAAATAGGCTGATTCACCGGACCCCAATCAATCTTACTCTTTGTGCTTGCTTCTTCTACAATGAATTTATCCTTCGGCGAACGTCCCGTGTAAGCGCCTGTGGTCGCCCGGACGGCACCCGTCGATGTCAAAATGCCTTCGCTGCGGGAAAGTACTTTTTCTGTAAGCTGAGCTGCAGATAAATTATGCTGCACATTAGGACTTGTTAATAAGGCTTGCAAATCAGCGGTTAAATCAACTGAGTTCATAAGAAACCTTCCTTTATCATTTTATTTGTGTTTTGCTAATTGTGAATTAGTATAACATATATTTTCAAATAGTCTATACTATTTATCGTTTTTTGTGTGTGCATTTCCATTGTTTTCCCTCAATATAGGTGCCTATTTCTTCTGAATCATATTGACATTGCAAACCCTTTTACGATAAGATATTTCATTGAGCGGATACTCTTATCCCGAGCTGGCGGAGGGACAGGCCCTATGAAGCCCAGCAACCGGTTTCTCTATTATTCATTATGTTCAAATTGTGTGAGACAACCAAGGTGCTAACCTGATGCAAGGTTGAATGATTCCTTGAGCGATAAGAGTGAAAGGCACAAAGACCAAACCCTTTCCTCGAACGGAAAAGGTTTTTTTATTTCATAAATATGCCAATTAACATCTCTAATATAAACGTAACATTGTATAAGAGGGAGCGAGTTCCGTATCATATATATAAGGTCTTTCGGGAGGCCTTGTGCAGGAGGAAGCAAATCATGAGTAAAAATCGTCGTTTATTTACATCAGAATCTGTTACGGAGGGGCATCCGGATAAAATCTGTGACCAGATTTCTGACAGCATTTTAGATGAAATTTTAAAGAAAGACCCTAACGCGCGTGTTGCTTGTGAAACGTCTGTGACAACTGGTTTGGTTCTTGTCAGCGGAGAAATCACAACTTCTACGTATGTTGACATTCCAAAAACGGTTCGTGAAACGATTAAAGAAATCGGATACACACGTGCAAAATACGGATTTGATGCGGAAACTTGTGCGGTTTTAACATCAATTGACGAGCAGTCTGCTGATATTGCGATGGGTGTAGACCAAGCGCTTGAAGCCCGTGAAGGCACAATGAGCGACGAAGAAATTGAAGCAATCGGAGCTGGTGACCAAGGTTTAATGTTCGGTTATGCGTGCAACGAAACGAAAGAGCTCATGCCTCTTCCGATTTCACTTGCTCATAAATTAGCCCGCCGCTTGAGTGAAGTGCGTAAAGAAGATGTTCTTCCTTACCTTCGCCCTGACGGCAAAACACAGGTAACGGTTGAGTATGATGAAAATAACAAACCTGTCCGCATTGACGCGATTGTTATTTCAACTCAGCACCACCCTGAAATTACGCTTGAGCAAATTCAGCGCAACATTAAAGAACATGTCATCAATCCGGTTGTTCCTGAAGAATTAATTGATGAAGAAACAAAATACTTCATTAACCCTACAGGCCGTTTCGTCATTGGAGGACCTCAAGGGGATGCGGGGCTTACAGGACGTAAAATCATCGTTGATACGTACGGCGGCTACGCACGTCACGGCGGCGGCGCGTTCTCTGGTAAAGATGCGACGAAAGTAGACCGTTCAGCTGCTTATGCTGCAAGATACGTTGCGAAAAACATCGTTGCGGCTGAGCTTGCAGATTCTTGCGAAGTGCAGCTTGCTTACGCGATCGGTGTTGCACAGCCTGTGTCTATCTCAATCAACACATTCGGTTCCGGAAAAGCTTCGGAGGAAAAACTGATTGAAGTTGTGCGCAATAACTTTGATTTACGACCTGCCGGCATTATCAAAATGCTTGATTTACGCCGTCCGATCTACAAACAGACTGCCGCGTACGGCCACTTTGGACGCCACGATGTTGACCTTCCGTGGGAGCGTACAGACAAAGCGGAACAGCTGCGTAAAGAAGCGTTAGGAGAATAATTTTATAGCCGCTTACTGGTTAAGCGGCTTTCCCTTTTTTATCGATGTATCCATGTTTATTTTTTTACATAACTGTGAAACCAAACACTGTTCACAGCGTCTATAAATAGGGGTTCAATGATGACAATTTTAAATATGGAGGCAATACTATGTGTGGATTTGTCGGGGTTTTTAACAAGCATCCGTTAACTCAAACCGCTGATCAAGAAGAACTAATCAAACAAATGAACCAAATGATCGTTCACCGCGGTCCTGACAGTGATGGATATTACCATGATGAGCACGTTGGATTCGGATTCAGACGGCTCAGCATTATTGATGTGGAGAATGGCGGACAGCCTTTATCATATGAAGATGAAAAATATTGGATTATTTTTAACGGGGAAATCTATAACTATATCGAACTGAGAGAAGAGCTTGAAGCAAAGGGATATACTTTCAACACAGATTCTGACACAGAGGTTCTTCTTGCGACTTACCGTCACTATAAAGAAGAAGCGGCTTCCAAGCTGCGCGGCATGTTTGCCTTTCTGATTTGGAATAAAAACGATCATGTTCTTTATGGAGCAAGAGATCCATTCGGCATTAAGCCATTGTATTACACAACGATCAATGATCAGGTTTATTTTGCCTCAGAGAGAAAAAGTTTAATGGCAGCCCAAAATGATATTGAAATAGATAAAGAAGCATTACAGCAGTATATGTCTTTCCAATTCGTTCCTGAGCCAAGTACCCTTGATATTGATGTGAAAAAAGTAGAGCCGGGTTCTCAGTTTACAATCCGTCCTGACGGTGATATCACATTCAAAACGTATTTCAAGGCGCGCTTCCAGCCTGTTCAGACGGAGGAAGATAAACTTGTTAAAGAAGTCAGAGACGCTATCTATGACTCTGTAAACGTTCATATGAGAAGTGATGTGCCTGTCGGTTCATTCCTATCAGGCGGAATCGATTCTTCGTTTATTGTATCCGTTGCGAAAGAATTTCATCCCAACCTGAAAACATTTTCTGTCGGATTTGAACAGCAGGGCTTCAGTGAAGTTGATGTAGCGAAAGAAACTGCCGCTGCACTGGGCATTGAAAATATCAGCAAAGTCATTTCACCTGAAGAATACATGAACGAGCTTCCTAAAATCGTATGGCACTTTGATGATCCGCTTGCAGACCCGGCTGCGATTCCGTTGTATTTCGTGGCGAAAGAAGCGAAAAAACACGTAACGGTTGCGTTATCTGGCGAAGGTGCGGACGAGCTGTTCGGCGGATACAACATCTACCGTGAACCGCTTTCTCTTAAACCGTTTGAACGCATTCCGTCCGGCTTGAAAAAGATGCTTCTGCACGTAGCGGCCGTTATGCCTGAGGGAATGAGAGGAAAGAGCCTGCTTGAGCGCGGCTGCACTCCGCTTCCGGAGCGTTATATCGGCAACGCGAAGATCTTTGAAGAATCCGTGAAGAAACAGCTGCTGAAGCACTATGATCCGAGCCTTTCGTATCGTGATGTGACGAAGCCTTACTTTACAGAAAGCAGCTCATACAGCGATATTAACAAAATGCAGTATGTCGATATCCACACTTGGATGCGAGGCGACATTTTGCTAAAAGCGGATAAAATGACGATGGCGAATTCTTTGGAATTGCGTGTGCCATTCCTTGATAAAGTCGTATTTGACGTTGCGTCTAAAATTCCTGATGAATTGAAAACAAAGAACGGTACGACAAAGTATCTCCTTCGCAAAGCTGCTGAAGGCATTGTGCCGGATCATGTATTGAACCGCAAAAAGCTCGGTTTCCCTGTACCGATCCGTCATTGGCTGAAAAACGAAATGAACGAATGGGTGCGCAGCATTATTCAGGAAAGCCAAACGGACGCTTATATCCATAAGGATTACGTTCTTCAGCTTCTTGAAGACCATTGTGCCGACAAGGCTGATAACAGCCGTAAAATTTGGACAGTGCTCATCTTTATGATCTGGCACAGCATCAATATTGAAAAACGGTATATGCCTGAAGAGCTGAGCCATCAGCCTAAAGAAGTCATCTTTGTCTAACAGATAAGGCTTTCGATTCGTCGAAAGCCTTGTTATTATACCAGTATTTCTCCATCATCATTGATTACCCTGCACATTCGTGTGAAATATTCAGAAAAATGATGTAATGATATTTTTTTCTAGGGGAGAAGGGAACATGCAAAAACAAAAACAAGAATTGCATCGCGGTCTGGAAGAAAGGCATATTTCTTTGATGTCTTTAGGGGCTGCCATAGGAGTGGGACTTTTCCTTGGCTCCGCATCAGCTATTCAATTAGCAGGGCCGGGTATTTTGGTGGCATATGCCTGCAGCGGCCTGGTTATGTTTTTTATAATGAGGGCGCTTGGGGAAATGGCGATTCAAAAGCCGGTCGCGGGCTCCTTCAGCAGGTATGCGCGTGACTACTTAGGTCCGCTCGCAGGCTACTTAACCGGGTGGAATTACTGGTTCTTATGGGTTGTAACCTGTATGGCGGAAATCACTGCTGTCGGAATTTATATGGGATACTGGTTTCCGGATGTGCCCAATTGGATTTGGGCATTGTCGGCGCTGGTGATTATGACTGGTGTTAATTTCCTCGCCGTAAAGGCGTATGGAGAGCTGGAGTTTTGGTTCGCATTGATTAAAATTGTCGCGATCCTTTCTATGATTGCTGTCGGTTTATTAATGATCATTGCAGGAGTCGGCAATGGAGGCATTGCGACTGGCATCAGCAACTTGTGGAGCAACGGCGGATTTTTTCCTCATGGAATAAAAGGGGTTTTATTGTCACTTCAAATGGTGATGTTCGCGTATTTAGGCATTGAGATGATAGGGGTGACTGCCGGCGAAGTCAAAAACCCGCAAAAATCATTAGCGAAAGCAATTGATACGGTATTTTGGCGTATCTTGATTTTTTACGTCGGTGCTTTATTTGTTATCATGTCCATTTATCCGTGGCAGGAAATCGGATCGCAAGGAAGCCCTTTTGTACTCACGTTTGAAAAAGTGGGGATTCCATATGCGGCAGGCATCATTAACTTTGTCGTTCTGACGGCAGCGCTGTCTTCTTGCAACAGCGGCATATTCAGCACCGGACGTATGCTCTTTAACTTAGCGGAGCAGAGCGAGGCGCCAAAAGCATACGGTAAGCTGACCAAAGGCGGCATTCCGGGTAAGGCCGTACTGGCTTCTGCGGGTGCATTATTAGTCGGCGTGCTGTTAAACTATGTCGTGCCTGCGAAGGTATTTACTTGGGTTACAAGCATTGCGACGTTCGGGGCGATTTGGACATGGGCGATCATCTTACTTTCTCAGATCAAATACCGTAAAGGCATGCAGCCAAAGGATCAAAAACAATTAAAATACAAAATGCCTTTTTACCCATTCACGTCATATTTATCTTTGGCCTTTTTAGCATTTGTCATTATCCTGATGGCTTATAGCCCGGAAACAAGAGTCGCCGTAATTGTCGGTCCGATTTGGTTTCTGATTTTGATAGCCGTTTATTATGGCAAAGGCTTTCATAAGAAAAACGCAGCTGTGTCAACTGAACAACAGATCAGCTGATAAAAAGAGCTCCTGGCGGGCTCTTTTTTGTTTAAGTAAAGCTGCTCATAGAGAGCAGAGAATAGGAATAAGTTTTTTGCAGAGACTGCTTACAGTGGCGTCTCGTTTTTTATGATAAGATAAAAGTCACACAGTTATTTTGACATGTGAACGTTTTATGGAAAATTAAAAACCCGAACTGCATTTGGTTCGGGTCAGCGAAGGTTATCGCTTAAATAATATTTTGAAAAATGGTAAAGTAAAACGAAGATGGTCTTACATTTATTGAAGTGATTTATAATATTGACCCTTTGTTACATATTCAGACCGTATTCTCTGCATGTCTTTTCGGTCTTCATCCGTCAAAGGACGGATGACTTTTGCCGGGCGGCCGAAGGCTAGATGGCCTGGCGGAATGATTTTTCCCGGAGGAACAAGGCTGCCGGCACCGATAAATGCGCCTTCACCGATTTCGGCTCCGTCTAAAATGATTGAACCCATGCCGATTAAGGCGTTCTTGCGGATCACGGCGCTATGGAGTGTAACCTGATGGCCTATCGTGGCGTCATCTTCAATGAGAAGCGTCCGGTTCGGGCTTTGATGGAGGCAGCTTAAATCCTGGATATTGACTCTGTTACCGATTCTGGTCGGGGCTACATCTCCTCTTATGACAACTGAGAACCAAATGCTGGATTGTTCCCCGATGACCACATCACCGGTAATTGTTGCATTATCGGCTACAAAAGCCGTTGGGTGGATTTCTGGCGTGTATTCCTTATAAGGGTAAATCATATATCTTTCATCCTTCTTTCTCTATTTAATTTTTGTATGAGGTGAACCGCATGTGGACCTGGAAAGCAGACAGACCTGTGGCAGTGATTGTTATGATCCACGGGGCAAGTGAACATCATGGACGGTATAAATGGCTGAGTGAAATGTGGAGATCTTCGGGTTATCACGTTGTAATGGGTGATCTGCCGGGACAAGGGACAACCACCCGGGCCAGAGGTCATATTCACTCATTTCAAGAATACATTGATGAAGTAGATACTTGGATAGATAAAGCGCGAACCTTTGAACTGCCTGTTTTTCTTCTCGGCCACAGCATGGGCGGCCTGATTGCGATTGAATGGTTTAAACAGCAGAGAAACCCCCGCATTACGGGAATTATTTTATCATCACCGTGTCTCGGGCTGCAAATTAAAGTCAATAAAGTGCTTGATCTTGCATCAAAGGGGCTGAATGTCATTGCTCCGTCGCTTAAAGTTGATTCAGGATTATCGATTGATATGGCGACACGCAATGAAGATGTCATCGAAGCAGGCCAGAACGATCCCCTCTTTGTGAAGAAGGTTTCTGTCAGATGGTACAGAGAGCTGTTAAAAACTCTCGAGTCTGCCATGGTGCCGACAGAGGCTTTTCTGAGGGTGCCGCTTTTTGTCATGCAGGCCGGAGATGACAAGCTGGTCGATAAAACGAAGGTCATCAAGTGGTTTTCAGGGGTTGCTTCCCACAATAAGTCATATAGGGAATGGGAAGGGCTTTATCATGAAATTTTTAATGAACCGGAAAGAGAAGACGTTTTTAAAGCCGCAAGAGCATTTACTGAGCAATATATATGAACTAGGGGGGTGCATGTGTTGACAGTACCGGAACATCCTTTTGGACTGATGGCAAAAGTATATCGTGATATTTTTCCGCTCGTTCATCAAGAGCTGAACATATGGAAGCAAAGATCAGAAGCAATTAAAAACAGTGAATTAAAAGCACAGGCAACCGCAAGCATTCGAGATAAAACGTTTCACTGCGAAGGCGGCGGCATATTGGCCTTATTGTCAGGAAATCATAAGCAGAAATGTGTTGAGTTCATCATCGCATACCAAACGATCAGCGATTACCTGGACAATTTGTGCGACCGCAGCACATCACTTGACCCGGAAGATTTTCGAATGCTTCACACCTCTATGCAGGACGCATTGACAGTGGGAGCTGAACCGCAACATTATTATCAATTCAGGGACGAGCAGGATGACAGCGGATATTTGCAGGAATTGGTGAAAACATGCCAGCGTGTCCTCGGATCTATTGAACACTACGAAATGATTAAACCTTATCTGCTTGAGCTTTGCGGCTATTATTGCGATTTGCAGGTGCATAAGCACGTTGTTGAGCATGAGCGTGTCCCGCGCCTTGAAAAGTGGTTTACCCAATATGAAACAGAGCTTCCCGAGATGGAATGGTATGAATTCTCAGCTTGTGCAGGCTCCACGCTAGGCATTTTCTGTCTTGTCGCATATTCGTTTCAGCCCGATTTTACTGAAAGCACCGCAAAAAAAATCCGCAACAGTTATTTTCCTTACATACAAGGTCTTCATATTCTGCTTGATTATTTGATTGACCAGGAGGAGGACTTGCTTGAAGGGGACTTGAATTTCTGCTCGTATTATCAGTCGCATGAAGAAATGATGAATCGGCTGCAGCACTTTATTCAGAAAGCCGATGAACATCTGCACGGCATTCCGCACGAAAACTTCCACCGCTTAATCAACCGCGGCTTGCTGGGTGTCTATTTGTCTGATGATAAAGTGGCGGGCCAGAAGGAAATGGGCCGGCTCGCGAAGAAGCTGATCAAAGCAAGCGGAAAAGCCTCCTTTTTCTTTTATATCAACGGCAGAGCCTACAGAAAGTTTCAAAAAATGGCCTGGATGAAAAACTCAAAGAAAAAAGCTCAAATCATTTGCTGATTTGAGCTTTTTTTTCGATAGCAATAATAAACGGCGGGTCATTTTGCTGATTGATAAATCCGTATGTTAAGACGCGGGCTGTTTGCTGATCCAAGTCCCGGCAGAAGTCGAGCACGTCGTTTTTTTCAGCTTTGCCTTCCGGGTGGCCATGATAGACGACCAGCACAATCAGGCCTTCATCTTTCATGATGCTGAGAAGCTGTTCAATTGCTTTGATGGTTGAATTGCCGCTCGTCGTAATCGATTTGTCCCCGCCTGGCAGATAGCCGAGGTTAAACACAGCGGCCGCCACTTTGCCATGTGTTTCCTGCGGAAGTGATTCAGCAATTTTGTCATGGCTTTTATGAAATAAAGTTGTCCGGTTTTGATAGGTGTCACCGAGCCGCTCCTTCGTATTGGCCACTGCTGATTCTTGTATATCAAATGCGTATACATGGCCGTTTTCACCGATAAGCTCAGCTAAAAACAGGGTGTCGTGCCCGTTCCCCATTGTGGCGTCAACAACGATGTCTCCATCCCCTGCGGCCATTTTCAGCAGCTCTTTACTGTAGGGAAGAATTTTTTTCAGAATCATAAGGCCGATTCCTCCTGAAGACGCTGAAAGAACTTACCTTGGTAGCTGCCGCGGTTTTCAAGTTCTTTATTGATAGCGCCAAGCACTTCCCATTTGTTCACACTCCACATCGGCCCAATCATCAATTCAATCGGCCCGTCACCAGTGATACGGTGTACGATCATTTCTGGCGGGATGATTTCAAGCTGGTCACAGACGAGCTGCACATATTCGTCTTGAGAGAGAAATTCCAGCTTTCCTTTTTCGTATTGTTTCACCATCGGCGTGCCCTTCAGCAGGTGAAGCAAATGGATTTTAATACCCTGGACGTCCAAATCTGCCACTGCCTTTGCCGTTTCCATCATCATATCGCGGTCTTCCAGAGGAAGTCCGTTGATTATATGCGAGCAGACGCGTATGCCGTGTTTTCTTAGCTTATTCACACCTTCAACGTAACAGTCAAAGTCATGTGCCCGGTTGATCAGAAGAGCTGTGCGTTCGTGAACTGTCTGAAGCCCAAGCTCCACCCAAAGATACGTGCGTTCATTCAGTTCTGCCAAATACTCAACAACGTCATCCGGCAGGCAGTCCGGACGTGTGGCGATTGAAAGGCCGACCACATCGTCGAGCGCGACAACAGACTCGAATTTCTCTCGCAACACGTCAACCGGAGCATGCGTATTGGTGAAAGCTTGGAAATAAGCGATATATTTCCCGTTCTTCCATTTTTCGTGCATGCGGTTTTTAATGTCGTGGAATTGTGTCATTAAATCATCGGCCCGGTTTCCTGCAAAATCACCGGAGCCCGCAGCGCTGCAAAAGGTACAGCCGCCGTGAGCGACAGTGCCGTCCCGGTTCGGGCAGTCGAAGCCGCCGTCAAGCGCTACTTTAAATACCTTATGCCCGAAATGATCTCTGAGATGATAATTTAATGTATGATAGCGTTTTTCCGTATTTGAATAAGGAAAAGGATTGTTCTGAATCACGATTAATATGCCTCCTTGCGTACAATTGCATCCTAAAATTGTAGCACGCATTTCATATGAGAACAAATGAATATCGACCATAAATTTCTTTATTGAATCATGTCTGATGAGGCTACACTATGGATGATGGATTGTTTCCATTACCAAGAGGAGGGGTTACTGTGGCAACAAGACAATCAGTAGATGAACATCTCCAACAATGTATGCAGGCGTATGATTATGCTGAAGAACAGCTGAAAATCGCTTCTAAACAAGAGCATTATAACGACCAAGAATACAGTGATGCGCAAATGCAGATTGAAAATGCGGTAAATGCCTTGAATAAACTATGGCTGTCATCAAATGATCAGCAGAGAGAACAGCTGTACAGAATGAGACTTCAGCTTCAAGCTTTGCAAAATAATATGATCTTGCAGCACCCTCTTGATGTGTAAGAAACGGACCCTTTTGATAAGGGTCCGTTTTTTGTAAAAAAAGGATTGACTTTGTGCGTCAAAGTATTTATTGTATTAAGTGTACTAATTGAAGTAATACACTATAGACACTGATGAAAAGTCATTTATATATTGAAATTAAGGGAGGCAGTTATGAAACATAAAAAACGAAACAAACGTAACGTGCCAATGCTGATCGCGGCATCTGTGATCGCTTGTTCTTTTTTTCTTGTTCTTGTAATGATCGGTTTTGAATGTCAAAAAAGTATAATTGATCAGTTTTATCTATAAAAGGTTCAGATCGTATAGAAAGTAGGGAAGTAAATGATTCAAATCGATCCAAGAAGCTCAACGCCCATTTACGAACAAATTATTCAGCAAATGAAAGAGCTTTGTTTGAAAGGGATCATGAAGCCTGGTGATAAGCTTCCTTCTGTCAGAGAATTGGCGACGATCATTATTGCGAATCCGAATACTGTCAGCAAAGCGTACAAAGAGCTTGAGCGAGAGGGTATTATTGAAACGCTGCGTGGCAGAGGGACCTATATATCGGAAAATGCAAAAACGACACTGGTTGAAGGGAAGATGACGATGATTAAAGAGCAACTCAAACAGCTCATCATCGATGCACATTATGCGGGGGTTGAGCTGGATAAACTGCAAGAATGGATAAAAGAAATCAGCGCTGATGTGAAAGGGGGTAAGAGCGATGATTGAATTAAGACAGCTGTCAAAAACGATTGACGGAAATCAAGTATTAAAAGATGTTTCATTAACAATTGAAAAAGGAGAAATCTTCGGGCTGCTCGGCCGCAATGGGTCAGGCAAAACAACAATGCTTCGCTTAATCCAGCAAATCATTTTCGCCGACAGCGGGACGATTTTATTTGACGGCGTAGAAATCAAAAAGCATCCGAAAGTCAAACAGAATATCATCTACATGCCTGTTCAAAATCCTTTTTACGACAAGTATACATACAAGCAGCTAGTCGATATCCTAAGAAGAATTTATCCGAAATTTGATGTCACGTACGCGAATGAGCTGATGAACAGATATGAAATTCCGGAAACGAAAAAATACCGCGAGCTGTCGACAGGTTTGAAAAAACAGCTGTCGCTCGTTCTGTCGTTTGCGGCGAGACCGGCGCTGATTCTCCTTGATGAGCCGACGGATGGAATAGACGCGGTGACAAGGCATGATGTGCTGCAGCTGATGGTCGATGAAGTGGCGGAGCGTGATACGAGCATTCTGATCACTTCCCATCGCCTTGAGGACATTGAACGGATGTGCAACCGAATTGGTTTTCTTGAAGATAACAGACTGACGAATGTGATGGATCTTGATGAGCTAAAAGAAGAATACATCAAAATTCAAATGGCGTTTGATACAGATGTCAATTTAGCCATCAGAGAGCAAAACATTCCGATGCTCGATCAGGCCGGTGTGTTTTACACGGTGCTGATCCCGAAAAGCGATGAGAAGAACAAGAGCTTTTTGAGAGAGCTGAAGCCAAAAGTGTGGAATGAGCTTCCTGTCAACCTAGAAGAAGTATTCATTGCGAAGTTTGGAGGGAAGCGGAGATGGTAGACCGAGGTCTCCTCTATCGAGAGTGGAAGCAGAATCAAGTGGTGATTGTGTTAAGTATTGTGTTTTTGGTGCTGGCAAATCCTTTAACGATTTATCACTCATATTCTTTAAACGAGTCATGCCTAGCACATTCAGATCCAAAACTGTGTGCATTTTTTGTAGATTACCACATAGACAGCATGATTCAAATCAATTGGGTGATAGGGATTATACTGGCAGTATGTTTGGTCGGGCTTGAACGTTCGAGAGGTACGATGGACTTTTTGTTAGGTCTTCCATATAAAAGAAGCCAAATTTTTCAAACGAAATTTTGGCTAGGCGCAGTTGTCCTTGTGCTTTCGCAATTAGTCGGATTTTTATTAGCATGGCTGCTGATTCTTTTCTTAAAACCTGAACAAGTAAACTTTTTTGAACATGGAAGCATCGGTGTTATGATCACCAGCATTATGTTTTACTCATTAGTAATGGCCGCTGGGACGTTAACTGGAAACGCTTTTGCTCAGTTGTTGACAGCTTTTGCAACTTCTGTATTGCCATATTTGATTATCGTTTTGCCTTTTTCAAATATAGAGATTATCTCAGGGATTCAAATTTGGAAAATGTTACCTAATGTTGAATATTACTTCGATTTTGAAAATAATTTGATGGACTTTTCCCCGATTGCTTATGTGGATTCAAGTTGGGTGGCGGAAAGTAAATACTTATTACTAATCCCTGCAGTGATGAGTATTCTCTTTTATTTCATTGCCTATATAAGTTTTATAAAACATCATAATGAGCGTAATGGATACTTTTTCTTATGGAAAACATTAGATCGACCTATCCAAATCCTTGTCATCGTGTTAGGAATCCTGGGTTTTGGTATAGTGGGGCATTCTGCTGGTGAATCCATAGCGGGTTACATTATCGGAATGATTATCGGAGGAATTGTCGGATTTTTGATCAGTTATTTTTCCATCTTTAAAAAAGTAAGACATTAAGATAACGGCTTAAAGTTTGGAGGGAAGTAAAATGCCGGACTCCGGTCTGCTTTATAAGGAGTGGAAACAAAATAAAGTCGCCTTAGTTATCACCATTTTGGTTTTTATACTAGGTAATCCTTTATCGATTTTAAATATGTATCTTACCTATCAAGGCTGTGTTACTGGAAAAGAAAATTGGGTCGGCCCCTGCGTATTCAGCGTTGATTATTTAAACAGCACATTTATCTCAGTATTTTGGATTTGGGGAGTCGTTTTGGCGGTCAGCCAGCTGGGGATTGAACGAAGCAAGGGCTTGTTTGATTTTACTTTAAGCCTTCCATATACACGCGGGCAGATATTTAACGCAAAGTTTGTGCTCGGCGGAATGATGATTGTGGTTCCGCAATTCATAGGATATGTTTTATCCGTTCTGCTGCTATTGCTTTTGAAACCTGATCAGGCCGTTTATTTTCACAACTACAGCTTGGGAATGATCATTGTCAGCATGCTGGCTTATTCTTTGGTTATGGCTGGCGGAGCTCTGACGGGCAATACTTTTGCACAGCTTTTGGTCTCATTTACCGTGGCCATTTCGCCGTTTTTACTCATCAGCCTGCCTGCGATCAACATCGAGATCCTTTTGGGCGGATCAATAGAGTTTATCCATGGTCCAATACCCAAATGGGTGCAGTATTTCATTCCAATAACCTTTGTAGATACGAATTGGGTTGAGAATTCACCACATTATTTAGTGATTCCGGCTATCATGACTATCATCTTCTATATCATCGGCTATATTAGTTTTGTCAACCTGTCTAATGAAAGAAACGGGTATTTCTTCTTATGGAAGCCGCTTGACCGTCCGGTGCAGATCATCGTCATTATTATAGGAATCATGGGCTTCGGTTATTTTGGTTTTTCTGCAAGCGAGAGCTTTAGCGGTTATGCCATCGGAATGGCTGCAGGAGCGTTAATTGGTTTTTTCATTAGCTATTTTGCGATTTATAAAAAAACAAAACATGTATAAGGGAGAAAGAAAAGATGATTGATGTTCAGCATATTAACCATTCTTTCACGATCGGAAAAAAGGGCCGTGAGAATGAAGTGCCTGTCTTAAAAGATGTCTCGTTGACTGTTGCGAAAGGGGAAATCGCCTGTATCGTCGGACGAAGCGGATCAGGAAAATCAACGCTTCTGAATTTAATATCCGGCTACATCTCACCGACAAAAGGGCGTATTGTGATTAACGGAACTGATGTCACGGGCTTTAATGAAAAGGAATGGGCTACTTTCCGCCTAGAACACTTTGGGTTTATATTTCAAAGCTTTCAGCTCATCCCGGGCTTAACGACGTATGAAAATGTGGAAATGCCGCTGGCGTTAAAAGGGATCAAGCCGTCTGAGCGCAAGCAAAAGGTACAGGATATGCTGAAGCGCGTCGGTCTTGAAAACCATGCTGCTCATTATCCTAATGAACTGTCAGGCGGACAGCAGCAGCGTGTCAGCATTGCGAGAGCGCTGATTTTAAATCCGTCGATTATTTTAGCGGATGAGCCGACGGGAAGTCTAGATTCAGAAACGGAACAGGAAGTGCTTGAATTGATTCAGCAGCTGAACCGTGAGCGGGGCATTACATTTGTGATTATTACCCATGACGATGAAGTGGCTTCAATCGGACACTCAAAATTCCAGCTGCATGACGGTGTGTTAAAAGGGGGTATTACCGTTGAGATTTAAGGATCAGGTTCATTTTATCAGAAGAAATATGAAGAAAAACAGGCTCCGCGTCTTTATGACAATTCTTGCGACAACAATGGCGTGTGCGTTTTTAGTTGTGCTGTCGTCGGGTTGGATTCGGGATTCAAAAGACAATCACAGATATGACAATGAGCCAGCAAATTGTGACTAAAGTCAGTGTAATGGGCAAGGAAGGGGATAAGCCTATTAAAAAAGCTGATTTAGAGAAGTATGATCATGTAAGGTCAGTTGTAGAAAGAACGCAAGTGTATGAGCCAAACAAAGCAACTTTAGGCAATCGCACAAATGAAAGCTCTAATCTTATCTTTACCAATATGAATGATGAATTAAAGGCCAATATGGAATTAGAAAAAGGAAGAGTCGCAAAGTCGGAAAATGAAATCGTAGTAGGATACGATTTTGCAAAGAGATTATTGACGAAAAAAGAATCTGAAGCATATAACAAAAAAATCGAGGAAGCTAATGGAAACCCCGAAGATATAGAAGAACCAAAGGGTTATACGAAAGACATCCTGAACAAAACGATTGAATTAAGTGTATCGAAAACAGATCCTAAAACAGGGGATGTTACGAAAACAAAAACATATGACTTTAAAATTGTCGGTATGACAAAAAAACCATCTCAAGACTGGATGGAAGATTCAAACATCTTTATTAGTGATCAATTCAAGAAGGACTTTTCGGAATTTTTGGACTTCAAGGGCGGGAATGTTGAAAAAAATGTTGGCGTTTTTGCTGATAAATTTGAGAATGTGGAACAGCTGACAAATGATCTGACAGATGACGGATACTATGTCACATCAGTTACTACCGAGCTTGAAGGAGCCAACACCTTCTTCATGGTCTTCAAAATCGGCCTGATCTTTGTCGGGTGTATCGCGGTTATCATTTCAGCCATTGGAATATTTAACACGATGACGATGGCGGTTACAGAAAGAACGCAGGAGATCGGCATTATGAAAGCGATCGGGGCGAGTCCGTCAATCATTCGCCGGATGTTCTTGATGGAAAGCGCGTATATCGGAATTTTAGGCTGTGTGATTGGAATTATCATTTCTTACGGCGTGAGCTACCTTGTCAACCTGGCCGTTCCGATGATTCTCGCGGCGACAAGCGGAGGCGAAGCGGGCGATCTGAATTATACGTTTTCTTATATTCCGCTCAGCCTTGTCATCATTGCGGTTGTGATTTGCGGCGGTGTCGCTGTGATCTCGGGTATGAACCCAGCCCGAAAAGCAACAAAAACCAACGTGCTGACAGCATTAAGAAGAGAGTTGTAATCAGAAAAAGCCGGCTGAACCAGCCGGCTTTTCTGTATAGCGCATCAACAAGATTTGCTATACACTTGATAAAAAAGGAAAAAGTGCGGTGAGTCCATTGTTTAAACTTTTGCTGATAGAAGATGATAAATCGCTGTTTCATGAAATCAAGGAGCGCTTAACGGGATGGTCCTATGATGTATACGGCATACAGGATTTCAGCCAAGTAATGCAGGAATTTGCGTCAATCAAACCTGATTGCGTCATTATTGATGTTCAGCTCCCTAAATTTGACGGGTTTCATTGGTGCCGGCTGATCCGTTCCCGGTCAAATGTTCCGATTCTCTTTTTATCCTCTCGTGACCACCCTGCTGATATGGTCATGTCGATGCAGCTGGGAGCGGATGACTTTATTCAAAAGCCGTTTCATTTTGATGTGCTGATTGCGAAAATCCAAGCGATTTTCCGGCGCGTGCATCATTATAATACGGAGCCGAGCACGATCAAAACATGGTGCGGGGCTGCCATAGACGCGGAGCAGAACCTCGTCAGCAATGACGAAGGCTCTGTTGAACTGACTAAAAATGAAATGTTTATTCTAAAACAGCTAATAGTACAAAAAAACAAGATCGTCAGCCGGGAAGAGCTGATCAGAAGCTTGTGGAATGACGAGCGTTTTGTCAGCGATAATACGCTGACCGTCAATGTCAACCGCCTGCGGAAAAAACTGGACGAACTGCAGCTTGGAACATATATCGAGACGAAAGTCGGCCAAGGCTACATGGCGAAGGAACAGGATCATTTCTATGATTAAAGCATTCCTCATCGAAAGACGAAGCTGGATTGCCGCATTTTTGCTGCAGCAAATTCTGATTTTGCTGATTGCTTTTGTCGATCCGTCTATTCCATTTAAAAATGTTCTTTATATTGTTTATTTGTGTGTCCTGATCTTTGTTGTGTTTGTTATTATCCGTTTTCGGAAAGAAACCGCATTCTATAAAAGCCTCGAAGAATGGGAAAATAATCTTGATGTCACAGCCATAAGTGAACCGGAGACGCCGTTTGAAGTGATGATTGAAAATAGCCTCACCGGACAAACGGAACAATTGAAGCAATCTGCATTGCGGAATCGCTTGGCATTAGAAAATGAAAAAGATGAACTGATGGCGTGGATACATGAGGTCAAAACGCCATTAACAGCGCTGCATTTAATCATCGATCGTATGGAAGACCCATCATTAAAATCCCAGCTATCGTATGAGTGGCTGCGCATCCATCTGCTTCTTGATCAGCAGCTTCATCAAAAGCGCATGTCCTTTATCGAAAATGATCTGTCTTTAGAGATGATCAAGCTTAAGCCCTTGATTATCAAAGAGATCAGAGACTTGCAATCGTGGTGTATACAGAAAGGAATCGGTTTTGACATTCAGCTGGAGGCAGAGGAAGTCTTAAGCGATGCGAAATGGCTGGCCTTTATCATCAGGCAGTTGCTGACCAACGCCGTAAAATACAGTGAAGCCGCTGATATTGTGATCAACAGCTATGAAAAAGACGAACGGAAGGTTCTTGAGGTGAAAGATTTTGGACGGGGCATTGACAGGAAAGATGTCTCACGAATTTTTGATAAAGGGTTTACATCTACAACCGATCATCATAATCAGTCTTCTACAGGCATGGGGCTGTATCTGGCGAAGAGAGCCGCAGGACCGTTGCTGATCGATATCGATGTGCATTCAGAGCTTGGGGATGGAACAACCTTTACTTTAACCTTTCCGAAACGAAATCAATTCGAACGTGTCATTAGCGTGTGACGAAAATGTCACATGCTTTTCTTTTTTGTTCGCCTAATCGAAGGAAAAGCCCGGCAATCCTTTTTATAATAACAGTATCCAATATAAAGGAGACTACGGAAATGATGATTTTAGAAGCGAATAAAATTCGAAAAAGCTATGGTAACAAGCTAAATAAACAGGAAGTGCTGAAGGGCATCGATATTCACATTGAAAAGGGCGAATTCGTCAGTATTATGGGTGCTTCAGGGTCAGGCAAAACGACTTTGCTTAACGTTCTGTCCTCGATTGATAAGGTCAGCCAAGGAACGATCAATATTAACGGAAACGAAATGACGTCCTTGAAGGAAAAGCAGCTGGCTGAATTTAGAAAACAGCACTTAGGCTTTATCTTTCAAGATTACAATTTGTTAGACACATTAACAGTGAAAGAAAATATTCTTCTGCCGTTATCGATCACGAAAATATCAAAAAAGGAAGCAAACCGCAAGTTTGAGGAAGTGGCCAAGGAATTGGGAATTTATGAATTGCGGGATAAGTATCCGAATGAAATTTCCGGCGGCCAGAAGCAGAGAACATCCGCCGGGAGAGCGTTTATTCATGACCCGAGCATTATTTTCGCTGATGAACCGACCGGCGCGCTTGATTCGAAATCGGCCTCTGATCTATTAAACAAGCTGAGCCAGCTCAATCAAAAACGCAGCGCCACCATTATTATGGTTACCCATGATCCCGTTGCAGCGAGCTACTGCGGCAGAGTCATTTTTATTAAGGATGGCCTGATGTATACGCAGCTGAATAAAGGGGGCCAAGACAGGCAGACGTTTTTCCAGGATATCATGAAAACACAAGGCGTGTTAGGCGGGGTGCAGCATGAACATTAATCAGCTCATTCTGCGAAATCTGAAAAAGAATATCAGGAATTATTATCTCTATGTGTTTGCTTTAATCTTTAGTGTGGCGCTTTATTTCGCATTTGTCACACTCCAATATGACCCGGCCATTAATGAAGTAAAAGCTTCCATTAAAGGCGCCGCGGCTATTAAAACCGCTTCAATTTTGCTTGTGGCTGTTGTATCAATCTTTATTTTGTACGCTAATACCATTTTTATTAAAAGGCGGAGTAAAGAGATCGGGCTGTTTCAATTAATCGGAATGACAAAGCACAAAATCTTTCGTATCTTAAGTGCGGAAAATATCATGCTGTATTTCGGCTCGTTAGCCATCGGGGTTTTTGCCGGATTTTCAATCTCAAAGCTTGTGCTCATGATCTTGTTCAAAATCGTCGATGTCAAAGCTGATGCGAAACTGCATTTTTCTGGGCAAGCTTTGGTTCAAACAATCATTGTGTTCTGCGGCATTTACCTTTTGATTATGATCATGAATTATACGTTTATCAAAAAACAAAGCATTTTATCTTTGTTTAAAGTAACATCTTCCACTGAGGATAAAGTGAAGAGAATCTCTTTTTTTCAGATGCTGATCGGGGCGCTGGGCATCGTGTTGATTTTAACGGGATACTATGTGTCTTCCGAGCTGTTTAGCGGAAAATTCAAGACCATAAATGAACTGTTTTTCGCAATGAGTTTTATCTTAGGGTCCGTCATTATCGGGACGTTTCTCTTTTATAAAGGATCGGTTACGTTTATCTCGAACATCATTCGGAAAAGCAAGGGCGGGTACTTGAATATCTCAGAGGTTCTGTCACTGTCATCGATTATGTTCAGGATGAAATCGAACGCTTTGCTGCTGACAATTATCACAACCG
The DNA here is from genome assembly GCF_029536185.1 of Bacillus sp. B28. NCBI lineage: Bacteria > Bacillati > Bacillota > Bacilli > Caryophanales > Bacillaceae > Bacillus > Bacillus sp. B28. The sequence goes on along the minus strand of NZ_CP120511.1, from coordinate 3,008,869 downwards.
TTTCAGCGCTCGCCATCGGGCTGTTATCTCTTGCTTACATCTCGTATTACTCGTCGGAAAAGACCGCTGAACAAAATGTAGCGGCTGATTTTTCATTCATGAATGAGAAAGATGCCAAACGATTTGAAAGCAGTTTGAGTGAAAATGACATGGCGTACGTCAAAAAAGAAATGCCTGTCCTGCAATCTTCTTTTGATCTCACAAATATCATGGATGGAACTCCGAAAGAGATGCAGGGCGATCCCAGCAATATGCAGCTTGCTGTTGTTAGCGACAAAGATGTAAAAGGAGTCGATGTGGCGGCTGGGGAGGCGGTTTTCTCAGGATACACTGATTTGCTGCAAAAAATAATGGTTTTAAAAGACTCCGGCAGCATTAAAGTCAAAAGCAAGAATGAGACACAATCATTACACTATAAAGGATTAAGAGAAGAGTTTCTTGTATCCTACACGTTTACAGCCGGGGGAATGCCCGCAGTCATAGTGGATGACAACCTGTTTAAACAGCTGAATAAAGATAAAGACCCTCGCATTCAGCTGCCGCAATCTGAATTTATCGGCATCAATATGAAACATGGAGATCAGCTTGAAAAAGCAAATGAGCTTTTTCAAAAGGTCAACAAGAAAGATCTGCATTTATCAAGGATGGATACAAGTATTGCGCAAAAATCTCTTTTTGGTATGGTCATGTTCATCGTTGGTTTCTTAGGATTAACATTTCTCATCACCTCGGGGTGTATCCTTTACTTTAAACAAATGGGTGAAAGTGAAGAAGAAAAACCGAATTATACCATCCTAAGAAAACTCGGTTTTACACAGGGAGACCTGCTGAAGGGGATACGCATCAAGCAAATGTATAACTTCGGCATTCCATTGGTGATCGGCCTCTTTCACAGTTATTTTGCCGTTCAATCCGGCTGGTTCTTATTCGGATCAGAGGTATGGTCGCCGATGATTATGGTGATGGTGTTATATACTGCACTCTATTCTATTTTCGGTATTCTGTCGGTTCTTTATTATAAAAAGGTGATTAAGTCGGCATTGTAAAACAGTAAAAGCTCCAGAGAAACTGGAGCTTTTTTGTTTATCGTTTCGGCGCCCGATACCCGGCTGCCTCAGCCTCTTTAACTGAACAAAACATTTCAGCAGGGTCTGTCGTCCGGTCATAGTATGTACTGCCCGGCGTATGATAAATGCCGTTTTTGCTGCCTTTGATAAGACAGCCTTCTGCTGTATCAGCTGAGCTGATTTCGTTGCTTTTATTTGTGCTGGTTGAAGAATGTTCACTGTTTTCTTTTGTGCTGGCTGTTCGGTTTTGTGCCTCTTTTAATTGCTTTTCAAGTTTTGTTTTATCTTGTTGAAGGGTTTCATTTTCAGCCTTTGCTGTTTTGGTATCATCTTTGAGCTGTTTTTGTTTTTCTTGAAGTTCTTTATTTTCTGCTTTTAATGATTTCTGAGTCTTTTTTAGTTCACTATTTTCTTTCTCCAGCTGCTTGAGCTTGTCTTGATCTTTTGTGTCGTCTTTCAGTTTCTTTGCTTCAGAGCTGATGGCTTCATACTCTTTCTCAAGTGCTTCATGCTCTTGTTTAAGACTTTTATATTCAGTGTTTAGTGCTGAATATTTTTTATCGGCATTTGCTGCGGCAGCGTCAGGTTCTGACAAAGCTGCTCCGGTGAAGAGCAGAATGAGACCTCCAATAAAAAGCGGCCAAAAGAGTTTTTTAGAGAATCGTTTTTCTTTTTTCAGCACATATCTGACGAGATGGTACACTCCATAGCCAAGCGAAAAGAGAAATACAAAAAAACCGAGGAATGCGAATGCCATTTCCATGAAAATTACCCCTTTTTCTATTTATTTTACAATTTTCGAACAATATTTGTTAGATTTTTTCACACTCATCTGTTGAAAAATATGAGATAGACAGATAGAATGAATGTGCTATGATAACTGGATTCGTACGGAGCCTGTTGAGGTTTCCGTTTTTTCATGAGCTTTTATAGATAAGAAAGGGGGATCAGTATGCCGCGCGCATTGAAAATTTTAGTGATAGGGATGTTTATTAATGTGACAGGGGCATCCTTTTTATGGCCGCTTAACACGATCTATATTCATAATCATTTAGGAAAGTCGTTAACGGTCGCGGGGATTGTCCTTATGCTGAATTCCGGCGCCAGTGTGGCAGGGAATTTATGCGGCGGGTTTTTGTTTGATAAAATCGGCGGGTTCAAATCCATCATGCTCGGAATTGCGATTACGTTAGCAAGTCTGGTGGGTCTCGTCTTTTTTCATGATTGGCCGTTTTATATAGTGCTGCTTACGATTGTCGGGTTTGGTTCGGGTGTTGTTTTTCCGGCCAGTTACGCAATGGCTGGATCAGTGTGGCCTGAAGGGGGAAGAAGGGCATTTAATGCGATTTATGTCGCGCAAAACGCAGGTGTTGCCGTCGGTTCTGCGCTTGGCGGCGTGGTGGCATCTTTCTCGTTTTCATACGTATTTTTGGCGAACGCTGCGCTGTATGTGGTCTTTTTCTTTATCGTATATTTCGGATTTCGAAACATTCAGACGAAGGATGTGTCTCAAACGTCTGTGCTTGATTATGACGCTGTAAGCAGCAAAGCGAAATTTACGGCTCTGGTCATATTGAGCAGCGGGTATGTGCTCGGATGGCTCGCATATTCTCAATGGTCTACCACCATTGCATCGTACACGCAAAGCATCGGAATGTCTCTTTCTTTATATAGTGTGCTGTGGACGATTAACGGAATTTTAATTGTGGTTGGACAGCCGCTTGTCAGCTTTTTTGTGAAAAAATGGGCTGAGTCGCTGAAAGCGCAAATGATCATTGGTTTTGTCATTTTTATTGTGTCTTACAGCATGCTGCTGACTGCGAAGCAATTTCCAATGTTTCTGGCTGCCATGGTGATCTTGACCATCGGGGAAATGCTTGTTTGGCCTGCCGTGCCGACGATTGCCAATCAGCTTGCGCCTAAAGGGAAAGAAGGGTTTTATCAAGGGTTTGTGAACAGCGCTGCGACAGGTGGCAGAATGATAGGGCCTTTGTTCGGAGGAGTGCTCGTCGATCATTCCGGCATTCACGCTCTTGTTTTATCACTTTTGGTTTTGCTTATGATCAGCATAGCCACGACGATTTTATACGACAAACGGTTAAAATCAGCTGATAAAGCGAATAAGCAAGCCTCAGTTTCTTCATAAGAAAGATCCCGCCGGATGAGCGGGATCTTTTTACATAATCGGAAGCACGTTCACGGCATCCTTTACATTAGAATATGTTTTCAGCGATGAGAAATTGGCATCCAGTTTATTCATCTTCATGGCCAATTCGGGCTTAATGCCGGTAATGATTAATTCGGTTCCGGTCAATTTCAGCAAATGGCTCAGCTTGAAAATCTGGTCGGCGGTTTGTTCATTTACTTGTGCCAATCCTGATAAATCAATGATCAAATAATCATCTTTGGATGTTGATAAGATATTCGTCAATGTGCTGACGATGGAATTAAATCGCTCCTCTGTCAGGTTGCCGACTAGCGGAAGAGCCGAAATGCCGTTGCGAATCGGCACAATAGGAGTTGAAAGTGCAGTAATTTCTGTGAGGGAATCCTCGAGAAGCTTTTCATACTCTTTTTGCTTGGTAATGTCTTTTTGAATTCCGACAAAATAGGTTTTGTCTTCTATTTCCAGCGGATCAATATTTAACTCATTCCAGAACATCGTTCCGTCTTTTTTGTAGTTTTGAATCTGAACTGTAACCGGTTCTTTATTTTGTAAACCGGCTCTGATGCTGTCCACTTCACCAGCGTCTGTATCTTTTCCCTGTAAGAAGCGGCAGTTCTTCCCTAAAATTTCCTCGGCCTCATAGCCGGTCATTTGAACAAAGCCTTGGTTTACGTAGACAATCGGATTATCTTCAAGTGAAGGATCTGTAATCACTACGCCGACTCGCGCGTGATCAAGCGCTTTTTTGATGACGTCCAGCTGTCCTTTTATTCCGAATGATTGAAAACTAGCCATATAATTCCCCCTTAGGCCGCCAGCTTGCTATGCGAAAGCCTGATATTCCCCTTTTTTTAATGAATTCTACAGTAACCGTAGCACAACACATGTTCTGATTCAAGCAAGCGCAGTTTGCTGTTTGTCATTAGGGCTTGTCCTCGTATACACTAAAAATAAGAACAGACTTTGAACATATGAACGGAAAGGTTTCTATATGCTAACTAGGTGACTAGGTCAATGTCACTGGGTGAAAAATGAATCTAATGCATCAAGCTTACCGATCATGTGTTCACATATAATGGAAGAAACAAGCTTTTTTCAGATTTGCCAGTATGTAGATATCGAAAATCATCGGAATCGTTTAAGGGGGCTGGATGGCCTGAAGTCGCTTTACGAAATAAGGGCTTTAGGAAGGTGATGATGAAGATGCTGCATCAGGTACTTATTGCTTGTGTAATTGGAGGAATCATGGGGATTCTCGGTCATGTGAAAAAGAGAGGCAGGCTGGAGAAGCCCAGAATGACGAAGCGGTTTATCTACCTTGGATTTTTGGAAGATTGGTTTATCGGCATGACAGCTTCCATTTTACTTGTATTATCCGCTGACCCCGATTCAGGAATTCAACTTGTCATCTTATCCATTATCTCAGGCTACGGCGGTGAAGCTGTTCTCAGAAGCTTTGATTTTGTAAGAGAAATGAACAGCGGCGGCGAACCGGCCGAGTCGAAACGTCAAACCAAAACTCCACCAGAATAATTGTCCTCAATCTTCGCCCGTTCAGGGTACATTCCCATTGTATACAAACCTGCTTGCACTTATGAACAGAATTCTATAAAATACAGTTAAGATTACGGTTGCGATAAGAACAATGAAGAGGAGCAGTAAGAAGCAGATATTGTTTCAGAGAGTTGACGGCTGGTGAAAGTCAATCAAGTTTGTTTCCGAACTCACCTCAGAGTTGCAGCGGTGAAAAGCCGCTGACGCATAACTGCGTTAAAAGTATCAAGTGAGTGCGGCGTCTGCCGCGCTAACGAGGGTGGTACCGCGGGAAAACGAAAGTCTCTCGTCCCTTTTAGGGATGAGGGAGTTTTTTTTAGTTTGGGAATATTCTGAATATAATTGTCCCTTTCGCGTCAATACTTGAACCATAAAACGCCGTATTCAATCAGAAGGAGGTTTTTACTTTGAGTTTTCAGCACAAAGAGATAGAAAAGAAATGGCAAAATTATTGGCTGGAAAACAAAACATTTGCCACTCTTGATCATAATGAGAAACAAAAATTTTACGCGCTGGACATGTTTCCTTATCCGTCTGGAGCGGGTCTGCACGTCGGACACCCTGAAGGCTATACAGCGACGGATATCCTCTCCCGCATGAAGCGCATGCAGGGGTATGACGTTCTTCATCCGATGGGCTGGGACGCATTCGGTCTGCCGGCTGAGCAATACGCTCTCGACACCGGGAATGACCCGGCAGTGTTTACGAAGCAGAATATTGATAATTTCCGCCGCCAAATTCAGGCGCTCGGTTTTTCATATGATTGGGATCGTGAAATCAACACGACAGATCCTGAATACTATAAATGGACACAATGGATTTTCTTAAAGCTTTATGAAAAGGGCCTTGCTTATGTTGATGAGGTGCCGGTAAACTGGTGCCCTGCACTCGGTACGGTTCTTGCCAACGAAGAAGTCATCGACGGAAAGAGTGAACGCGGCGGCCATCCGGTCGAAAGACGCCCGATGAAGCAGTGGATGCTGAAAATCACAGCTTATGCGGACAGGCTTCTTGATGACTTGGAAGAGCTTGATTGGCCGGAGAGCATTAAAGACATGCAGCGCAACTGGATCGGCCGTTCTGAAGGTGCGCACGTTCATTTTGGCATAGACGGACATGATGAATCATTTACGGTGTTTACAACAAGACCTGATACATTGTTTGGCGCTACATACACTGTACTTGCTCCGGAGCATGCATTGGTAGAAAAAATCACAGCTGCTGAGCAAAAAGAAGCTGTTGAAGCTTATATCAAAGAAATTCAATCAAAGAGTGACCTTGAGCGCACGGATCTCGCGAAAACAAAGACAGGCGTCTTCACGGGAGCTTATGCGATCAATCCTGTAAACGGTGAAAAACTGCCGATCTGGATCGCAGATTATGTTCTTGCTTCATACGGAACAGGTGCAGTCATGGCTGTTCCCGGTCACGATGAGCGTGATTTTGAATTCGCCAACACATTTGGCCTTCCAGTCAAGGAAGTCGTGAAAGGCGGAAATGTTGAGGAAGAAGCGTACACAGGCGACGGAGAGCACGTAAACTCTGACTTCCTGAACGGACTTAATAAACAGGAAGCGATTGAAAAAATCATCGCTTGGCTGGAAGAAACGAAAAACGGTGAAAAGAAAGTCACTTACCGTCTGCGCGACTGGCTCTTCAGCCGCCAGCGTTACTGGGGCGAGCCGATTCCGATCATTCATTGGGAGGACGGAACGTCAACAGCTGTGCCGGAGGAAGAACTGCCGCTGATTCTGCCGAAAACAAACGAAATCAAACCGAGCGGCACCGGCGAATCACCGCTTGCGAACATTAAAGAGTGGGTTGAAGTAACAGACCCTGAAACAGGGAAAAAAGGAAGAAGAGAAACGAATACAATGCCGCAATGGGCGGGAAGCTGCTGGTATTTCTTGCGCTACATTGATCCGCACAATTTGGATCAGCTGGCATCACCTGAGAAAATGGAAAAATGGCTTCCGGTTGATATGTATATCGGCGGCGCGGAGCATGCTGTGCTTCACCTTCTGTATGCCCGTTTCTGGCACAAGTTCCTTTATGATATCGGTGTAGTGCCGACGAAAGAACCGTTCCAAAAGCTGTATAACCAAGGAATGATTCTCGGTGAAAACAACGAGAAAATGAGTAAGTCAAAAGGGAACGTTGTCAACCCTGATGAAATCGTTGCATCTCACGGCGCTGATACACTGAGATTGTACGAAATGTTCATGGGACCGCTTGATGCTTCAATTGCCTGGTCTGAATCAGGCTTAGACGGCGCACGCCGCTTCCTTGACCGCGTATGGCGCCTGTTTGTTGAAGACAGCGGTGAGCTTAATGGCAAAATCGTTGAAGGCGCCGGTGAAACATTGGAGCGCGTCTATCATGAAACAGTCATGAAAGTGACAGACCACTATGAGGGCCTGCGTTTTAACACAGGTATTTCTCAGCTGATGGTCTTTATCAACGAAGCCTATAAAGCGTCAGAGCTGCCGAAGGAATATATGGAAGGCTTTGTGAAGCTTCTTTCTCCTATCGCGCCTCACCTCGCGGAAGAGCTGTGGGAGAAATTGGGCCATAGCGGTACGATTGCATATGAGGCTTGGCCTGTATATGATGAAGCAAAACTTGTTGACGACGAAGTTGAAATCGTTGTTCAGCTGAACGGAAAAGTGAAAGCGAAACTACAGGTTCCTGCAGATGCGACGAAGGAACAGCTCGAACAGCTTGCTCAAGCAGATGAAAAGGTCAAAGAGCAGCTTGAAGGCAAAACCATTCGTAAAATCATCGCGGTGCCTGGCAAGCTTGTCAATATTGTGGCAAACTAATCCTGGAAAAATCCCCTTTTTCAAAAAGGGGATTTTTTTCATCAGTCTCTGAATAGCAATCGTCCAGCTGACTTTGATATACTGAACATGATTATTGGTGAATAGGAGTGTTTTCTTTGGAAATAAAAGAAATCAGCACAGCTGCTTTGAAAGAAAAAATCGAGGCGGATGAAGAATTGTATTTGATTGATGTCAGAGAAGATGAAGAGGTTGCGGAAGGCATGATCCCGCAAGCGGTTCATATTCGCATGGGGGATATTCCTGAAAAAATGGACACCCTCGATAAAGACAAAGAGTACACTTTTATCTGCCGATCAGGGATGCGCAGCATGAATGTCTGCAGGTATTTGGATGAGCAAGGCTTTAAAACAGTCAACGTAGAAGGCGGCATGATGGCCTGGGAAGGCGAAACGAAACCGAAAAACTAGGGGAGAGATCACCCCTAGTTTTTTTATTTGTATGCTGGAAGCCAATCGCCGTGCGCTTCAAATAAATCATCACACATAGAAATAATGTCATTGATGGACAGCTCCGCACTTGTATGCGGGTCAAGCATGGCTGCCTGGTAGACAGCTTCTTTTTTTCGTGTAACAGCAGCTTCAATGGTCATCAGCTGTGTGTTGATATTCGTTCTGTTTAATGCTGCGAGCTGCTCAGGCAGTTCTCCGGCAAAGCACGGGGTTATTTTTTTTCTGTCGGCGACGCATGTCACTTCGACTACCGCTTTGGAAGGAAGGTTTGTGATGAGTCCGGTATTTAAGACGTTTCCTCCGAAGGTGAACGGATGATTCGTTTCCATTGCTTCTATTATTCTTGAGCCATATTCCTTTGAGCGTTTATGGGTGAGGTTTTTATTGTTAACAATGTCATCCCTCATTTTCTCCCAATCTTCTATCTGTTTCACGCATCTTCTTGGATATTCGTCCAGCGGGATCTGCAGCTCGTTGATCAATTCAGGATAATTCCGCTTAATAAAATAAGGATGGTATTCTGCGTTGTGCTCTGATGATTCCGTGACGTAATAACCGAACTTATCCATCAATTCAAATCGCACCATGTCATGATGCTTTGTTTTTTGCTTTTCTCTCGCTCTCTTTTTGATTTCGGGATATAAATCAGCGCCGTCCTTTTTCACTTCCAACAGCCATGCCATATGATTGATGCCTGCGATTCGTTCTTCAATCCCGTCGTGCTCCATACCGAGAGATCTAAATAAATCTCTTGTGCACACTTGGACGCTGTGGCACAGCCCGATCGTTTTCACATCTGTATAGCGAAGCAGAGCGCCAGTCAGGGAGGCCATTGGGTTTGTATAGTTTAAAAACCAAGCGTCGGGACACATTTCCTCAATATCTCTTGCGATATCAAATAACACGGGGATTGTCCTGAGTGATCTGAATATCCCGCCGATGCCCACCGTGTCGGCAATCGTCTGACGCAATCCGTATCGTTTAGGAATCTCAAAATCGATGACTGTGCTTGGTTTATAGCCTCCGACCTGAATGGCATTAATCACATAGCCCGCTTGCTGCAAAGCCAGTTTTCTGTCGTCATAGCTGTTGATAACCACGCTCGGATTATAGCGGTCTCTCAAATTTTCGAGCATAAGCTGAGATTCCTGCAAGCGTTTTGGGTCAATGTCGTAAAGCGCAAATTCAAATCCATTTAACGCCTCCGTTAACAAGCAGTCTCCTAAAACATTTTTTGCGAAAATTGTGCTCCCTGCACCGATAAATGTGATTTTTTTCATGTCGGTTCCTCCTTTAATTCATTATCCTTTTACCGCGCCTGATGACAGCCCGGCAATAAAGTATTTTTGCAGCGCCAGAAACAGAATGACCATCGGCAGCATTGCCATGATGGCAGCCGCGGCGACCAAATGCAGATTGTTGGCGTTTTCTCCGAAAAAACCGGCCATTGCGACAGTAAGTGTCTGCACCTTCTGATCCTGTAAAAAGAAAATCGCAAATTGATAGTCATTCCATATAAAGACACAGGAAATAATACAGATGGTGGCAGTGATCGGCTTCAGCAAAGGAAATACGATCGTAAAAAAGATTTTCAGCATTCCCGCTCCATCCATTCTTGCCGCTTCTTCAAGCTCTTTTGGAATGGTTGAACGGATAAAGCCGGAATACAAAAACACGGTTAACGGCATATACGCCGCTGTATTGATCAAAATGGCGACTGCGTGTGTATTAACCATGCCGGCGTCCACGACCATTCTGTACAAAGGCACCATGGACGTTAACGGAGGGATGATCATAATTGAAATCAGCAGCGCGAAAACGGCTTTATTCAGCTTGGTTTCCCGCCGGGCAAGAGGGTAGGCGGCCAGTGAGCCGAATATGATTAACAACAATGCCGAAACGCCTGTGATGATGATTGTGTTGATAAACGAGTTGCCAAGTGAAGCGCGCTCCCATGCCTCAGAAAAATTTTGAAAGGAAATATCAGCCGGAAACAGCCATTTGGAACTGTAATCTCCTTTTGCTTTCAATGAAGTGGTCAGCAGAATGTAAAAAGGAATGAAATGCGCACAGGCTACAATGGCAGCGAGAAGTGTAATAAAACGCAGTTTGTTTGAGTGGGCGGCTCTCATGACATTTCCGTCTCCTTTCTTTTAAAGTACGCAAGCGCGCAAAAGCTGATGATCAAAATGACAAATGCCATAAATATGCCTTGTGTCGCAGCATAGCCGGCATCCTGCCGTTTAAAATACAGGTCATACATAAACGTTGACATCGATTGCGACGCGTTTCCGGGTCCGCCTGCAGTGAGCGCAATTATCACGTCAAACAGCTTTAAGCCCCCAATAATGTTAATGACCATATTGATCGTGATCGAGGGCATTAACAGCGGCAGGGTGATGCCGAAAAACTGCTGGCGCCGTGTCGCGCCATCCATTTCCGCTGCTTCGTAGTAATCTTTCGGAATGCTTTGCAGGCCTGCCAAATAGACAATCATGGCGATGCCGACATATTGGTACGTGTTAATCATGACGATGATCCATGGGTTCGAAGACGGACTGGCGAGCGCGTTGATCGTGGTGATGCCGAAAACGCCAAGCAGGTCATTAAGCGCGCCTCCTTCATAAGAAAAGAAAAAGTACCAAATGTAGCCCATAATGAGCGGACTGATCATAACCGGCAAATACACAATGGTTCTTGTTATCGCTTTCATTTTTATGCTTTGATTTAGCAGCAGGGCGTACAGAAGCCCAATGACGTTTTGAAAAAAGGTGCTGCCGAGTCCGTATAGCAGCGTGTTTTTTAAGATATGCCATGTGTCGGGATCAGCAAACAGCCTTTCATACTGAGCGAAACCGACCCACTGATAAACTTGAGAAAATCCGTTCCAGTTTGTGAAAGTGATAAAAGCGCCTTTTACAAACGGATAAATCATGAAGATCAAAACGGAGAGCAGAGCCGGAACATACATCCACCAAAGTGAGGATTGTTTTTTCGGCTTGACCTGTTTCACATGAACATCTCTTGCAATCTCACTCATTGTTTTCAGCTCCCTGTGTTTCAGATTGCTCCCGGAGTCGTTTATATTCTCTTCCCAGCTTTTTAGAAATCTCGTTGGGCGTCAAAATGTCTGCCGCAAGCTCCTGGCCGACCGTTCCCATCACATCCCACATCCCGTTCGGCAGGTACAATCGGTCGAAATAGGGCTCGACTTTCATATTCTGATAATGCTGATAGTCTTTGGCATAGAAAATATCAGCTTTTACATTGGTCAGCCCTGAAGGAAGAGATGTGGCTTCAGCCATTTCTTTGGCATGGGCGGGACGAGCCATAAAGGCGATAAATTGCTTTGCTTCCTTTAAATGAGGCGAGTCTTTCCATGCTGCCAGGGTATAGCGCTCGCCTCCAATCCATATCGGGTCATCATCGGAGTGAATAGCTGGTGTCGGAATAATCCCAACCTTTACATTCGGGTTAATTTGGGCGACGTCTTGTCCGAGGGTGCCGCCCTGCATGGTAAAAGCAATTTTGTTTTGAGCCATTAACTCAATGAGCTGTGATTTTTTTGCTGTTACGGCATCGATATTGATGAGTTTTTCTTTCTGCATTTGTTTAAGGATATCTGAAAGATAAGTAAATTTGCTCCAATTGAAGGTGCCGTCAATGAGCTGTTTCTTTTCATTATGGGCAGGGTCTGTGATGAGAAGAGGTGTTGCGAATTGGTCGTAATATTGGGCGAAAGAGCTTTTGTCATATCCGGCGAACCAGAAAGGAACGATTTCTCCATTGCTTTTTTCTTTAATCGTTCTCAGTGCTTTTATAAAGTCATCCATCGTTTCCGGCGGATCAATGCCGAAACGGTCTAACATATTGCGGTTGTATGCCAGGCCGTCCTTTGCCTGGTTGATCGGATATGCGTATACCTTTCCGCTTTTGTTTTTAAGGATGCTGTTTAAATTTGGATCAAGATTCTGAGTCCAGTTCATATCCCGGAGATCAGCTGTATACTCCCCGTACCTGATTTTCCCCCAGCCATGAGTATCAAAGAGATCAGGCAGATCATTGGCGGCCATTCTGACACGCATCATATTTTCATAGTCATTGCCTGGGAAATGAATGCTGACGCGAATGCCGCTTTCCTTTTTGAACGCTGAGGCTAGTTTTCTGAATGTATTTCTTTCACTGTCCGTTGACATCGTAGAATAAATGGTTAACGTCTTTTTGCCCGTATCTGGAGCGCTTTCTTCAGATGAGCAGCCCGGCAGAATCAGCAGAATAAGAGAGAGAAATAAAACAAATATGCGTTTCATCTTTTCCTCCTTATGATCTTGATGAACGTTTGTCTTGCGTCACCTCCTTAGCTGTGTATCCGCAGCTTTGCCTGATGATCAGTGTTGTCGGCAGGGTGACTTGATGAGGAATTGTTCGGCCGTTAAAGCGATCGAGAAGCTGTTTTACGCCTGTTCGGCCCATTTCCTCTGTATGCACTTTCACGGTGGTTAAGGGTGTGCTTGCAAACTCGGCCTCTTCAATGCCGTTAAAGCTGACAATGGCTGTATCCCGCGGCACATGCAGATCGGCTTCCCGAAGTGCTTTCAATGCGCCGATGGCCATAGAATCACTTGCGATAAAAAAGGCTTCCGGCAGCTTGCCTTGAGTGATGGCTTTTTTCATCAGGCGATAGCCCTCGCGCATGCTGTAATCGCCGACCAGTACGTGTTCAGGCTGAGGATGGGCGGACTGCAAAAAGGCAGTCTGGCGTTTGTCTTCAATTGTTCTGCGAATGCTTTGGCCGTCCCTCAGTGTATGCTCCTTCTCCTGCCCGCCGATATAGCCTAATCGTTGGTAACCTAAATCGAAAAGGTGATCAATTGCCTGGCGTGCGGCGGCTTCAAAATCAATCCCAATCGAGTCGTATATCTGCGGATCGGGAGAATGATTGATAAATACGGCATGCTCCAATCGGCCGCTGATATGCTGAACGGCTTCGTCATGGACACGGCCGATAACAATAATACCGTCTAATTCCCGAAAAATATGCTCCTGGAAGGAACCGAGATGGATGGAGTTTGTAATGAAAATTTCCTGTTCAAAGCATTCTTTTTCAATTCCTTTGCGAATAGAAGAAAAATAAGGATCCTGCCGTTCTTCATCGGGAGATAAGCAGCTCAGCACCCCGATAAGCGGCTGGGCGCGCTGTTTTTGTCCGCGGGCTTTTCGGCGTTTAGCGACAGTTTGATAGCCTAGCTCTTCAGCGATACTGATCACTCTTTGTCTCGTTTCACCAGCCACAGAAAGCGAATGATCTTCATTTAAAATTCTCGAAACAGTAGCATTTGAAACGTTCGCTTTTAAGGCGATATCTTTTATACGAACCATGGTTACTCCCTTTCATTTGAATGAGATTTACTAAAACAAAAGAAATATTTTACTCATACGTTTTTGATAAATTGATACTATCATATTAAAGTAAGCGGTTACAATAATGGATTTCAGAATATTTTGTTATGTTTAGTAAAAGTTTAGTAAACCACGATTTTTGTTTCTGTATGCTGTGTGAAAAATAAAGGGAATAACAAATCCGTCTCGTACATTGAAGATAAGCGAAAAAGGAAGGGTGATGGGATGAGTAACGAAAAAAGAGAGCTGCTGTTTCGATTGCTTGGTGATTTGCCTGATCGGAAGCATACGGGGGCGGAAACGCTGCGTATTGAGGAAAAAGAGGGATATATAATTGAAACGCTGCTGATTGATATAAATGGGCTTGAAAAGGTGCCTGCATATTTTGTGAAGCCGAAAGCCGCAAAAGGACGGTGCCCGGTTATATTATTTCAGCATTCGCATGGCGGGCAGTATGAGCGGGGAAAAAGTGAACTGCTTGAGGGAGCGGATTATTTGAAAACGCCTTCTTTCGCTCGGGAGCTGACTTCTCTCGGATATGGCGTATTGGCAATCGACCATTGGGGATTTGGAGACAGACGGGGCAAATCAGAAAGCGAGATTTTTAAAGAGATGCTTCTGACGGGCAGGGTGATGTGGGGCATGATGATGTACGACAGTATAAGAGCCATTGATTATGTGCAGAGCCGCCCTGATATTCAGCCTGACAGAATCGGAACGATCGGCATGTCTATGGGGGGCTTGATGGCTTGGTGGACAGCGGCGCTTGATGAACGGATTAAGGCATGTGTGGATTTATGCAGTCAGGTTGACCATCATGTACTGATTGAAACACAGAACCTTGACCGGCATGGCTTTTATTATTACGTTCCGTCTCTTGCCAAGCACTTTTCTGCATCAGATATCCAAAGCCTGATCGCACCGCGCCCGCACCTTAGTCTTGCCGGCATACATGATCGGCTGACACCCGCTGAGGGAGTGAACAAAATCGAAAAAGAACTAACAGCCTTGTACGCTGAAAAAGGGGCTTCTGATTGTTACCGTATGGCGCGCTCCGCTTCAGGGCATTTTGAGACAGCTATGATGAGGCATGAAGCTCTGCGGTTTTTGAAAAAGTGGCTGTGACAGTGAAAAAGAGTAGGCTTTACGTGTTTTTCTGAAATGGTTCTAAACAGGTAAGGAGGCGAGCATCTGCCCGTCTCTTCTTTTTCTAGTGGAAATACAGTTATCAGGAATATACATGATAAATAGATTTTGTTTATGAGGAAATGGCGTTCTGATATTGACAGAATTGTGTATACATAATAGTATTCTATTTGTTAACCTTAATTTATAAATGGTTAACAAATAGTCTGCTTTCTTCTGTAATCAAAGCTGAAAGGGCGAGAAGGTATGCAAGAAGAAACATTTTACAGTGTCAGAATGAGAGCTTCTATGAATGGGTCTCACGAAGATGGAGGAAAGCATATATCCGGCGGAGAACGGCTCATCACGTTTGATAATATGAAACGTACGGTGAATGCCTTATTAGAAAAAGGGTTATCTCACTCTAGAGGAAAACCGGATTTTATGCAAATACAATTTGAAGAGGTTCAAGAGCCGGTTAAGAAGATTCATCCATTACCAATGAAGACAAATGAAGTAGAATCCCCGGAAGAGGGACAAAGTCTTGCCCGATTCTTATTGGAGAGAGCGGGTGTTCCAAGAAAAGTGGTTGAAAAAGCATATCAACAAATTTCTGAATGGTCAGGTATCAGGGGAGCGGTGGTGTTTGATATTCACACTGGCAAACGGGTTGATCAAACACACGATAAAGGTGTACGGGTGTCCAGAATGGATTGGCCCGACCTCAATTTTGAACAATGGGCACAACGCTATGGCGCACCATCAAACCCAAGGATAAAAGAGGCCCTTGCACTTGCTTCAAAGGTGAGTGAGCATCCGGCAACTGTTGCAGAATTATGCTGGTCAGATGACCCTGATTACATAACAGGCTACGTCGCGGGTAAAAAATTGGGCTATCAGCGTATTACAGCAATGAAAGAATACGGGACTGAAGAGGGCTGCCGAATCTTTTTTGCTGACGGCTCTGTAAATGTAAACACATACATAAATGATCTCGAGAAGCAGCCTATTTTGATAGAGTGGGAGGAAGATGATGACTCAAAATGTGATAGAAAAAAGTAAAAAACATCTTTGGCTGCCTTTTACTCAAATGAAAGACTATGATGAACATCCCTTGATCATCGAAAGCGGCAACGGAATCAAAGTAAAAGACATAAACGGCAAGGAATATTATGACGGCTTTTCCTCCGTTTGGCTTAATGTGCACGGGCACCGCAAAAAGGAATTAGATGAGGCCATCATAAAACAGCTTGGAAAAATTGCTCACTCCACATTATTGGGCATGACCAACGTTCCGGCGACTGAACTTGCCGAGACATTAACCGAGATCAGTCCGGAGAAGCTGACGCGTGTTTTTTATTCAGACAGCGGTGCAGAAGCGATGGAAATTGCTCTAAAAATGGCGTTTCAATATTGGAAGAACATCGGAAAGCCTGAGAAACAAAAATTTATTGCAATGAAAAATGGGTATCACGGCGATACGATCGGTGCCGTCAGTGTCGGTTCAATTGAACTGTTCCACCACGTCTATGGCCCGTTAATGTTTGATAGTTATAAAGCTCCGATCCCTTATGTATACCGCTCGGGAAGCGGCGATCCTGTGCAGACCCGTGATGAGTGTCTCTATGCGCTTGAACAGCTGCTGAAGGAACACCATCACGAAATTGCAGCACTTTCGATTGAATCAATGGTTCAAGGAGCATCCGGCATGATTGTGATGCCGGCAGGATACTTGGCAGGTGTGCGCGAGCTTTGTACAGCTTACGATGTCTTAATGATTGTTGATGAAGTTGCCACTGGTTTTGGGCGTACGGGGAAAATGTTTGCATGTGAGCACGAAAATGTTCAGCCTGATCTAATGGCTGCCGGCAAAGGCATTACAGGAGGCTATTTGCCGATAGCCGTCACCTTTGCCACCGAAGACATCTACCATGCATTCTACGATGAGTACAAAGAACAAAAAACCTTTTTCCACGGTCACTCCTATACAGGAAACCAGCTTGGCTGTGCGGTTGCTCTTGAAAACCTGAGATTATTTGAATCTGAAAACATCGTTGAACAAGTTGCGCAAAAAAGTAAAAAGCTCCATTTACTTCTTCAAGACCTGCATGCTCTTCCTCACGTTGGGGATATTCGGCAGCTCGGCTTTATGTGCGGCGCAGAGCTTGTTCAGTCAAAGGAAACCAAACGGCCTTATCCTGCTGATCGGCGGGTAGGGTACAAAGTTTCTTTGAAAATGAGAGAGCTCGGGATGCTGACGAGACCGCTCGGCGATGTAATTGCATTTCTGCCTCCTCTTGCCAGCACAGCTGAAGAGCTCGAAGCAATGGTTTCTATTATGAAAGAAGCGATCCAAGAGGTAACCAGCCTTGAGCACTGACAGCTGGTTAAGCCGCCGGTTAGACAAAGCGAAGGGAGCCGGCGTATACCGTACACTGCGAACAATGAACGGGCCTCCAATTCCGGAGGTGACGATTGATGGCAAAAATCAAACGGTCTGGTCGTCAAACAATTATTTAGGTCTCGCAAACCATAACCGCTTGGTCTCTGCAGCTCAAGAAGCACTGCAGCAATTTGGAGCAGGAAGCACCGGCTCGCGTTTAACGACGGGCAATTCGATCTGGCATGAAAAACTCGAAAAAAAGATTGCCGGCTTTAAACGGACAGAAGCGGCTTTACTGTTTTCAAGCGGCTATTTAGCCAATGTCGGTGTCCTTTCTTCGTTACCTGAAAAAGGGGACGTCATTTTAAGTGATCAATTAAATCATGCAAGTATCATCGATGGCTGCCGCCTGTCTAAGGCTGATACGGTCATTTATCGCCATATCGAAATGGCTGATCTTGAAGAAAAACTGAAAGAAACACAGCGGTACCAGCGCCGTTTTATCGTAACAGACGGGGTATTCAGCATGGATGGCACGATTGCCCCTCTTGATCAGATCATCTCCCTTGCTAAACGCTGCAATGCTTACGTGATCGTTGATGATGCGCATGCAACAGGTGTTTTGGGCGAATCAGGAGGAGGGACGAGTGAACATTTCGGTGTTTGTCCTGACATTGTCATCGGCACGTTAAGCAAAGCTGCCGGAGCGGAAGGGGGGTTCGCTGCAGGTTCAGCGGTATTCATCGACTTTCTGCTGAACCATGCCAGAACGTTTATCTTTCAAACCGCTATTCCGCCGGCAAGCTGTGCAGCTGCCCATGAGGCGTTAGACATCATTGAAGCCAGCAAGGAAAAACGGCAGCTTTTATATTCTTATATCCAGATGATCAAAACGAATCTGAAGCACATGGGCTATGTGGTGAAAGGGCATCATACACCGATTATTCCGGTGGTCATCGGCGATACCCGAAAAACCGTCACGTTTGCTGATAAACTGCAGGACAAAGGAATCTATGCCCCTGCCATTCGTCCGCCGACCGTTGCGCCAGGAGAAAGCCGTATCCGATTAACCATCACTGCTGGGCACAGTATGAGGAATATTGATCATTTGCTGGAAGCATTTCGTTCAATCGGAAAGGAGCTGAACATCATTCCATGAGAGGTTTTTTTGTAACCGGAACAGATACAGAAGTGGGGAAAACGGTGATATCCAGCGGTCTAGCAGCCTTATTGCGGGAAAATAAGATGGATGTCGGAGTATTTAAACCATTTCTAAGCGGGATCTCCCCTCATCATCCAGAGAGCGATACAAGCCTGCTGAAAGAGATGTCACAAACGAGTCTTTCACATGAAGAGATTACGCCTTTTGCATTCAAAGAGCCGCTAGCTCCATACGTTGCAGGAAAGCTGGAGGGAAAGGCTGTCAAAATGGAAGAGGTCTTACGCCATTGGGAGCGGATAAGAGAAAAACATGAATGCTTCATCGTAGAAGGTGCGGGCGGGATTTCTGTGCCATTGGGAGAGGATTTTTTAGTCAGTCATGTCATAAAAGCGTTACAGCTTCCAGTGATTATTGTGGCACGCCCTCATCTTGGAACGATTAATCACACCTTTTTAACTGTTCAATATGCCAAAAGCATGGGCCTTCCAATCGCCGGAATCGTCATCAATGGAATCAGTGATTCTCCAGATCATGATGAAAAAACCAATCCTGAAATGATTGAGAGCCTATGCGGTGTGCCGCTATTAGGAGTGACGCCAAAGCTGATAAACACAACAAAAGAAACGATTCAGAATATGGTGAAGAACCATATAGATTTATCATTACTGATCAATCGAGTGGGGGCATGAAAATGAATCAATGGATGGAACTTGCAGACCGGGTGCTGGGCGGAGCAGAGGTGACCAACGAAGAGGCGCTTTCGATTTTAAACTGTCCAGATGAAGACATCTTGCTTTTGATGCATGGAGCTTTTCACATCAGAAAACGGTTTTATGGAAAAAAAGTAAAGCTCAATATGATTATGAATGCAAAATCAGGGCTCTGTCCGGAAAATTGCGGCTATTGTTCCCAGTCTGCCATTTCAAAAGCGCCGATTGAGAGTTACCGGATGGTGAATAAGGAAACCCTTCTGGAAGGCGCAAAGCGGGCGCATGATTTGAACATAGGTACATATTGTATCGTGGCAAGCGGCAGGGGGCCGTCCAACAGAGAAGTGGATCAGGTCGCAGAAGCGGTACAGGAAATAAAAGATACGTATGGACTGAAAGTTTGTGCGTGTCTCGGATTGTTAAAGCCGGAGCAGGCGAAGCGGCTGAAAGAAGCCGGAGTAGACCGCTATAATCATAATGTCAATACATCACAGAGAAATCATTCAAACATTACCACGTCACATACGTATGAGGACAGGGTCAATACGGTTGAGATTGCAAAAACCTCCGGCATGTCTCCATGTTCAGGCGCCATTATCGGAATGAAGGAAACGAAACAGGATGTCATCGATATCGCACAAAGCTTGAAGGCCCTTGACGCTGATTCCATTCCGGTGAATTTTTTGCATGCGATTGACGGCACACCATTAGAAGGCGTAAATGAATTAAACCCGCTGTATTGCTTAAAAGTGCTGGCGCTGTTCCGTTATATCAATCCGTCAAAAGAAATCCGCATTTCTGGTGGAAGAGAGGTCAATCTCCGTTCATTGCAGCCATTGGGGCTGTACGCCGCCAACTCCATCTTTGTCGGAGATTATTTAACGACTTCCGGACAGGAGGAGACGGAGGATCATAAAATGCTGAGTGATTTAGGATTTGAAGTAGAATCGGTCGAAGAAATGAAAGCCAGTTTAAGTGCAAATAGCTGAAAGCAAGAATAGAAGCAATCGGTGTCATGTCGATTGCTTTTATTTTTATGGAGTCAAAATGATGATGTCAGAATCATGAGAGGGAGCATATGACAAATTCAATTTCACTTACACCTTCTGCATTTTTTAAAAACCCTTATCCTTTTTACGATACATTACGTTCTGCACACCCTTTATATAAAGGGAATGTTTTAAAGTATCCAGGCTGGTATGTCACGGGATATGAGGAAGCGGCAGCAATTCTGAAAGATACCAGATTCAGAACACGTGTCCCGCTGCCTGAGACCTCTATAAAATATAAGGATTTGAATCATGTCCAGAAGCAGATGATGCTGTTTCAGAATCAGCCTGATCACAGGCGCCTGCGTATGCCGGTCAGCGGGGTATTTACTCCGAGAATGACAGAGGGCTATCGCCCATTTATAAATGAAACTGTCCATCATTTGCTTGATCAAGTGCAAGGGGAAAAAAAGATGGAGCTGATTTCTGACTTTGCTTTTCCTTTGGCAAGCAGCATTATAGCTAAGATCATAGGTGTGCCGGCAGAAGGAAGGGATCAATTTAAAGAGTGGGCGTCAAGCCTTGTTCAAACGATTGATTTTACCCGATCAAGAAAGGTGTTAACAGATGGCAATCAGATCACTGTAATGATGAGGGAGTATTTTAGAGAGCTTATTCAAAAACGAAAACAAAAACCGCAGCATGACGTGATCAGCATGCTGCTGAAGGAAGGACAGGCTGATAAGCTGACGGAGGAGGAAGTGGCATCAACGTGTATATTGCTTGCGATCGCCGGACATGAAACAACAGTGAATCTCATCAGCAACTCACTTCTTTGTCTGCTGCAGCATCGAGAACAGCTTTTGCAGCTCAAAGAAAACCCAGCTCTGATTCATACCGCAGTTGAGGAATGTTTACGTTATGAAAGCCCTACACAAATGACAGCCCGTGTTGCGTCAGAAGATATTGAAATGAATGGCGTAACGATTCGACAAGGGGAGCATGTCTATATTCTGCTGGGGGCTGCCAATCGAGACCCAAAAGTATTCGCGCATGCCAATGAATTCGATATCACCAGAAGCCCTAATCCCCATCTTTCATTCGGACAGGGCCACCATATTTGTATAGGTTCCTCGCTGGCACGGCTAGAAGCACAAATTGCAATCAACACTCTTCTGCAGCGCATGCCCGGCCTGCAGCTCGCTGTTTCTGAAGTGCGATACCGGAAGCTAATTGGTTTTAGAGCGCTTATGGAGCTGCCGGTTATTTTTTAATGAAGGCTAAAGGAAGCCATGTGAATGCTGAAAACGTGTCATCCCCGGCGAAAATGGGCAATCTATAAAAAAGGGGAGTGAACATATGAGAAAAGTGCTGATCGCCGGCGGAAATGGTGTGATTGGGAGAATATTGGCTAAAGGGCTTAAGTCTGAGTACGAGGTGACGGTGCTGGATAAAGACCGCTACGAAGGCTTAGGACCCGCTATTCAGGCAGATGCGTCAAACTATGATGATCTATTGAAAAAGATTCCGAGAGATACAGACGTGATCGTGAACTTACTCGCTGTCAAAATCAAATACGATGTCATGGACACAGCTGAATTTGAAAAAATGACGGATATTTTTTATAGAGCAAGCTACTATTTGTGCCGCGCGGCAGCAGAGCTCGGCATCCCAAAGGTTGTTTTCGCCAGCAGCAATCATGTGACAGATGTGTACGAAAAAGACGGGCGTTCGCTCTTAGGGCGGGAAATCACAACCGACGATTATCCGCTGTCAAAAAATCTATACGGCGTCCTAAAGCTGACCTCGGAACATATCGGCCACCTGTTTTATCTGGAAAATAAGCTCTCTGTCATCAACCTTCGAATCGGAACGGTCGTCACAGATGAAATGGATACACTGCATGAGAACGACCGGACGAAAAAAACGCTTCTTTCCCATCCGGACTTGCTGTCGATTTTTAAAGCGGCCATTGAAACGAATATCCGTTACGGCACTTATTACGCCGTCTCTAACAATCCCGGCAAGCCGTGGTCGATAGAATCCGCGGTTCAGGAGCTTGGGTTTGCGCCTCAAATGAATACTGCTGAGCTTCTGAAAGAGGAAGAGAACGGCAATAACAGAGCATAATCATTTTCTAAGATTATGCTCTTTTTCTTTTATGATCGGTTTCAAGCCAGTTCCGATGCCGCCGGGCAAGGGACAGTGTTCAAATGATTATAGACATGGCAATCGCACATTTGCTACATTTTAGACACGATATCGTCACAAGCTGCAGCTCGTTTATTAAAAAATGATAACGCTTACAAAAGGGGGGTGGGAACGATCGCACATTCACTGAAAAATCGCCTGTTTGATATGTTGATTTACGGATTTTTGCTGATGTTCGCTTTAATATGCGTACTTCCGTTTATTCATGTCATTGCAGCATCCTTTGCCACAGTAGAGGAAGTGGTTTCGAAAACATTCATTTTAATACCGACCACGTTTTCGCTCGATGCCTATCGTTACATTTTTTCGACAGATATCATTTATAAAAGCTTGCTCGTTTCTGTGTTTGTGACAGTTGTAGGCACGGCGGTCAGCATGTTTCTTTCTTCATTGATGGCTTACGGTTTATCCCGCCGCGACTTAATTGGGCGGCAGCCGCTCATGTTTCTCGTCGTATTTACGATGCTCTTCAGCGGCGGAATGATTCCGACTTTCCTGGTAGTCAAATCCCTTGGATTGCTCGATTCTTACTGGGCCCTTATTTTGCCGACAGCGATTAATGCCTTTAACTTGATCATTCTGAAAAACTTCTTTCAAAACATCCCGGCGAGCCTGGAAGAGTCCGCAAAAATTGACGGCTGCAATGACTTGGGGATTTTCTTCAAAATTGTGCTGCCTCTGTCTCTTCCAGCGATCGCAACGATTTCACTGTTTTATGCGGTGACGTACTGGAATACGTATATGACGGCGATCTTGTACTTAAATGATTCAGCTAAGTGGCCGATTCAGGTGCTTTTGCGCCAAATCGTGATTGTATCAAGCGGGGTGCAAGGGGATATGTCGGAAATGGGCTCGGGCAGCCCGCCGCCTGAGCAAACGATCAAAATGGCAGTAATAGTCGTAGCAACCATTCCGGTTCTGCTGGTCTATCCATTTATTCAAAAGCATTTTGCAAAAGGGGCTTTGCTGGGGTCTGTCAAAGGATAAAGAATATGAAACGGAGGGATATCATGGGAAACAAATGGAGGGTGCTTCTGATTGTGCTTGTATTTGCTCTCGGAGGAGTGATGGCGGGCTGTAAAGGGGCTGATCAATCATCAGGCAAGGCGGACTCGGATTCAAAGGTAAAGCTGTCTATGATGGCGATTTTGTATCACCAGCAGCCGCCGAAAGACAGGGCGATCAAAGAAATTGAGAAGCTGACAAATACAGAACTGGACATCACGTGGGTTCCTGATGCGGTAAAAGAAGACAGACTGAATGCGGCGCTTGCAGCCGGCAATCTCCCGCAAATCGTGACGATTCAAGACATTAAAAATTCGTCTGTCATGAATGCCTTCAGATCGGGAATGTTCTGGGAAATCGGCGATTATATCAAAGATTATCCGAATTTAAACAAGATGAATAAACTCATTAATAAAAATGTCACAATCGATGGCAAGCTTTACGGGATATACAGAGAGCGTCCCCTCTCGAGACAAGGCATCGTCATTCGGAAGGACTGGCTGGACAATTTGAATTTGAAAACGCCGGAAACGCTGGATGATCTTTATGAGGTTGCCAAAGCGTTTACAGAGAACGACCCGGACAAGGATGGAAAAGATGATACATTCGGATTGACTGACCGAAATGATCTGATTTACGGCGCTTTTAAGACGCTTGGCTCATATGAAGGCATGCCGACAGACTGGAAGGAATCAAACGGCACATTTACGCCTGATTTCATGACGAAAGAATACAAAGACACGATGGATTACATGAAAAAACTGCGTGATAACGGCTACATGAATAAAGACTTTCCGGTCACAAGCAAAACCCAGCAGCAGGAGCTGTTTTCTCAAGGAAAAGCCGGCATCTATATCGGGAATATGGTGGACGCTGTCAATTTGCGTGACAATGCCTCCGATAAATCAATGGAGCTGGAGATCATCAACCGCATAAAAGGCCCTGACGGAAAAGAGCGTGTATGGGCGTCAGGAGGGCATAACGGTGTATTTGCTTTCCCGAAAACGAGTGTGAAATCAGAAAGCGAGCTGAAACGGATCTTGTCGTTCTTTGACCGAATAGCCGAAGAGGACGTCTACAGCCTGATGACATACGGCATTGACGGGGTTCATTATAATAAAGGCAAAGGCAAAACATTCACAAGAAAAGAAAGCCAGGTAAAAGATTGGCAGATGGATATTCAGCCGCTGTCCGCCTTAATCGCTATCGATAAAGCCTACTTAAAAAACACCGGTGATCCGCTGCGGACAGCGTACGAGGAGCTCACGGAAGACAATGAAAACATCATCGTCTCCAATCCGGCAGAGAGTTTGTATTCCGCCGCGGAGTCTGAACGCGGAGATGAACTGAAAAAAATGATAGACGATGCCACCTATAAATATATGATCGGAGAAATTACAGAAAGCCAGTTTGATAAAGAAGTTGAAAAATGGGAAACAAGCGGAGGAAAGCAGATTATTCAGGAATACGAGGAAGCGTTTAATAAAACAAAATAATATTGAAAAAACCCAAAACGTGCAGGCGGTTTTGGGTTTTTATATGCTTCTTTTTTGCTGGCGGTAGCTGCCCGGTGTGATGCCTTCTAGCTTTTTAAAGGATCTGATAAAGTTTTGCGAGTTTTTGTATTTGAGCTTTTCAGCTATGTCTTTCACTGCCATGTCGGATTCAGCCAGCCAGCTTTTTGCCATATGGTGGCGGTAATTTGAGACATACTCGCTGAATGAAATGCCCATTTCTTTTTTGAAAATACTGCTTAAGTAGTTCGGGTTGTAATGCAGCCTGCGGGCAATTTCGTCCAGCGTTAAATCGGATTCAAACTCATGGTGGATGATATGGATTATGTTGTCGGAAATATTTTTGTACTGTGCATCGGCCCGGGCATTTACTTTGTCTGTCATCGGATCAATGAATTCTTGCTTCAGCCAGTTTTCAGTATCCTCGAATGTCTTCAGCTCAAAAATTTGGTCATACAGCATTTTGTTTTCTTCAAGCTCAAATAGTTCTATTCCGAGTACATGCATCAGTTCAATGACATGATTCAGAAAACGGGCGATTGCGATCTGAAATTGGTACGGGTTGGTGTTGTGTGTAAACATCGACTGTAAAATCGCGTGCAGGCATTTGTCTGCTTTCTCCTTGTCACCGGCTTTTACAGCATCGAACAGTTCATGCTGAAGCTGCTTCGGAAAATGGGTTTTGAACGTTTTTTTCTGATCCAGATCTTCATAAAAGATAATCGATTTGTTTTCTGCTTTCAGCCGGTATTTTAACGCTTCTAAGCCTTCCGCATAGGCGTTTTTCGCCATTGCTAATGCATCAAACGGCTGGCTGACGCCGATGCTGACAGACAGGTGCAGCTCAGCTTCAACTGTATCCTGAATCATCCGGGCAGTATCATTCAGCTCGGCCATAAATGCCTCTTTTGTTCCGCTCTCATTCATCAATATGGTTGCCTGCTGTTTATCGACTACCGCTGGTGCGAGGCGTTTTTCCGCGGGGATGTTCCGCTCAATCAGGCTGTTGACGGCAAACAACAGCAGGTCCATATCTTTTTTCTCATACGGTGTCTGATTCAGTGTGTCAATTTGGAGCACCAGCAGGGCGAGATGCCGCCATTTTTGTTTTAAGCCGAGGCTTTCAAAGCGGTTATTGACCTCCTCATCCGTCAGCTTTCCAAGCATAAGCCTGACCATAAAATATTGCTGAAGATGAGTGGCCTGCTGCCTCATTGTTTCTTCAAGGTCGTCGTTTCTGTTTTTGAGCTGCTTGAAGCTTTGCTCAATTAATTCAAACTCGTTTTGATGAGGCTGTTTTTCTGGAAAGGCTCCGTGCCGCGCAAATGATTCATAAAGCAGCCGGATCGGCTTATAAAAATGGCGGGAACCCAGCCAAGAGAATAATAATGAAAGCGTTAACAAAACGAAGCATACCGTAAAGGCGATCCAGCCGATCGACTTGGCTTCTTTTTTTAGTTCGGGCAGGGAAACGAGAGAAAAATAAGTCCACGTGTTATAGTCTGATTTTTGATAGGTCACTTTATAATGAATGCGGTCAATGACTGTTTCAAACTGGCCGCTTTTGGAGCTTTGCGTCAGCATTTTTTTGACAAAATCGTCGTTCTGAAGAGAATCGCCTATATCAGACATGTTGTTGTGAAGGATGATACGGCCTTTTTCATCAATGATAAACACACTGTTTGCGCTTGAATAATCAGGCATATTTTTAACGAGTGAACAGCTTGGGATGCTTGCGGCTGCCAGTCCCTTCGTGTTTGTGCTGTTCAGCGGGAGCTGCTTAATCAAATTGATATTATACCGGCAGCTTTCTGAAGTGCCTTCCTTTGTGGAGATCATACGATTGTTTTTTTCCAGCGTCCAATAGGACCGGCTGGCTTGTTTTTTCGAATACGCCTCGGCTGCTTTATGAAGGGAGTCCGTATTCATGCGGTACAGACCGGAATTGTTCATGTACCAATTTTTCATATAGCTGACAAGTGTCATGTTGGACAAATCGGTATCAAAGCTTTGCAAATAGTTGAGCTCTTGGTTCACTTGGTCATAGATTTGAAATTGGTCAGAGTGCAAAGGCTCAGACAGTGTGCGGAGGAGAGGCGGCGAACTCACATAGTGGGTTAAAGAATGATCGACGGTTTTTAGGATGTGCTCGATGCTTAGCTGGGTCTGCTGGAGCGTGTCGAGTTTTTCCTCCGAAACGTTGGAGATGGCCGTTTTCTGAGAGTGCTCGTACGAAAACAAACCGACCAAAATGACGGGAATGGTGCTGAGTAAACAAAAAAACGTGATGAGTTTGTAATAAAACTTGTATTGGCTTCTTTTCATAAAACCCCCCATTTCATAACACCTTAATACAATTAATCCAAAGATTGATAGATATTGTCAATAATCATTTTCTAATATCGGTGTCTTTTTTTCAGATAGAGGCGCGAAATCCTTGATGACAAAGGGCTCAGGCAGAATGTGATCATATGATTGTAGACGGACTTTTGTACGCTGCGCTACAGTGAAAACAAGAACCCGTGAAAGGAGGCTTTGAAAAAGATGAAAACAGCAGAAGCGCAAGCGCCGGCTGTAGACGCAGTCATTTTAAAAAAAGAAAAAAGAAAGCGCTTACTAAGTAAGCTGCTGCAGCAAAAGTTTTTGTACTTTATGATTTTGCCGGGATGTATTTATTTTTTGCTTTTTAAATATGTTCCAATGTGGGGAATCGTGATTGCGTTTCAGGATTATCAGCCGTTTCTCGGTATTTGGGGCAGCGAGTGGGTCGGGCTGAAGCATTTTATCAGGCTGTTTACAGAGCCTACATTTTTTGTCCTGTTAAAAAATACGCTCGTGCTCTTTGCCTTGAATCTGGCCATTTTTTTTCCGGTGCCGATTTTATTAGCGCTTCTTCTAAACGAAGTGCGGATCGCACTCTTTAAAAAATTCGTTCAGACGCTGATTTATATTCCGCACTTTATGTCCTGGGTCATTGTTGTATCGCTGTCATTTGTGCTTTTGACAGTAGACGGGGGCCTGATTAATGAACTGATTACGTTTTTTGGCGGTGAAAAAATCAATTTTCTGCTGAATGAAGAATGGTTCCGTCCGCTGTATATTCTGCAGGTCATCTGGAGAGAAGCGGGCTGGTCAACGATCATCTACCTGGCCGCAATGACGGCGGTTGATCCTCAGCTTTATGAAGCGGCGAAAATGGACGGAGCGGGACGGCTGCGGCAAATGTGGCATATTACGCTGCCGGCTATCAAAAGCGTCATCGTCGTTTTGCTGATTTTAAAAATCGGGGACACGCTGGAGCTTGGCTTTGAGCATGTATATTTGCTGTTAAACGCCACAAACAGGGAAGTCGCGGAAATTTTTGATACGTACGTTTATACTGCAGGGCTGAAACAGGGCCAATTCAGCTACAGTACAGCGGTCGGCGTATTTAAAGCGGCGGTCGGGCTGATTTTGGTCATGCTTGCGAATCGTTTGGCGAAGAAATTTGGCGAGGAAGGAATCTATTAAGAAAGGGATGGTATCAATGGATCAATCAATCGCTGTAAAGTCGCCTCTTACGTATGCGGAGGCATTGGCAGAAACGATTATGAACACGTATACAGTTGAAGAGCTGCCGCCTGCAAACCGCTGGCACTATCATCAGGGCGTTTTCTTATGCGGGGTTTTGCGTCTTTGGGAAGCAACCGGACAGGAACGGTACTTTGATTATGCGAAAGCTTATGCGGATCTCCTAATTGATGATTATGGCAATCTATTATTTAAAAGAGACGAACTCGACGCGATTCAGGCGGGCCTTATTCTTTTTCCTTTATACGACAAGACGAAGGATGAACGCTATGTAAAAGCGGCAAAAAGGCTGCGGGGCTTATACGGAACGCTGAACCGAACGTCAGAGCGGGGGTTCTGGCATAAGGACGGCTATCCATATCAAATGTGGCTTGACGGTTTATATATGGGCGGGCCGTTTGCACTGAAATATGCCAATTTGAAGCACGAGCCGGAGCTGTTTGACATGGTTGTGCTTCAGGAAGGCCTGATGAGAAAGCATACGAAGGATCCAAAGACCGGGCTCTTCTATCATGCGTGGGATGAAGCGAAAAAAATGCCTTGGGCCAGTCAAGAGACAGGCTGCTCTCCGGAGTTTTGGGCGCGTTCAATCGGCTGGTACGTCATGTCACTCGCAGACATGATTGAAGAGCTGCCTGAGAAGCACCCAACCCGTCATGTCTGGAAAAAAACACTGCAGGACATGCTCGAAAGCATCTGCCGCTGCCAAGACAAGGAAACAGGATTATGGTATCAGATCGTTGACAAGGGCGGCAGATCTGACAACTGGCTGGAAAGCTCGGGATCGTGCTTGTATATGTATGCCATCGCTAAAGGAATCAATAAGGGATATCTCGACAGATCCTATAAAACGTCTTTGTTAAAAGCGTATCAAGGGCTGATTCAGCATAAAACTGAAACAACAAAAGACGGTGCGTTTCTCGTCAAAGATATATGTGTCGGAACGTCGGCAGGATTTTATGATTATTATGTCAGCCGCGAACGGAGCACAAACGACCTTCACGGGGCGGGAGCGTTTATTTTGGCGATGACAGAATTGGAAGCGCTTCTCGGGTCAGACGAAAAATGAAAAGATCTCTATGTGCGGCTGTATGTGTGATCGTCTCGGTGCTGTTTTTGGCTTCGTGCTCAAGCAGACCGGACGGCATTCATGTCATCCTGTTTTCAGATATGCAGGCAGGCGTACAGAATAACATAAAAGAGGCCGCTGAAAAGAAGGCAGGCAGGGCAGAAATCTTTCCCGCTTTGCCGGAAAAGCTGCTGACTGAAATTACGGCTCGCGAGGGAGACGTCTTTATCGTGCCTGAAGACCTGTTTGCAGCATACGATGATCCGGGGAATTTTCAGCCGTTAGACGGATTGTCACTGAAACATTCATCGCCTTATACAGCCGTAAATCAAAAAACGGGAGAAAAAACAGTCTATGCCGTTCTGATTGAGAAAGGGGATAAACAGCTGAACGGCTATTCTTTTCGGCTGAATCGAAATATGGCAGCGTTTATCCCTGTATACTCCGAAAAAACAGAGGAAGCGCTGCAGCTGATTTCCCAATTAACAGAAGTCCGATAGGGGTGGGGACCATTGAAAAGCATCGTCATTTGCGGATTAAGCAGCAGAGCCCTCAGCATGTTTATCAAACCGCTGCTCAAACAGTTTACATCCACTTATCAAATTACGGGATTGCTGGATGCCGATCCGAAACGATTCGCCGTCTGCAAAGAGGCATTTCCGGAGCTTGCACAAGTACCGGAGTATAAAGAAGAAGATTTTGATAATATGATGAGCGTTTCGAAGCCAGACATTGTGATTGTGACGGGAAGGGATGACACCCATATCACCTATATATTGAGAAGCCTTCAGTGGGATACGGATGTCATAACGGAAAAACCGATGGTGACGACGGTGCAGGATGCAAAGCGGGTGCTTGAGGCAGAAGCGAAAAGCAAAGGGAAGGTTACTGTTGCGTTTAATTACCGCTATAGCCCGTATCATCGGAAAATCAAAGAAATGATTTTAGAAGGAAAAATAGGAAGGGTCACCTCTGTTGATTTGAATTGGTATATTGATACCTATCACGGCGCCAGCTATTTTAAACGCTGGAACCGATCCAGGCAATTTTCCGGCGGCCTTTCTGTCCATAAATCCACACATCATTTCGATCTGGTGAATTGGTGGCTCGGCCAAAACCCGGCGGAGGTATTTGCTTACGGCGAGTTGAATTACTACGGGCCGGACAGTGAGTGGAATCCGCTGCCGGAAGAAGACGGGCGTTTTTGCGGCACATGCCGGGTCAAAGAGAAATGCCATTACTATGCGAGATGGCACCCCCGTGCCTCTAAAGCTTCTGTAAAGGATGATCATCTTAAGGCGGATGCAGACCAGTCAAGCTTATATACCGCATATCGCCCTGACGCGTGCATTTTTGACGAGGAGATTGACATTGAGGATACGTATGTGGCGGCTGTCAAATATGACGGCGGTGCGCTTTTAAGCTACTCGATCACATTTTCCGCTCCGTACGAAGGCTACCGCCTTACGATAAACGGCACAAAAGGACGCATTGAATCAAATGAATTCCATGAGCCTTCCAGAATTCCGTTTGCTTTTCCCGAGCAGACGATTGAGTATTATCCGCTTTTTGAATCGAAGCAAACCATTCAAGTCGTCAAAAACGAGGGAGGACACGGCGGAGGTGATCCGCTTTTGCTTGCTGATCTATTTATAGGCAAAGATCCGCTGCGCCAGTATGACATTTTGGCCGGAGCCGAAGCCGGAGCCTATTCTATCGCGGTCGGTGAGGGAATATGGCGCTCCGTTGTTGAAAAGAAACCAATTGATATTAAACAGCTTTTTCATATGCAAAATGTATAAAAGCGAAGAGGAGGGGCTTTCGTGGAACATGACGGATCAATGGGACGGGTGCTGCGTTTTTGCGAGTGGATCATGAGGTTTGCGTATACCAATTTGCTTTGGCTGCTTTTTACGATCATCGGTTTCGGAGTGCTCGGTGTCATGCCCGCGACTGCCGCTTTATTCGCTGTTATGCGAAAATGGATTCAGGGTCAGGATCACGTTCCGGTGCTGCCGACATTTTGGCGGGAATACAAAGCTGAATTTCTCCGTTCCAATCTGATCGGTGCTGTACTGGTGTTAATCGGTTTGATCATTTATATCGATTTGGCCTTTATTTACCCAAGCCACTTTTTATTGCATATCCTGCGCTTTGCTATTATGATATTTGGTTTTCTGTTTGTATCAATGCTTTTTTATGTGTTTCCGCTGCTCGTCCACTTTGATTGGAAAAAACGTCTGTATTTTAAGTTTTCCCTCTTGCTGAGTGTGGCGTACTTACAATATACCCTCGTCATGCTTGCGCTGACGGTCGCGCTCTTTTTCCTGCTGGCTTATCTGCCGGGAATTGTCCCTTTTTTCAGCGTCAGTCTCATCAGCTACTGCCACATGAGGATCGCTTATGCCGTCTTGGTGAAGCTGGAGCAGCAGGACCATGAACCGGCAAAGAAACATCCTGCACCAGAAGCTATTTATCCGGAGACGAGGTAAACATTTCTCTATCATATATTGATTCCAAACGGAATAGATTGATAGAGAAAGGAGAGCGGATAAATGCTGAAGGTAGCAGTGTTTGATGAAGAGCATGAAAAAGATTTGCAAACGGAGATCAATTCATTTTTAAAAGGAATATCGGAAGAGCAGCTGGTTGATATCAAATATACGGTTTCAGCGGCATGTGACCCTGAAGGCGAGCAGCTCTACTGTTTTTCCGCACTTATTCTATATCGAAAATAAAAAAAAGATCTTCCCGCGGACTGCGGAAAGATCTTTTTTATGGTTAAGCCTTTTTCACTCTTGGGCTTCTCGGTTTCTGGAATTTCTCTGCTGCTCTGATTTCTCTTCGTTCTCTTGCCAATGCTTTATAAAGAGCAGCAATCATGAGCAGGATAACAATTGAAAACGGCAGTGCCGCCAGAATCGCTGTATTTTGCAAAGCGGCAAGTCCGCCGGAATACAAGAGCGCAGCTGCCATAGCAGACTGAATGATACCCCAGCTGAGTTTGACTGAATTAGCCGGGTTTAATGAACCGTATGTCGTCTGCATACCAAGGACAAATGTCGCTGAATCAGCTGATGTGATAAAGAACACGGCGATCAGGATCAATGCCAGGATAGACGTGATCATCGTCAGCGGATAGTGATCCAGTGTTCCGAACAGCATCGTTTCGGAAGACTGCTTCGCCACATTAAAAATACCTTTTTGCTGAAGGTCCATTGCGGAAACACCGAAAATGGAGAACCATAGGAAAGCTAAAATACATGGTGCCACCAGGACGCCGATCAAAAATTCACGGATTGTCCGGCCTCGGGATACACGGGCGATGAAAATGCCGACAAATGGAGACCAGGAAATCCACCATGCCCAATAGAAAATCGTCCAGCCGTTGATCCATTCACGTTTGCCTGGATCGTTCGGCGCCAGTCTGAAGCTCATTTGAACAATGTTTTGAATATACTGCCCAATTGAATCTGTAAGTGAGTTCATGATCAAAACGGTAGGTCCGACAACCAGCATAAACAGCATCAGCAATCCGGCTAGCACCATATTGGTGTTGCTTAAATACTTAATGCCTTTTCCGAGTCCGCTCCAAGCCGATAGTAAAAAGAGCACTGTTACAATGACAATCAAAATCAATTGAACGATAAAATGATTCGGAATTCCGAATAGGTAATTCAGTCCGCCGTTAATTTGAGTTGCGCCGATCCCCAGACTCGTTGCAACGCCGACAACTGTTGCAAAAACAGCAATACAGTCAATCAGTTTACCGATCGGGCCGTTTACTTTATCGCCGAGAATCGGAGTCAGTGTGCTGCTGATTAATCCAGGCGCGTCTTTGCGGAATTGAAAATATGCGATACATAATGCAACGACGGCATAAATGGCCCAAGCGTGCAGTCCCCAGTGGAAAAACGTGTACCGGAGCGCATCTCTGAAGGCTTGGGGGGTTTCTGTTTCACCTGATGGAGAGCTAATTGCGTAATGGCTGATCGGTTCAGCCGCACCATAGAATACTAAGCCGATTCCCATGCCTGCACTGAACAGCATGGCAAACCAAGATAATAATCCGAATTCCGGTTTTTCATCCGGTTTCCCCAGTTTAATTTTTCCGATCGGGCTGACAATTAAAAAGAGACAGAACCCGACAAACAAAGAGACAACTAATAGATAATACCAACCAAATGAATCTGTTATAAACGATTGTGCCGATTGAGACACGTTTTGCAGGCTGTCAGGAGAAATAACGCCCCACAAAACGGCTGCGGCTGTGATGACAATCACAATCCAAAATACACTAGATATATTCTTCAAACATTCTCACCCTCTGATTTTTTTGTGTACGCCTATATCTTCCTCGCAGGCTTAGTATGGTCGTACGATGGCAGATCATTCCTTCCTGTAAATTACCCCGCAATCAGGTGAAACAAAACAAATCTCACCCTAACATTTTTGCGGGAATTTTTCAAATGCCCGGCATGCTGTAAGAATTTGAAAAGTCTAATGTTTACATACGGGAAAAGCGTCCGGCATTCAGTCCGGCGAGTCTGCCTGTGACGAGCGCAGATGTGATATTGTATCCGCCTGTATAACCGTGAATATCTAAGATTTCTCCGCAAAAATACAGGCCGTCCATTTTTTTAGACGCCATCTTTTTCGGGTCAACCTCCTTCACCGATACACCGCCTCCTGTGACAAACGCTTTGTCTAGAGACAGCGTGCCGTTTGCGAGAACGGTAAATTGCTTGCAGTCTTTGACAAATTGTCTGAAAGGCTCCTTCGGCAGCTCAGAAAATGACATGTTCGGTGAAATGCCGTTTTTTTCGAGCAGGAAAAGAAGGTAGCGCTCCTGCATCCAAGGCTTCAGCACATTTTTTAACGCTTTTTTCGGCGCGTCTTTCAGCTCCTTGTGCATCTTTTGGAATAGCGTTTCTTCATTGATATCCGGAAACAAATCAATTCTGACTGGCACTTCCGGCTGTTTTTTCAGCTCTTTCACGATAAACTGGCTGCACCTGAGTATGGCGGGGCCTGAGAGGCCGAAATGAGTAAACAGCATGTCCATCTTATGTGTGATAATGGCTTTGCCTTTTTTGTTTAATACACTGACGGCGACATCTCTGAGCGATAAACCCTGCAGTGTTTTTTTCTTAATAAACGGCTCGGCAGATGTGACGGGCACCTCTGTCGGGAACAGCTCTGTTATGGTGTGGCCAGCGGCTTCGGCCCATTCATAGCCATCACCCGTGCTGCCGGTATGGGGAACGCTTTTTCCGCCAACCGCGATAATGACTGCCTGACTATGAATCATTTCGCCATTATTCGTCACAATGCCTGCCGTATGACCATCTTCGTATGTAACAGATTTGATTTTTTCGTTCGTTCTGATCGTCACACGCAGCTGTTTCAGTCTGTTTAACAGTGCGTCGACAACACTTTGCGCTTTGTCTGTCACCGGAAACATCCGGCCGTGATCCTCTTCCTTCAATTTGATCCCGAGATTTTCAAAAAACTTGATAATATCTTCGTTATTAAATTCAGAAAACGCACTGTATAAAAAACGGCCGTTGCCGGGGATGTGCTTAATAATTTCTTCGACAGGAAGGCGGTTTGTCACATTGCAGCGGCCGCCTCCGGATATGGCAAGTTTACGGCCTAACTTAGTTCCTTTATCTATTAACAAAACATCAGCACCCTGTTCTCCGGCTGCAATGGCAGCCATCAGACCTGAAGGGCCTCCGCCGATTACAATTACGTCATACTGCTTCATTTTTATCATCAACTTTCTTTTTACATTTCGTGTGCGGAACGCTGTCCGCAGTACTATTATAGCGAAAGACAGGTTCTGCTTAAACGTATTTTGCCGCAAACTTGCATTGTTCCTGAGATTGCTTTTGTATTTATTACCGTCTATATGCCCAGTTGTGTTAAAATAGAAAAGTTGAATCTTCGTAGAAAATGGTGATGAAGAAACATGTCAAGCAAACTGTTAAGAGGCACGTTTGTGTTAACGCTCGGTACATATATTTCACGGATACTGGGAATGGTTTATTTAATTCCTTTCAGCATCATGGTCGGAGCGACAGGCGGTGCGTTATTTCAATACGGATACAATCAATATACTTTATTTTTGAACATTGCCACAATGGGCTTTCCGGCCGCCGTTTCTAAATTTGTTTCCAAATATAATTCCAAAGGGGATTATGAAACAAGCAGAAAAATGCTGAAGGCGGGCATGTCGGTTATGCTTGTAACGGGAATGATTGCCTTTTTTATACTATATTTATCTGCTCCGTTTTTTGCGGAAATATCGCTTGGGGGCAAAGATAATAACGGTTTGACGATTGATCATGTCGTATATGTCATCCGCATGGTCAGCTTAGCGCTTTTAGTCGTGCCGATTATGAGTCTTGTGCGCGGATTTTTCCAAGGTCATCAAATGATGGGGCCTACGGCTGTCTCTCAAGTTGTTGAGCAGATTGTCCGCATCATCTTTTTATTGAGTGCGACCTTCTTGATTTTGAAAGTCTTAAACGGCGGCCTTGTGATCGCTGTCGGTTATGCAACCTTTGCAGCGCTGATCGGTGCCTTCGGCGGGCTGATCGTATTGTATATTTATTGGAACAAACGAAAAGGCAATCTGCTGGCGATGATGCCTAATACGGGGCCGACAGCAGATTTAAGCTACAAGAAAATGTTTTTCGAGCTCTTCAGCTATGCCGCTCCCTACGTGTTTGTCGGACTAGCCATCCCTTTGTATAACTATATTGATACAAATACGTTTAACAAAGCCATGATTGAAGCGGGGCATCAAGCTATCAGTCAGGATATGATGGCCATTCTGACACTTTACGTGCAGAAGCTCGTAATGATCCCGGTTTCTCTTGCGACGGCATTCGGACTGACCTTAATTCCGACGATCACAGAATCGTTTACAAGCAGAAACTACAAGCTGTTAAATCAGCAGATCAACCAGTCGATGCAGACGATCCTGTTTTTAATTATTCCGGCTGTTGTCGGTATATCGGTATTAGCAGGCCCTGTGTATACGTTCTTTTACGGATCAGAGAGCCTTCATCCTGAATTGGGGAAAGACATCCTGTTTTGGTATTCGCCAGTTGCGATCTTGTTCTCTTTGTTTACTGTCAACGCCGCCATATTGCAGGGCATCAATAAGCAAAAATTTGCGGTTGCCAGTCTTGTGATCGGTGTCGTGATCAAACTTGTGCTGAATGTCCCGCTGATTAAGCTGATGCAGGCTGACGGCGCTATTTTAGCTACGGCACTCGGGTATACTGCTTCACTTATATACGGATTTATCATGATCAAACGGCATGCCGGCTATTCGTATAAAATATTAGTGAAACGGGGCGTTCTGATGCTGCTCTTGTCAGCAGTGATGGCGATAGCCGTTAAAATCGTCCAGTGGGTGTTAAGCTTTTTCATCTCCTACGAGGATGGCCAGCTGCATGCTGCGATCGTCGTGCTGATTGCTGCTGTGGTCGGCGGAGCTGTCTACCTGTATTGCGCTTATCGTTTAGGGTTTTTACAGAAAATATTCGGCCGCCGTTTACCGGGGTTCTTAAAGAAAGGCAGACATGCCGCTGATTAACAGAATATGTTGAAACAGAGGGCTCGCTTGATGCGGGCTTTCTTTTATAGGAAGGAGAGATTGGCATGAGACTTGATAAGCTGCTTGCCAACAGCGGGTATGGTTCGAGAAAAGAGGTCAAATCGATTGTGAAAGCGGGAGCCGTCATGGTCGACGGAAAGCCGGCAAAAGATGTCAAGGCGCACGTGGACCCTGATGCGCAGGAGGTGACCGTTTATGGCGAGCCGATTGATTACCGCGAGTTTATTTATATCATGATGAATAAGCCGCAGGGCGTGCTGTCAGCGACTGAGGACAGCCGGCAAAAGACAGTGGTCGATTTGCTGACGCCGGATGAACTTAGATTCGAGCCGTTTCCTGCCGGCCGGCTTGATAAGGATACAGAAGGATTTCTGCTGCTGACAAATGACGGTCAGCTCGCTCACCGGCTGCTATCGCCGAAAAAGCATGTTCCGAAAACGTATGAGGTCCACTTAAAGTCGCAAATTTCGCCAGAAGACATCACCAGCTTAGAGACTGGGGTATTTATTGAAG
The DNA here is from genome assembly GCF_029536185.1 of Bacillus sp. B28. Taxonomy (NCBI): domain Bacteria; kingdom Bacillati; phylum Bacillota; class Bacilli; order Caryophanales; family Bacillaceae; genus Bacillus; species Bacillus sp. B28. The sequence continues at coordinate 2,971,505 of NZ_CP120511.1, read as the reverse complement.
GCGGCTACAAAACAAAGCCGGCACAAGCAGAAATAAAGGCAAACGATAAAGGGCATACCGTGATATACCTGACGATAACAGAAGGAAAATATCATCAAGTCAAACAGATGGCAAATGCTGTCGGCAATGAAGTCATTTATCTGAAGCGGCTCTCAATGGGACGCGTATCCTTGGATCCTGCTCTGGAGCCGGGAGAATACCGTGAGCTTACAGAAGAAGAACTTGAAAGGCTGAACGAGCCGCAAGCATGAAAAAACCCCGCATTACACATGCGGGATTTTTTATTATATATAAGCACACAAAAACAAGGCTAAGAACGTTCCTCGCCCTGTATCTATCAGGCCGCTCACAGGGCGGCCCTATGTAATTTTTAATGTTATGAGGTAATCTTTACTTTTTTTCTCGTTGTCTCCCATTTGCCACGGCTTGGACTATGAACAAGATCATTATATGCTAACACATTTAAGTCTCTTTGAATCGTTCTAGGTGTAATGCCGAATTCGTCAACCAGTTCCTGTGTTGTCACAAGGCCTTTCTCTTGAATAAACATGTAAACTGATTTGATTCGAGTTAGCATACGGTTTGTTGAAGGTTTCAAAAAACCACTCCCTATCATAAGATCGGATGGACTTGACTAACCACAACTCACGACTATCAACTGCGTACGAAATAGCAACTAAGGCAGACATCTGTAATATTTAAATAATTCGCCTTCATTATACACGATTTCGCCGCGGTGAATCTAGGAATAAGTATTATAAATTTTTTCCAATTTGAGTTTGGCCGCCATCCTTGTTGGATTACTATGTATTTCAGCACAATATTATTATGGATAAAGAAACTTTTTTTATTCTGTTTCGTATGTGATTAAGGGGGTGAGTGAGATTGAGAATGTTGTTGGAAGCATCGATAGAGCAAGCAGGGTATACAAGCCGAAAAAAAGTGCTCACCGATGTTTTATTGGAAGTCAGAGAAGGGGAGCTTGTCGGTTTGATTGGAGCGAACGGCGCTGGAAAAAGTACAGCCATCAAGGCGATACTTGGCCTCTCGCAACACTTTAAAGGGACTATCGCTTGGAATGATTGCTCGTTTGCTTATATTCCGGAGCACCCGTCCTTTTATGAGGAATTAACGCTGTGGGAGCATCTTGATCTGATCAGCACTTTGCACGGCATTGATCAGAGTGAATTTGAATACCGTGCCCAAAGTCTTCTTGAAACATTTTCGCTTGATCATGTCATGCATGAGCTGCCGGTGACGTTTTCGAAGGGCATGCAGCAAAAGCTGATGCTGATTCAGGCTTTTCTTTCTAAGCCTGATATGTATGTGATTGATGAACCGTTTATCGGCCTTGACCCGATATCGACAAAACGCTTTGTGGACATGCTGAAGGCTGAGAAAGATAGAGGAGCCGGCATTCTCATGTGCACACACGTACTTGATACCGCGGAAAAAATCTGCGACCGGTTTTACATGATTGATAAAGGTTCTTTATTTCTTCAGGGAACGTTAAAGGATATTCAAGAGCAAACAGGGTTAGAAGGGCAGTCATTGCTTGACTGTTTTTATACGGCGATTCAAGGAGAAAAAGCATGAACGGACGGTCTCTCTTTTTTCGAAGGTGGCTGGATTTTTACCGATATCAGTTTAAGGTGCTGCATGCTGTCATTGATTGGACGGTTGCGCTCTACATTGTCCTGCCGGCGCTTGCTTTTGTGATTTATCAGTATGTGGAGTGGACAAACGGAAGCGGCCTTCTTTACGAGTGGTCTGAGAGGGTCGAATGGAGATGGTTATACGCTGTCGGTATACTGATTGTTTGCACAGGCTCCATACATACTTTTTTACTGGAAGCGGACCAGGTGTTTTTGCTGCAAAAGAAAGCGATCATTCGCCAGATGAAACAATACGCATTGGTGTATTCTATATTGTTCACGTTCGCCAAATGGCTGTTGTTCTTTTTTCTTTTTCTTCCCTTTATCATTGATTCTGTTCGCGTCACTATTCCAGAAAGCGCTGCTCTATTGATCTATGCATTCGGTCTTCATACGCTCTTTTTATCCTTGAAGCAGGACAGGGTCAGAAAACCAAGATCTATTTGGAGACAGATTGCGGACTTTTTTCTCAAGACTGTGCTTTTGGCGTGTTCTTTTCTCATGATTACCTTTACCGAGTGGCACTTGCTCTCGCTTGCCGGTGTTTTGTTTTTTATTTTTGCTTTCATACGCAGTTTGAAAAAGACGGCTTCATTTTCGGCTTTTGAGGCAGAGGTGCTTGAGGAGAAAAAAATCAGGCTCACTCTTGCAGGTCTTGTAATGATGATGAGCCAAGATGTGAGAATGCCGAGAGTAAAGGACAGGATGAGGAGAAAACCGCTATTATTCCGGAATTCTAAAAGGATATTTAAGAAACGGACAATGTATACAATTTATAAAGAATTGTTTTTTAAAGTCATGCTGAGGAATGGGGAGTATGCGAGGCACTTGTATATGCTTTTGTCGGCTTTTACGGTTTTAACAGTCGTTTCCCCGGTCTTTCTTAAGGTGATTGCGCTGCTGGTTTATACAGGTGTTTGCCGTTATGTGCTTTCGCTTATTTTTGACAAAGTGATGGATGCGCCGATCTTAATTGGGGCTGATAAGGAAAGTGATGAATACTACCGGGCCAGAAAAAGCTGTGTGAACACGCTGCACTATGCTTGTGTTGCCTGCTGCTTTTTGGCGGCCGCTATCTCTTTTTTGGTGAAATAAAACCCAAACGGATGCCGTTTGGGTTTTCTGTATGTTATAGAATAAATAGCTGGATGAAAAACAGAACGGCAAATACGAGGACGAGCGGATGAATGTCTCTCCATTTTCCCCGTGCTGCTTTCACAATCGGATACGAAATAAAGCCAAGCGCAATTCCTGTGGAAATGCTTGATGTAAGAGGCATGGTCAGAACAACGAGAAATGCCGGAAATGCCTCGTCCATCTCCTTCCAGTTAATATTCGACACCGAGCCCATCATCAGGCTGCCGACAATAATCAAAGCCGGAGAAGTGATGGCGGATATGCCGGATAAGGCGCTGACAAGCGGACTGAAAAACATCGAAGCTGCAAACAATACCGCGACAGTTAAAGACGTAAGACCTGTTCTTCCCCCGGCTGCGACGCCAGCTGAAGACTCGACAAACGCGGTTGTCGGACTTGTTCCGAATACAGCACCAACTGTGGTCGCTGTTGAATCAGCAAGCAGCGCTTTTCGCACGTTCGGGAGCTTGTTGTTTTTCATCAATCCGGCTTGCTCGGCCACACCGATCATCGTACCGGTCGTATCAAAAATCGTTACCAGCAGAAATGAAAAGACGACAGCGTACAGGCCGTGATGGATCACATCGCCAAAAGCGGAGAACGGATTTGAAATAATCAATCCCTCAGGCAAATGGGGAAAAGACATAAAGCCTTTAGGGAAATGCAGCTGGCCGGTAAAAAACGCGATCAAAGCGGTAGCTGCCATTCCGATAAATAACGCTCCGTTTACATTCAGCACCATCAGGATCACACTGATCAATAAGCCGATCAGCGTTAAAATAACCGCTGGCGAATGAAGGTTGCCGAGTGTGACCAGATTTGATTGATCAGCCGTAATCATTCCCGCCTGCCGTAAACCGATAAACGCAATAAAAAGCCCGATCCCTGTGGTGATCCCGTATTTTAAATTGTTTGGAATCGCTTCTATCAGTTGTTTTCTTAAAGGCGTTAACGATAGAATAATGAAGAGAACCCCTGCTGTGAATACTGCGCTGAAAGCTGTTGCGTACGTGATGCCGCCGCCGCTTGCGCCTACAACGTGATAGGCTAAGTAAGCGTTTAAGCCCATGCCGGGCGCAATGGCAATCGGATAATTTGCAGCCAGGGCCATCCACAGCGTTCCGACAATGGAGGCGATAATCGTTGCGGTAAAGACCTGGTCAAAAGGAATTCCGGCATTAGCTAAAATGACCGGATTCACCACTACAATATAGACCATTGTAAAAAAGGTCGTCAATCCAGCTATGATTTCTTGTTTAATCGATGTTTGCTGCTCTTTTAGATGAAACATAGTAACCTCCAATTACGAACGTTTTAACAAAACACCATTAATATTATTCGTTTTATTTAGTTTTTGCAAGTGATTTATTGCAGAAAGGGGATCATTATGAACTGGGAAGTCGAAGTGATCAGAAAAAAAGATGATTTGATTCGCGATACGCAGGAATTCTTGAGAATCAACAGTGTAATGGACGAAACCACAGCCGGGCCCGGCAAACCATTCGGAGAAGGGGTAAATGCCAGCTTGACCTCTTTGCTTGAGCTTGGAGAAAAAGAAGGATTTTCCGTAAAAAATCTTGACGGATTCGCCGGTCATATCGAATGGGGCGAGGGTGAAGACATTGTCGGCGTTCTTTGCCATGTTGATGTTGTACCGCCCGGAGACGGCTGGACAAGTGATCCGTTTTCAGCGGACATCCGAAACGGGCGGATTTATGCAAGGGGCGCCATTGACGACAAAGGCCCGACGATGGCGGCGTTCTACGCGCTGAAAATCGTCAAAGACATGAATCTGCCGCTTTCTAAGCGTGTCAGAATTATTATAGGAACAGATGAAGAAAGTGATTGGAGATGTGTGGAGCATTATTTCAAGCACGAAGAAATGCCGACTCTCGGTTTTGCGCCAGATGCTGATTTCCCGATTATTAACGCGGAAAAAGGAATTATTGATGCTTCACTGCTCATCCCGCACCGCGCAAACGAAGCCGCTTCAGAAACAGTTCTTGCTTCTTTTTCATCAGGTCTCCGCTTAAACATGGTGCCAGACGCTGCGGAAGCCGTTATCAAAGGATCAAATATAGAAGAGGTTCTTGCCTCATTTAAAGACATGCTCCGCGCGACAGATCAAAAAGGTGAAGCTGAGATTGAGAATGGGCAGCTGATCTTGCGCATGCACGGACTTTCCTGCCATGCGATGGAACCGAACAATGGAGTGAATGCCGGCATCAAACTGGCAGAATTTTTGTGCCAGACTGAGCTGGATGCAGCAGGACAGCGTTTTGTTCAAGTCGTGACAGACAAATTTTCAGATGATACGAGAGGAAAGAAACTGAATATTGACTGTGAGGATGACATTAGCGGAGAGCTGACATTAAATGTCGGAACACTGCGCTATACTGAAGGGCAAGGAGGAGAGCTCGGAATCAATATCCGCTATCCGGTAACGGCGGAAAGCAAAATGATCCGCGATGCGTTTGAAAGCGCCGCTGAATTTGAGCTTGGAGAATGTAAAGACAGCAAGCCGCATCATGTATCAGCAGACCATCCGCTAGTCAAAACACTGCAAAAGGTATATGAAGGCCAATTGGGCAAAAAAGCTGATTTAATTTCAATCGGCGGGGGAACGTACGCAAGATCTTTGAAGGCCGGCGTCGCATTCGGGCCGCTGTTCCCCGGACGTCCCGACAGTGCGCACCAAAAGGACGAATATATTGAAATTGATGATCTCCTCAGAGCGACTGCTTTATATGCGCAGGCCATCTACGAACTTGCAAAATAATAGGACCGGCTTCTTCTGAAGCCAGTCCTTTTTTACACAAATGACCATAAATCAGTTGATAAATAGCGTTCTCCGGTATCAGCTGTCATACAGACAACGACTTGATCAGGAGAGAGACGTTTGGCTGCTTCAATCGCCGCGAAGCAGGCAGCGCCTGAAGAAGGCCCGACGAGAATTCCTTCCTCCGCAGCAAGGCGTCTGGTTGTCGTATAAGCATCCTCATCAGTGATTTTGATAATTTCATCATATACATCTTGATTTAAAACTGGAGGAATGAAACCTGGGCTTGTTCCAACCAGCTTATGCGCACCCGGTTTTCCGCCTGATAATACCGGAGACCCCGCAGGCTCGACAACATGAACCAAAATATCCGGGAAAAGTTCTTTTAGCGCTTCACCGGTGCCTGTAATGGTCCCGCCAGTACCGGAAGAAGCGACAAAAGCGCCTAGCGGTTTTCCGATTTCTTTTATTGCCCGGGCAATTTCAAGAGCAGTTGTTTTTCGATGCGCGTCAGGATTTGCGGTATTATCAAACTGCATCGGAATGAAGCTGTTCGGAATTTGTTCGGCGAGCTCTTTTGCTTTTTTAATGCTGCCCGGCATTCTTTCCGATCCGGGAGTTAACACAACCTCTGCACCATAGGCTTTGAGGAGGTTGATCCGCTCCTTCGTCATTGTATCCGGCATGACTAAAATCGCTTTATAGCCGCGGGCCGCCGCATTCATAGCGAGTCCGATTCCGGTATTTCCGCTGGTCGGCTCAATGATAACTGAGCCAGGCTTGAGTAAGCCGTTTTGTTCTGCTTCTATGATCATATTGTAAGCGGCTCTGTCTTTCACACTGCCGCTTGGATTGAAAAATTCAAGTTTTAAATAGACTTGTGCTGCGTTTTCCGGCTGAAGCCGATTCAATCTCACAAGCGGTGTATCTCCTATAAGATCAGAAGTGTTTTCAACGATTTTCAACATTGTCATTCCTTTCTGAATAAAACAAGTGTCATATAATATCCTAACATAATAAACGTTTGCGCGAGAGTGTTTTCATATGCGGTTCCTCTATTCGCGCAGCGTCTTTATTGATAAAATAATAGCAGTCAAAGAAGGGAGTGTCAGACGGATGTCAGATATCCGGCCTCATTATTTCATCGGCGTGCCTATTCCGCCGGAAATTGCAAATCCGATTTACCAGGCTGCGAAAAGCGAGCCGGCGCTCACGTTTCAAAAATGGGTGCACCCGCTTGACTACCATATCACGTTAATTTTTCTCGGTGCGGCGGATGAAGCGCAAATCAAGCAGCTTGAAGGCTCGCTTGCCGAGATAGCTGTAGATGCCAATCCGTTTACAATTGAGTTTGACAAAATAGATGTGTTCGGAGACCGCAGGCAGCCGCGCGTGTTACATGTGGAGCCGAAGAAGAATACGGCGCTCGAAACACTGCGGGAGCATACAAAACAAGCTGTTCTTCAAGCAGGCTTTAAAGTGGAAAAGAGAGCGTATCATCCCCATATGACGCTGGCAAGAAAATGGACAGGCCAAAAGGGATTTCCGGCGCATGTCCCGTTTAAAAGCGGTGAGGTTTCAACGGCTATTGAACGATTTTCACTTTTTCAGACACACTTAAATCAATCACCAAAATATGAGGAAAAATACAAATTTCATTTAACTTAATTCATGCGGAGTGGAGAAACAAAATGGCACAAATCATCAAAATACATGATTATATATCGAGATATGAACTTGATCCGTACCATTATATGAATCAGTTTATACGGCTGAAAAAAGAGCGCTGGCTTTCACTATTAGAAGCAGCGGAGCGCCAGCATGAAGAAAGACAAGCCAGTGCTGAACAGCCGGAACCGGTGCAGAAACGGAAAAAATTTTCATTGAAAAGAAGAAAAAAAGAGATAGAAGCCGATATACAAGAAGAGAGACACCAATGGTTTGAGGAAGAAGACGATCTGAACGTAAGGCTGCCGAAGAGCAAGATGGCGCTTGCTTCCTTTTATAAAAGACATTTATATGAATTTCAGCTCAAATGGGCAAGCTCTACTCTTTCCGAGATGTCAAATCTGTCAAACCAGGTGAAGCAGGACCGCATTTTGCGTTTTCTGGCCCAGCAGCTTCCTGATTCTTATTTTATTATGTATAAGCCTGTGCTCAAAATTCAGCAGGCGGCAGTAGAGTTAAGCATAGTGATCATTTCACCTCTTGACATTTTTTGCGTTTCTTTTATAGAGGCAGAGGAAGACAGTGTGTACATAGGATCTAAACATCGTTTTTGGGAGAAGAAAACAGGCTCTCAGACTGAATCGGTATTAAATCCGGCGTTGAGTCTGTTTCGGACGGGATCTGTTGTGTCGAAGATCGTAAAGCAAAAAGGCGCTGATATTCCAGTATCGAAACTACTCCTGAGCAGAACGTCATACATCGATTACCCCGAGCCGCCGTACGGTCTGGAATTAGTGGACAAACGGGGCTTGGCGGAATGGATGGAGAGGCAGAAGAAAAACACTGCTCCGATAAAACATCATCAATTAAAGGCTGCAAAGGCTTTGTTGTCTTATTGCCTGTCAGACTCCTATCGCAGACAAGAGTGGCTGGAGTAAAGCAGAACGATTTGAGCGGTTTTCTCATAACATAAGCAGGTGAGAAAGATGAGCCAATGGTTTTTTATTATTAATCCGGCAGCAGGGCATCGAAAAGGCCTGCGTGTTTGGAAGTCGATACAAAAGGAATTACTGAAACGAAAGATTGAGCACCGCTCATTTTTAACTGAACATCCGGGACACGCCGAGGTTCTCGCCCGGCAGATTTCAACGATTCAGGAACATAAGCTGAAACGCCTGATCGTTATCGGCGGAGACGGAACGATGCACGAAGTCGTCAACGGGCTGAAAGATGTTGACGATATCGAACTGAGTTTTGTGCCGGCTGGCGCGTACAATGATTTTTCCAGAGGATTCTCCATTAAGAAAATAGATCTGATTCAGGAAATCAGAAAGCTGAAGCGTCCGTTAACGCGAACGTTTCATTTAGGAAGCGTTAATTTGCTTCAAGATAAATCGCAGGTTCTTTATTTTTTGAATCATATCGGAATCGGCTTTGACGCATATGTCAATAAGAAGGCGATGGAATTTCCATTAAAACGGGCGGTCCAGTTTCTGCGCCTCCGCTTTGTTGTCTATCCGCTTTCCCATTTGTACGCGTCGGCTACCTTTAAGCCGTTTTCGTTGGCTTGTACAATTGAAGGAGAGACACAGGAATTTCATCATGTCTGGTTTGCGGTCGTCTCCAATCATCCGTTTTACGGAGGCGGCATGAAGGCGGCCCCGCTTGCGAATCCGCGCGAACAGGCATTTGATATCATCATTGTTGAGAATCTGCCGTTTTTGAAAAAGTATTGGTTTTTATGCTTGATGACATTTGGAAAACACACCAAAATGGACGGCGTGACGATGTTTAAAGCGAAAGACATTACGTTTTACACGAAGGACAAAATTCCGTTCCATGCTGACGGAGAAATCATGGGTACAACCCCATTCCGTCTGGCATCGAGTCCCTCACCCTTACGGATCAAAACATAAACGTTTTTGGAGGAGAGAGATTCTGATGGTCAGTATCCAACGCAGCTTTGAAGCGTATGCCGATGAAATGAATATTATTACGGTTCTGATTCCTGCTGATCAAAAAGATACCTTTACGCCGCCTTTTCAGCTTGAGACAGATACAGCGGAAATTCCTCTGACAGTCAGTCAGGAATGGCAAATAGAAGGGAAATGCAAGTATGTATGTGTAGCTGAACAGCCGGTGACTTTCGGAAAAACGCATCATGTCAAAGCATCCGGCGGCGGAAAAACGGATCTCCAAATCGGGGCGGTTGTCAGGACGGATGCGTTTGATGCTGCATTTTATTATGACGGAGAGCTCGGAGCTGTTTACACTTCGGATTATACTGAATTTAAGGTATGGGCGCCTGCTGCGACGTCAGCTGCCGTCAAGCTGTCACATCCCGAGAAAAGCGGGCACACGCTTCAAATGACACGAATGGAAAATGGAGTATACGCTGTTACAGTGGCTGGAGATCTGCACGGTTATGAGTATGTGTACCGGATTTGCAACAATTTAGAATGGACAGAAACGGTTGATCCGTATGCAAAAGCTGTGACGGTCAACGGAGAGAAGGGTGTTGTGCTGCGCCCCGATCAAGCAAATTCGGCTCCTTCGCTTGCACCATTTTCAGATCCCGTTGATGCCATTATTTATGAGATGCACATCCGAGACTTCTCCATTCATGAAAACAGCGGTATGAAGAACAAGGGGAAATATTCTGCGCTTGCTGAAACGGACACCAAAACGAAAAATGGCAGTTCTACAGGACTTTCTTATTTAAAAGAGCTTGGCGTTACACATATAGAACTTTTGCCGTTAAACGATTATGCCGGAGTTGATGAAGAAAACCCACTTGCCGCCTACAATTGGGGCTATAATCCGCTTCATTTTTTCGCCCCGGAGGGAAGCTATGCCTCCAATCCTCACGACCCTCAGACAAGAAACACAGAAGTAAAACAAATGATTCACACCCTGCAGCAGCATGGCCTGCGTGTCATTCTGGATGTTGTTTATAACCATGTATACCAAAGAGAGCACTCGCCCTTTGAAAAAACGGTGCCCGGTTATTTCTTCCGGCATGATCAATTCGGGATGCCTTCAAATGGCACCGGCGTAGGGAATGACATCGCCTCAGAAAGGCGGATGGCAAGGAAATTCATTACGGATTGCGTCATGTATTGGCTGAAGGAATACGATGTCGACGGCTTCCGCTTTGATCTGCTCGGCATTTTAGATATTGAAACGGTTCTTCATATGAAAGAAAAAGCATCTGAGGTAAAGCCCGGAATCCTCCTCTTTGGAGAAGGCTGGGATTTGGCAACACCGCTGCCGCCTGAACAGAAAGCGACATTGGCGAATGCATCGAAAATGCCGGGCGTCGGTTTTTTTAATGATTCGTTTCGTGACGCTGTTAAAGGGAATACCTTTCATATCGCGGCGGCGGGTTTTGCCCTTGGGAACGGCGAACAAACGGAAACAGTCATGCGCGGGATTGCCGGATCTTCAGGATGGAAAGAGACAGCCCCGCTTGTGTCTGCGCCGAGCCAGTCCATCAATTATGTCGAGTCGCATGACAACCACACATTTTGGGATAAAATGAGCCTCGCGCTTCCTCAAGAAAGTGAGAGCCGAAAAAGAAGCAGGCAAAAGCTGGCGTCTGCAATCATTCTGCTGGCCCAGGGAGTGCCGTTTATTCACAGCGGACAGGAATTTTTCCGGACGAAGCAGGGGGTGGAAAACAGCTATCAATCCAGTGACAGCATCAACCAGCTGGACTGGTCGCGGCGTGAAACATTCAAGCAGGATGTTGACTATGTCCGCAGGCTGATTTCGCTCAGAAAAGCGCATCCGGCATTCCGTCTTACGTCATCAGCCGATATTCAGCGCTGCCTTGAATGTCTGGCTCTCAAAGAGCACCTTATTGTATACCGGCTGTTTAACCTCGGCGCAATCGACGAATGGGAAGAAATCATTGTCATCCATCATGCCAGCCCTGATTCTGTTACATGGCAGCTGCCGAAAGATAAGGCTTACCGCCTTCTATGTGATACTGACGGGTTTCGTGCTGATCCTGGAGAAATCAAGAAAGCGGTTGCTGTAAACGGCATCGGAACGGTTATCTTATTTTAGCACGAGATCTTACGAGTTTTGCTTGACGAAGTTTGTGCTATAGCGCTAAAATTTAAAAGACGGCTATTGATTAGCATATGAGACTCTCAATAGCTGTCTTTTTTATTTTTCATACGATTCGTACGAAAAAGGCATTCGCTGGATAGACTGAAGACGAATAGGCCTTTATTCTAAAATATTTTAAGAAATGATGGGTTGAACATTGATATGAACTGGTTGGGACAATTACTAGGTAGCGATTGGGAGATCTTCCCCGCCGGAGGAGCTACAGGAGATGCATATTATGCGAAACATAACGGGCAGCAGCTTTTTTTAAAACGTAATAGCTCACCTTTTTTAGCTGTTTTATCCGCCGAAGGCATTGTTCCTAAGCTGGTTTGGACAAAACGGATGGAGAATGGGGACGTCATAACGGCCCAGCACTGGATGACCGGCAGAGAGCTGAAGCCGAAAGACATGAGCGGACGGTCCGTTGCTGAATTGCTTCGTAAAATACACACATCAAAAGCCTTGCTGGACATGCTGAAGAGACTTGGAAAGGAACCGCTGAATCCAGGGACTCTGCTGTCTCAGCTTAAACAGGCTGTATTTGCTGTGCAGCAATCTTCGCCGCTGATTCAAGAAGGGATTAAGTATTTAGAAGATCATCTGCATGAGGTGCATTTCGGTGAGAAAGTCGTTTGCCATTGTGATGTCAATCATAATAACTGGTTATTGTCTGAAGACAACCAGCTGTATTTAATTGACTGGGACGGCGCCATGATCGCTGATCCGGCGATGGATTTGGGGCCATTGCTGTACCACTACGTCGAAAAGCCAGCTTGGGAGAGCTGGCTGGGCATGTACGGTATTGAGTTAACGGACGGCCTTCGGTTAAGAATGGCATGGTATGTGCTATCTGAAACAATCACTTTCATTGCCTGGCATAAATCCAAAGGAAACGATAAAGAATTCCATGATGCAATGGAAGAACTGCATATGCTGATGAAGCGGATTGTTCAATAATCAGGAATACGAATCCATTTCCTCTACCCATTGAGACAAGCTGCTCTGATGCTCTTGTATGTGTGAGTCGATGGATTTGGATGATATTCCTGATTGGCTGTATCGGTACACATCTTCCAGCACGTTTTTTAAGTGTGAATCGAGCTCGGTGTTTGCCATCAGCGATTTAATCACACGTTCAAGCTGTTCGTACTCTGCGACGGTTCCGCAGCAGTCCAATTGATGGTCAGTCAAAATGTCCTTCAATAGATCAACTTGATTCTCGTAATTTAAACCCATAAAACGGTACACATCCCTTCAGTATCTTACGGGTTAAATTGTTCAAAACAGGATGGTTTTATGCATGAGACACGAGTGTTCCGACAGACGGGAACCTCTTTTTTTATGTGAAGGCACACCTTTAAAAACAAGCTTGCGGGTCTTTTTAATTCATGGTATGTTGTTAGTCGAAATAATAGATAGAGGTGTCAATCATATGAGAATGCGCCACAAGCCTTGGGCAGATGACTTTTTGGCTGAAAACGCAGATATTGCCATCAGCAATCCTGCTGATTATAAAGGAAAATGGAATACAGTGTTTGGCAACAGCAATCCGATCCATATTGAGGTCGGTACAGGAAAAGGGCAATTTATTTCCGGGATGGCCAAACAAAATCCTGACATTAATTATATTGGTATTGAGTTATTTAAAAGCGTCATTGTGACAGCTGTCCAAAAAGTAAAAGATAGCGAAGTGCCGAATGTAAAGCTTTTGAATATAGACGCGGACACGCTGACAGACGTGTTTGAGCCGGGTGAAGTCAAACGGGTGTACTTGAACTTTTCTGATCCTTGGCCGAAAAACCGCCACGAAAAACGCCGTCTGACGTATTCCCATTTTCTTAAGAAATATGAAGAAGTAATGGGGAAAGACGGAGCAATTCATTTTAAAACAGACAACCGCGGCCTGTTTGAATACTCGCTGAAAAGCTTCTCGGAATACGGTCTGCTGCTGACATATGTCAGTCTTGATCTGCATAACAGCGATATGGAAGATAACATCATGACAGAATATGAAGAAAAATTTTCAGCACTCGGCCAGCCGATTTATCGGGCTGAAGTTGAATGGAGAGCGTAAAACAGACTCTGACACAGGAGTCTGTTTTTTTTATGCGCTGTTTGCTACGATGATGACAGGGGGGATGAAAATGGAAACGATGAAAATTGGAAACACGACGTTAACTTGGCTTGACGGAGGGGTGACTCACATGGACGGAGGAGCCATGTTCGGCGTTGTTCCAAAGCCGTTATGGTCAAAAAAATATCCAGTCAATGAAAAAAACCAGATTGAATTAAGGACAGATCCGATTCTTATTCAAAAGGACGGGCAAAACGTGATTGTCGATGCCGGTATCGGGTCCGGAAAGCTGACTGAGAAACAAAAAAGAAACTACGGTGTGACCCAAGAATCCAATGTGAAAACATCATTAGCAGCGCTCGGGTTAACAGTTGAAGATATCCACGTGATCGCCATGACACACCTTCATTTTGACCATGCGTGCGGATTGACGGAATACTCAGGAGATAAACTGGTGCCAGTTTTTCCAAATGCCGTTATTTATACTTCATCTGTGGAATGGAATGAAATGCGCCATCCGAATATCAGATCGAAAAATACCTACTGGAAAGAAAACTGGGAGGCGGTTGCCGGCCAAGTGAAAACCTTTGACGACACTTGCACGATAACAGAGGGGGTTACAATGCATCATACCGGGGGCCACAGTGACGGTCACTGTGTTCTTGTATGTGAGGATGCGGGTGAAACCGCGGTACATATGGCGGATTTGATGCCGACACACGCCCACCGCAATCCATTATGGGTGCTGGCTTATGATGATTATCCGATGACCTCTATACCGCAAAAGCAAAAGTGGCAGGCGTATGCAGCAGAAAAGGACGCATGGTTTATTTTTTATCATGATGCCGAATATCGCGCACTGAAATGGGACGGGGACGAAAGAATGATAGAATCACTCAAACGAAAGAAACAATAGCATATTTTCATGTTTACCCTGCATGATTTCCGGCTAATAAAGCAAACCTAGTACTAATTATGCTCAGAAAGGAAGAGGCAGGGTGAAACAATTTGAAGTAACGAACGAAGGAGACATTCAGACAACATTAAGAGGCCTTGAAGTACTCTCTGTTCCTTTTTTGAACAAAGGAGTGGCTTTTACAAACGAGGAAAGAAAAGCGCTCGGATTGAATGGCTTTTTGCCGCCGAAGGTCTTGACCATTGATGAACAGGCAAAAAGAGCGTACGAACAGTTTTCCTCACAGCCTGATGATTTAAGTAAAAACGTTTATTTGACAGCGCTGCACGATCGAAATGAAACGCTGTTTTACCGTTTGTTAAATGACCACTTAGGGGAAATGCTCCCGATTGTATACACGCCGACAGTAGGTACGGCCATTCAGAGATACAGCCATGAATACAGGAAGCCGAGAGGGCTCTATCTGTCCATCGATGACCCGGAAGGCATGAGAGAGGCATTTAAACAGTTTAAAGATAAAAGTGATGCCATCGATTTAATTGTCGCAACCGATGCTGAAGGAATTTTAGGAATCGGAGACTGGGGAGTCGGCGGTATCGCGATATCAATTGGCAAGCTTGCGGTATACACGGCCGCTGCGGGAATTGATCCGAGCAGAGTGCTGGCTGTCGTTTTGGATGCGGGCACAAATCAAGAGAGCCTCTTGAACGATCCGCTTTATGTCGGCAACCAGCATTCCAGAGTGCGGGGTGAACGCTATGACCAATTTATTGATGAATATGTCTCACTTGCGAGAGAGACATTCCCGAATGCATTGCTCCACTGGGAGGACTTCGGAGCGAAAAATGCGCGCAGCATCTTGAAACGCTATAAAGATAAAGTATGTACGTTTAATGATGATATCCAAGGTACAGGCGCTGTTTCACTGGCGGCAGTCTTATCCTGTGCAAAAGCATCAAAAGTCCCGCTGAAGGATCACAGAGTCGTGATATTCGGAGCGGGGACAGCCGGAATCGGAATTGCTGAACAGCTGCGGGAAGCATTGGTGCGCGAAGGGCTGAGTGAGGAAGAATCATACCAGCGATTCTGGTGCATAGACCGAAACGGGCTGTTAACAGATGATATGGATCAGCTTCTCGATTTCCAAAAGCCTTATGCCCGTTCGGCTGATGAAGTGAAGGATTATCAGCGTAACGGAGAAGGCGGGGGCATTGATCTCCTTGAAGTGGTCCGGCAGGCGAAACCGACGATCCTGATCGGGACATCTACGGTTTCCGGTGCCTTTACTGAAGAAATTGTCAAAGAAATGGCGTCACACGTAAAACGTCCGGCGATTTTGCCAATGTCGAATCCGACGACTCTTTCAGAAGCAAAGCCGCAAGATTTAATTGAATGGACGGAAGGCCGTGCGCTGATTACGACAGGAAGCCCGTTCCCGCCAGTGGAATATAACGGCGTAACATATCATATCGGACAGGCCAACAACGCACTTGTCTTCCCAGGGCTTGGGCTTGGAACGATTGTCACCAAATCAAAATTAATCACCGATGGCATGTTTGAAGCATGTGCCCGCGCGATCGCAAGTATGGTCAATGTCGGCATGCCTGGCGCGCCGATGCTTCCGAAGGTGGAGGATTTACGGACTGTATCGGCAACGGTTGCAGTTGAAGTCGCTAAAACCGCCATTAAGGAAGGCGTGGCCACTGAAGAGCCTGAGGACATCATTCAGGCTGTGCAGGACGCGATGTGGTATCCGGTATACAAACCAATTCGCGCGATATAATATAAAAAAGAGCCGCTGCATGGGCAGCGGCTCCTATTTTACGCTTGTCCGGTGTTAAGACGCGATTGTATCGATCACATCTACAATTCTCCCCGTTTTCGCATCCACCATCACTTCATATTGCTCTAGTTCTCCAAAAGCTGACCGTGTAACACCGGTCTTATACACCTGCACGGTTTCTCCATTCACATTGTAGGGCTCCGGCTGGGTGTAGATCCATGATCCATCAATCGGCCCCCGCTGTTTAAAAGCGGATTTTACGATACGAAGCGCTCTTTCTGAAGAAATATAAGGCTTCATCACATATTGCTTCACAACAACAGCCGTACAAATTCCAAGTCCTGCTCCTAAAAGAAGATGACGCAATTTCAAAATAAAGCACCTCCTGATTGATCGTACTTTCATTATACAGAAACCGCCAAATCCTGTTAAGTGATACGCGGCTCATTGAGCAGATTCAATCAGAGTGCTTGGAAAACAGAATTTTTTCTAATAAAATAAAAGAACTACATAGAAATGAGGGGAAAACATGAATCAAGAAACGAAAGCGCTTTTCCAAACACTGACGCAGCTTCCCGGAGCGCCGGGCAATGAGCATCAGGTCCGTGCGTTTATGAAGCAGGAGCTTGCCAAATATGCCGATGATATCGTTCAGGACAGACTGGGAAGTGTTTTCGGAGTCAGAAAAGGCGGAGAGGACGCGCCGAAAATTATGGTGGCTGGACATATGGATGAAGTCGGATTTATGGTGACATCCACTACAGATAACGGATTACTGAGGTTCCAAACGCTCGGCGGCTGGTGGAGTCAGGTGCTGCTGGCGCAAAGAGTGGAAATTCAAACAGATAACGGCCCGGTTCCGGGGGTTATTTCAAGCATACCGCCGCATCTGTTAACAGATGCTCAGCGAAACCGTCCGATGGATATCAAAAACATGATGATTGATATCGGAGCGGATGATAAGGAAGACGCCATCAAAATCGGCATTAAACCGGGCCAGCAAATTGTCCCTGTATGCCCGTTTACCGTTATGGCGAATGAAAAGAAAATATTATCAAAAGCGTGGGATAACCGGTATGGCTGCGGATTGAGCATTGAATTGCTGAAGGAATTGCAAGGAAAAGAACTGCCGAATACGCTTTACGCTGGCGCAACCGTTCAGGAAGAAGTTGGCTTAAGAGGCGCGCAGACAGCGTCTCATATGATCAAACCGGATTTGTTCTTCGCGCTTGACGCCAGTCCGGCTAACGATATGAGCGGTGACAAAAATGAATTTGGCCAGCTTGGAAAAGGCTTTTTGCTCCGCATTCTTGACAGAACGACAGTCATGCATCGAGGAATGAGAGAATTTGTTCTGGATATGGCTGAAAAGCATCAGATTCCATATCAATACTTTGTTTCCGGCGGCGGAACAGATGCAGGCAGAGTGCATATTTCAAACAGCGGCGTTCCGTCAGCAGTTATCGGAATCTGCTCCCGCTACATTCATACAAATGCGTCTATTATCCATATTGATGATTACGCTGCGGCTAAAGAAATGCTGATAAAGCTCGTAACTGCCTGTGACAAGCAGACAGTTGAAGCAATTAAAGAAAATATGTAAAATCTGGAGAAAAAGCTTGTTGAGCAAGGCTTGTAAGCCATGTCGACAAGCTTTTTTCTTATTTTGTTTCAAATACATAGGAAAGTGCTTTAATGGCTTGGTTCACCGTTTCAACAGTCATATTCGCTTTGTTTGAAAGCTCTTTTAATGGGTGGTGGAGCGATTCAGGACGAATGATGATCAGGGGTTTGCCTTTTGCGATGGCATAGGAAGCATCCATCGCTGTGTTCCATTGTTTATACTTTTCGCCAAACAAGGCGATTACAAAGTCGGCTTTATTCATCAAGACGGCAGTTCTGAAGTTATTGATATCAGAGGCCTTGTCGTCCTTATAAACTGCGTTTGGCTGAGCGCCCATGATTTCTTCTCCGATATTGTCTGAACGGTCGTGATGCTCCATCGGACCGACAAACGTAATCGGCAGCTTCAGTGACTTCGTTTTCTCCTTTATTTCCTCCCGCCAATTGCTGTGGATTTCTCCGGCTAAATAGACGATAAACTCCAAACTGGATCCCTCCTTATGTATGACCATTTGTCAATTTTACCTTCATGTAAAAGATGTTAAACGAAACGTGCTTGATAATGCAAATAAAATATGATAATGATAATGGGAAAGCTTATCTTACATATTCATTCGTTGCATATAAGTGGTTTTGCCGCAAGCAGTTTGGTATGATCCAAATGGACGAGTATCGATAAACTAACATGTAAGAACATAAACAACTGGAGGGATATCCGATGAAAAAAATCGAGACAACGCAAGAATTGGAAAAAGCGGTAAAGGATGATTGGGCAGTATTTATGTTTTCTGCCGACTGGTGCCCGGACTGCCGTTTTGTAGAGCCTTTTCTTCCGGAATTGGAAGCAGACTTTCCTGAATTCACTTACTACTATGTAGACCGCGACAAATTTATTGATACATGCGCAGAGTGGGAGATTTACGGCATTCCAAGCTTTGTTGTGTTTAATGAAGGAAAAGAAGTGAATCGTTTTGTGAGCAAAGACCGCAAAACAAAAGAAGAAATTGAACAGTTTTTAACTGACTCTCTCGCAAAAGCGTAAAGGAGGATATCCGGTTTGAAAATGACCTCAAGGAAGCTGTCAGACATATTGAAACAGCGCCTTCAGCACGAGAATCGCTCCTTTTTATTTGACAGAGAAAAAGACACCCTCCGTGTTGAGGATGAAACAACTAAAAAAGGAATTACGCTCGACCTGCCGCCGATTATTGCAAAATGGGAACTGAAAAAAGACGAAGCCATTGACGAGATCGTTTACTATGTATCAGAAGCCATGACAGCTATGGAAGGGAAGTCGCAGGAAATAACCGGGAAGGAAAGCCGCATTTATCCGGTCATCCGCTCAACCTCTTTTCCGGACAAGTCCAGCGAAGAGATTCCGCTTATTTATGACGATCATACCGCAGAAACAAGAATTTACTATGCGCTTGATCTGGGCAAAACCTATCGTTTAATTGATCAGCGCATGCTGGAGAAAGAAAACTGGACAAGGGAGCGGATCAGAGAAACGGCTGCGTTTAACCTCCGCTCTCTGCCGACGGTTGTCAAAGAGGATACAGTTGCCGGCAATCTCTTTTACTTCTTCAGAGCAAACGACGGTTACGACGCCAGCCGGATTCTGAACGAAGCGATTTTAAATGAGTATAAACAAAATGCTAAAGGTGAGCTTGCGATCTCTGTTCCGCATCAGGACGTTTTGATACTTGCTGACATTCGGAATGAATCAGGGTATGATATTTTAGGACAAATGTCGATGAGCTTCTTTGCAGGCGGCACCGTTCCGATTACGGCGCTTTCTTTCCTGTACAATGAAGGAAAGCTGGAGCCGGTGTTTATCTTGGCAAAAAGCCGTCCGAAAAAGGATTAGAAAGGATTTTTTACTTATGAACGCTTTTTATAATAAAGAAGGTGTGGGAGATACACTTCTGATCTCTCTAAAAGACGTAACGCGCGAGCAAGTAGGCTATGAAAAACACGGCGACGTCGTCAAAATTTTCAATAGCGAAACAAATGAAACGACGGGTTTTAACATCTTTAACGCGTCTTCATACTTAACCATTGATGAAAACGGCCCTGTTGCCCTTTCAGAAACATTCGTTCAAGATGTGAATGAAATGCTAAACAGAAACGGCATTGAAGAAACATTAGTCGTTGATTTATCGCCAAAGTTTGTTGTCGGATATGTTGAATCAAAAGAAAAACATCCGAATGCGGATAAATTAAGCGTATGTAAAGTCAACGTAGGAGATGAAACGCTTCAGATCGTTTGCGGCGCGCCTAATGTTGATCAAGGTCAAAACGTTGTCGTTGCCAAAGTCGGCGCTGTAATGCCGAGCGGACTCGTCATTAAGGATGCTGAGCTTCGGGGCGTACCGTCGAGCGGAATGATCTGCTCCGCAAAAGAGCTTGCATTGCCTGACGCTCCGGCTGAAAAAGGAATCCTTGTATTAGAAGGAGACCATGAGGCTGGAGACGCATTTCAGTTTTAGACTCCCATAAACGCGCCGAAAAAATCGAATCATGTAAAAAAAGCCGCTAAGCCCTTGTTTAGCGGCTTTGTTTTGCTGAAAGCTTAATCTTTTCTGGGCCGACAAGCAGTGGTATACTAAAAATCGTCCCAGAAAACTATAAGGGAGTTAGAGATGAATTATGAGTTGGCTTCATAAATTTTTTGATTTGTTTTTAGGAGAGAGTGAAGAGGACGCTGAACGGGAGACAAAACCTGCTCAAATTCCGAAACAGTCAGAATCGCATCACTCCGAAGGACAATTAAAACGAATGGAAGATCCTAAAATATATTACGAATATCCTAAAGGCAAGTTCCGTTTTCCGGTTGTGCCTGACGGATACCAAAAAAATGATTTGAGAAGGCGCCGCCCGCCATCGGAGGAACCGCAAGCGGAGCCTCGTTCGAGCGCTGCTCAGCACAGAGACCGTACAAATAATGAAAAAGAGCATCATACATATGAAAAATCAGAGCCGGCCAAGAAACCTTTTAAACCGACAAATATACCTTCGCCTGTATATGGATTTAATCAAAAACCATCTGTGAAAAAGGACGTGCCGAAACAATCTGCGGGAAAAAAAGGTGTGCAAAAAAAGCCGGAACCTGCAGAAGAGAAGGTAACGCTGCTTTCAGAAGAAATCGAACGCGAACGCAGCTATCCGATGCCGGACCGGCCGCCGCAGCAACAGAAGAAGGAGCCTCTCTTTTCATATGACCGATTCGAAGAACAGCCTTCTGGCGTCCTAAAAAGCACGAATGAAACAATGGCAAAGCACTCCGCAGAGGAGCTGTCAGACAAAATGGCACCAAAAGCTGCTGAGATGCGGTCAGAAGAAACAAAACAAATGAATATGCAGCAGGAAGAATCCTTCTTGCGCGAAGAAAAATCTTGGGAAGAGACTGTGACAGGTGCCGAAATGGAAGCAGAAAAGCTGTCAGGTAACGAAGGATATGCCCGCGAAGAAGCTGTTCCAGAAACTGCTGACACCGCCTCAACTCAAGCAGAACAAACGGAAAACCAAGAGCATTTCTTACCCGATGAGCGATATGGGGAAGAGGCTGTGACAGGTGCTGAAACTGAGGC
Source organism: Bacillus sp. B28 (assembly GCF_029536185.1). Taxonomy (NCBI): domain Bacteria; kingdom Bacillati; phylum Bacillota; class Bacilli; order Caryophanales; family Bacillaceae; genus Bacillus; species Bacillus sp. B28. The sequence continues at coordinate 2,950,161 of NZ_CP120511.1, read as the reverse complement.
AGAAGAGCCGTCAGCCAACGAAGGAAACGTTCGTGAAATTCCAGAAACTGCTGACACCATGTCAGCCCCAGCAGAAAAAATGGAATTCCATGAGCTTGAAAAGCCTTTTTTGCATAATGAACGATACGAGGAAGAGACTGTGGCAGATGCCGGGCAAGAAGCAGAGGAACTGTCAGACAGCCATACAGCTGCTCACGAAGAAATCATTCCGGAAGCTGCATCAGCTCAAGTGATAGAGGAAAACAGCCAGCCTGAAGCAACCGCGGCCCAGATAAATGACTATCCAGAACCAGAACATAGCACAGAAGAGGATTCTCAATCCCATTCTGCGGCGGATGAAAGCCGGGAGGAAGAAGTTTCTGCGGGTGAAAGACGCACGGCCCCAGCAGAACAGCAGAACAGAACCGAGAAGTCGGGTAACAATCCTGAACGAAGTCCAGCACTTCAGAAGGGACCGTCTGTTCCTTTTAATGTTATGATGCTGAAAAGCGATGCGCATAAACAGCAAAAAGCAGGGGAGCGCCGCGGAAGCTATGTGTTCCCAAATGTCGCACTGCTCGATGTGCCGCCAGCACAAGTTCAGGACGATTCTGCGTGGATAGAAAACCAGTGTCAGCTGCTTGATTTAACTTTGAAAAACTTTAACGTTCGGGCCAATGTGGTACATGTAACGCAAGGGCCGTCAGTCACAAGATTTGAAGTACACCCTGAACCGGGTGTAAAGGTGAATAAAATCACCAACCTGTCTGATGACATTAAACTCAGCCTGTCCGCCAGAGATATTCGAATAGAAGCGCCGATTCCGGGGAAAAACACGATCGGAATTGAAGTGCCGAACCGCACGAGCAAGGTGGTTGATTTGCGCCAAATGATTCGCAGCTCTGCTTTTAGGACGAGCAAGTCACCGCTTACGGCAGCACTTGGATTGGATATTTCGGGGAATCCTGTTGTCATTGATCTGAAGAAAATGCCGCACGGTCTTATTGCCGGAGCTACAGGATCGGGAAAAAGCGTGTGTATTAATACGATTTTAGTGAGTCTGCTTTATAAAGCTGATCCGAGTGAAGTGAAGGTGCTGCTGATTGATCCGAAAATGGTAGAGCTTGCGCCTTACAACAAAATTCCTCATCTCGTCAGCCCTGTCATTACCGACGCCAAAGCGGCTACAGCTGCTTTAAAATGGGTCGTTGAGGAAATGGAGCGCCGCTATGAACTGTTTGCCCATTCCGGTGTTCGCGATATTGACCGTTTTAATCAATTAACCTCAGATCACCAAACGGGCGAAAAATTGCCGTATTTAGTTGTGGTCATTGACGAGCTTGCCGACTTGATGATGGTAGCTCCAAATGATGTAGAAGAAAGCATTGCCCGGATTGCTCAAAAAGCAAGAGCCTGCGGAATCCATTTGCTAGTCGCGACTCAGCGTCCGTCAGTCGATGTCATTACCGGTCTGATTAAAGCGAATATCCCGACGAGAATTGCGTTTTCTGTCTCCAGCCAGGTTGATTCCCGAACAATCATTGACATGGCTGGTGCGGAAAAACTTCTCGGCAAAGGAGATATGCTCTTTTTAGAGAACGGTTCTGGAAAACCGGTGCGTCTTCAAGGCAACTTTGTATCGGACCGGGAAATTGACCGTGTCGTTTCCCATGTCAGAAACCAGCTGCCGCCAGCTTATTTATTCGAACAGGAAGAATTGGTCAGACAAGGCTCTGCCTTAAAGGAAGAGGATGAGCTGTTTTATGAGGCGTGCGAATTTGTTGTTGAGCAAAACAGTGCAAGCACGTCAAGCCTGCAAAGAAGATTCAGAATCGGATATAATCGGGCTGCAAGGCTGATTGATATGATGGAAGCGGAAGGTATGATCTCTGAGGCAAAAGGAAGCAAGCCTCGAGAGGTGCTGATCACTGCAAGTGATTTAATAAACGAATAATATAGGTTCATTTTCACAGCAAACATGGTATGATAATGGATAGAGCATTTAACAGCTATGCCGCTTTACAGCAAATGGGCATAGAAATCGTGATATTCAGGTTTAATCGGAAAGAAATAACCGGATACTGAACATAACAAAAAATATAAGGATACGCCGTCAGGCGGCTTTTCAGCCGCCGCGGTCGCAAATTGAAATGAACGTCATATACTGGGGAACAGATAGACGTTTGTTGGAGGTACAATTATGACTGTTTATCATTTTGTTGGAATAAAAGGGACGGGTATGAGTCCGCTTGCCCAAATACTTCATGATAATGGATATACTGTCCAAGGATCGGATATCGAAAAATTCATTTTTACACAAACGGCGCTTGAAAAAAGAAACATCACTGTTCTTCCTTTTAGCGCGGATAACATCAAACCCGGCATGACAGTTATCGCTGGAAACGCATTCCCAGACACGCACCCTGAGATTGAAAAAGCGATGTCTGACGGAATTCCGGTGATTCGTTATCATAAGTTTTTAGGTGACTACATGAAAAAATTCACCAGTGTCGCGGTTACTGGTGCGCACGGTAAAACGTCGACTACGGGGCTGCTGGCTCACGTCATCCAAAACGCAAAACCGACGTCTTTCTTAATCGGGGACGGAACAGGCCAAGGAAATGAAAACAGCGAATACTTCGTATTTGAAGCGTGCGAATACCGCCGCCATTTCTTAAGCTATCAGCCTGACTACGCGATTATGACGAATATTGATTTTGATCATCCTGATTACTTCTCAAATATTGACGATGTGTTTGACGCTTTTCAGGAAATGGCTCTTCAAGTTAACAAAGGCATTATTGCCTGCGGGGATGATGAGTATCTGCCGAAAATCCATGCAAATGTGCCTGTCGTTTATTACGGCACAGGAGAAGAAAATGATTTTCAAGCGAGAAACATCGTAAAAAGCACAGAAGGGACAACTTTCGATGTCTTTGTCCGCAATACATTCTATGACACATTTTATATTCCTGCGTACGGCCATCATAATGTATTGAACTCATTGGCGGTCATCGCGTTGTGCCATTATGAAGAAATTGACGCCAGCGTTATTAAACATGGCCTCAAATCATTCGGAGGCGTCAAACGCAGATTCAATGAGAAACAGCTCGGAAACCAAGTGTTAATTGATGATTACGCTCATCATCCGACAGAAATAAAAGTGACGATTGAGGCGGCAAGACAGAAATATCCTGATCGTGAAATCGTTGCGGTATTCCAGCCACATACATTTACGCGGACACAGCAATTCCTTGATGAATTTGCTGAAAGCCTGAGCGGGGCAGACTGTGTGTATTTATGCGACATCTTCGGGTCAGCCCGGGAAAACGCAGGAAAGCTGACGATCGGCGACCTGCAGGGAAAAATTAATAATGCCAAGCTGATTGCAGAAGATGATACATCTGTTTTAAAAGCTCATGATAAAGCCGTTCTCATCTTTATGGGAGCAGGAGATATCCAAAAATATATGAGAGCCTACGAAAACGTCATGGCATAATAAAAAGCAGTGATTTCACTGCTTTTTATTTATCTGAAGAGACATCCTCTTAAAGGATTTTTCAAATGTAATGGAGAATAATATGTATACAGCCCAACAGATATGTTTATGATTTTACAAATCGGGTAAACAGCAGTATATCCTGCAGCAAGGAGGTTTAAGATGATTATCATTCTTTATTTAAGCGTTGCACTTATCGCAGTAGCATTTCTCGTTTTAGTGATCTATTTGTCTAAAACACTAAAGTCACTGCAGCTGACATTAAAACATGTTGCATCCACGCTCGAAGGGCTGGAGGGACAAATGAAAGGCATTACCACTGAAACTGCCGAGCTTTTACATAAGACCAACCGCTTGGCTGAAGATATTCAGGAAAAATCAGAAAAGCTGAACACGGTCGTTCATGCTGTTCAAGGGGTGGGAACCTCTGTGCAGCAGTTCAATACATCAATGAAGCAGGCGGCAGGGTCTGTATCGGCATCAGTGAGAGAAAACCAAGATAAAATCAATCAGGTTGTCACCTGGAGCCAAGCAGCAATGGAAATTTGGGAGAAGTGGAAGCGAAAGAAATCAGCTCTTTAAGAGAGAAAAACACTTTGAGGAGGAATAATGATGAGCAAAGATGGAATTAATAGTAAAGATTTTTTAATCGGTACTTTAATCGGAGGAATCATCGGAGCCACCACTGCGCTTTTCCTAGCACCTAAATCTGGGAAAGAACTACGCGACGATCTCGGAAATCAAGCTGTTGCTCTGCGGGATAAAACAGATAAAATGACGGCAGACGCAAAAGAAAAAGGCACACAATATGTCAGCATTGCAAAAGACAAAACATCTAACATCACACAGCTTGTTGCCGATCAGTCAGGACAGATCATGAACAAGGTCAAAGATTTAAGAGACCGTTCAAAATCTGCAAATACCGAGTCATCATCTGCTATGCAAGATATGAAAAACGAAGCAATGCAGGCGGCTGACGAAGCAAAAGATCAAGTCCTCCAAACGAAAGAAGACGTAAAAGACGAGCTGAAAGATGCACAAAAACAGGCCGAGCACATCAACCGCTGAGCCCGGAAGGAGCAGACTTGACTAATGGCAAAACAGCTAATTCAATCTGAGGAAGAGTTTAAGCGTATTGCAGAAAAGGAAGGCACATTCTTGTTTTTTAAGCACAGCTTAACATGCCCGATCAGCCAAGCCGCATTTCAAGAATTTAATGCCTTTGCAAATCATCATGAAGAAGTGCCGGCTTACTATCTGCAAGTACAAGAGGCACGGCCCCTGTCAAATTTCATCGCAGAAACATACGGAGTCAAGCACGAAAGCCCTCAAGTTTTCGTGATCCAAAGCGGTGAAGTAAAGTGGCATACCTCACATTCACAAATTACAGAAGCGGCGATTGAGCAGCATCTGTCCTAAAAAAAAGCGTCCAGATATGATCTGGCGCTTTTTTTTTGAAAAAAACTATTGATCATTTTCTTCACATCATGTACGATAGCATCATACATTACTTTATCACTTAAAAGCGTTTGGGTAATAAAGTAGACTTTTTTAAAAATTTTGTATTTCAGTATTTCCATTTGGTTTTACTTATAGTAAGATGCATGTTAACTACAAAATAAAAAATGAATGTGCAGGGAAAGGATGAAAAAAATGAGCAACACAGAATTAGAGCTTCTAAGGCAGCAGGCAGACGAATTAAACTTGCAAATTTTAAAATTAATCAACCAGCGCGGAAATGTTGTGAAAGAGATCGGTAAAGCGAAAGAAGCGCAAGGTGTCAATCGCTTTGATCCTGTCAGAGAACGCACAATGTTAAATAAAATCATTGAAAACAATGACGGACCGTTCGAAAATTCTACTATCCAGCACATTTTTAAAGAAATCTTTAAAGCAGGTTTAGAGCTTCAGGAGGAAGATCACAGCAAAGCGCTGCTTGTTTCCCGTAAGAAAAAACCTGAAGATACAATCGTTGATATCAAAGGTGAAAAAGTCGGAGACGGCCAGCAAAGATTTATCGTCGGACCATGTGCGGTTGAGAGCTATGAGCAGGTGGCGGAAGTGGCTGCGGCTGCTAAAAAACAAGGGATTAAAATTCTCCGCGGAGGAGCCTTTAAGCCTCGTACGAGCCCATACGATTTCCAAGGCCTCGGTGTAGAAGGACTCCAAATCTTAAAACGTGTAGCGGACGAATTTGATCTGGCTGTTATCAGCGAAATCGTAACGCCGGCTCATATTGAAGAAGCGCTTGACTACATTGATGTAATTCAGATCGGTGCGCGTAATATGCAGAACTTTGAATTGCTGAAAGCTGCAGGTTCCGTGAAAAAGCCTGTCCTTCTGAAACGCGGACTTGCTGCAACGATCTCGGAATTCATCAATGCAGCTGAATACATTATGGCACAAGGCAATGATCAAATTATCCTTTGTGAGCGCGGTATCAGAACATACGAAACAGCAACGAGAAACACGCTCGATATTTCAGCTGTGCCAATTCTGAAACAGGAAACGCATTTGCCGGTCTTTGTTGATGTGACGCATTCAACAGGCCGCCGCGACCTCCTTCTTCCGACAGCTAAAGCCGCTTTAGCGATCGGTGCTGACGGCGTAATGGCAGAGGTTCATCCTGATCCATCAGTCGCACTTTCTGACTCTGCTCAGCAAATGGCGATCCCTGAATTCGAAAAATGGCTGAATGAACTGAAACCAATGGTGAAAGTCAACGCCTAATGGAATGAGATCAATACAAAAGGCCGCATATGCGGCCTTTTTTTTTGCGCTTTCTCGTTTATTTAATTATAAAACTCAAGTATACGTTTTCATCATCTATAAAAACGTGTATAATTTCATGAGAAGTATTTAAATTTGATGAATAATGAAAAATAATGTAGACTACTGACTTACGCTTACAAATCATAAACGACATAAATTCGGACATTATGACATTTCTCTACATAAAGTGTTTATGCTATAGATAAGGATAAGTGTATCCAGTAAAAGGAGTGGTTTTAGGATGAGCAATATTACGATCTACGACGTAGCGAGAGAAGCTAATGTAAGCATGGCAACCGTTTCCCGTGTCGTGAATGGAAACCCGAATGTAAAACCGACAACGAGAAAGAAAGTCTTGGAAGCCATTGACCGTCTCGGCTACCGTCCAAACGCGGTGGCAAGAGGGCTTGCAAGCAAAAAAACAACAACTGTTGGTGTCATCATTCCTGATATCTCAAGCATCTTCTATTCAGAGCTTGCGCGCGGAATTGAAGATATCGCGACAATGTATAAATATAACATCATTTTGAGCAACTCTGACCAAAACTTGGAGAAAGAGCTGCACTTATTAAACACAATGCTCGGCAAACAGGTCGACGGCATCGTATTTATGGGCGGAAACATTACGGACGAGCATGTAGCGGAATTTAAGCGTTCGCCAGTGCCGATCGTGCTTGCCGCTTCTGTTGAAGAGCAAGGTGAAACACCATCAGTCGCAATTGATTACGAGCAGGCGATTTATGACGCGGTGAAGCTTTTGGTTGATAAGGGGCATACTGATATCGCATTTGTTTCCGGCCCGATGACAGAACCGATCAACCGCTCAAAGAAACTGCAAGGCTACAAACGGGCGCTTGAAGAGGCGAATCTTCCGTTTAATGAACAATTTGTCGCTGAAGGTGATTACACGTATGATTCCGGACTTGAGGCGCTTCAGCATCTCATGAGCCTGGACAAAAAACCGACAGCGATTCTTTCCGCAACTGATGAAATGGCGCTCGGCATTATTCATGCCGCACAGGATCAAGGCCTGTCCATTCCTGAGGATCTCGACATTATCGGCTTTGATAATACGAGATTAAGCTTGATGGTTCGGCCGCAGCTTTCAACAGTAGTTCAGCCGACGTATGATATTGGCGCGGTTGCCATGAGACTGCTGACAAAGCTCATGAATAAAGAGCCGGTGGAAGAGCATATTGTCGAATTGCCGCATCGCATAGAGTTAAGACAGTCAACCAAGTCATAAGAAAAACAAGAAAGCAAGCTTCACCTCTAAGGTGGATTCTTGCTTTTTTCGTATGAGTGAGGAGAAATGATGAAACGTTTTGATTATCTTACACCTGTTGGTTTTGTGTTAGGAACGATTATTATTGTGATTGGAATTATTTCCGGATCGGGAATAAGTGGTTTCCGCTCTTTTCTAGATCTGACTTCTTTCTTTATCGTAACAGGAGGGCTTTGCGCCGCTGTTTTTATCAGTTTTCCGCCGAGAGAGCTGAAAAAAACGCCCACTGTGTTAAAACAGGCATTTATCCGCCAGGAAGACAATGTAAAAGATCTTGTGAAAACCTTCGTATCCCTTTCCGATCATGCGCGAAAACATGGGCTTTTATCACTGGATGACCAGGCCAGAGAAATCAGAGATCCATTCTTGAAAAAGGGGCTGCTTCTGGCGGTTGACGGCTGGGATGAAGAAACGATTCGGCTTGTCATGGATTCAGAAATTGCAGCAATGGAGGAACGGCACCGCAAAGGCCGGCGTGTTTTGGAGAAGGCGGGGGAATTTGCTCCGGCGTGGGGCATGATCGGGACACTGGTCGGGCTGGTGCTGATGCTCAAAAACTTAAATGATCCTGATATGCTCGGTCCGAATATGGCTGTTGCACTTTTGACGACCTTATACGGATCATTGCTGGCAAACATGGTATTTAACCCGATTGCGGCTAAGCTCGAAGAAAAAACAGAAAGTGAAATCTTCATCAAACAGGTGATGGTGGAAGGTATCATCGGGATACAATCCGGAAAAAATCCGCGCAATCTGGAAAGCCAGCTCGTCGTTTTCAGTTCTCGGGAAGAATGGCGGAAGCAGCATAGTCAAGTAAAGACAAAAAAGGGATCTGTACATGAAGCTTAGAAGAGACCGCTTTGAACGAAGGAATGGAAACGGGAAAAACAATCAATCATCCTCGGGCTGGATGGTCACCTTTACAGATCTGGTGACGCTGATCCTTGTGTTCTTTATTTTACTTTTTTCGATGTCGCAGATCGATCTGCAGAAATTTAAAGCAGCGGTGGACTCAATCCAAAAGGAAGGCAGCGGGCTTCAGCCAGACCAAACAGCCATCGATCAAAAAGACACGCCGTCAGCTGATGCAAAGAAGCAAGAGAATCAGCAGGATCAACTGTTGCAAAAAGTGAATACATACATTCAAGAGCACCAGCTGAATGCGAAAATGACAGCAAAGCGGGATGAACGCGGTGTCGTGCTCGTTCTTCAGGAAGCGGTGCTGTTTGATTCAGGCGAGACTAAAGTGTTGGAAAATGCCGAAACGCTTCTTCACCAAATTGCAGTGCTTCTTCAGACTATTCCAAATGATATTCAGGTGGAGGGCCATACAGACAGCCGAAATATTTCAACGTACAGGTATCCGTCCAACTGGGAGCTATCCGCAGCACGGGCAAGCGGAGTCATTCAATATTTCACAGCAAAAGAGAAACTCCCGTCGAAACGATTTATCGCTGTTGGCTATGCGGATACAAAGCCTGTAAAGGATAACAAAACAAATGAACACATGAAGGAAAACAGACGTGTAGAAATCGTTATCAAAAAATCAAAAACGACCTCTTCGTGAAGGTCGTTTTTTTATTTTGTTTTTTCCTGACGCTCTGAACGTATCGCATATAACGCTTTGCTGACGGTTTGGGCATTTTTTTCTGTAATTTCTGGCTTGCGTGGAATCGGCGGATATAAATCGGCGGGATCGCTCCAGCTGGACGGAAGGGTGACTGGGCATTGCTTTTGCCATTTTGCGATCCATTCAGATGGAATGTCATGTCCGGGATCGATCCCTTTCATTTCAAGCCATACTCGGGCCCAGGCACGGGGTACCACACGCCAAATATCATATCCGCCTCCTCCGACGGCGATCCATCTTCCGCCGCAATATTGATGCGCTAAAGCGTGAGCAAGCCGCGGAATCTGTTCGTAAATGGCAATCGTTGCCGACAAATGCGTCAGCGGATCGTAGTAATGGGCATCAGCTCCATTTTGGCTGATAATCACATCCGGCTGAAAATAAGCGGCGATTTCTGAAGCTGCTGTCTGGTAAGCCTCAATAAATGAATCATCCTCTGTAAAAGCATCAAGCGGGATATTAAAGGAATATCCGTAGCCTTTTCCGCTGCCTTTTTCCTGAATCTGACCGGTTCCGGGGAATAAATACCGTCCCGTTTCATGAATGGACAGGGTGCATACGTTGGGATTATCATAAAACGCAAATTGCACACCGTCTCCGTGATGGGCATCCGTATCAATATACAGCACCTTGGCTTGATATTTTTTCTGAATATATTGAATCGCTACAGCGCTGTCGTTGTATATGCAAAATCCAGAAGCCCTTCCTCGAAACCCGTGGTGCAGGCCTCCCCCAAGGTTGGCAGCATGCAGTGCTTGTCCAGACATGACATAATCCGCAGCTGTTAAGGTTCCGCCGACTAATAGTGAGGCCGCTTCATGCATGCCTGCAAAGACGGGTGTATCTTCAGTGCCGAGCCCGTAGCTTTCCCCTTCTTCGGGTGGAAGTTTTCCGGCGCCGGCAAGCTGTACTGCCTGAATATAATCGTCCGTATGCACAAGAGCCAGCTCATCTTCCGCAGCAAGCCGCGGACTGACGATATCCCCCTCGTCAAAGGCATCCATCGATTTGAGCAAATCATATGTCAGCAGAACACGCTGCTGATTAAAGGGGTGCTCCTGATGAAACATATAAGTCTGATAAGAGGGAGAATAAATAAACACACTGTCCCTCATAGCTGATCCCTGTGCTCTGACGGCCATACGATGAGATGCCCGTTTTTTTGCAATTCCTGCAAAAACGGCAGCGGATTCATCGTCTTGACACGGAATACAAGCACCTTTGCGCCGGAATCGTCATGGGGATAGACAAGAACGCTCAGTATTTTGACCTGAAGTCTTTGGCAGAGGCTGCTGATATCGGCGAGGCTTTTTGTGATGTCATTTACTTTTATCTCAACCTGCGATCCGGGCTGGTCAGCGCCTGTCAGCTTCACAAAAGTCCGCAGCAAATCGGTTTTTGTCAGAATGCCGATTAACTTTTGATGCTGCACGACTGGAAGGCAGCCGATGCCATGCTCATAGAAAACGGCTGATATTTCTTCAACAAAATCAAGCGGATGGGCGCACACGACGTCTTTTTTCATAATGGATTCAACGCTTCGTGTGAGAAAACGGCTGCGTTTGCTTTCTTCAAAAATGCTGGGGCTGGCCTGTTTCATATCTCTGTCTGTAATCATTCCAATCACATGACGGTCTTCATTAATAACAGGCAAATGCCTGATATGAAATTCCTTCAGCTTGTGTATTGCCGTTTCAAGCGTATCCGTTTTCGTTAATGTGATGACATCCTTTTTCATGATTTGCTCAACAATCATTATCTTTTCCCCTTTGTCAGTGTCAGTTAATACATATAACGATGATAAAAACGGAGCCTGTCAAATCGTTCAATTGATTCCTGGCTGACGTTTTTTCCGATGCGCGCCATCAGGCAGTTCGCAGGATGGGAGCTGATCTCTGGCTCATCGGTAGCAAACCAGACCAATCCGCCTGCGTTCATCATTTTTTCCATGATCTTTCTGTACTCCCACACATCCTTTTTCATCCCTTTTAAATCCCAATGCCAGTAATATTCTGTCGTCATCACAATGTAGTTCTCCATTTGTTCGTCCATCATGCTGACGGTCAGAAGTGTTTTTCCGACAGAACATCCCCGGTATTCCGGCGCCACCTCAATGGCTCCGAGCTCAAGCAAATCCTCCATATTTCCTTCTGACCATCTTTCGAGCGGGTCAGGGTATAGATACGTCACATAGCCGACAATGGCCTGGCCGTCTCTGGCAATGATAATGCGTCCCTCAGGAAGGCCGGCAATATCGACTAATGCTTCATGCTGTTCCCGGGGCGGCCGAAATGCGGTCAAATCCTTATGAAACTCATAACCTGCCAAGTCTTCTGGAGAGACAGGCCCTTCTATCAGTAAGGAGCCGGTTGCTGTTTTGATGTTTGCAGAGTGATATGTTTTATGATGTTCCACTGATTCACCGTCCCATCAATTTCTATAAAAAATACATGCCTCCTTTAAGAATAACAAATTATAAAGCGTTTTCAACATGGTTTATATTTTAAAAATTGAGAAGAATATGAATATATACTATAATAAATGTGACAACTTCAGCAAAGGGGGATGTTTGGACATGAATTTGAAAGCGTTGCCAGCGATAGAGGGGGATCATAACCTAGAAAACTACGATGAAACGTATCGGCAATTTGATTGGTCCGAAGCGGAGAAACATTTCTCTTGGCATAAGACAGGGAAATTGAACGCGGCTTATGAAACGATAGACCGCCACGCCGAATCTTTTCGGAAAAACAAAGTAGCACTTTATTATAAGGACGCAAAACGGGATGAAAAATACACATTTAAAGAAATGAAAGAAGAAACAAACAGAGCCGGGAATGTGCTGAGACGGTATGGAAATGTGGAAAAAGGGGACCGCGTTTTTATTTTTATGCCGAGATCACCCGAGCTTTATTTTATTATGCTAGGCGCTATCAAAATCGGCGCAATCGCCGGGCCGTTATTTGAAGCGTTTATGGAGGGGGCTGTTAAGGACCGGCTTCAAAACAGCGAGGCAAAGGTTGTTGTCACGACGCCTGAGCTTTTGGAAAGGATTCCGGTTGACAAGCTGCCTGATTTACAGCATATATTCATAGTCGGCGGCCAGGCTGAACAGAGCGGAACAAGCATCATTCATTATGATGAAGTGGCAAAGCATGAGAGCACAAGACTGGACATTGAATGGATGGACAAAAAAGACGGCTATTTGCTTCACTATACATCAGGATCTACGGGTACGCCAAAGGGTGTGCTTCATGTCCATGAGGCGATGGTTCAGCAGTATCAGACAGGAAAGTGGGTCCTTGATTTAAAGGAAGAGGACATTTACTGGTGTACGGCCGACCCAGGCTGGGTGACTGGAACGGTGTACGGGATTTTTGCGCCGTGGCTGAACGGAGCGACAAATGTTATTGTCGGCGGACGATTCAGCCCGGAAAGCTGGTATGGAACGATTGAGCAGCTTGGCGTAAACGTCTGGTACAGCGCGCCGACTGCCTTTCGAATGCTGATGGGAGCCGGAGATGAGATGGCTGCCAAATATGATCTGACTTCACTCCGCCATGTGCTGAGTGTCGGTGAACCTTTAAATCCGGAAGTGATCAGATGGGGGCATAAAGTTTTTCATAAACGGATTCATGATACATGGTGGATGACAGAGACGGGCGGCCAGCTGATCTGCAACTATCCTTGCATGGATATTAAACCAGGCTCGATGGGAAAACCGATTCCCGGTGTAGAAGCAGCAATCGTTGACAATCAGGGGAACGAGCTTCCGCCGTATCGAATGGGGAACCTCGCCATTAAAAAGGGCTGGCCTTCTATGATGCACACGATTTGGAACAACCCTGAAAAATACGAATCTTATTTTATGCCTGGCGGATGGTATGTGTCGGGTGATTCTGCCTACATGGATGATGAAGGGTATTTTTGGTTCCAAGGCAGAGTGGACGATGTCATCATGACCTCCGGTGAGCGTGTCGGGCCATTTGAAGTGGAAAGCAAGCTTGTCGAACATCCGGCAATTGCGGAGGCGGGGGTCATTGGAAAACCTGATCCCGTGCGCGGCGAAATCATCAAAGCCTTTATCGCTCTCAGAGAAGGGTTTGAGCCGTCTGATAAACTGAAAGAAGAAATCCGCCAATTTGTCAAACAAGGCCTTGCAGCTCATGCGGCTCCGCGTGAAATTGAATTTAAGGATAAGCTGCCAAAAACACGGAGCGGTAAAATTATGAGACGTGTGCTTAAGGCGTGGGAGCTGAATCTTCCGGCCGGAGACCTGTCAACGATGGAGGATTAAAAGGCGCCGTTGACACGGGATTTTATTTATGTTAAAAATGATATAGCTTCATATGAAAAGGTAAAGATTGAGACAAGTAGAATATCCTTACGTTCCAGAGAGCTGATGGCCGGTGAAAATCAGCACAGACGGATATATCGAATACACTCATGAACCGCTTTTGCAAACAAAGCCGCTCAGGCTTTCAGTAGTGAAAGAACGGACCTGATCCGTTATCAGGCAAAGTGATAAGAGCCGAAAAGCTGTATGTATGCTCTTATTAGTAGGGTGGTACCGCGATAATCAATCGTCCCTTCGTTTACACGAAGGGGCGTTTTTATTTTATTAAAAAAGGAGCTTTATCTCATGACAAACTTACTTGAAGATTTATCCTTCCGCGGATTGATTCAGCAAATGACGGATGAAGAAGGACTGAATAAACAGCTGAACGAAGAAAAAATCCGCCTGTACTCAGGCTTTGATCCGACAGCAGACAGCTTGCATATCGGGCACCTGCTGCCCATTTTAACACTCCGCCGTTTTCAGCTTGCGGGGCACCATCCGATTGCGCTTGTGGGCGGCGCGACGGGTTTAATCGGCGATCCGAGCGGAAAAAAAGCTGAGCGTACGTTAAATACGGCTGATATCGTTGTCGAATGGTCGCAAAAAATCAAAAATCAGCTTTCAAGATTTCTTGATTTTGAATCAGCAGAAAACCCGGCTGTTATGGCAAATAACTACGACTGGATCGGAAACCTGAATGTGATCGACTTCCTTCGTGACGTCGGCAAAAACTTCGGCATCAATTACATGCTGGCAAAAGATACAGTCAGCTCCAGAATCGAATCCGGCATTTCTTACACGGAATTCAGCTACATGATTCTTCAATCCTATGATTTCTTAAACCTGTACAGAGAGAAAAACTGTAAGCTGCAAATCGGCGGAAGCGATCAATGGGGCAACATTACAGCTGGCCTTGAACTGATCAGAAAATCTGAAGAAGAAGGAGCAAAAGCATTCGGTCTTACCATTCCGCTTGTAACGAAAGCGGACGGCACAAAATTCGGAAAAACCGAAGGGGGCGCAATTTGGCTTGATAAAGAAAAAACGTCTCCATATGAGTTCTATCAATTCTGGATCAATACAGACGACCGTGATGTAGTGAAATATTTAAAATACTTCACGTTCCTTTCAAAGGAAGAAATCGAAGAATATGCTGAAAAAACTGAAACAGCACCTGAAAAGCGTGAAGCGCAAAAACGCCTGGCAGAAGAAGTGACAGCGCTCGTTCACGGACGCGAGGCACTGGAGCAAGCGATCAATATTTCCCAAGCATTGTTCAGCGGCAATATTAAAGAGCTTTCTGCCCAAGACGTAAAAATCGGTTTTAAAGATGTGCCTTCTCTAGAAAAAGACAGCGCTGAAGAACTGTCACTCGTAGATGTGCTGGTTGAATCGAAACTGTCACCGTCTAAACGCCAAGCCCGTGAAGATATTAAAAACGGAGCCGTTTACATTAACGGTGAACGCCAGACAGAAATTGACTATATTTTATCTGCTGAAGACCGCATTGAAGATCAATTTACTGTTCTTCGCCGCGGGAAGAAAAAATACTTCCTTGTCACATATAAATAAGAAAAAAACATCCTTTGCTTAATTGGCAAAGGATGTTTTTGGTTTAGCGCATAGGAATTTGAGGGAAAGAGTATATTAGATAGGGCAAACACGACCATTCACCACCTTTTCAATAGGAGGGAGAGCTCACCGTGAATCTCATGTGTACGATCGCCAAAGAAAGATTACAGCGGGATTATTGGGAGCAGCAGACCAGAGAAAGTGTTGTCCAGCAGGAAACGGTAGAAGAATCAGACGAAAAAAAACCCCCGACCGCATAGCGGCAGGGGGTTTTTTAAACGATTAACGAGAGTAGAACTCAATAACGTTATAAACCCTAGTATTAATAGGTTTTAGAGGGCTCTTTTTAAAAACCTCCCCCAAAACCTCCCCCAATCTTTAAAAATTGAGTGCCTGGTCGAAAGCCAGTACAGATTGTTCTTCCAAGTCTTTGAAAGAATGTCCGTATATATCTAAAATCATTTGCGGAGTATTTCCAAGCCGATCCGCTATGACTTTTACAGGCGTTCGTTTACTAATTAATATTGTCGCGTGAGAATGTCTTAATCCATGCGGAGTTATCTTTTTTAAACCAGTTTTCTTTGAGAGACGTCGCATAGAATACATGATTGTGTTATCAGTTACAGGTAGCCCGCTTTGAAAAGAGATGAAAATAAAATCCTCATCTGATAAATATAACCCGTAAGTGAACTTTATCTCTTTACACCATTTGCGGTATAATTTTAGCTGTTCAATCAGTTCCTCAGCAATTAAAATAGTGCGGTAGCTACGTTTAGTTTTTGGGGAACGAACCCCTTTATTATCTCTGGTCCTGTTAACGGTGAGAGTCTTATTATCAAAATCTAAATCCTCCCACTTTAAGCCTAATGCTTCACCTTTTCTCATGCCGGTATATGACAGCAAGAAAATGAGTGTATAATTAGTTATATTTTCATATTGCTTTGCAGCAGATAGAAACTGTTTCAATTCCGCGGCTGTGTAAAAGTTATCACTAACCTCATCACTTTCGATTGTTATTTTATTAAAACGATTTCGCGTTAATATCTCATCATCTACTGCTGCATTTATTGCTACTTTAAAGAGCCGATGGAATAACAGGACCGTGCTGGGCTTATATCTTTTTAACAGCTCATTAATGTAAACTCTTTTGTAAGTGCTCTTATCTAAATCAGCAAGTTTGTATCTGCCTAACAAGGGTTTCATTTGATATTTAATTGCATTCTGTCTTTGTAGCTGCGTTGTGATTTTCCATTGGTTTTTATAGGAATCAAACCAAGTATCAAGCCATTCAGCTACAGTTAAATTCGAGTTTTCAACTTTTTTTGTTTCACCTGATATGATCCCTGTCTTAACTTCTAATAAAGCTCTGTATGCTTCATTTTCCGTTTTAAAACCTTGCCGCGACTTTTCCTTACGTTTATTATTTTTGTCATAATACCGGTGTCTATAACACCAACGTTTTTCTTACTTTGCATTAAAGTAATAAAATAATTCGTTATCTTTTTTTGACTTATATAATTTCATATAGCATCCCTTTCTAACGTGGACAGACGCAATAAAGGGGGCTTTTTAAATTTAGTATCACCTCCTTTCAATTAAAAGGAGAATTAATCTTTAAGAAATTTTGGGTTTGTTTGTCTTAAATGATTTATCTGGTTTTGGATCTTTCTTGAATCATCTTCAAATTTCTTGCTCGCCATTTTTTTAAAATCAAGTCCGTGTCTACCAAAAGCATCAACCATTGGCGAAAAAATTACATACACTACTTTTCCAAGTATTGAAATTTCTTCTTTTGTACAAATGAGCAAATTTTGGCTCCCCAATTGATCAGGAATCAAAATAAGTAATTCATCTATATTTTTTTGTTTAAGTATACTTTGTAATTTTTTATTTGTTTTTTCATCGTCTACACTTCTAATTATATCCATGAATAGATTCGAATCGAGAAATCTTCGTACATAGTAACGATCTTCTTGATGATTATAGATTAAATAAGTATCCAAAGTTCCTGGATCTTCGTCTGGAGCAACACCCTCACAATAAAGTAAATCCCCTATTTTTAATCTTTCTGGAGAATATTCGGCATCCTTATTTTCAAAGAAGAAAAATTCATTTCTATTGTAATCAATTTCACTATTATAGTTGTCAGCCAATTCCACCATCTCATAACCGAACCCTGTGTTTCACCCCGAAGAGCAAAAATGGTCAGAAGTAGCAACTCAAGCAGAAAAAGATGAGATTTTAAAACAAGTTGAAAAAGGAAGAGTTCCGTCACCTTTAGATGAATTAAAGTTTCAAAACGCTCAAATCATGGTGCAGCTGGCTGAAGCCCAGAACTTGATAGATTCTCAAGCGGAAATGATAGCGGACTTATTATTAATGCTGGCTGAAGGAGGGGAAGCGTGATGGATTGGTTCAAAAATATCCAAACCATTTATGGATGGGGAAGACAGTATTACACAAATGCTGACGTCGCCCGTTTTGTTGTCTTGAATAGAATCACAGAAGAACAAAATAAAGAAATCACCGGCCTGACCTATCCAGCCACAGAGCCGGTTGTCATAGATTTAGGAAGTTAACCAACACCCATTGAGGTGTTTTTATTTTGCCATGAGGGAGGTGAGGGCTTTATGGAAATGGATATTACACAATATTTAATCACTCAGGGGCCCTTTGCTGTGTTGTTTTGCTGGCTCCTATTCTATGTCATGAAAACGAGTAAAGAAAGGGAAGCAAAACTCTATAATCAAATTGATTCCCAAAATGAAGTCTTGGGGAAGTTCAGTGAAAAGTATGATGTTGTAATTGAAAAGCTAGACAAAATTGAAAGCAAAGTACAATAGGAGGCATAAATGATATGAAAAACTATGACAAAGGCACATTCATTCGGACGGTGCTTCTTTTGATTGCACTTATTAACCAAACAATGCTGATGCTTGGTAAGTCACCGTTGGATATTTCAGAAGATCAGGTTAATCAGCTTGCGGATGCTCTTTACACTGCTGGTTCTCTAATCTTTACTATCGGGACTACAGCTGCAGCATGGTTCAAAAATAACTATGTGACTACAAGAGGTCACCAGCAAAAAGCAGTTCTCAAACAAAATAATCTAACAAAATGAAGCTGCTGGATAACCCAGTGGCTTTTTTATATTAAAAATAAAGGAGAGAACACTCATGACAATCTCAGTGAAAAAGAATCTTGTATCAGAAGCAAAATACGCTTTGAAATGCCCAAACGCTATGACAGCAGAATACATCACCATCCACAATACAGCGAATGACGCGTCAGCTGCCAATGAAATCAGCTATATGATCGGGAATACAAGCTCGACAAGCTTTCACTTTGCAGTCGATGACAAAGAGGTTATTCAAGGGCTGCCGTTAAATCGTAACGCATGGCACACAGGAGACGGCACAAACGGCACCGGAAACCGTAAGTCTATAGGCGTTGAAATCTGTTACAGCAAGTCAGGAGGCCCTAGATACAAGGCGGCAGAAAAACTAGCAATCAAATTTGTGGCGCAGCTGCTCATAGAGCGCGGCTAGGGTATTGATCGTGTGCGCAAGCATCAAGACTGGAACGGCAAATATTGTCCGCACCGTATTTTGTCAGAGGGAAAATGGGACGAGGTTAAGACTGCCATTGATGCAGAATTGAAAACGCTAGGCGGGAAAACAACTTCTAAACCGTCATCATCGATGTCAAAAACTTCCGGGAGCACTTACACAGTCAAAAAAGGCGATACTCTTTCTGCGATTGCAAAAGAGCATGGGGTAAGTGTGGCAAACCTTCAGAAATGGAATAATATTAAGAATCCGAATGAAATCAAAGTCGGCCAAGTGCTAAAGCTGACGGGATCATCCGGCTCTTCTAAGACGTCATCCAGCGGTAAGAAATACGTTTACCTTCCAGCTTCGGCCGATTTATGGCGCATCTATCCGACAAACAAGGCGCCGGTCAAAGGGAACGAATGCGGCTTATTGCGTCCTAAGAAATTCGGCGGCCTGAAGTTCGGGGTTCTCGGTAATCCACAAACGGACGTTTACACGATCAAGACGGATCAGTTCGGAAAGGTAAACATCTATGCTGCGAAGCACACAGGCGCAACAGTAAAATAAACGAAAGCAAAACTTGAATCTTTATTGAAGTGAAAAAAGACCCTCTCTATGAGAGGGCCTTTTAATTAATGCTTTAATGAGTAACTTAATTAACGAGAGCTAATGACTGACTATTTCGAAACTAAATTAATAAGATCTTTATTTTATTACTCTAACATTGTTATACTAATAACTAACATATTTTCTAAATTGGAGGACTATTGTTATGAAAGGGAAAAAGATCATCATTTGTTTATTGGCCATCTCTATTATTTTCATAGTTGGCTTTTATTTTATTAAGAATAATGAAACTCCTGATTCAGCGAAAAAATTTAATAGTGAACAGGAAGCTTTACAGTACGCTAAACAAGAATCACCTTATATTACTGACTTTATAGATGAAACAAAGGAAATTGACAATGAAAAAGTTGTGATATATACATTTGAAAAAAATAAACAAATGGGTATAGGTACAGGAACATTGGCATGGAAAGATAAAAAAGTGACATGGGTAAAGAACGGGAATGATATAGTACTTGATAGTAAGAATAATAAGACTGATATTTCAGGTGATGTAAAGTCGTATTCAGGTAAAAAGTATAAATTATATGCTGGATTTAACAAAACAAAAAATCTAAAAATTGAAACCCAGACAGATAATAATGTAACTCCTCATGTGGATAAGAAATCAGGAATATATTATTTGTTAATTCCTAGTATAAATTAATCACATCTCATTTACAAAACTCTCCTCCTTTGGTAATATTTTAATGTGTCATAAAAATGAGGAGGGTGTATATGAAAAAGAAAGTTGCGTTTTTGATTACTGTTTGCGTGGTATGTTTGATGATTTTTGGAAATCCTACGAAAGGATTTGCAGCCGAGCAAAATACTATCAATCTATCTGATTCAAATGTTGAAAAATTTTATGATGAGGAACAAAATGCAGTAATTGCACCATTCAAAGCGACAGAAAATGGTCTTGTACCTGTTTCAAAAGATGAATATGAAAAAGCGACTAAAACGACAGAAAACGAAGATTTAGAGAATGAGTTTGTTGTTTCTGAGGAAAATAATGACGAGCCAGGATTTAATGCCTATGCTGACGTTGATATTAGAACTTGGCGTTATAAAGAAAAATCAGCCACTAAATATTATGGAAATCCTATTAAAGTTTCAGCATCAATTAAGTGTACTTCATCATCGTGTAGAGTAGATAAACAATGGCAAGCTACTGTATCTAAGTCTTACAGTGTTAATGCTTCATCAGAAATTAAAGCTATAAACTATGGTGCTAGTTTTAATTTTACGTCAGCAAAATCTAGTTCTAGTACATATTCCTTTACAATAAAAAAAGGTCAATCAGGATATATAGCTTTTAAACCATACAAAAGAAAGTCTACAGGTACCTTAACGCAGTATTCTACAATGCATGGTAAAATCAGTAGCAAATCAGCTTACGGAAGATCAGCAATTAAGCTGAGAACTGGAGAAGCTGATGGATACTATTCTTTTGTTTTTACTAAAAAATAGTATGATAGATCAGTTTAATAGAGGAAGGGTAAAAGTAATACCCTCGCTCAAAAAAGCCCTTCTCATATGAGTTGGGCTTTTTAAATAATCCATATTTTCTTTTCTTCATCCCATGAAAGAGTTCCTTTGCGGATTAGGCTTTTTGTGGCATCCCGTATTTCCTGTTCGCTTTTCCCAGTCTTTCTTTTCAGTTCGGGAAGAGTTGGATTCTTTCCGTATAGACGCATATTAACAAAGATTTGATATAACTTGTGCTCAAAATCAGTCACACAATATCAACTCCTAGAGCTAGGTACATCGAAAAAACAATTGTAAGTATTAGTTGGTTTTGTCATAAAATAGACCAGTTATTAGTGGTCCTCCATTTTCAGCTTTTTCCTTCTGAACTGATCCATAAAGAATAATGGTTTGGTTCTCCTTTAACTTTGTAGGGAATAGCGCAAAAACATTATAAACACCATACCCATTTTTCTCTTTAGATGAAATAATAAATTTTCCTCCAGCTTCGGCATTTTCGATTGCAGAAACTTCTCCTTTGATACGAACTATTTTATCTGGAGGGTCCTCAACATTGATTTTTTTGAAATCAGCATCTTCAGCTTCTTTTCTAATCTGTTGCTGCTTTTCCTCAGTTGAAATATCGCCCAGTCCATCTTGCTGAGAGGTGCTTGAGGTAACGGATTTTTTCTCAGTTGGCGAATTATCTGATTGAGCCATATAAGTAAATCCACAGATGGATAGTAATAAGCTTATTGGCAATATCCATATTCCTTTTTTTCTTGTTTTTTTGAAGAATAAAAAAATTACCCCAGTTACGATACCAATTGCAGATAATATCGAGAGAAATCCCATAAATAAAATCATAAAAACCTCCAGTTGTTTAAAGATCTAACATTTTCATTTTAAAACGAAATGAGTGTAATTTTCTATCCTAAACAGAGGATTAGTCAGGATAACATTTTGGAACCGAAAACAAAAGCGAAACTTGAAGCGAAATTGAAGTAATAAAAAAGCCTCTCATATAATGAGGGGCTCTAAATTGCAATTCTTTTGACTTAATTGTCCCATTCTTCATCTTCTTCCCAGTTGTCTTTCATTCGTTGAAGCTTATCGAAGAAAAATTCAATAAAATTATCCGCAACAACTTCTTGGTAACCAATTACTCTATCCCACGTAAATACAGGACATTCTTCATTATTCATCTTATTGGTATCTAGACAATATGCAAAGTAATCAACATCCTCTATTACAACAAGTCCTTTGGTTAACTTATAGTGTTCTTGATACTCGTTGGTATATTCAACAACTGATGGGCCTCCAAAATCATAGCCAAGAATATCAATTCCATAAACTCCACCAGAACCATAGTTCCTCAGAAACCATTTATAGCTCTCTGGAAGTTTCACTTTAAGATCTTGTTCTATTTTAGAGATTTTGTCCTCTCCAATTCCTCCTGTGAAATCTTTATCTTTTGCATTTTCATCTAAAAACTGTTCCACTTGCGTGTATAGTTCCATTTTTACCAACCTCTCTTACTCTGTATATTGAGTGGCTCTCCATTTCCAATATCTCGCTCTAAAATATTCATATTGAACTTTCAATTCTGGATCATTTCTAAAACTCTCTCCATCAGTTTTAAGTTTATGTATGACCTCACTATATTTTGTGTGTAAACTGTTTGGAATTTCAACAATATTTCCAGGTTCTTCCTGAATTAAATGGTGCAAATTGATTTTTGTACCGTCTTTGGCTAGAGGTGCCTTACCGTCTTTCATTAATTCAAGGTTTGTTCGACCTTTACGATCTTTTTGATTAATATCGATATCTTTCATTGTATAAACTCTTCGGCTTACATCTTTGATATTTCCTTTTACTTTTACCTTGCCCTTAACCTCATAAGCACCATACTTTTCTTTATTTAACCAAGGGACATTTACTTTCTGACCTGTAAATGGCTTTCTTGTTTCATCTAATTTTTTAGCAAGCTGAAGCAGCCTGTCTTTTGCGCTCACATCATTGATGACATTATAAGGCATGCCGCCTGCTACAACAACATCTTCTTGCATGACAAACGGTTTGATTGCTGTTAGTGGATCAGGAGTTTCATCCAGTTTTTTAGACGCTTTTTTAACTGCTGCTTTTCCGGCTGTTTTCACTCCAATTTTAGCAACTGAACCAGCACCTTTTAAACCAAAGATGTTTACTGCTGCATATGTAAACCAGTGAGCCTTTGATTCTGTGTCTCCGTTCTTTACATCTCTAACATAGGAGGTTATTATTGCATCTTTAATTGAATTAAACGTGGAATCATAGTGATAAACTGCAACTGCAGAATTAATAAACATGTCGACAGGATGATTATGTGCCATATAGTCTAATGTTTCAGCTGTCATATCATAAAGAGCTGTAACAGTACCTTTGGCTCCGGCCATCAACTCACGTGTGTTTTCAATCTGTGTGAAATATCTTTGCTGATCCTCTGTTAGGTTATCGTAACCAATAGTTTTAGCCATTGAATAGAATTCATCTGCATCAGCATAGTCGTAATTTTTCAGTCTTTCTTTCAGCTTTTCGATTTCTTGTTCTTTTTCTTCCTTCTTCTTAATTGTCAAATAAGCTTCAGTATGTTTTTCAATATCGCCTTTTTTCTTATGTATGTCACTTTCTCTGTACGCTTTGGCGTTATAGTGAATCGGTGTGGCGTTTTTCCCTTTGCCTGTTGATTCCTGCAGCTTTTTAAAATCTTGCTGAATGAATTGTTCGTTTGGTTCTGTTAGTGCATATTCAGTTGTTAAATCATCATCTACTTCCCCAATTTTATCAATTGTTTTTTTGCGTTTCTTATCTGCACTTGCAAGTTCATCTTTAAAGTTTTCTGTTGAAAATAAATCAAGTGGTAGGATATCGTCAATATCGTTCAGAATGTCCTTCATTGCTTTCTTCTGTTCAGACATAATAGCCTTTGATTTTTTATAAGCATTTGAAAGTTCATGCTCTAAAAAAGACTCCTCGACGTATGCATCTGACAAGCTGGCTTCCTCTATAACTCCAGAGATACTTGTAAGGAAAGCAATCTTCATGTCAATTAAATCAATCCATTGGTCTGTAACACCGACATGATCATGATAAAACGCTTTGATATTGTCTGCACCCTTGCCTGAAAACTCGCTGTCATCTAAGTCAGTTACTGCTTTAAATGCTTTTCTGAGCTTCACCATTTGTGACCTTAGTTCCTTATACTCTTTTGCACGTTTATCCGCTTCAGAAAGTAATGACTTTGCTTCAAATACCTTCATATCATTCTCCTTTTTCTGACACTCAATACTCAAAATTTTACCATAGTTTAGGAGAGTTAACGGCTTTAAGATCGGCCAAATGCCAGAAATACTCCAATGGAAATAGTCATTATTACTCAATAAATTGCTCAGAAAAGAACATTTCCTTATAATCGATATACAAGACCTAGGCAATCCATTCTTACACACCCTGAAAATTAGGTAAATTATCCCTTGAGTTTAATTGCGTCATCACGAAAGCAGAATTGCGCTATGTCGAAAATTTTTTCTATATATAACATTTAATGTTAAAGTTGTGTTAACATTTGTTTGATAATTTAGAATTTTGACAGAAAGAGGGGTTTATTATGAGTAAACTTGCTTCTGAATATGTTGCTAATTACTTAAATGAATGGTATATGGCTATTAAACAGCAAAATGTTGAGACTGCTGAAAAATATTTTAAAGAAGTCAGATCTTTATTTGATGACATGGAAGAAGATCAGGAAGTATTGATGTATTACTCTCTACTTGAAGAAAGACATAAAATGATGATGTATCAAGTAAAAGGAACAGACTTTCCTAAACATTCATACTTCAACAAAAGGCATGCGAGAGAAATTCAAAAAACAGATAACATGATAGAGTACTATTTCTTTTTGTTTGAAGCGTTATACGAATCCTATAATCGAAACTTCGAGAATGCCATAAGCTTATTTAAAATTGCTGAGAAAAAGTTATCCATTATTCCTGATGAAATTGAAGCTGCTGAATTTTATTCTAAAGTGGCATCAATGTACATGATGCTCCGACAAAGTATTGTTTCATTAAATTATATAAACAACGCACTCAACATTTATAAGGGAATGAAAATTACAAAAGGAAGTATGCAACTGCACTTATGGTTGTAGGAACTAACTATACAGATCTTGGCCAATTTGATAAAGCTGAAGAAGCTTATTTCCAAGCAATTAGAATTTCAAAAGAGCTTGATGATAAATTTTTCGAAGCGCAAATCCATCACAATTTAAGTATTACATACTCAGCAGCAAACAGATCCCAAGACTGTCTCAACGCACTGAGAAAATCCATAAGAAATAAAGAGTGGAGACAATCGGTTTATTACATTAACTCTCTTTACATGGCTACCAAAGAGTTATTCCTTATGGGTCAAAAAGATAAAGCTGTATATTATTACAAAAAAGGACAGGAAAATTTAACCCAGAAAGAGAATAAAGTGTATGAGGCTAAAATAAACATCATTTATGCACTTCTTCAAGATAATCAAAACGAAACCATTGAGCAATGTTGGAGTTACATTCATTTCCTTCAAGAAAAGAATGACTTAGACAGTGTTCTTGATCTTTCCTTGATTATCTCTCAGTACTGCGAGGAGAAAGAATGTTATAAGGATGCTCTTGAATTTTCTAAGCGAGCTATTTTAGCCGAAAAGAAAATGAGGCAGTTGGAGGGAATAGGATGAAAAGATTAATACTTCGTGTGTCTGTTACAGCTATTATCTTAAGTGGGTTAGCTGCTGGCGCTAGTTTGTTTACTCAGTCAGACATTCAATTTAGTGAAAAACCAGTCGGAACTGATATTCAAATCGCAGAGAGACCAGTTGGAACTTGATAAAAAGTGAGGGGCATAACATGACAAAAGGCGTTAAAATAACATTGTGGAGCATCCTAGCCGTATTCATCGTGTTAGCAATAATAGGAGTTGTATCTTATTATCAGACCCCGTCAGCGTAAAAAAGCAGATCTCTAAAAAGCAGCCCTATAATGGGCTTTTTTGTATTAGATAAGCATTTAGGCTATTAAGTGTGAGGTGAAAAAGATGAGCAAGGAGATAAATACAAAAGAACTTGATGAGGAACTAAAAAGAGTACTCAAAATGTTTGATGATGTATTAGAGGTTTATGAACAGCATGACGGCGAACCTAGCATTAAACCTGGTGTAACTTGCCCTTCATGTCAAAAAAAATCAACTAATTATGTTTGTAACTGGAATGGGAACAAGCATGTACACTTTATTTGTGAATGTGGCCATCGAGTATACCAATAAAAAAGTTATTATATGAAAGGGGAGAAGCGTCCGTCCAAAATTTTTTATGCCTCCAAACCTCCCCCAAATAATTATGGAAGAATACACAATTCTACATAGCAGAATATAAAAGAAAAACCCTAGAAACGTTGATTTATCAAGGTTTCTAGGGTTTAGGTGAATGCTCTTTAAAGAGCACTTCAATTAACGAGAGTAGAACTCAACGATAAGCGCTTCGTTAATTTCCGGAGCAAGTTCAGAACGCTCTGGAAGACGAGTGAATGTACCTTCAAGCTTTTCAGCGTCGAAAGTAAGGTATTCAGGAACGAAGTTGTTTACTTCAACAGATTCTTTGATGATAGAAAGGTTTCTTGATTTTTCGCGAACACCGATTGTTTGACCAGCTTTTACTTGGTAAGACGGGATGTCAACGCGGCTTCCGTCTACAGTAATGTGGCCATGGTTAACCAATTGGCGAGCTTGACG
The DNA here is from genome assembly GCF_029536185.1 of Bacillus sp. B28. Lineage (NCBI taxonomy): Bacteria > Bacillati > Bacillota > Bacilli > Caryophanales > Bacillaceae > Bacillus > Bacillus sp. B28. Next base: position 2,923,645 of record NZ_CP120511.1, on the reverse strand, counting down.
GCGAGTACGCGCTAAACCTAGCTTGTAAACAACGTTATCAAGACGAGAATCTAAAAGAATCATGAAGTTTTCGCCGTGTTTACCAGTCATTTTTGCAGCTTTGTCAAACAATGTGCGGAATTGACGTTCGTTTACACCGTACATGTGACGAAGCTTTTGCTTTTCTTGCAATTGCAAACCGTATTCTGATAATTTTTTACGTTGTCCTGGACCGTGTGGACCTGGAGCGTAAGGGCGTTTTTCTAATTCTTTTCCTGTTCCGCTAAGAGAGATTCCTAGACGGCGGGACAGTTTCCAAGATGGACCTGTATAGCGAGCCATAATGTGACTCCTCCTTTGGTTTTATTTTTGTGGAAAATAAAAACCGTCTGTTCTATTCGACCATGAACATTTTGTTTTCATGTATCCTCGCTCCAGCAGCAGAGAGTTACACGATACACCTTATTGATAAGGAACAAAATGAAAACATAGAAGCTGAACAAAAAGGCTGCAATATTTCACACAAAGGTCATTATATAATTTATTTGTTTTGAAGTCAACCATTCATCCATTATCGCTTTGCTGTTTATGATATAATAAACAAAAATTAGTGGTAAACTTTTTAGGTGATAAAACATGATAGAACAAACAAAAGATCAATTACCCGCCTTTCGTTATCATATGCTCGATTTTTTATTAACCAAATCTGTAAAGGTCTCATTCACCGACTCTCTTATATGGCTGACATCGGCTATTCAAACATATTTTCCATCACTTTGCGTATCCCTTATACCGTCTCCATCTGATCGCATGGCACAAATGACAGAGGATGAAGTGCATTTTTCTGCATCGAAAATAAATGCTTCATTTTATGTTATCGAGGATCATGTCTCCGGCAGGAGCTTTCATTTAACATGCAGGCAGGACGGAGTGTTTCCGGAAGAGCTTCCGGATTTGATTTCTTCTTTTTTGAATCAGTCAATGAAACAGGAAAGACTTTATATCAAAACAATCTATCAAAAAAAGATATACAAGATGACAGAACTGTTCCATTCGCTGCTCGATCAGACGGAAGTGTTAAAGAAGCTTCTTGAAAGCTTACACACCACGTTTCCCCTGTTTCAATTTTCTCTGTTTATTTCTCATGATCAGGACCAATGTATAGGTGTTCCTGCAAAGGAACTGTATATGGAAGAGGAAGATGCCGATTCCTTTGCGCTTAAAGTCTATCTATCCGGGGACATTTTGCGGAAAAATGAAACGGTCGCTTACATTCCAATTAAAGGGCAGCAGGGAACGTACGGCGTTCTGATGGCAGGTGGGGCGGGAGACAGTCCTCTTACCGACGTGTACCTTGATGAAATGTCACTGATAGCAAATGCCGCGGGAAAGGCGTTTGAAAATGCCCAGCTCTATGAACAATCCAAAACAAGTATTGCAAACTTGGAATTAATTAATGAAACATCGCGCCGTCTCAACCAGCGGCTGACGCTGACGGATACGATGAACGATCTTGCTGTGAGAATGGCTGAATCATTTCATGCTGAAGAAGTGGGCTTTTTCCATATTGACCATTTTGAACAGCAGACACTGCTTCCCGGGAGCACAGCATTTTTTAAAGAAACGAAGTCGTCTGATATATATAATGAAATAAAAGAAAAACTGTACGAAGGAGAGAATGGCGTTTTTATCGGAAATGGACAGTCTGTGTTTGGAAAAGCCGGATACGGTTCACTTATGGCTGTTCCGATGATGGAGAATGACCAGCTCCTGGGATTCGCCGTTTTGCTGAAAAAGGAAATGTACGCTTTTACATTTGAAATGTACAAGCTGTTCCAAGCGCTGATTCATCATGCAACGCTGGCTGTGACCAATTCGATGCTTCGCGACCGCCTTGAGCATCTGGTGAAAACGGATCAGCTGACAGAGCTGTATTCAAGAGTCTATTTAGATGAAAAAATCCAATACAGCATGAAAATTCATCAAAAAGGCGTTTTTATTCTTGTTGATATTGATAATTTTAAAAATGTAAATGATACGTACGGACATCAGACAGGGGACGAGATTTTAATACAAGTCGCTTCCGTTATCAAAAGCAATATCCGAAAGCATGATGTCGGTGCCCGCTGGGGGGGCGAGGAGCTGGCGGTTTACCTTCCGAATGTGACGGTAGCTGTCGGGAAACGGATTACCGAAAGGCTTGTTTGTGCGGTGAGAAAAAGCACGAAGCCTGAGGTGACGATTTCATGCGGAATCTCCTGCTGGGACTTAGAATCGAAAAAATCCTTGAAGGAGCTTGTTCACGAGGCCGACGAAGCGCTTTACACCGCGAAACGAAACGGGAAAAACCGTTTGATGATTCACGAGTCGATAAAATGAAAAAAGCCCAAAACGCTACATGTTTTGGGCTTTTGTTGTATGGCTCTACACTAAAGCTTTTTCAAGGATTTCTGCAAATTGCGTAAGATACTTTTCATCGATCTCATCAAAGCGGTTTTTGACAGGGCTGTCAATGTCCAAAACGCCGACTAGGTTTCCGTCTACATGAATCGGAAGCACAATTTCTGATTGAGATGCTGCATCACAGGCGATATGTCCCGGAAATGCGTTTACATCCGCAACTCGCTCCACTTTTCCGTTTGCATATGCTGTTCCGCAAACGCCTTTGCCGAAAGGAATACGGACACATGCCGGCAGACCTTGGAACGGCCCTAACACAAGCTGTTCTTCCCCTTCTTTAGCAAAATAGAAACCGGCCCAGTTGACCTCAGGCAATGAATGATAAAGCAGTGCTGACGCATTTGCGTAGTTTGCAATTTGATCTGTTTCATCTTCTGTTATGGCTTCAAGCTGTTTGAGCAGAAGCTGATAGTCTTTTTCTTTATCTCCAGATTGTTGTTCGACATGAAACATGGAAAACCCTCACTTTTTCTATAATATAAAACAAAATCCCGGCTTTTCTGCCGGCATTTGTCGATAAGTTCTTACAGGAACAGCCGGTCTCCGCCTTGAATTTGTAACAAGAGGAAGGAGTGAGCCGGTATGAAAGTAAGCACCAAAGACAAAATTATTGAATCTGCTGTCATGCTCTTTAACCAAAAAGGATTTTCTGGCACATCTGTCCGTGAAATTGCAAAGTCAGCTGATGTAAATGTTGCGCACATCTCCTACTATTTTAAAGGCAAAGGAGGTTTGATGGAACACTTAGTTTCAGAGTTCTACGAAGGCTACAATAAAACACTTGAAACAGCGGCAGGCAACATCTCTTTTCAAAGCACGCAGGAACAGCTTCTCCAATTGGTTTTCGATATTTTATCCTATCAGCATAACAATCGTCAATTAACTCGGTTTGTCTACCGGGAAGTCACCATTGATTCGACTTTAATAAGGGAAATTATGTCGACGTACCTGATGAAGGAAAAGTATATCTTCCAGCTGATTATTGAGGAAGGAGAAAAACAGCGAGAACATTTAACGCTGCCGCTGCCTCATTTTATTCTTCAATTAAAATCTCTCTTGATGATGCCCTATCTCCAGCCTCAATATATTTCAGAAGTGCTCTATATGCAGCCGCACGAGCCATACTTTTATAAAATGTATTTTGAAGAAATCAAGATTTGGATCAGAAGCGTATTCCGGACAGGAGACATGCGGTCACAAATTAGCGCAGTTCAGTAAATTTCTCATACGCGTATCCGACATCACCCGCTTGATGGGCATCAGACCCGAATACAAGCGGGATGTTTTTTTGCTTCGCCTCCTCAATCATCCAATCCTCCAGATAAATATTCCCCGCGTATGTTTTTCTCAGACCTGATGTATTAAAGTCGAGCTCCATTCCGTTTTCCTTAACAGCGTTCAGGCACTCAGAAGCAAGTCTGCGAATATGATCGGACATTTTATAAGGAAACAGCCTGATGAATTTTTTAACGAGTGTGATGTGGCCGACTCTTTTTGGCTTATAGGCGCCGAGAGATGCTACAATAGAAGAATAAATGCTGCGGTAATACAGTTCATATACAGCTTCGATGCTTCCGCACTCTGAGATCAGCTTTTTAAATGTATGCTCATCATAGTCGAGGCACAGATAAGATGAGCCCGTGCGCAAAAAATGAACGGATAAGATGCTGTCATCTAAAAATGGGCCGTATGTATTCAGGAACGATTTGATTTCATCTTCGTATTCAGCAATATAATCGACCTCAAGCCCGGTCCGTATGTCAAGCTGTCCGCGATATTCTTTTTTTAATCCGGAAATTTCATTAATGTAGCGTTCCAAAGAGGCTTGCGCCATCGCGCTGTCTTTTTGCGGTGTCGGATCGGTAAAAGAGGGAGGTAAAGGAGCGTGCTCTGTAAACGTAATTGATTGAAAGCCTTTTTTTATCGCTTCCTCCGCATATTGTCTGAGTGTATCTGTTGTTCCGTGAGGGCAAAATGGTGTGTGAATATGTCCGTCTCGCTTTAGCATTGGTGTCACCCCGTGAAAAAATAGTCAAATCCTGCCGATTTTGCACAAAAAGTTTTTGATTTCTGGTCAAAAAATGTTGGTTACATGGTATCATAATAACAATGAAAACGACAGTTTTTCTCAATACATATCCTGAAATCTTTCTGAATAAATAAAACACCCTGACAGATTAAGGTTAACAGCAAGGGGGCTCATTATGGAGTTTGTCATTGGATTATTAATTGTACTGCTCGCGCTGTTTGCGGCGGGCTACTTTTTCAGGAAAAAAATCTACACGGAAATTGATCGTTTGGAATCTTGGAAGATTGAAATTCTCAATCGATCGATAGTGGAAGAAATGTCCAAAATTAAACATCTGAAAATGACGGGGCAGACAGAAGAGTTCTTTGAGAAATGGCGTGAAGAATGGGATGAGATTGTCACTGCCCATATGCCGAAAGTTGAAGAGCTCCTTTATGATGCCGAAGAATGCGCGGACAAATACCGGTTTAAAAAAGCCAATCAAGTGCTCGTTCATATCGACGATCTCCTGACAGCGGCAGAATCGAACATTGAAAAGATACTCCGGGAAATCAGCAATCTCGTCACAAGTGAAGAAAAGAGCCGCGAAGAGATTGAACAGGTAAGAGAACGCTACTCAAAGTCCCGAAAAAACCTGCTGGCATACAGCCACCTTTACGGAGAGCTTTATGACAGCCTTGAAGCAGATCTTGACGAGATTTGGAGCGGGATCAAACAGTTTGAAGAAGAGACAGAGGGCGGGAACTATATTACTGCAAGAAAAGTTCTCCTTGAGCAGGACCGCAATCTAGAACGGCTTCAGTCGTACATAGATGATGTGCCGAAACTGTTAGCCGACTGCAAGCAGACGCTGCCGGGCCAGATTGCAAAGCTCAAAGACGGATATCGCGAAATGAAAGAGAAAGGGTATAAGCTTGAGCATATCCAGATTGATAAGGAACTGGAAAACCTGTCAAATCAGCTGAAACGGGCAGAACATGTATTGATGACTGAGCTGGATATTGATGAAGCGTCTGCCATACTGCAGCTCATAGACGAAAATATTCAATCTGTTTACCAGCAGCTCGAGGGTGAAGTTGAAGCAGGCCAATCTGTGTTAAGCAAAATGCCTGAGCTGATCATTGCTTACGATAAGCTGAAAGAAGAGAAGGAGCAGACAAAGGCGGAAACTGAACTGGTGAAGGAAAGCTACAGACTGACAGCTGGTGAGCTAGGCAAACAGCAGGCCTTTGAAAAGCGTATTGATGAAGTCGGCAAGCTGCTAGCGTCAGTAAAAGATAAGCTGGATGCAGAGCATGTCGCCTACTCTCTTTTAGTTGAAGAGGTCGAATCAATTGAGAAGCAGATTGAAAAAGTGAAAAAAGACCATACGGATTACCGTGAAAAGCTGCAGGCTCTTAGAAAAGAAGAACTGCAGGCGAGAGAGACACTTGGCAATCTGAAAAAAACAATTTCTGAAACAGCAAGACTGCTGAAGACAAGCAACATCCCGGGCATCCCGAGTCATATTCAAGAGATGCTGGAAAACGCACATCATCACATTCAAGAAACGGTCAATCAATTAAACGAAATTCCTTTAAATATGGAAGAGGCCGGAGCCCATCTGAAACAAGCAGAAGATATCGTGAACAGGGCAAGCCGGGAATCAGAGGAACTGGTAGAGCAGGTTATGCTGATTGAAAAAATCATTCAGTTCGGAAACCGATTCAGAAGCCAGAACCATATTTTATCTGAACAGCTGAAAGAAGCGGAAAGACGGTTTTACGCTTATGATTATGAAGAATCCTATGAAATTGCGGCTGCAGCTGTAGAGAAAGCTGCGCCAGGTGCTGTGAAAAAAATAAAAGCAGATTTATCCGCTTAAATTCAGATCGTAAAAAAGAGCCCGCAGTTTATGAGCGGGCTCTTTTTTATTAAAAAAACGCCTGCGCAGTAACGCAGGCGACCATAACATTAACTTATTTCTTTAAGCTGTTGTTTGGATGTACCGATGAAAAAGGTAAGAATATAGCCGATAATGGCGGCGATGATTCCAGGAATCACCCAGCCGATGCCAAGGCTGTATAGCGGCAGATTCTCATTTAAAAACGTATTTAGAGCTCCGAGCGAAAAGCCGGCTGCTTTTATTCCGTCTAAAATACTGAATAACCCTGTACCGATTAAGCATGCAATGTAAACTTCACGTCTTTCTTTAAAGAGCTTATCAATAAATGAAAGAACGATAATGACAATGGCAAGCGGATAAATAGCTGATAAAATAGGAACTGAAAAAGCGATAATTTGAGCAAGCCCGAAATTAGAAATCATCAGGCTGAATAAAGTGACGATGGTAACGACAACTTTATATGATAACGCAGGGATAAGCTTTGAAAAATATGTGCCGCAAGAAGTGACAAGCCCAACGCTTGTGGTTAAACACGCGACTGTGATAGCTGATCCGAGTACGATATTTCCTAATGAACCGAATAAATAATGGGACGATGCTGATAAAATTTTAGCTCCTTCACCAACAGGCCCGATTGCGTTTGTGCTTGTTGCACCCAGATAGGCAAGAGAAACATAAATGAATGTCAGCCCTAATGCAGCAATTATTCCGGCTTTAATACAAGCTGCCGCAAGAGCTTTTGATTGTGTAACGCCTCTGCTTTTCACAGCATTTACAACGACAACACCAAATACGATTGAAGCAAGCGCGTCCATTGTTTTGTAGCCTTCCAAAAATCCTTTAAATACCGGTGTTCCTTTATATGCTTCCGTTACTGCACCTAAACCGCCCATTGGCGTGATAATCGCTTTGAGAACAATCACTAAAATAATTGTGAATTTAATTGGAGTAAGAATTTTTCCGATTCGATCCACGACTTTAGTTGGGTTTAGCGCTAAATAGTAAGTAATGCCGAAAAAGATGAGTGTAAAAATTAATAAAGACAGTCTTTCAGGAACGCCAGCCAGAAACGGAACCGCACCAATTTCATAAGAAACGGTTCCTGTTCTCGGGATGGCGAATAATGGTCCGATTGATAAATAAAGCACAACAGTAAATACTGTACCGAATGCAGGGTGAGCTTTATCAGCAAGTCCTTTAGCATCCTTGCCGGTTAATGCGATAGCGATAATTCCGAGAAGCGGCAGGCCTACCCCGGTCAGTAAAAATCCGCCGATGGCTTTCCAGACATTGTGTCCGGCTGCTTGTCCAAGTTCCGGCGGATAAATCATATTTCCTGCTCCAAAGAATAGCGCAAATAGCATGAAACCAATAATAATGGTATCTTTGACAGGCAGTGAGTGTTTCATGAAAAAAATCCTCCTAATAATTATGTTAAAATATTCAGTCAATTAATTGTCAGATAATATGACGAAACGAACAAATCTTATTATATGGTAAAAAAATTAGAAGTCAATACTAGCTTTTTGTAATTTTCTATTAAATTTTGTTATGGTAACATAAATATCATACCTTGTACCGCTTTCATAAAGGAGTAAAAAAAGATGATATATTTAGATAATAGTTCAACGACCAAACCGCATAATGAAGTCTTGAACGTTTATGAACAGACTAGCAGCCGATATTTTGGCAATCCTTCATCTTTGCACCGATATGGAGCCGAAACGGAACAGCTGCTTCAGGCAGCCAAAAATCAAATAAAAAGAGCCTTGGGCCTAAAGAATTATGATATTGTATTTACGTCAGGTGCTACAGAAGCTAATAATGTGGCTTTAAAAGGTGCCGCTTTGTCAAAGATAAAAACAGGCAAACATATCATTGCCACTTCTATCGAACATCCGTCCGTTACTGAATCTTTGGAGCAGCTGACAGAGCTATTCGGGTTTGAAGTAACTTATCTTTCAGTAAATGAAGATGGATTTGTGTCCATTAAGGAACTGAAAGATGCGATTCGGCCGGATACCGTGCTTGTCAGCATGATGCATGTGAACAATGAAGTTGGCTCGGTGCAGCCGATTGAAGAGGCCGGGGAAGTGCTGAAGCAGTATCCGAACATTCTGTTTCACGTTGATTATGTGCAAGGCATCTTTAAAGTTCCCTTGGCGATCGAGAATGCCGGCATTGATCTTTGTTCCATATCCGGCCATAAATTCCACGGACTGAAGGGGACAGGTGCACTTTTAGTAAAGGAAGGAACGCGTCTTATCCCGCTGATAACAGGCGGCTCTCAGCAAAAAGGCATACGTGCAGGAACCGAGCATACAGCAGGTGCGGTTTCACTGGCCAAAGCCATCAATCTTGCGGCTGATGATTATCATCATCACCTTGAAAGAATGGAGGCCGCAAAGGAATTGTTTATGAAAAGGCTGAGTGATTCAGACGGTGTTGTCTTAAATACGCCTCAATTCAATAGCGCTCCGCATATCATTAATTTCTCTGTGCCGGGCATAAAAGCGGAGGTGCTTTTGCACATGCTGGAGGAAAAGGATATATTCGTTTCAACAACATCAGCCTGCTCGGCAAAGGAACATAAACCGAGCAAAGTTCTGTTACAGATGGGCAAGGGAGAGCAGATCGCCGGAAGCAGCATCAGAATCAGCTTAAACTACAGCCAGACAAGCGATGTGACAGAGCCATTTATGAACGCGCTTGTGCCTGGCATCAAAAAACTAAAAAAAATGATGAGGTAGAATATGAATTACGATCATATATTAATTCGTTTTGGGGAGATATCAACCAAAGGAAAAAACAGAAAAAGCTTTATTGAACGTTTAAAGCAAAACGTCAGGCTTGTCCTGAAAGACTATCCGACATTAAAATACTTTTCAAATCGGGATCGTATGACGATTACATTAAATGGAGTGGATCCTGAGGCTCTTTTTCCTCACTTGAAACAGGTGTTTGGCATTCAAAGCTTCAGTCTGGCCATTAAGTGTGAGAGCCGCCTTGATGATATTAAGACAACTGCCCTGCAGGCGATCAAGGATCAATATCAGCCTGGTGATACGTTTAAAGTCGAAACGAAGAGAGCGTATAAACAGTTTGAATTAGATACGAATGAAATGAACGCTGAAATCGGCGGCCATATTTTGCGAAATACAGAAGGGCTGACAGTTGATGTCCGCAATCCAGACATACCGCTCAGAATTGAAATCAGGGAGGAAGCAACCTTTTTGACGATTCGCAATGAAAAAGGCGCCGGCGGACTTCCTGTCGGTTCAGCAGGGAAAGCGATGCTGATGCTTTCCGGCGGTTTTGACAGCCCGGTAGCCGGTTTTTACGCAATGAAAAGAGGACTCTCAGTAGAAGCTGTCCATTTCTTCAGCCCGCCATACACAAGCGAACGTGCGAAACAAAAAGTGATGGACTTAGCGAAGTGTCTGTCTCGCTTCGGAGGAAGCATGACGCTTCATATCGTCCCCTTTACAAAGACGCAAGAGCTGATCCAAAAACAAATTCCTGAAAACTATACGATGACGGCAACCCGCCGCTTAATGCTTCAAATTGCCGACAGAATCAGAGAAAAAAGAAACGGGCTCGCGATTATTACGGGGGAAAGCCTCGGACAGGTAGCGAGCCAGACGCTTGAAAGCATGTACGCGATTAATGCGGTTACGTCTACACCTATTCTGCGTCCGTTAATCGCCATGGATAAAACAGAAATCATCGAAATATCACGGGAAATCGGCACATACGAAACAAGCATCCAGCCATTTGAAGATTGCTGCACGATCTTTACGCCGCCAAGCCCGAAAACACGCCCGAAAAAAGAAAAAATCGAACACTTTGAGAGCTTTGTGGATTTTGAACCGCTGATTCAAGAGGCGGTTGATCACATTGAAACAATGACATTATATAGCGAACAAGAAGCAAACGACAAATTCGCAGAACTCTTTTAACGAAGAGCCGGCTCCTGTATACAATTACCAAAGATTTTCTGTATGAAGCCATGTGTTTTAACACATTCTATACTCACAAGGAGGTGAGACACATGGCTAACAATAACTCAGGTAACAGCAACAACCTTTTAGTACCAGGAGCTGCTCAAGCGATCGACCAAATGAAATTGGAAATCGCTTCTGAATTCGGTGTAAACCTTGGAGCAGAAACAACTTCTCGCGCTAACGGTTCTGTTGGAGGAGAGATCACAAAACGTCTTGTATCTTTTGCTCAACAAAACATGGGCGGAGGACAATTCTAATTTACAATTTCACATAATGGCTTTGGAGTGGGGGAATCCCCACTCCTTTTCATTTTTTACATATAAAAAAGGACCAGCGGCCTATAAAATCTATGTTTACAGAGGTTGTTTTTAGGCATATCCTTACGGAAAGAGCCTGTATTTATGTATAATGGGTGGAGAAAGTGAGGAGTTGTTCGTGTTGAAACGAGAAGATTTAATCGCCCCTATGCAATATAATTTAGTGAATGAAATGGAAAAGTTCAGTGCCGCTGGACAAAAAACCGCTCTTCTATGGGAGGATGAGTCGGGCAAACAAGAATCATGGTCGTATGAAAAGCTGATGGAAGAAACAAATAAAATCGGAGCCGTCTTAGCTGATCTTGGATTTAAAAAGGGAGACAAGCTGATTGTAATGGTTCCGCGGGTGCTTGAAGCCTATGCCGTTTATTTGGCTATCCTGAAATCTGGAATGGTCGTCATTCCGTGCTCTGAAATGCTTCGCGCGAAGGATCTTGAATACCGAATTGAACATGCAGAGGTAAAAGGCGCCATCGTCTATTCCGAATTTATCGGCGCTTTCCGTGATGTCAGTACGGCTGACAAACTGATTACACTGTCTATTGGTGATAATGATGCCGGCTGGAAAAATCTCTTATCAATTGAAGCGGACGGAAGCCAATTTAAAACAGCTGACACAACAAGAGATGATATGGCTTTCTTATCTTATACTTCCGGGACAACAGGTCAGCCGAAAGGTGTTGTACATACACATGGATGGGCATTTGCTCATTTAAAAACTTCTGCCGGCGCTTGGCTTGATATTTCTGAAAAGGATATCGTCTGGGCAACTGCTGCCCCTGGCTGGCAAAAGTGGGTATGGAGTCCGTTTTTAGCGGTGCTTGGCAGCGGAGCAACCGGTTTTGTGTACCACGGCAGATTCAAAGCAGAAAAATATCTAGAGCTTTTAAATCGTTACAAAATCAATGTTTTCTGCTGTACGCCGACGGAATACCGCTTAATGGCGAAGGTCGAAGGCTTGGACCGCTTTGATCTTTCTGCACTTCACAGCGCTGTTTCTGCAGGCGAGCCGCTCAACCGTGAAGTCATTGATGTTTTCCAAAAGCACTTTGGCATTAAGGTACGAGACGGATACGGCCAAACAGAAAGCACGCTCTTAGTCGGTGTTTTGAAAGATACGGCTATTAAACCGGGAAGCATGGGAAAACCAACACCGGGAAATCAGGTAGAGATCATCAATGAAGACGGTGAAATCTGCAAAACTGGTGAGGTTGGCGATATCGCTGTTCACCTCAGCACCCCGGCGCTCTTTAAAGAATATTTTAAAGATCCGGAAAGAATGAAAACACAAATTCGCGGCGATTATTTCCTGACAGGAGACAGAGCAAGAAAAGATGAGGATGGTTACTTCTGGTTTGAAAGCCGAAATGACGATATCATTATCAGCTCCGGCTACACGATCGGGCCATTCGAAGTGGAAGACGCGCTCGTGAAGCACCCTGAAGTCAAAGAATGTGCTGTTGTCGCAAGCCCGGATGAAATAAGAGGTTCCATCGTTAAAGCATACGTTGTCCTGCAAGATCACGAAAAACGCAGTGATGAGCTTGTCAAAGTTCTGCAAAATCATGTGAAGACCATTACGGCTCCATACAAATATCCAAGAGAGATTGAATTTGTCGAAAGCCTGCCGAAAACGGCTTCTGCAAAAATCAGACGAGTGGAATTAAGAAAACGTGAAGAACAGCTCAAAGCCAATAAAAAGGCGTAAAGAAAGAGAGTGAACGTGAATGAAGGCGATATGGCACGGCGGTTTCATTTATACGATGCTCGAAGAAGGCCGCCAAACGGAGGCTGTTTATGTTGAGGATGGTGTCATAAAAGGCACCGGCAGCTATGAGAGTCTGAAGAAGAAATACAGTTCACCGGAAACTAAAGACATCAGTTTGAACGGAGCAGTCATGTTTCCAGGATTTGTGGACAGCCATTTGCATCTGATCGGGCACGGAGAAAAACAGCTCCAGCTTGATCTGTCTTCGTTTACATCTAAAGAAGCTGTGCTGCAGGCTGCGAAGGCAAGAGAAGAAAGCCTGTCTGAAGACGATTGGCTCATTGGAGAGGGCTGGAATGAAAATCAATTCGAGAAGCCGGCTTATTTGACGAAGCATGACCTTGATCCTTTATTCCCGGACAGGCCCGTCCTGCTCAAACGGGTATGCAGGCATGCAATAGCGGTCAATTCTGCGGCGCTGCAAGCCGCAGGAATTTCAAAAGCCACTCCTGATCCCGATGGCGGAGTCATTGGCAGAGATGCAGACGGCGAGCCGACGGGGCTTCTGTTTGATAAGGCGCAGGATCTGGTCCTTCAAGCCGTTCCGCCTGTATCTCAGCACTATGTTGATCAGGCGCTTACAGCGGCCATTCAGGATTGCTGGACAAAAGGCCTGACAGGCGGCCATTCGGAAGATTTGTCTTATTACGGCGATGTGTCCGTTCCGATGAAAGCTTATGAGACGGCTGCGGCAAGCGGAAAGTATCCGTTTCGCTGTCATTTGCTCGTTCATCATGAAGCGGTTGATCGGTGGGAGAAAATGAAGAAGCCGTCTGGTCCGTACGTTGAATTCGGTGCGATGAAACTATTTTCTGATGGAGCGCTTGGCGGGAGAACAGCTTTGTTAAAAGAACCGTATCATGACGATCCTTCCACAAACGGTGTTCAAGTCCATGATGATGAAACACTGAGCGGCCTCGTTCAAAAAGCGAGAGAGAAAGGAATGGAGGTCGCCGTCCATGCCATCGGCGACCTTGCCTTTGAAAAAGTGCTGCAGGCTGTCGAGCAGCATCCGCCAAAAAGCGGCCGGCATGATCGTCTGATCCATGCTCAGGTGCTGAATGAAGAGCTGATTGAAAAAGCAGCACGCATGCCGATTGCTCTTGATCTTCAGCCTCATTTTGTCGCCAGTGATTTTCCTTGGGTGATTGACCGTCTTGGAGAAGACCGTATGAAAACAGCTTTTGCTTGGAAAACACTGATCTCTAAAGGCATTTTATGTGCAGGGGGTTCTGATGCTCCGATTGAGCCTGTTGAGCCGCTTCTCGGCATTCAGTCTGCGGTGCTTCGGACAAGCAGCCGCGAACAGAACGGTCCGAGCTATAACGAAAGCGAGTGTTTAACAGTATATGAAGCTATCAGGCTTTATACAGCAGGAAGTGCAGAGATCATTTACAAAGAACAGACACGGGGAAAAATAGCTGAAGGGTATGACGCGGATTTTACCGTTCTCAGTGAAGATCCGTTTACAATTGACCCGAAACAGCTTCATCTTTTAAAGATAGAAAAAACCGTTATCAACGGTCAGATTGTATATGAGAATCAACAATTAAAAAGGACAGGCGAATAGCCTGTCCTTTTCTTTTTCTATAAAAATGTCCGTTTTACTTTTTCCCAAAATGAATTGTCCTTTAGTTTCACTGTTTTTATTTTTTTATCAGACAGCTTGATTTCAATCGTTTTCACGTTTCTTGTGCTGAGTGCTTCATTGTCCAAACCGATAATCGGGTGTTCATTTCCGGCTTGCACCACACGAAGCGTCAGCTTTCGTTCAGAGCTGAGGACAAACGGAGAGCCTAGAGTGCGGTAGGTATTATTGTTAAGCGAAGCAAGCTCCGTCACCTGCATGCAGGGAAGCAGCGGATCAACGACAGCTCCGGCCACAGACTTATTATAAGCTGTGCTGCCTGTAGGCGTGGAAATAATCATCCCGTCTCCTCTGAACGTTTCGAAGTGCAGATCGTCAATCAGCACATCCATCACAAAGGTTTTAATTATGCTCGAACGAATGGAAACTTCGTTTAAACAATGAAAAGGACTGGTCTGATCCACTGTCACTTCAATCAGCGGATATTTTCTGACCTCAATTTGTTCAAACGTCATCGCATCCACCATTTTTTCATGCTCATCACTATTAAAATCACAGTATAAATGAGCTTTCCCCTTTTTGGTGATGCCGACGTATAAGCAGTCGTCACGGAAATTCGTCTTTCTGACCGCCTGCAAAAATGTACCGTCTCCGCCTACACTGGCAATAATATTGGCGTCAGAAGGCTGATTGACAACAGTAAATCCGTTCTCTTCAGCCAATTGTGTTAAGGAGCTGACTTGTTTGTTTGTGTCCTGGTCCTGTTTGTGAAAAAAATAAACATTACGGCGATGATCGGTCATATCCCATTTCCCCTTTGCTGTCATATTTAAATTTTTCTGCCATCCAGTATTTGTGATAAAATACCTTTGGTCATAAGTGTACCACGTTTGCCGGCAGCCCGTTAAGCCGGAGCTTTCTCATCAATGAAACATTTTTTTATTTGAATCGTATAATGAGAGAGTTGGGAAAAAGGAGGAGAAAAAATGAATGCAAAAAGATGGATCGCATTAGTGATCGCCCTTGGAATTTTTGGCGTGTCCATCATCGTCAGTATCTCAATGAGTTTCTTTGAAAGTGTCAAGGGTGCTCAAACAGACCTTACGTCACTGACAGATGAATCCCAGGAAGTGACGCTTGAAAACGGAAGCCTTTCCAGCAAAATCGCCGTTTTGGAGGTCAGCGGCACTATTCAGGATAATGGTGATTCAAGCAGTCTGCTCGGTTCAGACGGATATAACCACCGAACATTCTTAAAAAATCTTGAGCAGGCAAAAGAGGATGATGCGGTTAAAGGGATCGTACTCAAGGTAAACTCTCCGGGAGGCGGAGTGTATGAAAGTGCCGAAATACATAAAAAACTGGAAGAAGTAAAAAAAGAAACAAAAAAACCAATTTATGTGTCAATGGGATCGATGGCAGCTTCCGGAGGTTATTATATCTCAACAGCTGCCGATAAAATTTTTGCGACACCGGAAACCCTGACAGGATCTCTTGGGGTTATCATGGAGAGCGTGAATTACTCAAAGCTGGCTGATAAGCTCGGCATCTCTTTTGAGACCATTAAAAGCGGGACTCACAAGGATATTATGTCTCCTTCCCGTGAGATGACAAAAGAAGAAAAAAATATTATGCAATCTATGGTTGATAACTCCTATGAAGGCTTTGTCGATGTCATTTCAGAAGGCCGCGGCATATCGAAAGCGGAAGTAAAGAAAATCGCGGACGGACGCGTGTATGACGGGCGGCAGGCGAAAAAACTGAATCTTGTGGATGAACTCGGATTTTATGATGATACAATTGCGGCCATGAAAAAAGATCATAAAAACTTGAAAAACGCTTCTGTCGTCTCTTACGAGGAAAGCTTCGGATTAGGCTCTCTGTTTACCATGGGAGCGAACAAAATGTTTAAAAGTGAAATTGATTTTCTGAATATGAGAGAAGTTCTTTCACAATCCGGTTCGCCGAGAATGATGTATCTCTATGCGAAGTAGGAGGGGTCAATAATGGATGCGACATATGAAGAGTTAGAGCGCAGCGACATCGCAGGCCCGGATCAAGCGGAACAGCTCACACACGCATATGCGGGCTTTTGGGTCCGTTTTTGGGCTTTCCTGCTTGATTGGCTCGTTGTGTGGGGGTTAAACCATTTAATCGTTTCTCCCATCTTTACTTTACTGGATCTGCCGAAAACATCCGGCATGTTCACCATCTCAGCGTACAGCATCACAACGCTTTTCGTTTATCTGGCATATTTTGCGCTGATGACCAAATACTTCAGGCAAACGCTCGGAAAAATGGTGTTCGGCCTCAAAGTAATTTCTGTCAAGCAGGGCCATAAGCTGACATGGAGCACTGTGATTTTCCGTGAAGTGGTCGGGCGGTATATTGATAAGATTTGGATTTTATATATCGTCATCGCTTTTTCTCCTAAAAAACAGGGGATTCATGATTACATTGCTGATACAACTGTGGTGCACGAAAAATTATATCGTAAATAACAAATAAACCCGGACCCCGTCCGGGTTTATTTTTTGCTGAATGGGCGATAATGCTTCCTAGAGGAAGTGAAGAATATGGTATATGTGCTGTCAGCCATTCTTATTCTTATAGGTATCGTGCTGCTTCTCAGAATGAAAATTCATGTTGCCGCGGAGTATCTTCATGCTGAGGATAATGACAAAATAACTTTGAAAATTACAACGCTGTTTGGCCTGGTTCGGATTAAAAAAACAATTCCGGCGATTAAGGTGAACAAAGATGACGGAACAGTCAATATCAGACAGAACACAAAATCGAAAGTGAAAAAAAGCAGCAGCAAGAAAAAAATTACGTTTGATGATGTGCAGCAAAGCATCAATAAAATTGAAATGCTTTTGCATCATGTCACCAAGTTAAGGAAAATCAGCGCCTCTTTTATAGCGCATTTGCATATCACAAAACTCGAATGGATCACAGTTGTCGGGATTCATGACGCAGCGGTGACAGGTGTGTTAACGGGTGCCGTATGGGGAGTCAAAGGCGCTATCGCAGCTATGCTTCATGACCATTTAGACTTTGTGAACAAGCCTGTTTATGAAGTGATTCCATCGTTTCAAGTCCCTGTTTCCAAGACCCATTTTCAGTGTATATTCTTTTTTCGCTTTGGACATGCTATGCTTGCAGCTTTCAAATTCGTCAAATACGGACGGGAGCTTTCTGTATTAAAGAAGAATCCGTCAGCTCGAATGACTTCAAAGAATGATTCATCAGTTTAAGGAGGAAGCGTATATGGCAGACCATCCCATCCAAGGTTTAATGAAAACCGCAATGGAAAACTTGAAGGAAATGATTGATGTTAACACAATCATCGGGGATCCGGTTGAAACACCGGATGGAAGCGTGATTTTAACCGTTTCTAAAGTCGGATTCGGATTCGCTGCAGGCGGCAGCGAGTTTGGCGGCAAGCCGGCTGAGAAAAAATCGGAAGACGATGAAACAAGAGAACAAAAACTGCCCTTCGGAGGCGGAAGCGGAGGCGGTGTGTCTATTACGCCGATCGCGTTTTTAATTGTCGGTTCGACTGGCATCAGAATGCTTCATTTAGATGAAAATACTCATTTGATTGAGAAAATTCTAGACGCAGCCCCTCAAACACTGGAACGCATACAGCAAATGTTTAAGAAAAATAACAAGAATCAAAACCAAGGCCAAAATCAAAACCAAAACCAAATGAACAATATGAATTATTAAAGAAGGGTTAACTGCGGCGGCCGCAGTTAACTTTTTTTTGGCATAAACTTTGCAGTTTGCAAGAAACTTTACTATGATAGAGACATACATACGAAAGGGAGGAATTATAATGGCTGAAATTACATTCAAAGGCGGTCCGGTTACGCTTGTCGGACAAGAAGTGAAAGTAGGGGATCAAGCTCCTGATTTCACAGTGCTGACAAACAGCCTTGAAGAAAAATCGTTAGCTGACATGAAAGGAAAAGTAACGATTATTTCTGTTATCCCTTCAATTGACACAGGCGTTTGCGATGCACAAACCCGCCGCTTTAACGAAGAGGCTGCAAAGCTTGGAGATGTCAACATTTACACAATCAGTGCGGACCTTCCATTTGCACAGGCGCGCTGGTGCGGAGCAAACGGAATTGACAAAGTGAAAACTCTGTCAGACCACAAAGACATGTCATTTGGCGAAGCGTTCGGTGTATACATAAAAGAACTTCGTCTGCTTGCGCGTTCCGTATTTGTGCTTGATGAGAACGGAAAAGTCGTTTACGCTGAATATGTAAGCGAAGCAACGAACCACCCGAATTATGAAGAGCCGATTGAGGCTGCCAAGGCATTATTGAAGTAAGCAGGTGAAAAAAGCTCCAGGCTGCCGCCGGAGCTTTTTTCATGGCAAGGAGGAACACATTATGCAAAACGATCATGTAGGTGCGGTATACGGGATGCTGGATGATGCCGCGATCATCATAAAAAATGAATTGCAGATTTCATATATAGAAGCGCTTGCCGAAGCGGGAGAAATGTATTTTCTTGAAAAAACGGATCAGCTGAAGCTGCCGAATGAGAAGGCTGAAAAGCTTCAAGCACTGCTTGAAAAAGCCGAATTTGACACATATGAGCACGAGTGGGTGCGCAAAGCATTCCAGCTAGCCGTCCTAAAGGGATTAAAGGATATATCCCATCCAAACAGACAAATGACGCCGGACACAATCGGGCTTTTTATCAGTTATCTGGTAAATAAGTTTATGGCGGGAAAAAAGGAGTTAACGCTTCTTGATCCGGCTGTCGGAACGGGAAATCTTCTGTTCACCGTGTTAAACCAGCTGTCTGAAAATACGGCGAAAAGCTATGGCATAGAGATAGATGACGTGCTCTTGAAAATTGCCTATGACCAGGCGAACCTTCTGAAAAAAGAGCTGGAACTGTTCCACCAGGACAGCCTCGAGCCGCTGTTTATCGATCCGGTTGACACAGTGATATGCGATCTGCCGGTTGGCTATTATCCGAATGACGAAGGGGCAAAAGCCTTTGAACTGAAAGCGGATGAAGGCCATTCCTTCTCTCATCATTTGTTTATTGAGCAAAGCGTCAAGCATACGAAACCGGGCGGCTACCTGTTCTTTATGATCCCGAATCATTTGTTTGAAAGCTCTCAAAGCGATAAGCTGAAGCAGTTTTTCGAGGACAAGGTTCATATCAATGCATTATTGCAGCTGCCGAAATCAATTTTTAAAGACGAAGCCCATGCCAAAAGTATCCTTGTGCTTCAGAAAACAGATGAAGAGACGAAAGCGCCGAACCAAATTCTGCTTGCGAATCTGCCTTCTTTCTCCAACCAGAAGGCGATGCTCGACATGATGGCGCAAATAGATGCGTGGTTTACTAAGGAAAAATAGAAATGAAAAAACAGTTTGAGCGTCCGTCATATGAGGAAGCTTAAGCTGTTTTTTTGTATGAATATCTGGGGGCAGATAAACGAATTGAATAGGGTTTCAAAACACAAAATACGAAAGGAGAAACTGCAGAATGTAAGCGTTAATCAATGTTAAGCGCATAGGTAATGTGTCTGAAAATAACGACTTCTTTTTGTAAGCGTTATCAATACGTAAGTTGACTTGAAAAGCCGACATGACAATGTTTAAATGGAAAAGTCAGATATTTTTCGGGAGAAAATGATGATTCACCCGGGAAAAAAGTACGAAAAACGAAGATGTTGATACAGAGTAAAAAGGAGCGTCAATCATGTCCAAAATTATTGCAATTAACGCAGGAAGCTCGTCTTTGAAATTTCAGCTTTTCGAAATGCCTTCAGAAACCGTTTTAACGAAGGGCTTAGTTGAACGAATCGGTATCGCCGACAGTGTGTTCACGATTTCTGTAAACGGCGAAAAAAATACAGAAGTAACTGATATACCTGATCATGCGGTAGCGGTTAAAATGCTGCTTAATAAGCTGACAGAATTCGGCATTATCAAAGATTTAAATGAAATTGACGGAATTGGACACCGCGTGGTACACGGCGGAGAAAAATTCAGCGATTCCGTTTTATTAACGGACGAAACAATTCAGGAGATTGAAGATATTTCTGAATTGGCGCCGCTGCACAACCCGGCAAATATCGTCGGAATTAAAGCCTTTAAAGAAGTGCTTCCAAATGTTCCTGCGGTTGCTGTTTTTGATACGGCATTCCACCAGACAATGCCTGAGCAGTCTTACCTGTACAGCCTGCCATACGAATATTATGAAAAATTCGGTATTCGTAAATACGGCTTCCACGGCACTTCACATAAATATGTGACTGAGCGTGCGGCAGAGCTTCTCGGCCGTCCGTTAAAAGATTTACGCCTGATTTCCTGCCACCTTGGTAACGGCGCAAGTATTGCAGCTGTTGAAGGCGGAAAATCAATTGATACATCTATGGGCTTCACGCCGCTTGCCGGTGTTGCAATGGGTACACGCTCTGGAAACATCGACCCTGCCCTGATCCCATACATTATGGAGAAAACAGGCCAGACAGCTGACGAAGTACTGAATACATTAAACAAAAAAAGCGGACTGCTTGGCATCTCCGGTTTCTCAAGCGATCTTCGTGACATCGTTGAAGCAACGAAACAAGGAAATGAGCGCGCGGAAACTGCGCTTGAAGTCTTCGCGAGCCGCATCCACAAATACATCGGTTCTTACGCTGCCAGAATGAGCGGTGTTGATGCGATTATCTTTACTGCCGGTATCGGTGAAAACAGCGTAGAAGTCAGAGAACGCGTTCTTCGCGGTCTGGAATTTATGGGTGTATACTGGGATCCTGCGCTTAATAACGTACGCGGTGAGGAAGCGTTCATCAGCTACCCTCATTCTCCAGTAAAAGTTATGATCATTCCGACTGATGAGGAAGTCATGATTGCACGAGACGTTGTTCGTTTAGCTAAATAATGCAAAAAGCACATTCACTTGAATGTGCTTTTTTGTTGAAGCATCATAAAGGTAGACAAAAATACAAAGAGGTGAGCCAATGAGCGTTCAAGAGCATAAACAAGAAGCACCCGATATTGTCCGGTGCAAAGTGATTACTGTCAGTGATACGAGAACAGAAGAAACGGATAAAAGCGGCAGGCTGATGATCTCATCTTTAGAAGAAGCCGGCCATCAGATTACTGCATATGAAATTGTGAAAGACGAAAAGGATGCCCTGCAGCAGTCTGTCTTAGCGGGATGCATGGATGATCAGACGGACGCGGTCCTCTTAAACGGCGGGACGGGTATTGCAAAGAGGGACGTCACCATTGAAGCCATTTCGCCGTTGTTTTCTAAAGAGCTGCCCGGCTTTGGAGAAATATTCAGGATGCTCAGTTATACAGAAGACATCGGCTCCAGTGCGATCATGTCGAGAGCCGCAGCCGGCGTTATCCAACATACAGCCGTTTTTTCAACGCCAGGCTCCAGCGGTGCGGTAAAGCTGGCGATGAATAAGCTGATTATTCCGGAGATCGCCCATGTGGTCAGAGAAATCAGAAAAGACAAGTAAATGAATAAATACTACGAAACTTCACCCGGAAAAATGGGTGAAGTTTTTTTAATAAAAGGCTTGAAAAAAAGGAACTTACTTGTTAAAGTGTATACATACAAAATGTATTTTTATTAAATATAATTTATTTTTATACAAAAGAAACAGGGTTGAGAGGAGATTTTTATCATGGCAGAACAGAAAAAAGTCGTATTAGCATACTCAGGGGGTCTCGATACTTCCGTCGCGATAAAATGGCTTCAAGAGCAAGGGTATAATGTCATCGCCTGCTGTCTGGATGTCGGCGAAGGCAAGGACTTGGCGTTTGTTCAGCAAAAAGCGCTTGAAGTCGGCGCAACAAATTCTTACGTGATCGATGCAAAAGAAGAATTCGCCCAGGATTACGCGCTGTTATCTTTGCAGGCTCACACGATGTATGAAGGGAAATATCCGCTCGTGTCCGCATTGTCTCGGCCGCTTATTGCAAAAAAATTAGTCGAGATCGCAGAAAAAGAAGAGGCGCAGGCAATTGCGCACGGATGCACAGGGAAAGGAAATGACCAGGTGCGTTTTGAGGTATCAATTAAATCATTGAATCCTGACCTTGAAGTCATCGCTCCGGTTCGGGAATGGCAATGGTCTCGTGAAGAAGAAATTGAATATGCGGCAAGCCGCGGCATTCCGATTCCGATTAATCTTGACAGCCCATATTCCATTGATCAAAACCTCTGGGGACGTGCAAATGAGTGCGGCATTTTAGAAGATCCGTGGGCGGCTCCGCCAGAAGGTGCATACGATTTAACAGCTCCGCTGGAAAAAACGCCGGACACGCCGGAAGTGATTGAAATCGCATTTGAACAAGGCGTGCCTGTATCCATCGACGGCGTCTCTTACTCACTTTCTGAATTAATTTTAAAACTGAACGAAATTGCAGGCGCGCATGGTGTCGGACGTATCGACCACGTGGAAAACCGCCTTGTCGGCATTAAATCCCGTGAAGTATACGAATGCCCGGGTGCGATGACGCTTATCAAAGCACACAAAGAACTGGAAGATTTAACATTAGTGAAAGAGGTCGCGCACTTTAAACCGGCCATCGAACAAAAGCTGTCAGAAATCATTTACAACGGCTTATGGTTCTCGCCTTTAAAAGACGCGCTGCACGCTTTCTTAAAAGAAACGCAAAAACACGTTACAGGCATCGTTCGCGTGAAGCTGTTTAAAGGCCATGCGATAGTTGAAGGCCGTAAATCAGAATACTCTCTATATGATGAAAAGCTTGCAACATATACAAAAGACGATGCGTTTGACCACCATGCGGCAATCGGATTTATCGAGCTTTGGGGACTTCCGACAAAAGTGAACAGCATCGTGAAAAAGAAGGAGCAGATTAAAGCATGAAGAAGCTTTGGGGAGGCCGATTCCAAAAAACACCGGAAAAATGGGTCGACGAATTCGGCGCGTCCATATCATTTGACCAACATTTAGTGACTGAAGACATTACAGGGTCTCTCGCACATGCTGCCATGCTGAAAAAATGCGGTATCCTGACAGAAGAAGAAGAGCTGAAAATCCGTGAGGGACTGAATGCCCTTTTGCAAAAAGCAGAAGACGGGACATTAGAGTTCTCAGTTGATTATGAAGATATTCATTTGAACATTGAGAAAATGCTCATTGACGAAATCGGCCCTCTCGGCGGCAAGCTGCATACCGGAAGAAGCCGGAATGACCAGGTGGCAACTGACATGCATTTGTACTTGAAAAACCATGTCACTCACATTATCGAGCTGATAGAGGCATTTCAAGGCGCGCTCATTGATAAGGCAGAAGCAAATGTTGAAACCATTCTGCCGGGCTACACTCATCTTCAGCGCGCCCAGCCGATTTCATTCGCGCACCATCTGCTTGCGTATTTCTGGATGCTGGAGCGCGACAAGGAACGTTTTCAGGATTCAATGAAGCGGATCAACAAATCTCCGCTCGGCTGCGGAGCGCTCGCGGGTACCACCTTCCCGATCGATCGTGAGTATTCAGCAGAGCTGCTCGGCTTTGATTCCATTTATGAAAACAGCCTCGACGGCGTCAGCGACAGAGACTTCATTCTGGAATTTTTAAGCAACAGCAGCATGCTGATGATGCACCTTTCCCGTTTCTCTGAAGAAATCATTCTGTGGTGCTCGCAGGAGTTTAAATTCATTGAGCTAGACGATACGTACGCAACGGGAAGCAGCATGATGCCGCAGAAGAAAAACCCGGATATGGCTGAGCTGATCCGCGGCAAAACAGGACGCGTGTACGGTGACATGATGGGGCTGTTTACGATCATGAAAGGCCTTCCGCTCGCTTATAACAAAGACCTGCAGGAAGACAAAGAAGGCATGTTTGACACGGTGAAAACGGTCGAAGGCAGCCTGCAAATCTTCACAGGCATGATTCAAACAATGACTGTTAACAAAGACGTCATGAAGCAAGCGACAAAACAAGACTTTTCAAATGCGACGGAACTGGCTGATTATTTAGCGAAGAAAGGAATGCCATTCAGAGAAGCGCACGAAGTGGTCGGAAAGCTTGTGTACACATGCATCGAAAAAGGAATTTATTTAAGCGACATGCCGTTTGACGATTTTCAGAAGGCGAGCGATCTTTTCGAAGAAGATATTTACACTGTTTTGGATCCTTATCATGCGGTCGAAAAAAGAATGAGCGCAGGAGGCACGGGCTTCAAACAGGTAGAGGAGGCGCTCGTAAAGGCGAAAGCTTGTGTGGCTGCCGGAGTTTGTTAAAATTTCCTTCATAAAATCCCGTCTTTATAGCCAACCTACCTCTATAATGATGGGAGGCAGAAGGATGAAAAAAGAACCGGAACGCTATATTTATGATGAACAAGAAAGCCAGGAGACAACAAGGCTCATTTCCGAAGCATATCAAAGCGGTTATGTGGATATCCCGGATCAAGAGCCTTCATCTTCTGCGGAATAAGCTGTCTATTATAGGCAGCTTTTTTTGTATGGCAAAGTGTAAAAAGTGATATTGACGGCCTTTTATAGTAAAGTAGAAGAAGAAACACTTTATTGAAAAGCGGCAACGTTGCTTTGGGAGGTATTCATGTGCGACATGCTTTAATTACTGCCGGTTCGAAGGGATTAGGCCGCAAAGTGACTGAAACATTGCTTGCAAAGGGGTATTCAGTAACAGTGAATTACAGGCAGGATGAAGAGGCAGTAAACCGCCTGAAGGATGCCTGTCCTGATTACCTTGACCGGCTGCAATTTGTAAAAGGTGATGTCACTAAAAAAGAAGATTTGCTGCGCATCGCAGACGCTGCCTTGGACCGCTTCGGGAGAATCGACTTTTTGATTAACAACGCGGGGCCATACATATTTGAACGAAAAAAGTTAGCCGATTATACCGATGACGAATGGTACGGTATGCTGGAAGGGAATTTAAGCGCCGTCTTTCACTTATTCAAAGCAGTTATTCCGGTCATGAGGAAACAGCAATTCGGGCGTATCATCACGTACGGATTTCAAGGCGCGGCACACGCACCCGGCTGGCTTCACCGCTCCGCTTTCGGCGCCGCAAAAGTGGGATTGGCTTCTTTAACAAAAACAATCGCGATAGAAGAAGCTGAATCGGGCATAACCGCTAATATGGTTTGCCCGGGCGACATTGTCGGCGACATGAAGGAAGCGTCAATTGAGGAAGCCAGACAGCGTATCGGCAAAGAAAAAACGCCGATAGGAAGATCCGGCACCGGTGAAGATATCGCCAGAATCATTGCCTTTTTGTGCGAAGAGAACTCAGACCTGGTAACAGGAACTGTAATTGAAGCAACCGGGGGCCTCAATGTGATTAACAAGAATCAATCCACATAAGTTTTTCAGCATCTTAAAGAGGGAAAATGAAACATCAAAAACAAAGTGACGAGGTGAAGGAAATGAAAGTAACGTATCACGGACATTCTGTAGTTGCAGTAGAAACGAATGACCACCATATTTTATTTGACCCGTTTTTGACAGGAAATTCGTTAACCGACTTGAAGCCGGAGGATGCAAAAGCGGACGCTATCTTATTGACTCACGGCCACAATGACCACGTGGGCGACACTGAGCAAATCGCAAAGCAAAATAACGCGCTGGTTGTGGCACCGAATGAGCTGGCTGTATATTTGGGATGGAAAGGGTTAAATGTTCACCCTATGCACATCGGCGGCTCCCATCAGTTTGATTTTGGGAAAGTGAAGCTTACACAGGCCTTTCATGGATCTGCCATATCTGACGAAGAAAATAAAACGATCACCTACACAGGCATGCCATCCGGTATTCTGCTGACTGTCGAAGGCAAAACAATCTTCCACGCCGGCGATACGGCTCTTTTCTCTGACATGAAGCTGATCGGGGAGCTGAACCATATTGATCTTGCCTTCCTGCCGATCGGCGACAATTTTACGATGGGGCCTGAAGACGCCAAGCTAGCTGCAGAATGGCTGCGGGCAAAACAAGTTGTGCCGGTTCATTACAATACATTCCCGGTCATCGAGCAAGACCCGGAAGCATTTGCAGACAGCCTGCCGGGCGGAGTCGGAAAAGTCATGGCCGTCGGTGAAACGATCGAGCTTTAAACGCTGAAAGCATCTCCTGACAATCAGGAGATGCTTTTTATTTTCCTGCCTCATTGCGAATCAATCATCCGAGCCCTTATAATAAAAGCAGAAGACTGTCCCTTAGAGGTGAAAGGTTTGGCAACTAAGCATGAACAAATTTTAACATATATTGATTCGCTGCCTGTCGGTGAAAAAATTTCTGTGCGGAGAATCGCAAAGGAAATGAAAGTAAGTGAAGGCACGGCGTACAGAGCCATCAAGGAAGCAGAGAATAAAGGCTTTGTCAGTACGATTGAACGTGTCGGAACAATCAGAATTGAACAAAAGAAAAAAGAAAATATCGAAAAGCTTACCTATGCAGAGGTTGTAAACGTCATAGACGGACAAGTGCTCGGAGGCCGGGCCGGACTCCATAAGACATTAAATAAATTTGTCATAGGCGCAATGGAGCTGGACGCGATGATGCGGTACACCGCAGCCGGGAATCTTTTGATTGTCGGAAATCGAATCAATGCACACAGACAGGCGCTTGAGGCAGGCGCCGCTGTACTTGTAACGGGCGGATTTAACACAGATGACAGCATCGTGCAGCTGGCAGACGAGCTTGAGCTGCCGATTTTATCCACGAGCTATGACACCTTTACAGTCGCCGCTATGATTAACCGGGCGATTTATGACCAGCTGATCAAAAAAGAAATCGTTCTGGTGGAGGACATTTTAACGCCCGCTGACCGTACGATATATCTTTCACCCAAGGATAAACTTGAAAAATGGTACGAGAAAAATTTTGAAACGGGCCATGGGCGTTTCCCGGTTGTCGACGAACAAATGAAAATCCACGGGATCTTGACCTCGAAAGATATCGCAGGTCACGACCGGAATGCACCCATTGAAAAAGTCATGACAAAAAATCCGGTTACGGTTATTGGAAAAACGTCTGTCGCCTCAGCGGCGCAAATGATGGTATGGGAAGGGATCGAAGTGCTTCCCGTCACTGACGGACACCAAAAGCTCATTGGCATGATCAGCCGCCAAGACGTGCTGAAAGCTCTTCAAATGATTCAAAAGCAGCCTCAAGTCGGGGAAAAGCTTGATGATATCGTCTCAAGAGGATTTAAAGATGAGGATGAGGATAAACAGGATCAGACGGTTTATCAGTATGAAGTAACACCGCAAATGACAAATCAGCTGGGGACGATTTCTTATGGCGTGTTTACGACCATTTTGACGCAAGCGGCCAATCGGTTTTTGCGCTCGAAAAAACGCGGCGAACTAGTGATAGAAAGCATCACCATTTTCTTTTTGAAGCCTGTGCAGATGGAGTCGGTCATCGAAGTCAAGCCGCGCATTTTAGAGGCTGGAAGAAAGTTCGGAAAAATGGAAGTTGAAGTGCACAGCCAAGGCCATATCGTATCTAAAGCAATGCTGATGGTTCAGCTGATGGAAAGAAGCTAAGGGACGTCTCAGGCGCCCCTTACGCGTGATCTCTTTCAGCTTCTTTGGCGTGAAGGGGATTGTAATGGCTGTAGGCTTTATAACCTGCCCATGCGCTTCCGGCTCCGATGACGATAAAGATGCCGCCGATTACTAGCGTTAATACTGAATGGAATAATATCATTTGATTGAGTCCGTAAAACAGCACCAGCGATCCTAATGCCATGCTAGATTTTGCTGAAAAGATTTCTTTTTCCAAAGATTGCTTTGCCCGTACGCCTTTTACTTTATAGTACACATAAAAGCAGGCTGAAAGCCCAATCAAAAAAACAAGAACCAGCATAAATGAAATCCTCCATCGTAAAAGTTTACAAACCCATTCTATACAAAAACGGGCTTGGTTTTGACGTTATTTTTCTTTTCCGTCGGCAGAGAATGTGATTTAATGAAAAAAAACAATAAAGGAGTATCAAATGAAAACAGAATTGATCAGAACCATATCATTATATGACACGATTATCTTACATAGACATGTGCGCCCTGACCCGGATGCCTACGGATCTCAGTGCGGACTTACGGAAATCCTGCGTGAAACGTATCCGGAAAAAAATATTTTTGCGGTCGGCACACCAGAACCGTCCCTTTCTTTCTTATATACCCTCGATGAGGTGGACGATGAAACATATAAAGGCGCCCTTGTGATCGTCTGCGATACAGCAAATCAGGAAAGAATCGACGATCAGCGTTATTTATCAGGCGCCAAACTAATGAAAATCGACCACCATCCGAACGAAGATCCTTACGGCGATCTTCTGTGGGTCGATACGAATGCAAGCTCAGTAAGTGAAATGATTTACGAGCTGTATTTAGAAGGGAAAGAGCACGGCTGGAAGCTGAATACAAAAGCCGCAAAGCTGATCTATGCCGGCATTGTCAGTGATACCGGACGCTTCTTATTTCCGAATACAACGGAAAAAACATTAAAATATGCAGGCGAGCTTATTAAGTATCCGTTCTCTTCTTCAGAGCTGTTTAATCAATTGTATGAAACAAAACTGAATGTGGTGAAGCTTAACGGCTATATCTTTCAAAATGTGTCTTTGTCTGAAAATGGCGCTGCTTCTGTTTTCATCAAAAAGGATACTCTTGAAAGGTTCGGCACAACGGCTTCTGAAGCGTCGCAGCTTGTCGGGACGCTTGGAAATATCTCAGGTATTCGCGCATGGGTGTTTTTCATAGAAGAAGACGATCAAATCAGAGTCAGATTCCGTTCAAAGGGGCCTGTTATTAACGGACTCGCCCGGAAATATAACGGCGGAGGGCATCCTCTGGCTTCAGGCGCCTCCATTTACAGCTGGGATAAAGCGGAACAGATTTTAGCTGATCTGGAGACGTTATGTAAAGAACACAAGTAGAGGGGAGACCCTCTCTCTTAGTGTTCATCTGTGACGGGGATGAACCAGCAGCCGAACTCAGTAAGGTCCTCGTAGACTTGGAGATTGTGAGATTGAAGTTCTTTTTTGATGAGGGAAGCGAGTGAGTTTGTTTCGGCATATGCAGAAAAACCTTGTCTGAGTCGGGCTGCTTGATCTTTTGCTAATTGACGGTCACTGTAAACCTCCATTTCCCTTCCTCCTCCTTTCGCTATTAAGCCTCATTTATAGTTTATAAAAAAGAATGGGAAAAAGCGACAGGAGTTTGAAAAATTTAAAAAAATTCCATATTTACGTCGCGAATGATATTTCGATTTCTACCGAAAGCCTTGTGTAAATAATTAATTCCTTGACGGCTGCCTCATATTTTTTTTCATTGATCGTATAGACTTTATTTTCAATTGTCCGTTTTAAAAGCTCCTTCGTTTTATAGACGCTTTCTATATCCTTTGTAATGACCTCTGAAATATCATCCTTCACATGCTCCTCGAATTTTGTTTTATCAGGCTGCGAGATTTTATATTTTTCTCCATTCAGCAATTTGACATCGACGCTTTGAATAAGCAGTTTTCTTTTATTGTCTTCATTTAGTTTGTGGAGGTCTTCCTGATAGATGGAAATTTGGTCGTTCAAGTCTTTGACGTGCTCTTTTTGTTTTTCGATGAGGGAAACCTGCTCCTCCTGGAATGTTCCGTATGTAAACAGGAAAAAAAACCAGCTGATCACGGCTCCGCACATCATACCAGCAAAAAAACGCTGCCATCCCGGTTTCTTGTAATGCTGCGGCACTCTCATGAAGAAATATGCTCCTGCGTCAGCCATGAAATAATAAGCCAGCCGCTTTGCGCACCGCCCATGGCCGAGATAATGAGAAGAATCTGCTTGAATAAATCTCTCGTATTGCCTTCAAGAATACCCCGTTCAAAGCTGTATACCGCATCGAATGTACCGCCGATAGCGGCGACCAGCGCCCATATTTTTAATCTGTTCGCAAGCTTTGTAATGACCGTAAGCGGGGCTTCGCCTGCCAAATATGCTCCAAGGCCTCCGATGAGTGCGCCTCCAATCAGCACCCCTAATGCAATAAAATAACTGTTGATAAAATTTACCATAAAACCAGCTTCCTGATCCATCTTGATCACCTCACCTTTTATATCATATTGAGCATTCGGGACAAGTATGATGACGACTCGAAAAAGAACATTTGTTTCTTTTGAAAACCCGACTTATAATGAAGAAAGAAATGGATCGTAATGGAGAAAGAGGTGATAGCATGTCTTTTGTTCACCTGCAAGTGCATAGCGGGTACAGCCTGCTAAACAGCGCCGCGGCTGTGGAAGAGCTCGTCAGTGAAGCTGACAGGCTCGGATATGCGTCTTTGGCGCTGACAGATGATCATGTCATGTACGGAGCTATACAATTTTATAAAGCATGCAAGGCGAGGGGGATCAACCCGATTATCGGCTTGACGGCTTCTGTTTTCACAGATGATGACGAGCTCGAAGCCTACCCGCTCGTCCTGCTGGCAAAATCAAATACAGGCTATCAAAACCTGCTGAAAATCAGCAGCGTCCTGCAATCGAAATCAAAAAACGGCCTGAAGCCAAAATGGCTTAACAGCTATCGCGAAGGCATTATTGCGATCACCCCCGGCGAGAAGGGTTATATTGAAATGCTGCTTGAAGGAGGGCTGTTTGACCAGGCCGCTCAAGCCGCACTTCATTTTCAGTCTATATTCGGAAAAGGTGCTTTTTATTTATCCTTTCAGCCGTTTAAAGAAAATAAATTCTTATCTGAGCAAATCCTCCGGCTGTCTGAAGAAACGGGAATTCCGGTCACGGCGACAGGCGATGTTCATTATATAAGGAAAGAAGATCAGGCTGCCTATCGCTGTTTGAAAGCGATAAAGTCAGGTGAAAAACTCACTGAGGCATCAAACGAAGAGATGCCGGATCTCGACTTGAAATCCATTGATGAAATGCGTGTTATATACCAAGAGCATCCTGAGGCATTGCAAGCATCTGTTGAGATTGCAGAACAATGCCGGGTTGACGTCAGTCTGGGACAGACCCGCCTGCCGTCATTTCCTACTCCAGACGGTACATCCGCGGATGATTATTTGACGGATGTTTGTATGACAGGGCTTCGCAGCCGCTTCGATACACCAGATGAACAGTATATTCGACGTCTTCAATATGAACTTGATGTCATCAAGCGGATGAAGTTCAGCGATTATTTTCTGATCGTATGGGATTTTATGAAACACGCCCATGAAAAAGGGATTGTGACAGGACCGGG
Organism: Bacillus sp. B28; assembly: GCF_029536185.1. Classification (NCBI taxonomy): domain Bacteria; kingdom Bacillati; phylum Bacillota; class Bacilli; order Caryophanales; family Bacillaceae; genus Bacillus; species Bacillus sp. B28. The sequence goes on along the minus strand of NZ_CP120511.1, from coordinate 2,892,349 downwards.
AAGGGGTTCTGCGGCGGGATCGCTCGTGGCTTATGTCCTCTATATCACGGACGTTGATCCGATCAGGCATCACCTGCTGTTTGAGAGGTTTTTAAACCCGGAACGGATCAGTATGCCGGATATTGATATCGACTTTCCGGATACGAGAAGGGACGAGGTCATTCAATACGTTCAGCAGAAATACGGCGAAATGCACGTCGCGCAGATTATTACCTTCGGGACGCTGGCGGCAAAAGCGGCGCTTCGGGACGTCGGAAGGGTATTCGGTGTAAGCCCGAAGGAAGCGGATCAGCTTGCGAAGCTCATACCTTCAAGGTCGGGCATGACCTTGGATGATGCGAGAAAACAATCGCCGGAGCTGAATAAGCGACTCAGTGAGTCAAGTCTGCTTCAGCAAGTGTTTACGATTGCCAGAAAAATAGAAGGTCTTCCGAGACATACGTCAACCCACGCGGCCGGCGTTGTCTTAAGTGAGGAACCGTTAACTGATGTTGTCCCGCTTCAGGAAGGACATGAAGGGATCTATTTAACGCAATACGCGATGGATCACCTCGAAGATCTGGGCCTTTTGAAAATGGATTTCTTGGGCTTGCGCAACCTGACACTCATCGAGTCGATCACTTCAATGATTGAAAAAGAAAAAAATATTAAAATAGATCTTTCGAGTATTTCCTATCAAGACGAAAAAACATTCTCTCTGCTGTCAAAAGGGGATACGACAGGGATTTTCCAGCTTGAATCCTCAGGGATGAGAAGCGTTTTGAAAAGGCTTAAGCCTTCAGGATTAGAAGATATTGTCGCGGTAAACGCACTGTACCGGCCTGGTCCGATGGAAAATATTCCGTTATTTATTGACCGTAAACACGGGCGCGTGCCGGTTCATTATCCTCACGAAGATTTAAGAGGGATATTGGAAGATACGTATGGCGTCATCGTTTATCAGGAGCAAATTATGGTGATTGCATCGCGTATGGCAGGATTTTCTTTAGGTGAGGCGGACCTGCTCAGACGTGCAGTCAGCAAAAAAAAGAAAGATATTCTTGACCGAGAGCGAAGCCATTTTGTTGAAGGGTGCTTAAAAAAGGAGTATTCTGTAGACACTGCAAATGAAGTCTACGATTTAATCGTCAAATTCGCAAACTATGGCTTCAACAGAAGCCATGCGGTGGCATACAGCATGATCGGCTGCCAGCTTGCGTATTTGAAGGCTCATTATCCTTTATATTTTATGTGCGGATTGCTTACAAGCGTCATTGGCAATGAGGATAAAATAGCTCAATATCTTTACGAAGCGAAGGGGAGCGGGATTCGTATCCTTCCTCCGTCAGTGAACAAAAGCAGCTATCCGTTTACAGTTGAAGACGGAGCTGTCAGGTACAGCCTCCGTGCGATAAAAAGTGTAGGCGTCTCAGCAGTCAAAGATATATATAAAGCAAGAAAAGAGAAACCATTTGAAGATCTTTTCGATTTCTGCTTTCGCGTGCCGTCAAAAAGCGTAAATCGCAAAACGCTTGAAGCACTCATATTTTCCGGTGCAATGGACGAATTCGATCAAAACCGGGCTACGCTGCTTGCATCGATTGACGTTGCGTTAGAGCATGCCGAGCTATTCGCCGCGGATGATGACCAAATGGGATTGTTTTTAGATGAATCGTTTTCCATTAAACCGAAGTACGTGGAGACCGAGGAGCTTCCGCTTGTGGATATTCTTGCATTTGAAAAAGAAACGCTCGGTATTTATTTTTCAAATCATCCGCTCTCTGCCTTTCGAAACCAGCTGACAGCGCGCGGAGCGGTATCCATTCAGCAGGCTCAGCAGGCTGTTAAAAAGCAGGTTTCACTCGGTGTCCTGTTGTCGAAAATCAAAACGATTCGGACAAAAACAGGTCAAAACATGGCGTTTTTAACGTTAAGTGATGAGACCGGCGAAATGGAAGCCGTTGTGTTCCCTGAACAATTCAGACAGCTTTCCCCGGTTTTAAGAGAGGGCGCTCTATTGTTCTCAGCAGGGAAATGTGAAATCAGGCAGGAAAAAGTCCAGTTTATTATGTCCAGAGCGGAATTGCTGGAAAATATGAATGCTGAAAAAGCGCCATCGGTTTATATGAAGATAGAAAGCAGTCAGCACAGTCAGGAGATCCTGACAAAGATCAAGCGCATTTTGCTGGAGCATAAGGGGGAAACCGGCGTTTATCTCTATTATGAAAGGCAAAAACAGACGATAAAGCTTCCTGAGGCGTTCCATATCGATGCGGATCACCAGGTGTTATACCGCTTAAAAGAGCTGTTAGGTCAAAAAAACGTCGTTTTAAAACAGTGGTAACCATTCGCTTTTTGTTATACAATTGGAGCAATTATGTTACTCTGTTTAAATATTCTGATAGATCAACTCCGCAGAATGCAGCAATCAATGCAGCAGCATACGAATCAAAAAATTCCATTAAGGAGTGTTTAGGAGAATGTCATTAAGAGAAGAAGCATTACATCTGCATAAAGTGAACCAGGGGAAGCTCGAATCCAAATCTAAAGTAGAGGTTAAAAATGCGAAAGATTTAAGCCTTGCTTATTCCCCGGGTGTAGCAGAACCATGTAAGGATATTCATGAAGACATTAACAAAGTATATGATTATACAATGAAGGGGAACATGGTAGCAGTCGTGACAGACGGTACAGCTGTGCTCGGCCTTGGAAATATCGGCCCTGAAGCCGCACTTCCTGTTATGGAAGGTAAAGCCGTTCTTTTCAAAAGCTTTGCCGGCGTAGACGCGTTCCCGATTGCTTTAAACACAAACGATGTTGATAAAATCGTTGAAACTGTAAAATTGCTTGAACCGACATTTGGCGGCGTCAACCTTGAAGATATCGCGGCGCCAAACTGCTTCATCATTGAAGAGCGTCTGAAAAAAGAAACGAACATCCCTGTTTTCCATGACGATCAGCACGGTACTGCCATTGTAACCGTAGCAGGTCTTGTAAACGCGCTGAAACTGTCTGGAAAATCCATGTCATCCATTAAAGTTGTCGCAAACGGCGCGGGTGCGGCTGGCATTGCGATTATCAAGCTTCTTCATCATTATGGCGTTCGCGACATTGTGATGTGCGATTCCAAAGGGGCCATTTATGAAGGGCGCCCGAACGGCATGAACGATGTTAAAAACGAAGTGGCGAAGTTCACAAACCAAGACCGCAAAGACGGTTCTCTGAAAGATGTCATCGTTGATGCTGACGTATTTATCGGTGTCTCTGTAGCAGGCGCGTTAACAAAAGAAATGGTTCAAAGCATGGCAAAAGATCCAATTATCTTTGCAATGGCAAATCCAAATCCGGAAATTATGCCGGAAGATGCGCGTGAAGCTGGAGCGAGCGTTATCGGAACAGGCCGTTCAGATTTTCCGAACCAAGTAAACAATGTGCTTGCCTTCCCGGGAATTTTCCGCGGAGCTCTTGACGTGCGCGCTACTCACATTAACGAAGAAATGAAGATTGCAGCGGTTGAAGCCATTGCTTCACTAGTATCAGACGATGAGCTTAGCCCAGAGTACGTCATCCCTGCACCGTTTGATAAACGTGTTGCGCCTGCTGTGGCTAAGGCTGTGGCGAAAGCGGCGATGGAAACAGGTGTGGCAAGAATTACTGTAGATCCTGAAGAAGTTGCAGAAAAAACCAGAAAACTTACGATTATTGGCGAATAATTTTAATTCATTCCAAAAATGGCAGCGCGTTGGCGGAGACCGGCGCGCTGTTCTCAAGTTAAACTTGCGGCTGAAATTTTTTTGGGGCCAGGACTTAAAAAAATTTCAGCCGAGTTTAACATGATTTTTGAATACGTTACCAACCCTACTGGTTCAACGATTTATCAGGTTTATCATGAGTCTGTCCGCACGCGTATGCGGATAAAAAGTTGTCGAATTGAGGATGACAGCGTTTGACAAAAAAAGTACAATAGTTTCGGTAAAGTTATTAGCAAGTCTATCTGTCTGGATGGCATGCGGTGAAGAGAACCCTTCACAAAAGGGAGGTAATCATTTGTTAAAGGATATATTCACTAAAAAGAAAAAGTATGCTTCCGTACCGTCAGATCAAGCGAAGCACGATGTTCCGGAAGGCATTATGACAAAATGTCCTAAGTGTAAAAAAATCATGCTCACTAAAGAGTTGGATAAAAATATGCGAGTATGCATGAACTGCGATTATCATTTCCCAATGAATGCAAAACAGCGTATCGAAAGCTTGATGGATGAACAGTCCTTTGAGGAATTCAATCAGGGGATGTTATCGGAAAACCCGCTCGGTTTCCCGGGATATCTGGAAAAGCTTGAAAAAGATCGCGAGAAAACATCCTTAAACGAGGCTGTTGTCACAGGCAAGGGCACCATCGGGGGATTTCCTGCTGTTGTCGCGGTAATGGATTCTTCATTCCGTATGGGCAGCATGGGCTCTGTCGTCGGCGAAAAAATCACGCTTGCGATTGAAAAAGCAAAAGCGGATAAAGTTCCGTTTATTATCTTTACTGCTTCCGGCGGTGCAAGGATGCAGGAAGGCATATTAAGCCTTATGCAAATGGCAAAGACAAGCTCTGCCTTAAAATTATTCAGTGAGGAACAGGGTCTCATTATCTCAGTCATGACGCATCCGACTACCGGCGGGGTATCGGCAAGCTTTGCTTCTCTTGGCGATTATAATTTCGCGGAGCCCGGCGCGCTGATCGGTTTTGCCGGAAGAAGGATTATCGAACAGACAATAGGCGAAAAACTGCCGGAGGACTTCCAAACGGCGGAATTCTTATTAAAACATGGACAGCTTGATGCGGTTATTCACCGCGACGACATGAAAAAAACGTTAGAGAATCTGCTGGATATGCATCAAACAGGAGGTGACATTGAGTGGCTGCAAGATTAGAATTTGAAAAACCGGTGATTGAACTGCAAACCAAAATCGCCGAATTAAAAAAATTCACCCAGGATTCGGAAATGGATCTGAGTGCAGAAATCGAACGGCTTGAAGACCGTCTAGCTAAGCTTCAGGATGATATTTATAAAAATCTGAAGCCTTGGGACCGTGTTCAAATCGCACGTCTGCCGGACCGTCCGACAACACTTGATTATATTCATTACCTGTTTACAGACTTTTTTGAATGTCACGGCGACAGAGCGTACGGAGACGATGAAGCCATTGTCGGCGGTATTGCCAAGTTCCACGGCCTGCCTGTGACAGTTATCGGTCATCAGCGCGGAAAAGACACGAAGGAAAACCTGGTCCGCAACTTTGGAATGCCTCATCCTGAGGGCTATCGTAAAGCGCTTCGTCTGATGAAACAGGCTGATAAATTTAACAGACCGATTATCTGTTTTATTGACACGAAGGGGGCATACCCTGGACGAGCAGCTGAAGAGAGAGGACAAAGCGAAGCAATCGCCAAAAACCTGTTTGAAATGGCCGGTCTTAGAGTGCCTGTTGTTTGTATCGTCATCGGCGAAGGCGGAAGCGGCGGAGCTCTAGGTTTAGGTGTGGGCAACCACTTGCATATGCTGGAAAACTCTACTTATTCTGTTATTTCTCCGGAAGGTGCTGCGGCACTCTTATGGAAGGACTCCAGTCTTGCCAAAAAAGCGGCGGAAACAATGAAAATCACTGCCCCTGACTTAAAAGAATTAGGTATTATAGATCATATGATAAAAGAAGTAAAAGGCGGAGCGCACCACGATATTAAGCTGCAGGCAAGCTACATGGATGAAACCCTTAAACAATCGTTAAAGACTTTGCTGAAGCTGAATGAAGAAGAATTAATTCAGCAGCGCTATGAAAAATACAAAGCAATTGGGAAAGTATCGATTGAAGATCAATATATCGGGGTAAACTAAATAAACGTGAAGCCTTTGGCTCACGTTTATTTTTTGTGACATTCCTTAAATTTTATTTAAAAACAATTTATTTAATTGTATAATAGGTAAGGTTTCATAGGGAGGATGGAGATCCCTTTTCATTGTTTTTAGGGCAATGATCATGTTATGTTTTAATCATATATGTTTGCTGAGGTGAATGGAGAATGAAACGTATAGGGGTATTGACGAGCGGCGGGGATTCCCCGGGAATGAATGCAGCAGTTCGCGCAGTTGTCAGAAAAGCGATTTATCATGACGTTGAAGTTTACGGCATTTATAACGGATACTCAGGATTGATCAACGGAAAGATTGAAAAGCTAGAGCTCGGTTCTGTAGGTGATATTATTCATCGCGGAGGAACAAAGCTTTATACAGCAAGATGTCCTGAATTCAAAACGGTTGAAGGCCGTGAAAAAGGGATCGAAAACTTGAAGAAGCTGGGTATCGAAGGGCTTGTCGTTATCGGCGGAGACGGCTCATATATGGGTGCGAAGAAATTAACGGAGCACGGGTTTCCATGTGTAGGTGTACCGGGTACAATTGATAATGACATTCCGGGTACTGATTTTACAATCGGTTTCGACACAGCTTTAAATACAGTAATTGACGCAATTGATAAGATCCGCGATACAGCGACTTCTCATGAACGTACATATGTGATCGAAGTGATGGGCCGCCACGCCGGCGATATTGCATTATGGGCCGGACTTGCAGGCGGCGCGGAATCAATCTTGATCCCTGAGGCTGATTACGACATGCACGAAATCATTGCCCGGTTAAAACGCGGCCATGAGCGCGGGAAGAAACACAGTATTATTATCGTTGCCGAAGGTGTAGGCAGCGGTGTTGAATTCGGGAAACGCATTGAAGAAGAAACAAATCTTGAAACTAGGGTATCTGTATTAGGCCATATCCAGCGCGGCGGTTCCCCAAGTGCTGCTGACCGTGTTCTGGCAAGCCGACTTGGCGCGTATGCGGTTGAACTGCTGCTTGAAGGAAAAGGCGGACGCTGTGTAGGTATACAAAACAATAAGCTTGTAGACCATGATATTATAGAAATACTGGATCAAAAACACACAGTTGAGCAAAACATGTATCAGCTTTCAAAAGAACTGTCTATTTAAGAATGCAGCAGAAGGCTGAAGATTTCAGAAGGAAGTGAACGAATTGAGAAAAACAAAAATTGTTTGTACCATCGGTCCGGCAAGTGAAAGTATTGAAATGCTTACGAAATTAATGGAGTCAGGAATGAATGTGGCTCGTTTAAATTTTTCTCACGGAGATTTTGAGGAGCACGGAGCACGTATTAAAAATATCCGCGAAGCGAGCAAAAAGCTCGGCAAAAACGTCGGAATCCTGCTTGATACAAAAGGCCCTGAAATCCGTACACATACAATGGAAAACGGTGCTATTGAGCTTGAAACAGGCAAAGAGCTTATCGTTTCAATGGACGAGGTAGTTGGAACAACTGACAAGATTTCAGTAACGTATGAAGGTTTAGTAGAGGACGTTGAAAAAGGCTCAACGATTCTTTTAGATGACGGGCTTATCGGTCTTGAAGTACTTGAAGTGAATGCCGCTAAACGCGAAATCAAAACAAAAGTACTAAACAACGGAACACTGAAAAATAAAAAAGGCGTTAACGTGCCGGGTGTCAGCGTCAACCTTCCTGGTATTACTGAGAAAGACGCGAGAGATATCGTTTTCGGTATTGAGCAAGGCGTAGATTTCATCGCTGCGTCTTTTGTACGCCGTTCTACTGACGTGCTTGAAATCCGTGAACTTCTTGAGGAGCATAATGCTCAGGATATTCAAATTATCCCTAAAATTGAAAACCAAGAGGGCGTAGACAACATCGATTCTATTCTCGAAGTGTCTGACGGCTTAATGGTTGCGCGCGGAGACTTAGGTGTGGAAATCCCGGCTGAAGAAGTGCCGCTCGTGCAAAAAGACCTGATTAAAAAATGCAACGCACTGGGCAAACCGGTTATTACAGCGACACAAATGCTTGACAGCATGCAGCGCAACCCGCGTCCGACTCGTGCGGAAGCGAGTGACGTCGCAAACGCAATTTTCGACGGCACAGATGCGATCATGCTTTCTGGTGAAACAGCTGCCGGAAACTATCCGGTTGAAGCGGTTCAAACGATGCACAACATCGCATCCCGTTCTGAAGAGGCGCTGAATTACAAAGAGATTCTTTCAAAACGCAGAGACCAGGTAGGCATGACGATTACTGATGCAATCGGCCAATCGGTTGCACATACGGCCATTAACTTGAATGCTACTGCGATTGTGACTCCGACTGAAAGCGGCCATACAGCGCGTATGATTGCTAAATACCGCCCGCAGGCACCGATTGTCGCTGTGACTGTAAATGAGTCTGTTTCCAGAAAGCTCGCTCTTGTATCCGGCGTTTTCGCAGAAAGCGGTCAAAATGCAAGCTCAACTGATGAGATGCTGGAAGATGCTGTGCAAAAATCATTACACAGCGGAATTGTGAAAAATGGTGATCTGATCGTCATTACAGCAGGCACTGTCGGTGAGTCAGGAACAACGAATTTGATGAAAGTTCATACTGTCGGCGATATCATCGCTAAAGGCCAAGGTATCGGCCGCAAATCAGCTTACGGTCCGGTTGTCATTGCGCAAAACGCGAAAGAAGCCGAACAAAAAATGACTGACGGCGCGGTTTTGGTTACAACTAGCACTGACCGTGACATGATCGCGTCTCTTGAAAAAGCGTCTGCCCTTATTACAGAAGAAGGCGGCTTGACAAGCCATGCTGCAGTAGTCGGATTAAGCCTCGGCATTCCGGTTATTGTTGGTTTGGAAAATGCGACATCCATTTTGACAGAAGGCCAGGATATTACGGTTGACGCTTCTAGAGGGGCAGTCTACCAAGGCCGTGCAAGTGTACTTTAATTACATCTGAAAATGGGAAGGGAGCGTATTCCCTTCCTTTTCTCTATTTGTCACTATTTTTGAACTAAGGCGTTTTACACATGTGGGGGGCTGGAGATGAGGTTTTTATTTTTGCTTTTTATTGTGTTTCCGGCAATTGAAATCGGCATATTTCTATTTTCGGGCAAGCTGATCGGCATTCTTCCGACGGTCCTTTTAATGATTCTGACCGGAATCATTGGGGCAGCAGCTGCCAAAAAACAAGGAACTGAAGTCTACTTCAAGGTTCAGCGTGACCTTCAATACGGCAAGATGCCTGGTGAAGCGATTGCTGACGGCCTGTGCATCTTTATTGGCGGCCTTTTGCTGATGCTGCCAGGCTTTTTATCAGACCTGGCCGGCGCATGCCTGCTTATCCCGTTCACCCGCAGCTGGTGTAAGCCGATCCTGTTCAAATGGCTGAGAGGCATGTCGAAGAACAAGCGGATCATTATAAAATAAAAACGGCAGCCTGCATTATGGGCTGCTGTTTTATTTTTGCTGGACAGTGATGTAGGACCATATTTCCTTTAAGGCACCTGTTGTAATAAAAGCCTGGATGACGACGAGAACGGCAGGACCGGCAATCAGTCCTAAAAATCCGAACAATTTAAAGCCTGCAAAGAGGGCAATGAGTGTTGCCAGCGGATCGATTCCGATTGATTTACTTAATATTTTGGGCTCTGTCAGCTGCCGCTGAACGAGTACGACAAGGTACAGCACACCAATTCCAATTGCTTGAGGAAGCTGGCCTGTAATCGATAAATACAAAATCCACGGCACGAAGACGGATCCTGCTCCTAAATACGGGAGAAGGTCGACTAGCCCGATTAAAAAAGCAATCGTTGCTGCATGTTCAACCTTTAAGAGAGAAAGACCGATGAATACAATGACCATCGTAAGAAATACAAGAACAGCCTGTGCTTTAATGAAACCGGTCATTGCTTTTTTCAGCTCGCTGCTGATCGCCTTTCCGTTTGCTGTTATTCGATCCGGCAGCACTGAAACGAGCACCGCTTTCAGCTTGTGCCAATCCTTTGTCATGAAAAATGTAGCAAGAAGTGAAAATATCAAAACAGCCGCGGTATTCGGAAGCAGCGCGAAAAACTTCGGGATCATTTCAAGAATGTGAGACAGCAGCAGTCCTGCGTTTTTGGCAGCGGAATCTCCAAGTGTCTGAATGTGAGTGACGATGGAAGCCTGCTGGTTGGTCTCCAATTCATGAAATAAAACGGTCAGTTCGTGATAGAGCGGCTGGATATGAGTGGTAAACAGTTTTTCACAATAAGAGATAAATGTGCTGATATGCGGAGGAAGGGTTTTTGCAAGATATGCAGTCCCTGTTACGATTTCTGCTACCACAATGGTCAGCACACCGAACGCCGCGAGCAGAAAAAAGGCAAGCACGCCGATGACATTTAAAGTTCGCGGGAATCCCGTCACCTTGTCCAAGTAGTCTACAACAGGGTGAATCGCTGTTGAAAGAATAAGGGCAATGAGGAACGGATATGTTAACGGAAACGAATAATAAACAGCGGCTGCTGACCCGGCTGTAAGCGACACGACAAAGAGGGTTCGGAAAAAAATAGTGATATAGGATTGATTCACAAAAACGATCCTCCTCTCGTCAGCATGTCCTATTGTTATGTTTATTCACGGTACGGCTGTATATGAATACATTCATCTTAAAGGAGGGATGACGCGTGTTTACACAAGCGAATTTATTTTTAATATTACTCTTGGCTATTGCACTTATCGCAAAAAATCAATCGCTGCTTTTTGCTGTATCCGTCCTTTTGATCATAAAAATCGTGGGACTTGACCAAAAAATTTTTCCGACTATCCAGTCAAAAGGCATCAACTGGGGCGTGACCGTCATCACAATTGCTGTTCTTGTTCCAATCGCCACAGGAGAGATTGGATTTAAACAGCTTGGTGAGGCAATGCGTTCTTCTTACGCCTGGATTGCACTGGGGGCGGGAATTGCCGTTGCGCTGATTGCCAAAAATGGCCTGACTCTGCTGGAAAACGATCCTCACATCACCACTGCTCTTGTCATCGGTACCATTCTCGCCGTCGCGCTTTTCGGCGGAGTCGCAGTGGGTCCGCTGATCGGAGCGGGGATTGCTTATATTGCGATGCAGCTCGTAAAACTGTTCACTTCATGAAAAAAGCGGCTTGCTGCCGCTTTTTTTTAATGCCAAAAACCCGCAAATAAAGGCGTTTTTTAGGGAAAATCATAGAATGAAAAAAAAAAATTATAGGTAAACATTTAACAAATGTCTGATTATTGTTTATAATAGGAATAGGCACAAACTTAAAAAAGCTTATAAGAATTTGTTATGTTCTTTCATAAGCAAAGGGTTTCAGCACCAGCAGGCAGTAAAATGTAAGCATTTTCTTTTGGGGGGAGAAATACTTACAACATGCTTTTTAAGTTAGCCTCATGTTTTTACAACACTCTTAAAGGGGAAATTTATTGAAAAGGAGATGTTATATATGACAGCGACACGCGGTCTTGAAGGGGTTGTAGCAACAACATCATCTGTTAGTTCGATTATTGATGATACCCTTACATATGTGGGGTATGATATCGATGATTTGACAGAGAATGCGAGCTTTGAAGAAATCATTTACTTGCTTTGGCACTTAAGGCTGCCAAACAAAAAAGAGCTTGATGAGTTAAAACAGCAGTTAGCAAAAGAAGCTGCCGTTCCGCAAGAAATTATTGAGCACTTCAAATCTTATTCCCTCGAAAATGTTCATCCCATGGCTGCTCTTCGGACAGCGATTTCTTTACTAGGCCTGCTTGACAGCGAGGCTGATACCATGAACCCGGAAGCCAACTACAGAAAGGCGATCCGCCTTCAGGCAAAGGTGCCTGGTCTGGTTGCAGCGTTTTCCAGAATCCGCAAGGGTCTTGAACCCGTTGAGCCAAGAGAAGACTACGGCATTGCAGAGAATTTTCTCTACACATTAAATGGAGAAGAGCCTTCACCGATTGAGGTTGAAGCCTTCAACAAAGCACTGATTTTACATGCCGATCACGAGCTGAACGCGTCAACGTTTACAGCGAGGGTCTGTGTGGCAACACTTTCGGATATCTACTCAGGAATTACTGCAGCAATCGGCGCACTGAAGGGCCCGCTTCACGGCGGTGCAAACGAAGGCGTCATGAAAATGCTGACAGAGATCGGCGAAGTGGAGAATGTCGAGCCTTTCGTTCGCGCCAAGATGGAAAAGAAAGAAAAAATAATGGGATTCGGCCATCGCGTTTATAAGCATGGCGATCCGCGCGCCAAACATTTAAAAGAAATGAGCAAACGTCTGACCAACCTGACCGGCGAAAGCAAATGGTATGACATGTCGATTCGCATCGAAGAAATCGTGACATCAGAAAAAAAGCTTCCGCCTAACGTTGATTTCTATTCCGCTTCTGTTTATCACAGCCTCGGAATTGACCATGACCTGTTCACACCGATTTTTGCTGTGAGCAGAATGTCTGGCTGGCTCGCTCATATCCTTGAGCAGTATGACAATAACCGCCTGATCCGCCCGCGTGCAGATTACACAGGCCCTGACAAACAAACTTTTGTTCCGATTGAAGAAAGAGCCTAAAGAACCATGGGGGGCTGGCTTATGTTAATGAAGTTAGCCTCTTGTTCAGAACATCAAAGATGGTTTACACTTTAGAATGTTAAGAAAAATCATTTTGTTTTCTATATAAGAAAAATAAAATGTTTTCTAAATATGAATTACATACTGGGAGGTTTTTATTGTGGCACAAGGTGAAAAAATTACAGTCTCTAACGGAGTATTAAACGTACCAAACAACCCGATTATCCCGTTTATTGAAGGAGACGGAACCGGTCCTGATATTTGGAATGCGGCTTCAAAAGTTTTGGAAGCCGCAGTAGAAAAAGCATATAAAGGTGAAAAGAAAATTACGTGGAAAGAAGTTTATGCCGGAGAAAAGGCTTATAATAAAACAGGTGAGTGGCTTCCTGCTGAAACATTAGATGTCATCCGCGAATATTTCATCGCGATTAAAGGCCCGTTAACGACACCTGTCGGCGGCGGTATCCGTTCTTTGAACGTAGCGCTCAGACAAGAGCTTGACCTATTCGTTTGCTTGAGACCGGTAAGATATTTTACTGGAGTGCCGTCACCGGTAAAACGCCCTGAGGATACTGACATGGTCATCTTCCGTGAAAATACAGAAGATATTTACGCAGGCATCGAGTACGCAAAAGGCTCTGAAGAAGTGCAAAAGCTTATCAGCTTCCTGCAAAATGAATTGAATGTCAACAAAATCCGTTTCCCTGAAACATCAGGTATCGGCATTAAGCCTGTTTCTGAAGAAGGAACAAGCCGTCTGGTCAGAGCGGCAATTGAATATGCGATTGAGCACGGCCGCAAGTCTGTAACGCTTGTACACAAAGGAAACATCATGAAGTTCACGGAAGGCGCCTTCAAAAACTGGGGCTATGAGCTTGCGGAGAGAGAATACGGCGAAAAAGTCTTCACATGGGCTGAATATGACCGCATTGCTGAAAAAGACGGAAAAGACGCCGCTAATAAAGCGCAAAGCGAAGCAGAAGCAGCAGGCAAAATCATTATCAAAGACAGCATTGCTGATATTTTCCTTCAGCAGATTCTGACACGTCCAAGCGAATTTGATGTTGTTGCAACAATGAACCTTAACGGAGACTATATTTCTGACGCTCTTGCGGCGCAAGTAGGCGGAATCGGTATTGCTCCTGGGGCGAACATCAACTACGAAACAGGACATGCGATTTTCGAGGCGACACACGGAACGGCTCCTAAATACGCCGGACTTGATAAAGTAAACCCATCTTCAGTTATTCTTTCAGGTGTGCTGCTGCTTGAGCATTTAGGATGGAATGAAGCGGCTGATTTAATCATTAAATCTATGGAAAAAACAATCGCTTCTAAAGTCGTAACTTACGATTTTGCCAGATTAATGGACGGCGCGACTGAAGTTAAATGTTCAGAGTTCGGAGAAGAACTGATTAAAAACATGGACTAAGCAAGGAAACAGCCTAAAATTAGCCATAAAGGAGAAGAGAGACATGGGAAATACTCGTAAAAAAGTTTCTGTTATCGGAGCAGGTTTTACCGGAGCGACAACAGCTTTCTTAACCGCTCAAAAAGAGCTGGCGGACGTTGTTCTCGTTGATATCCCGCAATTGGAGAACCCGACGAAAGGAAAAGCCCTTGATATGCTGGAAGCCAGCCCGGTTCAAGGCTTTGACGCGAAAATTACGGGTACATCTAATTATGAGGATACGGCGGGCTCTGACATTGTTGTCATTACAGCCGGTATTGCAAGAAAACCTGGTATGAGCAGGGATGATCTAGTCTCTACAAACGAAAAAATTATGAGAAGCGTCACACGAGAAATCGTGAAATATTCTCCTGACTCTATCATTGTGGTTTTGACAAACCCTGTTGATGCAATGACATACGCAGTATATAAAGAGTCTGGCTTCCCGAAAGAGCGCGTGATCGGCCAATCAGGTGTGCTTGATACGGCAAGATTCAGAACGTTTGTGGCGGAGGAATTAAACTTGTCAGTGAAAGATGTGACTGGTTTTGTTCTCGGCGGGCACGGTGACGATATGGTGCCGCTTGTACGTTATTCTTATGCTGGCGGTATCCCGCTTGAAACTCTCATTCCAAAAGACCGGATTGACGCGATTGTGGAGCGCACAAGAAAAGGCGGCGGCGAGATCGTGAATCTTTTAGGAAATGGAAGCGCGTATTATGCGCCTGCGGCTTCATTGACAGAAATGATCGAAGCAATCTTAAAAGATCAGCGCCGCGTCCTTCCTACAATTGCTTATCTTGAGGGAGAATACGGCTATGAAGGCATCTACCTTGGTGTTCCTACAATTGTCGGAGGAAACGGGCTTGAACAAATCATTGAGCTTGAATTGACAGAATACGAGAAAGAACAGCTGAATAAATCAGTTGAATCTGTCAAAAATGTGATGAAAGTATTATCCTAAAATAAAAAGAGAAAGGCTGGTTTAATCGAAGCCTTTCTCTTTTTATTACAAAATGAAAGCGCTTCCTCCTATTCCTCAGCTGCCTCTTGTATTTTTCTTTTAAAATGATGTAAAAGGCGAATTGTCGGAATGTCCGGCTTTCGTTAAAATAAAATCATGAAACATGGTAAGATGACATAAAATAGAGAAATAGGATGTCGGGGAATTAAGATACTGGAGGCACAGCATGAACAAGAAAATTTTAGTTGTGGATGATGAAGAATCTATCGTTACACTTTTGCAGTACAATTTGGAGCGATCAGGCTATGAGGTTATTACTGCTTCGGATGGAGAAGAAGCACTCAAAAGAGCGGAAACAGAAAATCCTGATTTAATTGTGCTTGATGTGATGCTTCCAAAGCTGGATGGAATTGAAGTATGCAAGCAGCTGAGACAGCAAAAACTCATGTTTCCTATTTTGATGCTGACAGCGAAGGATGAAGAATTTGACAAAGTATTAGGGCTTGAGCTTGGTGCTGATGATTATATGACCAAGCCGTTCAGCCCTCGAGAAGTCAATGCAAGGGTAAAAGCTATTTTAAGGCGTTCTGAAATGGCTGCGCCCTCTAATGATATGAAAAACGAGGAAACAGAAGGACAAATTGTTATCGGCGATTTGAAGATTCTGCCCGATCATTATGAAGCTTATTTTAAAGAAAATCAGCTTGAGCTGACACCGAAAGAATTTGAGCTGCTTTTGTATTTAGGCAGACATAAAGGCAGAGTGCTGACGAGAGATTTGCTTTTAAGTGCTGTCTGGAATTACGATTTTGCCGGAGATACGAGAATTGTTGATGTGCATATCAGCCATCTTCGAGACAAAATTGAAACGAATACAAAAAAACCGATCTATATTAAAACCATTAGGGGATTGGGGTATAAATTGGAGGAGCCAAAAATGAATGATTAAATATCGTGTGCGCCTTTTTTCTGTGCTCGTTGTCTGTATGATTGTGGTGTTTAGTGTACTCGGGCTGTTTTTACAGCAGCTCTTTGAATCTTCTGATCAAAAAAAATCGGAGGAACACATTGAAAAGGAAGCCAAATACATGGCTTCGCTGCTTGATGCCGGCAATCTGAATGACCAGGCAAATGAGAAAGTCATTAAAGATGCAGGCAGTGCGCTTGATGTAGAAGCGTCCGTGATCGATACAGAAGGAAAGGTGCTGTACGGGTCTGACGGCAGCGCGGCGGATTCTTCACAGATTCAGGCGCTTGTCTCCGGTCATGAGGGAGTTCTCGAAAAAGAGGAGAACATGCTTTATTATGGGCTTTCGCTTAGGAGCAAAGGCGAAAAAACTGGGTATGTGCTG
This sequence comes from Bacillus sp. B28, assembly GCF_029536185.1. Lineage (NCBI taxonomy): Bacteria > Bacillati > Bacillota > Bacilli > Caryophanales > Bacillaceae > Bacillus > Bacillus sp. B28. Next base: position 2,876,140 of record NZ_CP120511.1, on the reverse strand, counting down.
CTTACTTCCCGTGAAGAAAGCTCGGGTCTGAATGGCGAGATGTGGGGCATGCTGACGGCCAGTCTTTGTACCGCTTTTATTATTATTGTTTTCTTTTATTCTAATATGACCTCTCGCTACAAAAGATCTATTGAAGCAGCCACAAACATGGCAACAGAGCTGTCCAAGGGGAATTACGATGCCCGTACATACGGCGGTTATATCAGGCGTTCTGACAAGCTTGGCCGGGCCATGAACAGCCTTGCTGTTGATCTGATGGAAATGACGAGGACGCAGGAAATGCAGCGCGACCGCCTGCTGACTGTCATTGAAAACATCGGCTCCGGGCTGATTATGATTGATGGAAGAGGTTTTATCAATCTCGTCAACAGGTCTTACGCGAAGCAGTTTCATGTCAATCCGAATCAGATGCTGCGCCGTCTTTATCATGATGCATTTGAACATGAAGAAGTGATCCAGCTTGTCGAAGAGATTTTTATGACTGAGACGAAGAAATGCAAGCTATTAAGGCTTCCGATCAAAATTGAAAGGCGTTATTTTGAAGTGGACGGCGTTCCTATTATGGGGCCGGATGATGAATGGAAAGGGATCGTGCTCGTTTTTCATGACATGACGGAAACGAAAAAATTAGAGCAGATGAGAAAAGATTTTGTGGCCAATGTTTCCCACGAGCTGAAAACGCCGATTACATCGATCAAAGGGTTTACGGAAACGCTATTAGACGGGGCAATGGAGGACAAAGAGGCGCTTTCAGAATTTCTCTCGATTATTTTAAAGGAAAGCAAAAGGCTTCAGTCATTGGTGCAGGATTTGCTTGATCTTTCTAAGATTGAGCAGCAAAACTTTACGCTCAGCATCGAAACGTTCGATGCAGCGAAAATGCTGGCTGATATTGAAACGCTACTTAAGCATAAAGCGACGGAGAGAGGTATCTCTTTACAGCTGAACGTTCCGAAAGACCCTCTCTATGTAGCGGGCGACCCGTACCGGCTGAAACAGGTGTTTTTGAATCTCGTAAACAATGCATTAACCTATACACCGGAGAAGGGTTCGGTAGCTATCAATGTCAAACCGGGAGAAACAGAGATTCAAATCGAAGTTTCCGATACCGGGATTGGAATCCAGAAAGAAGAAATTCCCCGCATCTTTGAACGGTTTTACCGCGTTGATAAAGACAGAAGCAGAAACTCAGGCGGGACCGGTCTCGGTCTTGCGATTGTCAAGCATTTAATAGAGGCTCATGAAGGCAAAATCGATGTGACAAGCGAGCCGGGCAGAGGCACTGTGTTTACAGTGACGCTGAAGCGGGCTGCTGAAAAGCCTGTTTAATGTTTACAAAGCTTTAACAATATCTTCATGCACTGTTAAACCTATGCTGGTAGGATGTAGTAGAACCCCTTCATCCAAGGAGCCAATTTTGACGGCGGGAACCTTTTTGTGTTCCCGTCCTTTTTTGTGTGTTCTCATCGGTTCGCGTATTTTCCTTTCAAATTGAACTTTGTTAAAATAAGAGAAGCTAAAGACTATTATTATGAGATGAATGGAAGCTGCTGCTTCTTAGGAGGATATTGAATGACGGAACGAAAAAAATTAGTGCTTGTAGACGGAAACAGTCTCGCTTACCGGGCGTTTTTCGCATTGCCGCTGTTAAGCAATGATAAAGGAATTCATACAAATGCGGTTTACGGTTTTGCGATGATTTTGATGAAAATGCTTGAGGATGAAAAGCCGACGCATATGCTGGTTGCGTTTGATGCCGGGAAAACGACGTTTCGTCACGGCACATTTAAAGAGTATAAAGGCGGAAGACAGAAAACCCCGCCTGAGCTTTCAGAACAAATGCCGTTTATCCGCGAGCTGCTTGATGCCTATCAAATCAGCCGCTACGAACTGGAACAATACGAAGCTGACGACATTATCGGCACACTCGCCAAATTGGCTGAAAAAGACGGCTTTGAGGTAAAGGTTTTCTCGGGAGATAAGGATTTAACACAGCTGGCAACAGATCAGACGACGGTTGCCATTACGAGAAAAGGAATTACCGATGTTGAGTTTTACACACCAGAGCACGTCCGGGAGAAATACGGACTCACGCCTGACCAAATTATTGATATGAAGGGTTTAATGGGGGATTCTTCTGACAACATCCCGGGTGTGCCTGGTGTCGGGGAAAAAACCGCGATTAAGCTGTTAAAGCAATTCCATTCTGTTGAAAAGCTTCTCGAATCAATTGATGAGGTAAGCGGAAAAAAACTCAAGGAAAAGCTTGAAGAATTTAAGGATCAGGCCTTGATGAGCAAGGAATTGGCGACGATTATGACCGATGCGCCGATTGAGGTATCCGTTTCGGGTCTGGAATATCAAGGCTTTAATCGTGAACAGGTCATTGCCATCTTTAAGGACCTTGGGTTCAATACGCTTCTTGAACGGCTCGGGGAAGACGGTGTAGAGGCGGAGCAGGATCAGTTGTTAGAAGAAATTGATGTCAAAACAGTCACCGATGTGACTAGCGATATATTGGTTTCTCCATCTGCATTTGTCGTTGAACAGATTGGCGATAATTATCATGAAGTGCCGATTCTCGGTTTTTCAATAGTGAACGAAACGGGAGCCTACTTTATTCCAAAAGACGCTGCTGTCGAGTCTGATGTGTTTAAAGAATGGGTGGAAAATGACGATCAGAAAAAATGGGTCTTTGACAGCAAGCGGGCTGTCGTGGCTTTGCGCTGGCAGGGCATTGAGCTGAAAGGTGCGGAGTTTGATACGCTTCTTGCCGCTTATATCATTAATCCGGGCAATTCGTATGACGACGTTGCCAGTGTGGCTAAGGATTACGGCTTGCACATCGTTTCAAGCGATGAATCAGTTTACGGCAAGGGAGCAAAACGCGCAGTGCCGGCAGAAGGCGAACTGTCTGAGCATCTCGTCAGAAAGGCTTTAGCCATTCAAAGCCTCCGGGAAAAGCTCGTTCAGGAGCTGGAGAACAACGATCAGCTTGAATTGTTTGAGGAGCTGGAAATGCCGCTGGCGCTTATTCTCGGAGAAATGGAATCAACAGGCGTTAAGGTTGATGTTGACCGCTTAAAACGAATGGGAGAAGAACTGAGCGCCAAGCTGAAGGAATATGAAGAAAAAATTCATGACATTGCAGGAGAGTCGTTTAATATTAATTCTCCTAAACAGCTCGGCGTCATCCTGTTTGAAAAGATCGGCCTGCCAGTTGTGAAGAAAACGAAAACAGGCTATTCAACGTCTGCTGATGTGCTTGAAAAGCTGGCTGACAAACATGATATTGTTGACTATATTTTGCAGTACAGACAAATCGGCAAGCTGCAATCGACATACATCGAAGGACTTTTAAAGGTGACAAGAAAAGATACACACAAGGTGCATACACGCTTTAACCAAGCCTTAACGCAAACAGGGCGCCTCAGCTCGACCGATCCGAACCTGCAAAACATACCGATCAGGCTTGAGGAAGGGCGCAAGATCCGCCAGGCCTTTGTTCCGTCTGAAAAAGACTGGCTCATTTTTGCTGCTGATTACTCGCAAATCGAGCTGCGGGTGCTTGCCCACATTTCAAAGGATGAAAATTTGATCGAAGCCTTTACAAACGACATGGATATTCATACAAAAACAGCAATGGATGTGTTCCATGTTGCTGAGGATGAAGTGACATCGGCGATGAGACGCCAGGCGAAAGCGGTCAACTTCGGGATCGTATACGGCATCAGTGATTACGGGCTTTCACAGAATCTCGGCATTACGCGGAAAGAAGCCGGGGCATTCATCGACCGATATTTGGAAAGCTTCCAGGGCGTCAAATCGTATATGGAGGACTCGGTGCAGGACGCGAAGCAAAAAGGCTACGTAACCACGCTGCTGCATCGCCGCCGCTACATCCCTGAACTGACGAGCCGAAACTTTAATATCCGCAGCTTTGCGGAGCGGACGGCAATGAATACGCCGATTCAAGGAAGTGCCGCGGATATTATTAAAAAAGCCATGATTGATATGGCAGCCAAGCTGAAAGAAAAGCAGCTGAAGACAAGATTGCTGCTTCAAGTGCACGATGAATTGATTTTTGAAGCGCCGAAGGAAGAAATTGTAATACTTGAAAAGCTTGTTCCAGAAGTGATGGAGCATGCGCTTGCATTAGATGTGCCGTTAAAGGTGGACTTTGCTTCAGGCCCATCCTGGTACGATGCGAAATAAACAGAGATAAAGGAAGTGATGGATGTGCCGGAATTACCAGAGGTTGAAACCGTCCGGCGCACTCTGACCGGGCTTGTAAGAGGAAAAACAATCAAATCGGTAGAGATCAGATGGCCGAATATCATCAAACGGCCTGCCGAACCGGAGGAATTTGCGCGAAACTTAGCAGGAGAAACCATCCAGTCTATCGGAAGACGGGGAAAGTTTTTGCTGTTTTACTTGGATCATTATGTCATGGTTTCCCACCTTCGTATGGAAGGGAAGTACGGGCTTCACCAAGAGGAGGAGCCGGACGATAAACACGTGCATGTCATATTTACGATGACGGACGGAACCCAGCTGCGTTACAGGGACGTTCGGAAATTCGGAACCATGCATTTATTTAAACCGGGAGAGGAAGCAGGGGAGCTGCCGCTTTCTCAGCTCGGACCCGAACCGGATGCAGAAGAATTTACGAGTGCGTATTTGAAAGCACGGCTGGCGAAAACAAACCGAGCTGTCAAAACCGCTCTTCTGGATCAGAAAACGGTCGTCGGACTCGGGAACATTTATGTGGACGAGGCTCTGTTCAGAGCGGGCGTCCATCCTGAGACAAAAGCAAACCAGCTATCAGATCAAAAAATCAAAAAACTTCATGCTGAAATTAAAAATACCCTTCAGGAAGCGATTGATGCCGGTGGAAGCACTGTCCGGTCGTATATCAATTCCCAAGGAGAAATCGGAATGTTTCAGCTGCAGCATTTTGTGTACGGGAAAAAAGATGAGCCCTGCAAAAATTGCGGCACCATGATTACCAAAATTGTCGTCGGAGGCAGAGGCACACATTTTTGCGCCAAGTGCCAGAAAAAATAGAGGAATGCTTCATCGTCCAAGCTGTCGGTGCATATATCAGTAACTCTGTAATAGAGGAAGTGCCGTTTTTCGGAAACACGGATTTTTCACTTTTCCATATACATGATTGTGATGAATCTCCGGGCATTTAACATCTGATACAAGAGCACCAACAGAAAGGAAGAAACGGATATGCAAATGGTTTCTATACTGCTGCTGGCGTTAGCTGTCAGCTTGGACAGTTTTTCAGTCGGGTTTACGTATGGATTGCGAAAAATGAAGATACCGCTAAAAGCCATAATTGTCATTGCCTTCTGTTCCGGCACTGTTATGTTTATATCCATGCTGATCGGAAGCTTTCTCACCAAGTTTTTTCCCGTGTATGTGACTGAGAAGCTCGGCGGGTTAATATTGGTTGGAATCGGCGTGTGGGTTTTATATCAATTTTTCAGGCCGGCAAAAGACAAAGACTACTTATTGCATGAAAAAACGCTGCTTAATTTAGAGGTTCGGTCATTGGGCATTGTGATCCATATTTTGAGAAAACCGATGAGTGCGGATATCGACAAATCTGGTGTGATTAATGGAATTGAAGCGGTGTTATTGGGATTCGCCCTGTCGATTGATGCCTTCGGAGCAGGTATGGGAGCAGCCATTCTCGGTTTTTCCCCCATTGCGATGAGCATAACCGTCGCGATGATGAGTTCGCTGTTTGTGTCAGTCGGCATCAATGCCGGCCATATTCTGTCTAAATGGAGATGGATCGATAAAATGGCGTTTTTGCCGGGGCTTCTGCTGATCACGATCGGGCTCTGGAAATTGTAAAAAGGAGTGGATCTCTTGACCTTAGTCATTGGTTTAACGGGAGGAATAGCAAGCGGCAAAAGTACGGTTGCCAATATGCTGATAGATAAAGGAATCACTGTCATAGATGCGGATATCATTGCAAAACAAGCGGTAGAAATAGGGATGCCGGCCTACCGGCAGATCATTGACGAATTTGGTGAAGACATTCTGCTCGAAAATGGTGATATAGACAGAAGAAAGCTTGGGGCGCTGGTCTTTACAAATGAACAGAAGCGTCTTGCTTTGAATTCAATTGTTCATCCTGCGGTCAGAGAGGAAATGCTCAAGCGGCGTGATGAGTCCATTGCAAATCAGGAGACATTTGTAGTATTAGATATTCCGCTTTTGTTCGAAAGCAAATTGGAGTCTTTAGTTGATAAAATTATTGTGGTCAGTGTGACAAAAGAGCTTCAGCTTGAACGCCTGACCAAGCGCAACCAATTAACGGTGGAAGAAGCGCTTAGCCGGATCCGCTCCCAAATGCCATTAGAGGAAAAAGTGTCAAGAGCGGATAACGTTATAGATAATAGCGGCACACTGGAAGAGACAAAACAGCAGCTTGAGGAAATTCTCAGCTGCTGGGCATAACAAAACACCGTTCATTATGAACGGTGTTTTTGTGATTAAAAATCAAAATTGTCCGGATCAGGACCCACGCGCAGATTTTCATTTAACGCATCAATTCGGTTCATGTCATCCTGTGATAATTCAAAATCAAATATGTTCGCGTTCGCTTTAATTCGATGTTCCTTTGTAGATTTAGGAATGGTGATGACGCCGTGCTGTAAATCCCAGCGTAAAATGATTTGCGCGACGGATTTGTTATATGATTTTGCGATGTCTGTCAGCTCGGGATGATCAAGCAATTGTCCCTGCATTAAAGGTGACCATGCTTCCATTTGAATGCCTTGCTTCTTGCAATAATCCATCAGCTCTTTTTGCGTAAGGCGCGGGTGGAATTCCACTTGGTTGATCATAGGCTTCATTTCAGCACCCTTCAGCAGATCCTTCAGGTGGTGGATTTGGAAATTGCTCACTCCGATCGCTTTGACACGGCCTTCTTTATACAGTGTTTCAAGTGCTCTCCAAGCTTCTTTATATTTGCCTTCCACAGGCCAGTGAATGAGGTATAGATCTAAATATTCCAAACCGAGTTTTGACAGGCTTGTTTCAAATGCCGCCAATGTTTCCTCATACCCTAAATCCGCATTCCACACTTTTGATGTGACAAATAGATCCTCTCTGGAGATGCCGGCTTCTTCAATTCCTTGCCGCAAGCCTTCCCCGACTCCCGCTTCATTTCCGTAGATAGCGGCAGTATCAATACTGCGGTAACCGTGAACAATGGCGGTTTTCACCGCATTGACGAGTTCCGATCCTTCTTCCACTTGGAATACACCGAGGCCGAACCACGGCATTTTCACCCCGTTATGAAGTGTTGCTGCTGCTTGTAAATGTGTTGTCATGTTTGTTTCCTCCTATTGAAATGTTAGGCTGCCTGCCGATCCTGTTTTTCCAGAAGACGGCTCCAGCCTGTTAAGATGACGGCTCCTGCTACCATTAAAGCTCCAATCCACGCGGTATGAATCAGTCCGATGGAATCGGTAATCACGCCTCCCAAAAAAGATCCTAGGGCAATTCCTGCGTTAAATGCTGCAATATTAATCGCGGATGCTACGTCTACTGCGCTCGGTACAAAACGTTCAGCCAGCATGACGACATATACTTGCAGGCCGGGCACATTCATAAAGGCCAGCAAGCCCATAAAGAGAATCGTAATGAGGCCGGCAATTTTATAAGGAGCCGTAAATGTTAACGTAAACAGGACGAGGGCCTGTACGATAAACATATAAAACAGCGAGGCGATCGGATTTCGATTGGACAGTTTCCCGCCAATCATATTGCCGATGGCAATGGCAATTCCGTATACGAGCAGGATAATGGCTACAGTGCCGGCCTTAAAGCCCGTCACTTCCTGAAGCAGGGGAGACAGGTAAGTGAACACAACAAATGTTCCTCCGTACCCTAAAGCTGTTATGACAAATAAAAGCAGTAAACGGCCGTTTGTCACAAGCTTCAATTGGTCCCGCATCGTTGTTTTCGTCCCTTTTCGTAAATTGGAAGGGACAAGAATGCCATTTGCAATGACAGCGATAATGCCGACGGCGATAATAACCATAAAGGCAAACCGCCAGCCGAGCTGCTGGCCGATAAACGTGCCGAAAGGAACTCCGGTTACTGTTGCGACGGTGAGTCCTGTAAACATAATGGAAATCGCACTCGCCCTTTTATTTTCAGGGACAAGATCAGCTGCGATCGTCGAGCCGATCGACATAAACACACCGTGTGAAAAAGCGGATATCACACGTGCTGTTAAAAGAATCCCGATGCTTGTGGCCGACGCGGCCATCGTATTCCCGGCGATAAAAATGATCATGATCCAAAGCAATAGCGTCTTTCGTGACATGCTTGAGGTCAATGACGTTAAAATAGGCGCGCCGAACGTAACACCCAGTGCGTATAGCGAAACGGTCAATCCCGCTGTTGTTACAGGAATGTGTAAATCATCAGATATTAACGGCAAAAGGCCGACGCTGATAAATTCGGTTGTCCCTATCGCGAATGCACTAATGGCGAGTGCCAGAAGTGCAGGAATGCTGCTTTTATTGGCTGAAGTCATTCAAGATCCTCCTTTTCTGTTATGTGTTGTATGATTGAAATTCTGCCGAACAAGCTATATAAATAAAAGAGCAGATTCAATTCAGCCGGCAAATGTGATTATGAAAGATATCATCAAAAAAGAAAAGTACGTACTTTTAAGTGCTATAGTCACTTTTTGGTGCCTGTAAGGAGAGTGAACCGCATGGAGAAGAAAAAATATAACATTTCAGTTGAAGCGACTCTTGAAGTAATAGGCGGGAAATGGAAATGCGTGATTTTATGCCACCTGACACACGGAAAAAAACGAACAAGTGAGTTAAAGCGTTTAATGCCGAATATCACTCAAAAAATGCTGACCCAGCAGCTGCGCGAGCTGGAAGCTGACGGTGTCATTAACCGTATCGTGTACAATCAGGTTCCTCCTAAAGTGGAATACGAACTGAGTGAATACGGCCGCAGCTTAGAAGGCATTTTAAATATGCTCTGCGATTGGGGAGCGAATCATATCAACAAGGTATACGGCGATACTTTCTCTGTATTAGAAGAAAGTGTGCTCAATGATAAATTGAAACAGGAATCATAAGAAAATAAAGCAGGCAGTGCGCAGCGCTGTCTGCTTTTTTGATTCTTCATCCTCATATTGTGTGCAAGAAAACGTATGATACATCATAAATTAACGTTATAATCGTTGATTTTTATCAATATGTACTGGCGAATTCTTTTTAATGTGTTATACTAATTTCAGATGACAACAATTTAGAATGACATAATTGATGAGGGGTGACCAACGTGAAGGTAAAAGTAGCGATAAACGGGTTTGGAAGAATCGGAAGAATGGTCTTTAGAAAAGCAATGTTAGACGATCAAATTCAAGTAGTGGCTATTAATGCCAGCTATTCGGCTGAAACGCTGGCTCATTTAATAAAGTATGACACAAATCACGGACGGTACGACAAAGAGGTTGAGGCTGGAGAAGACAGTCTGATTGTGAATGGAAAAAAAGTACTCTTGTTAAACAGCCGTGATCCGCAACAGCTGCCTTGGCGGGAATATGATATTGACATTGTCGTTGAAGCAACAGGGAAGTTTAATTCAAAAGAAAAAGCGATGGGACATATTGAAGCGGGCGCGAAAAAAGTCATTCTGACCGCTCCGGGGAAAAATGAAGACGTTACCATTGTGATGGGTGTTAATGAAGACCAATTTGATGCTGAACGCCACGTGATTATTTCAAATGCGTCATGCACGACAAATTGTCTTGCACCGGTTGTGAAAGTGCTTGATGATGAATTTGGCATTGAGAGCGGTCTAATGACGACAGTGCACGCTTATACGAATGATCAAAAAAATATTGATAATCCGCACAAAGATTTGCGTCGCGCCCGGGCATGCGGTGAATCCATCATTCCGACGACAACAGGAGCGGCAAAGGCGCTTTCGCTTGTTCTGCCTCACCTGAAAGGAAAGCTTCACGGTCTCGCTTTGCGTGTGCCTGTTCCGAACGTCTCATTAGTTGATCTTGTTGTCGACTTGAAAACGGATGTAACGGCAGAAGAGGTAAACGAAGCATTCAAGCAGGCTGCCAAAACGTCAATGTACGGAGTGCTTGATTATTCGGATGAACCGCTCGTGTCGACAGATTATAATACGAATCCGCATTCGGCGGTTATTGACGGGCTTACGACAATGGTGATGGAAGACAGGAAAGTAAAGGTTCTCGCATGGTATGACAATGAATGGGGCTACTCATGCAGAGTAGTTGATCTCATCCGCCATGTGGCGGCACGAATGAAACATCCATCTGCTGTATAGAATAAGGTCATGGACACAATTTAAGAAAAAACCCTTAACAGCATATTTCTGAAAAAACGCTTCTTGCAAATTAGACTTAAACACAGTATACTATTTTTCGTGAACTTCTTGCTTGAGACTGTTTCGGGATTACTTAAAGGGTTAGGACCTCTCCGGACTAACTTTCCCCCGTGGTAAATAGCCGACCCAGTTGTTGGAACTTCACTTTTTAATTCTTGTTAAGGGGGGTCCATGACTATGGAAACAATGGGGCGTCACGTTATCTCCGAGCTATGGGGATGCGATTTTGATAAGCTGAATGACATGGATTTTATTGAAAAAACGTTTGTAAATGCTGCTTTAAAATCAGGAGCTGAGGTGCGCGAGGTTGCATTTCACAAATTTGCACCGCAGGGCGTAAGCGGAGTCGTTATTATTTCTGAATCACATTTAACGATTCACAGTTTTCCTGAGCACGGATATGCAAGCATTGATGTTTATACTTGTGGAGACTTAGATCCTAATGTCGCTGCTGACTACATTGCAGAGGCATTACATGCTGATACAAGAGAAAACATTGAAATACCAAGAGGAATGGGGCCTGTGCAGATTAAGCAGGCGCAAGCGAAAGTCCTATAAAGTAAACACGAACACAAAGGGAGCTGGAGCTAGAAAGCCGTTACGCGCTTTTTAGCTTATGCTCCTTTTATTTTTATGAACAAACAGGGGCGGCTAGCTTTTTCTTTTTCCGTTTTTTTTGTAAAATAAGAAAGAGATATGTCATAAACCGCCTGATGCTGTTAGACACAGCCTAAACAACGGCTCTCCCGACAGATGCCTGTCACATCATTTTATAGCCGGAGGCTGCCGAATATACATTGCAGGGAACGAAATAGTTGGGAGCTGATTTTATTGAAATGTCCTTCATGCCAGCATAACGGAACGCGAGTCCTCGATTCACGTCCTGTGGATGACGGAAAATCCATTCGCAGAAGACGGGAATGCGAAGCCTGCCATTACCGCTTTACTACCTTTGAGAAAGTGGAGGAAACCCCGCTCATCGTTGTAAAAAAAGAAGGCGTGCGAGAGGAATTCAGCAGGGAAAAAATGCTGCGCGGCCTTATTAAAGCGTGTGAAAAAAGGCCTGTTTCACTCAAAACGCTGGAAGATATGTGTTTTGACATTGAAAAAGAACTGCGCAATCAAGGCTGTTCCGAAGTGAAAAGCGAGTTCGTCGGAGAAATGGTCATGGACCGCCTGGCTAAGGTTGATGAAGTCGCATATGTGCGGTTCGCGTCCGTCTATAGGCAGTTTAAAGATATTAATGTCTTTATCGATGAATTAAAAGATTTAATAAAGAAAGAGCGTTAAAGAGCTAAAAGGATTCTTCTAGCTCTTTTCTCATGTGCAAAATTGGCATTTGATAGATATTCGAAACGGTGTAAAATGAGAGGTAGAAACATAATCGGAAGGTTTGAGAATGTATGGCTGACTATTGGAAAGATGTACTGCCTGTAGACCCTTATGTGGTGAAAAGCAAATCAATGCTGCAGGATATTGACAGACAAATTATTACACAACTGTACCAGCCCTTAATCGGCCCTGTTGCATTCTCTCTTTATATGACATTGTGGGGAGAACTTGAACAAAACCGTCTGTGGGGCGGAGAATCCACACATAGACAGCTGATGGGAATGACCCAGTCCAATTTGAAAACGATCCATCAGGAACAGGGAAAGCTCGAGGGCATCGGATTGCTAAAAGTATATATGAAAGAATCCGAGCGGCAGGAGCGTCTCTTTATATATGAACTGCTGCCGCCGCTGCGGCCGAATGAATTTTTCGAAGACGGCATGCTGAACGTTTTTCTGTATAACAGAGTCGGAAAAACAAAATATCAGCAGTTAAAACAATTTTTCACGCATCCGGCGATTTCAGAAGACGCCAAAGACATTACAAGGCCGTTTAATCATGCGTTTGAATCACTGCAGCCGAGTGAATGGAAGCTCACATCCGATATGGAGGAAACGGTGAGACTTGCGACGGGAAGGGAGTATACAACTGTCGGACAGGCTCCGTCCTATACTGTTACAGAGGATGTTTTCGATTTTGATTTGTTTTTAGCGGGGCTTTCGGAGACGATGATTCCAAGAAAAGCAATGACACAGCAGGTGCGGGAAACGATTAAAAAGCTTTCTTATTTGTACGGCATTGATCCTTTGCAGATGCAAAACGTTGTCATGAGCGCGATCGATGAGCATGAAGTGATTACCACCGAAGCTTTAAGAAAAGCGGCAAGCGACTGGTACCAAATCGAGAGGAACGGACAGCTGCCGGACTTAGTGGAGAAAACACAGCCGGTACATCTGCGTGAAGGCGGAAAAGCGGCAGAAGAGGATTCGCTGGATAGTGAGCTGATCGCATTGCTGGAGGTCATCTCACCGAAAAAGCTTCTTCAGGATATCGCGGACGGAACCGAACCGTCAAAAGCAGATCTAAAAATTATAGAAGAAATTATGTTTGAACAGAAGCTGGAGCCAGGGGTCACAAATGTATTGATTTATTACGTCATGCTGAAAACCGACATGAAGCTGTCGAAAAATTATATACAAAAAATTGCCTCCCATTGGGCGCGCAAAAAAGTCAAAACGGTCAGAGAAGCGATGAAGCTTGCCATAGAAGAAAACCGCCAGTATCTCGAATGGGCTGAAGGGAAAACGAGCCAATCTTCTAAACGAAATCAAAAAGTGATTCGCGAGGAAAAACTTCCTGACTGGATGAAAGAAAAGAAAACGGCTTCCGATTCTGAAACCGGACAGCAAATGCTGCAAGAACAGGACTTGGAAGAACAGAAGAAAAAGATGATGGAAGAAATGAAAAAACTGAAAAAATACTCTGCCTATTAAGAGCAGAGATGCGGGGTGAAGTAATACATGGAACCAATCAGCCGTTCCCTGCAGGGCGTAACCGGCAGACCGGATTTCCAAAAGCGTCTTGAACAAATGAAGGAAAAAGTGATGAAGGATCAAGACGTTCAGGCATTTTTAAAGGAAAATGAAAACGTCATCGATCAAAAAATGATTGAAAGAAGCTTAAATAAGCTTTATGAATATAGTGGACAGAGCAAGCACTGCTCTTATTGTTCAGAAGACGAAAACAGCAATAATCTGTTGGAGGGCTACCATCCGAAGCTTGTGATGACCGGCCGCTCTATTGATATCGCGTATTACGAATGTCCGGTCAAACGAAAGCTCGATCAGCAGAAAAAACAGAAGTCCCTCATGAAAAGCATGTATATTCAGCAGGATCTTCTCGGAGCGACGTTCCAGCAGGTCGATATTAATGATCCGAGCAGACTTGCAATGTTCCAGCATGTCACGGATTTTCTGAAAAGCTATAATGAGACGGGAAAAGGGAAAGGATTATATTTGTACGGCAAGTTCGGTGTAGGGAAAACCTTTATGCTCGCCGCTATTGCCAATGAGCTGGCGGAAAAAGAGTATTCCTCCATGATCGTCTATGTGCCCGAATTTGTCAGAGAGCTGAAAAATTCGCTTCAAGATCATTCGTTGGAAGAAAAGCTGAACATGGTAAAAACCACGCCTGTATTGATGCTCGACGACATCGGAGCAGAATCGATGACGAGCTGGGTCAGGGATGAAGTCATCGGGACAGTGCTTCAGCACCGAATGTCCCAGCAGCTGCCGACTTTCTTCTCTTCTAATTTCTCGCCTGATGAGCTGAAACATCATTTTACGTATTCTCAAAGGGGAGAAAAGGAAGAAGTGAAAGCGGCAAGATTAATGGAGCGGATATTATATCTGGCTGCTCCTATCCGTCTTGACGGAGAAAACCGCCGCCATTAATAACCGCTGCGGTTCAAAGGGGAAGGAACTGAGGGTATGAAACTAAAAACGGCTGTTAAATGGCTGGCAGTGCTTGCGGGAGCAGGCTTGATTTTTTGGGCAAATAAAAGGTATCTAAATCTGTCTCCGAAAGAAATCCGGATATGGGTTTTATCATTCGGCATCTTTGCGCCGCTTATCTTTATCGGGATATCGATCGTCAGGCCGCTTGTATTATTTCCGGTATCAGTTATTTCTATTGCGGGCGGTCTGGCCTTTGGCCCGATTCTCGGCACGCTCTACACACTATTTGGGTCGATGTGCGCTTCGGCTGTCTCATTTTTTGCAGCCGGTCTGTTTGCGGCAAAAACCAACAGCCATCACGAAAGGCTGGAAAACATCCAGAAGCAGATGGAGGAAAACGGTTTTTTCTATATCTTTCTTCTGCGGATCCTTCCGATTAATTTTGACTTCGTCAGCTATGCGGCAGGGCTTTCTAATGTCAAGCCGCTCCCATACTTTGCGGCGACGGCTGCGGGAATCATCCCTGGGACCGTTGCACTGAACGTGCTGGGAGCAAGCTTTTTCACGGGCAATTTGCCCGCCTTCTTTCTCGTCCTCGGATTTTATATCATTTTTATGGCACTGCCATTTATCTTCAGAAAGAAAATGCAAAGCTTGTTTCAAGAATCAAATTAAGATTTGCCGGTGACCTTTACGTCTATTTTAAAAACATCCCCCATATACTTGTAACAGATGCCGTAAGGGGGGACAAACATGCTTGAAATAATCTTTGAAGATGAACATGATACTGCCGCTTTTTTACATCTCATTCAGCATTCGGACGATCGGAAAAACATCATTGTCCGTGAAGGCATACGAAAAATCGGGATTGAAAAAGCTGAGCCGGCTTTCTCTATTCAGGGTTTTATGGAGCCGATTCTGGTCAAGTTTTTTTTAGATTGCAAAGAAGACGAGCATATGCTGTCGTTGATTGAAGAGACGTATTGTTTCACGGACCAGGATGAGCAGCAGCAAATCCTTCAGCTCGCACACAGTATTATAGAAGGAGAAGCTGATGTTCTTCCGTTTGAACCGATGAAGCCGCCGCGCAAGCAGTGTATTTCAGATGAGCTCCAAACGATTTGTTTAGAGGACGGGGTATTTTCAATTCGTTCCTTTCAAACCTTTCGCCTCGGACAGTACTACGAACAGCTTAGAGAAACTGTGGAAGCGGCAATAGACGAATATAAGATGGAGCAGGAGTACCAAAACTTTATTCAGACACTCAGAGACTATGTAATGGCTAAACCGCCGCGAATCAAAAGGGTGCACATTGTCCATGATGGTTCATTTACACTGTGGGAGATGCGCTATGTGCCGGAACGGGAAAAAATGAAATACATAGACAGGCGATTTGTCCGGGATCATCCCATGTACATTGACTCCCATTTGCTTGCGCCGCTGATCTCCATCGCGCCTGATGAGGTGATTCTCTATACAGACCAGCCCGAGCATATGATGGTAAGGACGATTCAAAACGTATTTCAAGAGCGTGTGCAAATACTTCCGCTTCAGGCGTTTTCAAACGCTGAAGCACCGGTCAAGCACTCAGAGGGATAAGTGCCGGCAGCCTGTAAACATAAGGCTGCCGCTTGAAAAAAAGGAAATACAATCGTGTTGATTTTTTGGAACGAACAATTTATAATACATAGGAGATTAAGATTGACACACGTACTGATAAGGACATGAAGGAATGATACCGGCTTAAAGAGAGGGAAGTCACGGCTGCAAGCTTCCCAGCTAAGGACCATTCGCTTTACCGCCTTTGAACTTCAGCTGTGAACCCCTTTATAAGGAACAGTAATAGCTGACGGGAACTCCCGTTACAGAGTTTAGAGCCGCAGGTGCCGGTGTATTGGCTTGCGGAAAAAAGGGTGGAACCACGATTCCGTTTATTCAACCTCGTCCCTTTCATAGGGGGCGGGGTTTTTATATGCAAAAAAGGAGTGACAATGATGTCAGATATGGTAAAAATCACATTTCCTGATGGAGCAGTCAAGGAGTTTGCGAAAGGGACAACAACAGAAGATATCGCGGCATCCATCAGTCCGGGATTAAAAAAGAAATCATTAGCCGGAAAACTGAACGGAAAAGAAATCGATTTGAAAACGCCGATCAACGAAGACGGCACTGTGGAAATCATTACTGAAGGATCAGAAGAGGGTCTTGAGATTATGCGCCACAGTACGGCTCACTTGCTGGCACAAGCGATTAAACGCATTTACAAAGACGTGAAATTCGGTGTCGGTCCTGTTATCGAAAACGGTTTTTACTATGATGTAGAAATGGAAGAAGCGATTACGCCGGAGGATCTGCCGAAAATCGAGAAAGAAATGAAAAAAATCGTCAATGCGAACCTTCCGATCGTTCGAAAAGAAGTCAGCCGTGAAGAAGCGAAAGCCCGCTTTGCGGAAATCGGCGATGACCTGAAGCTTGAACTGCTGGATGCGATTCCTGAGGGAGAAACCGTATCGATTTACGAGCAGGGCGAATTCTTTGACCTGTGCCGCGGCGTACACGTTCCTTCAACAGGAAAAATCAAAGAGTTTAAGCTGTTAAGCCTTGCTGGCGCATACTGGCGCGGTGACAGCAATAATCAAATGCTTCAGCGTGTATACGGAACAGCTTTCTTCAAAAAAGCTGATCTTGACGAGCATCTTCGCATGCTTGAAGAAGCAAAAGAGCGTGACCACAGAAAACTCGGCAAAGAATTAAAGCTGTTTGCGAATTCTCAAAAAGTCGGACAAGGTCTGCCGCTTTGGATGCCAAAAGGCGCGACAATCCGCCGCACGATCGAGCGCTACATTGTCGATAAAGAAATCAGCCTCGGCTATGAACACGTCTATACACCAGTGCTTGGAAGCAAAGAGCTGTATGAAACATCAGGACACTGGGATCATTATCAAGAAGGCATGTTCCCTCCGATGGAAATGGACAACGAAACACTTGTATTGCGTCCGATGAACTGCCCGCACCATATGATGATTTACAAACAAGACATTCACAGCTACCGCGAACTTCCAATCCGTATTGCGGAGTTGGGAACGATGCACCGCTATGAAATGTCAGGTGCGCTGTCAGGGCTTCAGCGCGTACGCGGAATGACGTTGAATGATGCACACATCTTTGTACGCCCGGATCAAATTAAGGATGAGTTTATCCGTACAGTCCGTTTAATCCAGGATGTATATGAAGATTTCGGTTTAAGTGATTACACATTCCGTCTGTCTTACCGTGATCCGGAAGACACAGAGAAATACTTTGATGATGATGAAATGTGGAACAAAGCGCAATCCATGCTGAAATCTGCAATGGACGAAATCGGCCACGACTATTACGAAGCAGAAGGTGAAGCGGCATTCTACGGCCCTAAACTTGATGTTCAGGTGAAAACAGCGATCGGCAAGGAAGAAACATTGTCTACTGTTCAGCTGGACTTCTTGCTGCCTGAACGCTTCGATCTGACATATATCGGTGAAGATGGCAAGCAGCATCGTCCGGTTGTTATTCACAGAGGTGTGGTATCAACAATGGAACGCTTTGTTGCATTCTTAATCGAAGAGCATAAAGGCGCACTTCCAACATGGCTTGCACCGGTTCAGTTCCAAGTCATCCCGGTTTCTCCGGCTGTGCATTTGGATTATGCGAAGCAAGTACAAGAGCGCCTCCAGCGTGAAGGCCTGCGTGTAGAAGTCGACAGCCGTGATGAAAAAATCGGCTACAAAATCCGCGAAGCGCAAATGCAAAAAATTCCGTACATGCTTGTGGTCGGTGACCAAGAAGCAGAAAACGGTGCGGTAAACGTCCGTAAATACGGAGAGCAGAAGTCTGAAACCATTTCACTTGATGATTTTGTGAAAAAGGCTGTAGCTGAAGCAAAGAAATAATACAAAAAAAGCATGATCTCATGAAGGAGATCATGCTTTTTTATTTATGTTCTAAAATAGGAAACAAATCATGAAGGCTGCTGATGATGTGATCAGGCGTCACTTCTGTTTCATTTTTCTTATCCGTCCGGTTGATCCAAACGGTTTTGATTCCGGCTCTGGAAGCGCCTAAAATATCAGTATTCAAATTATCGCCGACCATGATGGCATCCTCTTTCTGGATCTTCATTAGCTGCAGGCAATGCTCGAAAATAGAAGCATCGGGTTTCCCTTTGCCAAAAGAGCCTGAGATGACAATTTCATTGAAATAAGGGGCGAGCTCAGGCACGCCGGCGAGCTTCTCCTTTTGCAGACTCGGATCGCCGTTAGTCAAAAGCAGCAACTCATACTTTCCTTTTAATTGATCAAGCACATCAAATGTTTCATCGTAAACAAACGGGCGTTTTCGGCGTTCCGCTGCAAAAAACTCTCCCAAATATTCACCATATGCCGGATCGTCGACACCAAGCGCTTTTAGGCCGTTTGTCCATGCGTTTCGTCTGTACTCCGGCACAATCTTATTCAGCTTCTGAAATCCTTCACTGATCGGCTCGGAGAAATTTGACCACAGCCCTTCAAATGGGTTAATGCCGATCATCACCGTATAAGGGTATGTCTCGTAAGACATGTACAATTCTCTCGCCGCTTCCCGAACAGCTGCTTCGAATTCCTCAGGGTCAAGACCATATTTTTTCTCGGCCTGTAAACATGTTTCTGCAAATGTTGTTCTGACGCTTTTCTCATCCCAAAGTAGTGTATCGTCTAAATCAAAAAATACGGCTTTCATGATCTTCTCCTCTGCTTCAGATTCAATTCTTTCTGCCAAAAGGCTCATGTTTATTCTACAATAGATAAAAGCCTTGTGAAATATGTTTTCAGACGATTTTAAAAAAACAGTCAGCCATGAAACGGTTTACCGAAAAAATGATAAAATGAAATGGGAAAGAACAGGTGACACAGATGATTCAATTAATGATCATGATGCTGGAAAGGGTAGGGATTATTGTTATATTGGGATTTATTCTGGCCCACACTAAACTTTTCAGACAGGCTCTTCAAAATCCGGAGGGCTACAAAGGAAAAGGCGTATTGATTTCTATTTTTTCTCTTTTCAGCATCATCAGCAATTATACCGGCATCGAAATTCAAAAACATATGATTGTGAATAATGATTGGGTGTTTACAATAGATCCGTCGGGCTCTATTGCGAATACCCGTATTTTGGGCGTTGAAATAGGCGGGCTTTTAGGCGGGCCGTTTGTAGGAGCGGGAATCGGTTTATTAGCAGGCCTACATCGTTTTTCGCTCGGCGGCAGCACGGCTTTAAGCTGTGCGGTCTCATCCGTTTTAGCAGGGTTTCTAGCGGGATGGATCGGCAGGTATTTTACGAAGCGCTATCGAATGCCGACACCGCGTATCGCAGCCCTCGTCGGGATCGGTATGGAGACCTTGCAAATGGTCATTATTTTGCTGATGGCAAAGCCGTTCAATGACGCTTGGGAGCTTGTCAGCATGATCGGGATTCCGATGATCCTCATTAACGGAACAGGCAGCTTTATTTTCCTGTCGATTATTCAAGCCATTATTCGCAAAGAAGAACAGGCAAGGGCGCTTGAAACGCACAGGGTGCTGACCATTGCCGATCAGACGCTTCCTTTTTTCCGTCAAGGGTTAAATGAAAGCTCTTGTAAAAGTGTAGCGGTCATCATCCATAAGATGACCGGAACGGATGCGGTATCTCTGACGGACAATGAGAAAATACTTGCGCATGTCGGCGCGGGAATGGATCATCATATCCCATCTGAAAGCCTGATCACAGGCCTGTCTAAAAAGGTAATTAAAACTGGGCGCATCATGAAGGCTACTTCACAGGAAGAGATTGAATGCACCCATTCGGAATGCCCTTTGCACGCGGCGATTGTACTGCCTTTGACATCAAACGGCAACACAATCGGAACGTTAAAAATGTATTTTAAAAGCCCGGCCGGTCTCAGTCAGGTAGAGGAGGAGCTTGCCGAGGGGCTGGCCATGCTGTTTTCGACACAGCTTGAGCTCGGTGAAGCCGAGCTGCAAAGCAAGCTTCTGAAGGATGCGGAAATCAAAGCGCTTCAAGCACAGGTTAACCCGCATTTTTTATTTAATGCCATCAATACGATTTCTGCTTTATGCCGGACAGATGTTGAAAAAACCCGTAAGCTTTTGCTGCAGCTTAGCGTGTACTTTCGTTCTAATCTCCAGGGAGCAAGGCAGCTGCTGATTCCGCTTTCGAAGGAGCTGAATCATCTTCAAGCCTATCTGTCATTAGAACAGGCGCGTTTTCCCGGGAAATATAAGATTGAGCTTGATATTGACAGCAGGCTGGAGCAAATTGAGATTCCTCCGTTTGTCTTACAGGTGCTTGTTGAAAACGCATTACGGCACGCATTTCCAAAAAAACAAGACATGTGCAAAGTAACGGTTTGTGTCTTATCTGATGAGTCATCCGTCTATATGAAGGTCACGGACAATGGACGCGGAATTCCGCCGGACGTCTTGCCGGAACTGGGGAATAAACCGCTGCCTTCTAAGGAAGGAACAGGGACTGCGCTTTATAATCTGAATCAGCGGCTGATCGGTTTATTCGGCCAGCAGGCTGCATTACATATCAAGAGTGAGGTACATAAAGGGACAGAGGTTTCCTTTCAAGTACCTATGCAGCAAATGAAAGAGGGAGAAGAACATGCTCAGGGTGTTAATAGTTGATGATGAGATTCTGGCAAGAGATGAACTGGCTTATTTGCTCAAAAGGACAAATGAGGAATTAGAAATCAATGAAGCGGAAAATATTGAATCCGCATTTGACCAAATGATGGATCAAAAGCCTGATTTGCTGTTTTTAGACGTTGATTTATCCGGAGAGAATGGTTTTGATATCGCAAAACGATTGAAGAATATGAAGAATCCCCCGGTTATTGTGTTTGCGACGGCCTATGACCAGTATGCACTTAAAGCTTTTGAAGTGGACGCTCTTGATTACTTAACCAAACCTTTCGATGAAGAAAGGGTTCGGCAAACAATGAAAAAGTATAAAAAGGTAAAGCGGGAGATTGATGAACCAGAACAGATCAGCCATGCCAGCCAGCATAAACTAGCCTTATCTGTCGGCGAATCGATTGTGATTGTGGATACGAAGGATATAATCTTTGCGGGAACCGAAGACGGCCATGTCCATGTAAAAACCTTTGATGCATCTTATTCAGTCAATGATACGCTCGTTGTCATTGAAAAAAAACTGCCGGAAACTGATTTTCTCCGCGTCCATCGAAGCTTTGTCGTTAATACTGAGTACATCAAAGAGATACAGCCATGGTTTAATTCCACCTATAATCTGATCATGAAAGACGGATCGAAAATACCGGTCAGCCGGACATATGCCAAGGAATTAAAAAAGCTGCTCCATATTTGACGGGGCGGCTTTTTGTATTTCATCCTTTTTATGCTGCAACTCATCTTTAATATTCGGCAAGTTATCATGTAAGCGCTTAATAGAGAGTGGTTCTTATTTATAATGAGGGTACAAAAGAGAAAGAGGTGAAGAAAATGAGTGCTAAAAAAGTGTACGGATTTTTAACACAAGCATTTATTTTTGCCGTCATTATGCTGGTTTCCAATATGATTGCCGCTTTTGTCCCAATTCCTATACCAGCGTCGGTTGTAGGTTTGGTCTTATTATTTCTCCTATTATGTTTTAAAGTGATTAAACTGGACCAAGTAGAAACGCTCGGAGCGTCTTTAACCTCATTGATAGGATTTTTATTTGTTCCATCAGGTATATCTGTTATGAATTCTCTTGGTGTGATGCAGCAATACGGCCTGCAAATCGTCCTTGTCATTCTTCTCGCAACGATTATTTTATTGGGGGCAACAGGACTGTTTTCTCAGCTTATTCTTACACTGAGCGGAAAACGCAAGACTGCTGATGACATAAAAGCAAAAACGGTACAGCCCCCGCAGAAGAAAAACGAACTTGTTCATCATTAAGAGAAGCAGGAGGTTCATGAAATGGAAAGCACAATGAGTCCATATTTCGGAATTGTCGTATCACTGGCCGCTTTCGGCATCGGCACCTTTTTATTTAAAAAAACAAAAGGGTTCTTCCTTTTCACTCCATTGTTTGTTGCGATGGTGCTAGGGATTGCATTTTTGAAAATCGGCGGTTTCTCTTACGCTGACTATAATAACGGGGGAGAAATCATTAAGTTTTTCTTGGAACCCGCGACGATTGCCTTTGCCATTCCATTGTACAAACAAAGAGATAAACTGAAAAAATACTGGTGGCAAATTATGTCCTCCATTATCGCAGGCTCTATCTGCTCTGTCACGATTGTCTATTTGCTTGCAAAAGGGATTCACCTTGATTCGGCAGTGATGAAAAGTATGCTTCCGCAGGCGGCAACAACGGCGATTGCGCTTCCTTTATCAAAAGATATTGGCGGCATCAGCGATATCACAGCTTTTGCTGTTATCTTTAACGCCGTCATTGTGTATGCGCTCGGCGCTTTGTTCTTAAAAATATTTAAAGTGAAGAATCCCATTTCGAAAGGGTTGGCTCTCGGAACGTCCGGACACGCACTCGGTGTAGCTGTCGGGATCGAGATGGGTGAAGTCGAAGCCGCGATGGCAAGTATCGCTGTTGTCGTTGTCGGGGTCGTAACGGTTCTGGTCATTCCTGTGTTCGTGCAGCTGATCGGAGGATAAGCTAAGGTTGAACCCTTGGCTTTTTCTATTTTATGGTGCGTCTTCCGGATCGATATATCCTTGTTTAATGCCCCATTCCACTTGATCGTCATGCCACTTTTTTCGTTCTTCATAACCATAGCCGTCGTCATCAGGAAGCTCTGAAGCCGGCTGTTGAATGGCATCATCTGTCTGGCTCGGGGAAGATGGCGCATTTTGGCTGTTAGATGAGGATGCCTCATTCTGCTGACGCTGGGCCTGCGCTTGCCGTTCTTTTTCGGCGTCCGCTTCCTGTTGCTTTTGGAGTGCTGCCTGACGCTGCCTTTCAAGCTCAGCTTGTCTTTCTGCTTCCTCTAATCGCTGTCTCTCTGCTGCAGCCTGTGCCAATCGTTGCCGTTCCGCTTCTTCCTCCTGTTGTTTCTTTCGTTTCGCTCTCTGCTCTTTTTCACGTTTTTTCGCTGCAGCGATTTTCCTTTGTTTCTCGGCTTCTTCCTTCGCCCTCACCTTTCCTAATTCAGTTGCGAGGGGATTCACCATTTTCAATGAAACGGGTTTTAGGTTTTTCAGCTCTTTCTCCAGCTTGTTTTCATGAAACGCTACGGCTGTGATAACGGTCTCTTCTTTTGGCTCTGAAGATATGCTGTTGCTATTGGAGCAGCCGGTTACTATCAATGTTAAAAATAGAGTAAGCTGTATCAGTTTGTTCATATGTCAGACTCCCTTCTCGTTCTAATATCGGCTTTTTTAGTGTGAGATTCACTTTGTTTTGTATTTTTTCCTATATGTGGTTTTTGGTAAACTGCGAAATAAGGAGAAGGATGAGGTAGTATATTGATCTTCATATAACAGAATCTGGTGCAGAGCATCAGCAACTTCTGATTTTTATTCATGGCGTGGGTGTCAGCGGCTTGATGGGGAAGAGCAAATCAGCCATTTTCAACATTTGTGGCGCCGTTTTGATCTTTTCCAGGCTCAGACAAAAATGCTTTATCTTCATGCCAGCCAATTCGTCGAAACATACTATAAAGAAAGCAGTCAAATGAGTGCAGATACGCTTTATCAAATACTAATGTGACTTGCACGATACCCGATTCGCTCAGGCAAACCAGTACCAGCCTGCTGGTGACAGTCGGGGAAAAAGAAAGAAAAGTGATGAAAGCATCGGCAGCTGAAATCGCAAAGATGAATGAAAATTCAAGAACCGTTATGTTTCCAGTGATCGGCATGGAGCGCCGCTGGCTCAGCCGATGCTGTTTAACAAAATCCTTCATGATTGGCTGGAGGGTTCAGAACCTTGCATTCTGGATAAGAATAAAAGATTTTCTTTTTCTCTCTTGCACTCATAAATAACCCATGTTACAATGAGAAAGTTGTTCCGGATAAGTCATCCTTGACTAAACATCCGGCATTGTGTAGAATAGTTATTGAATTGAATATAAATCACAAGCAGAAGCACCCGCTTCTCACCTGATTGACACATTCATGTAGTTGGCAGGTTGACCGTACATTTTTATTGATACAGATGTTCGTAGTGTGGGTGTTTTATAATGCCCGCACTTTTTGTTTGCCTGCAGAATGCAGTCAAAAGAGTTGTGAATCAATTCGAAGAAACTATGGAGGTGGCTCATTATTAGCAAAGATCAATTGGTTAATGAGGGTATCCGTGCACGTGAGGTCCGCTTAATCGGACAAAATGGCGACCAGCTTGGAATCAAGTCCCGTCAGGAAGCACTTGAAATAGCCGGCCGCGCAAATCTTGACCTTGTGTTAGTTGCAGCAAATGCAAAACCGCCTGTCTGCCGCATCATGGACTACGGAAAGTTCAGATTCGAGCAGCAGAAAAAGGACAAAGAAGCACGCAAAAATCAAAAAATCATTAACTTAAAAGAAGTTAGATTAAGCCCGACAATCGATGAGCACGACTTTAACACGAAGTTGCGCAATGCGATTAAATTCCTTGAAAAAGGCGATAAAGTGAAAGCTTCTATCCGCTTTAAAGGACGCGCAATCACTCATAAAGAAATCGGCCAGCGTGTACTAGACCGTTTTTCTGAAGCTTGTGCTGAGGTTGCGACAGTCGAAACAAAACCAAAAATGGACGGCCGCAGCATGTTCTTAATGCTCGCGCCGAAAAACGAAAAGCAATAAGGAGGAAATCCCATGCCAAAAATGAAAACTCACCGCGGATCTGCTAAACGTTTTAAAAAGACAGGTTCTGGGAAGTTAAAACGTTCTCATGCATACACAAGTCACTTATTCGCCAACAAATCTCAAAAGCAAAAGCGTAAGCTTCGCAAGAGTGCTGTTGTAAGCGCAGGAGACTTCAAACGTATCAAACAAATGCTTGCTAACATCAAGTAATCGGACAAGGAACAATTAGGAGGGAAATTTAATGCCAAGAGTAAAAGGCGGAACTGTTACACGTAAGCGTCGTAAAAAGGTTCTTAAATTAGCAAAAGGTTATTTCGGTTCAAAACATACATTATACAAAGTAGCTAACCAGCAGGTCATGAAATCTGGAAACTATGCTTTCCGTGACCGTCGTCAGAAAAAACGTGATTTCCGTAAGCTTTGGATCACTCGTATCAACGCAGCTGCTCGCATGAACGGTCTTTCTTACAGCCGTTTAATGCACGGTCTTAAGCTTTCTGGTATCGAAGTAAACCGTAAAATGCTTGCTGATCTTGCTGTAAACGATCTTACTGCATTCAATCAGCTTGCTGATGCTGCTAAAGCTCAATTAAACAAATAATGATATAGAGCCGCTCTTAGAGAGCGGCTTTTTTATATAAAGGATGAGGCAACATGATAATTGCTGTATATCTAGTTCTGATCAATCTGTGCGGTTTTTGGGTGATGGGCGCAGATAAACGAAGAGCGCAGCGCCACAAGTGGAGAATTTCTGAAGACCGGCTGTGGCTGATCGCCATCGTGTTTGGAGCGCTTGGTGTCTGGCTCGGCATGCAGACCTTCAGACATAAAACGAAGCACGCATCCTTTCAATACGGTGTGCCGTTTCTTTTGGTGATTGAAGCGGTGCTGATCGGCATCTATTACAGTCCGTTTGATTTATAAAAAAGCAGAAAAGCGTTTACCGCTCTTCTGCTTTTTTTGCAAGTTTAATGGGCAGATCCCAGTCAATTTTACAATCCGGATATCGCTCCAGTACTTTTTCTTCAATATTCTCAAAATCTTTTGCGGAAAAGTTTTTTAGCTTCTCAGGAGACTCCGTCCATACAAAGATGGTGTGGATGAACAGCGGATGATCCTTGGAAGGAATATGCTTTTCTCCTTCAAAAAGCACGCCTTTATACGTCAATTGAAAGTTCTTTCGGGTATTGTTCTGTTCATCGATAATATAAAAAAGTTCTTTTGATTGGGCCAGTTTCAATCTTCTCTTTGGATTTGCGACATATTTGACCAAGGCGTAAATACAGTAAGCAAATAGAGCAAGCAATAAAATCCGGAGAACCATGATAAACATTGTGTGAAGGCACCTCCCTCATTGTGATGATCTGATGTAATACGTAGAGCATAGAAAAAGGTTTCACTTTTTCTAAAAGAAGTTTGTTAAAAAAGATATACCCGCTTTTTAAGTGAAATAGTCGTATGGTTACCGTCAGGTTTTGTATAATAATAATGCAGGACAGATGAAGGAGGTTTTTGGAATCATGGCAAAATTGGATGAAACGTTAACCATGCTGAAGGAATTAACTGATGCAAAAGGCATTCCGGGAAATGAAAGAGAAGTAAGGCAAGTGATGAAATCATACATAGAACCATTTGCTGATGAAGTGACAACTGACCGGCTTGGCAGTTTAATTGCGAAAAAAACAGGTGCGGAAAACGGCCCGAAAATTATGATTGCCGGGCATTTGGACGAAGTCGGCTTTATGGTGACACAAATCACCGATAAAGGCTTTATCCGTTTTCAAACTGTCGGCGGCTGGTGGTCTCAAGTCATGCTGGCTCAGCGTGTCACCATCGTGACGAAAAAGGGAGAGGTCACAGGTGTTATCGGATCTAAGCCGCCGCACATTTTATCTGCTGAAGCGAGAAAAAAACCGGTCGATATCAAAGAGATGTTCGTTGATATCGGAGCTTCAAGCCGTGAGGAAGCATTGGAATGGGGCGTACTCCCAGGTGATATGATCGTTCCGCATTTTGAATTCACGGTCATGAACAATGAAAAATTTCTTTTAGCAAAGGCGTGGGACAACCGTATCGGCTGTGCGATCGCCATTGATGTTTTGAGGAATTTAAAAGACACAGATCATCCAAACGTTGTGTATGGTGTTGGAACTGTACAGGAAGAGGTCGGCCTAAGAGGAGCGAAGACTTCTGCGCACACGATACAGCCTGATATTGCTTTCGGTGTGGATGTAGGAATAGCCGGAGATACACCAGGGATTTCTGAGAAGGAAGCGCAAAGCAAAATGGGAGAAGGGCCGCAGATTATTCTGTACGATGCATCTATGGTCTCCCACAAAGGACTTCGTGACTTAGTTGTCAATACAGCAGAAGAAGCAGGCATTCCATATCAATTTGATGCGATCGCCGGCGGAGGAACTGATTCCGGGTCCATTCATTTGACGGCAAACGGTGTTCCGGCGCTGTCCATTACCATTGCCACACGATACATTCATACGCATGCCGCCATGCTGCATCGTGACGATTATGAAAACGCGGTAAAATTAATCACGGAAGTCATTAAGAAGTTAGACCGGCAAACGGTTGACGATATTACGTACCAATAAAGATACGGAAGAATCCGCCTTGTGAGGCGGATTCTATTTTTTTGTCTGTACAAATTTTGGCGGAGTGACTACAATAAGGGAGAAACCGAAAATTTCCTGATTCTGACCATGTACGAGATGCAGCCCATTTGTAAGGAAAGGAGGCTTCAATTTCATATTTTGTAAGCGCTTTCTAAAA
Organism: Bacillus sp. B28; assembly: GCF_029536185.1. Classification (NCBI taxonomy): domain Bacteria; kingdom Bacillati; phylum Bacillota; class Bacilli; order Caryophanales; family Bacillaceae; genus Bacillus; species Bacillus sp. B28. The sequence goes on along the minus strand of NZ_CP120511.1, from coordinate 2,848,311 downwards.
TAAGGGAGGTTTGAAAAAAATGAAAAAGAAAAAAGCATGGAAACGGTTCTTTCACTTTTCGAGCGCTGCTCTGACGGCGGGTTTGTTATTGACATCCGCTTCTCCGGCATCCGCTGCATTTTGGGGAGCGTCTAATGAACTGCTTCATGATCCAACGATGATCAAAGAGGGAAGCTCGTGGTACGCGTTTGGAACAGGCCTTACGGAAGAAAGGGGGCTGCGGGTTCTCAAATCGTCGGATGCTAAAAATTGGACCGTGCAAAAATCGATTTTCAGCACACCTTTATCATGGTGGTCCACTTATGTGCCGAATTACGGCCAAAACCAGTGGGCACCGGACATTCAATATTATAACGGAAAGTACTGGCTGTATTATTCAGTTTCTTCTTTCGGAAAAAATGTCTCTGCCATAGGTCTTGCTTCTTCAACAAGCATCAGCTCGGGAAGCTGGAAAGACGAAGGCCTGGTGATCCGGTCGACGAGCTCCAATAATTATAATGCCATCGACCCGGAACTCACCTTTGACAAGGATGGCAACCCGTGGCTTGCGTTCGGCTCATTTTGGAGCGGAATCAAGCTGACCAAGCTGGATAAGAATACGATGAAGCCTACCGGATCGCTTTATTCCATTGCGTCGAGACCGAGTAATAGCGGAGCGCTGGAGGCTCCTACCCTCACGTATCAAAATGGTTACTACTATTTAATGGTTTCATTTGATAAATGCTGTGACGGGGTAAATAGTACGTACAAAATTGCTTATGGGAGATCTAAAAGCATAACAGGGCCTTATCTTGATAAAAACGGAAAAAGCATGCTGGAAGGAGGAGGCACCATCTTAGATTCCGGCAATGATCAATGGAAAGGGCCTGGAGGCCAGGATATTGTAAATGGAAACATACTTGTGCGCCATGCCTATGACGCGAAAGATAAAGGCATTCCCAAGCTACTAATCAATGATTTGAATTGGAGTTCGGGCTGGCCTTCCTATTAAACTGATAAGCCGGGTGAACACCTGGCTTTTTTAAAAGAAAAGATTGACAGTATCCTACTGAATTACTATAATGAAGTTGTTCGTACAAATTAATGATAATTAACTAGTTTTTGTTTATTAGTACGTATCTATCAATTTAGAATTGGAAGCGTTTTATTTTATAAGAAAGGGGCAGTTAACATGCTTCAGACAAGAGATTATGAATTCTGGTTTGTAACAGGAAGCCAGCATCTATACGGAGAAGAAACGCTGCAGCTGGTAGACCAGCATGCAAAAAGCATTTGTGAGGGGCTTAGCGGCATTTCTTCCAGATATAAAATTAAGCATAAACCTGTTGTAACTTCCTCGGAAACCATCAGACAGCTGTTAAGAGAAGCGGAGTATAGTGAAACATGCGCCGGAATCATTACATGGATGCACACATTTTCTCCCGCAAAAATGTGGATAGAAGGCCTTTCCTCTTACCAAAAACCGCTTATGCATCTGCACACTCAATACAATCGGGATATTCCGTGGAATACGATTGATATGGATTTTATGAACAGCAACCAATCCGCACATGGCGACCGCGAGTACGGGTACATCAATTCCCGTATGGGGCTGAGCCGTAAAGTTGTCGCGGGCTATTGGGATGATGAAGAGGTAAAGAAAGAAATGTCTCAGTGGATGAATACGGCGGCTGCGCTAAATGAAAGCAGACATATCAAGGTTGCCAGATTCGGAGATAACATGCGCCATGTTGCAGTAACGGACGGAGACAAGGTGGGAGCGCATATCCAGTTCGGCTGGCAGGTTGACGGCTATGGCATCGGGGATCTTGTCGAAGTAATGAATGGAATTACTGACGATGAGGTCGAAACACTCTATGCAGCGTATGACAAGCTTTATGTCATCAGCGAGGAAACGAAACGAGACGAAGCAAAGATAGCGTCCATTAAAGAACAGGCGAAAATTGAACTTGGCCTAACCGCTTTTCTTGAACAAGGCGGATACACGGCTTTTACGACTTCATTTGAAGTGCTGCACGGAATGAAACAGCTGCCTGGGCTGGCCGTTCAGAGGCTGATGGAAAAAGGCTACGGGTTCGCCGGAGAAGGTGATTGGAAGACGGCTGCTCTCGTCCGGATGATGAAAATCATGGCTGAAGGTAAAAGAACGTCCTTCATGGAAGACTATACGTACCATTTTGAACCTGGAAATGAAATGATTCTTGGCTCACACATGCTTGAGGTGTGCCCGACAGTTGCTTTGGATCAGCCGAAAATTGAAGTTCATCCGCTGTCTATCGGAGGCAAGGATGACCCGGCGCGGTTTGTATTCAATGGCATCAGCGGATCAGCCATTCAAGCGAGTCTGGTTGATATCGGAGGGCGTTTCCGTCTCGTGCTCAATGAGGTAAAAGGACAGGAAATTGAGAAAGATATGCCGAATCTGCCTGTCGCCCGCGTTCTCTGGAAGCCTGAGCCTTCATTAAAAACAGCGGCGGAGGCATGGATTTTAGCCGGCGGCGCACACCATACCTGCTTGTCTTACGAATTGACAGCGGAGCAATTGATGGATTGGGCGGAAATGGCGGGGGTTGAAAGTATCTTGATTTCTCGCGATACATCGATTCACAAGCTGAAACATGAATTGAAATGGAACGAGGCGCTTTACAGGCTTCAAAAGTAGAGAGGAGGATGTCACTTGGCTTACACAATAGGTGTTGATTTCGGAACATTATCAGGAAGAGCGGTGCTCGTTCACGTCAAAACTGGAGAAGAGCTGGCGGCGGCTGTCAAAGAATATCCACACGCCGTCATTGATACCGTCCTTCCCAAAACGGGTCAAAAGCTGCCGCGGGACTGGGCGCTTCAGCATCCGGCAGATTATCTGGAAGTCTTGGAAACAACGATTCCGTCATTACTTGAACAGACTGGTGTTGATCCAAAAGAGATCATCGGGATCGGAATTGATTTTACGGCATGTACGATCTTGCCTGTCGACAGTGAAGGACAGCCATTATGTATGCTGCCGGAATTTGAAGAGGAGCCGCACAGCTATGTGAAGCTTTGGAAGCATCACGCCGCCCAAAAGCATGCTGATCGGCTCAATCAAATCGCCGAAGAAGAAGGAGAAGCTTTTTTACAGCGCTACGGAGGAAAGATTTCATCAGAATGGATGATTCCGAAGGTGATGCAGATTGCCGAAGAAGCGCCGCACATTTATAAAGCAGCTGATCGGATAATCGAAGCAGCTGACTGGATCGTGTATCAGCTGTGCGGCTCGCTGAAGCGAAGCAACTGCACAGCCGGTTATAAAGCGATTTGGAGTGAAAAAGCGGGATATCCTTCAGAGAATTTCTTTGAAAAACTTCACCCTGTAATGAAAACGATTACAAAAGACAAGTTAGCGGGATCGATTCACTCAGTAGGGGAAAAAGCAGGCGGGCTGACGGAAAAAATGGCACAGCTGACCGGTCTCCTTCCGGGAACAGCGGTTGCTGTTGCGAATGTTGACGCTCATGTTTCTGTTCCTGCTGTCGGTATCACAGAACCAGGAAAAATGCTGATGATTATGGGAACCTCAACATGCCACGTTCTCTTAGGAGACGAGGTAAACATTGTGCCCGGCATGTGCGGGGTCGTGGACAACGGCATTCTTCCGGGATTTGCGGGGTATGAAGCCGGACAGTCCTGTGTGGGCGATCATTTTGAATGGTTCGTGAAAACGTGTGTCCCGCAAGCCTATAAAGAGGAAGCGGAGAAAAAAAACGTCAGCATTCACGAGCTGCTGAGCGAGAAGGCAAACATGCAAGCACCGGGTGAGAGTGGTCTCCTTGCCCTGGATTGGTGGAATGGAAACCGTTCAACCCTTGTTGATGCTGATCTAACGGGGATGCTGCTTGGCATGACGCTGCTGACGAAACCCGAAGAGCTTTACCGAGCGTTAGTTGAAGCAACAGCATACGGCACAAGGATGATTATTGAAACATTTAGAGAAAGCGGAGTGCCAATTGAAGAGCTTTACGCAGCTGGCGGTATTGCTGAGAAAAACCCGTTTGTCATGCAGATTTATGCGGATGTCACAAACATGGATATTAAAATCTCAGGTTCACCGCAAGCCCCTGCCTTAGGATCTGCCATTTTCGGCGCGCTTGCGGCCGGTAAAGAAAACGGCGGCTATGATGACGTCACAGAGGCAGCGGCGCACATGGGGAAACTGAAAGATATATCCTATACGCCAAACGCTGAACATGCTGCCGTATATGAAAAGCTATACGCTGAATATAAAGAGCTGGTTCAATATTTCGGAAAAGAGAATCATGTCATGAAGCGTCTGAAAACGATAAAAAATCTTCAATTTTCATCTGCCGCACAAAAGAATTCATAAAGGGTGATGAGCATGCTTGAAACGTTAAAAAAAGAGGTGCTGGCTGCCAACCTGAAGCTTCAAGAGCATCAGCTGGTGACCTTTACGTGGGGAAATGTGAGCGGTATTGACCGTGAAAAAGAGTTAATCGTCATTAAACCGAGCGGAGTCGAATACAGCGAGCTGACAGCCGATGACTTGGTTGTTTTGAATTTGGATGGTGAGATCGTAGAAGGTTCGCTCAAACCTTCTTCTGATACACCCACTCATGTTTATTTGTATAACGCGTTTCCAAATATCGGCGGGATTGTCCATACCCATTCTCAATGGGCGACAAGCTGGGCGCAAGCCGGAAGAGACATACCGCCTTTAGGCACGACACATGCCGATTATTTCGACAGTGCTATTCCGTGTACACGTGAAATGTACGATGAAGAAATCATTCATGACTACGAACTGAATACAGGCAAAGTGATCGCGGAGACCTTTCAGCATCATAAATACGAGCAGGTGCCGGGCGTGCTCGTTAATAACCACGGCCCGTTCTGCTGGGGCACAGATGCCTTAAACGCCATTCATAACGCGGTGGTGTTAGAAACAGTTGCGGAAATGGCGTATCACTCTATGATGCTGAACAAGAATGTCAACCCGATCAATACTGTTCTCCACGAAAAGCACTTTTATCGAAAACACGGAGCAAATGCGTATTATGGCCAGTCATAATCCCGCAGTATCACCGGCTGGTTTTCTGATTGACTTGGACGGTACCGTATTCAGAGGAAACGAACTGATCGATGGAGCAAGAGAAGCCATCAGTACACTTCGAAATATGGGAAAGAAAATCGTCTTTTTGAGCAACCGGGGAAATATCTCCCGTGCCATGTGCAGAAAAAAACTGCTTGGTGCCGGAATAGATGCAGAAGTAAACGAAATTGTCCTGTCATCAAGCGTGACAGCAGCCTTTTTAAAAAGGAACTATCGTTTTTCAAAGGTATGGGTGCTTGGTGAACAGGGCTTGATTGACGAACTGAGACTGGCGGGCGTCCAGACAGCAGATGAACCGAAGGAGGCGGATTGGCTTGTCATCTCGCTTCATGAGACACTCACCTACGAAGACTTGAATCAAGCCTTTAAAGCGGCCGCCGCAGGCGCTCGTATAATTGCCACGAACAGAGACCGCTATTTTCCTAATGAGGACGGGAATGCCATCGACGTCGCCGGAATGATTGGGGCGATAGAAGCTTCTGCTCAGGCGAAGACGGAGCTTGTCGTCGGAAAGCCGTCGTGGCTGATGGCGGAGGCTGCCTGTACTGCGCTGGGGCTTTCTGCACATGAATGTATGATTATAGGGGACAGCATTGAATCTGATATCGCAATGGGAAAGCTGTATGGCATGAAGAGCGCTTTAGTGCTGACCGGTTCAGCGAAACAGGGAGAACAGCGTTTGTATACGCCGGATTATGTACTGGAGTCCATTAAGGATGTAACCAAACTGGCTGAGGAGGGGATTCTGTTATGAATCATATCGCAGCTGACGTTCAGCGTGCTTTTGAACACGCAGGGGAGATGACATTTCCTGTAGAAGTAGAAGAAATTGTTCTAGAAAAACATGCAGCCGATCGGTTGTTGGATTATGTAAAAAGAAAGAATGATCAGCGTATCGTCCTTGTCTGTGATCGGAATACGCACCGTATAGCGGGGATCGAGTTAGAAGACCGCTTGATAAAGGAAGGGTTTCAGGCGGAGTGTCTGATCATTCCGGAAAATGAAGCGGGAGATGTGGCGGCAGATGAACGGTCACTCATTCATGTGCTGGTCCATACGAAAAAATCAACAGATATCATGATCGCAGTCGGTTCGGGGACTATCCATGATATCGTGCGTTTTGCCGCCTTCCAGAGGGGTCTGCCGTTTATTTCTTATCCGACCGCCCCATCCGTTGACGGATTTACATCAGCCGGTGCGCCCATTATTTTATACGGTACGAAAACCACCATCCAAACGAAGGCCCCGTCCGCGCTGTTCGCTGATCTTGACATCTTAAAATCGGCGCCGCAGCCTATGGTGGCGGCTGGATTTGGGGATATGCTAGGCAAAATGACGTCTCTGGCTGATTGGAACATTTCTCATCAGCTCGCTGGTGAGCCATATTCACCAACAGGCGCAAAGCTCGTACAATTAGCACTTGATGCCTGTATCGAACACGCTGAAGACATTGCGATGAAAACGGAAACCGGCATCCGGGTCCTGATGGAGTCCTTGATTGTATCAGGACTTGTCATGCTGGCTTTGGATCATTCCCGTCCTGCTTCAGGAGGGGAGCATCATATTTCCCATTGGATTGAGATGGAATTAATGGAGAAAAAACGGCCTCAGATTCTCCATGGGGCAAAAGTAGGCTGTGCGGCCGTTTTATTGACTGACACGTACAGAAAGCTCATCCAGGCTGTAGGGCTGAACGAGTTTTCTCCGCGTCAGCGGGAAGTCATTCAATCGGCTTATGAAACGCTGCCGGAAGGAAAAAAGCTGGCCGGCTGGTTGAAATCTGCCGGAGGTCCTGCGTATTTTGATGAAATCGGTGTCGGGCAGGATTCCGTCAAAAATGCCTTCAGACACGCACACACTTTAAGAGACCGCTGCACCGGATTAAGACTCATCAATGAAAACAAAACGCTTGTCAATCATGGTCTTTATGAATAGCCCGCACCTCGAATGGAAGGGGTAACATAGATGAAAAAGATGACTGTCTGTTTTCTTGCGCTCATGATGGTTTTGACATTATTTATCGCTGGGTGTTCAGTGGAACGGTCATCCGGTAAACCGGGTGAAACGGAGCTGACTTTTTGGACATTTAACGGACTTCATGAGCAGTTTTATGTGGAAATGGTGAAAGAGTGGAACAAGAAATATCCTGACCGTCAAATTAAACTGAATACGGTCGTCTATCCGTATGGCCAAATGCACGATAATCTGTCGATTTCCTTAATCGCCGGGGAAGGTGTGCCTGACATTGCAGATGTAGAATTGGCCCGGTTTTCAAACTTTCTGAAGGGCACCGATGTACCGCTTGCCGATTTGTCCCCGCTTATTGAAAAGGACCGGGATAAATTCGTAGAGGCGCGTCTTACGCTGTACAGCAAAAACGGCAAGCTATACGGACTGGATACTCATGTAGGAACGACAGTTATGTTCTATAACATGGATATTATGAAAAAAGCCGGCATCAACCCGGTTGATATTAACACATGGGATGATTACCGCAAAGCCGGACAGAAAGTGCGCAAAGCGACCGGAAAGCCAATGGGAACGGTGGAAACAAATGATTCAGCAACATTTTTATCAATGATTTCACAGCAAAACTCAGGGTATTTTGATAAAAACGGAAAGCTGATCTTGAATAATGACACCAACGTAAAAACGCTTCAGTATTTAAAAGACCTGATTAATGATAAAACCATGATCGCTGCACCAGGCGGCGGGCATCACAGTGAAGAATATTACGGTTTTATGAACCAAGGCGGAGCGGCTTCTGTTCTGATGCCGATTTGGTATATGGGAAGATTCATAGATTATATGCCTGATCTGAAAGGGGAGATTGCCATTCGGCCACTTCCGGCATGGAAAGAAGGAGGCGACCGTTCAGCAGGTTTGGGCGGCACAGCCACCGTTGTGCCAAAGCAGGCCAAACATGTCGAATTAGCGAAAGAGTTTCTCGCCTTTGCGAAGGGTTCTGAAGAAGGAAACAAAAAGCTTTGGAGTGTGCTCGGGTTCGATCCGCTTCGCTGGGATGTCTGGAGCTCCAAGGAATTGAAAGAGAAAAACAAATACACGGATTACTTCCAAAACGGAACAGGCATTTTTTCTGTGCTGCTCGATATCAAGGATGAAATCAATCCGATTTATTTACATGAGGATTTTGCCAAGGCTTCAGACCTTGTCAACAGAAGCGTATTATTCGACGCGCTCAAATCTCAGCAAAAGACGCCAAAACAAGCCTTGGACAGAGCGGCAGGTGAACTGAAACAGAAATAGAATCCCATTCAAAAAGTGAAAGCGGGGAGGTTCTCATGAAACCTGTGAAAACGGGAACGGCTCATCCCGTTCCTTCGGCTGCGAAAGAATCAGGCTGGCGAGGTATTTTTTATTCGAAAAAAGCGGCGCCTTATCTCTTTACAGCGCCATTTGTTTTATCCTTTCTTGTTTTTTTTCTATACCCCATAATTAGTGTCTTCATCATGAGCTTTCAAAGAATATTGCCTGGAGAGGTGACGTTTGTCGGATTGTCCAATTACACCGCTCTTAACAACCCGACGTTTTATACCGCCCTTTTTAATACGCTGGAATATACGTTTTGGACGCTGATTGTGCTGATTCCAGTTCCATTGCTGTTAGCCATATTCTTGAATTCGAAACTGGTCAAATTCAGAAACATTTTCAAATCAGCGTTATTTATACCTGCACTGACTTCTACCATTGTGGCTGGAATCATTTTCCGGCTGATTTTTGGAGAGATGGAAACATCTTTAGCCAATTCGATTTTATTGAAACTCGGCTTTTCACCGCAGAACTGGATGAACAATGAACATACCGGCATGTTTTTGATGGTGCTGCTTGCTTCGTGGAGATGGATGGGAATTAACATCCTTTACTTTTTGGCCGGACTGCAAAATGTGCCGAAAGAGCTGTACGAAGCCGCTGATATTGACGGAGCAAATACGATGAAAAAATTTATGCACATTACGCTGCCGTTTCTGAAGCCTGTATCCGTCTATGTTTTAACCATCAGCATCATTGGCGGGTTCAGGATGTTTGAGGAAAGCTACGTCCTTTGGCAAAATAATTCCCCGGGTAATATCGGCCTGACGCTTGTCGGATATTTGTATCAGCAGGGCCTTGCTTACAATGAAATGGGATACGGGGCGGCCATCGGCATTGTCCTTTTGATTGTCATACTTGTTGTCAGTCTGATTTCATTAAAACTGTCAGGCTCGTTTAAGGGGGAGGGGTAAATGTTGCAGCACAGTCCTCAGTTTCGGGTGTACAGAATCGCGCTTACTTTATTTTTTATCATGCTGAGCCTGTTGTATATTTTCCCGATTTTCTGTCTGCTTTTAGGATCATTAAAGCCGTCATCTGAGCTTTTGCGGGTGGGGCTGAATGTTGACATCGATCCAAAAGTGATGAGTCTTGATAACTATACATTTTTGTTTAACGGCGGCAGCATTTATTTTAAATGGTTTTTTAACAGTCTTGTGCTCGGTCTATTAACGACAGTGCTTACCCTGTTTTTCTCGTCGATGATCGGATACGGGCTAGCGGTTTATGAATTTAAAGGCAGAAATATCATTTTTGTTCTTGTGCTGATTATTATGATGGTTCCGCTGGAAGTGATGATGCTCCCGTTGTTTAAGCTAACAGTCGGACTGCATTTGATCGATTCGTATACGGGTGTCATTTTGCCGTTTATCGTTTCACCGGTAGCTGTTTTCTTTTTCCGGCAATATGCACTCGGCCTTCCGAAAGATCTGCTGGATTCAGCAAGGATGGACGGATGTACGGAATTCGGCATTTTTTTCAGGATTATGGCGCCTCTGATGAAACCGGCATTCGGAGCGATGATTATTCTCCAGTCTTTAAACAGCTGGAACAACTTCTTATGGCCCTTGATTGTGCTTCGGTCGAAAGAAATGTTTACGCTTCCAATCGGGCTGTCCAGCTTGCTTAGCCCTTACGGAAACAACTATGACATGCTCATATCCGGCTCAGTATTTGCCATTTTGCCGGTGATTATCATTTTCTTGTTTTTCCAAAAATACTTTATCTCCGGCCTGACAGTAGGCGGAGTCAAAGGATAATGAAGGAGGAAACGTGTAATGAAAAAAGCGAGAGTGATTGTGGACAAAGAATATAAAATTGGTGAAGTCGACAAACGGATTTACGGGTCGTTCATCGAGCACATGGGGCGTGCTGTATACGAAGGCATATATGAACCTGATCATCCTCAGGCTGATGAAAACGGGTTTCGCAAGGATGTTCAGGCGTTAATCAAGGAATTGCAGGTTCCGATCATCCGCTATCCGGGCGGAAACTTTTTATCAGGGTATAATTGGGAGGACGGCGTCGGACCTGTCGAGAACCGCCCGAGACGCCTTGACTTGGCGTGGCAAACGACAGAAACCAATGAAGTGGGAACGAATGAATTTTTAACTTGGGCAAAAAAGGTGAACACAGAAGTCAATATGGCTGTTAACCTGGGCACGAGAGGGATAGATGCTGCCCGCAATCTTGTAGAATACTGCAACCATCCGAAAGGCTCTTACTGGAGTGATTTGAGAAGATCGCATGGCTATGAGCAACCGTACGGCATCAAAACGTGGTGCCTGGGTAACGAAATGGATGGCCCGTGGCAGATCGGCCACAAAACAGCTGACGAATACGGACGGCTTGCCGCGGAGACGGCAAAGGTCATGAAATGGGTTGACCCATCAATTGAACTTGTTGCCTGCGGCAGCTCAAACAGCGGCATGCCGACGTTTATCGATTGGGAAGCAAAGGTGCTGGAGCATACGTACGAGCATGTCGACTATATTTCTCTCCATACGTATTACGGAAACCGGGATAACAATCTGCCAAACTACTTGGCCCGTTCCATGGATCTCGATCATTTTATTAAATCTGTTGCTGCAACCTGTGACTATGTAAAAGCAAAAACACGCAGCAAGAAAACAATCAATCTCTCTCTGGACGAATGGAACGTTTGGTATCACTCAAATGAAGCTGATAAAAAAGTAGAACCGTGGATTACTGCGCGGCCTATTTTAGAAGATATTTATAACTTTGAGGATGCCTTATTGGTCGGCTCTCTGCTCATTACGATGCTGCAGCACGCAGACCGTGTGAAAATCGCGTGTCTTGCACAGCTTGTAAATGTCATCGCGCCAATCATGACGGAAAAAGGCGGAGAAGCATGGAGACAGCCGATTTTCTATCCGTACATGCATGCTTCTGTCTACGGCCGAGGAGAGTCGCTGCAACCGCTTATTTCTTCACCGAAGTATGACTGCTCTGATTTTACTGATGTGCCGTATGTTGACGCCGCTGTCGTATATGCTGAAGAGGAAGAAACACTCACCATTTTTGCGGTAAACAAAGCTGAGGATCAGATGGAGACGGAGATTTCGCTCAGAGGCTTTGAATCGTATCAAATCGCAGAGCATATCGTACTTGAGCATCAGGATATTAAAGCGACAAACCAGCATAACAGAAAAAATGTCGTCCCGCATTCCGACGGAACATCGTCTGTCAGCGAAAACGGCTTAACCGCACATTTCACGCCGCTTTCATGGAATGTGATCCGTCTCCAAAAACAATCATAATAGCAACATGAGCCGGAGATCTGTCTCCGGTTTTTTATTTATTCTTAGTAAATATGATTCAGTACCTTGTAATGTTCAGTAGTGGATGTTACCATGTGAGGGATGGTGGAAAATATAAACAAAATTACGGGCCGCAGGGAGGATTTGATCATGAATGCTCAATTTAAAAAGGGAGCATTAGAGTTATGTGTGCTTGTATGTATTGCTGAAAAAGACCAATACGGATATGAGCTGTCTCAAAACATTTCCCGGTATATGGCTATTGCTGAAGGCACCTTATATCCTCTTCTAAGAAGACTGACGAAAGAGGAGTATTTAGAAACATATATGGCGCCGTCTTCCGAAGGGCCTGCCAGAAAATATTACACGATGTCAAAGCTTGGTTTCATGCGAATGAAACTGCTGCTGGCAGAATGGGATCAATTCACAGCATCTGTCAATCAAATCATTGATGCGGCAAGGGGAGGAGAACGATGAATCAAGAACAGTTTTTACAGGAGTTAAGTAAAGCGTTAGAGCCGCTTTCTGAAGAAGAGCGGAATGAGATCTTATTTGATTTTGAGGAACATATTACCGAAGGGATGAAAGAAGGCAGGCCGGAAGCGAACATTATCAGGGAACTCGGCTCCCCAAAACAAATTGCAAAGGAATTGGTGCCAGATGTGACGGAAACTGCTCCAGCAGTGCAGCGCCCTAAGAAGAACCTCTTCCAGATGGCATGTTCAGCAGCAGCGATAAGCATCTTGAATTTGATTTTTGTGCTGGGACCAGCTATTGGCATTTTTGGAGTGTACGTAGGTTTCTGCGGGGCAGCGCTTGCACTCTCTGTATCACCAATTATGTTTGTCGGCATGGTGATGTTTCAAATGAATACGCACATGATGCTGGAGTTCTTTTTATCACTCATGTTTGGCAGTCTGGGACTGCTATCTTGTATAGGGCTGTGGCATATAGGAAAGCTGCTGTATAGCGTGAGTTTACGATATATCAGATATAACTTAAAGCTGGTGACGGGGGCGCAGACATGAAAAAAATCATAATAGGATTGATCGCAGTATTTGCAGTCGGGGTAATCGGAGCTGTCATCTCTGCAGCTGCCTCGGATTTTACAAAAGAAGAGGTAAAAGCTGCCGAAACTTATGATCCTGCAGATATTAAAAAAATTGAGGTAGCAACGAGCTCGATGAATGCAGAGGTCAAAAGCGGGCAAACGGATGATATTCAGGTAGCTGCTGAAGGACAAGTCAGTGATAAAAGCAAAAAGCTGTTCGATGTGACCCAAAATGGCAAATCATTAACAATCAATCAAATCGCACGCGAGAATATCATCTCTTTTATACCGTGGGGCAGCGAAAAGGATATGAAAATCACAATCACGATTCCGAAAAAGAAGTATGATGAGATAACCGTAACGACAACCTCTGGCGATATTCTGATAGAAAATGCGCAAACGGATCAATCAGCTGCTGACTCTACATCAGGAAATATTGAGCTGAAGCATACACGCATCGAAAACGAGCTGACGCTAAAAACAACGAGCGGAGATGTTCAAGCTGATCAAAATTCATTCGGCCAAGGTGAGGTAAAGACAACAAGCGGATCAATAAAAAGCAGCCACACAACAGCTGAAAAGGTGAACTATAAGACAACTTCCGGGGATATTGATCTTCTTCAGGATCATCAGAACGAAGAGATCGACATCGTCACTACGAGCGGAAGTGTGTCAGTAGAGTATCAGAAAGAACCTGCATCTTTGGCGGTGGATTTTCAGGCTGACTCAGGTGATGCCGCGGCCAATCTCGATCACATCCTGTATAAAGAAAAATCAGAGCACCGTATTGTAGGTTATGTAGGTGATAGCGGGACCTCTAACCGTTTAAAAGTTCGTACCACCTCTGGAGACATTGAACTAAACTAACTGCCTCAAGCCGGCCCATTCCAGCCGGCTTTTTTGAATAGGAAAAAATGACCGCTTTTTGCTTTGAAATTATGATATATTTATGAAAAACGGCAAAGGGGTTGGGGAGAAATGAATGCGGTTACAATTGTGATAGCGTCAATGTGTATATTGGCTATCGCCTACCGTTTATACGGAACATTTATGATGGTGAAGGTTCTCAAAGTGAATGATGAAAAGCCAACGCCTGCACATGCGCTTGAGGATGGAAAAGACTATGTGCCTACGAATAAATGGGTCTCATTCGGTCATCATTTCGCGGCTATTGCGGCGGCCGGGCCGCTGGTCGGACCGATTCTCGCGGCGCAGTTCGGTTATTTGCCGGGACTATTATGGCTGTTAATCGGGGCGGTGATAGGGGGAGCTGTCCATGATATTGTTGTGCTGTTCGCGTCAATGCGTCAAAACGGAAAGTCGCTGTCGGAAGTGGCGAAGGATGAGCTCGGTCCTGTTGCCGGCTTTTGTACGGGACTGTCCATGCTGTTTATTATTACCATTACGATGGCGGGCCTGTCGATGGTTGTGCTGCACGCGCTTGAACGGAATCCGTGGGGGACATTTGCTGTAGGGATTACGATTCCGATTGCGATGGGCGTCGGCTTGTTTTATAAGAAAACAGGGAATTTAAAGCTGGCGTCTTCTATCGGTTTTCTATTTTTAATGGCCGGAGTGTTTATCGGCCCTTGGGTGCAGACTACCGCATTTGGTGATCTGTTAACCCTTGATACGAAAACGCTTGCAATCGCGTTGCCAATTTACGCTTTTTTTGCAGCGGCACTGCCGGTCTGGCTGCTTCTCGCACCGCGCGATTATTTAAGCAGTTTTATGAAAATCGGTGTGTTTATCGCTTTAATTGCGGGTGTGTTTGTCGTGAATCCGTCCATTCCATTTCCGGCTTTTACGGAGTTTGTAAAAGGCGGCGGGCCTGTGCTTGCGGGTCCTGTCTGGCCATTCATCTCGATTACGATAGCCTGCGGCGCGATCTCGGGGTTCCATGCCTTTGTCGGTTCCGGCACCACGCCGAAAATGCTTAATAAATGGAGTGATATGAAGCCGGTTGCTTTCGGTGCAATGCTTGTTGAGTGCCTTGTCGGCATTATGGCGCTGATTGCGGCGACTGCTTTGCAGCCTGCAGATTACTTTGCGATCAACAGCACACCTGAGGTTTTCCGTACGCTCGGCATGGATGTAGTGCATTTGCCTGAACTGAGCAGGGAAATCGGTTTGAACTTAGAAGGCAGAACAGGGGGAGCCGTCACGCTTGCGGTAGGAATGACTTATATTTTTACCGGAATTCCGTTTTTCAGCCATCTGGCCTCATACTTTTTCCAATTTGTCATTATGTTTGAAGCGGTGTTTATTTTAACGGCGATCGACGCCGGCACGCGTGTGGCACGCTATTTGATTCAGGACTTTTTCGGAGAGGCGTATAAGCCGCTGAAGAAAACGGACTGGATTCCCGGATCTGTATTTGCCAGTGCGCTTGCCTGCTTTATGTGGGGCTATTTGCTTTACTCAGGTGATATCGGATCCATTTGGGCGCTGTTTGGTGTTTCTAATCAGCTGATGGCTTCAGTGGGTCTGATTATCGGAGCAACCATTGTACTGAAAATCGCCGACAAACGCCGTTACATCCTCACCTGTCTCATTCCGCTCGCCTATTTATATGTGACTGTGAATTACGCGGGCTATTGGATGGTGCGCTATGTGTATCTCAATCCAGACGCTGCGGGTTACAGTGTCCTGAATGGTGTTTTATCTATCATCATGCTTCTGTTAGGATTCATCATTATCGTGGCGGCAGTGAAAAAATGGGCGCAGATGTGGAGAGATCCCAGCTTAAGAATGGAAGCCTCTATACCGGGATAAAAGGAAAAATGGAAACCTTAAGGAGGAAAAGAAATGAATTTATCAATGAAGTATATCATCCTGTATGTATCGGACAGCCAGCGCTCGATTCATTTTTATCAGCATATTTTGGGGCTGCCGATCCGCGCGGAACACGGCACATATGTAGAGTTTGATACCGGCTCCACCATTTTGGCGCTCAATACACGAGAAAGTGTCAAGGAAATGACGCCGTTAGATATACCGGAAACACCCGTTTCTTCACAAACATTTGAAATCGGGTTTGTCACTGAAAGTGTAGAAGCGGTCATCAAAAAAGTAAGAGAACACGGCATAACCATTATCGGGGAGCCTAAAGTGAAGCCATGGGGACAGACGGTCGCTTATATCGCCGATCCTGACGGACATTATATTGAAATTTGCAGTCCGATGGAATAAAGCACAAAGCCCAAAACAGAAATTGTTTTGGGCTTTCTTATGATGTTAGCGATCCAGCGGCTTCTAATAGTAAATCAGCAAGGTGAACAGCTCGCACCCTGCCGTTTAATCCCTCTCGTTCAATGCCGAGCTTCATCTGCAAAAGACATCCTGGATTGGCGGTTACAATGACCGCTGCTTCAGTTGCTTTGACAGCAGCCATTTTACTGTCCAGTATTTTCATTGACATGTCTGCTTCAACAATATTGTAAATTCCCGCGGACCCGCAGCAGCTGTCCGCTTTATCCATTTCTCTGAATTCAGCTCCCTTGATGCTTTGAAGAAGCTTTCGGGGCTCCGAAGATGTATGCATTACATTTCTCAGGTGGCATGAATCTTGATAGGTAATCAGCTTCGGTGTTTCAAGCTGCAAGTCTTTTTGGTGAAAATCAAGCTCAATCAAAACGGATGAAAAATCTTTTAGCTTCTGCACAAATGAAACAGCCCGCTCCGACCACTCGGGATCATCCTTCAGCAAATGGCCGTATTCAGTGAGAAAGGCTCCGCATCCGCCCGCGTTTGTAATGACAGCATCTGCGTCTAGCGCTTCAAACGCGGCGATGTTTTGTTTCGCAAGCTCTTTTCCTGCATTTTTTTCTCCGCTGTGTCCATGCAGTGCGCCGCAGCATGCCTGCTCAGGCGGAATGACAATTTCACAGCCTGCCAGCTGCAGCAGTTTCAGCGTGGCATTGTTTGTCGGCAAAAACATCGTATCCATTAAACAGCCTGAAAAAAAGGCAACCCTTTTTTTAGCTGGGCCGGCCGCCGGCAATAAACGCGGCCGATGCTTCATTTCTTCACGTTTAGGCACATCCGGAAGAACGGCTTCCATCGTGCGCAAATGCTCAGGCAGAATGCGGAGCATGCCGGTTTTTCGCACAGCCGTCTGCAGCCCTGACCGCTGGTACAAACCAATGAGACTCACAGCCGAACGCATGCGGTTTTGATGCGGAAAGAGCTCCTGAAAAGCCGCTTTTCTCATAACACGTGCGCTGAGCGAGTGCTTTTTATTTTGGTGGATAATATCTCTTGCTTCCTCCAGCAGCTGTCCGTATTTAACGCCTGATGGGCATACCGGTTCACACGCGCGGCAGCCGAGGCAAAGAGACAGTGAACGCTCGACATCTTCATCCGGTTCAATCACACCGTCGGCGACTGCTTTCATTAAGGCGATTCGCCCGCGCGGCGAATGAGATTCCTGAAAACCGGATTCGATATAGGTCGGACAAGAAGGCAGACAGAAACCGCAGCGCATACAATTCAAAAGTTCGCTTTCATCCATACGCTTTTTAAACTCATGTTGGATCTGTTTCATTTCTTTTTCTGTTGTCATCTTTCCGTCACCACACGTTTTCTGGCATCTTTCGCAAACACTTTGCCCGGGTTTAAGATATTTTTGGGATCAAATGCCGCTTTCATTGCTTTCATCGCGGCGATGCCTTCTTTTTTCAGCTTCATTTCCAAGTAAGGCGCTTTCATGACCCCGACTCCGTGCTCCCCGGTAATTGTGCCGCCAAGCTCAATCGCTTTTTCAAAAATCTCGGCAAAAGCCTGTTCGACTCGCTCCATTTCATCCTTATTTCTTATATCTGTCGTGCATGTCGGGTGAAGGTTTCCATCCCCGGCATGGCCAAAGGTGCAGATCGAAATATCGTATTTTGCGGCAATGTCATTAATGGCTTTTACCATATTCGCGATTTCTGACCGCGGTACAGTCGCATCCTCCAAAATGGTGGTCGGCTTTAAACGGGCAAGTGCAGAAAGCGCTGAACGTCGGGCTTCAGTAAGGGCGAATGCTTCCTCATCTGTTTGCGCAGTTTGAACGGAGACGGCAGCGCCTTTTTTGCAAATTGCCTCAATTTTTTCCATGTCACGAGCCACGGTCTCAGCTGTCCCGTCCTGTTCAATGAGAAGAACCGCTTTCGCATTTGTCGGAAGGCCGATCTTGGCATAATCCTCAATCACCAAAAGGGTAGGCTGATCGAGAAATTCAAGCGTAGCCGGTATAATTTTTTCGGCAATAATGGCTGACACTGTTTGAGCAGCGGCATCAATATTTTCATAAAGGGCGAGCAGCGTCTTCTTTGTTTCTGGCTTTGGCACGAGTTTGAGAATCGCTTCTGTCACAATGCCGAGTGTCCCTTCTGAGCCGACAAAAAGGCGCGTGAGATCATACCCGGCTACATCCTTTGCAAGTTTTCCACCAGTGCGGATCATATCTCCGTTTGCCAAAACAACCTCCAGCCCGATGACGTAGTCACGGGTGACGCCGTATTTTAAGCCGCGGAGACCGCCGGAATTTTCGTTGATGTTTCCTCCGATGGTTGATATTTTCATAGAACTCGGATCAGGCGGATAGAACAACCCCTTGCTTTCAACCGCACGGATTATATCCAAGGTAATAACGCCAGGCTGGACTGTGGCCGTCAAATTTTCTTCATCAATCTCAAGAACCTGATTCATATGCTTAAAGAGAAGAACAAGCCCGCCTTCAGTAGGGCACGTGCCCCCGCACAGGTTTGTCCCCGATCCTCTCGGAACAATCGGTACACGGTGCTCACTGCATATGTTTAAAATACGTGATACTTCATGTGTATCTCTCGGTGCAATCACTGCATCCGGCATAGACTGAAATTGCGGTGTCGCGTCGTATGAATACACGAGACGGCCGGCTTTCGAGTCATCGTAGTTTTCCGGTCCGACGATTTGGATCAGCTGTTCTTTTACGTCTTTGGTGATCATGTTCACCCATCCCCCTGTCAAAAAACGCTTTCAATCTATTGTAATAGAAAAAAAGCAAAGCTTTCCATGTAGGGACATACAAAAAATGAAACTAAAACTCTCTCTATTTTGTATCTTGATCTAAAAAGTAAAGCGCAACATACATCGTGACAATGTCCTCTGTACGCTGAAAACTTAAACCCGTCAGCTGTTCAGCCTTTGACAGGCGATAGCGGAGCGTATTGATATGAATATGCATCTCTTCAGCCGTTTTTTTCAGGGACAAATCGTAATGGAAGAGAGTTCGTATCGTATTCATAAGCTCTTCGTTTCGGAGCGCTTCTTGAAACACTCTTAGCGGAAATTCATGTCGTGTACCCGGGCTGATCTCAGTCAGGCACATGTCAAGCTTCAGGTCTTCCTCGCATACGGCGGTTTTGCGTTTAAGGCTGACGGCCAGCGCTTTTTCTGCCTGTTCGTATGACTGCGGCAGGCCGGAGCCGCTGACAGCCCTCCCAACGCCGGCAGCTGCGCGGCTGTTTCTGAGGCGTTCAGCCAATGAACAAATAAGCTGAACTTGCCGCAAAAGATGCTCCTTTTGTTCATGCTTCGGCACTTCGTGATTAATCAGAATACGTTCATTTCCCCATCTGATGAATAGATCGGATGGAAACGCTGATTTCCAGGCGCATGTCATTTGATCAATATCGCCGGGAGACCATTCGTGCCCTTGAATGAGGATCATCTGGCGGAGGGAGGTAAGGTCAACGCCAAGAAGCTGCGCTTTTTCGAGAAAACCCGGAGACCATTCTTTTAATTGCAGCCAGTCGATCATAAAGGATTCCAGCATTCTCTCGCGCCACTGGGTCTGCTCCAGATGCCACGATTCTTTAATGAACAGCTCTGTCATTTTTCTGAGCAGCTCCCCGTACGGCTGAATCTCAGCAGGTTCTCCCGTCAACCCGAACACAGCGATGACATCACGCTCAGAAAATACGGGGAGGTTTAACCCCGCCTTTACCCCTTTGAGTCTCTTTTCATCTTCTTTTGTAATGATCACATTGCGTTTCTCTTTCGCGCAGATAAGCGCTCCTTCATGAAATAGCCCGACTCGCTCATCATTTGTGCTTGCGATAATGAGGCCGTCTGTGCTGACAATAATGACTTCACGTTCGTACATTTTTTTCACTTCGGCAATGATTTTTTTTGCTAACAGCGGTTGTAAAAACATGGCGGCGATCCCCCTCATGTTTTTATTATATAAGAAAAAAACCGGGCGCTGTCACCCGGTTTTGATGTGCTATTGGGCGGGTTTTAATCCGCCTTCCAGCGTCTTTAACATTTCTTGTTTCTCACTCTCAGATGCGTGCTGCCAAATGACTTCAAACAAAACGCCGAGTCCCGGAAGCATTTTTTCTTCACCGCTTTGAATCGCGTCCACAATTGTGTGCTCAAGCTGCTCCTGATCATTGCCGGTTACATTGGCAATGACGGCATGACGTAAATTAAGATCCATATGAAGCGCTCCTTTTTTTCTAAAATGTAATACGTATATTCTAACCCTGCACCCGGTTTATTATGTGCTGTTCTTGCGATATAATAACATCATGTTAAAAAAAGGAGAGCCACACAGACAGTGAAACAAATAGAATCGGCAAAAAACCAAAAAGTGAAGGATTGGAAAAAACTTCACACAAAAAAAGAACGAACAAAAATGAATACCTATTTGATTGAAGGAGAACATCTTGTTGAAGAAGCCTTGAAGAGCCCGGGCGCGGTGAAAGAAATTCTTGTCAAGGATGAAGCGGACATCCCGCCGAATCTTGATATGGGCATCCAGTGCTACGTGCTGAGCGAAGACGCGTTTTCAGCTGTTACAGAAACGGAAACACCGCAGCGGATCGCCGCTGTTTGTCATATGCCGGAAGAACATCTCGCGTCGCCTAAACGTGTGCTGCTGATTGACGCTGTTCAAGATCCGGGGAATCTCGGCACGATGATTCGCACGGCGGACGCAGCCGGTTTGGATGCGGTTGTGCTCGGTGACGGCACGGCGGATGCGTTTAACGGAAAAACGCTGCGATCCGCGCAAGGCTCCCACTTTCACATTCCTGTTGTGAGAAGAAATTTACAATCATACGTGGATGAATTAAAAGCAGAGGGCGTAAAAGTGTACGGCACAGCACTGCAAAACGGGGCGCCTTACCAGGACATCTCACCATCCGGTTCATTTGCTTTAATCGTCGGCAATGAAGGGGCAGGGGTGGATGCCGGATTGCTGGAAAAAACAGATTTGAACCTGTACGTCCCGCTGTATGGGCAGGCTGAATCACTGAACGTTGCAATTGCGGCGGCTATCCTGATGTACCACTTGCGAGGATAGTGTTGCGCCGAGCGGAGTATTTCACTATAATAGAACATAATATTTGAAAAACCGTGACAGAGGATCTCGATTTCTGATCAACTGCCTTCCAGGGAGAAAATGCCGCAGACTGAGAGCATTTTTAAAGCAGCCGGAAATTGGTTTCACCTCTCGAGTTGTCACCGGGACCGCGCACCTTGCGCGTAAAGGTGAACCGGAATCTGATTCCGTTATGTCAATGAAGCTGACGACAGCATCAGTCTGTCTGAAATAAGGGTGGTACCGCGGCCACAACTCGTCCCTTGTCCTATAAGGGGCGGGTTTTTTTGTTTTCCAAAGACATATAACGGTTTGTTTACATAAAAGGAGGATGCAAAATGGAAGAAAAGCTAAAACAGCTGGAACAAGAAGCTTTAGATCAAGTAGAAGCGGCAAGCTCATTGAAGGTTGTCAATGATATTCGGGTTCAATATCTCGGAAAAAAAGGGCCGATCACAGAAGTGCTGCGCGGAATGGGCAAGCTTTCTGCGGAGGAGCGTCCGAAAATGGGCGCTCTTGCCAATGAGGTAAGAGAACGAATCGCCAATGCGATTGCAGCTAAAAACGAAAAGCTTGAGGAAGAAGAAATGAAACAGAAGCTTGCGGGACAGACAATTGACGTCACACTCCCGGGTAATCCTGTCGCAATCGGCGGACGCCATCCGCTCACTGTTGTCATTGAAGAAATTGAAGATCTATTTATCGGCATGGGTTATACGGTTGAAGAAGGCCCTGAGGTCGAGACGGACTACTACAACTTCGAAGCGCTTAATCTGCCGAAAGAACACCCTGCCCGCGATATGCAGGACAGCTTTTACATCACAGAGGAAATGCTGATGAGAACGCAAACCTCTCCTGTTCAGACGCGGACGATGGAAAAGCACAAAGGCAAAGGGCCTGTTAAAATCATTTGCCCTGGAAAAGTATACCGCCGCGATAATGATGACGCGACGCACTCTCACCAATTTATGCAGATTGAAGGGCTTGTTGTTGATAAAAACATCAGCATGAGTGATTTAAAAGGAACCCTTGAACTGGTTGCGAAAAAAATGTTCGGGCAAGACCGTGAAATCAGACTTCGCCCAAGCTTCTTCCCGTTTACCGAGCCTTCAGTGGAAGTAGACGTAACGTGCTTTAAGTGCGGAGGAAACGGCTGCTCTGTATGTAAAGGAACAGGCTGGATTGAAATCCTCGGCGCCGGCATGGTTCACCCGAATGTGCTGGAAATGGCCGGCTTTGATCCGAAGGAATATCAGGGCTTTGCGTTTGGAATGGGTGTTGAGCGCATCGCGATGCTGAAATACGGCATCGATGATATCCGCCACTTCTACACAAACGATGTCAGATTTATTTCGCAGTTTAAACAGGCGTAAGAGGAGGATGCTAGAATGTTTGTTTCTTATAAATGGTTAGAGGATTATGTTGATTTAAAAGGCATGGATCCGGCTGTTCTTGCTGAGAAAATAACAAGAGCCGGTATTGAAGTTGAAGGAATTGAGTATAAAGGAGAAGGCATTAAAGGCGTTGTCATCGGCCATGTGCTGGAGCGCGAACAGCATCCAAACGCCGATAAGCTGAATAAGTGCCTTGTAGATATCGGAGCTGAGGCACCCGTACAAATCATTTGCGGCGCGCCAAACGTGGATAAAGGGCAAAAAGTTGCAGTCGCTACAGTCGGAGCGGTGCTGCCGGGCAATTTCAAAATCAAAAAAGCCAAGCTTCGCGGTGAAGAATCAAACGGCATGATTTGTTCTTTACAAGAGCTCGGTATTGAGAGCAAGCTTGTGGCGAAGGAATATGCGGAAGGCATTTTCGTTTTCCCAAATGAGGTTGAAGCAGGAAGTGATGCGTTAGCTGCTTTACAGCTTGACGATGCTGTCTTAGAGCTCGGTTTAACACCGAACCGCGCCGATGCGATGAACATGCTTGGTGTTGCTTATGAGGTCGCAGCGATTTTAGACACAGAGGTAAAGCTTCCGCAAACGGATTACCCAGTCGCTTCAGAACAAGCGTCAGACTACATTTCTGTCAAAGTTGAAGACCGGGAAGCAAATCCGCTGTATGCGGCAAAAATCATTAAAAACGTAAAAATTGCTCCGTCACCGCTTTGGATGCAGACGAAACTGATGAACGCAGGCATTCGCCCGCACAACAACGTCGTGGATATTACAAACTTTGTTTTATTGGAGTATGGACAGCCGCTCCACGCGTTTGATTATGACAGATTCGGCTCTAAGGAAGTCGTAGTCAGAAAAGCTGTTGAAAATGAAACAATCTTAACACTTGACGATCAAGAACGAAAACTGTCTGCAGATCACCTTGTCATTACAAACGGGTCGAAAGCACAAGCCGTTGCTGGTGTTATGGGAGGAGCAGAATCAGAAGTCCGGGAAGACACAACTACGATTTTGCTTGAAGCTGCGTTCTTCAACGGGCAGACGGTTCGCAAGGCTTCAAAAGATCTTGGTTTGAGAAGTGAATCGAGTGCAAGATTCGAAAAAGGCATTGATCCTGCGCGTGTGCGTCTTGCGGCAGAACGCGCGGCACAGCTGATCCACCTGTATGCCGGCGGTGAAGTGCTTGCCGGAACTGTTGAAGAAGACCATCTCACAATCGAAGCGAACAACGTTCATGTATCGGCTGAAAAGGTGAACAGTGTTCTCGGCATGACGATCAGCAAAGAAGAACTGATCAGCATTTATAAGCGTCTTGGCTTTACTGTCGGAGAAGCAAATGACTTGCTCGTTGTGACTGTTCCGTCACGCCGCGGTGACATTCGAATCGAAGAGGATTTGGTTGAAGAAGCGGCAAGATTGTACGGCTACGACAACATTCCGTCCACACTTCCTAAAACAGCGGGAACAACAGGCGGATTGACGCCTTACCAGGCAAAACGCCGTAAAGTCAGACGTTTCCTTGAAGGAGCCGGCTTATCACAAGCGATTACCTACTCATTAACAAACGAGAAAAAAGCGGCGGCATTTGCGATTGAAAAATCGTTTAACACTGTCCTTGCGCTTCCGATGAGTGAAGAAAGAAGCATTCTCAGACACAGCCTTGTTCCGAATCTGCTCGAGTCCGTTTCTTACAATCTGGCAAGACAAACTGATTCGGTCGCATTGTACGAAGTCGGTTCCGTTTTCCTGACGAAGGAAGAGGATACAAAACCTGTTGAAACGGAGCGCGTGGCAGGTGCGGTAACCGGTTTATGGCGCAAGCATTTATGGCAGGGCGAGAAAAAGCCGGTCGATTTCTTTGTCGCAAAAGGAATTGTTGAAGGGCTGTTAGATAAACTGAACGTCCTGGACAGCATTGAATTTGTGCAATCAGAAAGAAAACAGCTGCACCCGGGCAGAACTGCGAACATTCTTTTAAACGGCTCTCTTATCGGCTTTATTGGCCAAGTCCATCCTTCACTGGAAAAAGAACTGGATATAAAAGAAACGTACGTGTTCGAACTTGATCTTCACACGCTGCTCACAGCAGACACGGCTCCGCTCGTGTACACGGCGATTCCGAAATATCCGTCTGTGACACGTGATATCGCGCTTGTGACAGATCAATCAGTGACAAGCGGCCAGCTCGAGAGCGTCATTAAAGAGGCGGGCGGCAAGCTTCTGAAAGAAGTAACCGTCTTTGACGTCTACGAAGGCGAGCATATGGAGGAAGGCAAAAAGTCAGTCGCTTTCTCACTCCAATATGTAAACCCGGAGCAAACGCTGACTGAAGAAGAAGTGGCAAAAGCGCACGACAAAGTGCTGAAAGCGTTAGAAAACACTTATCAGGCCGTATTGAGAGGCTAATAAAAAAGCTTGCAGATATTCTCTGCAAGCTTTTTTCTATGAACGTTTTTTATCCGCCAGGCGCTGTGCTTTCTGCGTATTGGCAAAATGGAGTTTTGTAAAGGTTCGGAGAGCGGATGCCCCTTTTTTGATGATCAGTTTAGCGGCCGCTTCATCTACATGAGGGCCGGCCCCTTTCGGCAGTGTCATTCCCGCTTCGCGCGAAAGTTTATCCATTTCCATTAAAAAGGAATATCTCGCAATAATCGATGCAGCAGCCACTGACAGGTGAATGCCTTCGGCTTTTGTGCTGAAATAGGCGCGCTCCTGCACAATGTCTCTTCCCTTTAAATGGTTGTAGTAGACGCCGGGCTCGGCGAATTGGTCGATCAGAATCGCCTCAGGCTTTACTCCGTCCATTTTTCGTAAAAGATGGGTTATGGCCTGATTATGCAAGAGAGCTTTCATTTTTCCCTGACTCATGCCTCGTTCCTGCATGCTGTTGTACTTTTCGTTTTTTAAAACGAGCAGGCTGTACGGAATGGTTTTGATCAGGCTTCGGGCGATCTCAATGATTTGCGGATCCTTTAGGTGCTTAGAATCCTTCACACCGAGTTCCTTCATTAAAAGAAGCTTTGTTTTGTCAACGTATGCGCACACAACCGTCATTGGGCCAAAGTAATCTCCGGTTCCGACCTCGTCAGAGCCGATGACAGACATGCCTGCGATGTCTGTTGGAGGGGCGTAGCGTGAATCAGCCGGCTTTTTTGCCGTTTTCTTCTTATCCTGCGGCTCAGCAGTTCCCCAGCGAGCAGATTCTGCCTCTGCGTTTTTGCCCTGAAACAATACCTTCCCTGACTTATAAGCTGTAATGGTACAGCCTGCCGGTTTTGCCTGGAAAATGGCACCCTGCGGTACAGATGCAGTAAGTGAACTGTTATACGCTGTTTTCATTTGGTCAATAGCAGACATTGGTACTTTTATCACAGAATGGGACACGTAATAATCTCCTTTTTTTACACGATTCGCTGTATCTACCAGTGTATCATAACAGCGGGAGGCTCGTCTTTCCATTCATTTAATAAACGTGTTATGATAGGAACTAGGATTCTCACGGAATGGAGGAGAAACGTTGTCTGACGGCAAAAAAACGAAAACAACCGTTGACATTTACGGCCAGCACTTCACTATGATCGGTGAAGAAAGCAGAGCCCATATGAGATATGTGGCCGGAATTGTTGATGATAAAATGAGAGAAATCAATCAAAAAAATCCATATCTTGATATAAATAAACTTGCAGTGCTGACAGCGGTAAATGTGGTGCACGACTATGTGAAATTAAAAGAGCAATATGAAAAACTGGAGCGTCAGCTTAAAGAAAAGGATTGAACAACTATGCTAGATATCATCATCTTAATCTTGCTCCTGATGGGGACTTTACTGGGATTAAAACGCGGTTTTATCCTCCAGTTTATCCGCTTGACGAGCTTTATTCTTTCGATCGCGTTTGCGTCTTTATTCTATAAAAATGTCGCACCGCATTTGAAGTGGATTCCCGCGCCCGATTTTTCAGCGGGACAGCCGGCGTTTTCTTTTTTCTCGGGAAATCTGGAAGCAGCCTACTATAATGCGATTGCGTTTGTCGTTCTATTTATTATCGCTAAAATCTTACTGAGAATCATCGGCTCATTCCTAAGTATTGTAGCGGGCATTCCTGTGATTAAACAAATCAACCAAATGCTTGGCGCCGTTCTCGGTTTTCTGGAAGTCTATTTATTTACATTTGTGCTGCTGTATGTTGCTTCCGTACTTCCGATAGACGGCTTACAGCAAATGATGGGGCAATCGTCTCTCGCAAATGTCATGATCAACCATACACCGTATTTATCAGGGCTTTTACAGGAGCTTTGGACGCAATACGGAGGATAAAAAACTTCTCTTGTCCGGAGAAGTTTTTTTCAAGTATGATGGAAACATATGTGAACGTCTGGGGGTTATTCTATGCATAAAAAAGATATTATCTGGCTGCTGGAAACCATTGCAGTCTACATGGAACTGAAAGGGGACAACCCGTTTAAAGTTTCCGCATTCCGAAAAGCAGCGGCAGCCCTTGAACAGGACGACCGCAGTTTATCAGAAATGGACGACATGATGTCACTGTCCGGTATCGGAAAAGGCACGTACAGCGTCATAAAAGAATATATAGATGAAGGAAAGTCAAGTACGCTCGAATCACTGCAGCAGGAGGTGCCGGAAGGGCTGGTGCCTTTATTGAAGCTCCCGGGGCTCGGCGGCAAAAAAATCGCAAAGCTGTATAAAGAGCTTGGCGTACATGATGCAGAATCATTGAAGGAAGCCTGCGAACAGCAGAAAGTCCAAGGGCTTGCGGGATTCGGCAAGAAATCAGAAGAAAAAATATTACAGGCGCTCGGAGAAGCCGGAAAACAGCCTGAACGTTTTCCGATCGGCTATGCACTCCGGGTCGCGCGGGAAATTGAAGAGCATCTTTCTCAATTGACAGACATCATCAAATATTCCCGTGCCGGAAGTCTCCGCAGAGCACGCGAAACCGTCAAAGATCTGGATTATATTATTGCGACGGATCATCCCGCTGAAGTAAGAGAGCAGCTGCTTGCGCTGCCAAACATCAAAAGCGTCATTGCCAGCGGGGACACGAAGGTATCGGTCATTCTTTCCTTTGAATATGAAACAAGTGTCGATTTCCGTCTCGTGACGGAAGAACAATTCCCGACAACTCTTCATCATTTTACGGGATCGAAGGACCACAATATC
This sequence comes from Bacillus sp. B28, assembly GCF_029536185.1. Taxonomy (NCBI): domain Bacteria; kingdom Bacillati; phylum Bacillota; class Bacilli; order Caryophanales; family Bacillaceae; genus Bacillus; species Bacillus sp. B28. The sequence goes on along the minus strand of NZ_CP120511.1, from coordinate 2,820,613 downwards.
AAAATGCGGCAAATTGCAAAAGAACGCGGTGAACGGATCAGTGAGTACGGCGTCGAGACGGTTGAAACAGGAGAAATCAAAACCTTCCCGAGCGAACGGGAATTTTACGCACACTTCGGCTTGCCGCTGATCCCGCCGGAACTCCGTGAAAGCGGGCAAGAGGTGGAAACCTACAGCGACAGCATTGAACTCATAGAGCACGATCAAATCAAAGGTGATCTTCACATGCACTCCACATGGAGCGATGGCGCCTTTTCGATCAGGGAAATGGCTGAAGCATGCATGGAAAAAGGCTATCAGTACATGGCCATCACTGATCACTCGCAATATTTAAAGGTCGCCAACGGGCTGACTGCTGAAAGGCTCAAGCAGCAGGCGAAAGAAATTGACGCGCTGAATGCTGAGTTTGAGAACTTCCGTATTTTTAAAGGCGTTGAGATGGATATTCTTCCTGACGGCACACTTGATTATGATGACGATGTGCTGGCGGAAATGGATCTGGTCATTGCATCCATCCATTCAAGCTTTAATCAGCCGGAGCACGTCATTATGAAGCGGCTTGAGACGGCACTGACCAACAAGCATGTTGACATTATCGCCCATCCGACCGGACGCCTCATCGGCAGACGTGCCGGTTACGAAATCGATATCGACAAACTGATTGAGCTCGCGAAGAAAACAAATACGGCGCTTGAACTCAACTCTAACCCTGCGCGTCTCGATCTGCGGACAGAGCATTTAATCAAAGCAAATGAACAAGGGGTTACATTGGTCATTAATACCGATGCCCATAACATCGAGATGTTAAACGATATGAAAACCGGCGTCACTGCCGCGCGCAAAGGCTGGACGGAAACGAAAAACGTCCTGAATGCCCGGTCGCTTGAAGACGTACAGGCATTCCTGAAGCGCAACGATTAAGTAAGGAGGCTCACACAACCGTGCAGCAAAAAGTATTATCATCTCTTGAATTCCATAAAGTGAAAGAACAGGTAATCGAGCACGCCGCTTCATCGCTCGGAAAAGAAATGCTTCTCCAGCTAAAGCCTTCTGCTTCGATTGACGAAATCAAAAAACAGCTGGATGAGGTAGATGAAGCCTCTGCGATCATCCGGCTGCGAGGCCAGGCGCCGTTTGGCGGCCTTACCGATATCAGAGGGGCATTAAGACGGGCGGAAATCGGCAGCGTTCTCAGTCCCTCGGAATTCACTGAAATATCAGGGCTGCTTTACGCAGTCAAACAAATGAAACACTTTCTCGGACAAATGGCTGAAGACGGAGTCGACATTCCGCTGATGCAGCAATATACTGAACAGCTCATTACACTGCCCGATTTAGAACGGGAAATGAATTCCTGCATAGATGATCACGGCGAAGTGCTTGATCACGCGTCAGAAACGTTAAGAGGAATCCGCACGCAGCTCAGAACGCTCGAATCGAGAATCAGAGACCGGTTAGAGTCCATTCTGCGTTCCTCCTCTGCTTCGAAAATGCTGTCTGATACGATTGTTACAATCCGAAATGACCGCTTTGTTATCCCGGTCAAACAAGAGTACAGATCAAGCTACGGAGGCATTGTGCATGACACCTCCTCTTCTGGCGCAACCCTGTTCATTGAACCGCAGGCGATTGTAGATATGAACAACTCGCTTCAGCAGGCGAAAGTGAAAGAAAAGCAAGAAATTGAACGGATTTTACGCGTGCTGACAGAGCATACGGCGGAGCACACAGAGGAGCTTTTTCAAGATTTGCAAGTCCTGCAGACGCTTGACTTCATTTTTGCAAAAGCGAAATACGCAAAAGCGGTCAAAGCGACAAAACCGACCATGAATGACAGCGGCTTTGTCCGTCTGAAAAAAGCGCGCCATCCATTGCTTCCGTCTGATCAGGTGGTCGCCAATGACATCGAGCTGGGCGGCGATTTTTCAACCATCGTGATTACAGGACCGAATACCGGGGGGAAAACAGTTACTTTAAAAACACTGGGGCTGTTGACCTTAATGGCGCAATCGGGTCTTCATATTCCGGCAGATGAAGGATCGGAAGCCGCTGTATTTGAGCATGTGTTCGCTGATATCGGCGATGAACAGTCGATCGAGCAAAGCTTAAGTACATTTTCTTCCCATATGGTGAACATTGTCGGCATTTTAAAACAAGTCAACGAAAACAGCCTGGTGCTCTTTGATGAACTGGGCGCAGGTACAGACCCGCAAGAAGGCGCGGCACTCGCCATGAGCATCCTGGATGAAGTCCACCGTACCAATGCCAGAGTATTAGCGACGACGCATTATCCGGAGTTAAAGGCGTATGGCTATAACAGAGAAGGCGTCATGAACGCCAGTGTCGAATTTGACATTGAGACCCTTTCACCAACCTATAAGCTCTTAATCGGTGTGCCGGGACGAAGCAACGCCTTTGAAATTTCTAAACGGCTCGGGCTTCCTGACCATATTATCGGTCAGGCGAAATCAGAAATGACGGCCGAGCATAATGAGGTCGATACGATGATTGCGTCTCTTGAACGAAGCAAAAAACGGGCGGAAGAAGAGCTTTCTGAAACAGAGGCGTTCAGAAAAGAAGCCGAAAAGCTGCATAAAGAGCTGCAGCAGCAAATCATTGAACTCAACAGCAAAAAAGACAAATTGATGGAAGAGGCCGAACAGCAGGCGGCTGAAAAAGTTAAAGCGGCCACAAAAGAAGCTGAAGACATCATTCACGAATTACGCTCGATTAAAGAAGAACACAAATCCTTCAAGGATCACGAGCTGATCAACGCGAAGAAACGGTTAGAAGGCGCTATGCCGACCTTTGAAAAGTCCAATAAACCGGAAAAACCGAAAACGCAAAAACGCGTCTTGAAGCCGGGGGATGAAGTAAAAGTCCTTACTTTCGGGCAGAAAGGAACATTGCTTGAAAAAACCGGCGGCAATGAATGGAATGTTCAAATCGGCATTTTAAAAATGAAAGTGAAAGAAAAAGACTTGGAATTTATCAAGTCGGCTCCGGAACCAAAAAAAGAAAAACTCATTACAGCGGTTAAGGGCAAAGATTACCACGTATCGCTTGAACTTGATCTTCGCGGCGAGCGCTATGAAAATGCCCTCAGCCGTGTTGAAAAATACTTGGATGACGCGGTGTTAGCGGGATATCCAAGGGTATCCATTATCCACGGCAAAGGTACCGGCGCTCTAAGAAAAGGCGTGCAGGATCTCCTGAAAAATCACCGTAGCGTTAAAAACTCCCGTTTCGGTGAAGCTGGTGAGGGAGGATCAGGCGTTACAATTGTTGAATTAAAATAAAAGGGAGTATGGCCATGAGTGATTTTTGGGAAAACGAGCTTGTGGAAATCGCGGCGTATTACAGTGTCGCGGTTCTCTGCCTCGTCCTCTTTTTGACTGTGTTTGAGCTGGTGACAGCTTATAAAAACTGGGAAGAGATTCAAAATGGAAATCTCGCTGTGGCAATGGCAACCGGCGGGAAAATTTTAGGAATAGCAAATGTGTTCCAGCACTCCATCTCTCAGCACAATTCTCTGCTGCAAATGATCGGCTGGGGTGTGTACGGGTTTGTTATGCTTTTGATCAGCTACTTCATTTTTGAGTTTTTGACACCGCGGTTTAAAATTGATCAAGAAATTGAAAATGATAACCGGGCTGTCGGCTTTATTTCATTTGTCATTTCTGTCGGGCTCTCATTTGTTGTGGCAGCCGGAATATAAGGGGACGGAGAATAGATGGAAAAGCTTGCAAAAATACTGCTCGCCGCGGCGGGAATCTTTTTGTTGATTGGTCTTATATATCTGTTCGTATGATGAGAAAAAGAAAGATTTTCCTTTCTTTTTCTTTTTTTGCCGTCCATCTGCTATAATAATAGGGTGAACGCTAAAATCGAAAGGGGAGGTTTTATGCAGTCTCAAAAGCCGTGGCTTGCCGAGTATCCCGACGATATCCCGCATGAGCTTCCGTTGCCGAACCAAACCCTGCAATCCATCCTGACAGACTCCGCCGCACGATTCCCTGACAAAACAGCCGTATCTTTTTTCGGAAAAAAACTCACCTTTCATGACATGTTGACGGATGCTCTTAAACTCGCAGCTTTTCTGCAGGAAAATGGCCTGCAAAAAGGAGACAGAGTGGCTGTCATGCTGCCCAACTGTCCGCAATTCATCATTTCTTATTATGGGGTGCTGTTTGCCGGCGGTATCGTGGTGCAGACAAACCCGCTCTACACCGAGCATGAGCTCGAATATCAGCTGAGAGACGCAGAGGCCAGGATGATCATCACCTTAGATTTGCTTTTCCCGAAGGCAATAAAAATGAAAACGTTATCAATTGTAGACCAGATATTGGTGACGAGTATAAAAGACTATTTGCCGTTTCCGAAAAATATTCTCTATCCGCTTACGCAAAAACAAAAAGTGCACATTGACTATGATGAAAATGACAATATTCATACCTTTGCTTCGAGCATGAAGCGGGAAAAAACAGAGCTGATCACAATTCCGGACATTGACCCTGAGCATGATATCGCCGTTCTGCAATACACTGGAGGTACGACGGGAGCGCCCAAAGGAGTCATGCTCACGCACAGAAATATTTTAGCCAATACCGAAATGTGTGCGGCTTGGATGTACAACGTAAAGGAAGGCGATGAAAAAGTGCTTGGCATTGTCCCATTTTTTCACGTCTATGGGCTGACAGCAGTGATGAATTATTCGATTAAACTGGGATTTGAAATGATCCTGCTTCCCAAGTTCGATCCGCTGCACACGCTCAAAATCATCGATAAACAAAAACCGACACTGTTTCCCGGCGCGCCGACGATTTACATTGGCCTCTTGCATCATCCCCAATTACAGCAATACGATCTGTCATCTATTAAAAGCTGCCTCAGCGGATCAGCGGCTCTCCCTGTCGAGGTGAAGCAGCAATTTGAAAAGGTGACTGGCGGAAAGCTTGTGGAGGGATATGGTTTATCCGAGGCATCTCCGGTGACACACGCAAATTTTATCTGGGGAAAAAACAAACCCGGCAGTATTGGCTGTCCCTGGCCTAATACAGACGCTGCCATTTACTCTGACGAGACTGGCCATTTTGCCGCCCCGTATGAGCATGGTGAGATCGTCGTAAAAGGCCCGCAGGTCATGAAGGGATACTGGAACAAGCCGGAGGAAACGGCTGCTGTCTTAAAGGAAGGATGGCTCTTCACCGGAGACATGGGCTATATGGATGAAGATGGATTTTTCTATATTGCCGACAGGAAGAAGGACATCATTATCGCAGGCGGCTATAATATTTACCCGCGTGAAGTTGAAGAAGCGCTGTACGAACATGAAGCGATTCAGGAAATTGTCGTTGCAGGCGTGCCTGATTCGTACAGAGGGGAAACGGTAAAAGCGTTTGTCGTGTTAAAGAAAGGCGCACAAGCCGACGCAGCAGAACTGGACGCTTTCGCCAGAGCCCGTCTCGCACCCTATAAAGTGCCGAGAGCCTATGAATTCAGAAAAGAGCTTCCGAAAACAGCGGTTGGGAAAATTTTAAGAAGGCGTTTACTTGAGGAAGAAACCGAAAATCATCATATCAAGTAACAAATAGAGCCAGAAAAAGAGAACATTTATGAATAAACTTGACAAACCGGAAAATCCTTCTTATCATAAAATTATGAATGAATAGTCATTCATTTCTATAGGAAGGAACGATGAAAATTGAAGCAAAAACGGCCAAAGTATATGCAGATTATTGATGCAGCAGTTGAAGTCATTGCGGAAAACGGCTACCACCAGTCACAGGTATCTAAAATCGCCAAACAAGCCGGAGTAGCGGACGGCACCATCTATCTTTATTTTAAAAATAAAGAAGACATTTTAATTTCTCTGTTTAAAGAAAAAATGGGCCAATTCATTGAGCGGATGGAAGAGGACATAAAAGAAAAGGCAACAGCAAAAGAGAAATTGGCGCTTGTGATTTCAAAACATTTCTCACTTTTGGCGGGCGACCATAACCTCGCCATTGTCACTCAGCTTGAGCTCCGCCAATCCAATTTGGAGCTGCGGCAGAAAATTAATGAAATATTAAAAGGCTACTTAAATATTCTAGATGGCATTCTGACGGAAGGAATACAATCAGGCGAGTTAAAAGAAGGCCTCGATGTCCGCCTCGCCCGGCAAATGATTTTTGGAACGATTGACGAAACCGTGACGACCTGGGTGATGAATGATCAAAAGTATGATCTGGCAGCTTTGTCAGACAGTGTTTTAGAATTACTGGTATCCGGAATTCACAATAAGTAAAGGAGTTCTGTCCTATGAATGCAATATCACTCGCAGTTGATCAATTTGTTGCAGTTATGACGATTCACAATCCGCCGGCAAACGCGCTTTCCAGCCGGATATTAGAAGAGCTGTCCTCCTGTCTTGATCAGTGTGAGACAGATGCAGGCGTGCGGTGCATTATTATACATGGGGAAGGAAGGTTCTTCTCCGCAGGCGCTGATATCAAAGAATTTACATCACTGAGAAACAGTGAGGATTCCTCAATGCTGGCTGAACGCGGCCAGCAGCTGATGGAGAGAATGGAGAGCTTTCCAAAACCGATTATCGCAGCGATTCACGGAGCTGCCCTCGGCGGCGGGCTGGAGCTTGCAATGGCCTGCCATATCAGAATTGCGGCAGAAGATGCCAAGCTGGGGCTTCCTGAGCTTAACCTCGGCATTATTCCCGGTTTTGCAGGTACACAGCGGCTCCCGCGATACGTTGGTACAGCAAAAGCATTGGAGCTCATTGGATCAGGAGAACCGATATCGGGGAAAGAAGCGCTTGACCTCGGACTTGTGACAATCGGAGCAAAAGATGAAGCAGAAGTGCTTGAAAAAGCGAAAACGCTTGCTGGTAAATTTGCAGAAAAAAGTCCGCAAACGATGGCGTCTCTGCTTGAGCTTCTCTATACAAACAAGGTGTATTCCTATGAAGGCAGCTTAAAGCTTGAAGCAAAGCGTTTTGGAGAAGCGTTTGAGTCGGAGGACGCCAAGGAAGGCATTCAGGCATTTCTCGAAAAAAGAAAGCCTCAGTTCAAAGGCGAATAAAAGGGGATATGATCATGAATCTATTTGTACTGATGAAACGGACGTTTGACACAGAAGAAAAAATCGTCATTGACGCAGGGAAGATTCAGGATGACGGGGCTGAATGGATTATCAATCCGTACGATGAATACGCGATTGAAGAAGCCATTCAGCTGAAGGAAAAACACGGCGGCACCATCACCGTTGTTACAGTCGGCGGCGAAGAAGCGGAAAAGGAGCTGCGCACAGCGCTTGCCATGGGATGTGACCAAGCTGTTTTAATCAACATAGAAGATGATCTCGAAGAACCCGACCAGTATTCCATTTCTCAAGTTTTATACCACTATATGAAGGATCAGGAATTTGACCTTATTCTCGGCGGAAATGTCGCGATTGATGGAGGCTCAGGACAAGTGGCGCCTCGCCTGGCAGAGCTTTTGGACATTCCGTGCATCACGACGATCACCAAACTCGACATCAATGGAAGTGACGCAGAAGCGGAAAGGGACGTTGAAGGGGATGTTGAAAAAATCAAAACGACTCTTCCTTTGCTGGTCACAGCTCAGCAAGGCTTAAATGAACCGCGCTACCCATCGCTTCCGGGAATCATGAAAGCCAAGAAAAAACCGCTTGAAGAGCTTGAGCTGGATGATCTGGACTTGGATGAAGAAGATGCTGAACCAAAAATGAAAACAATTGAACGTTTTCTGCCGCCGAAAAAAGAAGCCGGGAAGCTTCTGCAGGGTGAGCCTGCCGAACAGGCAAAAGAGCTCGTATCATTGCTCCGCAGCGAGGCGAAAGTCATTTAGCGCTTGCACATTCAAAGAAACAGGGGGATGTTAGGATGGGAAAAAAAGTGATCGTACTCGGAGAAATTCGTGACGGAGAACTGCGAAATGTCACCTTTGAAGCAATCTCCGCTGGAAGAACCATTTCAGGTGATGGAGAAGTGATCGGTGTTCTTATAGGAGAAAACATATCACAGCATACAGAGGAGCTGATCCACTACGGTGCAGACAAAGTTTTCACAGCTGAGGACCCAAAGCTCAAGGCATATACGGCAGACGGATACAGCCAAGTGATGCGAACCATTATTGAAAAGGAAAAACCTGATGCGGTCGTATGCGGACACACTGCAATGGGGAAGGATCTGTCACCGAAGCTTGCAGCCCGGCTCCAAACGGGATTGATTTCTGACGCTACAGATGTAAGCGTTACCGGAGAGAACGTTGTTTTCACAAGACCGATTTACTCAGGGAAGGCATTTGAACGTGTCATTTCAACGGATCCGATGACGCTTGTGACGATTCGTCCAAACAACATTCAAGCGTTAGAAAAAGACGCCAGCCGGGCAGGCAGCATTGAAAGCATCGAAGTTTCCCATACGGATATACGTACCGTCATACAAGAGATCGTCAAAAAAACAGCGGACGGCGTTGATCTCTCTGAAGCGAAAATCATTGTTGCAGGCGGCCGCGGTGTAAAAAGCAAGGAAGGCTTTCAGCCGCTTCAGGAGCTTGCCGAGGTGCTGGGCGCAGCAGTCGGCGCTTCACGCGGGGCGTGTGACGCTGATTATTGTGACTATGCTCTTCAAATCGGACAGACCGGAAAAGTTGTCACTCCCGATTTGTATATCGCCTGCGGAATTTCCGGTGCCATTCAGCATTTGGCGGGTATGTCCAACAGCAAGGTCATTGTCGCCATCAATAAAGATCCTGAAGCCGATATTTTTAAAATAGCTGATTACGGTATTGTAGGCGATTTATTTGAAGTCGTCCCATTACTGACTGAAGAATTCAAACAGCTGAATATTCACTCATAAAGGGAACCCCGGACTGCAAAAGTTCGGGGTTTTTGAATACATACGTACAAATATTAACTAATAAAAAAAGTCGTTGACATGTACGGACATATATAATAAGGTTACTTTAAAAGCGCTTACATTCATGCTGGCTCCTCAGACAAAACACAGATCCTATATTTGACTGTGGTGCTTTTCATATTTGTATGAAAGGAATGATCAAGCATGTCTGAACATACAGCAGTGATTCAAACGGATATTGTAAAAGGAACGATCAACAAAAATATATACGGTCATTTTGCTGAGCATTTAGGAAGAGGGATTTATGAAGGGATTTGGGTCGGAACGGAATCAAGCATTCCTCATATAAACGGTATAAGAAAAGATGTGTTAGAAGCGCTGAAACAGCTGCGTATTCCTGTCCTCCGATGGCCGGGAGGCTGCTTTGCGGATGAATATCATTGGGCTAATGGTGTGGGTGACCGCAAGACGATGCTCAATACTCACTGGGGCGGCACAGTTGAATCGAATGAATTCGGGACACATGAATTTATGATGCTGTGCGAGCTGCTTGAGTGCGAACCTTACATTTGCGGCAATGTAGGAAGCGGAACAGTTCAGGAAATGGCCGAATGGATCGAATATATGACTTTTAAAGAAGGCACGCCCATGTCGGATTGGAGAAAACAAAACGGAAAAGAAGAGCCTTGGAAGCTGAAATATTTTGGAGTGGGAAATGAAAATTGGGGCTGCGGCGGCAACATGCACCCTGAGTACTATGCCGATCTATACCGCCGTTTTCAAACGTATGTCCGCAATTACAGCGGCAATGAAATTTATAAAATTGCCGGCGGTGCAAACGTCGATGATTTTCATTGGACGGACGTGCTCATGAAAAAAGCCGCTGGCCTGATGGATGGGCTAAGCCTTCATTACTACACGATTCCGGGAGATTTCTGGAAGGGCAAAGGATCGGCCACAGAATTTACAGAGGACGAATGGTTCATCACGATGAAAAAGGCCAAATACATTGATGAATTGATTGAAAAACACGGCACAATTATGGACCGATATGATCCGGAACAGCGGGTCGGACTGATTATTGACGAATGGGGCACATGGTTTGACCCTGAGCCAGGAACGAACCCAGGCTTTTTATATCAGCAAAACACGATTCGTGACGCGCTGGTCGCAGCTTCTCACTTTCACATTTTCCATCAGCATTGCCGCCGGGTGCAAATGACCAACATCGCACAGACGGTAAATGTTCTTCAAGCTATGATTCTGACTGAGGGAGAACGGATGCTATTAACGCCGACATACCATGTGTTTGATATGTTTAAGGTACATCAGGATGCCTCTCTTTTAGATACTGAAACAACGTCTGCTGACTATGAATGGAAGGGAGAAACGCTGCCTCAAATCAGTGTGTCAGCATCAAGAAATGCTGAGGGCGATATAAACGTCAGCATCTGTAACATTGATCATCAAAATAAAGCAGAGGTGGAGATCGAGCTGAGAGGTCTTGACAAGACTGTGGATCATTCCGGTGCTATCCTGACTGCTGAAAAGATGAACGCCCATAACACGTTTGATGATCCGGAGCACGTAAAACCTGAATCGTTCAGCCGTTATTCTGTAAATAAAAACAAATTGAAAGCAAAGCTGCCGCCAATGGCAGTTGTCTTACTCACATTACGGACTGATTTTTAACCAAAAAAAGGAGCGCCGATCCTCTAGAGGACAGCGCTCTTTTTTGTTTTGAAACAGCTCCAAAAGGGCATGGTAAAGTATATGACGGTTACAGAAGGGATGTTGTCCTATGCTTCGTACAATTTTAATGATCATCGGCGCAATCGTGGTGATCGGAGCGATTATCCGATTCGTGTTTTAATGACCCATTCTATGAGTAAACCGATTGTGATCAGGAAAAAATAATTTATAAGCATTTAAATAGCGTGAACGAATGGGAGATGCTATACTAAAAATCATCATTTCACAATTGGAGGAATTCAATAATGGCTATCGTAAAAGCAACTGATCAATCTTTCTCAGCTGAAACAAGCGAAGGCGTCGTACTTGCTGATTTCTGGGCTCCTTGGTGCGGACCTTGTAAAATGATTGCACCTGTTCTTGAAGAATTAGATCAAGAAATGGGCGACAAACTGAAAATCGTAAAAATCGATGTAGATGAGAACCAAGAAACAGCAGGCAAATACGGCGTTATGAGCATCCCGACACTTCTTGTTTTAAAAGATGGAGAAGTTGTTGAAACATCTGTAGGCTTCAAACCGAAAGAAGCGCTTCAAGAGCTTGTAAACAAACATCTTTAATTTTCGGCTGCTTACATGCCAGAGCGATTCCAATTGAGGGATCGCTTTTTTTATTCGCCAATCGTGAACCATGGAGAAAAACACCTGTTCGTGTTAAACTGGAAACAAAGGACTAAATATAAGGAAGGGTAACATATGAACAAACAACTGAAAGAAAAACTCGCCCTCCTTCCCGATCAGCCCGGGTGTTATTTAATGAAGGACCGTCAGCAGACAGTGATCTACGTAGGAAAAGCAAAAGTGCTGAAAAACAGAGTGCGCTCCTACTTTACCGGGTCCCATGACGCAAAAACACAGAGGCTTGTGACGGAAATCGAGGATTTTGAATATATCGTGACGTCCTCCAATCTTGAAGCGCTCATTTTAGAAATGAACTTGATCAAAAAGCATGATCCGAAATATAACGTCATGCTGAAAGATGATAAAACCTATCCTTTTATAAAACTCACTCATGAACGCCACCCAAGGCTGATTGTCACCCGCAATGTCAAAAAAGACAAAGGGCGCTATTTTGGACCCTATCCGAATGTGCAGGCCGCAAGGGAGACGAAAAAGCTGCTTGACCGTCTCTATCCTCTCAGAAAATGCTCAAAGCTCCCCGACAGAGTGTGTCTTTATTATCACCTCGGACAATGTCTTGCTCCGTGTGTAAAGGACATTTCTGAAGAGACAAACAGAGAGCTGGTTGAGAATATTACCCGTTTTTTAAAGGGCGGCTATAACGACGTTAAAAAAGAGCTTGAAGAGAAAATGCTTGAGGCGGCTGAGAACCTTGAATTTGAACGGGCAAAGGAGCTTCGTGACCAAATTGCTCATATCGAATCAACGATGGAAAAACAGAAAATGACGATGAACGACTTAGTCGACCGTGACGTATTCGCTTACGCTTATGATAAAGGCTGGATGTGCGTACAAGTCTTTTTCGTACGGCAAGGAAAGCTCATCGAACGTGACGTCAGTATGTTTCCGCTTTATCAGGAAGCAGATGAAGAGTTCCTTACCTTCATCGGGCAGTTTTATTCAAAAAACAACCATTTTCTGCCGAAGGAGATTTTAGTGCCGGACAGCGTCGATCAATCGATGATTGAGCAGCTGCTGGAAACAAACGTCCATCAGCCGAAAAAAGGGTCGAAGAAAGAATTGCTTATGCTGGCACATAAAAACGCAAAAATCGCGCTTAAAGAAAAATTCTCTTTAATCGAACGTGACGAGGAGCGTTCAATCGGTGCTGTGCAGAAACTCGGAGACGCCTTAAATATTTATACCCCGCACAGAATCGAAGCGTTCGATAACTCGAATATACAAGGGACAAACCCGGTTTCGGCGATGATTGTGTTCATCGACGGCAAACCATACAAAAAGGAATACCGCAAATACAAAATCAAAACTGTCACAGGGCCTGATGATTACGGCTCAATGAGGGAGGTTGTCAGACGAAGATATACGAGAGTGCTTCGTGAAAACCTGCCGCTGCCTGATCTGATCATTATAGACGGAGGGAAAGGCCAGATCAATGCGGCCCGTGACGTCATAGAAAACGAACTGGGCTTGGATATCCCGATCGCCGGCTTGGCGAAGGATGATAAACACAGAACCTCCAATTTATTAATCGGCGATCCGCTGGAGACGGTTTATCTTGAACGTAACAGCCAGGAATTTTACCTGCTTCAGCGCATTCAGGATGAGGTGCACCGGTTTGCGATCAGCTTCCACAGGCAAATCCGCGGGAAAAGCGCGTTCCAGTCTGTGCTAGACGATATACCCGGAATCGGAGAAAAAAGAAAGAAAATGCTGTTAAAGCATTTCGGTTCAGTCAAAAAAATGAAGGAAGCAAGCCTCGAGGACATCAAAAAAGCGGGTGTACCCGCAGCGGCGGCACAGCTGCTTTATGATAAATTGCAAAAATAATGTTGTCCTTTTGAAAAAGTTCTGATAAAATGTGAACTAATTTCATAATTAGATCGTGTAATATGGTGAAGATAGAGGTGCGAACTTCAAGAGTAAGCCTTTGGAGAAAGATGGATTCTGAGAAAAAGGCTGAAAGGGGAGCGTCGCCGAAGTAAATAAAACCCCATCGGTATTATTTGCTGGCCGTGCATTGAATAAATGTAAGGCTGTCAAGAAATCATTTTCTTGGAGGGCTATCTCGTTGTTCATAATCATCGTGATGATTAATTGATAAGCAATGAGAGCAATTCCTCTCATTGCTTTTTTTATTGTGGACAAAGCACTCTTTCTCCTCACCCGCACGAACCAAAATGTAAAGGGTGGTTATACATGGGTCTCATTGTACAAAAATTCGGAGGTACTTCCGTCGGCTCAGTCGAAAAAATTCAAAATGCAGCAAATCGCGTCATTGCGGAAAAACAGAAAGGCCATCAAGTCGTTGTTGTCGTATCAGCTATGGGGAAATCCACTGACGCATTGGTCAGCCTTGCAAAAGACATCACTGATCAGCCGAGCAAACGTGAAATGGATATGCTGCTGGCAACAGGCGAGCAGGTCACCATTTCCTTGCTTTCCATGGCGCTGCAGGAAAAAGGCTATGACGCCGTTTCCTATACAGGATGGCAGGCGGGGATCCGCACGGAGGCCGTCCATGGCAACGCCAGAATTACGGAGATGAACACAGCCGTGTTAGAAGGCCAGCTTCAGGAAGGAAAAGTCGTTGTTGTGGCAGGGTTTCAAGGCATGACAGACGACAGTGAAATCACAACATTGGGCAGAGGCGGTTCAGACACAACAGCAGTGGCTTTGGCTGCCGCATTAAAAGCGGATAAATGTGATATTTATACGGACGTGCCCGGCGTGTTTACAACCGATCCGCGCTACGTGAAATCAGCGAGAAAGCTTGCCGGCATCTCTTACGATGAAATGCTGGAGCTTGCCAATTTAGGCGCCGGCGTTCTTCATCCGAGAGCGGTTGAATTTGCGAAAAATTACCAAGTGCCGTTAGAAGTGCGTTCAAGTACAGAAACAGAAGCGGGAACATTAATTGAGGAGGAATCATCCATGGAGCAGAATCTTATCGTCAGAGGCATCGCGTTCGAAGATCAAATCACAAGGGTAACCATCTACGGGCTGACAAGCGGCCTGACCACTTTGTCTACTATTTTTACAACTCTTGCAAAAAGAAACATTAACGTGGATATCATTATCCAAACGCAGGCGGGAGACCATGAGACCGGGATTTCCTTCTCAGTTAAATCCGAAGACGCGGACCAGGCTGTTGCCGTACTTGAAGAGTACAAAGATGCGCTGGAATTCGAAAAAATCGAGACAGAAAGCAAATTGGCCAAAGTATCCATTGTCGGATCAGGCATGGTATCAAACCCTGGTGTAGCGGCTGAAATGTTTGCTGTACTGGCGGAAAAAAACATATTAATCAAAATGGTCAGCACATCTGAAATCAAAGTTTCAACAGTAGTGAGCGAAAATGACATGGTAAAAGCGGTGGAAGCACTGCACGATGCATTCGAGCTCTCGAAACACCCTTCAGCTGTGTAATGACAACCAAAAAGGCGGGACTCATGCAGTCACCGCCTTTTTCATTACACCGGGTCTTTCATATCCCATTTGACAGTCAGAACCACTTTATCGGCTCTCTTTTTTACTTGTTCGTATGATTCGGCAATCTGATCATTCATCAATTGAATTTGCTCGGCGATGAAGCCAGCTTCCAGCTGAAAGCACGGTTCTTTCTGATATTTAAGCCGATTGGAAATAACCTGCCCTTCAAGCTCGAATTCCAGTTCCTGTTTTTTTGCGCTAACGTTTGTGAGGGTTCCCCAGCCTGCTTCTTCAAAGAAAGCCGGAAATTCCTCCCATGATTCAAGAGGAAACTTACGGGCGAGATGTTTCCCTGCCCAATACATCATGGAAGAGTAATCTTGGCCAAGCATGTCTGGGAGAACAATCTCTCGTATCAGTTCATAGGCATAGGCGTTCATTTCAATTTCTTTTAAATTGTGTATAGATGCTTCATATTTAGACTTCATATCTGTCTCCCCTCTCTCCTGCGTATATTATAGCTCAAACAGGGGGGAGGATTACAGAATGATCCTGTATTTCTCATGAAAAATTAAGAAAGAATTATATATTGATAAAATAAAATTTTTGAATCAACTAATCAATTCGGAAAATTAGAATTTATGTACGCGTTTTCTTGACGCCCTTTTGTGGTAGGAGTAAAATGAAATTGTCAATAAATCTTAATAAAGTGCTTACAATTGAAAGAAGTGGGGGAAGAGATTTAGCACATTTCGCACTTATCAAACAGGGGGTAAAGTAATGTCTGGGAACAGAGAGTTTTATTTTCGAAGATTGCATTCCTTGCTTGGCGTCATACCGGTCGGCATCTTTTTGATTCAGCATTTAGTCGTCAACCAGTTTGCCGCAAGGGGCGCGGAAGCATTCAATAATGCTGCTCATTTTATGGATAGTCTGCCTTTCAGGTATGCTCTGGAAATCTTTATTATCTTCTTACCTTTAATTTATCATGCAGTTTATGGTGTGTACATAGCGTTTACTGCGAAAAATAACGCAGGACAATATAGCTATATGCGAAACTGGCTCTTCGTCCTGCAGCGTGTAACCGGTATCATCACCCTCATTTTTGTGAGCTGGCATGTGTGGCAAACCCGCATTGCTGCACAGATGGGCGCTGAGGTCAATTTCGACATGATGGCGAATATCTTGAGCTCGCCGGCTATGCTGGGCTTTTACATTGTAGGTGTTTTATCGACAATTTTTCACTTCTCGAACGGTTTATGGTCTTTTGCTGTCACGTGGGGCATCACTGTAACGCCACGTTCTCAAAGAATTTCGACGTACGTTACGCTGATTATCTTTGTTGCACTGTCATACGTAGGCTTAAAAGCGATTTTTGCATTTGTATAAGAGTACTAGATTACTAGAGGGAGAGGGGCTATCATGAGTCAAACAAGCATTATTGTAGTCGGCGGGGGTCTTGCCGGCCTCATGGCGACAATCAAAGCAGCGGAATCAGGAATGGCGGTTAAGCTGTTTTCCATCGTTCCTGTGAAACGTTCTCATTCGGTTTGTGCCCAAGGCGGCATCAACGGAGCAGTCAATACAAAAGGAGAAGGCGACTCTCCGTGGGAACATTTTGACGATACTGTATACGGGGGAGACTTTCTTGCCAATCAGCCGCCGGTTAAGGCGATGTGTGAAGCGGCGCCATCAATCATCCACTTATTAGACCGGATGGGCGTCATGTTTAACCGGACGCCCGAGGGGCTGCTAGATTTCCGCCGATTTGGGGGTACACAGCACCACAGAACAGCTTATGCAGGTGCGACGACTGGCCAGCAGCTGCTTTACGCTTTGGACGAGCAAGTGCGAAGATACGAGGTTGCCGGTCTGGTCACAAAATACGAAGGCTGGGAATTCCTTGGCGCTATATTAGATGATGACAGAACCTGCCGCGGAATTGTCGCGCAAAACCTGACAAACATGCAAATTGAATCCTTCCGTTCTGACGCTGTCATTATGGCGACAGGCGGACCGGGAATCATTTTCGGTAAATCCACAAACTCCATGATTAATACAGGGTCTGCTGCATCGATCGTTTATCAGCAGGGAGCGTATTATGCAAATGGAGAATTTATTCAAATCCACCCGACAGCTATACCGGGGGATGATAAATTAAGGCTGATGAGTGAATCGGCGCGCGGTGAAGGCGGACGTGTGTGGACATACAAAGACGGTAAGCCGTGGTATTTCCTTGAGGAAAAATATCCTGCATATGGAAACCTGGTGCCGCGTGATATTGCGACACGCGAAATATTTGATGTGTGTGTGAACCAGAAACTCGGCATCAACGGCGAGAACATGGTGTATCTCGATCTGTCTCATAAAGATCCAAAAGAGCTTGATATTAAGCTTGGCGGCATCATTGAAATTTATGAGAAGTTTATGGGGGACGACCCGCGCAAACTTCCGATGAAAATCTTCCCTGCGGTTCATTATTCAATGGGCGGCTTATGGGTAGATTACGATCAAATGACAAATATCCCGGGACTGTTTGCAGCCGGGGAATGTGATTACTCCATGCACGGCGGCAACCGCTTGGGAGCAAACTCCCTGCTCTCTGCGATTTACGGAGGAATGGTAGCCGGACCGAATGCTGTGAAATATGTAAACGGCTTAGAATCTTCCGCAGAGGATCTGTCTTCATCGATATTCGATGCCCACGTGAAAAAAGAAGAAGAAAAATGGGCTGAGATTATGAATATGGACGGAAACGAAAATGCGTACGTCCTCCATAGAGAGCTCGGGGAATGGATGACGGCGAATGTGACGGTTGTCCGCCATAACGACAAGCTGTTGAAAACAGATGACAAAATTCAGGAGTTAATGGAGCGGTATAAAAAGATTAACATCAATGACACGACAAAATGGAGCAACCAGGGAGCTATGTTTACACGCCAGCTTTCAAACATGCTTCAGCTTGCCAGGGTGATTACACTGGGTGCTTACAACCGTAATGAAAGCAGGGGCGCCCATTATAAACCGGATTTCCCTGAGCGTAATGATGATGAATGGCTCAAAACAACAATGGCTAAACATGTAAGCCCGTATGAAGCGCCTGAGTTTGAGTATCAGGATGTCGATGTATCACTGATAACGCCTCGGAAACGGGATTACTCGAAGAAGAAGGTGGCGAAATAATCATGAGTGAGAAAAAGACCATACGATTTATTATCACACGTCAAGATACACCTGACAGCACGCCTTACGATGAAGAATTTGAAATACCATACCGCCCGAACCTGAACGTCATTTCCGCTTTAATGGAAATCCGCCGGAATCCGGTTAACGTGAAAGGTGAAAAGACAACTCCTGTCACATGGGATATGAACTGTCTTGAAGAAGTATGCGGCGCATGTTCAATGGTTATAAACGGAAAGCCCCGCCAGTCTTGTACGGCGCTTGTTGACCAGCTTGAACAGCCGATCCGCTTAAAACCGATGAAAACATTCCCGGTCGTGCGTGATCTGCAGGTTGACCGCAGCAGAATGTTTAATTCTCTGAAAAAAGTAAAAGCGTGGATACCGATCGACGGCACGTACGATTTAGGACCGGGACCGAGAATGCCGGAAAAACGCCGCCAGTGGGCATATGAATTATCAAAATGCATGACGTGCGGTGTCTGCCTGGAAGCCTGCCCGAATGTAAACAGCAAATCGAAATTCATGGGGCCTGCTCCGATGTCTCAGGTCCGTCTGTTTAACGCCCATCCGACAGGAGCCATGAACAAATCCGACCGGCTGGAAGCGCTGATGGATGAAGGAGGCCTTGCAGATTGCGGCAACTCGCAAAACTGCGTTCAATCCTGTCCGAAAGGCATTCCGCTTACCACTTCTATCGCTGCCTTAAACAGGGATACAAACTTACAAGCATTCCGCAATTTCTTCGGAAGCGACAGAGTATAAGATGAAAAAACCTCTTCCGCATGGGAGAGGTTTTTTTAACAATAAGGAGATGAGTGAAATGAAGCTTCCTGCTTACATTGACATGCCGTTTCAAAAATGGAAAGAATCCTTTTCTTTTTTTTATGAAGTATCTGTACGATTTTCTGAGACAGATATGTTTGGGCATATGAATAATGTAATCCCTTTCATGTATTTTGAAGAAGCGAGGATATCTTATTTTAAAAATCTGAATATGATGAAACAACATAAGCAAACCATGACAGTTGTCGCCAGTCAGCAATGTGATTATCTGCGCCAAGTTATGCCTTATGAAGACTTGCGTATTTATGTAAAAACAAGCACTGTCGGCAGTTCATCCCTCACCTTGCATTACCTCGGAGAAAATAGCGCAGGGGAGCCTTGCTTCACCGGAGCTGTTGTCATGGTTCAAGTGTCAAAGGGAAGCGGAAAGGCTGTCAGCTGGACGAATGAGGAGAAAGAAAAGCTTCTCCATACACCATAAACTAATTCTTCTGTAAACGTCACCTCCTGCGCCCTCCTGACATATGATATCTTGACTATATCAAAACCCATTCGTTTCAGATTCGCTCTCACCTTAGCAAGGAGGGTTACAATACTTGAAGGAGAAAGAATTTCAATCGAAGCCGCTGCTAACGAAAAGAGAAAGAGAAGTGTTCGAATTGCTCGTTCAAGATAAGACAACAAAGGAGATTGCAAGCGAGCTATTTATCAGTGAGAAAACCGTTCGAAACCATATTTCAAATGCCATGCAGAAATTAGGTGTGAAAGGGCGTTCGCAAGCCGTTGTTGAGCTTCTTAGAATGGGTGAGCTAGAGCTTTAATCCTTGCCGGTATTCCTTCTTTTCAGGAGGAGCCGGTTATTGCTGTTTGTTTGAAAAGTTCCAAATTCTTATATTAAACTTTAATGATACGATATAAAACGAGATTTTCAATTTGCTTTCATTTGCCTAATGTTCCTCTATTTCTCGTCCCGCGAGTCTTGCATTTTCTTTAAAAAAGAAGGAAAATAGACACGGAACGCTTTTGTGCGTAAGAGATCCTTGAGTGAGGGATGGACAAATGACATCAAAACCTTTGGAGCATGTTGCGGACATTGAAAAGTCGCTCCGCCACATCGCCGCGATCATTAAACAAAAAGGAAGAGAAATCCTAAACCAATACGCGATCACGCCGCCGCAATTTGTCGGTCTGCAATGGCTTTATGAATTAGGAGACATGACAATCGGCGAACTATCGGGGAAAATGTATCTGGCATGCAGCACGACGACGGATCTCATCGACCGTATGCAAAAAAATGAGCTTGTCGAGCGGGTAAAGGATCCGGCGGACAGACGTGTCGTCAGGATACACCTTCTGCCGGAAGGTGAACGCATTATCCAAGAGGTCATTACAAAAAGGCAGGAATACCTGCGTGATATGTTCGAAACGTTTACAGATGAAGAAATAGCCATCTTCGAAAAATCATTGATGAAACTGCAGCATGAAATGAAGAGAAAATGAGGCGATTTTGTTGGAACAACCAATAGGAGTCATTGATTCCGGGGTTGGCGGGTTAACCGTTGCAAAGGAAATCATGAGACAGCTACCAAAAGAAAATATAATCTACGTAGGGGATACAAAACGGTGTCCGTACGGGCCGCGTCCTGAAGAAGAAGTGCTTCAATACACGCGGGAGCTGACACATTATCTGCTGAAAAACCACCACATTAAGATGCTGGTGATCGCCTGCAACACCGCGACAGCAATTGCACTGGAAGACATCCAGCGCGACGTTGATATTCCGGTGGTCGGGGTGATCCAGCCTGGTGCTCGGGCCGCGATAAAAGTGACGGAAAATCAGCATATCGGTGTCATCGGCACAGAAAACACCATTAAGAGCAATGCTTATGAAGAAGCCCTTCTGGCATTAAATGCCGAACTGAAGGTCGAAAATCTTGCCTGTCCGCTGCTTGTGCCGTTTGTGGAAAGCGGAAAGTTTCTGGACAAAACAGCAGACGAGATTGTCAAAACATCATTATCTCCGTTAAAAGATACATCGATTGACTCACTGATTTTAGGCTGCACCCATTATCCTATTTTAAAAGACGCGATTCAAAGATATATGGGAGAGCATGTGAATATTATTTCGTCAGGTGATGAAACAGCCCGGGAAGTGAGTACGATTCTATCGTATAAAGGACTGCTGAATCAATCTCCGTTTACTCCAGATCATCAATTCCTGACTACAGGAGAACGGGAGCAGTTTGCGAAAATAGCAGATGACTGGTTTGGCCATGAAGTAGGTCAGGTAGAGTGCATCTCTTTGCGAGAACCAATTAGAAGATAGTTTTGCCCCGCAACGGCTGTTGCGGGTTTTTTCTGTTTTTAATGGAATTCATCGGTCTATTTCCCGCAAAGGCTCGTATACATAGTAGTACAAACAGCCTTAGGAGGGAAAAGTATGCTGAAAAAAGGACCTGCAGTCATTGGTGCCACTTGTCTCACCTCTGCCTTGCTTTTATCCGGGTGCGGTTTATTTCAATCCGATAAGACAGCTGAGGAAATCGATCCGCCTCAAGACGTTACATACGTAAATGATGAAGCGGGGACCGATTCAAATACAACAGCAGCCGAAAAAACAAAAAATGAAAAAAGTGATACCGAAAAAGCGAATCAGGACTCTTCTACAGTGATGAGGGAGCTTTATCTCATTGATAAAAACGGTTATGTCGTTGCGCAAACGATGCCTCTTCCGAAAAGTGAAGGAACGGCTAAGCAGGCGCTTGAATACCTTGTGCAGGGCGGGCCTGTGTCAGAGATTCTGCCGAATGGCTTCAGAGCTGTTTTGCCGGCTGACACAACTGTTAACGTAGACATCAAAAAAGATGGCACTGCTATAGCGGACTTCTCAAAGGAATTTAAAAACTATAAGAAGGAAGATGAACAGAAAATCGTTCAATCGGTGACGTGGACGCTGACTCAATTCAGTTCAATAGACAAAGTGAAGCTGAGAATCAACGGGCACGAGCTTAAGGAGATGCCTGTAGGCGGCACGCCGATCTCGGACGATTTAAGCCGTAAGGACGGGATTAATTTGGAAACAGCAGGCGTCAATGAT
The DNA here is from genome assembly GCF_029536185.1 of Bacillus sp. B28. Lineage (NCBI taxonomy): Bacteria > Bacillati > Bacillota > Bacilli > Caryophanales > Bacillaceae > Bacillus > Bacillus sp. B28. Next base: position 2,798,845 of record NZ_CP120511.1, on the reverse strand, counting down.
CTCACTGCTACACATCCGCTGACAGTCTACTATTTGGCGGAAACCGATGACAGTGAGTATTACGTGCCGGTAACGAAACGAATTGACAATTCCAAAACAGACGACATTACAGCGGCTATTAATGAACTGGCTGAGGGCCCGAGCAAGGCGAGCGGCCTGTTAACGGATTTCAGCGAAGATGTGAAGCTGGTCAGTAAACCAAAAATCAAAGATGGACGTGTAACGTTAGATTTTAATCAATCCATTTTCGGAAGCGCCGATGAAAAGACGAAAATGATTTCTTCAGAAGTGCTCAACAGCATTGTGCTGACGTTAACAGAGCAGCCGGATGTAAAAAGCGTATCCGTTAAAGTGAACGGAAAAGCCGAGCTTGTGAACGAAAAAGGCGAAAAACTTTCAGAATCGGTATCTAGACCGTCTCAAGTGAATACAGGTAGTTTTTAAATTGGGATTTTTGATATACTAGAAAGAAAGAGGTTAGCGTTCCGGCTGCCTCTTTCTTTATTCAATTCCGGGACAAAAATGGTTTATGTACATACAATCGGAGGTAAAACATGAGACATGACGGAAGACAACATGATGAGCTGCGTCCAATTACATTTGATTTGGACTTTATCAGCCATCCGGAAGGGTCTGTTCTAATAACAGCGGGAAATACAAAAGTAATCTGCAACGCATCTGTAGAGGATCGCGTACCGCCGTTTTTGCGGGGCGGAGGCAAAGGGTGGATTACAGCTGAATACAGCATGCTGCCGCGGGCTACAAATCAAAGAACGATCAGAGAATCTTCCAAAGGAAAAATTTCCGGCAGAACGATGGAAATTCAGCGTTTGATCGGCCGCGCGCTTCGGGCAGTCGTTGATTTAGAGAAGCTGGGCGAACGGACGATTTGGATTGACTGTGATGTCATTCAGGCTGACGGAGGAACGAGAACGGCTTCCATTACCGGAGCATTTCTTGCCATGGCGATTGCGGTTGGCAAGCTTCTTAAAGCAGGAACGATTAAAACAAACCCGCTCACTGATTACCTGGCAGCGATCTCTGTTGGAATTGATAAAGAGCAGGGAATTTTGTTAGATTTAAATTATGAAGAAGATTCTGCTGCTGAAGTTGATATGAATGTCATCATGACAGGCAGCGGCCGCTTTGTGGAGCTTCAGGGAACAGGGGAAGAGGCAACCTTTTCACGTGAGGATCTGAATGGGCTTCTCGGTCTTGCAGAAAAAGGCATTCAGGAACTGATTGACAAGCAAAAAGAAGTACTGGGCGATTCTCTTCCAGAGCTGAAATAATGACAGAAAGGCTTGATCATCATGAAAGAAGCAATTATTGCAACTCACAATCCGGGAAAAGTGAAGGAATTTAAAGAAATCCTTGAGCCGAGAGGGTACGAGGTAAAATCATTAGCTGAAATCGGATTTACAGATGAAATTGAAGAGACAGGCCATACGTTTGAAGAAAATGCGATTCTAAAAGCGGAAGCGGTGGCGAAAGCAGTGAACAAAATGGTCATTGCAGACGACTCGGGTTTGTCCGTTGATAATTTAGGAGGCCGCCCCGGCGTTTATTCAGCACGATATGCAGGGGAACAGAAAGATGACCAGGCGAATATCGATAAAGTGCTGAGCGAGCTGAGAGGCATCGAAAAAGAGCAGCGTACGGCCCGTTTTCGCTGCGCGCTTGCCGTAAGTATTCCGGGAGAGGAAACAAAAACAGTCGAAGGTCATGTTGAAGGGTATATTGCCGAAGAGCCGAGAGGAGAATACGGATTTGGCTATGACCCGATCTTTATCGTCAAAGATAAAGATAAAACTATGGCTGAGCTGACAAGTGATGAAAAAAATAAAATCAGCCACAGGGCTGACGCGCTTAAAAAGCTGTCAAAGCTGTTGGAGGCATAAGGGGGAGCTTATATATGAACGTGCTGATTATCAGTGACAGCCATGGGCTTGAAGAGGAGCTTCAAACTATAGCGAAACGTCATGAAGCGGATGTTGATCTCATGATTCATTGCGGAGACTCTGAGCTTGAAACCGGCCATCCGGCGTTAGAGCCTTATTCCGTTGTAAAAGGCAATTGTGATTTTATCGGCGATTTTAAGGACGAGCTCCTGCTGGCGGCCGGTTCCAAAAAAATATTGGTTACGCACGGACACCTTCATGGTATTAAACAGACCTTACTAAACGTATACTATCGTGCAGAGGAGCTCGGAGCGGAAATCATTTGCTTCGGGCATTCACACATCGCAGGAAGCGAAATGCTGCGCGGAAAACTGCTGATTAATCCCGGAAGCATCCGCCTTCCAAGAGTGCGCAGCACAGAAAGCTATGCTATACTGTCTTTAGAAAATGATACAGCAACAGTGCGTTTTTATAACCAAGCAGGCGATGAAATCATTGATTTGCAACACCGGGTAACCCTATGAAATATCACATGAGGAAGAAAATTTTCTTCCTCATGAAAAAAATTCTAAAAAACCGTTGACTTATCATTGCATCCCATATATAATAAATCTTGTCGCTGATACTTAAAGCAAAAACAAAAAAACAAAACGTGTCCCAGTAGCTCAGCTGGATAGAGCAACGGCCTTCTAAGCCGTCGGTCGGGAGTTCGAATCTCTCCTGGGACGTACCAAGAAAAAACCTCAAATCCTTTAAGGATTTGAGGTTTTTGTTTATGATAATTATTATTTGTTATTTAACGCATCATCATCCAGGTCGCGGACATTTCCTTCTTTATTCAGACGAGGCTCTTCTTTTTTCACAGTTTCGGAAATATGCTCATTTTCTTCGACAGTCCGTTTCCCGATAACCACTTCATCCGTAACAACGGGTTTTTTGGTCACTTCAAGCTTTTCCTCAACGATAGGAACTCTGACCGTTTCTGAGTCATTTACGGGAGCAGCGTCTGCCGTGTTTTCATCCACCGGACGGCGTTCAACGTAAATTTCATCATGTCTTACCGGAACGTCTATATCTCTTTGTTCTGTTTTGACTTCTTTTCCGATTTCCACTTCACCGGTTTGAATATCTTCTTTATCCACTTTCAGCTGTTCTTCTCGAAGCGGCATGGTCTTTTCTTCTTTTGTTGTATAATCCACTGTCTCATTTGGATTTGCAAAGCCGCCTGAAAGGGCATTGCCGTTATCAATAGGCGTATCTAAGTCTGCGTCTGTATCGACGGCTACGAGAAGTTTTCCGTCATCCAGATCCTCTTGATACTTGTCTATTTCATCATTTGAGATATCCAGGTCTGATAATGCTTTGCTGTGCGCGCCAGTATCATCCATTGTGAAATAATCTTTCAGTTTATCGAAAAAGGATTCAGAATCGCTATCATTTGCTTCGAGGGCTTGATTTACTTCTGTCCCTGTACGGGATTCGAGATAATCGGTATCCCGGCGATTTGTGACAACAGAAATATCGTCAGAATCATACCCCTTTGTTAGTAAGCCTTCAATCACTGCAATGGTCTCTTGCGGAGTTTCGTATACACCAACTACACTTTTTGTCATATTAATCTCCTCCTCTGTAAAAATAAAATTTTATCGTTCTTGTCGTCTTTAATTCCCGTTACGTTTTAAAATAAACAAAATCGAAAACACTTGGTGCTGCCAACAGCATTCAGGCGAAAGACAGGAGGAAATAAAAAAGATAGATAAGACAGAAACATAGTCCCGCTTATCTATCTTTCATATTTCACAATTCCTTTGTCATAAACACGCTGTTCGGATCTTCCATATAGTCTGCAAACGGCTGGCAATACCGGAAACCGAAGCTTTCATAAAGTTTTCTTGCCGGTTCGAAAGAAGTCATTGACCCCGTTTCCAAACTCAATCGCTGATAGCCGCGCCGCTTGGCTTCTACTATAATGTGCTGAAGAACCTTGCTGGCAACGCCCTTTCTTAAATGGGAAGAAGAGGTTCGCATCGACTTAATTTCTCCATGCCGGCTGTCCAGTTCCTTAAGTGCTCCGCAGCCGGCTAATTCATTGCCGTCCCAAGCGCTCCAAAATGTAATCTCAGGTTTTTTCAGCCTTTCTATGTCCAGGGCATGAATACTTTCAGCCGGAGACATGAGAGTCATGCTATGTAAATGCTCACTCACTAATTCGATCACTTGATGTCCGGTCAAATCATCTACTTTAATATGCAAAATGAATTCCTCCTCAAAAACCGTAAATCTGAACAGACTTATCATTTATCTTAAAATATATCCTTTCTGCTTCCAAATAGTAAGATAGGAAACCTCACAGTCTATTAACTATATTAAAGCTGAATAAATTAACAAGTGCCGAACATAGATGTTCGGCACCTCATGATATTTTAATATCGAAATCCTCCGTGTACTCCAGATGCTCCGCTGAATCCTCCGGCGTGCGTTGCGGGAATACTGAAACCGCCGCCATGGCCGCTATAGCCGGCACCTGAAAATTGCTGCCCGTAAAATCCTGAAGCGTATGGAAATGAGGAGTACATAGCAGAGGGGGTGCTTAGCGGACTGTATGCCTGGCTGTGCGGCTGTCCGTATCCAAAACCTCCAAATGGCTGATGGCCTTGCTGATAAAAACCAGGGGCTGCCGGATAAAATGGCTGGGGAAAGCTTGGAAAACCCCCGGGGAATTGGATGTCTGCTAATGATTTATTCATCTCGTATCACCTTTTCTTTGCAAGATAACACCAGTGTATGACGAAAAATAATGAAAGAGCCTATCCGAACTGAAATTGTTTTTTTTTGCCAGAAGATCTTCCATATATACGTCTCATCGAAACAAAAACACGTCATATTATGTGACATGTTTATATGAAATTGAAAAATTCGAGTGTAAACTTGATAGATTAATAAAAAAATTACAAAAACTTTTATCTTTTGAAATTCCTTATATACCAATAATGAAAGCGTATACAGTATAGTTTGATTAATCTAAATTGTCTAATAATTTTAAAAAAGGCTGTTGACACTGCGTCCAAAGCGGCGTAATATGAGTTCAACAAAAGATAAACGCAAGTTTCACAAGCACAAATGATTGCAATAGGATTCTAAAAAAATGAAAAACAACCAATCTTCTTGGACGGCAGAAAAGCTGTTCAAGAGACTGAATATGAAAAGCGCAGATGAGGATAAGTAGCCTTGAAAAAGCTTTCCACAGAGAACCGGATTAGCTGAGAACCGGCGAAGCTTTACAAGGTGAACTCGCCTCAGAGTGCCAGTCTGAAATCACAGTAGGACTTGGCCGGGTGAACGATGATGTTTACTCGTTATTAAAACGGATAGGAATATCCATGAGACGGCCGTATCAAAGGCCGTAAACAAGGGTGGTACCGCGGAAAGAAGAGCCTTTTCGCCCCTTTTGGCTATCGCATTCACTGCGCGGCTGATTGTGGGCGGAAGGGCTTTTTTTATTGAATAATCAGCTATAAAGCTAATAATTGATGATCTTTAGAGGATGAAAATCCAAAAGGAGGAACTAAAAATGGGGACTAATGTACAGGTGGATTCAGCATCTGCCAAATGTACACAGACGATGAGCGGAGCGTTAATGCTGATTGAATCATTAAAGAAAGAAAAAGTAGAAATGATATTCGGTTATCCGGGCGGGGCTGTACTTCCGATCTACGATAAACTGTACAATTCAGGAATGGTACATATCCTTCCCCGACACGAGCAAGGCGCCATTCATGCAGCAGAAGGATACGCGAGAGTTTCTGGAAAACCAGGGGTCGTTATTGCGACATCAGGCCCGGGAGCGACAAACCTTGTTACTGGACTTGCGGATGCCATGATTGATTCACTGCCTTTAGTCGTCTTTACAGGGCAGGTGGCAACCTCCGTTATCGGCAGCGACGCTTTTCAGGAAGCGGACATTTTAGGAATTACAATGCCGATTACAAAACACAGCTATCAGGTCCGCCAGCCGGAAGATCTGCCGCGCATCATTAAAGAAGCATTCCATATTGCGACAACGGGAAGACCGGGACCTGTACTAATCGATATTCCGAAAGATGTTGCAACAATTGAAGGGGAATTCAGCTATGATCACGAGATGAATCTCCCGGGATATCAGCCGACAACGGAGCCAAATTATTTGCAGATCCGCAAGCTTGTGGAAGCCGTAAGCAGCGCAAAGAAACCGGTTATCCTAGCGGGTGCGGGCGTATTGCACGGAAAAGCGTCAGAAGAATTAAAAAATTATGCCGAGCAGCAGCAAATTCCAGTTGTACACACGCTTTTAGGACTTGGGGGTTTCCCGGCAGACCATCCGCTTTTCTTGGGGATGGCGGGTATGCACGGCACTTATACAGCGAACATGGCCCTTCATGACTGTGATCTTTTAATCAGTATCGGCGCCCGTTTTGATGACCGCGTCACAGGAAACCTGAAACATTTTGCGAGAAACGCAAAGATTGCCCACATTGATATTGATCCGGCTGAAATCGGAAAAATCATGAAAACACAGATTCCGGTTGTCGGCGATAGCAAAGTTGTCCTGCAAGAGCTGATCAAACAAAACGGCAAACAAGGCGATTCAAGCGAATGGAAAAAACAGCTTGCCGAGTGGAAAGAAGAGTATCCGCTCTGGTACGTAGACAATGAAGAAGAAGGCTTTAAACCTCAAAAACTGATTGAATACATTCATCAATTTACAAAGGGGGAAGCCATTGTCGCAACGGATGTCGGCCAGCATCAAATGTGGTCAGCGCAATTTTATCCGTTCCAAAAGGCAGATAAATGGGTAACATCAGGCGGTCTTGGAACAATGGGTTTCGGCCTTCCAGCAGCGATCGGCGCACAGCTGGCCGATAAAGATGCAACCGTGGTGGCGGTGCTTGGAGACGGCGGTTTTCAAATGACGCTCCAAGAACTTGATGTTATTCGCGAATTGAATCTGCCGGTTAAAGTTGTGATCTTGAATAACGCTTGTCTTGGAATGGTAAGACAGTGGCAGGAAATTTTCTATGAAGAGCGTTATTCAGAGTCTAAATTCGCTTCACAGCCGGACTTTGTCAAATTATCAGAAGCATACGGCATTAAAGGCATCAGAATCTCCTCTGATGCAGAAGCGGAGGAAAAGCTGGAAGAGGCATTGACATCAAAAGAACCGGTTGTCATTGACGTTCGGGTCGACAGCGAAGAAAAAGTATTCCCGATGGTGGCTCCGGGGAAAGGGCTGCATGAAATGGTGGGGGTGAAACCTTGAAAAGAATTATCACATTGACTGTGGTGAACCGCTCCGGCGTGTTAAACCGGATCACCGGTCTATTTACAAAAAGACACTACAACATTGAAAGCATTACAGTTGGACACACAGAAACAAGCGGCGTTTCCAGAATTACCTTTGTCGTTCACGTTGAAGGAGAAAATGATGTTGAACAGCTGACAAAACAGCTTAACAAACAAATTGATGTGCTGAAAGTCACTGACATCACAAATCAATCAATTGTCCAAAGGGAGCTGGCCTTAATCAAGGTCGTTTCCGCACCGTCAACGAGGACAGAGATTCACGGAATGATAGAGCCGTTCAGAGCTTCTGTCGTTGATGTCAGCAGAGACAGCATCGTTGTACAGGTGACTGGCGAATCTAACAAAATTGAAGCGCTGATTGAATTGCTAAAACCGTATGGAATCAAAGAAATTGCGAGAACAGGTACAACGGCTTTTGCGAGGGGCACTCAGCAAAAGACGTCATCCAATAAAACAATATCTATTGTATAAAACAAAACAAGGGAGAGATTAAAATGGTAAAAGTATATTATAACGGTGATATCAAAGAGAACGTATTGGCTGGGAAAACAGTAGCGATTATCGGTTATGGCTCACAAGGGCATGCCCACGCGCTGAACCTGAAAGAAAGCGGAATTGACGTGATTGTCGGTGTCAGACAAGGGAAATCTTTCACTCAGGCGCAAGAAGACGGACATCGAGTATTTTCAGTAAAAGAAGCAGCGGCTCAGGCTGAGATCATTATGGTTCTTCTTCCGGATGAACAGCAGCAAAAAGTATATGAAGCTGAAATCAAAGCTGAGCTGACTGCAGGCAAATCATTGGTCTTCGCTCACGGATTTAACGTTCATTTCCACCAAATTGTTCCACCGGCAGATGTTGACGTATTCTTGGTAGCGCCTAAAGGTCCTGGACATTTGGTCAGAAGAACTTATGAGCAAGGAGCAGGCGTACCGGCGCTGTTCGCGATCTATCAGGATGTGACAGGTGAAGCGAAAGATAAAGCTTTGGCATACGCAAAAGGAATCGGCGGAGCAAGAGCAGGCGTTTTGGAAACGACATTTAAAGAAGAAACAGAAACGGATCTGTTCGGTGAGCAAGCTGTACTTTGCGGAGGATTAACTTCCCTGGTAAAAGCTGGATTCGAAACATTAACTGAAGCTGGTTATCAGCCGGAACTTGCATACTTTGAATGTCTTCATGAGCTGAAATTGATCGTTGACCTTATGTATGAAGAAGGCTTGGAAGGCATGAGATACTCTATTTCTGATACTGCTCAATGGGGAGATTTCGTATCCGGGCCGCGTGTTGTAGACGCAAAAGTAAAAGAATCAATGAAAGAAGTCTTAAAAGACATCCAAGACGGAACATTTGCTAAAGAATGGATCGTAGAAAACCAGGTAAACCGTCCTCGTTTCAACGCAATCAATGGGAGCGAAAACGAACATCAAATCGAAGTGGTGGGAAGAAAGCTTCGTGAAATGATGCCGTTTGTCAAACAAGGCAAGAAGAAGGAAGCGGTGGTCTCCGTTGCGCAAAATTAATTTTTTCGATACGACGCTTCGTGATGGTGAACAATCCCCTGGAGTAAACTTAAATACGCAGGAGAAACTTGCCATAGCAAAGCAGCTCGAAAGACTCGGGGCAGATATCATTGAAGCGGGATTTCCCGCTTCGTCCCGAGGTGACTTTTTAGCTGTGCAGGAAATCGCAAGAACCATAAAAAATTGTTCTGTGACAGGTCTTGCCCGCTGTGTAAAAGGTGATATTGATGCTGCATGGGAAGCGTTAAAAGACGGTGCTCAGCCAAGAATTCACGTATTCATTGCCACATCGGACATTCATTTAAAACACAAGCTGAAAATGACGCGTGAACAGGTCATTGAAAGAGCGGTTGAAATGGTGAAATACGCAAAAGAGCGTTTCCCGATTGTTCAATGGTCTGCTGAAGATGCCTGCCGAACTGAACTGCCGTTTTTAGCGGAAATCGTAGAAAAAGTGATTGACGCAGGGGCTAGTGTCATCAACCTTCCGGATACAGTCGGCTATTTGGCTCCGGCAGAATACGGGAATATCTTTAAATATATGAAAGAGAACGTTCCAAACATTCATCAAGCGAAGCTGTCAGCCCATTGCCACGATGATTTGGGAATGGCAGTCGCCAATTCTCTCTCAGCGATCGAAAATGGCGCCGATCAAATTGAATGTACGATTAACGGAATTGGTGAAAGAGCCGGAAATGCTGCATTAGAGGAAATTGCAGTTGCCCTTCATACCAGAAAAGATTTCTATCAAGTCGAAACAGGCATTACGCTAAATGAAATAAAACGCACTAGTGATGTAGTAAGTAAGTTCACAGGTATGGCTGTTCCGCGAAATAAAGCGGTAGTGGGCGACAATGCATTTGCTCATGAATCAGGCATCCACCAGGACGGCTTCTTAAAAGAAAAATCAACATACGAAATTATTTCACCAGAGCTTGTCGGTGTAACGGCAGATGCACTTGTCCTAGGCAAGCATTCAGGACGCCATGCATTTAAAGACCGGCTGACTGCATTGGGATTCCAATTTGATAGTGAAGAGATTAATAAGTTCTTTACGATGTTTAAAGAGTTGACTGAGAAGAAAAAAGAAATCACTGATGAGGATCTTGTCTCTCTTATTTTAGAAGAAAAAGTAACAGACCGCAAGATTGGGTATGAATTTCTTTCTCTGCAAGTCCATTATGGAACATCTCAGGTCCCTACGGCTACGGTTTCTTTGAAAAATCAAGAAAACGCCCAGCTTATTCAGGAAGCGGCAACAGGAGCCGGAAGCGTGGAAGCGATATACAATACCCTTGAACGCTGTATCGATAAAGATGTGGAGCTCTTAGACTACCGCATTCAGTCCAATAGAAAAGGCGAAGACGCATTTGCCCAGGTTTATGTAAGAGTAGTAGTTAACGGAAAAGAATCAGCAGGGCGGGGCATAGCGCAAGACGTATTAGAAGCTTCGGCGAAAGCCTATCTGAACGCAGTCAACCGTCAATTGGTTTTCCAGTCTAATATGAACGGACTGCAAAACCATACAGCTGTCGGATCATAAAAGAAAGGAGAACGGTTAATTTGAAGAAACGGATTGCTCTATTGCCCGGAGACGGGATCGGCCCTGAAGTATTAGAATCAGCGACAGACGTGCTGAAAAGTGTTGCCGAACGCTTCAGCCCTGAATTTGAATTTGAATACGCCCTTATTGGAGGAGCGGCAATTGACGAACACAACGACCCTCTCCCAGAGGAAACCATTGCGATTTGTAAAAAGGCTGATGCTATTTTGCTTGGTGCTGTCGGCGGCCCGAAATGGGATCAAAACCCTTCGGAGCTTAGACCCGAAAAAGGTCTGCTCAGCATTAGAAAACAGCTTGACCTGTTTGCGAATTTACGGCCTGTGAAAGTGTTTGAAAGCCTTTCTGACGCTTCGCCTTTGAAAAAAGAATATATTGATAACGTTGATTTCGTTATCGTTCGTGAACTGACAGGCGGTTTGTATTTCGGCCAGCCGAGCAAACGCTATGTAAACAGTGAAGGTGAGCAAGAAGCGGTAGACACACTGTTTTATAAGAGGGAAGAAATTGAACGCGTGATCAGAGAGGGCTTTAAAATGGCGGCTGCCAGAAAAGGCAAGGTTACCTCTGTTGATAAAGCGAACGTTCTTGAATCAAGCAGGCTCTGGCGGGAAGTGGCTGAAGACGTCGCAAAAGACTATCCTGATGTGAAACTTGAGCATATGCTCGTTGATAACGCGGCTATGCAGCTGATTTATGCACCGAATCAATTTGATGTCGTGGTGACTGAAAATATGTTTGGTGACATTTTAAGTGACGAAGCGTCCATGCTAACAGGTTCTCTCGGAATGCTTCCGTCAGCCAGCTTATCAAGCTCAGGACTCCATCTGTTCGAGCCTGTACACGGCTCAGCACCTGACATAGCAGGGAAAGGGATGGCAAATCCATTCGCGGCGATATTATCAGCGGCAATGCTTTTGAGAACATCTTTCGGGCTTGAAGAAGAAGCGAAAGCTGTAGAAGCTGCAGTCAATCAGGTTCTTACTTCCGGAAAAAGAACAAGAGACTTGGCAAGAGGCGAAGAATACAGCAGCACTCAGGCCATTACAGAGGAAGTAAAGACGGCATTGATGAGTGAAAATACAATTTCTAACGTGTGACAGCTTAAGGTGTAAGCGATCTTAGTTCATAGGTAGAGGGAGGAAATAAAGATGATGCCTCGAACGATCATCGAAAAGATTTGGGATCAGCATATTGTAAAACATGGTGAGGGAAAACCGGATCTTCTCTATATTGATTTGCATCTCATCCATGAGGTGACATCCCCTCAGGCATTTGAAGGGTTGAGACAAAAGGGAAGAAAGGTCAGAAGACCGCAAAATACATTCGCAACGATGGATCACAACATTCCAACCGTCAATCGCTTTGAGATAACGGATGAAGTTGCGAAACGCCAAGTGACAGCGCTTGAGCGGAACTGCGAAGAGTTTGGCGTACGCCTTGCCGATCTTCACAGCGTAGATCAGGGGATTGTCCATGTAGTCGGGCCCGAGCTTGGCTTAACGCTTCCGGGAAAAACGATCGTATGCGGCGACAGCCATACTTCAACTCACGGTGCATTCGGCGCCTTGGCATTCGGAATCGGAACGAGTGAGGTTGAGCATGTTCTTTCTACACAGACACTCTGGCAGCAGCGTCCGAAAACGCTTGAGGTGCGTGTAGACGGGACACTGCAAAAAGGGGTAACGGCAAAGGATGTCATTCTTGCTGTTATCGGTAAATACGGCGTGAAATTCGGCACCGGTTACGTTATTGAATACACTGGGGAAGTATTCAGAAACATGACGATGGATGAGCGGATGACCGTTTGCAACATGTCAATTGAAGCCGGAGCAAGAGCAGGTTTGATTGCGCCTGACGAAGTGACATTTGAATATTGCAAAAACCGCAAGTATACGCCGAAAGGAGAAGAATTTGATAAAGCCGTAGCAGAATGGAAAGCGCTGCGCACTGATCCAGGCGCTGTTTACGATAAATCAATTGTGCTTGACGGCAATGAAATTTCTCCTATGGTGACATGGGGTATCAACCCGGGGATGGTTCTTCCTGTCGATTCTGAAGTTCCGGCGCCGGAAAGCTTTTCAGCGGAAGACGACAAAAAAGAAGCGATACGCGCTTATGAATATATGGGGCTGACTCCTCATCAGAAAATTGAAGACATTAAAGTGGAGCACGTATTTATCGGTTCCTGTACAAATTCACGCATGACTGACCTCCGCCAGGCTGCCGATATGATCAAAGGGAAAAAGGTGGCTGAAAGTGTTAGAGCAATCGTCGTGCCTGGATCTCAGAGCGTAAAACTTCAGGCTGAAAAGGAAGGGCTTCATCAGATCTTCTTAGACGCTGGATTTGAATGGAGAGAATCAGGATGCAGCATGTGTTTGAGCATGAATAATGACGTTGTTCCTGAAGGAGAGCGCTGTGCGTCAACCTCTAACCGTAACTTTGAGGGCAGACAAGGAAAAGGCGCGAAAACACATCTCGTCAGCCCTGCGATGGCTGCGATGGCCGCCATTCACGGCCATTTCGTGGATGTCAGAAAGTTTTATCAGGAAAAAACAGTTGTGTAAGGAGTGCACGAGATGGAACCTTTGAAAACACATACGGGGAAAGCGGCCGTATTAAATCGTATTAATGTTGATACAGACCAGATCATTCCGAAACAATTTCTGAAGAGAATTGAAAGAACGGGCTACGGCCGTTTTGCATTCTTTGACTGGAGATACGATGCGAATGGTGAACCGAACCCGGAATTTGAACTGAACCAGCCGGCTTATGAAGGGGCGTCCATTTTAATAGCGGGAGAAAACTTCGGGTGCGGGTCATCGCGTGAACACGCTCCGTGGGCGCTTGATGATTACGGCTTTAAAATCATTATCGCACCGTCATTTGCTGATATTTTCCACCAAAACTGCTTTAAAAACGGTATGCTGCCGATTCGCATGCCGTATGACAATTGGAAAAAGCTTGTCGGACAATACGAAAATCAGTCACTGCAAATGACAGTCGATCTTGAAAATCAGCTTATTCACGACAGCGAAGGCAATCAGATCTCATTCGAAGTCGATCCGCATTGGAAAGAAATGCTGATCAACGGCTATGATGAAATTTCATTAACGCTTTTACTTGAAGATGAAATCAAGCAATTTGAGTCGCAGAGAAGCTCTTGGCTTCAAGCTTAAAAAAAGCTGCCCGGCAATTTGTCGGCAGCTTTTTTGCCTGGCAGAACCTTTCCTTTCTTGTTTTTGTGTACGGGTGTTGATACACTTGAACAAAATAAATGCCTGAAAGGAATATAGGTATGACGCATGACAAGAAAAACGCAAAAATTATTCCTTTTCCTCATCTGAAAGACCGTCTGGTGGAAAAAGGAATGTCCTCGCTGAAGGAGAAAAAGTATCAAGAGGCGCTGGAATTGTTTTCAGAAGCAATGAAATATGATGATACTGAATCAGATCTTCACTTGGGCATGGCCATTTGCTTTTTGGAGCTGGGCGAATTGGAAGAGGCAAAACGTGTATGCGAAAAGATGCTGAAAGAAGGATACGGTCAGTATTTTACGGTTTTACAAGTATACATGACGATCTTAATTCAGCTTAAGAAATATGAAGAAGTAAAAAGCACGATTGAAGCCGTCCTGGAGGAAAATCAGCTGCCTGCGGAAAGTGCCGAGCAATTTTATAAGCTGCTTGATTTCAGCCGCAAAATGACCGATCCAGAGCGAGAAGACGAGGCTTGGGCCGAAGAGTATGAAGATGTGATCGACACGGAGAAAGTGTTAGCCAGCCCAGAGGAACAAATGAATTTAATCCATTCATTGAAAGACCGCAATGTAGCGAAGTATACGGGGCTGTTAAAAACAATTCTTGAAGATCCCGCTGCTCACCCGATTATCAAGACGATGATCGTGATGTTAATGGCGGAACACGACTACAGCAAACCGGTCCACATTACAAAATTCGGCGACTCCATGACAATCGAGCCTAGCGAGACTGTCCCGCCTGACGCCTCCCCGATTTTGCACCGCGTTCTCCGTGTGCTGGATGAAACGCTGGGGAATGAAAATCCAACCCTGTATGCAGCGGTAGAAGAACTGTGGAGAAGACATTTGTATGTTTTATATCCATTTCAGCCAAAATTGCTGTCTGCAGATCTTTGGGCGGCGGCCCTGCATAAAGTCGGTTATGAAATGCATGGGATTGAGATTGAAAGAGAAGAGCTGCATATGATGTATGAGTTTACCGACAGAGAACTTGATGAAGCGTGCACAATGATTAAAGATATTGAAGAAATTTCTTATTTGTAAATCACGCCATATAGTTGAAAGCGTTATGTGTTATGTTATAATATAATGGTTGTATTTGTGTATAACGGGTTATAAGAAATACGGTTGGACAGGCTTTGCAGTTCATTATTAAAATGGATACATAATGATTCTGATCTTTGGCAGCTTCGTTTTTGATGGACGAAGCCGAATGATTGCTTTAGAATGGAAGACCGACACAACCTGAATAGATTTTTGGAGGGAAACACATGTCTGTAAAATGGGAAAAACAAGAAGGCAACGAAGGCGTTTTAACGGTTGAAGTTGATGCTGAAACATTTAAAACGGCACTTGATGATGCATTTAAAAAAGTAGTTAAGCAAGTTTCAATTCCTGGATTCCGTAAAGGGAAAATTCCTCGCGGTTTATTCGAACAGCGCTTTGGCGTAGAAGCTCTTTACCAAGATGCTTTGGATATTCTTCTTCCTGTAGAATATCCTAAAGCAGTTGAAGAAGCTGGAATCGAGCCTGTAGACCGTCCTGAAATCGATGTTGAAAAAATCGAAAAAGGCGAAAGCTTAATCTTCACTGCAAAAGTAACAGTGAAACCTGAAGTGAAGCTTGGCGAATACAAAGGCTTAGGCGTCGAAAAAGACGACACAGCTGTAACTGACGAAGATGTTCAAAACGAACTAAAAGCGCTTCAAGAGCGTCAAGCTGAGCTTGTTGTAAAAGAAGAAGGCGCTGTTGAAGAAGGAAACACAGTTGTTCTTGACTTCGAAGGATTCGTTGACGGCGAAGCATTTGAAGGCGGAAAAGCTGAAAACTATTCACTTGAAGTGGGTTCAGGTTCATTCATCCCTGGCTTCGAAGATCAGTTAGTTGGCCTTGAAGCAGGTGCTGAGAAGGATGTTGAAGTAACATTCCCTGAGGAGTACCACGCTGAAGATCTTGCCGGCAAACCAGCTGTCTTCAAAGTGAAAATTCACGAAATCAAAGCGAAAGAGCTTCCTGAGCTTGATGATGAATTCGCAAAAGATATCGATGAAGAAGTGGAAACACTTGCTGAATTGACTGAAAAAACGAAGAAACGTTTAGAAGAAGCAAAAGAAAACGAAGCTGACGCTAAATTGCGTGAAGAGCTTGTTCTGAAAGCTTCTGAAAACGCTGAAATCGATGTTCCACAAGCGATGATCGACACTGAGCTTGACCGCATGCTGAAAGAATTCGAACAGCGTCTTCAAATGCAAGGCATGAACCTTGAGCTTTACACTCAATTCTCAGGCCAAGACGAAGCTGCGTTAAAAGAGCAAATGAAAGAAGATGCTGCAAAACGCGTAAAATCTAACCTGACTCTTGAGGCGATTGCGAAAGCGGAAAACCTTGAAGTAACAGATGAGGAAGTTGATGCTGAGCTTGCTAAAATGGCTGAAGCATACAACATGCCTGTTGAAAATATCAAACAAGCCATCGGTTCTACTGACGCGATGAAAGAAGATTTAAAAGTTCGCAAAGCAATTGATTTTCTTGTAGAAAACCGTTAATATGGTGCATAATAATAGTAATAATAAAACAGGGCGCGAATCATTCGTGCCTTGTTTTGTACAATTATGATATATCTCTTTTTCTTGGGGCAATATAGTTAATGCAGGCTGTTTTTTGTCATACATATAGAATGTGCAAGTCAGAAACACAATGTTACCGTCTTTTTGGAAAGTATGGTAAAATGCAATACATACTCGTTTCGTTTCAAGAATCATTTTCTTTTGCTCTGCCGGTAAAAGAAAAAGTGAGACAAGATTAAGGGGTGAAAGAATGTTTAAATTCAACGAGGAAAAAGGACAATTAAAATGCTCGTTCTGTGGAAAAACACAAGATCAGGTTCGTAAGCTTGTAGCTGGACCTGGTGTATATATATGTGACGAATGTATCGAACTCTGCACTGAAATTGTGGAGGAAGAACTCGGAACAGAAGAAGAAGTAGAATTTAAAGATGTGCCGAAGCCGCAGGAAATTCGTGAAATTCTGAATGAATATGTAATCGGTCAGGATCAGGCGAAGAAATCACTTGCTGTTGCGGTATATAACCACTACAAACGCATCAACTCCAACAGCAAAGTGGACGATGTCGAGCTTTCGAAAAGTAACATTTCATTAATCGGCCCGACAGGAAGCGGTAAAACCCTTCTTGCGCAAACTTTAGCCCGTATTTTAAATGTGCCGTTTGCGATTGCTGACGCTACGTCCCTGACAGAAGCTGGATATGTAGGTGAAGATGTAGAGAATATTCTCTTGAAACTCATCCAAGCTGCTGACTATGACGTGGAAAAAGCGGAAAAAGGCATTATTTATATTGATGAAATCGATAAAGTGGCAAGAAAGTCTGAAAACCCGTCTATTACACGTGATGTGTCAGGTGAAGGCGTGCAGCAGGCATTGCTGAAAATTCTTGAAGGAACTGTGGCGAGCGTGCCGCCTCAAGGCGGACGTAAGCACCCTCATCAAGAGTTTATTCAAATTGATACAACAAACATTTTGTTCATTTGCGGCGGTGCCTTCGATGGTATCGAATCGATCATCAAACGCCGTTTAGGACAAAAAGTGATTGGCTTCGGTTCAGATAATAAGGCTGCAGATCTGGAGAAAGAAGACCTTCTTTCAAAAGTGCTTCCAGAAGACTTGCTCCGTTTCGGATTAATTCCGGAATTTATCGGACGTCTTCCGGTTATTGCAAGTCTTGAAAAGCTTGACGAAGAAGCGTTGGTTGCGATCTTAACGAAACCGAAAAACGCTCTTGTGAAGCAATTCAAAAAAATGCTTGAGCTTGATAATGTTGAGCTTGAGTTTGAAGAAGAAGCGCTGTCTGAAATTGCTAAAAAAGCAATTGAGCGTAAGACAGGAGCACGCGGACTCCGTTCCATCATTGAAGGCATTATGCTTGATGTGATGTTTGACCTGCCTTCCCGTGATGACATTGAAAAATGTGTGATTACTGGAGCGACTGTAACGCATGGAGAACCGCCTCGCCTTTTGTTAAAGGACGGTACTGAGGTTAGCCAAGACAAAACGTCTGCTTAAAAATGAAAATGAACCTCCTGAGTGGTAACATTCAGGAGGTTTTTTTGTTGTGTAAACTCTTCCGGAAAACGTTTATTCCCCTCTTTTGTGGGAGATACTAGCAATCAGAGGAATGAATTGGATACATAAATTGTTTTTCAGGAGGGACCACCATGAGTTGGACAGGGATCGCTTTATTTATTCAGCTGTTTTTTGGGATTATCATTGGTTTGTATTTTTGGAATTTGCTTAAAAATCAAAGGACACAAAAAGTCACGATAGATAAGGAATCAAAGAAGGAAATGGAGCAGCTTCGCAAAATGCGGGCTATCAGCCTGTCCGAACCGTTATCTGAAAAGGTGCGCCCTAAAAGCTTTCAAGATATCGTCGGTCAGGAAGATGGGATTAAAGCGTTAAAAGCGGCGTTGTGCGGACCGAATCCCCAGCACGTCATTGTCTATGGACCGCCGGGAGTCGGAAAAACAGCTGCTGCAAGGCTTGTGTTAGAGGAAGCCAAAAAACATACGCAATCACCTTTTAAAGAGCAGGCTGTTTTTGTGGAACTCGATGCGACAACGGCTCGATTTGATGAAAGAGGAATTGCCGATCCGCTCATTGGATCTGTACATGATCCGATATACCAAGGGGCCGGAGCGATGGGACAGGCGGGTATTCCGCAGCCGAAGCAGGGGGCTGTCACGCATGCCCATGGCGGTGTATTGTTTATTGATGAAATTGGGGAGCTGCATCCTATTCAAATGAATAAAATGCTGAAGGTGCTTGAGGACCGGAAAGTCTTTTTAGACAGCGCTTATTACAGCGAAGAAAATACACAAATACCGAACCATATTCACGATATTTTTCAAAATGGCCTTCCGGCTGATTTTCGTCTGATCGGTGCGACAACAAGAATGCCCAATGAAATCCCTCCTGCAATCCGATCCCGCTGTTTAGAGGTATTTTTCCGCGAGCTTGAGAAAGATGAGCTGAAATCAGTTGCCAAAACAGCAGTGGATAAGATTGAAAAGAATATTTCTGAAGAGGGGCTTGATTTACTGACCAGCTATACGCGGAACGGCCGTGAAGCAGTTAATATGATTCAAATCGCGGCGGGAATGGCGGTGACTGAAGATCGGAAGGACATCACCATTGAGGATATAGAATGGGTGATTCATTCCAGCCAGCTTACCCCTAAGCACGAGCAGAAAATTGGCACTGCACCGCAAATCGGCATCGTAAACGGGCTCGCAGTGTATGGCCCTAACAGCGGTTCGCTGCTGGAAATCGAAGTGAACGTAACACCGGCTCAGGATAAAGGGTCAATTAACATTACCGGAATAGCAGAAGAAGAAAGCATCGGCAGCCAATCAAAATCAATTCGCCGGAAAAGCATGGCAAAGGGCTCGGTTGAGAATGTGCTAACCGTACTGCGTACAATGGGAATGAAGCCTTCAGACTATGATATCCACATTAATTTTCCCGGCGGCATTCCGATTGACGGGCCGTCGGCAGGTATTGCCATGGCGGCGGGAATTTTTTCAGCCGTTCATAAAATTCCGATTGACAACACGGTTGCCATGACAGGCGAGATCAGTCTAAACGGACTTGTAAAACCGATTGGAGGCGTGATTCCGAAAATTAAAGCGGCAAAACAGTCCGGTGCCAAAAAAGTTATTATCCCGCATGAAAATCAGCAATCGATCTTAAAACAGATTGAAGGAATCAAAATTGTGGCGGTGAAAACGTTCCAGGAAGTGCTTGATGAAATTTTAGTGAACCCGCCTACTGAACAAAAACCGTTTAACATGCAAATGAATAAAGAATCGGTCTGACCCTATTTTAAAAATAGGGTTTTTTTCATGAAGGACATCTTTTCCTTTTTCAGATCAGAAAGAAAGGGTATACTACGAGGAGACTGTGTTATAGAAAATGAAACCATGCCGTTTATTGTACAAGGATGAAAAAGTTGTATTATAATGGTTCATACTAAAGTCACGGAGGTGTCAGTCACATGGCAGAAGAATTAAAACGCAGCATCCCGCTCCTCCCTTTAAGAGGTTTATTAGTGTACCCGACAATGGTTTTGCACTTAGATGTAGGACGTGACAAGTCGGTTCAGGCCCTTGAACAGGCAATGATGCATGATCATATGATATTTTTAGCCACTCAGCAGGATATTTCGATAGACGAACCGGGTGAAGACGAAATTTTTACTGTCGGCACCTATACGAAAATTAAACAAATGCTGAAGCTTCCGAACGGTACGATTCGTGTGCTGGTGGAGGGCATACAGCGCGCTCAGATTATTGAATACAATGAGCATGAAGATTATACATCAGTAGACATTCAGCTGATCCATGAAGATGATTCAAAAGATACAGAAGACGAAGCGCTGATGCGGACTTTGTTGGACCACTTTGATCAGTACATAAAAATTTCTAAAAAAATCTCAGCCGAAACGTACGCCGCGGTTACTGATATCGAAGAGCCGGGCAGAATGGCAGACATTGTTGCTTCTCACCTGCCTCTTAAACTAAAGGATAAGCAGGATATATTAG
The DNA here is from genome assembly GCF_029536185.1 of Bacillus sp. B28. Lineage (NCBI taxonomy): Bacteria > Bacillati > Bacillota > Bacilli > Caryophanales > Bacillaceae > Bacillus > Bacillus sp. B28. The sequence goes on along the minus strand of NZ_CP120511.1, from coordinate 2,778,641 downwards.
AAACGGCTGATGTCAAAGACAGACTGAACAAGGTCATTGATTTTATCAACAATGAAAAAGAAGTGCTTGAGATCGAGAAAAAAATCGGCCAGCGCGTCAAACGTTCAATGGAGCGTACACAAAAGGAATACTATTTGCGCGAACAGATGAAGGCGATCCAAAAAGAGCTTGGTGATAAAGAAGGCAAAACAGGTGAAGTTCAAACGCTGACCGAAAAAATCGAAGAAGCGGGCATGCCTGACCATGTGAAGGAAACGGCTCTTAAGGAATTAAACAGATATGAAAAAATTCCATCCAGTTCTGCCGAAAGTTCTGTTATCCGAAATTATATTGACTGGCTGGTCGCTCTCCCATGGACGGATGAGACAGAAGATAAGCTTGATTTAAAAGAGGCTGAACATCTTTTGGACAAAGAACATCACGGACTTGAAAAAGTGAAAGAGCGTATTTTAGAGTATTTGGCTGTTCAGAAGCTGACAAAATCCTTAAAAGGTCCGATTCTCTGTTTGGCTGGACCTCCAGGGGTCGGAAAAACGTCCTTGGCCAAATCGATTGCTAAAAGTATGGATCGGAAATTTGTCAGAATTTCACTTGGCGGGGTGCGTGACGAATCAGAAATTCGCGGGCACAGACGGACATATGTCGGGGCAATGCCGGGACGTATTATTCAAGGCATGAAAAAAGCCGGCAAGCTGAATCCGGTCTTCTTACTAGACGAAATTGACAAAATGTCTTCTGATTTCAGAGGCGATCCGTCATCCGCAATGCTTGAAGTGCTTGATCCGGAGCAAAACAGCACCTTCAGCGACCACTACATTGAGGAGACCTTTGATCTGTCAAAAGTGCTCTTTATCGCTACGGCTAACAATTTAGCGACAATCCCGGGACCGCTTAGAGACAGAATGGAAATCATTAATATTGCGGGCTACACGGAAGTGGAAAAACTTGAAATTGTGAAAGATCACCTTCTTCCGAAGCAGATCAAGGAGCATGGGCTCAAAAAGAGCAACCTGCAGCTGCGTGATCAGGCCATTCTTGATATTATTCGCTATTATACGAGAGAAGCAGGTGTGAGAAACCTCGAACGCCAGCTTGCTGCCATCTGCCGCAAGGCCGCAAAAGCCATTGTTTCTGAAGATAGAAAACGGATTACAGTTACGGAGAAAAATCTTCATGACTTTATCGGAAAACGAATTTTCAGATACGGACAAGCAGAAACGGAAGATCAGGTGGGCGTCGTCACGGGGCTGGCTTATACAACTGTCGGCGGAGATACGCTGTCGATCGAAGTATCGCTTTCTCCAGGGAAAGGAAAATTGATCCTGACGGGTAAGCTTGGAGATGTCATGAGAGAGTCTGCTCAGGCGGCTTTCAGCTACGTGCGTTCAAAAACAGAAGAACTTGGCATTGAACCTGACTTTCATGAGAAGTATGATATTCATATACATGTTCCTGAGGGTGCGGTGCCTAAAGATGGTCCGTCTGCCGGTATCACAATGGCGACTGCGCTTGTTTCTGCTTTAACAGGACGGGCTGTATCGCGTAAAGTCGGAATGACTGGCGAAATTACGCTTCGCGGACGCGTGCTTCCGATCGGCGGACTGAAAGAAAAAGCACTCGGGGCACATAGAGCGGGATTGACGACCATTATTGCGCCTAAAGATAATGAAAAAGATATAGAGGATATTCCAGAAAGCGTCAGAGAGGGGCTCACCTTTATATTGGCATCCCACTTAGACGAAGTTTTGGAACATGCCTTAGTAGGAGAGAAGAAATGAAAGTCACAAAGTCAGAAATCGTAATCAGTGCAGTTAAACCTGAACAGTACCCTGAAGGGGGGCTTCCGGAGATTGCACTGGCCGGAAGATCGAACGTAGGAAAGTCATCTTTTATCAATTCATTGATTAATCGTAAAAATCTTGCGAGAACATCATCAAAACCGGGAAAAACACAAACATTAAATTTCTACATTATTAATGACGAATTGCATTTTGTTGATGTACCGGGTTACGGTTTTGCCAAAGTGTCAAAATCCGAGCGTGAAGCTTGGGGCAGAATGATTGAAACCTACATTACAACACGCGAGGAATTGAAAGCGGTGGTGCAGATCGTTGATTTGCGGCATGCACCGTCTAATGATGATGTGCAGATGTATGAATTCTTAAAGTATTACGGCATTCCTGTTATTATTATCGCTACAAAAGCGGATAAGATCCCGAAAGGAAAATGGGACAAACACGCGAAGGTTGTCCGACAGACATTAAATATTGATCCGGAAGACGAGCTGATTCTCTTCTCCTCAGAAACGAAAAAGGGGAAAGACGAAGCTTGGGGAGTGATCAAAAAAATGATAAACCGGTAGAGAATACTCTCTGCCGGTTTTATTTATCGTATAGATTTTTTTCGTTTTATCAATAATAACAATAAACTGATTCCGATAAATACAAACGGCCAATACTCTTTCAGCAGGGCCGTGGGAATATGCGCAGACTCGAGCCATGCCATAATCTGTTTGAAAAAGTAAAGAAACAGGGAAAAACAAATCATCGAAACAGCTTCATATACATATTCTTTTTTCTGAATGGTTGAAACGAGCAGTGAGAAGCCGACCATGAAGAGTAGCATTTCAAAATCATCCGGCCACCATGTCCACTTTGGCTTAGCGAAAAAGTGCAAACCGATTCCGAAGAGAAGCAACCCGATAAAGAAATGGGGGGAGACAGCTTCTTTTTTTCCTTGGTATATAAAGGCTGCACCTAACAGCATAAGAAGAACAGGCCATTGATCCTGTCCTGAAAACAGTTCGGCTTGGCTGCTTTCAAGCCATGCGTAAACGGATGCAGCGAGCAGCAGACAAGGGAATAAAATTGATTTTTGTTTCATGCATATCACCTTCTTGTTTTTTAGAGCTGATGTGTAGTAAATTTCTGCTGTTTTTGGTATTGTCAATAGGAATGCTTCTTTTCCGTGAAGCTTTTTCTAATATAGCATAAGAATTTTAAAATCTGTTCACATTTTATGAAAGAAACTATGTTATAATTATTATAAATAATGAGTTCTATGTTAGAATGATTATAAATAAAAGATTGGGTGTTGGGGGTGTAATTAAAGCGATGCATATACTTGTTGTGGGAGTAGATTATAAATCCGCCCCTATTGAGATACGTGAAAAAGTAAGTTTTCAGCCGAATGAGCTTGCAGAAGCGATGGTGCAGCTAAAAGCAGAGAAAAGCATTCTCGAAAATATCATCGTATCTACCTGCAACCGCACTGAAATTTATGCGGTAGTGGACCAGCTCCATACCGGCCGTTATTATATAAAGAAATTTTTAGCTGACTGGTTTCACTTAAGCAAAGAAGACCTGTCGCCGTTTTTAAGATTTTACGAAAGCGATGCGGCTGTTGAGCATTTGTTCCGTGTAGCCTGCGGATTGGATTCTATGGTGATCGGTGAAACGCAAATTCTTGGCCAGGTACGCGACAGCTTCAAAACAGCTCAGCAAGAAAAAACGATCGGCACGATTTTTAATGAGTTGTTTAAGCAGGCGGTTACAGTGGGTAAACGGACTCACGCCGAAACAGACATTGGCTCTAATGCAGTGTCTGTTAGCTATGCGGCCGTTGAGCTTGCGAAAAAAATCTTCGGAAACCTTTCAAGCAAGCATATATTGATCCTTGGTGCAGGAAAGATGGGCGAGCTTGCAGCCGAAAATCTGCACGGACAGGGAATCGGAAAAGTGACCGTCATTAACAGAACATACTTGAAAGCGAAAGAACTTGCAGACCGTTTCTCCGGTGAAGCGCGAAGCTTAAATCAGCTTGAAAGCGCGCTTGCAGAAGCCGATATTTTAATCAGCTCTACCGGTGCGAGTGATTTTGTTGTGTCTAAAGAAATGATGGAAAACGCGAATAAGCTTCGCAAGGGCCGCCCTTTATTTATGGTGGACATCGCCGTGCCAAGAGACTTGGATCCCGCTTTGAACGATTTAGAAGGCGTCTTCCTTTATGATATAGACGATCTTGAAGGGATCGTAGAAGCGAACCTGAAAGAGCGGAGAGAAACCGCTGAGAAGGTTGAACTGTTAATCGAAGAAACTATTGTGGAATTTAAACAATGGCTGAATACACTCGGTGTAGTGCCCGTCATTTCCGCATTGCGTGAAAAGGCGCTGGCAATCCAGTCTGAAACGATGGACAGCATCGAACGGAAGCTGCCTCATTTGACGACAAGAGAGAAAAAACTTTTGAATAAACATACGAAAAGTATCATTAATCAAATGCTCCGCGACCCGATATTAAAGGTGAAAGAACTTGCGGCAGAGGCTGATTCTGAAGAAAAGCTGGCTTTGTTTAAGCAGATTTTTGATATAGAAGAAGCTGCGGGCCGGCAAATGATCAAAAGCATTGAAGGCAGCCAAAAGGTCCATTCTTATAAGAAGGCTGAATCAAGAGCGGGGTTTGCCCCACTTGTAAGTGAGTGAAAGCTGAATGATTGATACTGCAATGGCAAGACTTAATGAAGGGACAATCGTCATTTACGCATTAAGTGTACTCTTTTATTTTATAGATTTTCATCAACACAACCGGAAGGCTGGGAAAATGGCCTTCTGGTTGCTTTCTATTGTCTGGACTCTGCAAACCGTGTATTTAGCCTACTTTATGTGGGTGACGGGGCGGTTTCCGGTATTAAATGTGACGGAGGCGCTTTATTTTTATGCTTGGGTGCTTGTCACACTGTCACTTGTACTGACAAAGCTGCTGCGTGTTGATTTTATTGTGTTTTTTACAAATGTAATAGGGTTTGCTATGATCGCCATTCATACATTTTCACCGACGGAGCAGCAGTCAGCGGCTTTTTCGGGTCAGCTCGTATCGGAGCTGTTAGTGATTCATATTACAATGGCGATTCTTTCTTACGGCGCTTTTTCCCTTTCTTTTGTATTCTCTGTGCTCTACTTGTTTCAATATCATCTGTTAAAAAAGAAAAAATGGGGAAAGTGGCTGTTGAGAATAGAAGATTTGTCTAAGCTTGATTATATGGCGTATGTTCTGAATGTCATCGGAGTTCCGATGCTTTTGCTGAGTTTGATTCTTGGCGTCATTTGGGCGTATGTGTCTCTAGAAACGCTGTATTGGTTCGACGCCAAAGTGCTTGGTTCGTTTGTCGTCCTGCTTCTGTACAGCTATTATCTTTATATCAGGCTGATTAAAGAGCTTCAGGGGAAGGTCGCCGCACTGTGGAATACGGCTTGTTTTCTCGTGCTGATGATCAATTATTTCCTGCTCGGAAGCCTGTCTCAATTCCATTGGTTCAGTTAAATAATGTGCCCAAGCAGATTCGGGAGGAAAGAAAAAATGAGAACGATAAAAGTAGGTTCCAGACGGAGCAAACTCGCTATGACCCAAACAAAATGGGTGATTCGCAAACTGAAGGAGATCAATCCTTCTTTTGCTTTTGACATAAAAGAAATCGTCACAAAGGGTGACCGGATTGTCGATGTTACCCTGTCAAAAGTGGGAGGGAAAGGGCTGTTTGTCAAAGAAATCGAACAAGCGCTTTTAAACGAAGACATTGATATGGCGGTTCACAGCATGAAGGATATGCCTGCCGTTTTGCCTGAGGGCCTTGTGATCGGCTGTATTCCTGAACGGGAAGATCCTCGTGACGCTCTTATTTCAAAGAATCGTGTAAAGCTTTCTGAATTGAAGGAAGGTGCTGTAATCGGCACAAGCAGTTTAAGAAGAAGCGCGCAGCTTTTGATTGAGCGCCCTGACATTACAATTAAATGGATTAGAGGTAATATAGATACGAGACTTCAAAAGCTGGAAAACGAAGATTATGACGCAATTATTTTAGCTGCGGCAGGGCTTTCCAGAATGGGCTGGAAGCAGGAAGTCGTAACTGAATTTCTTGAGCCTGAGCGCTGTCTTCCGGCTGTTGGCCAAGGCGCTCTTGCAATTGAGTGCCGCGAATCCGATCGAGAGCTTTTAACGTTATTTTCTCAGTTTACGGATGAGTATACAAAACGGACTGTATTGGCAGAACGTGCCTACTTAAACGCGATGGAGGGCGGCTGTCAGGTGCCGATCGCCGGCTACTCGGTGATAAACGGCCAGGATGAAATTGAACTGACAGGGCTTGTGGCTTCGCCTGATGGAAAAATCATTTTCAAAGAAACCGTCACCGGAAACGATCCGGAGGAAGTCGGTAAGCGCTGTGCGGCTCTCATGACTGATAAAGGCGCTAAAGATTTAATTGATCGCGTAAAACGGGAGCTTGATGAGGATGGTAAATGATTTTCCTTTGAAAGGAAAAACAGTGCTTGTCACCCGAAATAAGACGCAGGCAAAATCGTTTCGGCAGAAAGTGGAGCAGCTTGGCGGAAAAGCGGTATTGGCCTCATTGATCACGTTTCGCCGAGTTCTGCCGAATGATCTGGCAGAACAGGTGCGAATAGAACTTGCCATACCCGGGTGGCTTGTGTTTACGAGTGTAAATGGAGCAGATTTCTTTTTTTCTTATCTGAAAGAAAATCAGCTTCTTGTTCCCGGTCATAAAAAAATTGCAGCTGTTGGTGAAAAAACCGCACGCCGTTTAGAATCGTACAACGTATCGGTTGATGTAATGCCTCATGACTATATTGCAGAACAATTGGCGGACGCTCTTAAGCAGCATGCCGAACCGTCAGAACGGATTTCAGTCATAAAAGGCAATTTATCTCGCGATGTGATAAAAAAAGAGCTTACGCCTCTTGGCTTTGAAGTGAAGGAATGGGTCGTATATGAAACTGTTCCTGATGAAGACGGCATTGAGGAATTAAAAAATGCCGCGAATCAGTATTCATTTGATTATGTGACATTTACAAGCTCATCAACCGTACATACATTTATGCATGTTCTGGGAGAAGGAATAAAAAAATGGCCGGCGCACCAGACGGCCTGCATCAGCATCGGACCGCTAACGAGGGACGCTCTGCTGTCGTACGGAATCACGTCGTATATGCCTGATACATTTACAATTGACGGCATGCTTGATTTAATGTGCCGCATGTCTAGAAAGGAAGATAGAATATGAGTCAATCATTTAACAGACACCGCCGTTTGCGGTCATCAAAAGCAATGAGAGAGATGGTGAAAGAAACTCGTCTGCATCCATCTGATTTTATTTATCCGATCTTTGTTGTTGAAGGTTTAGAAGGAAAAAAAGCTGTTCCTTCAATGCCTGATGTTTATCATGTATCTTTAGATCTATTAAAGGATGAAGTGGCTGAGCTGGTCAGTCTCGGAATTCAATCCGTCATTGTTTTCGGCATACCTGAAGAAAAAGATGATTGCGGAACGCAAGCTTACCATGACCACGGGATTGTGCAAGAAGCAATTGCCGAAATTAAAAAACACTTCCCTGAGATGGTTGTCGTCGCTGATACATGCCTATGTGAATATACAGATCACGGACATTGCGGTCTGGTCAAAGACGGACAGATCCTGAATGATGAATCCTTGGAGCTATTGGCACAGACAGCTGTCAGCCAAGCAAAAGCCGGAGCGGATATCATTGCGCCTTCTAACATGATGGACGGATTTGTGACGGTTATCAGAGAAGCGTTAGATAAAGAAGGCTTCATCAATATTCCGATCATGTCTTACGCCGTGAAATATTCAAGTGAGTTTTACGGTCCGTTCCGGGATGCAGCAAACAGCACGCCTCAATTTGGCGACCGCAAAACGTATCAAATGGACCCTGCCAACCGCCTGGAAGCACTCCGTGAAGCCCAATCAGATGTTGAAGAAGGCGCGGACTTCCTGATTGTGAAACCTTCACTTTCTTATATGGATATCATGCGGGATGTAAAAAATGAGTTTACATTGCCGCTTGTGGCTTATAATGTAAGCGGAGAGTATTCTATGGTGAAGGCTGCAGCTCAGAACGGCTGGATCAAGGAAAAAGAGATTGTCTTAGAAATTTTGACAAGCATGAAGCGTGCGGGTGCCGACCTGATTATTACGTATCATGCAAAAGACGCAGCAAAATGGCTTGCGGAGTAATTTTATTCAGTTGACAGGAGTTGAGGCAGATGAGAAGCTATGAAAAATCAAAAGCGGCTTTTAAAGAAGCGCAAAAACTCATGCCGGGCGGTGTAAACAGCCCCGTTCGCGCCTTTAAATCGGTAGACATGGACCCGATTTTTATGGAGCGAGGAAAAGGCTCTAAAATCTATGATATTGATGGAAATGAGTATATTGATTACGTCTTGTCATGGGGGCCTTTAATTTTAGGACACACAAATGACCGCGTTGTAGAGAGCCTCAAAAAAGTGGCTGAATACGGGACAAGCTTCGGGGCTCCGACTGAGGTGGAAAATGAATTGGCGAAGCTCGTCATTGACCGAGTGCCGTCAGTAGAAATTGTACGGATGGTCAGCTCGGGAACCGAGGCGACCATGAGTGCGCTTCGTTTGGCAAGAGGATATACAGGCCGCAATAAGATTTTAAAATTTGAGGGCTGCTACCATGGACACGGAGATTCTCTGCTGATTAAAGCGGGTTCAGGAGTGGCAACACTCGGTCTGCCTGACAGCCCGGGCGTACCTGAAGGAATAGCGAAAAACACCATCACTGTTCCGTACAATGAGTTAGAAAGTGTAAAGCTTGCATTCCAACAGTTCGGTGAAGACATTGCAGGCGTCATCGTAGAACCGGTTGCCGGAAACATGGGAGTAGTTCCGCCGCAAGAAGGCTTCCTGCAAGGATTGCGTGATATTACTGAACAGTACGGCACGCTACTGATTTTTGATGAAGTCATGACTGGCTTCCGGGTCGATTACAAATGCGCTCAAGGCTATTTCGGCGTAACGCCTGATCTGACTTGCTTAGGAAAAGTGATCGGGGGCGGACTGCCTGTCGGCGCTTATGGCGGTAAAGCCGAAATTATGGAGCGGATCGCTCCGAGCGGTCCGATTTATCAGGCAGGTACGCTGTCAGGCAACCCGCTTGCGATGACGGCTGGACTCGAAACATTAAAGCAGCTCACGCCTGAATCATACAAGACCTTTATGAAAAAAGGCGACAGGCTGGAAGAAGGCATTTCAAAAGCGGCAGAGGCGCACGGTATTCCGCATACCTTTAACCGCGCAGGTTCAATGATCGGTTTCTTCTTTACAAATGAACCTGTCATCAATTATGAAACAGCCAAAGCATCGGATTTGAAGCTGTTTGCCAAGTATTATAAAGGAATGGCAAACGAAGGTGTGTTCCTTCCGCCGTCTCAATTTGAAGGGCTTTTCCTCTCGACGGCTCATACTGATGAAGATATTGAAAAAACAATTCAGGCAGCTGAGAACGTATTCGCAGAGATCAGCCGCGGATAAGTACGATAAAAACCGGTATCAAGGACATCCTTGTACCGGTTTTTCTATGCTTCCCCATTCATATTTTCTCCATTTCATACATACACCTTTAGTGACATCTAATTTTAAGGATTAGATGAAAGGAGGATATGAACTTGCCGCAAAATCATCGATTGCAATTTTCTGTAGAAGAATCGATCTGTTTCCAAAAAGGACAGGAAGTTTCTGAACTGCTTTCCATTTCATTAGATCCTGATATTAGGGTTCAGGAAGTAAATGATTACGTTTCAATCAGAGGATCGCTTGAACTTACAGGTGAGTACAACATAGATCAGAGCAAAAATACTGAAGAGTTTTATACCGATAAGCGGTTTGTCGAAGAGGTCAGAACGAGAGAGGATGGAACTGCGGAACTGACTCATTGTTTCCCTGTCGATATTACCATCCCGAAAAATAAAGTCAGTCATCTACATGAAGTTTTTGTGTTTATTGATGCATTTGACTATCAACTAACAGACTCGCGCATCCTAACGATCCAGGCTGATTTAGCAATAGAAGGCCTTCTTGATGACACAGCAGACAGGGAGCAAGACATTCCTCTCTATGAAGCTCCTGATGAAGGTTTTTCTGAGCCGCCAGAGCTATTTGCTTTAGAAGCAGAGGACAGCGTAGAAGAAGCGCCAGCCGAGCCGCCGGAGCTTGTTGTCTCGGAAACGAGGCTTCGTGAAGAGCAGGAAAATGAAGAGGAAGAAGCTGAGCGGTCAGAGCCATTGGCTTTGAAATCAGAGGACAGCGAAGATATAAAGGCGGAAGAAGCGCCAGCTGAGCCGCCGGAGCTTCTAGTCTCGGAAACGAGGCTTCGTGAAGAGCAGGAAAATGAAGAGGAAGAAGCTGAGCGGTCAGAGCCATTGGCTTTGAAACCAGAGGACAGCGAAGATATAAAGGCGGAAGAAGCGCCAGCTGAGCCGCCAGAGCTAGTTGTCTCGGAAGCGAGGCTTCGTGAAGAACAGGAAAATGAAAAGAAAGAAGCTGAGCGGTCAGAGCCATTGGCTTTAAAAGCGGAGGAAAGCGGCGGTATTAAAGCAGAAGAAGCGTCAGTTGAGCCGCCAGAGCTTGTTGTCTCGGAAGCGAGGCTTCGTGAAGAGCAGGAAAATGAAGAGGAAGAAGCTGAGCGGTCAGCGCCATTGGATTTAAAAGCAGAGGAAAGCGAAGATATAAAGGCGGAAGAAGCGCCAGCTGAGCCGCCAGGGCTTGTTGTCTCGGAAGCGAGGCTTCGTGAAGAGCAAGCAGATGAAAAGGAAGAAGCTGAGCGGTCAGCGCCATTGGATTTAAAAGCGGAGGAAAGCGGCGGTATTAAAGCAGAAGAAGCGCGAGCCGAGCCGTCAGAGCTTGTTGTCTCGGAAGCGAGGCTTCGTGAAGAGCAGGCGAATGAAGAGAAAGAAACTGTACGATCAGAATCAGCTGCTTTAGAACCAGAGGGCAGCAAAGATATAAATGCGAAAGAAGCGAAGCCGCCGGAGCTCATTCTATCAGAGACAAGGCTTCGTGAGGAAGCGGAAACAATAGAAGCAGATTCCCCAAAGGCTGCTTCAGGAATAGAGATCCGCGAAAAAACAGAGACGGAAGAAGAGCAGGCTGAACTGTCAGAACCGCGTGTTTCAGCGGCGAAAATATCACCTGCTGTAGAAGCTGAGCTTCAGCAAGAGGCTGAGCGTGGTGACGAAAAAACAGAAAAGCCAGATTCTCCTATTCTTGAGCATGCTCTGCGTCAAGAATCCCAAAAAACAGAATCGGAGCTATCGGATCACATAGAGCCTGCACCTCGACAGGATGCAGAACAACCGGAGGAAGTCCAGGAAACTATACGTGAAGACGTTGTTTCTTTAGAAGGAAGCAGAGAGCAGGAAGTAGCGCCAGCTGCACTTTTAAAGGAAGAATCAGCAGTTCCAACCCTGCATTTTAATCAAAAGATAAGTGCTGAAGAGGAATCTCAGGAAGAAGAGCTTACGCCGGCCTACCGTACCTTCCTGCCGGAACAAGATTCAGAAGAGCATTCCTTTTATTCAGCGCCTAAGCTGCTGGAGGAAGAAGAGCAGAAGAAAGAAAGCTTTGAAATTGAAGTGAGAAAAACACCTTCACCTGAAGAACCTGAGGAAGAGGCGTCTTTTCATTCTTACCAGCTGCCAGACACTTCCGAACCTGAAAGGAAGGAAACAGATGCTGTTGCTGGGGCTGTTCCTGCTGCTCAAACAAAGGGAACTGAAACAAAGGAAAATCATAATTCTCTTTATTTAACAAAACTCTTTACAAGAGAAGAAGATGAGTTTTCTAGAATGAAAATCTGTATTGTTCAGCAGGAAGATACCATTGAACGTTTATGCGAACGGTACGACATTACCTCCCAGCAGCTGATCAGGATGAATTCTTTGGCGCTGGATGATGAATTGAAAGCAGGGCAGATTCTTTATATCCCTCAATACAACAGCAGCCATGCGTAAGTCGTAAGCGATCGGAAAATGTGGTGAATGGAATGGAAGATGTCCAATCGGTTCTTCAGGAATACGGACTGACGGCTCAATTTATTGAGCCAGTCAGTTCTCGTGTGTGGAAAGTGTATTCAGATTATGGGGTATTTGCGCTGAAAAAAATGAAATCGGTTCGCGGCAAACATTTTACAGATCAAATGGTGGCAATTGAGGAAAAAGGCTTTCATTCCTTTGTTCCCATTTACAGAACAAATGGGGGAGAGTTTTTCTCCGGGGGCGTACAAACTGGAGACTCCTATTACTTAATGCCGTGGCTCCAATTTGACCAAGAGGAAGAGCGGGATCAGAAACATGCCTATCTATTTAGAGAAACAGCCCGCCTTCACGAGCGAACTGCGCAGGAAATCAAGGTCAGGCGTGAAGACATTGAACGCCACTATGAACAAACGAGAAAAAAGTGGGAAAATGAAAAGATCATTTATGAACAGTTTGTAGACAGAGCTGAGAAAGAATGGTACCTGTCCCCCTTTGAATTGCAGGCTGTAACCTATTATTCAGAAACCATTTCCGCCGTAAACTTTGCGCTTGAGCGGATTAAGGACTGGTATGAAGCGGCAAAAGAAAAAGGCTCCTCAAGGGTTGTCATTACCCATGGCAGCCTGTCTATTCACCATTTTCTGTATAATGATGCAGGGACCGGATACTTTACGAATTTTGAGAGAGCGTCTGTGGGGCCGCCGCATAACGACTTGCTCGGCTTTTACACACGAATGTTCAGCGGTTTTCCAAAAGCTTGTCCGGAGTGTGTCGATTGGTTTTATGCATATACGAAAGCATTTCCTCTGCATGATGCTGAAATCAGTCTTTTTCTCAGTTACATGGCTTATCCGGCAGCGGTGTACAAAGTGCTGAACCGCTATCAGACTGGGAAAAGACGGCGTGAAAAAGATGAATGTACACACTTATTAAAGGCATACTGGCAAATGAAAAATATTGAGCCGTTTGTGATGAAAATCCATCAAATTGAACAAGAGAAAAAATTTCAGGCGGAAAACGAGTCCACGTCTTAATTGGCGCGGACTTGTTTGTTTATATCCATTCCAAATGAAGCGCACAGGCTAGCAGAATCAATATTGCGAGCAGTAAGACATCAAAGGTTGTCGGAAAGAAAATAGTTCTGATACCTTGGAAAATCGTAATCGGGATAATCACTTGCGCGGATACAAGCCGAATTTGCCTGACCCACGGCGGCAGGGAATAAGAGCTGAAACGTTTCTTCACGGTGCATCCTCCTCAACGCATTTACAAGCATCATATGTATACTTGGTCAATAGGTGCCTGCCCATCTTGTATAGGACGCAGTATTTTTGGAAAAGATGATTGACGAATCAAAAACACTTTTACTATAATAAAGAACATAAATAAAGTATATAATGAGCTGATAGATACACCTGCTTAGAACGGGAAGAGTACAAGAAAGACGCATGCAGAGAGAGAAGCCGCTTGCTGAAAGGCTTCTTATGTTGTCTGATTGGAAGGTCGCCCGGGAGCATAATTTCTTGAAAGAAGAGTAGAGAAATTCGGGAAACCCCCGTTATCCGTTGAAGCGCATGAACTGACAAGGTTCATGAAAAAAGGTGGTACCGCGAAAGAGCTTTTTCGTCCTTTTCCCAAGGATGAAGGGCTCTTTTTTCGTTCTCAGCCATTTTAAACATGCTGGAGGGTTATGATGGAAACGAATGAACAAACAATGCCGACGAAATACGATCCGGCTGCGGTTGAAAAAGACCGATATGATTTTTGGCTAAAAGGTAAGTTTTTTGAAGCAGGCAGCGATCGGACAAAGGAGCCGTACTCTGTCGTTATTCCGCCGCCAAACGTAACAGGAAGGCTTCACCTTGGCCACGCTTGGGATACAACGCTGCAAGACATTGTAACAAGAATGAAACGCATGCAGGGTTATGATGTACTGTGGCTTCCGGGTATGGACCATGCCGGCATCGCGACACAGGCTAAAGTTGAAGCGAAACTTCGTGAAGAAGGCACAAGCCGTTACGATTTAGGCCGTGAGAAATTCCTTGAAGAAACGTGGAAGTGGAAGGAAGAGTATGCTGACTTCATCCGCAGCCAGTGGGCGAAATTAGGGCTTGGCCTTGATTATTCCCGTGAACGCTTTACGCTTGATGAAGGCTTAAACAGAGCGGTTCGCGAAGTGTTCGTCAAACTTTATGAAAAAGGCTTGATCTACAGAGGCGAATACATCATAAATTGGGACCCTGCAACAAAAACAGCTTTATCAGACATTGAGGTCATTTACAAGGATGTTCAAGGCGCGTTTTATCACATGAGCTATCCGCTTGCTGACGGATCAGGTTCAATTGAAATCGCGACGACACGTCCAGAAACGATGCTTGGTGATTCAGCTGTTGCGGTTCACCCTGAAGATGAGCGCTACAAGCACCTTATCGGAAAAACGGTTATTCTGCCTATCACAAATCGTGAAATACCGATTGTCGGCGATGACTATGTTGATATGGAATTTGGTTCAGGTGCGGTGAAAATTACGCCTGCCCATGATCCGAACGACTTCGAGCTTGGCAACCGCCATAACTTAGAGCGCATTCTTGTCATGAATGAAGACGGCACGATGAATGAAAATGCGCTGCAATATCAAGGCATGGATCGCTTTGAATGCCGCAAAAAGCTCGTTAAAGATTTACAGGAGGCAGGCGTTCTCTTCAAAATCGAGGACCATCTGCACTCTGTCGGACATAGTGAACGAAGCGGAGCGGTTGTTGAGCCTTATCTTTCTACCCAATGGTTTGTGCGTATGCAGCCGCTTGCTGATGCAGCGATAGAATTGCAAGAGAAAGAAGAAAAAGTCAACTTTGTTCCTGACCGCTTCGAAAAAACGTATTTGCATTGGATGGAAAATATCCGCGACTGGTGTATTTCCCGTCAATTATGGTGGGGCCACCGCATTCCTGCCTGGTATCATAAAGAAACAGGCGAGTTATATGTCGGTCTTGAAGCGCCGGAGGACAGCGAAAATTGGGAGCAGGATACAGACGTGCTGGATACATGGTTTAGTTCTGCGCTCTGGCCTTTCTCCACTATGGGCTGGCCTGATTTGACAGCTGAAGACTTTAAACGCTATTATCCGACTGACGTTCTCGTTACAGGCTACGACATCATTTTCTTCTGGGTGTCACGCATGATTTTCCAAGGGATTGAATTTACTGGCGAACGTCCGTTTAAAGATGTTTTAATCCATGGCTTAATCCGTGATGAGCAAGGCAGAAAAATGAGTAAATCTCTTGGCAACGGTGTCGATCCGATGGACGTGATTGACAAGTACGGAGCCGATTCTCTTCGCTATTTCCTGGCGACTGGAAGCTCTCCTGGCCAAGATCTTCGCTTCAGCTATGAAAAAGTGGAATCGACTTGGAATTTTGCCAATAAAATTTGGAACGCTTCTCGTTTCGCATTAATGAACATGGACGGCATGACATATGAAGAGCTTGATCTTTCAGGTGAGAAATCAGTAGCTGACAAGTGGATTTTAACGCGTTTAAACGAAACGATCGAAAGTGTGACACAGCTAGCTGATAAATATGAGTTCGGTGAAGTCGGCCGCCATTTATATAACTTTATTTGGGACGATTTCTGTGATTGGTATATTGAAATGGCAAAGCTTCCTCTATACGGAGAAGACGAAGCGGCTAAGAAAACAACCCGTTCCATCCTTGCTTATGTTCTGGATCAAACGATGCGCCTGCTCCATCCGTTTATGCCATTCTTAACGGAGGAAATTTGGCAGCACCTGCCGCACCAAGGAGAATCCATTACTGTAAGCACATGGCCTGTTGTTGTGCCTGAGCATACAGACACTGAAGCTGCTGCTGACATGAAGCTTCTCGTTGAGCTGATCCGTTCTGTGCGTAATATCCGCAGCGAAGTAAACACACCGATGAGCAAGCAAGTTGAATTGTACATTAAAGCGAGCACGGACGAGGTCGCAGCCCGTCTCGAAGCAAACCGTTCTTATGTGGAACGCTTTACAAATCCGAGCGTGCTGAGAATCGGTACAGATATCGAAGCTGTTGATAAAGCAATGACGGCAGTTGTCACAGGAGCAGAGGTCATACTTCCGCTTGAAGGTTTAATTAATATCGATGAAGAAATCGCCCGTCTGCAAAAAGAATTCGATAAGCTGACGAAAGAAGTCGAGCGTGTCCAAAAGAAACTTGGAAACGAAGGATTTATAAAAAAAGCGCCTGCGCACGTAATTGATGAAGAACGTGAGAAAGAGAAAGATTATGTGGCAAAGCGTGACGCTGTTCAAAAACGAATGGCTGAGCTGAAGGGCTAATGAAAAGCCGAGGCGGTTTCTTGAGAAACCGCCTTGTCTTATAAAAGAGGGGATTATCATTGTTTACTGCATATGAAGAAGCGCGCAGCTGGATTCACAGCCGTCTGAAATTCGGAGTGAAGCCCGGTCTTGATCGAATGAAGCAGCTGATGGCGCGATTGGACCATCCTGAAAAGAAAATCCGCGCGCTCCACGTGGCGGGAACAAACGGCAAAGGATCAACTGTCGCTTTTATCCGTTCTATGCTGCAAGAAGCGGGATACACTGTCGGTACGTTTACATCGCCTTATATCATCACATTTAATGAGCGCATCAGCGTAAACGGCACACCTATTACAGATGAGGAGTGGGTCACACTCGTTAATCAGGTGAAACCGATCGTGGAAGAGCTTGATCAAACTGAACACGGTCAGCCGACAGAATTTGAAATTATGACGGCTTGTGCATTTTTATATTTTGCTGCGTATCATCAGGTCGATTTTGTTATTTTTGAAACAGGTCTGGGCGGAAGGTACGACTCTACCAATGTTGTCGAGCCGCTTTTAACTGTCATCACAAGCATCGGACACGACCATATGAACATTTTAGGAAACACCATTGAAGAAATCGCAGGCGAAAAAGCCGGGATTATAAAAGAAGGCATTCCGATCGTGACAGCCGTTACCCAGCCGGAAGCCTTACAGGTAATCCGGCATGAAGCTGAACGAAAGTCTGCTCCTTTTCAGTCATTGCATGATACAAGCAGGATTTATAATGAAAAGGCTCTCCCTGCAGGAGAACAGTTTTCTTTAAAAACCGGAGAAACGTGTTATGAAGATATTCGAACATCTCTCATCGGTACGCATCAAAGACAAAATGCGGCATTGTCCATTTTGGCTGCCGAGTGGCTTAACAGGGAAAACATTGCTGAATTGAGTGATGCTGCGTTAAGAAGCGGGCTCATAAAGGCTGCTTGGCCGGGCAGATTAGAGTTGGTTCAGGAACATCCGCCGGTATATTTAGACGGCGCCCATAATGAAGAAGGGATCGATAAGCTGACTGAAACGATGAAGCAGCGTTTCCCAGATTCCGATATTTGTGTGGTGTTTAGTGCGTTAAAGGATAAGCCGTATCATGACATGATTAAGAAACTGGAAACGATCGCGCACTCGATTCATTTTGCTTCTTTTGATTTTCCGCGTGCTTCTCTTGCGAAAGATCTGTATGATGCTAGTGAAATCAGCAGCAAAAGCTGGAATGAAGATCCGGAGCATGTGATCAAATTAATAGATAGCAAAAAAGGCTCAAATGATATCGTGCTCATTACGGGATCACTTTATTTTATTTCTGACATTCGAAAAAGAATGCTGTAATGACTTTGGCCCGGCAGAATCAATAATGATATTCTGCCGGGATTTTTTCTGTCAAAATCTAAAATTGCTTATTATAGATCAATATGCTTGCTGTGCTACAATTCATAGCATAATCCTAAAGAGAGTAAAGGTGTGTTGTCTATGATTCCGATTCTTTTTGTCCTCGGCCTTATCCTCGGTTCATTTTATTATACGGTTGGATGCCGTATACCCTTGCACATATCCATCATAAGTCCGCGTTCGGCATGTTCCTTTTGCCGTCGAACCCTAACCCCGACGGAATTAATCCCTGTTTTATCTTTTATTCTGCAAAAAGGCAATTGCAAAAGCTGCGGCCAAAAGCTCTCTCTTATGTACCCGGCGGCAGAGCTCTCGACAGCGAGTTTATTTGCAGCCGCGGGATTTCGTTTCGGTTTGTCTTGGGAACTGATTGTTGCGTTGCTGTTTCTTTCTCTTCTTATTATTGTTTCTGTGACAGATATTCACTTTATGCTGATTCCAAATCGCATATTGCTATTCTTTCTTCCCTTTCTGGCGGCTGGCAGAATCATTTCTCCGCTTCTTTCTTGGTATGAAGGCTTTATAGGCGCGGCTGCCGGTTTTCTTTTACTGGCCTTTATTGCCGTCATCACTCATGGAGGAATAGGGGGAGGGGATATTAAATTATTTGCCGTTATCGGCCTTGTGCTTGGTGTGAAAATGCTTGCTGCCGCCTTTTTCTTTTCTGTTCTTATAGGCGCATTGTATGGAGCTGCCGCTGTACTGTTCGGAAGGCTGGCCAGAAAACAGCCGCTTCCCTTTGCCCCGGCAATTGCAGCAGGAAGCATTTTCGCTTATTTATACGGTGACTCTATCATATCCTTTTATGTCAAAACGGCGTTAGGCTGACTGATGAAAAATTTGACGAACGTTTTTTGGACAAGACGACAAAAGTCTTGTTCTTTTTTTTTTCGCCTGTGCTAAAGTGTGTAGCATGAAAAGCCACAAGAACGGTCACACAAATGAAGGGAGGAAGCAGAATTGAAAAAAAGGAAGCAAAAAAAAATCAGTAAAGCGGAAGAAAAAGCCCTTAAGGTGACGATTAATGGAAAAGAAGAAACAGTTTACGAACAAGAGACACCGAAGACAGAGCAAGAAAAAGACATGACGTTTTCAAATTGGGAGGAAAAGAGAAAGGCGGAGCAGGAGGTTGCGGCATCCCATGAACATCCTGATGAAGATGAATTCAACTGGGATTCAGACGAGGATAAGGTGTTTAAAGATGACCCCAAAGTTGTTCCGCCTTATCAAAAGAAGAAATCGAAGCTCTATTCAAAAGGAAAGTCAGGGGCGACCAAGCCGGTAAAAAGAGTGGCGGCGACAATTGCCTTTGCGGCGGTTTTAGGCACAGGCTTAGGGCTATTCGCATTGAATATATCAGGCAATAAAGAAGCGTCGGCGCCATCCTCCTTAGATGATTCTTTAGGCAGCCAGACGGCAAAAGCAGGAGATACATCTGCGGAGAAACAAAGCACCGGCGGAGAAAAACAAGCGGCACAAACGGAAGGTACATATAAAACATATGCAGTTCAAGCAGGAAAGTTTTCAAATGAAAAGGGTGCTGAGACGTTAACTGAACAGCTGATTGAAAAAGGATATTCCGCCGTCTCCCTGTCAAAGGATGACGGGTACACGTATGTCATTGCGGGCCTGGCAAATGATAAGGCTGTATCACAGCAGTTAGGGCAGCTTTTGATCGACAGCGATTTTGAAGCTTGGGGAGGCAAGGAATTATCCTTATCAATAGAGTCGGATATGACAGATTCTTTCAAGAAAACAGCAGCGCTCTCTGCGAAGGCGATTCTCGGAGAAGATATCACAAAAGCAAGTGTTAAAAAAATAGAAAATTCGCTCGGTGAATCAGAAGCGGCTGAAACGGGAGAGAAAAAAGCAGTTTTGCAGGCGTTAAAGGAATTAGAGGACCCAAGTGCTGAAGCCGGATGGAAGGCCCAGCAGCAGCTTTTAGCCGTAATTAAATAATAGAAAGTGCCTGAGCCTTCGTCCTTAGTGACAGGCTTTTTTTATTTTGTCATGAAAAAGTTATTTTTCTGAAATTGTGGCGAGCCTCATGATTTGGTAGGATAAATGAGTATCTTTTTTTCTTAAGCAAACCCTGAAAGGATGACGAACATGGCTAAGCCGCTTATACTTGCATCACAATCTCCGCGAAGAAAAGAACTCCTCGATCTGCTTCAGATTCCCTACACCATTATTGTCAGTGAAGTAGAGGAAAAATTAAATCGAAACTTTTCACCTGAAGAAAACGTCCAATGGTTGGCAAAACAAAAAGCTAAGGCTGTGGCCGATCTCAATCCGGGCGCAATCGTAATCGGTGCTGATACAATGGTATGTCTTGACGGTGAGTGCCTTGGCAAACCGCAAGATCAAGAAGAAGCTGCTGCAATGCTTCGCAGGCTTTCCGGCCGTAGTCATTCAGTGATAACCGCTGTCAGTATTCAAGCCGCAAATCATAGCGAAACGTTCTATGATAAGACAGAGGTTGTGTTTTGGCCCCTCAGTGAAGAAGAGATTTGGACTTATATTGAAACGAAAGAGCCGATGGATAAAGCAGGTGCTTACGGCATCCAAGGAAAAGGCGCACTTTTTGTAAAAAAAATAGACGGAGATTATTATTCAGTCGTAGGGCTCCCTATATCAAAAACAATGAGAGTTCTGAAGGATTTTGATGTAGAAGCCTGACGATTTTTATAAACGGGAAGGGAAAGAAAAGGAGGGCTTGATCATACACGATCTGCCATTAAAACTCAGAGATTTCCCAAAGAAAGAAAAACCTAGAGAACGGCTGCTGAAAGTCGGAGCCGAGAACTTAGCAAACAACGAACTTTTGGCTATTTTATTGCGGACAGGCACAAAGAACGAATCTGTTATGAACCTTTCAAACAGGCTTCTGCGCTCGTTTGACGGGCTGCGTCTGCTGAAAGAAGCTTCCGTTGAGGAGCTGTCCAGCATCCCGGGAATCGGTCTGGTGAAGGCTGTGCAAATACTGGCAGCAGTTGAACTGGGAAGCCGTATTCATAAACTAGCCAATGAAGAACATGTTGTAATCCGCTCCCCGGAAGACGGCGCAAACCTGGTCATGGAGGATATGCGCTTTTTAACCCAGGAGCATTTTGTCTGTTTATATTTAAATACAAAAAACCAAGTCATCCATAAACGCACTGTTTTTATCGGAAGTCTGAATTCATCCATTGTCCACCCCCGGGAGGTATTTAAAGAAGCGTTCAAACGATCTGCCGCTTCCTTTATTTGTATCCACAATCATCCTTCGGGGGATCCGACGCCGAGCAGGGAAGATATTGAAGTGACAAGACGGCTGTTTGAATGCGGAAACCTGATTGGCATCGAGCTGCTTGACCATTTGGTGATTGGCGACAAAAAATTTGTGAGTTTAAAGGAAAAAGGATATTTGTAACACTTTTTTTTTCGTCGAATTAAGCTATAATAGAGTTTATGAGTTTTTCCCTTTAGGGTATTTTTGCTTTAAGAAAGGAAGATACATACATATGTTTGGAATTGGTACAAGAGACCTTGGTATAGATCTTGGAACTGCGAATACGCTTGTTTTTGTGAAAGGTAAAGGAATTGTTGTGAGAGAGCCGTCAGTCGTTGCTCTGCAAACGGATACGAAATCGATTGTTGCTGTCGGAAATGATGCGAAAAATATGATCGGACGGACTCCTGGAAACGTAGTGGCTCTTCGCCCGATGAAAGACGGCGTTATCGCTGATTATGAAACAACGGCTACCATGATGAAATATTACATCAATCAAGCCATTAAAAATAAAGGCATGTTTGCCAGAAAACCTTATGTGATGGTTTGTGTGCCATCCGGCATTACTGCGGTTGAAGAGCGTGCTGTTATCGATGCGACAAGACAAGCAGGAGCGCGTGACGCGTATCCGATCGAAGAACCGTTTGCTGCGGCTATCGGCGCCAATCTGCCGGTTTGGGAACCGACTGGAAGCATGGTTGTTGATATCGGTGGCGGAACGACAGAAGTTGCGATTATTTCCCTCGGAGGTATTGTAACATCTCAATCCATCCGCGTTGCCGGTGATGAAATGGACGATGCGATTATCAACTACATCAGAAAAACATACAACCTGATGATCGGGGACCGCACTGCTGAAGCGATTAAAATGGATATCGGCTCTGCTGAATCCGCAGAAGAATCCGATAAAATGGAAATCCGCGGACGTGACTTGCTGACTGGTCTGCCGAAAACGATCGAAATTACTGGAAAAGAAATTTCTAATGCTTTGCGTGACACTGTGTCAACCATTGTAGAGGCAGTGAAAAGCACACTTGAAAAAACACCGCCTGAGCTTGCCGCAGATATCATGGACAGAGGTATTGTGTTAACCGGCGGCGGAGCGCTTCTTCGTAATTTGGACAAAGTCATCAGCGAAGAAACAAAAATGCCGGTCCTTATCGCTGAAGACCCGCTTGATTGTGTAGCGATCGGTACAGGAAAAGCACTGGAGCACATTCATCTTTTCAAAGGAAAAACAAGATAATCGGGAGTTCAATAGAAGAGGTGTAACACGATGCCGAATAAACGGTTAATGCTATTACTTCTGTGTATTATCATATTGGTGGCTATGATTGGATTTTCGCTGAAGGACGGCCGTAATACCACCTGGCCTGAGAAACTGATCGGTGATACGACGGGAGTATTTCAAAACATTTTTCATACGCCTGCCGAATTTTTTGCAGGGATATTTGAGAACATTAGTGATTTAAAAAACACATACGAAGAAAACGAGCGTCTGAGAGAAAAGCTTGACGGACAGACAAAATATGAAGCCAAGCTCCAAGAACTTGAAGACGAAAACAAATCCTTGCGTGACGAACTCGGCCATGTGAAATCAATAAAAGATTACAAGCCGATTTTGGCGACAGTCATTGCCAGAAGCCCTGATAACTGGGCGAAGCAGGTGACCATTAACAAAGGGACTCAGCAAAACGTAGCGAAAGATATGGCTGTAACGAACGAAAAAGGCGCATTAATCGGGAAGATTAAAAGCTCCGGCCTTAATAACTTTACGTCTACGGTCCAGCTTTTAAGCGATACTGACCGGAATAACAGAGTCGCAACAACCATTTCCGGGAAAAAAGGCAGCAAAGGCTACGGTTTAATCGAAGGATATGATAAAGACAAAAAACGGCTGAAGATGACCATAATCGAACGCAAGGATAAACAAGACGTGAAAAAAGGCGATCTGATTGAAACGTCGGGCACAGGAGGCGTATTTCCAGAAGGGCTGACAATCGGTGAAGTGACTGAGATCGAGTCTGACTCTTATGGATTAACGAAAGTTGCCTATGTAAAACCTGCGGCTGATCTTTCTGATTTAAATAATGTGATCGTTGTTAATCGTGATGTGCCGACTGTCGATACAGAGGAGGAAGGATCGTGAAACGTTTCCTTCTCCCTTTCGTTATGATGTTGGTTTTTTCGGCGGAAAGCATCTTTACTGATCTGGTGCATTTCCCGTTCGTCACGGATGACCAGGTGCTCGTCCCGCGTTTTCTGATGCTTGTGCTGATTTTTATGTCGGCTTTTATCAATCAAAAACACGCGGTGATCTACGGTTTTATTTTCGGCTTTCTATATGATATGAATTATACAAGTCTATTAGGTGTTTATATGTTTGGCTTTGCGGGGCTAAGCTATTTGGCGTCAAAAGCGTTTAAAGTGCTGCACACAAACGCTTTTGTCGTCATCCTGATTGCTGTTCTCGCAGTTTGCCTGCTTGAATTTTATGTATTCGGCATTCAGTCGCTGATTCACAAAGACATTATGACGTTTAATGGCTTTGTGCTAGACCGGTTTATACCGACAGTTTTATTAAATATGATAAGCGCACTCATCCTGGTTCTCCCATTTAGATTATTTTTTATGAGTCTAAAGAAAGAATTGAGAGATGAGTAAAAAGGATTTTATCTTTTTTTGACGAAATGAGTATGTTGTTGAGGTGAATATTGTGAAGACCAAAAAGCAGCAATATGTAACGATAAAAGGAACAAAGAATGGTTTGACATTGCATCTTGATGATGCATGTTCTTTTGATGAGCTTCTAGATGGTCTTCAGAATATGCTGTCAATTGAACAATATACAGATGGAAAAGGCCAGAAAATCAGCGTTCACATTAAGCTGGGCAATCGCTGCTTATATCAGGAGCAAGAGGAACAGCTGACCGAATTAATTGCGTCAAAGAAAGATTTGTTTGTTCA
Source organism: Bacillus sp. B28 (assembly GCF_029536185.1). Classification (NCBI taxonomy): domain Bacteria; kingdom Bacillati; phylum Bacillota; class Bacilli; order Caryophanales; family Bacillaceae; genus Bacillus; species Bacillus sp. B28. The sequence goes on along the minus strand of NZ_CP120511.1, from coordinate 2,754,786 downwards.
TTCTATTGAGAGTGAAGTCATTACTAAAAAAGAAGCACAGCGTATGAAAGAGGAAGCTGAAATTATTTCTGTTTCAAAAATTATCCGTTCAGGCCAAGTGCTCGAGGTGAAGGGCGATTTGCTTCTCATCGGGGATGTGAACCCGGGCGGGACAGTCAGAGCCGGCGGAAACATTTTTGTTCTGGGTTCGCTGAAAGGCATTGCCCACGCCGGATTTAACGGAAATAATCATGCGGTCATTGCTGCCTCTGAAATGCTGCCGACACAGTTAAGAATCAATCACGTGTTAAATCGCTCCCCAGACCACATTCAAAAAGGGAACGAAATGGAATGTGCTTATTTAGATACAGACGGAAATATGGTCATTGAACGCCTTCAACATTTGGCTCATTTAAGACCTGATCTAACAAGGCTTGAGGGAGGAATGTGAATTGGGTGAGGCTATCGTAATAACTTCGGGAAAAGGCGGAGTAGGTAAAACAACAACATCTGCTAACCTCGGTACCGCCTTAGCCATTTTAGGGAAGCGTGTATGTTTAGTAGATACTGATATAGGACTGCGCAACCTGGATGTAGTAATGGGTCTTGAAAATAGAATTATTTATGATCTCGTAGACGTTGTAGAGGGCAGATGTAAAATGCATCAGGCGCTCGTAAAGGATAAACGTTTTGATGATTTGCTCTATTTAATGCCCGCTGCTCAAACGAGCGATAAAACGGCTGTTGCTCCTGAACAAATTAAAACTATGGTCCAAGAGCTCAAGCAGGAATTTGATTATGTCATCATAGACTGCCCCGCAGGAATTGAGCAAGGATACAAAAACGCCGTTTCCGGGGCTGACAAGGCGGTAGTGGTCACAACGCCTGAAATTTCAGCTGTGCGAGATGCTGATCGCATTATAGGGCTTTTGGAGCAAGAAGAAAATATTGAACCGCCGCGGCTCGTTGTAAACAGAATCAGAAATCACCTGATGAAAAACGGTGACACGATGGATATCGATGAAATCGTTCAGCATTTGTCGATTGATTTGCTCGGTATCGTTGCCGATGATGATGAAGTGATTAAGGCATCTAACCATGGCGAACCGATTGCAATGGACCCGAAAAACCGCGCTTCCATCGCATATCGCAATATTGCCCGCCGCATTTTAGGCGAATCTGTTCCTTTGCAGGTGCTTGAAGAGCAAAACAAGGGAATGATGGCTAAGATTAAGTCATTTTTCGGAGTAAGATCATAATTTCATAGAATAAAAGAGAAGAATCTGACAAAGCAAATGCTGTGTCAGGTTTTTTTGTTTCTGACTGCTCTGTGCTGAAGGTAAATCGAATAATTGCCATGGACAAGACATATGATGTACAAACCCAACGAATGCAAAGGATGATGGCAATGAGTCACAGAGCAGATGAAATCAGAAAACGATTAGAGAAAAGAAGGAAACAGGTTTCCGGCTCAAAACATTTCCCTACTCAGGCAGGTTCCGAAAAGCAAAAACCGCCGTCTTGGGTCATGATGTCTGATCAGGAAAAACATGGAACCCTCCCGGTATATGAAGATGGCAATTCTAATTTCAGCGGAAGACACCCTTTGGTGAAAACAGACTCAATTATTCTGAAATGTCTTCTATCGGCCTGCCTTGTTCTTGTTTCTGCCATAGCCTATAAAACAAATATTGGACCCGTCAGCCAGATCAAGCCGGTCGTTGCACAAACCTTCGAAACAGAATTTCAATTTGCTTCAGCAAGCCATTGGTTTGAAACGAAATTTGGCAGCCCGCTTGCATTTCTCGCTCCTGAAAAGAAAAATAAGGAACAGCAGGTTGAAGTGGGTCAGGATCTCGTCGCACCCGCATCTGGTAAAGTTCAGCAGGATTTTCAGGACAACGGGGAAGGCATTAAAGTCGAAACAAGCAGCGATACAATCGATTGTATAAAAGAAGGCTATGTTGTTGAAGTCAGTAAAGACGGTGAGACGGGGCTGACAGTGAAAGTGCAGCATGCTGACAATACCTACAGCATTTATGGCGAACTGAAAGACGTGGATGTCGCTTTATATGATTTTGTAGATAAAGGCAAAAAGCTCGGTTCGATTAAACTCGATGATCATAACAAAGGGCTCTATTATTTTGCCATGAAAGACGGCGATAAATTTATTGATCCGATTCAGGTGATCTCATTTGAATAAATGGCTTGACCTCATCTTGAAAATTCATGTTCATCCTTTTCTTTGGATTATCATGGCGCTGGGGCTGATTACAGGGCATATGAAAGCATTGCTGTGTTTGCTTGTGATTGTTCTGATCCATGAGCTGGGGCATGCCGCTCTGGCCGTGTTTTTTTCTTGGAGAATCAAGCGTGTTTTTTTGCTGCCATTTGGAGGAACAGTTGAAGTGGAAGAGCACGGAAATCGGCCGTTAAAGGAAGAGTTTGCGGTGATTATTGCCGGACCTCTTCAGCACATTTGGCTCCAGCTTGCGGCTTGGATGATTGCAGGCCTCTCAATAATTGATCAGCAGACCTTTGAACTGTTTACATTTTATAATCTATCTATTTTATTTGTGAATCTGCTGCCGATTTGGCCGCTTGATGGCGGCAAGCTGTTATTTTTAATTTTTTCAAAGCATCTGTCTTTTCAAAAAGCGCACCGGCTGAATCTAAAGACTTCACTTGTGTGCTGCCTGCTTCTCGCATGCTGGGTTTTATTTGCGGTTCCTCTGCAAATCAGCGCATGGGTTTTGTTTGTCTTTCTGGCTGTTTCTCTGTTTGAGGAGTACAGGCAAAGACACTACATCCATGTGAGGTTTCTCTTGGAAAGATATTATGGGAAAAACCGCGAGCTTGAAAAATTGCTTCCGCTTACCGTTAATGCTGAGGACAAAGTCTATCATGTCATGGCGGAATTCAAACGAGGCTGCAAGCATCCCATTATTATAGAAAAATCCGGCGAGAAGCTAAGCCAGCTGGATGAGAATGAAGTGCTGCATGCCTACTTTGCTGATAAACGGACAAATTCCTCCATGGAAGAACTGCTGCTCCCTTATTAAAATCGATTGACAAACGCCTTGTATTCTGATATATTTTTTAATGTTATGGATGTAGCACCAATGCTACAACCGCTCAGTACAGGTGTTAAGAGTTGTTATACAGCCCCCTGGTATCTGGCGAGTCTTAGTCTAATAGGAGGTGCAGAGAATGTACGCAATCATTAAAACAGGCGGTAAACAAATTAAAGTTGAAGAAGGCCAAACTGTTTACATCGAGAAACTTGCTGCTGAAGCAGGTGAAACAGTTACTTTTGAAGACGTTTTGTTTGTTGGCGGAGACAACGTGAAAGTCGGCAACCCTACAGTTGAAGGCGCAACAGTAACGGCTAAAGTTGAAAAACAAGGCCGCGCGAAAAAAATCACTGTTTTCAGATACAAAGCAAAGAAAAACGTTCATAAAAAACAAGGTCATCGTCAGCCTTACACTAAATTGACGATCGAAAAAATCAACGCGTAAGCATGATTCAGGCAACAATCAGACGGTCCCGTACTGACAAAAGCTTATTGTCTTTTGAAATGACGGGTCACGCCAACTTTGCTGAACATGGACAAGATCTCGTATGTGCCGGAGTAACAGCCGTTGTGTTTGGATCCGTTAACGCGGTCATCGCGCTGGCGGGCTTCGAGCCGCTTCTTGATATAGGAGAAGATGGGGGTTATTTCTATTTTGAATTCCCTGAATCTCTTGATCCGGAGGCGCGCCAAAAAGCTCAGTTGCTGATTGAAGGCATGATTGTTTCGTTAGAGACAATTGAGCGGGATTATAAAGATCACTTGCGTGTGACCACAAACATAATATAGGAGGTGAGCTACATGCTTAGATTAGATCTTCAGTTTTTCGCTTCTAAAAAAGGAGTAGGTTCTACAAAGAACGGACGTGACTCTGAGGCTAAACGTTTAGGTGCTAAACGTGCTGACGGTCAATTCGTAACAGGCGGTTCTATCCTTTACCGTCAACGCGGAACAAAAATTTACCCAGGTGAAAACGTGGGCCGCGGCGGAGATGACACTCTTTTTGCGAAAATCGACGGAACTGTTAAATTCGAACGTTTCGGCCGTGACCGCAAAAAAGTGAGCGTATATCCTGTAGCTCAATAATGATTCAAAAACTCCGGTCGATGATGACTGGAGTTTTTTTTGCAATATGCGGAGTAAGCATCAAGAATGTTATGCAGAGTATGTGCGAGCAGACCCCGCCAAGAATGAGAACGAATGTCTCAAACCCACTGGATATGTTCCCCAAGCAGTAATACATAAAATGTTCTGCCTGGCTGAAAATCAACCGAAGCCAGAAAAAAGGAACATGATATTTCTGGGAAAAACAATTGTTTTTCTATCAAAGCCTTCTCTGTTATAATTCATAATACACACTTATACAGACTCCTAAATAAGAAATCAAATGATTGGGAGTGCGAAAATGAAGGATGTTTCAAAAAATCAAGAAGAAAATATAAGCGATACGGCTTTAACAAATGAACTGATTCATCTTCTTGGCCATTCCCGGCATGATTGGATGAATAAGCTGCAGCTAATTAAAGGAAACTTAAGCTTGCAGAAGTATGACCGCGTCTTTGAAATCATTGAAGAAATGGTGATAGACGCTAAGCACGAATCAAAGCTCTCAAACCTGAAAACACCGCATTTAGCGTTTGATTTTCTTACGTTTAATTGGAAAGCCCAATGTATGACACTTGAATATGAAGTTCTCGGGGAAATTAAGGATTTGTCAGCTTTTGATCAAAAATTGGCGAAACTGATGAGAAAGCTGTTTGATCTGTTTGAACAAGCAGTCACTAGAGGCAGTGAAAATCATTTAACCGTTTCGCTTCAAACCGATCATCCTGACAGACAGCTGATTCTTTACCTTGATTTTCACGGCACTTTTGCCGATATATCTGCCTTTGACGATTTTCGGCAAAATGGATATGAGGACTTTGATATCATGCGTTTTGAGATCACAAGTCACGAATGTCTGATTGAAATTGGGTTGAACTAGCGGAGTTTTTTAACGGTTTAGAACGGAGGACATTATGTTTGTAGATCAGGTGAAAGTGTATGTAAAAGGCGGCGACGGAGGCAACGGGATGGTTGCGTTTCGCCGTGAAAAATATGTGCCGAAAGGCGGCCCTGCCGGCGGCGACGGCGGAAAAGGAGGAGACGTCGTTTTTGAAGTGGACGAAGGTCTCCGTACTCTTATGGATTTTAGATATAAAAAACACTTTAAAGCGATTCGCGGCGAGCATGGCATGTCAAAAAACCAGCATGGACGAAATGCTGATGATATGGTCATTAAAGTTCCGCCTGGCACTGTTGTGACAGACGATGATACAAAACAGGTCATTGCCGATTTAACCGAACATGGACAGCAGGCTGTCATCGCAAGAGGCGGAAGAGGCGGAAGAGGGAACTCACGCTTTGCCACACCGGCGAACCCGGCACCTCAGCTCTCAGAAAACGGTGAACCGGGAAAAGAACGCTATGTTGTTCTTGAATTAAAAGTGCTTGCAGACGTCGGGCTTGTCGGGTTCCCAAGTGTAGGTAAATCGACTTTGTTGTCCGTCGTTTCATCTGCAAAACCGAAAATTGCGGATTATCATTTTACGACACTTGTTCCGAATCTTGGCATGGTCGAAACAGATGATGGACGGAGCTTCGTTATAGCCGATTTGCCTGGACTGATTGAAGGGGCTCATCAAGGCGTCGGGCTTGGCCACCAATTTTTGCGCCATATTGAGCGGACCCGTGTTATCGTTCATGTCATTGATATGTCCGGCTTGGAAGGCCGCGATCCGTATGAGGATTATGTGACGATTAATCAGGAATTGAGCGAGTACAATTTGCGTCTCACTGAGCGCCCGCAAATTATTGTCGCAAATAAAATGGACATGCCGCAGGCGGCGGAAAATCTTGAAGGGTTTAAAGAAAAGCTGACGGATGATTATCCGGTGTTCCCGGTCAGTGCAGTGACAAGAGAAGGTCTTCGCGAGCTTCTGTATGAAGTCGCCAATCAGCTGGAAAACACTCCGGAATTCCCGCTGTATGACGAGGAAGAGCTTACGCAAAACCGCGTCATGTACACGATAGAGAATGAAGAAGTGCCATTCAGCATTACGCGAGATCCTGACGGAGTCTTTGTGCTTTCAGGAGACAGTCTTGAGCGGTTATTCAAGATGACTGATTTCTCACGTGATGAATCTGTTAAACGATTTGCAAGACAGATGCGGGGAATGGGTGTTGATGAAGCACTCAGAGAACGCGGGGCCAAAGACGGAGACATTATCAGACTTCTTGAATTCGAATTTGAATTTATTGATTAATGATGGGTGAGCCTGGATATCAGGCTCTCTATTTTCAAAAGGGGGGATGCAAGTGAAAGAGGAGACGTTTTATCTTGTCCGTGAAGATGTGTTGCCTGATGCGATGAGAAAAACATTGGAAGTCAAAAAACTGCTGGATCGAAAAAAAGCAGAATCAGTGGCAGATGCCGTTCAAAAGGTGGATTTAAGCAGAAGTGCATTTTATAAATACAGAGATGCCGTTTTTCCTTTTTATACAATGGTTAAAGAACAAATTATCACACTTTTCTTTCATTTAGAGGATCGCTCAGGCGCGTTATCTCAGCTCCTTCAGGCGGTGGCTGACTCTGGAAGCAACGTTCTTTCCATTCACCAGACTATCCCGCTTCAAGGGAGAGCAAACGTAACGCTGTCTATCAGTACATCTGCAATGGAAGAGGATATTCATACATTAATGAACAAGATGAGAAAGTTTGATTTTGTAGAAAAGGTTGAAATATTAGGTTCAGGAGCGTAAGGGGAGAGAATATCGTCATGAAAGTCGGTTATTTAGGTCCAAAAGCTACATTCACACATCTAGCAGTCAGTTCTTGTTTCCAAAATGGCGCCGAGCATGTTGCTTACCGCACGATACCGGAATGTATAGATGCGGCAGTTGCAGGTGAGGTTGATTTTGCTTTTGTTCCTTTAGAGAACGCATTAGAAGGATCAGTAAACTTAACAATAGACTATTTAATACATGAACAGCCTCTGCCCATCGTAGGTGAAATGACATTGCCGATTCATCAGCACTTACTCGTTCATCCTTCCAGAGAAAATGCATGGAAGGACCTAGACAAAATTTATTCTCACTCACATGCGATTGCGCAGTGCCATAAATTTCTCCATCGGCATTTTTCTTCCGTGCCGTATGAATACGCCAATTCAACCGGAGCGGCGGCAAAGTTTGTCAGTGACCATCCCGAGCTGAATATCGGGGTGATTGCCAATGAAATGGCGGCTTCTACATACGAATTAAAAATCGTAAAACGGGATATACAGGATTATAGAGACAATCATACGCGATTTGTCATTCTGTCTCCTGATGAAAATATAACTTTTGAAGTGAATTCAAAATTGAATTCACGACCAAAAACAACACTGATGGTGACGCTTCCGCAGGATGATCAGTCCGGAGCGCTGCATAGAGTGCTGTCTGCTTTTTCTTGGAGAAACTTAAACCTGTCAAAAATCGAATCCCGTCCGACCAAAACCGGGTTAGGGAATTATTTCTTTATTATTGATATTGAACAGGCGTTTGATGAAATATTAATCCCTGGGGCTATGCAGGAGCTTGAAGCGCTCGGATGCAAAGTAAAGCTGCTTGGTACATATCAATCTTATCAATTATAAAAAGCCCTATTAGGGCTTTTTTTAGTCTTCAATCAAAATACCGGCTTCTTCGAGTGCTTGACAGGCTTGATCGATACGATGTTCATCGGGTGCTGTCAGTGTATGAAGATGCACACCATCTGTCAGCTGTGATAAATAGGCGGCATTTGTGGAATTGATCTTTTTGATGAAATGTTTGACTTCTTTTCGCGTGCCGACTTGGATCGCTGCAGTTAAATCTCCGTATACAGGGTGCTCGATTTTTACGTCTTTTACAGTTACCCCTTCATCTACGATGAGCTGCAATTCTTCTTCTGTCCGTTCAGGTCCGTGCAGACACGCTATGATTCTTTCTGCCTGCTGATGCTTCTGAGCGGCGGCGTCCAGATAGACATAGCCTTGGCTTGTGGCGATAATCGGCTCGTTTCTCGCTTTTAACAGCGAGATATCCTGAACGATCACCTGTCTCGAAACATTTGCTTTTTTGGCGAGCTCTCCTCCTGTCAGCGGCGATGTGGATTCCTTCAGCCACAAAAGAAGCTGCTCACGCCTATTGGCGCCCAAGAGCTTTAATTCTTCGGTCAATATGATATTCTCCTTTCCTTTGTTCCAAAAGCGCTGTAAACGTATGTAATAACATATCCAGCTGTTCAGTTGTTGTGTTTTTTCCGAAAGAGATGCGGATAAATTGCAGGGCTTCCTGTTCTGTTTTTCTTAACGCTTTCATCGTTTCAGACGGTCCATGATAGCCTGCAGAACAAGCGCTGCCCGTTGAAATGCAAATATTATTCCGATTACATTCTAACATAACATATTGTCCTTCAAATGAGCCAAAAAAACACCCGATAATATGGGGCAGACATTCTGTGTTTGCACCATCTGCCGCAAGGATTACAGGGAGAGACCGAATACGGATTTGTTCTAAAAAGTATTGTCTTAACATTTGATTGTGGGATATCTGACTTTCCATTTCACTTACGATCAGCTCCGCAGCCGCTGTAAAGGCTCCGATACCCGGTACGTTTACCGTGCCTGCTCGAAACCCATTCTCATGAACGGTGTCAGGGTACACCGGTTTCCAATTGACGTCCGGCCGAATATAGACAGCTCCGACTCCTTTAGGGCCGTGAATTTTGTGACTGGAAACAGAGAGAGCATCCACCCCCATTTCTTCAGTATGGATGGGCAGTTTGCCGAATGTTTGTACCGCATCACAATGAAGAAGAATTTGCCTGTTGTGAAGATACGATGACAGGTGTTTAATGGGCTGAATAATTCCTGTTTCTGAATTGGCATGCTGAATAGAAACCAGGCCTGTGTCCGGGCGAATATGAGCTCCCAATATTTCCTCGGTAATAAGTCCGTACTCATTAGGCTTAATGATTGTCACGTCAAAGCCATGATTCCGCAGTAAAGCAGCACAGTTATGGATTGATTGATGTTCCATGGCAGTCGTAATAAAATGTCTTTTTGTTTTTGGCAAGCCGTTTAACAATGATTGAATGGCAAGAAAATTGGATTCTGTGCCGCCGCTTGTAAAATATATACCGTTTGTTTCTCCGCCGATTATGTCAGCTATTTTCCCCCGGCAGTACTCCAGTATATGCTTTGCTTTTCCCCCAGCGTCATGCAAGCTGCTGGCATTCCCGTACATATCAATGCTGAGCTTCTGAAATACGTCCAGAGCTTCCTCGCAAATTGGCGTGGTTGCTGCATAATCTAAATAAATCATCCGGTCTTTCCTCCATATGTTCTTCATAAAAAAACTCTTGAGTTTATTTTACCGTTGTGTAAATATAGGTGTCAAGACAGGTATAAACAACAGGAGGTGGCATATGTCTATAAAGACGATTGCGGTCATTGGTTCAGGAGCGGCGGCACTTGCCCTGGCTTCTGCACTTCCGCCATCATACCAGGTGACTGTCATCACGAAAAAAAGCACAAAAAACAGCAATTCAAGACATGCACAGGGCGGAATTGCGGCGGCTTATGCAAAAGATGACTCGATTGCGTCTCATATGGAGGATACGTTATATGCAGGCTGCGGACATAACGATCAAAACATCGTATCAGACGTTTTACTTGATGGAAAAACCATCATTGAGAATTTTTTGGAGAATGACTTTCCATTTGACCGGGATAAACAAGGCAAAGTCAGCCTCAGCAGGGAAGGAGCCCACACGCACAACCGCATTTTTCATGCGGGCGGAGACGCTACAGGCAGCATGCTCATTGATTACTTGCTGAAACAAATTAATAGCCAAATCGAAGTCATCGAGAATGAAACAGCGGTTGATTTGCTGATGAAGAATGGGCGCTGTGCCGGTGTAGTGACGAAAGACAGCTGCGGCCGGATCAATTTGCGGCATGCGGATGAGGTTGTGCTTGCAGCTGGCGGATGCGGAAGCTTGTTTCAACACCATACGAACGATCCATCTGTCACTGGTGATGGTCTTTCACTTGCTTACCGGGCCGGAGCGGAATTAACTGATTTAGAGTTTACCCAATTTCATCCTACACTTCTTGTCAAAAATGGCGTCTCGTGTGGGCTTGTTTCAGAGGCAGTCAGAGGTGAGGGCGGTTTTATAACAGACCAAAATGGCCGCCGTATTATGGCCGGACGGCATCCGCTGGGGGATTTAGCACCACGGGACGTCGTCTCGCGGGTGATTCATGAAGAAATGGCAAAAGGAAAACGTGTGTATATCGATTGCAGCGCTATTTCTGACTTCGAAGTGCGTTTTCCCACAATTACCTCTATTTGCCAAAAGGCAGGGGTTGATATTCGTAAAAGAAAAATACCTGTTGCGCCGGGAATGCATTTCTTAATGGGAGGCGTTTCAGTCAATCGGTGGGGAGAAACAACTGTACCCGGGCTTTACGCGATAGGGGAAACAGCATGCACCGGCTTACACGGAGCCAATCGTCTTGCGAGCAATTCTTTGCTGGAGGCACTAGTGTTTGGTAAAAGAGCAGCAGAACATATCATGAGAAAACCGGTTGATAACAGGTATAGTCAATTCAAAGGTGAAACCAGCGGATTTTATGAGGTGCCGAATATCGAGCTTTCTGAACTGCAAAACAGAATGACAAGCGACATGTCCATAGTAAGAGAAAAAGACAGACTGATTGAGATGAGCAATTGGCTTTATGGGCTCCCATCTCAGAAGATAAATGTGAAAGATATCACAATTTCGCAGCTGGAGCTTTCTCACTTGTGGCAGGTTGCAAAGCTGATGACTTCGTCTGCTCTCTTGCGGGAAGAAAGCAGGGGGGCGCATTTTCGAATAGATATTCCTCAGGCTGATGAAGGCTGGCAAGGAAAACAAATTGTCCATACAAAAAAGGGAACCAAAATGAGAAAAAATGAAGGGGTTTGGAGAAATGAATCATTTACAGCTGAAAAAATTGCTAAATCACTTTTTTCATGAGGATATAGGGACGGGAGATCTTACATCACAGTCCATCTTTGAAGGACAGAACTGTGAGGCCTCAATTGTTGCAAAGTCAGACGGCATTTTCGCCGGAACTGCGGTGATTAAGGAAGGCTTTGCATTATTAGATGAAAAGGTTCAGGTGTTTTTATACAAAAAAGATGGAGATCATTTGCGAAAGGGTGATGTGGTTGCCGTCTTACGCGGGCCGGCCGCTGCTCTTCTTTCTGGAGAGAGGGTCGTATTAAATCTTATTCAAAGGCTGTCGGGTATTGCGACGATGACAAGGCAGGCTGTTGAACGGCTTGATGATGAACAGATTAAGATTTGTGACACAAGGAAAACGACGCCGGGGTTAAGAATGCTCGAAAAATATGCGGTCAGGGTCGGAGGGGGATATAACCATCGATTCGGCCTGTACGACGGAATCATGATCAAAGATAATCACATTGCAGCTTGCGGTTCCATTGTAAAGGCGTGTGAAAAAGCGCGGCAGGCGACAGGGCACATGGTGAATATTGAAGTGGAAATTGAATCTGAGGAGCAGCTCAGAGAAGCCATTCTTGCTGAAGCTGATGTCATTATGTTTGACAATTGCCCGCCTGACTCTGTCCGCCATTTTGCAAATATCACACCGGATCACATTAAAACAGAAGCTTCCGGAGGAATTACATTAGAATCACTTCCCGCTTTTAGAGGGACGGGTGTGAATTATATTTCCTTAGGATTTCTGACTCATTCGGTCAAAAGCTTAGATATCAGCATGGATGTGGCTTTAACAAATCAGTCAGTGGAGGAATGCGGTTATGTCAATTCTTGATGCAATCAAACAATTTGAAATGATGCCTGACCATTATAAAGGGCTGTCAATGAAAGAGATGGAAAGACGTGTTGCGGCCATTAAGGAAAAGTTCGGGAGCAGGTTGTTTATTCCAGGCCATCATTACCAAAAGGATGAAGTGATTCAATTTGCTGACCAAACGGGCGATTCACTCCAGCTTGCCCAAATGGCGGAAAAAAATAAGGATGCGGAATATATTGTGTTTTGCGGCGTGCATTTTATGGCAGAGACCGCTGATATGCTGACAGGTACGGACCAAACGGTCATCCTGCCAGATATGAGAGCGGGCTGTTCTATGGCTGATATGGCTGACATGCAGCAGACGAACAGGGCGTGGGAGAAACTTCAGCATATATTCGGCGACACGATCATACCATTAACCTATGTGAATTCTACAGCGGAGATCAAGGCATTTGTCGGAAAGCATGGCGGAGCGACTGTAACCTCCTCCAATGCCAAAAAAGTGCTTGAATGGGCGTTTACACAGAAAAAACGCATTTTATTTCTGCCTGATCAGCATTTAGGAAGGAACACCGCTTATGAACTGGGTATCCCGCTTGAGGACATGGCTGTCTGGGACCCGATTCAAGATCAATTAGAGAACGAGGCAGAACAAAACGATATCAAGGTTATTCTTTGGAAAGGCCACTGCTCTGTTCATGAAAAATTCACCGTGAAAAATATAAATGATTTGAGAGAACGAGATTCTGACATCCGGATCATTGTTCATCCTGAATGCTCCCATGAAGTCGTAATGCAAAGTGACGACAGCGGATCAACGAAATATATTATTGATGCAATCAGCCACGCTCAGCCGGGTAGCAAATGGGCAATCGGTACAGAAATGAATCTTGTTCAGCGACTGATTCAAGAGCATTCCGACAAACAAATTGAATCACTCAATCCGGATATGTGTCCATGTCTGACGATGAATCGAATTGACCTCCCGCATTTACTCTGGTCTTTAGAACAAATAGAAAAAGGAGAACCAGCAGGCGTGATCAAAGTGCCGAAAGTCATTCAGGACGATGCCCTTCTAGCGCTGAATCGGATGCTTTCCATCACGTAAATCAGAAATATTTCCCCTCCTGTACTCATAATTTCTTTTGATCAGGCATATGTTGTGAAGAAACATATTGTAATCACAACTGAACTGTTCACGTTTTGCATAGGAGGGGAAAACGTTGAAAATCCATATCGTTCAAAAAGGCGATTCACTCTGGAAAATAGCTGAAAAATACGGAGTTGATGTTGAGGAAGTAAAAAAACTCAATACGCAGCTCAGCAATCCAGATTTAATCATGCCTGGAATGAAAATAAAAGTGCCGTCTGGAGGTGTTCCAGTCAGAAAAGAGATAAAAGCGGGCAAAAGTCCGGCGGCAGTCGGGGATGAGAAGCAAGAACACCCATTTTCCAAGGAGAAGCCTAAATCCGTTGTCGACGTAGAAGACACAAAACCGAAAGAAAAGCAGTCTGTTCCTTTTGTCCCGCCGATGCCGAATTTGCATGATAATGTGTATCCTGAAGCTGATGTGAACGATTATTATGATATGAATCAGCTTTTTCAGCCTTGGTCACCTCCTAAACCGGAGGAGCCTAAAAAGCATCATGACGGAAATATAGATCATATGTATGACATGCAAGATCAATTTCCACAACAGGAGGCAATGAGTAATATGGAGAATGCAAATTATCCGAATATGCCTAATACGCCTAAGGCGCCAGATGTAGGCGGTATGGAAGAAGAAAACATCCACCACACTGTTCCGAATATGCCGGCAGTTCAGCCATACTATCCGTATCCAGCCCATTTTGTGCCATGTCCGGTTCCTATCTCACCGGTTCTGCCTGGATCCGGCCTGTGCTACCCATACTTTCCTGCACATGCATTTCCGATGCATCAGCCTTATGGCTTCCAGCCAAGTTTTGTATCACCTTCGCAATATGATCCGGGTGAATATGATAACCAGCATCATGAAAACAGCCATCACGGACATTACGGATATCAGCCTTCGCACGGCGCGCCTCAATATGCATCGCCGGCTTATGGATCTCCTTATGGGCATATGCCATACGGTCCTTATTATGGCGCTCCTCAAGTGATGGGTGCTTATCAGCCAAATGTGGCACATGGTTATATGCCGCCATTTAAGGATCATGATGATTGCGGGTGTGACGATGATCAGCAGCCATACTTCTCAGCACCTGGTTATCAGGGAGGAGCATATGGAACTCCTTATATGCCTTACGGAGGAGCAAATCCGAATCCGTATGCAGGCGGAACTTCCATGCCGAATCAGCCTTCAACAAACCAGATGTTTGGACGGCCGGAAGAAGAAGGTGAATGATTGTTCGGGACGATGTAAATCGTTCCCTTTTTTGTATTTCCTTACAATCGTCGAATGGTCATAACTGACACGCTTAACATATCTCCCTGATGCACATGATAAAAACGAGCACAACATGCTCAATCAGTCCTCGGGGGGTTTTTCCATTGGGTAGAAAGTTAACAATTGCAGGCCTCATTTTGATGACAGCCGGATTAACAGCATGCGGCGCAAATAATGATGCCCTTAATGATACTCGTAATAACGGTAATAACGGCAATACCCGTCCAATCGGATATTATACAAATGAGAATGACGCTGACAGACAGGGAGACGGGATGGATCACGACGGCCCGGTCTCTGAATTGATGGAGGACCAGAACGGCCAGAACGGCCGTGACCGAAACACAACCAATGTAAACGACCGTGTTACTGCAGATGATCGCGTCCCATTGGCAACTGACGGAACATTTAACAACACAAATAACAGAAACATGAACCGAAATGGGACGAACAACAACGGGTATGACAACCAAGAGAACAGAAGACTTGCCGCAAAAATCGCCAATCGTGTAAAACAAGTCAAAAACGTCAACGACACACAAGTGATGGTAACGGATGACAAAGTAGTCATCGCAGTCAGAAGCCACGCTGATTTCACACAGTCTGACAGGCAAAATGTCAAAAAAGCCGCACGAAACTATGCGGATGGCCGTGACGTTCAAGTATCTACAGATAAAGGACTGTTCACAAGACTTCATAAAATGAACAGACGCTAGGACTAAGAAGGCCGCCGGAGAGTGATTCCCGGCGGTCTTTTTCTTTACAACGGCTTGCAATACCCATTAAAGTGTACATAGAAATATCAAGGAAGGTGAAAGCATGGCTGGCCATTCTAAGTGGAAAAACATCCAAAAAAGAAAAAATGCGCAAGACGCAAAGCGCGGAAAAGTGTTTATGAAGCTTGCTAAAGAAATCTATGTGGCAGCAAAGCAAGGCGGAGCCGATCCTGAAGCAAACTCAGCATTGCGGCTTGTGATTGAAAAAGCAAAAGGCGCCAATATGCCAAACGATAATATAGACCGTGCCCTAAAAAAAGCCGCAGGAAGCCAGGACGGCAGCAGCTACGAGGAAATCACCTATGAAGGCTACGGCCCCTCAGGGGTTGCCGTCATGGTGGAGTGCTTAACTGATAATAAAAACCGTACGTCGACAAATGTGCGGACAGCTTTCAATAAAAACGGCGGAAGTCTCGGAGAAAGCGGGTGTGTAGCATTTTTATTTGAGCGGAAGGGGTACATTGCAATTGACCGTACACATCGGCAAATAGAAGAGGATGATCTGATGCTTGATGTCATAGAAGCGGGCGGCGAAGAGCTGCAGACAGAGGATGAATACTTTGAGGTATTAACAGCGCCTGAACGTTTTGAAGAGGTAAAAACAGCACTTGAAGCAAATTATCCAGTCGATTCAGCTGAAGTAACTATGATTCCGAAAACATATGCAGATGCTGATGATGAGGCTGTTGAAAAACTGGATAAATTGATTGATGCGCTTGAAGACGATGATGATGTTCAGGCAGTGTATACAAATTACCAGTAATATAAAAATGACCGGCGCGAAGTGATCTCAGGCCGGTCTTTTTTCGTCTTAAGAGACGCGCTCATTTTCGTGTGTGTATTCTTTCTCCCAGAAATCAGCGTTTTTGATGCCGAGAGCTTTAGGATCAAAGACTGGGTCTAAGCCTTGTTTCTTCTGTTGCTCATAATCCTTTAACGCAATAAGCGCCGGCTTGGCGAGCAAAACAATGGCAATGACGTTCAGCCAAACCATAATGCCAAGTCCCGCGTCACCTAATGCCCAAGCAAGTGTAGCGGTTTTGACAGCACCGTAGAATGTCGCGGCTAAAATGACCAGTTTTAAGCCGAGCGTTGCCCACTTGCTTTCTCTGTCTCTCGCTAAATATGCGATATTTGTTTCAGCGATGTAGTAATAAGCCATAATGGTTGTAAAAGCGAAGAAGAACAAAGCAATAGCGACAAAGCCTGCACCAAAGCCGGGCAGCACACTGTCAATGGCGGCCTGAGTGAAGCCCGGTCCAGCTTCTACACCTTTCAGGTGATTGACAATAAATGAACCGTCGGCAGCCTGTGTATTGTACATACCGGTAAATAAAATCATGAATGCTGTAGCGGAACATACAAATAAAGTGTCGATATAAACAGAAAATGCCTGAACCAATCCTTGCTTTACCGGATGAGATACCTCTGCGGCGGCAGCGGGATGAGGGCCTGTTCCTTGTCCGGCTTCGTTTGAATAAATGCCTCGTTTGACGCCCCATGAAATGGCCATGCCGATGAGACCGCCGAATGCAGAATCTAACGCGAAAGCGCTTCTGAAAATCAAAGAAATGACAGCAGGCAGTTCAGAAATATTCATCACAATGATGATCAGAGAGAGCAGAATGTATCCGACTGCCATAAACGGGACAATCATTTGTGCGGCACTGGCGATGCGTTTTACACCTCCGAAAATGATAAAACCTAATAAGAGAACAAGAAAACAGCCAGTAATGGCAGGAGAGATGCCGAATGCATTTTGGACGCCCGTCGCAATGGAGTTGGACTGGACCCCTGGCATAAGGAGAGCCATTGCAATAAGGGCCGCAGCCGCAAATAAAACAGCAAACCACTTAATGCCTAATCCTTTTTCTATATAATAAGCGGGTCCGCCTCGATATTGGCCGCCTTGTTTCACTTTATAAATTTGGGCAAGAGTAGATTCAACAAAGGCGCTTGAAGCACCGATAAAAGCAATGGCCCACATCCAAAACACCGCGCCGGGTCCGCCGAACGCAATTGCTGTTGCAACACCTGCAATGTTTCCGGTCCCCACCCTGCCGGACAGCGCGATTGATAATGCTTGAAACGAAGATACCCCTGCCTCTGAGCTCTTGCCTTGAAACATCAGCACAATCATTTCCTTGATGTGTCTGACTTGTAAAAAACGGGTCACAATAGAAAAGATCAATCCAATTCCTAATAAAATATAAATGACGGGTGTACTCCATAAGACCGCGTTTAAACCAGCAACAAAATCTGCCATCAAGCTTCCTCCTCACGTCGTTTCGATTGCATTTATAAAGAGGATTTTGGGTTAATTGAACTATTTTTACAATCAATCTGTCACATTATATAACGTGTAATGATCATGAGAGGGGAGAATGTGGTGAAAAAAGCGCAGCGTATGAAGTACGCCGCGCTTCTGTTTATAAAGGCATGTGGAAAGCAATTGTGAAACAGTCCTTGAGAAATAAATAGCCAAGCTCATTGCGTATATAAAAGGCAAAGCGAGAAGGATCTTTCATTATCTCATCTCACTGATGCTTGCGGCGGTTCCTCACGAATCCAATGATCATCCTTCCGCCAATCATAAGTTTCATCGATATCGAGATGTAAAGTCTGGCTGCCGATTTTTACTGTATTGTTGTTCAACCATTTTATAGATGGTCTGCTGTCAGGATAATTCCAATAGATTGTTTTTTTGACAAGTGTTTTTTCATTCACGAGTTCGCCTCTGGCGGCATCTGAGCTTAAGGTATTTTTGGATACATAAGTGTTTAGCGTATAGCTTCCGTCAGGCGATTCCACTGATTGTACGAGGCTGCCTTTCGGAACATTTTTCAGTGAAAAAAACATCCAATAGACGGCACCGCCGAAGAACAGAAGACATGAAAATATTATAAGAAGGACTTTACTGCGTGTTTTAATGTGACTATCTCCCTTTTTTCTCTCATTTTACCACATCACGGATTTTATACGATCTTTACATTTCTTTAAAATTTCCTCAATAAAGCGCAGGTATGATAAAAGAAAATAGATAAAGGGTGGAGGAGACAGAAATGGAAAACACATATTGTCATTCCAGCGAAAAGAACTCAGAAGCGGTTTATTTGAGTGTGAGAGGGTATCGCATCAAGCTGTCGCCTGAACAAATGAAATTAATTTCTGCTGTCAGAAAGTAAAAATAAAATGATAAAGGCAGCCGCTTATGCGGCTGCCTTTTTTATGAAGAATATTTTCTTTTCCGTTGTGCAAAGTGCTTCTGAAACCAATCTTTTTTATATAAAAAAGCAATAACCTCAAGCCAAAAGCCCGGGATTTTTTTCGGGAAAATCGGCTTTTTATAAAGCGTATGATACGCCGTTTTTAAATCGTCCCACTGCGTGCACGTTTTCGTTTGTTCAAATCTCGCAACATCAATAACCCGCACTGCTCCGGATTCTGTCAGAATCAGATTGCGCAAATGAATGTCTGACGGGTTGAGGCCGGCTGCACGGGCGTCAGAAAGTGCGTCCTCTACCTGCTGAATCATATCGTCGCTGATCGCGATGCCTTTTTTCAGGCAGTTGTAAAAGGTATCGCCTTTAATATATTCCATTAAAATAAATGAATCACCAGTTTCATAAATGTCAGGGTAGAATGCGGATCCGGCTAATTTTTCATAAATCGCTGCTTCTTTGACGGCTGTCGCTTGATACTCCGGAAAAAATACCTTCAGCGCCATTTTTCGGTCACCTTCTGTTATGGCAAACACATAGGCGCTTCGTCCCTTGCCGATCAATGTTAATTCCTCGGGTTTCTCTTTGACTTTATCAAATCTGCTGTTTTGGCGGTATATGACTGAATGGGCCAGTGCCTCTGCTTTTGTCAGCATTTCATTCACCTTCTTTGCTCTATTTTATGCAGTTGTTTATAGGAAAATCCAAAACTGTTCAGGAAAAAGAGCCTAAATATAGTGTATCTGGTCTTGGGAAAGAAGGCTACCTATAAGCTTTGATTGTGATAAAAGAGACATGAAAACGTTTATTCCACTCCTTGAAAAGCGCTTACAAATGGGATACTATTAATTTTAAATAAAGCGCTTTCGTAAACTATCAAGGGGGAACACGCTATGACGAAACAGATGGTGACAGGAATGATCGGTGCAGGGCGCATCGGCAAACTTCATGTTCAAAATATACATCGGATTCCTCATATGAAAATAAAAGCGGTTTCTTATATTTCTGCAAGCTGTTTACAGGATTGGGCCGCCAGTCACCACATTGAATACATAACCGCTGACTATAGAGATATATTACTTGATCCTGATATTGACGCTGTATTTATCTGTTCGCCAACAAACACACATGCGCAAATCATCAGAGAAGCGGCTGAGGCGAAAAAACATATTTTTTGTGAAAAACCAATCAGTTTTTCTCCCGATGAAACGAAGGAGGCACTTGCGGCCGTGCGGAAACATGGGGTTAAGCTGCAAGTCGGATTTAACCGCCGTTTCGACCCTCATTTCAAGAAAATCAAAACCATTGTCTCAAATGGTGAAATCGGCACGCCTCATTTATTAAAAATTACGTCACGGGACCCTGAACCCCCAAATGTTGATTATGTCCGCACATCAGGCGGCTTATTTATCGATATGTCGATTCACGATTTTGATATGGCGAGATACATCATGGGAAGTGAAGTGACGGAAGTGTATGCAAAAGGAGCGGCTTTGGTGAATCCGTCCTTTGCAGAGCTGGGGGACATTGATACGGCTGTCATTACCTTGACATTTGCAAACGGTGCCATGGGTGTGATAGACAACAGCCGTCAAGCTGTGTACGGATATGACCAGCGGGTCGAGGTTTTCGGCACGAAAGGCTCGGCAGCAGCGGACAACAGCAGGCCGACGACGGTAGAAGTGTCAACGGCTGACTTTGTCATGAAGGATAAACCGCATTTCTTTTTTCTTGAACGCTATAAGGAAGCCTACACAGAAGAGATTCTTCAGTTTGCAGATGCGATCAAAACCGATCGGGAGACTGCCTGCACCGGCGATGACGGCTTTCAGGCGGAACGAATAGCAAGGGCGGCTCAGCAGTCGCTCGCTTTAGGCATGCCTGTCAGCATTGAACATACTGATAAAATTGTTTTTTAATATTCAGATAAAGGGATTACAATACAGCAAGCTTGGGTATATACATTCCATTGATACTTTATAAAAAGTAGGCGGTGGAAATCATGAATACAGCACATGCTAAAGGAAATGGTTTAAACAAAATCGGAATTCCTTCTCACATGCTTTGGGGTTATATTGGTGTGGTCATCTTTATGGTTGGAGACGGACTTGAGCAAGGATGGCTGTCTCCTTTTCTTGTTGATCACGGTCTCAGTATGCAGCAATCTGCTTCGCTGTTTACGGTGTATGGCATTGCTGTCACGATTTCGGCTTGGCTATCAGGAACCTTTGTCCAGACTTGGGGGCCAAGAAAGACGATGACGGTCGGTTTACTTGCTTTTATCCTCGGTTCGGTTGCTTTTATCGGCTGGGCGATTCCTCATATGTACTATCCGGCTCTCTTGGGCAGCTACGCGCTCAGGGGCTTGGGGTACCCGCTGTTTGCATACTCGTTTCTTGTATGGGTATCATACAGCACCTCTCAGCAAATCCTTGGTAAAGCCGTCGGCTGGTTTTGGTTTATGTTTACGTGCGGCCTGAACGTGCTTGGACCGTTTTATTCGAGCTATGCGGTTCCGGCGATTGGAGAAATTAATACGCTTTGGAGCGCTTTACTATTTGTGGCAGCAGGCGGAGTTCTCGCACTGTTTTTTAATAAAGATAAATTTATGCCTGCACATAAACAAGATCAGCCGAAATGGAAAGAGCTGTCGAAGGCGTTTACAATTATGTTTGAAAATCCTAAAGTCGGCATCGGCGGCGTAGTCAAGACAATTAATGCTCTCGGACAATTCGGATTTGCCATATTTCTTCCGACCTATTTGGCGCGTTACGGCTATTCTGTTTCAGAATGGCTGCAAATCTGGGGGACGCTGTTTTTTGTCAACATTGTATTTAACATCATTTTCGGCGCGG
Organism: Bacillus sp. B28; assembly: GCF_029536185.1. Taxonomy (NCBI): domain Bacteria; kingdom Bacillati; phylum Bacillota; class Bacilli; order Caryophanales; family Bacillaceae; genus Bacillus; species Bacillus sp. B28. The sequence goes on along the minus strand of NZ_CP120511.1, from coordinate 2,733,561 downwards.
TCGGAGATAAACTGGGCTGGCGCAATACTGTCATGTGGTTTGGCGGAGTCGGCTGCGGCATTTTCACACTGGCGCTCTATTACACGCCGCAATTGATTGGGCATCAGTACTGGGTGCTGATGATCATTGCCTGCTGCTACGGTGCGGCACTGGCCGGATATGTTCCATTAAGCGCGCTTTTGCCGACGCTTGCGCCTGATAACAAAGGTGCTGCCATGTCTGTGTTAAATCTGGGATCGGGTCTGTGCGCTTTTATTGCTCCCGGCATAGTGAGCCTTTTTATCGGCCCGCTCGGCGCAGGCGGCGTGATATGGATTTTTGCGGCATTATATTTTCTCAGTGCTTTCATGACACAATTTCTGACGATTTCAGAACGGCACGCCGATATGTATCCAGAGGAACAGCTTGTCAGGAAAAATGTGCAAACAAATTTTGAGGAAACGGTTAAGCAGTAGCCTCTTTGGTCAGACTAGTCATAAACGTGTGCAAAGAGGTGTAAAGGGTGAAACGATTTAGCACTGCGTATCTGTTGCTGGGGATTTTATGCTCAGCCGCAGCTTTTCTAATGGGCGCTCCCCGCGCGTCAGGGTCGGAAGTGGAGCACTATGAACCGCTGCAGGTGCATGTGCAGCTGGAAAAAGTGTATTTGGATGGAGAGGTCAGCATCGAGCATAAGCGTGAAAAGGTGCTGTCCATGGATGACTTTTGGGCGGATTATGCGGGATGGACGCTTGTCGAACATAAAAATGGGTACGTTCTATTTCGGAAGCAGGTGGACGATATTTCTCCCCTCAGCAAGGTGAATGGTTATATCGGCGTTTCTGACAGCGGAGTAATTTCCACCTTTCATGGACGGCCGGAGTCGGATTCTGAACCGATTCAATCTTTTTTTCAAATTGACTTAGAAAGACTGGAGAGCCATATGCAAAAAAATCTCGAAAAAGGCATTCCGTTTCGGACGAAAGCGGAGTTTGAAGATGTCATAGAACATATCAAGACGTACAGCGGGTGACCACTGCTGATTGAAGACATGTGCTCATGTCTTTTTTTTCGTGGAACAATGAATGAGAAGCGAACATATGTTAACTTTTCTTTAAGCCTTTGGCTGTTTTTATGGTACAATGAAGAACAGTCAAAGAGGTGAATTTTCGTGATCGAATTTGTTAAAGGGACGATTGATTATGTATCTCCCCAATATATTGTGATAGAAAACGGCGGCATCGGCTATCAGATTTTTACGCCAAATCCGTTTATATATAAGGAGAGAAGTCAAGAAACCATTTTTACGTACCATCATGTAAGAGAAGATGCGTTTTTACTATACGGCTTTTCAACAAGGGAGGAAAAAGCGCTCTTTACAAAGCTGTTAAATGTGACCGGAATCGGTCCAAAAGGGGCACTCGCCATTTTGGGATCAGGTGACCCGGGAGCGGTCATTCAAGCAATTGAAAATGAAGATGAAGCCTTTTTAGTCAAGTTTCCGGGTGTCGGCAAAAAAACTGCCCGCCAGATTATCCTTGATTTAAAAGGAAAGCTGGCTGACGTCGTGCCTGAAATGATTGAAACTCTGTTCAATCATGAAGAAAGACTTGAAAAACAAACGGCAGAAACTGCGCTTGAAGAAGCACTTGAGGCTCTAAGGGTACTTGGTTATGCCGAAAAAGAAATCAAAAAGGTACTTCCTCACTTAAAAGAGGATATTGGTCTGACAACAGACCAGTACGTAAAAAAAGCATTACAAAAACTATTGAAGTAAGGTGATGTTCATGGATGAACGGCTCGTCTCAAGTGAAGCAGACAACCATGAATCAGTGATAGAGCAAAGCCTGAGGCCTCAGCGCCTGGTTCAATACATCGGGCAGCATAAGGTAAAAGAGAATTTGCGTGTTTTTATAGATGCCGCAAAAATGAGACAGGAAACGCTTGATCATGTTCTTTTATACGGTCCGCCAGGGCTTGGAAAAACGACGCTTGCTTCCATTGTTGCCAACGAAATGGGAGTGGAGTTGCGGACGACTTCGGGACCTGCGATTGAAAGGCCGGGTGATTTGGCTGCGATCTTAACGGCGCTCGAGCCGGGGGATGTATTATTTATCGATGAGATACATAGGCTGCACAGATCGATTGAAGAGGTGCTATATCCGGCAATGGAAGATTTTTGTCTTGATATTGTCATTGGAAAAGGGCCTTCTGCCCGTTCAGTCCGTCTTGATCTTCCGCCTTTTACACTGGTCGGCGCCACGACAAGAGTAGGGCTTTTGACGGCGCCGTTAAGAGATCGATTCGGGGTCATGTCGCGGCTTGAATATTATACACAAGAAGAGCTTGCTGATATTGTTACGAGAACGGCTGATGTGTTTGAGGTTGAAATTGATCAGCCGTCAGCGCTTGAGATTGCCAGAAGATCAAGAGGAACGCCGCGGGTGGCCAACCGGCTGCTGAGAAGGGTCCGGGATTTTGCACAGGTGTTAGGTGACAGCCGGATTACAGAAGAGATTTCTCAGGACGCTTTGGAGCGGCTTCAAGTCGACCGTCTTGGCTTGGATCACATTGATCACAAGCTGCTGATGGGAATGATCGAAAAATTTAACGGCGGTCCGGTGGGGCTTGATACGATTTCAGCCACGATCGGCGAAGAACCGCATACGATTGAAGATGTGTACGAACCGTATCTTCTGCAAATCGGTTTTATCCAGAGAACGCCGCGGGGAAGGATCGTCACACCGGCCGTTTATCATCATTTTCAAATGGAGGCTCCCCGATATGACTGAATTTCCTAAGATCATTATGATTCTTGGTGCTGTTTTGCTTATTATCGGAGCGGTTTTGCATTTTGTCGGCAAGATGCCGGGAGATATTTTTGTGAAAAAAGGAAATGTGACGTTTTTCTTCCCGGTTGTCACTTGTATTATCATAAGTGTGGTATTATCAATCTTGCTTAATCTTTTCGGCAGAATGAAATAACAAAAGACTAGAATAAAGGTGAAATTATGAAAGTTGATTTATTTGATTTTGAACTTCCGGAACGTTTAATTGCACAGGTGCCATTGGAACAGCGTGACGCTTCAAGGCTGATGGTGCTTGATAAACATACAGGAGAGCTGACAGACAGCTCGTTTAAACAGATTATCAGTTTCTTTAAAGAAGGGGATTGTCTCGTGCTGAACAATACCCGTGTTTTGCCTGCCCGGTTATTCGGAACAAAAGAGGATACGGGGGCAAAAGTAGAACTGCTTTTGCTGAAACAAGAAGCCGGTGACAGGTGGGAAACACTCGTCAAACCGGCAAAACGGGTAAAAAAAGGAACCGTTGTAACTTTTGGAGACGGCAGATTAAAAGCTGTCTGCACGGAAGAGCTGGAGCATGGCGGCAGAAAAGTTGAGTTCCAATATGACGGTATTTTTTACGAGGTGCTGGAATCACTCGGAGAAATGCCGCTTCCGCCATATATTAAGGAACAGCTTGATGACAGAGAGCGCTACCAAACGGTGTTTTCAAAAGAAATCGGATCTGCCGCTGCGCCTACAGCCGGACTTCATTTCACGGAAGACATTTTAGAGCAGCTGAAGGACAAAGGTGTTCAGATTGAGTTCATCACACTGCATGTCGGTCTCGGAACGTTTCGTCCGGTCAGTGCCGATGAAGTGGAAGAGCATAATATGCATGCAGAGTTTTATCAAATGTCAGAAGAAACGGCCGCGGCTTTAAACAGCGTAAGGGAAAAGGGAGGACGGATTGTTTCTGTCGGCACGACCTCAACCCGCACGCTTGAAACGATTGCCGGTGAACATGATGGACGATTTAAAGCATCAAGCGGATGGACATCTATTTTTATTTATCCGGGCTATGAATTCAAAGCCATTGACGGAATGATTACAAACTTTCATTTGCCGAAATCATCATTGATTATGTTGGTCAGTGCGCTTGCAGGCAGAGAAAATGTCCTGCGTGCGTATAACCATGCGGTTGAAGAAGAATACCGTTTCTTCAGCTTCGGCGACGCAATGCTGATTATATAAATTGAGAACAGGAGGCCTCATAAAAAGTGGCTGAACAACCAATACGCTATGAATTTATAAAAGAATGCAAACAAACAGGGGCGCGCCTGGGCAGAGTGCATACTCCCCACGGCTCCTTTGAAACGCCTGTTTTTATGCCGGTCGGCACACTGGCGACAGTCAAAACAATGGCGCCTGAAGAGCTGAAGGCAATGGACGCGGGCATCATATTAAGCAACACATATCACCTATGGCTTCGCCCGGGACAGGATATTGTAAAAGAAGCGGGCGGACTCCATAAATTTATGAACTGGGACCGCGCAATTTTAACAGATTCAGGCGGTTTTCAGGTCTTTTCATTAAGCAAGTTTCGTAATATAGAGGAAGAGGGCGTACACTTCCGCAATCACTTAAATGGAGATAAGCTGTTTTTATCTCCGGAAAAAGCGATGGAGATCCAAAACGCACTCGGCTCTGATATTATGATGGCATTTGACGAATGCCCGCCATATCCGGCAGAATACGATTACATGAAACGGTCAGTTGAGCGGACAAGCCGCTGGGCTGAACGCTGCCTGAATGCCCATGCCCGGCAGGACGAGCAAGGCCTGTTTGGTATTGTTCAGGGGGGAGAATACGAAGATTTGCGTACACAAAGCGCGAAAGACTTGATTTCCCTTGATTTTCCGGGATATGCTATAGGTGGATTGTCCGTTGGTGAACCGAAAGACGTTATGAACCGGGTGCTTGAATTTACGACACCGCTTTTACCGAAGGATAAGCCGAGGTATCTGATGGGAGTTGGTTCTCCGGATGCTCTGATTGACGGAGCGATCCGCGGAGTAGACATGTTTGACTGTGTGCTGCCTACCCGTATTGCACGGAACGGCACGGTGTTTACTGCTGAAGGCCGGCTCAATATGAAGAACGCAAAATTTGAGAGAGACTTCCGTCCAATTGATGAAGAGTGTGATTGCTACACATGTAAAAATTACACACGGGCGTATATCAGACATTTGATTCGCTGCAATGAAACGTTTGGACTCCGATTAACAACTTACCATAACCTTCATTTTCTGTTACACTTAATGGAGCAGGTAAGACAGGCTATTCGCGAGGATCGTCTGGGTGATTTCAGAGAAGAGTTCTTTGAGCGTTACGGCTATAACAAGCCAAATGCGAAAAGCTTCTAATATAAAAAGCCATAATGGCAAGTTTGTTTCAGAAAGGGGGGAAAAAGATGACAGGTACTTTAGGTACATTAGTTCCTATTATTTTAATGTTTGCGGTTCTTTATTTCTTGCTGATCCGTCCGCAGCAGAAGCAGCAAAAAGCTGTGCGTCGAATGCAGGAGGAACTGAAAAAAGGCGATTCAGTCGTGACAATCGGTGGATTGCACGGTACAGTTGACTCTATCGACGAAAGCAAAGTCGTCATAAAGACTGGTGATAACACACGTCTTACTTTCGACCGCCGCGCGATCAGAGAAACTTCTGCTGCTGAATAACAGCAGGAGTTCATACATAGCAAACAAAAAAGAGCGGGTAACCCCCGCTCTTTTTTTATTAGGAAGATCTGCTTCCTCTCAAATTCACTCCGAAAATGCCGCCAAGCATACATACGCCTAAAAAGCCAAGATGGAAGAGCAGCTGTTCTGCTGTAAATGTTTTTCCGAATCCCAGATATTGAAACAGTAAAATAATCAAGGAAAAGCTTAAAGCAGTCAATGCCCCAATCAGCCATCCTCTTTCCTTCCCTTTCCCGCCAGATATGAATCCGCCGATAAATAAAGAAAGAAATGATACGGCGGTGATCAGCCAGTTGAATGATGATTCTTCAAGCGAGGTTGCTGTCAGTAAAAGTGAAACGGCTAAACTCGTTAGGAGCATGGCTGAAAAAATAGCGATTAAGCCGTAGAGTATGCCTTTTCCAACTTGTTTCGTTTCCTCCATGAATTTCTCCTCCCTGCCTATCTATAAAGGCTTCTGTTCTTTTTAAACAAAGCCTCAGACATGCTGATGGCTCGTCTTTGTAAAAATGTATTCCCTCGTTCCGTGAATTAGACGTAAAAGCTTTATGAAATACGATCACTTTTTCTTACATAAATCGTATGTTTTGTTGCATGCTATGATGAGTTGGAGGTGCATGATGGAAGAGCTTCTTACTATAACGTTTCGCACAGTCGTATTATATTTTGTGATCCTGATTATTTTTCGTTTCATGGGTAAGCGGGAGATCGGAGAGCTTAGTATATTAGATCTCGTTGTCTTTATCATGATGGCAGAAATTGCTGTCCTGGCCATAGAAAACGTAGAGGACCATCTGTTTCATACCATTTTGCCAATGCTTGTGCTAATGATGATCCAAGTGACGTTTGCATACATATCCTTAAAAAACCGGAACGTACGTCAGCTTCTTGACGGCAAGCCCACCATTATCATTAAATACGGAAAAATTGACGAAAACGCCATGAAATCACAGCGTTATAATTTTGATGATTTGATGGTTCAGCTAAGAGAAAATAATATCGACAGAGTGGCTGATGTGTCATTTGCTATATTAGAGCCGTCAGGCAAACTGACTGTCGTAAAAAAACAAAACAATGATGAACATAGACAGCTGGAGATGCCGCTTATCATTGACGGTGACATTCAAACTGAGAACCTGGCTCGGATCGGCAAAGATAACCAGTGGCTTGAGGAGAATTTATTAAAACAGGGATATACGAATCCTTCAGCTATATCATTTTGTTCGTTTACTGACGGCGAATTTTTTATTGATGAAAAAGATGGGCACCGCACCTGATTTTCATCGGACGATCAGGTGTCCGATAATAGGGATGCGGCGAAGCTCATCTTTTTTGATTAAACGGAAAACGAGCAGCAAGATGATATAGAAAACAGCGCTTATCGCAATCCATCCGGCAACATTCACAGCCTCCGACTCTCCAAAGGTCACATATTGTTTGACAGCAGAGCTGAGGAACCCGCATATAAAAATAACCGCAAAGCAGAGCACGTACTCTTTTATTTTGATGCTGATCGGCAGCACTTTGCTCACTGTCGCTGCATGCAAAAGGGTGACGAGCACCATGCCCGTTACAATCGCTAATGCAGCACCCATGATGCCGAGAGACGGTCTCGTGGCAAGGACGAAAATAAGGCCTGTTTTTACAAGGGCTCCGATCAAGCTGTTCATCATTGCAGCACCTGCCAAATTGAGCGCTTGCAGCACAGCCTGAAGCGGACCCTGGAAATAATAAAGCAGAAAAAACGGAGCCATGACTTTTATAAACACAGCTGCGCCTGAGGACCCATACATCACGCTCATCAGCTCATCCGCAAACACATATAAAATCACTACTGAAATGCCCCCGCTAAGCAGGCACAGCCGCATGGCCTGCTCCAATCGGTATTCAACCACCTGAAGTTTTTTCTGTTCCATTCCTTCACTTATCGCAGGAACAAGCGCGGTCGACAAAGAATATGTAATAAAGCTGGGCAGAGTCAGCAGCGTCATGGCAAAGCCGGTCAGTTCCCCGTATTGCTTTGTAGCCGCAACTGTCGCCACTCCGGCAATTGCAAGGCTTTGCGCGACAACAATGGGTTCAAAAAACCAAGACAGGTTGCCGATAAAACGGCTGCCGGTTGTAGGAAGTGAGACGCTCATTAATTGAGAAAAAGTTTCTTTTCCATTTTTAATTGATTGAAAAAAATGTTTTCTGATTTTCATTGTCTTTTTGAATTTGAAACAAATGAATAAATAAACGAGTGATGCCAGCTCTCCTGCAACTGAAGAAAGCATGGCTCCCGCTGCGGCATATTCAATTCCGTAAGGGAGAAAAATCGTCGTACATACAGCCACGAGAGAAATGCGGACGACCTGTTCTAGGACTTGTGAAACGGCAAGCGGGTTCATATTTTGTTTTCCTTGAAAATACCCTCTCAGCACACTGGATATGGCGATAATCGGCACGACCGGAGTAATGGCCAAGAGGGGGTACAGCGTCCTCTGATCTGTCAGCATGGTTTCCGCCATTATCGGGGCGAAAAATAAAAACAGCGGTGTGAAAATCAGGCTGAGAATCCCAGTGATGGTAAGAGACATGACTAAAATATTTTTCGTTTTTTGATGATCTCCGCGTGCGCTGGCTTCAGCGACAAGCTTACTGATCGCGACGGGAAGACCGAATTGAGTTAATGTAGTGGCTAAGAAAAAGGTAGGAGCCGCCATCATATAGAGCCCGACCCCTTCTTCGCCGATAAAACGGGCGATGACCACCCGGTTGACAAAGCCGAGCATTCTTGTGACCATCCCTGCTGCGATAAGGATAAGAGTGCCCTTTAAAAACGTCTGTTTCGCCATTTTTACCCCCTGCCTTCTCAAACTACCTGGAATCATATACAATAAAGATATGCGTATATATCGTCCAAGCATGACAAGTCTTCTTGAAAAACAATAAAAAAGGAGCGTGGAATTCGTGGATAAGCATCCAGCCGATCTGTATAAAGACCACGTAAGGCCGTTTCTTTACAGCAAACTGGAAGAGTTTAAGATTCTGGGATATGATGATGTTGAGCTCGATAGTTTGTGGTCATACTTAAAAAACAAGAAGTGGAAAAAGAAATCGGAGCTGCACATCTATGAACTGACAAGGGATATTTTATCAGTGAAAATTGGAGAATTTATGAACTATGCAACTGTTGAGTCATTTAAAACGTCTAATTGGCTGGGCAGTGAAGAAGGTCAGGAAGCATTGGAAGAACTACTGAGGTAGCAGTTGATCTGCATAGGTTTAAGGGAGGATATACATAATGAAAAAAGGACGCTTGATTGCGTTTTTCCTTTTCGTTCTATTGATTGGCACGGGGCTGGGCTACTTTACAAAGCCTGCTGCAAACAATATTACGTTAGGATTGGATTTGCAAGGCGGATTTGAGGTGCTGTATGACGTACAGCCCGTAAAAAAAGGTGACAAAATCACAAAAGACGTTCTGGTCAGCACAGTAGAGGCTTTGAACCGCAGGGCGAATGTCCTCGGTGTAAGTGAACCGAACATCCAAATTGAAGGAAATAACCGGATTCGTGTTCAGCTCGCTGGTGTGACAAACCAAAACAGAGCGCGGGAAATTTTGGCGACTGAGGCTCAGCTTTCTTTCAGAGATACAAATGACAAGGAATTGCTGAACGGTTCTGATCTCGTTGAAAACGGGGCAAAACAAACATACGACGCCAAAACAAATGAACCGATTGTCAGTATTAAACTGAAAGATGCTGATAAATTCGGTGAAGTGACGAAAAAGGTCATGAAAATGGCGCCAAACAACCAGCTTGTCATTTGGATGGATTACGAAAAAGGAGACTCTTTTAAGAAAGAAGTTCAAAAAGAGCACCCTAAGTATGTTTCCGCTCCGAATGTAAGCCAGGAATTAAACACAAAAGACGTTACAATTGAAGGGCGTTTCAAAGTCCAGGAAGCGAAAGATTTAGCCAGCATTTTAAATGCCGGGGCGCTGCCTGTTAAACTGACTGAAAAATACTCAACATCAGTAGGCGCACAATTTGGACAGCAGGCGCTGCACGATACGGTGTTTGCAGGTATTGTCGGAATAGCTATTATTTTCCTATTCATGCTTTTCTATTACCGCCTGCCAGGATTGATTGCGGTGATTACGCTATCAGTTTATGTATACATTACGCTCCAGATTTTTGACTGGATGAACGCTGTTCTCACTCTTCCGGGAATAGCCGCACTCATTTTAGGGGTCGGGATGGCTGTAGATGCCAATATCATCACCTATGAGCGGATTAAGGAAGAGCTTAAGCTAGGAAAATCCGTCCGTTCTGCCTTCCGCTCAGGAAACAGACGGTCATTTGCGACGATTTTTGACGCGAATATTACAACCATTATTGCAGCGGTTGTGCTCTTTGTCTTTGGGACAAGCTCTGTTAAAGGGTTTGCGACAATGCTGATTCTGTCGATTCTGACAAGCTTTATTACCGCAGTCTTCTTATCAAGATTTCTGCTCTCGCTTCTTGTGGAAAGCAGATGGTTAGACCGGAAAAAAGGCTGGTTTGGCGTCAAAAAGAAACACATTGTGGACATCCAGAACACAGATGAAAATACAGAACCGTATACGCCGTTCCAAAAATGGGATTTTACGAGCAAACGAAAATTTTTCTTTATTTTCTCAAGTGCAGTTACCATTGCCGGGATTATTATTCTGCTTGTATTTAAGCTGAATTTGGGCATTGACTTTGCGAGCGGCGCACGGATTGAAGTGCAAAGCGACCATAAGCTCACGACAGAGCAGGTGGAGAAGGACTTTGCATCACTTGGCATGGAACCTGACACGGTTGTCTTGTCAGGCGAAAAGAGCAATATTGGTGTTGCCCGCTTTGTAGGAGTGCCTGATAAAGAAACCATTGCAAAAGTGAAAGATTACTTTAAAGACAAGTACGGATCCGAGCCGAATGTCAGCACGGTGTCACCTACTGTTGGTAAAGAACTGGCGAGAAATGCATTGTACGCAGTAGCCATTGCTTCAATCGGAATCATTATTTACGTTTCCATCCGATTCGAGTACAAAATGGCGATTGCTGCGATTGTTTCACTGCTTTATGATGCTTTCTTTATCGTCACATTTTTCAGCATTACAAGGCTGGAGGTAGATGTTACCTTTATTGCGGCCGTCCTGACGATTGTCGGTTATTCGATTAACGATACAATCGTTACATTTGACAGGGTTCGCGAGCATATGAAAAAACGCAAGCCGAAAACGTTTGCCGATTTGAGCCATATTGTAAACCTAAGCTTGCAGCAAACCTTTACTAGATCCATTAATACTGTATTAACTGTAGTGATTGTTGTCATAACACTGCTGATCTTTGGGGCATCTTCTATTACAAACTTCTCAATCGCTCTATTGGTTGGGCTGTTAACAGGTGTTTATTCATCCCTCTACATTGCCGCGCAAATTTGGCTTGTTTGGAAAGGGAAAGAACTAAAAAAAGGTACGGAACAATAGAGTAACTGTCAGGCTGTCCATTATGGACAGCCTGATTTTTTGGCGTTTGATTGATCTTAAAATAGACATTTGCTATAATGACATGCGCTTACAATTAAACATATAAATGGTGTGAATAGGATTTGTGACAGGTTTTCATATATGTGGGAGGGTTTGGGTATGAAGGTTCGCGAGTCGGAGCTGCCGGGTATCGGGCAAAAAGTTGAGATTGTCACCAGAAACCAAGATAAAATATCAATTATCATCCATGACGATGGCAGAAGAGAGCTGTATTATTTTGACGAAAATGATCATGAAGAATGTGTGACATCCGTACAGTTTGATGATGCGGAAGCGAGGCAGATTTCTGCGATTCTGGGCGGGATGGCATATAAACCGAAAGCATTAGAAACCGTGGAAGTGGCTCTTGACGATTTGATTATAGAATGGTTTAAAGCAGAAGCAGGAGCACCAGCCGTTCACAAGACCATCGGTGATTTGGACGTGCGGCAGGAATATCAAGCGACAGTCATCGCTATATTAAAGAAGAATCAGCAAAAGCAATTGAATCCAGGATCTGAAACAGTGATAGAAGAAGGAGATACACTCGTCATCTCTGGAGAGAGAGACGGACTGAAGAGGCTGATCCGAGAAAAATTAACCGCACTGGGGGCTTGACCTCGCGTCAAGCCATGTTTAAAACCAATGTGAATAGGGAAACTAACCTCAATAAATGAAGTTTGGGGGTAATCGAATGAACAAACAATGGACGATCATATTTGCACTTATTTTTACGTTGCTTGTCGCTGTTTTCGCAGTAATTAATGTAAGATCCGTAGAAGTTGATTACCTGTTTGGCAGATCAGAGTGGCCGCTTATTCTAGTCATTTTAGGTTCAGTACTGATGGGGGCGCTGATCGTTTTTTCTGCCGGAATTTTTCAAGTCATGAAATTAAAGAGAGAAATAAAAGCGTTGCGGAAAGAAACCAAAACCGCACAGGATGTGATACATAACCAAGAGGATGCTCATTTGAATGATGTTCAAGCCGACACACAGGATGCATCCGCCATGATTGAGAAAAAAGACTAGTTTTCGAATTATATTTGAAACCCCTCAGCATGCTCTAGTATAATAGGGTGGTTGAGGGGTGAATTTATGTTAGCGTCAAAAATGCGATGGGAAATCCAGCGACCAGATCAGGAAAAGGTCAAATCACTCACAGAACAATTGGACATAACACCTCTTGTTGCGTCGCTGCTTGTAAAAAGAGGCTTTGATACGGCAGAAAACGCGAGGCTGTTTTTACATACAAAGGATGCCGAATTCTATGATCCCTATGAGATGAAGGGGATGAAAGAAGCGGTAGAACGAATAAAACAGGCGATTTCACAACAAGAACAGATTATGATATATGGCGATTATGACGCCGATGGAGTTACCAGTACGTCAGTGATGCTGCACACTTTGCAAAAGCTGTCGGCGCAAGTTGATTTTTATATACCTGACCGGTTTAAAGAAGGCTACGGCCCTAATGAACAGGCGTTTCGTTCAATTAAAGAACGAGGCTTCTCACTCATTATTACGGTTGATACGGGGATTGCCGCTGTCCATGAAGCGAAGGTAGCAAAGGAACTTGGCTTAGATGTCATCATTACCGACCACCATGAGCCTGGACCAGAGCTTCCGGATGTTCATGCGATCGTTCACCCGAAGCAGCCTGGCTGCACCTATCCTTTTAAGGAGCTTGCAGGAGTGGGCGTGGCGTTTAAGCTTGCCCACGCATTATTGGGCGAATTGCCAGATGAACTTCTTGACCTGGCGGCAATCGGAACCATTGCCGATCTAGTTCCGCTGCATGATGAAAACAGATTAATTGCAACATTAGGTCTCGAAAAGCTCCGGCGGACGAACCGGCTTGGCTTAAAAGAACTGATTAAGCTCTCAGGCGGAGAAATCGGAGAAGCGAACGAAGAAACCGTCGGATTTCAGCTCGCACCGAGACTGAATGCAGTCGGAAGAATTGAACAGGCCGATCCTGCTGTTCATTTGCTTATGTCAGAGGACCCGTTTGAAGCGGAAGAGCTTGCCGCTGAAATCGATCAGCTTAATAAAGAACGGCAAAAGATGGTCAGCAAAATGACGGATGAAGCGATTGAAATGGTTGAACAAGAAGGGCTTAATCAAACTGCGATTGTCGTGGCAAAAGCAGGGTGGAATCCCGGAGTCGTCGGAATTGTAGCTTCAAAGCTTGTAGACCGTTTCTACCGCCCGGCCATTGTCCTTGGAATTGATGAAGAAAAAGGGATCGCCAAAGGTTCGGCACGAAGCATCAGGGGATTTAATTTGTTTGAAAGCCTTTCTGAATGCAGAGATATTCTTCCGCACTTTGGAGGCCATCCAATGGCGGCTGGCATGACGCTGAATGCCGAAGATGTGCCGGAATTGCGGAACAGGCTGAATGAGATAGCTGACAATACGCTTACAGAAGAAGATTTTATTCCTGTACAGGAAGTAGACCTCGTATGCAGCGTGGAGGACATTACGGTTGAAAGCATCACAGAGATGAATCTGCTTTCTCCCTTCGGCATGCTGAATCCGAAACCGCATGTGATGGTAGAAAACGCAGTGCTGGAAGATGTCCGCAAAATCGGGGCGAATAAAAATCATGTCAAAATGACGATTAGAAACGATTCATCCCAGCTTGACTGCGTCGGTTTTAATAAAGGCGAGCTTGAGGAAAGTATTGTACCCGGTTCAAAAATTTCGATTGTTGGTGAAATGTCGATCAATGAATGGAATAACAGAAAAAAACCGCAGCTGATGATCAAGGATGCGGCTGTGGCTGAATGGCAGCTGTTTGACTTAAGAGGAAAACGCACGTGGAAAGATACGGTTTCCGCCCTTCCGTCTGATAAACGAGTCATTGTCTCCTTCAAAGAAGAAACCAAAACGCTTCTTCAGTCTGAAGATCTTCGCCATGACGTGCATGTTATCAGTTCTGAAGACCAAGCGAAGGCATATGAACTTGACGGTGCATATATTGTATTACTGGATTCTCCGCCTTCGCTGGACATCCTCGCACGTTTGCTGGAAGGCAAAGCGCCTGAGCGGATTTACTTCATCTTTCTCAATCATGAGGAACACTTTTTATCATCTTTTCCGGCAAGAGACCACTTTAAATGGTATTATGCATTCTTGCTGAAAAGAGGCGCTTTTGACTTGAAAAAACACGGTTCAGAGCTTGCTAAGCATAAAGGCTGGTCCGTTGAAACAATCAATTTCATGACAAAGGTGTTTTTTGATCTCGGTTTTGTTAAAATAGAGAATGGTGTGCTGTCTGTGATAAGCGGAGCGAAAAAACGCGATTTAACGGACTCACAAACATATCAAGCAAAACAGCAGCTGATGGAGCTGGATCAAAAGCTGAATTATTCTGCGGCTGAAGAGCTGAAGGAATGGCTGAATAAGCTGATGAAACAAGATTCAGAGGCTTATGAAAGTACGAGGAGGACATAAAACAGATGGATTTAAAACAATACGTAACAATTGTACCCGATTACCCGAAAGAGGGCGTGCAATTTAAAGATATTACGACACTGATGGATAAAGGCGATGTCTATCGCTATGCAACAGATCAAATTGTTGAATATGCGAAAGAAAAACAAATTGATTTGGTTGTCGGCCCGGAGGCGCGCGGCTTTATTATCGGCTGCCCGGTTGCCTACGCGCTCGGCGTCGGTTTTGCACCGGTTCGCAAAGAAGGCAAATTGCCGCGCGAGGTCATCAAAGTGGATTACGGTTTGGAGTATGGCAAAGACGTATTAACGATCCACAAAGATGCGATTTTGCCAGGCCAGCGTGTGCTTATTACAGATGACCTGCTTGCGACAGGCGGCACCATTGAAGCTACAATCAAACTAGTTGAGGAGCTTGGCGGCATTGTAGCTGGTATCGCTTTCTTAATCGAGCTTTCTTACCTTGACGGCAGAAATAAACTTGATAATTATGACATCTTAACACTAATGAAATACTAAAGATAACCTCATAAAGGAAAAAGCACTCGATACAGGGTGCTTTTTTCCTATTGTTTTGCATTTATTTGATATATTATTTGGTGATTTGAACTTCTGCTCTTTACATCTATCGTTTTTTTCTTGATAATAAACTACAATACAGTTTACATTTTAAAAAAGGTGATTCCATGGCGAACGAACAAGTATTGACTGCCGAGCAAGTTATTGATAAAGCGCGCAGTTATCTATCCGATGAGCATATCGCATTTGTCGAAAAAGCATACCTGTACGCTGAAGATGCTCATCGCGAGCAATACCGCAAATCAGGTGAGCCTTACATTATTCATCCGATTCAGGTTGCGGGAATTCTCGTTGATCTTGAAATGGATCCATCCACAATCGCGGGCGGATTTCTGCATGATGTAGTGGAGGATACTGATGTGACGCTTGATGACCTGAAGGAAGCATTCTCCGAGGAAGTGGCAATGCTTGTGGACGGTGTAACGAAGCTCGGTAAAATTAAATATAAATCTCAAGAGGAACAGCAGGCGGAAAATCATCGCAAAATGTTTGTCGCTATGGCTCAAGATATCCGGGTCATACTGATCAAGCTGGCGGATCGTCTTCACAATATGCGGACGCTGAAACATCTTCCCCAAGAAAAACAGCGCAGAATTTCTAATGAAACGCTGGAAATTTTTGCTCCTTTGGCTCATCGCCTCGGGATTTCAAAGATTAAATGGGAACTGGAAGATACGGCGCTCCGTTATTTGAATCCTCAGCAATATTACAGAATTGTCAACCTCATGAAGAAAAAACGCGCAGAACGCGAGCTTTATGTCGACGAGGTTGTCAATGAGGTGAAAAAACGTGTCGAAGAAGTCAACATCAAGGCTGACTTCTCAGGCCGGCCGAAACATATTTACAGTATCTATAGAAAAATGGTGCTGCAAAATAAGCAATTCAATGAAATCTATGATCTGCTTGCTGTCCGGATTCTCGTGAACAGCATAAAGGACTGCTACGCGGTGCTCGGCATTATTCATACCTGCTGGAAGCCGATGCCCGGCAGGTTCAAAGATTATATCGCAATGCCGAAGCCGAACATGTATCAATCGCTTCATACAACAGTTATAGGGCCTAAAGGCGACCCGCTGGAAGTGCAGATCCGCACCTTCGAAATGCATGAAATCGCGGAATACGGGGTTGCGGCTCACTGGGCTTATAAAGAAGGAAAAGCAGCGAGTGAAAGTGCAACATTTGAGAAAAAACTTTCATGGTTCCGCGAAATTTTGGAATTCCAAAATGAATCAACAGATGCCGAAGAATTTATGGAATCGCTCAAAATCGATTTGTTCTCGGATATGGTGTACGTCTTTACGCCAAAAGGAGATGTCATCGAGCTTCCGTCCGGTTCTGTCCCGATTGATTTCTCTTACCGGATTCACTCTGAAATCGGCAATAAAACAATCGGTGCGAAGGTCAACGGAAAAATGGTGACCCTTGACCATAAGCTCCGGACAGGTGATATCGTTGAAATTCTTACGTCCAAGCATTCCTATGGACCGAGTCAGGATTGGGTGAAGCTTGCTCAAACTTCACAGGCGAAGCATAAGATCCGTCAATTCTTTAAGAAACAGCGGCGTGAAGAAAATGTCGAAAAAGGCCGTGAATTGGTAGAAAAAGAAATTAAAAATCTGGACTTTGAAGTGAAGGACGTTCTGACACCGGAGAACATCCAAAAAGTTGCTGATAAATTTAATTTCTCAAATGAAGAAGACATGTACGCAGCGGTCGGCTACAATGGCATCACAGCCCTGCAGGTGGCGAACCGGCTGACGGAAAAAGAAAGAAAACAGCGCGATCAGGAAGAACAAGAAAAAATTGTCCAGGATGTCGCTTCGGAGCCTAAACCGTATCCGCAAGGAAGAAAGCGGGAAGCTGGCGTTCGCGTCAAGGGGATCGACAATCTTCTTGTGCGTTTATCGAAATGCTGCAATCCTGTGCCTGGTGACCATATTGTCGGTTTCATTACAAAAGGCAGAGGGGTTTCCGTCCATCGCGACGACTGTCCGAATGTCAAAACGAATGAAGCACAGGAGCGGCTGATCCCTGTAGAGTGGGAACATGAGTCACAGGTGCAAAAACGCAAGGAATACAATGTTGAGATCGAGATTCTTGGGTATGACCGCCGCGGATTGCTTAACGAGGTGCTTCAGGCAGTGAATGAAACGAAAACAAATATTTCTTCTGTCTCTGGCAAATCGGATCGCAACAAAGTGGCAACCATTCATATGGCCATTTTTATCCAGAATATCAATCATCTGCATAAAGTCGTCGAGCGCATTAAGCAAATAAGGGATATATATTCTGTGCGCCGCGTCATGAATTAAAGGAGTCACAAAATGAAAATAGTCGTTCAGCGAGTAACAGAAGCAAGCGTAACCGTTGATGGAGATGTGATCGGCCAAATTGGACAAGGCATTATGGTCCTGGTCGGCATCACTCACGATGATACAGAAGAGGACGCCGCTTACTTAGCGGATAAAATGGTGAATCTTCGCATTTTCGATGACAGCGATGGAAAAATGAATTTGTCGCTTCTGGATACAGGCGGGGAGATTTTGTCTGTTTCACAGTTTACGCTTTACGGAGATACGAGAAAAGGACGACGCCCGAACTACATGAACGCCGCAAAACCTGATAAGGCTTTGGGCCTTTATGAAAAATGGAATGACCTGCTTCGTGAAAAAGGAATCAAAGTAGAAACAGGTAAATTCGGCGCCATGATGGATGTAAAGCTCACTAACTCCGGACCGGTTACTTTGATTATGGATTCAAAATAAAAAAGCTGCCAAAAGGCAGCTTTTTTTATTGGAAATATTTCTCCAATCCGCTCTCAATTCCGTCTGTTACTTTTTCTTGATATGAATTGCTATGTACTATGGCTTCTTCCTGCGGATGGCTTACATAACCTAGCTCGTACAGCATAGCGGGCTGTTTGTTTTCACGGAGCACATAATAATCTCCGAACAGTACGCCGCGGTCAGGAATTGAAGATCGCTTAACCACTTCAGAGTGTACATCTGATGCCAGTTCCTGATCCTTTGCAGGACTGTAGTAATAAGCTGTGCTTCCCCTTGTAGAAGTATCCGCAAAGCTGTCGTAATGAATGCTGATGAAGGCATCTGCGTTGCGGTAGTGAGACGTCGAGACTCGTGACTGTAAGCTGACAAATGTATCATCCTGCCGTGTCACATACACGTCTGCTCCTGCTGATCTAAGTTTGCTAGCCAGCAGTTTCGCCGTTTTGATCGTCAGTTTTTTCTCGAATTGGCCTGAATAGCCGATCGTTCCGCTGTCTTTTCCTCCATGCCCCGGATCGACAACAATCGCTTTGTTTTTCAGCGACCCGCTTCCGGAAGCGGAATCAGCGACAGGCGGCTCTCCGGATTCTTCAGCGCTTTTAGACGTCTGTACCACCCAGTTGGCGACATAAGCGGTCTGCCCATTGTCAAGTTTTACTTCATACCAGCTGCCCTTTGCTCCGGTAATGGAGTACGCATCGCCTTTGGCTGCGCGTTTAACGATTGAAGCTGACGTTGAGGCATCGCTTCTTAAATTCGTTCCTCCGTATACGATATAGGCTTTTTTTGTACTGTCTGAACTGCTGACATCAGCTGAATCTCCAGCTGGGTCAGAACTGGTCACAATGTAATGGCTTGCGACCCAGCCTTTTAGCCCATTCACTTTAATATGGAGCCAGCCGTTTTTCTCTTCGAGGATTGTAAGCTTCGTTCCTCGTGAAAGTTTTGTTATAATCGCTGCATCATGTGAGGCGGACCCTCTGACATTCAGTGAAGAAACGCCAACCGTGCCCGTTGTTGAACCAGATGATTCTGTCTGATCACTTTCCTCAGACGCTGAACTGCCGCTGCCTGAAGTGACGTATTCGGAAGATACCCATCCGGTGGAATTTCGATATGATATCTTGATCCAGCCGGAATCCTTGTCAATCACTGCGGCTTGGCTGCCCTGCGGGAATTTGCCGATGACTTCGTATGAAGTACCAGGGCCTGTTCTCATCCGTAAATCGGGATCTGTTGATGTAACAGTTTCACTGCTGTCTGTAGAGCTTGTGCCTGACTGTTTTTCCTTAGTAATAAGCCAGGAGACAACCCACCCTTTATCTCCGGAACCAAGCTGTATTTGCACCCAGTCTCCGTCTTCCTTCAAGATGGGGTAGCGTTCTCCTTTTTTCACCTCCGCCATGATGCCGTAGCTAAGCCCCGGACCGCTTCTGACGTTCATTTCATCTGTTGCGATGACCGCTTCTCCCTGAGCGGCTGTAACGGCAGAAAAAGGCGGGAAAAGCGCCCCGGCGACGATAATACATACAATAAGGACAAAGTGTTTCTTGCTCATTGTGTCCTCCTTTCTAATGATCGTAAAAAAAAGCATTCTTTCTTAATATCGTAAAGTCCTTTCTGATTTTTAAATAAAAATAAAATGATTTGTTTATACTAGGCATAAATACAATCAAAAAGGTGTGCAAATCATGAAATATCATCCAAAAATGGGGCGTGCATTTCACGACGGCGAAGGAAACCTGCATTTCAGTGATCATGCCGATCCTGATACAATCGGTTATCTCACTGAAACGGCAACGGAATTTGGTCTTATGTCCAAAGAAGCATCACAGCAGAAAAACAACCGGAATAAAGCTTGACAGAGTACGGCAATGCCATTATTATAATAGAAATCGAGTACATAATAAATAAAAATTAAACTGAACCAATAATGGAGAAGAGTAGGTCAGATTGCATGGCTAGAGAGGAACCGCCCCAGGCTGAAAGCGGCTCCCATTGCGTCTTTCTCGAAACAACACTCCGGAGGTTTCCTGCTGAACGCGTGATACCGTCATTAGGCAGTGAACGTGAACCTGCGTTAAAGGATCGAGCGGGAATACGAAAATATTCCAACTAGGGTGGCACCACGGGTATAACTCTCGTCCCTACTATATGTGTATAGTAGGGGCGGGAGTTTTTTTATTTTTCATCATTGACGATAAATGTATATTTTATAAGGGATACATAAGGAGGTCTACACATGGGATATAACATTCCAAGAGGAACACAAGATATTCTGCCCGGAGAATCAGAGCGCTGGCAGTATGTTGAACAAATCATGAGAGACACTTGCCGAACTTATCAATATAAAGAAATCCGCACGCCGATTTTTGAGCATACAGAACTGTTCGCCAGAGGCGTCGGGGAGTCTACGGATATTGTACAAAAAGAAATGTACACCTTCCAAGACCGCAAAGGCAGAAGCCTGACGCTTCGCCCCGAGGGAACTGCTGCAGCAGTTCGCGCTTTTAATGAAAATAAATTATTCGCGAACCCTGTTCAGCCGACAAAGCTGTATTATGTCGGGCCGATGTTCCGTTACGAACGTCCGCAGACAGGCCGTTACCGCCAGTTTTATCAGTTTGGAATCGAAGCGATCGGTTCGAAAGACCCTGCAATAGATGCTGAAGTAATGGCGCTGGCGATGGGGATTTATCAGAAGGCCGGCTTAAAAAACGTCAAGCTTGTGATAAACAGTCTTGGCGATCGGGACAGCCGCAAAAGCTACAGAGAAGCGCTCGTGAAACACTTTGAGCCACGTATCGAGGAATTTTGTTCAGACTGTCAGTCACGTCTGCACACCAATCCGCTCAGAATTTTGGATTGCAAAAAGGACCGGGATCATGAGCTGATGAAATCGGCACCTTCTATTCTTACTTACTTAAATGAAGAATCAGCCGCTTATTTTGACAAAGTGAAGCAATATTTAAACGATCTAGGCATTTCTTATGAAATTGATCCTAACCTTGTGAGAGGGCTGGATTATTATAACCATACCGCATTCGAAATCATGAGCAATGCGGAAGGCTTTGGCGCTATTACAACGCTTGCCGGCGGCGGCCGCTATGACGGATTGGTCGAGCAAATCGGCGGACCAGAAGCGCCCGGCATCGGATTTGCGATGAGCATTGAACGCCTGCTTGCCGCAATTGATGCTGAAAAAAGAGAACTGCCTGTTGGTCAGGGGATTGACTGCTATATCGTGACGCTTGGCGAAAAAGCGAAGGATTATTCCGTTTCGTTGGTGTACAAACTGAGAGAAGCAGGCATTTCCAGTGAAATTGATTACGAAAATAAGAAAATGAAAGGCCAGTTTAAAACAGCTGACCGCCTCAACGCCAGATTTATTGCGATTTTGGGAGAGGATGAGCTTGCTCAAAACAAAATCAATGTAAAGGATGCAAAAACAGGCGAACAGATTGAAGTGGCTCTTGATGAATTTATACATGTGATGAAAGCAAACCAAAAGGGATAAGGAGTGGAACGCATTGTTTGGAAGAACATATTATTGCGGCGAAATGACTGAAAAAGCAATTGGCGAATCTGTAACGCTGAAAGGCTGGGTCCAAAAAAGACGGGACCTCGGCGGATTGATTTTTATTGACTTGCGTGACCGTACGGGAATTGTTCAAGTCGTTTTTAACCCTGATGTATCAAAAGAAGCGCTTGCTATTGCGGAAGGCATCAGAAACGAATACGTACTTGATATTCAAGGAAAAGTGGTTGCGCGCGAAGAAGGCACAGTGAATAAGAATTTGAAAACAGGCGCGATTGAAATTCACGCTGATGCAGTGACTGTATTGAGTGCTGCGAAGACGCCTCCGTTTGCCATTTCTGATCAAGCGGATGATGTATCAGAGGACGTGCGTTTAAAATACCGTTACTTAGATTTGCGCAGACCGGCTATGTTTCAAACGATCCAGCTGCGCCATAACGTGACGAGAGCTGCTCGGGGCTTTTTAGATGAAAAAGGGTTTCTTGATATTGAAACGCCGATTTTAACAGGAAGCACACCTGAGGGCGCACGTGACTACTTGGTGCCAAGCCGTGTGCACGAAGGTGAATTCTATGCGCTCCCTCAATCTCCGCAGCTATTTAAACAGCTTCTGATGGTCTCAGGCGTTGAACGCTATTATCAGATTGCCCGCTGTTTCCGCGATGAGGACTTGCGTGCGGACCGCCAGCCTGAGTTTACGCAAATCGATATTGAAATGTCCTTTATGAGCCAGGAAGACATTATGTCATTGGCTGAGGATATGATGGCAAAGATTATGCGTGAAACGAAAGGTGTGGAACTCAAGCTTCCTCTGCCTCGAATGACGTATGACGAGGCGATGAACAAATACGGTTCTGATAAACCGGATACTCGCTTTGACATGCTTTTGACAGATGTATCTGACATTGTAAAAGATACTGAATTTAAGGTGTTCTCATCAGCTGTGGCAAACGGCGGAGTAGTCAAAGCCATCAACGTAAAAGGCGGGGCAGGCGATTACTCAAGAAAAGACATCGATGCTCTGGGCGCGTTTGCCGCAAATTACGGAGCGAAAGGACTTGCTTGGGTGAAGGTCGAAGCGGACGGAGTGAAAGGCCCGATCGCCAAATTCTTTGACGATGAAAAGCAGTCTAAGCTGATTGAAGCACTTAATGCCGCTGAGGGTGACTTGCTGCTGTTCGGAGCGGATAAATTCGAAGTTGTTGCCGCATCACTCGGCGCCCTGCGCTTAAAGCTTGGGAAAGAACGGGGACTCATTGACGAAAACCTCTTCAATTTCTTATGGGTTATTGACTGGCCGCTCTTAGAGCATGATGCGGAGGAAGGCCGTTTTTACGCAGCGCACCATCCGTTTACAATGCCTGTCCGTGAAGACCTTGAGCTGATTGAAACAGCGCCTGAGGACATGAAAGCGCAAGCCTATGACCTCGTCTTAAACGGCTATGAGCTTGGCGGCGGTTCGATCCGTATTTTCGAAAAGGATATTCAGGAAAAAATGTTTGCACTGCTTGGTTTCACAAAAGAAGAAGCAGCAGAACAGTTTGGATTCCTTCTTGAGGCATTTGAATACGGCGCTCCTCCGCACGGCGGAATCGCGCTTGGTTTAGACCGTCTCGTGATGCTTCTTGCCGGCCGGACGAATCTGAGAGATACGATCGCTTTCCCGAAAACGGCAAGTGCAAGCTGTCTGATGACAGATGCGCCGGGAGAAGTAAGCGATGCGCAGCTTGATGAACTTCATCTTTCTATTAAAACAAAAGTAAAGAACTGAATGTGCAGTTCGATTCTTGAAAATCAAAATCGTCTATGATATGATTTTGACAAGTTAAATAAAGTCCTGATGTGTTAGTTGTACACCTAGTTTTGACCGAACATTTTTTTGATTTGGGAGCCCGCATTTTTAAATGGCGTACATGCCTCTTTTCATTCGGTAAAGAGGACTTACAAGATTTAAAAGAGGGCACCCACCTGCTGAGAGCGGGTTCAAAACAAAGGAAAGCTGCAACGGCACAATTGGGACTTTATTTTTTATGCGCAGAAAAAACGGCTGTTTCTGTAATAGCCATTTATCATATGAAAACCAGATTACGAATGTGGAGTGAGGTTCTTGTTACACCAGTTTTCACGCAATGAATTAGCTATCGGAAAAGAAGGCCTTGAAACGCTGAAAAACAGCACGGTTGCTGTGCTTGGAGTTGGAGGCGTCGGATCGTTCGCAGCGGAGGCGCTTGCACGTTCAGGCGTTGGACGCATCCTGCTTGTCGATAAGGATGATGTAGACATCACAAACGTAAACCGTCAGCTTCACGCTCTTCTTTCAACTGTCGGTCAGCCGAAAGTGGATTTAATGAAAGCGCGTATTGCAGACATTAACCCTGAGTGTGAAGTGATTTCGTTAAAAATGTTCTATACGGAAGAAACGTATGAGCAATTCTTTGAGTATAACCTTGACTACGTAATTGATGCGTCAGACACCATTCATTATAAAATCCATTTAATGAAAGAATGTCTGAAACGGGATATTCCGCTGATCTCCAGCATGGGTGCGGCGAACAAGACAGACCCGACACGTTTCCAAATCGCAGATATTTCTAAAACACATACTGACCCGATTGCAAAGGTAGTTCGTACGAGACTCCGTAAAGAAGGCATCAAAAAGGGTGTTCAAGTGATTTTCTCCGATGAAAGCCCAATTGTGATCCGGGAAGACGTCAGAAAAGAAGTCGGAAATGACGATGCGAAAATCCGCAAAGCCAAAATGCCGCCGTCCTCTAATGCTTTTGTGCCGTCTGTTGCGGGATTGATTATGGGCGGTCATGTTGTCATGGATCTTTTGAAAGATATTGAAATCAAACGCGTGAAGGATAAATAATGAAAAAACAGCCTTGAAGCATATTCAAGGCTGTTTTTTTATTTTCTTTTTATTAATTTATCGTACACTTGCTTTAACGCAGATTCAAATTTACCAGTTTGCTTCGGTTTGTAATATTGCTTGTTCTTTAAAGGATCAGGGAGGTACTGCTGTTCAACCCATCCATTTTCGTAATGATGAGGGTATTTATAGTTGATTCCTCTTCCAAGTTCCTGTGCTCCTTTATAATGCGCGTCTTTTAAATGTTTTGGGACATCGCCGATTTTTCCTGCTCTGATGTCCGCGAGCGCTTCATCGATTGCTAAAATAGCTGAATTGGATTTCGGCGAGAGACAGAGCTCAATTACCGCATTGGCCAGCGGTATGCGCGCTTCAGGGAAGCCAATACGTTCGGCGGTCTGAACTGCATGCAGCACTCTAGGTCCGGCCTGCGGGCTGGCTAAGCCGATATCCTCATAGGCGATAACCAAGAGTCTTCTCGCGATGCTTTCCAAGTCACCCGCTTCAATTAATCTGGCCAAATAGTGAAGAGCGGCGTTGGCATCAGAGCCGCGGATCGATTTTTGAAAAGCGGACAAGACGTCATAATGCGCATCACCGTCTTTATCGTGAGAAAAACTCTTCTTTTGCAGGCATTCTTCCGCAGTCTCTAATGTGATGTGAATCACGCCGTCCGCAGACTCCTTCGTTGATAATACGGCAAGCTCAAGCGCATTTAAAGCGGAACGGACATCTCCTCCGCATCCGTGGGCAAAGTGCTCCATCGCCTGGTCATCAATTGTAACAGAATACGTGCCAAGCCCCCGGTGCTCATCATGAAGAGCTCGCTCTAAAGCCTGTTTAATCAATTGAGGTGTTAAGGGCTCTAGCTCAAAAATCTGCGTTCGGCTTCTGATGGCCGGGTTTATGGCGTGATATGGGTTAGCTGTAGTGGCGCCGATTAAAATAATCATGCCATTTTCTAAATAAGGCAAAAGAAAATCCTGTTTTCCTTTATCGAGTCTGTGGACTTCATCCAAAATCAAAATGACCTGGCCGGACATTTTGGCTTCTTGGGCTACGATCTCCATATCTTTTTTATTGTTAATAACGGCATTCAGCTTGCGGAAAGCAATACTTGTTGAACCGGCGATTGCTGTTGCGATTGAGGTTTTTCCAATTCCGGGAGGCCCGTACAAAATCATGGATGACAAATGTTTTGCCTGAACCATTCTGCCGATAATTTTATCTTCAGCCACCAGATGCTGCTGGCCGATAATATCCTCTATTTTCGTCGGACGCATCCGATATGCCAATGGCTTCATCATCATCTCTCCTTACTTAATTACAGGGTAACGGAAAACCGGAAATTAGAAAAGGGGGAAGCCCTGTTTCCGCCGGCTTCCATGAAAATTCGCAGAAGGTATGCTATAATAGCAGTTGGTCTATTATTTAATAAACGGACGAATTATATAGAAATTACCATTATATATATGGAAAATCATGAAATAACAGAGGTGTTCATGTTGAAAATATCAACTAAAGGAAGATACGGTCTCACCATTATGATCGAGCTCGCGAAAAAGCATGGTGAAGGCCCGACTTCATTAAAAAGCATCGCACAGACAAATAATTTGTCAGAGCATTATTTAGAGCAGCTGGTATCACCGCTTAGAAATGCCGGCTTAGTCAAAAGCATCAGAGGCGCATACGGCGGATACGTATTAGGCAGTGAGCCGGATGCCATTACAGCTGGAGACATCATCCGCGTGCTTGAAGGTCCGATCAGCCCTGTGGAAGTGCTCGAAGACGAGGAGCCTGCCAAGCGGGAGCTGTGGATCCGCATACGGGATGCCGTCAAAGAAGTGTTAGACAGCACAACATTAGAGGACCTTGCCAGCTACACAGATGGAGAGCAAGAAGCTTATATGTTCTATATTTAGATCAGAGGTGTAAAACAAAATGGAACGGATTTATTTGGATCACGCCGCAACGTCTCCGATGGATGATCGCGTGCTGGAGAAAATGATACCGCATTTCTCCGGAAATTTCGGCAATCCATCCAGCATTCATTCATTTGGAAGGGAATCACGGAAATGGGTGGACGAAGCAAGAGCGCAGATTGCAGCTGAAATTGGTGCGGCAGAACAGGAAATTATTTTCACTAGCGGGGGAACGGAAGCCGATAATTTAGCGATAATGGGAACTGCGCTTGCCAGAAAAGATCAGGGAAAACATATCATCACGACAAAAATTGAGCATCACGCCGTGCTTCACACATGTGAAAAACTGGAGGAAGACGGATTTGAAGTGACGTATCTGGATGTTGATGAAAACGGCAGAGTCAGTGCAAATCAGGTGAAAGAAGCACTCCGTGATGATACAATCCTTGTGACAGTGATGTATGGAAATAACGAAGTCGGAACTGTGCAGCCGATCGATGAAATCGGCCAGCTGCTGAAGGAACATAAGGCTTATTTTCATACCGATGCTGTTCAGGCATTCGGATTTTTTCCAATTGATGTGAAAAGCAGCCATATTGACCTTCTGTCTGTTTCTGGGCACAAGCTCAACGGGCCAAAAGGGACAGGCTTTTTATATGCAAGTAAGGATGTAAAGCTTTCTCCGCTGTTATTCGGAGGAGAGCAAGAAAGAAAACGCCGTGCCGGAACAGAAAATGTTCCGGGAATTGTCGGGCTGAAAGAAGCGGTCAAGCTGTCGGGCGAAGAACGGGACGAAAAAAACGAGAAGTATCAATCGTTTAAAACAATCATTGCCGGCACGCTTAAGGATGCCGGTGTGGCATTCGAGATCAATGGAGATCAAGAGCATAGCCTTCCGCATGTTATGAACCTTTATTTTCCGGGTGTATCTGTGGAGGCACTGCTGGTAAATCTTGATATGGCGGGAGTCGCGGTCTCCAGCGGATCAGCGTGCACCGCTGGTTCAGTCCTGCCGTCACACGTTCTGACTGCCATGTTCGGTGAAGAGAGCGACCGGCTGACGTCCTCAATTCGAATCAGCTTCGGTCTCGGCAATACGGCTGAGCAAGTGAAAACCGCTGCCGAACATGTGGCTGCCGTTGTAAAGCGGCTGACACAATAAGGCGGACTTAATTATTGGAGTGAATGAAATGGAAAAACGGCCGGAGGATACAAGAGTCGTTGTCGGCATGTCCGGCGGAGTAGACTCATCTGTGGCGGCTCTGCTGTTAAAAGAACAGGGCTATGACGTGATCGGAATCTTTATGAAAAACTGGGATGATACGGACGAAAACGGTTTTTGCACGGCGACAGAGGATTATGAAGATGTCATCCGCGTCTGCAATCAAATCGGAATTCCGTACTATGCCGTTAATTTTGAAAAGCAATATTACGAGAAGGTATTTCAATACTTCCTCGATGAATATAAAGCAGGCAGAACACCAAACCCGGATGTGCTGTGCAACAAAGAAATTAAATTCAAGGCATTTTTGGAGCATGCCCTGTCACTTGGCGCCGACTATTTAGCGACTGGCCACTATGCAAGGGTCGACAGAAGCGGCGGCAAAGTCAGAATGCTGCGCGGCATTGATGAAAACAAAGATCAAACGTACTTCTTGAATCAGCTGACAGAAGATACGCTAAGCAAAGTCATGTTCCCGATCGGCGAGCTTCAAAAAAGCCGTGTGCGTGAAATTGCCAAAGAAGCAGAACTTGCAACGGCAACGAAAAAAGACAGCACAGGCATCTGTTTTATCGGCGAACGCAACTTCAAAACGTTTCTCAGCCAATATCTCCCTGCACAGCCGGGCGATATGATGACGATGGACGGCGAAGTAAAAGGACGCCATGACGGGTTAATGTACTACACAATCGGACAGCGTCACGGCCTTGGCATCGGCGGAAGCGGCGAGCCGTGGTTTGCGGTCGGTAAAGATCTTGAAAAGAACATCCTTTACGTGGATCAAGGGTTCCACAACCCGCTCCTTTACTCCGATAAAATCACAGCAACCAATATCAGCTGGGTTCGTTCGGATATAATGGACGGCAAAGAAATTACCTGCACAGCCAAATTCCGTTACCGTCAAGAAGACCATAAAGTCACGGTTCGAATGACTGGGGAAGGCGAAGCGGAGGTTATCTTCGACGAACAGGTCCGTGCTGTCACACCGGGACAAGCCGTTGTCTTTTATGATGGCGAAGAATGCCTTGGCGGCGGAACCATCGATGACGTATATAAAGACGGTACAAAATTGTGGTATGTATAAAATGAAAAAACCTCAACAGCGAGTTGGGGTTTTTTAATGAAAGGAAGATGTCTGTGGACTACAATCAAGCCGGTATAGAGGCAATGCAGGAAGGCGATTACGAAAAAGCGGCAGAGGCTTTTACAAAAGCGATTGAAGAGAACAAAGAAGACGCAATTCCGTATATTAACTTTGCTAACCTGCTTTCATCAGTAAATGAAATGGAACGGGCGCTTGCGTTTTATGAAAAAGCGCTTGACTTAGACAGCGGGGCAGCCACTGCTTATTATGGAGCAGGAAATGTCTATGTTGTAAAAGAAATGTACAAAGAAGCGAAAGACATGTTTGAAAAAGCGCTGCGTGCCGGAATGGAGAACGGTGATCTTTTCTACATGCTTGGAACCGTTCTCGTAAAGCTGGAGCAGCCTAAGCTCGCTCTGCCATATTTACAAAGAGCCGTCGAGCTGAATGAAAACGATGCAGAAGCGCGTTTCCAATTCGGGATGTGCTTAGCGAACGAAGGCATGCTGGACGAAGCACTCAGCCAATTTGAAGCTGTAACAGAGCAAGACCCGGGGCACGCGGATGCGTTTTATAATTCCGGTGTCGCTTATGCTTATAAAGAAAATCGTGAAAAAGCGCTTGAAATGCTGGATAAGGCTATCGAAATCCAGCCGGATCATATGCTGGCGCTTCATGCAAAACAACTGATCGACCCATCATAAAAAGCTCAGGAGGAGGGACGGCTCGTGCAGCAGCACCCGGATCAGCTGAAAATGGAGGAGGAGCCCTTTTTAAAAGGGACAGTAAACACCGTCATTTATCACAATGACGCCAATTTATATACGGTTCTGAAAGTGAAAGTCACAGAGACCTCCGAAGCTATTGAAGATAAAGTCGTATCCGTGACGGGCTACTTCCCTGCGCTTCAAGAAGAAGAGACCTACACGTTTTACGGAAAAACCGTTACTCACCCAAAGTTCGGACTGCAATTTCAAGCTGAGCATTTCAAAAAGGAGATCCCGACAACAAAAGAAGGTGTCATTCAGTATTTGTCGAGCGATCTGTTTGAAGGAATCGGTAAAAAAACCGCTGAAGAGATTGTGAAAAAACTGGGTGACAGTGCGATTAATAAAATTTTGGCTGATTCTTCAGTCCTTTATGATGTTCCCAGACTGTCAAAAAAGAAAGCTGACACCCTTGCCGGTGCTTTGCAGCGGCATCAGGGACTGGAGCAAATTATGATTTCGCTGAATCAATTTGGGTTCGGCCCTCAGCTGTCTATGAAAATCTATCAGGCCTATGAATCCGAGACGCTGGAGAAAATTCAGGAAAACCCTTATCAGCTTGTGAGAGACGTGGAAGGCATAGGCTTTGGAAAAGCAGATGAGCTTGGCGGAAGAATGGGGCTCTCAGGGAATCATCCTGAGCGGATAAAAGCGGCTATTTTGTACACGCTTGAAACGACATGCCTTTCAGAAGGGCATACGTACATAGAAACGAAGCAGCTGATTATCGAAACCCAAACGCTGTTAAATCAGTCAGCGGCAGATGGACAGCGCATTACAGAAATGGATGCCGCTAATGCAATGATTGCGCTTGGAGAAAATAAGGATATTGTCATTGAAGATGAACGATGTTACTTTCCGTCGCTGTTTTTCGCTGAACAAAATGTTGCAAAGCGTGTGAAACAGATCGCAAGCCAAACCGAATATGACGACCAGTTTCCTGAATCAGAATTCCTTCTGGCTTTAGGAGAATTGGAAGAGCGTATGAATGTTCAGTACGCGCCGAGTCAGAAGGAAGCGATACAAAAAGCGCTGTCGTCACCGATGCTTCTTTTAACGGGAGGGCCGGGTACCGGTAAAACAACGGTCATCAGAGGCATTGTAGAATTGTATGGAGAACTCCACGGTGCTTCACTCGATCCGTCGGATTATAAAAAAGATGAAGCTTTTCCGATTGTGCTGGCCGCGCCTACAGGTAGAGCGGCGAAACGAATGAGTGAGTCAACGGGTCTTCCGGCGGTTACGATACACCGGCTGCTCGGGTGGAATGGCGCGGAAGGATTTACTCATACAGAGGACCAGCCGATTGAAGGGAAGCTTTTAATTATCGATGAAGCGAGTATGCTTGATATATGGCTTGCGAATCATTTGTTCAAAGCGATCCCTGACCATATTCAAATCATCATTGTCGGAGACGAAGACCAGCTGCCTTCCGTCGGACCCGGTCAAGTGCTCAGAGACCTTTTGGCATCCCAGGTGATTCCGACCGTAAGACTGACCGACATCTACCGGCAAGCGGAAGGATCGTCGATTGTCGAGCTTGCCCACGAGATGAAAAATGGGCTGCTTCCAAACAACCTGACGGCCCCGACAAAGGATCGTTCCTTTATTCGCTGCGGTGGTTCGCAAATTAAAGAAGTGGTTGAGAAGGTTGTCGCGAATGCATTGAAAAAAGGATATACGGCAAAAGATATACAGGTCCTCGCCCCAATGTACAGAGGGAAAGCCGGAATCAATGAGCTGAATGTGATGCTGCAGGATATTTTAAACCCTCCAAAAGAAAAGCGGAGGGAAATTAAGTTCGGTGACGTTGTCTATAGAACCGGGGATAAAATTTTGCAGCTTGTCAATCAGCCGGAAAACAATGTGTTTAACGGCGATATTGGAGAAATCACTTCAATTTTCTATGCGAAGGAAAATACAGAAAAAGAAGACATGGCTGTTGTCTCTTTTGACGGCAATGAAATGACATTTACGAAAAAAGACTTCAGTCAGTTTACTCATGCGTATTGCTGCTCTATTCATAAATCGCAGGGCAGTGAATTTCCGATCGTGGTTCTTCCTGTAGTGAAGGGCTACTATAGAATGCTCAGAAGAAACCTTCTATATACCGCCATCACGAGGGCGAAGAAATTTCTCATTTTATGCGGGGAAGAGGAAGCGCTGGAGTGGGGCGTGAAAAATAATGACGCGACTGTCAGACAGACCTCATTAAAAAACAGGCTGTCAGCGCAGGCGGCTGAAATGGATGCTGAGCTTGCGGCTTTGCAAAAAGAGCTCCCGTTCAGCGTGCACGACGCAAATATCGGAATGGAAGGCATTACGCCATTCGATTTTATGAAAGAAGAACAGCTGTAAAAAGGGCTCCCGTGTTTGCGGGAGCTTTTTTCAGTGGGGTGGAAGTGATTTCATCGTATGTGTCAAAGGTGAAAAGCAAAACCTAAGCCTGTTCAACAAAAGGTGGTTGATCACACTTTGAGAACATGCCATGAGGTAGAAGGATTTCCTGTATATTCAGAACAAACTTCTTATTATCTTGGGACGATTTCTGATATTTGTTTTTCTCTTGAAGGAAATTGTCTCGGATTTATTCTTGAACAAAAACGTCTTTTTCATAACCATCATGCGCTTTTACGTGCATGTGATATCAGTTGCATTCTTCATGACCGGATATTGGCCGCAGTCAATTCAGAACAGCTTTTGCCTCTTCCGAAATCATGCTTCACATATGAGCAGATGAAAATGAAGCTTGTGAAATCGCAAGAGGGTGATATTTTGGGGATGCTGGAAGATGTATACTTTTGTTTGGACAAGGGCATAATCGTAGCATATGAACTCTCGGACGGTTTCTTTTCTGACTTAGCGGGGTGCAAACGCCAGATCCAAAGAGCGGATTCGCTTGTAGAGGTGCGGAAAGACGAGATCGTTCTGAACGGATAGAGGTGTGAGATATGCTTATATGCCCGAACTGCAAAAGTAAGGATATCGGGAAAATCGGCGTGAACCAATATTATTGCTGGGGCTGTTTCATTGAGCTGACAGTGGTCAAAGGGAAGATTGAAACTCATCAAGTGGAAGAAGACGGAACGCTAAGCAGCCTGGATGATTTGTTTTCTGAGGATGAACGCAGCATCAATTTTTAATAACGAAAGGAGATGCGCAGGATGAATCGGACAATGACTTCTCTTTTGGCGCTGGGAGCCGGGGCTCTCGTGTACCGAATGGCGACTCAATCTGACATGCTGAATAATCGAAGCATGAAGCGGATGAGAAAAAGAATGATGAAGATGTTTTAAGGAATGAAGGATACTCTCTTTAGAGTATCCTTTTTATGTCTGGCGTGCCTCTAGGCGTCTGGCTGCAAGTGAAAGACTGTAATTGACTGCAAAATACATCAATGCCGCCAGCAGAAAAATCGGGAAAAAATAACTGCCGTCAGCGCTTTGCCCGTTTAAAATCTGCGCGTTATGAATAAGCTCAGGCAGGGCAATGACAACAGCTAGCGATGTATCCTTTAATAAAGAAATAAACTGGCTTACGATCGGCGGAACCATCCGGCGAAGCGCCTGAGGCATCACAATAGAGAAAAGTGACTGTGTATAGCTAAGACCGGAGGAACGCGCTGCCTCAATTTGCCCTTTGTCAACTGAATTCAGGCCGCTCCGTATGATTTCAGAAAGCATGGCGGATTCAAAGATTGTTAAGGCTGTAATAGCGGCAGCTGTAATTTCAAGTTTGATCCCGATTTCCGGCAGGGCGAAAAACGTAAAGAAAATAATTAATAATAATGGAAGATTTCTGATCGTTTCAACGAGAACGGCAATCAGTTGAGAAAGAATAGGGATTTTCGCATAACGGAGAGTACCTGCGATCAACCCGAAAATAAAGCTCAGAATGATAGAAATAAATGCAACGTACAGTGTGACGAGAAAGCCGTCCCATAAAAAAGCTAAATGTTCAGATGAATAAGCTCCGATGAAATCCAATGTTTTTCACTCCTTATCAATAGCTTCTTTCCAGCCGTTTTTCCAAATAGTTAACACCGATACTAAGCGGTATCGTCAGCACTAAGTAAAAGAGTGCCACAAAGATATAGACATCAAAAACGACGAGCGTGCTTGATGACACCAAATCTGCCTGATACATGAGATCCAATCCGGCAACAACCCCGAGAATAGACGAGTTTTTGACCAAGTTTAAAAATTGATTGCCCAAGGGGGGGATCACAATTTTGATCGCCTGGGGCAAAATGATATATACCATTGCCTGGCTGTAGGTAAAGCCTGACGATCTTGCTGCTTCCATTTGCCCTTTTGAAACAGACTGGATGCCGGCTCTGATGGCTTCTGCGATAAAAGCAGACGTATAAATTGTGAGCGCAACGGTTCCCGCTTGGAATCCATCCAGCCTCAGACCCGCATTTGGAAGTCCAAAGTAAAAGACAAATGTGATCAAAAGCAAAGGGATATTGCGGATAAATTCGACATAAGCCGTCCCGAGCCATTGCAAGGGCTTAAATACTGTTATTCTCATCACCGCGACAAGAACGCCAAGCGCAAAGCTGCCGGCCAGCGCGATCAGGCTTGCGAGCAGCGTGTGGTAAAAACCGTCCATATACATGTCGAAGTTATCGAATAGAATAGACACATTCATATGCTTTATTCACTCTCCTTATAAAATCGGGATGAGCATCGCCTGCTCACCCCGGGATGTTCGTTATTCAGCTGGTTTTTCTTTTATCCATTTTTTATAAATCTCGTCATATCTACCGTCCGATTTCATCTTTTCGAGAGAAGCGTTAATTTCTTTTGCGAGAGCCAATTGTCCTTTTTTTACGGCAATTCCATATGGCTCATCCGTGAATGGTTCTCCTGTTAATTGATAATTTTTATTCTCGTCAGCCATTCCGTATAAAATAGCATTATCCGTTGTGAGAGCATCGCCTTGACCGGATTTCAGCGCTGTAAAGGCTTCGGTGTAGTTTTCGAACTCTAATACACTCGCATCAGGCGCCTTTTCGCGTATGTTTTGAGAGGAAGTGGAGCCTTTTACAGCGAGAACTTTCGAGCCTTTGCCAAGGTCCTCAATACTTTTGATCTTGCTGCCTTTTTTCACGAGAAGTGATTGGCCTGCTTCAAAATAGACATCGGAAAAGTCAACTTCCTTTTTTCGTTCATCAGTGATCGTCATCGTTGCGACAATGGCGTCGATATCTCCGTTTTGAAGCATCGGAATCCTTGTTTTTGATGTGACTTCTTTAAATTCAGCTTTGTTTTCGTCGCCTAAAATATCTTTAGCGATTTGTTTGGCAATGTCGATGTCAAATCCCTCGATATCACCTGAGCTTGGGTTTTTCAGGCCGAACAGCCTGGTGTCGGTTTTAACACCGAAAACCATTTTGTCTTGATCTTTAATGACAGCTAATGTATCTTTTTTGCTATCCTTTGCGCTTTCTCCGTTTGACCCCTTGCTTCCGCATGCAGCAAGCATGACAACAGCGATTAAAGAAATCAATGCTAACGATAAAATCTTTTTCATACAAACGCCCCCATTTCTCTTTTTAATGATTTAAAATACGGCTCAAGAATAGGCGTGCCCGTTCTTCCTTCGGGTTTGCGTAAAACTCAGCCGGTGCTGATTCCTCCAGAATGTTACCTTCATCAATAAAGACAATACGATCCGCCACTTCTCTCGCAAACCCCATTTCATGCGTCACGACAACCATTGTCATGCCTTCTTTGGCGAGGTTCTTCATCACATCAAGCACTTCACCGATCATTTCCGGATCGAGCGCCGATGTCGGCTCGTCAAACAGCATGACCTCCGGCTTCATCGCCAGTCCCCGGGCAATAGCCACACGCTGCTGCTGCCCGCCGGAAAGCTGGGAAGGATAGGCGTTTGCTTTCTCAGGGATGCCGACTTTTTCAAGGTAATACAGTGCAGTTTCCTTCGCTTGTTCAGCGGATTGTCCGAGTACTTTTACGGGCGCCAGCATAATATTTTGCAGCACGGTTTTATGAGGATATAAATGAAAGTGCTGAAACACCATTCCGATATTTCGCCGTACGTGATTAATGGCAGTTTTTCTGTCATTAATAACTGTGCCGTTTACGGTAAGTGTTCCTTCGTTAATCGTCTCCAGCCTGTTGATGCATCTGAGTAAAGTGCTTTTTCCGGAACCGGATGGGCCGATAATGACGACGACTTCACCTTTTTCGATTTGCAGGTTAATCTGCTTTAGCACATGAAAATCTCCGTAATGCTTGTTTACATTTTGAAATGAGATCATCGCAATCCTCCTAACAGAAACTTTAATAATTGTGTGTAAATGTAACTAACTTACAAGGTTGAGGAAAGTAACAACACGATATGATGCATACCTTAGTGCAGAAGGGTCAAACTTTTCTGAAAATTTAGCGTGGGAAAATATCCATTCTATTTGCCTGTGTAAAGAAAACATAAGAGAATAATTCCCTATAATCCTCAAAAGATATAGAAGAGGTGAAAGCAGATGCTCCAGAAACCGGTGCAGCTTTTGTTATGGGTGGCCATTTGTTTATTGGTCCTGTTAACAGTCTATGTCTTTTGTATGCTAGATATGTTATGGTCTCCCCTGTGGCTCGTCATAAAATCGATCTTTATTCCCTTGATCATTTCTATTTTTATTTCTTATTTATTACTTCCGGTCACTGAGTGGCTTCATGACAAAGGTCTGCCGAGGACTTTAAGCATTTTGGTGATTTACGTTCTTTTTTTTGGCGGACTGGGCTGGGCATTATATAAAGGTGTGCCTGTTCTAATCGTGCAGCTGACGGATTTGTCAGAAAATATACCTATGTTTGCCGAGACGTACAATGGGCTCCTTCTTCACGTGCATAACCATACAGATGACTGGCCGGACGGCATGCATCATCGCATAGACAAAATGATTAGGCAGACAGAGGCGTTTTTCGCCGGCACAATCGAAGGGGCAATCAGCGGAATCCGTAAAGTGCTCGACTATTTCTTAATTGCGGCAACGATTCCTTTTCTCGTGTTTTATATGGTCAAGGACATCGAATTGATGAAAAAAACGGTGTGGTATTTGACGCCGAAGTCGTGGAGGAAGCGGGGCAGCGATTTTTTGCTTGATGTAGATGATTCTCTCGGTGATTACATTCGCGGCCAGCTGCTCGTCTGCTTGATTCTCGGAGCCGTAGCCGGTATTACATTTTGGATATTTGGCCTTCCGTATCCGCTGATACTGGGTCTTATCTCGGGTATTACGAATGTCATCCCGTACTTCGGTCCCTTTATCGGCGCTGTTCCTGCGCTTTTGATTGCGATGACGATTTCTGTGAAGGCCGTTCTTGTCGTTGTCATTACGGTGTTTGTACTTCAATTTTTGGAAGGAAATGTCCTCAGTCCGTTTATTGTCGGCAGAAGCCTCAAGATGCACCCGGTAGTGATCATGCTTGCGCTTCTTGCCGGAGGTGAGCTGGCGGGGATTGTCGGCATGATACTGGCAGTGCCTGCTGCGGCTGTTTTAAAAGTAATGATGATCCATTTTCTGCGGATGCGGACGGAGCATTGACATTGGCGTGCCGCTTGTCTATAATTTCTCGTAGAATACATACGAATCTCGAGTGACGGATCTGAGTACGCCGAAGCCCTGTTAAAGAGAGAAGCTCCGTAAGCTGAAAGGAGCTTTATCAGAAGATCGGAGGAAGCTAATCCTGAGTGCAGTTAATCGCTGCCGCACATCCTGCGTTATTGGATGAAAGGTGACGGGCGAATCATAAGGCCCGTAATCAGGGTGGTACCGCGAGACAGCTCTCGTCCCTGTGTAAACGTGTGTTTGCATAGGGGGAGGGCTTTTTTGCTGTCACTGAAGAGAATTTCGATTTTTATAGAGGAGGAAATACAATGAAACACTTAACTTCTGCTGAAGTGCGTCAAATGTTTTTGGATTTCTTTAAAGAAAAAGGACATGCTGTAGAGCCGAGCGCGTCATTAGTGCCTCATGAAGATCCTTCACTGCTTTGGATCAACAGCGGTGTTGCGACGCTGAAAAAATATTTTGACGGCCGCGTTGTGCCGGAAAATCCAAGAATCGTAAACGCTCAAAAAGCAATCAGAACAAACGATATTGAAAATGTGGGTAAAACCGCGCGCCATCACACATTCTTTGAAATGCTCGGAAACTTTTCCATCGGCGATTATTTTAAAGAAGAAGCGATCACATGGGCTTGGGAATTTTTAACGAGTGACAAGTGGATTGGTTTTGACGAAGAGCTTCTTTCTGTTACAGTTCATCCGGAAGATGAAGAAGCGTATGAGTTTTGGGCGAAAAAAATCGGTGTTCCGGAAGAAAGAATTATTCGCCTGGAAGGGAACTTCTGGGACATCGGCGAAGGGCCGAGCGGACCGAACACAGAAATTTTCTACGACCGCGGTGAAGCGTACGGGAACGATCCTGACGATCCGGAGCTTTATCCTGGGGGAGAAAATGACCGCTATCTTGAAGTATGGAACCTTGTATTCTCTGAGTTCAACCATAATCCGGATGGCACGTATACGCCGCTTCCGAAGAAAAACATCGATACAGGGATGGGGCTTGAAAGAATGGTATCTGTCATTCAAAATGTCCCGACAAACTTTGATACTGATTTGTTTGTCCCAATCATTAAAGCGACAGAAACGATTTCCGGTGAAGCTTACGGCCAAGATCATGTAAAAGACACTGCATTTAAAGTCATCGCCGACCACATCAGAACGGTTGCTTTTGCTGTCAGTGACGGGGCGCTTCCGTCAAATGAAGGACGCGGCTATGTATTAAGACGTTTATTGCGCCGCGCTGTTCGTTATGCCAAAACGATCAACATCAACCGTCCGTTCATGTACGATCTTGTGCCGGTTGTTGCTGAGATCATGGCTGCTTTCTACCCTGAAGTAAAAGAGAAGGAAGAATTCATCTCAAAGGTCATTAAAACGGAGGAAGAACGCTTCCACGAAACATTGAATGAAGGACTTGCCATCTTGTCTGAAATGATCAAAAAGGAAAAAGATAAGGGCAGCAGCGTCATTTCAGGTGCGGATGTCTTTAAACTTTACGACACGTATGGATTCCCGGTTGAACTGACTGAAGAATATGCGGAAGACGAGAACATGACAGTTGACCATAAAGGCTTTGAAGAAGAAATGAACCAGCAGCGCGAGCGGGCCAGAAATGCACGTCAGGATGTCGGCAGCATGCAGGTGCAGGGCGGCGCATTACGCGACGTAACAGAAGAAAGCACATTTGTCGGCTACTCCCAAACAAAGGCTGATGCCAATGTGATTGTGCTTCTGCAGGACGGCCAGTTAATTGAAGAAGCGCATGAAGGCGAAACTGTACAGATCATTCTTGACGAAACACCTTTCTATGCGGAAAGCGGCGGTCAAATCGGCGACAAAGGCTTTTTGCGCAGCGAGCAGGCAGTGGTAAAAGTGAAAGATGTGCAAAAAGCGCCGAACGGCCAGCATGTGCATGAAGGTGTTGTCGAGAGCGGAAGCGTTCAAAAAGGCATGCATGTAACAGCTGAGGTTGAAGATCATATGAGAAGCGGCGTGATTAAAAACCATACGGCAACGCACTTATTGCACCAGGCCTTGAAGGATGTTCTTGGAACGCACGTCAATCAGGCGGGCTCTCTTGTGAATGAAAACCGCCTTCGTTTTGACTTCTCACACTTCGGACAAGTGACAAAAGAAGAGCTCGAACGAATTGAAGTCATTGTAAACGAAAAGATTTGGGCAAGCATCCCGGTCAGCATTGATCTGAAACCGATCGCTGAAGCAAAAGAAATGGGAGCTATGGCTCTGTTCGGAGAAAAATACGGTGATATTGTAAGGGTTGTTCAAGTCGGAGATTACAGCCTTGAGCTTTGCGGCGGATGCCATGTCAGCAACACAGCGGAAATCGGCTTGTTTAAAATTGTATCTGAGTCTGGAATCGGAGCGGGCACTAGACGGATTGAAGCTGTAACAGGACAAGGCGCTTACGTGGAAATGAACAGTCAGATCTCAGTTTTGAAGCAGACTGCCGACGAACTGAAAACAAATATCAAAGAGGTGCCGAAGCGCGTTGCTGCGCTGCAGGCTGAGCTGAAGGAAGCGCAAAGAGAAAATGAATCTCTTCTGGCGAAACTAGGCAACGTTGAAGCAGGCGCCATTCTATCAAAAGTAAAAGAAGTTGATGGTGTCAGCGTGCTTGCGGAAAAGGTAAACGCCAAAGACATGAACCATCTCCGCACAATGGTTGATGAACTGAAAGCAAAAATCGGCTCTGCGGTCATCGTGCTTGGCGCTGTACAAAATGATAAAGTCAATATTTCTGCCGGTGTTACAAAGGATCTGATTGAGAAAGGCCTTCATGCCGGCAAGCTTGTCAAACAAGCCGCGGAAGTTTGCGGCGGAGGCGGCGGAGGCCGTCCGGACATGGCACAGGCGGGCGGCAAGCAGCCGGAAAAATTAGAAGAAGCATTGGCTTCTGTAGAAGATTGGGTGAAATCCGTTTTATAATTTGCCCATGTAGTGTAGAATGATGGTAAGATTAGGACCCCAGGCTGAACTTTGCCTGCGAATTTGGGAAAGAGGTGCAAAACGGTGAGCTCGTTTGATAAAACGATGAAATTTAATTTCTCCGATGATTCTGCCGAGACTAACGTAAATGAGGTGCTGATTACTGTGTATGACGCGCTTCAGGAAAAGGGCTACAATCCAATCAATCAGATTGTCGGATACTTGCTGTCAGGTGATCCCGCTTATATTCCTAGGCATCGTGACGCTCGCAATTTAATTCGCAAACTTGAAAGAGACGAATTAATCGAGGAATTGGTGAAGTCTTATTTAGAACAGCATAAAGAGGCGTAAATAAACAATGAGAATATTAGGGCTCGATTTAGGAACCAAAACACTCGGTGTTGCTCTGAGCGATGAAATGGGCTGGACTGCTCAAGGCATTGAGACCATAAAGATAAATGAAGCAGAGGGCGATTACGGATTACCCCGTTTATCTGAACTGACAAAAGACTATACTATAGATAAGATCGTGCTTGGCTTTCCTAAAAACATGAATGGAACAGTCGGCCCGAGAGGTGAAGCCAGCCAAACATTTGCGAAAGTGCTTGAAAACACGTACAATGTTCCTGTTGTGTTGTGGGACGAGCGTCTTACCACAATGGCGGCTGAAAAAATGCTGATTGCCGCTGATGTCAGCAGGCAGAAACGAAAAAAAGTCATTGATAAAATGGCGGCTGTTATGATTCTGCAAGGATATCTTGACAGCTTAAATTAAAGCCAGAGGTGAATATAATGGAACACGGCGAAAAAAATATTACAATTGTTGACGATCAAGGAAATGAACAGCTTTGCGAAGTACTGTTTACATTTGAAAACGAAGAGTTTGGCAAATCTTATGTGTTGTACTACCCAATTGAAACAAAGAATGACGAAGAAGTAGAAATTCTTGCTTCCAGCTTTACGCCAAACGAAGATGGTGAAGACGGTGAACTATTCCCGATCGAAACCGATGAAGAATGGGATATGATCGAAGAGACATTAAACACGTTTTTAGCGGAAGAAGACGAAGAGTAAAAACCGCGCCAAAAGCCGGAGCCTATACTGCTCCGGCTTTTTTTCTGCTTATAAAGAGACTTTTTTTGTAATAAATTGCCGAAACAGCATGAATCATGTAGTATAAAAGCTGATGGGAGGAGACCTTATGTATATTAATCAGCAAAAAAAATCATTTTTAAATAAAAAAAGAATTGTACTGTCTTCCATTATTGTGCTGCTTCTCATCATAGGCGGAGCATTTTTATATGGGAAATCACTGCTGGAACCTGTTGAAAAAAACAATAAAACGACAGTTAATATTAACATTCCGAGCGGATCGTCTGTATCTGCGATCGCATCGATTTTGAAGGAAAACAATGTCATAAAAAGTGAAAAGGCATTTCAGTACTATGTGAAATATAAAAAAGCTTCCGGATTCCAAGCCGGGTACTACCATCTGAACAAAGGAATGGATCTGGATGCCATTATCAAGAAGCTGACAAGCGGAGCAACAAACTACGCCTTTCAAATCACCGTGCCTGAGGGGAAACAGCTGACACAGATCGCCGACGCCATTGCGGAGGAAACGAAATACTCAAAAAAACAGGTCATGGCAAAGCTGGACGATAAAACGTTTATCAATCAGCTGAAAAAGGAATTTCCGGACACCGTTACAAACGATGTTTTTCAGAAGAATATAAAGCATCCGCTGGAAGGATACCTATTCCCGGCTACATATCCATTCAACGATCCGGATACGTCGCTTGAGAACATCATAACTGAGATGATGAAACAGACAGATTCTTATGTGAAAACATACAAAACAGAAATGAAGAAAGAAAAGCTTTCTGTGCATAAGCTGCTGACGGTGGCTTCTTTGATCGAAGAGGAAGCGACTGAAAAAGCCGATCGCCATAAAATTTCCAGCGTCTTTTATAACAGGCTGAAAAAGAAGATGCCGCTTCAGACCGATCCGACCGTCTTGTACGCGGCTGGAAAACATAAAGACCGGGTGCTTTATAAAGACCTTGAAATCGATTCGCCGTACAATACGTATAAAAACACCGGCCTGCCGCCAGGACCGATTGCCAATGCCGGAATGTCGTCATGGGAAGCGGCGCTTCATCCGGATAAAACGGACTATCTGTACTTTTTAGCAAAATCAAACGGTGATGTCGTATTTACGAAAACATTAAAAGAACATAATAAAGCAAAAGAAAAATATATTTCGGCAAAAAATCAGAAATAAAAGGAGAGCAAAAGCTCTCCTTTTATTCGCATTCCGCAAGGTTTTATGATAAAATATATCGGGTTGTTTACTAACGTATACAAGTTGTGCTCAGAGAGTGTCCTGTGTCAAAGACTGGGGCACTCCTTTTTAGAACGGGAGGCTGTTTGTTGTGACAGACCGCTATGAACAAATAAATAACTATATAGAAGCTTTATTGAAGCCTCAGCCGGATAACGTGAGGAAACTGGAAGCATATGCGGAAGAACATCATGTTCCGATTATGGAAAAAGCGGGCATAGAAGTGCTGCTTCAAATTTTGTCTGTCAAACAGGCGAAGAAAATACTGGAGATCGGAACGGCTATCGGTTACTCGGCCATTCGAATGGCGCTGGCACTGCCGTCTGCAGAAATATATACGATTGAACGCAATGAGACACGCCATGAGGAAGCTGTTAAAAACATAAAGGATTTTCAGCTGAATGACCGAATCCATGTGTTTTACGGGGACGCGCTCGAATTAGCAGAAGCCGTTCATGTCACAGCGCCATATGATGTGATTTTCATTGATGCTGCTAAAGGTCAATATCAAAACTTTTTTCACTTATATGAACCGATGCTTTCGCCAGACGGGGTGATTTTAACAGACAACGTGCTGTTTAAAGGTTTGGTGGCAGAGGATTACAGCAAAATAGAACCAAAAAGAAGACGCAGGCTGGTATCAAAAATCGATGAGTATAATCATTGGCTGATGAATCATCCGGATTATCAAACTGCGATTATCCCTGTTGGGGACGGGCTTGCGATCAGTAAAAAGAAGAGGTGAACGTCATGAAAAAACCAGAGCTCTTAGTCACACCGACAAGTACGGCAGACATTTTGCCGCTGATTCAGGCGGGAGCAACTGCGTTTTTAGTTGGGGAACAGAGATACGGTCTTAGATTAGCGGGGGAATTTTCCCGTGAGGATGTAACGAAAGCCGTAGACATTGCCCACAACGAAGGAGCAAAAGTATACGTTGCCGTAAACGGAATTTTTCATAATGATAAAGTGGGAGAACTTGGCGATTATCTCGCTTTCTTAGCGGAAACGGGCGTTGATGCGGCTGTATTCGGCGATCCTGCCGTTCTTATGGCTGCACGTGAATCAGCGCCGGATCTGAAGCTTCATTGGAGCACAGAAACGACAGGAACCAACTATTATACATGCAACTACTGGGGACGTAAAGGCGCAACTCGATCTGTGCTTGCCAGAGAATTAAATATGGACAGCATTGTCGAGATCAAAGAAAACGCAGAAGTTGAAATTGAAGTTCAGGTGCATGGAATGACCTGCATGTTCCAGTCGAAACGTTCCTTGATCGGAAACTATTTCGAATACCAAGGCAAAGTCATGGACATTGAAAGAAAGAAAAAAGAATCGGGCATGTTCCTGCATGATAAGGAACGCCATAATAAATATCCGATTTTCGAAGATGAAAACGGCACACATATCATGAGCCCAAACGATGTGTGCATCATTGATGAACTTGAAGAGCTGATAGATGCGGGAGTCGATTCTTTCAAAATCGACGGTGTTCTGAAATCATCTGAATACTTAGTGGAAGTCACCAGCATGTACAGAGAAGCGATTGATCTGTGTGCGGAAAACCGTGACGATTACGAAGCGAAAAAAGAAGACTGGATCGAACGTATTGAAAACATTCAGCCAGTAAACAGAAAAATAGATACTGGCTTCTTCTTTAAAGAAACGGTTTATTAATGAAAAGGAGGTTACGCTATGACTGCCGTAAATGATAAGATTTCTAAAATAGTGGATGGTAAGCGTGTGATTATGAAAAAGCCAGAGCTTCTCGCGCCTGCGGGGAATCTTGAAAAGCTGAAAATTGCTGTGCATTACGGAGCGGATGCCGTCTTTATCGGAGGGCAGGAATACGGGCTTCGTTCGAATGCGGATAACTTTACGATTGAAGAAATCGCAGAGGGCGTGGAATTTGCGAAAAAATACGGCGCGAAAATTTACGTCACGACAAACATTTTTGCCCATAATGAGAATATTGACGGGC
Organism: Bacillus sp. B28; assembly: GCF_029536185.1. Classification (NCBI taxonomy): domain Bacteria; kingdom Bacillati; phylum Bacillota; class Bacilli; order Caryophanales; family Bacillaceae; genus Bacillus; species Bacillus sp. B28. Next base: position 2,689,400 of record NZ_CP120511.1, on the reverse strand, counting down.
TTGAAGATTATTTAAAAGCTCTTGGTGACGCCAATGTTGCCGGCATCATTGTGGCAGATCCGCTTATTATCGAAACATGCCGCAGAGTAGCGCCTCATGTTGAGGTTCACTTGAGCACGCAGCAATCTCTCTCCAACTGGAAGGCTGTTCAGTTCTGGAAGGAAGAAGGGCTTGACCGTGTGGTGTTAGCCCGTGAGACAAGCGCGCTCGAAATCAGAGAAATGAAAGAAAAAGTAGATATCGAAATCGAATCCTTTATTCACGGTGCGATGTGTATTGCATACTCCGGCCGCTGTGTCCTGAGCAATCACATGACAGCCCGCGATTCCAACCGCGGAGGCTGCTGCCAGTCATGCCGCTGGGATTATGATTTATATCAAACCGACGGTGCCAATGCCGTTGCTTTATACAGTGAAGAAGACGCTCCGTTTGCAATGAGTCCGAAAGACTTGAAGCTGATTGAGTCGATTCCGAAAATGATTGAAATGGGCATCGACAGCTTAAAGATTGAAGGACGGATGAAATCCATTCACTACGTAGCGACAGTTGTCAGCGTATATCGTAAAGTGATTGACGCTTATTGCGCTGATCCCGATAACTTTGTGATTCAAAAAGAATGGCTGGAAGAGCTTGATAAATGCGCCAACCGTGACACTGCGACAGCTTTCTTCGAAGGAACACCAGGCTATGAAGAGCAAATGTTTGGCGAACACGGCAAAAAAACAACATTTGATTTTGTCGGCTTAGTGCTGAATTATGATGAGGATACACAAATGGTCACTCTTCAGCAGCGCAATTTCTTCAAAAAAGGCGACGAAGTAGAATTTTTCGGTCCGGAAATCGAAAACTTTACACATACGATTGAAACCATTTGGGACGAAGACGGAAATGAGCTAGACGCTGCCCGCCATCCCCTGCAAATTGTCAAATTCAAATTAGACAAAAAGATTTATCCGAGCAACATGATGAGAAAGGGGAAGTAATCACCCATGGGTAAGAGTCCAGTAGTCATTGGAATCGCAGGAGGTTCCGGATCAGGAAAAACGAGTGTAACACGTTCAATTTATGAACAATTCAAAGGGCACTCGATTTTAATGATCCAGCAAGACCTCTATTATAAAGACCAAAGCCATCTTCCATTTGAAGAAAGGCTGAATACAAACTATGATCATCCGCTTGCGTTTGATAATGACTATTTAATCGAGCATATTCAAGACCTTTTGAATTACCGTCCGATTGAAAAGCCGATTTACGATTATAAGCTTCACACACGGTCAGAAGAAACGGTTCACGTAGAGCCGAAAGACGTGATTATTCTTGAAGGCATTCTTGTTCTTGAAGATAAAAGGCTGCGCGACCTGATGGATATCAAGCTTTACGTTGACACAGACGCAGACTTGCGCATCATCAGACGGATTATGAGAGATATTAATGAGCGCGGACGCTCTATTGATTCTGTCATTGAACAATATGTGTCTGTTGTCCGCCCGATGCACAATCAATTCGTTGAGCCGACAAAGCGATACGCTGATATTATTATCCCGGAAGGCGGACAAAATCACGTTGCAATTGATCTGATGGTCACAAAAATTCAAACCATTCTTGAACAAAACGCGATTTTGTAATACCATAGCATAGACATAAATAACTCTGACCATATTATGTATAGGCAGGAAGGGGATGTGTAAATTCCCTTCTTTCCCTGTTTATAAACGCGAAATATTTGCAGAACCACAAGATTCAGTTTAAGATAAACAGTACCAATATGGGAGAGAAGAACGAGGACTGCCCTGTGTTCTCATTCTTGTATTTTAGTTTATGCTCTCATACATAATCGAAGATGTTGAGGGACAACCAGAAGGAGTGAAGGGACATGGCACAAGAGAAAGTTTTTCCTATGACTGTAGAAGGAAAACAAAAACTTGAACAAGAATTAGAATATTTGAAAACGGTTAAACGAAAAGAAGTAGTAGAGCGCATCAAAATCGCGAGAAGTTTCGGGGATCTTTCCGAAAACTCTGAATACGACTCAGCGAAAGAAGAGCAGGCATTCGTAGAGGGCCGTGTAACGACTCTTGAGAATATGATCCGCAATGCGAAAATCATTGAAGATGACGGCGGCTCTAACGTTGTCGGTTTAGGTAAAACCGTCACTTTCGTCGAACTGCCTGATGGTGATGAAGAATCTTATACAATCGTCGGAAGCGCTGAAGCTGATCCGTTTGAAGGGAAAATTTCAAACGACTCGCCGATCGCTAAAAGCCTGCTTGGCAAAAAAGTAGATGATGAAGTCACAGTTCAGACACCGGGCGGAGAAATGCTCGTGAAAATTGTGAAAATTTCATAATATCCGTTTAGCAAAGAAACACCTCGTCCACAATGTGGGTGAGGTGTTTTTTTATGAAGTTATCGAAACGAATGAAGCTGGCTGTTCTGGCTTTTTTAATCGTGTTTTTTCTGCTTTTGCTGAGGCTCGCGGAAATCCAGTTGTTTTTCACAGAATCATTTTCAAAAAAGAAAATTAATTTAATACAGGAAAGTGTTAATCAGCGAACGGAGGAAGTGCTCATTTCTGATGGCAGAGGATCGTTTTTAGATCGAAACGGCCAAGCGCTGACGGGTACAAGCGAGCCTGCGGTTGTTTTGTTCCCTTTTCTGTTAACGCAGGACTGGCCGATTAAAAAAGTCGCAGAGATTCTCGGCATGTCTGAAGATGATTTGCATCAGACTCTTGCAAAATCGAAAAAACCAGTTATTTTACATCAAAAGAAAATCAAAACACTTTCGAAGGAATCTATCACAAAAATCAATTCTTTGAAATATCCTGGCATTTACGGCGTATATATGGAGAATGAAGACAAGCCCAGTCTTGCCTCGCATACGATAGGCACAACCAATCAAGATCCAGCGCTTCTCCGCAATAAGTATCCTGAAAAGGAAAACCTGCCGATTAAAACGAAAATCGGCACAACTGGTTTAGAACGGACATTTGATGAGTTTTTGCTTCCGGAACAGGACACGAAGCTTTTGTATCATGTGGACGGAAAAGGAAACCCTTTGTTCGGCATGGACGTCAAATATACAGCTGAGGCCAACTCATTTTATCCGCTCCAAGTCAAAACAACGATTGATCAAAGCATTCAAAAAGCGATAGAAGGCATACTAGATGATCAGGGGCTGAAAAAAGGAGGAGCGGTGCTGCTGGACATCGAAAAGAGCAGTGTGTTGGGCATCGTAAGCAAACCGGATGCCGATGTGTCCAGACAAAACACGCTTCAAAATTATATGTTGACGCCAATCTATCCCGGCTCCGTTTTTAAAACTGTGATTGCGGCAGCTGCGATTGAGCATAACGCGGTAAAGCCGAGCCAAACCTTTAATTGTAATTTAAACCTGTACGGCGAACCGGGAGACGACAAAGGAACCCTGTCCTTTGAAGAAAGTTTCGCGCAAAGCTGCAATTACACGTTTACAAGTCTTGCCGAACAATTAATGAAGAAAGACCATTCCGTCATTGAAGACATGTCAGAAAAGCTGTCCCTTACAGATCGGGCAGGCTGGGAAGGAAAACTGTACCACGAGTCAGATTTCCGCCAATTCTATAATGAAAAAAGCGGCGTGATTTGGGGGGATGAAAAAGACAAATCAGTCAAAAAAGCAATTGCGCAAACAGCGATCGGGCAGAAAAATGTAAAGGTAACGCCGCTTGAGGTAGCTAATATGATGGCGACAATCGCCCGCGGCGGTGAAAAGCGTCAGGTGAAAATCGCAGAGCAGATTGAATACAAAAACGGCACAACGCTCGTCAAGTTTAAAGATCAGAAGCTTAAAGGAGAAACAATAGACAAATATACGGCACAGCAGCTTCAAAAAATGCTGCGTCGGGTGGTGGAATCTCCTTTCGGAACGGGCAGAAGGTTTCAGGATCTTTCGTATACTGTAGCAGGGAAGTCAGGCACGGCCCAGACAGGCAAGCTTTCAAAAGATAAAGAAACGCTTTATGAAAAATGGTTTGCCGGGTATTTTCCCGCGGATAAGCCGAAATACGCGCTTGTCGTATTGCACATGGATACGCCGGGGGATAAGGCTCTGACAAATTCGGTGTTTTATGATATTGTTAAAAAAGTACACGAAATTGAAATCAATCAGAAATAGAACAACTTCTCAGCACATGGTAAAATATATGCTGAGCCAAGAGGGATAAAGGAGTGCAGAATTATTGAGCAATAATCAATCTCGTTATGAAAACCGTGATAAGCGCAGGAAAGCTAATTTAGTGCTTAACATCTTAATCGCAATCGTATCTATTCTAATTGTTGTAGTAGCAGCCAATCTCTTCATTAACAGTCCTTCTAGCAAAGATGTCAGCAAGGATTCTGAAACGGCGCAAAAACAGGAATCTCCGGCTTCAGGAAAGACGGAAAAGAAATCCGATGAGGATATAAAAGACAGTAAGAAAGATACATCTGACAGCGAAAAGGATTCTGAGAAATCTTCTGACTCAGATTCAGATTCCAAAAAAGATGATTCTTCTAAAAGTGATGACTCTGATTCAGACTCAAACTCAAATTCGGATGACCCGCTTAAAGACGCAATAGTCACAGAAGGCGGCTCATCAAGTGATGTGGAAAAAACGTATGAAAATCCTGACTGGAAAGCAGTCGGAACTGAGCAGAAGGGCGAGCATGCCGCCACTTATGACTCAAGCTCACAAGACTGGGCTGAGATGCTGAAAGCCATATCATATGCAACCGGTGTTTCAACAGATAACATGACCGTGCTCTGGCTCGGAAATAACGGCAGTCCTCAGGATGCCAAAGGTAAGATTTTAGATAAAACGAGCGGAGAGAAATATCAAGTAACGATTACATGGGTTGATGAAAAAGGCTGGAAGCCGATAAAAGTAGAAAAATTAAAATAAACAAAAGCAGCCGAATTTTCGGCTGCTTTTGTTTTACACCTCAGCTGCAAAATGAACAACGGCGCTGTAAAAAAATTTTCCGTCTGCCACAGCAGTTTGATGCGAGACAGATTTCACACGCAGCATGATCGCTTTATTGTTTTCGATTTGTGTGTTGATTTTCTTTTCAAGCTCCTGCAATGATGCCGCTTCGAAAAATTCTACTTTGTCTTTAATCAGATCCAATTGAAAATTCATCTTTCGACCCCTCCGCCTTTACAAGTCATATGAAGTATAAGCCTTTTTACGCTGTACGCGCAATATATGACTGGATAAAAAACACAAAGTGTTTTAGTACCTACTTTCAAGAAGATATGGTAAGATAGGAACTGTTCCATCATTAATTCATAGTATGCTTATAGGAATTATAAAATATGGAGTGTGACAACTATGGGACGTGAATTTATCCCTCTTTTTGAGGATTGGGCCGCAACTTACGATCAAACAGTTCAAGGTTTTGATATTCAGTATAAAGAGGCGTTCAGAGGCTATGATGATATTTTGAATGCCATTGTCAGCCGGTCAGGGATTCGTGTATTAGAATTTGGGCCAGGGACCGGCAACTTGACAGCGAAACTGCTTGAAGCGGGGAAATCTGTATTTGGAGTCGAGCCGTCTCCGGCGATGCGCAAGTTAGCATCTGACAAGCTCCGCGGCAGGGCAGAAATTGTTGACGGAGACTTCCTGACATTCCCTGAACCGCCATTTCAGGCTGACACGATTGTCAGTTCATATGCTTTTCATCATTTGACTGACGAAGAAAAACGAGCCGCAATAAAGCAATATGGCAAATACCTTCACATGCATGATAAAATAGTGTTTGCCGATACTGTCTTTGAACACGAGGAAGCGTATAATCAAGCCATTGATAAAGCACGTTCTCAGGGCTTTTATCAGCTGGCGAATGATTTAAAGACAGAGCATTATCCCACATTGGAAACGATGAAAGAGATGTTTACAGCTGAAGGTTTTGCAGTCCGATTCATTCAGCAAAACGACTTCGTGTGGATAATGGAGGCGATCAAACGGTAAAGTGAAGGGAATGTGTATAGATGAAACTAGCAGTCATCGGAGCAATGGAAGAGGAAGTAACCATCCTAAGAAACAAACTGGAAAATGCAAAAACAGAAACGATCGCGCACTGTGAATTTACAACAGGCCAATATGAAGGAACTGAAGTCATTCTTTTAAAATCAGGAATCGGAAAAGTGAATGCTGCGATCAGCACGACACTTCTGCTTGATCGCTACAAGCCTGATTATGTGATTAACACAGGCTCAGCGGGCGGATTTCATCATACACTGAATGTGGGAGACGTCGTCATTTCTACTGACGTTCGCCATCATGATGTAGATGTAACGGCCTTTGATTATGAATACGGACAGGTGCCAGGCCTTCCGGCTGCTTACGCCGCAGATGAAAAGCTGATCAGCATTACTGAAGAAGCGATTTCTGAACTTGACGGCATTCAAGTTGCAAAAGGAACAATCGCAACAGGCGATTCCTTTATGAATGATCCGAAGCGAGTAGAAGAGGTGCGTGCGAGATTTTCTGATCTGTATGCGGTTGAAATGGAGGCAGCGGCAGTCGCTCAAGTGTGCCACCAGTTTAAAACGCCGTTTGTTGTGATCAGAGCATTATCTGATATCGCAGGAAAAGAATCACATGTATCATTTGACCAATTTTTAGAGCAGGCCGCTGTTCACTCAACAGAGCTTGTGTTAAAAGTGATCAAACGAATTCATTAAAACGGGGGGAGTGTTCTCCTCCGTTTTCCCTAAAACAACCTCTATCAAGGAGGAGGACATATATGACAGTTATTACGGACATTACCGAGCTGATTGGGAATACACCGCTTCTCCGCTTGAAGAATTTTGATATTCCTGAAGGTGTGGCTGTATATGCCAAGCTGGAAATGATGAACCCTGGCGGAAGCATAAAAGACAGACTGGGAGATATGCTGATTCGTGACGCCTTGGATTCAGGCAAAGTGAAGCCCGGGGGAGTCATTATAGAGGCAACGGCCGGAAATACAGGTATCGGGCTTGCCCTTAACGCCAGAAAACATGGTTTAAAAGCCATTTTCTGTGTTCCGGAACATTTCAGCAAAGAAAAGCAGCAAATTATGCAGGCGCTAGGAGCGTCAATCGTGCATACGCCGCGTAAAGACGGAATGCAGGGAGCCATTCAAAAAGCGATACAGCTGGAGAAGGAAATTGAAAATTCCTATTGTGTTTTGCAATTTAAAAACCAAGTAAATCCATCGACTTACTATAAGACTCTTGGACCTGAAATATGGAAAGCGCTTGACTGCAATATTCATACATTTGTCGCAGGGGCAGGATCAGGAGGCACATTCGCGGGAACAGCATCCTTCTTAAAAGAAAAACATCCCGCAGTCAAAACAGTAATTGTCGAACCCGAAGGCTCCATATTAAACGGCGGAGAGCCTCATGCTCATAAAACAGAAGGGATCGGCATGGAGTTTATCCCTGACTATATGGATGAAAGCCATTTTGATGCAATATATACGGTAACAGATGAGAATGCTTTTAGACTTGTTAAAGAAGCGGCTGAAAAAGAGGGCCTGCTGATCGGAAGCTCTTCAGGTGCAGCGCTTTATGCGGCATTGGAGGAAGCGAAAAAATCGTCTGCCGGCACAAATATTGTCACAGTATTCCCAGACAGCAGTGATCGGTATATCAGCAAACATATATACGAAGGAGGCATCTGATATGAAGAAAAAAACATTGATGGTACATGGCGGGATCACAGGTGATGAGAAAACAGGAGCTGTTTCCGTTCCGATATATCAAGTGAGCACGTACAAGCAGCCGAAAGCAGGCCAGCATACCGGCTATGAATATTCAAGAACGGCCAACCCGACAAGAACTGCACTGGAAACGCTTGTGACAGAGCTCGAAGCCGGGGAAGCAGGTTATGCGTTCAGCTCAGGAATGGCTGCAATTACAGCTGTTATGATGCTGTTTAACAGCGGAGACCATGTGGTTTTGACTGATGACGTGTACGGCGGGACATATCGAGTGATGACAAAGGTGCTTAACCGTCTCGGCATTGAATCAACTTTTGTGGACACAAGCAGCAGAGAAGAAGTCGAAAAAGCGATTCGTCCCAATACAAAGGCAATTTATATTGAGACACCGACAAATCCGCTTCTCAAAATCACCGATTTATCACTGATGGCAGATATTGCGAAAAAAGCGGGTGTTCTTCTAATCGTAGACAACACCTTTAATACACCATATTTTCAGCAGCCGCTTACTTTAGGCGCTGATATCGTACTTCACAGTGCGACTAAATATCTCGGCGGACACAGTGATGTTGTCGGCGGTTTAGTTATTACAGCTTCGAAAGAGCTTGGAGAAGAGCTGCATTTTGTGCAAAATTCAACAGGCGGCGTGCTCGGCCCTCAGGATTCATGGCTGTTAATGAGAGGGATCAAAACACTTGGGCTCAGAATGGAAGCAATCGATCAAAACGCGCGGAAAATCGCAATCTTTCTTGAGCAACATCCTGCTGTTCAAACGTTATATTACCCTGGTTCTCCAGACCATCCGGGACATGCGCTTGCGAAATCTCAAGGATCAGGCTTTGGAGGCATGATCTCCTTTGATATTGGCAGTGAAGAGCGAGTGGATGCCTTTTTAGGCAAACTTAAGCTGTTTACAATTGCAGAAAGCCTGGGTGCTGTAGAAAGCTTAATTTCTGTTCCGGCTAGAATGACACATGCCTCTATTCCGAGAGAGCGCCGGCTTGAACTCGGCATTACAGACGGCTTGATCAGAATCTCTGTGGGAATAGAAGATGGAGAGGATTTGCTGGAAGATATCGAGCAGGCTCTTCACATTTTATAACAAATGGATAGATTTACTTTCTCTGTAAGCTGCCAGATTATATTATAATAGTCGTATACTATGAATCTGGCAGGTGATTCTTTTATGAAGAAGAATAGAATGAAATCATTAAAAGAAGACTACAAGCATTTCGCTTTTACCTTGCTTGCAGTCAGCACTTTTTTATATATAGGCGCGGTTCTTCCTGATCAGGGCTTAACGCTAGGCCAGAAATCAGTTATGTTTATGACGGATTGCGTATTTTTAGCCGGCGCTTTCTTTTGCGCCGACCGTTCACTTGTATATAAGAAGCGCTTGGAAGAAGCCGACGAATAAAAAACAGCCATCAACTGATGACTGTTTTTTTGTTATTCTTCCCGCAGCTCTTTTCCCATGCCTTTTAAAAACTGAAGGCCGAAGCCGACTGCTCTGTTAATATCAGGGTCGTTCATCGCTTTTAAGAGATCGAGAATGCCGACTTTCTTGTCTTCTTTTAAAAAGCTTTGCGCCTGTTCGGTTCCCGCCATTACGCTTTCTAAAAGCTTGCCTGTAAACGCAGGATCAGCCTTTGTCAAAGCGCCTCCAGCCGCCATCATCGTGTTGATGAGGTTTGTGACAGGCTCGCGAGATACCTGGCCAAGCGCGATTTTGGCGATGTCTTCTTTCGCCCTCAGCATGCTTGCTGCTGCATCAAAGATGCCAAGCTCATTAAGTTCACTCATTAACGTCATCGTTTTCGAGACGGCATCCTCATTTTCCGTCAGCAGCTCCTTCAGCTCCTCGATTTTCTCAAGCTTGATTTGCTCCGCTGTTTTTGTTTCTTTTTTGATCGTTGTAATCGGAGTGGCCATTTTCATTTCCCCCTTTCATTTAATCAGTCAAATGGACATAACCCGGACGGTTCCATTTTCTTTCTGCCTCGACGCCGTTTTGCGGATTCCGTTTCTTATTACGCGGATTTGTTTTAGGAAGCGGTGCGCTTTCGCAGCCTCCAAGCACCTCCATGCGAACCTTCGTCTGTTTGTAAGCAGGCGTGTTCGTGCGTTTATCAGCCGCAGGCCCTGTCAGGAAGTTAATCGCTGAATCCTTGTCTGTCGAGTTCATCGGCAGGTAGAGTTCATTTTTTCGCACACGGTCAGTAATGAGCGCATTTAATTTAACAGCTCCGAACGGAGAAACGAGGCGAACCAGTGAACCGTCACAAATGCCGCGCTCCTGTGCAAGCTCCGGCGATACTTCGACGAATACATTCGGCACTTTGGATTGAATGCCTTTCGATTTATTTGTCATATTTCCTTCATGGAAATGCTCAAGCATCCGGCCGTTATTGATATGAAGATCATATTCTTCAGGGAAAGCGGCAGGTTCAGTCCAATCAGACAGTGCAAAACGGGCTTTCTTGTCTGGGAAATTAAATCCGTCTTCATACAGAAGCGGCGTGCTTTCACCTGTGAAGCTGCCCCATAGGAAGGTGTTCCAGCCTTCAAGCACCTCATAGCTGGCTTTTCCAAACAGAGGAGAAAGACTCGCCATTTCAGAGAAAATGTCGCTTGGATGGCTGTAGTTCCAGCCGGCTCCTAAGCGGTTTGCTACCTCTTGAATAATCCACCAGTCCGGTTTCGCGTCTCCAAGTGTCGGAAGCGCTTGATACAATCGCTGCACACGGCGCTCTGTATTGGTAAACGTTCCATCTTTCTCAAGAGATGGAGTGGCAGGCAAGACGACATCGGCATATTGAGCCGTTCTCGACAGGAAGATGTCCTGAACCACGAAGAAATCAAGGCTTGATAAAATATCATGCACATGGTTCGCATTTGAATCAACCAGTGCCATATCTTCACCAACAAGGTACATGGCCTTCATCTTGCCTTCTTCAATGGAATGAAGCATTTGAATATTGTCTAAACCTGGTTTTCCTTCAATCTCCACACCATAAGCCTTTTCAAATTTTGCGCGTGCTTCGTCATCTGTAATATGCTGATATCCCGGAAGCCAGCCTGGCAATGTCCCCATGTCGCAAGCGCCTTGAACGTTATTGTGTCCGCGCAGTGGATAAGCGCCGGCACCCGGACGGCGGTAGTTGCCTGTTGCCAGAAGTAGGTTCGAAATCGCTGCTGACGTATCAGAGCCGCCCGTATTTTGAGTAACACCCATTCCCCAAAGAACACAAGTGCCGTCAGCATCACGAATCATCTCGGCAATTCGAATGATGCTTTCTTTAGAAAGGCCTGTGATGCGTTCTGCATAATCAAGCGTATAGGTTTTAAGCGTTTCTTTATAATCTTCAAAGTAATTCACGTTCTCATCAATAAACGCTTGATCATGCCAGCCTTGGTCGATCATATATTTCGTAACGGCCATCAGCCAAACCTGGTCTGTGCCTTGTTTAGGGCTGATGAATAGATCAGACCGCTCAGCCATCTCATTTTTCCGCAGGTCGGCAACGATTAATTTTTGTCCATGGAGCTTGTGTGCACGTTTGACCCGTGTTGCAAGCACTGGATGTCCTTCAGCCGGATTGGCGCCGACGATGATGACGAGTCCGGCCTTGGCAATATCTTTAATCGTGCCGGCGTCACCGCCCATGCCGACCGTACGGAACAACCCGTCTGTAGCAGGAGACTGACAGTAGCGAGAGCAGTTATCGACGTTATTTGTTTCAAATACCTGACGCGCTAATTTTTGGATGACATAGTTTTCTTCATTCGTAATTTTAGAAGAAGAAATGAATCCGACAGAGCCTTTGCCGTATGTCTCTTTAATTTCACCTAATCTGCTTGCGACTAGATCGAGGGCTTCTTCCCAAGATGATTCAACAAAAGCCCCGTTTTTACGGATTAAAGGCTTTGTGAGCCGCTCTTCAGAATTAACGAAATCCCAGCCGAATTTCCCTTTGACACATGTAGAAATTGCGTTAACCGGAGCGTCGGAAACAGGCTGGATCTTTAAGATATCCCGGCCTTTTGTCCATACTTCAAAGGAACAGCCAACGCCGCAGAACGTACATACCGTTTTGGTTTTTTTCGTTCTCGTTTCACGCATTGCCGCTTCGACTTCAGAAATGGCAAAAATGCTGCCGTACCCAGGTTCAACGTTTTTCACGAGGTCAATCATAGGATCCATGACATCCTCTTTGATGCCTGTCATAAAGCCAGCCTGCCCGAGCATTGATTTTTCCATCAGTGCATTACACGGACAAACCGTGACACATTGGCCGCAGCTGACACAAGAAGATTCGTTGATTGAAACTCCTTCATCCCAAATAACCCGCGGACGTTCGCGTTCCCAGTCGATAGAGAGTGTTTCATTGACTTGAAGGTTCTGACACACCTCAACACACTGGCCGCAGGCGATGCATTGGTTTGGATCATATCTGTAAAACGGGTGAGACATATCAACCGCACAAGACGGATCTTCTTTTGGCGTATAAGGGTATTTTTGATGCTCGATTCCCATCATTTCCGCTGTATTATGCAGTGTACAGTTCCCATTGTTATTATCGCAAACCGTGCAATACAGCAAATGATTTTCAAGAAGGCGGTCCATTGCTTCGGTTTGTGCCTCTTTCACCCGATTTCCCGAAAGATCAATTGACATTCCGTTTTCAGCGACCGTAGAGCATGAACGAACCAGCTTGCCGTCTGCCTCTACAATGCATGTATCGCATGTTTGAATCGGATCAACCTCTGGGACGTGGCAGATTTGCGGATACTCAATCCCATTTTCATTTAAAATATCTAAAATTGTGGCCCCTGCTTGTGCTTGAATTTCTGTTCCGTCAACGCGGACACTGATCGACTTATCGTCCATCATATTCATATTCCCCTCCATCTTTCTTTCAAGAAGTCAAAAAAGCCATGTATAGATACACCTGTCTTTCATTCACAGAAGGTGTAAACACACATGGCGGAATAGTTCACTAGCAAGTCTTACTAACAGACCAATCCTTGATTTTTATAAACCGATAGACTCATAACAAGATCCTATTACAAATCCATCAACACTGCTTTTATTATAAAGTGATATTTATTATAATACAATATGACAGGAAAATTTTAACCAAGTGAAATGTCCTGAGGGGAACCGGGAACGGCCTTTTTTTAAGGCAAAATCGGAAGGGGTAATCAGCATGTCAAAGAAAATTCATGAGTTCAATGATATTATTCGAAAACTTCGCAAGGAATTGTTCGGCAAAGGACCTGAACGGATTCACACGGTATTTGTAGATAATATGGCTGTGTCTACGCTCTACGGCAACCTGAGCGCGAGCGAGCAGTTTATCGCCCGCACGCCTGAGGGAAGAGAAATGGTGCATGCGGCCCGGACAAGCCTGATTCAAGACCTTTACTCTAAAAAAACGCCGGAAGGAATGGAGGAGCTGATCGGGGCTAAGCTTGTTCATTTGTTTTCTGATATCAAAATTGAAGAAAATATCGCCGTATCTGTTTTTGTCTTTGACCGAAAAATTGACGACCAAAAAGAAGTCCTTTTTAACTAGCATATTTGCCATTGACACAAAATTGTCACATTTGATATGATGTTTTTACTGCAGTTATAGAAGGGCAAAAGCAATGGAATGTATGCACGAACTGTATATATTCTCTATCAATATCTTAATTCTGCTTGATGTTGTTGTATGGGTATGCACACAAGTTAGGCAGCATTCAAACACCTGATGGATACAGGTTATTTGAGTGCTGCCTTTTTTGATGCTTTTCTTTTATAACTGTAAAAATGGAGAAACAATGGAGGCGTATGTAGTATGGGTTTTCGGAAACCGGATGAAATAGCAGAAGCAGCAATTGAAGCAGGGATGAAAAAGGTAAAGCTTCCGCTGCTGTCTCTCTTGGTGCTGGGTTTTTTAGGCGGTGCTTTTATCGCACTCGGTTATTTGCTTGATATCAGGGTGATCGGCGATCTTCCGAAAGAATGGGGAAGCCTGTCCAGTTTTATTGGGGCTGCGGTATTTCCTGTAGGACTGATCCTTGTGGTTCTTGCAGGGGCTGAACTGATTACAGGAAATATGATGTCAATGGCAATGGCGTTATTTTCAAGAAAAATATCACTAAAGGAATTGGCGGTTAATTGGGTGATCGTTACCATTATGAATCTGATCGGCGCTTTGTTTGTTGCTTACTTTTTCGGACATCTTGTCGGCTTAACCGAAACGGGGCCATATTTGGAAAAGACGATCGCTGTCGCGCAAGGCAAGCTTGATATGAGCTTTGGCAAGGTGCTCGTTTCCGGCATCGGCTGTAACTGGCTGGTGTGTCTTGCAGTTTGGCTTTCCTTCGGTGCTCAAGATGGCGCAGGGAAAATTGTTGGCATATGGTTCCCTGTTATGGCCTTTGTGGCAATCGGATTTCAGCACGTTGTCGCCAACATGTTTGTGATTCCGGCTGCCATTTTTGCAGGCTCGTTTACGTGGGGGCAGTTTATCGGAAACCTCATTCCGGCTTTTATCGGCAATGTTATTGGAGGAGCAGTGTTTGTCGGATTCATCTATTTTATCGCATATCATAAGAAAGACCGCTCCAGAAAAGAAATGAAACAGGTATCATAAACAAGGGACAAAGACAGTCGATGAATCACACAATTTACGTCCATTTTTAGAAAAAGATGTTTACAAAATGGAATTTGGTGGATATACTTACAAAGTAAGAAAAAAAGCAAAGGAGGCTGAATCAAAATGACAATGCGACAACGACGCAGACCAGTTAGTGGCTCAAGCAATGTACAAGGAATTTATAATGGTTTATTCAGCCTGTGGAAGAGTCCGTGTCCTTCCTTAACCGATGCTTATCGCACGCATTAAATTCGGAATCGTCGGACATACGCAACTCCCCGCAGGCAGTAGAGACATGGGTGTCTTCTTTTGTCTGCGGTTTTTATGTGCCCGCGGCAGGGAGATGCCGCGGGTTATTTCGCTTGGAGCGGACTTTGAAAGGGGGTGAGCGATATGACGATTAACCTATTCTTTTTGACATTAACGATTAACAAGCGGTTTAAAAGCCCGGAAGAGTTCGAACAAGAACAGCAGATCGAGCAGATTTATGATGAAATGAAAGAATCTCAGCTGAAACATCTTTATTTGACAAACTGGCGCTAAAAAAGGAAACAAAATACAGAAGGGAGAGATGACAAATGTTTAAAATGGAACTATTGATGCATTATACGATGGAGAAGGACCAAGTGTAGCGAATGAAGCTGTCAAGGAAATGCCGTCCTGCATATCATATAAAAAGCAGCACTTTATGTAAGGGCAGGTGATGGCATGATGAACTTTCAACAAAAAAGGCTGCCGTCGATAGGTCATGGTTATGCATCCATGCCGCATTCCTTCAAACACGGCTATGGTAATCCATTCCGTCAGCAGAGGCTGGCGGCGATGCAGCAGCAAAGGCTGTATATGTTCCCATATCATTGGCATTAAAAAGCGGGCGGAAAACATTTTGTTTTCTGCCTTTTTTTGCGGGAAAAAATGAAAATGTTCAGTTCTGTTGAAACATTTCTAAACACATTGCCGTCTAGTTGATATCTTCATTCTGTATAAGAAATGAAGCGATGTTTATTTTTTCAATATAATAAATAAGCTACAGGAAACCAAAAGCAGGTGTTTAAAATGCTAGAAAACAAACTTTATAAACGAGCGAACCTATTGAAATTATTTTCTGGGAAATATAAGCAAACTAAAATCATTGAGCATATGATGATTGATTCTATAGACATACAAGAAAATGACAGAATTTTAGAAATTGGAACCGGAAACGGCTCTGTCTTTAAGACAATAACGGGAAAACTTGAAAAGGGAAGCATAAAAAGCATCGACTCTTCTAAGCGAAAAGTAAGACAGGTATCTCGTGCAATCCAAAAGAAAAAGAAAACAGATCAAGGGGGCATTTTCCATGGTCATCCGGAAAGGATCCCCTTTGAAGACCGTACCTTCAATAAAGTATTTTCTTTACATACGGTTCAGGCTTATACTGATGTCAGGCTCGCATTAAGAGAGATTTATCGAGTGCTCCAAATTGACGGCCGATTTTACATCAGTATTGATAATAATGCAGAAAGAAACGAGAAAAAATATATTCAATTGCTGCAAGATCAGCATTTTAGAGACATTTCTGTCATCAGACGCGATTCGTGCCTTTGTATTGTCGCTGTTAAATAAAAAATTTCTCGGGAAATATATCCAGACCTCTGACATTCAGGGATTTGGGTATATTTTCTTAATTTTATATTTTTTGCATAGCATTTATATTAAAAAAAGTTTTTTTCATATAAACTATAAACATAAGAATGGGTAAGAGGTGATTCGAGACAGAGTGGATATCATTTATGAACAAACGGAATGAATGTTCATTCCTAAATGAATCGGAGGTTTTAAGTTTACATGGCATCCGCACTTATCAGTAAATACGATTTGATCATGAAGGCATCGCTCTCGCTTTTTACGGAAAGAGGATTTGATGCCACCACCATCCCAATGATAGCAAAAAGAGCTGAAGTGGGTACAGGCACGATTTATCGCTACTTTGACAGCAAAGAAACACTCGTCAATGTTTTGTTTCAAGAAAGCATTCAGCGCTTTTCAGAAAAGGTAAAGCGAAATTATTCTGAAATGCCTGTCAGAGAGGGCTTTCGCCACATATTTTGCTGTCTCGTTCAATTTACGAAGGAGAGCGACTACGCTCTTTTTTTCCTTGAAACGAAAAAGGATGCTCACTATTTAAATGAAACAAGCAAAAAAATGATAGAAAACCTGACTCAAATGCTTGACGATTTTTTTAACAAGGGAAAAACAGAAGGAGTGATCCGCTCCTTGCCCTCCAATGTATTAATTGCGATTGTATTAGGCGCATTTCTCAAGTTGTATCAGCTTGTGCAACAAGGTGATATAGAGATGAATGCTGATTTGATTTCTGAATTGGAGCAATGCTGCTGGGACGCGATTAAACTTCATTCATTGACTTCAGAAGAATAAAGAAAGGAAGATGTTTATGAAACAGGCAAGTGCAATACCTCAGCCGAAAACATACGGACCTTTAAAAAACCTCCCGCATTTGGAAAAGGAACAGCTTTCCCAATCCTTATGGCGGATTGCTGATGAGTTAGGGCCGATTTTCCGTTTCGATTTTCCTGGTGTATCCGGCGTTTTCGTATCAGGCCATGAACTCGTTGCTGAAGTGTGTGACGAGAGCCGATTTGACAAAAACCTTGGAAAAGGCTTGCTGAAAGTGCGTGAGTTCGGAGGAGACGGGTTGTTTACTAGCTGGACGCACGAGCCGAATTGGCAGAAAGCCCATCGTATTCTGCTGCCGAGCTTCAGTCAAAAAGCAATGAAAGGCTATCATTCTATGATGCTGGATATCGCGACACAGCTGATTCAAAAATGGAGCCGGCTGAATCCGAATGAAGAAATTGACGTGGCGGACGATATGACCCGCCTGACGCTTGATACCATCGGGTTATGCGGATTTAACTACCGGTTTAACAGCTTTTACCGTGATACGCAGCATCCGTTTATCACCAGCATGCTCCGGGCTTTAAAAGAGGGAATGAACCAAACAAAAAGACTGGGCCTGCAGGATAAGATGATGGTCAAAACGAGACAGCAGTTCCAAAAGGATATCGAAGTGATGAATTCGCTGGTTGACAGAATTATAGCAGAGCGAAAAGCAAACCCGGACCAAAACATTAAGGATCTGTTATCCCTCATGCTTTATGCGAAAGATCCTGTAACGGGTGAGACACTGGATGATGAAAACATCAGATATCAAATCATCACGTTTTTAATCGCAGGCCATGAAACAACGAGCGGCTTGCTTTCCTTTGCGATTTACTGTCTGCTTAAACATCCGGAAAAACTTAAAAAAGCTCAAGAGGAAGCCGATCGCGTGTTAACGGAAGACACGCCTGAATATAAACACATTCAGCAGCTGAAATATGTTCGGATGGTTCTCAATGAAACGCTTAGGCTGTATCCGACAGCGCCCGCTTTTTCTCTTTATGCCAAGGAGGATACAGTTTTAGACGGCGAATACCCTATCAGTAAAGGACAGCCCGTCTCCGTCTTGATCCCAAAACTTCACAGAGATCAAAACGCTTGGGGTGAAGATGCAGAAGATTTTCGTCCGGAACGGTTTGAGAACCCTGAAAATATTCCTCACCATGCGTATAAACCGTTTGGAAACGGCCAGCGCGCGTGTATCGGGATGCAGTTTGCGCTTCAAGAAGCGACAATGGTTCTCGGACTTGTATTAAAGCACTTTGAATTGATGAATCACACTGGTTACGAGCTCAAAATCAAAGAGGCATTAACAATTAAACCGGATGATTTTAAAATTACAGTGAAACCAAGGAAAACGGTCCAAATGAATGTTCAGAAAAAAGAACATACTGGCACCGCGCACGAAACGAAGGAAAACGAGACAAAACCTAAACACGGCACACCTTTACTCGTTCTTTACGGTTCAAATCTCGGCACCGCAGAAGGCATGGCAGGTGAATTGGCAGCTTACGGGCGCCGGCTCGGCTTTACAGCGGAAACTGCACCTCTTGATGATTACATTGGAAAACTCCCCGACCAAGGCGCTGTTGTCATTGTGACTGCCTCATATAACGGAGCGCCGCCTGATAATGCTGCTGGCTTTGTTGAGTGGCTGGGAGAGTTGGAGGAAGGTCAATTAAAGGATGTTTCCTATGCGGTATTCGGCTGCGGAAACCGGAGCTGGGCCAGCACGTATCAGCGAATTCCTCGGCTTATCGATGACATGATGGCATCAAAAGGAGCATCACGATTGACATCCATTGGGGAAGGCGATGCGGCCGATGACTTTGAAAGCCATCGCGAGTCTTGGGAGAACCGCTTTTGGAAGGAAACAATGGAAGCCTTTCACGTGAATGAAATAACCGAGAAAGAAACGAAGCCGTCATTATCCATTTCATTCCTCAGTGAAGCAACAGAGACACCGCTTGCTAAAGCGTATGGCGCGTTTGAAGGTATCGTTCTTGAAAACCGTGAGCTTCAGGCAGCAAGCAGTTTGCGTTCGACGCGTCATATAGAATTGGAGCTCCCTGACTCAAAAACGTATAAAGAAGGCGACCACATCGGAATATTGCCAAAAAACAGCCAAGAGCTGGTTCAACGGGTTCTCAACCGATTCGATTTGCAGCCGAAGGCTGTGATAAAAATGAACGGGAGTCCGCATATGGCTCACCTTCCGCTGGATCGGCCAATCAGAGTGACGGAGTTATTATCATCCTACGTAGAGCTGCAGGATTCCGCTTCAAGGCTTCAGCTTCGTGAGCTGGCTTCATATACAGTATGCCCGCCTCATAAAAAAGAGCTGGAATTGCTTGTATCGAGTGATGAAATGTACAAGGAACAGGTTCTGACAAAACGTGTGACAATGCTGGATCTGTTAGAGGACTATCCGGCCTGCGAAATGCCGTTTGAACGGTTTTTAGAGCTTTTGCCATCACTAAAGCCAAGATATTATTCAATTTCCAGCTCACCGAAGGTCAAAGCAAATAGGGTCAGTATGACGGTGGGAGTTGTCAAGGACTCAGCTTGGAGCGGACGCGGGGAATACAAGGGCGTTGCATCCAATTACTTAGCCGGACTCCGTCAAGGTGATACGGTTGCCTGTTTCATTCGGACGCCGCAATCTGGATTCCAGCTGCCTAATGATCCCGAAACCCCGCTGATTATGGTGGGACCGGGTACAGGAATTGCGCCATTCAGAGGTTTCATCCAGGCCAGATCCGTTCTGAAGAAGGAAGGAAGTGCGCTTGGCGAAGCTCATTTATACTTCGGATGCCGGCGTCCTGATCATGACGATCTTTATAAAGAAGAGCTTGATCAGGCGGAAAAAGCCGGTTTGGTAACAGTCCATCGATGCTATTCACGAATGGAAGACGAACCAAAAGTATATGTTCAGCACTTGCTAAATCAAGATGCACAGAAATTAATTTCACTGATCGAAAAAGGTGCGCACGTTTATATATGCGGCGATGGTGCGCAAATGGCTCCTGAAGTAGAGAACACACTGCGTGCGGCTTATGAAGCTGGCAAAGGAGCAAGTCAGGAAGCGTCAGCAGAATGGCTGAAGAAGCTGCAAGATCAAAAACGTTATGTAAAAGATGTATGGACTGGAATGTAAGCAAAAATAAATCCCGCCAGAGATGGCGGGATTGCTTTAGCATGTGAAAAAAACCGGCACGATATTGAAATCTACTGAAAAGGATGTTATAGGGAGTATCGCGCCGGCCTTGTTATTATTATCGTCCGAAAGATATAAAACTTTAGGTTTTTTTCTGGTTTTTTATAAATAAATAGTTATAAAGTTATATATTTGTATCTTGGAGTTTAATTTTCCAGAAACTTAATCAAGCGTTTTTTCCTTTTTATTCTTGCATCTCATCCTGCCGTTTGAGTTAGACTGTCCGATTTGAGACTATGCATTCATCTGTTCGCTTCCTCACACTTCAAGCTAGTCAGAGGATGTTCCATGATGATATAGACGCTCAAGATGTTTTCTGTAATGAAAATCATGAACCAAACGAATCGTCGGTCTGATTAAAA
Source organism: Bacillus sp. B28 (assembly GCF_029536185.1). Lineage (NCBI taxonomy): Bacteria > Bacillati > Bacillota > Bacilli > Caryophanales > Bacillaceae > Bacillus > Bacillus sp. B28. The sequence continues at coordinate 2,668,999 of NZ_CP120511.1, read as the reverse complement.
GCAGGAAGCTGCCAACCGCAAACAGCCATATCCCTGCAGACATTAATTCATCGTAAAAGAAGAAAAAGCTGCCGATTAAAAATAAAGCGCCAATGATAAAATCGTTTACTGTATAGAGAACTTTATATCGTTTTTTGAAAAAAAGCTCGTATCGATTTATTTGCTTTTTCATCTCTTTTTCTGCATTAGCTTCCACGATGATCCCTCCATTCTATATTTGCTTACCCTCACGTAAACGATAGGTAAACATAAGGGCTTCACAGCTAGAAATAAAAATGATGAGGACCATATACAGGTCAGCCATTTCTCAAGTTAGGAAGGGCGGGGGATTGTGAGTTTTCTTACGCCTATTCATTAACAAAAATTGAAAAACATTGTAATATAAATAGATCATAAACGAAGGGGGTGGCAATATGAATAAAGAATCGAAGGTTATTATCGTATTAGGTGAATTTGAGAACGAAGCGGAAGGAATAATTTTAGAATGCAGAATATAAATTTCCAATAGATTAGGTTTTATGCCTGGTCCATGTCATCTATGTGACAGGCAATCCTTTTTTAAAAGCGGTTTTCAACCTGCAGGATAGCAAAAAAGAGGTCTAAGCAGGACCTCTTTTTTGCTAATCTATTTTATTGCCCGAACGATAAGAGCGGTTAAAGCTTCAGCCCCTTGGGGAATCAAGTGTACGCCGTCAGGGGTGAAATACTCCGGATGCTGGAGAGCTTCTGTATGCCAGTCAACCAACGTAATATTGTTATGCGTGTTAGCCTGCTGCCGCAAAGCTTCATTCACCTTGCTTTCCCATTGCCGGGGAACCCGCGTATTGACAAGATAGATATGAGCTTTTGAGAAAGATGTAAGCAATTGATCGATTTGGCTGTTTGTAAAGTAGCCATTGGTTCCCAGTTCAATGATGACAGATTTATTCGGCTGATTAAAAGACTTGTATTCCTGTGTCAGTTCTAAAGCTTGAGACATTTGTCTTCCCACCTTCCCATCAATTATGACATGTGAAAGAGACTGACGGAGGCTGGAGGCGATATCAAGCATGACGGAATCCCCTATTGCTAATACTTCTTTATCAGCAGCTGCCGGTTCTTTCTGAGATTTTACGTCCTTTTTTTTCTTAGTCTCCTGTCCGTTTGCCTTCGATTCCTCTTGATCTTTAGTTGAGGCTGTTGTTTTTTGTTTGGATTTGTTTTCTCCGTCTTTATCGGATGCTGCCATCTTTCTATGCTCTGACGTCTGGTTTGTGTCAGCGCTTGTTTCTTGTGTACTATACGTCCATTGCGGATGTTTTTTCTCTCCGGCTATCCCTGACAGTCCCCCTGCAAAAATAAGCATAGCGAGAATGACGAAGCCAATTGACATTTTGCTGATGACAGATGTCGTTTTCCATTCCCGAATTCTATGAATAAAAGCCCGGCGGAAAAATGACTTAACCCCTTCTGTCCGTATCGGCTTCTCAATAAAATGATAGGATAGCTCGGCGAGTATAAATGTAGCGATGATCTTTAGCGCAATATGCCAAAAAACAGGGTTTCCGATTTCTTGAACCGGCGTGCTTAACACAATAATAGGGTAGTGCCAAAGATAAATACCGTAAGACCTCGTTCCAAGCCAACGAAGAGGCCTCCATGACAGCAGAATGCCCAAAAAGCTGCTCGGATGGGATACACATGCAATAAGGACCGCGGCTGTAATGCTTATTAAAAACATTCCGCCTCTGTAAAGAAAAGGTTCGTATTCATCTGTAAAATAGACACACAAAACTAAAATACAAAACGCCGAAAGTTCTGTGACATGCAAAAGGCGCTTCAGTTTGTATGGCAGCCTGTTGGAAGACAGCCTTTTCATCGGCCATATCAGAGCCAGAGCACATCCTATCAGAAGTTCAAACGAACGAGTATCTGTGCCGTAGTACACGCGACTCGGATCTCCGCCGGGTTCATACAGTACGCTCATCATCACGGCTGAACAGAGCGCAAGCAACGACACCGCTGCCGCCAGTTTCGCACGGTTTTTAAATATGTACATTCCAGCAACCAAAAACATCGGCCATACAATATAAAATTGCTCTTCAATTGCCAATGACCAAAGATTTTTAAGCGGTGACGGGGATCCAAAGCTATCAAAATACGAGAGTTTATGAAAAATAAACCACCAATTACTCATGTAAAAGAGAGAAGAGATGGCATCTCCGCGCACAGTGTGCAAAAGTTCCCGGTTGCACACGACGACCCAAATAACAGCGGAAATGATCATAAGGTAAGCCGCTGGCAGAAGCCGCCGAATTCGGCGCACCCAAAAGTCCCGAAAATCAAGGCTGATATCATTTCCATGTGCCGGCAATATAATAGATGTAATTAAGTAGCCTGATAATACAAAAAAGATATCAACTCCGATGAAGCCTCCGTTAGCCCAATTGAAGTTTAGGTGATAAGCGATAACTGCCAGGACGGCAAAAGCCCGAAGGCCATCGAGTCCAGTGATGTAGCGGTGATGCTGTGTCTTGTGATACATGGTATTCCTCCAATCATGTGCAGATATTCTCGTTGTTTTGGCTGCAAGGTTACGCCTTCTTGATATTTGTCAGGTCCTTTGCGAAAGGGTAAACACCCATGACAGATGATGACATGGATGTTTTTCTGTTATCGAACATAACGTTCTCCCATGAGCAGATTTGAGATGACGCTGGTCGGAATTTTAAACTCTGTAACGCCCATATAGCCGGGGGCAACTTCATATTCATCAAATGAAATCACAAGTTTATGGTCTTCTGTAATATAAAACGTTTGATCAGGCTGAATGTGTTTGAATGGTTCTGCATCCTCGTCAGTGACCCAATAGATTTTATTTGGATCTTCCTTCATTTGCTGTTTCATTTGTTCTTTGATGTTTTGGCTGATGACTTTGATATAGCGGTCATCTTTAAATAAGCTTTTTAATGTAAGTAAGATATCATTCTTTTTGTCAATTGTGATATAACGGCTTTGTGTGTAAGATGATGCTTGTGTTTTTTCAATATTACGCCGAATAGAAATTAAATCTGGCGTGTCTGTTACTGTCTCGTAATCACTGTAGATGCTGAGATGTCCTTTTTTGTTTTTGGATGTGGACTGTATAAATTCTTTATACATCTGCTTGCTTTCTTTCAAATATTTCTGGTTGATGCTGTTTTCAAGCTCTTTATTAGAAAGTCCCGACAGAGCAGGCGTTTTGACATCGATGCTTGATTCATCTTTCTCTTCTTTGATCTCAATAAAAGTGATGGCTTTGACGATCTTGCCGATGACAGGGATTTTTGACATCGCTTGAGCTGCATCTGGGTTGATGTTAACAAGTGCAGTGAATAAAATAGCTGCCGCGACAGCTGCTGATGTCGGCCACATGACGATTCTTTTCTTTTTTGGTTTTTGCTGAAGGGCTGTTTCGACAACGATATCCAGTTCTTTAGGAATCTGGACATTTTTATATTCTTCTCTTAATTGCTGTAATCTCTTATCCATTAAGAAAGATCCTCCTTCGTCAACTGAATGCGCATCAGCTTCAATGCTCTGTAAAGGCGCGTTTTGACGGTATTCATGTTTTCCCCTGTAATTTCCGCAATTTCTTCTAGTTTGAGGTCTTCAAAAAAACGCAAAATAATAATTGTTTTATAGTGGGACGGCAATTCGTCGAGCGCTTCATGAAGATCAGTGTCCTTATAGTGATCTTCCTTTCCGGAGCTTAAAAACTCAATCGTTTCGTCATCCATCACCTTTACCTTTTTTTGTTTTCGTAAAAAATCGATAGCTGTACGTACTAAGATTTTATAAAACCAGCTTTTTATCGTCTCAGGGTTTCTGACCGTTTCAACTGAGCTGAGCGCTTTTTTTATAGATTCCTGAATAATATCTAATGCGTCATCTTGATTTTTCACATAACTGAAGGCTAACCTGTAGAAATCTTGCTTATGGTCAGTTATACACGTGACAAGCAACGCTTTTATTGTTTGTTTTTTCTTCATTGCAATAAAGGGCTCCTTTTTGAATATACGTATATCGTAGGATGTTACCTAGGATAGACGGGGCAGTTTGAAAAATAGTTTGCGCAGATATTATTTTTTTAAAAAAAAGTGATCAGGAGCGGGAGAGGAGGATCAATTGCTTAAAAATAAACGGAAAAGACCCTATTAATGGGGGAGTTGCATAAAAAAACATGACTTGTTGATACAAGCCATGTTTTTTGGTTACATGGTATACAGGAAATATCATGTGTTCTATTCCAAGTAATGTTTTTTAAAATCTGAGTGGATTGAAAATTTGCGTCGTAACTGGATGAGGTTTTTTCCAAAACTATCTTCTAAAAGCCCTCTATGCTTCTTCATAATTTCCATGAGATACAGATCATGAATGATCACTTCTGTAATAGGCATGACTAAACCTACATGCATCGTCCATGCAGCACGGCTATCGTTGCCAAGAGAGACAATACCTGCTACTACTTCTGAATCATCTCCGCTATATACAAGCCACCGTCCGTCATACTCTTCTGTAATTTCACTGCTCATATCATGAAGGTACACATTAGCAAAATCAGATGCGATATCTCCGTAGGCAATAATGGTGACTATGACACCTTTATTTGCCGCCTGTCTCAGCTCTGATTCCACCTCTTTGAAATCCTCTTTCCAGATCTCCAAGAGGATTCTTTTTTTTGCTGACAATATACAAGCCTTCACCTTTTCAAGAATTTCACTGCGGCCGGTAATATTCCAGATATTTTCCCGGTCATTTGCGGTCTGTTCGAATTTTTCAAAGTATTTTTCAGCCTGGTCAAAATTCTCTTCCGCTTTGAGCCGTCGGTTTTTAATCAGTTCTTTAGCGGGTACAGGGACATACTGAGGTGTGTTTCCGTGGCTTACAAAAACATCTCCTCTTAAGACAAGGCTTTCCAAGACTTCATATATTTTTGAACGAGGCACGCCGGAATTTTTGGCTACCGCATAGCCGGTTAAAGGCGATTCTTGCAATAATGCCAGATAAGCTTTTGATTCATATTCGGTAAAATTGAGGTTTTTTAAAATGTCTAACATATTTTCCTTCATACATCCTCCAATATAAAGAGCAGTCGCTGCCTTTGTAATCGCTATTTTAACAAACCAGATTGATTTTTTCCAAACGTATTGATACACTTTTTTGTAGGGAGTTACTTTAGTAGTCACTATATGTTAAGGGGATTCATTTAAAGGGGGAAAGAACATGCACAGCTTACTCGCATACATACCGATCGCTGCCATGATGGTTATCATTCCAGGAGCAGATACGATGCTTGTTATGAAAAATACCCTTAGGTATGGCGCAAAGGCTGGCCGATATAATATTCTCGGATTGGCAACGGGACTTTCTTTTTGGACGGTTATTGCCATTCTAGGTTTATCAATGGTCATTGCCAAGTCGGTGATTCTTTTTACAACAATCAAATATTTGGGAGCAGCATACTTAATTTATTTAGGGATAAAAAGTTTTTTTGCAAAAAATATGTTTTCTTTAGACGACATGCAAGCTCAGGCAAAAACCGCAGCAATTTCTCCGAAACGACACTATAAATCTTCCTTTATGCAAGGTTCACTCAGTAACATTCTCAATCCCAAAACGGTTTTGGTCTATGTCACGATCATGCCCCAATTCATCAATCTGAAGGGAAATGTAAACCAGCAGCTTATTATTTTAGCTTCAATTCTCACCCTGTTAGCGGTGTTATGGTTTCTCTTTCTCGTTTATATCATTGATTACGCAAAAAAATGGATGAAAAACCCAAAGTTCCAGAAAGCTTTTCAAAAAATAACGGGAATCATGTTAGTGGGCTTTGGTATTAAAACTGGTTTAAATTGATGTCACGGCCACTTATCAAAAGACTCCGTTCATATTTTGAACGGAGTCTTTTGATAAGTATGGAGATTAAATCACGGAGGCATGTATGTTTTGATCTTCAGCATACGTTTATTTGGAGACATTTGTACGGGAAAAGATCATGACACTCAATGAGCGGGATCGTAAAACATGGAATATCCAGTGCCTCGCAGCACACTAAAAAGACAAGGGATAAAGCTCCCTTGTCTTTTTTATGATTTCACTTAGTATAACGAACTTTATAAGCAATCATCAATAAGAGAAACCAAACAGGAGTGACAAATAGGGAAACACGCGTATCTTTCGCGAGTGCCAGCACAACCAGTATGAACACTAGGAAAGCCAGTGTTACGTAATTGGATAATGGAAAAAGCGGCATTTTAAATGTATTCACCTTTGCTGCATCCGGTCTTGTTTTCCGATATTTCAAATGGCAAATCACAATAATGCCCCAAATAAAGATGAAGCATATAGTAGAAACACTTGTGATAAGCGTAAAGACTTGCTCTGGCATTGCATAGTTCAGAATAACACCAATAAGAATGGCAATGGCTGAAAAGAACAATGCATTGCTTGGTACATTTGAGGCAGTCAGCTTTTGCAATGGGTCAGGTGCATGATGATCCTTGGCAAGCGAGTATATCATCCGGCTTGTACTAAATAAAGCACTATTGCCAGCTGAAGCAGCAGACGTCAGTACAACAAAATTAATTATGCTGGCGGCTGCTGTGATACCGACCGCTGAGAATACTTGAACAAATGGACTTTCAGCAGGATTGATGATATTCCATGGATAAATACTCATAATCACAAGAAGAGCGCCAATATAAAAAATCAAAATTCGAATAGGGATATTGTTAATTGCTTTAGGGATTACTTTTTCTGGGTTTTCTGCTTCGCCTGCAGTAAGCCCCACAAGTTCAATGCCCGTAAATGCAAACACGACCATCTGGAATGAGAGGATAAATCCATGTAAACCATTTGGAAACATGCCGCCGTGACTCCAAAGATTCGTGAAGGAGGCTATGCTTGACTGTGTGGAAAATCCTTTTATGATCAAGACAATACCGATAACAATCAGTGCCAGTATTGCGATGATTTTGATTAATGCGAACCAGAACTCCAATTCACCAAAAAGTTTTACAGTCGCTAGATTCATGATGAGCAACATCATAAGCGCAATGAACCCTGGCATCCATTGGGGTACACCAGGAAACCAATATTGTGTATAAAGGCCTACAGCTGTTAAATCAGCCATAGCAAGTGAGATCCAGCAAAACCAGTACGTCCAGCCGGTAATAAATGCTGCCATATTTCCTAAATAATCACTTACAAAATCAACAAAAGAGTGATATCCCGCGTTTGATAAGAGCAGCTCTCCCAGTGAACGCATAATGAAAAAGAGAAATACGCCCGTGATCATGTAAGCAAATAAAATAGAGGGTCCTGAAAAATGTATTGATTTCCCTGATCCTAGGAATAAACCAGTTCCGATTGCCCCCCCAATCGCTATGAGTTGTATGTGCCTGTTTTTAAGGCCTCTGGACAATTTCCGTTTGTGCAGAGAATTGTCCATAGTGGAATCGTCCGTCACTTTATGTTTTCCTCCAATAAAAAATATAGTTATCTTGGTTGTTTAGGAATCATAGCTTCCTAAATTTTTTATCTATCATTATAACAGGAAACTTATATTATATTAAATTTTATTGATTTTTTTAATTAAATGTAACTAATGTATCTATTTTTATAAAGTGTCATATCCATCAGGATGTGTAAAGGATTTCTTTTCTGCCGCTCTAATAATATATCCCACTATTTTTTATTAAAATAATAATGTTATAAAAAGAATAGAGAGTTTACATTCAGTCATATTTATAATGACAAGAGATTAAGTTTTGGGTTGTTTGCCCTGATCTTTAAGATGTATTTTCCGAAGTATCAGAACTTTGTCACCAATATGTTCACGGAGAGTGGTAAACTGTTTACGAATTATTACTTTTGAAGGGGGACAACCTGAGTGAATCATAGATCAAAAACACCAAAAAAGGGCGTCTGTTTAGACAAATAACGAAATTATTTTTTAATCGGTGCAAGCTTTTGTGTTGAGATACGTGCTATTGTTCCTGCATATAAAAACATTTCACAGAATATTGAAAAAGAAAATCCAAGTGCGGACGCAAGGCCATAGAATGAGATGAGATCCTCAGTACAAGGCATAAAAACTGATGTCCGTTTTTTCAATTTTGACGAATAAGGACAAAGGATGATATAGATGAAAAGAATTGATAAAATATACCATCAGCTCATGCATAATTTTCATGACTCCAGCTTAGATCATCTTTTAAAGGTACAGGGAAATTCAGCAAAGGAAATTGCTCAGCAATTGAAGATAGAGCGGTCCAATGTCAGTTTTGAATTGAATAATCTCGTGCGGTCCAAAAAGGTGATAAAAATTAAAACGTTTCCCGTGCGCTACATTCCAGTGGAAGTAGTGGAAAGAGCATTCAACAAAAAATGGAATACAGAGATAATGGAAGTTAAAGAACTGAAGGGGCTTTCTGAAAATCAAAAAAAGAACGATCAAAATATTTCTACGAATCCTCTTGAACTTATGATTGGAGCAAAAGGCAGTTTGAAGAAAGCAATTTCTCAAGCAAAAGCAGCTGTTTTTTATCCTCCGCACGGTCTGCACATGCTTCTCTTAGGACCAACAGGCTCCGGTAAATCCCTTTTTGCGAACCGGATTTACCAGTTTGCGATTTACTCTGACATTTTGAAGCCTGGTTCTCCGTTCATCACATTTAACTGTGCAGATTATTATAACAATCCTCAATTATTACTATCTCAATTATTTGGTCATAAGAAAGGAGCATTTACCGGCGCCAGCGAAGATAAAGCCGGTTTAGTTGAGCAGGCCGACGGGGGCATTCTGTTTATGGATGAAATCCATCGTCTTCCGCCTGAGGGACAAGAAATGCTGTTTTATTTTATCGACAGCGGATCTTATAACCGTCTTGGAGAAACTGAACATAAAAGAACATCGAAAGTATTATTTATTTGCGCAACTACCGAAAACCCTAATTCTGCTCTATTAAAAACATTTTTGCGAAGAATTCCAATGACGATTCATATTCCATCGCTGGAAGAACGATCTCTTAAAGAGAGAGTTGATCTCACAACGTTTTTATTAGGAAAAGAAGCAGAGCGTATTAAGAAGAATCTAAGTGTGCATATCGATGTATATAATGCATTGATTCATTCTGCGAAGTTTGGGAATGTGGGACAGCTGAAATCAAATGTGCAGTTAGTTTGTGCACATGGATTTTTACATAATCTTGACAGAGATGACGTTGTTGAACTGACCGTTCGGGATCTCCCAGATGAAATCAAGCAAGATTGGATGTCAAGCAGCAAAAACATGAAAAGAAGCAAAACGATTTCTGAATATGTCAATATCACAACCATCATATCCCCGATAGTAGAAGATGAAACAACAAAAATTGATGATGATCTATCATTTAATTTGTATCATTTGATAGAAGAAAAGGTCGAAGTGCTAAACAAAGAAGGCTTGTCCAAAAAGGAAATAAATCAATATATTTTAACGGATATTCATTTGCATGTCAGAAGCTTTTTTAATCAAAGCGCGTTCCGAAATGACAACCTGCTGACATTTGTTGAGGACGGCGTGATTCAAATGACGAAGCAATTAAAAGAAGTTGCTGAACAAGAATTGAATTGCACATTTGACCGTAAATTTATCTATTTTTTAAGTATGCATATTGATTCATTTTTAAAACGCGGTAAGCAAATTGATGTTTTAAATGCGCAGGAAACGGATGAAATCCGTGATACCCATGTGAAAGAGTATCAGGTGGCGCTCATATTTAAAGACAAAATTCAGGAACACTTCAGAGTAACCGTTCCGGAAATAGAAGTCATCTACTTAACGATGCTGATTCATTCCATCAAAACGTTAAAAGAAAACAAAAGAGTTGGGATTGTGGTTGCCGCACATGGAAATAGCATGGCGAGTTCCATGGTTGAAGTAGCGACGGAGCTTTTAGGAAGCACCCCAATTGTGGCCGTCGATATGCCCCTTTCTGTTTCACCTGCGGAAATTATGGAGCGCTTAGCGGGAAAAATACAGCAAGTAGATGAAGGTGAAGGTGTTTTAATGCTTGTTGACATGGGGTCACTTGCAATGCTGGAAAGCAAGCTTGAAGAAAAAACAGGCATCAAAATCAAAACAATCAGCAATGTCACGACCTCAATGGTGCTGGACGCCGTCAGAAAGGTGAACTATCTGAATTTACATTTACATGCCATATATGATTCGGTCACAAAGGATTTTATTGAGTTATGGGATCGGCAGCCTGCCGCCTCACCAGGCAAAAAGAGGGCGTTGGTTTCGATTTGCACAACAGGCAGCGGAACGGCAAAAAAGCTGGAAGACATCTTAACAACGATCGTAAACAAGGCCTCTGATGTGCCCATCCACATATTGACCGTATCATCGATTAAATTGGCAAACAGCATCAAAGAAATCGAAAAAGAGTATGAGATTCTTGCGACAGTAGGAACAAAAGATCCTAAAATCAATGCTCCGCATGTATCTTTGGAGGTATTAATTGAAGGTGAAGGAGAGAAGATGATCCAACAGGCGATCACAAAAGGCAGCATTCCGATGAGTAATGGATTATCGGGCGCAAACATCATTGTACGGGAGCTTTGCGAGGATAGTTTGAAAAAGTATCTGGTTTTTTTGAACCCCCATCACATTATAGAAATCTTATTAGAGTGGCTTCAGACCATTCAAGATGAGTTAGGCATCATTTTCAATAACACAGTGATGATCAAAGTGATTATGCATACGGCTTTTGCCTTTGAAAGGGTGATTAAACAGAATCCGATTGCTTTTTCCGAAGAAGACGAAATAACCGATCAGCTGAAAGAGATTTTTGAGGTGACAGAGCGAACATTAATCCCTTATGAACAAAAATTGGGACTGAACATAAGCGATGATGAAAAATTATTTATAGCCGCCATTTTTGCTGAAGAAGTACATGGCCACATGTGTTAAAAGCGGTTTTTTTACGTAAACCTGTATTAAATGGAACGCCATTTTAATACAGGTTTATTTTTATATTCACATGTGTTTCAATCAGCTTTCTTCATGTGCTGCAAAATAAATGAAAACGCTTAACACAGATTCTTTGGCACGATACTTGCATTATAAATGGATGTACGAAAAAGGAAAGGAGCAAACGTGTTATGATTTCAGTCATTATTAGCGGACATGGGGACTTTCCCATAGCATTAAAAGAATCTTCAGGCATGATATTCGGTGAAGAAAATCATCTGATAGCGGTGCCGTTTTTTAAAGGAGAGGGCATCCAAACGCTGCAAGAAAAATATCATCAGACGCTTCAGGATATTCCGAAAGAAAATGAGGTGCTTTTTTTAGTTGATATTTTTGGAGGCACACCATATAACGCAGCGGCTTCCTTCATCGCTAAGGATCAAAGAATGGATATGGCTGCCGGCATAAACCTGCCGATATTACTGGAGGTATTAAGCCTGAGAGAACACATGAAACTCAAAGAAATGCTGAATCACTTAAAAAAAATGAGCCAGCAAAGCTTTCAAGTTTGCAGCGAACATTTAGAAAAAGCAAAAACAGTTTGTGAAGAAAAAAGAGAGGATGAACTATGATGAACATTACATTGGCAAGAATTGATGACCGCTTTATTCACGGCCAAATCCTGACAAGATGGATTAAAGTCCATGCAGCAGACCGAATCATCGTTGTGTCAGATGACGTTGCGCAGGATGAAATGAGAAAAACCCTGATCCTTTCTGTTGCTCCTTCCAATGTAAAGGCGAGTGCCGTATCAATTTCTAAAATGGCAAAGGCGTTTCATAGTCCGCGCTACGAAGGGGTAACGGCGATGCTGCTGTTTGAAAACCCATCCGATATTGTATCTCTCATAGAAGCAGGCGTCCCTATCAAAACCGTAAATGTCGGAGGGATGCGTTTTGAGAATAATCGCCGGCAAATCACCAAATCAGTCAGCGTAACTGAAGAGGATATAGAGGCGTTTGAGACATTAAATGAATTAGGCGTCACACTGGAATTGAGGCAGCTGCCTTCTGATGCCAGTGAAGACTTTATGGAGATTTTGAGAAATGTGACAAAATCATCAAGGGGATGAGATGATGACTTCAATACAAATTATTTTGTTGTTAATCATTGCAGCCATTACAGGTATTGCAAGTGTATTGGATGAAGGACAAACACACCGTCCGCTGATTGCCTGCACTTTGGTTGGCCTTGTGCTTGGCGATCTAAAAACAGGAATCATTTTAGGAGGAACGCTGGAGCTGATGGCGCTGGGCTGGATGAATGTCGGCCTCGCCATGGCGCCTGATACAGCCATTGCCTCTGTGATTTCAACCATTTTAGTGATTACCGCTGATCAAGGCATTGGTGAAGGCATTGCCGTCGCTGTTGCTTTGGCAGCTGCAGGTCAAGCGCTTACTATTTTTGTCCGAACGATTACTGTCTTTTTCATTCACCGTGCTGATAAATATGCCAGGGAGGGGAATATCAAAGGAATTGAAATTATGCATATTACCGCCATGGTGTTTCAAGCGCTGCGTGTCATGATACCGACTTTGATTGTGGCCTTAATCAGTGTGAGCGCTGTTCAGGCGTTCTTGGGAAATATTCCGGAAGTCATTACCAAAGGTTTGCAAATAGGAGGAGGCATCATTGTTGTTGTGGGGTATGCAATGGTGATCAATATGATGAATATCCCTTATCTTAAGCCATTTTTCTATATTGGTTTTTTGTTGGCAGCGTTTACCGATTTCAATTTAGTAGGATTTGGCGCTCTTGGTCTCTGTCTGGCGCTTTTATACCAGCAGGTTATGCAAAAAAATAGCGCCCACGGGGCAGTCGCCGCAGCCGCGGACGGCAGCAATGCAGCTGTCTATGATGATGATGACGATCTTGATGCATAAGAACGAGGGGGGATGAAAATTGGAGAAAGAAAAAAGATTAACAAAGAAAGTCATTTTCAGTATGTTTATCCGTTCGAATTTCTTGCTCGGCTCATTTAACTTTGAACGTGTGCAGGCAATGGGATATTGTTATGTGATGATACCGGCGATAAAAAAATTGTACGGTCCGGGAGCGAAAAGAAACGCAGCTTTGCAGCGCCACTTGGAATGGTTTAATACACATCCGTGGCTGTCCGCACCCATATTTGGGGTGACAGCTGCCATGGAAGAAGAAATGGCGAACAATAAAGGAATAGACGGGAAAGCAATAAGCGGGATGAAAATCGGTTTAATGGGTCCGATAGCGGGTGTGGGCGACCCTATTTTCTGGGGAACCGTACGTCCCGTATTGGCTGCTTTAGGGGCTTCTCTTGCTTTAGGCGGAAACATTGCCGGTCCTCTGCTGTTCTTTTTCCTGCTGAATGCCATCAGATTAACCACAAAATATTACGGTTTAAAGTATGGCTATGTAAAAGGGATGGAGATTTTGCAGGATCTAGCAGGGAATCGTATTCAAAAACTGACAGAAGGCGCTTCCATCCTCGGGTTATTTGTGATGGGGGCTTTGGTCTCCAAGTGGACCACCATCAACATCCCGATCGTTGTCTCAAGAATTAAAGATGATAACGGAAAAGTTGACGTTCAAACTGTGCAAAATATTTTAGACAGCATTATGCCGGGGGTGCTGCCTTTAGGATTGACTTTATTAGTGGCATGGATGCTGAGAAAAGGAGTAAATCCGCTCCTTATTATCGTTGGCATATTTGTGATCGGTATTCTTGGCTATTGGGCTGGATTTCTGGCATAAGCGCTTAACAGTTAAAAGGGGAGAACCTGCAGAAGTCTTTCTCATAACCTCTTTATCATTCGATACAGCTTTTATCACGGATCACTCGTGCAGATGTCTCTCTTGAATGTTTTTATATGTTAGAGAGGAGAGAATCAGAATGAAAAAGAAGCTTATTCAAGTCGTGATCCTATTCACCATGCTGTTTACTATGGCGCTGCCAGTAAGTGCAGCCGATTCAAGCTACTATGATGAGGATTACCGTCCTCAATATCATTTCACACCAGAGGCAAACTGGATGAATGATCCAAACGGAATGGTTTATTATGCAGGGGAGTATCATTTGTTTTATCAGCATCATCCATACGGTCTGCAATGGGGGCCGATGCATTGGGGCCATGCAGTAAGCAAGGATTTAGTTCACTGGAAGCACCTTCCCATAGCGCTGTCACCTGATGAAAAAGGCACAATTTTTTCCGGGAGCGCAGTGGTCGATTGGAATAATACAAGCGGTTTTCAAACCGGCAAGGAGAAGCCGCTTGTCTCTATATATACGCAGGATCATGAAGACGGCCAAGTGCAAAGCGTCGCCTATAGTAATGATAAAGGCAGAACATGGACGAAATACTCAGGTAATCCGGTCATTCCAAACCCGGAAAAAAAAGATTTCCGCGATCCGAAAGTGTTTTGGTATGAAAAAGATAAAAAGTGGGTGATGGTCGTGGCAGCTGGTGACCGAATTCTCATTTATACATCGAAAAATTTGAAGCAGTGGACATATGCAAGTGAGTTTGGACAAGGACAAGGAAGTCATGGAGGCGTATGGGAATGTCCGGATTTATTTGAGCTTCCTGTAGACGGCAATCCGAAACAAAAGAAATGGGTGATGCAAGTCAGTGTCGGAAATGGTGCGGTTTCAGGAGGATCAGGCATGCAATATTTTGTAGGAAGTTTTGATGGAACAACTTTCAAGAACGAAAACCCGTCAGACAAAGTATTATGGACCGACTACGGTAAAGATTTTTATGCGGCTGTTTCTTGGTCCGATGTCCCTTCTTCAGATGGACGGCGGCTTTGGCTAGGGTGGATGAGCAATTGGCAATATGCTAACGATGTTCCTACATCTCCATGGAGAAGTGCAATGACTATTCCAAGAGAAGTAAAATTGAAAGCGTTTTCTGAAGGGATCAGAGTGATTCAAACACCAGTAACAGAGCTGCAATCGATCAGGGGAGCCGCGCAGAAGTGGAAAAATAAGATGATATCGCCAGAGAGCAGTAATGTATTGGCGGGTATATCTGGAGATGCTTATGAAATGAATGCAGAGTTTCAAGTGAATCCAGGTTCGGCTTCTGAATTCGGTTTTAAGGTTCGAACAGGGAGAAATCAATATACAAAAGTCGGTTATCATCAAAAGAGCGGCAAACTGTTCGTTGACCGAAGCCAATCCGGAAATGTCAACTTTAATCCAACCTTTAACACTGGGAAGCAAGCAGCTCCGCTGAAGCCGGTAAATGGAAAGATAAAAATGCGTATTTTTGTTGACCGCTCTTCAGTCGAAGTATTTGGTAATGACGGGCAGCAGGTGTTGACTGACATCATTCTCCCGGATAGATCAAGCAAAGGTCTTGAATTATATGCTGTTAATGGCCGTGCTAAGGTAAACTCCCTAACGATTCATCCTTTAAAAAAAGCATGGGGAGCGTCACCGTTTATATCCAATTTGACTGGCTGGACAACTGTAAACGGTACGTGGGCCGACACAATTGATGGAAAACAAGGACGATCAGACGGCGATTCCTTCATGATGTCTTCAGCATCAGGAGCTGACTTCACTTATGAATCCGATATAATCATTAAGGATGGGAACGGAAAAGGGGCAGGGGCTCTTGTGTTTCGTTCTGATAAAGACGCACAAAACGGTTATGTAGCCAATGTGGATGTGAAACATGATCTTGTGAAATTTTTCAAATTTGAGGACGGGATTGCCTCTGTTATTGCTGAACACCAAACACCAATAGATATAAATAAAAAATATCATTTGAAAACTGTGGCTCATGGCGCTCACTTTAAAATATATTTGGATGACCGTCTAGTCATAGATGCTGAAGATTCTGCATTCTCAGAAGGTCAATTTGGCTTGAACGTTTGGGATGCTACAGCAGCCTTTCAGAATGTCAACGCAAAGACTGATTAGAAAAGGCAAAAGAGGCATTTTAAATGAAGGGGGAATAGAGATTCTTACGCTTTCTCTATAAAAAAGGGCACAGACTCAAACAGTCTGTGCCTTTTTCTTATTTCAACAGGTTCAATGATTCGCGGTTAAATGCTTCCAAATCATCAGGTGTTCTGCTTGTTACAATGTTATGGCTGACGACTACTTCTTCATCTTTGTAATTTGCACCAGCGTTGATCAAGTCTTTGCGAATGCTGCGGTAGCCAGTGATGTCTTTGCCTTTCAGAAGATCCGTATCAATGAGTACCTGCGGGCCATGGCAAATAGCGAAAACAGGTTTCTCATTTTCTACAAATGCTTTCGCAAATTCACCCGGCCGATCATCTCCGCGAAGCAAATCTGGGGAAAATCCTCCAGGAATCAATAGGGCATCGAATTCACTCGCATCTACGTCGGAGATCGCTTTGTCGATCTTCACTTTCTCGCCATGTTTACCGGTAACTTCCTTGCCTGCTTCCAAATCAATGGCAACGACGCTATGACCAGCTTCTTCGTATGCCTTTACCGGACTTGTATATTCGATATCTTCGAATTGGTCTGTAACGAGAACAGCGATTTTTTTGCTCATATTTATACCTCCTATGAATTCTATATACCATAGAATAACAGGCACGTTCATCGTCCTTCAAAATATTTGCTTGAGATGTTTTTCGCAAGAGTCCTGCGAAAGGGTTGTTTATAGGTTTTATGGTTTTTATAGGGTAAAAGCGCAGCCAAAACGGCGCAGAAGGATAGCGCTCTTCTCAACTTGTTTCTTTTTTTAAAAATAGACTTTTTAAATGATTTTCCACGTCCTGTGGAGCGGGGTGCAGTAAATAAAAGGGTGGGGCAGCCAATAGTATGGCTACCCCACCTTTTACAACTATAATGTAGAGATATCAATAACGAATCGGTAGCGTACATCACTGCGAAGAACACGCTCATATGCTTCATCCACTTGATCGGCACGAATCACCTCAATTTTAGGTGCAATGCCATGCTGAGCAGCGAAATCAAGCATCTCCTGTGTTTCTGGAATTCCGCCGACAAGAGTACCTGCTAGGCTGCGGCGGCCCATGATTAAGGAGAATACACTATATTTGTCCGGCTCGGCCGGTGCCCCTACATTCACAAGTGTTCCGTCTATCCGAAGCATTGATAAATAGGCATCTACATCAAGGTTCGCGGATACTGTATTTAAGATTACGTCAAAACGCCCGGCCAATTCAATAAATGCAGCTTGATTACTGGTTGCATAGTAATGGTCAGCCCCTAGTTCAAGGGCTTCCTCTTTCTTATTCATAGAGCGGCTCAGGACGGTTACCTCTGCACCCAAAGCATGCGCAAATTGAATCGCCAAATGACCAAGCCCGCCTACTCCTACAATTGCAACCTTTTTGCCTGGGCCGACGTTCCAGTGTTTTAGAGGGGAATAGGTTGTAATCCCTGCACACAGTAGAGGGCTGGCAACATCCATCTCCAAACTGTCCGGTATCCGAACAACGAACCTGTCAGTGACAACGATTTTTTGGCTGTACCCGCCATTAAATTGACGCCTGCAGAAGTTAGGTTTCTAGAAGGACCATATGTACCTCACCGAATAGTTGGTCATCATTAATTGTGCCCGAAAACGATATTGCTGGAAATCAACAAGATACTATGTTTCGGATTGAGAGAAAGAATAGAGGGCTTATGAATAAAAACTGGCCTATTCCAATTCTTTAAGGAATTTTCAGGCCTAAGGAGCAGGGAGAATGATAGAAAAACAGTATACAATTATCGGAGTACAGGCTTCGCCCGTGCAGCGGCCTTGTTAGTGCGTGCGGCTTGTCAATTCAGCTCCAGTATATATCTTGAATATCTAGGGGAATCTGTCGATCTGAAAAATACACCCAAGTCCCTCATTGATGTGATGTCACTAGGAATTAAACCTAATACCCACATGAAGATAAGAGCTAATGGCGTTGACGAGTATCAGGCTTTACAAGCGATAGAATATCATTTGCAAAAAAACAAATTCATAAAGAAATGAGGAAGAAAACCTTCCCTTTTTTTATTGTCATTTTCAGGGGCTAGATCCAAGGTCTCCCGTTTTTATACGAGCGTTTTGTTAACTGCTTATCTTCAAAAGAAACCAACTCATTTCTCTCCACTTTAAAGCCGAAAATCTGAAAGGGTAGGGTAATAAAAAAGGCATCCATAAGGATGCCTAAAATGAATCTTTACTGAATGATTACCTATTCCATCTTTTTACTGGTTTACAGCATGGATTTCTTAAGTCACTTCCACAATCATATTCCTCAACGATATTTTCATTCTCTGCAGATTGTGTCACTGGATAGTAATTTTCTACTCTTGTAACATTTCTATTAACATTAACAATGTGAGTCGGCTGAACACGTCTAACAGTACGTTCATTGGTTGTCGTATTTACAACATTTCTTGTGGGAGAAACAATTGTTTCTACATTGTTGCCTCCATTGCCCCCATTAAAACCATTGAAGCCATTGAAGCTATTGGTACCGTTGTTCCCGCGACGAGAGCCGAACATGAATTCGTCCACACTTCTAAACCCACCGTTGCTGCAGCTCATCAAAATCACCCTCTCAAAAAATCTTGTCTTACTATATAAGTTATGATGAAGAAAAAAGGTTGTCCTAGACAAGAAACTCATATTATAAAAAATCCGCTATTATTTTAGGATGTCGATACACATGACAAGAAAGGGGGCAAAGTTCTCTGTTATTTTGATTTAAAAAACTAGAACGAGTAAGTCATGAAATTGATGACGAGTTCAGAAAGTGGTTTCAGATAACAATGTGACTGAAGCTATAAAATTGGAGATCCTACGGCTGCTGGCTGATAGAAGAGGCATATCCTTAAAGTTACGAAATGCGGATGAAAAACAAGTGCAGGTGGTTCTTTATTTTTCAGTCTAATGATGTAGCTTAAATAAGCTAAATGTAGAAAGAATTTGTTTCTCATTTTAGATATATTAAGAGAGGGGGGTGAAAATAGTGAAAATAAAAAATCTTGAAATATTTGTTTCTCGTTTTAATCAAACTGTAAGCTTTTATAAAGATATCCTTCAATTTAAAAGGCTGGCGTTAACTGATACATTAGCCATATTTCAAGTGGGAGAAAGCATTTTAACCTTGCACCAAGACGAAGCGAATCGCTATTACTATCATTTTGCGTTTAATATCCATTCGAATATTTTCGCACAAGCTAAAGAATGGCTGAAAAAGAAGGTTGATTTACTTGAAGAAGATGGTGACGATGAAGCGTATTTTGCAAATGCAAAGGCAAGATCGATATATTTTGAAGACCCTGCAGGTAATATTGTTGAGTTTATTTCTCGATTAGAAACCTCTCCGGAAACGAAGTCAAAAGTATTCACGCCCGACAATGTAATAGGTATAAGCGAGGTTGGTTTATCTACAAATCATGTTAAAGAATGTTTTGATTACCTTTTAAAGCTGGGAATTCGGCAAAGAAATGCTGAACCTTTCTCAAAAAATCATTTACTGTTCATGGGGGAGTATAAAATAGGAGTCTATATTTTATTAGGTCCCGTCGGGAGAAGATGGATATTCTCGAATAAATACAGTATAGATGCACCACTCATGATAGAAACTGACCGAGGGATCATCAAAAATTTTGATTAGAAATCGCTTTTAATTGGTGTGTGACATATCTTTCATGCATTATTTCGGATTACATTGCAATTCCTATATTCCCAAATTTTATCCTCTATCCTGTCTGAAAATTCAGTAATAATGGCACTTCTCATATACCTGTTTGATGGTAATATGATATCAATATATGTAAACGAAAGGGGAGAAGGTGGTCTGCCGAATCATTCCTGAACTGAATGTAAGAAAGCCAGACGCATGACATTTATGATGAGGAGGAGTATAAGTTGAGAAAGCTAAAAATAGCAAGTTTGTTAACCGTTATGGTATCGTCATTCTTCATTTTTTCTAGTCATGCACAAGCAGTTCAGTATTACACTGTCTCAACAAGCAGCGGTGCTCCTGTCAATATGCGCAGCGGCCCAGGTACAAGCTGGGGGATTGTAACGACCATTCCGAGCGGAACCCGCATCCC
Source organism: Bacillus sp. B28 (assembly GCF_029536185.1). NCBI lineage: Bacteria > Bacillati > Bacillota > Bacilli > Caryophanales > Bacillaceae > Bacillus > Bacillus sp. B28. The sequence goes on along the minus strand of NZ_CP120511.1, from coordinate 2,648,927 downwards.
GATCTATTGCTACAAAACCGGTACAACTGTAACTGGGAAGTATGGAACGAGTAATATTTGGAATTACACAGAGCGGACGCTTGCCAGCGGGGAGATCGTTCCTGGATTTGTCTCTGATACATATATGTATACAGGCTCAGACGGTCCGGTTGTTCCTAAATGCAGCTGGTAGTCTTAGCTGCAATCAAAAAACTAATACAGTGATATTTTCATAGAAAGAGGGATTCAATTGACTAAACGGAAAACGTTGAGTATGTTAACCGTTATGATTGCATCATTGTTCATTTTTTCCAGTCAGGCACTTGCAGTTCAGTACTTTACTGTCTCAACAAGCAGCGGTGCGCCTGTCAATATGCGCAGCGGTCCAGGTACAAATTATCCTATTATGCTTTCCATTCCTAGCGGCTCACGTGTTCCTTACTATTGCTATGCTTATGGAACGACTGTTACCGGGAAGTATGGAACGAGTAATATTTGGGATCAAATCCAGTGGAAAGATTCCCGGGGGATCGTGAATATTGGATATGTTTCTGACACATATGTATACACAGGTTCAGACGGCCCTGTCGGTTACAAATGCAATTAGCTTCGGATCAAAAGTAATATTGAGATAACCGGCCCTCTCTTAGGTGGCCTACTTAAAAGAAACCATACCAAGTATTATCGGTATGGTTTTTTATGTTTATATATTTGGATTTGCCAGAACAGCTGAGACGTTTAATAAGCAGATCGAGGAGAGGCTTGAGCATAAAAAACATGTTATCGGTACTCTGAAAACTTGAATTAACTTGTATATACAAGTTAGAATATAGCAGTATGAATAGTGAAAAGGCTAAGGAGATTACATCATGAAAACTGAAAAGCAAAAAATGTTAGATGGCGAACTTTACAACGCAGACGACCCTGAATTAAGAATTGAAAGAATGAATGCTAGAAGATTAACTAGAATGTTTAATGATTCACTTGAAACGGATAGCAAGAAAAGAACCCGTTTATTAAAAGAATTGTTTGGTTCTACTGGGGAACATGTTTACGTAGAGCCGACATTTCGTTGTGATTATGGCTACAACATACACGTTGGAGAAAATTTCTTTGCTAATTTTGATTGTGTGTTTCTTGACGTTCATGAGATTCGAATAGGGGATAACTGTTTTATTGCACCAGGAGTTCATATTTATACTGCGACTCACCCGCTCCATGCACATACAAGAATATCGGGAGCGGAATACGGAATTCCAGTCATAATCGGTCATAATGTCTGGATTGGCGGGAGAGCTGTTATTAACCCAGGGGTAAAAATCGGCAATAATGTTGTAATCGCTTCGGTTGCAGTTGTCACAAAGGATGTACCAGATAACGTCGTGGCGGGTGGAAATCCTGCGAAGATACTGAAGCGGATTGTAGAATAGCTGATAGGGTATATCCTCAAAAAACTCATCATGTTTTAATGACAAAAAAACGTATAGAAGGTAATACATAAATACGAAGAAATTATGATTTAACTGGCAAGCAGATTAGATTCTCTCATTTACTTCATTACGTTTTTCTTTTAAACTATCAATACCTTCATTTTTTGACAGAGGTGAATAAACATGTTCTGGGCTCCATTATTTGAAAATGATGTACCAGTAGCACTTCTCCGCCCTTAGTGGAGTAAGGTGACTACTTCTCTCCGTTAGGGGCATTTATTGACCTAAATGAAAAACGGAGGGTGCAAAAATGAAAAACACTTTGTTAGGTTCTATATATTTGGCTTTAGCCGCCAGCATTTGGGGTGGTATGTACGTTGTCGTAAAGGTTGTCGTATCGGTTATACCCCCATTAGAGCTGGTATGGATGCGGTATGCAGTAGCAATTCTCGCATTGCTCATTATCGGTTTGGTAAAAAAGCTATCCTGGCGAATTCACAAACGTGACCTTTTATTAATCATAGCCATTGGGATCATCGGGAATACAATTTCAATCGTTACACAGGAAGTCGGCACTAACCTATCTTCGGCACAAATGGGAGCCATTATTACTTCTTCCACACCTGCATTTATGGTGATCTTTGCTAGGCTTTTGCTAAAAGAACGGTTGAATGTAAAAAAGGGAATATCTGTGGCTTTGGCGACTATCGGCGTTTTCATGATTGTCGGGAACGGTCACATTGACATGACGAATCAAATGGGCGGAATTTCGCTGCTAATTGCTGCTTTAACATGGGCGCTGATGTCTGTTCTTTTAAAACGTGTTCCAAATCATTATTCTCCCATTGTGGTGACAACTTACTCAATCTTGGTTGCCATGATTATTTTGACTCCTTTTGTATGGATGAACGTAAATGAAGTTCATTTCTCGCAGCTGGCCCATCCGACAATATGGGGCGGGCTATTATACTTGGGGATTGTTTCAACAGCTTGTGCATTTATACTTTGGAATCGCGGAATACAAATGCTGAATGCATCAAGCGGAGGTTTATTTTTCTTTTTTCAGCCTCTCGTTGGAACATTGCTCGGATGGCTTTTGTTAGGAGAACGTATAGGCGGAACCTTCTGGGCAGGTTCAACTTTGATTCTAGTTGGTGTGCTATTAGTTATCCGGGAAAAAAGTAGATGAATAAAAAAAGAAACCTGCAGATTCACAAAATCCAAAGGTTTCTTTTTTTATTTTAAGATCATATAACAAAAATAGCTAAAGAGTAAAAAACGCTCTTGCGAATTCCTCCGATAAAGTTAGTTGTACATGGTCCTATGTTTATTTTCTAACATATCGTGTAACCTCTCAGCGAATTCTTTATGATGCATTGTGTTATAACCTGCGTGGTTTCCAGGAAATTCAACAATTTCCGTTTCCAATTGTTCCGCTAAGGCGTTTGCGCAACGATAAGGAAAAAAATCCCGTGAAGCATTTCCGCCAGCTGGGAGTACCTTCATCGGAGCAGATGTAAACACCATCTTTAATGCTTCGATATCTAATGTATAGTTGAGAATTCCCTGAATTTCATATTCAGTGAAATACGTTGAATTACCGAGAAGCCGCTCTGTCAGCACATCCTTTGATTGTTCGTCTGTTTCTAAACTTGACAATAATGTAATGACCTCATTCCGGTGATTTTTCTTAAGGTCTTCCATGAATTGCTTGGCTTGTTTCAGCTCATTTCCATTTAAAAACTGCAATAAGACTGGTTCGTGAGGGATCATGACACTTACCTGTTCGGGATGGCGTATGCACAGATCAAGCCCGATAACAGCGCCGGAGCTGCTTCCAAATACGTATGCCGGCTTGTCGGTGAGTTTGGCGAGAAGACGGTGGGCGTCATCACTGTGTGTTTCCACACGGTAATCCTCAGTCTGATTGGCGAGATTGCTGCGGGAATGGCCTCGGCGATCGTAAGTAACAACCGTGTACCAGTTGGCCAGATGGTCTGCAACATGATGGAACTTGTCGGCATCACCGCCTCCGCCATGGATCAAAAGAATGATTGGACCTGTGCCACGCACTTTATAGTGGATGTTCGCTCCAGGTACTTGCAATGTTCCATTGTTTACTATATTCATTTGTAAATCCTTCCTTTCTTCTCATCTCCCTTAACTTTACACAATTGGCCAATGGTATCATATGCAGAAAATAACTAAGAAATAAACTCGCCATATCAAAAAGCACTGATTACATTTCATCAGTGCTTTCGTTTTGTTTAATTAGAGTAGACAATTTTTTTTATTGTTTCAGTAGAGAGGTGATATTCATCAGATAATTGATTAATTGTTTTGCCGTTTTTAAATGCTTTTTTAATAGAAGTGTTTCTGTCATCGATTAGTTTTCTTGTTCCTGAACACGCACCCCATTTTTGATGAGAGGTTTCAGGCTTAGGGATATATATTGTTTTTCCTTGAACGTACTTTTGAATTTCTGATATCAGCTTTTCAGGTAAAATAGCGGTTGCTTTTACATATGCCATATCTGCCAGCTCCTTATTTTTTTATAGCCAAATAAGGTGCAAAGCCACTATATCAGAAAAGCTTACTTGGGCGATCTTTTAGAAAGTCTACCCCATGCAAAGTATCGCCTTTCCAATAATAGGCTTTGCATGGGACGTTGCGGAATCTAGCATTCTTATCTTACTTGCCATTTTCATCACCTCCCAACTATTCGATGATCATTTCCATTATAAAATAGATTAAAGTCTTATTGCATTTTGTTAAATAAAGTTGCAGCAAAAGGGATTCTCCCAGAGAGAGAGGGGCTAAGGCTGATTGGCAATAAAAAAAGAGTAAGATTTAAGCTGCCAGCCTTTTATTATTACTTTAGATTCAAAATATTGACAAAACGATGTATTTTCAACAATAGAGCAGCCCCTTGCTGTATACTGTGTCTGCATTTACAATATTTAGTAGGAGGTAATCGAATGAAAATCAGTTTGAAGAAAAAAACGGGTTTCTGGAAGAAAGCAGCGATTTCATCACTTGTTTTCACCCTGTTTTTAACCTTGATGATGAGTGAAACGGTTTTTGCGGCGGGACTGAATAAGGATCAAAAGCGCCGGGCGGAACAGCTGACCAGTATCTTTGAAAACGGCACGACGGAAATCCAATACGGATATGTGGAACCCTTGGGTGATGGAAGAGGCTATACATGCGGACGGGCAGGCTTTACAACGGCTACCGGGGATGCATTGGAAGTAGTGGAAGTATACACAAAGGCGGTACCGAATAACAAACTGAAAAAGTACTTGCCTGAATTGCGCCGTCTGGCCAAAGAAGAAAGCGATGACATCAGCAATCTCAAGGGATTCGCTTCCGTCTGGGAGTCGCTTGGAAATGATAAGGAATTCCGCGCTGCTCAAGACGCAGTAAATGACAGCTTGTATTATCAGCCTGCCATGAAACGATCCGATCATGCCCGACTGAAAACGGCACTGGCAAAAGCTGTGATGTACGATACAGTTATTCAGCATGGTGATGGTGATGACCCCGACTCCTTTTATGCCTTGATCAAACGCACGAACAAAAAAGCGGGGGGCTCACCTAAAGACGGAATAGATGAGAAGAAATGGTTAAATAAATTTCTGGACGTGCGCTATGACGACCTGATGAATCCAGCAGATCCGGATACCCGTGATGAGTGGAGAGAATCGGTTGCCCGTGTGGACGTGCTTCGCTCTGTCGCCAAGGAGAACAACTATAATTTAAACGGACCGATTCATGTTCGTTCAAAGGAATACGGTAATTTTGTAATCAATTAAGCAGAGAGTGAAAAGAAACCGCTACAGATGAACTAAATCTAAAAGATACCAAAGATGTTGGTATCTTTTTTTATTTGCAGTAAAAAAGTATTCAATTTTCTCTATAACGATTAGGTTTTGGTATCCTCTGGGGTAATTATCCAGATGGATCAGGTTTAGTGTCCGGTTCGGTTTTTGGGTAGACTGCTGGGTCCAAATCCTCAAAATTTTTGAAGCAGACAGTTTAGGAAAGAAGCTGCAATATGTAAAGGGGAGCTTATTACAGAGCCCACCTTTACATCATTTGATAGTCACCATGTGTATAAACTGCTCCGTCCATAATACGTCGTGCGGTACGGACGATTTTTATACCAGAGGGCTCCAACATTGTTTCGATGATACCAGAAGAATGAGCCAGTCGCACCTTTGTAGAATGGATTTTTGCTATTCTTGCAGGGATTGTACCTTCCACTGAAAGTGCTGTCGTTGTACATACCGCCCCAGTGACAGCTAGTGCTTGATGAGGCTTTTGCATGGACATCATCCTAATGTGTAAGTCCATCTCAACGTTTGAATGCCAAGCACCTGTACTATCCTTATATTTCTCTGGTTTTGATACTATAGCTAGTTTGGGGACAGCTGGTGATAACTTTGTAGCAGAAAATCGATTGGCAAAGCCGCATTTCTCTGCAGCAATGGATCTTAATTCTTCAAATTGAGCCAGCTGTAGATCAGTAAATTCTTCTGCAAGTTCTGTTCCATCCAGGCCGATACTGCTCGCTTCCACAAAAACTAATGGATTTGCATAGTCGATAATAGACACCTCTATTTGACCTTGACTTGTATCTAAAATCTCCGAACTATTTCCAGTAGGCAATAAATGACCAGTGACTGAACCAGCAGCATCATGAAAGTTTAAATAGATTGGAGATCCAGATCCAGGTACTCCAGATATAGTAACATCTCCGTCATATTTGACCTTACCGTCTTCCACTTCCACTTCCGCAATGATCATTTTATTCGTATTGGTATTCAGTATCCTTACCGTAGTCATTGGTTCTGTCGCTTTTACAAGTCCTTCTTCGATAGCAAATGGACCAACAGCAGCGGAGATATTTCCGCAGTTCCCCTTAAAGTCCACTTTTTTTTCCGAAATACTGACTTGACCAAACGTGTAGTGAACATCAATATCCGATGTATATGCTTTCTTTATTATTGCCACTTTACTAGTAAGGGAATTACCGCCACCCAAACCATCTATTTGTCTTTTATCAGGACTTCCCATGACATCAAGCAAAAAGGGCTCCCATTCGTTTTTATTGTTAGGCATAGCTGATTCATGGAAAAAAACGCCTTTGCTTGTTCCGCCTCTCATGATTGTTACGTTCGTCTTAACCATCTTCATCATCCTCATCCTAAAGGTAGTATTTTATGTTTTTTAGTGTAGAAGGTAAAAAGATGAAAATAAAATATAAATTTTCTTAATATTCAATAAAAAAACTTTTATAATTGTGAAAGAATGACTAGAAAGGAAGATGAAAATGGATGAAAAAGATTGGATTTTATTGAAAATTCTTTACGAAGAACAAAGTGTAACAAAAACAGCAGAGCGATTATTTACGTCACAGCCTTCCATCACTTATCGGTTGAATAAGATTGAGGAGAATTTCGGAATTGAATTATTCACCAAAAGGCATAAAGGAATTACCTTTACTGCGGAAGGAGAACACTTAGTTTCTTATGCAAGAAGAATGTTACAGGAACTCCAAGATACCAAAGATAATATCTCTAATCTAAGCAAAGAGGTGCAAGGACATCTAAGACTGGGGGTTTCAAGCAATTTCGCTCAATATAAGCTCCCTAAGTTATTAAGGGAATTTTCCATTATGTATCCTAATGTCCAATATAGTGTACAAACAGGCTGGAGTACAGATGTCATGAAATTATTAGATGCTGGTATTGTACAAGTCGGTATACTGAGAGGAAGCCATCGTTGGAAAGGGGAGAAGGAACGGCTGACACGGGAAAAATTACATATCATCTCAAAAAAACCAATAACGATAGATCAACTTCCTTTTTTACCTTTTATCAAATATAAAACGGATGCTTCTTTAAAAACGATAATAGATGATTGGGTGCATACTAATCTAAAACAAGCACCCATCATTGCAATGGAAGTGGATCGACAAGAGACTTGCAAAGAGATGGTAAAGCATGGTCTTGGTTACTCCATAGCACCAGAAATTTGCCTGCGGGAATCTGATCATTTGTACACAATGGAACTATATAATGCTAAGGGTAAGCCATTAATGAGAGATACTTGGCTAATGTACGATCAAAAATCATTAGGAATCAAAATCGTTAAAGCATTCATTGATTTCTTAAAGGGTGAACAAATGGTAACCATTTAATATGATCATAGAATTTTTTTTGCAACACAGTAAAAAAATATTTATTTAACTTATTACACCGTATAGGATATGTTAATCAAAAAGTCATTTGAGAGCGCATTCATGGAGGTGTAATATGCTTACTATTTTAGGTTTTTTGATGGTAACTGTTTTTACAATATTAATAATGACAAAGAAAGTCTCGCCTATTGTTGCCTTAACCATCACTCCTATTGTTTTTGCTCTTATTGGAGGTTTTGGTAAGGATATTGGTGATATGATTTTAGAAGGAATACAAACAGTTGCAAGTTCAGCGGCATTGCTGTTGTTTGCAATTCTTTTTTTCGGAATTTTAATCGATGCAGGTTTATTTGATCCACTAATAAAAAAAATCTTATCTATAGTAAAGGGAGACCCTGTGAAAATAGCGATAGGGTCTGCCGTATTGGCAATGCTTATCGCTTTAGATGGAGACGGTACAACTACCTATATGATAACAGTCTCAGCAATGTTACCTTTGTATAAAAGAATTGGTATGAATCCCATGGTTATGGCGACATTAGCAATGCTGTCGTTGAGTATCATTAGCGGAATGACTCCATGGGGTGGACCAGCTACAAGAGCTATTTCAGTGCTAGGTTTAGATCCTTCAGATTTCTTTGTGCCATTACTTCCGACCATGATTGGAGGAATTGCATGTGTAATATTTCTGGCCTTTCTAATGGGCAGGAAAGAAAGGAATCGAATAGGCATCGTTAAATTAGAGCCTAGAAATATAACAAAAGACAGCTCTCAATCTTATATGGCAGCTACGTTGGATGGCGAGCAATTGAAAAGACCACGCTTAATATATCTCAATTTATTCCTTGTTGTAAGTATCATGGTGTTGATTGTGCTTGGAACTAAGCATCCATCCGTTTTATTTTTAATTGGTTTTGTTCTTGCCCTTACTATAAATTATCCGAATTTAAAGATGCAGAAGGAGCGAATCGCCGAGCATTCTGGTAATGCAATTACTGTAGTATTATTGGTATTCTCAGCTGGAGTATTTGCTGGTATATTATCCGGGACAAAGATGGTGGATGCCATAGCAGGATCATTAGTATCCATCATCCCCTCATCAATGGGGCAGTTATTCCCAGGTATTGTAGCACTCACTAGTATTCCGTTTACTTTTGTTTTATCAAATGATGCATATTACTTTGGAATGGTACCTATCTTTGCAAAAGCTGCCTCAGCATATGGTATAGAACCAGTAGAAATTGCAAGGGCTTCTATAATGGGGCAGCCAGTTCATCTGATGAGTCCATTAGTTGCATCAACACTACTGTTAGTAAGTATGCTTAAAATTGACTTAGGATCCTTTCAAAGGTTTGCCGTTAAGTGGGCTGTAATTACATCTTTAGTTATTACTTTGTTAGCAATAATTACAGGGGCTATCACTATTTTGTAAAGAGACACTCCTCTGCATTTTGATGACAATGCAGAGGAAGCAGCGGTTTGTATTCGCTCGACCATCAAAAGGTTGCCGGAAAAGTATCGAGAGGCGCTCGAACTGACTGAATTTCAAGGGTTATCACAAAAAGAGTTAAGTGAAAAGCTCGGCATTTCTTACTCGGGCGCAAAATCAAGGGTACAACGCGGACGGGGAAAATTAAAACAGCTGCTTGAAGGTTGCTGTCATATTGAAGCGGATCGATATGGAAATATCGTAGACTTTTGTATTGTAAAGGAAACTGACTGACAAAGTCAGTTTTTTAATGAAATTGGCCATCAGCTGCCAGATACGATTCAGTCATATGAGGAGCATTTTCCCTTTGATGTTTGCAAGGGATATATGTATAATATAAATCGTAACGTTTTCGATTTAATGAAAAAGGAGTGTTGGAATGAAGATTTTATTTGCAAAGAGGTTAGGTATATTAACTATTGGTTCATTACTCGTATTGGCAGGATGTCAGACTTCCGGTTCATCTAAAGGTGAGTCTCATAAAACAACATCATCCTCAGCAGTTGAAGAAGACTCTTCTAAAACGCAAGAGCAAACATCTGAAAGTCATACACACGAACATTCTCACGATCATAGTCATGCACATGATGAAGAAACAGAAAAAATTTATGAAGGCTATTTTAAAAACAGCCAAGTAAAGGATCGCTCACTTTCTGATTGGAAAGGAGATTGGCAATCTGTATATCCATACCTGCAAGATGGTACTCTTGACGAAGTGTTTTCATATAAATCGGAACACGAAGGCGACAAGACAGCTGAAGAATATAAAGAGTATTATAAAAAAGGGTATAAAACAGATGTTGAGCGTATTGTAATTCAGAAAGATACTGTAACGTTCTTCAAAAATGGAAAAGAATATTCTGGTAAGTATACGTATGACGGGTACGAAATTTTAACATATGATGCGGGCAATAGAGGGGTAAGATACATATTCAAACTTGCTAAAGAAGCTGAAGGACTTCCTCGGTATATTCAGTTTAGTGATCATAGTATCTATCCGACTAAATCCAGCCATTACCATCTGTATTGGGGTGACGACCGTGAAGCTTTACTTGATGAAGTCAAAAACTGGCCTACCTATTACCCGTCAAAAATGGATGGACACGATATTGCCCATGAGATGATGGCGCATTAAAAACGGCCCTTGGCCTTGAGCGTTTCCTCATCAATTGGAAATAACGGACTTGATATTGAATATATTATTATTGATAAGGACTTCTACAGATAGATGCATGTATAGCTGCTGACTCCTCGTCAGCAGCTTTTTGCCCTCTTTACATTTCTCACGTTTTACCCTATCCCTGCCTTATAATACGAAATGAAACGCTTTATTTTTTTGCCTATGCCTGAGTACGTTCAAAAGATAGGGGTGTATCCCAAATGAAATGGATTGTTAAACGGAGTTTTCTTGCTGGAGGGGTTTAATATCAATAAAAAATTATTAAAAAGGTTAATGATTGTTCCAATTTTATTCATCTGTTATGTTTTATTTTTAAATCCTGAAATTATACTTGAAGAGCAATGTCCTAACAAGCCTTATAGTTTAACAATCGTAAAGCACGGGACAGGTATATTTGATAAGAAAATTGTTTTAATATATTACAAAATCAACGGAAAAACAGTAGCTGTTGGGGATTTGGTGTTTTTTGAGAATTTTAACAGAGATATAGATGTTACTTGGGATACAAATACTGATGATGGAACTTGGTGGATAGATAAAAGCGTACATTTAACCATGACCTATGCTAAAAATGTTAAGGGGGATTTAGACAAGAAAGATATTGATTTTGACTATGGTACTGTTCAATAATAACAATTAGGTTATTTGAAATATGACTATACACTAACAGAACCGCCAGTTGGTTCGGTCGAATTATACTCTGCTCTAAATTGCTTTAGGAGCAGTTTTTCCTTTCCTTACAAACACCATGATTCCAGGGATCATCATAAGTATAGCTGGTATTAAGTAAAACCAATCAATACATATAAGTCCTCCAATCCCTGAGATAAAAAGTAAAACACTGCTCAACTTTGGTTTGAATAAGACAACAATTGAAGCGGTAAACCCAATGCATGAAAAGATCAAAGATCCCCATGCCCCAACAAGGAGGTCGCTTGTCATATCAAAGTATCTGATCAAGTGAAAAAATAAATCAAGGTAAGCGATACCTAAAGCTAGGATAGATGCTACAACACCCAATCTGCTCCCTATTAAACTTAAAACAAACTCAATGGTTCTCTTCACAATAAACGCTCCTTATGTAATTTTCATTTTTATATATGATAATGTAAAAGAGACCTACATGAAAATATAAATGAGAAAAACAACAAAAACCTATGCCCTGTAAGGGTTTCTAAGTTGTTCAAAAATCACTTTATAAATGAGAATCTAAATCTTATTAGTAAACAGAATTAAATAAACAGAAATCAATAATAATAAACTAGCTGCGTTTATTTATCTAATTTCCGTCTTTTCTGCAAGGAACGTTTCAGGATCGTTCAGTCCTTTTTTTGCTTCATGCTTGAACACTTTTTCAAGTTTTCGGAGAACATTTTAATCATCTGACTCCAACTCAGCTGGGAGGAATTATTAGGAATTCGGTGATGTAAGCGGAATGTTGAATTCATTTTCACAACAAAATCGTGTATTATTCAACAATTTCGTTCGACAAATTTTGCGAATTGTAGACAACTTCCTGATTATTTGGATAATTATCTGGATAGGAGGAGAAAAGTTGTCATATGTCACTATACTTATAATTGTTGCATTAATCGGAGCATTAGTAACAGCAGTAGTCGGTATCATATCTTCAAAAGTGGAGGTGAACTCTCCAAAAACTCAAAGAGAACCAAAAGGAGAAGAACAGAAAAGTTTTTATATGCTGAAATAAAGTGCAGAAAGAGCATCTCCTGCGGGGTGCTTTTTAATACAGAGGAGTTGAAAAAAACTGAGTCAAATGAATTTACTTCTAAGATTTTCACTTGAAGTTGCGGCATTGATTTTCATAGGTGTGTTTGCTTGGACTCACTTCAATGGTTTTTTAAAATATGTTTTAACTTTAGTTTTACCAATTGCAGTTATGATTATCTGGTCCGTGTTTGCAGTGCCCAATGATCCTAGCCGAAGCGGTCAAACTGTAATAGCCGTGAACGGGGTTATAAGATTATTTATTGAATTATTGATCTTTACAATGGCTGTTGCAGCGCTTTATTTTAGTAATTTAAAAACAGTTTGTATCATCTTTTTTTGTCTTATATTGCTACACTATATAACTTCAGCTGGGCGTATAAAATGGCTTCTAAATCAATAAATTATATTAAGCTAAAACTGTGGACAATTTAAAAAAAGCTCATAGAGCTTCAGAAAGATGAAGATTGGTATTTTATAGTTCCTTGGTTCAGAAACTTTGTCAGCATATGGTGAGTTAATCACATAACAAAACGCCATATAGGTTTCTTATGGCGTTTTGCCGAACAGGGAGGTGCGCTGCGGAGGAGTTAGTCTATTAACTTAATATCTAAAGAAAGCTGCTCCAACAATGATTAACAAGATGAATAGCACCACAATTAACGCGAAGGAACTACCGTAACCATTAGACATATGTCCACCTCCTTTAGTGAGGATAGTATAAGATATGCTAAACGATAGTTTTCGACATAGATTGACGTCTAAATAAGAAAAAATGAATTTTTTGTCTAAAAAATAAACGGAAACGCCATAAAGGTTTCTTATGGCGTCAAACAACATGGAGGTACTCCTACATATCAATTAAATAGGAACGCCTTCTGGATAGCCTCCGAAGAAAGCTGCTCCCACAATGATTAATAAGATAAATAGCACCACGATTAATGCAAAGGAGTTACCATAACCATATGAGTATCCCATATGTCCACCTCCCTTAAAAAGAGATAGTACATGATATGCGGGTCGAATTACTTCGATAGGGATGCTAGTTGAATGAAATTTAAAATGATTTTTTAGTCTAAGTTGAAATAGAGGCGATAGGGACGGCAAGTATGTCCACATCGCATCTTGTCAGTGGCACGGGGGAGAAAGGTTAAAACCGCTATTGAAGCAGAATGGAAGGCGCCGGGCGGGAAATCAGGCTCATCTCATGCAAAACAAGTGCCGCCAAGAAAAAAACATTATGCCCACGCAGCAAAAAAACGAGAAAATACATTGGCACAAAATTATATACCTGCTCATTTTTATATGCACCTCTGCTTGGATGTTATGTAGGGGGTGCTTATTTTTGTTTGTATATCCCAGGCTGTTACACTCCTTAAAGAAAATTTTTGATCATGAGAACTACATGACCGAACCACTATTATCTCTATAAATGGATGTGTACATTATTAAAAATTTTATCCTAATTCTTATAATATGTGTTTCTTTCTGATTTGGAGTGTATACATAATTAACTATCTATACATCATTAGCAATTTAAATATAAATTGTGAAGAAATAAACCTTCTCAACTATCCCTCTGTCGTCTTGGCAACGATTAAATGCACCTTACAAGTGAATGAAGCATTATAGCCCAACACTTAACCAAACGATAAACTCGAAGGATTGGATTAAAAAAGAGTTGTATTCTGATATTCATTTGGATATATTGTATATAAAGTATATATACAATATGATAGTGGGGTTTTATATGCAAATTATCATTTCAAATCATTCAAAAGAACCTATTTATGAGCAAATTTATGCTCAAATTAAAAAACATATTTTGACCAATGAATTACACGCAGGGCAATCCTTACCTTCAATGCGACAGTTAGCGAAGGATTTGGATATAAGTGTTATTACAACAAAACGTGCCTATGAGGAACTTGAGAAGAACGGATTCATATATTCGGTTGTTGGGAAAGGTTCTTTTGTATCGGAGCAGGATAGTGAGATGATTAAAGAAAGAAAAATGAAGGTAATTGAAGAGCAATTGTTGACGGCAATTCAAAACAGTAAAGAAATTGGCATCTCACTTACAGAATTAAAGGGCATACTTACACTGTTATATAGGGAGGAAGAATAGTGGAAAATGTTATTGAATTCAAACATGTTTATAAATCATTTGGTGATTTTCAGCTAAAAGATATTTCAATGACAGTTAAAAAAGGATTTATAACGGGTTTTATCGGTGGTAATGGTGTTGGTAAATCTACAACGATTAAACTTATGATGAACTTATTGCAGCCAGATAGCGGATCGATTTCAATATTTGGGTTAGATCATAAAGAACATGAAAAAGAAATAAAGCAACGGATTGGTTTTGTATTTGATGAAAATATTTTCTACGCACATTTAACATTAGCAGAAATGAAGGAGATTATAAGGCCCTGCTATATGAAATGGGATGATCGCCTATTTAATTCCTATGTTGAAAAATTTGAACTGCCGTTAAATAAAAAAATCAAATCATTTTCTAAAGGAATGATGATGAAAGCTTCTTTATCAATAGCCTTATCACATCATGCAGAGTTAATTATTATGGATGAACCTACATCGGGGTTAGACCCAATATTTCGCAGGGAGTTTCTAGATATACTACATAATATAATGCAAGATGGAAAGAAAACGATCTTCTTTTCTACTCATATTACAACAGATTTAGACCGTATTGCAGATTATATTACTTTTATTCATAATGGCGAGCATATTTTCACAAAGAAATCGTATCAAATTCAAGAAGAGTACGCCATTGTAAAAGGAGGCAAGGAGCTATTAGATCGAGATACAGAACAGGAGTTCATCTCCATTCGGAAATCTAATGCTGGTTTTGAGGCATTAGCAGCCAATAAAGCACGTATAGAAGATGTGTTTGGTGACTTAGTTTTGATCGAAAAACCAACGATTGAAGAGCTGATGTTCTATACAAAGAAAGGGGCTAAGTAAGGTGTTTCACTTAATAAGAAAAGATATCATTTTACAAAAGAAATCGCTTATGATATTACTGCCGGTTTTATTTGTTTATTTAACGTTAAATATATCATATATCTGGTCAGGTTTTGTATTTAGTATTGTCATAATAATGAACGTTTTTTCAATGGATGAAAAAGCCCGAATAAATACTCTGCTGAATTCACTTCCTTATACACGCAGGGAAATTGTTAGTTCAAAGTATATAGGGGTGCTTATTTTTACTTTAATTGTAGTTCTTACAATTTTTATAGGAAATTTGATCATTCATAGAGAACTAACATTCTGGATAGATCTAATATTTATCGTATGCCTTGTGATGGTATCTGCTTCATTTATCTTTCCATTTAGTTATCAGTTTAAAAGCCAATATTTGTTCAAAGGCTCACTTATCTTATTTGGTATTTATATGGTATTAGTTAATACCTTGTTCCGAAATGTGAATGATATAATCAGAGAAAATATTAGAATATTACTATCAGTACAAAATCTTAATGTTTATTTGTTTATTCTGTTTTCGGTTATAATTCTATATGTTTGTTCTTGGCTTCTATCGATACGTATTTATAGAAATAAAGAATTTTAAAGGAAGGGTGTAGAAATTCTGCAGAAAGAGATTTTTACTGAGTGGTTTAATCATCCCTATTCTCATATGTTGCAAAAGGAACGGTATCTTAAATCAATGTTTGTGATGTATTTTGAAGTTAGATGTTACTCATGGTCCAAAAAAGCGAAATTCAAACAATATTGAAGTGAAAAAGAGCCCATCTCCTTTTATGAGAAGGGCTATCCACATATTTAACATTGGTTTCTAAGTGATACATAGCTTTTTCGAATGCAGCTATTCATTTTTATTTTCGTAATCAATATCCTGCCCGATCGGATCATGAAGGGACACATCTTTTTTTGTATTTTTCAATACGCGTAAATGCATGATGAGGATAGCTTTATTCATTACAAAAGGGGGGGAGCATAGTTTCCTGTCACTGATTGATTAAATAAATGTTGGGTTAGCTTCCTGTAATACATGTTCAAACGGGGCACTGCGCATGTCTTAGAAGCTCCTGAGAATGGCAGAACAGTGATTCAAATTAGGGCAGCCTTGCGCAGGTTTAATCATGAGATAGATTTTAAGGTTATGTAAATGAATAATTTAAAAAAACCACTAAAATGTGGTTCTTTGTATGCGCTAACGTGGTATTCACTATTCTTCATCTTCAAAGAAACCGAATAGTTTTTCTTCATCATATTCATATTTACGTCCTAAATTATCTGTATCTCTTTCGTGTTGTAAAAGAACTTTATAGTTTTTTCCCTTTGAAGATTCATTTTCAGTAACACTTAGGACGGTTACTTTATCGTTCTCATATGTCTTTGCAAAAAGTCTAATCTCCTCAATTGTATCCTTTAAATCAGTTTCATCACCATTAAAAAAGTCTAAAGAAACTTCAGTTGTGTATTTTTCAGTCATGGCTAGCTCCCCGCTAAAAAATGTATTAGTTCTTAAAGGATAACGGAAAATCTAATCACCAGCTATCACTGGATGGTGAAAGAGGTTCAACAGTGGCAGAAAGTACTCTATGGTTCAGCAACTCTAATGTCAAATTGGGATGTTGCTCAGTATGGATGAGATGGCGATCAATGGCGGTGCCGGATAATTACATAAATAAAGGAAGCAAGAAAATTAGGATGGGAAAGCAAAAAAGGTAAGTAGCACCGGGTAAAAGTATCGGGGGAGATATATACAAAAACAGTGAAAAACGTCTTCCTGAAGCTGATATAAACTATACCACAGGTTACAGAGGGAATGGCAGATTACTCTATTCGAATGATGGATTAATATATAAAACAACAGATCATTATATAACGTTTGTTAAGTTAAAATAATGGAGGACAGTTTTTAATGAAAAAAATAGTTGTAGATGGAAAAGACTTTGAAAATAAAGAAGGGTTACATGATGCATTAAAAGATAAATTAGATTTCCCAGACTACTATGGGAAAAATTTAGCCGCTTTATGGGATTGCCTTACAGGGTGGATAGAGTTGCCGTTAACTTTAGTCTGGAGAAATTTTGAGTTAAGTAAAAAGTTTTTAGGTTCATATGCTGATGATGTATTAGATGTTTTACAAGAGGCTCAACAGGAATTAGAGGATGAGTTTAAAATAATAGTAGAATAGACTTTCTTTTTTGGTTTTGTGAATTTGAAAAGTGAATCTTAGCGGCTTACTTAGGTTCAAGAATACTGCTGAGGTATTTTATTTTTATTAATAATGTTTATTCAGACTTTAAAAGTCAAAAACTAAAGCGAAACTTGAAGAGTTCTTGAAATAAAAAAGGCCCTCTTGAAAGGGGACTGACCCCTGTTTTTGAGACAGGGATCAAAACCCCTTTTAAACAGCATTATTACCTTCCTCTGATAATGAAATATAGATTGTATAAACATGGACAATTTGCATTAATTGGTTAAAACGAGCATTGTTAGGAGTATATTTATGTCTGTGAAAATAATTATTGACACTAATATATTTTTAGGATTTTTTGGATCCAAACAAACATCTTTAAAAAAGTTACCAGCAACTCTCTGCGGCATCTCGCCGTGTTCAATTGTTTAGTCCTTTTTTTTCATAACCTTTACAAATCTGAAAAAGTCATCATCATCCGGCAGGGGCTTGTCATCTTCGCGTCCATTGCGATGCATATGCGGATCAGAGTGATGTTCATTGTAGAACTCTACGATATGGAATCCACACTTATTCACATAGAAGTTGATATTTCGCTTTTCGAAATAAGGTGTCACGGTTTCCCAAAGCACAGTATCCGGATACTGTGCTTCAATGGCTTTCCAAGCAGAAAGACCAATCCCTTGGCTGTGATATACTGGAGATACATAGAATAAATCTAGCGAATTATGATGTGTTTGGCTGTTGATACGTACTACTGCACCACCGACCTTCTTACCATCCTGAAGAATATGGTATACCACTGCTCCGGGAGCATTGAAAGACTCCTGAACATCATTGTCCGATGGAATCGGTCCATCTTCACAATCACCGAACGTTTCAATCACGGCAATCGCAAAGGCTTCTTGTAATTTTTTTTGGAATTCTGGCAGATCAGACTCATTTGCTAGTTCCAGAATAACTTTTGGTTCCTTTTTTGTTTTCATGATTGCTCACTCCTTCATTTGCTATAATATCGAGTCCAGTCGTTCAGTAGAAACATTCCAGCTGTTCTACGAGCCCTTTTCACAAAAAGTGATTCCGTCGCTTTTTCTTCCGCAGTAAATTTGGCGTTAAAATACTTGCTGCAAAAGCTCTTTCCTGTCTTTTTGCACAATTTTTTTCTTTGTTTCCTTGGAAAACAAGCTGCAAGTAACCCTTATTTACTATCGTTCACTAGCGTATTAAGTGTCTTACGTGGGATTAGTTATTCTTCTCAAATTTTTTCTATCACAAATCACATAAAATAGTTGAATGTGTTGCCATTGACTATAGGCATGCGCAATAGATTCATTTTAAATTCGATCACGATTCACGAGCTATACACATTGAGTAAACTCTGGTGAATTTTCTGTCAGAGTTAGCCCAAAGAAGCACTAAATAATATAAAAATAACCAGTCCATACTAATCAAATCTGTCCGTTTAATACCTACTTCCGTCAACAACTAACTTGAAGTCCGTGCAATCTGGGAAAAGGGGTTATTTCTGAATTGATTTTTCCGAATGCAGCGGAGTTGCTTTGGAGCGCTCGTTTACTTTGCCGTACGTCAGCTTGCGCCATATCAATTCCATCGGACCGTACTTAAACCGTCTCAACCACAATGTACTAAAGATCATTAGCACGAAATACACGGCCAGGCTGAACATGAACGTGCCGGCAGATTGAATATGACCCGCAAGCCCGAATCCGTACCTGAGGAACAGAACTGTTCCAATGATAGAGTGAAGCAGATAACAGGTCAATGACATCCGTCCGACTTTAGTGAATATCATCATAGGGCCTCGCAGCTGAGGAACGTACAGAAACAGCATTGCAAAAGTGCTCATATAAAACATACTTCCGGTTAAGCCGCCATTTTGACCCAAGACAGAGGAAATGTTCGAAAAATTAAACATGTCTAGCAATATACTGCTTTGTGTTATTAGAAAAGCGATTGTGCTAATGATCCAGATACGCTTCCATATAGGTCTTTTCGCTTCCATATCTTTGAAAAATTCCATCTTAACAAAGTACACGCCCAGCAGAAACATGAGAAACATGGAATAGATCATATGGAAAGAGCTAGCAGCCATCGCGACCATATCTGTCCACCGAGCGCTGATGGATTCTATGTAGGTAAGGCTGCTGTGGCTAAACAAAGTAAACTCTGAAAAATTCGGGTTTTTTTGCCCTGCAGTATTGATGACATTGTACAACATTGTGAAAACAGGAGTCAGGAATTGAAACACGATAAGTGCGATAATCCATCTAAGCACCGTTTTGGCCGTGCGTTTATAGAAGGCGAGTAACAGGAAGCCGCTTATGGCGTAAAAGGACAATATGTCACCGACCCAAACAAATGTGATGTGCAAAATGCCAAATCCCAACAGGATAGATAACCTGCGGGCAAACAGCTTGTTGGGACTATCTACCTTCTGCGCGGCTCGATCCATAAAGATCATAAACCCGACTCCGAACAGGAAGGAGAATAACGTAACGAATTTCCCTTCGGCAAACCAGGAAACCAGATTGTGCAGTACGTCATCGGAAGTCATTTCGAATCCCTTTACTGAATCTACGATCAGAAAATAATTGACAATAATAATGCCCAGCAAGGCGAATCCGCGTACGATGTCCAGAAAATGAACCCGTTCCCGCAGACTCACCGGTTGCCCGTATCCTTCTTTTTGTACAGTCATATCAATGCTCCTTTTCCATTTATCATTGCAATGTGTGGTTCGGATCTGAAAAACCTGAGCCTTACAATGGATAAATATAAAGCCCGAATCTTAACAATTTATGAAGAGTCATCATTTTTTTAGAAAATGTGACAAGTTTGTGGCGGGCATCAGCTTTCATAAATTGTTAAGATTTACGTAGTATCTTATAACGTACTTAACTATGAACGATATATAGTAAGGACACACGAGAAATAACATCAAGAATCATGAGGTGAGAGAGACATGACCCATCGAATATTAGTCGTAGAGGATGATCAGGATATTGGTGATCTTTTGGAGGAATCCCTTATGCGTGCAGGCTACGAGGTGCTAAGAGCCAAGGATGGCAAGCGAGCATTGCAACTTGTGAATGACTCGCTTGATTTGGTTATTTTGGATATTATGATGCCAGGCATTTCGGGAATTGAAACATGTCAGCACATCAGGAAATCCTCTAACGTCCCGATTCTGTTTCTGACGGCCAGATCGAGTACACTCGATAAAACTGAGGGATTACTCGCCGGCGGCGATGATTATATGACTAAACCATTCTCGGAAGAGGAACTTCATGCTAGAGTGATTGCTCAATTACGCAGATATACTATCTATCAGGAAAAGAAGGAACAGGAAGAAAGATTTCTTATCGGGGGCAAACTAAGAGTGAGCGAAGAATTTAATGAGGTCTGGAAAGAGGAGCAGCAAATCAAGCTGTCAGATCTGGAATATCGTATCCTGAAACTTCTGATGAGCAAACGCAACAAAATATTTACTGCCCAAAATATATATGAGAGTGTCTGGGAACAACCTTACTTTTACTGTTCCAACAATACGGTGATGGTGCATATTCGGAAGCTGCGCTCCAAAATTGAGGATGATCCGGCACGTCCGGTTTATATAAGAACTGAATGGGGAAGAGGATATCGATTTGGCGCATCGTAAATTTACGCTAACCAAAAAACTGGCTTTGCTGATCATGGTTGCTTCGATTGTGAGTGGTGTGATCTTTCTGACGTTGCAAAAGATCACAGATGATCTGATCGAGGGATATCTGAGTTCGGATGAATATTATCACGAGGAGTCAGCAAGATACATTCAAAAATTCAGCAAGTTCGTTTCAGAAAATGAGTTGTCTACATCAGATAGAAAAGCGTTTGGCGAGTGGGTCAAAAAAGAAAATTACATTAACCTCACCATATTCAAGGATCAGGAGCTGCAATATGATTCCATTTATTCCGAATCGGATTATGGAAAGGAAAAGCTGACTCAGTACGCTCAAAATCATTCACATCCTGTCAAGTTTAGAGATGGTGAAGGGCGAGTCATTATCGACGGTTTCTACTCTTCCCGATATTATAATCTGGCCTTTACATTGGATTTGCTCGGGGCAACCGTCATCTTTTTAATCATTGTTCTCTTTGGCATTCGCCAAAGTCTTCGCTACCTTAAAACGATACACCAAGAGATTCATATTCTTGAAGGGGGCGAACTGGACTACGAGATGACGATAAAAGGGCATGATGAATTAGCGATGATTGCAAAGAGCATTGAGGATCTGCGGAAAGCTTTCTTGGACAAACTTAAAGCGATCGAGGAATTGCAAGCTGAGAGCCGCAGCCTGGTTACCGAAATGTCGCACGATATGCGTACACCGCTGACGTCGCTGATCATGAATCTGGAGTTTGCCAAAAAAGAGGGAGGCGAAGCGGGTACCAGCAAAGATCGGTATGTAGCCAATGCTTATGATAAAGCACTGCAATTAAAAAGCTTGTCTGACAATCTGTTTGCGTATTTCCTGCTGGAAAGGGAATATGAGGCCGATCTGGAGACCATTGCAGTGAAAGAAGTGATCTACGATCTAATCTCAGATCAGATTGCTATCCTTCATCAGGAGCATTTCCGGGTCCATATTTCAGGCGAGCTGCCGGAAACCTATATTAACGTGAATTTGGAGGAGCTTGGTCGTGTATTTGATAATGTGATGTCAAACTTATTTAAATACGCAGATCCGGAAGAAGAAATCAGCATCACGTTTGTATCGGATCAAGATATATTTGAGATCCATGTTAGCAATACGATTAAACTTGCGGATATAACACCGGAAAGCAACGGACTCGGTGAAAGAAGCATTGCGCGAATGATGTCCCGCATGCAGGGACAGTTTCACAGTATACAAAAGAATTCTAAGTACTACATTGTGCTGCGATTTTGGAACACCAAGATGTAGGCTGAGAATAAAAACCACGAATATATTGAAATAGGAGACAACATGATGAGATTTTCCAACAAATTCAAAAAGGTGCCTTACCTGTTACAAGCGCTGCTCAATGTCTGTCTGTTCTTCCTGGCGATAGCCTTAAGCGCACTTCTGATCAGCGAGACATGGTACATTGTGCAATTCGTATACAAGTCACTGTTCAACAAAGTGGACAGCTATTATGAGATGCTTGGAGAACTGCTTATATTCTTCATGTACTTTGAGTTCATTGCTTTGATTATCAAATACTTCAAATCAGACTTTCATTTCCCGCTTCGCTACTTCATTTATATTGGCATCACAGCTGTCATTCGTTTAATTATCATCGATCATGATCAGGCGATCTCAACGTTCTGGTGGGCGATGGCTATTCTTGCAATGATTTGTGGATTCTTTATTGCCACTAGACGAAATTCTGTTGTTGAACATTAATAAATATTAGTTCACTTTATGCCGATACACCGCCGAAATGTCCTAATTGGTGAATGGGAACTGGAACAGAATAAAAAAATTGATAATCGGTATTTATAAGTCTAGCTGTCTAATGTCAGTTCAGAAATCTGTAGTGGATCAAAGTGGATTGTGGTTGTAAGTGGATATCTGAATGTTTTTGGCTACTTTAACAGACATGTCCCGATGCCAAAGCATTAACTGTCTTGAAATGAAAATCGCTTCTTTATTTTACAAGGAAGAGGTTAACATTCATAATAAATAAGATGAAAAAGTTAGGATGTACGTTTATTGTTTTTTTATCTCTATTTTTTACCATAATTGATGTAAACGTATAGAAATGATAACAAATGAATATAAAGTGTGTAATGAAAATAAGCTTTCTAATAAGATAGATTTACTATATTGAGGGCCCAGTGATATAGAAAACAGATCGATGGTTCAAACCATCGGTTTTTTATTTGGACAAACAGTTATTACATAGCATTCCCCAAGGGGTGATGCATTTTATGAAGGTGATAATCTTCGAGGGACCGCAAGCTGACAAATGCATGAACGATTCCTCTCATTATTTAATAAAACTTGATAGGAAGAAGATCTAGAGTGATGGCAATGTATATAAGGGTATCGACCGAGAAACAAGCGATCAAGGGATCGAGCAACTGCACTCAGATCGTGGCCTGTATAAAGAAAGCAGGGATGATGCGATTAAAGAATTCATAATCAAGTTATCTGCTATGATCCAGATTGTCTTTCTCATAGAGCAGCTTATTAGTATGCAAAAAATGCTTCTCATAACTCTTTCATCTATTCTTTCTCTATATCTTTTAAAAGAAACTTTAGTGAAAATATAGAAAAGCCGGCATGTTCGATCCCGCTTCTTCTGCATTATTTCCCCTTCGCTTTCTTCCGCTTTTCCTTCTCCGCCCGGTAGAACTCATGGAACATCTTCATCAGCGCCCGTTTCTCAATCCGCGACACATAGCTGCGCGAAATACCGAGTTCTTTGGCAATCTCACGCTGCGTTTTTTCCTTCTTTAAATCAAGCCCAAACCGCCCAACAATCACTTCTTTCTCACGGTCATCTAAAATGTCAATGTATTGCTTCACTTTTTCAAGCTCCATATTGAGCTGGATCGTATCAATCACGTCTTCATTTTCTGATTTCAGGACATCGATCAGGCTTATTTCATTCCCTTCTTTATCCTGCCCGATCGGATCATGAAGGGAGACGTCTTTTTTTGTTTTTTTTAGTGCGCGCAAATGCATGAGGATTTCATTATTCATTACAAAAGGGGGGGGCACAGATTTCCCGTAACTGTTTGATTAAATAAATGTTGAGCCAGTTTTCTGTAATAAATGCTCAAACGTTTCTTCGTAAACGAAGGGGATACCTTAAAAAGCCAAGCCACATTTTCAATTGCATGTGATTGTATGTACGAAAGATTAATATTACGCAACATGAAAGTTGGAATGCAAAAGTGATATGTAAAATAATTCGACTGCCACTCTAAATAATCAGTCCAAGTTGCAGGCATTGTTTTTTTATCGCCTTCATGTCTATATATGGCAAAATTCATGAGCGAAATCATACCATTGTTCAATTCGACTTTTTCGGCTGTCCAAGCATATGTTATAAATTCCGCTGTGTTTAAGTGCGAAGCTTGTAACAGGTTTAAACGACAGTCTGATGTCTAAAGCTTCGGCAATCCGTTCAAAATTAATTTGTTCAGGCTCTGTAATATCAATCTTCCTGTATAAGTTTTCAATCCAATCCTCTAAGTGACTGTTTGTATACTTCAAGATGAAAAACCTCCTTAAAGACGACAATCTAAAAATTGGATTCGTTTAAATATTATAGGAAAATCAAGACTTTTTTCATAGGAAAATGCGTCTAAGGAGATGGAATATGAATCCGTTTAATAATGGCTGTTTTCGTAAGTATGATGATTTTAACACGCATCTGGATTTCCCTCGAAAAGTAAAGGTCTTTAGGGAATTATGTCAAAATAATAGTAAGTACCTTATGCAACAAACAGGGAGTTTGGTTGATTAATAAGGAGGGGGAAGTATGAAAAAAAATATTCACATATTGGGAGCCTCTGGTGTCGGAACTTCAACATTGGGTGTTGCATTATCAAAGCGTTTGCCTCATACGCATCTTGATACTGATAATTACTATTGGTTAGATAAATTCACTAAAAAAAGAGAAATTCCTGAAAGAAGAAAGTTGCTTGAAAAAGACTTAACAATAAATGAGAAATGGATTCTTTCTGGTGCAGTGTGTGGCTGGGGCGATAATCTAAAAAGCTACTTTGACCTTGTCGTCTTCTTATGGATTCCACAAGATATACGGCTTGAGAGATTAAGGCATAGGGAATTTCAGCGTTATGGAAATGAAGTGTTAGCCGGTGGCAGTAAATATGAACAATCAAAAGCATTTTTAGAGTGGGCTTCTTTATATGATACTGGTGGAATGGAAGTTAGAAGTAAAGCATTACACGAACATTGGATGGCAGATTTATCTTGTCCAGTGTTAAAAATTGAAGACGATTGCTCAGTCAATGAAAGAGTTGACCGTGTCTTGGATTATCTGAATTCTAATTAAACTAACGGATAGCGATTATGGTACTGTCCAATAATAATGAAGCAGTTTATTTAAAAAAAGAATATACACTAAAAGAACCGCAACTGGCGGTTCTTTTCTGTTATACTCTGCTCTTAATTGCTTTAGTAGCTGTTTTTTCTTTCCTTACAAATACCATGATTCCAGGGATGATCATAAGTATGGCTGGTATTAAGTAAAACCAGTCAATGCATATAAGTCCTCCAATCCCTGAAATAAAAAGTAGAACATTGCTCAACTTTGGTTTGAATAAGACAACAATTGAAGCCGTAAACCCAATACATGAAAAGATCAAAGACCCCCATGCCCCAACAAGAAGGTCACTTGTCATATCAAAATATTGATCAAATGAAAAAATAAATCTAAGTAGGCGATACCTAAAGCTAGAATAGATGCTACAACACCCAATAGGCTCCCTGTCAAACTTTAAAAAAACTCAATGGTTCTCTTCACAATAAACGCTCCTTATGTAATCAGGCCACTTCATTTTTATATATGAAAATGTAAAAGAAACATAAATGAAAATATAAATGAGAAAAACAACAAAAACCCTTGTCATGTAAGGGTTTCTAAAGGGTTCAAAAATCACTTTATAAATGAGGATTTGATTGAGATATAAATGAGAATCTAAATCTTATTAGTAAACAGAATTAAACATAATAAACAGAAATAAATAATAATAAACTAACGGCGTTTATTTATCTGATTTCCGTCTTTCCTTTAATTGCTCCGTTATAATCTCCAAAGCAGCCTGTAAAATTTCATCAGTTACTTCACCGTTTTTTGTTGCAAGGAACGTTTCAGGATCGTTTAAGCAGTTGATTCTGAGTCACCGGTGGATATTATGCCGGCTGAAGTGGTTTCCGTTTCACCTATTGAAATAAAGCTTAATGAAAATGACAAATTAATAATACCTGCTGATTTGATTATTGTTCCAAAGCGGCTGCGGACCGGTGAAGAAGAAGCGTTGAATACTGGTGAAAGTGTGATGGTTGTCTCCTTAAAATTTAATAATAGTAATCCTGAAAAAATAAATAATTGTGAAGACCTAATCTATGCTTTAGAATAACTATAATATTTTGAAAACTTCATCGGAGGTGGGTTATGAAAACTATTGGTCTTATTGGTGGAATGAGTTGGGAATCTTCAGCTGAGTATTATCGAATTATCAATGAAGAAATAAAAAAGAAGTTAGGAGGGCTTCACTCGGCAAAATGTCTTTTATACAGTGTTGATTTTAAGGAAATTGAACATTATCAATCTGTAGGGGCTTGGGAGAAAGCAGGTGAAGCTTTAGGGGAAGTTGCAAGATCATTAGAAAAAGCGGGTGCAGATTTTATTGTAATATGTACAAACACTATGCATAAAGTTCTTGGATATATACAAGAAATGATCACTATACCTATTTTGCATATTGCCGACGCGACTGCAGAACAAATTATTAGACAAGACATTCGTTCAGTAGGATTGCTTGGTACTAAATATACGATGGAACAAGATTTTTATAAATCACGTATTGCGTCTCATGATATTAATGTCATTGTTCCTGATGATGATGAAAGAGAATTAATAAATAATATTATTTATCAAGAACTATGTCTAGGTGAAATTAAACAGTCTTCCAAAAACGTTTATAAGAAGATCATAAATAATTTGGTGGATAGAGGAGCAGAAGGAATCATTCTTGGATGCACTGAAATTGGACTATTAGTAAAGGTAGAGGATTCAAAAGTGCCATTATTTGATACGACTTTAATCCATGCTCAAAAAGCAGTAAATAAATCTCTTTCGATTTCTTCTTAGAATGATTACTTCTTATATTTTAAAACCGCTCTTTAGGAGCGGTTTTTATTATGGTTCATTCAATCAATAAATGGAAAAACGTTATAGGAGTGTTTATTTCATGACCCTTTCCCCAGAAATTGAATTTGATGATATTGAAGATGACAGCGAAGTCATAGAGACCTCACCTATAAAATAGATTTTGAAAATGGCCGTATCACAAATGAAATCATCACAGGCCTTGAAGCGATCAAGCAGTTTGTATATTTATCCCTTCATACTGAGCGATATGCATATTGGTACCTTATTCATTGAAGAAAGTAACAATATGAATTCATGGACCACAGTCTCTTCATTGGTTGTTAAAGCAAATACGTTTTAACTAAACGCTATTTCCGTTTCAGATACGCAAATAGTAACCTACAGCAATCAGAATTCTTACTTTACCAGTCATTGGGCGCAGGTGAAGAGGATATAAACATTAACCACACTGTTCCTATTACAGCAGTTGCTCCGTTCTCAGTCCAATTAGATAAGAGCGGCTTAACCGATGATGGGCGCTTAAAAGTTCAGACTGAAGGCTTGGATCTTAGCTCATTAGACACTCAAGCAAAAACAATGGATATTGTATTTCACGATAAAACAGAAACCATAGGTGAGGGTAACCCATTCACCGTTGGATCATTTAAAACGTTACTCATTGAGGTTTATGGAACGGCTGAGACAAGTGAATTGAAGTTCTGGGGTAAATCCTTATCGGGAACAAAAAGAGCCCTTAGAGGGCAGAAAGTAGAAGACGGAACATTTGCCACTAGCACCAAAGGGAAATCAGAAGCTTGGTCTTTTAACATTACTGGCTTTAAAGAAATTGTTATGGAGCTTACAGCTTTAACAAATGGAAACTTTTCAGTTAGAGGGACGGCCGTCTCATAAGATCCGGCTGTCCTTTTTTATTTGCCTCGGAGGAGGTGATTAGAAATGGAGGAGACAAGTTTGTTTATCAATTTTGAAACATTAGATTTAGCAAGAGTATATTTATTTGGAGAGGTGAAGTACCTTGATTTACTTCTAGTTCTTAGTATAATAGACGTTTTAACAGGATTAATTAAGGCATGGAAATTCAAGAAACTGCGAAGCCGGAGCGCATGGTTTGGCTATGTCCGCAAGCTACTCAATTTCTTTGCGGTCATTTTAGCAAACGTTATTGATACAGTCCTCAATTTAAACGGTGTCCTAACCTTTGGTACCGTTCTTTTTTATATCGCTAATGAAGGCTTGTCAATAACTGAAAACTTAGCACAGATCGGTGTTAAAATCCCTTCAACAATAACAGAACGATTACAAACAATTGAGAACGAAAAAGAACAGAGTAAGGATAACGCAGACAGAGCTGCTGGCTAAGCCAGTGGCTTTTTTTATTACACAGACAGAAGGAGAGAGGATATATGGCCATTAAAGTTGTAAAGAATTTAGTCTCTAAATCAAAGTATGGATTGAAATGTCCTAATCCAATGAAAGCTGAATATATCACTATTCACAACACTGCGAATGATGCTTCAGCAGCCAATGAAATCTCTTACATGAAGAATAACTCTAGCTCAACGAGTTTTCACTTTGCAGTAGACGATAAACAAGTCTTTCAAGGGATTCCAACAAATCGGAACGCTTGGCACACAGGAGATGGAACAAACGGTACGGGTAATCGTAAGTCGATTGGTGTCGAAATTTGTTATAGCAAGTCAGGAGGGGCACGATATAAGGCAGCGGAAAAGCTTGCTATTAAGTTTGTGGCGCAGCTGCTTAAAGAACGGGGATGGGGTATTGATCGTGTCCGCAAGCACCAAGACTGGAACGGTAAGTATTGCCCGCACCGTATTTTGTCAGAGGGAAGATGGAATCAAGTTAAGGCTGCCATTGAAAAAGAATTAAAAGTGCTAGGTGGGAAAACAAGCTCAAGCAAAGTAAGTGTAGCTAAAAAGAAAACAACAAACTCAAGCAGCAAAAAGACATCATATGCGCTGCCTTCCGGTATTTTCAAAGTGAAGAGCCCAATGATGAGAGGCGCGTCTGTCACGCAGATTCAGAAAGCTCTAGCGGCTCTTTATTTCTACCCGGATAAAGGAGCTAAAAATAACGGTATAGACGGCATTTATGGCCCGAAAACTGCAGATGCAGTTAGACGATTCCAGTTAATGCATGGCCTTTCTGCTGATGGAATTTATGGACCTAAGACTAGAGAGAAAATTGAAGCGTTAATAAAATAAAAAAGGCTCTCTTTTCAAGAGGCCTTTTTTATAATATTAATCCTCAATATTTTCGATTACCTGTCTAACCATCTCATGTATTTGGTCAAACTGCCATTCTATATCACCTATTACTAAATGTAACTGTAGTAATTCAGAAGTTAGTTTTTCTTTATCTTCAATTTGACTTAAATTAGCTAAAATTTTATTCATTCTTTCATCTATTTGCGGAAGTTCTTTAATATTTTCCTCTTCCTCTAAAAGTTCTTCTGTTGAAATTAATGTACTATTATATTTTTCATTTAATTCTTTTAAAGCACTAAAGATTTTATCAATATTTTTCATCTATCTTAACCACCTATTTTAATTTTCTTCCAATGGCATTCTTAGTCTTAACTTCGTTCAATGTTCCATCCAAATTCAACACTACTCTTAAATTTCCTCTTTTATCGAAAACTTCTAAATGATCCTTGTGCAAATTATCTAAATAAAATCTATCGCCTTTTTTCAGATACGGATTATCCAATTTTTTATTAACTTCATAGATTGATTGGCCTTGGAATTGATTTTTTGTTTTTGTAACATTGTTTTTTATAGTCTTTCCAAATCCATCATTAAAAAATTCTTTCATATTCGATACGGATTTAGCTTCACTGGTTATCTTACTACTATTAGCATTCCCCTTAGAACCATGATCAACATCAAAAGACTTTTTAATTTGTTGAATTGTATCTTGTCCAGATTTTTGTAAGTTTAGCACATTTATAGGAACATCACTAGCTAACAGAAGTTCTTTAGCAAAAGGATTTGGTATTGACTCTAAACCTTTTTTAAAAAGTTTCCCAAAGTCTTTGGTGTCTTTTGCTACTTTTTTTAATGCAGATTTACCAACATTTCCGGCACTGTTTACCCCTTTTTTACCCGACTTGCTGATTCCCTTCTCTGCGACTTTCCCGACCTTTGAAACGACGGATCCACTCTTTGTAACAGCACCACCGCCGCCTGATATGAATAGGCTGGCTACATTCAAAGTGAAATATGTGGTGTAGTGCGATTGTGAATACATATCTCCGTGTACAAAGTTTTTGTCCCAGCTTTCTTTTACCTCATCCCAAGTAGAATCCCAGGCTTTTTTATAGTCGAATTCAAAAACGGACTTTATCGTTCCTTTTGGATCTAAACCGAGATCGATCCCGAATTTTGCAATTCCTAAAAGTCCTTTACCAGTTTCCTTCGAAAAATCATAATATGCCATTTGTTTGCCTTTATAGTATTCATATACTGGACCTAGATATTTTTTACCCGCTGCATCTATAGGGGCTAAATATTCTTTAACCGTCTTCTCTGTATCATCTATACCGGCTAATAAACCTTCATATACACCGTCAATCTGTTCTTTCAAAATATCCTTGGTCGCTCGAAGAGGATTATCCCAAAACTCGAGGGATTTAACATACTCCTGTTGTTCAGTGGTGAGGTTGTCGTATCCAATCTCTTTAGCAACTTTTAGATACTCGTCAGGATCATCAACCAACGTATTGAGCTTTTTCTGTAATTCTTTGATTTCCCGTTCTTTTTCTTCTTTCTTCTTAATCGTCAAATAAGCTTCCGTTCGCTTCTCAATATCGCCTTTTTTCTTATGTATGTCACTCTCACGGTACGCCTTGGCGTTGTAGTGGATGGGCGTAGCGTTTTTGCCTTTGCCCGTTGCTTCTTGGAGCTTTTGGAAATCTGACTTGATGAATTGTTCATTAGGTTCTGACAGGGCATATTCTGTAAGTAAATCTTCGTCAAGATCACCTAGTTTTTCAATTGTTTTTTTGCGTTTGTCATTGGCATCCGCAAGCTCATCCTTGAAGGTTTCTGTTGAAAACAGGTCGAGCGGAAGGATGTCGTCTATGTCATTTAGGATATCTTTCATGGCTTTTTTCTGTTCAGACATGATGGACTTTGATTTTTTATGAGCGTTAGCCAGTTCATGTTCTAAAAAAGATTCTTCCACGTACGCGTCAGAGAGACCTTTATCCTCGATAGCTCCAGCAATGCTGTTAAAGAATGCAATTTTCATGTCAATGTAATCGATCCATTGATCAGTCACACCAACATGATCGTGATAGAATGCTTTAATGTTATTAGCGCCTTTACCTGAGAATTCGCTGTCGTCCAGTTCAGCGACGCTTTGTAAAGCCTTTCTCAAGTTGACCATTTGCGTCCTTAGTTCTTTATATTCTTTGGCGCGGTCTGTAGCTTCAAACATAAGTGTTTTGGCTTCAAATACTTTCATGATCATATCCTTTCAATTTAATCATATAACAAAATATTACCATGGAAGAAAGAAGAAACGAACTTAAAATTAACTTGATTGATCGTATCAAGGATACCAAAGAAAAAGTTTAAGGTTTTTTTGCTGTTCAAACACTTTTGAAAATATCAAAATACATAATAAGGAATAAGGAGGGGGTCCTGTAAATCCGTTTTACCATTTGCATATGCTATAATCGATCAAAACACAAAAGGGAGGTAACGGGTGGTACTCTTCTTCGCTATACTCGCAGCAGTCATCATACCGCCCTCCTAATTAATCGAAACACAAGGTATTCCACTAACATAAATCCCTAATCTAAAAGTCCGAGTTCAATTTCTCGGCCCCACCTAACTCAGTTGTTGCCCAAGGGGAGTAAATTATCCGAAGTGGCTGCTGCTATGGATTATTTAAGAAAAAATTTTTCTCATGAAATAAAGTTAGACGGACTAGCTAAAAAAGTAAACCTTAGCCAGCAGCTTTATATCATCATTTTTAAACAAGTGACAACCATAAACTCCGATCCAATACCAAAGAGTTTTACGTCTTCATGAAGCAAGGCGGTTGATTATCGGAAAAGGTATGAGGGTTGCTGACGCTGCCTTTCAAGTTGGCCATGAAAGTCCTTCTTATTTTAATAGAGAGTATAGAAAGATGTTCGGAAAGCCCTCAGGGAAAAATCGTAAAGAGAATCTGAATTTATATAATATATAGTCCAGATCAAGAAGCCGCATAGAGATGCGACTCCTATCAATTTATATTTAATAGAAAGTAACCTTAAGGACTTTCAGCCCTATCGCCGTATATAAACAAATTTAATCCCTCATAATCTGTCATAAAACTTAGCATATTCAATATGGATTCCAATTTAGAAGTTTAAAAGCGATTGATGGGCTCATGAATATCTCTCAAATCTACCGGACAGTGGGTGAGTAAAATACGTCACTATGCATATGCTGTATTTTTTCCCAGTTGGCGGGATTAGTTGTATCAGGAGAGCCGTGCTCCATAATTGCCTGATATAGGGCAGTTTTTTGTTCCAAATGGGCAATGTGCTGTTTGGCTTCTTCGAGCTGAGAGAGTGCTTCTTCTTTATGCTCCATCATGAGTGTGTACCGTTGTGGAATGGTCGAATCTCCTTCAAGACAGAGATTCACGTACGTTTTAATGACTTCAATCGGCATCCCGGATTGCCTGAGGCATTTGACGCCAAACAGCCAGTTGATTGATTCTTCGTCGAACAAACGAATATTGTTTTTATTGCGCTGCACGCTCGGCACCAGGCCTTTATCCGTGTAAAAGCGCACCGCATGCTCGGTGAGTCCGGTTATCATCGCTGCTTCTTTGACTGTATGCATGTGTAATCCTCCTTTAAAAATTTTTTTAAAAAAGTGCTAGCCTTCGTGTTACACGAAGGTAATAAGCTTATTATAACGCAAACTACCCGTAGCGGAATTCATTCTGTGTGCCCGATTTTCGCGCTGCGTGCTGTTTGTCGTTCTACATTTGAACAATAGGAGGAATTACAATGCAAACCGTAACATTAAACAATGGAGTGAAAATGCCAATTATCGGCTTCGGTGTTTACCAAGTCCCCGATGCTCAAGAATGTGAAAACGCAGTATATGAAGCACTGATGGCCGGTTATCGTCTGATTGACACCGCTTCCGGTTACCTAAACGAGGAAGCAGTTGGACGTGCAATCAAGCGGAGCGGCGTACCGCGTGAGGAGCTATTCATTACGACCAAGCTCTGGATTCAGGATGCCGGCTATGAAAGGGCCAAGATAGCATTTTCCAAATCATTGAGTAAGCTACAGCTGGATTATCTTGATTTATACCTTATTCACCAACCATACGGCGATTACTACGGTGCTTGGCGTGCGATGGAGGACCTGTACCGTGAAGGCAAAATCAGGGCAATCGGAGTCAGCAACTTCCACCCCGACCGTCTAATGGATCTCATCATGCATAATGAAATCGTGCCAGCCGTCAATCAAATCGAAACGCATCCATTCTACCAGCAAAAAGAAAGTGCTGCTTTTATGAAAGAGCAGGGAGTACAACACGAGTCGTGGGCACCGTTCGCTGAAGGACGCAATAACATGTTCAGCAACGAAGTGTTGACTTCCATTGCGGAAAAACACAATAAATCTGTCGCCCAGGTCGTGCTGCGTTGGCTTGTTCATCGTGAAGTCGTTACAATCCCAAAATCGGTGCGCAAAGAACGGATTGTCGAAAACTTTGACATTTTCGATTTTGAGTTGAGCTTAGAGGATATCGAACAAATTTCAACTCTTGATAAAGGAGAAAGCCTTTTCGGGTCGCACCGAGATCCACAAATTGTAAAATCAATAAGTGCTATGAAATTTGATCTGTAACTGCCAGAGGAGATAATAGTGAAATATTTATTACCATTGTATGTAGGTGAACAAGATTCGCTTATCTTTCTTAGAAATAAGAAAAAGCCGTTATGAACGGCTAAAGGGAATGAGAACTAATGTTGTTTATCGAATCAAACAAGGAATTCAAGAGTAGGTGCTAGAGTTACATTCCGGGATGCTTCCTTCATTTCACTATTAGACATAGATCCGAAAAAGGCAAGTCCAATTAAAACGGCGGATAAACTGATAAACAATTTAGATTTCATACATGCATTCCCCTTTCGATATTTGCTTTTGAGTATATACACTATTTTTGGGAATGGATAGTCTATTGCTGTTCGTCCTGCGCATATCATGCTACACCTTTTATGATGAAAATAATTTCAGAATGTTTGTGAAAAGTATTATACTATAAATAATTCTTTAATGAAGATTATCATAGTAAGGTGCAATGGATAAAATACGTAAGAAGCCCATTTCATAAAAATACTTGAATAACTTTCTTTACCGTTATACAGGAGAAAGAACGGATAGAGTCCTTACAAAAAAGCAGGCATAATGCCTGCTTTTTTATTATGAACAAACCGAATAAAAAAGTTTGCGGTTTTTTTGCGGTCCAAACACTTTTTGGAAATGTTAGAATATTACATAAAAAGACATAAAAGGAGGGGTCCTGTGAATCCGGTTTTAAGTTCGTCAGAAGTTGGCGTAAAGATCAATGAATGGTATAAAATGATACGTCAATTTAGTGTCCCGGATGCAGAGATTTTAAAGGCAGAGGTGGAGCAAGAGATCAATCAGATGGAGGAAGATGAGTATTTACTCATTTACTTCTCCCTAATGAAATTCCGTCATCAGCTCATGTTAGATTATTTGGAACCAGTAACAACACGTATAAGACCAACTATTGACGAACTTCTTGAAAAAATTGAGACTTCAAATAAAGGCATATCTGGTCTTTTGTCGTATTACTCTCTGTTTTTCAGAGGGATGTACGAGTTTGATAAGAAGCATTACATGAAAGCTATCTACTATTATAGAGAAGCCGAAAAGCAGCTTATACATGTCCCTGATGAGATCGAAAGGGCAGAGTTTCATTTTAAGTTAGCTGAAGCATATTATGGTATGAAGCAAAGTCATGTGTCTATGCATCACGTTAAACAAGCATTGGATATTTATAATCAATATGAACTTTATAAGGTGCGGAAAGTTCAATGTATGTTTGTTATTTCAGGGAATTATATAGATTTTAAACGTTATGAAAAAAGTCAGCCGCATCTTGAAAAAGCATTAGAGTTATCGAGGGAATTGAATAACAAGAGGTTGATTAGTTCTGCGTTATATAATTTAGGCACAAATTTTGCTGACAGTGGCGATTACGAGCAAGCGGAAGTATTCATGAAGCAAGCTGTGGAGATAACAGAAAAAGAAAAGCTCACAAACTTGCCACATTCTTTATTTTCTTATGCAAAAATCCTTTTTAAACAAGGAAAAATGAATGAAGCTATCCAAGTAAGTAAGAAAGGTTTGTCAGCAGCTCTTTATCAAGGTGATGAGCTTTTCGCTAAATTACAGGGTTATTTAAAAGCTCTTTACGTTGATGCGGTGGATCAACATGGAGTTAATCAAACCATAGAATACTTAGAGAAGAATAAGAACTATTCTTATGTTGAAGACATTGCCTGTGAGACCGCAGCTGCTTATGCAAACTCAAAAGAATTTGAAACATCTTATGTTTATCATCAGAAAATGGTTGAAACTCAAACACAAATTCAAAGGGGAGAATGCCTGTATGACTTTTAAAAAGAGGTTAAGCATTATCCTGGGTTTGTCATTTGTTTTAGTATGTGGTTTTGGTACCGACTTCACAGAGAACCAAACTCAAAACACATTTCATATTGCTTCAGATCGTCTTCAAACTTGATGATACTACCCTAAACCTCCTTCATAAATGGAGGTTTTTTTATTTGATATCAACAGAAACAATTGAATCAAATGCTACATAAATAGTATCCCCTTTTAAATCTTTGAGGCATAACCTAATTTTTTGAGGGGGAGAAAAAGGCAATAGGGCACCGCAATTTAAATTTTCGGTGAGACCGCAATGATTTTTTCTTTATCAAAGAATAGGAGTTATTCTACGAAATAACCAAGTAAATATTGTAGTTATATTTATCTGTAGGGTTAATAAAGCTGCTTTTGTTTTTAATCCTCTCAAATTAGTATATAATTGTAATTTCTAGTATAATTGTTGCAAACGAATTTCTAGGTTTAAAGGAGTGCTTACAACATGTTGAAATCTGATATGCTTTCTCAGTGGTTAGTTCACTCTTTATCAGAGTCAAATAATCACCAATATAGACACTCATTATTAAAAGAAAATAAAATATTTCGTATGGAAGCGGTTCCTGAATTAAAAAGTATTATTAACCTGGCCCATGAAGATGCTCGTTCTCATTTGAGAAGGTTAGCTGGAGTCTCATTAGATCCTTTAGAGGAATATAATGAGGGGATTGATCCGGCTAATGGATATCCTGATAGATTAAATCTTACAACATTGAAAGGATATTTTGGCGAAATTTTTGCAGGAATCATTGCTCAAAACTTTTCACCAAATGGAGAATCAGATTGGGAGATACCAGCTTTTCCTTTTAGATTTCATGATACTGCTTTTGATGAATTGGAACGGATTCGTCAAAATAATTTAGAAGAAGCCAAAACAATACCAGGACGTTCAGGAGATGATTTTCTTGCATTTAAAAAAGAGGGCGATAGAATTACTAAGACATTAGCTTGTGAATCAAAATGTTCTGCTAAACATGACTCAAGCTTAATTTCAAAGGCTCATACACAAATTAGTGAGCCTGGAATCGAGAAGCCGGTTAGTATAAGACAAATCATTCAGATATTATCGGAAAAAAGTGATGATTCAGAGGTTGAAAAATGGATATTAGCACTTAGAGAGTTATTATTCCGACAAGAGAAACCTGAAAATTATGAAAGGTGCGATCTTATTGTTTATGTTTGTGGGGAGAAGCCTAAAAGAAAATTGACTTGGATGTCCCTGGATGTTCCCCATATAAACTATAAAGGTAAACGTCGACTAGAGTCCGTAGAAGTGCACCTTAATGATGTTGAAGATCTTATATATACAATTTATAACAAACAAAAGGGTGAAAAAAGTGTCTCTAACATCGGATGAAATTATAACTATGGCAAAAGATTTAACTGAACGTCTGGCAGGTACAAAGTTACCTCCTGAATTAGCCAAACTTTATAGTCAGTTTACAAGAGTTAGAGACGGGCAACCGAGTTTAGAAGGTTGGAGAGAATGTGAAATAACTAATAGATTATATGATGTTATTAGGCTAATAGAAGCTGGAAAAGTAACTCGAGAAGCAGGCTATTTAGACATTGCCCAAAAAAGTTTAAAACGAGCAGCCGAAATATTAGAGTGGATATCCCACCCGGAGTTAAAACCTAATGGTGTTCCAGTAAATTTACTTGCTGCAGCTTCTTATCAATTAGCAGGTTTCCCTGCTAGATCTACTGGATTACTTAATCAGAGCAATAATGAACAGAATGACTCGAGAATCTTAAAGTTGTTATTACAATCTAATTACAGGCAGCTTCTTTTTTTAGTTGCGGATTATTGGAAGATTAAATATCAAGATGAAAGATTAACCGAACGCACCAAAAAAGAAGAATATGTTGAACATATTAAAGATTGGATTGTTAAAGAAACAATTAGTTCGATTGGTTTATTAATTGCTTATATGCGATGGGGAATGGAATCTCGCTTAAATAAAGCTCTCCTAAAACTGAAAGAAGTAAGTAATTTATTGATATACAATGATAAGTCTTATTCTTGGTTATTAGCTGAAATCTTTTCTGAAGTTGCTAAATCGTATATTAATAACTCGTTAAGAAAAAATGTTCAAACTCTAATAGATCAAGCTAATGAGCCGGGTCAAATTGCATTAGAAAGATATATTAGGAAAAGTTATAATAACGGAAAAACATTGGTTTGGCCGTCTCAAATAAGAGGAATCGACCGATTAAATGTAGGAGATTCTTTTGCTCTTTGTACTCCAACAGGTTCAGGTAAAACAAGTATAGCGGAATTATCTATTATTCAGAGTATATTTTCAAATATAGAGAATGGTTTTGAATCATTACTTCTCCCTAAACCAATTGTTATGTATCTTGTACCTTCGAAATCTTTAGCCTCTGAAGTTGAGGCTAAATTATCAGAAGTCTTGGATAGCATAGGGCAAAATAAGGTTCAAGTAACTGGTCTTTACGGTGGAATTGACTGGGGACCAACAGATGCATGGTTAACTTCTGCTGATAGCACCGTTTTGGTCTGCACTTATGAAAAAGCAGATGCTTTGGTTAGATTTTTAGGACCTCTCTTTATTAACAGGGTATCCCTCATTATTATTGATGAAGCACATTCTATAAAATTCGATGGTGATTTTAACGCATTGCATAAATCGGAAAACCGTTCATTAAGGCTAGAATCTTTGGGAACAAGATTATTTTCCCATTTAAAGAGAGATCAATGTAGGATTATTGCTTTATCTGCAGTAGCCGATGACATAGAAGAACCCTTAGCCTCATGGATAACTAAAAAGGAAAATACACAAGCAGTAAAAACTTCTTATCGGAGTACTAGACAATTAATAGGTCGTTTAGAATGTTTAAAACATGGTCGGTTTTTTATAGAATATGACCTCATGGATGGCTCTGCTTTGAGATTGGATAATAAAGAAAGAAGTAGTAGTAAACCGTTTATTCCTCAACCTTTTCCAAAGATACCTGCTGAATTTTTATGGGATGATAGAGGGCCAGAAAAGAAGTTGCAACCTTACTTGTTATGGTTTGCGATGCATTTTGTTTTACCAAATGATAAGGGGCATAAGCGATCAGTCTTAATCTCAGTAACGGAAGGAATAAATAGTTTTACCAATGGTTTTTTAGAATTGCTTGATATGTATGTCGATAATAATCTAGATCTGAAATTTTTTCAACAACCAACCTCTCCGAAAAAGAGCGATACCTGGAATAAATGTTTAAATGTTTGCGAAGATTATTTTGGTAAAGAGTCGAGGGAATATAAATTATTGTCGAGAGGTATAGCGGTTCATCATGGAAGTTTGCCTCCATTATTATCAAGAATGATTATACAGTTAATTCAGGAACGCACTGTAAATATTGTATTAGCAACGTCTACTTTGTCTGAAGGAGTTAATTTGCCATTTGAATTAGTCCTGATACCAAAACTGCTGCGAGGAAATAACAGTATAAAATTAAATGAATTTGGAAATCTAGTAGGGCGGGCAGGGAGACCGGGAGTAAGTACTGAAGGACAAAGCTTAATATTGTTATCTAAACAATCATATGATAGGAATCGTGTACCTTATGAAAACTTAGTTAAAGAGTATGAAGAAGAAAATAAAGAAAATACAAAAAGTTTTAATTATAGTCCCCTAGCTCAATTAATGATTGTTTTAAAAGAAAAATGGAGTCTAATAACTAAATCTGATTCTAATACTGAATTCTTAGAATGGCTTGAAGTAACCGCCCCACTTACTTTTTCCTGTAACACGGAAGATGAGCTTATAATGATTGAATCGCTTGATACTATGGATAGTTTTCTTTTAACGTCTATTGTAGAAATTGAACAAAGAGATAACATAGAAGATATTAGTGAGTTGGAACTCGAATTGAAATCAATATGGAATAACAGTTTTGCGCGTTGGGCAGTCAATCAAGAAGATAACTTAGATATTTGGTTTATAAAGCGAGGTATAGCTTTAAAAGAAGTGATTTATCCACATACAAAGGAGCGCAAAAAACTTTACAGTACCAGTTTACCTCCAAGGAAAGGTATAAAGCTAATAGACTTATATCCAACTATACGACAGCATCTAGAAAATGGAGAAGAATATGCACTATGGGATCCTAAAAGACAATTTGAATATATTTATAATACAGTAGATTTACTTTCAGGTATTGAGGCATTTGAAGTCAAAGAAAATGTGGGAAGAAGTAATAAGGTAAAATGGTTTGATGTATTAGAGTGGTGGCTTAATCCTAAAGAAGCTTCAAAACAGCCTACAATAAAACAAATTAGTGATTGGCATAAATTCATTAACAATAACTTTATTTATCGTTTTAATTGGGGGTTAGGAAGTGTAATTGCTTTGTCAATAGACGAAATAGATGATTGTGATTTTATGCCAACTACTTTAGAGGACTGGCCGAAGTTAGGCCTACCTTGGATAGTGTTTTGGTTAAAAGAACTAATAGTATGGGGGACATTAGATCCCGTGGCTTCTTATTTATTGTCCAACGGATTACATATAACACGTGTTGACGCTGAAAGAAATGCAGAATTATATTATTTAGAACATTCTAACTTAAACTCAAATGAAATATTAAATCCCTTAATTATTCGGGAGTGGACAAATACATTAATGAGTAAGAATAGTAAAGAAAATATTCTTACACCACCAAAAATTATAGAAGCTGATCTTCTTCGAGACTTTCCCTCTAATTTTAAGGGAGAATGGGTTGTGATACCTATAGAGGTTGATGCGGAAATCATATGGATAGATCCGGCGGGTTATCCTTTAGCTATATCAAAAAAACCAATCTACTGGGAGGAGAATTTTATTAACAATTATGATTTCATTCTGGATGTACAACATAAATTGGTCAAATCAAATAAGTATTTAAATTGAATTTATTTAGAAGAAAAATGAAATAATAAATTACATAAGTAATGTGAAAAAAAAGGGTTGAACTTTCAGTTTTTTCATATAATAAATTATCAGGACAAACATTAGAGGCAAAGGGGAAAGTCTTACTTAATTGCTGCGCTTTTGACTTTTAGTCCAAATAGATGTAATGAAGGACTTAATTGCTAGAAATAGGCGTTGTAACTGACTATATACTTCCATATTAATGAGGACCTAGTGGGTGAGTCAATTCCTTACACGGTCTGATCCCCTGCATTATATCGCATCGTCTTGTTCTCTGCGATTAACTAGATAAAGTATCTATAGACGTAAAGGCATATTAATGAGTGATTCTATCGAATCACTCATTTTTTGTAAGAAAAATAAACCTAATTAACTGTTTTTGTGAAGGGAAATGACATTTTTTGCAGAAATTTATAATGGATGTGTAAAAAAATGGGGATAGGGGTTGGCGATTATAAATCTTTCATATTTAAGCGTCAGTAATTTTAGAAGTATAGATAAAATAGAAGTTGATTTATTTGACTTTACAAGTTTAATAGGGCCTAACAACTGTGGAAAATCTTCTATAATACGAGCAATCGAAATTCTTCTAAACCAATCTAAACCTAGTATTGATGACTGGCGAAAAGGTTTTGAAAATGAAGATATAATAATAGAAGGTGTTTTTGATAATGTTTTAGACTGGGAAAGGGATACTCCTGGTGTTGCAGGGTTGGTGAATGATGGTAAAATAAAACTTCGGCTAAGGGCTAGTTTAAAAGATGGCAAGGTGGAAATTTTCTATGAAGCATACATCAAACAATACGAAATTAATGGATTTCAGGAGAAGTGGAACGATAATTCGGATAAAGTCAAACAAATAGCTACTTTATTAGGAATCAATGGGAAAACATGGAAAACAAAAGCGAATAAAGAGAGAGTTAAAGAGGAAATAAAACAAGCAAATCCAGAATTAGTGACTCTCTCTAAAGAGGATTGGACTTCTGAAAATATTAGTATTGCCCCAGCTTTAAAGCAGGCTTTGCCTAATGCAGTAGTAATTCCAGCTGTAAAAGATGCTTCAGATGAACTAAAACCAACCAATACTACGGTTTTTGGTACACTTTTAAAACAAATAATCTTACCTGCTATTCAAAATATGGACGAATATAAAAACCTGATGGAAAATGTTGAACTTCTTTCTAAAAAATTATCCGGTGAATTAGAAGAAGAGATACCGATTATCAGTCAATTGACCAACGATATTTCAAATAGAATGTCTTCAATCATTGAATCTAAGATAAAGTTTGCAATGTCCACACCAGATACAAATAAATTCGTAGGGAATTATACAACCCTATTAATGGATGATGGTGTGGAGACTACGATTGAAAGACAGGGACATGGCTCTCAGAGGGCTTTAATATTTGCATTAATTGAAGTTCTTGCTAATCATTCTTCGAAAAATACTTCAGAAGAAATGATTAGGTCAACAATTTTACTCTTTGAAGAACCGGAATTATACCTTCATCCTCATTTAATGATTAGATTGAAAAATGCATTAAAAAATATATCAAAGCAAGCTCAGTGGCAAGTATTAATCAGCACTCATTCTCCTTTTTTGATTGATGTCGTAGAAAATCCAATGTCACTAGCTATTTTAAATAGAAAAAGTTCTAGTGAAGCCCCATATATCAATCAGTTAAAACAAGATCCTTTTGAAAAGGGTATCAATATAGAAAGTGAAAAAAATGCTCTAAGAGCTTCTTTAGATTTTCACCCTACAGTTAATCAAGCTTTCTTTGCAAAAAGAGTTGTTTTAGTTGAGGGCGATACTGAAAAAAGTTTATTTAATCATAGATTAAGGGTTCATGAACATTATGAAATATCTGAGGAAGTATTTAATACTACAACAATTGTTTCTTGTGGAGGAAAATGGACTATTGTACCTTTTGCAAAATTGCTAAAAGCATTTAAAATTCCATTTAGGATCGTACATGATTGTGACAGAAAGGATAGGACAGATGAAGCATTGGAGTCTGTTAGGGGCATAGACCCTTATAAGGCTAATGAACAGATTAGAATTGCAGCAGATGGAGAACAAAT
Organism: Bacillus sp. B28; assembly: GCF_029536185.1. Lineage (NCBI taxonomy): Bacteria > Bacillati > Bacillota > Bacilli > Caryophanales > Bacillaceae > Bacillus > Bacillus sp. B28. Next base: position 2,606,087 of record NZ_CP120511.1, on the reverse strand, counting down.
TTTCTTAGTTGAAGATACCCTAGAAAATCTTCTTTGGGAGAAGGGGACTAAGATTCCTTCAAAAGATAAACCCTTTCGAACTTGGAAAAGGATAAATGATCTTATGGAAAACCGAGAAGAATTAGAGAAATTTCCTAGGTTGAAGGATTTATTTGATTTTGTATATAAATGGTGAAATTATCTGCAGGTTCATGAAAGGTTTAACCAAACACCAATTGTCATCCATAGTAATTAGTGTAGTAGAAAGGATTGTTTATATTAAAGGATTAAGGTTATCCAGTGTGAATATCTATATTGAGTATATAAACATAACACCGATTATTTCATCTTCGGTGTTATTTCTTATTGGCTCTCATATTTACTGTAGTTTAATCTAAAATCACCTCATTAGGACAAACACTTGCTACATAGCATTACCCAAGGGGTGATGCATTTTATGAAGGTAATAATCATCGAGGGACCGCAAGCTGACAAATGCATGAACGATTCCTCTCATTATTTAATAAAACTTGATAGGAAGAAGATCCAGAGTGATGGCAATGTATATAAGGGTATCGACCGAGAAACAAGCGATCAAGGGATCGAGCAACTGCACCCAGATCGAGGCCTGTATAAAGAAAGCAGGGACGATGCGATTAAAGAATTCATAATCAAGTTATCTGTATGATCCAGATTGTCTTTCTCATATAGCTTATTAGTATGCAAAAAATGCTTTTCATAACTCTTCTTTCATCTATTCTTTCTCTATTTCTTTTAAAAGAAACTTTAGTGAAAATATAGAAAAGCCGGAATGTCCGATCCGGCCTTTGCTAAATTATTTCCCCTTCGCTTTCTTCCGCTTTTCCTTCTCCGCCCGGTAGAACTCATGGAACATCTTCATCAGCGCCCGTTTCTCAATTCGCGATACATAGCTGCGCGAAATACCGAGTTCTTTGGCAATCTCACGCTGCGTTTTTTCCTTCTTTAAATCAAGCCCAAACCGCCCGACAATCACTTCTTTCTCACGGTCATCTAAAATGTCAATGTATTGCTTCACTTTTTCAAGCTCCATATTGAGCTGGATCGTATCAATCACGTCTTCATTTTCTGATTTCAGGACGTCGATCAGGCTTATTTCATTCCCTTCTTTATCCTGTCCGATCGGATCATGAAGGGAGACGTCTTTTTTTGTTTTTTTTAGTGCGCGCAAATGCATGAGGATTTCATTTTCAATACACCGCGCAGCATACGTCGCCAGTTTTGTCCCTTTTCCGGCGGAATAGCTTTCAATTCCTTTGATTAGCCCGATTGTTCCGATGGAGATTAAGTCCTCTGCGTCTTCACCTGTATTTTCAAACTTTTTTACAATATGGGCGACCAAGCGAAGATTATGCTCAATCAGCATGTTTCTGGCATGTTCATCCCCTTTAGCCATGAGCTCTAAGTATTTTTTTTCCTCGCTGCTTGAGAGCGGTTGTGGAAAGGCATTGTTTTTCACGTAAGATACTAAAAAGACAAGCTCTTTAACTACAAAACCGAGCGCTGCGAAAACACCTGTCACCATCGTCACCTCCACATGATTATGTAGGCAAAAGCCTATATGTCAATGTATGTGATCGGAAGGCTGTCTGTGTCTGTACCGGGAAATTTCTCAATGGAGAGCTTAGGTTTTGTTTTTTAAAATAATCTTTATGCTGCCCCCATACATTTAAATGAACGAAACCGTATGGGGGGATGAGGATGAAAAGATGGATGGCAATGCTTCTTCTGGCGGCAGCGGTTTTTCTTTGTTTGTTGGGAAAGGATATGACGGCTCCGCAACAGGTCAAGGGGGCTGCTTTATATGACAAAATTTTATACTTTCCGTTGTCTCGTTATCCGGAAACCGGGGATCATATAAGAGATGCGATTGCCGAAGGACATTCTGATATATGTACAATTGATCGTGATGGAGCGGACAAAAGGCGGGAGGAGTCATTAAAAGGAATTCCGACGAAGCCTGGCTACGATCGGGATGAATGGCCGATGGCAGTTTGTGAAGAAGGAGGCGCCGGAGCCGATGTCCGATATGTAACGCCTTCTGATAATCGCGGCGCCGGTTCATGGGTAGGAAATCAAATGAGCAGTTATCCGGATGGCACCAAAGTGTTGTTTATTGTTCAGTAATAAAAGAAGAGGCTCAATTCTGAGCCTCTTTTGCTATGATCCTATTTTGCCGCTAGGCTGATTCTCCTGAGGAGGATACGATTCTGCTTTTCGCCAATACTGGCGTGTTCCTTCTTCACGTACAACAATTCCGATCTTTGCGAGTTCAAGACGGAAATCTTCAATGTCGTCTGTTTCCTCTTCTTTCAGTGCTTTCTGACGAGCCTTCAATATAGCATGAGCGCTTGGAGAGAGATCGGGTGATTCAGGTACCCATCGCCGAAATTTATCTTTAAACGGGTCACCTTCAGCCGACCACACGTAATGATGCTTTTTAAAGGCCTGCTCAATGTTTTTAGGTTTTTCATCTATTTCTTCACGGGCCAGTTCATATCCGTCTGTTCCTAAGAGGACAAGCCGTTTGTGATCAATAAATACCAGAGCAATGTCTTCGGAGTGGATCGTTTGCACATGCTTGCCTTTCATTAATGCTACGGAGTCGTTTGTAATCTGTACAGTTAATAGCAATTTCATGATTGAATGAGCGAACCATATACCGGCAATCAGGCCAAGCAGCGCGGTGATAAACTTAACCGGTGATCCGTAAAAAGAGGTAACAAGCCGAAGAGGGCCTTCTAATGGAATCCACGGCAGGGATAATGCCCATTTCGCAAGCTGATGAAAAAAATAACCAATGAGAAGACCGATGATTGCAAGTGTACCGTATAATAAACATTTCGCGGTTTTCGTCATTCCAATGATCGTTTGTGTTTGATCCTGCAAGTTGTCACCTTCTTAGCTAGAAATAAGTTGAATTCCCTTCCCATATTTTAACTTAAATAGAGAGGAAATCAAGCATGTTGCCGCGATTTTTGCTGTCATACATGAAGCCGCCAAATGATTATCAAGCCTTCTTTATGATAAAGCTCATACAGAAACGATATGACACGGAGCAGTAAGTTACTGGGGATAAAAGGAATGACTCTTGCTGATCGCGGCCTGCTTTTGTTTTTTATTTGAGAAAACAGGACGTATCACATAGCAGTTCACAGGGAACATAAAGAGTAATGGCTTTAGAGTTTAGACAACCAGGAGGAACTCACATGAAAATAGGATTGATCGGCTTAGGGAAAATGGGCATAAACATAGGAAAGCAATTGATCGACCGCAATCATCAAGCAATCGGTTATGACGTGAATCAAGCGGCTGTTGATGAACTGATATCATATGGAGCTGAGGGGACAACAAATATAAAAGAATTGATTTCTTTATTAGATACGCCGCGAATTTTGTGGGTGATGGTGCCGCATGGCGTTGTAGATGCTGTACTGAGTGATGTGGCACCGTTATTAAACGAAGGGGATATTATCATTGAGGCTGGAAATTCTCATTATAAAGAATCGATACGGCGCTACAATCAATTGAAAGAAACCGGTCTTCATTATCTCGACGCCGGAACTTCGGGCGGAATGGAAGGAGCGCGTCACGGGGCTTGTTATATGGTTGGAGGAGACCCGGAAGCATGGCGTATCGCGGAGCCGCTGTTTCGGGATACTGCTGTTGAAAATGGATATTTATATGCCGGAGAAGCGGGCAGCGGCCACTTTTTGAAAATGATTCATAATGGCATTGAGTACGGAATGATGGCTGCCATTGGTGAAGGATTTGAAGTGCTGGAAAACAGTCCGTTTGAATTTGACTATGAGAAAGTTGCAAGGGTATGGAATCATGGCTCTGTCATAAGGTCGTGGCTTATGGGGCTGACTGAGCGCGCTTTTTCTAAAGACGCGAGGCTGGATCAGATCAAAGGCGTCATGCATTCCTCCGGGGAAGGGAAATGGACAGTGGAAACGGCACTAGATCTGCAGACAGCAGCTCCGGTGATCGCGATGTCGCTCTTGATGAGATACCGTTCGTTAACAGACGATACGTTTACAGGAAAGGTTGTTGCTGCGCTCCGTAATGAATTTGGAGGACATGCAACAGAAAAAAAGTAAGGGGGCGAAGCGGGCCGCCCTTATTTTTTTGACGCTTTTACCAGATGAGGAAACTTTATATATATGATTAGCATCAAGATCAGAACGTAGGCCCCGTAAATACTGAAAGACAGCAATTTGTTGCTGGAGAAATTGGCGCCGGCAATGGTAACAACTAAAATGTTTGGAATTTTTCCTATTAAAGAGGCGAAGAAAAAAACATGCCACCGAACACTGCTTAGTCCGCATACAACGTTCATGACTAGAGAAGGGATAACAGGGATCAGCCTTCCCAATAAAACAGCGGTAAACGCATTTTTATCGAATGAAGCCTCGTATCCTTGTATAGCAGGATAAGCTTTTATTTTTTTTCTGGCCCAATCTCGAAAGCTGTACCTCGCGAGAAAAAACAGCAATATTGTACCGAGCATTGAACCGGACAGTGTAATCCAAACACCATTTGCAATTCCGAACACAGCGCCATTTAAAGCTGCAATGATTGCAAACGGCACAATCGGGAAAAAGACGTCGGCGGCTATCAGCAGCATACTACATAAAACGGAGATCAATCCGCCTGCTTTTATAGCATCAAGCCAAGCTTCTTTCTGATAAAACCCGACTGCAATAACGGCGATGATCAAGATTATACCTAAAGTCTTTTTTAACATTTCAATTATCCACTCCCAACACTTGCGGCGATGTCATGAGGCAGAATCTCCGGCATCTACGTTAGTATAACTTGTACCGTTTCGGTGGTTCAACTGTAATACGAGTGGGGAGAAATACAATTCTTTTTTATCTAGTAAAATAGGCTGTCCATTTCTCTTGTTGCTGCATTCTTTAATAGTAGGGAGGGATAGAAATGGTAGCGATAAAAAAGGATTTTATACCAGAATCAAACGATAACCGTCCCGGCTATGCGATGACACCTGCATATATTACGGTGCACAATACAGCAAATACCGCCAAAGGTGCCGATGCGAAAATGCACGCTGATTATGTGAAAAACCCAAGTACATCTGTCAGCTGGCATTTTACAGTAGACGATTCAGACATCTATCAGCATCTTCCTCTTACTGAAAACGGGTGGCATGCTGGCGACGGCATCAATGGGACAGGGAATCGCAAATCAATCGGGATTGAAATCTGTGAAAATGCAGACGGCGATTTTGACAAAGCAGTAGCTAATGCGCAGTGGCTGATCAAAAAATTAATGAAGGATCATAATATTTCGCTGGATCGTGTTGTTCCCCACAAAAAATGGTCTGGAAAAGAATGTCCCCGCAAACTCTTACATCAATGGAGTGCTTTCAAAAACGGAATTTCTTCCTCTGATACGCCATCTAAAGAATCACCCAAATCTTATCCTCTGCCATCAGGAGTAATAAAACTCACTGTGCCTTATAGAAAAGGCACTAAAGTTCTTCAGCTGCAAAAGGCTTTAGCCGCCCTTCATTTTTACCCCGATAAAGGCGCGAAGAATAACGGTATTGACGGCATTTATGGACCGAAAACAGCAAATGCCGTGAAACGTTTTCAGCTGATGAATGGATTAAAAGCTGATGGTATTTACGGACCAAAAACAAAGGCCAAGCTTAAAGCGAAATTAAAATAAATGCAGAGATAATCAGTAGCCTGTTTCCTCTGGCGGAAGCAGGTTATTGCATTCAACTCTCTGAAGTGTTTTTTCGCAGAAAAAGATGGGAACTGAAATAGATATCTCACCCCTTACTGGAAACAGAATGATTTTAGTTGAGAGGGACACGTTAACAATAGAGAGAACGCTATAACGAAAAAACTCTGCGTTGAATGAAACAGAACAGAGGTATAACATAAAGATGAAGCTTTTGGGGGTGTAAAGATGAAGTATATGTTCATCCTTTTCCTTCTGCTGTTCGTTACAGCAGGATGTGAAGGAAAAGGATACGAAGACGTGGTAGCGTTTGGTGACAGCAATACACGCGGCTCTAATTGGGATTATCGTGACTATCCAAAAGCGCAGCAGTGGGTCAATGTATTAAAAACGGCTGAACGCGGGAATCTTGATATTCTCAACGCAGGAATTGGAGGACAAACGACTGAAGATGCCCGTTTACGGTTTCAAACAGATGTACTCGATCAAAAACCTAAGCATCTTTTTATTATGTTTGGCACTAATGACGCTGGGATTCTGGCTGAAGGAAAGCCAAGAGTGTCAAAGCTGCGTTTCAGAGAGAATCTGGTTTACTTTATAAAAGAAAGCAGAAAACACGGCATCAAGCCTGTTTTAATGACGTGTATCCCTATTATTGAAGGAAACGGGAAGCATCACCTCTTTTACTATTCCAGGTATAAAGCGGCTGCTTTTGAATCAAAAGGCGGGGCGAGAAAGTGGCATAACTCATACAATGATATTACAAGAGATGTCGCGAAACATATGAATGTGCCTCTCGTAGACAACTGGAAGCACTTTATAGAAGCAGACGGCGGAAAAGCTACTGATGAAGCACTTATCCAATCCGGCTTGATAGATCCTTCTGGCAATCATATGACACCTAAAGGGGCAAGGGTAGTTTATGAAGGAATACAAGATGGGCAGGTCCTGAAGCGCTGATCCGGACAAAGGCCTAAGCCGTTTTATTTCTCCTACATAGGCTGTTATAGAAACATTTTTAAGGAGGCGCGCTTCACATGTACAGCGGTTATTTATACACGTATCCTTTCGGCGGCTGGCCATATGGCGCAAGCAGAGCATACGGATACGCTTTTATCGTTGTTTTGATTGTTGTTCTCCTGATTGTGGGCGGAGTGTATTGGTTCACATGAAATCCAGCCCTGAAAACACCTCTTTTTAGGGGTGTTTTTTGCTGAAAACAGTAGTAAAGCGCGTAACTGAAGTGATATAATATCAGTCATCTGAGTAAAAAAAGGAAATACGCCCGGAAAAAATAGACAAATTCCTATTAAGAAGATACGGAAATAATATGTCCGAGCGATCTTCTTTTTATTTCGTTTTCGATTAACTCGATAAAGTCACGGTTTAAATTCATTTCGGTGGCTTTGAAATAAGATTCTATTAATAATTCATCAGACAATTTTCTCATGCTAGGAACCCAATTAATGGGAGAGACACCTCCTTCATAGTTGGAATCATTCATGACTTTGTGACATACATTTATAGGTTGCGTTCATCTGAAGCTGAAGATTATCTTTAATCTACCATGAATTGCATATAAGAACAATCGTTCTGTTATCCACACCAAAAAGTGGATAACTTGTGAGTATCGTGTTTATAATTTGTCAAAAGAGTGATGTAATAAGAGTGGATAGTGTGTGTAAATTTATCCACACCTGGTGAAGAAACCCAATTTTTGTCGAAATTTTTTTGCTCAGTTTTTCTTTAAGCGCAAGTTCGATTTTTTTCGACATGAATTTTAAGAGAAAGAAAAGGGAAGGGTGCGGGTTTTGTTAAAAAAGTTTTTTTTACCTGACGAGTTTGTTAAAAATATTTTTCATATTACACCTGAAAAATTAAAGGAACGAAATGTAAAAGGAATTATCACTGACCTGGATAATACACTTGTTGAATGGGACAGACCAAACGCGACGCCGCGATTGATCGAGTGGTTTGAAGAAATGAAAGAGCACGGCATTAAAGTGACGATTGTCTCTAATAATAATGAGCGAAGAGTAAAACTTTTCTCGGAACCGCTCGGCATACCATTCATCTATAAAGCAAGAAAACCGATGGGCAAAGCCTTTAATAGAGCAGTGCGCAATATGGAGCTGAAAAAAGAGGACTGTGTTGTCATCGGAGACCAGCTGCTGACTGATGTACTCGGCGGGAACCGTAACGGCTACCATACGATCCTGGTCGTGCCTGTCGCTTCCTCGGATGGCTTTATTACGCGCTTTAACCGCCAGGTCGAACGCAGAATACTGAGTGCTCTCAAACGAAAAGGGCACATTCAGTGGGAGGAGTAAGAATGGAAAAGGTTGTTTGTATCGGCTGCGGAGTCACAATCCAAACCGAAGACAAAAATGGTCTGGGATACGCGCCGCCGGCTTCGCTTTCTAAAGAAAGTGTAATTTGCCAGCGCTGCTTCAGACTGAAAAACTACAATGAAATACAAGACGTTTCCTTAACGGATGATGACTTTTTAAACATCCTCCATGGAATTGGAGAAACGGATTCTCTCGTTGTTAAAATTGTTGATATTTTTGATTTTAACGGCAGCTGGATTAATGGATTGCAGCGCTTAGTCGGAGGCAATCCTATATTGTTAGTCGGAAACAAGGCGGATATTCTGCCTAAATCGCTCAAAAGAGAACGGCTGATCCAGTGGATGAAGCGCGAGGCGAAAGAGCTTGGCTTAAAACCGATTGACGTATTTTTGGTCAGTGCGGGACGCGGCCAGGGAATCAGAGAAGTCATTGATGCGATTGAGCATTACCGTAACGGCAAGGATGTTTACGTTGTCGGCTGTACCAATGTAGGAAAATCAACGTTCATTAACCGGATTATTAAAGAAGTGTCAGGTGAAGACAACATTATCACGACATCCCAATTCCCGGGCACAACTCTTGATGCTATTGAAATTCCGTTAGATGACGGCTCTGCGCTTTATGATACACCGGGAATCATCAATCACCATCAAATGGCGCACTATGTAAACAAAAAGGATTTAAAAGTACTCTCGCCCAAAAAGGAACTGAAGCCGCGCACATTCCAGCTAAACGATCAGCAAACGCTGTATTTCGGCGGACTGGCAAGGTTTGATTATGTTTCAGGTGAAAGAGCTGCCTTTGTCTGCTATATGCCGAATGAATTAATGATTCACAGAACGAAACTGGAAAATGCAGACGCGCTTTATGAAAAGCACGCAGGAGAATTGCTCACACCGCCGGAAAAAGATGATATGGATGAGTTTCCGGAGCTGGTTGCCCATACGTTTACGATGAAAGAGCAAAAGACAGATATCGTTTTCTCTGGGTTAGGCTGGGTAACGGTGCATGACGCGAATAAAAAAATAACGGCTTATGCGCCAAAAGGCGTTCACGTATTTGTTCGGCGCTCATTAATTTAACAAAAAGGGGAGAGGAGTATGAAGAAGCTGTACGGGGTTATCGGAAATCCGATTGCGCATTCCATGTCACCGGATATCCATAACGCGGCTTTGAAGGATCTTGGTTTGGACGGACACTACCATGCATTTAAGGTGGAAGAGAATAGTCTGGAAGATGCGGTAAAAGGGATAAGAGCTCTTGGTGTACAAGGCATCAATGTGACTGTTCCGCACAAGGTTTCCATCATGGATCATCTCGATCATATTGATGAGAGCGCAAAAGTGCTTGGTGCCGTTAACACTGTCAGAAGAGAAGGAGACAAGCTTGTCGGATATAATACAGATGGAGAAGGCTTTGTGAAATCTTTAATGAGAATTTTGGACAAACCAATCTCCGAACTGTCTTTCTTAATGATCGGCGCGGGCGGGGCAGCCAGAGCGATTTTTACAACGATCGTCCGCGACAATCCGGAAAAGTTTGATATTTGCAACCGAACGATAGAAAAAGCCAAACAGCTCGCAGAATCTGCTCCCTCGTTCCGCAATGCAGAAGTGTTAAGCATAAAAGAAGCAGAAGAACGGCTTGAGCAGTATGATGTAATGATCCATACAACATCTGTAGGCATGTATCCAAACGTGGAAGATATTCCGCTTTCATTGCAGCGTGCTGCAAGCAGTGCGGTTGTTTGCGATATCGTGTATAATCCGATTCAGACTTCACTATTAAAAGAAGCGAAGCAAAAAGGTTTGAAAACACTGGATGGAGTCGGCATGTTTGTTGAGCAGGCGGCATTGTCTTTCCGCTTGTGGACGGGACATGAGCCTGATGTTGAAAAAATGAGATCTATTGTAGTAGGGAAATTAGGAGGAAAATAATGTTAACAGGAAAACAAAAACGTTTCTTGCGTTCAAAAGCGCACCATTTAAGCCCGATTTTTCAAGTAGGAAAGGGCGGAGTCAATGACAACATGATTAAACAAATTTCTGAAGCGCTTGAAGCGAGAGAGCTGATTAAAATCAGCGTTCTTCAAAACTGCGAAGACGATAAAAATGATGTTGCGGAAGCTCTTGTAAAAGGAAGCCGCGCACAGTTGGTTCAGACGATCGGCAATACGATTGTTTTATATAAGGAATCAAAGGAAAATAAACAAATCGAGCTTCCCTAAGGTGGTTGAAATGAAGAAAATCGGAATTTTCGGAGGCACGTTTGATCCTCCGCATAACGGTCACCTTTTAATGGCGAATGAGGTGCTGTATCAGGCGGAGCTCGACGAAATGTGGTTTATGCCCAATCAAATTCCTCCGCATAAACAGGATGAAGACTATACAGACAGCACTCATCGGGTGGAAATGCTGAAGCTTGCTATTCAGTCTAATCCATCCTTTAAGCTGCAGCTGGCTGAAATGGAAAGAGAAGGGCCGTCATATACCTTTGATACCGTTTCTTTACTAAAGCAGCGATATCCGAATGATCAGCTTTTCTTTATTATCGGTGCTGACATGATTGAATACCTGCCGAAATGGTATAAGCTGGACGAGCTGCTGAACCTTATTCAATTTATCGGAGTAAAGCGCCCCGGTTTTCATGTTGAAACCCCTTATCCGCTTCTCTTTGCAGACGTTCCGGAGTTTGAGGTATCATCGACTATGATAAGGGAACGGTTTAAAAGCAAGAAGCCCACTGACTACTTAATCCCTGATAAAGTGAAGAAGTATGTAGAGGAGAATGGTTTATATGAATCGTGAGGAGGCACTTGCCTGTGTCAAGCAGCAATTGACCGAGCATCGATATATCCATACAATTGGCGTAATGAACACGGCGATTGAACTTGCGGAGCGCTTTGGCGCCGACTCCAAAAAAGCGGAAACGGCGGCTATCTTTCATGATTACGCCAAATTCCGCCCGAAAGAAGAAATGAAACAAATTATAGCCAGAGAAAAAATGCCCGCGCATCTGTTGGATCACAACCCGGAGCTGTGGCATGCTCCGGTCGGCGCTTACCTAGTCCAGAGAGAAGCGGGAATTCATGACGAAGATATTCTTGACGCGATCAGATATCATACCTCTGGGCGTCCGGGCATGACGCTTTTGGAAAAAGTCATTTACGTTGCTGATTATATTGAACCAGGCCGTAAATTTCCCGGTGTCGATGAGGTGCGTGAACTTGCAGAAACGGATTTGAATCAAGCATTGATTCAGTCGATCAAAAATACAATGATTTTTCTAATGAAAAAAAATCAACAGGTTTTCCCAGATACATGTTTAACTTATAACTGGCTTGTGTCTGGCAAATGAACAGGAGGAATATGTGAATGAATCAAACGTCCATTTTAAAGATTGCAGCTGCGGCTTGCGACGATAAGCGGGCAGAGGATATTTTAGCACTGGATATGGAAGGAATTTCTCTGGTTGCGGATTATTTTCTGATCTGCCACGGTAATTCAGACAAACAAGTGCAGGCCATTGCGCGTGAAATCAAGGACCAGGCTGAAGAAAACGGCATTGAAGTCAAAAAGATGGAAGGCTTCGATGAAGCAAGATGGGTATTAGTTGACCTTGGGGATGTCATTGCCCATGTGTTTCATAAGGACGAAAGAAGCTATTACAACCTGGAAAAACTGTGGGGAGACGCTCCGCTCGCAGACCTGGAACTTGGATTGAATCAATGATTTACCAAGGCTTTGCAAGCGTGTATGACGAGTTAATGTCTCACGCACCTTACGACAAATGGACAAAATGGATTGAAGCATCTCTACCGGAAAAAGGCCGTATTCTCGATTTGGCATGCGGCACCGGAGAGATTTCAATCCGGCTTGCCGAAAAAGGCTTTGAAGTCACCGGGATTGATCTCAGTGAAGAAATGCTCTCTTACGCCCAGCAAAAAGTACCTGCTAAACAGCCGATTCTTTTCCTTCAGCAGGACATGAGAGAGATAACCGGATTTGAAGGCCAGTTTGACGCGGTTGTGATCTGCTGTGACTCCTTGAATTATTTAAAAACGAAAAATGACGTAATGAATACCTTTAAAAGTGTATTTCAGGTGCTGAAGCCGGACGGCATATTGCTGTTTGATGTTCATTCACCGTATAAAATAACCGAGGTTTTTCCTGGGTGCACGTTTGCTGATCAGGACGAAGATATCAGCTATATTTGGCAAAGCTTTGCCGGAAGTGAAGAGCTTTCCGCCATTCATGATATGTCATTTTTTGTTTGGAACGGAGAGGCGTACGACCGCTTCGACGAAACACATGAGCAAAGAACGTTCCGAGTGGATGAATACGAAGAAATGCTGGCAAGCTGCGGCTTTCAGCTTCATAAGGTTACCGCTGATTTTACCGATTCAGCGCCGTCACCACAATCTGAACGCCTGTTCTTTAAAGCGCAGAAATCAAAAACCATCGTTTACTAAGACGATGGTTTTTAAAATGCCTTTTTACCCTTTTGCATACAACAAACGGCTATGACATACTCGTTTACACATGAAACTGCTTCTTCACCGCGGAAATATCCTCTTCGTACTTCAAATGCGTATTTTGAAACACCCGATGAAACATATCCTGTACACCGCTTTCGAGTGCTTTAATGCCTTCTCCTGTCACGCCGCCTTTTACGCAAACTTTTTCCTGTAATGCAGGAAGGGTATACAATTCTGTTTCTAACAGTTTTCCCAGCCCGACAAGCATTTCTTTACACATGAGAACAGCGTCCTCTTTAGACACTGACGTTTCCGTAACGGCTGCATCTATAAATCGTTGAATCAGATAGCTCATAAAAGCGGGTCCGCAGCTTACGATATCTGACGCTACTCTTGTGATGTCACTTTCAATTTGCAGCGGATTAGAAATGTGCTTCATCAGCTCGATGATTTTTGTTTTTGCTGCCTCTCCGCAGCTTTTACCGTAGGTGACAAGAGAAACGCCAGCAAGCGCCCGGTTTGTAATACTCGGGATAACTCGTGCCACCTGACATGGCACATACTGTTCCAGCTGATCAGTCTGAAGCGGGCTTGTAATTGAAATGAGAATGTGATCCTTTGTTAAATAAGGGACTGCCCTTGACAATAATGGATATATATCAAGCGGCTTTACACAGATAAAAATGATCTCATTTTCTGCAACAAGCTTTTCAAGGCTCTCAGTTACGTTTAAGCTGTTGTAGCGGTTTTTTATCTTCAACGCTTTTTCAATTGTGCGGTTTGTGATTGTGATGTTTGAGGGATCGGCTGCTCGTGATTCAATGAATGATTCTATAAGGATCGTACCCATATTTCCAGTGCCGATAAAGCCAATCTTCAATGATTTCCCCTCCTTTGAGCTATTATCCTCTAAACCATATGTGATAAAGAAACAAAATATGACGAAAGCGGGGCGTATGCAAGTTGAATTGGTTGAACCAACATAAAACGATAATCATGTCAGCGGGCTCTGCTGCTGTTCTCATTGCAGTTCTATGCCTCTTTTTTTTCAGCGGACATAACAAAGAGCCTGTAAAACAAGTTGTATCTAGTGAAAAGGAAAATGCTGAGGTCAAGCAGGAAGCAACAAAAGACAAAGCGGAAGAAAATATTGTAATTGATATAAAAGGCGCTGTTAAGCATCCCGGCGTTTATGAAATGCATACGGGAGACAGAGTGTCGCAGGCTATTGAGAAAGCAGGCGGCATTGGTGAAAAAGCAGATGAAACGCAAGTGAATTTGGCGGAACTTTTACAGGACGGTACAGTGGTGTATATACCGAGTAAGGGAGAAGAGGCGGCACAGCAAGCGGCCGGCGGCGCTGTACAAAGCAGTAAGGGGAAGGAGACATTGGTCAATATCAATACAGCAACATTAGAGGATTTACAAAACATTTCGGGAGTAGGGCCTTCAAAAGCTGAAGCGATTATTGCATATCGGGAAGAGAACGGGCGTTTCCAAACAATTGAAGATATCACAAAGGTTTCGGGAATTGGCGAAAAATCTTTTGAAAAAATAAAGTCTTCCATTACAGTAAAGTGAATTGACGGTCATGCATGATGATAGGTAAACTAAAGAACAGGCAACACACATTTGGAGGGAACAACGTGGAACGAATTTCATGGAATCAATATTTTATGGCTCAAAGCCATTTACTGGCACTGCGCAGCACCTGCCCGAGATTGTCTGTCGGCGCTACCATTGTCAGAGATAAACGCATGATTGCAGGAGGCTATAACGGATCAATCGCAGGCGGCGTACATTGCGCGGACGAAGGATGCTTAATGATAGACGATCATTGCGCGAGAACGATTCACGCGGAAATGAATGCGATACTTCAATGCGCTAAATTTGGAGTGCCGACAGATGGAGCGGAGATATATGTCACGCACTATCCGTGTATTCAATGCTGTAAGTCTATCATTCAAGCCGGTATCAAAACAGTATATTACGCTGAGGATTATAAAACACATCCGTATGCCCAGGAGCTATTTGAGCAATCAGGCGTTACGGTTGAACAGGTTGAACTCGATGAAATGATCGTTGATCTGAAAAACAGAGAAAAGCTTTCATTTGTAGCGGGGCTTTTAGAAAAATTAGCGGATGCCGGTCTTGCAGAGGAAGATTTGAAGAAAATACATGAACAGGCTAATAAACTTTTTACGAGTTATGTGTGATTGATGCGGAATTCGTGTCTATTATTGCCTTTGGCGGCAGCTTCAGCAACGGCTGGAATTGCTGCCGCCTCTTATTTCTCCGCTGTCTTTCTCTTCTTCCTCTTTCTTCTTATTGTGTCAATCAAAACAAGGCACGCTCCACTCATTTTTGTTTGTTTATTCTCTTTTGTACTCAATTTTGCCCTGTTTAAGATCACAGATTCTCAAAATACTTCTTCGTATCAGCAGGGCAGCTATCACTTCAAGGCGGTCATTCATAGTATTCCTAAAATTGACGGGGATCGGATGTCTATGCTGATCAAGACGCCCGATGGCGAAAAATGGGCTGCCTCTTATCGGATTCAGTCTTTAGCTGAAAAAGACAAACTGTCACATCTAGAGCCGGGTATGGCATGCGAATTGACTGGTGCTTTGGAGAAGTCAAAACAAGCAACAGTGCCGGGAACATTTGATTATCAACAGTATCTTTACCGGCAGCATATTCATTGGAGCTATTCTGTCACATCTATTGGAAATTGCAGCGAGCCTTCAGATGTCCGGTATAAGCTTCTCAGTTTGAGAAAATACATCGTATCATTCACGAACACACAGCTTCCGCCAGATTCAGCAGGAATCGTACAGGCGCTTACAGTAGGTGAAAGATCTTATTTGGATGACGATGTGCTTAATGCTTACCAAAGTCTAGGTGTTGTCCATCTGTTAGCCATCTCAGGACTCCATATCGGGATTTTGACAGCAGGCCTATTTTACGCAATGATCCGTCTGGGCATAACAAGAGAAAATGCGTCAATCCTATTGCTATTGTTTCTGCCGATCTATGTTATTTTGACAGGCGCAGCGCCCTCTGTTCTCCGAGCCGCTCTGATGTCGGGCATCTACTTAGCGGGAAGCCTTTTTCAGCAGCGGGTAAATTCTGCCGGGGTAATCTGTCTTTCGTATATTGTCCTCTTGCTTTTTAATCCCTACTACCTTTTTGAAGCTGGATTTCAGCTTTCATTTGCGGTCAGTTTTTCTTTAATTCTCTCATCATCTATTTTTCAGCATATCAAAACGAGTCTGGGACAGCTGACGATTGTATCTGTTATCGCCCAGCTAGGCTCACTGCCCATTCTTCTGTATCATTTTCAGCAGTTTTCTATCATTAGCATTCCAATGAATATGGTGTTGGTGCCTTTTTATACATTCTGTATTTTACCGGCTGCTATTATAGGAGTTATTCTATTATTTTTTTCAGCATCCGTCGGTCAATTTCTGTTCTATTGGTTTGATGTAATGATGACCTGGACCAACAGACTGATCACTAAAATCGCTGATATAGATATATTCACAATCATCATCTCACGTCCTGCACCTGCTCTTCTTCTCTTATTCACGCTCACTGTCATCATATTGCTTATGAGTATTGAGAAACCCTCATTTCTCCGGCTGACAGTGTCCACAAGCCTTTTTTGTGCAACACTTATCCTGCTCTTTGTTTTCCCTTATGTTAGTTCCGACGGAGAAGTAGATATGATTGATATCGGTCAAGGTGACAGTATGTTTGTCAGTGCACCGTATCAGAAAGGCCGCGTTTTAATTGATACGGGAGGCACTTTGTCTTATTCGTCAGAGCCTTGGCGCGAAAAACAGCATCCTTTTTCACTGGGGGAAAAGGTGCTGATCCCTTTTTTAACGGCAAAGGGCATCAAGCAGCTTGATGCGCTGATACTGACGCACGCAGATCAAGATCATATCGGAGAGGCAGAGGTTTTGCTGAAGCATCATAAAGTGCAGCGTCTCATCATTCCGAAAGGATTTGTTTCTGAATCGCATGATGAGAAGGTGCTGCGGACTGCCAGACAGGAGGGGGTGGCAATTGAAGAGGTGAAGCGGGGGGATGTATTGCAAATAAAGGACTTACAGTTTCATGTGCTGTCACCGGAAACGCCTGATCCGGCAAGTAAAAATAATTCTTCTCTCGTTCTATGGATGAAAACAGGCAGGCTCAGCTGGCTCCTGACGGGTGATCTGGAAAAAGAGGGGGAACAGGAGGTTATCAATGTGTTCCCGAATATAAAAGCGGATGTGTTAAAGGTAGGGCATCATGGAAGCAAGGGCTCGACCGGTGAAGAATTCATCAAACAGCTTCAGCCCAAAACGGCGGTCATCTCAGCGGGTGAAAACAATAGGTACCATCATCCGCATCAAGAGGTTCTTCAATTGTTAAAGAGCCGATCCATCCGTGTGCTGCGCACGGATCAAAGCGGCACGATCCAATACACGTACAAAAACGGATCTGGAACCTTTTCTGTTTATCCTCCATATGATACATCAGATATGACAGAGACGAATTAAAAAAGACTGCCGAGAAATCAGCAGCCCGGGCAGTCGTGTTATGAACCAACCAGGTGAATAACCGTTGCCATGACAAACAATAAGGCGAAAAATCCGAAGGACACAACAAAACCAACCGCTGAATCTACAGCATCATTTCGTTTGCTTTGAACGTTTTTTTCAAAATCATTCAATTTCATCCCCCCTGACTGACTTAAGTATAATGGAATCGTTTTGAAAAATCTAGAAGCTAAGGTAACGTTTTCTGTTCTGGTGATTATCGCCTTTTTACAAGCTGTCCCGGGGGCTTGCGAACAGGCGTTTAATATAAATGGGGAAGCAGCTGTCAGGCTTCCTCTTTACTATTTTGCAAACACAATTTAGGATAGAAGGGGATGATGAAAGAGAGGAAGTCGTACAACAATGGTATTTGATGTGTGGAAAAGCCTGAAAAAAGGAGAAGTCCATCCGGTTTATTGTTTATACGGAAAAGAGACGTATCTGCTCCAAGAAACCGTCAGCAGGATCAGACAGACTGTGATTGATCAAGAGACAAAAGATTTCAACCTGTCTGTTTTTGATTTGGAAGAAGACCCGCTGGATCAGGCGATTGCCGACGCTGAAACGTTCCCGTTTATGGGGGAGCGGCGCCTTGTCATTGTGAAAAATCCATATTTTTTAACGGGTGAGAAAAAGAAAGAAAAAGTTGAGCACAACGTCACCGCGCTTGAATCGTATATACAATCACCAGCACCATATACGGTCTTTGTTCTGCTTGCGCCTTATGAAAAACTGGATGAGCGGAAAAAACTGACCAAAGCGCTAAAAAAACAGGCGTTCATGATGGAGGCAAAGGAATTAAACGCGAAGGAAACGACAGACTTTACGATCAATCTGGCGAGAACCGAGCAGAAAACGATCGGTACCGAGGCGGCAGAGCATTTGGTTTTGCTTGTAAACGGGCATCTGTCATCTCTTTTTCAGGAGATTCAGAAACTGTGCACGTTTATTGGAGACCGTGAAGAAATTATGCTGGATGATGTGAAAATGCTTGTGGCGAGAAGCCTGGAACAAAATATCTTTGAACTGATTAATAAAATTGTCAATCGGAAACGAACTGAGAGTCTGCAAATTTTTTATGATCTGCTCAAACAAAATGAAGAACCGATCAAAATTATGGCTCTTATATCGAACCAGTTCCGGCTGATTCTGCAGACGAAATATTTCGCGGAACAAGGGTACGGCCAAAAACAGATTGCTTCTAATTTAAAGGTGCATCCATTCCGGGTAAAGCTGGCGATGGATCAAGCGAGACTTTTTTCAGAAGCCGAGCTCCGGTCCATTATTGAACAGCTTGCCGTTATGGACTATGAGATGAAAACCGGGAAAAAGGACAAGCAGCTTTTACTAGAGCTTTTTCTCTTGCAGCTGTTAAAAAGAAATGAAAAAAACGATCCTCAATTATGAGGATCGTTTTTGTTTTATGCAGAAAGTCCGTTCACTTTTTTCGCTAGTCTTGATTTGTATCGAGCTGCGGCATTTTTGTGTACAAGACCTGTTTTCACTGCTTTATCAATACGTTTAGCTGCTTCAGTAAGAGCAGTTTTCGCTTTGTCAGCTTCGTTGTTTGCAACAGAAGCTTCAACTTGTTTGATTGCAGTACGCATAGCAGATTTGATTGTCGCGTTATGAGCGCGGCGTTCGTTATTAGTTTTTGTACGTTTAATCGCTGATTTAATGTTTGGCATGTGTTTCACCTCCTAAGATACAACCTGTAGCACAGTGTCTTAAGGTTAAATCTTCTTCACAATAGAACAAATTGTATTCTATCAAACACACCTTTAGATTGCAATATAAATGTAAAGTATTTTTCATTGAAGGAATGCTTTTAAGCATGATTCATTTTATAAATGGAAACAATATGGATACTGAATATCGAAGGAGGCCCTGTATGAAAAAGAGTGAGCTGGATGTAAATCAGTATTTGGTACGTACGGATTTAGCGGTTGAAACGAAGGAAGCCATGGCTAATCAGCAGGCTGTGCCTGCAAAAGAGATAAAAGGTTTTATCGAAAAAGAACGCGATCACGGCGGAATAAAAATCCGCACTGTTGACATCACGAAGGAAGGCGCTGAGCTTTCAGGAAAAAAAGAAGGACGTTATTTAACGATTGAGGCCCAAGGGATCAGAGAAAATGACTCGGAAATGCAAGAGAAAGTCTCTGCTGTATTTGCGGAAGAATTTTCAGCCTTTCTGGAAAGCCTTAAGATCTCAAAGGATGCAAGCTGTTTAATTGTCGGCCTCGGCAACTGGAATGTGACACCTGATGCGCTCGGTCCGATGGCTGTAGAAAATCTATTGGTGACAAGACATTTATTTAAACTCCAGCCTGAAAATGTGCAGGAGGGCTACAGGCCTGTCAGCGCATTTGCTCCTGGTGTCATGGGAATTACAGGCATCGAAACAAGCGACATTATTAAAGGGGTAATCGAACAGTCAAAACCTGATTTTGTGATTGCTATTGATGCACTTGCGGCACGTGCGGTAGAAAGGGTCAACACAACCATTCAAATATCAGATACAGGAATTCACCCGGGGTCAGGCGTCGGAAATAAACGTAAAGACTTGAGCAAGGACACCCTAGGCGTACCTGTCATTGCAATCGGTGTACCGACGGTCGTTGACGCGGTAACAATTGCCAGCGATACGGTTGACTACATATTAAAGCATTTTGGCAGAGAAATGAGAGATGACAGTCCGTCGAGATCGCTTGTTCCGGCGGGGATGACGTTTGGGAAAAAGAAAGTGCTTACTGAAGAGGATCTTCCCGACCCAAAACAGCGTCAATCGTTTCTCGGCATTGTCGGGACTCTTGAAGAAAACGAAAAGCGGCAGCTCATTCATGAGGTGCTGGCGCCTCTGGGCCATAATTTGATGGTCACGCCGAAGGAAGTCGATTCATTTATTGACGATATGGCAAATGTGCT
Source organism: Bacillus sp. B28 (assembly GCF_029536185.1). Lineage (NCBI taxonomy): Bacteria > Bacillati > Bacillota > Bacilli > Caryophanales > Bacillaceae > Bacillus > Bacillus sp. B28. The sequence continues at coordinate 2,586,009 of NZ_CP120511.1, read as the reverse complement.
GGCAAACGGATTAAATACAGCGCTTCATGAAAAGGTGTCTCAAGAAAACAAAGGCTCCTATAATCACTAAACGGTTCTACTTCCTCTAGCTTGTTCATAGAGTAATTACTAGACAAGCGCTGGAGGGATTCAATGAGAAATAAACGCAGAAACAGACAAATTGTTGTTGCGGTGAATGGCGGGAAAGCGATAAAGGCGATCTTTCTATTTATCGCAAGCCTAGTAGTGATTTTTGTTTTATCTGGTGTGCTGACGTCTCTCCGGCCGGAACTCAGGCCTTCGTCTGACTCTTTTTACGGGATTGCCGACGAACTGCCGGGTGACGTATTTGCACACTTGCTGCGGATGGAAAACCATTATTTCGCTTCTGACCTTTCTCAAACCGACAGCTCATTTCATCTATCACGTCTTTCTTTAAAGCTGGCGACAAGTATTAATCTCGAAGATCCGCGAAGTTTTCTTGGACGCGAGCTGCCTGGGTTTGCGCAATTTGACACAGAAATTCTTTTAGCGGGACAAGGCACCGATTATACAAACATGCCGTCGGAATCCCCGCCGCCTTCAAAGGTGATGCAGGAAGAAAGAGAAGCGAATTTGGCGGAGATTGAAAAACAGCAGACGCAAACAGACAATACGCAAAAAGACCCGCCAAAACAAACAACCGGCGATAAGAAGGTTGTCTTTATCTATCACACGCATAATACGGAATCTTATCTCCCGCTATTAAAAGGTGAAACCGACCCCGATATGGCGCGTCATTCTAAAGCTAACGTCACCCTCGTGGGGGACATGTTCGGAAAAGCGCTGCAATCTCAAGGTATCGGAGCCACAGTTAACAAAACGGATATACAGGCAAAACTGAGCAAAAAAGGTTTGAATTATGCCAGATCCTACGATGAATCAAGGCCGGTCGTACAGGAAGCCCTTGCGTCAAACAAAAATCTGCAATATATCATTGACATCCATAGAGACTCCAGGCGCAAGAAAAATACGACGGCAACCATTAAAGGGAAAAGCTATGCCCGGGTGGCGTTTGTGGTCGGCAAAAAAAGCAAGAATTTTGAAGAAAACTACAAAATTGCAAGTGAGCTTCACAAGCTGATGGAGAAAAAATACCCGGGACTCAGCACAGGGGTCTTTTCTAAAGGCTCACCAGGCGATAACGGAGTTTACAACCAAGACTTAAACGACAGAGCGCTTTTGCTTGAATTCGGCGGAGTGGATAACAATCTCGAAGAGCTGCAGCGGGCGGCTGACGCAACCGCTGACGTATTCAGTGAAATGTACTGGGATGCTGAAAAGGTTAATGCTGAAAGCGGCGAGACGAAAAAACAATAAGAAATAGGTGGTCGAGTTGATTGCATATCTTGGCAAATGCTTGCTTCTTGTGACGATGATGTTTATAGGCGTCCTGTTCGGCATGCAGCAGGCGAATAACGGCATGCTGAGCATGAAAGGCTATCATGATCCTTCACTGAAAGGCGCGTTTACGCTCACAGACGGAGAAAATAATGAAAAAGAAGCGACCGTTTTAGGGGAAACAGTAACCTCGAAAGATTTAGAAGAGAAACAAAAAGAGCTGGAACAGGTGGAAACCTTTAACGTTTTCTCTAAAGCGGGAAAAACGCTTTCTGACACAGTGACCAACACAGCCCAATCGATGTATGAATGGGTACGGGATATGAGAAAATAAGTGCTTGATAGAGAAAAGCAGCCCCAGTATGAGAGGGAACTTTTCTCTTTCTTGTTTTACATTGAATCTTTACAATCCTATTGATATAATCTAAGCTAGTGTATTTTGCGTTTAATAGTAGGAGTGATAGATTGTGACAGATAAAGAAAAGCGTTTAGAGAGGCAGTCGAGAATTCGGAATTTCTCCATCATCGCCCATATTGACCACGGAAAATCGACCTTAGCGGATCGTATTTTAGAAAAAACGTCGGCAATCACTCAACGAGAAATGAAAGAACAATTGCTTGATTCTATGGATCTTGAACGCGAACGGGGCATCACCATTAAATTAAACTCTGTTCAGCTTAAATACAAAGCGAAAGACGGAGAGGAATATATTTTCCACCTGATTGACACACCGGGACACGTCGATTTCACATATGAAGTATCCCGAAGCCTTGCTGCCTGCGAAGGAGCGATACTTGTCGTGGATGCGGCGCAAGGAATTGAAGCGCAGACGCTTGCGAACGTTTACTTGGCGCTTGATAATGACCTTGAAATTCTTCCAGTTATTAATAAAATCGATCTGCCAAGCGCAGAGCCGGAACGTGTTCGCCAAGAGGTGGAGGACGTCATCGGCCTTGACGCATCGGAAGCCGTGCTCGCTTCAGCAAAAGCCGGGATTGGGATTGAGGAGATATTAGAGCAGATCGTGGAAAAGGTGCCTGCTCCGACCGGAGATCCAGAAGCGCCGCTTAAAGCGCTGATCTTCGACTCGCTTTATGACGCTTACCGCGGTGTCGTGGCTTATATAAGAGTTGTTGAAGGAACGGTAAAGCCGGGGCAAAAAATCAAAATGATGGCAACCGGCAAAGAGTTTGAAGTGACAGAAGTCGGTGTGTTCACGCCGAAAGCAACTCCGACAGATGAACTGACCGTCGGTGATGTAGGCTTTTTAACTGCTGCGATCAAAAATGTCGGTGACACACGCGTCGGTGACACGATAACAAGCGCGGCCAATCAGGCTGCCGAAGCTTTGCCTGGGTATCGCAAGCTGAACCCGATGGTGTATTGCGGTTTGTATCCGATCGATACGGCCAAATACAATGATTTAAGGGAAGCTCTTGAAAAGCTTGAGCTGAATGACTCATCGCTTCAATATGAAGCAGAGACATCCCAAGCGCTCGGATTCGGTTTCCGCTGCGGATTTTTAGGTATGCTTCACATGGAAATCATCCAGGAGCGGATTGAGCGTGAGTTTAAAATCGACCTGATTACAACAGCACCGAGTGTTATCTACGATGTGTATATGACAGACGGCGAAAAGGTTGTTGTCGACAACCCGTCCAACATGCCTGACCCACAAAAGATCGAAAGAATCGAGGAGCCGTATGTTAAAGCGACAATGATGGTGCCGAACGATTATGTCGGTGCGGTGATGGAGCTTTGCCAAGGAAAACGCGGCAATTTTATCGACATGCAATATTTAGACGCAAATCGTGTCAGCATTGTCTATGACATGCCATTAGCGGAAATCGTCTATGAGTTTTTTGATCAGCTGAAATCAAGCACAAAAGGCTACGCGTCCTTTGATTACGAACTGATCGGCTACAAACCGTCTAAACTTGTCAAGATGGACATTATGCTGAACGGAGAAAAAATCGACGCCCTTTCATTTATCGTGCATCGCGATTACGCGTACGAACGAGGAAAAGTAATTGTGGAAAAACTGAAAGAGCTTATTCCGCGCCAGCACTTTGAAGTACCGATTCAAGCGGCGATCGGCCAGAAAATCGTGGCCCGCTCTACCATTAAAGCGATGCGTAAAAACGTATTGGCTAAATGTTACGGCGGAGACATCTCGCGGAAACGGAAGCTTCTTGAAAAACAAAAAGAAGGAAAACGCCGAATGAAGCAGGTCGGCTCAGTTGAAGTGCCGCAAGAAGCATTTATGGCGGTCCTGAAAATGGACGACAGTCCGAAAAAATAATAGAAGCTGCCGCAGTCCTGTACTGCGGCTTCTTTCTTTAAAGAAGGTGAATACATTGAAATCAGCTTATATCCATATTCCATTTTGTGAGCATATTTGCCACTACTGCGATTTCAATAAATATTTTATTCAAAGCCAGCCCGTCGGCGAGTATTTAAACGCACTCGAGAAGGAAATGATAAATACGATAGAAAAAACGGGGCAGCCTGATTTGGATACGATTTTTATCGGAGGAGGCACGCCGACATCCCTCTCAGAGGACCAGCTCAAAAAATTGATGGACATGGTCAGCCGTGTGCTGAAGCCTTCAGACACTTTAAAGGAATTCGCTGTTGAGGCGAACCCGGACGACCTATCGGCAGAAAAACTGAAAATACTCAAGGAAGCGGGCGTTAATCGTTTAAGCTTCGGTGTGCAAACATTCGAAGACGACCTTCTAGAAAAAATCGGACGGGTGCATAAACAAAAAGACGTATTTGCCTCTTTTGAACGTGCAAGGGAAATTGGTTTTGAAAATATCAGTCTCGATTTGATGTTCGGTCTTCCCGGACAAACGCTTAAACATCTGGATCATTCTTTAAAAACTGCTTTATCCCTGAACGCAGAGCATTATTCCGTTTACTCTCTCATTGTAGAACCGAAAACGGTATTTTATAATTTGATGCAAAAAGGGCGGCTTCATCTGCCGGCGCAGGAACAGGAAGCCGAAATGTACGAAACGGTGATGAGCCGGATGGAAGCTGCCGGTATTCATCAATATGAAATCAGCAATTTTGCAAAGCAAGGCATGGAATCTAAGCACAATCTGACGTACTGGAGCAACGAGGAATATTTCGGTTTCGGAGCAGGAGCCCACGGGTATATCGGCGGAATTCGAACGGTAAACGTCGGACCTGTTAAACATTACATTGACCTGATAGCTGAAAAAGGTTTTCCTTACCGGGATACACATGAAGTGACGATGGAAGAACAAATTGAAGAAGAGATGTTTTTAGGATTAAGAAAAACATCCGGCGTCAGCAAAAAACGGTTTGAAGAGAAATACGGTCGTTCTCTTGATAAACTTTTTCCCGGCGTTTTAAAAGAGCTTTCTGAAAAGGGACTGATTCTTAACACAGAATCTGACGTTTGTTTGACTCATCAGGGAAAATTATTGGGTAATGAAGTTTTCGGCGCTTTTTTGGGTGAGTTATAATTGACATTTTTCTTGTGGTTTGATACTTTTGTTATAGATTTAGCACTCGCTTGTTGAGAGTGCTAACAGAGGTGATGATGATGTTAACAAATCGTCAGCTGCTGATCCTTCAGGTCATAATCAACGATTTTATTAAATCGGCGCAGCCGGTCGGATCTAGAACTCTTTCGAAAAAAGATGAAATCACATTTAGCTCTGCAACAATAAGAAACGAGATGGCTGACTTGGAGGAACTGGGCTTTATTGAGAAAACCCACTCTTCCTCAGGGCGTGTTCCGTCGGAAAAAGGGTACCGGTATTATGTTGATCATTTGCTGTCGCCCGTCAAACTGACAAAAACCGACCTAGACCAAATCCACTCGATCTTCAAAGAAAAAATATTCGAGCTGGAAAAGACAGTTCAAAAATCAGCAAAAATTTTGTCCGATCTTACGAATTATACGTCTATCGTACTCGGGCCGAAGTTGAGCGAGAATTATCTTAAACAGATTCAAATCATACCGATTCAGCCCGATAAAGCGGTAGCCATTCTCGTTACCAATACGGGGCATGTGGAAAACAAAACGATTAATTTTCCAACCAAAATGGATCTGTCTGATATTGAAAAGCTGGTAAATATACTGAACGACCGTTTAACCGGTGTTCCGATGGATGAATTGAATGAACGCATTTTTAAAGAAGTTGTCATGTACTTAAGGCAGCACATTAAGAACTACGACAACATACTTGAAGCGCTGCGGTCAACATTTCATTCGACAAGTCACGTTGAAAAATTGTTTTTCGGCGGGAAAATCAATATGCTGAACCAGCCCGAGTTCCATGATATCGGCAGAGTGCGGTCGCTGCTTTCTCTAATCGAAAAGGAGCAGGACGTCTTGAAGCTCGTCCAATCTTCAGATACAGGCATTTCGATTAAAATCGGAAAAGAAAACGACTATGAAGAGATGGAAAACTGCAGCCTGATTACAGCCTCTTATTCAGTAGATAAGAAGCAAATAGGCTCAATTGCGATCATCGGACCAACCCGCATGAATTATTCACGGGTCGTCAGTCTGCTTCAGCATGTGACTTCAGACTTGTCAAAAGCATTAACAAGTTTGTATGATGAGTAAGGGAAATTTGGCAAATTTTATCGAAGGGCATCACCCGCCCTTCTCCTTACACTTTTGAGGGAGGTGAACACAATGTCAGAAGAAAAACAAACCGCGGAACAAAACGAAACAGAAGAGCAAGAAGTAATCGAAGAACAAGCTGCTGCTGAAGAACAGCAGGAAGAAACAAACGAAAGCGAACTTCTTCAAAATCAAATTAACGAATTGCAAGGTTTGCTTGAGGAAAAGGAAAACAAACTTTTGCGTGTTCAAGCAGACTTTGAAAACTATAAACGACGCAGCCGCTTAGAAATGGAAGCGTCCCAGAAATACCGTTCTCAAAACATCGTTACTGAATTGCTGCCGGCTCTTGACAGCTTTGAAAGAGCGCTTCAGGTTGAAGCCGACAATGAACAGACGAAAAGTTTGCTCCAGGGAATGGAAATGGTCCACCGCCAGCTCGTAGAAGCCTTGAATAAAGAAGGCGTAGAAGCAATCGAAGCTGTAGGACAGGAATTTGATCCGAACCTTCACCAAGCCGTTATGCAGGCTGAAGATGAAAACTACGGCTCCAACATTGTCGTTGAGGAAATGCAAAAAGGCTACAAGCTGAAGGATCGCGTCATTCGCCCTTCCATGGTAAAAGTGAATCAATAATTACATAGCAGGAGGTTATTCAAGTGAGTAAAGTTATCGGAATCGACTTAGGTACAACAAACTCATGTGTGGCAGTGCTTGAAGGCGGCGAGCCTAAAGTTATTGCTAACGCTGAAGGAAACCGCACAACTCCATCAGTTGTCGCATTCAAAAACGGCGAACGCCAAGTAGGGGAAGTGGCTAAACGCCAATCTATCACAAACCCTAACACAATTATGTCTGTCAAACGCCATATGGGTACAGATTACAAAGTTGAAATTGAAGGAAAAGATTACACTCCTCAAGAAGTGTCTGCTATCATCCTTCAACACCTTAAATCATACGCTGAAAGCTATCTTGGCGAAACAGTATCAAAAGCAGTTATCACAGTTCCTGCATACTTTAACGATGCTGAGCGCCAAGCGACAAAAGACGCTGGTAAAATCGCAGGTCTTGAAGTAGAACGTATCATCAACGAGCCGACTGCAGCAGCGCTTGCATACGGACTTGATAAAACAGATGAAGATCAAACGATCCTAGTATACGACCTTGGCGGCGGTACATTCGACGTTTCCATCCTTGAACTTGGCGACGGTGTATTCGAAGTTCGTTCAACTGCCGGTGACAACCGTCTGGGCGGAGACGATTTTGACCAAGTCATCATTGACCATCTTGTGTCTGAATTCAAAAAAGAAAACGGCATTGATCTGTCAAAAGACAAAATGGCGCTTCAGCGTTTGAAAGACGCAGCTGAGAAAGCGAAAAAAGATCTTTCCGGCGTATCTTCTACGCAAATTTCTTTACCGTTTATCACAGCTGGAGAAGCAGGACCGCTTCACCTTGAACTTACATTAACTCGCGCTAAATTCGAAGAGCTTTCTTCTCATTTAGTAGAGCGCACAATGGGCCCTGTCCGTCAAGCGCTTCAAGATGCAGGACTTTCTGCAAGCGAAATCGACAAAGTCATCCTTGTCGGCGGATCAACTCGTATTCCTGCCGTACAAGAAGCAATCAAAAAAGAAACTGGAAAAGAAGCGCATAAAGGCGTAAACCCGGATGAAGTTGTAGCCCTTGGTGCAGCGATTCAGGGCGGCGTTATCACTGGTGACGTAAAAGACGTTGTTCTTCTTGACGTTACACCGCTTTCTCTCGGTATTGAAACAATGGGCGGCGTGTTTACAAAACTGATCGACCGCAACACAACAATTCCGACAAGCAAATCACAAGTGTTCTCAACTGCTGCTGATAACCAAACAGCTGTTGATATCCATGTTCTTCAAGGTGAGCGCCCAATGTCTGCCGACAACAAAACACTCGGCCGCTTCCAGCTTACTGATATCCCGCCAGCACCGCGCGGCGTGCCTCAAATCGAAGTTTCTTTCGATATTGACAAAAACGGTATCGTAAACGTAAGAGCAAAAGACTTAGGCACAGGAAAAGAACAAAACATCACAATCAAATCTTCTTCAGGTCTTTCTGATGATGAGATCGAACGCATGGTAAAAGAAGCGGAAGAAAATGCTGACGCTGATGCGAAGAAAAAAGAAGAAATCGAAGTCCGCAACGAAGCAGATCAGCTTGTTTTCCAAACTGAGAAAACATTAAAAGATCTTGAAGGCAAAGTGGACGAAGAACAAGTGAAAAAAGCCAACGATGCCAAAGACGCTTTAAAAGCAGCGATTGAGAAAAACGAATTTGAAGAGATCAAAGCGAAAAAAGATGAGCTTCAAGCAATCGTTCAAGAGCTTTCTATGAAGCTTTACGAAGAAGCTGCTAAAGCACAGCAAGCTCAAGACGGAGCAAACGCTGAAGGCAAAGCTGATGACAACGTTGTTGACGCTGAATACGAAGAAGTAAACGACGACCAAAACAAAAAATAAGTTTCTTTCTGAGTCAGCCCGCTTTTGGGCTGGTCGAAAAGAACATATTTCATAATCTGATTCAATGGTTAGAAAGTCAAAGTCAGGCATCTCTTGGCTTTGACTTTTTTTCTTGCCCGGGATAAAAGGAATTGAAAAATCATAATTCAAAATGATACAATCTAATTTATGTGAGAAATTCGGGAGAGTGAAGTAGATGAGTAAGCGTGATTACTATGAAGTGCTGGGTGTAAGTAAGAGCGCTTCAAAGGATGAAATAAAAAAGGCTTATCGAAAGCTGTCAAAAAAATATCATCCTGACATTAACAAAGAAGCCGGATCAGATGAAAAGTTTAAAGAAGTCAAAGAAGCATATGAAACGCTGTCTGATGACCAAAAACGGTCTCATTACGACCAATTTGGCCATACTGATCCTAACCAAGGCTTCGGCGGCGGCGGTTTTGGCGGCGGTGACTTCGGCGGTTTTGGTTTCGATGATATTTTCTCAAGTATTTTTGGCGGCGGCACTAGACGAAGAGATCCGAATGCACCGCGTCAAGGGGCGGATCTGCAATATACGATGACTTTGTCATTTGAGGATGCCGTTTTCGGAAAAGAAACGACCATCGAGATTCCGCGTGAGGAAACATGCGATACATGTAAAGGCTCAGGGGCGAAACCTGGTACAAATCCGGAAACGTGCTCACACTGCGGAGGCTCCGGTCAGCTAAATGTGGAGCAAAACACGCCGTTTGGTAAAGTTGTCAACAGACGAGTCTGCCACCACTGCGAAGGTACAGGTAAAATCATTAAAAACAAATGTGCGGATTGCGGCGGCAAAGGAAAAATCAAAAAACGCAAAAAAATCAACGTCACAATTCCTGCCGGTGTAGATGACGGGCAGCAGCTGCGACTCTCAGGACAGGGTGAACCAGGCGTAAATGGCGGCCCAGCCGGGGATTTATTTGTCGTATTCCACGTGCGCGCCCACGAATTCTTTGAGCGCGACGGAGATGATATTTACTGTGAAATGCCGTTAACGTTTGCTCAAGCCGCGCTTGGAGATGAAGTGGAAGTTCCGACGCTTCACGGGAAAGTGAAATTGAAAATCCCTGCCGGTACACAAACAGGAACAAAATTCAGATTAAGAGGCAAAGGCGTTCAAAATGTCAGGGGCTATGGACAGGGTGACCAGCATATCGTCGTCCGCGTTGTCACTCCGACAAACTTGACAGATAAACAAAAAGATATTATCCGCGAATTTGCCGAAGTCAGCGGAAACCTGCCTGATGAACAGGAAATGAGTTTCTTTGATAAGGTAAAACGCGCGTTTAAAGGCGATTAATTATTGGATGAGGAGTTGGTAGTTTTGAAATGGTCCGAATTAAGCATTCACACAACACATGAAGCGGTCGAACCTATCTCAAATATTTTGCATGAAGCTGGTGCGAGTGGGGTTGTGATAGAGGACCCGCTTGATTTAATTAAAGAACGTGAGAATGTGTACGGGGAAATCTACCAGCTCGACCCCAATGATTATCCGAACGAGGGTGTCATTGTCAAAGCGTATCTGCCGGTCAACAGCTTTCTTGGAGAAACGGTAGAGGGCATTAAAGAAACAATTAATAATCTGCTTCTTTATGATATTGATTTGGGCAGGAACCATATCACCATTTCCGAAGTGAACGAAGAGGAATGGGCGACTGCTTGGAAAAAGTATTACCACCCTGTGAAAATTTCTGAAAAGTTTACGATTGTACCAACGTGGGAGGAATATACGCCGGTACATACTGATGAGCTGATTATTGAAATGGACCCGGGAATGGCATTCGGAACAGGCACACACCCGACAACCGTACTTTGTATTCAGGCGCTTGAACGCTTTGTGCGAAAGGGTGATAAGGTGATTGATGTAGGTACAGGTTCCGGAATTTTAAGTATTGCGGCTGCAATGCTTGAGGCTGAATCGGTTCATGCCTATGATCTTGATCCCGTTGCTGTAGAAAGCGCACGTCTCAATTTGAAGTTAAACAAGGTTAGCGATATAGCTCAAGTCAAACAAAATAATTTGTTAGACGGGATTTCAGGAGAACATGATGTGATCGTTGCCAACATTTTGGCTGAAGTCATCCTTCGTTTTACTTCACAGGCATACCATCTGCTGAAAGACGGCGGGCATTTTATTACTTCAGGAATTATCAGCCATAAAAAGCAAGAGGTAAAAGAAGCATTGGAACAGGCTGGCTTTACCATTGTGGAAATTCTCTCAATGGAAGATTGGGTCAGCATTATTGCGAAAAAATAACAGTTAGTAGGTGTCACAGCGTATGCAACGATATTTTATCGAGCTCACGAAGCAGCAAATGGAGGAAGCGCCGGCTATTTCAATTACCGGAGAAGATGTTCATCATATTGTAAATGTCATGAGAATGAACGAGGGAGACGAGATTATCTGCTGCTCTCAGGACGGCTTCGAAGCAAAATGTGAACTTCAATCTGTTTCCAAAGAAAAAGTGTCCTGTCTTATGATAGAATGGACGAATGAAAACAGAGAGCTTCCGATAAAGGTTTATATTGCAAGCGGCCTCCCGAAAGGGGATAAACTTGAATGGATTATCCAAAAGGGGACTGAGCTGGGAGCTCATGCTTTTATTCCTCTGCAAGCCGCACGCTCTGTTGTCAAGCTGGATGACAAAAAAGCTAAGAAGAAGCGGGAAAGATGGACGAAAATTGCGAAGGAAGCGGCGGAGCAATCGTACCGAAACAAAGTGCCGCAAGTGCTGGATATCCATTCCTTTCAGCAGCTTCTTGAAAAGGTGCAGAATGTCGATAAATGTGTCGTTGCATACGAAGAGTCATCGAAGCAAGGAGAAACAAGCTCGTTCAGCGCAGTTGTAAGCAGCCTTCCGAAAGGATCATCCCTTTTGATCGTATTCGGTCCCGAAGGCGGTTTAACAGAAGCGGAGGTTGAGCGGCTCACGGCGAAAAACGCTGTTCCGTGCGGCCTCGGACCGAGAATTTTAAGGACAGAAACCGCTCCGCTATACGCGCTGAGCGCAATTTCTTATCATACAGAGTTATTAAGAGGTGATCAATAATGGCAACTGTTGCGTTCCATACGCTTGGCTGCAAAGTCAATCATTATGAAACAGAAGCAATCTGGCAGCTTTTCAAAGATGCGGGCTATGAAAGAAGAGACTTTGAACAAACAGCTGACGTATATGTCATTAATACATGTACGGTAACAAATACGGGAGATAAAAAAAGCCGCCAAGTGATCAGACGCGCCATTCGTCAAAATCCTGACGGCGTCATCTGCGTCACAGGCTGTTATGCGCAAACCTCGCCAGCTGAGATTATGGCAATCCCGGGTGTTGACATTGTAGTCGGAACTCAGGATCGTGAAAAAATGCTCGGCTACATCGATCAATATCGTGAAGAGCGTCAGCCGATCAATGGCGTCAGCAACATTATGAAAGCTAGAGTATATGAAGAGCTTGATGTACCGGCTTTTACAGACCGGACAAGAGCGTCATTAAAAATACAGGAAGGCTGCAATAACTTCTGCACGTTCTGTATCATTCCGTGGGCGCGCGGACTTCTCCGTTCACGTGACCCGGAGGAAGTTATTAAACAAGCACAGCAGCTTGTTGATGCGGGTTATAAAGAAATCGTACTTACTGGTATTCATACAGGCGGCTACGGTGAAGATATGAAAGATTACAACTTTGCCAAGCTTTTGAGAGAACTTGACGCCCGTGTTCAAGGCGTGAAACGAATTAGAATTTCGTCCATCGAGGCAAGCCAGATCACAGACGAAGTGATTGAAGTTTTAGACCGTTCAGATAAGATTGTGCGCCATTTGCACATTCCGATTCAATCCGGATCAAACACAGTGCTTAAACGGATGAGACGCAAATACACTATGGAATTTTTCGCTGACCGTTTAAATAAGCTGAAAAAAGCACTTTCGGGCTTAGCCGTAACCTCCGATGTCATTGTAGGCTTTCCTGGCGAAACAGAAGAAGAATTTATGGAAACCTATAACTTTATTAAAGAAAACAGATTCTCTGAACTGCATGTTTTTCCTTACAGCAAACGTACGGGAACGCCAGCTGCGCGGATGGAAGACCAAGTGGATGAAAACGTCAAAAACGAACGTGTACACCGCCTGATTGCACTTTCTGACCAGCTTGCGAAGGAATATGCCTCTGATTATGAAAATGAAGTCCTTGAAATTATCCCTGAGGAAGCATTTAAAGAATCAGATGAAGAAAACATGTATGTCGGTTACACAGACAACTATATGAAAGTTGTTTTCAAAGGTACGGAAGACATGATCGGCAAAATCGTGAAAGTAAAAATACTAAAAGCAGGCTATCCATACAATGAAGGACAGTTTGTCCGTATTGTTGAGGATGACATAACAGAACAAATGCGTATGTCTTCTTAATCTAAAAAACCGGTGCATCTGAATGTGCCGGTTTTTATGTTCAGTTTTTAGCTGGGATAAGCAGGTTAATAAAGCTGTAGAACAAGTTGGTAAGCGGTAAAAACAAAAGAGCTGATACGACATTAAATAGCAGACTGAAATGAGCGATTCTTTGGGCAGGGTCTGCCGAGAGCTGTTCAACAAAGCCGGTCGCTGCCGCCAAAAACGGGAATACAATTGCTACGCCGATTATGTTAAACAAGACATGGGCGCACGCTGTCTGTTTTGCCGCATATCCGCCGGATACAGCAGCCATGACAGCTGTAATGCATGTCCCGATGTTTGACCCAAGCACAACGCTCATTGCCTGTGTCAGTCCAATAACGCCTTCATTCATAAAGCTCATTAAAATGCCGATGCAGACAGAACTTGAGTGAATGATTGCAGTTAACACCATGCCGATAAGCAAAGCAGACCAGTTTGAGTCGTTTACATGATGAAGAATCCCTGCACCTGTTTTCAGCTGAGTAAGCGGTTCTGCAAGACGGCTGAAGCCGCTGATGCAAAAAAAGATAATTCCGAGTCCGAGGAAGCTTGTTCCCAGCTGTTTGAACGGATACCTGCCCGTCAGAAAAAACAGCAAACCGCCAATCAATAGAATCCAAATCAACACATCCATTTTGATTGCAAGAAATTCGGTTGTAAAGGTCGATCCGACATTTGTTCCAAGGATCATCGGTATTGTCCGTTTGAAAGATAGGGCCCCCGCACTTACAAATCCGATGACAATTACCATAAAGGCGGAGCTGCTTTGGAGAAATCCTGTAAAAACAATACTGATGAGGAATGCTTTTAATGGATGATCCGTAAAAATCAGCAGCTGCTCTTCAATTTTTGAATACGTCAGCGAAATTAAACCTTTCCGAAGCATGTTCATTCCTGCGAGAAAGAATAATATAAGAGCAGTAAAACTAATCAGAAGCAACATTTTATTCACCAACCCCTTTCTATCATTATATAGACAGGCAGTCCCGCTCATGACGGAAAAGTGAACTCACTTAGTTGACCTGACTGAAGGCTTATATTATAATGTCAAAGTACATGTTTATATGTGTAACTTAAAGGTAGTCGATTGGTGTATTCGGAGGGAGGGAAAGAGAATGTCAAAAACGGTCGTTAGAAAAAACGAATCGCTTGAAGATGCTCTTCGTCGCTTCAAACGCAGTGTATCAAAGACAGGTACTTTGCAAGAAGCAAGAAAGCGCGAATTTTATGAAAAACCTAGCGTAAAGCGCAAGAAAAAGTCTGAAGCTGCTAGAAAACGCAAATTCTAAAAGAGGGTGGATTTATGAGTCTTCTTGAGCGACTTAACCAAGATATGAAGCTATATATGAAAAGCCGTGAGAAAGACAAACTGACTGTCGTTCGAATGGTTAAGGCTTCACTTCAAAACGAAGCAATTAAGCTTAAGAAAGACAGTTTGACCGAGGATGAGGAACTCACTGTCCTTTCTCGTGAACTTAAGCAACGTAAAGACTCCCTCCAGGAATTTTCAAACGCTAATCGTTTAGATTTAGTAGATAAAGTTCAAAAAGAGCTGGACATTTTAGAAGTTTATTTACCACAGCAGCTATCAGAAGAAGAGCTGCGTACAATCGTAAATGAAACCATTGCGGAGGTCGGTGCGAGCTCAAAAGCGGACATGGGCAAAGTGATGGGGGCAATTATGCCTAAAGTAAAAGGTAAAGCTGACGGAAGTTTAATTAATAAGCTTGTGAGCAGTCAACTGTCTTAAATGGCGAAGAAAAGGACATCTTTCTAAGAGAGATGTCTTTTTTTATACATAAAAAAATGAAACCTTTGATACATTTGTTACGTATGAAGAGAAGGCACTTAATATACGAGGAAGGAGGGATACATCGCCCTTGCTTCAAACAAAAGGATTCCGAGCGGCTCTTTTGAGCATATTTCTACTATCATTATTAGGAGTTCAGCTGCACACAAAAGCAGAAAAACAAACCGTCTACGTCATTCCCGTTGAAAAAAATGTCGAACAGGGTCTCGCCTCGTTTTTGTCGCGTTCGCTACAAGATGCAGAGGCTCAGCATGCAAACCATATTATTCTTGATATTAACACACCGGGAGGACTGGTAAAATCAGCTATTGATATAGCGGACACGATCAACGAAACGGATATCCCGATAACTGCTTATGTAAACAAACGGGCATTGTCTGCTGGTGCATATATCGCGTTACAGGCTGACGCCATTTATATGGCGCCCGGAGGAAAGATGGGAGCCGCGGCGATCATAGACGGTAAAGGCAATGCTGCTGACAAAAAAGCTGAATCATTCTGGCTTGCGGAGCTGGAAGATGCTGCAGCAAAAAACAACCGTGATCCAAAATATGCGCGTGCCATGGCAGACCCTGATGTAGATGCAAGAGAAGCGGGCGCGCCGAAGGGAGATCTGCTTACGCTGAATGCGGAAAAAGCTGTTGACGTAGGCTATTCAGAAGGAACTGTTAACAATCTTTCCGCGCTTGTGAAGAAGCTTGGATACGAAGATGCACATATCAGCTATGCTGAGGAAAGCTTTGCAGAAAAGGCAGCAAGGTGGCTGACCAGTCCGATTGTTGTTCCTATTTTATTGACAATTGCCTTTTTAGGTCTTACTGTTGAGCTTTTTTCTCCTGGTGTCGGTCTGCCTGGAACAGCAGGATTTATCGCATTGATCCTGTTTTTTTACGGACATCTTGCAACGGGTCTTGCCGGATATGAAACGGTTCTCCTCTTTATAGCAGGGGTGATTCTGATCCTGATGGAGATATTCCTCCCCGGAGGAATCATTGGTTTACTTGGCTTGGGAGCAATTGTTGCGAGCTTATTTTTGGCCGCGGGAAGCTTCACAGTCATGGCGGTTTCTCTCTTGATCGCCTCAGCTGTTTCCATTACAGCTTTCATTTTACTGACAAGGGTGTTGGGAAAGCGTATGAAATTCTTTAAGAAATTTATATTAAATGATTCGACAAATACAGAGAGCGGTTATGTATCAAACCAAACGCGAACGGACTTAATCGGCAAGGAGGGCGTGACCTTTACGCCGCTGCGTCCTGCGGGAACCGTCATTATCGATGACGAACGTCTTGATGTGGTATCTGAAGGATTATTTACAGAGAAAGATAAAAAAGTAAAAGTAATCAAAGTGGAAGGCTCGCGCATTGTCGTGAGAGAAATCTAAACAGAAACGAGGAGAAGTAGCATGGACACATCAACATTAATGATACTGGCTATTGTCGTAGTAGGGATCATTGTCTTAGCTGTATTTTTTACATTTGTACCTGTTATGCTCTGGATTTCAGCTTTAGCAGCCGGAGTTAAAATCAGCATTTTCACTCTAATAGGGATGAGGCTACGCCGCGTCATACCGAGCCGGGTGGTTAATCCGCTGATTAAAGCGCATAAAGCGGGACTCGACGTTGGAACAAACCAGCTTGAAAGCCACTATCTTGCCGGAGGGAATGTAGATAGAGTCGTTAACGCACTTATCGCAGCTCAGCGTGCTAATATTGAGCTTACATTTGAACGCTGTGCAGCCATCGACCTTGCCGGCCGTGATGTATTGGAAGCCGTGCAAATGAGCGTTAATCCGAAGGTCATTGAAACACCGTTTATTGCAGGTGTTGCCATGGACGGTATTGAAGTGAAGGCGAAAGCGAGAATTACAGTAAGAGCCAATATCGACCGCCTCGTCGGGGGTGCGGGTGAGGAAACGATTGTAGCCCGTGTAGGCGAAGGGATCGTCTCTACAATAGGTTCATCCGAAAATCACAAAAAAGTGCTGGAGAACCCTGATATGATTTCTCAAACGGTTCTCGGTAAAGGCCTGGATTCAGGAACCGCCTTTGAAATTCTTTCGATTGATATTGCTGATGTTGACATTGGTAAAAACATCGGGGCGATCTTGCAGACGGATCAGGCAGAGGCCGACAAAAATATTGCGCAGGCCAAAGCCGAAGAACGCCGTGCAATGGCTGTTGCTCAAGAACAGGAAATGCGCGCACGTGTAGAAGAAATGCGAGCTAAAGTGGTTGAAGCCGAAGCGGAAGTGCCGCTTGCGATGGCCGAAGCCCTGCGCGAAGGAAATATCGGCGTCATGGACTACATGAATATTAAAAACATTGATGCAGACACAGATATGCGTGATTCATTCGGTAAATTAACGAAAGACCAATCGGATGAAGACCGCAAATCATAATCTCTCTATGCAGAAGGGAGAATAGTGATGGAAGATATACTGACGAATCCGCTTGTTATTGCAGCGATTATCGGAATTATTTCCACGATTTTCGGCAAAGTGAAAAAAGAAGAAGAAAAAAACAATCAAAATCAAAAAAGAAAAAAGCCGCAGACAATGAAACCTGCTTCTGTTCAAAATAAACAATCAGCTGAAGAAACGCCAGCTCCTATTCCAAACCGCTTGGAACAGATGAGACAAGAAGCTGAAGACAGACGGAAGGAAACGGAAAGAAACCTGAAAGGGCTTGAGCGGGATCTTACTGCCGCTAAACATAAAGCTGTGTATACCAAGCAAAAACTGCTTCAGGTCAATAAAGACACTGTTGTGCAAGGCATTGTCTTAGGCGAGGTATTCGGTCCGCCAAGGGCAAAAAAACCTCATCACACAATGCGTGCAACCCGCAAAAATTAAGTGTTAGAACCCTCTTTCAAATCATACATATGAGATGAAAGGGGGTTCTTTTTGTATGGGGCAAAGAAAGAATCGTTTAAAAGCTTGGCTGACAAGAGCATTGGAAATTCCCCCGGACGTTATGATGGATCTGCCGCGGATCACAATGGTCGGCAGACTTCATATCTACATAGAAAACCACAGAGGCCTTCTGCTGTTCAGTGAGAATGAAGTGAGGCTGATGCTGAAGCAGGGCCAGTGCATCATATCAGGAAAAAACTTTGTGATCAAAGCGATTCTTCCGGAAGAAATACTTTTGGAGGGTACGATTGATGTCGTTCGATATGTTGAGTCATAAAGCCGAGGGGGAAATGTTGTGAAAAATAAATGGCTGTCTTTTTTTGGTGGTAAGGTCCAGCTTGAAGTGACGGGACGAGGCATTGAACGGCTCCTTAATGAATGCACAAGAAGAGGGATTCCGATCTTTCATCTGAAAAAAAAGAAAGAAGCCGTCTTGTTATATATACAGCTTCAGGATGTACATGCCTTTCGGCGTGTCAGAAGAGAATTTGACTGTAAAGCCCGTTTTATCAATCGAAAAGGGTTCCCGTTCTTATTGCTGAAATCCAAACTGAATTTAGGTTTTACCATTGGTTTTGCGCTTTTTTTTATCCTATTGTTTTTGCTCTCCAATATGGTATGGAAAATTGAAGTGACTGGTGCAAAGCCTGAAACGGAGCACCAAATGATGCAGCATTTGAAGGAAATCGGCGTCAAGAAAGGGCGATTGCAATTTTTAATGCAGTCTCCCGAAAAAATACAAAAATCGTTAACAAACGGAATAGACAATATCACTTGGGTCGGAGTCGATTTGAAAGGCACGACCATCCACATGAAAGTTGTAGAGAAAAATGAGCCTGAAAAAGAAAAGTATGTCAGTCCGCGCCACATTGTCGCCAAAAAGAAAGCAACCATTACAAGAATGTTTGTCCAGAAAGGACAGCCCATGGCCGCAATCCATGATCATGTGGAAAAGGGGCAAATGCTTGTCTCCGGCTTAATCGGAAGCGAAGATGAGCAGCAGGAAGTCGCCTCTAAAGCTGAAATTTACGGCGAGACCTGGTACAGATCTGAAGTAACGGTACCCCTTGAAACATTATTTAACGTCTATACGGGCAAAGTAAGGACAAAGCACAAGCTTTCTTTTGGCTCATGGGCTTTCCCAATCTGGGGGATAACGCTTAAAAAAGAAGAATTAAAACATCCAAAAACAGAACAAGAGAAGCATTCGCTTCATTTTCTCGGTTTGGAGCTCCCTGTTTCTTATATCAAAGAGCAAACGAGAGAAAGTGAAGAGGCTTTGCGAAAATATACGAAAGAAGAAGCAGTTCAAGAAGGAATCAAAATGGGTAAACGGGATGTAGAGAGTAAAATAGGCGAGGACGGCGAGGTGAAAAGTGAAAAAGTTTTGCACCAGACAGTCGAGAATGGTAAAGTAAAGTTGATTATTCTCTACCAAGTTATAGAAGATATCGTTCAAACCACACCTATTGTCAGGGAGACTGAAGAATGACAGAACATTTACTTGCGATGAATCAAAAACTGAAAAGCCCGGACGAGGCGCTTTCACTGTTCGGGAATCAAGATTCTTTTTTGACACTGATGGAGAAAGATCTGGATGTAAATATCATTACGCGAGGCGAAACGATTTATATTTCAGGCGATGAAGAATCGTTTCAGATTGCCGAAAGGCTGCTGGGATCACTTCTCGCATTAATTCGCAAGGGGATAGAGATCTCTGAACGTGATGTGATTTCCGCCATCAAGATGGCAAAAAAGAATGAACTTGAATATTTTGAAAGCATGTACGAAGAAGAAATTACAAAAAACGCAAAAGGCAAACCGATCCGTGTGAAAACCATGGGACAGCGGGAATACGTGGCCGCCATGAAACGAGATGATCTTGTATTTGGCATCGGCCCGGCGGGAACCGGAAAAACGTACCTTGCTGTCGTAAAAGCAGTCCACGCATTGAAAAACGGACATATTAAAAAAATCATTTTAACAAGACCTGCGGTAGAAGCCGGTGAAAGCCTCGGTTTTTTACCAGGTGACCTCAAAGAGAAAGTAGATCCTTATTTGCGCCCGCTGTATGACGCTCTTCATGATGTGCTTGGAACAGATCATACAGAACGGCTGCTGGAAAGAGGAGTCATTGAAATCGCTCCGCTCGCTTATATGAGAGGCCGGACGCTTGATGATGCCTATGTTATACTTGATGAAGCACAGAACACTACGCCTGCCCAAATGAAAATGTTTTTGACGAGACTGGGTTTTGGCTCTAAAATGATCATTACAGGTGACGTTAGCCAAATTGATCTGCCGAAAGGCGTCAAATCGGGACTTGCAGTAGCGAGAGAGATGCTGAAAGAAATCGACGGCATTTCTGTGATTGAACTGGACCAGACAGACGTGGTCAGACATCCGCTGGTTGCGAAAATTATTGAAGCATACGATAAGCAAAATTAATCCTGAATGACCCGATCGCGCGTTATCGGGTCATTTTTGCTTATGAGCTTGATTTTCTAGAGGAGGTTCTTGTGTTGAAAAAGAAGGGGAAGACCAAAAGCGGCTCAAAAAAGTGGCGCGGCTTTAAAAATGCCCGCTCCATGCATGTACTGCTGTATCTTCTGCTGGCTGCGATTATGTTCGCATTGCTTTTTGTACATGTGAAGCCGGAAACGCTTGATTTAGACCTGTTTTCAGTCAGCGACAAGACCATTTATGCTCCGGCAACTGTGGAAGATCAAAAAGCGACAGAGGAAAAAAAGCAAGCTGCTGAAGATGCGGTCGAAGATCAGTATACCTTAAAGAAAGATTATACAGACAATCGAATTGATCTTGTGTCATCGATATTCGACAGTATCAGTGAAGTGAAAAAATCAGCAGAAGAAGACAGCAGTTCACCATCAGAAAAAACAATGATTAAGTCGGTGAAAAATAAGCTGACGTCAGATGTGAATGATTCTATATCAGAGGATGCCATCAAGACTTTGCTGAAGGCGGACCATGAAGATTTTTCATTTGTCAGAGATACTGTCATAACAGCAGTAAACTCAGTGATGAGCAGTGAAATCCCGTCGGATAAATTATCTGAAGCAAAAGATAAAGTGCAAAAAGAACTGAAGAGTAATTCTATCCCGTCTAAATATTTGGGCGCCGCCACGGAAATCGGGCGTTACGCCATTATTCCGAATTACGTCTTCGATCCAAAAGCAACAGAGGCAAAACGCCAGGAAGCGTCAGACAATGTTCAGCAGGTTCAGATCAAACAGGGGCAGGTGCTCGTGGAAGAAAATGACCTCATTGATCGCGAGGTGTACAGAAAACTTGAGCTGACCGGATTATTAAATAACTCCAATTTGTTCAAGCCGATTAGCGGCCTATTGATTATGATCGGGCTTTTCATCGCTACGCTCGTTTACTATTTCGAAAAACAGAATCAAAATCTGAAATTCAAAAACAAGTCGATCCTATTATTCTCCATTATTACAACGCTTTTGCTTGTTATTATGGAGGTTGTCAGTTTATTTCAAAAGATGGAGTATAACAATATTGGCTATCTTGTCCCCATTGCGGCCGGTGCAATCTTAATCAAGCTGCTGATGAATGAACGAATCGCTATTTTAGGAAGTATCATTCTTGCGATTTGCGGAAGTATGATGTTTAATCAAGGTGTGACAGGAACATTTAATTATGTCATTGGTATTTATTATTTGATCAGCGGTATTTCCGGTGTTTTGTTTTTAGGAAAACACAATGGCAGATCAAAAATTTTGCAGACCGGGCTTTTTGTGGCGTTTATCAATATGATTGTGGTTCTATCTCTATTATTGATCCAAAACACCGCGCTGTCAGGCTTGGAAATCGGGACGCTAATGCTGATGGGGGTTGTGTCGGGTTTTGCTTCCTCCGTATTAATTATCGGACTTATGCCGTTTTTTGAGACAGGTTTCGGCATTTTGTCCACAATGAGGCTGATCGAGCTGTCTAACCCTAACCATCCGCTGCTTCGAAAAATACTGACAGAAACACCAGGTACATATCACCACAGCGTCATGGTCGCCAATTTGTCAGAGGCCGCCTGCGAGGCGGTAGGGGCAAATGGTTTGCTTGCAAGAGTCGGTGCGTATTATCACGACCTCGGAAAAACAAAGCGTCCGCAGTATTTTATTGAAAATCAAATGAATATTGACAATCCGCATGATAAGCTTTCTCCGCAGCTCAGTAAAAATATCATTATTTCGCATACCACTGACGGGGCGAATATGCTGAGAAGCTATAAATTTCCAAAGGAGCTTGTGGATATTGCTGAGCAGCACCACGGGACCTCTCTTTTGAAATTCTTTTATTATAAAGCGAAGGAAAAAGGCGATCAGATTACAGAGGAAGAATTCCGTTATCCGGGGCCGAAGCCGCAGTCAAAAGAAGCCGCGATTATATCAGTGGCAGACAGTGTCGAAGCGGCTGTCAGATCGATGCATAATCCAAATCCTGAACGAATTGAAAAGCTCGTCCGGGGCATTATATCCGATAAGCTTCAGGACGGACAGTTTAGTGAATGCGATTTGACATTTAAAGAGCTTGATACAATCGCAAAAACGCTTTGTGCAACATTAAAAGGAATTTTCCACTCCCGGATTGAATATCCGGAGGCTACTAAGAAGGTGAAATAGATGAGTTTATTGATTGATATCGTAGATGAAACCGGAAGTGTCTCTGAAGAGATGCTTAAAGAAGTAGAAAATCTGCTTCAATTTGCCGCTGAGCGCGAAGGAGTTCAGGATCAGGCTGAGGTTTCTGTCACGATCGTTACCAATGAAGACATTCAGCAGATCAATAAAGAGTATCGGGGAAAGGATACGCCGACAGACGTCATCTCTTTTGCTCTTGAAGAAGAGGGAGAAGACGAAGTTGAAATTGTCGGTGCTGAAATGCCGCCGGTTTTAGGTGATATTATCATCAGTGCAGATCGTACAAGAGAGCAGGCTGAAGAATATAACCATTCTTTCAAGAGAGAGCTTGGCTTTCTAGCGGTACATGGATTCCTGCATCTTTTAGGATATGACCATATGACGAAAGAGGAAGAAGAGGAGATGTTTACTAAGCAAAAGGATTTGCTGGACGCCTATGGACTCAAGAGATCATAGAAATGAGCTGATGCGATTCCTAATGAGCTTCGTGCACGCAGGGCGGGGCATATGGAGAACGGCGCGGACGGAGCGGAATTTTCAATTTCATGCCGCGGCTGCCTGCGCCGTTATCATTTGCGGTTTTCTCGTTAATCTCAGCCTGACAGAGTGGGCTATTATTTTTCTTTTGATTGGCGGAATGCTTTCACTGGAGCTTTTAAATACAGCTATTGAACACACGGTTGATTTAGTAACAGATAAACATCACCCGCTTGCTAAGGCGGCTAAGGACGCTGCTGCCGGGGCTGTTTGCGTTTTTGCCGTGATTTCGTGTATTATTGGTTTACTTATTTTTTTGCCAAAGCTGTATGGCTGAAAATTCTTACATTTATTTTACATTTTTAGAAATGGGCGTGAAAAAAGGAGCGCCATTATGTAAAATATAAAGTGATAGCGGTACCATTATAGGTAAGAGAGGAACATGTACACATGAACAGACAGAAATTGATAACAGAAGCTTTAAAAGCGCGTGACATGGCATATGCACCGTATTCCAAGTTTAAAGTAGGAGCCGCTCTTCTTACCAAAGATGGAAAAGTGTACAGAGGCTGCAATATAGAGAATGCGGCATACAGCATGTGCAACTGCGCTGAGCGTACCGCTTTATTTAAAGCTGTTTCTGAAGGCGATACTGAGTTTCAGATGCTGGCAGTAGCTGCTGACACCCCGGGACCAGTATCACCGTGCGGAGCCTGCCGGCAGGTGATTTCTGAGCTCTGCACAAAGGACGTTATTATCGTGCTGACCAATTTACAAGGACAAATACAAGAAATGACTGCAGAAGAATTATTGCCAGGCGCATTTTCATCGGAGGATTTACATGACGAACGAAAGCTTTAAATCAGGATTTGTATCCATTATCGGAAGACCAAACGTAGGAAAGTCTACTTTTTTGAACAGAGTGATCGGCCAAAAAATCGCGATCATGAGTGATAAACCCCAAACAACAAGAAATAAGGTGCAAGGGGTATTAACGACAGGCACATCACAAACGATTTTTATTGACACACCAGGAATTCATAAGCCTAAGCATAAGCTTGGGGACTTTATGATGAAAGTGGCGCAAAATACATTAAAAGAAGTCGATTTGATCTTATTCATGATCAACGCTGAGGAAGGCTATGGTAAGGGCGACGAGTTCATTATTGAGAAATTGCAGAATACCTCGACACCTGTTTTCTTAATCGTAAACAAAATTGACAAGATCCATCCTGATCAATTGCTTCTGCTAATTGACGAATACCGCAAGCGATATCCTTTTAAGGAAATTGTTCCGATCTCTGCATTAGAGGGAAATAACATTGAAACATTGCTGGCGCAGATTGAAGCATATTTGCCTGAAGGTCCGCAGTTTTATCCGAGTGATCAGGTGACCGATCATCCGGAGCGCTTTATTATTTCTGAGCTGATCAGGGAAAAGGTGCTGCATCTGACAAGGGAAGAGATCCCGCACAGCATTGCGGTAAGCATCGAATCGATTAAAGGGCAGGACAACGGATCCGTGCACGTGGCGGCAACAATTGTGGTCGAACGGGATTCTCAAAAAGGCATCGTCATCGGGAAAAAAGGCAGCCTGCTGAAAGAAGTCGGAAAAAGAGCGAGAGCGGATATCGAGGCCCTCTTAGGTTCCCGCGTCTATCTAGAATTGTGGGTAAAAGTGCAGAAAGACTGGCGTAACAAAATGTCCCAGCTTCGTGACTTCGGCTTTAAAGAGGATGAATATTAATCACTTGCTGTGTCATTATCTCACATGAACAGGGATACATTAGCAAATTTTGTTTAACATGAAATGGAGGACATCTGGTCAAGATAAAGGTAAGAATTTGGAGTTTAGGTAAGCTAGTTTAACTACAGAAAGGTGGGTTTCTTGTGTTGAATTTTACCTGGAACGTATTTTCTCAAACAGGAAATGTTGATACGTATCTTCTTTTTAAAGAACTGGAAAAAGAGAACATGGAAAGACCCGAAGAACTAGAAGATGAGCTAGCCCGATTTGATTTTCCAATTTTATAGACCTCTTGACCGCTCCTGTTTTAGGAAGGTGCGGAAATGCTGACAAAATGTGAAGGAATCGTTCTTCGTACCAATGATTACGGAGAGACGAATAAAATTGTTACTTTACTGACAAGAGAACACGGAAAAATAGGTGTTATGGCCAGAGGAGCCAAAAAACCGAACAGCCGTTTATCAGCAGTCAGCCAGCCCTTTTTGTATGGTTCATTCCTAATGCAGAAAACAACAGGCCTCGGAACCCTTCAGCAGGGTGAAATGATCCTCAGCATGAGAGGCATCAGAGAGGATTTGTTTTTAACTGCATATGCAGCTTTTATTGCTGAGCTCGTTGACAAAGGCACAGAAGAAAAAAAACCAAATCCCTATTTGTTTGAATTTATTTTAGAATCCTTTAAACAGCTTGACGAAGGAACAGACCCGGATGTTATTACCTTTATTGTTCAAATGAAGATGCTTGCTGTAATGGGACTGTATCCTGAGCTTAATCACTGTGTGCATTGTAAAAGCCAGGATGGGACATTCCATTTTTCTGTTCGCGATAACGGTTTTATTTGCCATCGCTGCTTTGACAAAGACCCTTACAAGGTGCCGATTAAGCCGCAAACGGCAAGGCTTTTGAGACTGTTTTATTACTTCGACCTTTCAAGGATTGGCAATGTGTCTTTAAAGCAGGAAACGAAAAATGAATTAAAGCAAGTTATTGACTTGTACTACGAAGAATATTCAGGGGTTTATCTGAAATCGAAGCGTTTTTTAGATCAAATGGAGAGCATGAAACATCTTATGGGTGAAAACAAAAGTTGACATATGGCCCATCTTTTTATATGATCATTTATTATAAAATATGTTGCAGTGAGAGAAAGAAGTACTTGCGTTTACCTCATAAAAGCGACCTTAGGACGGTGTAAGCTAAGGATGAGCGCGCAACGAAAGGCATTCTTGAGCAATTTTAAAAAAGAGGCTGGGATTTTGTTCTCAGCAACTAGGGTGGAACCGCGGGAGAACTCTCGTCCCTATGTTTGCGGCTGGCAAGCATAGAGACGGGAGTTTTTTGGTTGCTGCCGCAGCAATTTTTATGAAGGAAAAGTGGAGGTGCTTGAAATGAATATTCAAGACATGATTCTAACCCTGCAGAAGCATTGGTCTAACGAAGGCTGTGTGCTCATGCAGGCATACGATGTAGAAAAAGGGGCCGGCACGATGAGCCCGTATACATTTTTGCGCAGTATCGGTCCTGAGCCGTGGAAAGTGGCTTACGTTGAGCCGTCAAGACGCCCAGCTGACGGCCGATACGGAGAAAACCCGAACAGACTCTATCAGCATCATCAATTTCAGGTCATCATTAAACCATCACCTGATAACATTCAAGAGCTGTATTTAGACTCTTTGCGCGCTCTCGGAATTGATCCGCTTGAGCATGACATCCGTTTTGTTGAGGACAACTGGGAGAATCCGTCTTTAGGCTGTGCGGGTCTTGGCTGGGAAGTCTGGCTTGACGGAATGGAAATTACACAATTCACGTATTTCCAGCAGGTTGGGGGACTTGAGTGTAAGCCTGTTTCCGTGGAAATTACATACGGAATTGAGCGTCTGGCCTCTTATATACAGGATAAAGAAAATGTATTTGATCTTGAGTGGACATCAGGCTTTACTGTGAAAGATTTATTCATGATGGCTGAGTACGAGCATTCCGTTTATACATTTGAAACATCTGATGTTGATATGCTGTTCCAATTGTTCAGCACGTATGAAAAAGAAGCGATCAAGCAAATGGATAACGGTCTTGTGCATCCCGCATATGACTACGTGCTTAAATGCTCGCACACATTCAACCTTCTTGACGCCAAAGGGGCAATCTCTGTTACAGAGCGGACAGGCTATATCGGAAGAGTGCGGAATTTAGCAAGAAAAGTCGCAAAAACCTATTATGAGGAACGAGAAAAACTAGGGTTCCCAATGCTTAAAGGGGAGGGTTCTTCTCATGAGTAAACAGGATTTACTTTTAGAGATCGGATTAGAGGAAATGCCGGCGCGCTTTTTGAATGAAAGCATGGTTCAGCTGGGCGAAAAGCTGACAGGCTGGCTTGCAGAAAAAAATATTGCACACGGTGAAGTGAAGCTTTTTAATACACCGAGACGCCTCGCTGTTTTAGTAAAGGGTGTAGCAGAAAAGCAGGATGATATAAAAGAAGAAGCAAAAGGGCCTGCAAAAAAAATCGCCCTTGATGCTGACGGCAACTGGACAAAAGCGGCGATTGGGTTTTCAAAAGGCCAAGGTGCCAGTGTGGAAGACTTGTACATGAAAGAAATAAAAGGCACGGAATATGTTTTTGTGCAAAAATTCCAAGCAGGACAAGAAACCAAAACGCTTCTGCCTGAACTGAACAGCTTAATCACAAGCCTCCATTTCCCGAAAAATATGAGATGGGGAAATGAAGATCTGCGTTATATCCGTCCGATTAAATGGATTGTCGCTTTATTTGGCCAGGATGTCATTCCGTTTGCAATTACAAATGCTGAGTCAGGCCGGACGACACAGGGGCACCGGTTCCTGGGGCATGAAGTGTCTATTGAATCACCTTCAAGTTATGAAGAACAGCTGAAAGAGCAGCATGTGATTGCTGATCCAAATGTTCGCAAACAGATGATTCAATCGCAGCTGGAAGCAATGGCCGAAGAAAACAATTGGAGTATTCCGGTTGACGAGGATCTCCTTGATGAAGTCAATCATTTAGTAGAATATCCGACGGCTCTTTACGGCTCATTTGAATCTGAGTTTCTGTCCATTCCTGAGGAAGTGCTTGTAACGACAATGAAAGAGCATCAGCGCTATTTCCCTGTTAAAGACAAAAACGGAGATTTGCTGCCTTACTTTATCACAGTCCGTAACGGAAACAGCCACGCGATCGAAAATGTCGCGCGAGGCAATGAAAAAGTGCTGCGTGCTCGTTTGTCAGATGCTTCTTTCTTCTACAAGGAAGACCAGAAACTGAACATTGATGAAAATGTGAAGAAGCTTGAAAACATTGTGTTCCATGAAGAGCTTGGCTCTCTCGCTGATAAAGTAAGAAGAGTAACAGCGATCGCAGAGAAGCTTGCTGTCCGTCTTCAAGCTGATGAAGATACATTAAAACATGTAAAACGTGCTGCTGAAATTTCTAAATTCGACCTTGTGACACATATGATATATGAGTTCCCTGAGCTTCAAGGAATTATGGGTGAAAAGTATGCGAGAATGCTTGGCGAACATGATGCTGTAGCCGCAGCTGTCAACGAACACTATATGCCTAGATCTGCAGGCGGAGAAACGCCTTCCACTTTCACTGGGGCGGTAGTTGCCATGGCGGATAAGCTGGATACAATCGCATCCTTCTTCTCTATTGGCGTCATTCCGACTGGTTCACAGGATCCTTACGGCTTGCGCCGCCAAGCGAGCGGTATTGTCGCTATTCTGCTTGACCGGAATTGGGGCATTTCGTTTGAAGAGCTGCTGACTTTCGTACAAACCGAAAAAGAAACCGAACTGTTAGATTTCTTCACTCAGCGTCTAAAATACGTCTTAAATGCGGAGCAGATCAGACATGATGTAATAGATGCCGTGCTGGAAAGCTCTGAGCTTGAGCCATATTCGGCGCTCCACAAAGCGCAAGTGCTGGAACAAAAATTGGGTGCGTCAGGCTTTAAGGAAACAGCAGAAGCTTTAGGCCGAGTGATCTCTATCAGCAAAAAAGGAGTTCGCGCGGAAATTCAGCCTGATTTGTTTGAAAATGAATACGAAGCGAAGCTGTACGAAGCTTATCAAACTGCTAAACAAAATCTGCAGGAAAGCTTCAGCAAAAAGGATTATGAGGCGGCACTTTCTTCCCTTGCGGCCTTGAAGGAACCGATTGATGCTTATTTCGACCATACGATGGTTATTGCTGATAACGAGACATTAAAGGCAAACCGATTAGCGCAAATGGTAAGCTTGGCGGATCAGATCAAGTCCTTTGCTAATATGAATGCCCTTATTGTAAAATAAAGAAAGAAAAGGCGGTTGCTGTGTGATCGGTAATCGTCTTTTCCCCATTTGAACGTTTTTTTGTTTGATTACAAAGCATTTACGTTATAATATGGTTTATTATTTCTTTACATAGATACGAAGTGAAAAGGTGGTGAGTACGATCGAACTAAATAAACGGCAAGAACATATTTTGCAGATTGTAAAAGAAAACGGACCGATTACAGGGGAGCATATTGCCGAACAGCTGAATTTAACGAGAGCAACACTGCGTCCGGATTTAGCCATACTCACCATGTCAGGTTTCCTTGAGGCGCGCCCGAGAGTCGGTTATTTCTATACTGGAAAAACCGGCACGCAGCTTTTGGCAGATAAACTGAAAAAGCTTCAGGTGAAAGACTTTCAATCTATCCCCGTCGTTATTCACGAGAACGTTTCTGTATATGATGCGATTTGCACCATGTTTTTAGAAGATGTAGGTACTCTGTTTGTAGTGGACCGTGATGCTGTTTTAGTCGGAGTGCTTTCACGAAAGGATTTACTACGAGCCAGCATCGGCCAGCAGGAGCTTACTTCTGTCCCTGTGCACATTATTATGACTAGAATGCCGAATATTACAGTGTGCAGACGCGAGGATTATGTGATGGACATTGCAAAGCACTTAATTGAAAAACAAATCGATGCGCTGCCTGTCATCAAAGATACCGATAAAGGATATGAAGTGATCGGCAGAGTGACGAAAACGAATATGACCAAAATACTTGTCAGTTTATCAGAAAATGAAATCCTATAAGAGCGCAGACTAACGGGGGGATAATATGAATAACCGCATCATCTATGTTGTATCGGATTCCGTCGGTGAAACGGCCGAATTGGTAGTCAAAGCTGCATTAAGCCAATTTAACGGCTCAGCGGATGATACACATGTAAGAAGAATTCCTTATGTTGAAGACATTGGCACTATCAATGAAGTGATTTCACTTGCAAAAGCAGATGGAGGCATTATCTGTTTTACACTTGTGGTGCCGGAAATAAGAGAATATTTGATTGCCGAAGCGGAAAAAGCAAATGTTTTATATTATGATATTATCGGCCCGTTAATTGATAAAATGGAAACAGCCTACGGTTTAACGGCCAAATATGAACCGGGACGGGTCCGCCAGCTTGATGAAGATTATTTCAAAAAGGTCGAAGCGATTGAATTTGCTGTTAAATACGATGATGGGCGTGACCCACGAGGTATTTTAAAAGCTGATATCGTTTTGATCGGTGTATCGAGAACCTCTAAAACACCTTTATCTCAATATCTTGCCCACAAGCGGCTGAAGGTTGCCAATGTTCCGATTGTTCCGGAGGTTGACCCGCCGGAAGAGCTCTTTCATGTTGACCCGAAAAAATGCATCGGCCTGAAGATCAGTCCCGACAAACTGAATCATATCAGAAAAGAACGGTTAAAATCGCTTGGCCTCAATGACAAGGCCATCTATGCAAATATCAACAGAATTAAAGAGGAACTGGAATATTTCGAAAAGATCGTGGATCGAATCGGCTGCCAGGTTGTAGATGTTTCAAATAAAGCAGTAGAAGAAACAGCAAATATTATCCATCATCTCAAAACGAAAAACATGTAACTCAGGACGCTCTATCCTGGGTTTTTGACTTTGCCAAAAGGGAATAATGAAAAACAATAGCATCTTTGTGAAGTTTGTATTATAATAAAAAATTGTGATAAAATGATTAATTTTAGGTTTAAGGTTAGTGTGATACGAATAAACTATTATGGGTAAGATGTCAAGAATTTCTCCCGGAAATTTTTCGACAAATTCATATACACCCGCATTTTTGCAGGGTGTGCGATTTTGCTTGCTTTTATGCAGGAGTTTAATGGAGGGATGGAGAATTACTCTTCTTAATGAAAAAGAAAAGACGATTTTTGTCGATGCTGATGCTTGTCCCGTAAAAGACGAAATTTTACAAACAGCATCCGATTATGAAGTTCAAGTTCTTTTTGTCGCTTCATTTGAACATTACCAGCTTTCCAGAAGTCAGGAAGAAAAATGGAAGTATGTTGATCCTCATAAAGAAGCTGCTGATTTATATATCGCAAATCATGTAAAACCGGGAGATGTCGTGGTGACGCAGGATATTGGTTTAGCATCCCTGCTTGTGAACAGGAATGTCACCGTCATGTCGGAGAGAGGGCGTCTTTACAAGGAAGATACGATTGATTTTGCCCTTGAAGGCCGTCATGTTTCCGGCAAACAAAGGAGAAAAGGCATATATGCCAAAGGGCCTAAAAAATTGAATCATGAAGATCGAGAACGATTTGTTACACTGCTGCAAAAAATCCTGTCGAACGATGAAGGGATTTTGCACTAAAACATCGAATAATGTACGACGGAGTGTTATAAGATGGGAAATCGGATACCAGATGAAATTGTAGACAAGGTGCAAAAGTCGGCAGATATCGTTGAAGTCATAGGTGATTATGTTCAATTAAAGAAGCAAGGCCGAAACTACTTTGGACTCTGTCCTTTTCACGGAGAAAGCACACCTTCGTTTTCCGTATCGCCAGACAAACAGATTTTTCATTGCTTCGGCTGCGGAGCGGGCGGCAATGTTTTCTCCTTTTTGAGGCAGATGGAGGGCTATTCGTTTGCTGAGTCGGTTTCCCACCTTGCGGACAAATACCACATTGATTTTCCAGATGATATAACGGTTCACACCGCAGTCCGGCCAGAATCCTCCGGAGAACAAAAAATGGCGGAGGCTCATGAGCTTCTGAAGAAATTTTACCATCATTTGTTAATAAATACAAAAGAAGGCCAAGAAGCGCTGGATTATTTGCTTGCAAGAGGGTTTACAAAAGAGCTGATTGATGAATTTCAAATCGGCTATGCTCTTGATTCTTGGGATTTCATAACAAAATTTCTCGTCAAGCGGGGCTTCAGTGAAACACAAATGGAAAAAGCGGGTCTGCTAATCAGACGCGAAGACGGAAGCGGATATTTTGACCGTTTCAGAAACCGGATCATGTTTCCGATCCATGACCATCATGGAGCTGTTGTGGCTTTCTCAGGCCGAGCGCTTGGCAGCCAGCAGCCAAAATATATGAACAGTCCGGAAACGCCGCTTTTTCATAAAAGCAAGCTGCTTTATCATTTTCACAAGGCCCGGCTTCATATCAGAAAGCAGGAAAGAGCTGTCTTATTCGAGGGATTTGCTGATGTCATATCAGCGGTAAACTCAGGCGTAAAAGAGAGTATAGCGACGATGGGCACGTCTCTGACAGATGATCATGTAAAGATTCTGAGAAGAAACGTGGAGGAGATTATTCTTTGCTATGACTCTGATAAAGCCGGATATGAAGCCACCTTGAAAGCTGCAGAGCTTCTTCAGAAAAAAGATTGTAAAGTCAGAGTCGCAATGATCCCTGACGGATTGGATCCTGACGATTACATTAAACAGTACGGCGGAGAAAAATTCAAAAACGACATTGTCGATGCAAGCGTTACGGTAATGGCGTTTAAAATGCAATATTTCCGGAAAGGAAAGAACCTGGCAGATGAAGGCGATCGATTAGCCTACATTAAAGAAGTGCTTAAAGAAATCAGTGCGCTGTCAGGATCACTTGAACAGGAAGTCTATGTGAAACAGCTTGCTTCCGAATTTTCGATTTCCCAGGAGTCATTAACTGAGCAGCTGACTGTATTCGGCAGGCAAAACAAGCCTGCTGACAGCAGCGGTGAAACGAAAACAAGAAGAGCGCATCTGACAACTAAGGCAAGGCAAAAACGGCTGCGCCCGGCGTATGAAAATGCAGAAAGGCTTTTACTGGCGCATATGCTTCGTGACAGGGGCGTCATAAAAAAAGTCATTGACCGGGTCGGGTTTGAATTTAATATTGATGAACACCGCGCTTTGGCCGCCTATCTGTACGCTTTTTATGAAGAGGGTGCCGAGCTGACGCCTCAGCATCTTATGGCCAGGGTGACGGATGATCATATAAGCCAGATACTGTCTGATATTTTAATGCTCCAGGTTAATCAAGAACTCAGCGAGGCCGAGTTATCAGATTATGTGAAAAAAGTGTTGAATCACAGAAAATGGTCAATGATAAAAGAAAAAGAGGCGGAAAGAGCCGAAGCCGAAAGGCAAAAAGATTTTTTGAGAGCGGCATCTCTGGCTCAAGAAATCGTTACTTTAAACCGATCTTTAAAATAACCGGGACAACTGATGAGGAGCTTTCATTGGCAATGATTCCTTGCGGAGGAGCAAATAGATCGCTTGACCTCATCATGAATTGTCATTTCATTATTCGCACATTGTTAAAGGCAGTTCACATAGAAAACGCCTGAATGGACCGAATAAGAATCATACCGCTTTTAGAATTCGTTGCAAGCTTTGGAAGGAGGGATCCATAATGGCTGATAAACAAACCCACGAAACTGAATTAACATTCGACCAAGTGAAAGAACAATTAACCGAGTCTGGTAAAAAACGTGGCGTTTTGACATATGAAGAAATTGCTGAGCGTATGTCCAGCTTTGAGATTGAATCAGACCAAATGGATGAGTATTATGAATTTTTAGGTGAACAAGGTGTTGAATTAATTAGTGAGAATGAAGAAACAGAAGATCCTAATATTCAGCAGCTTGCCAAAGCCGAAGAAGAATTTGACCTTAATGACCTAAGTGTACCGCCTGGTGTCAAAATCAATGACCCAGTTCGTATGTATTTAAAGGAAATCGGCCGGGTTAACCTTCTTTCTGCAAAGGAAGAAATCGCCTATGCGCAAAAAATTGAAGAAGGTGATGAAGAATCCAAACGCAGATTGGCTGAAGCGAACCTGCGGCTTGTTGTCAGCATCGCCAAACGGTACGTCGGACGCGGAATGCTGTTCCTTGACCTGATCCAAGAAGGTAACATGGGTCTGATGAAAGCCGTTGAGAAATTTGATTACCGTAAGGGTTATAAATTCAGTACGTATGCTACGTGGTGGATCAGACAGGCGATTACACGCGCCATTGCCGATCAGGCGAGAACGATCCGGATCCCCGTTCATATGGTTGAAACCATTAATAAATTAATCCGCGTACAGCGTCAGCTATTGCAAGACTTAGGCAGAGAGCCAACACCTGAAGAAATTGCGGAAGACATGGATTTAACACCTGAAAAAGTACGTGAAATCTTAAAAATAGCACAAGAGCCAGTGTCCCTTGAAACACCGATCGGTGAAGAAGATGATTCCCATCTTGGTGATTTCATCGAAGATCAAGAGGCTACTTCACCTTCAGATCACGCGGCATACGAGCTATTGAAAGAGCAGCTTGAAGACGTGCTTGATACGTTAACAGATCGTGAAGAAAATGTATTGCGGCTTCGATTCGGTCTTGATGACGGACGTACAAGAACATTGGAAGAGGTCGGCAAGGTATTTGGAGTTACGAGAGAGCGTATTCGACAAATCGAAGCGAAAGCGCTGCGGAAACTAAGACATCCTAGCAGAAGTAAACGTTTGAAAGATTTTCTAGAATAAGATGGAACGGGTCTTGCAGATCCGTTCTTCTTTTTTTAAAAAGATATATGGATAATATGTCTTTATTTTACTGAAAAATGATGTCATTTGCAAATGAACATTGTGATGAAAAATTTCAATATACCAATCCATATTTTCTATTGTAAGCGTATACAATACATTATACAATAGAATAAAAGGAATGTTAGAGAAATAGGCATGATTTGATTCAATTTTGTATAAAGTGTGAATAAAAAACTTTTGTATGCCAATCCATTTACTTTTTGTAAAAATAAGTTAGAATTAGAAGTGTTTACATAGGGGGAAGGATCATAAAGGGGGAAGGGAAATGAAATGGAATCCGCTTATTCCATTTTTACTGATCGCTGTTTTAGGAATTGGTCTGACTTTCTTTTTATCAGTAAAGGGGCTTGATGACTCTCGCGAGATTGCGAGCGGTGGAGAAAGCAAGTCTGCTGAAAAAGATGATGCAAACGCTTCACCGGAAGATATTTACAAGGCGAATTGTATCTCGTGTCACGGGGAAAATTATGAAGGAGTTTCGGGTCCGAGTTTAAAAGGTGTAGGGAATAAAAAGGATGTCGCTGAAATCAAAACAAAGATTGAAAAAGGCGGTAATGGAATGCCTTCCGGTCTTGTTCCGGCTGATAAGCTTGATGACATGGCAGAATGGGTGTCTAAAATTAAATAATGGATGTATCTTTCTCCTTATACGTTCTCAGGCCGCCGAGATGTTCTCGACAGCCTTTTATTTTTGTCCGTCATCACATACTTGATGTTGTTCCTGCAAAGAAATAAACTGAAAATCATTCTCTCAGCTTGGATTTCGGGCTGATTTTTTATATGATAGAAAAGGAAAAAATGATTGAGAAAAGTTGTGATGACTAGTGAACGAATTAAGATTATCAAAACGATTACAAACAGTAGCGGAGTACATACCGGATGGAGCAGTAGTAGCGGATATTGGCTCTGACCATGCTTACCTTCCCTGTTATGCGGTGCTGAATCATAAAGCCAGCAAAGCTATTGCTGGAGAAATAACAGACGGTCCATTCTTGTCTGCCAAACGGCAGGTCGAAAAATCGGGCTTAAGCGCACACATAACGGTAAGGCAAGGAGACGGCCTGGAAGTGCTTCAGAAAGGTGAGGCTGACGCCATAACAATTGCCGGAATGGGCGGGTCACTGATCGCTCATATCTTAGAAGCAGGCAAAGAAAAACTGACAGGTAAAGAACGGCTTATTTTACAGCCGAATATTCATGCCGTTCATATTAGAGAGTGGCTGTATAAAGAAGGATACGCACTTATTGATGAAGTGATTCTTGAGGAAGACGGAAAGTGCTATGAGGTGCTTGTGGCCGAAGCCGGAGACAGAGATGCAGCTTATGCAGGAATTTCTTTGCCGGCCGGAATGCTCGTAGGCCCATTTTTGGCAAAAGAAAAGAATGCTGTATTTTTGAAAAAATGGACACAAGAGCTTCACCATACTCAAAACATATATGAGCAGATCAGCCGTGCTGCAACATCTGAAGATAACAAACAGAAATTGAAGGAACTAACCGATCGAATGAAGATATTAAAGGAGGTTATCGATCATGGCTAAAACGGTAAACGGACAGCAAGTCATCCAGCTGTTTGAACAATTTTCTCCGAAAGCCTATGCAGTTGAGGGCGATAAAATCGGTCTGCAAATCGGCAGTTTAAATAAACCGGTTAAAAATGTGATGGTTACGCTGGATGTATTGGAAAGCGTTGTCGATGAAGCGATTGAAAAAGATGTTGATTTAATCATTGCGCACCATCCTCCTATTTTCCGGCCGCTAAAGCATATTTCAACTGATCAGCCCGGCGGAAGGCTGATTGAAAAGTGTTTGAAGCATGATATCGCTGTCTATGCGGCTCATACTAACTTAGATGTTGCTGACGGCGGCGTAAATGATCTGCTTGCTGAGGCCTTGGAGCTGAGTGAAACTGAAGTATTGGCTCCTACTTATACCGATCCTCTTAAAAAGCTGGCCGTATACGTGCCGAAAGAATATGAGGAGCAGGTCAGAGGAGCGCTGGGAAATGCGGGGGCAGGCCATATCGGTGACTACAGCCATTGTGCGTTTTCATCTGAGGGCATTGGCAGCTTTAAGCCACTGGACGGCGCACAGCCTTTTATCGGAGAGGTAGGAGAGCTTGAGCTCGTTCATGAAGTCAGACTGGAGACTGTGTTTCCTAAAAGCATAGAAAAAGCCGTTATAAACGCAATGATAAAAAGCCATCCATATGAAGAAGTGGCTTATGATGTTTATCCTGTCGAACAGTCACCAGCTGAAAAAGGGCTAGGCCGTGTCGGAACACTTAAAAATGAAATGACGCTTCAGGAATTCGCTTTGTTTGTGAAAGACAAGCTTCAAGTGAACGGCGTCAGAATGGTGGGACAGGCTGACAGCATGGTGAAGAAAGTAGCTGTTCTCGGAGGAGATGGGAACAAGTATATCCACCAGGCAAAACGAAAAGGCGCAGATGTTTACGTTACAGGTGATCTATATTTCCATGTTGCCCATGATGCGATGATGCTTGGTCTGAATGTCATTGATCCAGGCCATTACGCTGAAAAAATCATGAAAGAAGGCGTCACAAAAAAACTGACGTCAATGTGTAAGGATAAAAAAGCAGACGTCAATATCTTTATTTCTGAAACGGATACAAATCCATTTACTTTTCTATAAAAAAAACTGAGGCTGTGAGGGCCTCAGTTTTTTGCTTTCACTTTCGGAAGGATTTTTTTAAGCGGGACATTGTGTTCGATTGTCCAAGTTGATGGGTTTTCATGATCAAACTGTTCTAAAAAGCGAATCACTTCTTTGGTGATCGGTGTCGGTGTTGAAGCTCCGGCAGTAACGGCAACGGTATTTACGCCTTTAAGCCATTCCAATTTTAATTCGCTTAGATCGCCGATTCGGTACGCTTTTGTTCCGGCTATTTCCTCTGACACTTGAGCGAGCCGGTTTGAATTGTTGCTTTTCGGGTCGCCGACAACGATCGT
Organism: Bacillus sp. B28; assembly: GCF_029536185.1. Taxonomy (NCBI): domain Bacteria; kingdom Bacillati; phylum Bacillota; class Bacilli; order Caryophanales; family Bacillaceae; genus Bacillus; species Bacillus sp. B28. Next base: position 2,548,607 of record NZ_CP120511.1, on the reverse strand, counting down.
TAAGTCGGCCTTTTTCGCCTGTTCCGATACAGCTTCCTGCCGCACCTGAGTAGCCAGGCAAATCTCTTGGTGATATTCAACGTGAGGATATTTTTCCTTCACAAACTCCATAATATCGTGAACATCCCATTGAGACATTGTCGTTTGGTTTGTTACGATCAATTTTTCAGCTTGGATATCGAGATTTTTGACATCTTCCGGCGTTTCAACCAAGTGAACGATATCAGGCGCAACGCCAACCGCTCCTTCCGGCTCCGGATGGCCTTTTTTGCCGATATAGATTACGTGGTATCCTTTTTCTTTCATTTCTAAGATTAAATTGTGTGTTTTCGTTACATCCGGACATGTAGCATCTATTGCGACTAAACCTTTTTCTTCGGCGATTCGTCTAACCTCGGGAGAAACGCCGTGCGCTGTGAAAATGACAGTTCCTTTGTCAACCTGCTTCAGGATGTCCAGTCGATTAGCGCCGTCCAATGTATAAATGCCATCTTCCTCAAACGCATCAGTGACGTGTTTATTATGAACAATCATCCCGAGTATATAAATGGGTCTTGGCAAGCTTTTATCCAGTGCCGCGTTTTTAGCGATTACCATAGCGTCAACAACACCATAGCAATAGCCGCGCGGCGAAATTTTAATTACGTCCATTTTCGGTTGTCCTCCAATACAGAAGTGAGTAAAGGCAATATAAAAAGCCGTAATCAAACGGCTCTAATCTTGCATTCTTCTGATCTCCATTATAGCCAAACTCACTCCAGATATCAAAGAATGTTAAATATATAATCTCGGCTTTGAACTACCTGATGTTTTTTTCGAGGAAGGAGAGGGCGTTTCATTTTTCTTTGAGACAGATGTTTTTGATTCTTGTTCCTTCAAGTCCGGTGCTTCTGTTTTTTTTGCAGGTGATGAACTGCTTGCTTTTGATTTTTTCTTTTCGGCAGAGTCGCTGGACGCAGTTTTCTTTTCTGTTTCTGCACTTTCATCCGATTCTGTCTTCGTTTCTTCTTCAGTGCCCTCTGTATCATCGTTTTTGCTTAATTGACTGTAAAGCTTTATCATTGCCGGCAGATTGCGGACTAAGGGTCCGTACTGCTGGATCATAGGGGTGACTTGCTGCGCCATGCCGAGCACTTTTTGCACATTGTTGAGCATACTGGATAACGATGCCGGATTAGCGAGATTTTGAATGCCTTGCAGACCTGCTCCTCCGCCTGCGGCTGCTCCGGGGGCCCCTGTGCCTCCTGCGCCGGGCAAAAATTTGGACAGCATCCCTTTTAAGCCTGTGCCCGCCCCATTTCTTGCTCCGGCGTTTGGCTGAGGAAGAAATTGCTGCCCTGATTGCTGGAAACTTTGCTGCGGCGGACCAAATGAAGGCCTTCGCATTTCAGGCGCTGCTCTTCCCATCATGCGCTGGTTTTGCATAGGGCGGGGCGGACCCGGCTGCGGATAGTTTCTCATTGGCTGCTGCTGTGAAAACATACTTGTACCTCCTTTCAGTTCTCTCTGCTATTACAATATGCATGGGTTTCGGTATTTGCTTTCCTTATCTGAATAAAACAAACGCCTTCCAAACGTGGTGTTTTTAAGGTAAATCGGGTATAATGTGATGATGGACACATAATGTGCCGCTTTAAGGAGCTGGGAAAAATGAAAGAAACTAAATTTGATGTGTATGAATTGAAACCGTTTATTATAGATGCAGTACATCGCCTTGGTTTTTATGAACCGACTGATATTCAAAAAAGGCTGATTCCTGCTGTATTAAAAAAAGAAAGCGTCATCGGACAGTCTCAGACGGGAACCGGAAAGACTCACGCTTACTTACTGCCTTTGTTAAATAAAATTGATCCTGCTAAGGATGTCGTTCAGGTGGTCATCACGGCTCCGACGCGCGAGCTTGCCAACCAGATTTATCAGGAAGCGCTGAAAATCACGCAGGGTGCAGAAGGCGATTCGATCCGTTCGAAATGTTTTATCGGAGGCACAGATAAGCAGAAAGCCATTGATAAACTGAAAACGCAGCCGCATCTAGTCGTCGGAACGCCGGGACGGATTGCGGATTTAATCAAAGAACAGGCACTAAGTGTTCATAAAGCTGAGTCTCTTGTTATTGATGAAGCAGATTTAATGCTGGATATGGGGTTCCTTGCAGATGTTGATTACATTGGTTCACGCATGCCAGAGAATCTGCAGATGCTTGTGTTCTCTGCAACGATCCCGGAAAAGCTGAAACCGTTTTTGAAAAAATACATGGAAAACCCGAAATATGCCCACGTGGAGCCGAAACAGGTCACTGCTGCAAAAATCGAGCATATCCTTATTCCTTCAAAGCACCGTGATAAGGAAAAGCTCCTTTTCGATATCATGTCTAATCTGAACCCATACTTAGGCATTGTGTTTGCCAATACGAAAAACACTGCCGACCATATTGCCAAATATTTGATGGGCAAAGGTATGAAAATCGGACTTCTGCACGGCGGCTTAACGCCTCGTGAGCGGAAAAAAGTCATGAAGCAGATTAATGATTTGGAATTCACTTATGTAATTGCAACTGACCTCGCCGCAAGAGGTATTGATATTAAAGGTGTCAGCCATGTCATCAACTATGAGCTGCCTGATGATCTTGATTTCTATGTTCACCGTGTGGGCAGAACAGCGCGCGCGGGTTCTTCAGGACAGGCCATGACAATTTATGAGCTTTCTGATGAGGATGCATTGGTGAAGCTTGAGAAAATGGGTATTGAGTTTGATTACCTGGAGATTGAAAAAGGCGAATGGAAAAAAGGCGATGACCGCCAGCGCCGCCAAAAGCGTAAAAAGACGCCGAACGAAGCAGATGAAATCGCCCATCGTCTCGTGAAAAAGCCGAAGAAGGTTAAGCCGGGATATAAAAAGAAAATGAGCTACGAGATGGAGAAAATTAAGAAAAAACAGCGAAGAAATCAATCTAAAAAAAGAAAGTAGGGGAACCGGTTGTTGAGAATAGGTTCACACGTCTCTATGAGCGGAAAACATATGCTTCTGGCTGCGAGTCAGGAAGCAGTCTCTTACGGGGCGAACACGTTTATGATTTATACAGGTGCGCCGCAAAATACGCGCCGAAAAAAAATTGAAGACTTAAATATAGAAGCCGGCCGCGCTCACATGCAGGAAAACGGGATCGACGAGATTATCGTACACGCGCCTTATATTATTAATATTGGCAATACGGTCAATCCGGCTACGTTTGAGCTTGGTGTTGATTTTCTCCGCTCTGAAATTGAGCGGACAGCTGCTATCGGCGCGAAGCAAATCGTCCTTCACCCGGGTGCTCATGTTGGCGCAGGAGCCGAAGAAGGCATTAAAAAAATCATTGAAGGCTTAAATGAAGTCATTGATCCGAATCAAAATGTGCAGATTGCATTAGAGACAATGGCAGGCAAAGGATCTGAATGCGGCAGAAGCTTTGAAGAGCTTGCGCAAATTATTGATGGCGTGACACACAATGAGCAGTTGTCTGTATGTTTTGACACATGCCATACACATGATGCCGGCTATAATATTGTCGAAGATTTTGACGGAGTGCTGAATGAATTCGATAAAATTGTCGGTATTGACAGAATCAAAGTGCTCCATATCAATGACAGCAAAAATATCAAAGGTGCGAGAAAAGACCGTCATGAAAATATTGGCTTCGGGGAAATCGGGTTTGACGCATTGCAATATGTCGTTCATCATGAGCAATTAAAAGACATCCCGAAAATTCTTGAAACGCCGTATGTCGGTGAAGATAAAAAGAACAAAAAACCGCCGTACCGTTTTGAGATTCAGATGCTGAAAGAAAAGCAATTTGACAACACATTACTCGAAAAGATTTTACAGCAATAAAAAAAGGGGGGGTGATTGGATCCCCCCTTTTTTTAGCTTGTGAACTGTTTGAAAAGTTCATGAACGGTTTGGGCTGTTTCTTTTGAAGTAATGGATTCTACTTGTTTCAGCAGCCGCGTACGTTCCTGCTCATTAAAAATATTCACATTTTTCCCGTATAACAGGTTTGCTACTTCAACTGCCTGCGGTTTTGACAGACTGATTCCGTATTGCTTAGAGTACTTCAATAAATCTTCAGCAGTGGCTTGATTGAGCCTCTGCAAGATAATTCTTTGAAATAATATCATCGAACATTCCACCTCTCAGACATAATGTATGGGCAAATCAGTAAAATGTGTCAGCATTTCATGGTAAAATAGAGTCATAGTCTATTTAAAATAGTTATTGCAGGAAAGGAGATTTTATGACCCCAACAAAACAACACAAAAGAGAATCATTTACCCACTTTATATTCAGGGTCATCATGATTCTGATTGGAGCTGCGTCTGCGGCGGTAAGTATTGAATTATTTTTAGTCCCCAATGATTTTATTGATGGAGGCATTATCGGTGTATCACTTATTTTAGACCACCTCTTTATGTCAAACCCCTTTCTGAATTTCGCTGTATTCGTTGTCATTTTAAACATTCCTTTTATGATCTTCGGATATAAATATATCGGTAAGACCTTCCTCGTTTCTACTGTTATCGGGATTGTCGGCCTTGCCTTAATCGAATCCTCGCTTCACCACGTAGAAGCCATTACGACACAGCCTATATTGGCTACAGTATTCGGAGGTCTTTTGCTCGGCTTTGGTGTCGGGCTGGTGATTCGAAACGGTGGTTCAATGGACGGCACAGAAATTCTCGGTATCCTTCTAACGAAAAAACTGCCGTTTTCAGTTGGTGAGTTTGTGATGCTCATCAATGTATTTATCTTTATTTGGGCCGGTTTTGTGTTCGGTCCTGAGCAAGCTATGTATTCTTTCATGACTTACTACATTGCCATGAAAACCATTGATGCGGTCATCCAAGGGCTGGATGAAACAAAAGCTGTGATTATTGTCTCGGACCAGTATGATGAGATTTCCGACGCAATATTACACCGTCTCGGACGCGGAACAACAAAGCTGAAGGGAAAAGGCGGCTATACAGACGAGGAAAAAGATGTGATTTATGCAGTTGTCACAAGGCTGGAAGTGACCAAGCTCAAATCCATTGTGTTTGAAGTCGACGATAATGCATTTATTACAATTATGAATACTCATGAAACAAGAGGCGGTAAATTCAAAACCGCAATCCACTAGGCTTTCATTTACTTTTATTCATTTTATGGGTATAATTTTATCAGTAGTAAAGAAAATGGCTTGCTGGTCAGACAGCTGCCATTTTCTTTTTGATATATAAGATACGTTCGTTCATAAGCAAAGCGAAAAGGGGGGCCCTTCATGAACGTACAAGAAGCGCTGAACTTACTGAAAGAAAACGGATATAAATATACAAGCAAACGGGAAGATATGCTTCAGCTTTTTGCTGATTCGGACAGGTATCTGACCGCTAAAAATGTACTGTCTGCACTAAATGATGATTATCCCGGTTTAAGCTTTGATACGATTTACAGAAACCTTTCTTTATATGAAGAGCTAGGTATTTTGGAAACGACTGAGCTCTCCGGTGAAAAGCTGTTCCGATTTAAATGCTCATTTACTCATCATCACCATCACTTTATTTGCCTGGCTTGCGGCAAAACAAAGGAAATTGAGTCTTGTCCAATGGATAAGCTCTATGATGACTTAGATGGCTATCAGATCAGCGGGCATAAATTTGAGATTTACGGCACATGTCCAAGCTGTGAACAGGAAAAGCAAGATCAACCTTCTGCGTAAAAGTTAAGGATAGAGAAAAAGGAGCCTGATCAGGCTCCTTTTTTAATTTTTCACACGTATGAAATAATGTTTATTTTCATTTATCCATTGAACCGCTTCGAGCCAGTTGTTAACTCTAATGATATTTGAATCGGTCGGAAGCTGGTTATAAGGCGAATTGAATAAAATCACCGGTATACCGGCTTCTTTTGCAATCATCATTGCGTTTCCGTGATGATCCTCAAAAAACAAGTCGATGTCATGTTTTTTGACCGCTTCAACTTTATGATGCCCGCCCACGAGCTCTATGTGGTCATAATGGATGTTTTGTCTGTCAAACCATTCGAACGTAACATCGCTTAAATGAGTCCTTCTCGCCGTAATATAAATCAGCCGGTGCTCCTCTTTGAGGAGGTCAAGGGACTGTTTTGCATGCTGCGCAAGAAGTGCTTCTTTATATATGATTGCTTCATTTTGATTCATCCAATCCCAAAATTCTTCCTGTGTAATATGTAACAGTTTTGTTAAATCATAATCCGTCATATCGTTTAATGAAATGGAAAGATTAAACGAGCGGTTTAAATAAGGGACGAATGTATCCTGAGCCGTGATTGTGCCGTCAATATCTATTCCTAAGCGTAACATGCCCACACTCCTTCAGTTTCATCCTTTCAAGTGTAACATAAACAATTAACATTTCCAGAAAAGTTTAGCAAACATGAATCAGCAAAAATGGATCAAACTATAAAAGCTCCTTTAATAAAACAGAAGGGGGAATTGAAGGTGGCAAACGATTACGAAAAACGTGATAACAACAGTTACTATGTAGATCATGGTTCTGAAGGAACAAATATTACCCGCGACAATGATGGTTTTTTTGAGGAAACGGCTGCTGAAATTGCAGAGCCTTTCCGTGCTTCTGACCGAAGCGGTGACCAAGAGAATGACCGCAGCGGCGGAAATGTCAATGAAGGACGGGGGATAGGGTATATCGCTTTAGCCTTGTCCATTATTTCATTGTTTGTTCTTCCTGTTTTGTTGGGAGCTGCCGGTATTATTGTCGGCTATATCGCAAGAAGAAGAGGAGCCCAAAGCCTGGGTGCATGGGCTATGGGAATTGGTGTTGTCTCATTAGTGCTTGGAATATTTATTATTCCATTTTTCTAATACAAAAAAGCTTGACGGGTTCCCGTCAAGCTTTTTGTGTTTCTTCAGCTAATTTCGCTTTTTCAGCCTCAAGCTTTGCGTAGTGCTCTTCAGCAAGTATGTCGATTTCTTTTTTCAGTTCTTCAACCATTGTTTCTTCTGGAACCTTACGGACAATTTTACCTTTTCGGAACAGAAGACCTTCGCCGCGTGCTCCAGCGATGCCGATATCAGCTTCTCTCGCTTCACCCGGGCCGTTTACCGCACATCCGAGAACGGCGACTTTAATCGGCGCTTTCACTTTAGAGATGTATTCTTCCACTTCGTTGGCGATACTGATCAAATCAATCTCGATACGGCCGCAAGTCGGGCATGAGATGAGGGTTGCAGCGTTAGAGGCCAAACCAAAGGATTTCAACAGCTCTCTCGCTACTTTAACCTCTTCAACCGGGTCTGCGCTTAATGAGATACGCAGGGTGTTACCGATGCCCTTGCTTAAAATCGCGCCAAGTCCTGCTGCGCTTTTTACTGTACCGGCAAACAGCGTTCCTGACTCGGTGATTCCGAGGTGAAGCGGGTAATCAAATGCCTTTGACGCTTTTTCGTAAGCCTCGATGGCAAGGTTTACGTCAGAAGCCTTCATGCTGACGATAATATCGTGAAAATCTAGATCCTCAAGAATCTTAATGTGATGAAGAGCACTTTCTACCATGCCGTCTGCTGTCGGATATCCGTATTTTTCTAAAATCCGTTTTTCCAATGAACCTGCATTTACACCAATTCGGATTGGAATCCCTTTTTCTTTCGCCGCTTTAACGACCGCTTCGACTTTTTCACGGCGGCCGATGTTGCCTGGGTTGATTCGTATTTTATCTGCGCCGCCTTCAATGGCTTTTAACGCAAGCTTATAATCAAAATGAATGTCAACAACGAGCGGAATGGAGATGCGTTTTTTAATATCCGCAATGGCGTTTGCCGCCCGTTCATCCGGACAAGCCACCCGCACGATTTGGCATCCGGCTTCAGCCAGCCGGTTAATTTCCGCAACCGTTGCTTCTACATCATGTGTTTTGGTTGTTGTCATGCTTTGGATAACGACTTCATTGTTACCGCCTATTGTTAAAGGTCCCACTTTAACGGGACGCGTTTTTGTACGATGGGTGATTTCACTCACTTGTCAATCGCTCCTTCATTGTAGTTGCCGCTTCTAGATAGAATAAACCTAGTATGGTGTATGTCAATGTATTTTACAAATTATATTGTAACAGTGTATTCGCCGAACTGACAAGAAATTAACGTTAATTATGGGTAGACCGGGAATTTGTATGCTGTTCCTGCTTGAATTGTATTGGCTTTTACATTTGGATTAAGCGTTTCAAAATCCTTTACAATATCGTCAGGGGAACTTGCAGACCCGACAATTGACATGACCGTGTCACCCGGTTTTACCGTCACCGTTTTATACGCTGTTTCCTGTACAGCTGTTTTTGCCGATGCTTTATAGACAGGGAGGTTCTGAATGGGGATCGTTCCAATTTTAAGATCATAAAAAATAATAAAAAGGATAAAGAGAATGCTGAATACAAAAGTGAGACGTTTCATTGATTTTGCCTCCCGCATACAAAATTTTATAACATTGTATGCTTGTCCGTGTTGATTCATGACAAAAGAAAAGAGACTGCGAAGGCAGTCTCAGAATTAAGCAACAGCTTTTTTGGACGGGAGCTCTTTTAATACGAGAAACAGGATGACAAAGTTAACAAACCAGTTGACTAAAAATTCACTTGGCACCGTTGTTTCTAACGCACGCATAATCGTAAAAAATATTGTTGAAAGGGTAATGGAGTAAGCAGAAAGCTTCCATAGCTGCTGGTAGGACAGCTGCTTTTGCTGACCGTTCTTTATGATTAGCCCGATAAGCGCCAAGAATGATACCTCAATAAATTTTCCCGCCGCTGTCACGAGAAATATGAGTACTGAGAGAACAGTCACGATCATTGTTTTATTTTGGTTTAACCCTGCAGTGACATCTTTTTTTGTTAAATCTGACGGCATCATTGAGTAAGCCATCTCTTGGGCCTGTCCGTCAATGGCCAAAACAAACTTATCCTGTAGTATACCTATTGCGTTTTGCTTTGCTTCGATTTGTTCCGTGCCATATGCATCCGTCGGATCAAACACGATGACAAAGCCGTTTGCCTTTGATTCTGTGGCTTTTTTTTCATCCGTCTGAAGTTTGCCGTTTGAAATTGTGAAATCAGGGAAATCTTTGTTTAAAACGGATTTAAAGCCGTTCATAGATTGGACGGTCCCTGAGCTTACATAATAAGCAGTGGGAATCGCAAAAAGGACAGAAAGCAAAAATACATAAAGAATCGCTTTTCCGATTCCTTGAAATCTTGTTTTTGCAATATCCCGTGGAGAGTATGTACTTTTGATGAAAAGCTGAAATACATTCACTGTCTTCACTTCCTAGCTATACAATATATGTTGCTTATTGTATCGTTGCCTGCGTATGAATACAAGGAAGACCTGCATTGGCAGAAGTGTAAGATCAGAGATGTAAGCATAATGAGGAGGATGGATTCTATGGATATTTTGTATTGGCTGTTGATCGCGGCACTATTTATCATCGCTTTTATCGGGCTTGTGTATCCTGTTATTCCAAGTGTTGTATTTATCGTTGCCGGTTTTGTATTATACGGATTTTTGTTTTCTTTCAGTCCGTATTCCTATATGTTCTGGCTGGTTGAAGCTGTATTCGCCGCAGTATTATTCGCCGCAGATTATGTTTCCAATCTGCTTGGTGTAAAGAGGTTCGGCGGAAGCAAAGCTGCTATTTGGGGGAGTACGATCGGTTTGTTGATCGGTCCCTTTGTGATTCCGGTTGCGGGGATTATTTTAGGGCCGTTTATCGGAGCTGTTTGCGCAGAGCTTATCGTACATCAAAAAGATGTAAAATCAGCGTTTAAAATTGGGCTAGGCTCGTTGATCGGCTTTTTAACGGGGGTCATTGCAAAGGGAATTATTCAGCTTTTAATGATCGGATATTTTTTATGGACTGTCCTGTAAGAATTGCTCTCAGGAGGTTTAAGGGGGCGAAGTAACGGTTAAAGTGAAATATGTCTGCTGAAATAGCCAAATTGTGAGCTTTTTCATTGATTACACGGCGTTCTTTTGTTACATTGAATGAAGAAAGGCTCGCTGTGAAGCGGCATTTCAGTACATATATATTAAGGAGGAATTATCATGGCTTACGAACTTCCAGAATTACCTTATGCGTACGATGCTTTAGAACCGCATATCGACAAGGAAACTATGAATATTCACCATACGAAGCACCATAACACATACGTTACAAATTTAAACAAAGCGGTTGAAGGAAACACTGCTCTTGCAAACAAATCAGTTGAAGAGCTTGTTGCAGATCTAGATTCTGTTCCTGAAAACATCCGCACAGCAGTCCGCAACAATGGCGGCGGACACGCGAACCACAAATTATTCTGGACACTTTTATCTCCAAACGGCGGTGGCGAGCCAACTGGCGAGCTTGCTGAAGAGATCAACAGTGTATTTGGAAGCTTTGACAAATTCAAAGAACAATTCGCTGCAGCAGCAGCTGGACGTTTCGGTTCAGGCTGGGCATGGCTTGTTGTAAACAACGGCAAACTTGAAATCACAAGCACGCCAAACCAAGATTCTCCGCTTTCTGAAGGCAAAACGCCTATCCTAGGTCTTGATGTTTGGGAGCATGCTTACTACCTTAACTATCAAAACCGCCGTCCTGATTACATTTCAGCTTTCTGGAATGTGGTAAACTGGGACGAAGTTGCTCGTCTTTACAGCGCAGCAAAATAATAACGCAAACAAGGCCCTCATAAAAGGGCCTTGTTTTTTTATGTCTTCTCTTTACATATCTCGGTTTCAGTGAGACAGACTAAGGGGTAGTAAAGGGGAGTCAGTAATGAGCAAACTAAAAAAGGTAATTGGAGATGTAGATGTAAATAAAGGATTACTTCTTCTGCTGACCGTTGGCGGTCTTTACTCGTTAGGAATTGCGCTTTCCAATACATTTGTGAATGTGTATCTCTGGAAGCAGTCAGGGAAATTTATTGATTTGGCGATATACAACTTATCAATTGTGACGATGCAGCCGATAACATTTTATTTAGCTGGCCGATTAGCCAAAAAAATAGACCGGGTTTTCATTCTTAGATTTGGAGTGATTTTTTTAGCGGCATTTTATTTAAGTGTGCTGCTGGCTGGAGAAACTGCTGCATCACGTCTTGTTCTCATCGGAGCGGTGCTCGGAGTAGGCTATGGATTTTACTGGCTCGCGTTTAATGTGCTCACCTTTGAAATAACAGAGCCTGATACGCGGGATTTTTTCAACGGCTTTATGGGCATCCTGTCCTCATCCGCAGGAATGATTGGTCCGATTGTTGCAGGATTTGTCATCTCAAGGCTTGAAAATAATACGGGTTACACTGTCATTTTCAGTCTCTCCCTCAGTTTATTTGCACTGGCTGTCGTGATGAGCTTCTTCCTAAAACGGAGAGAATCAAAGGGCCATTTTATGCTGAGTAAGGTATTTGGAGAACGCCACACTAATATGAACTGGCGGCGAATTACAAATGCGCATTTTTTTCAGGGCTTGAGAGAAGGGATTTTCGTCTTTTTAATCAGTGTTTTTGTGTTTATTGAGACAAACAGCGAACTGGCCCTCGGAACCTTTGGCCTCGTCAACTCTGCTGTTTCCTTTTTTGCCTATTATTTTGCATCAAGGCTGATTAAGAAAAAGGCCCGTAAAAAATCAATTTTGCTGGGCGGCCTTATTCTCTATGGTGCGCTGTTTTTGATACTCTTTCATATGAGCTTTACGACATTATTGACGTACGGCGTGTTTATTGCGATCGGCTATCCTCTTTTGCTCGTGCCTTATGTATCGCTTACATATGATGTCATAGGACGGGCCAGACATGCCAGAAAAGCGAGAATTGAATATATCGTGCTGAGAGAAATGTTTTTAAACGCCGGCAGAATTGTTTCGATTTTATGCTTTCTCCTTATCGTGGCCCTTTTTAAAGAAGATATGGGTATACCGTTGTCGCTTGCCATCTTGGGCATCGGACATCCGCTCATTTATTACTTTGTCAAGGATATTCGTTTTAAAGAGAAAGAAGAGGAAAATGAAACTATGGAAGAAGACGGCCACAAACGGGTGACTGAACCGAACCTTTTAAAAGGAGAAAGATAATTTTTTGGCAATAAGGGGTTATCTGTAGAAAAAAGTCGAAAAAACCTTTAAAATGAAAAATGGCACTCTTACTTGAGTGTCTTTTCTTTCTGTAAATAGAAAAAGGTGATGTTATGAGGAGAAATAAACAAAAAAAGCAAAATCATAAAGAGAAAAAGAAGTCGCTTCCGATCCGGCTGAATATTTTATTTTTGGCCGCTTTTGTTATATTCACCTGGATTATTGTGGAGCTTGGCATTAAGCAGATCGTTCAAGGCGATGATTACAAAAATCAAGCCAATCAGCAGGAACAAAGTGAAGTCAGCTCGGCGGTGCCGCGCGGGAAAATTTATGATCGGAATTTTAATGCCATTGTAACAAATAAGGCTTTAAATGCGATTACATACACCAGATCTAAATCTACAACGCAAGAACAGCGTTTGAAAATCGCAAAAAAGCTGGCAGATATGATTAAAGTCGACACAAAAAAAGTAACAGAACGGGATAAAAAAGATTATTGGATTTTGACTAGACCAAAAGAAGCGAAAAAGCTGATTACTTCTAAGGAAAGACAGCAGGTAGAAAATAAAAAATTATCAGATGATGATTTATATCAGCTCCAGCTAAAACGGATTACCGATAAGCAGCTGAATGAATTGACTGATAAAGACATGCAGATTCTCGCCATTAAAAGACAGATGGACTCCGGATATGCGTTAACACCGCAATACATCAAAAATGAAGATGTATCAGCGAAAGAAATGGCAGTTGTAAGTGAACATTTAGATGAACTGCCGGGTGTTGATGTCACGTCAGACTGGGAACGTGAATATCCATATAAAAATCTTCTCCGCTCAGTGCTCGGAAGTGTTTCCAGCTCTGATGAAGGATTACCGTCAAATCTGCTCGACCATTATTTATCGCTCGGCTACAGCAGAAACGACAGGGTTGGTAAAAGTTATCTGGAATATCAATACGAAAGCCTTTTGCAGGGACAAAAAGCTAAGGTGGAAAATATCACAGATTCAAACGGCAATGTAACAGGAACAAAGACCGTTTCTGAAGGGAAAGCCGGTAAAGATCTCGTGCTTACAATTGACATTGACTTGCAAAAATCAGTTGAAAAAATCATTGAGAAAAACCTCAAGTCTGCTAAAGCAAGACCAAGTACTGAATTGTTAGACCGGGCATTTGTCGTCATGATGGATCCGAGAAACGGTGAAGTGCTGACGATGGCGGGTAAGCAAATTAAAACAGAAAACGGGAAATATAAAATTGATGATTACGCACTAGGAAATATGACATCATCTTACGCCATGGGTTCGGCTGTCAAAGGTGCAACCGTACTGACAGGCTTGCAAACTGGTGCCATTAACCTAAATACAGTGTTTCAGGATGAACCATTGTATATTGGTAGTCAGGATAAAAATGGTAAAAAATCATGGACGAACTTAGGTCCGGTTAATATTCAAAGAGCCTTAGAGCAGTCTTCAAACGTATTCATGTTTAAAACTGCAATCGCACTTGGAAAAGGTGAATATAAACCGCATCAAGCTTTACCGATTGATACTACGGCATTTGATACGTTCCGGAATTATTTCAGTCAATTTGGACTTGGTGTAAAAACAGGGATTGACCTTCCAAATGAAATGACAGGCTATAAAGGTACAAGCAGATTGACGGGATTCTTGCTTGATTATGCGATCGGCCAATATGATACGTATACACCGCTGGAACTAGCACAATATGTATCAACAATCGCAAATGGTGGCTACCGCTTGAAACCTCAGCTTGTAAAAGAAGTCAGACAGTCAGATGCGAAAAAAGGAATCGGGGCTGTCGTTGAATCTGTTCAGCCTGAAGTATTGAATAAAGTGGATATGAAGAGTAGCTATATTGAAGAGGTCCAAGCCGGGTTTAGACGAGTCGCGACTAAAGGAACTGCGGCAAGTCAATTTGCTTCCGCATCTTATAAACCTGCTGCTAAAACAGGAACAGCACAATCGTTCTATGACGGACCAAATAAATCAAAAACAGGTGAAAGTACTTATAATACAACACTCGTTGCTTATGCGCCTGCTGATAACCCTGAGGTTGCCATCTCTGTTGTAGTTCCTTGGGCTTATGTAGATTACAGCGCTAAATATACCATTACGAACGAAATCGGCAGAGAAGTATTGGATAAATATTTTGAGCTGAAATCGAAGCAGGACAAAGAAGATACTCAGCAAAAAAATAAAGACAAAATTGAAGAAAAAGCAGAAAACACAACGTCTTCTGATAACTAAACAGAAACGCCCACATCATGTGGGCGTTTTTTTTTATACAAAAAAATGCACGGATTTACAAAACCTTAACATTCGATTTAAACCTATTTTACATAGAACCTTTACTCTATACGTGTAGGACAAATTACACATTATACGCAGGGGGAATTCAGGAAATGAAAAAAAACAAATTGGTGCTTATGCTTCTGATGGCTGCTTTTATGATAATTGCAGCTGCATGCGGAAACGCAGGAGAAAGTGAAAAAACAAATAGCGGCTCTGCAAAAGGAGAAGAAAAGGCATCAGGTTCTTTAACCATTTCTGGTTCATCGGCCATGCAGCCATTAGTACTTGCAGCTGCAGAAAAATTTATGGAAGAAAACCCTGATGCTGATATACAGGTACAAGCAGGGGGGTCTGGAACAGGGCTTTCTCAAGTCTCTGAAGGAGCTGTTCAAATCGGAAATTCAGATGTTTTCGCTGAAGAAAAAGAAGGTATCGACGCAAAAGCGCTTGTAGACCATCAAGTTGCAGTAGTCGGTATGGCAGCGGCTGTAAACCCTGACACAGGTGTAAAAGATATCTCAAAAGATGAATTGAAAAAAATCTTCACTGGCAAAATCAAAAACTGGAAAGAGCTTGGCGGAAAGGATCAAAAAATTACGCTTGTAAACCGTCCTGATTCTTCAGGTACACGTGCTACATTTGTAAAATACGCGCTTGACGGAGAAGAACCGGCAGAAGGCATTACTGAGGATTCTTCCAACACTGTGAAAAAAATCATTGCTGATACTCCGGGAGCGATTGGATATCTTGCATTCTCATATTTAACAGATGACAAAGTAACAGCTTTATCTATTGACGGTGTGAAGCCGGAAGCGAAAAACGTTACAACTGGAGAATATCCAATCTGGGCTTATCAGCATTCTTATACAAAAGGCGAAGCGAAAGATCTAGCGAAAGAATTTCTTGATTATCTAAAGAGTGAAGACATTCAAAAAAGCATTGTAACTGACCAAGGGTACATTCCGGTGACTGATATGAAAGTGACTCGCGATGCCAAAGGGAAGCAAAGCTGATCTAAATAAAAAGAGGAGTGCGGAGACTTCCGTTTCTCCTCTTAACACATTCATAGGAGTGTAAAACAATGATAAACAATAGAGAAAATATGTCTGTGAGCGAACGTTTAATCAGCTCAAGGCAAAATAGGCAATTGGATGAAGTTCGGGGAAGAATGATCGTGACAGCCTGCGCGCTTATAATGATAGCGGCATCTGTGGCGATCACCATTTTCCTCGGCATTAAGGGGCTGCAATCTTTTCTTGTAAATGGTGTAAGCCCAATTGAATTCTTAACGAGTCTGAATTGGAACCCTACAGATTCTGATCCGAAATACGGAGTGCTGCCTTTTATCTTTGGCTCATTTGCAGTAACGATTCTCTCCGCTCTCATTGCTGCGCCGCTCGGCATAGCAGGTGCGATCTTTATGACAGAAATTGCGCCGAATTGGGGGAAGAAAGTGCTGCAGCCGGTGATCGAATTATTGGTCGGCATCCCATCTGTTGTTTATGGATTCATAGGTCTTACAGTATTGGTGCCTTTTATTGCTCAGTTCAAAACGAGCGGAACAGGACACAGTTTATTGGCGGGAACGATTGTGCTTTCTATTATGATTCTGCCGACGATTACATCTATCTCAGCCGATGCGATGGCATCACTTCCGAAAAGCTTAAGAGAAGGTTCTTACGCTCTCGGTGCGACAAGATGGCAGACCATTAGAAAAGTGCTCATTCCTGCAGCTTTTCCGACATTAATGACTGCCGTTGTCCTAGGTATGGCGCGTGCGTTTGGTGAGGCTCTGGCTGTCCAAATGGTCATTGGAAATACAAGAGTATTGCCTGAAAGTCTGTTTGACACCGCAGGAACATTGACAACCATTATTACGCTGAATATGGGCCATACCACATACGGAAGCGTTGAAAATAATACGCTGTGGTCAATGGGGCTTGTGTTGCTGGTGATGTCGTTCTTGTTCATCCTGCTTATTCGCTACTTGTCATCTAGGAGGAAAGTGTAATGAACCGCAAATTAACAGATAAACTGGCGACTGGAATGTTCGGTTTATGCGCAGCCATTATCGCCGCGATTCTAGTCGGTCTGTTTTCCTATATTATTATTAACGGTGTTTCTCAGCTCAGCTTTGATTTTATTACGACAAAATCAAGCGCCATTGCCGCAGGAGGCGGGATACGAGACCAGCTGTTTAACTCCTTTTATATTCTGTTTATCACGATGCTGATTACCATCCCGCTCGGAGTGGGCGGCGGAGTGTTCATGGCGGAATACGCGCCTAACAACAAAGTGACAGATTTTATCAGAACGTGTATTGAGGTCCTTTCATCTCTTCCATCTATTGTCATTGGAATGTTCGGCTTACTGATGTTTGTTAACCTGACAGGCTGGGGATATACGATCATAGGTGGGGCGCTGGCATTAACGGTCTTTAATCTTCCTGTTATGGTGCGTGTGACAGAAGACGCGGTCCGTTCAGTCCCTAAAGATTTGAAGGAAGCATCGCTCGCTTTAGGTGTTTCTCGCTGGCATACCGTAAAAACCGTTTTAATACCAAGTGCGATCCCTTCCATCATCACAGGTGCCATTTTAGCGTCAGGAAGGGTGTTCGGGGAAGCGGCGGCTTTATTATTTACAGCAGGGCTTACAACGCCGCGTCTCAATTTTGCAGAGTGGAATCCGTTTTCTGAAACATCGCCGCTTAATATTTTCAGACCCGCTGAAACACTTGCGGTCCACATTTGGAACGTAAATACGCAAGGGATGATACCGGATGCTGAAGCGATTGCCAACGGAGGTTCTGCAGTGCTGGTGATTTCAGTCCTAATTTTCAATCTCGCGGCGAGATGGCTTGGAACAATCATCTATAAAAAGCTTACGGCAAATTAGACCGGAAAGAGGCGAAAACAATGTCTGAACAAATGGTAAAAGAAAAGCCTGAGAGAGCGGTTATGATTCCTCAGCAGCAAAATGTGCTCGAGGTGAAGGATCTGTCTATTTTCTACGGAAACAAACAGGCTGTTCGTCACGTGAATATGGAGATTGAAAAAAATGCGGTGACCGCTTTGATCGGGCCGTCAGGATGCGGCAAATCTACTTTTCTTAGAAATATTAACCGCATGAATGACTTAATTCCTTCTGCAAGAAGCGAAGGTGAAATTTTGTATGAAGGATTAAATATACTGGGAAGCAATATTAACGTTGTCAGCTTAAGAAGAGAAATCGGCATGGTCTTCCAAAAGCCGAATCCATTTCCAAAATCGATCTACCATAATATCACGCATGCATTAAAATATGCCGGAGAGCGGAACAAATCAGTGCTCGACGACATCGTGGAAGAAAGCTTAACAAAAGCGGCGCTCTGGGATGAAGTAAAGGACCGTTTGCATTCATCCGCACTTTCGTTATCAGGCGGTCAGCAGCAGCGTTTATGTATTGCCAGAACGCTCGCGATGAAGCCGGCCGTTCTTCTTCTTGATGAACCTGCTTCAGCGCTAGATCCGATTTCAAATGCGAAAATAGAAGAATTGATTACGGAATTGAAAAGCGAATACTCAATTATTATTGTTACTCACAATATGCAGCAGGCTCTGCGGGTGTCTGACCGGACGGCTTTCTTTTTAAACGGCGAGATCGTTGAATACGGACAGACCGAACAAATTTTCACAAGTCCGAAGCAGCAAAAAACAGAGGATTACATTAACGGGAAATTCGGATAGGAGGCTGGCAATGAGTATTGCTACCGAAGCTGTAAAGAAACAGGAAGTATATCAAATCAACGGAATGAATTTATGGTATGGGGAAAACCATGCCTTGAAAAATATCAATTTGAGCATTAATCAAAACGAAGTCACGGCGATTATCGGGCCGTCTGGATGCGGCAAATCAACATTTATTAAAACATTGAATTTAATGATTCAGATGACGCCGAATGTAAAGCTTGCGGGTGAGCTGAACTATAATGGCAGCAATATTTTAAAGGATAAAGTCGATATCGTAGATTTGAGAAAAAATATCGGCATGGTATTTCAGAAAGGAAACCCGTTTCCGCAATCAATTTTTGATAATGTCGCTTACGGACCGAGAGTTCACGGCATCAAAAATAAAAAGAAGCTGCAAGACATTGCAGAAAAGTCATTAAAAGACGTGGCGCTGTGGGATGAGGTGAAGGATCGTTTGCATTCATCTGCACTCTCATTATCAGGCGGCCAGCAGCAGCGGCTCTGTATCGCCAGAGCTCTTGCGACAAATCCTGATATTTTGCTGATGGATGAGCCAACATCTGCGCTAGATCCAATTTCGACGAGAAAAATTGAAGAGCTCATTCTGCAGCTGAAAAATAAATACACCATCGTTATCGTGACGCACAACATGCAGCAGGCAGCGAGGGTTTCTGATCAAACTGCATTTTTCTACATGGGTGAGCTTGTTGAATGCGACAATACAAATAAAATGTTCTCTCAGCCGAGAGATCAAAGAACACTCGATTATATTACAGGGAAATTCGGATAAAAAAAACAGGCTGTTACATAGCCTGTTTTTTTATCGTGTTAATGTTTTAACGATCTTTTTGAAGCTCATATCTGATTTTACTTTAAATTCTCCGGCACGGATCTCTTTGTGGTACCCAGCGTCTATCACGTAGTCATTAAAGTCCTTAGCTGAAGAAATAATGCCTTCTTTTTCAAGAATAGCTGATACATCTGCGGTGCTCATGCCGTCTTTAATGATGAGCTTGTACGTTTTTACTTTGTTTTTCGAGTCTGAGCTACTGTCATCGCTCAGAGATTTCTCTTTTGAGTCGAGAAGCTTTTGATATTCATCACGGTTAACAGAAACCATTTTTTTAGAATCGAGATAATTGTTCACGTCCTGCTCGGTTACTGTTTTTTGTTCTTTTACAGCAGCGGCTTGATCTTCATCTGTCAGATAAAAAACACTTGCGAGAACGGCTGTCGCTAATATGATACCGCCGGCAAATGCCTGAATGCCTCGTTTTGTCATACGAGCACCTTCTCATTATCTTTTATAATCGTATTCACGTCTTCTACTGATACATGCTCAGCTTTAGCGATTGCTTCAGCTGACATACCGTTATTATATTTAGAAAGTATTTGTTTGGCGATCTTTTGATTGATACCGCTGTTCTTTGCTTTGCGGATCACAAGGTTTGTTTCAAGTAATTCTTCCTCAAGCACTGTCATTTTCTTTTTGAGCTTATAAATTTCCTGCATAGCAGAAAGCTGCAATGTTTCAAGCTCCTGCTCGACATCTTTCATCGGATCTCGTTGAGAATATGAGAATGCAATTAGCGCTATACTGACGATAAACAACGCAATAATAGCAATTTCCACGTTTCATCACCTTCTATTCTTTTTTTATCCTTCTTTTTTATACCATAAAACAAGTGGATTCTAAAGGAATTCGCGAAAAAAACGAGTTTTTGTCGAGAAATCTTTCTTTTCTTCCTTTATGGGTAATGGTTTAATAGGATCACCGAGCCAATGGAAGGAAAGGAGAATGTGAGAAGTCTATGGACAAACACTCATTTCCTCATAACATTCGAAGCGGGATTCCTTTTTTTAGGGACATATTCGACATGAACATCCAAAACTCTCACACATTGACAGTCCGATGGAATCTTTCAGTTGAGACGATGAAACTGGCGGAAACCGTGCTTTTCGAAAAAGCGCCGGACATGATAAAAGAAATCCATATTTTCGTGAAAAGAAACGGTATAGAAGCTGTCAGGACGAAACGCATAAAACGGGACAAAGGGAAATGGATCATTGTTCAGGTGCCTGGTCATGCTTTATATCGCGCTGAATGCAGAATACTGAATTCAATGAATGTTTCTCTCAAACTAGCTGAAACAGAGGACATCTTTCTTACAGAAAACGGTGTCAGCGACATAAACAGTTTCCGCAATGCAGAAATACATACCAGGTGGGAGGAGCAATTTTCTGCTTATACCTGCTATCGCAGTGAGGGAAGAGGGAAATGAACATCCTTATGCTTTCATTCGAGCATCCTAATAAACCGAAAAGCGGGCTTGGTGTTCATTTGAGCCGTCTAATTTCCTATTTAAGCCCGCATATCAAAATAACGGTCTTCGTTCCAAGCGGTAAGCTATCTTCCTATGCGAATGTTGAAGACTTTATAGCTGATGTCAATGTTAGAATGGTTCAACAAGTGTTGTCATGCAATGAACGGTTTGATCTGATTCATGCCCATGATGACATGACGGCCCCTGCCGCTCATTATTTGAAAAAGCAGCTTGGCATTCCGCTTGCTGCAACGATCCACGGGCTTGAAAGCAGAAGGAAGCGTGCATGCAAAGAAACGCCTCATCCGTACAGGCTGCTGACGGAGAGGCTCCTCCTCGACATTTCCGACGAACTGATTGTGTTAAGCACTTTTATGAAGAGATCGATGAATAAGGCGTATCCGTATCGTGAAAAAATAACCGTCATCCCAAGCCCTCTGTCTCTGCAGGCAAAAAGCGGCCTAGCTGAAAGGGTCATTCATAAAAGATACTTGTTTTCGTTTGGAAGGTTTGTTCCGGAAAAAGGGTTTTCACAGCTGTTGAAGGTATTTTCTATACTGAACAAATGCCGGCCTGACCTTCAGTTGGTGCTAGCTGGACAAGGGCCGTTTCTGGCTGCCTATAAGAAACTGGCTGAGCAATTGAGCATAAAGGAAAGTGTAATGTTTTATCCTTTTTTAAATAGAAGAGAGATCGTGACGTTACTGTCTCAATGTGAAATGGCTGTTTTCCCAAGCTTTTATGAACCCTTTGGGCTCGCTGCACAAGAAAGCATGGAACAAGGCGTGCTGACAGCTGTTTCACAGTCGGGCGGTTTTTGTGACTTTGCCGTTCATGACAAAACTGCAATTGCTGCTGATTTTTCGCAAGAACGGGAGGCAGCCGATAGGCTTCACAACATATTAATAGATGAAGAAAAGGCCCGCCGGATAAAAGAAGCGGGCAGAGAACAGGTGATGAAACTGCATCATCCACGGATCATCACAGCATCATATTTGCAGCTTTATCAGCGTCTATTCAATAATTCATCATTTCATTGAAAAACATCCTAGCATTCCGTGCATTATAGTGGTATTATATATAAGTCTGAATAAGTAAATGATATTTAGTTTGGAGGGAAAACAATGCGCGTTAATATTACTTTGGCTTGCACAGAATGTGGTGAGCGTAACTATATTTCTAAAAAGAACAAACGCAACAATCCAGACCGCGTTGAATTTAAAAAATATTGCCCACGTGATAAAAAATCTACGTTACACCGTGAAACAAAATAACAGCATAGCTGTTTGAGGTGTAAGAAAAAAGCCAGAGCTTTGAAAAAG
The DNA here is from genome assembly GCF_029536185.1 of Bacillus sp. B28. NCBI lineage: Bacteria > Bacillati > Bacillota > Bacilli > Caryophanales > Bacillaceae > Bacillus > Bacillus sp. B28. Next base: position 2,526,805 of record NZ_CP120511.1, on the reverse strand, counting down.
GTTCTGGCTTTTTTCTATTCCGAGGGGGATGGAAATGAAATCACAATTAAGAAAAAAAACAATAGAAACGTTATCAGCGATATCGAATGAAGAACTGTCTAAGAAAACGGCGCGTATCAACGAGCATTTATTTTCTCTCCAAGAGTGGCAAAATGCCAGCATCATAGCCGTCACCATTTCAAGGGGGCTGGAGGTACCGACACGGCCGATCATCGAAAAAGCCTGGGGCGAAGGGAAAGAAGTTTGTATTCCAAAGTGTGATCCCGACACGAAAAGAATGCAGTTCCGCACATTCCAAGGGGATGATCAGCTTGAAACGGTTTACGCCGGACTTCAGGAGCCGATGATTGAGAAAACGAATGAAGTGATCCAATCACAGATTGATTTGATGATCGTGCCTGGCGTATGTTTCGATGCTGACGGCTATAGGATTGGCTTTGGCGGCGGTTATTATGATCGGTATTTAAGTGATTATAAAGGGAACACGGTTTCTTTGCTTTTAGAATGCCAGCTGTATGATCATGTGCCGCATCTGTCACATGATATCCCGGTTCAAATGCTGGTTACTGAGGATCGAATTATTTCTTGCTTTTCATAGCTTTCTCGTCCCTCCGTCAAGAATAAATAAGAAAGAATAACAAACCCTAATGGCAGGAGGGATATAATGAAAAAATTTATGATCTATGCCATTTGTGCTGTTTCTGCCGTGATGTTTTATCAAAACCGTTACCGTCTCATGAATACCGTGCTCAGCCAGCCGGGAATCAGACGGTCCTTTATTCATCTTTTTTTAAGAATTCCGTTTATCCGCAATAAGTTTATACAGCAAGCTTTTTAAAAATCCCGTTTTCACGGGATTTTTTGCTTTTAGTAGGCGTCAAGAGCACCAGCTGTTATAATGAAAAAAAACCATTGGAGCGGTAAACATGTATTTGTTGGAGTATACATATTGGAAGGTCGCGGCGCATTTAGTAAGAAGAGGGTATGGCGTCATACAATCCGGTGAATCTGATGAAATATGGCTGGAAGCACCGGACAAATCCTCTCATGATCTGATTCGCCTCTTTAAACAGAATATTGATTTTCGCCAAGAAATTGCAAGGGACATAGAAGTGCAGGCGGAGCGAGTAGAGCATGTCAGGAAGTCTATCGGCAAGCGGCATTTGAAGCTGCTGAATGTGCTGATTTCAGCGGAAGCCCCTGTCGATGACTGGGAGGAAATCACTGAAAAGCCTTTTGAAAAAGGACAGGTATCCGTTGAAACGGCACTTGTGACTGGCACTTCGCTTCATGAAGATCTGCAGGCAGTTTTTCCCTCACTTGATGCTGTTGAATGGACGGAAGACCGAGACTCATTGGAACATGTCCAAATGGCGAAAGAACACTTTTTTTCACTAGTGCAGAAACAAGAAGAACAGCGAAAAAAAGAAGCGGCGTTTTTCCAGAACGGAAAACCGATCTTTACATATTTGTTCATCGCGCTGCAGCTCGTGATGTTTTTTCTGCTCGAAATAAACGGAGGCAGCACCAATACGGAGACGCTTGTTGCTTTCGGTGCTAAGGAAAACGGCCTGATTGCAGCCGGAGAATGGTGGCGCCTGCTGACGCCGATTGTGCTTCACATCGGCCTTGCGCATTTAGCTTTTAACACGCTGGCTTTATGGTCGGTTGGAACCGCTGTTGAGCGCATGTATGGATCAGGCAGATTTTTGCTGATTTATTTGGCGGCGGGTATCACGGGATCGATCGCCAGCTTCGTGTTCAGTCCGTATCCTTCAGCCGGTGCTTCAGGCGCCATATTCGGATGCTTAGGCGCATTGCTTTATGTAGCTGTGTCAAACCGAAAAATGTTTCTAAAAACGATAGGCACAAATATTATTGTTATTATCCTGATAAACCTGGGTTTTGGCTTTGCGGTCTCAAATATTGATAATTCGGGACATATTGGCGGTTTGGCCGGCGGTTTTCTTGCTGCGGCAGCACTTGGTTTGCCAAAAGCAAAAGACTGGGGCAAAAAACTGGTGTCAGCGATTCTGCTGGCTGCCCTGGCCGGCGGGTTTCTCTATTACGGATTGCATTCACCGTTCCATCAGGAGACAGCGCTGATCCGGCAGGCAAATGAGCTTTACCAGGAAGGGAAATATAAAGAAGTAACCGAATTGCTGAACGGTGAAGCAGAGCAGAAAGACGCTTCAGCTGATCTTCTGAAAATCCTGGCAGTTTCTGATATTCAAATCGGCGAATATGATCAGGCGATTTCTCTTTTGGAAAGAGCAGTGCAAAAAGAGCCTAAAGACCATGCGTCCTATTACAATTTGGCATTGCTGTATGCGGAAAAAAATGAACTTGGTCAAGCTGACAAGGCAATCAGGACCGCTGCAAAGCTGAAGCCGAAGGAGGAGCGTTACATAGAACTGCAGCAGCAAATTGAAAATAATAAAGAATAAATGGCTGGATGAGAAAACGTTGAATTTGCCAAGGAATGAAACCCGGGTATTTTTGTCAGCGTTTTCTTCTTGACTGGCCGCTTCTTTATGACTACGCTATTTATAGTTAAGATCAAGAATGGTGAGGAATATGAATACATTTTATGATGTACAGCAGCTGTTAAAAACATTTGGACACATTGTTTACTTTGGTGACAGAGAGCTTGAAATTGAGTTTATGCTTGATGAATTAAAGGAACTTTATATAAATCATATGATTGAGAAGGAGCAGTGGGCTAAAGCGGCAGCTGTCCTTCATAAAGAGCTGGAACAAACAAAAAAACGAAAGAGATTTACGTAAAGGTTAAGGTGATAAAAATGGACGAGATATGGTTTGCGGGAATCGATCTTGGAGGAACGACGATAAAACTCGCATTTATTAATCAATATGGAGAGATTCAGCATAAATGGGAAGTGCCGACCGATAAGTCCGGTGACACCATTACCGTGACAATAGCAAAAGCGATTGACAGCAAGCTGGATGAGCTTCATAAACCGAAGCACATCGTCAAATATATAGGAATGGGCGCACCGGGGCCAGTAGATATGGCAACTGGGGTCGTTTATGAAACGGTAAATCTGGGCTGGAAAAACTATGCTTTAAAAAATCATCTGGAAACGGAAACAGGCATCCCTGCGGTTATAGAAAATGATGCGAATATTGCCGCGCTCGGAGAAATGTGGAAGGGTGCGGGTGATGGCGCAAAAGACGTCATTCTCGTTACGCTAGGCACAGGAGTTGGCGGCGGTATTATTGTGAATGGGGAAATTGTGCACGGGATAAATGGCGCTGGCGGAGAAATCGGCCATATTTGCAGCATCCCAGAAGGCGGGGCGCCGTGCAACTGCGGTAAAACAGGCTGTATTGAAACCATCGCGTCAGCAACTGGCATTGTTAGAATTGCAAAAGAGAAAATTGCAAAAGCTAAAAAGCCGACTCAATTAAAAGCATCTGATCATTTAACGGCACGAGATGTATTTGAAGGAGCAAATGAAAATGATGAATTAGCTCTTGAAGTTGTCGATTATGTAGCTAAGCATCTCGGTCTGGTGCTTGGCAATCTGGCCAGCTCGCTTAATCCGTCAAAAATTGTTCTCGGCGGCGGCGTTTCAAGAGCCGGAGAATTGCTGAGATCCAAAGTCGAGAAAACATTCCGTATATGTGCCTTTCCGCGCGCTGCGGAAGCGGCTGATATATCTATTGCGGCGCTTGGAAATGATGCGGGCGTTATCGGAGGGGCTTGGATTGCTAAGAATGAATGGCTGAAACACCAAAATTGTTAAATTTGTGAAAATGAAATTGATTTTTTGTTATGTTCAGGTTAAGATTTAATTTGATGTGTTAATGAGAATGTTGTGAATAGACTGATTTATTTGAGCGTGCTGCATAGGAGGTTGAAATGCGAAAAACGTTTTTTTCGATGATTTCATTTATGCTGATTGCCATGTTAATGATGTGGCTGAAAACGTATGTTGTTTACAAGACCAGTTTTCATATTAAAATTGACAATCTTACGCAGGAATTTATTCTGTTTATCAACCCATTGAGCTTTTTGCTGCTTATTTTTGGCTTCAGCCTGTTTTTAAAGGGAAGAAACAGAAATCGTTACATTATTGCCATGAGTTGTATTGTCACATTTGTTTTGCTGGCGAATATGGTTTTTTATCGTTTTTACAATGATTTCTTAACGATTCCGGTTCTTTTTCAAACAAGCAATATGGGCGATCTGGGAAGCAGCATCGGAACGCTTCTTGAGCCGACAGACCTCCTATTGGCTGTAGATATCGTGATTTTAATATGGCTTCATATGCGTCAAAAAGCCTTTCAATCAGACATCCCCTCCACGAAAAATGAACGGGCGGCATATTTTTTGTTTGTGGCTTCCGTTTATTTCTTCAACTTAGGTCTGTCTGAGGCAGAACGGCCGCAGCTATTGACACGCTCATTTGACAGAGAAATGCTCGTTAAAAATATCAGCCTGTTTAATTTTCATATTTATGACGGAGTACTTCAGTCAAAGCAATCCGCACAAAGAGCGCTGGCTGACAGCAACAGCCTGACGGAAATTGAAAACTATGTCACAGCCAATGCGAAAGATGCCAATAAGAACTTATTTGGCGCCGCAAAAGGCAGAAACGTCATACTCGTATCTCTGGAGTCGACACAAAGCTTTGTGATCAATGAAAAGGTGAACGGAAAAGAAATCACTCCGTTTTTGAATGATTTTATAAAAGAAAGCTATAACTTTAGTAATGTTTATCACCAAACCGGGCAGGGGAAAACCTCTGATTCTGAATTTATCGTTGACAATTCACTTTATCCGCTTGGACGAGGCGCTGTGTTCTTTACAAATGCGGGCAATCAATACATGGCCGCGCCAGAGATTCTCAAAAATAACGGATATTATTCAGCGGTGCTCCATGCCAATAATAAAAGCTTTTGGAATCGCGATTTAATGTACGATTCATTTGGGTATGATTCATTTTTTGATATTGAATCGTATGATGTAAATGACGATAATTCAGTCGGCTGGGGGCTGAAGGATAAAGAATTTTTTGAACAGTCTTCAGAGCTGATGAAAAACCTGCCTCAGCCGTTTTACTCCAGGCTGATCACACTCACGAACCACTTTCCGTTTGACCTTGATGAAGAGGACAAATTGATTGAGGAATATGATTCAAGCAGCCAAACGTTAAACAAGTATTTCCCAACTGTTCGCTATCAGGATGAGGCGCTGAAACGATTTATCGAAAAGCTGAAGGAAGACGGGTTATATGATAACTCCATTATTGTTTTATACGGTGACCATTACGGAATATCGGAAAACCATAATGAAGCGATGGGGCAGTTTTTAGAGAAAGAAATTACACCATTTGAAGAAGTGCAGCTCCAAAAAGTGCCGTTTGTCGTTCATATTCCTGGAATTACAGACAAGAAGCCGAAAACGATTGATAAGGTAGGCGGACAAATCGATATCCGACCGACGCTGATGAATCTGTTAGGTATTGATACAAAGAACTTCATTCAATTCGGCAACGATCTGCTTTCTGACGATAAACTGGACTTTACAGTGCTGCGGGACGGAAGCTTTATCACAGACCAGATCGTGTACACTGACGGTCTATGTTATGACAAAGCGAGCGGAAAGCCTTTGAAAGAGGCAAAACAATGTGAAACATTTGCTGATAAAGCGAAGCAGGAACTTTCACTTTCCGATGAAATCATTTACGGAGATTTGTTACGATTTTATGATCAGGAAAGACTGGACAATTCGTCAAAAAGAAAAGAAAAACAAATTCTTGATCAGGCCTCATGATCACAAAGTCTCCCGTATCAAAAAATGCGGGAGGCTTTCTTTTTTAAAAAACGCCGTCATATAGTAACAAAAAGGGGGATGATGATGGCGTTTATTACGATAAAACCTGAGATCAAATACAATTTGGCTTTATTGGCAAGAGAACTGAAGGTAGATGAGACATTGCTTAGAAGTGCCAATCAAACAGCACAGAAACATCAATTGCACTGTCCGGGTTATAAGATTGAAGAAAGCACTGATAAGGAGCTTCAATCCATTCAGGAAGTAAAGCGCTTTTTACACCCGCTGCAGCTTCAGCCTGCTGATGACTGGCTGGAGCAAGAAAAAATCTATGACTTTCTAGCTGTCGAAGAGGAAATTAAAAAAATAATCAATGTGTTTCCGTTTGTTTCATGCCGGGAAATCGGACGTTCCGTTTTGGGCAGGCCGATCTGGGAGCTGGCAGTTGGGGGAGAGCATACCTCCAAAAAAGTTCACATGAATGCATCGTTTCATGCAAATGAGTGGATTACCACGTCTGTATTACTGAAGTGGCTGAAGGAATATTGCCTTTCTTTATGTCATAATACGAATTTCTTTGGTTTTACTCCTTTGGAGCTGTTCAGCCGAACCTCTCTGTCTCTTGTTCCTCTTGTGAATCCGGATGGCGTTGATCTTGTCTTACACGGATCAGCGGGCATGGGAGACAGGAGAGAGGAACTTGAAAGACTAAACTGCCATCGGCCGAATTTTAATGAATGGAAAGCAAATATTAACGGAGTTGATTTAAATAAACAATTCCCGTCTTTATGGGAAATTGAAAAATACCGCAAACCAAAAACGCCCAGCTACCGAGACTTTCCCGGAACTTCTCCGCTCACGGAGCCGGAATCCATTGCGATGCAGCAGCTGATAACAGCGGATCCGCCTGACAGGCTGGTGGCCCTTCACACTCAAGGAGAAGAAATCTATTGGGGATATAAAGGCCTTGAGCCCGAAGAATCGGCTGCGGTAATAAAGGATTTTGAGACGATAAGCGGAAACATTTATAAAGGAGTCAAGGATATTGACAGCTATGCGGGATTCCGCGACTGGTTTATTCATCACTATTTTAAGGAAGGTTATACAGTGGAACTTGGAAAAGGCCAAAATCCCTTGCCGTTTGAGCAGTTTTCACATATTTACAAGGCGACAAGCGGGATCTTATGGAGGTCGTTATTTTTTCCTGAATAACTGAAACTTTTTCTTTTTCGTGCCGTATCAAATATGGGACAATAATTATGATCGGAGGGGGAGGCTGATGAGATCAGTTTGTTTGATTCTGCTGTCAGCTTTGCTAGTTTGTTTATCGGCATGCGAACCATCTCATCAGCAGCAAAAACAGGCAGCGACGGCAAAAAGTGAGGAAAAAGAGATTGTTCCGCTGCCAGCAGGAAAAGCGGACGGAGCGGAAGGCTGGCTCAATAACAACACAATTCTCTATACAGTCTCAGATCCGACAAAAACAGAGCTTCTTGCCTATCAAATCTTTAATGGCAAAACGAAAAAGCTCTATCAGACGGATGGTCAAATCGTTGATGTTCAAATCAATCCCAAGAAACAGATGATTCTGCTGCAGATCACGCATAGCCAACAGACAGCAGTAGTTTTGCTGAATCAAAAAGGGGAGACGCTGTACCAGAAAGAATACGAAACGTACGAGCTGGAGGCAGCATGGAATCAGTATGATCCGTATCAAATGATGGTCACGGTATTCACTGAAAACTGGGACTTCAATACATACCACGTGGATGCCAAAAAAGACAAGTCTGCTTTAAGTCGAATACAGGTACCGTTTGTCCATTGGACCTCAAAAGACACATTTGACTATCTAAAAGAGGGAAGAAACGATAAAGAAGGCCCTTTGTATACGTATGATATTGCTTCTGAAAAGGAGAAAAAGCTGGAGGAGGATGTCCTTTACTTTGATTCTTTTCATAATATGAGCTTTACCGTCAAAGCAGATTCCGGAGAGAACGGCTTGTATGAATTTACATCACCGCAATTGAATGGTGAAGCAGTTACAGCAGAATGGCCGCTCCAAACCAAATATACAAGTCTGGCTCCGATGGAATATGATTATGATGAGGCTGGCGGTCTGTTTTACACGTTTAAAGAAAGCGGGGACGCATATAAGCTGTCAGCGATCGATATGAAATCGGGAAAGGCGCAGGATCTTCTTACCTTGCCTGAAATGGAGCCGATCCAAGTATCCCCGAACGGAAAATATGCGTTGTACGGTTTTCATTTTGAGTGCATAATTTCATTAATATCTCATGAAATGAAGCCAATCATCATTGGTAAAAAGGAGATGGAATAATTAATGGCTATCGCAGATGTAACCATTATCCCAATCGGAACAGAAACACCTAGTGTGAGCGCCTACGTGGCGGATGTGCAGAAAATTTTAGAGGGCTACAAGGCAGAAGGGAAAATCAAATATCAGCTGACACCAATGAACACACTGATTGAAGGCGAGCTCAGCGACCTTTTTACTGTGATTCAGGCGATTCACGAAGCGCCGTTCCAAAAAGGGCTTCACAGAGTGGCTACCAACATTCGCATCGATGACAGACGGGACAAAAAAACGACGCTTGAAAGTAAAATAGAAAGCGTGAATAAACATTTACAGCAATAAAAAATAAACCTGTATCCCATTGGATACAGGTTTTAATGTGCAGTAGGATAACCGCTGTTTATCACCGTCATCACTGTAAACCAGCCAAACACACACAAGGTGGCTCCGGCTAATAAAAATCCAAGTATATTTTTGTTTTTCACAGAACGCAAGACTCCCCACAAAGCGAAAAGAGCGACAAGGCCGAAAATCACGACAAGTAACATTACGCAGCCCCCTTTACATTGAAAAACCTGCAATTCTTTCCATTTTTATTCTACCCGTTTTCAGTGTGTTTGTCGATAGCGTTTTCATAGCGATTGTTTGAATCTTTTTTCAAAAACCCTCATAATAGGAGCATAAAAAGGAAAGAGGTGAGAAAAGTGAAATGGAGAAGAATGCCTGTAGGACCGATTCAAGCGAATGCATATTTTTTAATCAGTGATGATCAATGCCTGATTTTTGATCCGGGCGGCGAAGGAGATAAAATCAACCAATACATAAAAGAAAAAGGATTAACGCCTTTAGCCATTTTACTGACACACGCCCATTTTGACCATATTGGGGCGCTGGATGACGTGAGAGACAGATGGGATATTCCTGTCTATCTGCATCAAAATGAAAAGAATTGGCTTACAGATGCCTCATTAAACGGCTCAGGAATGCTGAGAGGAATAGAAGTGACAGCTAAGCCGGCAGATCATTTGATTGAAGGGGACGGTGAGCTGAATATTGGGCCTTTCCATCTGGAGACGCTATTTACACCGGGACATTCCCCGGGAAGCGTTTCATATTACGTAAAGGATGCCGACCTGGTGATTTCCGGTGATGTCCTGTTTCAAGGCGGGATAGGCCGTACAGATTTACATGGAGGCGACCAAGAAACGCTGCTGACGTCTATCCATGAAAAATTGCTTGCGCTGCCGGAGCACACATTGGTGTTAAGCGGACATGGCCCTGAAACTGACGTGCAGACTGAGCAGGATCAAAATCCGTTTTTAAATGGTTTTTCATTATAGAAAAAGAGACAAACCGATGAGGTTTGTCTCTTTTTGCCTTTAATGTCCTCCGCCGCCTGGTGCCATAATAAAAATGGAATAGTATGTGAAGCCGGCAAAGAAGATGGTTAAATAAGCGCCAAAGATATAAATGTACATCCGTTCTGTTAAATTCAAATACGATAGAAACACAAATAAGATCGTCTGTCCAAAAAATAAAAGGGAAGCATCTTTCATATCACCTAAATAAAACATGACTGCAAATATTCCCGTCCAAAATCCTAACACCCGGAACATGCGATTCATTTTTTATCCCCTCCCGAGAGTCCCTCTGATTGTTATTATAATAGATCACGAACAAAAATGTAAACATTTTCATTATTAATATGAAAAATGGTATTTAACCCTTTGATTGCGTTTTCTATTATATGTGCGGTTTTTTAGAAATAACCCGAAAAAAAGTTCAATAAATGGTTTAAAGAAAAATTGTTACGGGTAGTTATTCTACAAAGAGATGGTTAACTGGAGGAGGAAAAAACATAATGGAACAATTAACTTTTTACTCATACCCAAGCTGCACGTCATGCCGAAAAACAAAACATTGGCTCAAAGCGCACCAGATTGAATTTAACGAACGGCACTTATTCAGAGAAACTCCAACGATGGATGAATTAAAGTATATTTTATCTTTAACGACAGAAGGAATTGACGAAATTTTAGCAACAAGAAGCCAAACCTTCAAAAATTTAAATTTAAACATTGAAGATATGACTGTAAACGAAGTGCTGGAACTTTTAATTGAGAAACCGAAGCTTTTGCGCCGTCCGATTCTCGTGGACAACAGGAAACTTGTTATCGGATACAATCCGGGAGAACTGTTAAAGTTATCGAAGAAGAAAACGATTCATCAATCTGCATGATGAAAAACCGAAGATCCGCTGATTTGCTTGAATCAGCTTATCTTCGGTTTTTCACGGTTCAGAAACTGGGCTAGCTGGATTCGAACCAACGATCACGGAGTCAAAGTCCATTGCCTTACCGCTTGGCTATAGCCCATCGAATATAAAAATAGTATGTGTAACGTGAGACAAGTTATACATATCAATTATACACTTTTTGAAAGATAAACATCACAGGAGGTAACCGATTGAAATGAAAGCTCTAGATCAGTATTTAACAGAGCACAAAGAAGACATTACACTCCAATGGCTGGAAACATGCACGTTAAAAGGAAGTTTGCTGTATTCTGCAAAAGATCAGCAAAAATTAGAACGAAAATTAAAAGAGCAGCATGAATCATTGGTAGCTATTGTAGCAAAATCCATTAGAAAAGAAGAGGTGAAGGATCAGCTTAACCAATGGTCACTTCAATGTGCCAGAGATCGTGCTGTTCATGAAGTGACTGTGACGGAAAGTGTCAGTCAGTTTAACGCTTTCAGGCACATCATGTGGCAATGGATTCAAGACTTCAGCGAAGCCGCTTCTTCCCAAGAAATCGGCATCCAGGAGATATTTGAGTGGAGCAAGATTTTGAATCAAACGATTGATGAGATTATCGAGGTATTTACAGAAGAATATCATCAGGTCACGGTGATCCAATTAAATGCGCAAAAAGAAATGATCAATGAATTGAGCGCACCGATTATGCCGATTTCTAAAGAGATTGGGATTCTTCCCCTTGTTGGTGAAATTGACACGTACAGAGCGAGAACCATTTTGGAATCCGTTTTGGCCCAATGCTCGGCGTTAAAGCTTTCATATTTATTTTTAGATATATCCGGTGTTCCTATCGTCGATACGATGGTTGCCTATCAAATCTTTAAAGTGATTGACAGCACCAAACTGCTGGGCATTGAGACGATTATTTCAGGAATCAGGCCTGAAATCGCCCAGACTGTTGTGAAGCTCGGATTAGATTTTTCGAATGTGAAAACAGAGCAAAGTCTTGCTAAAGCTTTAGCCAACAAAGGATTTAAGATAGAAGAATCTTAAGATGTCCCTTAAGGGATGTATTTTTTTGAAACACGTTCAACAATGAAGAGAAGCAACAGCTGAACAGCCTGTGCTAGGGCTATTCAGCTTTTTTTACTTCGATAAACAAAATATGGTGACTGTCGATGTCTTTTACCTTGAATGAGTAGCCGTCATATTCAATGACACTTTCAGGCTCGGCGTCTATGTTTTGTGTGAGAAACCAGCCTCCGAGCGTATCGACTTCAGCATCTGATAAATCAGTTCCAAGCAGGTTATTCACGTCACTGATTAATAACTTCGCATTTAATAAATAATGATCTTTTCCCAGCTCTCGAACATGAGGCACTTCATCTGCATCGAATTCATCGCGTATTTCTCCTACAATTTCTTCAATAATATCCTCGACGGTGATCAATCCTGAAGTTCCGCCATACTCATCAATGAGAATCGCCATATGAGTGCGTTCTTTTTGCATTTTGATGAGTAATTTGTAAATCGGAATGGTCTCAATGACATGAATGACGGGCTGTATGAAGGGTTCAATTTTGTGCTTCTGAAAAGAAAAATCTTTCGTCAGCAATGAAAACAGCACTTCTTTCATATTGATCACGCCGATGACGTTATCTTTATCTTCTTTTACAACCGGGTAACGGGTATATTTGGTCTGCTTAACCGTTTCCCGCATGCTTGGAATCGAGTCATCCTCAATAGATAAACTGACCATTTCGTTTCGCGGGACCATGATCTCCTTTGCCATTCGTTTATCAAAAGTAAATATATTATTCATATATTTTAATTCGCTTTTTCTGATTTCTCCGCTTTTATAGCTTTCGGTCAGCAGTACTCTAAGCTCTTCCTCCGTATAAGCCAGTTCATGCTCTGATGCCGGCTTCAGCCCAAAAAGTCCTGTGATCATTCTGGCAGACTGGTTAAGGAGCCAAATGAACGGAAACATGATTTTATAAAACCAGATTAATGGTTTCGCGAGCATCAGCGTAATGCTTTCTGCTTTTTGAATCGCGAAGCTCTTCGGTGCCAGCTCCCCGATGACGACATTTAAATACGTTACCACTAAAAAGGCGATAATAAGGGAAAGAAGATGAGTAAGCGACTCGTTTAAACCTGCCTTATGAAAGAGCGGGCGAAGCAGAGTCTGTACAGTCGGTTCACCCAGCCAGCCGAGTCCTAAAGCTGCGACCGTGATGCCCAGCTGGCAGGCTGATAAATATTCGTCAAGATGTGTGACCACATGTTTTGCCGCTTTAGCGCCTTTTTTGCCTTTTGCGACAAGCTGATCAATTCTGGATCGCCTTACTTTTACGATCGAAAATTCTACGGCGACAAAAAATCCCGTTAACAAAATTAAAAACGCGACTGCTAATAAATTGATAAATTCCAAAATAAACTGCCTTCTCCAAGGAAGGCATGCACCTCCCTTTCCGATGTCTTTCTACATTCCATACCACCGGCAAAAGCTCACAAAACATGTGATGAAGTGCCTAAATGGTTTAGGAATGCTTCTCCTTGGGCAATTAAAGAACAAAAGAATAAAAGTCTGGAGGATCGTAACATGAAGGTACATACAGGTGAAGATTGGTTTTGGTACCAAATGGGGCCTCAGGAAAGAGATAAGGCAAGAGATCTGATCCATTTTTCTCATTGGCCGCAATGTGAAAAGTGGTTTGAAAATAATCATCATATTAACTTTTTGCGCGTGGATACAACAGAAGCTGAGAATGAAGCGGTATTCGGCTCGATCGTATATGATCAGGGGCTTGGCGAGGAAAAAGACCATACCGTTTTTCACTTCTATATTACTAGGCAATATTTTTTCACAATTAACTTTGATTTTTCGATTTTGGAGGGGATTAAGGGAAAACAAGTTGTCCAGCAAATGGAAAGAGCGAACAATGCAATAGAGGGGTTTTTGATTCTTCTCGGCGAACTAATGAATGCGTATTTAATCGGTATAGATGAATTTGAAGTAAAGCTGAGAAAGCTCAGATGGCAAATCAAAGACGACAATAGCAAAAGCATTTTAAATCGCGTCCATCTCCTGCGCCATGAGCTGATGATTTGGAAAAACTTAATCCTAAGCGCTAAAAAAATTGAAATGGCGTTGAAAGAAACCTTTTTGCCTCAAAATGAAGGAAAAAAGGATTATCAGCGGACACACCTGAAAATTGACAGGGGGTTTACATACATCAGCGAATTTGAAGGGGAGCTTAACAATCTGCTTCATTCAGAGGAAGTCATTACCTCGCACAGGGGAAATGAAATTGTAAAAGCGCTGACCATTTTTACGACGCTTTTTACGCCGATTACAGCGCTGGGGGCCCTCTGGGGGATGAACTTTTCTGTGATGCCTGAGCTGAATTGGAAATACGGTTATGTCTTTTCTCTCTTATTGATTATCACTTCTACAGTCTTGATCTACCTATATTTGAAGAAGAAAGGCTGGACGGGAGATATGCTGCAGGAACGGAAGGATAAAAAGAAATCTCGAAAACGGCGGACCCTGTAGAATGTTTCATTTTTTGTGCAGCGGATAAAGAATAAATAGAACACGGTAAAGGAGGAATTGAAATGATAGTAAGAGATATCATGACTGCGAATGTAGAATGCTGCGAGCCAACCGCATCAGTCACTGAACTAGCCAAAAAGATGAAAGACTCCAATGTCGGTTCGATTCCAATTTGTGAAAGCGGCAGACTTCAAGGCATCGTTTCTGATCGGGACATTGTCACCAGAAGCTTAGCTGAAGATCAAATGGAGGCGAAAGCAAGTGATATCATGAGCACAGAAATCGTTTTCGGTCATCCTGATATGTTTGCTGATGAAGCGAGTCAGCTCATGGCAGAGCATCAAATCCGCCGTTTACCGATTCTTGAAAATGAACGTTTAACGGGTATTGTTGCGTTAGGCGACCTTTCCGTTAAGAAAGATACAGACCAGAAAGCCGGAAAAGCATTAAGTGAAATTTCTAAATCAGCATAACAAACAGTTCGGAAGAGGTAATTGCCTCTTCCTTTTTATTTTGTATACAATAAACTGATTCGCCAATTTTAGAAAGCATCATACTCCGATTTATAAATCCCTCTTTGGATGCCAGAGCCGGACTGCGTACATTTGTCCATCAATCTCTTTTCAAATCCTTATTAAAATTGAAAATGATGTGATACATATATCTGAATTTCTATTTTTGATAGGGGCGAAATGTTTTTTTAAGTTGTAAATACATCAGAAAATCACATTTTCTTTGTTTGATTACCATGTCTTCTTTTTCTACAATACGCTTTGAAAGGAGAGGGAATCAAAGTGGATTCGATAGAAAAAACAAGCAAAACTTTAATTGAAGAGGCATATAGGACGAAGGCCTCTGACATTCACATTGTGCCGAGGGAACGGGACGCAATCATTCATTTTCGGGTTGACCATGCATTGCTGAAAAAGCGAAACATGAAAAAAGAAGAGTGTGTAAGGCTCATTTCTCATTTTAAGTTTCTCTCAGCTATGGACATAGGGGAAAGAAGAAAGCCGCAAAATGGATCTCTTACTCTAAAATTAAAAGAGGGTGACGTTCACTTAAGGATGTCAACACTCCCGACAATTAACGAAGAAAGCCTCGTCATCAGAGTGATGCCTCAGTATAATATCCCTTCGATTGACAAACTGTCTTTATTCCCAAAGACAGGAGCCACCTTGCTTTCATTTTTAAAACATTCCCACGGCATGCTGATTTTTACCGGGCCAACAGGCTCTGGGAAAACAACAACATTATATTCTCTGATCCAATATGCAAAAAAACATTTTAATCGAAACATTGTCACACTTGAAGATCCAGTGGAAACGAGGGATGAAGATGTTCTTCAAGTGCAGGTGAATGAAAAAGCCGGTGTCACATATTCCACAGGGCTGAAGGCTATTTTGCGCCATGACCCCGATATGATCGTTTTAGGTGAGATAAGAGACGCTGAAACAGCCCAGATCGCGGTGCGGGCAGCGATGACTGGTCATTTAGTGCTGACGAGCCTTCATACGAGAGATGCGAAGGGCGCGATTTACAGGCTGCTTGAATTTGGCATTAATATGAATGAAATCGAGCAAACGGTTATTGCGATAGCGGCTCAGCGTTTAGTTGATTTGGCTTGCCCGTTTTGTGAAGACGGATGTTCATCAGTGTATTGCCGCCTGTCACGAAATGTCAGGAGAGCAAGCGTATACGAGCTGCTTTACGGGAAAAACCTTCAGCAGTGTATCCAGGAAGCGAAAGGGGACAATGCAAATTACCAATATCAAACGCTGCGTCAAATTATAAGAAAAGGGATTGCGCTCGGCTATTTAACGACAAACAACTATGACCGGTGGGTTTATCATGAAACAGATTAGAAAAGTTTGGCCGTTAAAGGATCAAGCCTATTTACTGAAAAGGCTGGGTGAAATGACAGCGGGCGGATACAGTCTTTTAGACGGATTGCGCCTGATGCAGCTGCAAATGAATAAAAGGCAGCTGGCGGACTTGGCTAACGCCATAAGCCGGTTGAGAGAAGGGGAATCGTTTTACCATGTATTAAAGAGCTTGTCATTTCATAAGGAAGCCGTCGGTATTTGTTATTTTGCTGAAACACATGGGGAATTGCCGGCTTCCATGATGCAGAGCGGAGAGCTGCTGGAACGAAAAGCAGGCCAGACAGAACAGATAAAAAGGGTGTTGCGATATCCTCTTTTCCTCATCTTTACTGTTGTTGTCATGCTTTATATGCTGCAATACATCATCATCCCTCAGTTTTCTGGTATTTATCAATCGATGAATGTAGAAACCTCACGCACAACAGACATCATTTTTGCGTTTTTTCAGCACCTTGATGCTGTGTTCATATTAATGGCCATTTTGGCTGCAGGAACAGGTCTTTATTATTGGTTTGTGTTCAAGAAAAAATCCCCTGACCATCAAATGCTCATTTGCGTAAGTATTCCTTTGTTTGGAAAGCTGGTCAGGCTGTTTAACAGCTACTTTTTTTCTTTACAGCTGAGCAGTCTGCTAGCATCAGGTCTTTCTATTTATGACAGTTTGAAAGCATTTAGGCATCAAACGTTTCTCCCTTTTTACCGCCATGAAGCTGAACAAATGATTGAACGGTTAAAAGCCGGTGAAACCATTGAAGCTGCTTTATGCAAACGGCCTTTTTACGAAAATGATTTTTCAAAAGTGATATCTCATGGCCAGCTAAGCGGCCGCTTGGATCGGGAACTCCTCACATACAGCCAGTTTATATTGCAGCGGCTTGAGGACAAGTCACAAAAATGGACAGGCATTCTTCAGCCCATTATTTACGGATTTGTCGCAGGGATGATTTTAATTGTTTATCTATCGATGCTCCTGCCTATGTATCAGATGATGAATCAAATGTGAAAGGAAGAGGCTGATGAACGAGAAAGGGTTTACACTTGTGGAAATGCTGATCGTACTCTTTATTATTTCTATTTTGCTATTGATCACCATACCGAATGTAACAAAACATAATCAAACCATTCAGAAAAAAGGCTGTGAAGGCCTGCAAAACATGATAAAGGCGCAGGTAACAGCATATGAACTCGATCATGACGGGAAGACACCAAGCCTCGGCGATTTACAGGCAGAAGGTTATGTGAAAAAAGATGCGGTCTGTCCAAATGGAAAGCAAATTATCATTACCGGCGGGGAGGTTAAGGTTGAACATTAAATTAAAAGGGGAAGCTGGATTCACCCTTTTAGAAAGCCTGCTTGTTTTGAGCCTTGCCTCTATTATGCTGATTGCGGTGTTTACCACGCTTCCTCCTGTTTATGAAAATACAGCATTACGGCAGACAGTATCCCAGCTGAAAAACGATATTTTACTTGCACAGCAGACCGCAATTTCCAATCATCAAAGAACAAAGATTCTTTTTCAAGAGAAAAAATATCAATTAATCATAGGTGACACTGTTATAGACCGTACATATCATCATGGTCTTTTTGCAGAGTCACTGACATTAAAAGACCGCTTGGAATTTAACGAGAAAGGGCACCCGAATATAGGCGGGAAAATCCGTATAAAAGGGCGTGCCGCCTATGACATAACAGTTTATTTAGGGAGCGGAAGAGTGAATGTGGAGAGAAAATAAAGGCTTTTCTACAATTGAAACAATGGCTGCCCTCAGCATATGGCTGTTTATGCTTCTGACGATCGTGCCGTTGTGGAACAAGCTGATAGCTGATGAACATATAGCGGAGTCGAGAGAAATTGGTTATCAGCTTGTTAATGAAAGCATAGGCAAATATATGCTGATAGGAGCAGGAAATTCGTCACAGGCTGTTTCGATGAACAATAGCAAATACTCGATGACATGGGAGGAGGAGGGAGAGTATCAAAACGTATGCATCTCATCAGACACCTATAAAGACAAGCCATTTTGCCTCAGCATTTTGCGGACAGACTGGCTATACGCTTCTTAATGTATTATTTTCGCTCTCTGCTTATTTGCTCATATCAGGATCGTTAGCGATGTACTTTCATCTATTTTTGTTACGTCAACAGGAGAATGAGGGCTTCATGCAGCGGGAATGGATCATTTCGGTAGAGCAGATCATGAATGAGTGCAAGCAATCGCAGACAGTGCAGACAGATGAGCATGGGAGCGTCTTAATCTGCAGAAATCTGTCAGGGCAAGAGGTCCGTTTTGAAATCTACCATTCAATGATCAGGAAAAGAGTAGACGGAAAAGGGCATGTTCCGATTCTTGACCATATTAAAACAATGAAAGCCGAGGTTAAAAACGGGATGCTTTGGCTGAAAGTCAAGAATGAGAATGATAAAGAGTATCAAACAGCTTTTCCGGTATATACGTCGTTAGGAGGTGGGTGAATGTACTACTCAAAAGGGTTTATCTATCCGGCCGTTCTTTTTACATTTGCCCTTGTGATGCTGATTGTGAATTTCACCGCCCCTCAATTTGTTTCACGCCATATGTTTGAGAAGGAAACAAAAGAGTATTACACAGGAGAAAATCTGCTGCAAAATGGCGCGCTTCTATCCATCAGGCATATACTTGAGCACAGACCAGGCCGAAAGGGTTCACAGCAGTTTCAATATGGACATGTATCTTATGACATTCGCAAAACAACCATAAAAGAACAGCAAGAAATCACCCTTAAAGCCATCACAGAGTCGGGAACAGAAAAAAACGCTCAGCTGCTGTTCGATCAAAATCAGAAAAAACTGCTGAGCTGGACAGAATAAACCAGCGGTATGTGTATAAAAAAAGTCGTGTGAGCCAACACTTCATAATAACTGAATGATGAGGTGATCACGTGAAAACGAATGATTATGTCAAATATATGACTCAGCAATTTGTGAAATATATAGACACTCCAAAAGATGAGCGAAAAGAACGAAAAGAGGTTCGAAAAGAAACAAAAACGCCTGCTTCTCAGCATTGGTTCGGTATTTTACCTTATGGTTTTAGGCTATGGCTGAAAAGAAAAAAATAAATTGTGCCAATATAACGAGCAAGGTCCTTCACATGGAGGACCTTATTGATATTCTTCTAAAATTGCAATTTTATTCACCTTTTGACTATGAGGATCGAAAGAAATTGTGACAAACACGCCGAATTCCTTTGAGCCTTCTCTCAGGGTTAAATGATATTGTTTCACAGCTTCGTCTTTTCTTTTGCGGTCCCAAACTTTTTGTTTAACCAGTACCTGTGCGAGCGGGTACCTTTTTTTTGCTTCTTTTACAGCAAGCTCTTCCCATTTTGACATGTGTCGGGCGGTTACAAGCGGCCCTTCTTCTGCTTGAGCGGCACTGGTGCCGAAACCGAGAAGAGACAGACAAATCACACATTGTTTGATCATAAGCCGTCACCCTTTCTTTGTTGTTTATTATTGCCAAATGTTAACCGGATATGCGTTTAATTTCTCACATAACAATCCCAAAAAATTCTAAAAACTTAAAAAGGTGAGCAATATTGAGTAAGGCTATGCAATATGATGAAAACATTCTTTTAAACGAACAAAATGGCGGATTTTGGTGTTTTTAAATCCTTCAATCGTTGATTATACTCAGTTTGTGCGGTTCTTAAAAGAGAACGACTGTCACATCAAGTTACAGTGTTTTACAGGGGGTAAGGTATGTTTCGATTGTTCCGCAATCAGCATAAGGCTAAGACAAAATTAAGAGTGCTGCTTGTTTTTCAGCTTTCAGCCATATTCAGTCTGACAGCCGCTATATGCTTACAATTTACCGGAGATACAAGCGCTGCTTTTTATGATATTGAAAACTTTGATGTTTCGCTTCAAACGTGTGAGAACTTTCAGCATACAGATAAAAACTGTCATTATGATAAACGGTGGGACCAAAGTGATTTACACGTGGTGAATCAAACAGATACAAAAGGTACTGTCTGTTCCCCTGTTCGTCTATTTGCCGAGCTGGAAAACAGAGGCCAGAAACTTAAGAAATCGAAATGGAAGTGGGAGCTTCATAAACTGGCAAACACCCGCAAACCGCTAAAAGACGGGAGCGTAATAGATAAAGGATACGTTTCCACCCAAATAGGCGAATCACTTTACAAAATTGAAACAAATAAAAAAGTGAAACCCGGCATTTATGCGTTTAAAGTATATAAACCGGCCGGCTATCCGGCGGACGGCAGCAAGTCTGAGTGGTCGGAACCAATGACAATTGTGAAGTGTGACGAAAAACCGACAGCACCGAAAAAGGAAAGTCAGCCGGCTGTGAAAAATCAGCACAATCAAGCAGACAGTGACAGAAAAGACAAGACAGATAAAGAAAAAACAGCCGACAAAGCCGTAAATGAAGACAAAGAAAATCAACCAGTTCAGAAGGAAAGCGGGGAAGAGGATGAAAAAAGCATTAAAGCTGATCAGTAATATCCTTTACGTAATCATCTTTACTCTGATTATTGTGTTAACGCTAGTTGTCATATCAACACGTTCATCCGGGGGAGAGCCGGCAGTGTTCGGATACACGCTGAAATCAGTACTGTCTGGCTCAATGGACCCTGAATTTAAAACGGGCTCATTAATTCTCGTTAAAGAAATCACAGATGTGAAAGAGCTCCAAAAGGGCGACGTGATCACATTTATGCAGGATGCAGACACAGCGGTGACCCATAGAATTATTGATATGAAAAAGCAAGGCGATCATTTGTTATTCCAAACAAAAGGGGATAATAACGCCGCAGCTGATTCTGCGCCTGTGTCGGATGAAAATGTCCGCGCGCAATATACAGGTTTTCAGCTTCCTTATGCCGGCTACATGCTTCATTTTGCCAGTCAGCCGATCGGCACTGCTATTTTACTGATTGTTCCTGGCGTTATGCTGCTGATCTACTCTTTTGTGACAATCAGCAGTGCGATCAGAGAGATTGAAAGAAAGACGAAAGCCTTGGAAACAGAGACAAAGGACAATACGATGTCCACTTAACATCAGTTGTAAACCTGGCAACAGGTTTCGATAATATAATCATTCAATAAAAGGGGAGTTTACCATGGGTATGAAAAAGAAATTGAGTTTAGGAGTTGCATCAGCAGCACTAGGGTTAGCTTTAGTAGGAGGAGGAACATGGGCAGCATTTAACGACATTAAATCAACGGATGCTACTTTTGCATCAGGTACGCTTGATTTAGCAGCGAAAGAAAATTCAGCCAGTGTCAACTTATCAAATCTAAAGCCGGGAGATAAATTGACGAAAGATTTCCAATTCGAAAATAACGGCTCACTTGCGATCAAAGAGGTATTAATGGCGCTGAATTATGGAGAATTTAAAGCAAACGGCGGAAGTAATACATCCCCAGAAGATTTTCTCAGCCAGTTTGAGGTTACATTATTGACAGTCGGCAAAGAGGGAGGCAATGGCTATCCGAAAAACATCATTTTAGATGATGCCAACCTTAAAGACTTATATTTAATGTCCTCTAAGAATGATGCTGCGGCGACTGAAAAAATTAAAAAACAAATTGATCCTAAATTCTTAAACGCAAGCGGAAAAGTCAATATAGCGACAATTGACGGTAAAACCGCTCCTGAATATGACGGTGTTCCTAAAACACCGACTGATTTTGACCAGGTTAAAATGGAAATTCAATTTAAAGACGATAAAACAAAAGATGAAAAGGGACAAATGGTTCAAAATAAATATCAAGGCAACTCATTACAGCTTCAATTCTCATTTGAAGCAACACAGTGGAGTGGCTTGACAATCAAAAAGGAACATACTGATAAAGACGGTTACATTAAAGAAAATGAAAAAGCGCATAGCGAGGATAAACATTAATAGAAAAAGAGGTGGCCCAGTACATGCGTACTGAGCCATTCTTATGTTCATTGACAAAAGAGGAGTAAGTGCCTCTGCTCAGGCACTACTCCTCTTTTTGGGACTTTCTCCATTTTTGATAATCTAAAAATTCACGAAATTGTTTTTTCGATACCCCAGATGTCATCGCATCGCGAACCAATTTCTCCCATTCACTATCTAATTGACCATCGTATTCGGTTTCATGTTTTTCATCAAGCAAAGTATGAACCGAGACGTCCAGAACAGCGGAGACTTTTTCGAGAAATTGAATGGAGGGGTTCGTTTGTAGATTTCGTTCTATTGAGCTTAAATAAGACTTCGCTACCCCAGCTTTTTCTGCTAGTTCTGATAGTGAGTAGCCTTTTTCTTTACGGTATTGTTTAATACGCTGGCCAATCAATGTCATCACCTTCCTTGTGATATTATAGCACATTCAGAAAGGATTTATGGTATGACTTCTGGCTGCCGGACCAGGATGAGCAGACTTTTTGTTTAAAAGTAAATATTTGCGTATTTCCTCAGGGCTGATATTTGCTTCTCTGGCTTCCATCATTAATTCAACCCATTCTTGATCTAATTCGAAGTGCTCTTGTTTTGCATTTTTCATGCAGTTTCTCCTCCTAAAATACTTGTTTATGTATTTCAGCCAGTCCGGCCATGACCATTGTACGCCTTCTGTGGTCTCTGGAAGTCATTTGCCAATTGAATAGCCAGAATTTTTTTCCAATATACCTTTATTATAATAGCATTTTTCCAAAAAAAACGAGAACGATGTCGAATCTGAAAAAAGTTAGCTCGAAATATTATTTTGCAGAAAAAATAATCCGCCATTTTCGATCTGAACTGATATCTTTGGTTGATACAAGGCTTTTAACGCTTGTTTTTCAAGTTGGTACTCTTCTGGTTTTTCTTCTGTATGCTCATAAAACTGATCAAGCAATTTCATATCGTTTTGCCACCTGTTTACCGCCTGCTCTGCCCAGTCTGACGGTTCTTGTCTAGCGGCTTGGGTAATATAGCTCTCCATCCGCTTAAGACCGCTTTCAGGTTTGATCATAGGCGATATGGTGAAACAATAGTCACATATTTGTGATGTCAATGAAAGCTGTACGAGCTTACTTTGAAAATCTTCAATCATGGCTCCAGAGACAAGGTGAAGACCTAGTGATAATAGCTTATCCTTTTTCATGTCGGACTGGTATGAAATCATGACATTTATACCAAGCCAAGGCTGAAGCGGAATTTTCGCTCCGGCTGATTCAATTTTCTCATACATTCTGGTAAATCTCCCATTTTGTTTAACTGCTTTAAATATTTGAAACAGGCGCGGCGCCCCGAAATAAATAAATTCGCCATCTAGGTCTTTTGGAGCTGATTCCTTATCTGTAATGAACGTTATTTTCATCGGATTCGGGTCGCCGCCGGTCTTCTCGCGCCAGTGCCAGTAAAAAGGCCGATTCATGATCTGTTTGTCCATTTCAACTGTAAGCTGAACCGTCATGTAACCGGGGCCTTGGTCGATGATCGGACAGCTGTTTGCCTGGAAAAAACGAAGCAGAAATTGGTGAACCTCTTGCTGTCTCACTTGTAAAACCTCCTTGCGGCTAAGAACCTCTTTTTTCAGCGGGCTGCTGTTTTTTATAAGATAAAAATGAGGTTAAGTTGTCCATTTTAATTTTCATTTCTTCTTCGGTTGCCGAATGGTACAAAATATCGTGCAGGTGCTCTTCAAAATTGTTGACTTGAATTTTTGTTAAAATGTCATCAAGCTCGCCGACCACTTTTTCAAATAAATGAATTTTTTCATATAAAAGCTTTAAAATATGCTCTTCCACTGTATGTTTGGTAGCCATGTTATAAATATGGACGTCACGTTCCTGCCCGAGCCTGTGGATTCTTCCGATTCTTTGTTCAAGCCGCATCGGATTCCATGGCAAATCATAGTTAATCATGTGATTGCAAAACTGCAGGTTGATCCCTTCGCCGCCCGCTTCAGTTGCAATCAGCACTTGAACCTTCCCGCGGAAAAGGTCCTTCATCCAGTCTTTTTTCCCGCGTTTAAATCCGCCTCTGAACGGCACAGAGCTGATGCCGTGTTGCTGAAGAAACCATTGCAGGTAAATTTGAGTGGCACGGTATTCTGTAAAAATAATGACTTTATCGTCTATCTTTTTAATCAGATCGACGACTTGATTCGCTTTAGAATTTTGCGTCACTTGATTGATGCGGTCCATTAATATAGAAATGGTGTGTTCATCAATGGCTGGTGCCTGTTTTTCTTTTTGGTCGAGCATTTTTTTCAGTGTCATGTACACAGCTTCCCTGCTTGAACAGCATTCTCTTTGGAGTGTCATAATGGAGAACATGCTGGCCGGTTTGTTAATGCTTTCTTTCAGGCGGGAAATCTCATCGTAAAGCGCCTGCTCTGATGGAGAAAATTCAATCGGCACTGTTTCGACGCGGCGCTGCTTCCAATTCAGCCCGGTGTCATGCCGCCTGTTGCGAATCATGACTTTATTCACTAGATCTTTTAAATGATCATGTGCTTCTAAGCTGGATTTCTTTTTAGAAAACATTTCTTGAAAGTGATTCTGATTGCCTAAATGACCAGGCTTTAATAAGGAAACCAAATTGAAAATTTCTTCAACACGGTTTTGGATTGGCGTCGCAGTCAGCAGCAGGCAGTATTTTTTCACAAGATTCCGGACAAATTCATAGTTCTTTGTTTTGCTATTTTTCAGCTTGTGGGCCTCATCAATAATGACGAGATCATATGGGATTGACAGCACAATTTCCCGGTGGGGCGAGCGCTTTGCAGTATCGATGGAGGACACGACGATATCGCACTGCTCCCACACATAGCTCTTCTTTTGCTCAACAGCCGGAATCAAAAATTTTTCCTGAAGCTCTTTCACCCACTGCGAAACAAGAGAAGCTGGCACAAGGATCAGAATTTTTTTGGCTAACCCGCGAATCATATATTCTTTTAGAATCAGTCCCGCTTCAACAGTTTTGCCGAGCCCCACTTCATCTGCTAAAATCGCTTTTCCGTTCATTTTTTCAACAACCTTCTGCGCAACCTCAAGCTGATGGGGAAGCGGCGTGAAGGAAGGGAGATATAATGGGGCCCGCAAGCCTTCAAATTCAGGAATCGCCAATGTTTCCTGGATTTCTGATGAAAGCTTGTACAGCTCCCAGTTTGACCACGGACCGTCGTTTTTCAGTCTTTCGGCAAATTCTTCGGGCCATTTTGTATCATATGTGATTTCTGCATTCATTGCTGTGAAACCGCCTTTCATATTCTTCAATTTTTAAAATGAACAATATAAGAAAAATCCGCCCAAATTGCTGTTGCCCAGCATATAGTGATGATGGTAGGATATGAGTATGTATTTGATGTAAGATATTGCTATAGTATGTCCATAACAGCATGAAAATATGAGCGAATGACAGCAAGGGGAGAGACCTGACCGAGAAAACCGGGATACAGGCGCCGAAGGAGCAAACTGCGGAGTGAATCTCTCAGGCAAAAGAACTCTTGCTCGACGCAACTCTGGAGAGTGTTTGTGTGAAATGCGCAAGCCACCAAAGGGGACGTCTTTGCTATTGCAAAGTAAACTTTCAGGTGCCAGGACAGAGAACCTTCATTTAATATGAGGTGTTTCTCTGTCCTTTTTTGTATGTTTTTTTAGCTGCGCCGTTGAAAAAGGGGAGGAATTTGATGCTGAAAAGAACACCGTTATTTGAATTGTATAAGGAATATGGAGGGAAAACGATTGATTTCGGAGGCTGGGAGCTTCCTGTTCAATTTTCTTCAATCAAAAAAGAGCATGAGGCTGTCCGAACAGCAGCCGGGCTGTTTGATGTATCTCATATGGGGGAAGTCGAAATCACAGGGGATGACAGCTTATCTTTTTTACAAAAGCTGATGACAAATGATGTATCCGCGTTAAAAACCGGCCGTGCGCAATATACCGCGATGTGCTATCCGGATGGCGGCACCGTTGATGATTTACTCATCTATCAAAAAGCTGAAAACCGCTATTTGCTTGTCATAAATGCTTCAAATATAGATAAAGATCTTGCTTGGCTCAAAGAACACGCAGCAGGAGATGTCCAGATTGACAATTTGTCAGATCAGATTGCGCTTTTGGCCGTGCAGGGACCGAAGGCAGAAACAATTTTAAAAAATCTGACAGCTTCAGATATGTCTGCTTTAAAACCATTTGCATTTATTGATGAAGCTGATATCAGCGGCTGCAAAGCACTCATTTCGCGCACCGGCTATACGGGTGAAGACGGGTTCGAAATTTACTGCCGTGCTGATGACGCCGTCCGAATTTGGAAACAAATCATTGAAGCGGGTGAAGAACACGGGCTTATGCCATGCGGGCTAGGGGCGCGTGATACACTCAGATTTGAAGCGAAGCTCCCGCTCTATGGCCAGGAGCTGACTCGGGATATCACGCCGGTTGAAGCAGGTATAGGCTTTGCCGTAAAACACAAAAAAGAATCTGATTTTTTCGGGAAGTCTGTATTGAGTGAACAGAAAGAAAACGGGGCCAAACGAAAGCTCGTCGGTCTTGAAATGATTGAAAAAGGAATACCGAGACACGGATATGAAGTGTTTCAAAGCGGCAAATCCGTCGGAAAGGTGACAACAGGCACCCAGTCACCGACATTGGGGAAAAACGTGGGCCTTGCCTTGGTTGATGCTGGAGCGAGTGAGATCGGAACTGTTGTAGAAGTGGAGATTCGCAAAAAATTAGTGAAAGCAAAGGTAGTTAAAACACCATTTTATAAACGCTAAAAATTTTTCTTTGGAGAGGGGTCAACACATGAAGCACCGCTATTTGCCCGCGACAGAAAAGGATAAACAGGAAATGCTTGATGCCATCGGCGCAAACACGATCGATGATTTATTCGCCGATATACCGGAGAACGTCAGATTTAAAAAAGAGTATCAAATCAAAAAGGCAAAATCAGAAACAGAATTAACAAAAGAACTGACAAAGCTGGCGTCTAAAAACTGTGATACCGTTCAATACGCATCTTTCTTAGGCGCCGGTGTATATGATCATTATCAGCCGGTTATTGTGGATCATGTCATTTCAAGGTCTGAGTTTTATACAGCTTATACACCATATCAGCCGGAAATTTCTCAAGGGGAGCTTCAGGCGATTTTCGAGTTTCAAACGATGATTTGTGAATTAACTGGCATGGATATCAGCAACTCTTCTATGTATGATGGCGGAACAGCCTTGGCGGAAGCTGCGATGCTTGCCTCCGGACATACGAAAAAGAAAAAAATTGTGGTGTCAACAACCGTGCACCCTGAATCGAGAGAAGTGCTGAAAACATATGCAAAAGGACAGTATATTGAAGTTGTTGAAGTCCCTGCCGCAAATGGAGTGACTGATCTTGATGCTTTGCGCGAAACCGTTTGTGACGATACGGCGGCGGTCATTGTGCAGTACCCGAACTTTTTTGGTCTGATTGAGCCGTTGAAGGATATTGAGCCGATCGCTCATCAGGGAAAATCCATGTTTATTGTCTCAGCCAATCCGCTTGCATTGGGACTTCTGACCCCGCCGGGCGCTTTTCAGGCCGATATTGTGGTTGGCGACGCACAGCCATTCGGGATTCCTTCCGCATACGGCGGACCCCATTGCGGATTTTTTGCGGTCACGAAAAAATTAATGAGAAAGGTGCCGGGCCGCCTCGTCGGACAAACGGAGGATGAAAACGGAAAAAGAGGTTTTGTGCTTACCTTACAAGCCAGAGAGCAGCATATTCGCAGGGATAAGGCGACGTCAAACATCTGCTCGAACCAGGCTTTAAACGCACTGGCCGCTTCCGTCGCCATGACGGCTCTCGGGAAAAACGGCGTAAAAGAAATCGCCCGCCAAAATCTCTTAAAAGCTAATTATGCTAAGCAAGAAGCGAAAAAAGCGGGGCTCACCGTAATGTTTGACGGGCCGATGTTTAACGAATTCGTTATCAAACTAGATGAACCTGTGAAATCGGTAAATCAAAGATTGCTGACAAAAGGGATCATCGGCGGCTACGATTTGGGTCTGACGTATCCGGAGCTTGACCGCCATATGCTTATTGCCGTAACAGAGCTGAGAACAAAAGAAGAAATTGATGCACTCATTCAGGAATTGGGGGATCGCCATGAATAATCAGGATCAGGCACTTATTTTTGAGCTTTCAAGAGAAGGCCGTGTCGGCTACAGTCTGCCGGAGCTTGACGTACCGGAAATGGAAGTGGAGGACCTCTTGTCAGACAGCTATATCCGGGATGAGGACGCAGAGCTGCCGGAGGTTTCTGAGCTGGATATTATGCGGCATTACACAGCATTGTCCAGACGGAACCACGGGGTTGATTCGGGCTTTTATCCGCTCGGTTCCTGCACAATGAAATACAATCCGAAATTGAATGAAAAAATCGCGCGGATTCCCGGTTTTGCCGCGATCCATCCTCTTCAGGACGAAGACACAGTGCAAGGCGCTTTGGAGCTTTTATATGACTTAAGCAAGCATCTCGAGGAAATTACGGGAATGGATGAGGTCACGCTTCAGCCCGCGGCGGGGGCGCATGGCGAATGGACGGGACTGATGATGATCCGCGCTTATCATGAGGCGCGCGGAGATATGAAACGGACAAAGGTCATTGTCCCCGATTCAGCTCATGGGACAAATCCTGCGTCTGCAACAGTTGCCGGTTTTGAAACGGTGACGGTGAAATCGAATGAAAACGGGCTTGTTGATTTAGAGGATTTAAAAAGAGCGGTGAATGAAGAAACCGCAGCTCTTATGCTGACGAATCCGAATACACTCGGATTATTTGAGGAGCAGATCACCGAGATGGCGGAAATCGTTCACCAAGCCGGAGGAAAGCTGTATTATGACGGCGCTAATTTAAATGCCGTGTTAAGTAAAGCGAGACCCGGTGATATGGGATTTGATGTGGTGCATCTTAATTTGCATAAAACCTTTACAGGGCCTCACGGCGGAGGCGGTCCAGGTTCAGGTCCGGTTGGCGTAAAAGAAGATCTGATTCCTTATCTGCCAAAACCCGTTTTAATCAAAAAAGAAGGCCGGTTTACTTTTGACTATGACCGCCCTCACGCGATCGGCCGTGTTAAGCCTTATTACGGCAACTTCGGCATCAATGTCAGAGCGTATACGTATATTCGCTCTATGGGCCCGGACGGGTTAAAGGCCGTTACTGAAAACGCGGTGCTGAACGCCAACTATATGATGAGAAAGCTTGCCCCTTATTACGATCTGCCGTTTGACCGCCATTGCAAGCACGAATTTGTATTGTCAGGGAAACGCCAGAAAAAGCTTGGGGTGCGTACGCTGGATATTGCAAAACGGCTGCTCGATTTCGGCTATCATCCGCCTACAATTTATTTCCCGCTTAATGTTGAGGAGTGCATCATGATTGAGCCGACAGAGACAGAATCCAAGGAAACGCTGGATGCGTTTATTGATGCTATGATCCAAATTGCGAAAGAAGCAGAGGAAACTCCGGAGCTCGTTCAGGAGGCTCCGCATACAACAATCGTCAAAAGAATGGATGAAACAAAAGCAGCGAGACAGCCTGTACTTAGATACGAGAAAAACGTAAGCAGCGAACTTGTAAAATAAAAAACAGCTGTCTGATATCAGACAGCTGTTTTTTTAATTTTTGGCTTTGATTTTTCCGCCCCATTTTTTAAAGCCGCCCTTAAGGTTATAAATCTCAGTGCAGCCGTTTTTGCGCAGGGTTTGTGCCGCGCGTCCGCTGCGGACACTGTTCTGGCAGTACAGATAGACAGGCTTGTCCGGCCGGATTTCATTTTTTCTCTGTTTCAGCTGAGAAAGCGGAATGTTGCGGGCGCCTAAAATATGTCCGCCATCAAATTCATTCGGTTCACGAACATCGATAAGCTGCGCTTTGCGGTAACCAGCGCGGAATTCTTCTTCCGAAAGTGTTTTCATAATTCGCTGCTGATAGACATATGAAGCAATCATATAGACGATAAACGCAGCAAAAATAATTAAAACGATCATATTAGACAATGTGATTCTACTCCTTTAACGTATAAAATCAAAACCCTGCTTCTTTAAACAAGGGCATAGAGACGTTTTCGACAAATACTATTATAGTAAAGCACGGCGCGATTGTCATCCATAATGGAACTAAAATATTTTTCATTTTCCCGGCAGTTTGTTAAACTGATTCTATTAAAACGGTAAGGAAGGTCTCAAAATGGAAAAAGAAACTTGGCGGTTTATAGACTCAGGAAATGCAAGCCCGGCTTTCAATATGGCGCTTGATGAAGCGCTTTTATATTGGCACAGTGAAAAGAAAATTCCTCCGGTCATCCGTTTTTACGGCTGGAATCCGGCGACGCTTTCTGTAGGTTATTTTCAAAATATTAAAAAGGAAATCAATTTTGAAGCAGTACATAAGTATAATCTTGGATTTGTCAGACGACCGACCGGAGGAAGAGGGGTGCTCCACGATCAGGAATTGACATACAGTGTAATCGTTTCTGAGGATCATCCGGAAATGCCGGCGACTGTAACCGAGGCATATCGGGTTATTTCAGAAGGCATACTCCAAGGCTTTAGAAATCTTGGTCTGGACGCTTATTTTGCCATTCCGAGAACCGAAAAAGAAAAAGAAAGCTTAAAGAACCCGCGCTCTTCCGTTTGTTTTGATGCGCCGTCCTGGTATGAGCTCGTTGTCGAGGGACGCAAGGTGGCGGGAAGCGCGCAAACGAGACAAAAAGGCGTCATTCTTCAGCACGGCTCCATTCTGCTTGATTTGGATGAGGACAAGCTGTTTGATCTGTTTTTGTATCCGAGTGAAAGAGTCAGAGAGCGGATGCAGCGCAATTTTAAAAATAAAGCGGTTGCGATTAATGAACTCACCGATCACCCGGTGACGATGGAGGATGCACGCAAGGCTTTTAAATCCGGATTTGAAACCGGTTTGAATATTCACTTGGAGCCGTACGAATTATCCCAGGAAGAGGTTGATTTTGTTCAGGACTTGGCAGAAACAAAATATGCTTCTGATGAATGGAATTATAAGCGGTAAAAAGGGCTTTTTGGCCTGCAGAGCATCCTTGTTTTTTCAAGTTCATTAGTGTAAACTTGTAATGATTTATAAAGTTAAGGTGCTTTTTGGGAGGGTTTCGATGACGACACCAAGTATGGAAGATTATATTGAACAGATTTATATGCTGATTGAAGAAAAAGGATATGCAAGGGTTTCTGATATCGCGGAAGCATTGGCAGTCCACCCCTCCTCTGTAACAAAAATGGTTCAAAAACTAGATAAAGACGAATATTTAATTTATGAAAAATATCGCGGTCTCGTGCTAACGTCTAAAGGAAAGAAAATAGGCAAACGGCTAGTATACAGACATGAATTGCTTGAGCAGTTTTTAAGAATCATTGGTGTTGATGAAGAGAAAATATATAACGATGTCGAAGGAATCGAGCATCATTTAAGCTGGAACAGCATTGATCGCATCGGTGATCTTGTTCAATATTTTGAAGAAGACGATGCGCGTAAAAAAGAGCTGAAATCAATCCAAAAGAAAACAGAACATCATAATCAGTAAAAAGGCGGGCCTCAAAGGAGGCCGCCTTTTTTTGATGAAATGCGCCCTGCTTCATTCATTGGTCTATTTCTTCGCGTTTTTTCTTAAAATGATAGTAAACCATTGGATGGAGGGGGAGGGTATGGGATGTATATTGACGGTGTGTTTTCTGGCGGAGGGGTAAAAGGCGTGGCGCTTGCCGGCGCTTATGAAGCGCTTGAGGAAAAAGGCTTCCGCTTTGCACGGCTTGCCGGCACAAGCGCCGGCGCCGTTATTGCCGCTTTTATTGCATCAGGTTATTCAAGCAAGGAAATTCACGCTTTGATTGAAGAAGTGGACGGAGAGAGGCTGCTGGACCAGCGATACTCATTTCTCCCCTTAAAAATGCTCCAATGGGTGTCCATTTACTGGCGTTTGGGCTTGTTTAAAGGAGACACATTAGAAAAGTGGATCGCCGACCTTTTAAGAGCGAAAGGCGTACGCGTCTTTGGCGATTTGAAAAAAGGCTCTTTGCGGCTCATCGCTTCGGATCTGACAAACGGTACAATGATCGTGCTGCCGGATGACTTGGTCCGCTACGGGTTAAATCCGGATATGTTTCCGGTTGCCAGAGCGGTAAGAATGAGCTGCAGCATTCCCTATTTTTTTGAACCAATAAAATTAAAAACAGATACAGGAACTGCCACCGTAGTGGATGGGGGCGTTTTAAGCAATTTTCCCATATGGCTGTTTTCTAAAGAAAGAAAACGACCTGTTATCGGTGTGACGCTTGCGCCGAATGAAAGGGAGCGGCCGAAAAAAAATATCGGAAACGCTTTTGAACTGTTTGGCGCTCTGTTTGAAACGATGAAGGATGCGCATGACGCAAGACATATCGCGTCACGCTATGAGCAAAATATCATTTTTCTTCCGGTTGACAACGTGATGGCGACCGAATTTCATTTAACACAACAAAAAAAACTAGCCCTGATTGAGCTAGGTAAAAGTCGGACAGAGCAGTTTTTAAAGCAGTGGACCTATTAAAAAAGCGCTCTGTTTTTCTTTTTATTTTTTTTGCCTTCTATGACAGTCAGCTGCGTCTGGCTTTTTTTCTTGAGAATCATCGGCTTAGGTTTGCTGGCGCTCGGAACGCTTCGCAGATGGCTCACTCGGCCTTTATGCCCGGCGCGGTGCTTTGCTTTTTGTTCTTTCAGCCGGCGCCGCGATTGTTTGGCCGCTTTTTTAAAAGCCGCTCCTTCACTGCCAGTATTTCGCTTCATTACATATTTCACAATAAAATAAATAATGATACCTGCCAAGATGACGGTTATCGCCATTTTTGCCATTTCTCCGGGATTGGTTACCAGCACATAGAGGAAACCGAACGCTCCCAGCGCAATTAATACAGCAATAATAGGTTGTACACGATGATTCATAACTGTCCACCTCCGAAAGTAATAGCAGGGCAACGGATATTAGATGACGTTGTGAGAAGGCTGCTCTTTTTGTTCAGATCTTTCTTCGAGTCTGAGAAGCTCGTTAAAGCTTTCGATTGCAACTTCTACTTGGTCATCCTTAGGTTCTTTCGTCGTTAACAGCTGAAGCCAGAGGCCCGGGTACCCGAGACATTTCAAACCGGGAATATCACGCACTTTATTTGTCAGCTGCAGCACTTCAAAGGAAATCCCAAGTACAACCGGTATGAGAGCGACACGATCTATAACACGCAACCAAAGCGGATCTGTCGGAACAAGCAAGTATACAAACATACCGACAATAATGGTAAATAAAATAAAGCTGGACCCGCAGCGGTAATGAAGCCGTGATTGATTTTGAACGTTCTCTACAGTAATTGGCAAATTCTGTTCATAACAGTTTATGACCTTATGTTCGGCTCCATGATATTGAAACACTCTTTTAATCAGCGGTGTCATGGATAAAAAATAAATATAACCGAGCAGCAAAATCAGTTTGAATAGACTTTCAACTGCGATTTGCGCTGTGTCCGTTGGAAAAACCGGTCTTGTCAGTTCAGCTAAGAAAACAGGAACCAATGTAAATACGAATTTACTGAACAAAAATGATAAGACGCCGATCACTGCAAGGCTGAGATACATTGACAGCCCCGAGGTTTTTTTTTCTTCCTTAAGCGTCTCGTCCTCAGACGGATCAAGTCCGTAGCGTTCACTCGAGAAATTCAAATGCTTTGTGCCGTTAGCGCTCGCTTCAATAATAGCAGCGATCCCTCTTATAAATGGTATTTTTTTCACCATGTTCAGCTTCGGATTGTGTTTCCGCGGAAGCTTGAAGAAATCAATGCTTCCGTCTGTTCTTCGTATGGCCGTAACGTAATTGTGTTTTCCGCCAAACATAACGCCTTCCACAACCGCCTGCCCGCCGTAAGCGGGCGGAATTTTATGTTTTGACATATTCATCAACCTGCCTATTTCTTTAGGATTGCTAACTATTTCCTTTCACTCTATTGTACAGGAAACAGCGCGAAACCTCTAGATTGACGGGCTGAAAATTTGCCAGAGCCTTGCTTTTTCTACATGCAGTATACCCGTTATTTTCAAATTTTACTCGCTGCTGTCAAAATGTGTGAGCTTTTTTATTGACATTTCATTTTTTGGGCACACTTTAACAAGGAGGTGGCCGTTATGACTAGTGAAAAAAATACAGATCAAAACGAACAAACAAAAGAGGATCAGGGACCGCCGGTGCCAATGGGCGGCAGGGTAGCGGCGACGGGTTTTTGCGGAGGCGTATTATGGAGTTTCGTCGGTTATATCGCCTACTTATTTCATTTTTCCGAAATCAGCCCCAATATGATATTGCAGCCGTTTGTACTCGGAGAGTGGAAAAAACATGGTTTAGGAACGATTATCAGCATCATTGTGATTGGCATCATTTCGATTGGCGGGGCGTTTCTTTATTATCTTCTCTTGAAACGCTTGAAAACGATGTGGCCTGGTATGTTATACGGCTTGCTGCTTTGGCTGCTCGTGTTTTTTGTGTTTAATCCGATTTTCCAGGATGTGCGCGCCGTAACTGAATTGAAATCAGATACGATTATTACAACGATCTGCATCTATCTGCTTTACGGTCTGTTTGTCGGATATTCAATTTCATTTGAATATAATGAGCTGAACTCGGAAAAGCTGGCACGTGCGCTGGGAACACAGAGAGAATAGTGTATTATCCTTTTTTGTTATGATAAAATGTTCACGAGAAGTGAACATTTTTTACATGAGAAACCCTCGCGAAAAGGAGAGAGCCATGTGCCTCATTTTTTGATTTTGAACGGCCCGAATGTCAATCGGCTGGGGAAGCGTGAGCCGGATGTATTTGGGCGTCACACACTGACAGATATTGAAACAGATCTTTTTCAATTTGCTGAAGCCTTACATATTCAGCTTACTTTTTTCCAGTCTAATCATGAAGGCGATTTGATAGACGCCATACACGAGGCTGAGGAACAATATGACGGAATTGTTTTGAATCCGGGCGCGCTGAGCCATTACAGCTATGCCATCAGGGATGCTGTTTCAAGCATCAGCCCTCCTGTGGTTGAGGTGCATTTATCAAATTTATACGCCAGAGAAGAATTCAGGCATCAGTCAGTGATCGCTCCTGTTGCGAAAGGGCAGATTGTCGGCCTCGGATCTGAAGGCTACAAGCTTGCTGTTCGCTATTTATTAAGCCGGCAAGGGGGAGAATAAAGATGAAACTTGAGAAATTAAGAAACTTGTTCGAACAGCTGGGGATAGACGGAATGCTGATTACAAGCAGCATCAATTTGCGCTATATGACCGGTTTTACAGGGTCAGCGGGCTTAGCTGTCATATCCGGAGACAGGGCTGCGTTTATTACGGATTTCCGTTATACGGAGCAGGCCAAGGTTCAGGTAAAGGGCTTTGAAATCATTGAGCACGGCGGCAGCCTGATTCAAACCACTGCCGACACAATTGAAAAGTTCGGCATCAAACGCCTCGGTTTTGAACAAAACAGTATGACCTACGGCACATACGCGTCTTACAACGCGATTATCAGTGAGGCTGAATTAGTGCCTGTGGCTGAATCCGTGGAAAAGTTGCGCTTGATTAAGTCTAATGAAGAGATTAAGATATTAGAGGAAGCTGCGAAGATTGCAGATGATGCTTTCAGCCATATCTTGACGTTTATGAAACCCGGCATTTCTGAAATAGCTGTTGCCAATGAATTGGAGTTTTATATGAGAAGCCAAGGAGCGGACAGCTCTTCTTTTGATATGATTGTCGCCTCGGGCCTTCGGTCAAGCCTTCCCCATGGAGTGGCAAGTGACAAACTGATTGAAAGCGGGGATCTTGTTACGCTGGATTTTGGCGCTTACTATAAAGGATATTGTTCTGACATTACCCGAACGGTCGCTGTAGGCCAGCCTAGTGATCAATTGAAAGAAATTTATCAGGTCGTATTTGATGCTCAGGCACTCGGCGTCGAACATATTAAGCCGGGCATGACAGGCAAAGAGGCTGACGCCCTGACAAGGGATCATATCGCTGCAAAAGGCTACGGCGAGTACTTCGGCCATTCAACCGGGCATGGGCTCGGCATGGAAGTTCATGAGTCGCCGGGGCTGTCCGTCAGATCTTCAGCTATCCTTGAACCGGGCATGGTGGTTACAGTGGAGCCGGGCATTTACATACCAGAAACAGGCGGTGTCCGAATTGAAGATGACATCGTGATGACAGAAAACGGCAACCGGACAATTACCCATTCCCCAAAAGAACTCATTATTTTGTGATTGGAATATAGGAGGACATTAAACATGATTTCAGTAAACGATTTCCGTACAGGATTAACAATCGAAGTGGATGGCGGCATTTGGCGCGTCGTTGACTTCCAGCACGTAAAACCGGGTAAAGGTGCGGCATTTGTCCGTTCTAAACTTCGCAACCTGCGTACTGGCGCGATTCAGGAAAAAACATTCCGTGCTGGTGAAAAAGTGGCAAAAGCGCAAATCGAAACAAAAACAATGCAATACTTATATGCAAACGGAGATCAGCACGTATTCATGGATACAAGTTCTTATGAACAGCTTGAACTGAGTGAAACTCAAATTGAAGAGGAATTAAAGTATCTGCTTGAAAATATGTCTGTACACATCATGATGTACCAAGATGAAACACTCGGTATCGAACTTCCGAACACGGTTGAGCTGAAAGTGGTAGAGACTGAACCTGGTATTAAAGGTGATACGGCATCAGGCGGTACAAAACCTGCGAAAACCGAAACTGGTCTTGTTGTAAACGTGCCGTTCTTTGTCAATGAAGGCGACACTCTTGTAGTCAACACATCAGATGGTTCCTACGTTTCAAGAGCGTAAGGAGAAAAAAGAGGCCTGTTCCCAATTGGGAGCAGGCTTTTTTTGTGCGCAAAAACAGAATCTTTCTTTTATACGAAAATGGCAAGACTACTTCCGACAGCTAGAGCATATCATATAAAAAAATGGGAGGTTGGGAGAGTGCTATGAAATTTTTTCTTGGAAATATTAATTCTACTGTTTTGACAATGGCCGGATTGCGAGTTTTATCCTCCATGATTGAGCTGACGGCCGCGATTGTGATGCTTGTGACAAATGATGTCCGCAAAGCGGTTGTGGTCAACAGCATTCTTGCTATTGTCGGTCCGCTGATTTTTATCATCACCATGACTGTGGGAATCTACCAAATTGCCGGGCAGCTGTCATATGCAAAACTGATCTTGATTTTTACGGGTGTCGTGTTGATTTTAGCGGGTGTCCACAAATAAAGAGAGGCTTGTCATAAAGTCTGCCTCGCATCATACATTTTAAAGAAGCCGATCGGTAGAAAGGAGGAGACTCTGTTGAATGAAATTGCTGACGTTCTCCCTGAATCCATGAAAAATGCCCTTTCTGAAATACCGGAACATCAATGGCTGGAAATCGAAGAAATCAGAATTCGGGTTAACCGCCCTGTTGAACTGATACGAAAAGGACAACCTCTTTTTTTGTCCTATGCGGGCACGGCCGAGGATGCCCACCTGATCCTCAGCCGGCTGAGCAATTATAGTATGTATACGCTCGAAGAAGAGCTGAAGAAAGGGTATGTCACCATCAGGGGCGGCCACAGAGTCGGACTTGCAGGCAGAGTCATTACAGAAAACGGAGGGGTGAAGGGCCTCCGCGACATTGCGTCTTTTAATATACGAATTGCCCGGCAAAAGCTTGGTATTGCAGAACCGCTGCTGCCTTATCTGCATCAAAACGGCTGGCTGAATACATTGATTATCGGTCCGCCGCAAACCGGTAAAACAACGCTGCTTCGGGATCTTGCCAGACTGGCGAGCAGCGGCAAGAACCGGATTCCGCCCGTAAAGACAGGCATTGTCGATGAACGGTCGGAAATTGCCGGGTGCCTGCGCGGCATTCCGCAGCATCAATTCGGACAGAGAATTGACGTGTTAGATGCCTGTCCGAAGGCTGAGGGGCTGATGATGATGATCCGGTCAATGAGTCCCGAGGTGATAATCGTTGATGAAATCGGAAGAACGGAGGATACAGAAGCACTTCTCGAGGCGCTGCATGCCGGTGTTTCGGTCATTGTATCCGCGCATGGCTGGAGTATTTCTGATCTGATGAAGCGGCCTTCATTAAAGCGTCTGTGGGAAGAAAAAGCCTTTGACCGCTATTTGGAATTATCCAGAACGAAGGGACCGGGCACGGTAAGCCGTATTTATGACAAAGACGGAAACGTGCTTTCGGGAACGAGGGACGTGAAAACATGCTGAAGCTGTTAGGCGCTGTATTCATTGTAGCTGCGACAACATGGACAGGTTTCGAGACGGCGAAAATTTATACAGAACGGCCAAGGCAAATCCGTCAGCTGCGTGCGGCGCTCCAATCTCTCGAGGCGGAAATTATGTACGGCCATACACCGCTTCATACCGCTTCACAGCAGATCGCAAAACAGCTTGCACAGCCTGTTTCGGCTCTGTTTCTCAGTTTTAGCGAACAGCTGGAGAAAGGCAGTGATTCCGCTAAAACGGCATGGGAGCAAAGCTTAAAAAAAGTGTGGGACAACATGTCACTGAAAAAAGCCGAATATGATGTGCTGAAGCAATTCGGCGAGACGCTTGGGATTCACGATCGAATCTCACAGCAAAAACATATCAAGCTGGCACTTACACACTTAGAGGCATCGGAAGCGGATGCTGAGCAGGCACAAGCGAAAAATGAAAAGATGATAAAAAGTTTAGGCTTTTTAGCGGGCTTGTTACTCATTCTTCTATTGATGTAAACGTGAGGGGAGCAAAAATAAAATGGGAGTAGACGTTAATGTCATTTTTCAAATCGCCGGAGTGGGAATCGTGGTCGCTTTTTTACACACGATTTTGGATCAGATGGGAAAAAAAGAATACGCCCAGTGGGTGACGCTGTTAGGTTTTATCTATATTTTATTTATGGTCGCCACCATTGTGGATGACCTCTTTAAAAAGATAAAAGCTGTGTTTTTATTTCAAGGATAGGGGGGCTTACAGATTGACATTGTTCAAATTGTAGGTTTAGGGCTGATCGCCACCTTCCTTTCTTTGATCGTAAAAGAACAAAAGCCGACATTTGCCTTTTTAATTGTCGTATTTGCCGGATGTGTTATTTTTCTCTATTTGGTAGATCAAATCTACGACATTATCAGAATGATTGAAAAAATAGCCGTTAACGCCAATGTCAACATGGTATATGTTGAAACGATTTTAAAGATTATCGGAATCGCCTATATTGCTGAATTCGGGGCGCAGCTCACCAAGGATGCCGGTCAAGGGGCCATCGCCTCGAAAATAGAATTGGCGGGGAAAATTCTGATTCTCGTTATGGCTGTTCCTATTTTAACCGTGATTATTGAAACGATTCTTGGACTTATACCTTCCATGTCATAACCGAAAGGAGGCGGCAGATTGAAGCGTTTTCGATGGGCGTTGGTTCTTGCAGTGCTGCTCGTATTCGGCTGCACAGAAATTGTACAAGCAGCAGACGATTCGGTCCAAACAGAAGAACATACCGAAACGCCGGAGCAATTGGCTGAAAAAACGGCAGAGTCGCTTGAAACAGACAAGATCGGTGAATTTTGGAATGACATAATGACGGAGTACGGCGGGCTTCTGCCGGAAAGTCAAAAAGGAAGTTTGCTTGAGTTTATAAACGGCGATAAATCTTTTTCACCGCAAGAATGGCTGAAGGCTCTCTTTTCTTATTTGTTTCATGAAGTGCTTGCCAATGGAAAGCTTCTCGGCACGTTGATTTTGCTGACGATTTTTTGCGTCATTCTTCAGCTTCTGCAAAATGCATTTCAGCAAAGCACAGTCAGCAAGGTTGCCTACGCAATTGTTTATATGGTGCTGATTATCCTTGCACTGAACAGCTTTCATGTAGCGATCAATTATGCGACAGAGGCGATTCAGACGATGACCAGTTTTATTTTGGCTCTCATTCCTCTCCTGCTGGCGCTTTTGGCTTCTTCTGGAGGAGCTGTATCTGCGGCCTTCTTTCATCCTGTTATTCTCTTTCTAATGAATACGAGCGGTCTGCTGATTCAAAATATCGTCATGCCGCTGATTTTCTTATCAGCGATTCTGAGCATCGTCAGTACAATGACTGAACAATACAAAGTAACGCAGCTGTCCAATCTTCTCAGAAATATTGCCATCGGAGCGCTGGCAGTCTTTCTCACTGTGTTTCTCGGCGTCATTTCTGTGCAGGGTGCCTCGGCGGCAGTGACAGACGGCATTACGCTCAGGACGGCTAAGTTTATTACCGGTAACTTCATTCCTGTTCTTGGAAGAATGTTTACTGACGCAACGGATACAGTGATCAGCGCTTCCTTATTGCTGAAAAATACGGTGGGAATCCTGGGTGTCGCCATTTTGATTTGTATTGCGGCTTTCCCGGCAATCAAAGTGCTTTCTCTCGCTTTTATTTACAAGCTGGCAGCCGCGATTCTCCAGCCGCTCGGCGGCGGTCCGGTCATTACCTGTCTCGATGTCATCAGCAAAAGCGTCATTTATATTTTTGCGGCTCTCGCTATTGTGTCTCTCATGTTTTTTTTAAGCCTTACCGTCATTATTACTGCCGGAAACCTCACGATGATGATGAAATAAAGGAGGCTGACGGATGAGTTTTTTAACTGAATGGCTTACCAGCATCGTCTTATTTATCCTATTTGCAATCGTCATTGATATGCTGCTGCCGAGCTCCAGCATGCAAAAGTACGCAAAAATGGTAGTCAGCCTGCTGCTGATCGTCGTCATGCTTACTCCAATCTTTAAGCTTTTCAAAACAGACCCCGAAGTCATCTTTGAATACCTCACAAAAAACGGGCAATCGGAATCTGCCGAAATAAAAAATCAGATCAATTCAAAAAAAATAGAAATACAAGCTTCCCAGCGCGCATATATTTTAGAAGAAATGGCTGTCCAACTAAAAAAGAAAGCGGAGGAGATGTTCAGTCATGACGAATATAAAGTAGACCAAATCAAGATCACGGCAGGAGAAAAAGTAGATTCAGAAGAGGATATCAAAACAATCAGCGTGTATATGGCCCCGTCTTCTGAAAAAACGGTCCAAACGGTCGCGCCGATCGACATTAATACGGATCATGCATACGTCACGAAAGAAAAAGCGGAACAAAAAGAAGCTAAACAGATTGAGACAAAGCTTGCGGACATTTGGGAAATCGGCAGTGAGAAAATTACGGTTCATATGGAAGGCGGGGAGAGGATCGGCAATGAATAAAAACGGATTATGGAACGTATTGAAAAAGCAGTTTCTTCCGGGGCAATCGAAGGACGGCGAAAAACCGAAGCTGACCAAATATCATTACTTTCTGTTCGTTTTTGTTCTCGGCGTCTCCTTTATGCTTGTCAGCCAGCTCTTTTCTTCACCGGAGAAAACGGAAAACGCCCAGACGATAACAGCACCGGCATCAGCTGATTCGGCGGACAGCAAAGAGAAAACAGCTGAAGTGTTTAAAGCCTCTAAATCTGATGATCCTAAAAACTCTATTGGCGATTATGAAAAAGAATATGAAAACCAGCTGAAAGAAATTCTTGAAACCATTATCGGCGTGGAGGATGTCTCGGTTGTGGTCAATGTAGACGCAACGTCACTGAAGGTTTATGAAAAAAACAAATCAAGCAAAAATACAACAACTGAAGAAACAGACAAAGAAGGCGGAACTAGAAGTGTGACGGATCAAACATCAGAGGAAGAAATCGTCATGATCAGGAATGGGGATAAAGAAACCCCTGTTGTGGTTCAAACGAAAAAACCTGACATACGCGGTGTACTCGTTGTTGCTCAAGGAGTGGACAACGTTCAAATAAAACAAACCATTATTGAAGCGGTGACACGGGTCCTGGATGTTCCAAGCCACCGGGTTGCGGTTGCCCCTAAAAAAATAAAGGAGGATTCATAAATGCTCAAAAAACAAACCGTTTGGCTGTTAACAATGCTCAGTCTTGTTGTGGTGTTAAGTGTTTATTATATCATGTCACCGGAAAGTAAAAACGCGGTGCAGATGCAAAGTGAAAAAAGCCCGTCTGACAGCGGTGAGGTCGCAACTGAAAAAACACCTGCCAAGGAAGACACAAAGGAAAAAAACGGTGCTGAAACAGAAAAAGAAGACGGAACAAAGGGGACGAAAGATTCTTCATCAGACAAAGAAACTTCCGCTGAAGCGAGTGAAAAAGGAACAGTTGTGACCGAAACCGCCGATGATGATCTCTTCACAACGTACCGCCTTGATTTAGAGGACGCCAGAAGCAAGGAAAGGGAAGAACTGAATGCGATCGTATCCAGCGACGATGCAACAGCAAAGGAAAAGAGCGAAGCATATGATAAAATGACAGCCCTCAGTGAAGCGGAAGGAACAGAAAAACAGCTTGAAACACTGATTAAAACACAAGGCTATGAAGATGCCCTCGTAAATGCGGAAGGAGACAAAATCAACATCACGGTCAAGTCTGACAAACACTCCAAATCTAAAGCTACAGCCATCATAGACCTTGTTGCCAAAGAA
This sequence comes from Bacillus sp. B28, assembly GCF_029536185.1. NCBI lineage: Bacteria > Bacillati > Bacillota > Bacilli > Caryophanales > Bacillaceae > Bacillus > Bacillus sp. B28. The sequence continues at coordinate 2,484,392 of NZ_CP120511.1, read as the reverse complement.
ATTAAAACGATGAAAGACGTTGCTGTCACATTTGAGCCTTCCAAATAGTTAATGAACAACCGCCCGCCGAAACGCGGGCTTTTTGCATGCCAATCATATTAGAGTTGAATTCAAAAGTCCGCTCCTGTAAGATAAACATAGTATGTACTTTTAGTAGTAACCTATAAAAAGAAATTTCAATACATAGGAGTGCGATGGAATGTTAAATATTAAAGAAATCCATGAGCTGATTAAAACAATTGACGAATCTTCAATTGATGAATTCGTATATGAAAATGAAGGTGTTTCCCTAAAACTGAAAAAACACGAAGCGGGTACAGTGCAAGTGATGCAGCAAGCACCGGCAGCACCTGTACAAGCAGCGGCTCCGCAAACGGCACAGCCGCAAGCGCAGCAAGCAGCGCCGGCACCTGCACAAGAGGCGCCGAAACAAGATGAAAACCTGCATCAAATCAAATCGCCGATGGTGGGAACATTTTATGCTTCTTCATCACCGGAAGCCGGTCCTTATGTAACTGCAGGCTCTAAAGTAAATGAAAACACAGTTGTCTGCATTGTGGAAGCAATGAAGCTATTCAACGAAATCGAAGCGGAAGTAAAAGGCGAAATCGTTGAAGTATTAGTTGAAAACGGCCAGCTGGTTGAGTATGGACAACCTCTATTTCTTGTAAAAGCAGAGTAAGGAGACTTAACATGATAAAAAAGCTATTGATCGCCAACAGAGGAGAAATTGCTGTCAGAATCATCAGAGCCTGCAAAGAGCTCGGCATTGAGACTGTCGCTGTTTATTCAGAAGCTGATAAAGATGCCCTGCATGTGCAAATGGCTGATGAGGCTTTTTGTATCGGACCGAAAGCATCAAAAGACAGCTATCTAAACGTTACAAATATCGTAAGTGTCGCCAAGCTTACCGGCACAGACGCTATTCATCCGGGATACGGATTTTTAGCTGAAAACGCCGACTTCGCGGAATTATGTGAAGAAGTGAATGTCACGTTTGTCGGACCTAGCGCTGAGGCCATTTCAAAAATGGGAACAAAAGACGTTGCGCGGGAGACGATGAAACAGGCGGGCGTGCCGATCGTTCCAGGTTCACAAGGAATTATAGAAAATGTGGAAGAAGCGGTTTCGCTGGCTAATGAAATTGGGTATCCTGTAATTATAAAAGCCACCGCAGGCGGAGGCGGAAAAGGAATCAGGGTTGCGCGCACCGAAGAGGAATTGATTAACGGCATTAAGATTACTCAGCAGGAAGCTGCAACTGCATTTGGAAATCCTGGAGTTTACATCGAAAAATACATAGAGGATTTTCGTCATGTTGAGATCCAAGTGCTTGCCGATAATTATGGAAATACCATTCATTTGGGCGAACGCGACTGCTCGATTCAAAGACGCCTTCAAAAGCTTTTGGAAGAATCACCATCTCCTGCGCTTGATTCAGAAATCAGAGAGCAGATGGGTGAAGCAGCGGTTAAGGCTGCAAAAGCAGTTGGCTACACAGGCGCGGGAACAGTTGAATTTATTTATGACTACAGAGAACAGCGCTACTACTTCATGGAAATGAACACAAGAATTCAAGTAGAGCACCCGGTCACAGAAATGGTGACAGGAACAGACCTGATTAAGGAACAAATCAGAGTCGCATCAGGAATGGAACTCACCCTCAAACAAGAAGATGTTCTATTTGAAGGCTGGGCCATCGAATGCCGAATTAATGCGGAAAACCCAAGCAAAAATTTCATGCCGTCACCCGGTGAAATCAAAATGTATCTGCCGCCGGGCGGTTTAGGTGTCCGTGTAGATTCAGCCGCGTATCCGGGCTATACCATCCCTCCGTACTACGACAGCATGATTGCGAAAGTAATCACATACGGAAAAACGAGAGATGAAGCGGTCGCCCGCATGAAGCGCGCATTAAGCGAATTTGTCATCGAAGGCATAGAAACAACAATCCCGTTCCACATCAAACTGCTTGAACACGAAACATTTGTCAGCGGAGAGTTTAATACGAAGTTTTTAGAAACATATGATGTAATGGGCTCATAATTTTTACGGAGGTGAATTGAATGAAAGACAACAGCTTGCTTAAAATGGATCATGAAGACACGCATTTAGGTAAGGTTGAGATCGCGCCGGAAGTCATTGAGGTGATTGCGGGTATCGCAGCTTCTGAAGTTGACGGCGTTGCTGAAATGCGCGGGAACTTTGCGACAGGGGTCGTCGAGCGCTTCGGCAAAGTAAACCACGGCAAAGGCGTAAAAGTCGACTTGGCGGATGACGGAATTACGATCGATGTCTACTGTGTTGTCGCATTCGGCGTTTCCATTCCGAAAGTCGCAGCGGCCGTTCAGGAAAACATTCGTCAAACCTTATTAAATATGACGTCTCTTTCAATTAACGAGATCAATATTCACATCGTCGGCATTCAATTTGACACAAAAGCCCAGGAAGTCGAAATCGACGAAGAAATGTAAATGGCTTAACAGAAAACCAAGGGGAGGGCGGCCCTTTGGTTTTTTTACACGTTACCCTTTATTTCAAAGCATGAAGAAAGCCGGCTCGAGGCAGCCGAGTTTCTTCATGATCGTGAAATCCGAATGATCATATGAAGGTGTGTAAAAATATTCGGTAATAGGGTCGAAAAACCTTGATTTCAATATGCGGATACGAAAAAAATATGTTATGATCTCTTTATGGCTTAACGACAAGCGGATAAAGAGGATCAAAGGAGAAAGAAAATGAAAAGAAGAACAGCAAGAGAAAAAGCTTTGCAGGCACTATTTCAAATTGATGTCAGCGATATTGCAGTGAATGAAGCCATTGAACACGCATTAGATGAAGAAAAGACAGATCCTTTCTTTGAAAAGCTTGTATACGGTGTACTTGAACACCAGGTTCAGCTGGATGAAATGATTTCGAAACATCTGGTGAATTGGAAGCTTGACCGGATTGCCAATGTTGACCGTGCTATTTTGCGTCTGGCAGCATACGAAATGGCATATGCCGAAGACATTCCGGTAAATGTCTCCATGAACGAAGCGATTGAGCTGGCGAAACGGTTTGGTGATGACAAAGCGACAAAATTTGTAAACGGGGTTCTTTCTAACATTAAATCTGATATTGAACAATCATAGGAGGAAAGAAAATGACTGCAACAATCATCGACGGAAAAGAAACGGCAAAAGAAAAACGCGAACAATTGGCAAAAGAAGTAGAAGAGCTTAAAAAGCAAGGCGTCACTCCCGGCCTGGCGGTTATTTTGATTGGAGATGACCCAGCTTCTCATTCTTACGTGCGGGGAAAGAAAAAAGCAGCAGAAACAATGGGCATGAATTTTAAGCTTGATCAATTCGACAGCAGCCTCACAGAAGCTGAACTGCTTTCGATTATTGACAAATACAATGAAGACCCTGAGTTTCACGGAATTCTCGTTCAGCTTCCGCTTCCAGACCATATTTCTGAAAAAGCGGTGATTGAACGTATTTCTCCTGATAAGGATGTAGACGGTTTTCATCCGTTAAATGTAGGAAAAATGCTGCTAGGCGAAGATACATTTCTTCCTTGTACGCCGCACGGAATTGTTGAGCTTTTGAAGAAAACCAATATTGACCTTTCCGGTAAAGAGGTTGTTGTAGTCGGCCGAAGCAATATTGTCGGTAAACCTGTCGGCCAGCTTTTATTAAATGAAAACGCGACAGTGACATACTGTCATTCAAGAACAAAAGATATATCTGAACATACGAAAAAAGCGGACATCCTGGTGGTGGCGGTCGGTAAAGCCAACTTCATCACTGCTGACCAGATGAAAGAAGGCGCCATCGTTATTGACGTCGGCGTTAACCGTTTGGAAAGCGGAAAGCTTTGCGGAGACGTTGAGTTTGAAGGTGCGAAGGAAAAAGCATCCTTTATTACACCTGTTCCGGGCGGAGTCGGTCCTATGACCATCACGATGCTTGCGCATAATACTGTTAAATCTGCGAAACGTACGTTATCATAGATCTTTGGAGATATTCAGAGACAGGCTAAAACCCTGCCTCTGGATAATGAGCACGATACCCGCTTCTTCAGGCTCCTTAAGCCAGAGCGGGTTTTCTTTAGTTATGGTGCAGGAATGCTTACGAGAGGAGTTTGAGACATGGGTGAAACAGCGTATGTTACTGTCTCAGCGCTGACAAAGTATATAAAACGAAAATTCGATGTAGATCCTCACCTTGAAAATATTTGGATTAAAGGCGAATTATCGAATGTAAAGATACACACGAGAGGCCATATTTACTTCACGTTAAAAGACGAAAACGCCCGGATGCAGTCGGTCATGTTCGCCAGACAGAGCGAGCGTCTTCCTTTTAAACCTGAAAACGGTATGAAAGTGCTGGTGAGAGGCGGAATTTCCGTATACGAACCGAGCGGAAACTATCAATTATATGCAAAAGAAATGCAGCCTGACGGGGTCGGAGCGCTTTATTTAGCGTATGAAGAATTAAAAAAGAAGCTAGCCGGAGAAGGTTTATTTGACGAACGCTACAAAAAACAAATCCCCGCATTTCCAGCCACAATCGGGGTTGTGACATCACCCACAGGTGCTGCTGTCAGAGATGTCATTACAACTCTAAAAAGAAGATATCCCCTTGTAAAAGTCATTGTTCTTCCAGCGCTCGTTCAGGGTGAAAATGCGAGCAGATCAATCGTTAGGCGCATTGAAGAGGCGAATGAAAAACAGGCGTGCGACGTATTAATTGTCGGAAGAGGCGGCGGATCGATTGAGGAACTGTGGGCGTTTAACGAAGAAATCGTAGCGCGTGCGATCTTTGCCTCCAACATACCGATCATATCGGCAGTCGGGCATGAGACGGATTTTACCATCAGTGATTTTGTTGCGGATATCAGAGCGGCGACACCTACAGGAGCAGCTGAGATTGCAGTGCCCCATACCACTGATTTAATGGAACGGACGAAAACGGCGGAAGTCAGAATGACAAGAGCGATGCAGCAGCATCTCATCCAAAAAAAAGAACGGGTTCAAACACTTCAATCCTCATATGCATTTCGCTTTCCTAAGCGGCTGTTTGAGCAAAAAGAGCAGCAGTTTGACCTTGCATACCAGCAGTTTCAAGCTCAGCTTACCGCGCTGTTGGACCGGAAAAGCAGACAGCTTGAGCGCGAAACTTACAGATTAGAGGCGCTGCACCCCCATGAACAGCTGAAACAGGCGAGAAAACGGTATGAGGATCAGACGAATCAGCTGAAAAAAAATATGAATATCCAAATGAAGCAGCTGCATTCTCAGTTTCAAACCGTTCTTGGCAAGCTGAACGCGCTAAGTCCCCTTCAAATTATGGAAAGAGGATACAGCTTGGCTTATAAGGAAGATGAACTCATAAAAAGCGTCAGTCAGATAGAAGAGAAAGACCAGCTTGAGGTAAAGCTGAAGGATGGCGTGCTGACCTGTGAAGTATTAAATAAGAGAGGGGAAGAAAAATGACAGACATGAAAAAAAATGAAAGCATGACGTTTGAAGAAGCGATGAAAGGCTTAGAAAGCATTGTATCAAAGCTTGAAGAAGGCGATGTGCCTCTGGAGCAAGCAATTAACTACTTTCAAGAAGGAATGGCTCTTTCAAAAATGTGCCATGAAAAGCTTCAAAAAGTAGAAAAGCAAATGGACTTCATTTTAAAAGAAGACGGCGAACTGGCACCTTTTAGTGTTCAGGAGGAAGACGAAGGTGACAAATAAATTAGCTAGCTTTCTGGCGGAGCGTAAAAAAACGGTTGAAAAACAGCTCTTTGTATATACAGAAAACCTTAATATCCCGGATTCATTAAAAAAATCTATGCTGTATTCCCTTGAGGCCGGAGGGAAACGGCTGCGGCCTCTCATCGTGCTGGCGGTTTTGAACGCGTACGGAAAAAGTGAAAAAGACGGTATCCCAGTCGGGTGCGCTGTTGAAATGATTCACACGTATTCATTAATTCATGATGATCTGCCTTGCATGGATGATGATGATCTGCGCCGCGGAAAGCCGACAAACCATAAAGTATTTGGTGAAGCCACGGCTGTTTTAGCGGGAGACGGGCTGCTGACGGAAAGCTTTAAGCTGATTACGTCCCATGTGTCAGACGAAGTATCCGCAGAAAAGCGGCTCCGTCTTGTGAATGAACTGATTTCAGCAGCGGGAACCGAGGGCATGGTCGGGGGGCAGATCGCCGATATGGAAGCAGAAAACCGCCAGGTCACGCTTGAAGAACTTGAATCCATTCATGAACGGAAAACAGCCAAACTGCTCGGTTTTGGCGTCATCGCCGGCGCTATTTTGGCGGATGCGCCTGAGGAAGAAATTGAAACATTGCGCGTCTTCAGCAGCCACATTGGAATCGGTTTTCAAATCAGAGACGACATTTTAGATTTAGAAGGCAGTGAAGAGAAAATCGGCAAACGTGTCGGCTCGGATACAACGAACGACAAATCGACTTATCCGTCACTTCTGTCACTGGAAGGGGCCAAAAAGAAATTGGACAGTCACATAAAAGAAGCAAAGCGCTTGATCGACGGGCTCTCCCTTCAAAAAGACCTTTTGTATGAGCTTTGTGATTTAATTGCGGCAAGAGACCACTAAAACGATCCTTATTTGAAGCGGCTGCACGACATATGGTAGAATGTAAGCAGTTTCGATGAAAATCAAAAGGAAGAGCGCGTTTGTCTTTTTTTATGCCTGAGAAATGATCTGAGTTCAGCTCGGCATTTAAGACATATATCAATGCAGAAATTCATGCTGAAAGTGAGTTGATCCGCTTTGGATCTTTTATCAATACAGGACCCGTCGTTTTTAAAAAACATGTCCATTGATGAATTAGAGAAATTAAGTGATGAGATCCGTCAGTTTCTGATTACGACTTTATCGGCTTCTGGCGGTCACATTGGCCCTAATTTGGGTGTCGTTGAGCTTACCGTTGCATTGCATAAGGAATTTAACAGCCCGAAAGACAAGTTTTTGTGGGATGTAGGCCACCAGTCTTATGTCCATAAGCTGCTGACGGGCCGGGGAAAAGAATTTGAGACCCTTCGTCAGTATAAAGGGCTTTGCGGATTCCCGAAGCGGAGCGAAAGCGAACATGACGTATGGGAAACCGGTCACAGCTCAACTTCCTTGTCAGGTGCGATGGGGATGGCGGCCGCTCGCGATATTAAAGGAACGGATGAGTTTATCATTCCGATTATCGGTGATGGTGCGCTGACCGGCGGAATGGCGCTTGAAGCGCTGAACCATATCGGTGACGAGAAAAAAGACATGATTGTTATCCTCAACGATAATGAAATGAGTATCGCTCCGAATGTCGGTGCTATTCATTCCATGCTCGGACGGCTGCGAACAGCCGGGAAATATCAATGGGTGAAAGATGAGCTTGAATACCTGTTCAAGAAGATTCCGGCTGTTGGGGGCAAGCTTGCCGCCACGGCAGAACGTGTCAAAGACAGCCTGAAGTATATGCTTGTCTCAGGCATGTTTTTCGAGGAACTCGGATTTACTTATTTAGGCCCTGTGGACGGACACTCTTATCATGAGCTGATTGAGAATCTTCAATACGCTAAAAAAACAAAAGGCCCTGTCCTGCTGCATGTGATCACCAAAAAAGGAAAAGGGTACAAACCTGCTGAAACCGATACGACCGGTACGTGGCACGGAACCGGACCATATAAAATTAATACAGGTGACTTTGTAAAACCAAAAGCCGCAGCGCCTGCATGGAGCAGCCTTGTCAGCGGCACAGTACAGCGAATGGCACGTGAGGACGGGCGAATCGTGGCGATAACACCGGCAATGCCTGTCGGTTCGAAGCTTGAAGGCTTTGCGCAGGAATTTCCTGACCGAATGTTCGATGTCGGAATTGCAGAGCAGCATGCCGCTACAATGGCAGCTGCTATGGCATTACAAGGGATGAAGCCGTTTCTGGCTATCTATTCAACCTTCCTGCAGCGTGCATATGACCAGGTTGTTCATGACATCTGCCGTCAAAACGCCAATGTGTTTATCGGAATTGACCGTGCCGGATTAGTCGGTGCAGATGGCGAGACGCATCAAGGCGTATTTGATATCGCGTTTATGCGCCACATTCCAAATGTGGTCTTAATGATGCCAAAGGATGAAAATGAAGGGCAGCATATGGTTCATACAGCGCTCAGTTATGACGACGGTCCGATCGCCATGCGCTTTCCGCGCGGAAACGGCCTCGGCGTCAAAATGGATGAACAGCTTAAAACAATCCCAATCGGCACGTGGGAGGTGCTGCGTCCGGGCAACGACGCGGTCATCTTAACATTTGGAACAACAATTGAAATGGCGCTTGAAGCTGCTGAAGAGCTGCAAAAAGAAGGCCTTTCCGTACGCGTCGTCAACGCGCGATTCATTAAGCCGATTGATGAAAAGATGATGAAGGATATACTAAATGAAGGCTTGCCGATTCTAACGATTGAAGAAGCGGTCTTAGAAGGCGGATTCGGAAGCGCGGTTTTAGAATTCGCTCATGATCAGGGGATGTATCATACGCCGATCGACAGAATGGGCATACCGGATCGATTTATAGAACATGGTAGCGTAACGGCGCTTCTTGAAGAAATAGGCTTAACGAAACAACAGGTGGCAGACAGAATTCGATTGCTGGCACCGCCGAAGACACATAAAGGAATTGGATCATGACGGCTAAGAAAGAACGATTAGATGTATTACTAGTGGAAAGAGGGCTTGCGGAAACGCGGGAAAAAGCGAAACGGGCCATTATGGCAGGGATCGTGTATTCGAATGAAAACCGCTTGGACAAGCCTGGTGAAAAAATTGACCGCGAGCTTCCGTTGACTATCAAAGGAAACCCGCTGAAATATGTGAGCAGAGGCGGCTTAAAGCTTGAAAAAGCGCTGAAAGAATTTCCTGTCTCTGTTCAGGACAAAATTATGATTGATATCGGTTCCTCCACCGGCGGCTTTACAGACTGTGCTCTGCAAAACGGCGCAAAACAGTCGTACGCGGTGGATGTAGGCTATAATCAGCTTGCATGGAAGCTAAGACAGGACGAACGTGTCGTCGTGATGGAACGCACGAATTTCCGTTATGCGACTCCGGCAGACTTCACAAAGGGCATGCCGGAGTTTGCTACGATTGATGTATCCTTTATTTCACTTCGGCTGATCCTGCCTGTTTTAAAAACATTGCTTGTACCGGGCAGCGATTGTATTGCGCTTGTCAAGCCTCAGTTTGAAGCAGGCCGGGAATCTGTCGGCAAAAAAGGCATTGTCAGAGATCCGAAGGTGCATGCAGATGTCCTGCGGCGTATGGTCAGTTTTTCGGCTGGCGAGGGCTATATCTGCAAAGGCCTGTCATTTTCTCCAATTACGGGAGGAGACGGAAATATTGAATTTCTCCTTCATTTGCACTGGCTGGGAGAAGGTCAAGAAGGTGCAGGTTTGCCTGAGGAGGAAATCAGCCGTATAGTGGAAGAAGCACATAAGACGTTAAAAGAAGAAAAAAAAGCAGATGTACCGGAATAATAGGGCGCTATTATTCCTTTTTTCTGCATTCATGTACTTTTTGCGGAGAATCATATACCATATAAGAACAGATAAGCTGGAAATAGAGGTGCTTACATGAACAAAGGCCAGAGGCATATCAAAATCAGAGAAATCATTACAAGCAATGAAATCGAAACCCAAGATGAATTGGTCGACATGCTGAAGCAGGATGGATACAAGGTGACACAAGCCACGGTTTCACGTGATATTAAAGAGCTTCACCTTGTGAAGGTGCCGACAAATAACGGCTCATATAAATACAGCCTACCGGCGGACCAGCGTTTCAATCCGCTGTCTAAGCTGAAACGGTCACTGATGGATGCTTTTGTGAAAATAGACTCAGCAAGCCATATGATTGTGCTGAAAACCATGCCGGGCAATGCCCAGGCAATCGGAGCGCTTATGGACAATCTGGACTGGGACGAAATTATGGGGACCATTTGCGGAGATGACACCATTTTAATAATTTGCCGGACTCCTGAAGATACCGACGGCGTAAAAAGCCGGCTCCTAGAGCTGCTGTAAAGGAAATCTAACAAAGATAAGAGGTGTAATGCTGTTTGTTAGCTGAATTATCGATTAAAAACTTTGCCATTATTGAGGAACTGACGGTTTCTTTTGAACGCGGGCTTACGGTTTTAACAGGAGAAACCGGAGCCGGCAAATCCATCATCATAGATGCCATTTCACTTTTGGTCGGTGGCCGCGGTTCATCTGAATTTGTCAGATATGGAGAAACAAAAGCCGAGCTTGAAGGGCTGTTTCTGTTAGATAGCGGCCATCCCGTTTTTGACGTCTGTGCTGAACAGGGGATTGACGTTTCAGATGAAATGATCGTCATGAGAAGGGATATCAGCACGAACGGAAAAAGCGTATGCCGGGTTAATGGCAAACTTGTAACGATTGCGTCGCTTAGAGAAATCGGCAGGCTTTTATTAGATATTCACGGGCAGCACGATAACCAGCTGTTAATGGAGGACGAAAACCATCTTCAGCTTTTGGACAAGTTTGCGGGAGCCGAAGTGGAAAGCGCACTTCAAGCGTATCAGGAAGGCTATCAGCGATACATGAAGCTGCTTAAAAAGCTGAAGCAGCTTTCTGAAAGTGAGCAGGAAATGGCACACCGGCTTGATCTGATTCAATTTCAGCTGGAAGAAATCGAATCAGCAAAGCTTGAACTGAACGAAGATGAGCAGCTGCAAGAAGAGCGCCAGCAAATTTCAAATTTTGAGAAAATATTTGAATCACTGCAAAATGCTTATAACGCGCTGCGCAGCGAGCAGGGCGGTCTGGACTGGGTCGGAATGGCGTCGTCTCAGCTTGAAGATTTATCCGATATTAACGAACCGCTGCAAAAACTTTCTGAGAGTGTTTCGAACTCCTACTACCTTTTAGAGGACGCTACATTTCAGATGAGAAATATGCTGGATGAGCTTGAATATGACCCGGAGCGCTTGAATTTTATTGAGACGCGTCTTAATGAGATCAAGCAGCTGAAGCGGAAATACGGGGCAACCGTTGAGGATATTTTAGAATATGCTTCTAAAATTGAAGAAGAGATTGATCAAATTGAAAACAGAGACAGCCATCTGCAAAGCCTGAAGCAGGAGCTGGATTCGGTTGGTAAAGATGTTGCAGTGGAAGCGGCAAACGTTTCCCGAATCCGAAAAACGTGGGCGAAAAAGCTGGCTGAGGAAATCCATCGTGAACTGAAAAGCTTATATATGGAAAAGTCGACTTTCGATACGGAGTTTAAGGTCAGAACGGCGACCCGCGGTGAGGAAGCGCCGGTCGTAAACGGACAGCCTGTTCAGCTCACTGAACAAGGGATTGATCTGGTGAAGTTTTTAATTTCCACCAATACGGGCGAGCCGCTGAAATCTCTTTCTAAAGTCGCTTCCGGCGGAGAGCTGTCGAGGGTCATGCTTGCCATTAAAAGCATTTTTTCCTCACAGCAGGACGTTACCTCGATTATATTTGACGAGGTAGATACAGGCGTAAGCGGCAGGGTCGCTCAGGCTATTGCTGAAAAGATTCACAAAGTATCGATGGGATCACAAGTGCTATGCATTACGCACCTGCCTCAGGTAGCAGCCATGGCCGATACCCATCTTTACATTGCGAAAGAATTAAAAGACGGAAGAACGACGACGCGTGTAAAGCCGCTGACTAAACAAGAGAAGGTGACGGAAATCGGACGCATGATAGCAGGAGTTGAAGTTACAGACTTGACGAAACGCCATGCGAAAGAGCTGTTAAAACAAGCGGATCAAGTCAAAACAACTGGGTAAGCTGCGCGATATGCGCAGCTTATTTTTTTGTATACACATCCATTCGTTCATCAGTATATCCAATGTTTTTCTTTATAAGACAGTTATAAATAAGGGCTGAGAAGGCAAAAGTAATGATGTAGCAGCAATTCATAAAGAAGGTGTGGGGTAGGAGCGAGGAGAGTGAAGTAGTGAATGCCGGATAACATCAGAAAAGCAATAGGTTTAATTCTCCTTGTTTCGTTATTAAGTGTAGGTTTATGCAAACCATTAAAAGAGTATTTACTGATTCCAACGCAAATGAGAGTATTTGAAACCCAAACACAAGCCATTGAAACGAGTTTATCGGTAAACGCCCAGGAAAAATCATCAGAAGCGTTTACAGTTGAGAAAGACCCGCATGAAATCAAAGTCACAGGCAAAAAATCAGGCCAGTCAGAATTAGTATATGATCTTGCCGGATTTCCAATCAAAAAAACAAAAGTGCAAGTTCTTCCGGATTTAAAAGTTATACCGGGCGGGCAATCCATCGGTGTCAAACTTCATTCCGTGGGAGTCCTTGTCGTCGGATTTCATCAAATTAACACAAGCGAAGGGAAAAAATCCCCTGGTGAATCGGCAGGAATTACAGCAGGCGACATTATTATTGAGATGAATGGACAGAAAATTGAAAAAATGAATGATGTTGCCCCGTTTATTCAAAAAGCGGGAAACACCGGAGAGTCACTTGATTTGCTGATCAAACGTGATAAACAGAAGATCAAAACAAAGCTGATTCCTCAAAAGGATGAAGCTGAAGGCAAATACCGAATCGGTCTATATATCAGGGATTCTGCCGCAGGCATCGGCACGATGACTTTTTATGAGCCGAAAACAAAAAAATACGGAGCGCTTGGCCACGTGATCTCCGATATGGATACGAAAAAACCAATCGTCGTGGAAGATGGAGAAATTGTCAAATCGACTGTGACATCAATTGAAAAAGGGACAGGCGGAAATCCTGGAGAAAAACTGGCGCGATTTTCCTCTGAACGCAAAACGATCGGGGACATTAACAGAAACAGCCCATTTGGAATCTTCGGCACGTTACATCAGCCGATTAAAAACAAAATCTCAGATAAGGCGCTGCCGGTTGCCTTTTCAAATGAAGTGAAAAAAGGGCCTGCGGAAATCTTAACGGTCATTGATGATGATAAGGTAGAAAAATTTGATATCGAAATCGTCAGCACGACACCGCAAAAATTTCCGGCTACAAAAGGAATGGTCTTGAAAATTACCGATCCGAGACTGCTGAAGGAAACAGGCGGCATTGTTCAAGGCATGAGCGGGAGCCCAATCATTCAAAATGGAAAGGTTGTCGGCGCTGTCACCCATGTGTTTGTCAACGACCCGACAAGCGGTTACGGTGTGCATATTGAATGGATGCTGTCTGAAGCAGGAATCGATATTTACGGAAAAGAAAAAGCAAGCTGACTGCCGGATCTCCGGCAGTTTTTTGCTTTTCCCCCTCTTCACTTCTCATCATACATACGTTAAAATGAACAAAAGAAGATTTTTCGACAAATTCACGTTTCCTTATTTGTCAAATTTCATTTTTAGTCGAAAAACAGAGAAAAACATAGAATAACGAAGATATGCCACTATTATTGTTAGTTATGATTTTTTTTAGAGGGTATATAGCGGTTTTGTCGAATGTAAACATGTAGCAAGGTGGAATCCTGTTAACTACATTGGGGGAGGAAGAAACGTGGAGAAAATTAAAGTTTGTGTTGCTGACGATAATCGAGAGCTGGTAAGCCTGTTGAGTGAATATATAGAAGGACAGGAAGACATGGAAGTCATCGGAGTTGCGTATAATGGACAGGAATGCCTGTCGCTATTTAAAGAAAAAGATCCTGATGTGCTCGTCTTGGATATTATTATGCCTCATTTGGACGGACTGGCTGTTTTAGAGCGACTGAGAGAATCCGACCTGAAAAAACAGCCAAACGTCATCATGCTGACAGCCTTCGGGCAGGAAGATGTCACGAAAAAGGCCGTCGATTTAGGAGCGTCCTACTTTATTCTCAAACCGTTTGATATGGAAAACCTTGTCGGCCATATTCGCCAGGTCAGCGGAAATGCCAGCAGTGTGACGCATCGCGCACCGTCATCACAAAGCAGCATTATACGCAGCAGCCAGCCTGAACCAAAAAGGAAAAATCTCGACGCGAGCATCACAAGCATTATCCATGAAATCGGCGTCCCTGCACATATTAAAGGCTATCTCTATCTGCGTGAAGCGATCTCAATGGTGTACAACGATATCGAGCTGCTCGGCAGTATTACAAAAGTCCTCTATCCGGACATCGCCAAAAAATTCAACACAACCGCTAGCCGTGTTGAAAGAGCGATCCGCCACGCGATTGAAGTGGCATGGAGCAGAGGGAATATTGATTCCATTTCCTCATTGTTCGGCTATACGGTCAGCATGACGAAGGCAAAACCTACAAATTCAGAGTTCATTGCGATGGTTGCAGATAAGCTGAGATTAGAGCATAAGGCTTCTTAAGCATGATCAGCACAAGCACTTAAATCAAACGTCTTTTATTTATTGGTTTCCGCTGATAAATAGGAGGCGTTTTGTTTTTGGATAAATCTGTTATAATGAATGCGGTAGATGGGTGAATATTTGTTTATACGATTGGAGTGATCGAAAATGTGTGAAAAATACGGGCTGTTGATGGCTATATTTATCCTTTCGCTTTGTGTCAATTCAAACATCATCGTGGAGTCACACAAAATAGGCATGCTGATTGACTTCATTTCATTTGCTGCAATGGTCGTATGTATATTCGTTGGTTGGACCATGAGAAACAGAAAGTCAAAAACGGATTGACACCCTTTACGCTGTATGTTCGTAGTAAAAAGAGCAATATGAGGTATAAAGGAGACATAAAATGAAAAAGAGAAAAAAGAAAAACAGAAAACGTGACGGACTGCTGTTCGATTTTCTAACCGAAGGAATTGGTCAGCTTCTCATTTTGCCATTTAAATATGTGCACAAACTATTCGATTGACGAAAAGGACCCTTTCTTAAGGGTCTTTTTTTATAAAAAAGACTGCCGAAACATTCCGGCAGTCACGTCAAATTAATCTTTATAAGGAACCCATCCAGGTGTGTTCACAATCGCTTGCCATAGCGGCTCAGGCAAGTGATATTTTTCTTTGTCTGTCCCTTTTATCACTGTTTCAATTTGTTTTTCGCGTCCTTCTTTTACTTTTACAGCCCAATCAGGATCAACTAAAATTTCACGCCCCATCGCCACCAGCGGAATACCGTTTTCAATCACAGCAAGCGCGTCATCAGCAGAATGGATGGAACCAACAGCAATCAGAGGCACCTTGTGTCCGACACGTTCATTCAATAAGTCCATGCGCGTACGTGTCGGGTCTGCCCCGCGGCGCGCTTTGGAGTTGACGTCCATCAATGAAATATGGAGGTAATCCAGTTCTTTTTCCACTAAGGCATCAACAAGCGTGAAGGTTTCTGTCATTGTCAGTCCCGGTGTATCTGGCTCTTCCGGAGACAGGCGGTAGCCGACTAAAAATGCACCCTTCGCGTGATCGGCAATTGCTTGTTTCACCTCATCCACAATAGCAAGCGGGAAGGCTAATCGTTTCTCATCGCTTCCTCCCCAGCGGTCTGTGCGCTGATTTGTTTTTGGAGAATAAAACTGCTGAATCAAGTAGCCGTTTGCACCGTGAATTTCGACACCGTCAAATCCGGCTTCAATGGCGCGTCTTGTCGCTTCTCCAAAAGCCTTCACGATGTTTTCAACCTCTGCTTCTGTTAAGGCGCGGGCCATTTGTTTGCCGTTATCAGAAACG
This sequence comes from Bacillus sp. B28, assembly GCF_029536185.1. Classification (NCBI taxonomy): domain Bacteria; kingdom Bacillati; phylum Bacillota; class Bacilli; order Caryophanales; family Bacillaceae; genus Bacillus; species Bacillus sp. B28. The sequence goes on along the minus strand of NZ_CP120511.1, from coordinate 2,468,694 downwards.
TCACTTGGCGCTACAACATCCTGATTCGGAACGAGCTCAGCAGGGCATTCAATTCCGCCGTGATGAATTTGCACAATCGCTTTTGACCCTTGTGCTTGAATGGCTTGGGCTAATCTTTTTAGCCCGGCAATATGTGAGTCGTCATGGATGGCTGGCTGTCCGGAAAACGCTTTTCCATCAGGCGTGACGTTTGCGCATGCTGTAATCACCATTCCCATTTCTTTTGAACGGGGGATGATATAGTCCAGCTCCGCTTCAGAAATCGTACCGTCTTCATTGGAAGAATAATGGGTCATTGGAGCAACCGCGATCCGGTTGTCAATCGTAACGCCGCTTCGGAATGTAAATGATTCAAAGAGCGGTTTGTACTTTGGATTCATAAGATCATCTTCTTTCGTTTGGATTCGCACATATTCTAGCCTATATGTAAAATTTGATGCAATCAATCTGCTTCACCGGCTGAATATCTTGAGTGCCGAATGTGGTTTTCTTCGCTCTTTTTCGGGGCTTTTGTAGCCGCCTTTGATTTGATGGCCAATGGAGCAAGTGATGACCGCTGCGGCTAGCAGCAGAACGAATTTTTTCATGAGCTGTAACTTCTTTCTGTAAAGTAAATATTCTTTAAAGCTTACGCCTGCCCAACCCTTCCGTCAAACCATCTGCTCACCGTATTCATCAATTTTTTAAAAATGAATATAAAGTTGCTTCTTTCAGCTAATTTTTTCTAAAATGCTGCTCTTTTAGAGACATCCTCATAGACAGATCCGCTTGCTTTCTTTCTAACAACAGGAAATCAGCAGGTCAGATAGCCCTTTTGAAAATCATGGAAAAGTTGTACCGGCTTTTGTGCAAGCTTTACAAATCCGCCATTCTGGTCAAAGATAAAAGCCAAACATCAGGAAGAGGTGATCATGTGAAACAAACTGGTCTATTTCTGTTTACTGTACTGCTGCTTTCCGGATGCAGTATTGCAAGCGCGGATGAATCAGCTCCGAGGTTTACAGAAGAGGGCAAATACATTGGCTCGGCCAATCCTCATACAATCGCTGTTTCCCTTAACGGAGAAGAAACCATGATACAAGTTCCGAGAGACAAGCGTGATGATTGTGAGGATCTGCCAGATCACACAAATGTCCAGGTGAAATATATAAAAAAAGAGAACGGAATCTTACAGCTGGAAGATATTCAGCAGCAAAAGAATTCGTAATGACAGACCGGAGGGAGAAACGTTGAGAATGTTATGGAGGAGTTTAGCGATATGCGGATTGGCTTTTATGCTCGCACCCTGTGCGCAAGCGGCAGAGCCGGTAGCAGGGAAGACGGTATATATTGATGCCGGCCATGGCGGCAAAGACAGCGGGGCAGTCGGAAACGGACTCTTAGAGAAAAATATTAATTTGGCTGTCTCCCGTCATGTTGTGGACAAGCTGAAAGCGGAAGGAGCGAATCCTGTCGCTACAAGGACAGATGATCATTTTCTGACCTTGGAGGAAAGAGTGGCAAAAGCAAGTGCAAACCATGCCGATCTTTTTGTCAGTATCCATGTGAATTCGGGCGTTTCCTCCGCTTCAGGAACGGAAACGTACTTTCAGTCTGATTATGAAGCGGAAAACAGTCAGCGGCTGGCATCAGATATTCAGTCAGAGCTGGTATCATCCTTACAAACAAGAGACAGGGGTGTGAAAGAATCAGATTTTTATGTCATTACATATTCACAAATGCCGAGCGTGCTGGCTGAGCTTGGATTTATTACAAACAGCTCTGATGCGGACAAGCTTGGGAGTGAAGTATATCAGGAAAAAGCTGCAGACGCGATTGTCGCGGGGATCGATTCTTATTACGCGCAATAGTCTGAGTACAAGAAACCTTAATTCTAGAGTGACAAGGCCAAAATCAGTATAATGAAGAAAACGGGCAACTTTAGGCTTGAGGTGAAACAATGACAAAGATTTTTGCCCATCGGGGGGCATCAGGTCATTATCCCGAAAATACAATGATTGCATTTGAAAAAGGGATTGAAGACGGAGCAGACGGAATAGAGCTTGATGTTCAGCTGACAAAAGACGGACGTATTGCCGTTATTCATGATGAAAGGCTCGACCGGACGACATCCTTAAAAGGTTTCGTAAAAGACACGGTGTACGATGTCTTGAAAACCGCGAATGCGGATGCCGGTCATCATCAAACAGTCGGCGATGTAAGGGTGCCGCTGCTAGAAGACGTGCTCTCGTGGGCTGAAAAAAAGGATTTTCTGATTAACATTGAATTGAAAAACAGCGTGATCCGCTATGAAGGAATGGAAGAAAAAGTGCTTGAGGCAGTAAAGCGATTTAAAATAGAAGAAAGAACGATTCTGTCCGCATTTAATCATGAAAGCTTAGCCTTATGCGGCCGGCTGGCACCCCATATTGAGCGGGCGGTGCTGACCTCAGATGTGCTTTATCAGGCTGATCAATATGTAAAATCCATTCCGGCAGCCGGCTACCACCCAAAGCTGCATAGCCCGGCGGTAACGGATGAAGTGCTGCATCAAATGCGGAACAGTTCGATTAAGGTAAGGCCTTTTACAGTCAATCGGCCAGACGATATGGAGCATTTGATGAAAATGGGAGCAGACGGCATTTTCACAGATTTTCCTGAGCGGGCTGCTGCCATCGCTAAGAAATTGAATAGAAGAAATTAGTTTTCAAGAAGGCTGCCGGAGCAGCCTTCTTTTTTCATTCATTCATACCTGTTTCAAAGCATACATTCATAGAAGACATCAAGAAATGTAAGCGCTGTCTATCTTCTGATTTGAGGTGACACTATGAGGAAAACAGTTATTGTAAGTGCTGCGAGAACCCCGTTTGGTAAATTTGGCGGGGCATTAAAAGAAGTAAAAGCTGCTGAACTCGGGGGCGCTGCTATGAAAGAGGCGTTGAAGCGTGCCGGAGTCTCTGGAGATCAGGCGGAAGGCGCGGTCATGGGTATGGTTGTCCAAGCCGGTGCGGGCCAGATACCTTCCCGGCAAGCTGCCCGTATAGCCGGACTGCCTTGGAGTGTGCCATCGGAAACGCTGAATAAAGTTTGCGCCTCCGGCCTTCGCGCTGTCACTCTATGTGACCAAATGATTCGGGCGCATGATGCGGACATTCTTGTTGCTGGAGGCATGGAGAGCATGAGCAATATTCCGTATGCTGTTCCCGCTGGCCGCTGGGGCGCGCGGATGGGTAACGGTGAGCTAAGGGATTTAATGGTTTATGACGGATTAATGTGCGCCTTTGATGAAGTGCACATGGCCGTTCACGGAAATACGGCGGCCAAGGAATATAGAATTTCACGTAAAGAGCAGGATGAATGGGCCCTTCGAAGCCACAAGCGGTCGGCCGAGGCGGCCGATGAAGGAAAGTTTGATGAAGAAATTGTTCCTGTCAGCTGGCTTGGCCGGAAAGGAAAAACAAACATTGTTGACAAAGATGAAGCGATTCGCCGCGATACCACTCTCGATCAGCTTGCGAAACTTTCTCCGATTTATTCAAGTGACGGATCCATTACAGCCGGCAATGCACCGGGAGTCAACGACGGAGCGGGAGCATTTGTATTAATGTCTGAGGAAAAAGCAGCTGAACTAGGAAAGCGTCCTCTTGCAACCATTCTTGGTTTTTCAACAGCCGGAATGCAAGCGCATGAGCTTGCGGCCGCTCCGGGATACGCAATAAACAAGCTGCTCAAAAAGACCGGTTTTACATTACAGGATATTGATCTTTTTGAAGTCAATGAAGCATTTGCTTCTGTTGTATTAACATGTGAAAAAATCGTCGGATTTGATCTTGAAAAAGTAAACGTAAATGGCGGAGCGATTGCGCTGGGCCACCCGATCGGCGCTAGCGGTGCGAGAATTTTGATGACACTTGTGTACGAATTAAAGCGCCGGGGAGGCGGACTGGGTATTGCTGCTATTTGCAGCGGGGCGGCTCAGGGAGACGCTGTCTTGGTTCAAGTTCATTAAAGCATTGACGGAGAAGGGGATTTGAATGGAAATCAAACATATCATGGTAGCCGGCGCCGGACAGATGGGAAGCGGAATTGCCCAAACAGCGGCTGAAGCCGGCTTTTATGTGCGGCTGTATGATTTGAATCCGGAGGCAGCGGAAACGGGGTTTCAGCACATAAAAAAGCATTTGAACCGCGCTGCTGAAAAAGGAAGAAAGACGGAAGCTGAAGTGAAGGCTGTTATCAGCCGCATTTCGCTTTCCCCCGCGCTGGAGGAGGCGCAGCATGCGGATGTTGTGATTGAAGCAATTGCAGAAAACATGACGGCAAAAACTAAATTGTTCAAAAACCTTGATCATATTTGCCCGGCTCATACGCTTTTGGCCAGCAATACATCTTCCTTGCCTATAACAGAAATTGCAGCTGTCACAAATCGTCCAGAACACGTCATTGGCATGCATTTTATGAACCCCGTCCCTGTTATGAAACTGGTTGAAGTTATTCGCGGCCTGGCGACATCAGATGAAACGGCATTAACCATTACGGCATTAGCAGAAAAAATGGGGAAAACACCGGTCGAAGTCAATGATTTTCCCGGATTTGTCTCCAACCGTGTGCTTCTGCCAATGATTAATGAAGCCATCTATTGTCTTTATGAGGGGGTAGCTGAGCCAAACGCAATAGACCAGGTCATGAAGCTTGGCATGAATCACCCGATGGGTCCGCTGAAATTAGCTGATTTTATCGGGCTGGACACGTGTTTGTCGATTATGGAAGTCCTTCACTCCGGGCTTGGAGACTCCAAGTACCGTCCTTGCCCGCTGCTTCGTAAGTACGTCAAAGCAGGGTGGCTCGGCAAAAAGAGCGGACGCGGCTTTTATCATTACGGCGAGGAGAAGAATACCTGAAGTCAATTCCAATCCGGGGGTGGCCGAGTTGCATTTAACCCAAGAGCAAGTCATGATGCGAAAGATGGTGCGGGATTTTGCCCGAAAAGAAATTGCTCCTGCTGCGGAGGTCATGGAGAAAACAGATGAATTTCCATTTCAGCTAATGAAGAAAATGGGTGAACACGGCTTGATGGGAATACCAGTGCCGGAACAGTATGGCGGCGCTGGAGCGGACGTTGTTTCTTATATTTTGGCCATTCATGAGATTTCTAAAATCAGCGCGGCGGTCGGTGTCATTCTTTCGGTTCATTCCTCAGTGGGCACAAATCCGATTTTGTACTTCGGAAACGAAGAGCAAAAAGTGAAATATATACCGAAACTCGCCTCAGGCAGCTATTTGGGTGCATTTGCGCTGACTGAGCCATACTCTGGATCGGATGCCGGGAGCCTTCGCACCACAGCAATCAAAAAGAACGGCAAATATATTTTAAACGGATCGAAAATTTTCATAACAAACGGCGGTGCCGCCGACCTCTATATTACGTTTGCTTTAACAGCCCCAGGCCAAAACAGGAACGGGATTTCGGCTTTTATCGTTGAAAAGAACACACCGGGTTTTACAGTCGGCAAAAAAGAAAGAAAGCTGGGGCTTCACGGGTCCAATACAACAGAGCTGATATTTGAAAATGCGGAAGTGCCGGAAGAGAATTTGCTGGGCGAAGAGGGCGATGGATTTAAAATCGCGATGGCGAATCTGAATGTGGGGCGCATCGGCATTGCAGCACAAGCGCTGGGAATCGCAGAGGCTGCCCTGGAATATGCGGTTGCTTACGCGAAACAGCGTGTCCAATTCAACAGGCCTATCGCAGCCAATCAAGGCATATCGTTTAAGCTCGCCGATATGGCGACAAGAGCAGAGGCGGCAAGGCACCTTGTCTATCATGCGGCAGATCTCCATAACCGCGGCCTGGCCTGCGGAAAGGAAGCGTCCATGGCTAAACAATTTGCTTCCGATTCAGCGGTGAAGGCTGCCCTTGAGGCAGTCCAGATTTATGGAGGATATGGTTATATGAAGGATTATCCGGTCGAACGGCTGCTTAGGGATGCAAAGGTAACACAAATTTATGAAGGCACAAATGAAATTCAAAGACTCATTATTTCCAAGCACCTGCTTGGCGCAATCTGACAGATAATAACGCAAAGCGGAGGTTGAGAATATGGATGGTAAACAGCCTTTTTCTCCAGGTCTGGACGGGGTCGTCGCGGCAGAAACGGATATTTCTTATCTTGACACACAGTACAGCCAGATATTGATTCGAGGCTATGATTTAATTGATCTTTCAAAAACCAAAAGCTATCTAGAACTGGTGCATCTATTGCTGGAGGGGAGGCTGCCGGATGAAAATGAAACGGAAACTGTCAAAAGGAAGGTCAACAGCGCTTCAAACCTGCCGGCTGACCTTGTCCGTCTTCTTGAGCTGCTGCCTGAACATACACATCCGATGGATTGTCTGCGAACCGGGGTATCGGCTCTTGCCGGCTACGACCGCCAAATTGACGATCGGTCGCCTTCTGCAAACAAGGAGCGCGCCTATGAGCTTTTAGGGAAAATGCCTGCGCTCACAGCAAGCAGCTATAGAAAGATAAATAAAGGAAAACCGATTCCTCCGCTTCAGCACCTTTCCTACAGTGCGAATTTCCTATACATGATGACAGGGAAAATACCGTCCGCATTGGAAGAGCGGATCTTTGACCGTTCACTCATTCTGTACAGTGAGCATGAGATGCCGAATTCAACCTTTACGGCCAGGGTGATCGCTTCAACACAATCGGATCTTTATGGCGCATTGACAGGAGCAGTAGCTTCTTTGAAGGGGAATCTTCATGGAGGCGCAAACGAAGCGGTCATGTATATGCTTTTGGAGGCAAAAACAAAGGCTGATTTTGAACAAATCCTGTTATCGAAACTGAGAAGAAAAGAAAAAATCATGGGCTTCGGCCACCGGGTGTACATGAAAAAAATGGACCCGAGAGCGCTTATGATGAAAGAAGCGCTTCAGCAGTTATGCGATCAAGCCGGAGATCACCGTTTATACGAAATGTGTGAAGCAGGGGAGCAGCTGATGGAGCGGGAAAAAGGGCTTTATCCAAATTTGGATTATTACGCCGCCCCGGTATATTGGATGCTGGGTATACCAATTCCATTGTATACACCTGTCTTTTTCAGTGCGAGAACGGCAGGCTTATGCGCACATGTGATTGAACAGCATACCAATAACCGCTTGTTCCGCCCGCGTGTCCGCTATACAGGTCCGCGATATGAGAACAAATCCAACTCATGAAAGGAATGGGGCGAATGCTGAAAACGGATCATGTCATTGAAGAAATAACAGACTATGTGCTTGAGAAAGAGATTACGAGTTCAGAAGCGTTTACAACGGCAGGTCACGTTTTGCTGGATACACTCGGCTGCGGGATTTTAGCGCTCCGCTATCCCGAATGCACCAAGCTGCTCGGCCCGATTGTCCCCGGAACCATTGTGCCAAACGGAAGCAGAGTGCCGGGAACGTCATATGTTCTTGATCCTGTACGGGCGGCATTTAACATAGGATGTATGATCCGCTGGCTTGATTACAACGATACGTGGCTTGCGGCGGAGTGGGGGCATCCGTCAGATAACTTGGGGGGCATTCTTGCGGCGGCTGATTATGTATCAAGAGTGAGGCTGTCTGAAGGAAAAGAGCCATTAACGGTTCGCGACGTCCTTGAAGCGATGATCAAGGCTCACGAAATTCAAGGTGTGCTGGCTTTAGAAAACAGCTTAAACCGTGTCGGGCTTGATCATGTGTTGTTTGTCAAGGTGGCAACGACGGCTGTAGCCGCAAAGCTGCTGGGCGGCGGAAGGGAAGAAATCAATCATGCGCTTTCGAATGCTTGGATTGACAGTGCCGCCTTGCGGACATACCGGCATGCGCCTAATACAGGCTCGCGCAAATCGTGGGCCGCAGGAGATGCGACCAGCAGGGGCGTTCATCTCGCACTGATGGCGTTAAAAGGCGAAATGGGTTATCCGACAGCTTTGACTGCTCCGGGCTGGGGCTTTCAAGACGTCTTATTGAACAAGAAAGAGATCAAGCTCGCCCGCCCGCTTGACGCGTATGTCATGGAAAATGTGTTGTTCAAAGTCTCTTATCCTGCGGAATTCCACGCCCAGACAGCGGCAGAGTGTGCCGTCATTCTTCATCCGCATGTCAAAGACCGTATCGATGAAATTGACCGTGTTGTTATCAAAACGCATGAATCAGCTATCCGCATCATTGATAAAAAAGGCCCGCTGCATAATCCCGCGGATCGCGATCATTGTCTGCAATACATCACAGCGATTGGTTTGATATTCGGTGATATCACTGCACAGCATTATGAGGCTGATACGGCAAGTGATCCAAGAATAGATAAACTTCGAGAAAAAATGGAAGTGACTGAAAACAAAGCATATACGGAAGATTATCTCAAACCAGATAAACGCTCCATTTCAAATGCCGTTCAGATTCATTTTAAAGACGGAACGAGTACAGAGATGGTTGAATGTGAATTTCCGCTGGGCCATCGTTTTCGAAGAGACGAGGCTGTGCCAAAATTGTTAGAAAAGTTTTCTGCGAATCTTAAAACCCATTTTCCAGAGAAGCAGCAAAAACATATTTACAAGCGCTGCACCAGCTCTGAAACATTACAAACGATACGCGTAAACGATTTTGTCGATATGTTCTGTATGTGAAAGGAGGACTCATATCTTGTCTTGGATCGTCAATGAGCAATCGTCACAAGAAGAACTTGCTGAACGCTTCCGCAAGCTGATGTGTGCGCCGGAAATATTGCAAATTCCCGGCGCTCATGACGGGATGGCCGCCTTGCTTGCGAAGGAGGCCGGTTTTTCTGCCTTATACTTATCGGGTGCGGCTTATACGGCCAGCAGGGGGCTGCCTGATCTTGGAATTGTTACGTCGGCAGAAATGGCCGAGCGGGCAAAAGATCTCGTGCGCGCAGCAGACCTGCCTTTGCTCGTTGATATCGATACGGGTTTTGGCGGGGTATTAAACGCTGCCCGCACCGCCCGCGAGATGCTGGAAGCAAGGGTGGCAGCAGTGCAAATAGAGGACCAGCAGCTTCCGAAAAAATGCGGGCATTTGAATGGCAAACAGCTTGTCCCGGCTCAGGAATTGGTGCAAAAAATAAAAGCCATGAAACAAGCGGCACCATCGCTTGTGATTGTCGCCCGTACAGATGCAAGAGCGCAGGAAGGACTTGAATCCGCAATAAAACGCGCTTTGGCATACATTGAGGCGGGAGCGGACGCAATTTTCCCTGAAGCGCTTCAAACGGAAAACGAATTTCGCCAGTTTGCTGAACAGATCCCTGTCCCGCTTCTTGCCAATATGACTGAGTTTGGGAAAACGCCGTATTATCATGCAGATGAATTTGCTGCTATGGGGTTTCAGATGGTGATCTATCCGGTCACCTCGCTCAGAGCTGCGGCAAAGGCTTATGAACGGATGTTTAGCTTGATAAGGGAGCGCGGATCGCAAAAAGAAGGGCTTGATGATATGCAGACGCGTAAGGAGCTGTATGAAACGATTTCTTATTATGATTATGAAGCGCTGGACAAAACGATTGCCAAGACCGTCTTGCCTGATAAATAATGCGAACAAAAAAGCCGGAGCATTCTCCGGCTTTTTTACATCTTTTGTTTTCTGAATCGCGGACTGACTTGATTGCGTTTTCTGTCTCTGTACAAAATGAACCCGGCCAGCACATACAGGCCGAAAACGAAAAAGATTAATCCTGATAAACCTTGGAGCCAAAGAGAAGAAAATGGCTTTACCGTATGGCCGAAAAGCATATCTCTCATCAGTTTAATGCCTAAAGCAGAAATGGCGCCGGGGAGCACTAAAATCAAAAGCGCAAGAAGTCGGCTCATGTTCAGAAAACCCCTTTATTTTTCATTTCCTTTATTGTCCAGCGGAAAAAATATTTTGTCAAGAGAAGAAAACGTGGTAACATAGGGTTGTGCAAATTATTGCAACGGAAAAAACAGGTATGCAAATTTTTTCATACAAAGGGGTATCGGGATGCAGAAGGTACTGATCGTAGGTGCCGGTAAAAGGGGAACGGCGTTATTACAAATTCTCATTAAAACAGCCATCATAGACATTATTGCCGTGGTTGACAAAAACCCCGAAGCGCCGGGATTAAAAGAAGCAAAACATTATGGAATTGCCGTTTCATCTGATTGGAAACCATACATACAACAAAAGCCGGATATCGTTATTCATACAACGGGTGAACAAGCTGTACTTGACGAACTCCTTCAGGAAAAACACGCGCAGACCATTGTTATGCCGGGAAAGATGGCTTACATTGTGTTTCAGCTTATGGAAGAAAAACAGCAGCTGATTCAAATGCTAAAAGAACAAACATACAAACATGACCGAATCTTTAATTCCACCCACGACGGAATGATTTTTATTGATATCAATGAAGAGATCATTCTGTTTAATCATATGGCTGAAAATATGGTGGGAAAACAACGTGAGGAAGTCATTGGACGTCCGATCAAAGAAGTCATCCCGAGCACAAAGATGCCTCGGATTTTAAAAACGAGAGAGCCTGAATACAATCAAAAACAGTTCTTGGGTGAAAATTTGCAAATTGTAACAACAAGGCTGCCGATCATTGATGAAGGCGGACGTCTGCTCGGAGCACTCAGTGTATTTAAGGATATTACAGATGCGGTCGAACTGGCGGAGGAAGTGACAAATCTAAAACAGGTGCGCACGATGCTGGAGGCGATTATACAATCCTCCGACGAGGCGATTTCTGTCGTTGATGAAAACGGCATTGGCCTGTTGATCAATAAAGCATACACAAAAATGACTGGGCTTTCTGAAAAAGAAGTCATCGGCAAGCCGGCGAGCACTGATATTTCTGAAGGGGAAAGCATGCATTTAAAGGTGCTTGAGACAAGACGCCCAGTGCGCGGCGTCAGAATGAAGGTCGGCCCGAATGAAAAAGAGGTCATCGTCAATGTAGCGCCGGTGATTGTGGATGGCATTTTAAAAGGCAGTGTCGGCGTGATCCATGACGTGTCAGAAATTAAAATGCTGACCGCGGAGCTTAACAGGGCCAGGCAGATTATCCGCACGCTCGAAGCGAAATATACCTTTGACGACATTATCGGCAAAAGTGAGCAAATGCTGGTTGCGCTTGAACAGGCGAAGCTTGGAGCGAAAACGCCGGCAACGATTTTGCTGCGCGGAGAATCGGGCACGGGCAAAGAGCTGTTTGCCCATGCCATCCATAACGAAAGCGACAGGAAATACAATAAATTCATCCGCGTAAATTGCGCCGCTCTTTCAGAAAATCTTCTGGAATCAGAACTGTTTGGCTACGAGGAAGGCGCGTTTTCGGGAGCGAAGCGCGGCGGCAAGAAGGGCTTATTTGAAGAAGCCAATAACGGTAGCATTTTCTTAGACGAAATCGGCGAGCTGACGCAAAATATGCAGGCGAAACTGCTGCGCGTCCTTCAAGAAAAAGAGATCGTCAGAGTGGGAGGCACGAAGGCAATCCCTGTTAATGTGAGAATTATTGCAGCCACAAATGTAAATATCGAAAAAGCAATGGCGGATGGGACGTTCCGTGAAGATCTGTACTACCGCATCAATCGCTATCCCATCTCTATCCCTCCTTTGCGTCACCGGATTGAAGACATTGAAGCGCTCAGTGAAAGGCTCATTCAAAAAATTAACCGCGATTACGGCCGGAATGTAAAGGGACTGACCCAGCAGGCTTTGCGGGCATTGTCGGCTTACCATTGGCCGGGAAATGTCCGCGAGCTGGAAAATGTCCTTGGACGAGCAATGATTTTTCTGAAGCCGCACATGGAATGGATTGAAAAAGAGCATTTGCCTGTATTTGAAATAGAACAAAAAGAAAGCAGCGCAGAACAGGGAGCCGGTTTTGATTTTCCTGACATCGAAGGCGAAAAGCTGTCTAAGGCCGTTGAAAAATTTGAAGCGCACTTGATTCAGCAAACGCTGGAAAAGCATCATTTTAACCGTACGAAAACAGCGAAAGCCCTCGGCGTCAGCATTCGAAATTTATATTACAAAATGGATAAATACGGCCTTGCAAATGAAGGCATGCAATAATTTGCAGAATAAGCGCAAACGTCTGCACGAATTTTTCTTCGCATCCATCATGACAGCATCGCACCGAGCTGGCATAGAACTTGCATAATAAAAAGCGGAGTCGAGACAAGAAAGGTGGTAACTGATGAAGCTGAAAGATTTGATCGGCAAAGCGTCGATGTACAAAAACAAGACCATTGCGGTTGCTCATGCTGAGGATGAGGAAGTGATCCGGGCTGTGAAACTGGCAGCCGAGCATTTGTCCGTCCGTTTTTTATTAGTGGGCGACAGCAAAAAACTGAACGACCTGACATCCTCCATGCAAGGGCATCAAGTGGAAATCATTCATGCCAATACGCCGGAGGAATCGGCGAAGCTAGCGGTTCGTGCTGTTCATCAAAAAAAAGCAGACGTCTTAATGAAAGGGAATGTGCCGACTTCTGTTTTGCTTAAAGCGGTATTAAACAAACAGGAAGGGCTGCGGAAATCCCGTGTCCTTTCTCATGTGGCCGTGTTTGATATTCCTGACTTTGAGAGACTCATGTTTGTGACAGATTCGGCTATGAATATTGCCCCTTCGCTGGAGGAGCTTCAGCAGATTCTTCAAAATGCTGTTCATGTGGCGCGTGCAGTAGGGAACAATATGCCAAAAGCGGCTGCCCTTGCGGCGGTAGAAACGGTAAATCCGAAGATGGAAGCGACGGTCAATGCAGCTGCTCTCGCCCAAATGTGCAAAAGAGGGCAGATTAAAGGGTGCATTGTAGATGGACCGCTTGCCTTGGATAACGCAGTATCGCAAATTGCCGCGGCTCAGAAAAAGATTTCGGGAGACGTAGCGGGCAGCGCCGATATCCTTCTTGTCCCTTCGATTGAAGCGGGAAATATTTTATATAAATCACTGATTTATTTTGCGAAAGCACACGTGGCGGCTGTCATTACGGGGGCCAAAGCGCCGATTGCATTAACGAGCAGAGCGGATTCCGCTGAAAACAAACTGTATTCGATCGCGCTGGCATTATGCGCATCTGAAGAATACACACTTTAGGAGGAACTGATATGGAACTTTTTAAATATATGGAGCAATACGATTATGAGCAATTGGTTTTCTGCCAAGACGAACAATCAGGATTAAAGGCAATTATCGCAATTCATGATACAACACTGGGACCAGCGCTCGGCGGAACGAGAATGTGGACGTATGAAAATGAAGAAGCTGCGATTGAAGACGCACTGAGACTTGCAAGAGGCATGACCTATAAAAACGCGGCGGCAGGCTTAAACCTGGGTGGCGGAAAAACGGTTATCATCGGCGATCCGCGCAAGGATAAAAATGAAGAAATGTTCCGCGCGTTCGGCCGTTATATTCAAGGGCTTAACGGCAGATACATTACGGCTGAGGATGTCGGCACAACGGTTGAGGATATGGATATCATTCATGATGAAACGGATTTTGTCACAGGTATTTCTCCTGCATTCGGCTCTTCAGGAAATCCGTCTCCTGTTACGGCTTACGGGGTGTATAAAGGCATGAAGGCTGCCGCTAAAGCTGCATTCGGCACGGACTCTCTTGAAGGAAAAACCATTGCTGTACAGGGTGTTGGCAACGTGGCTTACAATCTATGCCGCCACCTTCATGAAGAAGGAGCAAGCTTAATCGTTACGGATATCAACAAGCAATCAGTTGAACGTGCGGTACAAGATTTTGGTGCACGTGCGGTTGATCCAGAAGATATTTATTCACAAAACTGCGATATTTATGCGCCGTGTGCTCTTGGTGCAACCATCAATGACGATACTATTAAGCAGCTGAAAGCTAAAGTGATTGCAGGCGCGGCTAACAATCAGCTGAAAGAAACTCGCCACGGCGATCAAATTCACGAAATGGGCATTGTTTACGCACCGGACTACGTCATCAACGCGGGCGGTGTTATCAACGTGGCGGATGAGCTTTACGGCTATAATGCGGAACGTGCACTGAAAAAGGTTGAGGGCATTTACGCCAATATTGAACGCGTCCTTGAAATTTCCCAGCGTGACAGCATTCCGACGTATTTAGCGGCTGACCGCTTGGCTGAAGAACGAATTGAACGCAATCGCCGCTCAAGAAGCCAGTTTTTGCAAAATGGCCACCATATATTAAGCAGACGCTAAGAAATTGATCTGGAGGTTTTGAAATGCTACATGATGAAAAACGCATTCTCACCATTAATCCAGGCTCAACTTCAACGAAAATCGGTGTTTTTCATAATGAACGCAGTATTTTTGAAAAAACACTGAGACACAACATAGAAGAGCTGCAGCAGTTCGACCATATTATTGACCAGTATGAGTTTCGAAAAAAGCATATCCTCGAAACGCTTCATGAACAGGGCATCAATATTTCAAAATTTGATGCTGTCTGTGCCAGAGGAGGTCTTCTCCGTCCGATAGAAGGCGGGACATATGAAGTGAATGACGGCATGATTGAGGACTTGAAAAGCGGTTATGCAGGACAGCATGCCTCCAATTTAGGAGGCATTATCGCAAGAGAAATTGCTGACGGCCTCAACATTCCATCTTATATTGTAGACCCTGTTGTAGTTGACGAAATGTCAGAGCTCGCTAAAATATCAGGCATGCCGGAAATTGAACGGAAAAGCATCTTTCATGCGTTAAACCAAAAAGCTGTCGCCCGTAAGGCGGCAGCCTCTCTTGGCAAACGATATGAGAATATGAAAATGATCATTACTCATTTGGGCGGCGGCATTACAATAGGTGTACATGACCGGGGCCGGGTGGTCGATGTCAACAACGGCCTTCACGGAGAGGGGCCGTTTAGTCCTGAACGCGCAGGAACAGTGCCTGCGGGGGATCTCGTCAATTTATGCTTTTCAGGAGAATATACAAAAGAAGAAATGATGAAAAAACTGGTGGGAACCGGCGGACTCTCCGGTTATCTCGGTACAAATGACGCTGTGAAAGTAGAACAAATGATTCAGGAGGGCGATGAAAAAGCCCGCTTAATTTTTGACGCCATGGCGTATCAGGTAGCGAAAGAAATCGGAGCAGCAAGCGCCGTTTTAAAAGGCGAAGTCGAGGCCATTGTTCTGACAGGAGGTCTGGCTTACGGCAAAAGCTTTGTTTCCAGCATCAGATCATACATAGATTGGATTTCGGACGTTTTAGTATATCCGGGAGAAAACGAACTGCAATCTCTGGCACAAGGGGCGCTCAGGGTATTGCAGGGCGAAGAGCAATCCAAACAATATCGCATTGAATAGACAGACAGGAGTGAGTCAGATGGCAACTGAGTATGATGTAGTCATTCTGGGCGGCGGTACAGGCGGTTATGTCGCGGCGATCAGAGCGGCGCAGCTCGGCTTAAAAACAGCCGTTGTAGAAAAAGAAAAGCTCGGCGGAACATGCCTGCATAAAGGCTGTATTCCGAGTAAAGCGCTGCTGAGAAGCGCGGAAGTGTACCGGACAGCCCGTGAAGCCGATCAATTCGGAGTCGAAACGTCTGGCGTTTCCCTCAACTTTGAAAAGGTACAGCACCGTAAGCAGGCTGTTGTTGATAAGCTTGCAGCAGGCGTCAATCATTTAATGAAAAAAGGAAAAATTGACGTGTATGACGGATATGGGCGCATCCTCGGACCGTCTATTTTCTCTCCGCTGCCGGGAACGATTTCTGTTGAACGGGGAAATGGCGAAGAAAATGACATGCTGATTCCGAAGCAGGTCATTATAGCAACAGGCTCAAGGCCGAGAATGCTTCCGGGTCTGGAAGCGGACGGAGAGTTTGTTTTGACCTCGGATGAAGCGCTCCAAATGGAGAAGCTTCCAAAATCGATGATCATCGTCGGCGGAGGGGTCATTGGAATCGAATGGGCATCCATGCTTCATGACTTTGGCGTAAACGTAACGGTTATTGAATATGCGGACCGGATATTGCCGACTGAAGACCAGGACATTTCAAAAGAGATGCAAAGCCTTCTTACGAAAAAAGGAATTCAGTTTGTCACAGGAGCTAAAGTGCTGCCTGATACGTTGAAAAAATCGTCAGGCGAAATCAGCATACAAGCGGAAAAAGACGGAGAAACCGTTACCTACTCTGCTGAAAAAATGCTCGTTTCCATCGGCAGACAGGCAAATATCGAAGGAATCGGGATAGAAAACACCGATATTGTCACTGAAAATGGCGTCATTTCAGTAAATGAAAGCTGCCAAACGAAGGAGTCTCATATTTATGCAATCGGAGACGTAATCGGTGGCCTTCAGCTAGCTCATGTTGCATCGCATGAAGGAATCATTGCCGTTGAGCATTTTGCGGGTCTCAATCCGCATCCGCTTGATCCAACACTTGTACCGAAGTGCATTTACTCAAGTCCTGAAGCTGCCAGTGTCGGCTTAACAGAAGATGAGGCAAAAGCGAATGGGCATAATGTCAAGATCGGCAAGTTCCCATTTATGGCAATTGGAAAAGCGCTTGTATATGGAGAAAGCGACGGATTTGTAAAAATCGTGGCGGACCGTGAAACGGATGATATTCTCGGCGTGCATATGATAGGCCCGCATGTCACTGACATGATATCAGAGGCAGGTCTTGCAAAAGTGCTGGATGCGACGCCATGGGAGGTCGGACAAACGATCCACCCGCACCCGACGCTGTCTGAAGCGATTGGAGAAGCAGCGCTTGCTGCAGATGGCAAAGCCATTCATTTTTAAAAGCATAAAGGAGGCGCTTGAATGAGTACAAACCGACATCAAGCATTAGGGCTGACTGATCAGGAAGCCGTTGATATGTATAGAACCATGCTGTTAGCAAGAAAAATCGATGAAAGAATGTGGCTGTTAAACCGCTCTGGTAAAATCCCGTTTGTTATCTCTTGTCAAGGACAGGAAGCAGCACAAGTAGGAGCAGCTTTCGCCCTTGACCGTGAAACAGACTATGTGCTGCCTTACTATAGAGACATGGGTGTCGTGCTTGCGTTTGGCATGACCGCGAAGGACTTAATGATGTCCGGGTTTGCCAAAGCAGCAGATCCAAACTCAGGAGGCCGCCAAATGCCGGGGCATTTCGGTCAAAAGGAAAACCGGATTGTGACGGGGTCATCTCCGGTAACAACGCAAGTGCCGCATGCGGTCGGCATTGCGCTGGCTGGACGCATGGAGAAAAAAGATATCGCGGCTTTTGTCACATTTGGAGAAGGATCTTCAAACCAAGGCGATTTCCATGAAGGGGCAAACTTTGCCGCTGTTCATAAGCTTCCGGTTATTTTTATGTGTGAAAACAATAAATACGCGATTTCGGTCCCTTACGATAAGCAAGTGGCATGTGAAAATATTTCAGATCGTGCCGTAGGCTATGGAATGCCTGGCGTAACTGTGAATGGAAACGATCCGCTCGAAGTTTATCAAGCGGTGAAAGAAGCGCGTGAACGGGCGAGCAGAGGAGAAGGCCCTACCTTAATTGAGACGATTTCTTACCGCCTGACACCGCATTCCAGCGATGACGACGACAGCAGCTACAGAGGCCGTGAAGAAGTAGAGGAAGCGAAAAAAAGTGATCCCCTGTTTACTTATCAAGCTTACTTAAAGGAAATAGGCCTGCTGACCGAAGAGATAGAACAAACCATGCTGGACGAAATCATGGCAATCATAAACGAGGCGACAGATGAAGCGGAGAACGCTCCTTATGCAGCTCCTGAGTCAGCGCTCGATTATGTGTATGCGAAGTAGGGAGGAAGTACAAATGTCAGTAATGTCATATATTGATGCGATCAATTTGGCAATGAAAGAAGAAATGGAACGAGATTCACGTGTCTTCGTTCTTGGGGAAGATGTAGGAAAAAAAGGCGGGGTATTTAAAGCCACAGCCGGTCTGTACGAACAATTTGGAGAAGAGCGTGTCATGGATACGCCGCTTGCTGAATCAGCGATCGCCGGAGTCGGTATCGGAGCGGCTATGTACGGCATGAGGCCGATTGCTGAAATGCAGTTTGCTGATTTTATAATGCCGGCGGTAAACCAGATTATTTCCGAGGCTGCTAAAATCCGCTACCGCAGCAACAATGACTGGAGCTGCCCGATCGTTGTCAGAGCGCCGTACGGTGGCGGCGTGCACGGAGCGCTTTATCATTCTCAATCAGTCGAAGCGATTTTCGCCAATCAGCCCGGACTAAAAATTGTGATGCCTTCAACGCCATATGACGCGAAAGGACTCTTAAAAGCCGCAGTTCGTGATGAAGACCCGGTGCTGTTTTTTGAGCACAAGCGCGCGTACCGTCTGATCAAAGGAGAGGTTCCGGCAGATGATTATGTACTTCCTATCGGCAAGGCTGATGTAAAAAGGGAAGGCGATGACATCACGGTGATCACATACGGGCTTTGTGTCCACTTTGCTTTACAGGCTGCAGAACGTCTCGAAAAAGACGGCATTTCTGTACATGTGGTGGATTTAAGAACGGTATACCCGCTTGATCAAGAAGCGATCATCGAAGCCGCATCCAAAACCGGAAAGGTCCTTTTGGTCACAGAAGATACAAAAGAGGGCAGTATCATGAGTGAGGTGGCTGCCATTATATCCGAGCATTGTCTGTTCGACTTAGACGCGCCGATCAAACGGCTTGCAGGTCCTGATATTCCGGCTATGCCTTATGCGCCGACAATGGAAAAATACTTTATGCTCAACCCTGATAAAGTAGAAGCGGCGATGAGAGAATTAGCGGAGTTTTAAAGACGTAAGGAGGATACGATCATGGCAATAGAACAAATGACGATGCCGCAGCTTGGCGAAAGCGTAACGGAGGGTACAATCAGCAAATGGCTTGTCGCCCCTGGAGATAAGGTGAACAAATACGATCCGATTGCGGAAGTCATGACAGATAAGGTAAACGCGGAGGTTCCGTCCTCTTTTACCGGTACAATAACAGAGCTTGTGGGAGAAGAAGGCCAGACCCTGCAAGTCGGAGAAGTGATTTGCAAAATCGAAATAGAAGGCGCAAAGCCGGCTGAACAAAAACAAGATCAGACGGAAGTGCCAACTGCCGGGCAAGCTGCTCCTGAAAGCAACACTGAAGCAGCCAGCCAGGCCAATAAGAAACGTTTTTCTCCAGCCGTACTTCGTTTGGCCGGAGAGCACGGCATTGATCTTGAGCAAGTGACAGGAACGGGCGCCGGAGGAAGGATTACGAGAAAAGATATTCAGCGTATCATTGATTCAGGCGGTGTTTCCGAACGGACTGAGGAGCCAAAAGCAGCTGCTCCTGCACCAGTGCAAAAACAGGAGACGAAAGAAGATGTTTCTCATCCTGCTTCAGCAGCCGGTGATAAAGAAATTCCTGTCACAGCTGTTAGAAAAGCGATCGCTTCAAATATGAAACGAAGCAAAACAGAAATTCCTCACGCTTGGACGATGATGGAAGTCGATGTCACAAACATGGTGGCATACCGAAACAGTATAAAAGATTCCTTCAAGAAAACTGAAGGCTTTAATTTAACTTTTTTCGCTTTTTTCGTAAAAGCGGTCGCTCAGGCGTTAAAAGAATACCCGCAAATGAACAGCATGTGGGCGGGGGACAAAATCATTCAGAAAAAAGATATCAATATTTCAATCGCGGTTGCCACGGAAGATTCTTTATTTGTTCCGGTGATCAAAAACGCTGATGAAAAAACAATTAAAGGTATTGCGAGAGAAATTACCGACCTTGCCAAAAAGGTAAGAGACGGAAAACTGTCAGCAGACGATATGCAGGGAGGAACGTTTACCGTCAACAATACAGGTTCTTTCGGATCTGTTCAGTCGATGGGAATCATCAATTATCCTCAGGCTGCGATTCTTCAAGTGGAATCGATCGTCAAACGCCCGGTTGTCATGGATCACGGCATGATTGCAGTCAGAGATATGGTCAATCTGTGCCTGTCTTTAGATCACAGAGTGCTTGACGGCCTCGTGTGCGGAAGATTCCTGGCGCGTGTCAAAGAAATTTTAGAATCTATAGATGAGAAAACCTCTGTCTACTAAACAAACAGAAAGAGCATTTTTTGAACGATAACTTCAAAAAATGCTCTTTTTCTATGTATCATTATTCTGCGATTCGAATTTTCATCTCAACCCGATATTCTTCTTGTTTTTTCGGCGAATAATGAATCGGTATGATTAACTCGTA
The DNA here is from genome assembly GCF_029536185.1 of Bacillus sp. B28. Taxonomy (NCBI): domain Bacteria; kingdom Bacillati; phylum Bacillota; class Bacilli; order Caryophanales; family Bacillaceae; genus Bacillus; species Bacillus sp. B28. Next base: position 2,448,501 of record NZ_CP120511.1, on the reverse strand, counting down.
TACATCACTGATAACCGTTAATTGATGGTCCGCGATATACTTAATCAGCTTCTGTAAGTTGAGAAAATAATGCTCCGGCGAGAAATTATAAGCGATACAAACATATTTGCCTTTTGGTATCGTTGTGATTTCCATATCCGGCGTAATCGAAGAAATTTGTTTATTCGTTAAGACAGGCGTGAAAATATGACGGTAAGTCATTTCATCAATGTTGTTGTACGGCTGAAACGAGAAAGTAGCACCGTAGCTATTGTTCGTAAAACCATCAGCTGATTCGATAAAGGTTTTTAGTTTGCTGTATGAAGCGTTGAGCACGTTTTCAGGCCCGATTCCCTCTGCCTCTGTCTGTATAATCCGTATTTCTTCTTCATCTAGAACAAACACCTCACCGAGCGCAGGATATTCCATCTGCCGCTTCATTCGCTTTTTCACCAGAGCAATGGTCTGCTCCAATGTTGATAAAAAATCTAATTTCTCCTTGATTTGCTTTTCCTGCTCTGTATAAAAAGAAAACAGTTCTTCCATCTCTAATTCCTGTGCCTTTTTCATCTCTTCTAAAGGTGTGCCGATATATTTTAATGATTTAATCAAATCAAGATGATAGAGCTGGGAGTCTGTATAAAAGCGGTATTTGGTATCCGGGTCGACGTAGGCGGGTTTAAATAAATCAATCTTATCGTAATACCGAAGCGCTTTAATCGACACATTTGCCAGTTTTGAAACTTCTCCAATTGAGTAAAACGAGTCCTTCATGCCATCACTCCCCTTATGATCAGTATAATAAAAAAGCGCATCCTTTGCAGTACACAAAGAATACGCTTTTTTTACATGCTGGCTTTTATATGGGCAGGGGCTTTCCAGGCAATGGTCAGCGCAATGCCAATGGCTAAAGCTGCTGTTGCAAAATAGAATGGATAGTTTAAGTCAATATCGAATAGCATTCCCCCGATAATAGGGCCGAACACATTGCCGATGCTCGTAAACATTGAATTCATCCCGCCGGCAAACCCCTGTTCATTTCCCGCAATTTTTGACAGATAGGTTGTTACGGCCGGCCGCATAAGATCGAATCCGACAAATACGGTGAAGGTAACTAATAAAATCGCAGCATATGAATTTACGAGGGTCAGCAAAAACACAAGACTAGTTGAGAGAATTAAGCTGTAGCGGATTAAACGGATTTCCCCAAACCACCTTGTGAAGCGGTCGAATAACACGACTTGCGTGATGGCTCCGACAATTGCTCCACCAGTTATCAAAATGGCAATGTCACTGGCCGTAAATCCGAATTTATGATCAACAAATAACGCAAATAAAGATTCAAACGATGCTAATCCAAAAGACGATATTAAAATGATGAGAAAAGCAATGAAATACATAGGTGCAAAAATCCGCTTGAATCCTGTCTTTTGGCCCTCTATTTTCTCATTCTCAGGATTTCGCTCCGGTTCCCGAAGCGTCAGCATCGATAAAATGGCTGCTATTAACGCAAAGGCTGCCGCAAAGAAGAAAGGCAGACGGGAATGGATTTCCGCTAAAAATCCGCCAATGCCGGGACCGATAATAAAACCTGTTGAAATAGCGGCTGACATATAGCCGAGCGCTTTCGGCCGTGTTTTAACAGTAGTGATATCGGCGATAAAAGCCGTGACCCCGGGCATAATGAAAGCAGCACTGATACCGCCAAGCATACGGGATATAAATAAAATGTCAACTGTTTTTCCGATGCCGAATAAAAACTCTGAAACACTAAAAAACAACAGGCCAATCACGATCATAATTTTGCGTCCGAAGCGGTCAACCCAGCGTCCGGCGATTGGTGACACAATAAGCTGCGTAACAGCGAAGCATGCAACCATATAGCCGACCGCGGTACCGGATAAATGCAATTCATTCATAATCGAGGGTGTTACCGGAATCACAAGCCCGATCCCTAAAAAAGCAATGAATAAATTGGTTAATAATATAGCTAATGTGATGTTCTGTTTCTTCATGTGACTTCCCCTTTTTACGAAAGTGTATCCCTTATACTGTAAGACCTCCTCTTAGGGGAGAGTCAACGGATTTCTTTCTATGAAGCTGTTCTCACTTTATAAACGTCCATGACCAGCGGACAGTTATTCATTGCGGGGAATAAGCATGTCAATGTGCTGCGGAAGGACTTGAATCACAGTGGGTGTATGTGTATACACTTCTCCATCTGTATCAGCCTTTTTAACAGTATCCGTTTCAATTTCGACGCGAGAGGCCTGAACATAGGAAAGCTCTCCGGTGAATCGCTCTATTGTACCCTGTTCCATATTCATCAGCTCACGCAAAGCGGAGAGATTGGTGCTGCGGCAAATGAGGATATCAAGTAATCCGTCACATATACTGGCATCCGGCAGGGGAATTCGATTCGTTCCGATGTACTGTCCGTTCATGACAAGCAGCATAACGGCTTCATCTTTTATCTCTTGCCCATCGATTGTCAATGAAATAGGAAAAGATTCAGCAGATGAGACGGTCCGTAACGCGCTTGTAAAATAGCTGATTTTTCCTAATAGGGCTTTTTCCGTTTCGTTGATTTGATTCGATGTTTCTGCGATCAGGCCGATCCCCCAGAAATTCAAAAAATAACGATCGTTCATCTGGCACACATCAACCTTGGATTTTTTTCCTGACACAAGTGCTTCGGCTGCCTTTGCAAGATTTTGAGGAATGCCCAGGACTCTTGAAAAGTCATTGCACGTTCCGCCGGGCAAAATACCGACAGCTGGCCTTCTTTCTAAAGTACTGATGCCGTTGATGCATTGATGGACTGTACCGTCGCCGCCGAGAATAAAGACAGTCTCGATAGAATCATCTATTGAACGGCAAAAATGATAGGCATCGTCTTTTTTCTTTGTCTGTTTAATGATCACCTCATCTAACGATTGTGATAAAACCGGCACAACAGCTCCCAATGCTTTTTCTATATTTTTGTTGCCGGCGTTTCCGTTATGAATAAGTAAAGCTTTCCTGTGGCTCATACAAAACTGCTCCTTTATTTATACATCTGATTATATAATTCCCTTTTCTTGTAAGCAGTAAACGGAAAGCAAAAAATCCTCCGATATAAGCGGTGGCATTTGCCGATAAGGCGGTTTCCTTGCTATCATAAGAACAGATGATGAAAAAGGAGAGGTCTTCATTGAACATGGACTTTAATTTATTTATGAATGATGTTGTCCGCCAAGCGAGACAAGAAATTACGGCTGCCGGATATACCGAGCTGAAAACAGCTGAAGAGGTGGACGAGGCACTTACGAAAAAAGGAACGACGCTTGTCATGGTCAACTCTGTCTGCGGATGCGCGGGCGGGATCGCAAGACCGGCTGCATACCATTCCGTTCATTATGACAAAAGACCTGACCAGCTCGTGACTGTGTTTGCGGGACAGGATAAAGAAGCGACGGCAAGAGCGCGCGAATATTTCGAAGGATATCCGCCATCCTCTCCGTCATTTGCTATTCTAAAAGACGGGAAAATCATGAAAATGGTGGAGCGTCATGAAATTGAAGGCCATGAGCCGATGGCAGTTGTCTCAAAACTGCAGGAAGCCTTCGAAGAATATTGCGAAGAAGTATAAGATAATAAAACCCCGGATGCCCGAGCGGCACGGGGTTTTTTTGTGCATAAAATTCCAAGTGATAATGAATAAATATTAGAGTTTATTCAATAGCTACGCTACAGAAGATGTCCTTTTATATAGTAATATGAAAAGAGATTGCTGGAAAAATAAGCTTCGAGATAATTTTTAAAAATAGTATTGCATAAAAATAAGAAAGTGTTTAAAATACAAATTAACGAATAAATATTCAAATATGATAAAAGTAATGAATATGGGGGAAATGGATCATGAAAAAATGGCTCTTATTACTGATAGCTGCGTGCATCACCTTTGCATTATCTGCTTGCGGCTCAAGCAGTTCAGGTTCAGAAAGCGGCAAGAAAAAATTAGTTATGGGAACTTCGGCGGATTACAAACCGTTTGAATATAAAGATGGCGATAACATTGTCGGTTTTGATGTAGATTTGGCAAAGGCCCTTGCGAAGAAAACCGGCTACGAAATTGAAGTGCAGGATATGGACTTTAACAGCTTAATTACAGCACTGAAATCAAAGCAAGTTGATTTGGTTTTGTCAGGAATGACACCGACGCCTGATCGTAAAAAACAAGTTGATTTTTCCGATGTATATTACACAGCGAATCATATGATTGTCAGCAAAAAAGACAGCGGCATTAAGTCTTTAAAAGATCTGAAAGGAAAAACAGTCGGCGTTCAGCTTGGCTCCATTCAGGAAGAGAAGGGGAAAGAGCTTTCTCCGGAATATGATTTTAAAACAGAAGACCGCAACAGAATTTCTGATTTGGTGCAGGAAATCAAATCTGACCGCTTTGACGCCGCGATTATTGAAGACATGGTGGCAGAAGGGTATTTCAAATCAAATGATGACCTGCAGGGCTTCGTGATTCCTGATGCGAAAGCGGAAGAAGCCGGTTCTGCGATTGCTTTCAGAAAAGACAGTGAACTGACGGCCAAATTCAATAAAGCGCTCAAAGAAATGCAAGATAACGGAGAGCTCGAAAAATTGAAGAAAAAATGGTTCACTGGCGAGAAGTAAAAAAAGCGGCTCAACTTTTTCGTTGAGCCTTTTTATTGAATAGGAAATCTTTTTTCCTGTAAGAAAAGGAGACAAAGGCTATGAATTTGGATTTTTCAGCAACGATTCCCCAAATTCCTTTTATATTAGAAGGCTTAGCAATCACATTAAAAATTGTTGTTGTATCTGCTATTATCGGACTTATATTAGGGATTGTGCTAAGCTTATGCAAGATCAGCACATTCCGCCCGCTGATCTGGATTGCTGATTTTTACACATCAGTATTTCGCGGCACGCCTTTAGTGCTGCAGCTTATGATTGTTTATTTTGGGCTCCCACAGCTGCTCGGCTTTCAAATTGACCAGTTTTGGGCGGCGGTTGTCGCATTGTCACTGAATTCCGCTGCTTATGTATCGGAAATTATCAGAGCGGGAATCAACGCAATTGATAAAGGGCAAAAAGAGGCTGCTGTCGCACTGGGTGTTCCGTACGGCAAAATGATGAAGGATCTGCTTTTGCCGCAGGCCTTCAAAAATATATCACCTGCCATTGTAAATGAATTAATTACGTTAACAAAAGAATCGGCGATCGTTACAGTTATTGGTCTTGGCGATGTCATGAGACGCGCGTATCAAGCTGGCGCCGCCACTTACAATTACCTTGAGCCGCTGATTATCGCCGGTTTGATTTATTATGTGCTTGTCCTTATTTTAACGTTTATCGGCAAGGCTGTAGAAAGGAAGCTGAAATCCAATGATTAAGGTTGAAAAGCTGTCAAAATCATTTGGGAAACATGAAGTATTAAAAAACATTTCAACAAACATCGCTGAAGGTGAGGTTGTTGCCGTCATCGGCCCTTCAGGCTCAGGCAAATCAACATTTCTTCGCTGTTTGAATCTCTTGGAGAAACCTAACGGCGGAACCATCACAATTAAAGACAAAGAGATTACGCAGCCGAAAACCAATTCATTAAAGGTACGAGAAAACATCGGAATGGTATTTCAGCATTTTCATCTTTTTCCGCATAAAACGGTTCTCGAAAATATCATGTACGCGCCTGTAAATGTCAAAAAAGAATCCAAGCAGACTGCACAGGGAAAAGCTGAGGACCTGCTGCGCAAAGTCGGATTGTTTGAAAAGCGAAATGACTATCCAAACCGTTTATCAGGCGGACAAAAGCAGCGTGTCGCCATCGCCCGTGCTTTGGCAATGAATCCTGAAATCATGCTGTTCGACGAGCCGACATCCGCGCTTGACCCTGAAATGGTCAAAGAAGTGCTCCAGGTCATGAAAGAACTGGTCGAAACCGGTATGACCATGGTAATCGTTACACACGAAATGGGCTTTGCAAAAGAAGTGGCCGACCGCGTGTTATTTATGGATGAAGGGATGATTGTCGAGGACGGCAATCCGAAAGAATTTTTTCTTTCGCCAAAATCCAAAAGAGCGCAGGACTTTTTAGAAAAAATATTATAGAATATAGGGAAAAAGGAGAAGGCTTGTGCTTCTTCTTTTTTGTTGAAGAAACAAATAGAATGGAGTCCGACATGTTTAAAATTGGTTACCGCACAATAAAGACAGCACTTGGAACAGCTCTGGCTATTTATATAAGCCAGCTATTGCATTTGCAAAACTTCGCATCAGCAGGAATCATCACCATTTTGTGCATACAAATCACACAAAAACGGTCGCTACAAGCGTCATGGGCCCGATTTGCAGCATGCTGTCTGGCAATTCTCTTTTCCTATCTCTTTTTCGAACTGATTGGTTATCATCCGTTTGTCATTGGATTGCTTTTGCTGATTTTCATCCCAACAACAGTTGTATTAAAAATCAACGAAGGCATCGTCACCAGCTCTGTTATTATCCTTCATCTGTATATGTCCGGCGGCATTACGCCCCAATTCATCTGGAATGAAGTCCAGTTAATTACGGTGGGAATCGGCGTCGCTCTTTTAATGAATCTGTATATGCCGAGCCTTGACCGAAAGCTGATCGCCTATCGAAAAAAGATAGAGGACAATTTTGCTGTCATTTTCGCAGAAATCGAACGGTATTTGCTAACTGGTGAGCAAGATTGGACAGGAAAAGAAATTCCGGAAACACACCAGTTAATCACTGAAGCCAAAAACCTGGCGTACAGAGATGTACAAAACCACATACTGCGCCACGAAAATCAGCACTATCATTATTTTAAAATGAGAGAAAAACAATTTGAAATCTTCGAGCGCCTTCTTCCTAAAGTGACATCCATCTCCATTACGGTGGATCAGGGAAAAATGATTGCTGAATTTCTTCGCGATCTGCGGGAAGCAATTCACCCGGGGAATACAGCCTACAAATTTTTGAAAAGACTTGCTGACATGAGAAAAGAATTCGAAGAGATGCCGCTTCCTGCGACAAGAGAAGAATTTGAAGCGAGAGCCGCACTCTTTCATCTTCTTGGGGAAATGGAGCAATATTTAGTGATCAAAAGTTATTTCAAAGGAATCAAACAAGAAAAATCGCTCGCTTAACTCGCATGAGCTCATCCTACATTGGTCAACCTAATGGAAAAGGAGGAGCTTATGCGTTTTTTCTTATGTTCAATTTTGATAATTATTTCTCCGATATGGCCTCTTGGCGAAAATCCGCTTTATGTCATCGTCAACAAGAAAACAAATGAGCTTGCTGTCATCATCGACAACAAAATTGAAGGCGTTTATCGTGTGGCAACCGGAAAGTCGGATGATTTGACGCCCGAGGGAGAATTTTCGATTACAGTAAAAGCGGCGAATCCTTATTACAGAAAGAAAAATATTGAAGGCGGAGCTTCTGAGAATCCGCTTGGGGCAAGATGGATTGGGTTTGATGCGAGAGGGACAGACGGCCGGATCTACGGTATTCACGGGACAAACCGGGAAGAATCTATCGGTCAATTTGTATCTAACGGCTGTATACGTATGCATAACGATGAAGTTGTCCATCTGTTTCAAGAGATTCCGGTGGGGACGAGAGTGCTGATCACGAAAGACTCCCGGTCTTTTGAGGAGATTGCCATTGAGCATAAAGCCCTGATAAAAAAGCAGGATGTTCCCGTTCAATAAGGCCGCCTGCTTTTTTATCATTATAAAAACATAACGATTCCTGAGAGTACTGTTGAAAGAATAAAAACTCCCAAAATCACGATTAAAACGCTTTTCATCAGTTTTTGAGACATGGTTTCACTCCTTAGACAATCTGATTATATTTTAACGTGTTTTGTATGGGCGGACAAGCGATATCTATTGCCGGAAAGCAGGGATGAAAATGACCGGACTTGACCATATTGGGATTGCCGTTTATTCCATAAAAAAAGCCAGAACTTTTTATGAAGATGTATTGGGATTAACGTTTCTTCATCAAGAAACGGTTGAAGAGCAAAAGGTGATCATTGCTCTGTTCCAAGCGGGAGGTGTTTATTTGGAGCTGATCGAGCCGTTAACGCCTGACAGCCCTGTCCGTACATTTTTAGATAAAAAAGGAGAGGGGCTGCACCATGTTGCGTTTTTATGCAGCGGCTTAACAGATCAGCTTCAAGCATTATCGAACCGGCAAATTGACGTAATAAACAGGCAGCCGAGACAGGGAGCAAACGGGAAACGGATCGCGTTTATTTCTCCGCGGGAAACAAATGGCGTGCTTGTAGAGCTCTGTGAACCGAAAGGAGATCAAGACATTGAACATGAATGAACATATCGGTCATCTATACAACAGGCGCAGGCAGGCGGAAGAAGGCGGGGGACATGCAAAGCAGGCTGAACAGAGGAAAAAGGGAAAGCTCACAGCACGGGAAAGGATCGCCTATCTCCTGGATGAGGATAGTTTTATCGAATTATATCCTTTCATGGAGAGCCGAAGTTTAACTAGGGAGCAGCGTATATTGGGAGATGGAGTCGTGACGGGCTACGGGACGATTGACGGCCGCTCTGTATATGTGTTTGCGCAGGATTTTACCGTATTCGGCGGGGCGCTTGGCGAAACCCATGCGAAAAAAATCACCTCTCTGATGGATCTTGCAGCAAAAAATAAAGCACCGATTATCGGGCTGAACGACTCAGGTGGTGCGAGAATTCAAGAGGGTGTGGTATCATTAGATGGATACGGTCACATATTTTACCGAAACGTCTTATATTCCGGAGTCATTCCGCAAATCTCGGTTATATTAGGGCCGTGCGCTGGAGGCGCTGTATACTCTCCGGCACTTACTGATTTTATCTTTATGGCAGAACAGACGGGCCGAATGTTTATTACCGGTCCGAAGGTCATTGAAAAAGTAACAGGAGAACAGGTTGATGCGGAGAGCTTAGGAGGAGCGGGAATACATAATGCCGTCAGCGGGAATGCCCACTTTTCCGGAAAAACGGAAGAGGAGGTTCTGGCAGGAGTGAAGAAGCTGCTGTCTTATTTGCCGCTCGACAAACAGATATCACTACCTTCATCTGGGGATGAGGCCTCCAGCTCGTTAATAAACCGCCTCGTGCCGGCTGACAGCACAAAGCCGTATGATGTTCGGGCGGTGATTCAGGAATTGGCTGATCCGCAGTCTTTTTTTGAGATTCAGCCGTATTTTGCGAAAAATATAGTCATCGGATTTGCAAAGCTTGGCCAAAAAACGATCGGAATTGTGGCAAACCAGCCGAAACATTTAGCAGGAAGCCTGACGATTGACGCGGCTGATAAAGCAGCGAGATTTATCCGGTTTTGTGACGCCTTTGACATCCCGCTGTTAACTGTCGAAGATGTTCCGGGGTTTTTGCCCGGCATTCAGCAGGAGCATAACGGCATTATCAGACACGGAGCCAAATTGCTGTTTGCTTATGCAGAAGCGACGGTCCCCAAAGTAACGCTCATTATAAGAAAAGCGTATGGCGGGTCGTATGTCGCCATGAACAGCAAATCCATCGGAGCGGATCTCGTGTTTGCTTGGCCAAATGCTGAAATCGCAGTGATGGGTGCTGAAGGTGCGGTATCTATTTTGTATCATAAGGATATTGAAGCGTCAGCTGACCCGCAAAAAACAAAATGCGAAAAAACAGCTGAATACAAAAAACAAAACGCCAGCCCTTACAAAGCGGCGGCATGCGGAATGGTCGATGACATCATTTTGCCGGAAGAATCAAGGAAAAGACTCATCCAAGCTTTTCACATGCTTGCACATAAGACAGAAGAGAGACCGAAAAAAAAGCACGGTAACATACCGCTTTAACATGGAGGGACTTACAAATGGTGAATGAAAAACGCCTGCTGGAAGAATTTTTAGAGCTTGTTCAAATCGATTCAGAAACGAAGCATGAAGCTGAAATCTGCAAAGTGCTGAAACAAAAATTTTCTGATTTAGGTGTAGACGTAAAAGAAGACGATACAATGGATATCACTGGCCACGGAGCCGGCAACCTGATCTGCACATTAAAAGGGACGAAAAAGACAGATACAATTTATTTTACATCTCATATGGACACAGTCGTACCCGGAAACGGCGTAAAACCGGTTGTTGAGGACGGATATGTCAAAACAGACGGCACAACGATTTTAGGCGCCGATGACAAAGCCGGATTGGCTGCCATGTTTGAAGCAATTAAAGTGCTCAAAGAAGAAAACATTGAGCACGGCACGATTGAATTCATCATCACTGTAGGTGAAGAATCAGGTCTGATCGGGGCAAAGGCGCTTGACCGTTCCATGATGACAGCATCCTACGGTTATGCTCTTGATTCAGACGGAAAAGTCGGCAATATCATTGTTGCGGCACCGACTCAGGCGAAGGTAAGAGCGGCGATTTACGGTAAAACTGCACACGCCGGAGTTGAACCAGAAAAAGGTATATCAGCGATTACAATCGCAAGCAAGGCGATTTCAAAAATGCCATTGGGCCGCATCGATGAAGAAACAACAGCAAACATCGGCCGGTTTGAAGGCGGCACACAAACGAACATTGTGTGCGACGAAGTTCATATTCTTGCTGAAGCCCGTTCTTTAGTTCCTGAAAAAATGGAAGCGCAGGTTCAAAAAATGAAAGCTGCTTTTGAAGAGGCGGCAGCTGATATGGGCGGACGTGCAGAAGTTGAAATCGAAGTCATGTATCCAGGGTTTAAATATCAAGATGGCGACCAGGTCGTTGAAATCGCGAAAAAAGCGGCTGCGAAAATCGGACGCACAAGCGAGCTGCAAACGAGCGGCGGCGGAAGCGACGCAAACGTAATCGCAGGCCATGGCATCCCAACGGTCAATCTTGCAGTCGGGTATGAGCAAATTCATACGAAGAACGAAAAAATGCCGATTGAAGAGCTGGTGAAAACAGCAGAAATGGTTGTTGCCATTATTGAAGAAGCAGCAAAATAATGAAGAAAACCCGAGTGCGGATCTGGCATTCGGGTTTTTTTCTGACAGTCAGCGCCATTGTCGAAGCGGCCAAAATAACACGTCTTGTTTTTTGGCATAATGAAGCAGCGGTTCTGAGTCTGGTAAAGTGATTTCGTGAGCATCAGCCACTGTATTGATTGAAAACTGGGCCTCGGCTCTTTGAAGAAGCCAAGGATGATGGTGAATGTCCTCATAATAGAGCTTGTCACGATGGGCGGTGTAGAGTCTGTAGCGCTCCGTCAGCCAGTAATCTAGCGAATCCTCTTGCGCTGTAAAAGGCGCAGAGAGTGGCCGGTACTTGGCGCCGAATTCTGCTTTTCCGGCGTCTCTCCGTTTGCTTCTATATTCCATATCATCCCCATTTTTTTCGGCTTTCATATCGGCGTAAAAATAAGGCAAATGAAAGAAAGTCCGTGCACCTTGAACTGCCAGCCGATGATCAGCATCTAAGCTGAAGAAATAAATGCCCGGCTTGCCTTTATAGGTGACATAAGTGCGCAGGTTAAGCTCTGGAAAGGACTGGGCTCCGGGAATAGGAGGGAGAAAACGCGCGCGAAGGTTTGTGAGCATAAAGGGAAGCACGCTGACCCAAGCTTGTCCGTTATATGTATCTATGTCCAATATCGGCGGAATCTTAGCTCGAAGGGTAGAGTAATTAACCGGCCAATGAGCAAATAAGACATCATTCCATGTTTGTTTCATGATCCAAATTCCCTCAGGCACAGAAATATTTTTTTGTTGAGACCGTTCCGTCACGACACCAGCTCCTTTCGTTTGGATGTGAGTAAAGGTATTCCCGATTTTCTTCTTTTTAAACGAATGCAGGTTCTAAAACGTGATGGAAATAAAAAACAACTCCGAACAAAAGTCGGAGTTGTTTTTTATTTCACCGGCTCTGTAAGAGCGGCTGTTTTTTTATGTTTATGGTGTGTCATCTGAAGTACGACGTTTTGCACTGTCAAGAACAGGCCGCTGGTGAACCAGTACAGCGGAAGGGCCGCAGGTACATTAAGCGAGAAAATCGTCATCATCACAGGGAAGAGAAACACCATTAGCTTTGCGGATTGCTGCGCTGCCGGATTTTGCGGAACAGCGGAATATTTCGCGCTCAGTTTTTGAGCGATATAGGCTTGGACAAAATACATAATCCCTGCACTAAGGGACATGAGAATATCAGATTGCCCTAAACTGAACCATAGAAACGAGTGTGACGCAATTTCAGGTGTTGAGCGAATCGCGTAATAAAGCCCAATCATAATCGGAGACTGAATCAGCATTGGAAGACAGCCCATCGCAAGCGGGTTGATATTATGCTCCTGATACAGCTTCATCATGTCCATTTGAAGTTCTTTCTGTTTTTCCGGGTCCTTTGTCTTTTTGATTTTGGCTTGAATGCTGTCTACTTGCGGTTTAATGACTGCCATTTTTTCTTGGAACACACGCTGTTTTTTAAACTGATTGACAAACAAAGGCAGTACCACAACGCGCACAATAACGGTTACAAGTATGATAGACAACCCGTATTCTCCGTGAAACAGTCCGGCAACACCTTTCAGCAGCGAGGAAAACGGCTCAATTAAATAGTCGTGGAAAAAACCGACGTTACTGAGGCCTCCCACCTGATTTGTTGCAGCAAAAGCTGCGTTGCCCGAGCATAATACGATCAAAAAGGCCCCTAGAGCCAAAAGTTTCTGATATGTTTTTAACAATTTGTTCTCCTCCTTTTTATAAATGCGGTTTATAAAAGAAGGGAACTGACGTCTTCATCATCATTTACAGGTGAATTCATGCGGAAGACTTTACGTATCCAAGTTGTAATGCGATGATATATAATAATAAGAAAGTCTGTTCGGTTTATTCGAAAGACCGTCTGATGTTCATCTGTTCGTTTTGATTTCCACTGCTCGCCGGCTCGGCACTCTCGCAAGAGAAAAGCAATCCCGATGGCGGTCAGAGCCGGAAGAATAATTGTGAAAAAATCGACTAAGAATAAAACGTCATTTATCGATTCCACAAACATTGTAATCACATCCATTCAATACCTTCATTTTACTATATGTACAAGCCGTTGTCTAATGAACGGAAAGGAGATATGTTTATGCCGGGGAAAGGCCGAATTATTTTCCATATTGATATGAACAGTTTCTATGCATCGGTGGAAATGGCATATGACCCGGCTCTCCGAGGAAAGCCGGTTGCAGTTGCCGGAAACGTCAAAGAACGCAAAGGCATCGTCGTCACATGCAGCTACGAAGCAAGGGCGCACGGCGTGAAAACAACCATGCCGGTTTGGGAAGCAAAGCGCAACTGTCCTGAGCTCATCGTCCTTCCGCCGAACTTTGACCGGTACCGAAGCTCTTCAAGAGCGATGTTTAGCATCCTTCGTGAATATACAGATCTGGTGGAGCCTGTATCCATCGACGAAGGCTATATGGATATGACGGATACACCATACAGCCGCAATGCCTATGAGACGGCAAAAGAAATACAAAGCAGACTGCAGAAAGAGCTGCTGCTTCCGTCAAGCATCGGAATCGCCCCGAATAAATTTCTCGCCAAAATGGCATCCGATATGAAAAAGCCGCTTGGGATCACCATCCTGAGAAAAAGAGAAGTGCCTGATATCCTTTGGCCTCTCCCCGTTGGAGAAATGCATGGCGTAGGCAAAAAGACGGCGGAAAAACTGAACGGGCTCAGTATTGATACGATTGGAGATTTAGCGGCCGCTGACGAACACGCGCTGAAACGGCTGCTTGGCATCAACGGGCCCCGTCTAAAAAATAAAGCGAACGGCATTCACCATGCCCCTGTTGATCCGGAGCGCATTTATGAATTTAAAAGCGTAGGCAATTCATCCACACTTTCTCATGATTCTGCCGATGAGGATGAGCTGTTAGCTGTTTTTCGCAAACTGTCCGCATCAGTTAGCGACCGTTTGCAGCGTAAGGAAGTAATGGCTTCAAAGCTGTTTATTATGATCAGATATGCGGACTGGAAAACGATTACGAGAAGCATCACACTGAAGAATCCGATAGATCAAAAAAACGAGATATATAATGAAGCAGAACATCTCTTCTTTAAGCATTGGAACAAAAACCCCATCAGGCTGCTCGGCATTACCGGAACGGAGTTGGTGGAAAAAGAGCAGGCCTATAAGCAGCTCGATTTGTTCAGCTATACAGAGGATGCGAAGGATGAACCGATTCAGCAGATGATGGAAAAACTGAATGAAAAGTACGGTTCCAAGCTGATCAGAAAAGGTGCAAAGGTTAAAAAAGACGAGAGCAAAACAAGCGGAACAAGCTTTAATAAAGATTTTTTTCAAGATGAAAAGAAAAGCTGAATGTCTTGAAATAAGGGGGTGAAGTATGGTAATTTCAATAGTATAAATATCATTTTATTTTAATGTAAATTTTAAAATGGTTAAACGTTTGCAGAAGGGACGTTAGAATATGTCAAAACAACAAATCGGAGTTATCGGACTTGCGGTAATGGGTAAAAATCTGGCTTTAAATATTGAAAGCCGAGGATTTTCTGTTTCTGTTTACAACAGATCAAGCAGCAAAACCGAGGAATTTTTGCAGGAGGCTAAAGGCAAAAACGTTGTTGGCACCTACAGCATTGAAGAATTTGTTCAATCCTTGGAAACACCGCGCAAAATTTTGTTAATGGTTAAAGCGGGAACTGCTACAGATGCGACAATTCAATCTCTTCTTCCTCACTTAGAGAAGGACGATATTTTAATTGACGGCGGAAATACATATTATAAAGATACACAGCGCCGAAACAAAGAGCTTGCTGAAAGCGGCATTCATTTTATCGGCACAGGCGTTTCAGGCGGAGAAGAAGGAGCGCTTAAAGGGCCTTCTATCATGCCTGGCGGACAAAAAGAAGCTCATGAACTTGTGAAGCCAATTCTTGAAGCAATTTCTGCAAAAGTTGACGGTGAAGCGTGTACGACATATATCGGTCCGGACGGTGCCGGCCATTATGTAAAAATGGTGCACAACGGTATTGAATACGGGGATATGCAGCTGATCTCTGAATCTTATTTCATCCTGAAGCAGGTACTCGGCCTTTCAGCTGATGAGCTTCATGAAGTATTTGCTGAATGGAATAAAGGCGAGCTTGACAGCTATCTGATCGAGATTACTGCTGATATCTTCACGAAAAAAGATGAAGAAACAGGCAAACCGCTTGTTGATGTAATTCTTGATAAAGCGGGTCAAAAAGGAACAGGAAAATGGACAAGCCAAAGTGCACTTGACTTAGGTGTTCCGCTTCCGATTATCACTGAATCTGTATTCGCACGTTTTATTTCAGCGATGAAGGATGAGCGTGTGAAAGCAAGCGGCCTTCTTTCAGGGCCTGAAGTGAAGCCTGTTACAGAAAATAAAGAAGAGCTGATCGAAGCAGTCAGAAAAGCGCTGTTCATGAGCAAAATCTGTTCTTACGCCCAAGGTTTTGCCCAAATGAAAGCAGCTTCTGAAGAATACAACTGGGATCTCAATTACGGTGAAATCGCTATGATCTTCCGCGGCGGCTGCATCATCCGTGCGGCATTCCTGCAGAAAATCAAAGAAGCTTACGACCGCGATCCTGAGCTTGATAACCTGCTGCTTGACAGCCACTTCAAGAATATTGCAGAAAGCTACCAAGGAGCGCTTCGCCAAGTGATTTCACTTGCAGTTGCCCAAGGCGTGCCGGTACCTTCATTCTCAAGCGCACTAGCTTATTATGACAGCTATCGCACAGCCGTGCTGCCTGCAAACTTAATCCAAGCGCAGCGTGACTACTTCGGCGCCCATACTTATGAGCGCACAGACAAAGACGGTGTCTTCCATACTGAATGGATGAAATAATGATGTGGAAATCCCGCAGCCTGACAGCTGCGGGATTTTTTTGAAATAGAGTGCCGACGAAAGGATGTATGTTTTGCCTGTAAATGAGTATTTACTTGAAAATTTTCCTGGTTTACGACTTACACCTCCTTTGTTTTATAACTGGCCGATCGGAATCCGGTTTGAAATAGGTGTAGGGTATAATGTGAACGATGCCTATCTACACAGCCCTTATTTAGATAACGCATATAAGAGAGCTATCACTTTATTTAAATCTCTACATGCCGAAGATGATGATATATTTGTTGTAGCTGATGCTGTTGGTTTTGAAGGGAGAAGGGGATATAAGAGCAAATTGCATATTTTCTCACGGTACATTCGAGAAAAAGCTGTGTTGAAAAAACTGCAGCACATTGCTGTTCCTTATACTTGTTCTGAGGATTATGATGATAAAACGCATAGATTTTTTCTTAGATGCAAAGCTGGTGATATAAGATATATCCCAATGCTGAGAGCAATATGTAATCAAGATATGGGGATAAAACCAAGCATTTCTCGAAAAATTTACTTTA
Source organism: Bacillus sp. B28 (assembly GCF_029536185.1). Classification (NCBI taxonomy): domain Bacteria; kingdom Bacillati; phylum Bacillota; class Bacilli; order Caryophanales; family Bacillaceae; genus Bacillus; species Bacillus sp. B28. The sequence goes on along the minus strand of NZ_CP120511.1, from coordinate 2,432,081 downwards.
TCAATATAAAGAAGAGAACCATTTTTTATCTTTATGATGATCGAGGCTGCGATATTTTAGCTGCTGCAGCTGAAACAATACGGGATATGTATGAAACATATAACAGTTGGATATTAGATTACGACAGAGAGAGAATCAATCGACTTTTTGAGCCGCTTAGAGGCAGAAAGCTTGATACATAAATAAAAGGCTGAAAATGCTTTACAAGCACTCAGCCTTTTTCTTTATATATTCCACCAATGCAAGCCGTCTTTCGCCAAAAGATCATCTGATTCTTTTGGACCCATAGAACCTGATTCGTAGTTTGGCGATAGTGTTTTGTTGGCTGCCCATGTTTCAGAAATGGAATCGACAAAGCTCCAAGAAAGGGCAACTTCATCCCAGTGTGCGAAGTTCGTCGCATCGCCGAGAAGACAGTCGTGAATCAATTTTTCATATGCTTCAGGAGTGTTCAGCTCGTCATTGCAATTGCTGCAGTAATCCAGTTTGATTGGCTGCGCGTGTGCTGCTCCTCCGAGTTTTTTAGCGTTTAAGTAAAGTGTAATGCCTTCGTCAGGCTGAATATGAATGACGAGTAAGTTCGGATTCATGTTGTTTTCATTGCCGTAGTACAGGTTCATCGGAATGTCCTTAAATTGAACGACAATTTTTGTAGACTTTTCTTTCATTCGTTTTCCGGTACGGATGTAGAATGGAACACCAGCCCATCTGAAGTTGTCGATCAGAAGCTTTCCAGAAACAAAGGTTTCTGTATTTGAGTCAGGAGCGACATTATCTTCATCTGTATAAGCAGGGACTGGCAGACCGTCAATTTCACCGGCTTGATATTGTCCGCGCACAAAATACTCATCCACTTCGTCTTTTGCAATAGGGCGGAGGGCTCTCAGCACCTTCACTTTTTCGCTGCGGATTTCTTCTGTGTTCAGTTTAATCGGCGGCTCCATTGCGAGAAGCGCAACCATTTGCATAATATGGTTTTGGACCATGTCGCGAAGGGCGCCTGATTTTTCGTAATATCTAGCACGGTCTTCAACACCAAGTGATTCGCTTGATGTGATTTGGATATTTGAGATGTAGCGGTTTGTCCATAGCGGTTCGAAAATCGCATTGGCAAATCGAATGACCTCAATATTCTGCACCATTTGTTTTCCTAAATAGTGATCGATTCTGTAAATTTGATCTTCTGTAAATGCTTCGCGAATTTCTTGATTTAATGCTTGCGCGCTTGGCAAGTCATGGCCGAACGGCTTTTCAATCACAAGGCGGGACCAACCTGTAGTTGCTGTAACACCTTCTGATTTTAATGTCTTTGCAATTGTCCCAAAGAATTCTGGGGCCATTGCCAAGTAGAACATTCTGTTGTTCGGGATTTGATATGTATCTTCCAGCTGGTTGAGCAGCACGTTAAGCTCTTGATAAGAACCAGGGTTTGTCACGTCAAACGGGTGGTAATAGAAGTGAGACGTGAAATCATCTATATGTTTATCAGCAGCTGAGGAAATAGATGTTTTGACGGTTTGGCGAAGATCCTCATTGGACCAAGGTCTTCTTCCGACTCCTACAACTGCAAACTCTTCGCCGATTTGTCCGTTTTTATATAAACGGTGAATGGACGGATAGAGTTTTCGTTTTGCTAAATCTCCCGTTGCACCGAATATGACAATTACTGCTTTTGGTTGTTGGTTTGTTTTCACTAAAAGTACCTCACTTTATTCGAAGCTTTATTTTAGTACCCCGCATATTTCCTTCATTTTAAATCTAAAATTCAACGAAAGCAAACATTTAAGACCTTTTTTTGCAGAATGGCGCAAAATTATTTCTAGAACGAAAGGATTGCCCGAATCAGAGGCAAGATTCACATTTTACGCATGATCCTGTATTCTTGTAGGTAACTAGTTCTAGTAGGAGGAAGGAAATGTGGAATTACTTTTTTTAGGGACGGGAGCCGGAATTCCCGCTAAGTCGAGAAACGTGACGTCGATCGCATTAAAACTGCTTGAAGAAAGGCGATCTGTATGGCTGTTTGACTGCGGAGAAGCCACACAGCATCAAATTTTACATACATCGATTAAACCTCGAAAAATAGAAAAGATCTTCATTACTCACATGCACGGCGATCATGTATACGGTCTTCCAGGGCTTCTTGGCAGCCGTTCTTTTCAGGGCGGTGAGGACGAGCTGACGGTTTACGGACCGAAAGGCATCAAGGCGTTTATTGAAACAAGTCTTGCCGTCACGAAAACTCACCTAACATATCCGCTTGTGATCCAAGAGATTGAAGAGGGAGCGGTATTTGAGGACGATCAGTTTATCGTCACAGCTGTATCCGCGATTCATGGTGTAGAGGCCTTCGGGTACCGCGTACAGGAAAAAGATGTGCCTGGTTCTTTAAAGGCGGCGTTATTAAAGGAAATGAATATTCCGCCGGGACCTGTGTATTCGAAAATGAAAAAAGGTGAGACTGTGACACTTGAAGACGGACGCATCATAAACGGGAAGGATTTTCTGGAGCCTCCTAAAAAGGGGAGAGCTGTCGTGTTTTCCGGGGATACGAGAGTGAGCGATAAGATAAAAGAGCTTGCGCGGGACTGTGATGTGCTTGTGCATGAAGCCACCTTTGCTAAGGATGATGTGAAGCTTGCATTTGATTATTTTCACAGTACAACAGAACAAGCAGCTCTAACTGCCAAAGAAGCCGGAGCGAAGCAGCTCATTTTAACTCATATCAGCGCGAGATATCAGGGAGAGGCTTCTTTAGAGCTCCAAAAAGAAGCGGCAGCCGTTTTTCCGAACAGTATCACGGCGTATGATTTCTTAGAGGTGCAAGTTCCGAGAGGCTGAGAAAGAGATGGTGTTTGACAATCTGTTGTTAAGCTGTATAATAAAACGTAATCATTACGCTTTATAAGGAGATGTTAACATGAGAGTAAATGTTACTTTGGCTTGCACTGAAACAGGGGACAGAAACTACATCACAACCAAAAATAAACGCACAAATCCTGATCGTTTAGAGCTGAAAAAATACTCACCGCGTTTAAAGAAATATACCCTTCATCGCGAAACAAAATAATAAAAACCCCGGCTGCTTTAGCCGGGGTTTTTGTTTAATTGACTGCCTGGTATATCGGGGCGGCCTGCTGGCAGGCCGCACACCAAACATCATAAATCGCCAGATGGACGATATGAGGTTCATCATGATGAATGTTATGTGAGCTGTTTTTAGCTTGTATCCAGCCGCTTTGATCGGATAGAGACAAAATGCTGCTATGCAGGTTTCTCCAGTCCTCTTCAGCGGAGGCGAATTTCTCAGTGCGTTCACCTGATGACAGGACAATAAGCGGCATGTTCCCTAAATGGACTTGCTGCTGTTTGAACTGCCGCAGACTTTTCGAAAAGTCTGCATGTGTCTCCTCGTGCATCATCTGCTTTCTGTATGCTGTATGCATTTCTTCAGGAATAAATGTAAAGCCGCCTGTGCCGTAATCTCCTAAAGCGGGATCAAGGAGCACCATGCCGATAATATCCTGTCGGTTTTTACAGGCCCATAAACTGCTGATAACCGATCCGTATGAATGTGAAACAGCCAGATAAGGGGGTCTTATACCTGCTGCCTTAAGCAAGCTTTCTAATTCTCTCACCTTTTGGTCGGCTGTTCGTTCTGCCTTGCTTTGTCCGCTTTTCCCAATGCCCGCTCTATCATATGTGAATATGCCAAATTCGTCATCAATGTCCGCTGTTAGTGGTTTCCATGTCTCTGAAGAAGTGCCGTAGCCGGCTTCAAAGACAATGGTTACACCGCTAAATCCTTTTCGGTGTTTTGTATGAAATTCACAACCGTCAACCGTATAGGTCCTATCGATCCATGCTGCATTCATTGGAGTCATCTCCTCTAATTGGTTCTACTAGGGAGACGGAGAACGTCAGCTGATCGTTTCTCCAAAAATAAAAAAAGAGATATCCGGCGGCGGAGCCGCGGATATCTCGGATCAAGATTACCAGCCTCTTTCGTATTGAACAGGGGCTTGAATGTCTGTATTCAGCTGTTTTGCGGCAGTTCTTGCAAAGTAAGGGTCGCGTAATAGCTCTCTGCCGATAAAGATGAGGTCTGCACGGTTATTTTGAAGAATTTCTTCAGCCATTGAACCATTTGTAATCATTCCAACAGCTCCAGTCGCCATGTCAGCCTGTTCGCGGATTTTCTCGGCGAAGCTGACCTGATAGCCAGGGAATACGTTAATGTCTGCCTGAACAAGGGCACCTGAGCTGCAGTCAATTAAGTCAACGCCCTGCTCCTTCATCCATTTTGCAAAACCGATATGATCAGCGATGTCTAAGCCTTTGTCTGTATAGTCAGAAGCCGATACACGGACAAATAAAGGACCGTCCCACACTTGTTTGACTTCATCAATGATCTCTCTTAAGAAACGGTAGCGGTTTTCTGGTGAGCCGCCGTATTCATCTGTGCGATGGTTAGAAAGCGGAGATAAAAATTCATGAATTAAGTAACCGTGTGCTGCATGAATCTCAATCACATCAAAACCTGCTTCTTTTGCACGGGCAGCCGCTTGTTTGAACTCCTGTACGGTTTCTTTCACTTTTTCAGTTGTCATTTCAACCGGCGTGCTCGATTGCTCGTCAAACGCAATCGCAGACGGAGCGAAAATATCTCCTTCAAGCTCTGCTTTACGTCCTGCGTGGGCAAGCTGAATTCCGATTTTTGAGCCTTGCGCTTTTACCTGCTCAGTCAGCTTTGCGAAACCTTCGATATGCTCGTCGCCCCATATCCCTAAATCTTGGTCTGTGATTCGTCCTTGAGGATTAACCGCTGATGCTTCCACAATAATCAATCCGACCTGGCCGACTGCGCGCGTTATGTAGTGAGCCATGTGGAACGGCTGTAATTTTCCGTCCTTTTCGTGAGAAGAGTACATGCACATTGGTGACATCACAATGCGGTTTTTTAACGTTACATCTTTAATCGTAATAGGTGTGAATAATTTTCTGGCCATTTCTTTCGCCTCCCGTAAGGTTTTTAGAGATTGATTATAACAAGTCATTTCTTTCACGTCATATAAACTGCTCAAACGATCCGAATTTGTCAAATATTTCTGTATAATAGACAGGGAATCATGTTATTTTTTAGGATCGAAGCGTTTTTATACATAGGAGGGCGGAAATGATGAATTGGCAGACTAAGGATGATTTGCTTACCCTTTTAACTTCTCTTGTCCAGTATGAAAGTATCACCGGTTCGAAAGGGGAGGCCGCACTTGCAGAATATCTTTATCATCTTTTAAAGGACAAGCCTTATTTTCAAAATAACCCTGATCATGTAACACTCCATCCGATGGAAGACGGCAGAACGTTTTTGACAGCGCTTGTCAAAAAGAAAGATGTCAAACAGACGGTGCTCTTGCTGAGCCATTTTGACGTCGTGGACATAGAGGACTACGGAGAATTCAAGCATATGGCTTGTAAGCCGGCTGAGCTTTTGAACTCCTTTTTAGAGAAAAAAGAGTTGCTTCCTGAACATGTGAGAACAGACGCGGAAAGCGGCGACTGGCTGTTCGGGAGAGGCACGATGGATATGAAAGCGGGGCTGGCTGTTCAGCTGTCGATGCTTGAGCGGGCAATGAATGGTCATTTTGATGGGAATGTGCTTTTGATTTCGGTTCCTGACGAGGAAGTGAATTCAAGGGGAATGATCGAAGCCGTTCCTGCGTTGAAAGAAATGGGGAAAAAATATCATCTTACATACACTGCTTGTTTGAATAGCGAACCGATGTTTGAAAAGTTTCCGGGCGACCAGCAGCAATATGTGTATTCAGGAAGCATCGGCAAGGTTCTCGCAGGGTTTTTCTGCAAAGGGATAGAGACGCATGTCGGAGAGCCGTTTTCCGGTTTAAATGCAAATTTAATGGTTTCTGAGATCAACCGTCTGCTGGAACTGAACGTGAATTACTGCGAAATGGCTGACGGGGAAGTCACCCCGCCGCCGGTAAACTTAATGCAAAAGGACTTGAAGGAGGCATATTCCGTCCAAACACCGCATACGGCCGTTACGTTATTTAATGTACTGACAATGAAGCGCTCCGCGAGTGAGCTGCATGACATGCTGCGGAAAACCGCAGAGCAGGCGGCAGAGAAGATTTCAAACCATATTCAGCAGAAAACACGTGATTTCCAGAAGTTTGAGCCATTTCATCCAATTGAACGAACTGTCTCTGTTTTTACATTTGATGAGCTGCTTGCACGTGCGAAACGGCGTGTCGGAAGCTCGGAAACAGAACGGGTGCTGAATTTCACTTATGCAAACAGGGGAGATCTTGGAGACAGGGATTTTTCGACTAGAATTGTATCTGAGCTCGCAGCGCTGTGTAAGGAAGATGCGCCGCTCATCGTTCTCTTTTACAGCCCTCCATTTTACCCGGCAGTGTCATCAAAGAACGATCAGATAATCAAGAATACTGCTGGCAAGCTCATTCAATATGCAGCTGACAGGTACGGCATTGCTTTACGGGAGGTGCAGTATTTCCCAGGACTCTCGGATTTGAGCTATCTTCAGCTGGAAAAACAGGAGGTTGGTGCATACACAAGCAATATGCCGCTCTTTAACAGAGGATATTCACTTCCCGGCAGTAAAGACAAGGCGCTGTATGTCCCGGTATTAAATGTCGGCCCGGCTGGAAAAGACCCGCACAAATGGACAGAAAGACTGTATGTGCCTTATTCCTTTGAGGTGCTTCCCGACTTGCTTTCCTTTACAATCTCTGCATTATTAAAACAATCAGAAGCTGCCAGCCAGCCTTAAGATAAAAGAAGACAGAAAGCGCTTTGCCTTCTGTCTTGTGTTTTTTTCTATAAATGCTTCTCTAAGGCGGCTCCGGCAAATTGCTCTTTGATTTCAGCGCTGCGTTTGGCTGTTTCTTCAATACAATGAATGATCGCTTCTTCAAAGCTGGCTTCCGTTAAAGCGCGAAGGCCTGCCTCTGTTGTTCCCCCTGGGCTCGTAATCTCCCTGCGCAGCTGTGCGGGCTGTTTTCCGCTTTGACGAAGCATGTCTGTAGCGCCTGCCATTGTCTGCAGGATCAGTTTTTTAGCCGTTTCCTCATCTAAACCGACCTTTTGCGCCGCTTTTTCCATCGCTTCGATATAGCGATACAGGTAAGCGGGACCGCTGCCTGCTATCGCGGTAACGGCATCAAGGTGCTGCTCCTCAACCAATGTGGCGTCACCGATTGTTTCTAGCAATGCTGTAGCCGCCGTGATATCGTCTTGGCTTGCTTCAGTGCTTACGGAAAATCCGGTTGCTGATTTTCTGATGGCAGCTGAAGTATTCGGCATCACCCGTATGACAGCAAGCTTTCTGCCGAAATAATGCTGAATGGTTTCGATGGTAAGGCCTGCAAGCACAGAAATGACAAGCTGATCCTTCATGTAAGAACGAATGCTGTCAATGCTCTCTGCCGCATCCTTAGGCTTAAAAGCGAGAACGACGATATCAGTTTGTGTGAAAAACTCGCTCTTATCCCTGCATGGACGCACGCCGTACATTTCCTTTAATTCATTCAGTCTCTCTTCGTTTGACCTGTTTGTGATATAAATATTTTCAGGTTTTGTAATGCCGCTTTGCAAAAAGCCGTTGATCATTGCTTCAGCCATGGACCCGGCGCCGACAAATCCTATCTTTTTCATGGATATCCTCCTTCTATCAGAACAACAAAAAACCTTTTCATCACATAAAGGACGAAAAGGTTCGCGGTACCACCCTTATTAGCACAACTTGTGCTCAGCTCAAATCCCGTAACGCGGGAAACGTTTAGGTTTTCCTAACCGCGACTTGAGGGCAGGTTCTACAAACAAGCGGGCCGCGATACCTTTCAGCCTGGGGATATCGCTCTCTCTGGCCATTGCCTGTATACTATTCCTCGTCATAGCGTTCCAATGGTTCTCATTTTAGTTGTTGTTCATTATGCAATGGGGGATAAGCTAATGTCAATAGCTTTTTCAAAAAGGGACATTCTCATACGGCACAATAATGACACAAGACCGAGAAAAAGCTAAAATATGAGTAATGAATGAAGACAAGGAGCAAAAGAATGACAACTGCAGATATCATTCCGATTCGCGTCCCGACACCGTTTGCCGTCGGTGATGTCATCGTTTACATAGTGAAAGGTGACGCGCTGACACTGATCGATGCCGGACCGAACACTAAAGAAGCAGCTGAAGTCCTAAAAGAGCAGCTTGCTAGTATACATATAGAAATGTCAGATATTGAGCAGATCGTGCTGACTCACCATCACGCGGATCATGCGGGGTTGCTTGATGTTTTTTCTGATGATATTAAAGTGATTGGACATCCGTTTAACGAACCATATATCAGCAGAGACAAGGCATTTATGGAGTGGCAAAAACATTTTTTTCAAAAGCTGCTGCCTGAGTTAGGCGTTCCATTTGATGATGTGAAAGCAGAAAGGCTCATCCGGTCGGCGTACGCATTTTCCTGTACAAGATCCTTGACCCAAACGGTTACGGAAGGGATGAAAATTGACGGGATGGGTGACTGGACTGTTCTGGAAATGCCCGGACATGCAGAGTCGCATATTGTTCTCTTTCATGAAAAGACCGGAAGAATGCTTGGCGGTGATTTGTTGCTGGCGAACAGCTCGTCTAACCCGATTCTTGAAGCGCCAAAAACGGGAGAAAAAAGATCGGAGCCTTTACTGGATTATCAGCGGTCGTTGCGGAGGCTGTCTGAACTTGCCCCGAACACAGTGTTTCCCGGTCATGGCGAGATGATTGGCAATGTACGAGCACTGATCAAGAAGCGGTTTGACAAGCAGAGCAGCCGAACCGAGGATGTGCGTCAAATGCTGTCGGAAAAACCGCTTACCGCTTTTCAGGTCTGTCAGCAGCTCTTTCCTGCCGTTTATGAAAAAGAGTTGTTTTTAACGATGTCAGAAACGGTTGGGCATCTTGATATATTGGCAGCCGAAGCAGGCATCACGTCATATTGGGATGGAAAAACCGCATACTTTAGAGCAATAGAGAGGTGAACAGGGTGAAAAATATAGCTGGCAAGCGTATTTGGATTACAGGTGCTTCCGGAGGGCTTGGTGAAAGAATCGCTTATTTATGTGCGGCTGAAGGAGCCCATGTTTTGCTGTCGGCAAGACGTGAGGATCGTTTGAAGGAAATCAAAAGAAAAATGACCGAGGAATGGAGCGGACAATGTGATATTTTCCCTCTGGATGTCTCCCGTCTTGAAGATATCACCCTCGTCCGTGATCAGATCGGTCCGGTTGATGTGCTGATCAATAATGCAGGCTTCGGTATTTTTGAAACGGTTTTAGACTCTACACTTGATGAGATGAAATCAATGTTTGATGTCAATGTTTTCGGTCTGATCGCCTGTACAAAAGCTGTTCTTCCGCATATGCTTGAGCAAAAAAGCGGCCATATCATCAATATTGCCTCTCAGGCAGGGAAAATTGCCACGCCGAAATCCAGCCTTTATTCAGCGACAAAACATGCAGTGCTCGGCTATTCAAACGCTTTGCGTATGGAGCTGGCGGGCACGGGCGTCTATGTGACGACAGTCAATCCAGGGCCGATTCAGACTGACTTTTTTTCTATTGCTGACAAAGGCGGAGACTATGTCAAAAATGTCGAACGCTGGATGCTTGACCCAGATGATGTGGCAGCACAAATCGCGTCTGCCATTATGACGAACAAACGTGAAATCAACCTTCCTCGTTTGATGAATGCCGGCACAAAGCTATATCAGCTGTTTCCAGCCCTTGTGGAAAAGCTGGCTGGACGGGTGTTCATGAAAAAATAAGCATGGAACTGCCTGTGTGAGGCGCCTTTTGGTGTGTTTGCAGGCAGTTTTTTATAAAGATATACATTTGTTACAGGAAGGAGAAATGGCTGATGTCGATAAATCAAGAAACTTTGCTTAATCTGATAAAAGATCCATTTATTCAGAAATTGATTGATGCACGACCGGTATTCTGGGCTAATCCCGGCAAGAAAGAGGGGATGGTATTACAAGCGGCTGAGTGGGAAAGCGAGATAGCCGAGGCGGACAAAAGACTTCGGCGGTTTGCTCCTTATATTGCCGAGGCGTTTCCGGAAACAAAAGCTGCCGAAGGGATGATTGAATCGCCGCTTTTTGAAATACGCCATATGAAAAAGAAGCTGGAGGAAGTGTATGGCGAAACGTTTCCGGGGAGATGGCTTTTAAAGTGCGATCATGAGCTTCCGATTTCGGGATCGATTAAAGCACGCGGCGGTATTTATGAAGTGCTGAAACATGCGGAGGATCTTGCGCTTCAAGAAGGAATGCTTAAGGAAACAGATGATTACCGCATCTTGCACGAAGAGCGGTTCACTTCATTTTTCTCACGCTATTCCATTGCTGTCGGCTCAACAGGCAATCTTGGTTTAAGCATCGGCATCATTGGCGCCAAACTAGGTTTTCGAGTGACGGTGCATATGTCCTCCGACGCTAAGCAGTGGAAGAAGGATTTACTTCGCAAAAAGGGCGTCACCGTAATCGAGTACGAATCAGATTACAGTGAAGCGGTTAAAGAAGGACGGCGGCAGGCGGAACAAGATCCATTCTGTTATTTTATTGATGATGAACATTCCCGCCAGCTGTTCCTAGGATATGCGGTAGCGGCCAGTCGTTTAAAAACACAGCTCAGCTTAATGGATATCGAGCCTGGTCCTGAAACACCGCTGTTTGTGTATTTGCCTTGCGGAGTCGGCGGAGGGCCGGGCGGTGTGGCATTTGGACTGAAGCTATTGTACGGAAACCATGTCCATGTATTTTTCGGGGAGCCTACCCATTCACCGTCTATGCTCTTAGGTCTATATTCCGGCTTGCATGACCAGATCTCTGTGCAGGATATCGGCTTGGATAATGTAACGGCTGCTGACGGGCTTGCCGTAGGGCGTCCATCAGGATTTGTCGGCAATCTGATAGAACCTTTGCTGAGCGGCTGTTATACAATTGAAGACGAAACGCTGTATACTTTGCTTCATTTGCTGGCTTTATCTGAAAATAAGCATTTAGAGCCGTCTGCGCTTGCCGGTATGTTCGGGCCTGTTCAGCTGTTTTTATCGGAAACCGGGAAACACGACATGTTTGAAAATGATCTGCGTCACAGCATGAAAAATGCCGTACATGTTGTCTGGGGAACGGGAGGCAGTATGGTTCCGAAAGAAGAAATGACTGCATATAACCGAATCGGTGCTGACTTGTTAAAAAGGTAAATTGAAAAAATAAGCAGACAGTAGGAATGTTTTCCGTTACAATCTTTGTAAGCGTTTGTTTAAAGCTACAGAGAGTCAGGTGTAAACAGTGAAAAATAAAGAGCTTAATTTACATACTTTATATACACAGCACAGCCGGCAGTCTTGGTCAGGATTTGGGGGCCATTTGTCGATTGCTGTTTCTGAAGAAGAGGCAAAAGCTGTTGAAGGGCTGAATGATCATCTATCCGTAGAGGAAGTGGAGACGATCTATATTCCGCTTGTTCGCCTGCTTCATTTGCATGTCAAGTCCGCTGCCGAACGAAATAAGCATGTCAATGTTTTTTTGAAGCACCCTCATTCAGCCAAAATTCCGTTTATCATCGGCATTGCCGGCAGTGTCGCAGTCGGGAAAAGCACGACAGCGCGGATTTTGCAGAAGCTGCTTTCACGTTTGCCGGATCGCCCCAAGGTCAGCCTGATCACGACAGACGGCTTTTTATTTCCTACAGCTGAGCTGAAGAAGAAAAACTTGCTGTCAAGAAAAGGATTTCCTGAAAGTTATGATGTGAAAGCGCTCCTCGAATTTTTGAATGACGTAAAGTCAGGAAAAGAAAGAGTAAAGGCCCCGGTATATTCTCATTTAACCTATGACCGCGAGGAAGGTGTGTTCGGGGTTGTAGAACAGGCTGATATCGTGATCATCGAAGGGATTAATGTTCTTCAATCGCCGACCTTGGAGGATGACCGGGAAAATCCACGCATCTTTGTTTCCGATTTCTTTGATTTTTCAATTTACGTAGATGCGGACGAAAGCCGGATTCTTACCTGGTATTTAGAGCGTTTCCGCCTTCTTCGGGAAACAGCCTTTCAAAATCCGGACTCGTATTTTCATAAATTTAAAGACCTGTCTGACCAGGAGGCTGACGAGATGGCAACCTCGATTTGGGAGAGTGTCAACCGCCCTAATTTATATGAAAATATTTTGCCGACTAAATTCAGGTCAGATTTAATATTGCGAAAGGGAGACCGGCATAAGGTAGAAGAAGTGTTAGTGAGAAGGGTGTGATCATTATGCACCATATTGAACTGTATGTCTCCGATTTGGAAGCGGCTATAAAGAGTTTCAAAATGGAGTTCCGGCATCAGCTGGAAGAAAGATCACTTTTACCTTGTGATTGTTCAGGCAAAAGAAGAATGTCTAGAGCCGAAATATCACAGGTGCCGTGTCGGCCTGAACCATCTCGCGTTTCAGCTGAAATCAAGCTTCAAGTCGACCTGATGACTGAAAAATTGATGGCGAAAGGCTATCGTGTGCTGTACCGGGACCGGCATCCTTTTGCCGGAGGAGACGGGCATTATGCAGTTTATTGTGAGGACCCTGACCGGATCAAGGTAGAGCTCGTTGCCCCAAGCGGTTAATCGTTTTGGTCTTCGGACATGCTGTTAAGCTTTTTTTCGATTCGGTCCAGCTGTGCTTTACGGTTTTTCGCATATGTAGAGCCGATCACAGCCGCCGAGATAACAGCGGCAAACATGAAAAATACGATCAGCTGAAACATGATATCACCTATATTCATATTTCATCACCTCGTTTTTGCGGGAGAGAGCGATTCTCTCCCGTCTTCTTGTGTTAAAGCGGCTTCCCCAGTCCGGGTTGCTGCTCAGTGATTCCCGCTTTCATCCTCCGATAGGCAAACACTAAAAACGGCAGGCCAAGCAGGGTGATGCCGCTAAGGACAGAAAAAATGGAACTTGGATGCCCGGCACCAAATGCATCTATACATAAGCCGCCGGCCCAAGGGCCAATCACATTCCCAAACTGCGAAAAGCCGATCGCTCCGAAATACGTTCCTTTTAATCCGGGTTTTGCAATCTGGTCTACAAACAAATCCATCATACAGAATAAGAGCACTTCTCCAATTGTAAATGCAATCACAATGATAACAAGTGAAGAAACTCCGTGTGACATGGTAAGGATCATCATGCTGGCGCTGATCATGATATTGCCGAGCATCAGGGAGCAAAGCGGCGAAAACCGTTTACCAAGGTGGACGATGGGAAACTGTGTTGCCAAAACAACAATTGCGTTTAATGTCAGCATCAAGCCGTACAATTTTGTCCCATTTTCGATAAAAGGATTTTGCGCCATATATTGCGGGAATGTAGAGCTGAACTGCGAATAGCCGAAGCTGCATAGTGTAATGCCGATAAGAGCAACTGTAAAAAGACGGTCCTTTTGCGTTACCATAAACGCTTCCCGAACGTTCAGATTTCTGGATTGTTCTAATGTCGCGGGTGGATGCTTTTTAAATTGGATGGCAAGGATGACACCGTACATCCCATAAATCACCGCGGGCACCAAAAAAGGAGCGGTAGATTGTGATGAACCAAAGTGCAGACCGAGCACAGGGCCGAAGACAACGCCGATATTAATGGCTGCATACCGTAAATTAAAAACCAGCAATCTTGTTTTTTCTTCTGTCATATCTGACAGCAAAGCTTTTGAAGCAGGTTCAAACAGTGATTTACAAAGTCCGTTTAACGCATTTACCACAAAAAATACCCAGAGGTGAGAAGCGGCCGCAAACCCTGCAAACACCAGCATCCAGCCGAAAATGGATACAAGCATCATGTTCTTTCTGCCGAATTTGTCCGAGATATATCCGCCATAAAAGCTTGCAATGATACCGACTGATGAGCTCGCCGCAATGACAAGCCCCGCGTAGGACGCTGATGCGCCTTGGACAGATGTTAAATAAATCGCTAAAAACGGAATGCTCATCGATGTTGCCATCCTGCCAAAAATGGTTCCGATAATAATTGTCCAGCTGATTGGGTGGATATCTTTCCATGTCTTCATGTCTATTGTTCTCTCCTGTTAGTAAGATCTTTTTCTATCATACATGAAAAAATTTCCTTATCCAACGGAGGATTAAATATTTTTACTTACCGGTTTATAAGGGATTGTATTACACTATGGGTGCGCAGGATGACCTTTGTTTTTGAATGGTTCATGTTTCAAGGTTGACGATGGCGTTTACGCCGTTGAAGCAGAGGTTGAAGTACTCGGATTTTTTGTCCGGCGCTTATATCTCACCATGAAAGTGCAATTCTCATTCAGCAGAAATGCCCGGGCAGTTTAAAGATATCAGGAATGCGGGAGAATCAAACGGATTTCCGTTTAAAGACGTTGACCTATCAGGCTGTAGCTCATATCGGCGGGGTTCCTGAAATGCTGAGTGAGACGGGGCATCAGGCTAAAGTTTATGCTGATGGGCTTGAGCGTCCCTATATGAGAAGGGGCGCTTCCCGTCGATATCAGCGGCGTCCCTTCTGGCCATACGCAAACAGAAATACGAAATTTCTCCAACAATGAAGGTGCATGACACTAAGAAAACAGCCCTTGGTTTGTGACGTAGTCATAAATGATATCCTCTATATGCGCATGCAGGTCCTCATCTGGATCTTCATTTTGTCTTTCCTCTAAAGCAGCTTTCAGGCTTTGTTTTTCATATGGGCTTAACGGATCAACGGCAACATTTCGGCCGTATTGGCGCAATGCCTGTCCCAGCATTTTTTCAACAAATTTCTCCATTTTGACTCTCCTATCTTTATGGTTCGCTTTCATTCTACTAAATGTTTTCCTTCTCTCAAACCCTTGCATCATATTTTCTGTCAGACAAGAATCATTTACCAGTATAAATCGAACATATTTTCGCATATAATAGCGAAAGCGAACATAAGTTCTTTTTAGAGGTGTGTATGATGAAAGAAAAAGTGATTTTTCTCGTTGACATGCAATCGTTTTATGCATCTGTAGAGAAAGCGGAAAATCCACATTTGAAAAATCAGCCGGTGATTGTTTCGGGTGATCCGGAAAGGCGGGGCGGAGTTGTATTGGCTGCATGCCCGCTGGCGAAACAAAAAGGGGTAGCCAATGCCTCACGCCTGTGGGAAGCGCAGGAAAAGTGCCCTGAAGCTGTTGTGCTCCGGCCTCGTATGCAGCGGTATATTGATGTATCGCTGCAAATCACCGCCATTTTAGAGGAATATACAGATCTCGTGGAGCCCTATTCCATTGATGAGCAGTTCATGGATATCACAGGCAGCCAAAAGCTGTTTGGGGCGCCCGAGGAGATTGCTAAAAGCATTCAGGACAGAATTATGCGGGAGGTCGGCATTTATGCCCGGGTCGGAATCGGCCCTAATAAAGCGCTCGCCAAAATCGCGTGTGACAATTTTGCCAAAAAGAATAAGAACGGTATTTTCACGTTAACGAAAGAAAATATGAAAACCGAGATGTGGCCGCTTCCGGTGGGGAGTATGTTTGGCGTCGGGAGCCGGATGAAACATCATTTGAATCGAATGGGCATCAGCACGATCGGCGGGCTTGCGGTTTTTCCGCTCGAGCTTTTAAAAAAGAAATGGGGCATTAACGGACACGTGCTGTGGATGACGGCGAACGGAATCGACTATTCTCCTGTGTCAACGGCATCGCTGGACGGACAAAAAGCGATTGGCCACGGAATGACACTCCCGAAAGACTATGAACACTTTGACAAAGAAATAAAAGTCGTTCTGCTGGAGCTGAGTGAAGAGGTATGCAGGCGAAGCCGAAACGCCGGGATGATGGGGCAGACGGTTTCGGTGAGCTGCAGGGGGGCTGACTTTGATTTGCCGACCGGCTTCAACCGGCAAGTGAAGCTGGCGGAACCGACCAATTCTACGCAGGATGTGTACCAGGCTGTATGCAGACTGTTTCTCAAGTTTTGGGACGGGAAGCCTGTCCGCCGCCTCGGGGTCAATCTCTCTCAGCTCTCATCTGATGAAGTATGGCAGCTTAATTTATTTCAGGATTATGCAAAGAAGATGAGCCTCGGCTATGTGATGGACGGGATTAAAAACCGGTTCGGCGACACGGCGATCATCAGGGCGGCCTCACTGACAGCGGCAGGCCAGGCGTTTGAACGAGCGGCTAAAATAGGAGGGCATTATAAATGAATGAGCATTTAAAAAGAGGCAATCTGCTGTGGGAAGGAAGCCGAATGTTTCTGCCTGAACATAAACAAAGCCTGCTTGAGAGAAAACACCATAAACAGAAGCTGCAAAGGCCAATCCTTGATTCGGATAAGCTAGAGGAGATGAACCAAACGCTTTGCATGGCAATGGAATTTGCTCAGGATATTACTGTCAGCTGCTTTCAGGATGGCGAAATTGTCACCTGCAGCGGGAAAATCTGCCGCTATGAGGAATTTGAAAAAACAGTGTGGATAAAAGGAGACGCCGGCAAGCTCTGTAAGCTGAGACTTGATCAGGTGCTTGATATTTTTCTGTAAATGTTCCCCCTCCTGGAGGGGGAGAACTAGATGTGAAAATAGCAAACATCGTTCCGTCAGCAGTCTGGAAACGTATGATACAGAAAAGAAGGCATTTACAATTCCAGTCAGGCAAAATATAATTTTTATATTGTGAGAAAAAAAGAGACATTCGTTTTGCCAGACGGAGGGAGATCAAATCGTAATGGATATTCGAACAATCACGTCTTCAGATTATGAAATGGTAACGTCTGTAATGAATGAATGGTGGGGCGGCAGGCAGCTGAAAGAAAAGCTCCCGCGATTATTTTTTGAACATTTTCAGGACACCAGCTTTATCACACATGAACATAACAGCATGACTGGATTTTTAATCGGATTTCAATCGCAATCAGATCCTGTAACGGCATACATCCATTTTTCCGGTGTGCATCCGGATTTCAGAAAAATGCAAATTGGAAAACAATTATACGATGTGTTTATTGAAGCAGTTAAGAAGAGGGGATGCACCCGGGTAAAGTGCGTGACGTCCCCGGTAAATAAGGTGTCAATCGCGTATCATACAAGACTGGGATTTGAAATTGAAAAAGGTAGCAAAACAGTGAATGGCATCTCAGTATTTGCAAATTACGATGGACCGGGCCAGGACAGGGTTCTTTTTGTGAAGTACATATGAGGAGGAACCGCTATGGATTTTTTATCAAAAACACCTGAGCCCCCTTATTATGCTGTTATCTTTTCTTCTGTCAAAAGTGAAAATGACGAAGCGTATGGAGAAACAGCAGAGCGGATGGTTTCGCTTGCGGCGAGCCAGCCCGGATTTTTAGGTGTGGAAAGCGTTCGCGGAGCGGATGGAACCGGCATCACAGTTTCCTATTGGGAGAGTATGGACGCAATCAATCATTGGAAGCATCACACCGAACACCAGGCAGCGAAAGAGAAAGGAAAAAGCGTATGGTATGAATCGTATGCGATCCGCATCACCAAAGTCGAGAAGCAGCGGCTGTTTTCAGGAGAAAACAAATGATTGCATTTCTTCAGCATAAGGAAGAGGCTGTATCGCGTGAGATTATTGACGTTCAAAAGCCAGCTTATGTAAAAGAAGCGGAGCTTATCGGTTTTGACGGAATCCCTGCTTTACACGAAAAAGCTGAGGATATCAGAGCCTCTCAGGAGCAATTTGCGGGATACCGGGAAGACGGGAAACTGCTCGGTGTCGTTTCATACGAGAAGTTTATGCATGAGCTGACAATTTGCAGGCTTGTTGTGCATCCCGACGGTTTCAGAAAAGGCATCGGACGAGCACTCGTGCAATTTGTTATTGATCAGAACGAAGACGCTGAGAAAATCGAGGTCGTAACAGCCGAGAAAAACAGCCCGGCAGTGTCGCTGTATACGCAGGCAGGGTTTGTAAAGACGAAAACCGTCAAAGCGTCAGAGGGGCTTTTTCTGTCAGTCTTTCATCTCTATCCGAAAAGAAAGGTTGAAGTCGTTCACTGCAATGAAGAATGGGCAAGGCTGTTCAGAGAGGAAAAAGATCGTCTGAAGCTTGTGCTCGGCCCGGAGATCATTGACGTGCATCATGTCGGAAGCACATCGATACCAAATATGGCGGCAAAGCCGGTCATTGATATCCTGATTGCAGTAAAGGATATCGCGGCCGTGAACCAATATGATTCGAAAATGGCGGAGCTCGGCTATATGCCGAAAGGAGAAAACGGCATGATTGGCAGACGCTATTTTCAAAAGGGCGGAAATAAGCGTACCCATCATGTCCATATCTATGAGGGAGGGCATCCTGCTATTGAACGGCATTTGGTGTTCAGAGATTATCTCACAGCTCATCCGGAAATAGCGAATGAATACGCCTCGCTCAAAAAACAGCTCGCGGCCCAGTATCCGGACAATATCAAGCCGTACATACAGGGAAAAAACGATTGGATCAAGGCTGCAGAAGAAAAAGCGAAGCGGTGGAAAAAAGGCAGAAACAATGCGAACGGACGCGTGGTGTGCTACAATAGCGAAAATGAAAAAAACGGGGGTTTCACCTTATGAACATTCATGTGACAGATGCAGCAAAACAGGCACTGCAGCAGGCGCTTGACGCCAACCCGGGAAAAAAGGCACAGCTCCGTTATGACGCTGAAGGATGCGGCTGCGCAGTAAGCGGTGTACCGACCATCTGGGTGACAGAGGAATTAGCGGGACAGTGTGAGCAGCTGGAAACGAACGGCATTCCGCTATATATCCAGTCGTCGCAAAAAGTGTTTTTTGACGATCAAATGACAATCGATTACAATGAAAAAGCCAAAACGCTGGCGCTGAAAAGTCCGGCTCAAATGCTCAGTCCAAGAATGAGCATATTAGTAAAGTAGGGAGACACGAAACGTGGAACAAAAGCTGAAGTCAATTAAGAATACAGCACAGAATAAAACGTGGGTATCCTTTCTGAACAAAAACCATCCCTACACCCTGCTGCACTGGTCAATCGGAGGAGCGCAATCCGTCGAGAAGGATGTTTGGCTTTTGCAGGATGAAATGACATTTGAAGCGCAGGAGTTTACTACGATAGACCTTGCGATTGAATGGATCAGTGAACATATGGATGGCATCACCGACGTTTTATGATGGAAAAGCGAAAGGCTAGGGGCCTTTCGCTTTTTACGTTATTTTGTCTAAAAAGGCTTGCGCGGTTTTTCGATACGTGTCCCGATTTTTTGTATACGACATGGCGTGTTCTCCAGCTTCAGCAATATAGAGTTCCTTTGGACCGGGCTTTTTTTTATAAAGCCGCTCTGTTGCAGAAACAGGAATATAATCATCGTGCCTGCTGTGAATAAAGAGAACCGGCTTTTCGATCGTATCGATGACGGCAAGCGGGGAGACATCGCGTGCGCGGTAGCCGTCCCTGAACCGCAAAAAGGAGTCGGCAATGGGAAGAATCGGCCAGGAAGGCAGCCGGTATTCCGCTTTCAGACGATACGCAAGCTGTTCCTCGAAGCTTGCAAACGGGCAATCGGCAATATAAAAATCAGCGCCATCGTCAGGATGTGCGCCTGCATACAACAGAGCAGTCACTGCTCCCATTGATTCACCATGAATTCCAACCAATCCGCGGTTACCGGTTTTTTCTTTCACCCATTTGACGACCTCGTGTAAATCATCCTTTTCATAAAAACCATAGCTTGTAGTCTTTCCGCCGCTTTGTCCGTGCCGGCGATGATCGTAAATCAGCACATTCCAGCCGAGATCAAGAAATAAATCCATATATTTGAGAGAATTTAATACATTCACGGTGACACCGTGGCAGATGATCATTGTATTTGATGTATCGTGCGGTGCAGCATAGTAGCCTTTTATATCATATCCGTAAGCCGATGGAATCACAAAAGCCGTTTTCTCCATGCGTTCAAACCATTCAAATACATCATGCCCGTCATCTGTTTCTCTTTTCATAATCTCTTCGTCGGTTTTTTTCTTTATAAACATAATGATATTTGTGAAGCAAATACCGATAGCAGCTACTGCTGCCAAGACAGCGCCGACGGCTAAAAGGAATCTTTTCAAAAGACACAGCACCTTTCAACTCTATTATGGATAATCTTCTAAAACCATTATACCTAAACGCTGCTGAGCCGGCAGAAAAATATGACAGCGTTTTTCAGAAGAGAGTCTGCTTGTTCAGCCTGAATCTCCATGATAAACTGGCTTCAAAACAAAAACACGGGGGAAGCGAGCATGAAAAAACAAAAATCCGCTGACAAACACCAATTAAAAGACGACCTTCAATCCGATATAAAAGAAAAGCTGATGCAGATGAAAAGCCAATTGAAGGAAGAGGATGAGAAGAAACAGGAAAGAAAGAAAGCGGAACAGATCAGAAAGAAAAAGGAGATCGAAAAAAACAAAAGCTTTGAACAGCTCCTCAATGAAAGCCAGCTCGATTGGCATCAATACAAATAAACCAGCACCCGGTCAGGTGCTGGTTTTCTTATGAACGGTGCGCTTCGTAAACGTCTTGTTCCGTATCAGATTGGAGCGCTTTGATTTCCTCTTCACTTAAACGCCGTGCGTTTGCAGCATGAACGTTTTCCCGTAACTGCTCAATCTTACTGGCGCCTGTAATCACTGAGGCGACAGCCGGCTGTGCTAACAGATACTGCAGCGACTTTTCTGTCATGGACAGATCTGGCGCGACATTCTCCATCGCTTTGCGGGCATTTGTCAGTTTCTCGAACGAATAGGATAAGTATCCGTTTTGTTTGATACTGTCAGCCGTTTGTTCAAGCGGTTTCTCAGTCAGCAGCCCTTTAGCGACCGGGCCCCTGGCAACGACACTGATCTGATGTTCCTCTAAAAGCGGGAGCCATTCCTCCGGCCGTCTGTCAAACAGGCTGAATTGCATCATAATGCTGACGATGTTTGACTTTTTCACATATTCTTTAATGACGTTCGGGCGAATAGAAGAAATCCCATAATAACGAATGACGCCTTCTTGTTTTAATTCTTCAAATGCTTCAATCGTTTCGTCAATGTTGTCTTCTATTGTGCCGCCGTGAAGCTGATACAGATCAATATAATCCGTTTTCAGCCGTGTCAAGCTCTTTTTCACAGCTTCTTTTATGTAAGCTTTTGAAGGGTCCCAATACCAGCCTTCACTTTCGTCACTCCAGCGGTTTCCCGCTTTCGTTGCCAAAATAATATCCTGGCGTCTGTTTTGAATCGCTTCGCCGACGATTTCTTCATTGCGGCCGCGGTCATACAAATCAGCTGTGTCGAGATAGTTGATGCCAAGCTCAATGGCTTCATCAAGGATCGACAGCGCTTTATTTTTTTCGGTTCCAAGGGACATACAGCCAAGTCCGACTTCGCTTATTTCTAAATCAGATGAACCTAGTTTGCGCTTTCTCATGTGCACACTCCTTTTTTTAGGCTTTGTAATGACCGTAATATAAAGGAGCGGAGTTTTCAACTTTTACGGCTCGGAAACCCAATCTTTCACATACCGGAATGTGCGCCCGTATTCCTTGAGCTTCGCCCGCACCTCCCACGCTTTCCCCACTAAAACGACGCCCTTTTGCATACGGTACACTTTCATAAAGAAGCCCCCTTTTCTCTAGTATGATAAAATGTATGGGGCATGATATAGAGACAGAACGGGAGATGAAGAAATGAAACACTTAGAAGAAAAAACAATTGCGAAAGAACAGATTTTTTCGGGTAAAGTTATTGATCTTTATGTAGAGGACGTCGAACTCCCAAACGGAAAAACGAGTAAACGCGAAATTGTAAAACACCCGGGTGCGGTAGCGGTGCTGGCTGTCACAGACGAAGGGAAAATCATAATGGTGAAACAATTCCGGAAGCCGCTGGAGCGGACGATCGTTGAAATACCGGCCGGAAAGCTGGAAAAAGGAGAAGAGCCGGAGTATACGGCGCTTCGAGAGCTGGAAGAAGAAACAGGATACACAGCGAAAAAGCTGACGAAAATCACAGCATTCTATACATCGCCCGGTTTTGCCGATGAAATTGTTCACGTTTTTCTTGCGGAAGAGCTGTCTGTGCTTGAAGAAAAACGGGAGCTTGATGAGGACGAGTTTGTTGAAGTGATGGAGGTGACGCTTGAAGACGCACTGAAGCTGGTTGAGTCGCGTGAGGTATACGACGCAAAGACAGCCTATGCGATTCAATATCTTCAGCTGAAAGAAGCGCTGCAAGCATAAAAATGAAAAAGATTTACGCGGATTTACACATTCATATTGGCCGGACCTATACAGGGAGGGCTGTCAAAATAACAGGTGCAAAAACCCTGACGCTGGACCGGATTTTGGTTGAGGCCAGTGAATATAAAGGGATTGAACTTCTCGGGATTATTGACTGCCATTCCCCGGAAGTCATAATAGAGCTTGAGGAAGGCATTGCTTCAGGCAGGTATCACGAGCTTGAGGGCGGCGGAATCCGTTATCGCAGCACAACTCTTTTATTGGGAAGCGAGCTGGAGATTTATGATGAAGCCTGCGGCGGGCCGATTCATGTGCTCGCTTTTATGCCGACACTCGCTGCTATGAAACAATTTTCAGCCTGGCTTTCAGCGCGGATGAAAAATATTCACTTAAGCTCGCAGCGGATATACGAAACAGGCTTGAACCTTCAAAAAAAAATAAAGGAAATGGGCGGATTGTTTATCCCCGCCCATATTTTCACGCCCCACAAAAGCTTGTACGGAAAAGGGGTTAAGTCAAGTTTAACTGAGGTTTTTGATCCTTCTATGATAGATGCGGTCGAGCTTGGTTTAAGCTGTGACACACCTATGGCTTCACGGGTATCCGAATTAAATAAATATTCATTTTTAACAAATTCTGATGCGCATTCCTTAGGGAAGATCGGCAGAGAATATAATGAACTATATGTGCAGTCAGCTGATTTTTCTGAGTTTGCTCTTGCATTAAAGGGGCAGGACAACAGGAAAATTACTGCAAATTACGGATTAGATCCGCTGTTGGGGAAGTATTATCAAACGGCTTGTGAAGTATGCGGGGAGCGTACAGTGAGCGGGGCAACGGCGTGCGCGGAATGCGGAAGTGCCAGATTGACAAAGGGTGTCAGCGAAAGACTGCGCGAACTGAGTGATCATTCTGGAAAAAGCATAACGCGTCCTAGATATGTCCATCAGATACCGCTGCAATTTGTTCCGGGTGTCGGACCGAAAACCTTGGACAAGCTGAAGACTGCCTTTGGCACAGAAATGGCTGTTCTCCATGAGACTTCAGAGGAGGATCTGGCGCGGGTTGTTCCGCCGAAAACCGCCGCTCTTATTGTGAAAGCGAGGTCAGGAAAGCTTGAACTGAAAGCCGGAGGAGGAGGAACCTACGGGAAAGTTAAGTCGTGAGTGAAAATTAACTCAATTCCTCCTGGACTTTTCTCTTTGTCCGGATAAAGGTGATCAGCTGTATAATTTCGTCTTCAGACAGCGGCTTGCCGTCAACAGCAATATCAATGTCAAGGCTGCTCCACGTGGTCAATTCAATGGTCTGAGGAGCAGTCTGCTTTTGCTTTGGGCGGCCTAAGAGGTCATCGCAGGTTGTGTCAAAAAGGTCTGCCAGCATTGCCAGCGCCTCAAGCGAAGGGCGGCGGTAGCCGGACTCGTATCCCGCGTACGTGCTTTTTGCGATGCCCAGGAGGTCAGCCGTATATTGAAGCGACCAATTTTTCTTTTTTCTCAATTCAGTTAAACGATCTAAATTCATGGACTTCCGCTCCTTTTTCAACTTGAGCTGATTATATCATATAGGTATTCGGAAGTGTACGCGAATTGAATAATAATGTCTTGCGTATTTTATTTTCCGTGTCTATAATTGCATTAAAAGTATGCGAAAAGCGAATGCCTTCTCGCAAACCCATCTTTAGATATAGTGAAGAGGTGTATGGTATGAAAAAATTATTGATGTTGACAACTGGGGGAACGATCGCTTCAGTTGAAGGGGAAAACGGACTTGCCCCGGGGGTGAAGGCTGACGAGTTGTTAAGTTACGTATCAAAACTTGATAACGATTACACGATGGAAACCCAATCGCTTATGAATATAGACAGCACCAATATGCAGCCTGAATACTGGGTGGAGATAGCGGAAGCCGTTAAGGAAAATTATGATGCCTATGACGGGTTTGTTATTACCCATGGTACAGATACAATGGCCTATACATCTGCCGCATTATCTTATATGCTGCAGCATGCTAAAAAGCCGATTGTGATTACAGGCTCGCAAATTCCGATTACCTTTCAAAAGACAGACGCCAAAAAAAATATTACAGATGCCATTCGCTTTGCCTGTGAAGGCGTAGGTGGGGTTTATGTTGTGTTTGACGGCAGAGTCATTCAAGGAACACGTGCGATCAAGTTAAGAACGAAAAGCTATGACGCGTTTGAAAGCATCAATTATCCATATATCGCTTTTATTACAGAAGACGGGATTGAATACAACAAACAAGTAACGGAACCTGAGAACGACTCCTTCACAGTTGACACGTCACTATGCACAGATGTTTGTCTGCTTAAGCTGCATCCGGGCTTAAAGCCGGAAATGCTGGACGCTCTGAAAAGCATGTACAAAGGAATTGTCATCGAAAGTTATGGCAGCGGAGGCGTTCCGTTTGAAGGCAGAGACATTTTGTCCAAGGTAAATGAGCTGATTGAAAGCGGCATCGTTGTCGTTATTACGACTCAATGCTTGGAAGAAGGCGAAGATATGAGTATTTACGAAGTCGGCCGCAGAGTCAATCAGGACTTGATTATCCGCTCTAGAAACATGAACACTGAAGCAATCGTTCCTAAATTAATGTGGGCACTCGGCCAATCCTCAGATCTGCCGGTCGTAAAAAGAATTATGGAAACACCGATTGCCGATGACGTTGTCCTGTAAAAAAGCTAAAACTATAACCATTATAGAGAAAGTAGGTTAAAGATTATGTTAAACGGCCAGAAAGAATACCGCGTGGAAAAAGATTTCCTTGGAGAAAAACAAATTGAAGCAGATGTCTATTACGGCATCCAAACGCTGCGTGCTTCAGAAAACTTTCCGATTACGGGATATAAAATCCATGAAGAAATGATTAACGCGCTGGCGATTGTGAAAAAAGCTGCCGCTCTTGCAAACATGGATGTAAAACGGCTGTATGAAGGAATTGGCCAAGCTATCGTACAAGCCGCTGACGAGATTCTGGAAGGGAAGTGGCATGACCAGTTTATCGTCGATCCGATTCAAGGCGGCGCTGGTACATCCATGAACATGAATGCGAACGAGGTCATCGGAAACCGCGCGCTTGAAATCATGGGTCATAAAAAGGGAGAATACATCCACTTAAGCCCTAACACACACGTTAATATGTCACAGTCAACAAACGATGTATTTCCGACAGCCATTCATATTTCCACACTGAATCTGCTGGAAAAACTGCTTAAGACGATGGAAGACATGCATGGTGTATTTAAACAAAAAGCGCAGGAATTTGATTCTGTCATTAAAATGGGACGGACTCACCTTCAAGACGCTGTTCCGATTCGTCTCGGCCAGGAATTTGATGCATACAGCCGTGTTCTTGAGCGTGATATTAAACGCATTAAACAATCCCGGCAGCACCTGTATGAAGTCAACATGGGCGCTACTGCAGTCGGCACTGGCCTGAACGCCGATCCGGAATATATCAAACAAGTCGTTAAACACCTTGCTGATATTAGCGGACTGCCTCTTGTCGGCGCTGACCATCTTGTTGATGCAACGCAAAATACAGACGCTTACACAGAAGTTTCTGCATCATTAAAAGTCTGCATGATGAACATGTCGAAGATCGCAAACGACCTTCGTTTAATGGCATCGGGACCCCGCGCCGGACTTGCGGAGATTTCTCTGCCTGCCCGCCAGCCGGGATCTTCCATCATGCCGGGTAAAGTCAATCCGGTTATGGCGGAGCTCATTAACCAAATTGCGTTCCAGGTGATTGGAAACGATAATACCATCTGCCTAGCTTCAGAAGCAGGTCAGCTTGAGTTAAACGTTATGGAGCCAGTGCTCGTCTTTAATCTGCTGCAATCAATCAGCATTATGAACAATGGTTTCCGTTCCTTCACTGACTATTGCTTAAAAGGCATCGAAGCTAATGAAAAACGCTTGAAACAATACGTAGAAAAAAGCGCTGGCGTTATTACCGCTGTGAATCCGCATCTTGGTTATGAAGCGGCTGCCCGAATCGCCAGGGAAGCGATTATGACAGGCCAGTCCGTCCGTGATCTTTGCCTTCAGCATGATGTGCTGACAGAAGAAGAATTGGATATCATTTTAAATCCATACGAGATGACAAAGCCAGGGATTGCTGGAAAAGAGCTATTAGAAAAATAAAATTTAAACAAAATGCAGCTTATTCACCTCTGAATAGCCGGTGAATAAGCTGTTTACAAGCATAGGGATGAGGAAGTATAGTATACGTGTTGCACTATTTATTGAAAGCGTTTTAGCTTTTTCATTAAGGGGGACTTCTTTTGAAGGATGTAAGATTGCCAACACTATTTGAAATTATTATCGTACTAGGAGCATTTTTAGCACTTGTTCTGTCGTTTACAGTCTTTTTAGACTTGCCAATACAGCTAGCGCTTTTTGTTTCTTGGTTTATTGCAATGATTCTCGGAATCAGACTGGGTTATTCATATAAAGATCTGCAAAACGCGATTGTTCATGGGATATCTAATGGTCTTGAAGCTGTTCTGATTCTCGTTTCAGTCGGAGCGCTCATTGGAACATGGATTGCCGGAGGCGTCGTGCCAACCTTGATTTATTATGGATTAGAATTTATTCATCCTAGTATCTTTTTACTCGCAACGTTAATTATTTGTTCTATTATGTCTGTGGCGACAGGAACATCATGGGGAACAGTAGGAACAGCCGGCATTGCCATGATCGCAATTGGTGAAGGCCTCGGAATCCCGCTTCCTCTTGTAGCTGGAGCCATTCTTTCCGGAGCTTACTTCGGGGACAAGCTGTCTCCTCTGTCTGACAGCACAGTCCTGGCTTCTTCATTATCAAAAGTAGATGTATTGGCTCACGTCAGAGCGATGCTTTATTTATCAATACCAGCATATGTGATTACGGCTATTCTCTTTACAGCTGTTGGATTTATGTACGGCGGGAAAAATATTGATCTCGACAAAGTTGAATTTTTGAAATCTTCATTGCAGAATACATTTGACATTCATATTTGGATGCTGATTCCGGCTGTTGTCGTGATCGTCTTATTAGCGATGAAAAAGCCGTCTATGCCGGTTATCGTAATTGGTGCATTGCTTGGCGCTGTCTGGGCTGCTGTTTTCCAAGGCATGAATTTCGCCGATGCAATTGCAACTGCGTACAACGGCTTCTCTATTAAAACAGATGTTGAATTTTTAAACGGTCTCTTAAACCGCGGAGGCATCGTAGGCATGCTCGGTTCTCTCGTCGTGATTATCTTTGGTCTCGGTTTTGGCGGGTTGCTCGAGAAGCTAGGTGTGTTAAAAGTCATTGTTTCATTGTTTGAAAAGAAATTGACATCAGCGGGCAATGTGACATTATCTACGCTGATTGTAGCATTTTTGGCGAACATCTTCGGGTGTGCTATGTATGTATCTCTTATTTTGACACCGAAGATTATGGAAGACAGCTATGACCGTTTGCATCTGGACAGAAGAGTTCTATCCCGTAATTCAGAGGTCGGGGGAACTTTGACTTCAGGTATGGTCCCTTGGTCTGATAACGGCATTTACATGGCCGGGATTTTAGGAGTTTCTACCTTCTCTTATTTGCCGTTTATGTGGCTCAGTTTTGTCGCAATAGGTCTTGCCATTATCTATGGTTATACAGGAAAATGTATATGGTATACGAAAAACGATACAGCTCAAGCTGAAAAACTAGGCTAAGGGGAGGATCACTGAATGATAGCGAAACACATGATTCGGACACTGATGATAGAAACGCCTTCGGTTCCCGGAAATCTCGGAAGAGTGGCTACAGCAATCGGCCTTCTGGGCGGAGACATTGGTGATGTGGAGACGGTAAAAGTCGGACCCAATTACACGATGCGCAATATTACTGTACAAGTGGAAAATGAAGAACAGCTTCAGGAAGTGATCATGGCTGTTCAGGCTCTTGGCGAAGGGATCAGGCTTCACACGGTATCTGATGAAGTCCTGTCTGCCCATGAAGGCGGAAAAATCCAAATGAAAAGCAAAATGCCAATCCGTTCACTGGCAGAGCTTGGGCGCGTCTATACCCCAGGTGTAGCAGACGTCTGCAGACTGATCGAGAAAGAACCTCAGAAGGCTGATATCTATACAACAATCAGCAACTCGGTCGCAATTGTAACTGATGGAACAGCCATTCTCGGCCTTGGTAACATTGGCTCTGTTGCGGGAATGCCTGTTATGGAAGGAAAGGCAGCGCTGTTTGATCAGCTGGCAGGGATCAGCGGTATACCGATTTTGCTGGATACAAGTGATCCTGAAGAAATCATCAATACGGTAAAACATATTTCACCAGGATTTAACGGCATCCTGCTTGAGGATATCGGGTCACCGCATTGCTTCGAAATTGAAGATCGCCTAAAAGAGGAGCTCAGTATCCCAGTCATGCACGATGATCAGCATGGAACAGCTGTCGTCACGCTGGCAGCTGCCATTTCGGCATGTAAAAGCGCGGGCGTTGACTTGAAAGAAGCAAAAGTGGGACAGATCGGCCTCGGCGCAGCGGGCGTAGCCATATGCCGGATGTTTATGGCTTACGGCGTCAAAGCTGTATGCGGTACAGACAAATCAGAGGCGGCGATGAGTCGTCTTGAGCAATACGGCGGACAGACAGCCGCCAGCATCGAAGAATTAATGGAAACATGTGACATTGTCATTGCCACAACAGGAGTTCCTGGTTTAATTAAACCTGAATTCGTACGATCTGGTCAGGTCATATTGGCATTATCCAATCCGAAGCCGGAAATTGAGCCTGAGGATGCTTTGCAGGCCGGCGCAGCGTATGCGGCTGACGGGCGGTCTGTGAATAATGTGCTTGGCTTCCCGGGTATATTCAGAGGAGCACTGAATGCCAAAAGCAAGGAGATCAATCACGATATGCTTGTGGCGGCAGCAGAGGCCATTGCAGCCTGCACAAAGCCAGGCGACGTGGTTCCGCAGCCGCTGGATTCAAAGGTCCATCACGAAGTGACAGCTGCGGTTGAACGCGCAGCTCTTACAGCGGTCAAACATTAAAATGAAACCAGCACCTGGCACGACAGGTGCTGGTTTTTCTGACGGGTTCAAAACATTTTAATAACAAGTTCCATTTGCTATCATGAACCAAAATGAAACAGGGAGTGATCAGCATGGCAAAAAGCCGAGCGAAAAGAAAACGGGAGCATCTGCTTAGAAACAGCGGACGGGACGCCTTATTATCAAGAGGCAGTTCTCCATCCTTCAGCACCCATGAAAGAATGACAAAAAGCAAAAAAGACATATTGAATGAAAGAAAGCATAAACACAAAAATCCTTATGATCATAATGCATTTGATGATAGGGATTTTTTTATGCCCAAAACAGCCGCCTAGCAATCTCTATCGTTTCTTTTTGAAAAAGAGCATGTTTTTTCGTTTCTTTCATACAATCTATTAAATCAAATCAATAGAGCGGGCAGGAGGAAACGATATGCGGAAAATTTCTTATAAGGACATGTTTCTCGGGCATGTAAAGGATCATCTCTCTCTTTATATATTTGTGTCTGTCCTGTTTTTCATGGGTGTGATTTTTGGCGCTATTATTGTGAACAGCATGACGATCAGCCAGAAAGAAGATTTATATTATTATTTAAGCCAATTTTTCGGACAGCTATCAGACGGAAAACAGGCCAGCTCATCTGATATGTTTTGGCAAAGCATTTTTCATAATGTAAAGTATTTAGGGCTGATGTGGATTTTAGGCATTTCTGTGATTGGTATGCCGATCATTTTTATTATGATTTTTCTAAAAGGAATTGTCGTCGGATTTACTGTGGGATTTCTCGTCAACCAGATGGGAATCAGCGGTTTTTTCTTATCCTTTGTCTCGGTTTTGCCGCAAAATGTGCTGCTTATTCCGGCTTACCTCATTATGGGCACGTGTGCAATTGCATTTTCTTTAAAGCTGATCAGGCAGCTGTTCGTCAAACGAAGTCTGCATGATGCGCCGATCCAGTGGTTCGGGCGGTATGCTGTTGTTCTCCTGATCATTTTATTTTTAGCGCTGATCTCGTCTCTCTTTGAAGCATACATGTCGCCTGTTTTGATGGAAAAGCTGACATCGCGACTTTTTTAAAAACATTATTAAAAGAAAATCATTTTATTTATCAGTTTATAATAATTATAGTTGGAACTCCGCGCTTATTTTGTTATAATGAGTCATGGAATGCGGCGTAGGAGGGAAAGACATGGAAAACCGTATTGATCGAATTAAGAAACAGCTGCACTCGTCCAGCTACAAACTTACGCCTCAGCGTGAAGCGACAGTAAGAGTGCTGCTTGAAAACGAAGAAGACCATTTAAGCGCAGAAGATGTATACCTCCTCGTAAAAGAGAAATCTCCTGAGATCGGTCTCGCAACAGTATACCGTACGCTTGAATTACTAACTGAATTAAAAGTCGTTGATAAAATTAACTTTGGAGACGGCGTGTCCCGTTACGATCTTCGTAAGGAGGGGGCAGCTCACTTTCATCACCACTTGGTGTGCATGGAGTGCGGAGCCGTTGATGAAATTGAAGAAGATTTGCTTGAAGACGTAGAAGAAGTCATTGAACGTGATTGGAAATTTAAGATCAAAGATCATAGATTGACGTTTCACGGCATTTGCCATCGCTGTAACGGAAAAGAAACTGAATAGACGATGCCGGGCTCGAACCTTTTCTCTTGGGGAAAGGGTTTTTTGCTGTTTCGACGTATAAATCCTTTCTGATTTGGCATATGGTTTAAATAACTGGAACCATAGAGAAAGGATCGATTGGGACATGGGAAGATTCCTGAAAACGGCTGTTGATACATTGAAGGTTTTTATTCTGTTCACAGGTTTTACCGCTCTCTTCTATTATGCTATGATATGGGTAAATCAAGAGTATGAAAACTATCATCGGTACGATAAACCTGAAGGCTCCGCCGTAAAAGTTGTTGAAATGGATGCGGAAGAAAAAGGCGGATGGTTTGACCGGTTAATCTTTTTTTACCAAAATGGGGAGTAGATCTAGAGTGAAAGATCAAATAAAGGATTTCATCCACTACGTCATGGTAGAGAGAGGGCTTTCTCAAAATACGGTGGTCTCCTATGAGCGTGACTTGAAAAGCTATTCTCTTTATTTAACAGAAACCCTTCATATCAACAATTGGAACGATGTGACCCGTATACAAATTATCCAATATTTGAAGCACTTGAAGGACTCGGGGAAATCCGGAAAGACATCAGCGCGGCATTTGGCATCGATTCGCTCTTTTCATCAATTTCTGCTTAGGGAAAAGGTGACGGACAAAGACCCTTCCGTACATATCGAAACACAAAAAACAGAACGGACGCTTCCGAAGGTGCTGGCGCTGAACGAGGTTGAGCGGCTGTTGGACACGCCTAAGCTTACGAGTCCTTTTGGCTATCGGGATAAAGCGATGCTGGAGCTGCTCTATGCCACAGGTATCCGAGTCAGTGAAATGATTGAATTGAAAACGACAGATGTCCATTTGTCAATGGGGTTTGTCCGCTGTTTCGGAAAAGGGAGGAAAGAGCGGATTGTGCCGATCGGTGAAACCGCTGCCTCTGCTATTGAAGAATATATGATGAAAGCCAGGGGGAAACTGCTGAAGAACAAAGTGTCTGACGCACTCTTTTTAAATCATCACGGCAAGCAGATCTCACGCCAGGGGTTTTGGAAAAATCTGAAGAAAATTGCGCTCGAAGCCGGAATCAAAAAAGAGCTCACCCCGCATACACTCAGGCATTCCTTTGCAACGCATCTGCTTGAAAACGGGGCTGATTTAAGAGCGGTGCAGGAAATGCTCGGCCATGCGGATATATCTACGACGCAAATCTATACGCATGTGACGAAAACAAGGCTGAAGGATGTGTACAAGCAGTACCATCCGCGTGCCTAGCCGCAGCAGGCTGCGGCTTTTTTCTTTAGGCCAGACAGAAAATAATGAAGTTTCTCATTATTTTCAAATGCATTGTCAACGGGAATGAAAACGGTTTATACTTGAGTTGTCAGACCTCTAGGCGATACAATAGACGTATAGAAAAAAAGGAGGCTTTTATGATGCCTGCATACAAATATAATCGCGTGTTTTTAATCGTAATGGATTCAGTCGGAATTGGCGAAGCGCCTGATGCCGCCGACTTTAATGACGTAGGCGCCAATACGCTCGGGCATATTGCCGAGCACATGAACGGATTACATATGCCGAATATGGCAAAACTCGGCCTTGGCCTTATTGGTGATATCAAGGGCGTTGAAAAAACAGAACAGCCGCTCGCGTACTTTGGAAAAATGCAAGAAGCGTCAAACGGCAAAGATACAATGACAGGCCATTGGGAGATCATGGGCTTATACATTGATAAACCGTTTAAAGTGTTCCCTGAGGGTTTTCCTGATGAACTGCTTCAGGAGCTTGAGAAAAGATCGGGCCGCAAAATTATCGGAAACAAGCCGGCTTCTGGCACAGCTATTTTGGATGAACTCGGCAAAGAGCATATGGAGACAGGTGCTTTAATTGTGTACACTTCAGCTGACTCTGTTCTGCAAATTGCCGCTCACGAAGAAGTTGTTCCGCTTGAAGAACTGTACCGCATTTGTGAAACGGCGAGAGAGCTGACGCTTGATCCGAAATATATGGTAGGCCGTATTATCGCACGGCCGTTCGTCGGCGAGCCGGGACATTTCAAACGGACGCCAAACCGCCACGACTATGCGCTTAAGCCGTTTGACCGCACTGTGATGAATGAATTGAAAGACAGCGGCTTAGATGTCATTTCAATCGGAAAAATTTCTGATATTTATGATGGAGAAGGAATTACGTCTTCCCGCAGAACGGTATCCAATATGGACGGAATGGACAAGGTGGTTGACACGCTCGGAGAAGACTTTACGGGTCTGAGCTTTGCAAACCTTGTTGATTTTGACGCCTTATACGGCCATCGCCGTGATCCGGAAGGTTACGGACGCGCGCTTGAAGAATTTGATGCTCGTCTTCCGGAAGTATTCGAACAAATGAAAGAAGATGATCTGTTAATCATTACAGCCGATCACGGCAATGATCCGATTCATCACGGAACAGACCATACACGTGAGTATGTGCCGATTCTTGCATACAGCAAAAAACATGAGAAAGCGCAAATGCTGCCGCTCGCAGATACATTTGCCGATATCGGCGCAACCATCGCCGATAACTTCCAAACAAAAAAACCGAAATACGGTAAAAGCTTTTTATCTTTATTACAATAGGGGGACTGTTTCTTGAAAGACAGAATCGAACGCGCAGCCGCTTTTATTCAACAAAACTTGCCTGAATCACCAAAGATCGGCCTTATTTTAGGCTCAGGTCTTGGTATTTTGGCTGATGAAATCGAAAATCCTGTTAAGCTGAAATATGAGGATATCCCGGAATTCCCAGTATCAACGGTTGAGGGACACGCCGGACAGCTTGTGCTTGGCACACTTGAGGGAGTTACCGTCATCGCCATGCAGGGCCGCTTTCATTTCTATGAAGGCTATTCAATGGAAAAAGTCACTTTTCCTGTTCGCGTCATGAAAGCGCTCGGAGTCGAGGCTTTGATCGTGACAAATGCGGCAGGGGGCGTAAACACTGAATTCCGTGCGGGAGACTTAATGATCATTACAGATCACATTAACTTTATGGGGACAAACCCATTAATCGGGCCAAACGAAGCAGATTTCGGCGCCAGATTTCCTGATATGTCTTCAGCCTATGATAAAGATCTTTCCAACCTGGCTGAAAAAATGGCGAAAGACCTTAACATTCCAATTCAAAAAGGTGTGTATACTGCTGTGACAGGTCCTTCCTATGAAACACCGGCGGAAGTGCGCTTTTTAAGAACAATGGGTTCTGATGCAGTCGGCATGTCTACCGTACCGGAAGTGATTGTGGCAAACCATGCGGGTCTCCGCGTACTCGGCATTTCCTGTATTTCGAACGCAGCAGCCGGAATTTTGGATCAGCCTTTATCTCACGATGAGGTCATGGAAGTGACAGAAAAGGTGAAAGCCGGATTCTTGCAGCTTGTGAAAGCGGTAGTTGCTAAGTACGAATAAATATGGAATTCAGAAAAAATAAGAAGACAGCTGTTTCTAATCGAAACAGCTGTCTTTTTTATGTCGAAAAAGTCCCGAAACATTTTCCAACAGTGGTGTATAAAACCATTCAGCTTGGAAAAAATAAAAAGGATTATGAAATGGAGGGCTTTTGAGATGAAACGTCTTTTATCCACTTTGTTGATTGGTATGATGCTGCTTACATTTGCACCGTCCGCATTTGCAAAACAAGACGGAAAACATACATCGGAGCTTGCTCATGAGGCCAAGTCTGCGGTGCTGATTGAACGTGATACTGGAAAAGTGCTTTACAACAAGAACAGCCGTGAGAGACTGGCGCCTGCAAGCATGACAAAAATCATGACGATGCTTTTAATCATGGAAGCCTTAGATGAAGGAAAAATCAAGATGAGTGATAAGGTCCGTACGAGCGAACATGCTGCTTCAATGGGCGGATCACAGATTTTCCTTGAGCCCGGGGAGGAAATGACAGTTACAGAAATGCTGAAGGGCATTGCGATTGCATCAGGAAATGACGCGTCCGTAGCGATGGCTGAATTTATTTCTGGCTCCGAGGATGAATTTGTGAAAAAAATGAACAAAAAAGCGAAAGAGCTGGAATTAAAAGATACATCCTTTAAAAACCCGACCGGCTTGACTGAGGAAGGGCATTACAGCTCGGCTTATGACATGGCAATTATGGCTAAGGAATTATTGAAATATGAATCAATCACCAAGTTTACAGGTACGTATGAGGATTATTTACGTGAAAACACAGATAAAAAGTTTTGGTTAGTGAATACAAATAGGCTTATCAAATTTTATCCCGGTGTAGACGGCGTCAAAACAGGCTATACAGGAGAAGCGAAATACTGCCTGACCGCTTCGGCTAAAAAAGGGAACATGCGGGCGATTGCTGTTGTGTTCGGGGCAAGCACACCTAAGGAAAGAAATGCGCAAGTCACAAAGATGCTTGATTATGCTTTCAGCCAATATGAGACACATCCTTTGTACAAACGAAATGAAACGGTAGCAAAAGCAAAGGTCAAAAAAGGCAAACAAAAATTGATAGAACTCACCACTTCTGAGCCGATTTCTGTATTGACGAAAAAAGGCGAGGATATGAAACATGTGAAAAAAGAAATTAAAATGAACAACAATGTAAGCGCTCCGGTTCAAAAGGGCCAAGAGCTTGGTACGCTGGTGTTGAAAAAGGACGGAAAAGTGCTTGCTGAAAGTCCTGTCGTCGCCAAAGATGATATGGAAAAAGCCGGATATTTAACGTTTTTAAAGAGGGCAATGGGAGATTGGACAAAATTTAAGTAATTATGCCGAATGATCACTAGTTTTGTCACGGTGAAGGAATTCATTCCTGCGAAATCGAAACACTCATTATCCGATCATATCAAGGAGGAATGAGCATGAGCCTTGGAATTGACATGCATGTCAAAGAATCA
The DNA here is from genome assembly GCF_029536185.1 of Bacillus sp. B28. Lineage (NCBI taxonomy): Bacteria > Bacillati > Bacillota > Bacilli > Caryophanales > Bacillaceae > Bacillus > Bacillus sp. B28. The sequence goes on along the minus strand of NZ_CP120511.1, from coordinate 2,396,204 downwards.
GTGCTTTGTATTCGATTAACAGGCGAACTCGATCACCATACGGCTGAAACGCTGAAACAAAAAGTAACGGAATCATTGGAAAAGGATGATATTCGTCATATCGTGCTGAATCTGGAGGACCTTTCCTTTATGGACAGCTCGGGTCTTGGCGTTATTTTAGGCAGATACAAACAAATTAAGCAAATTGGCGGGGAAATGGTCGTTTGCGCCATCTCTCCGGCAGTGAAACGGCTGTTTGATATGTCTGGCCTGTTTAAAATTATTCGTTTTGAACAATCTGAGCAGCAGGCACTGCTCACGCTGGGGGTGGCATCATGAAAAATGAAATGCACCTTGAATTTTCCGCTCTCAGCCAAAATGAATCGTTTGCGCGTGTGACAGTTGCTTCATTTATTGCACAGCTTGACCCGACCATGGATGAACTCACCGAGATCAAAACCGTGGTGTCAGAAGCGGTGACGAATGCCATCATCCATGGTTATGAAGAAAATGGCGACGGAAAAGTATATATTTCGGTGACGCTGGAAGATCATGTCGTATATATGACCATCCGTGATGAAGGGCTCGGCATTACAGACCTGGAAGAAGCCCGACAGCCTTTATTCACAACAAAGCCTGAGCTGGAGCGTTCTGGAATGGGCTTTACCATTATGGAAAATTTCATGGATGATGTCAGTATCGATTCATCACCCGAAATGGGGACGACGATTCGCTTAACAAAGCACTTATCAAAAAGCAAAGCGCTTTGTAATTAAGGAGATTTGTTATGGATGTGGAGGTTAAGAAAAACGGTAAGAACGCTCAGCTGAAGGACCATGAAGTAAAAGAATTAATCAAACAGAGCCAAGATGGCGACCAGCAGGCAAGAGACCTCCTCATAGAAAAAAACATGCGTCTTGTTTGGTCTGTCGTACAGCGGTTTTTAAACAGAGGATATGAGCCTGATGACCTCTTTCAGATTGGCTGCATCGGGCTGTTAAAATCTGTTGATAAATTTGATTTAACCTATGATGTGCGCTTCTCGACATATGCAGTGCCGATGATTATCGGCGAAATCCAGCGTTTTATCCGTGATGACGGAACTGTCAAGGTGTCAAGATCATTAAAAGAGCTTGGCAACAAAATCCGCCGAGCGAAAGATGAACTTTCAAAAACACTGGGCAGGGTGCCGACCGTACAGGAAATCGCCGAACATTTGGAGATTGAAGCTGAAGATGTCGTGCTAGCACAAGAGGCAGTAAGAGCTCCGTCTTCGATTCATGAGACAGTTTATGAAAATGATGGGGATCCGATTACCCTGCTTGACCAAATCGCCGATAACTCAGAAGAGAAATGGTTTGAAAAAATTGCGCTGAAAGAAGCCATAAGCGATTTAGAAGAAAGGGAAAAATTAATCGTCTATCTTCGGTATTATAAAGATCAGACGCAGTCAGAAGTTGCTGAGCGGCTGGGGATATCTCAGGTGCAGGTATCCAGGCTTGAAAAGAAAATATTAAAACAGATCAAGGTTCAAATGGATCATACGGAAAGCTAGTCTGTCACTGCAGGCTGGCTTTTTGTTTTGCAAAAGCGTGGTAATTTATGGTCTTTTCCAGCGGATGAATGAGAACAAAATCGAACCACATACTACATATATAACCACCGAAAGATGGTGATCAATGATGGAACGACGACTATTTATCAGGCTTCGCCACCGCGTTTTGGCACATCCGGGGGATATCATAACGGTCGGGGATGCCGCGCAAATAGAAGGGCAGCATCAGCTGAAAAAGAAACTGTCGGCTATGCCGCTGTATCAGGTGAGCGAAAAAGATAAAAATATCGTAATTCTGGATATCATAAAAGTGCTCAAAGCCATTTATCAGCAGGATCCCACACTTGATGTTCAAACTGTGGGCGGAGCTGAAACTATTGTTGAAATTCAGTATCAGAAACGGCACATATCAACCGTTCTTTTTATTGGTGTCTGGCTGCTGCTGTTTATCGGATCGTGCCTCGCCATCATGAATTTCCATGAGGATGTCAGCATGGGAGATGTTCATATTGCGCTATATGAAATCATAACCGGAGAGCGGAATGACTATCCATATTTACTTCAAATCCCTTACAGCATCGGTTTGGGACTGGGGATGATCGTGTTTTTTAACCACATTTTTAAAAAGCGCCTTAATGAAGAGCCCAGCCCGCTGGAGGTTGAAATGTTTAACTATCAGCTTGATCTCGATCAATATGTGGCCATGCATGAAAATGAAGAAACAATAAAGGACCTGCATGATCGTTAGTGTATTGTTCATCATTTTTGTCGGGCTCGGCGGAGGCATCACAGTCGGGGCAGGTTTCGTGGCTTTTTTAACCGTGATGGGAATCATTCCGCGTCTGATGCAGCTCACCAAAACGATGAGATTTGTTCAAGCTTATGAAGCGGCTGTTATTCTCGGTGCGGTTTGCGGGGGCTGGGAAACACTGCATATGCACCATCTCTTTTTATCAAAGTGGATTGCCGTGCCGGTCGGGCTGTTGGCCGGAGTATTTGTCGGGATGCTTGCAGCCGCGCTGACAGAAGTGTTAAATGTCCTGCCGATCTTGGCTAAACGAATCGGCCTCAGAAGTAAAATCATTATTCTATTAATGGCCATTGTCATTGGAAAAATCGCGGGATCTTTATTTCATTGGCTGTATTTTATTCATCATTCATAAGGAGGTTTTAATATGACAAACATAAAAGAAAACTACAAATCAAAAGTAAAAACATATCAGCCAAAGCCGCCTTACGTATGGAACTGTGTAAAAGCCTTTCTTGTAGGCGGTTTGATCTGCATGATCGGGCAAGGTCTGCAGAATTTTTATATCCATTTTTTTGATTTTAACGAAAAAACAGCAGGAAACCCTACGGCGGCAACGCTGATCCTATTGTCAGCGTTGCTCACCGGATTCGGCATTTATGACAGAATCGGTCAGTTTGCAGGCGCAGGATCAGCTGTACCTGTCACCGGCTTTGCCAACAGTATGGCAAGCGCGGCTCTTGAGTATAAAAGCGAAGGTTTAGTATTGGGAGTAGCGACAAACATGTTTAAACTGGCGGGAAACGTCATCGTATTCGGTGTTGTGGCTGCTTACATCGTCGGAATGATTCGGTTTGCTTTTGAGAAACTGATGTCATAGGAGGAGAAAGAAATGAAATTAACAGGAAAGCAAACCTGGGTGTTTGAGCATCCCTTATTTGTCAATGCAGCGGGAACAGCAGTAGGGCCTAAGGAAAAAGACGGTCCGCTCGGGTCTTTATATGATAAAACCTATGACGACATGCACTGTAATCAAAAAAGCTGGGAAATGGCTGAAAGGCAGCTAATGGAGGATGCCATCAATACCGTGCTGCAAAAAAACAATTTGAAAAAAGATGATATTGATCTTTTGCTTGCAGGCGATCTGTTGAATCAAAATGTCACAGCCAACTATGTGGCAAGGCATCTGAAAATCCCGTTTCTTTGCATGTTTGGCGCATGCTCAACATCAATGGAAACAGTTGCTGTTGCATCTGCCCTAGTCGACGGCGGATTTGCAAATCGGGCGATTGCTGCTACAAGCAGTCACAATGCCACAGCCGAAAGACAGTTCCGCTATCCGACGGAATACGGCGGACAAAAACCGGATACTGCGACATCTACTGTAACTGGGAGCGGTGCGGTTGTTATCAGTCAAACACCGAGTGATATTCAAATTACAAGTGCAACTATAGGGAAGGTGGCTGACTTAGGAATTACCGACCCGTTTGATATGGGATCAGCCATGGCTCCTGCTGCTGCTGATACCATTAAACAGCACTTTCAAGACATGAACCGCACAGCGGACGACTACGATCTGATCCTGACGGGAGACCTTTCCGGCGTCGGATCTCCTATTGTCAAAGATATCTTGAAAGAAGAGGGATATCCGGTCGGCACAAAACATGATGATTGCGGGCTTCTGATTTACACTCCGGATCAGCAGGTGTTTGCCGGAGGAAGCGGCTGCGCTTGTTCCGCGGTTGTAACCTACTCACATATTTTCAAGCAGCTGAAAGAAGGAAAATTAAACCGTGTTTTCGTAGTAGCAACCGGGGCGCTGTTAAGCCCGACCATGATCCAGCAAAAACAAACCATTCCGACCATCGCACACGGGGTTGTATTTGAACGTGCAGGAGGTGCATCTTAAGTGGACTATCTTTTGGCTTTTGTTTGCGGAGGCGCTATTTGTATTGTCGGGCAGCTGCTGCTGGACATATTTAAATTGACGCCTGCCCACGTCATGACATCCTTTGTCGTTATCGGGGCGATTTTAGACGGTTTTGGCATTTACGATAAATTTATTGAGTTTGCTGGAGGAGGCGCCACGGTTCCGATTGTCAGCTTTGGCCACAGCCTTCTGCACGGTGCCATGCATCAGGCGCATATACACGGATTTATCGGAATCGGTATGGGGATATTCGAGCTGACATCTGCCGGTATCTCAGCCGCCATTCTATTCGCCTTTATCGTCGCTGTTATTTTTAAACCGAAAGGATAATGCCGAGATGACGACAAAACGCAAGGTCATACTGGTAACTGACGGAGATGTGTATGCCGCTAAAACAATTGAATACGCCGCAAGAAGAGCTGGAGGGAGATGTATTTCTCAATCAAAAGGCAATCCCTCCACCCGCAGCGGCGCCGAGCTTGTCAGGCTGATTACATCAGCACCGTATGACCCTGTATTTGTCATGTTTGACGACTCCGGCCTTCAAGGAGAGGGACCGGGAGAAACCGCTCTGACCTATGTGGCCACTCATCCGGCAATTGAAGTGCTCGGTGTGATTGCGGTAGCGTCGAAAACCCATCAGGCTGAATGGACCAGGGTTGACGTAAGTATTGACCGCAATGGAGAGATAACAGAATACGGCGTGGATAAAATCGGAGAGAGGGAATTCGATGAACACAGAATGAACGGGGATACGGTCTATTGCCTGGATAAACTTGATCTGCCGCTTATCGTTGGTATCGGGGATATCGGCAAAATGGGCAGGAAAGACGATATATCGAAAGGGTCGCCAATCACCATGAAAGCGGTCGAGTTTATTTTAGAAAGGAGCGGGTATCATGCCGGACAAACAGGAAGAGAAAATACGGGTTTATCGGAATCCAGACAAAAATGAAGCTTATTTTAAAAATCGCGTCGGAATGGGAATCAGCTATGATGTAGGTGTTCGCAAGCTTACCATTTTAGACAGAGAAGTTCAGCTGTACTATTTGAATGGATTATGTGACACTGCCTTTATCATTCACTTAATGAGAGAGCTAGTTGCCATTAACAACCGGACAGGAAAAGAGGACCCTGAAGAACTGGTCGATATCGTTGAAAACAGGCTGCTCAACGCCCAGGTCGAAAAAGTAAAAACGCTGGATGAAACCACCGACCAGGTGCTGTCCGGGTTAGTCGCAGTTATTGTCGAAGATGCAGGATTTGCTTTTATCATTGATGTCAGAAGCTATCCGGGAAGAAATCCGGAAGAACCGGATACGGAAAAGGTGGTCAGAGGCGCCAGAGACGGATTTGTTGAAAATATCGTCGTCAATACCGCACTTCTCAGAAGACGGATTAGGGACGAACGCCTTCGCGTCAAGATGACAAAGGTCGGCGAGCGTTCAAAAACGGATCTGAGCATTTGTTATATCGAAGACATTGCAGACCCGGATCTGGTTGACATCGTGGAAAAAGAAATTGCTGCCATTGATGTCGACGGATTAACAATGGCAGACAAAACAGTCGAAGAGTTTATTATCAAACAAAGCTACAACCCGTTTCCGCTCGTCCGTTATACAGAAAGGCCCGATGTGGCGGCCAATCACGTACTTGAAGGCCATGTCGTGATTATGGTTGATACATCGCCAAGTGTAATCATAACGCCGACAACCTTATTCCATCATGTTCAGCATGCTGAAGAATACAGACAGGCTCCTTCTGTGGGAACCTTTTTAAGATGGGTACGATTTTTCGGCATTCTTGCTTCTACTTTATTTCTCCCCATCTGGTTTCTCTTTGTTCTTCAACCGGAACTGCTGCCAGAGAATCTAAAATTTATCGGGTTAAATAAAGATATGCACATCCCGATCATTCTGCAGATTTTCTTAGCTGATTTAGGAATTGAGTTTCTCAGAATGGCGGCTATTCACACACCGACCGCTTTATCTACCGCAATGGGATTAATTGCCGCGGTTCTAATCGGGCAAATTGCCATTGATGTAGGGCTGTTCTCTCCTGAGGTCATACTGTATGTCTCGCTTGCCGCTATTGGAACCTTTACGACGCCAAGCTATGAATTAAGCCTGGCAAATAAAATGGCCCGTCTTACACTTATGATATTAGTAGCGCTCTTTCATGTAAAAGGGCTCGTTATAGGATTTACGGTGCTTATTATTGCCATGGCCAGCATAAAATCCCTTCAAACCCCATACTTATGGCCGCTCATTCCGTTTAACGGAAAGGCGCTATGGCAGGTGTTGATTCGCACGGCGAAACCTGGTGCGAAAGTAAGACCAAGCATTGTTCACCCAAGAAATCGCTTAAGACAGCCTACCAATTCATAATCGCATTGAAACTGACTGAAGAGTATGATAATGTATGTCTTAATTATGAAAGGACAGTCCATAAAACTGTCCTTTTCACCCATAAGCGGAGAAAGAGGGAATGACATTGTTCTTACACGGCACTAGCAGACAAAATCAACATGGGCATTTGGAAATCGGAGGTGTGGACGCTCTCTGTTTAGCTGAAACATACGGCACGCCTCTTTACGTATATGATGTGGCTTTAATACGTGAGCGTGCTAAAAGCTTTAAGCAGGCATTTATAACTGCAGGGCTGACAGCGCAGGTCGCGTATGCGAGCAAGGCATTCTCTTCTGTTGCGATGATTCAGCTTGCCGAGGAAGAAGGGCTTTCCTTAGATGTCGTGTCTGGAGGAGAACTTTACACAGCTGTTGCAGCAGGATTTCCAGCGGAGCGCATTCACTTTCACGGAAATAACAAAAGCAGGGAAGAGCTGCGGATGGCGCTTGAACACCGTATCGGCTGCATTGTGGTTGATAATTTCTATGAAATCTCGATTCTTGAAGACCTGTGCAAAGAAACTGGGCACTCAATTGATGTTCTCCTGCGGATTACCCCCGGAGTAGAGGCGCATACACATGACTACATTACAACGGGACAGGAAGATTCAAAGTTTGGTTTTGACCTTCATAACGGACAAACTGAACAGGCGATTGAACAGGTTTTACAATCAGAACACATTCAGCTGCTGGGTGTTCATTGCCATATCGGTTCGCAAATTTTTGATACAGCCGGTTTCGTGCTAGCGGCAGAAAAAATCTTCAAAAAGCTTGACGAATGGAGAGAAGCTTACTCATTTGTTTCAAAGGTGCTGAACCTTGGAGGCGGTTTTGGCATTCGTTATACGGAAGAAGATGAACCGCTTCATGCCACTGAATATGTAGAAAAAATTATCGAAGCTGTAAAAACAAATGCAGCCCGCTATGGATTTGACATACCGGAAATTTGGATCGAACCGGGCCGCTCGCTTGTAGGAGACGCAGGCACAACACTTTATACAGTCGGCTCCCAAAAAGAAGTGCCGGGTGTCCGGCAGTATGTAGCAGTTGACGGAGGAATGAACGACAATATCCGTCCGGCTCTCTATCAGGCAAAATATGAAGCTGTTACAGCTAACCGTATCGGTGAAGCGCATGATAAAACGGTATCGATTGCCGGCAAGTGCTGTGAAAGCGGAGATATGCTCATTTGGGATATTGACCTGCCGGAAGTAAAAGAAGGAGATCTGCTTGCTGTTTTCTGTACAGGCGCTTATGGCTACAGCATGGCCAATAATTATAATAGAATTCCAAGACCTGCCGTTGTATTTGTAGAAAACGGAGAGGCTCATTTAGTCGTAAAAAGAGAAACGTACGAGGATATTGTAAAACTGGATCTGCCATTTAAAACGAGTGTGAAGCAATGAAAAAAGCGCCGGGAATTCGGCGCTTTTTTTATTTGAATATAGAAACAATCGCGTTCCAGATGGAAACGAAGAAATCAATGACTTTCTGGATAAAGTTCTTGCCTTCATCTGAGTCTAAAAATTTACTAATCTTATCTTTCGCTTTATCAAGCTGGTCACCGACCTGTCCCCAGTCGATATCAACATTTTTCATCTTATTGAACAAGGATACAAGCTGATCCTTTTGGCTGTCTGTCAGTGTGACGTTTAAATCGGAAGCCGCATCATCCACTTTTTTCTCAATATCGGCTTTATTGTCAGGCACACCGTTTTTAGCAAACTCTTCTTTTATTTTTGCAATCAGCGCAGCCGCATTTTCGTCACCGATTTTGTCACCAAGCTCTGAGGTCGTCACAAGCTCTTGGTTGGCGACTTGCTTAACGTCTTCAGAAATCGCTTCGTCAGAAGAAACTTCATATGCCTTAATCAAGCCTGTCAAAGCCGCAGTACCGGACACTTCAAACGGAGCGGTAACATAAACCTTCGCGTCCTTAACGCCGGCTGTCATCAAGGCATTGAGGTACATTTCATCCGTAATGCCGCTGATATTATGTGTCTCAACATTTAATCCGGAGCCTTTTTTGGCAATGGTAATAGACGATGATGAAATCGCTCTTGAGCCAATTTGCGCGCTTGGTATATATTTTCCTAAATATTCGTGTTCTTCCTTATTGGTAACGGTCACGGTTGTGGCATTATCAGGGACATTCATTTCATCAAGCACTTTTTGCTTATCTGATTCTGACAAATTTGCACCAAGTGTCACGATGACATCTCCGACTGCGGCATCCGCGAGACTGACTTTCGGAATCGTCAGCAGCAAAACGGCCGCTGCCAGCATTCCAATCCATATTTTTTTCAAAGCAGTTGACCTCCTTCATTTCACAAGCAGCAGTTAAAGCTGCTTTGCGAGGACCTGAATCATGATGAAAAATACAGTTCCGATAGGTTAGACGGAGATAGAGAGGTTCAGGTTTCATTTTTATTTTGGAGAAAAGCCGGGAGAGTCGTTTTCCCCAAAAAGGTGTGGTATAATAGCCGCGACAAGGAGAGACAAGCCATAATGATGATACATAAATTTCTCCTTTGAAAATTAAAATAAAGAAAGTGGGCATACAATTGAAAACAGGTTACTTTTTATTAGAAGACGGCAACAAAATTGAATTTGAACTTTATCCGGAAGCAGCACCGGGTACAGTTGCAAACTTTGAAAAGCTTGCAAACGAAGGATTTTACGACGGACTTACATTCCACCGAGTCATTCCAGGCTTCGTCAGCCAAGGCGGATGCCCCCACGGTACTGGCACAGGCGGTCCAGGATACACAATCAAATGTGAAACAGAAGGAAACCCGCACACACATGAAGCAGGCGCACTCTCTATGGCACACGCAGGAAAAGATACTGGCGGCAGCCAATTTTTCATCGTCCATGAGCCGCAGCCTCATTTAAACGGTGTTCACACTGTATTCGGCAAAGTAACAAGCGGCTTAGAATTGGCGAAAAACATGTCTAACGGTGACGTGATGAAAGAAGTTCGCGTAGAAGGCTAATAGGCAGGCAGAAAGCTCCCTGATATGAGGGAGCTTTTTCTTTTCGCTCACAGCCTGATCTGGCTGTGGCAGTTAACAAACAGACGTTTTCAAGATAGAACGAGGAGGCATAGAGAGATTTGGTATGAATCCTATAGTCCTCTTTATACATATTAGAGACCGTATGAAATAGCTTAAACGAACAAGTAAAAAAACAAAATGAGGTTGTAAAGCTAGCCCGCGTTTGTATGGGTGGAGCATTCCTTACAGTCAGATACACTCATCAGGGAAAAAATTAAACAAATTTTAAAGTTGACATGTTTCATCCCAAACGGCATTTGTAGTAAAATGAAATCATATCAATGTCATTTTTTTGAAAAGGGGCTGTGTTTGATGAACAACAAGGGCTGTATAAAATGCGGAAGCACTGAAGCTGGCCAAAAAGAAATTGCCACAACCGGAACCGGATTGTCAAAGTTGTTTGATGTGCAGCATAACCGTTTTCTCGTCGTCTACTGTAAGAAATGCGGATATTCGGAGTTTTATAATAAAGAAACTTCAACTGCCGGCAATATATTGGATTTGTTCTTTGGAGGCTGATTGATTCTTCTCCCGATTTCATTAGGAAATGGGAACAAATTGATCTGGCAGAAGAATAAATAGATGTGAAAATTCGCTTCAATGGTCCTAATGGGATTTCTTATCGATTCGTGATAACATAAATTGAAGACCGTTGTTTATTGGAGGAACTCAGTTGAAATCGGAAAACGTCTCTAAGAAAAAATCAATATTTGAATGGGCCAAAGCGATTATTATCGCAGTTGTTCTGGCATTGCTCATCCGCAATTTTATTTTTGCGCCGTATGTCGTTGACGGTGAGTCCATGGAGCCTACCCTTCTTGACCATGAAAGGGTATTTGTCAATATGACAGTTAAGTACATAGGCGAGTTTAAGAGAGGGGATATCATCGTGCTAAACGGGGATGATGTCCACTATGTCAAGCGGCTGATCGGTTTGCCTGGAGACACAGTCGAAATGAAAAACGACCAGCTTTATATCAATGGAAAAAAAGTGGCTGAGCCTTATTTGAAGGCAAATAAAAAGCAAGCAAAAGAAGATGGATATGACCATCTAACTGATGATTTCGGCCCGATCAAAGTGCCTGATAACAAATATTTTGTTATGGGTGATAACCGCCGAAACTCAATGGACAGCCGAAACGGGCTTGGACTCTTTACGAAAAAACAAATTGCGGGTACGTCAAAGTTTGTTTTCTTCCCATTTAACGACATTCGTAAAACCAACTAAGTATAAGCAGTTTCCTGAAAAGGAGCTGCTTTTTTATTCTTTTTCTCATGCATCCCCTAAAACCAGAACATAAATTCGTATATCTATAGAAAAGAAATTTTGCAGAAATGCGAAACATATTCCCGTTATGCATCGTTATATTAATAATTTACGAGAATTTGCGGTTTTTTATTCATGAAAAAAAGGAATAACTCATATGAATGAATAGATTCATATTGGCTGGAGGTTTTTTTAAATGGGAAGAATAAAAACCAAGATTACCATTCTGTTAGTGCTACTGGTTTTGCTTGCAGGGGGGTATATGTACATAAATGATGTTGAATTGAAGGACGTTCCGACAGCGATTGGACAAACCTTGTCCTCTGAAGAAGAAGAGTATACAATCGAGGAATATCAAGTGACAGAAATTGACGGCACAGAATATCATGGAGAAGCAGAAAACGGCACGAAGATCATCTTCAACGGAAAAAAATTAAATCAAGATTTGTCTGATATAAAAGAAGGCGATAAGATCAAGGCGTACTTCAGCAAATCAAAGCGGATCGACGGTTTAATCAAGGTTGCAAAAGTAAATGATTAACTAAAAAACACCTTTCGGAACGATGGGTGTTTTTTTGATTTCTCAAATTGTAAGTTTATTTCATTGCGTACTTAAGAAAGGATCGCTATAATAGCCATTAAGGACAAATGAATAAAGATTGTATCCTTCGGGGCAGGGTGGAAATCCCGACCGGCGGTAGTAAAGCGCGATATGCGCTTTAGAGCCCGTGACCCGTGTGCATATGTACGCGGTGGATTCAGTTTAAGCTGAAGCCGACAGTGAAAGTCTGGATGGGAGAAGGATGAAGAACCGCTATGCAAAATGTATCAACATGCATAGTGTTATTTCCTATTGCGTAAAATACCTAAAGCCCCGAATTTTTCTTAAATTCGGGGCTTTTTTGACGGTAAATGAATAAAGAAGGGAGGGGGAAACAGATGGAAGAGTATTATATGAAACTGGCGTTGGATCTTGCGAAGCAGGGTGAAGGACAGACCGAATCGAATCCGCTCGTAGGCGCTGTTGTGGTGAAGGACGGACAGATTGTCGGGATGGGCGCCCATTTAAAATACGGTGAAGCTCACGCGGAAGTCCATGCTATTCATATGGCAGGCGCACATGCGAAAGGCGCTGATATTTATGTCACCCTTGAACCATGCAGCCATTACGGAAAAACACCGCCTTGTGCCGAACTGATTATCAAGTCCGGGATAAAGAGAGTATTTGTCGCAATGAGAGATCCTAACCCGCTTGTGGCCGGACGGGGAATCAGCATGATAGAAGAAGCCGGCATCGAAGTAAAGGAAGGCATTCTGGCAGATCAGGCGGAACAGCTGAATGAAAAATTTCTGCATTTAATGAGGACAGGCCTCCCTTACGTCACATTAAAAGCTGCCGCAAGTCTAGACGGAAAAACAGCGACCAGTACAGGTGACAGCAAATGGATCACATCAGAAGCTGCAAGACAGGATGCTCAGCAATACAGGAAATCACATCAAAGCATTTTGGTCGGAGCAGGCACTGTGAAAGCTGACAATCCAAGCTTAACCTGCAGGCTGCCGAATGTGTCAAAACAGCCGGTCAGAGTGATACTTGATACCGAACTTTCGATTCCCGATGACGCGAATGTGATTTGCGATCAGGCAGCGCCGACTTGGATTTTCACAACAACACGTGCTGATGAGGAAAAGAAAAAACGGTTTTCCGCTTTTGGCGTGAAAATATTTACTCTGGAAACAGATCGTATACCAATTTCTGATGTACTGAAAATCCTTGCGGAAGAAGGCATTATGTCGGTGTATGTGGAAGGCGGATCAGCTGTTCACGGAAGCTTCGTCAAAGCAGGCTGTTTTCAAGAGATCATCTACTATTTTGCCCCTAAATTAATCGGAGGAACGCTTGCTCCCAGCTTAATCTCCGGTGAAGGTTTTCAATCAATGAAAGATGTCCCCTTATTACAATTCACAGATATAACCCAAATTGGCCGTGATATCAGACTGACGGCAAAACCGAAAAACGAGTAGGATGGTGACCATGTTTACAGGAATTATAGAAGAAACAGGCACAATCGAATCCATGAAAAAAGCAGGCCCCTCTATGGCCTTAACAATTAAATGCTCAAAAATATTAGAGGATGTTCATTTGGGCGACAGCATTGCAGTGAATGGCATTTGTCTGACTGTTACTGATTTCACGAAAAGTCACTTTACAGTTGATGTCATGCCTGAAACAGTCAAAGCAACGTCGCTGAACGATTTATCAAAAGGCAGCAAAGTGAACCTAGAAAGAGCCATGGCGGCAAACGGGCGTTTTGGAGGCCATTTCGTTTCAGGCCATGTCGACGGAACCGCAGAAATCACGCGTATTGAAGAAAAAAGCAACGCAGTTTACTATGATTTGAAAATGGATTCGTCATTAACAAAAACGTTGGTTTTAAAGGGATCTATTACCGTTGACGGCGTGAGTTTAACCATCTTCGGGCTGACAGATGATACCGTGACGATTTCTTTAATCCCTCACACCATCAGCGAAACGATTTTTTCCGAAAAAACAATCGGCTCTAAAGTGAATATCGAATGCGATATGATCGGAAAATATATGTATCGATTTTTGCATAAAGCCAATGAAAATAAGAACCAACAAACCATAACAAAAGCCTTCTTAAGCGAAAACGGCTTTTAGAGAGGAAGATTTGCATGTTTCATCCGATAGAAGAGGCATTAGACGCTTTAAAAAAAGGCGAAGTCATCATTGTTGTGGATGATGAAGACAGAGAAAACGAAGGAGACTTTGTGGCTCTTGCGGAGCATACGACTCCTGAAGTGATTAACTTTATGGCGACGCACGGAAGAGGGCTGATTTGCACGCCTCTCAGTGAGGAAATCGCTGACAGGCTCGATCTTCATCCTATGGTTGAGCACAATACAGATTCCCACCACACTGCTTTTACAGTAAGCATTGACCACCGTAAGACAAAAACTGGAATCAGCGCACAGGAAAGATCATTTACTGTCAAAGCTTTGCTGGACAGCGATTCAGTGCCGGCAGATTTTCAGCGTCCAGGGCACATTTTTCCGCTGATTGCGAAAAAGGGAGGTGTCCTGAAAAGAGCGGGCCATACAGAAGCGGCAGTTGATCTTGCTGAAGCCTGCGGTTCTCAGGGAGCCGGCGTCATTTGTGAAATTATGAATGAAGACGGAACGATGGCAAGGGTACCGGAGCTCATTGAAATTGCGAAAAAGCATCAATTAAAACTGATCACCATTAAGGATTTAATTGAGTACCGCTACAACTTGACAACACTTGTAGAGCGGGAAGTCGATATTACCTTGCCTACTGATTTTGGCACATTTAAGGTGTACGGATACACAAATGAGATCGATGGAAAAGAGCATGTCGCATTTGTGATGGGAGATGTGCCGTTTAATGAAGAACCAGTATTGGTCCGGGTTCATTCAGAGTGTCTCACAGGTGATGTGTTTGGTTCTCATCGCTGTGACTGCGGACCGCAGCTTCACGCCGCGCTGACGCAAATTGCCGCAGAAGGCCGGGGAGTGCTTTTGTATCTCCGCCAAGAAGGCCGGGGCATCGGTCTGATCAATAAGTTAAAAGCTTATAAGCTTCAGGAAGAAGGGTATGACACCGTAGAAGCCAACGAGGAGCTGGGATTCTTGCCTGATCTTCGCAACTATGGCATCGGTGCACAAATGTTACGCGATCTCGGCGTGCGGAATATGAAGCTTTTGACGAATAATCCGCGCAAAATCGCCGGTCTTGAGGGCTATGGTCTCAGCATTACAGAAAGAGTGCCGCTTCAAATGGAGGCCAAAGAGCACAACAAAAAATATTTGCAAACAAAGATGAACAAACTAGGTCATTTACTTCATTTCTAATCACAAAAATCACAAAAAAGGATGGGAATCATATGAATATCATACAAGGAAATTTAGTTGGTACAGGTCTTAAAATCGGAATCGTAGTAGGAAGATTTAATGATTTTATTACAAGCAAGCTGCTGAGCGGGGCAGAAGATGCTTTGCTCAGACACGGTGTGGATACAAACGATATTGATGTGGCTTGGGTTCCGGGCGCATTTGAAATTCCTTTCGCTGCTAAAAAAATGGCGGAAACAAAAAAATATGACGCCGTTATTACACTCGGCACTGTCATCAGAGGCGCGACGACTCATTACGATTACGTCTGCAACGAAGCTGCAAAAGGCATCGCGCAAGCAGCGAACACAACAGGCGTACCTGTGATCTTTGGAATTGTCACTACGGAAAACATTGAGCAGGCCATTGAACGGGCTGGAACAAAAGCAGGCAATAAGGGCGTAGATTGTGCTGTTTCTGCCATAGAAATGGCAAATTTAAACCGTTCATTTGAATAATTTGCTGAAAACAGTTTAAAAATATGGCGAAAATGATATAATGTGAGAAAACGGATCACCTATACTTATCCGTTTGATAGAACTGGACATTTAGGATATAGAGGGGTTTTTATGTTAATTCGTTATAAAAAATCGTTTGAAAAGATTGCGATGGGACTTCTTTCATTTATGCCAAATGAAAAAGATCTTAAGCAGCTTCAGCAGACAATTAAGGACTACGAAACGGATACAGACCGCCAGCTCTTTCTTTGGAAAGAGGACGAGGATATCGTCGGAGCAATCGGAGTTGAAAAAAAGGATTCCGAGGTTGAAATCCGGCATATCAGTGTGAATCCTTCTCATCGCCATCAAGGAATCGGAAAACAGATGATGGATGCTTTAAAGCATTTATTCAAAACGCAGGTACTGGTTCCGAATGAATTAACGCAGAGCTTTTTCGAACGCTGTCAAGGTCAGCAGGATCAAGACATTTCATACAATAATTAAGCAGAGGCTGTTATCAGCCTCTGCTTTTTTTTCTTCGTTCAATTTCTTTCTCGCGTTCGCGGATGACATCAGTCCGATCCCGCAAACGATGTTTATGAATTAGAAATCTATCAGTGAGAGTGCTGGGCTGTCCCCACGTGTAAGCTTTTCGTTTGCATTCAATGCGGCATGCTTCCTTCAGCCTCTCATCTTTCATTGGCAGCATGATGCTTTTATAGGAAGATCCCAGTTCAATTTGTTCGTAAACCGACTGCATAAGCTCCAGTAAACGGGTATGATCAAGCCCCAAATCTTCCACCGCTTGTTTTTCCGCTTGAAGAATCCGTATGCTGTTTGCCAGCAATCTTTTGGCCCCGGCTGTATTCTGTCTTCTGTGATGATACAAAGCAACAGCAAGCTGGATAAAGCCGACCCAAAGTATTTTTCGTTTGTTCGGAGGATCTTCCTTCCAATATTCTTCTAGTATTTCATGGCATTCAAAATAATCCCGTGTTGCGTGAAATTCAACGAGATAATCGATATAAGCTTTTGGGTACAAGATGCTTCCTCCTTTTAATCCGCCTTTAGTGTAACACAGGACAGATAAAAGGAAAAAACAGCGCATTGGATTCGCTCTTTTTTAGTTCTAGCAAATCCAAGCGGCACCTACGATAATCAGCAGAATAAACAAAACAACAATTAAAGCGAAACCGCCGCTGAAGCACTTTTCTCCCATGAACATTCAGCCTCCTTTGTTGTGGTCTACGCGAGCATCCTATGTACACCTGCCCTTTTTTGTGTAGGCGGATATCTTGTTATTTGAATATTCAGCACTAATCTCTCGAAATGCAGGAAATGAAATAGTATTGGACGAGAGCTTTTTGGTGGCTTATACTAAAGGGTAGCCAGTTTATCCGGCAATGAGAGTGATACTTGAAAATGGTGAGATGATGGAAGAATATCAAGTGAAAATTGATACGTTTGAAGGCCCATTGGACCTGCTGCTTCATTTAATCAATCGTCTTGAAATTGACATATATGATATACCTGTGGCGAAGATTACTGAACAATATTTATTGTATGTACATACGATGCGTGTGCTTGAGCTTGATATCGCCAGCGAGTATTTGGTGATGGCTGCCACACTGCTCAGTATTAAAAGCAGAATGCTGCTCCCGAAGCAAGAGGAAGAACTGTTTGAGGATGAATTGCTTGAGGAAGAAGACCCGCGGGAGGAACTGATTGAAAAGCTGATTGAGTATAGAAAATATAAAGACGCGGCGAAAGAATTAAAGGAACGGGAAGAAGAAAGACAAAAATCATTCACGAAACCGCCGAGTGACTTGAGCGAATATGCAAAAGAAGTGAAACAGTCGGAGCAAAAGCTGTCAGTCACAGTCTACGATATGATTGGCGCTTTTCAAAAAGTGCTGAAGCGAAAAAAAATAACAAGGCCGATGGAAACAACAATTACAAGACAGGAAATACCAATCGAAGACAGAATGAATGAAATCGTGCACAGCCTGAAATCAAAAGGAAAAAGAATCAATTTTATGGATCTTTTTTCATATGAGCAAAAAGAACATTTGGTTGTCACCTTCCTGGCTGTTCTAGAACTGATGAAAAATCAGCTGATTTTGATTGAGCAGGAGCAAAATTTTTCAGATATTTACATTATGGGGAGTGAATCCATTCATGGGGCTTGATATCGTGAATTGGAAAGCTATAGTGGAAGCCCTTCTATATGCGGCAGGCGATGAAGGACTGACCAAAAAACAGCTGTTAACAGTGCTTGAAATAGAAGAGCCTGAACTGAACACCATTATGGCGGATGTCGCAGACGATTACCGTCATGATACAAGAGGCATTGAACTTATTGAATATGCAGATACGTACATGCTTTCCACCAAAAAGGACTTTGCGCCGTACTTGAAAAAACTGATCGAAGTACCGTCGAAAGGCCTTTCCCAGGCATCTTTGGAGGTGCTGGCGATTGTTTCATATAAACAGCCGATTACGAGAGCGGAAATTGAAGATATCAGAGGCGTGAAATCAGAAAGAATTTTACACAGCCTTGTCGCCAAGGCGCTGCTGTGTGAAGTCGGACGAGCTGACGGTCCGGGACGGGCCATTTTATACGGCACGACGCCGACTTTTCTTGAGCAATTCGGCTTAAAAACGCTGGACGAGCTTCCGCCGCTGCCTGAAAATGCGGAAGATGACGTTCTTCAAGAAGAAGCGGATTTATTCTTTGAGAACTTTAACCAAACCTTTGAAGATATAAAATAGAGATTTAATGAATCGCGCTTTTTCATCAACATAAGATATAAGGAAGAAGTAGCTATCATGAAAGAAGCAAAATGTGAGAGACAAAGACATGAGGGGAAGATACCAAACGAAATGGGACATTCGATTGTGCGAGTGCAGACTCAAAAAACAGGCGAATTCTTATCAATGGTTGTCAATACCGTTAATGATTATTTAAATCAAACCACACTGGCGTCTATGCAGGCTGAATTGCCTGTTGAAGAGACATACTGCTGCGATGTGCTGAGCACGCTGAGAAGAATGACAGTATTTTGTGAAGGAGGCGCTGAAGCATGCCGCCGTCTCCTTATGCAAGAGCCATTTCAGGAAACCAGAGCGGAAAAAACACTTTACAATGTGTATCATCAATGCATTGAAGAGTTCTTTATGCCAAAGAAAGACACCTGGTGTGAAAACAGCCGGGCGTCATATACCGGAGTCAGCGCAATTGAGTTCTACCATGCTGTTCCGCAGTCTCTGGAGCAATTATTATTGCCGCTGAGCGCAGCGTTTCTGAAGATGAGGGAAGAACTGGCTCATTACGAAGCGTCCGGATCTAGCATGGCATCAATCAGATAAGACTTACTCTCCCTTTATGGGAGAGTTTTTTTATGTTTGCAGGCCATGACACAATTGTTATTCATAACTGATGGACATGCGCATAAACTTGTACAAACCACCACAAGGACGTGAACAAACATGCGCATTTTTAAAAAAGCTGTATTAATCGTCATCATTTCTTTTCTATTTGCCAATGTAAATGTGAACACAGCACATGCAGCTATAAATGTCAGTGCGAAGAGCGCCATTGTCATTGACGGCACATCAGGAAGAGTGTTATTTGCCAAGGACGAGCATGAAAAAAGGCGGATTGCCAGTATTACAAAGATCATGACCGCTGTTCTCGCCATTGAATCCGGAAAAATGGAAGAAACCGTGACCGTTTCTGCAAATGCGGTCAGAACAGAGGGTTCGGCCATTTATTTAACCGAAGGGCAAAAAGTAAAATTAAAGGATCTTGTGTATGGCCTGATGCTGAGATCCGGGAACGATGCTGCTGTTGCGATTGCTGAGTATGTCGGGGGAAGCCTCGATGGATTTGTCTATATGATGAACCAAAAAGCAGAACAAATCGGTATGGAAAATACCCGTTTTCAAAACCCGCACGGATTGGATGACCATGAAAATCACTACTCAACAGCTTATGACATGGCTGTTTTAACGAAATACGCCATGAAGCTCAAAGACTATCAAACCATCTCCGGCACAAAAATATACAAAGCAGAAACAATGGAAAGCGTATGGAAAAACAAAAATAAATTGCTGACGATGCTGTATCCATACAGCACTGGGGGGAAAACAGGCTATACCAAGCTTGCAAAACGCACACTCGTTTCAACCGCTTCAAAGGACGGCGTTAATCTGATAGCCGTTACCATTAATGACCCCGACGATTGGGATGATCATATGAATATGTTTAACTATGTATTTGATCATTATCAAACATATTTAATCGCAAAAAAAGGAGATATTCCGAAGCTCAAAGGTACATTTTATGAGTCTAAAGCTTTCATCAAACGGGACATCACCTATTTGCTTACCGAAGAAGAAAAAGAAGATGTCAAAATTAACACTACCCTGCTCAAACCGAAAAAAGCCTGGGAAAAGGATGTCTCAAAAATTCCGGATATTGTAGGACATATGAAAGTCATGTTCAACGATGAAACCATCGCAAAAGTGCCGATCTATTACGAAAACCAACGAAATCAAAAACCGAAAAAAAAGTTTTTTGAAACGTTTCAATCCATTTTTCTGAATGCGGCTGGCGGGACAAAATGGTCAATATAATCTGGGTCAGCTTAACTGTGATCGGGCTAGTATTTGCGATGTGCAATGGAACGCTGCAGGATGTAAATGAGGCGGTGTTTAAAGGAGCCAAAGAAGCTGTCACAATCTCATTTGGACTTATGAGCGTGCTTGTTTTTTGGCTTGGTTTAATGAAAATAGCTGAACAGTCAGGACTGCTGGATATTTTCAGCCGTCTGTGCAGGCCTTTTATTTCTAAGCTGTTTCCTGACATACCGCCGGATCATCCAGCAATGGGCTACATTTTATCAAATCTCATGGCGAACTTCTTCGGCCTCGGGAACGCGGCCACACCTCTTGGCATTAAAGCAATGGAGCAAATGAAGAAGCTGAATGGAAACCGTTCGGAAGCGAGCCGTTCCATGATCACTTTTTTAGCTGTTAATACTTCGTGCATTACTCTCATCCCGACAACGGTTATCGCCGTGCGAATGGCCTATTCCTCCAAAACACCGACAGATATCGTCGGACCGAGCATTTTGGCGACACTTATTTCTGGAATTGGCGCCATTATTATTGACCGGTATTTTTATTACCGCCGTAAAAAGAAGGGGAGGTAAGCCGATGGAAATTATCAACTGGCTGTCTTTAGCCATGATCCCTATTATTATTGCCGGCATTCTTCTTTATGGAACAATCAAAAAGGTACCGACATATGAATCCTTTGTTGAAGGCGGAAAAGAAGGAATTGAGATCGCATTTTCGATTATCCCCTACTTAGTCGGGATGCTAGTTGCGATTACTGTTTTCAGATCATCAGGGGCGCTTGACTTTTTTATGGATTTTTTAAAGCCTGTCTTTTCCGCCTTCGGCATACCGGCTGAGGTGGTTCCGCTTGCGCTGATTCGTCCGATCTCCGGTACGGCTGCTCTGGGTATGACCACCGATTTAATTGCAGTGTATGGACCGGACTCCTTTATTGGCAGGCTGGCTTCGGTGATGCAGGGATCAACGGATACAACACTTTATGTGCTGACGGTGTATTTCGGAGCGGTCGGCATTAAAAAAATGGGTGATGCGTTAAAGGTGGGACTTCTTGCTGATTTAATCGGTGTAGTTGCATCTATCATCATCGTTACGTTATTATTTGGGAGCGCCTGAAAATGGCGTTTTTTTAGATAAAGCATGCGAAATCTGAAAAAGCTTGTTTGTTCAGGTTGAAAAAAGTAAGATAATACTTGAGGTGAAAGACATGGAAAGACTGCAAAAAGTAATTGCTCACGCCGGAGTTGCATCGCGCAGAAAGGCAGAAGAGCTGATTAAAGAAGGAAAAGTAAAGGTGAACGGCAAAGTAATAACAGAGCTTGGTGTTAAAGTCACCGGTTCTGATCAGATTGAAGTAAACGGCTTGAAGGTGGAACGTGAAGAGCCTGTTTATTTTCTTCTATATAAACCAAGGGGCGTGATTTCCGCAGCGGAAGATGACAAAGGGCGCAAAGTCGTGACGGACTTTTTAAGAGAAGTGCCGCAGCGCATTTATCCGGTCGGACGTCTGGATTACGATACTAGCGGTCTTTTGCTTTTAACCAATGACGGCGAGTTTGCCAACAAACTGATGCACCCTAAATATGAAATAAACAAAACATATGTAGCAAAGGTAAAAGGCATACCGTCTAAAGAGCTGATCAGAAAGCTGGAGCGCGGCATTATGCTGGAGGAAGGCAAAACAGCGCCTGCCAAAGCGAAGCTGCTTTCATTGGATAAGAAAAAACAAACCAGCATTATTCAGCTGACCATCCATGAAGGACGGAACAGGCAAGTGCGCCGCATGTTTGAAGCAATCGGACATGAAGTCATTAAGCTGAAGCGGGAAGAATACGCATTTTTAAACCTGAGAGGCTTAAATACGGGAGACGCAAGAGAGCTTACGCCGCACGAAGTCAAAAGACTCAGAGCGCTAGCGGAACACGGTAAAAACGCTTTCTAAGTTTCACATAACCTTCAAAAAGTTAGAAATGTGAAATGATTGTGAAATGATATAATTGAATGGATCTGCAATAGGGGAAGGGGGCAGTGGACAATGAAGAAAAAAAGACGTTTATTCATTCGGACCGGCATCCTTCTCGTTTTAATCTGCGCGCTGGCCTATACAATATACAATGCTGTATTTGCCGACAAAGAGAGCATATCCGAAGGGTCCGAGGCACCGAATTTTGTCCTTGAAGATACGAATGGGGAACGTATTGAGCTAAGTGACTTAAAAGGAAAAGGTGTTTTTTTGAATTTCTGGGGCACCTGGTGTGAGCCGTGCAAAAAAGAATTTCCTTATATGGCGAACCAATACAAATATTTTAAAGACCAAGGCGTTGAAATTGTCGCGGTAAATGTTGGGGAGTCAAAGATAGCAGTACATAATTTTATGAAATCCTACGGAGTAAATTTTCCGGTTGTTCTGGATACAGATCGTCAGGTGCTTGATGCCTATGGCGTATCTCCGCTTCCGACAACCTTTTTAATCAATCCGGAAGGAAAAGTTGTCAAGGTGGTGACCGGCACTATGACAGAAAGCATGATCCATGACTATATGAATCTGATAAAACCCGGAGCGACTTCGGGATGAAGCAGGTAAAATGTGAATGCGGACATATCAACCCGGTCGGAACTGTTTTATGTGAATCGTGCGGCAGGGCGCTTCAGGAAACGCAGACCCCGCTTGCTGATATGAGATACGATGGAAGTGCGAGACGTTCACAAACCTATAACAAAACGTTCATTGATAAAATATGGAACTTCTTTTCTTCGGTTAAGGTCGGAATATGGCTTATCGTCATAACCCTTGCAGCATCAGCATTCGGGACGATTTTTCCTCAAGAAGCCTATTTGCCCCCCGGCGCTCAGGCTGATACATATTATAAAGAACAATACGGCACGTTCGGCCAGCTTTATTATTTACTCGGGTTCCATCATTTATATGGATCTTGGTGGTATTTGCTGCTGATTGCCTCAATCGGCATTTCTCTTGTCATCTGCAGCCTTGACCGTGTGATTCCATTGTACAGAGCATTGAAAAATCAGGGGGTCAGGAGAAGCCCTGTTTTCTTAAAAAGACAGCGGCTGTTCAGTGAAACGGAGACCGAGCTCAACCTTGAAGAAAAAGAAAAGATTGTGACTCTCTTAAAGAAAAAGCGTTATAGAATACGAGAACAAGAGGGCAGCATTCTGGCGGAAAAAGGGCGTTTTTCCCGTTGGGGTCCGTATGTCAATCACATAGGATTAATCATTTTCCTGATTGGCGCAATGCTGAGATTTGTGCCGGGCATGTACGTCGATGAAACGCTCTGGGTCAGAGAAGGCGAAACTGCGGCAATTCCAGGCACAGACGGAAGATATTATTTGAAAAACAATCAATTCAGCGTAGAGACTTATAACAGCGAGACAGAAAAAAAGGTGTTCGCTGATGCCATTGACAGAGTCGGAAGCGGAAAGGTCGCGAAAAACTTTCAAACAGATGCGGTACTCTATAAACGGGAAGGCAAAATTGTCTATGGAGAGAAGCCGAAGCTGAAAAAAATAAAAGAAGAAGATATTCGTGTCAACCAGCCGCTGCGCTTTGATTCGTTTTCTGTTTATCAGGTGGATTATAAAGAGAATCAGCTCGATCAGATGGTGTTTCAGCTGATTGACAAAAAATCAAAAAAATCCTTTGGGAGCTTAAAGATCAACCTATTGGATCCAGATTCGGTTTATGATCTTGGCAACGGTTACAAAGTTGAGGTTGCCAGCTACCTTCCTGACTTCTATTTTAATCAGGACGGAGAGCCGAGCACAAAAACAAAAATCCCTAACAATCCGGCGTTTGTTTTTAATATCATAACGCCAGATAAGCCAAAAGGCGAAAAAAGCTTTGTTGCCATTCAAGAAACAATTGAAGGGTCGGGCAGCAATAAATACAAGTTAAAATTTGACCATGTCGAAACGAAAAACATAACCGGCCTGACAGTCAGAAAAGATTTGACGCTTTGGGTGCTTGCCATCGGCGGAGCCATTTTTATGATTGGCGTCATTCAAGGAATGTACTGGCAGCACCGCAGAATCTGGCTGCATACACAGGAAGGTGCAGTCATGGTTGCCGGCCATACCAATAAAAACTGGTACGGACTGAAGCGGGATTTAGAATTTGTTTTAGCCGATACGGGGCTGACTGAACCAGCAGACCAAAAAGAATTAATGAAAACACAGAAATAGGCGAAAAGGGAGTGGTGTCATGGCGGAGCTGAGCGGAAATTTTCTTTATGCGGCCTTTCTCGTGTATTTAATCGCGGTCCCGATTTTCGGCGGGGCCATACGAGGAAGGAAAATTAAAAAAGACAGGGCAAACCGGTGGGCGACGATCGGAATTATCCTTTCGATTATCGGTTTTCTCTGCCACCTGGGCTATTTTATTACAAGGTGGGCTGCCAGCGGCCATGCGCCTGTCAGCAACATGTTTGAATTTACAACAGCCTTTGGCATGATGCTTGTGCTTGCGTTTATTATCCTTTATTTTATCTATCAATTGCCTTCATTAGGTCTGTTTACATTATCGATCGCTTTATTGCTGATTGCATACGCCAGCATGTTTCCGACGGACATTTCGCCTTTAATTCCGTCATTGCAGAGCAATTGGCTGTATATCCACGTAACCACGGCCGCGCTGGGGCAAGCTATACTCGCCATCAGTTTTATCGCAGGTGTCATTTTTCTTTTGAAGCATGTTGACCAGACCAAACCAAGTAAAAAAACCTTTTGGCTTGAAGCTATCATGTTTATTATGGTGACGGCAGTTGCCTTTATTGTGATAACATCTGTGTTTCGTTTTGCCGGCTATGAAGCTGAGTTTAACTGGGTGGATAAGAATAAGGAAAAAAGCGTGATGGTCTATGAAATGCCCGCACTTGTAGGTCCGCATGAGGGTGAGCTTATCACCGAGGGGAAAATGCAGCCCATTGCAGAGCTTCCGGCCCTTTTCTCAGGCAGAAAGGTAAACACAGTGATTTGGTCGTTTGGAGCTGGACTCCTATTGTACGGAGCGCTTCGCCTGATCGTCAGAAAAAGAATCAGTGCCTGTTTCCATCCTCTGGTGAAAAACGTGAATCTTGATCTGGTAGATGAGGTTGGCTACAGAGCCGTTTCCATCGGTTTTCCGATTTTTACACTCGGCGCGCTGATCTTTGCAATGATTTGGGCTCAGCTCGCTTGGACGAGATTTTGGGGCTGGGACCCGAAGGAAGTATGGGCGCTGATCACGTTTTTGTTTTACGCCGCATATTTGCATTTAAGGCTGTCAAGAGGATGGCACGGTGAGAAATCAGCATGGCTGGCCGTAATCGGTTTTGCTATCATTATGTTCAATTTAATATTCGTAAATCTTGTGCTTGCCGGACTTCATTCTTATGCATAGTCCAGAACAAAGCGATACAGTTCTCAAACTTTCTCACGATTTGATAAAATGAAAGTAACAGAAGGAAAGCAGGGGGAAAACGATGGACCAAACCAATGAAACCAAAATATTAGTAGTTGATGACGAAGCCAGAATTCGCCGCCTTTTAAAAATGTATCTTGAACGTGAAAATTATGTGATTGAAGAAGCGGAAAATGGTGATGAGGCCATTGCCAAAGGCCTCGAAACCAATTATGACTTAATTTTGCTTGACCTAATGATGCCTGGCACAGACGGAATTGAGGTCTGCCGCCAAATTCGCGAAAAAAAAGCTACACCAATTATCATGCTGACCGCAAAAGGAGAAGAAGCAAACCGGGTGCAGGGGTTTGAATCGGGAACAGATGATTACATCGTCAAACCGTTTAGTCCGAGAGAAGTTGTGCTGCGGGTAAAAGCGCTTCTGAGAAGGGCATCTCAAAACTCTTATTTCAATGCGAATACGCCGACGAAGAACGTATTGGTGTTTTCTCATCTGTCAATCGATCATGATGCCCATCGGGTAACTGCTGACGGAACTGAAGTGAGCTTAACACCGAAAGAGTATGAGCTCCTTTACTTCTTAGCGAGAACGCCTGACAAAGTGTATGATCGGGAAAAGCTTCTCAAGGAAGTGTGGCAGTATGAATTTTTTGGCGATCTGCGTACAGTAGACACACACGTCAAACGTCTCCGGGAAAAGCTCAATAAAGTATCACCGGGAGCTGCCAAAAAAATCGTCACCGTATGGGGCGTCGGTTATAAATTCGAGGTAGGCGCTGAATGAAATTTTGGAAAAGCGTAGTAGGTAAGCTGTGGGCTACGATCCTTTCTCTTGTCCTGATCGTATTATTTATTTTAACGGTGCTTTTACTCGAGTTTATCGAAAATTATCATGTGGAAGAAGCCGAAAATGATTTAACCCAGCTTGCAAATAAAGTCGCAGTCATCTTAGAAAAACACGAGGATCAGGCGCTGGCAAGGTCGATCACCTGGGAGCTCGCTGATAACTTAACAAGCATTGCGATCATACAGGATGAGAAAAAATACTGGTATTCGCCGAACGATAAAAATCGGCTCTCATCTATTACGCTTGAGCAAATACAGCGGGACAAGGATTTACACCAGGCTCTGGACAACCATAAAAAAGTCAGTAAACGTACGGGCCTGAGTGGCAGAGACACGGATAATGAACGCCTGATTGTGGGTGTTCCGTATGAAAAAGACGGAAAAAAAGGCATGGTCTTTTTATCTCAGTCTCTGCTTGCTGTTAAAGACACAACAAAACACACGACCCGTTATATATTCCTTGCCGCAGGCATTGCGATTGTGCTGACCACATTTTTTGCTTTCTTTTTATCAAGCAGGGTCACGTATCCGCTTCGAAAAATGAGAGAGGGCGCACAGGATTTGGCAAAGGGCAAGTTTGACACGAAAATCCCGATTTTAACCCAGGATGAAATCGGTGAGCTGGCAACCGCCTTTAATCAAATGGGGCGGCAGCTTAACTTTCATATCAATGCGCTCAACCAAGAAAAAGAACAGCTTTCAAACATATTAAGCAGTATGGCTGACGGAGTGATTACCATCAATATCGACGGCACGATTCTCGTGACAAACCCGCCGGCCGAACGTTTTCTGCAGGCTTGGTATTATGAGCAGAATATGAATATTAAAGAAGGCGACAATCTTCCGCCAGAAGCAAAAGAACTGTTCCAAAATGCTGTCAGCACAGAAAAAGAACAAATGATTGAAATGACGCTGCAGGGCAGATCATGGGTGCTGCTGATGTCGCCGCTGTATGCAGAATCGCATGTCAGAGGCGCGGTTGCCGTTCTTCGAGATATGACCGAAGAACGCCGCCTTGATAAATTGCGCGAAGACTTTATCGCAAATGTCAGCCATGAATTAAGAACGCCGATCTCCATGCTTCAAGGGTACAGTGAAGCCATTGTCGATGACATTGCGAGCTCCGAAGAAGACCGAAAAGAGATTGCTCAAATTATATATGACGAGTCGCTGCGAATGGGCCGCCTTGTCAACGATTTGCTTGATTTAGCGCGAATGGAATCAGGGCATACTGGATTGCATTATGAACAAATCAATCTTAATGAATTTATAGAAAAGATCATGCGCAAATTTTCCGGTGTTGCCAAAGAAAAAAATATTTCTTTGCATCAGGACATTTCTCTCACTGAAGAGGAATTTATGTTTGATGAAGATAAGATGGAGCAGGTGTTTACCAATTTAATTGATAACGCGCTGCGTCATACTCAATCAGGCGGCAGTGTCTCCATCTCCGTTCATACGGTTAAGGATGGAATAAAAATAGACGTCAAAGATTCCGGCTCCGGCATACCGGAAGAGGATCTGCCATTTATTTTTGAGCGGTTCTATAAAGCGGATAAAGCACGGACAAGAGGCAGAGCAGGAACCGGACTGGGACTTGCTATTGTTAAAAATATTGTGGAAGCTCACAACGGTACCATTACGGTGCACAGCCGGATGGACAAAGGAACGACGTTTACGTTTTATATTCCGACAAAATGATCAAGTCGAGTCTGAATTTGCCGAAGAATCTTGTTCCATAAGAAACACCCGCTGATCCAAGCGGGTGTTTTTTAAAAGGTTTTTCTTAATAAAATTTAAGGATATGTTAATATAAATTCCCTTCCAAATTCCAGTTTCTCGTAATATAGTTGTAATGTAACTTTTAAGCTATTATTACGACTAAAGAAACGGAGGGGTTTCCTATGGAAGAAACCTTTCAAGCGTTATATAAAACTTACCATCAAGATTTATATCAATTTTTATTTTATATGGTAAAGGATAAAAGCCAGGCTGAAGACCTTCTTC
This sequence comes from Bacillus sp. B28, assembly GCF_029536185.1. NCBI lineage: Bacteria > Bacillati > Bacillota > Bacilli > Caryophanales > Bacillaceae > Bacillus > Bacillus sp. B28. Next base: position 2,367,979 of record NZ_CP120511.1, on the reverse strand, counting down.
AGGAGGTTTATATTCGTGTATTAAATTCATATCATACGTTTGAAGGAAGAAGCAGTGAAAAAACATGGCTTTTGTCGATTGCACGCCATGTGGCGATAGACTGGTTCCGTAAGCAGCAGACGATCAGACAGCGTGTACTCGGGACATTTGATTGGGATACACAGGATGTCAGAGATCAGCAATTGCTTCCGGACGAACTCGCGGTTCAACATGAAAATGTCCGGGAAATTTATGCTGCGCTCGATCAATGTACGATCGATCAAAGAGCTGTGATTATCTTACGGTTTATTCAGGGATATTCAATACAGGAAACAGCCAATGCTCTGCGCTTCTCGGAAAGCAAAGTGAAAACGACCCAACACAGAGGGCTCAAAGTACTTCGGAAACATATGGAGCTTTTGAGGGAGGAGCTAGTGGATGATGAAGCCAGATTGGAACGAAGAACAGATAAAGGAGTTGTTAAGTCAACTGCCGGCAGTTAAAGACCATCGTTCTCCGCAAGACATATATAAGCGGCTTTCGATGGCAAAAAGCAAAAAAAAGTCCGCTGTTAGGTGGATTGGCCCCGCATGTGCCACTGCGGTTGCGGTTTATATCGCCTTCATTATTTCTCCTCATTTCTTTGATCAGGCACAGCCTCAACAAAAAGAAGCGTCCCAAGAAAACGCTATAACGAAAACTGAGACAGCAGACAGCAAAAAAGCTGCATTATCCCTGGATCAGTCATCGTTAGTTGTTCCTGAAAAGGAGCAGAACAACTATACGACTGTAGCAATTGCCGATGCCGAAACATCCACAATTATACCCGTCAGCATTAAAAAAACGAAATCAAACCAAACCATACAGGAGGTGCTGTTTGAAAGTGATCAATTGGATATCCTTGATCACGCCATCACAATTCCCTCCTTCATGGATGAAGTGGAAGTAAAGGAAAACCAAAATCATAAGGAATTACATATACAAGTCGATCAGCCCATTGAGGCTTTTTCTGTAAAAGACGACGCAATACTAAAAAATTTGCTGAAAGAATCTTTAAAATGGAGTCCCTATGAAAAAATCAAAATTTTTTCATCGGAGCAGAAAAAGGACGGCGCCAGTATTGGCTCAAATGGTACTTTTACTGAAATTCCTATTCCTAAACAGTCGAACAGAGCCTACTCCTTGTACCAAAATGAACAAGGACAAGACTTTCTCGTTCCAACAGAAAGAACATTTAATACTGTAAAAGAAGCTATTAAGGAAATGGAATCGAGCAATCAAACAAATACTGCACCTCTTATTCAAGCAGGTGCCGTCAAATCTGTAACGGAGAAACAGAATCACTTATATATCCATTTCTCAAAACACTCGAGGGTTGAGGATTCTATTGCCGGCATCTTAATGCTGGAGGGACTTCTTTTAACAGCAAAGGAGTTTGGCTTTACAGAAGTGACCTTTGCGGAAACGGGAACAAAAAAAATCGGCAGATACGATGTATCAGAAGCTATTCCGGTTCCAGCTGCTCCAAATCCGATTTCCTTAAATTAAAAGAGCCTTTTTTCAGGCTCTTTTTTCGTTGCTTTTCATATAATAGAAATTTTCAAAAAAAACTTGTCCGTGTATAATAAAACAAGGTAAAGATTGAAAGGATTTGAGACGAGTGAACGTGTTAACAATCAAAGGAGTTTCCATCGGTGAAGGGATGCCGAAAATCATCGTTCCGCTGATGGGGAAAACAGAAAAGCAAATTTTAAAAGAAGCAGAAGCTGTGAAATTACTGGATCCGGATATTGTCGAGTGGCGAGTCGATGTATTTGAAAAAGCAGACGACAGCGAAGCAGTCATAAAGATGATCTCAAAACTGCGAGAGTCTTTGAGAGACAAGCTGTTTCTATTTACATTCAGATCGCATAAAGAAGGCGGGAGCAAAGAAATGGATGTACGTTCCTACATCGCTTTGCTGGAAACGGCTATCCGCACAAAAGATATAGACTTTATCGATATTGAATTATTTTCAGGAGAGGCCAACGTTGAAGCGTTAGTATCTTTAGCAGAAGAAAATGGTGTCTACGTGATTATGTCTAATCATGACTTTCAGAAAACACCTGCAAAGGACGAGATCATTTCCCGGCTTCGTAAAATGCAGGAGTTAGGAGCGCATATTCCGAAAATAGCCGTAATGCCGAAGGATGCAGGAGATCTTTTAACCTTGCTTGATGCGACGTATACGATGAAGACAAAATATGCGGACCGTCCAATGATCACAATGTCAATGTCGGGAACGGGATTAGTCAGCAGGCTGAGCGGTGAGATATTTGGATCAGCTTGCACATTCGGCGCAGGAGAAGAGGCGTCAGCACCTGGGCAAATACCTGTATCCGAACTGAGAAACGTGTTAGAAGTACTGCACAAACATACATAAACAGGAAACCGTTAAAAAGCAGAAAAAAACTCAAGCTGCAGAGCTTGAGTTTTTTTCATTATGGAAGATCAATAAGTTTCACAGACACGATATCAGGAACATCTGTTAGTTCTTTCACAATTTTATCTTCTAAATGTCTGTCAAAAGAAAGCATCATGATGGCTTCTCCGCCTTTTTCTTTACGGCCAACCTGCATGGTTGCAATGTTAATATCGTTATCTCCGAGAATACGTCCCACTCGGCCGATGACCCCCGTCGTATCCTGATGCTGGATGTAAACCAGGTGGCCTGTTGGATAAAAGTCGATATTAAACCCGTTGATTTCGACAATGCGTTCTCCGAAATGAGGGATATAGGTAGCTGTAACGGTAAAGGTGCTGCGGTCTCCCGTCACTTTTACGCTAATGCAATTATCGTATCCAGATTCAGAAGTGGAAATCTTTTCACTAAAGCTAATGCCGCGTTCTTTTGCGACACCGCCCGCATTTACTTCGTTAACTGTTGAGTCAACGCGTGGTTTTAAGAAGCCTGAAAGAAGGCTTTTTGTAATAAACGATGTTTCAAGTTTAGCAATTGTGCCTTCATATTGAATCGCGACATCCTGTACCGGCTCTTTCATGCATTGTGATACGAGGCTGCCGATTTTTCCTGCGATTTGGTGGTACGGCTTAATCTTAGCGAATTCATCTTTTGTCATGGCAGGCAGGTTAATGGCTGACATAACAGGAAGACCTTTTGCGAACTGCAGAACTTCTTCTGATACTTGCGCTGCAACATTCAGCTGCGCTTCTTTTGTCGATGCCCCTAGGTGAGGAGTGGCAATCACTAACGGGTGGTCAACGAGTTTATTATCAACTGGCGGTTCAACTTCAAAAACGTCAAGCGCCGCACCGGCAACATGGCCGCTTTCTAAAGCTTCAAGAAGAGCTGCCTCATCGATAATGCCGCCTCGTGCACAGTTAATTAAGCGAACACCTTTTTTCGTTTTTGCAATTGTTTCTTTGTTTAATAAGCCTTTTGTTTCTTTTGTTAATGGTGTATGCACAGTGATGATATCTGCGCTTTCCAAGACTTCTTCGAACGTACGGCTGTTTACACCGATTTTTTTCGCTCTTTCTTCTGTTAAGAAAGGATCAAAAACGTGCACGGTCATACCGAAGGCTCTCGCACGCTGTGCAATTTCGCTTCCGATTCTGCCTAATCCTACAATTCCAAGTGTTTTGCCGTAAAGTTCCGAACCGACATATGCTGTGCGGTTCCATTCTCTGGATTTTACAGAAATATTGGCCTGAGGGATGTGTCTCATTAAAGATGAGATCATCGCGAATGTGTGCTCAGCTGTGGAAATTGTGTTTCCGTTTGGCGCATTAATAACAATTACCCCGTGTTTCGTCGCTTCGTCAATGTCGATATTATCCACACCGACACCGGCTCTTCCGACGATTTTTAAAGAAGTCATTTTTTGAAAAAGGTCTTCTGTTACTTTTGTCGCGCTTCGCACCAATAGAGCATCAAAGGTATGTAATTCATCCTCTGCATCTGCTACGTTTTTTTGGACGATTTCAATAAAGTCTGATTCAATAAGTGGTTGTAAGCCGTCGTTGCTCATTTTGTCTGAGACCAATACTCGAAACATCGTAAGATTTCCTCCTAAATTGACAAACTAAATATCTGATAATTTAACATATTCTCAATAGAGTGTCAATGTGTATTGACGCAGTAAAGGATAAAAGGAAAGCGAGGAATTGACCAGTTTTAGAGACTTTTGGCGTTATATTTAATTTGAAGCAATTATCTATACAACCAACCCTTTATCGTTTATAATGGAACCAAATTCATATGATCAATCTTCGGGGCAGGGTGAAATTCCCTACCGGCGGTGATGAGCAATGGCTCTAAGCCCGCGAGCTGTTTTTGACAGCAGGATTCGGTGTGATTCCGAAGCCGACAGTATAGTCTGGATGGGAGAAGATGGAGGTTCAGCAGCGTTTTGAAAGAATGGTTTTCAAACGTTTCTTTACCAAGCCAAATTTTTAAAACCCCGCTTTTATATCATAGAGCGGTTTTTTTATTGGCTGGAAAAAGAACCTTTCCGCTTTTCGAGTAAGATGTGATCGAAAAGGAGAGAGCAAATTGAAAGTGAAAAAATTAGTCGTGATCAGCATGCTGAGCAGCATCGCATTTGTTTTGATGCTGTTAAATTTTCCGTTTCCGGGGCTTCCTGATTATTTAAAAATTGATTTCAGTGATGTCCCTGCCATTATTGCGATTCTTATATACGGACCTTTAGCGGGTATTGCCGTTGAAGCGATAAAAAACGTTCTTCAATATATCATTCAGGGGAGCATGGCTGGAGTGCCTGTAGGACAAATTGCAAATTTCATTGCCGGAACACTCTTTATTTTGCCGACTGCTTTCTTATTTAAAAAGCTGAACTCAGCAAAAGGCCTGGCAGTAAGTCTTCTGCTTGGAACTGCAGCTATGACGGTGCTGATGAGCATTCTGAATTATGTTCTGATTCTTCCGGCCTACACATGGTTTTTACACTCCCCGGCATTATCCGACAGTGCGCTGAAAACAGCGGTAGTCGCTGGTATCCTGCCATTTAACGTCATAAAAGGCATTGTCATTACGATTGTGTTCACACTAATCTTTATCAAGCTTAAACCGTGGATTGAACAGCAAAGAAGCGCGCATATTCATTAAATAAAAAAAGCTCCCGCAGGGGAGCTTTTTCGATTACTTCTATTCAAATTTAAGCGGGTCGCCCTCAAACGGCTCATCCGCCACTTTGATGGAATCAGTAGGGCATCCTTCAAATGCGTCAATCATATCTTCTTCCAGTACTTCAGGAACTTCGACAACGCCTTTGTTTTCGTCAAGCGTTACGAACGCGATGCCTTCATCATCGTAATCGTAAATGTCTGGTGCAGCCGCTCCGCAAGCGCCGCATGCAATGCATGTATCTTTGTCTACGATTGTGTACTTTGCCATGAATAAAACCTCCCAGATTGTTCTTGGTGGAACAAATGGATCAATCTTTATATTTAATCAATTTAACACCTATTCCTCTTACTTATTGTAATGATGTTGATGCCACATTTCAACAGAAAAATGATTGAGAATGCTTATCACATAAGGGGTTATCTACATAACATCCCCCCTAATAATGACTTTAAACGTCGATTTCTGTTTAAAATCTGTTAAAATAAAAAGAACAAACCAGCGATTTTTGTCAGGAAGAATGTGGGTGGATAGGTTGTCATTAAATTACTTTGATATCATGGTTCTCGATTGCCTTTCTAAAATAAACGGGGAACGGACAGGAAGTGCCGTTTTTCACTTATTCAAAGGAAAAAGATCGTCACAAACCATTCAAGATGCCGGCTTATTTCAGACTGCAAGATATTTTGGGATGGCTCCGCAATGTTCAAGAAGCGACATTTCAGCCTCACTCCGCAAGCTTGAACAGCAGTCATTTCTGGATCCGATGTCAGAAACAGATACATACAGAGTGACTATTAGAGGCGAAAGCATGTTGAGGCAGGCGCTGAGTGAACGGCCTTGGCCAGCCCATTGCCATGGCGCTTATTTTCAGCAGGCCGCAAGCGTGCTCTGGAAAAGACTTTCCCTTCTCGTACAGGTATTGTCAAATAAGCAGCACAGCAGCAGACAGTATATTCCCGTCACAAAAGATTATAAGACGCTTCACTGGGTCAAGCGATACATGCACAAGCAAAAGGACCATGAAAAACTGGCAAGAGGCTTGCAGGATATGCTGGAGAATCATTTGCAAAAGCTTGACGAGAAAGCAGCTCTTATCTTTGTCTACTCATTAACTTCATATAATAGGATCGGTTATACGAGCAGGCAGCTTGCTGACAATCTGAAAGAAGACGAGTGGTACGTTTATGTCTTGTTTTGGGCTGCGGTACATTATTTTATTCATTCCTTGCCGCAATGTGAAGATTCTATATTAAAGGATCTTCTTTCTGATGTGCACCTGGAGAACGCACTGACTGAGTCTACGAGAAAAACATGGCAGATGGTCAGACAAGGAATTCCGATTCAGCGAATTGCTGAAATCAGAAAGCTGAAAACCGCCACAATTGAAGACCATATCGTCGAAATTTCTCTTCATGAGCCGGCTTTTGTAATTGATGGATATATTTCGGCTGAAGATCAGCTCCAAATTGCTGAGTTCGCCAAACGCATGCAGACAAACAAGATCAAACAAATTCGAGAAGGCCTAGAGCAGCGGTTCAGCTACTTTCAAATCAGGCTGGCATTGGCAAAGCAGGTGAAACAGTATGACTAAATTACAGCAAGCGTTATATCAGTTTTTTGGTTTTCATTCCTTCAAAAAAGGGCAGGAGGACATCATCAGAAGCGTACTCAGCGGAAAGGATACCATTGCAATGCTTCCGACAGGGGGAGGAAAGTCTCTTTGCTACCAGTTGCCCGGTTATATGCTTGACGGTATGATATTAATCGTTTCTCCTTTGCTTTCTTTAATGGAGGATCAGGTGCAGCAGCTGAAAGCGCGGGGAGAAAAACGAGCTGCCGCTTTGAATAGCATGCTCGGCAGGCAGGAAAGACATTTCGTTTTGGAGCATATCCACCGCTACAAATTTTTGTATCTGTCGCCCGAAGCTTTGCAGTCGTCATATGTCCTAGAAAAATTAAAGAGCGTTCCGATCAGTCTTTTTGTTATTGATGAAGCGCATTGTATATCGGAGTGGGGACATGATTTTAGGCCTGATTATTCAAAGCTTGGACAGCTGAGAAAAAAACTAGGACATCCGCCGGTGCTTGCTCTGACGGCTACTGCGACGAAGGATACGCTGCATGATGTCATGAATTTGCTTGATCTGCAGCATGCCGAACAGCATCTTAACTCAGTTAACCGGCCGAATATTGCACTCAAAGTTGAAAATACCGCGGATACTGCCGAAAAAATAGATAGGGTCATTCGGCTGGTTGAAAACCTGCAAGGACCGGGAATTGTCTATTGTCCGACAAGGAAATGGGCAGAGGAATTAGCGGAGGAAATTAAAAATAAAACAAGCAGCAGGGTTGATTATTACCATGGCGGCATGGATTCTGGTGACAGAATGTTAATTCAGCAGCAATTTATCAATAACCAGCTTGATGTCATTTGCTGTACAAATGCGTTCGGAATGGGTGTTGATAAATCTGATATCAAATATGTCATCCATTTTTATCTCCCGCAGACGGCTGAAGCTTTTATGCAGGAAATCGGCAGAGCAGGGCGTGACGGAAAACCGAGTGTCAGCATTTTGCTCAGAGCGCCTGGAGATTTCGAATTGCAAGAGCAGATTATCCAAATGGAGAGCCTTGCGGATGGGGAAATCGCCAATGTTATTCGCGTGCTGGAAGAAACGGAAGAACGGGACGAAAGAAAGCTGCGCGAATTATTAATGCAATATGGTATCACAGAGACGCAGTCGCGAATGATCATCCATCTCTTTATGCAGGGGAAAACATCAATTGAACTGATCAAGCGGGAAATCACGTATCGCATGGAGCTGAAACTTGATAAAATGCGTCACGTAACAGCTTTGCTTCATCGCGATGGCTGTTTAAGACAATCGCTGTTAGCCTATTTTGATGAAACCTACGATCCCGATAAGGGAAGCATGCCATGCTGTTCACATTGCGGTTTTGATCTTTCGCTGTATGAACAAAAAGAGGAGCGCGTCAAAATAGAGCCAATAGACGGCTGGAGATCGGAATTGCACCGTATATTCAGTCTGCAGACTGTAGGTGAGCCGAACTGAAACAGCAAAAGGATTTGATCCAGCATTTGTCTGACCGTGATATACTGAAGCAGCTATACATGACACAGCTTCTGATCATCATGGTGTCCGCTGCTGCCGTTTTGTTCTTTTTTCAGGATGCAAGTGATTTTTTCAGGCTCTGGCATATTAGGGATATAAGAATCATTTGGTATGGTGTTTCTTTGGCGGTTATTGTCATTTTAGCCGACATGGCAATCATGAAATGGTGTCCGCCTCATTTATATGATGACGGCGGAATCAATAAAAAGTTATTCAGTAAAAGGCCAATCCCTCATATTATATTTTTAACGCTTCTGATTTCTTTTGCTGAAGAAATGTTATTCAGGGGAGTGCTGCAGACCCATATTGGTTTATGGGCGGCCAGTCTTGTATTTGCTGTTCTTCATTTTCGGTATTTGACAAAATGGCTGCTATTTATCATGGTGACGGCAATCAGCTTTTTGCTTGGACTGATTTATGAATGGACCGGCAATCTATTTGTTCCGGTAACGGCGCATTTTATTATTGATGCCGTGTTTGCCTGTCAGATTCGTTTTGAACATGTTAGGAGGGATACACATGACGAACATGTCTAGAGTAGAGAGAAGAAAAGCCCAGAATCTTTATGAAGACCATAAAACCGCATTGGCGGACGACCTTTTCGAAGATGATGAAGAAAGCCTTCCGACAAGACAATCTGTAAAAAATCAAAGAGAGAAGAAAAAAAAGCAAGGCAAAACAAGAACGCCGTTATTTACCACTCTCGCAGTACTGTTTGTATTTGTGCCGGTTATCGTCTTTGTCACCTTATTTTATCTAATGAAAAGCCATCCGGGAAATCCCGATGATTATGAAGATGTTTTTATAAACAGCAGCCAGAGTAAATACGAGGTGGTCCAAAAACCAGAGGCCAAAAAAGAAATGGCAGAGACAGTTCTGCGCGAAGAGTCAAAAAAAAAATCTGAAGGCAAAAAGACAGAGAAACAAACAGAAGCAACAACTGATAAGAAGCAGCCAGCTGTAGCGGAAAAAGAGGACACAGCAAACAAACAGGAAGCAAAAAGCGCGGCTGCTTCCCCTTCCCCGGAAAAAACATTCCAAAAAGAGCAGGAACAGGTACAGCAGCAGTCTGAACCAGTTCAAGATACGGAGGCAAAACGTATCGTTCAGCACACCGTTCAAAAGAAAGAAACGCTGTACCGCATTTCCATGAAATATTATAAAAGCAGATCAGGAGAAGAAAAGATCCGTGCATATAACCATTTGAACGGAAATGACGTTTATACCGGGCAAATTTTGGACATCCCTTTGACTTATTAGCGGGCATCTTTTTGATCGCAGGTTCATATATTGTAGCAATGAAAAGGGACAAGGTGTGAAGCGTATGGAATCCTTATGGAACCAGCTGGACCGATTTACGGACGCGCCGACCAAACAGATGCTACAGGCGTTGGTGAAACGAAAACAAAAATACGAAAACTATGCTGCGCAATGCCGCAGGTGGCGGTGGACCTCACTCATTTGCCTGGGCTTATTATGTCTTTTAATGATGACCAAAAGTCCGGCGCCTCAGCTCATTCTTCAAGAAATGCTCAGCCATACCTTTTATTTATTCTGGATGATGGCAACTGCTTTTGCATACTGCACTTCATATTATTTTAAGAAAAAAGAAGAAAAAGCCGAGGGTGATTTCCATAAACTGAGGTGTGAAATTATTCAGAAAAGCACTGATCTTTGGCCGCAGCCTGATAAATGGAAGGCGAGAGAATCTGTTTTTCGATTGATGAAGCACCAATACGATATTAATCTATATTTTGAAAGTAAATAAAATGGGGCGTTTTCTCAAACGATAGAAACGTCTTTTTTTTATTGTCCGTCTTATTGATAAGTTCTAAAAGAATGGAGAGTTTTTAATGAAGCGATCAATGAAAATTGCCGGTGCATTGGCTATTGCAGCAGCGGCAATGACGGCAAAAATGTATTCAGTGGCAAAAGGCAATCACCTAAAAATCCATACATTTACGTTATCAAAAATGAAGGGGAAGCCGCCTCTTACGATCTTTTTTATATCTGACATTCATAAACGTATGGTTGATCACGGTCTTTTAGAGGAAGCGCAGGGCCATCAGCCGGATCTGATTATAATCGGGGGTGATTTAGCTGAGGGCGGAGTGCCCTGCTCGAGAATTGAGGAAAACGTCAGAAGGCTTGCGGGTTTGGGAGTCCCTGTCATGTTTGTCTGGGGAAACAATGATTATGAAATCAGTCAGCGGGAACTGTATGCTATATTTAAAACGCACCGCATTATTACGCTGCGAAATGAATCGGTTCCTTTTACGTATAACGGACATACCATCACCATAGCCGGAGTGGATGACATCAGGATGGAGATGGATGATTATGAAGAAGCGATTAAAGAAATTGACGGGAACCAGGTGAACGTTCTGGTTTGCCATAACCCTGAGATCCATCAACAAATCAATGAAACTGACGGTATTGATGTGATATTCAGCGGGCATACCCATGGCGGGCAGATTCGATTCGGGAAATTTGGCCCTTATGAGCTTGGGACAACCGGTTTTGTTAAAAATGCTGCGTACCTCATCAGCAATGGGTACGGCACAACAAAAGTGCCCCTTCGCTTAGGGGCGGAGCCTGAGGCACACATCGTGACACTTGCAGCACCTGAATGACTTCCCTAAAGAGTGTGTCAATAAAAAACTGCATTGTGCTTGTCTTACTAGTGAACTCAGTGTAAACTGATAACAATTAAGAACCTATGACTCATCATCTCATATAATGTGTTATATGATTTGTGTGCAAGTAGAGGCAGGAGGGAACGTTATGCGGCTTGAGCGTCTGAATTATAATAAGATCAAAATCTTCTTGACCCTCGATGATTTAACTGATCGTGGATTAACAAAAGAAGACCTCTGGAAGGACTCATTTAAAGTCCACCAGTTATTTAAAGATATGATGAATGAAGCAAATACAGAGCTCGGCTTTGAAGCGAATGGACCGATTGCAGTGGAAGTGTATTCTCTCCAAGCACAAGGGATGGTTGTGATCGTAACAAAGAACCAAGAAGCGGATTCAGAAGAAGATGAGTATGATGATGATTACATCGAAATGCAAGTCAAGCTTGACGAAAGCGCGGACATCATATATCAATTCCATTCCTTTGAAGATATCATTCAGCTTTCTGAAAGCTTACAGCGGATCGGTATCACAGGAGGAACTGTCTACCACTATGAAGGACAGTACTTCCTGAGCCTTGAAGACTTGGGATCACAGACTGCCGAGGGTGTTGTGGCGGTCCTGGCTGAATACGGCAATCCGACAACATTAACGATTTATCGCTTACAAGAGTATGGTAAGCTCATTATGGACGGAAATGCTGTAGAGACAATCCAAACTCATTTTTCATAAGAATGGAAGAAAAACTGCTGTTTTTTACAGCGGTTTTTTTTGTTAAAAAACATGGAAAAACATAACGTTTATCCTATGCATAGATCATATGAAGGTGTATACTATTCTCTGAAAGGGAGCATGTGAGAAACAGAAGATTCTAGGAGGTTAACTCAAATGGCAGCCGATCGAAACACCGGTCATACAGAAGAGGACAAACTTGATGTATTAAAATCAACCCAAACCGTAATACATAAGGCTCTGGAAAAATTGGGATATCCTGAAGAAGTATACGAACTGTTAAAAGAGCCGATGAGATTATTAACGGTAAAAATACCAGTTCGTATGGACGACGGTTCAGTCAAGATTTTTACGGGTTATCGTGCCCAACACAATGACTCTGTCGGTCCGACAAAAGGCGGGATACGTTTTCACCCGAACGTAACTGAAAAAGAGGTGAAGGCACTTTCCATTTGGATGAGTTTAAAATGCGGTATCATTGATCTTCCATATGGCGGTGGTAAAGGCGGAATTGTTTGTGATCCAAGGGATATGTCGTTTAGAGAGCTGGAGCGTCTTAGCAGGGGTTATGTCAGAGCTATCAGCCAAATTGTCGGTCCGACGAAAGACGTGCCGGCACCGGATGTATTTACAAACTCACAAATCATGGCTTGGATGATGGATGAGTATTCAAGAATTGATGAATTTAATTCACCTGGGTTCATTACAGGCAAACCGCTTGTGCTTGGCGGATCTCACGGGAGAGAATCAGCGACAGCAAAAGGTGTAACCATCTGCATAAAAGAAGCGGCGAAGAAAAAAGGCATCGATATTAAAGGTGCACGAGTTGTCGTTCAAGGCTTCGGAAATGCCGGAAGCTATTTGGCAAAATTTATGCATGATGCAGGGGCAAAGGTTGTCGGCATATCCGATGCATACGGCGGACTGTATGATCCTGAAGGCCTGGATATTGATTATTTACTCGACCGCCGCGACAGTTTTGGCACAGTGACAAAGCTTTTCAACGATACCATTACGAACCAAGAGCTGCTGGAACTGGATTGTGATATTTTAGTTCCTGCCGCGATTGAAAACCAAATTACAGAAGAAAATGCCCATAACATTCAGGCGAAAATCGTTGTTGAAGCAGCAAACGGCCCAACTACGCTTGAGGGAACAAAAATTCTTTCAGACCGTGACATTCTGCTTGTTCCGGATGTACTGGCAAGCGCGGGAGGCGTAACGGTTTCTTATTTTGAATGGGTTCAGAATAACCAAGGCTTCTACTGGGGCGAGGAAGAAGTAGAAGAGAAATTAGAAAAAATGATGGTAAAATCATTCAACAATATTTATGAAATGGCCAACAACCGAAGAATCGACATGAGACTTGCCGCATATATGGTAGGCGTGCGTAAAATGGCGGAGGCTTCGCGCTTTAGAGGCTGGATATAAGTTGATGATTTGCATAAAAAATAAAAATCTCCTATGATAAAATAGGAGATTTTTTTATTTGGAAATAGAAAAATGTGAATCGAATGCCAATCGCAGGAGTTGACGGAAATGATTGAAGAAAAAGCAATAATTATTGGCGGAGGTCCTTGCGGGTTATCTGCGGCCATTCACCTAAAACAAATTGGCATTGATGCCCTCGTCATTGAAAAAGGCAATGTCGTTAACAGTATTTACAATTATCCGACGCATCAAACCTTTTTCAGCTCAAGTGAAAAGCTTGAAATCGGTGACGTGGCATTTATTACCGAAAACAGAAAGCCTGTCAGAATTCAGGCTTTGTCGTACTACAGAGAAGTCGTGAAGCGGAAAAAGATCCGTGTGAATGCATTTGAAATGGTGCAAAAAGTGACAAAAGCAGAAAACAATTCATTTGTTATCGAAACGTCAAAAGAGACGTATTCAACACCATACTGCATTATTGCCACAGGCTATTATGATCATCCAAACTATATGAACGTACCTGGTGAGGATTTGCCGAAGGTATTCCATTATTTTAAGGAAGGACATCCGTATTTCGATAAAGACGTCGTCGTTATCGGCGGAAAAAATTCAAGTGTAGATGCTGCGCTTGAACTCGTCAAATCAGGAGCGCGTGTCACCGTTTTATATAGGGGCAATGAATATTCTACAAGCATTAAGCCATGGATTCTGCCAGAATTCGAATCTTTAGTAAGAAACGGTACAATCCGAATGGAATTTGGCGCTTGTGTAGAAAAAATCACTGAAGATGAAGTCGTTTTCCGCTCCGGCCAGCAGGAACTGATTACCATTAAAAACGACTTTGTATTTGCCATGACGGGTTATCATCCTGATCATCAATTTTTGAAAAAAATCGGTGTGAAAATCGATGAGGAATCAGGGCGTCCGTTTTTTAATGAAGAAACGATGGAAACCAATGTGGAGGGCGTTTTTATTGCCGGGGTCATCGCTGCCGGAAACAATGCAAATGAAATATTTATTGAAAACGGAAGATTTCACGGCGGCCACATCGCAAATGAAATCGCAAAAAGAGAAGATAAGTGAAAAGAGGAGAGCATATGAAGGATTCGTATGCTCTTTTTGTTTTTTTAAGGGCAGACAGATGTAAATTCATACACAACATGATAGGATAGACATAGGAATATAAAGGAAAGAGGTTGCCTGATGTTTGCAATCATCTCTGCAGGAATTGCTCCCGGCATCGCGCTGTTAAGTTATTTTTATTTAAAAGATCAGTATGATAATGAACCTGTACATATGGTGCTTCGGTCATTTTTTCTTGGGGTTGTTCTTGTATTTCCCACCATGTTTATCCAGTATGTGCTTGAAAAAGAGAATGTGGGAGGCGGAAGCTTTTTTGTTTCTTTTTTGTCTTCTGGCTTTTTGGAGGAATCATTAAAATGGTTTATTTTAATGATCAGTGTTTACCCGCACGCCCACTTTGATGAACATTATGACGGAATTGTATACGGCGCAAGTGTATCGCTCGGTTTTGCGACACTCGAAAATATTCTTTATTTAATCGGACATGGCGTGGAGCATGCGTTTGTCAGAGCGCTGCTGCCCGTTTCATGCCATGCCTTAATTGGCGTGATTATGGGGTTTTATCTAGGGAAAGCGCGTTTTTCCGCTGAAAAAGCACGTGCAAAATGGCTTTTCCTTTCGTTGGCCGTACCTTCACTTTTACATGGGTCGTATGACTTTATCCTGACAGCCCTCAGTAATTGGATCTATTACATGCTTCCATTTATGTTATTTTTATGGTGGTTTGGTTTGCGAAAAGCAAAAAAAGCCCGTTCCGTCAATATGATGCAGATATAGAAGAGCCGCACAGCGATAGTGCGGCTTTTTGATTTGCTGAAATTTTTAAGCTGTGAGGGATAAGAAGGAAAGAGTGTATAAAAATAACCTCGTTACAGAAAATACGATTACACTCAAAAATTTGCTGTAGGAGGCTTGAAAAAATGAAGTCCAAAGGATCGATTATGGCATGTCTCATCTTATTTTCCTTTATCATTACGACGTTTATCAATACTGAAACCATTTCAGCCTTTTCTAATCAAGTCATTCAAAGAGGGGCAACAGGGGACGATGTGATCGAGCTGCAGGCGCGTCTTCAATATAACGGATATTATAATGGGAAAATTGACGGGGTTTATGGATGGGGGACATACTGGGCAGTACGGAACTTTCAGGATCAATTCGGCTTAAAAGAGGTAGATGGTCTGGTCGGAGCTCAAACCAAAAAGACCTTGATATGTAAGTCTAAATATTACCGTGAATATGTCATGGAGCAGCTTCAAAAAGGAAATAAATTCACGCATTACGGAAAAATACCGCTGAAATACCAAACAAAACCGTCAAAAACAGCGACTCAAAAAGCAAGGCAGCAAGCAGAGACGCGGCAGAAACAGCCTGCTGAAAAAATAACACAGCAGCCGCAAGCGAATAAACAGCAAAACAATAACACGCCTGCAAAAACCAGAAAACAGGATGCGGTTGCAGCTAACATGCCGGGCGGTTTTTCCAATAATGATATTCGGCTGCTTTCTCAAGCGGTTTACGGGGAAGCGCGTGGGGAGCCGTACGAGGGACAGGTTGCTATTGCAGCAGTTATCTTGAACCGTTTAAACAGTCCGTTATTTCCAAATTCAATAGCAGGTGTTATTTTTGAACCGCTTGCCTTTACAGCTGTGGCTGACGGACAAATTTATATGCAGCCGAACGAAACAGCAAAAGAAGCAGTATTAGACGCCATTAATGGCTGGGACCCTTCCGAGGAAGCGCTATATTACTTTAATCCGGATACAGCTACCAGCGCGTGGATTTGGGGGCGCCCGCAGATTAAGAGAATCGGTAAACACATTTTCTGTGAGTAGCAGGACATAAGAAAGCATAAAAATGAGGTGTGATAAATGATCAGAGCTATTTTAATCGCAGTGCTCGGTATTGCAATTGTCGGTACTAGTTACTGGGGATACAAAGAGCACCAGGAAAAAGACGCTGTCCTTCTTCATGCTGAAAATAACTATCAGCGGGCGTTTCATGAGCTGACCTATCAGGTAGACCAGCTGCATGATAAAATTGGTGCAACGCTTGCCATGAACAGCAAAAAATCACTGTCCCCCGCATTGATAGATGTTTGGAGAATTACATCAGAAGCCCATAACAGTGTCAGTCAGCTGCCGCTTACATTAATGCCGTTTAACAAAACGGAAGAGCTGTTATCTAAGATCGGTGATTTCAGCTATAAAACGTCAATCAGAGATTTGGATCAAAAACCGCTCGATGAAAAAGAGTATACTTCGTTAAATAAGCTTTATCAGCAATCAGAAGATATACAAAATGAACTGCGCCACGTTCAGCACCTTGTTATGAGCAAGAACTTGCGCTGGATGGATGTAGAGATGGCGCTGGCCTCTGATGAAAAACAGAGTGATAACACGATCATCAATAGCTTTAAAACGGTTGAAAAAAATGTCGGATCCTTTGCCTCAGGAACAGATCTTGGGCCAAGTTTCACCAGCACCAAAAAAGAAGAGAAGGGTTTTGCCCATCTGAAGGGAAAAGAAATTTCTGCACAGGAAGCCAAACAAATTGCCCAACGCTTTGCACCTGATGACAATTATGCAATCAAAGTGATAAAGAGCGGAAAAAAAACAAACCGTGACGTCTACAGTATCAGTATGAAAGATCCTGATCATAAAGCAGCGATATATATGGATATTACAAAAAAAGGCGGACACCCGGTTTATTTAATCCAAAACAGAGAAGTGAAAGATCAGAAAATCAGCTTGAATGATGGATCGAATCGAGCCCTTGCTTTTCTAAAGAAAAACGGATATGAAACAAAAGATCTGGAAATCGATGAAAGTGCGCAATACGATAAAATCGGTGTATTCTCATATGTTCCAATAGAAAATAATGTCCGGATGTATCCAGAAGCCATCCGTATGAAAGTTGCCTTGGATGACGGCGAGGTTGTCGGCTTTTCAGCGCGAGATTTCTTAACATCCCACAGAAAAAGAGACATACCAAAGCCGGCTATCTCTGAACAAGATGCGAAAGCAAAATTAAACAAAAGTGTAGAAGTGAGAGAAACAAGGCTTGCTGTGATCACAAATGAATTAGGACAGGAAGTATTATGCTATGAAATGCTGGGTACGATTGAAAATGATACATTCAGAATGTATATAAATGCTAATGACGGAACGGAAGAGAAAGTTGAAAAACTAAAAAATGCTGAACCTATATATAAAGACCTATAAAAACCAGGAGGAAAGGACTAAAAGTCTTTTCCTTTTTTTCATTACATGCTTTAATAAAAAGTGAGTATATTGAATGCGAAAGAGTGAAGTCAATGATAGAGATTGGGGAAACTGTACACTTAGAATACATAGAAGAAAATGATTTAAAAATAGCAAAGAGCAAAGCCGTGAGTATAGAAAACGGAGAGCTCCTGATCGCATATCCGGTTGATGTAAACACAGGAAGAACCGTGATTTTACATCAAAATATTGAAGTAACGGTAGAGTTTGTCGGTAAAGACGAAGTGCCTTACCGCTTCTCAAGCCGCATTAAGGGAAAAGTGAAGGACAAGCTTCAAATGATCTGCCTTGAAATGCCTCCCCGTGAAAAAATGAAGCGAATTCAGCGCCGCCAATATGTAAGAACTGACGCGGTATTGGATGTGCTGGTCGAGCCGGCAGATGAAAAAGACGGGTTTCATACACTCTCGTACAATATCAGCGCCGGCGGTATTGCTTTGATTGTGACAGATGGCTATTCTTTTCAGCACGGGGATACGCTGCGCCTGTTCATCAGCCTTCAGGATGGGGAGAAAACGAATCAAATAGAGGCTGACGCGGTTGTCAGGCGTGTTTATAATGATTCAAAATCAGGCAAACGTAAAATGACCTTGGAGTATTCGGAGATTTCAGCCAGTGATCAGCAGCTCCTTCTTCAGTATTGCATACGCCGCCAGTTAAACAAGAGAAGAAAGGGACGATTGGAATAAACATCGGCAAACACTTCCATACTATTTGTGATGGAGGTGGGCTGATGAAGACCTTTGAACGGCTGCTGCTCAAATTATTGTTCATTCAGGCAGTGATTTTACTTGGTATCCAGTTTCTTTTTCACTATCAGCATATTGAACCTTATGTCTCAAAAGTGATTCAATATGAAGGGGTGGATAAAATGGAAGTTAATGATTGGGTAGAAACCTTCAATCATTAATTATTCATGAATTTTTCACCCTTTTTCATAAAGTTCATGATACAATCCATAGAGGAGAAAAGAGCAAGGAGAGGAATTATGGAAAAGAAATTATCGATTGCGATCGACGGCCCGGCTGCTGCGGGGAAAAGCACCGTTGCCAAAATTGTGGCTGAGAAAAAATCGTACATATATATTGATACAGGAGCGATGTATCGGGCCATTACATATGTGGCTTTACAAGAAAAAGTTGATTTGACAGATGAAGCAAAATTAGCTGAGCTGTTAAAGCAAACCGATATTGAGCTGATTACAACAAAAGAAGGACAAAAGGTGCTTGTCAACGGCACAGATGTGACTGAGGACATCAGAAAAGACGAGGTCAGCAATCAAGTCTCAATTGCTGCCAAGCACAGAAGCGTCAGGGAAGAAATGGTGAAACGCCAGCAGCAGCTCGGGGAAAAAGGCGGTGTTGTCATGGACGGACGTGATATCGGAACTCATGTGCTTCCAAACGCCGAAGTGAAGATCTTTCTTTTGGCATCTGTTGAAGAGAGAGCGAAACGCCGTTATGAAGAAAACGTAAAAAAAGGCTACGATGCCAACTACGAAACATTAATTGAGGAAATTGCAAGAAGAGATAAGCTCGATTCAGAGCGCGAAGTTTCTCCGCTTCGAAAAGCAGATGACGCGCTTGAAATCGACACGACTTCTCTCTCCATTCAGGAAGTTGCTGAAAAAATCCTTGATGTAGTGGAGCAAAAGTCCCGCTGATACCGGCGGAGGCCACTTTTTTTGAATTTTTCAACAAAGAAAGAATGTTATTGCTTGACAAACCTGTCCTTTTATTAGAAGTTAATACTAATAAAACTTTTTATTGATCATTCAAAATCTTTTTTGGATGATTCTTTAATACATATTCGGCTAAAAGCGGACATGCATGATACGTGTTCAGCTTTCAAACCGTTTTTAATTAAGCTGTGTAGGTTTGGACCAAGGAGGTTATTCAAATGACAGAGGAAATGAATCAAATTGATGTTCAAGTACCAGAGGTTGGAGATGTAGTAAAAGGGATTGTGACAAAGGTAGAGGACAAGCATGTGGATGTTGAAATTATCAATGTCAAACAGTCCGGTATTATTCCAATCAGTGAATTATCAAGTCTTCATGTAGAGAAAGCATCGGATGTCGTAAAAGTAGACGACGAGCTTGACCTGAAAGTAACAAAAGTGGAAGACGATGCTTTGATTTTATCTAAACGTGCTGTTGATGCAGACCGCGCTTGGGAAGACCTTGAGAAAAAATTTGAAACAAAAGAAGTGTTTGAAGCTGAAGTGAAAGATGTCGTAAAAGGCGGTCTAGTGGTTGATATCGGCGTTCGAGGCTTTATTCCGGCATCACTTGTAGAAGCGCATTTTGTAGAAGATTTTACCGACTATAAAGGAAAAACACTGTCTCTGCTCGTAGTAGAGCTTGACCGTGATAAAAACCGCGTCATCCTTTCACACCGTGCGGTTGTTGAAAGTGAGCAGGCGAATAAAAAACAAGACCTTCTTCAGTCTCTAGAAGTCGGAAGTGTGCTCGATGGTAAAGTGCAGCGCCTGACTGACTTTGGTGCGTTTGTTGATATCGGCGGTATCGACGGGCTTGTGCACATTTCACAGCTTTCCCACTCCCACGTTGAAAAGCCGTCTGATGTTGTGGAAGAGGGACAGGAAGTGAAAGTGAAAGTATTATCGGTTGACCGGGATAATGAGCGTATTTCTTTATCTATTAAAGAAACGCTGCCTGGGCCTTGGAGCCAAATTGGCGAGAAAGTCAAACCGGGTGATGTGCTTGAAGGAAAGGTTCAGCGTCTCGTGAGCTTCGGTGCGTTTGTTGAAATTCTTCCTGGCGTAGAAGGTCTCGTTCATATTTCTCAAATTTCTAATAAACACATCGGCACGCCGCATGAAGTCCTTGAAGAAGGACAGACTGTAAAAGTGAAGGTTCTTGATGTGAATGAAAATGAAGAGCGCATTTCATTAAGCATGCGTGAGCTTGAAGAAGCTCCTAAAGCCGATCAAGAGGATTACCGCCAATATCAGGCGAAGGAAGAAACAAGCACTGGCTTCCAGCTTGGAGATCTGATCGGAGATAAGCTTAATAAATTAAAATAACTGGTGATAAACGTGACTCGAGCAGAACGGAAAAGAGAACACATCAATCATGCCCTGTCTACCGGCCAAAAGCGGGAGACGGGTCTTGATGATATTACGTTTGTTCATGTCAGTCTGCCCGATCTTGCATTAGAACAAGTAGATATTTCCACAAAAATCGGCGAACTTTCAAGCAGTTCGCCGATTTTTATCAATGCAATGACTGGCGGCGGCGGACAACTTACATATGAAATTAATAAGGCGCTTGCTAGAGCAGCTCGTATAGCTGATATTCCTCTCGCTGTCGGCTCACAAATGTCGGCGTTAAAAGACCCGTCTGAACGCTATTCGTATGAAATCGTCCGAAAAGAAAATCCGAATGGGCTGATTTTTGCCAACTTGGGCAGTGAGGCGACAGCTCGTCAGGCGAAGGAAGCTGTCGAAATGATTGAGGCGGATGCGCTGCAGATTCACCTGAATGTGATTCAGGAAATTGTCATGCCCGAAGGCGACAGAAGCTTTAGCGGCGCTCTTTCCCGTATTGAACAGATCTGCAGCGAAATCAAAGTGCCTGTCATAATAAAAGAAGTAGGCTTCGGAATGAGCAAAGAATCAGCAAGAAAGCTGTATGACGCTGGTGCGGCAGCTGTTGATATCGGCGGTTACGGAGGAACAAATTTCTCGAAAATAGAAAATCTCCGAAGACAGCGGAAGATCACTTTTTTCAACTCATGGGGGATTTCAACAGCAGCGAGCCTGGCGGAAATCCGCTCTGAGTTTCCCGGTAAAACAACGATTGCGTCCGGCGGCCTTCAAAATGCGCTTGATGTCGCGAAGGCGATAGCTCTTGGGGCTTCCTGTACCGGAATGGCAGGGCACTTCTTAAAAGCGCTGACTGAAAAAGGCGAAGAAGGGCTGCTTGAAGAGATTCAGCTGATCCTAGAGGAATTAAAAATGATTATGACTGTGCTTGGCACCAGTACGATTTCTGATTTGCAAAAGGCTCCTCTTGTCATAAAAGGTGAGACTCATCACTGGCTGACAGAGAGAGGCATTCAAACTTCCAATTACAATGTGCGTTGACAGCTGTATAAGAAAAGCCCAAAACGGTGTGAGTTTTGGGCTTTTTGTATTATGATTTACGCTTTTTAAATTTGCCGTTTTGTTCAAGGCTGGTGGCTCCGTCATAGTGAATCGATTGGTCTCGGTCTGATTCCACTCTGCCCGAAGCCTTGAGTTTTTTCTCCTGTCTGTCTTTTCCCATGATCATTCTCCTTTACGTGAAGCGGTTTGTTTAAAAAAAGTGTTTAGACTCCATACTGGGAGTATGGAGGAAGCGATATGGAACAATTTTATTATTATTGGTCAATGTGGTTTTTGTGGGTGCTGACAACCTTTATTCTTGGAAAGACGAAAAGGCGCTTTGCCGTCTCAGTATTTATTTTGACTAATATCATCTTAAGCATACATCACTTTACTTTATATTTTTCTCTGAATGCGGCGTACGTGATGTTTCTCGTTTGCGGGTGCGTCTATGCCGGATATTTAGGGATGTATAAACGATTTCGCTATATCATGGTGCACCTGACGCTTGTTTCCGGGTATGCGTTTGTTTATCTTTTTGCATTATATGATCCGGTTTGGTTCATCATAAAACCTGAGTGGACCGCTGTTGTATTATGTGTGCTTTTGACTGCTTCTGTTGAAAGAGATTTTCAGATGCAGCTTGCCTTATATGTTCTAGGAATGTGCCAAGGCGAACTGGTGTATTCTTTTGTCATTCAACAATTGGCAGGGCATACGGCTGTCGGAGGTTTTCAATGGCTTAACGCGTGCTCTGCGGGAACGATATTGCTGTTTGGCATATCAAAATATGAACAGCTCGCCAGTCAAATTGGCCAGAGAGGCAAAAGATCAAACAAAGGAGCTACTAAAATGTCATGAGTGATTACATCTATCCGATTATTGCAGGGGTCGTAGCAGGAGTCGCCACAAGGCTGTATATGCTGAAAACAGATTACCGTCAGTATCCGACCTATATTCACGGAAAAGTCATTCATATTGCACTTGGGCTTATTGCGGCAGGGTTAGGGGCAATTATTATGCCTGCGCTATTACAGGAGGAGTTTACGGCCATCACGTTTTTGACACTTGCAGCCACTCAATTCAGAGATGTCAGAAATATGGAGCGGAATACACTGACACAAATGGATTCGTACGAACTTGTCTCAAGAGGAAGCACTTACATTGAAGGAATCGCCATTGCGTTTGAAAGCAGAAATTATATCGTAATTTTTACTGCTCTTTTGACAACATCGGCGTACGTGTTTTTCTCAATCTGGGCTGCTGTCATCACCGCTGTTGTTTGTTTTTTGTTAGCAATGAAATTTATGTCCGGCAGTGTATTGAAAGATATTGTCGATATTGAGTACATAGAGCCTCACTTCGAAGGGCCGGGTCTGTTTGTAGATAATATTTATATGATGAACATCGGACTTCCGGAGAAACAGGAGCTGATTTTAAAGCATGGCATGGGGTTTATTTTAACGCCTAAAAATTTTAATTCAGCTGCAACCATTGCCAACCTGGGTCAGCGCCAGGCCATTTTATTTGATGTCTCCAATGTGCTGGGGGTGTATCGGGACTCAGGAGAGCCGTCCCTGACGCCAATCGCGAAACGGGATCTTAATGACGGAAGAGTGGGCGTTTTTGTCCTGCCGCAAATTCATCACCCGGAAACAGCTGTTCAGATTATCAGCAATGTTCCGACCTTGGAA
The DNA here is from genome assembly GCF_029536185.1 of Bacillus sp. B28. NCBI lineage: Bacteria > Bacillati > Bacillota > Bacilli > Caryophanales > Bacillaceae > Bacillus > Bacillus sp. B28. The sequence goes on along the minus strand of NZ_CP120511.1, from coordinate 2,344,746 downwards.
AACGCGATCAGAATGCCTACGGAATTTATCAAAAAACAGGATAAGGTGATAGGATGAGTGAATCGCTGACGAAAGTGATTTTGTCTGTTATCACGACAAACCGGGACCGTGCTTCAGGAGGAACGCCCATCTTTTTTTGTAATGACCAAAAAGAGATGGAGCTTTTCGCTAAAAACCTTGAGGCAATCCTTGACGGAATTGCCCATAGAATTGGGGAAGATGTTTATTTGATCGTGAAACATTTTTAAGAATAGTTGTGATCCCAGTAAAAACTGATATAATAAATGAGTTAAGCCCTTCCTCTGAAGGGTTTCTTTTCATAAAAGTGAATGAGATGATTTAAATAACCGGTTGAGAATTTATGTAAAAATGAAAGCGGCTGGATCGAAAGGAAGGGTACTATGGGTAAACCTGTCGTAGCCATTGTCGGGAGACCGAATGTAGGAAAGTCCACAATCTTTAATCGGATTGCGGGTGAAAGAATTTCAATAGTAGAAGATACCCCTGGTGTGACAAGGGATCGGATATACAGCTCGGCTGAATGGCTGAATTATGATTTTAATTTGATTGATACGGGCGGTATTGATATTGGTGATGAGCCGTTTCTAACACAGATACGCGAGCAGGCCGAAATCGCCATGGATGAAGCGGATGTCATTATTTTTATGGTGAATGGCCGTGAAGGTGTGACTGCTGCTGATGAAGAAGTAGCGAAAATTTTGTACCGCACGAAAAAGCCTGTTGTTTTAGCGGTAAATAAACTGGATAACACAGAAATGAGAGCGAATATTTATGATTTTTATTCGCTGGGCTTTGGTGAACCGTATCCGGTTTCAGGAACACACGGGCTGGGACTCGGAGATTTACTGGATGCCGCAGCGGAGCATTTCAAAAATATTCCTGAGACAAAATACGATGATGAAGTCGTTCAATTTTGCCTGATCGGACGCCCGAATGTAGGGAAGTCTTCTCTGGTAAACGCGATTCTTGGCGAAGATCGTGTCATTGTGAGTAACGTGGCAGGAACAACAAGAGATGCCGTTGATACAACATTTACTTATAACCAGCAGGATTTTGTCATTGTAGACACTGCCGGCATGAGAAAAAAAGGTAAAGTGTATGAAACGACTGAAAAGTACAGCGTGCTGCGTGCGCTGAAAGCCATCGACCGCTCTGAAGTTGTTGCGGTGGTGCTTGACGGCGAGGAAGGCATTATCGAACAGGACAAGCGAATCGCGGGTTATGCACATGAAGCAGGCAAGGCTGTCGTGATCGTAGTGAATAAATGGGATGCTGTTGACAAAGATGAAAGCACGATGAAAGAATTTGAACAAAATATCCGCGACCATTTTCAATTTCTTGACTATGCACCGATTCTGTTCATGTCAGCATTAACGACAAAACGGATTCATACGCTCATGCCTGCAATCATTAAAGCAAGTGAAAATCACTCACTTCGTGTCCAGACGAATGTCTTAAATGACATCATTATGGATGCGGTGGCAATGAACCCGACACCGACTCATAACGGGTCACGCTTGAAAATTTATTATGCGACTCAAGTTGCGGTGAAGCCGCCGAGTTTTGTTGTGTTTGTAAACGATCCCGAACTGATGCATTTTTCATACGAACGATTTTTAGAAAACCGAATCAGAGACGCGTTCGGTTTTGAGGGGACACCAATCAAAATATTTGCAAGAGCTAGAAAATAAAAAGGTGTGAATCAAAATGAAAAAAGTAACAATGCTTGGAGCAGGGAGCTGGGGAACCGCGCTGGCTTTGGTTTTAACTGATAACGGAAATGAAGTATGCGTTTGGGCTCACCGTGCAGAGTTAATACATCAAATCAATGAGCTACATGAGAATAAAGACTATTTGCCAAATGTTAAGCTGCCTACAACTATGAAAGGGACAACAGATATGAAAGAAGCTGTGTCAGACGCAGATTTCATCATAGTTGCTGTTCCGACCAAAGCGATTCGGGAAGTGTTGAGACAGGCAGTGCCTTTTATGACGAAAAAAGCAGTTTTTGTTCATGTGAGTAAGGGGATAGAGCCGGATTCGCTCCTGCGTATTTCTGAAATTATGGAATTTGAGCTCCCGAGTGATGTCAGAAAGGACATTGTCGTGCTCTCCGGGCCGAGCCATGCTGAAGAAGTAGGACTCCGGCATCCGACAACCGTCACTTCCTCTTCAAAGAGCATGCAGGCTGCAGAAGAGGTGCAGGATCTGTTTATAAACCACAATTTTCGGGTGTACACAAATCCTGACATTATCGGTGTAGAAATCGGAGGCGCTTTGAAAAATATTATCGCCCTTGCTGCTGGCATCACAGACGGCTTAGGATACGGCGATAATGCCAAAGCTGCTTTGATTACACGGGGTCTTGCTGAAATTGCGAGACTCGGCACAAAAATGGGCGGGAATCCGCTAACGTTTTCCGGATTGACAGGTGTCGGAGACCTGATTGTTACGTGCACAAGTGTTCACTCCAGAAACTGGCGTGCCGGCAATTTACTCGGAAAAGGGTACAAGCTTGAGGACGTTCTCGAAGAAATGGGAATGGTCGTTGAGGGAGTGCGCACGACAAAAGCGGCTTACCAGCTTTCAGAAAAATATCAGGTGCAAATGCCGATTACAGAAGCCCTTCATCAAGTTCTGTTTAATGGACAAAAGGTAGAAACCGCTGTTGAATCCTTAATGGCGAGAGGGAAAACCCACGAGATGGAGGACTTGGTGAATACATTTGATAACCAAGTTAAATAAAAGTGTCAACGGAATAGAATTCCGCATATTCTAATTGCACGAAAGCCCGAAACACAGAAGAATACCCATGCCTTGGGATCTCCTGAAACATTTTGCCGATTTAGGCAAGAGAGGATGCATCTGTATGCAAAGTCGCATACTATAGCATCGAAGTCCAAGAGAGTGTTTCTTAAACGTAGGTGAATATAGTCAATTTGACTGAAGCAAAGTCCCCCTCTTTGCTTCAGTTTTTTTATTCTATCAAAGGATGGAAAATCTGGTTGATCTTTTCAAGCGCTGTATATTAAAATAAAATGTAACGCTTACAAAACAAATGTCGGAGGGGGCGCGGGTCATTTGAGTCTGGCATTGATCAAAATGTGGTTTGCCCTTGGTTCCATGGGGCTGATGTTTCTGGCCGTAGCATGCATCTATTTAAGCCGTTTTAAATGCCGAAACCGTTTTCTGAAGATTGCGGTTTCATCGTTTGCTTACATGTGTGTATTGATTTCGGGAATTATTGTATTTGTGGTGGTATTCAGCGGCCCTGTTAATGAATAAAGCTGTAAAAGGAAGTGCTGTATGGGTAAACTGAAGTGCGCTATGATTTTTGTAGCAGTGATTTTCTTATCTGGATGTTTATATCCGCATGAGCGGAAAAGCAGTGTACAAGCCACTCCATATCAGGACCAATTAAAGCTGGTTCAATCAGCCGTTGATGAATTTCAAAAGGCAAACGGAGGACTGCTTCCGATTCAAACAAAAGATATGTCAACACCGCTTTATCAAAAATATCCGATAGATTTTAACCGTTTAGCGCCGAGATATATGGCTGAACCTCCAAGCACGGCATATGAAAGCGGCGGAGACTATCAATACGTGCTTGTCGATGTAGAGAACAATCCGACTGTTAAACTGATTGATGTAAAGATGGCGGAAAAAATACGTGATATCAAATTACGCGTTCAAATGTACCGCCAAGAACATAAATATCCACCATATCAGGATGTATTAGCGCGTGACTTGTTTACGCTTGATGGGAAAAAACTAGGGGAGGCTGATTCTCTTTCTGTCACAAGCCCAATCTCAGGAAACTCCCTGCCGCTTATGATTGACGGAGACGGAGACATTTATGCCGACTATCGGACAGAGCTCGTTTCCTGTCTCAAAAAAAGCAAAAAAACTTTTAAACCCGGCACGGAAATACAGGACATAATATGGGAAGAGACGCCTTTCGTTCCCGCATTTTCAGTGAAATATACCGTTAATGACAAACAAGAACCTGTTTTTTTAGAAAATGATATAAAAAAGGAATGAACCTTTCTCCCTTGCATACAAATAGGGAGAAAGGTTTTTTTATACTTTAATAGATTAAGGATGGAAAATTTTCTGAAGATGTCATATTGAAATAGGACAACGTCATACACATATAGTGTCCTGTGTTTGATTGAAAAAGGTTAATAAAATTGATAAGGATAGGAAGTCCGGGAGGGGATCACTTGGAAAAGGTCGATATTTTCAAGGATATCGCTGAACGAACAGGAGGCGATATATACTTAGGAGTCGTTGGTGCTGTCCGTACAGGGAAATCTACGTTTATTAAGAAATTTATGGAGCTTGTGGTGCTCCCGAATATCAGTAATGAAGCAGACCGGGCACGTGCGCAGGATGAACTGCCTCAAAGCGCAGCCGGAAAAACGATTATGACTACAGAGCCTAAATTTGTTCCGAATCAGGCGATGTCTGTTCATGTATCAGACGGACTCGATGTCAATATAAGATTAGTAGATTGTGTAGGCTACACAGTGCCGGGTGCAAAAGGATACGAGGATGAAAACGGCCCGCGGATGATTAATACACCTTGGTACGAAGAACCGATCCCGTTTCATGAGGCTGCTGAAATCGGAACGCGGAAGGTGATTCAAGAACATTCGACCATCGGAGTGGTTATTACGACAGACGGCACGATTGGTGATATCGCCAGAAGTGACTATATAGAGGCAGAAGAAAGAGTCATTGAAGAGCTGAAAGAAGTCGGAAAACCCTTTATTATGGTCATTAACTCAGTAAAACCGTATCACCCGGAGACAGAGGCGATGCGCCAGGATTTAAGCGAGAAATACGATATCCCTGTTTTGGCAATGAGCGTAGAAAGTATGCGGGAAAACGATGTACTGAATGTTCTCAGAGAGGCTCTTTATGAGTTTCCTGTGCTTGAAGTAAATGTAAATCTTCCAAGCTGGGTCATGGTGCTGAAAGAAAACCATTGGCTGCGCGAGAGCTATCAGGAATCAGTGAAGGAAACTGTTAAGGATATTAAACGGCTCCGTGATGTCGACAGGGTTGTCGGTCAATTCAGCGAGTTTGAGTTTATTGAAAGTGCCGGATTAGCCGGGATTGAGCTCGGCCAAGGGGTTGCAGAAATTGATTTGTATGCGCCCGACCATTTATATGATCAAATCCTAAAAGAAGTGGTTGGCGTTGAAATCAGGGGCAGAGACCACCTGCTTGAGCTGATGCAGGATTTTGCCCATGCGAAAACGGAATATGACCAGGTGTCCGACGCCTTAAAAATGGTCAAACAGACGGGATACGGCATTGCAGCGCCTGCTTTAACTGACATGAGTCTGGATGAGCCGGAAATTATACGGCAAGGCTCCAGATTCGGCGTAAGATTGAAAGCTGTCGCACCGTCAATCCATATGATCAAAGTGGATGTCGAAAGCGAATTTGCGCCGATTATCGGAACTGAAAAACAAAGCGAGGAACTGGTGCGTTACTTAATGCAGGACTTTGAGGATGATCCGCTTTCAATTTGGAACTCTGACATTTTTGGAAGATCGCTCAGCTCTATCGTGAGAGAAGGGATTCAGGCTAAGCTGTCACTGATGCCTGAAAACGCACGATATAAATTAAAAGAAACATTAGAAAGAATCATAAACGAAGGATCAGGCGGCTTAATCGCCATTATCCTGTAATGCGGGAAGACCTCTTTATAGAATAGGAGGTCTTTTTTCTTTGCTCTTAATATTGGAAAAGGATCAAGGAATAGGATGAAAAAAGGAAAAAAAGGAATATTTGTTCGATAAATCACGTTAAATCCTTGACGAGCAAGGGATTGACGCTTTAAAATGCTTGATATGGCTTTTTATATGTGTTACTCTACATACAGAAATTCTTCACTCTGATGGACAAACATTCCTTGGAGTGCAGTTTTTCTTAAAAGCCGTTTAATTGTCTTTCTCTTGCTTGTCTGATTTTTTTCTCAGGCAGGTTTAGAATCAGACTGAACTGTGAAGAAATGATAATAAACGAACTGAGCTTATTCCTTTTGGGAGGAGGTGAAAGGCATGAACAAAACAGAACTTATTAATGCGGTTGCGGAAGCAAGCGAATTGTCTAAAAAAGACGCTACAAAAGCAGTTGACTCTGTTTTTGATACGATCTTAGATGCACTTAAAAACGGTGATAAAATCCAACTGATCGGTTTTGGTAACTTCGAGGTGCGTGAACGTTCTGCACGTAAAGGACGCAACCCTCAAACAGGTGAAGAAATCGAAATTCCAGCAAGCAAAGTACCTGCTTTCAAACCAGGTAAAGCGCTTAAAGACGCAGTTGCCGGAAAATAATTGTGAATATAGATCGTGTATGCATCTAGATTACATACACTTTATTTCTTCACAGAAAAGCCCCTTCTTAAGGGGCTTTTCATTTTTTTAGGAGCGTGTGCATTCACTTTGCTTTTAGCGGGGCATGTGTGCTAGAATCGAAATTAAATGTATTCATTGGTGGAGGACACAGAACATGAAAGAAGTTAATAAAGAACAAATCGAACAAGCTGTTCGTCAAATTTTAGAAGCGATCGGAGAGGACCCAAACAGAGAAGGGCTTCTTGATACTCCGAAACGAGTCGCAAAGATGTATGCCGAAGTATTCTCCGGCTTGAATGAAGATCCAAAAGAACATTTCCAGACTATCTTCGGTGAAGACCATGAGGAGCTTGTCCTAGTAAAAGATATCGCGTTTCATTCTATGTGTGAGCATCACCTTGTTCCTTTTTACGGAAAAGCACATGTTGCATATATACCGCGGGGCGGAAAAGTCACAGGGCTCAGCAAATTGGCGCGTGCCGTTGAGGCAGTTGCAAAGCGTCCGCAGCTTCAGGAGCGCATCACTTCTACAATTGCAGAAAGCATCGTAGAAACGCTCGATCCGCATGGCGTAATGGTTGTTGTTGAAGCGGAGCATATGTGCATGACAATGCGGGGCGTAAGAAAGCCGGGCGCCAAAACAGTCACTTCAGCTGTCAGAGGCATTTTCAAAGATGATGCTGCTGCACGTTCAGAAGTATTGGAACATATTAAACGCCAGGACTAATAAAGATAGAGGGTGCTATAAATGAACGAAAAGCATTCAAGCGATTTTGTCGTCATTAAAGCAATTGAGGATGGAGTGAATGTGATCGGCCTGACAAGGGGAACGGACACAAAGTTTCACCATTCCGAAAAACTCGACAAGGGAGAAGTGATCATTGCTCAGTTTACAGAGCATACTTCTGCCATTAAAGTCAGAGGAGAGGCGCTCATTCAAACCGCATACGGAGAAATGAAAAGCGAAAAAAAATAAGCTGGCTGTCCCCGCTGTTTTAAAGCAAATGCTCGCAAACAGCGGGAGGATACAGCCAATTTGTTTTTTTTATGCTATAATGATACCTGCGTAATCTTATGACAAAATAAAACTGATACATATGATTTAGAAATAAATGTGAATTTGGGGACAAGGGTGATATTTTTGCAAGACATCTACGGAACTTTAGCCAATCTGAACACGAAAATAAAACAAAAGCTGTCTCATCCTTATTTAGCGAAGCATATTTCTGCGCCTAAGATCGATGAGGATAAGCTTCTTCTTTTTCATGCATTATTTGAGGAAGCCGACATAAAAAACAATGACAGAGAAAATTATATTGTAACAGCGATGCTTGTACAAAGCGCCCTTGATACCCATGATGAAGTAACGACAGCCAGAGTCATAAAACGAGACGAAAACAAGAACCGCCAATTGACTGTTCTTGCAGGCGATTATTTCAGCGGACTGTACTATTCATTACTATCTGAAATGAAGGATATCTACATGATTAGAACGCTCGCTACAGCAATTAAAGAAATCAATGAACATAAAATTCGTCTGTATGACCGATCTGTAAAGGACGAACACCATTTTTTCGAAAGTGTCGGCATCGTTGAATCAGCTTTATTCCATCGGGTGTCTGAACATTTCAATCTCCCGCGCTGGAAGAAGCTATCGAGTGATTTTTTTGTATATAAGCGGCTTATGACCGGAAATGATACATTTTTAGATGTGATCGGCAGTGTTATACAGCTGGGGAAAACAAAAGAAGAGATGCTGGAAGAGTGTTTTAAGAAAGCAAAGAACAGCATTGAGTCACTTCTGCCTCTAAGCTCACCTATTCAGCAAATTTTATTAAACCGCCTGAAGACAATCAGCCAAGACCAAACTTATCATCAGAAAGTGGAAGAAGGGTAACCATTATGCAGGACTCAAAAGAACAGCGCGTACACGGAGTATTTGAAAAAATATATAAAAACTACGACCAAATGAACTCTGTCATCAGTTTTCAGCAGCACAAAAAATGGCGTGATAAAACGATGCGCATCATGGGTGTAAAAGAAGGCGCCAAAGCTCTTGATGTTTGCTGCGGAACAGCTGACTGGACGATTGCTCTTGCAAAAGCAGCCGGTAAAACCGGTGAAATAAAGGGTTTGGATTTCAGCGAAAACATGCTGAGCGTCGGCAAACAGAAAGTAAAAGACGGCGGTTTCAGTCAAATCGAACTGCTGCACGGAAATGCAATGGAGCTCCCTTTTGATGATAATACATTTGATTTTGTAACAATTGGCTTCGGTCTGCGTAATGTGCCGGATTATTTGACCGTACTGAAAGAAATGAGACGTGTGGTGAAGCCTGGCGGACAAGTAGTATGCCTGGAAACCTCACAGCCTGAAATGTTTGGATTTAGACAGGCTTATTTTATGTACTTTAAGTATATTATGCCGTTTTTCGGGAAGCTGTTTGCGAAAAGCTATAAAGAATACTCGTGGCTCCAAGAGTCAGCCAGAGAATTTCCTGGTATGAAGGAACTGGCAGGCCTGTTTGAAGAGGCGGGTCTGAAAAATGTCAAATATCATTCGTTTACTGGCGGAGTCGCAGCCACGCATATCGGATGGAAATGAAAACACAGATGTTTGGGTGAATGATATGAAATTTAAAATGGCCTACTCTTTTTTAAATGACGATATTGATGTAATTGAAAGGGAGCTTGAACAAACTGTACGCTCCGATTATCCGCTTTTGAGCGAGGCGGGTCTTCATCTATTGCAGGCAGGAGGCAAACGGATTCGGCCTGTCTTCGTTCTGCTTTCCGGCATGTTTGGCGATTACGATATCAATAAGATTAAATATGTCGCTGTCACTCTGGAAATGATTCATATGGCATCATTGGTTCATGATGATGTCATTGATGATGCGGAGCTTCGCCGGGGAAAGCCGACGATCAAAGCCAAATGGGATAACCGAATTGCGATGTATACAGGCGATTATATGCTTGCCGGATCTCTTGAAATGATGACGAGAATTAATGAACCGAAAGCGCATCGGATTTTGTCACAGACCATTGTTGAAGTGTGTCTTGGAGAGATTGAACAAATCAAAGACAAATACAACATGGAACAGAATCTCAGAACGTACCTGCGGCGCATAAAGAGAAAAACGGCGCTTCTTATCGCTGTCAGCTGCCAGCTGGGGGCTATTGCGTCCGGAGCTGAAGAAAAGATTCATAAGGCGCTCTACTGGTTTGGATATTATGTCGGCATGTCTTATCAAATCATTGATGATATTCTTGATTTTACTTCAACTGAAGAAGAACTGGGGAAACCGGTTGGAGGCGATTTGCTTCAAGGAAATGTTACATTGCCTGTCCTATATGCATTAAAAAATCCAGCTTTAAAGAATCAGCTTAAATTAATTAACAGCGAGACGACACAAGAACAGCTTGCGCCCATTATTGAAGAAATCAAAAAGACAGATGCAATTGAAGCATCGATGGCAGTGAGCGAGATGTATCTGCAAAAAGCTTTCCAAAAACTTAACACGCTTCCGAGAGGGCGTGCGCGTTCTTCTCTTGCAGCCATCGCAAAATATATCGGCAAAAGAAAATTTTAATTTTTTGTAGATATTAAGAAATTTCTCCGCCCCGGATTGATTAATTATCTGAAAGATGTTACGATTTCGGTGTGCAATGTGAAAGCCTATACATACATATGATGGGGTGGAGAATGTGATGGAAAAGACTTTTATCATGGTGAAACCGGACGGTGTCCAACGGCAGCTGATCGGGGAAATTTTATCTAGATTCGAACGTAAGGGCTTACAATTGGCTGGCGCAAAGCTGATGAGAGTAACTGAACAAATGGCTGAGAAACACTATGCCGAACATCAAGGGAAGCCTTTCTTTGGAGAACTTGTTGAGTTTATTACTTCCGGACCAGTTTTTGCGATGGTGTGGGAAGGCGAAAATGTCGTTGAAGTGACCAGGCAGCTGATTGGAAAAACAAACCCTAAAGAAGCATTGCCAGGCACCATTCGCGGGGATTTCGGCATGTTTGTCGGAAAAAATATTATCCACGGCTCTGATTCTCTGGAAAGTGCTGAGCGTGAGATTAATATTTTCTTTAAGGATGAAGAGTTAGTATCATATCAACAACTCATGACAGGCTGGATCTATTAATCATTGCTGAAAAAGCCGAGAGAAGAGCCGGCATCTGCACTCCGTCGGTTCCGGCTTTTTTGTAAAGGTTTACATTGACTTGAATATATGGTTAAACGGCAGGGGATCCACCCCTGCCTTTACCAATCATCTGAAATCAGCTGAAAAGCTGATTTTTTTATTTGAAACAATACAATTTCCTGATAAAACAAGCTATACTAGGACAAAAGACAGCGAGACTGGGAGAGAAGAGATGGATACATACAGCGTATTTACAACCAAATGGAAGCAATTAACCGGAGTTGATTTAACTTTATACAAAGAAGCGCAAATGAAGAGAAGGCTGACATCTCTTTATGAGAAAAAAGGTTTTCAAAGTTTTAAGGATTTTGCAGTCGCATTAGAAAAGGATCAGGCGCTTTTAAATGAAACATTGGACAGAATGACGATTAATGTTTCAGAATTTTATCGAAATTATAAAAGATGGGAAGTTCTTGAAACAGCTATTTTGCCTTTAATCAAACATTCAAAGCCTTTAAAAATATGGAGCGCGGCATGCTCTACAGGGGAGGAGCCTTATACGCTCGCAATGATTTTAGATCAGCAGAAAGGGCTCCCAGGCTATCAGATTTTGGCGACTGATATAGATGATAAGGCATTGGAAAAAGCCAAAAAAGGCGTGTATCAGGAGCGGTCTTTGCAAGAAGTGCCGTCTTCTGTGAAGGATCGTTATTTTACTCAAAACGCTGATAAGAGCTATGAAGTGAAACATGACATAAAGAAGAACATTAGGTTTCAAAAACATAATCTGCTTGCGGATCGCTACGAGCAAGACTTTGATTTGATCGTGTGCCGCAATGTTTTTATTTATTTTACAGAAAACGCAAAGGAAGAGTTGTACTTAAAAATGGCGCATAGCCTAAAAAAGAATGGGGTTCTCTTTGTCGGCAGCACAGAGCAGATCTTCAATCCGGAGAAATTCGGCCTTTCTCCCGCGGATACATTCTTTTATCAAAAAAGATAGACTGACTTTTTGCCGAAAAATATGTTATAGTAGTTTTACTTAAAAGCGTTAATGCGATGAAGGGAGAAGAAGTCATGAGATATTTAACAGCCGGTGAATCACACGGCCCCCAATTGACAACCATTATTGAAGGTGTGCCTGCGGGGCTTTACATAACTGAGGAAGATATCAACTTTGAGCTTGGCAGACGCCAGAAAGGCCATGGCCGCGGGCGCCGCATGCAGATCGAAAAGGACCAGGCGAAAATTATGAGCGGGGTGCGCCATGCCCGCACTCTCGGTTCACCAATCGCTCTTGTCGTAGAAAATAACGATTGGAAACACTGGACTAAAATTATGGGTGCGGCTCCGATTACTGAAGAAGAAGAAAAGGAAATGAAACGCCAAATTTCCAGACCAAGACCGGGACACGCAGATTTAAACGGTGCGATTAAATATAACCACCGCGATATGAGAAATGTGCTTGAGCGCTCTTCAGCACGTGAAACGACCGTAAGAGTGGCGGCAGGCGCTGTCGCTAAAAAGATCCTTTCTGAGCTTGGCATTAAGGTAGCGGGCCACGTATTACAGATCGGGGCAGTTAAGGCGGAAAAAACGGATTATACTTCAATTGATGACTTAAAGCGTGTGACTGAAGAGTCTCCGGTCAGATGCTACGATGAAGAAGCAGGCAAAAAAATGATGGATGCCATTGACGAAGCGAAGGCAAACGGAGATTCCATCGGCGGAATTGTGGAAGTGATTGTTGAAGGAATGCCGGTGGGCGTGGGCAGCTACGTTCATTATGACCGTAAACTGGACAGCAAGCTTGCTGCGGCAGTACTGTCTATTAATGCATTTAAAGGTGTGGAATTCGGCATCGGCTTTGAAGCGGCCGGAAGAAACGGAAGCGAGGTTCATGACGAAATCATTTGGGACGAAGAAAAAGGATATACGCGTGCTACGAACAGACTTGGCGGATTGGAAGGCGGCATGACGACAGGAATGCCAATCGTTGTCCGCGGAGTCATGAAGCCGATTCCGACATTATATAAACCGCTGAAAAGTGTGGATATTGAAACGAAAGAACCGTTTTCAGCCAGTATTGAACGTTCAGACAGCTGCGCAGTGCCAGCGGCAAGTGTAGTGGCGGAAGCTGCTGTTGCATGGGAAATTGCGAACGCTGTTGTTGAACAATTCGGCTTAGACCAAATTGACCGCATTAGAGAAAACGTGGAGAATATGAGAAAACTGTCGAGGGAATTTTAATGAGAACACTGCATGTTCAAACCGCTTCCTCTTCGTATCCTGTATTTATCGGACAAGGAATCAGAAAAAAGGCTTGTGAACTATTAACCTCGCTAAACAGGCCATTAACACGCATTATGCTTGTTACCGATGTAGAAGTGGATCGCCTGTACGGTGATGAAATGCTTCACCTGCTGGAAGAAAAATGGCCTGTGAAAAAAGTGACGGTGCCGAGCGGAGAGCAGGCGAAATCAATGGATATGTACACGAAACTGCAGAGTGAAGCGATTCGATTTCATATGGATCGCTCCTCATGCATCATCGCTTTTGGAGGCGGTGTTGTAGGAGATCTTGCTGGATTTGTGGCTGCCACTTTTATGCGCGGCATTGATTTCATTCAAATGCCTACAACGCTTTTGGCGCATGACAGCGCGGTCGGAGGAAAAGTAGCGGTGAATCATCCGCTTGGAAAAAATCTGATCGGCGCATTTTATCAGCCCAAAGCCGTGCTTTACGATACGGACTTTCTCCGTTCCCTACCGGAAAAAGAGCTTCGGTCCGGGATGGCAGAAGTGATTAAGCATGCTTTTATTTATGACAGAGAATTCCTGAAAGACCTGCTGGGCATTCACTCACTGAACGATATCACCAGCGAGCAGCTGAATGACATGATTTTTAAAGGTATTTCGATTAAAGCGTCTGTCGTTCATCAGGATGAAAAGGAAGAAGGAATCAGAGCCTATCTTAACTTTGGGCATACACTCGGCCACGCAGTTGAGGCGGAGTATGGCTACGGACAGATCACCCACGGTGATGCGGTAGCACTCGGTATGCAGTTTGCTTTATATATAAGTGAACAGGAAGCCGGCTGTAAAATGGACAGAAATCGATTAGTCAGCTGGCTTAAGAACCTGGGCTATCCAAGCCGCATTAAAAAAGAAACGGCAACTTCCGTACTTTTAGACCGTATGATGAATGATAAAAAAACCCGCGGCGGTATGATTCAATTCATCGTTCTCAAAGAATTAGGAAAAGTCGCCGACCATACGTTTTCAAGAGATGAACTTGAGAGCTGGCTGAACAAATGGCGAATGGAGGAGACATCATGATGATTCGTGGAATTCGCGGAGCAACTACAGTCGAAAAGGACACTGAAGAAGAAATTTTGCAAAAAACCAAACAGCTGTTAGAAAAAATGATAGAAGAAAACAAAACAAAGCCGGAAGATGTTGTTCAAATGCTTCTATCGGCGACGCCTGACCTGCACTCTGTTTTCCCGGCAAAAGCTGTCCGCGAGCTTTCTGGCTGGCAGTATGTGCCGGTGACATGTATGCAGGAAATGGATGTTGCAGGCGGGCTGAAAAAATGTATAAGGGTCATGATGACTGTTCAGACTGATGTTCCTCAGAATCAAATCAGACATGTCTATTTAGAAAAAGCGGTTGTATTAAGACCCGATTTATCATTGACAAAAAATAATGAATTGTAATACGATTAGAACAGCTTAGAAATACACAAGAGTGTGTATAAAGCTTAGTGAATGAGTTGAGTTAGAGAATAGGGTAGCAGAGAATGAGTGTAGTTGAGCTGAGACATGTATGTTTATTCTACCCAAAAGAAGCCTTTCTTTTGGGTTTATTTTGTTATATCTTGATTTTCCCTCTCATGCCTTCTTCTCATTCTCCTTGCCAAAAGGAGTGAGAGCAATGAATTTCCAATCAAACATTTCTGCATTTTTAGAGGACAGTATGTCCTACCGCACCATACCGATTGTGGAGACATTCACAGTTGACACACTGACACCTATCCAAATGATCGAGCAGCTGGACAGGAAGATCACTTACCTTCTTGAAAGCAAGGATGACACATCAAATTGGTCCAGATATTCGTTCATCGGCCTTCAGCCATTTCTCACGATCAAAGAACAGCAAAATGATTTTACTACTCAAGATGAGAATGACCGATCCCTTTACACTGGAAAAGAATTAAAAGAGGTTCTGGATTGGATGAATGCAACATACAAAATCAAAACACCAGAGCTTGCCATTCCCTTTGTAGGCGGAGCTGTCGGGTATTTAAGCTATGATATGATCCCGATGATTGAACCTTCTGTTCCTCGCCACAGGAAGGAAACGGAATTTGAAAAGTGTATGCTGTTTGTTTGCAGCACATTAATTGCTTATGATCATGAAACAAAAAACGTCCACTTTATTCAGTATGCTAGATTGAATGGACAAGAAACTGAAGCTGAAAAAATTGCTGTGTTCAATAAAAATCACCGAGAGCTCCAAGGCCTCATTGAAAAGATGATGGATCAAAAAAACATAAAAGAACTATTTCTTTCATCTGAGTCATATAAGACACCAGGTTTCGATACAGTATCTTCAAACTACGAAAAATCAGCGTTTATGGCAGATGTAGAAAAGATCAAAGAATATATAAAAGCAGGCGACATCTTTCAAGGTGTCCTGTCACAAAAATTTGAGATTCCGATAACAGCAGATTCCTTTGAATTGTACAGAGTGCTGCGAATCGTCAATCCTTCGCCGTATATGTATTATATAAAACTCCCGGACAGAGAGATTGTCGGCAGCTCTCCGGAACGGTTAATCCACGTTCAAGACGGGCATTTGGAAATCCATCCGATTGCCGGAACAAGAAAAAGAGGCGCAGACAAAGAGGAAGATGAAAAACTCAAAATTGAGCTGATGAAAGATGAAAAAGAAAAAGCGGAGCATTATATGCTCGTTGATCTAGCTCGAAACGATATCGGCAGAGTGGCAGAGTATGGATCGGTTGCTGTGCCGGAGTTCACAAAGATCGTCTCATTTTCACATGTTATGCACATCATTTCAGTCGTCACAGGGAGGTTGAAAGAGGGAGTTCACCCTGTCGATGCGCTAATGTCGGCTTTTCCTGCGGGAACTTTAACCGGGGCCCCAAAAATCCGCGCCATGCAGCTTTTAAATGAATTGGAGCCGACACCGAGAGAGACATACGGCGGCTGCATCGCCTACATCGGATTTGACGGGAATATCGACTCCTGTATTACGATCCGGACCATGAGCGTAAAAAACGGTGTTGCATCGATACAGGCTGGAGCAGGTATTGTTGCTGATTCTGTGCCGGAAGCCGAATATGAAGAAAGCTGCAACAAAGCGGGCGCACTGCTGAAAACCATTCATATTGCTGAAGACATGTTTCGTAGCAAGGGGGATGAAGCTGATGAACCAATTTCTGCAAACATGCGTTGACGGAAAGACACTTACTGCCGTTGAAGCGGAAGCGCTTATGAATATGATGATGACAGCAGAAATGACTCCTTCTGAAATGGGCGGTATATTGTCAATCCTGGCTCATCGGGGCGAAACTGCAGAAGAGCTGGCGGGCTTTGTGAAGGCCATGCGGACACATGCCCTTACGGTAGACGGACTTCATGATGTGGTTGACACATGCGGTACAGGCGGTGACGGCATCTCTACCTTTAATATTTCAACGGCATCGGCAATCGTTGCTTCAGCAGCAGGAGCTAAAATTGCAAAGCACGGCAATCGCTCCGTATCTTCTAAAAGCGGAAGCGCAGATGTTCTAGAAGAGCTTGGGATACCAATCCAAACCACACCTGAAGAAGTCAAAATCAGCATTGAAACAAATAATATGGGATTTCTCTTTGCACCGCTTTATCATTCGTCCATGAAACATGTAGCGGGCACAAGAAAAGAGCTCGGATTTAGAACGATTTTTAATCTGCTCGGACCGCTCAGCAATCCTTTGCAGGCGAAGCGTCAGGTGATCGGTGTCTATTCTGCTGAAAAAGCGGGATTGATGGCAAGCGCACTGGAAATGTTCCAGCCGAAGCATGTACTATTCGCAGCAAGCCGTGACGGTTTAGATGAGCTTTCGGTTACATCACCGACCGATGTGATTGAAATAAAGGATGGAGAGCGCCGGGAATATACTGTTTCACCCGAAGACTTCGGCTTCAAAAATGGCAGACTTGAAGATATACAGGTGCAGTCACCGACAGAAAGCGCTCATCTGATTCAGAATATTTTTGAAAATAAAAGCAGCCGATCAGCTTTATATATTACAGCCTTTAATGCCGGCGCTGCGATATACACGGCGGGTATTGCCGAAACACTGAAAGAAGGAACGGAGCTTGCGTTAGAAACGATTGCAAGCGGAGGTGCCGCAGCGCAGCTCAATAGACTGAAACAGAAAGAGGGAGAGATCTATGCTTGAAAACATAATCAATCAAAAAAAAGAAGAAGTCAAAACTCTCATCCTGCCAGAAGAGCAGCCTTTTGAAAAACGGTCTTTTAAAGAGGCGCTGGATAACCCGAACCGTTTTATCGGATTGATTGCCGAAGTCAAAAAAGCGTCGCCGTCAAAAGGACTCATTAAAGAAGATTTTGTTCCGGAGCGGATTGCAAAAGACTATGAAGCTGCGCAGGCAGACGCGCTTTCTGTTTTAACTGACTTTCCGTTTTTCCAAGGGAAAAACAGTTATTTATCAGACGTAAAGCGTGCTGTTTCGATTCCGGTGCTGAGAAAAGATTTTATTATTGATTCGATTCAAGTGGAGGAATCAAAGAGAATCGGAGCAGATGCCATATTGTTAATCGGAGAGGTGCTTGATCCCGTACAGCTTCACGAGTTGTATCTCGAAGCAGGGGAAAAGGAAATGGACGTGTTAGTGGAGGTTCATGATCAAACGACGCTTGAACAAATAGTGAAGGTATTCACCCCTGATATTCTCGGTATTAATAATCGAAACTTAAAAACGTTTGAAACTTCGCTCGAACAGACGAAACAGATTGCATCCCTAGTTCCGAAAGAATGCTTGCTTGTCAGTGAAAGCGGCATTGGTTCTTTAGAACATTTAACATTTGTCAAAGAACATGGAGCACGAGCTGTTCTCATCGGAGAGTCATTGATGAGACAGCATTCACAGCAAAAAGCAATCCATGCTTTGTATGGGGAGTGAGGATGTGAAAAAACCGGCATTAAAGTATTGCGGTATACGGTCTCTGCAGGATCTGCAACTTGCAGCGGATTCACAGGCAGATTATCTGGGTTTTATTTTTGCTGACAGTAAACGAAAAGTATCTCCGGCAGATGTGAAAAAGTGGCTGAGCCAAGTTCGCACCGAAAAACAGATTACAGGCGTTTTTGTGAATGAATCGCTGGGAACGATTTCCCGTATAGCAGGCGATTTGCAGCTTGACGTCATCCAGCTTCATGGTGATGAGACGCCAAAGGATGCTGAAGCCCTCCGTCTGCTGACAAATTGTGAAATATGGAAGGCGCTCCATCATAACAGCACAGCAATTCAGGACTTGGACCGCTTTAACGATTCTGTAGACGGTTTTGTGATTGACTCATCTGTAAAAGGGGCAAGAGGCGGGACTGGAGTGGCTTTTGCTTGGGATTGTGTGCCTGAATATCAGCAGAAAGCTGAACAAACGGGGAAACGGTGTTTCATCGCAGGCGGTGTGAATCCCGACACAATCGCAGACTTATTAAAATGGAGACCGGGCGGAGTCGATCTTGCTAGCGGAATAGAAAAAAACGGACAAAAAGATGACAAACTGATTAGGCTCTTAGAAGAAAGGATGAACCGATATGTATCCATATCCGAATGAAATAGGCAGATACGGCGATTTTGGCGGGAAATTTGTTCCGGAAACTCTTATGCAGCCGTTAGAAGAAATTGAAACAGCATTTAAGGAAATAAAGGATGATCCTGTTTTTAGGGGAGAATATCATAAGCTGTTAGCTGAATATTCCGGCAGGCCGACCGCATTAACATATGCCGATCGAGTCACAGAACATTTAGGCGGCGCCAAAATTTATTTGAAAAGAGAAGATTTAAACCATACAGGTTCTCATAAAATCAACAATGCTTTAGGTCAGGCATTGCTTGCAAAAAAAATGGGCAAAACGAAAATCATTGCAGAAACAGGTGCCGGACAGCATGGAGTAGCCGCCGCCACAGTTGCTGCCAAGTTTGGTTTTTCCTGCATTGTATTTATGGGTGAAGAGGATGTCGCCCGCCAGTCTCTGAACGTATTCCGAATGAAGCTTCTTGGAGCAAAGGTTGTGCCGGTCACAAGCGGAAACGGGACACTGAAGGATGCGACAAATGAGGCTATCCGTTATTGGGTTCAGCATTGTGAGGATCATTTTTATATGATTGGATCGGTTGTCGGACCGCACCCTTACCCGCAAATTGTCCGGGAATTTCAAAAAATGATCGGAGAGGAAGCGAAGGATCAGCTGAAAGACAATGAGGGAACACTGCCGGATAAAGTCGTTGCCTGCGTAGGCGGCGGAAGTAATGCGATAGGCATGTTTCAGGCATTTTTAGACGAAGATGTTGAACTGATCGGTGCTGAAGCGGCAGGAAAAGGAATTGATACCCCGCTTCATGCCGCTACCATTACGAAAGGAACTGTCGGTGTGATTCACGGTTCGCTCACTTACCTCATTCAAGACGAGTACGGTCAAATTATTGAGCCTTATTCAATTTCAGCAGGACTTGACTATCCGGGAATTGGTCCGGAGCACGCCTATTTGCATAAAAGCGGCCGTGTCACATACGATAGCATAACTGATGAAGAAGCAGTAAACGCGTTAAAACTATTGTCAGAAAAAGAAGGGATTTTACCAGCGATCGAATCTGCTCATGCATTAGCGAAGGCATTTAAAACCGCAAAAGAGATGGGGCGGGATCAAACTATCCTCGTCTGTTTATCAGGAAGAGGAGACAAGGATGTCAACACATTAATGAACGAATTGGAAGATGAGGTGAAAGCGCATGTTTAAAGTAGACCTGCAGCAGTCGGGAAAGTTGTTTATCCCGTTTATTACAGCGGGTGATCCGTTGCCGGAAGTATCAATCGAACTGGCTAAGTCTCTCCAAAAAGCGGGTGCCACGGCACTTGAGATTGGTGTAGCATACTCTGATCCGCTGGCAGACGGTCCGGTGATTCAGCGGGCTTCAAAACGGGCGCTTGAGAACGGGATGAATATTGTAAAAGCGATTGAATTAGGCGGAGAAATGAAAAAAAATGGCGTCAATATTCCCATTATCCTCTTTACGTATTATAATCCTGTGTTACAATTGAACAAAGAATACTTTTTCGCTTTACTGCGGGAAAATCATATAGACGGCCTGCTTGTTCCGGATCTGCCTTTAGAAGAGAGCGCCAGCCTTCAAGCGGAATGCAAAACCCATGAGGTAACGTATATTTCTTTAGTTGCACCGACAAGCGAAAGCCGTTTGAAAACGATTATTGAACAAGCCGAGGGCTTCGTCTACTGTGTATCTTCGTTAGGTGTGACCGGTGTCCGAAATGAGTTCAATTCATCAGCTTATCCATTTATCCGGACAGTGAAGAACCTCAGCGCTGTGCCGGTTGCTGTTGGGTTTGGTATTTCCAGCCGCGAGCAGGTGGTCAAGATGAATGAAATCTGTGACGGTGTCGTAGTGGGAAGTGCGCTCGTCAAAAAGATAGAAGAATTAAAGGATCGGCTCATCAGCACTGAGACGAGAGATCGTGCAGTGCAGGAGTTTGAAGATTACGCGAAGACGTTTGGCGGTTTGTACAGTTTAAAATGAGGTGACTGGATTTGCGTATCAAAGAACATTTAAAACAACTGAAGCCTTATCAGCCGGGTAAACCGATTGAAGCAGTAAAAGCAGAATATGGCTTGGATAAAGTCGTGAAGCTTGCATCAAACGAAAATCCGTACGGCTGTTCGGAAGCTGCAAAAGAGGCGCTTCATCATGAAATTCAACAGCTTGCGCTTTATCCCGATGGATATAGCGCAGCTTTGCGGACAAGGCTCAGTGAGCACCTCAATGTGAGCGAAACATCACTTATTTTCGGTAATGGTTCAGATGAAATCATCCAAATTATATGCCGGGCTTTTTTAAACGACAAAACAAACACGATTGCAGCAGCACCGACTTTTCCGCAATATAAGCATAATGCGGTGATTGAAGGCGCTGAAGTTCGTGAAATTGCCCTTCGTTCTGACGGCTCTCATGATTTAGACGCGATGCTTGAAGCGATTGACGAACAGACTCAAGTCGTTTGGATTTGCAGCCCGAACAACCCGACTGGAACTTATACATCTGAAGGAGAATTGACTTCATTTCTGGAACGTGTTCCTTCTCGTGTCCTCGTTGTTCTTGATGAAGCATATTATGAATATGTAACAGCTGAGGATTACCCGGAAAGCATACCGCTTTTGAATACGTATTCCAATCTGATGATATTGCGCACGTTTTCAAAGGCATACGGTCTGGCGGCGCTTAGAGTCGGATACGGTATTGCTGACGAAAAATTGATCCGCCAGATAGAGCCGGCAAGAGAGCCGTTTAACACCAGCCGTCTTGGCCAGGCTGCAGCAATTGCAGCCCTTGACGACCAAGAATTTATCGCTTCTTGTATTGAGAAAAATCAAGCAGGCCTTCAGCAGTATTATGATTTTGCGGAAACACACGGATTAAAGTGCTACCCTTCACAGACAAACTTTGTTTTAATAGACTTTAACCGCCCGTCTGATGAGTTGTTTCAGGCATTGCTGCAAAAAGGTTATATTGTCCGATCAGGAAATGCATTAGGGTTCCCGACTTCACTCCGGATTACGATCGGAACGAAAGAGCAAAACGAGGAAATTCTCGCAACTTTAGCTGAAATTTTATAAGAGGTGGTCAAGAATCACCTCTTTAGTCTATGAACCAGGTGATGACGAATGAATCAAATCAAAGATACAATATTGCTCGCCGGTCTCGGATTGATAGGCGGTTCTATTGCGTTAGCCATCAAAAAAAAACATCCGGAAAAACGCATTATTGGGGTCGATATCTCAGATGAGCAGGTAGTGGCTGCCTTAAAATTAGGTGTGATAGACGAGAGTGCTGAATCGTTTATTGACGGCGCGAAAAAAGCTGCAACCGTTATTATTGCAACACCTGTTGCGCAAACGCTGCTTATGCTTGAAGAGCTGGCCCATTCAGAAATTAAGCATCCGCTTTTGATTACTGACGTAGGAAGCACAAAGCAAAAAGTGGTTCATTACGCCGATCAAGTGCTGCCTGCCGGCTACCAATTTGTCGGAGGGCATCCGATGGCGGGCTCGCATAAATCAGGAGTTGCCGCTGCAAAGGAATTTCTGTTTGAAAATGCGTTTTATATTTTAACCCCGGGCCGTAAAACGGACAGACAAGCGGTCAATCAGTTAAAACATTTGCTGCAAGGGACGAATGCCCAATTTGTAGAAATGTCGCCTGAAGAGCATGATGGAGTAACAAGCGTGATCAGTCATTTTCCGCATATTGTTGCAGCCAGTCTTGTGCATCAGACCCATCACTCGGAAGAGCTTTATCCGCTTGTGAAGCGGTTTGCTGCCGGCGGTTTTCGGGATATTACCCGGATTGCATCAAGCAGTCCTGCAATGTGGCGTGATATTCTGTTACATAATAAAGATAAGATTTTAGATCGTTTTGATGAGTGGACTCGTGAGATTGAAACGATCCGGACATATGTAGAGCATGGAGATGCGGAAAAACTATTCAATTATTTTAAAACGGCAAAGGACTACCGTGATGGACTGCCTCTCCGCCAGAAGGGCGCAATACCGGCATTTTATGATTTATACGTAGACGTGCCAGATCATCCTGGGGTGATTTCCGAGATAACGGCTATACTTGCTGCGGAACGCATCAGTATAACGAATATCCGCATTATTGAAACGAGAGAAGATATTAACGGGATTTTAAGGATCAGTTTTCAATCCGATGATGACCGTAAACGGGCCGAACAGTGCATAGAAGCCCGCGCGGAATACGAAACTTTTTATGCTGATTGAGGTGGAAACAATGAAAAGAGAAAAGGTGCAGGCGTTAAACGGCGAAATACATGTTCCCGGTGATAAATCTATTTCTCACCGCTCTGTTATGTTTGGCGCGCTTGCGAAAGGCACAACAACTGTTAAAAATTTTCTGCCGGGAGCAGACTGTCTGAGCACCATCGATTGCTTTAGTAAGATGGGTGTTCAAATTGAGCGAAACGGCAGTGATGTAGTCATTCACGGGAAAGGGATGGATTCCCTGCGAGAACCAGAAAGTCTGTTAGACGTCGGTAATTCAGGCACAACGATTCGTCTGATGCTCGGAATCCTTGCGGGCCGCCCTTTTTACAGCGCGGTAGCTGGGGATGAAAGCATTGCGAAACGCCCAATGAAGCGTGTAACAGAGCCTCTGAAACAAATGGGCGCTAAAATTGACGGCAGAGCCGGCGGAGAATTTACACCGCTGTCAGTAAGCGGCGGTACATTAAAAGGCATTGACTATGTATCACCTGTGGCCAGCGCTCAAATTAAATCGGCTGTTCTGCTTGCCGGGTTGCAGGCTGAGGGAACTACAACTGTCACCGAGCCTCATAAATCCAGAGATCATACTGAACGGATGCTGTCTGCTTTCGGAGTGAAACTGGCAGAGGACAAGACAAGTGTCTCCATAAAAGGCGGCCAGCAGCTTACGGCTGCAGATATTTTTGTTCCCGGAGATATTTCTTCAGCCGCGTTTTTCCTTGCAGCTGGCGCAATGATTCCAAACAGCAGAATTGTACTGAAAAACGTGGGGTTAAATCCGACTCGGACAGGTGTCATCGATGTGCTTCAAAACATGGGGGCAAAGCTGGAAATCAAACCATCTGTTGACGAAAGCGCAGAGCCTTATGGAGATTTGATCATTGAAACGTCAACTCTTAAAGCGGTTGAAATTGGCGGAGATATGATTCCGCGTTTGATTGATGAGATTCCTATTATTGCGCTACTTGCGACTCAGGCGGAAGGAACAACAGTCATTAAGGATGCCGCAGAGCTTAAAGTGAAAGAAACGAACCGTATCGATACAGTTGTTTCAGAGCTTCGAAAGCTCGGTGCTGAGATTGAACCGACTGAAGACGGAATGAAGGTATACGGCAAACAAACTCTCAAAGGCGGCGCGAAAGTATCAAGTCATGGAGATCATCGGATCGGGATGATGCTAGGCATAGCTTCCTGTTTAACAGAGGAGCCGATTGAGATCGGACAGACAGACGCCATTCATGTGTCATATCCAAACTTTTTTGATCATTTAAATAAGCTTTCAAACAAATCCTGAAGTTTATGCTTCAGGATTTGTTGTGTGAGCGTTTATCAGTCATAAACTGAAGGAAAAAAACATAGCCTGTCTTATAGAGGAATATAAAAACACAAAAGAGGGAGGGGGGCTTTACTTACAAGTCGGCAGGTCAAGGGCTGCTTTACTGTAATAGAGGGCTATCTTCCTTTTTTTATTTGCTATCGCAGGATCTTTTGATAAACTAATAAGACTCAGAAATTCCTTGACGTACAGTGTAAGCATCTTATTTGCCGAGGGCTATCCTCTGAATTATGATAGGATTAACCCGAACAAATAAGACTTTTATGTATGATTGATGTTGTTAGGAAAAGAAAGGATCGGTCCGATTTGAATACATTAATTCAAGAAGCCATAAAATTAGTTGAAGCAGGAGAAACAGAAAAGGGACTCAACACCCTCTCGAAGGCCGAAAAACAGCTTCATGATGAAGATAAAGCCATCGCAGCACAGCTTTATTACGAGTGGGGAAATGTAGAGAAAGCGATCTCACTGATTAGTGATTTGCATGATTTATATCCGAATGAAACAGAACTGACGAATTTTTATGCTGAACTTTTAATAGATATTGACGAAGAAGAAAAAGCATTGGCTGTGCTGGAAACGATCCCGGAATCAGACCCATCATATCCGGAAAGCCTGCTGCTCATGGCTGATCTTTATCAGATGCAGGGGCTGTTCGAAGTAAGTGAGCAAAAGCTTTTACAGGCAAAGTCTATTCTTGAAAATGAACCAATCATTGATTTTGCGTTAGGCGAGCTATACTTTACTCAAGGAGCCTATGCAAAAGCTGTTCAATATTTTAAAAGAACGGCTGGGGAGCAGAGTGAGATCGGAGGCGTTAATGTCCACCAAAGATTGGCGGAATCGCTAAGTGCATCAGGAGATTTTGAGGAGGCCATTCCATGGTATGAAAAAGCTGTAGATGAGAATCCTGACCCTAATACAATTTTCGGCTATGGATTTACAGCCTCGCAGGCGGGACTGATCAAAACGGCTATTAAACAGCTGTCCGATTTAAAGGAGCTTGATCCATCCTATTCATCACTTTATATGCCGCTTTCAAAAAGCTATGAGGCTGAAGGGATGTATGAAGAGGCATTAAAAACGGCAAAAGAGGGTATCAGGTATGATGAATATAACAAAGAGCTTTTCCTCTATGCCGCAAAGATGGCGTTAAAAATCGGGAAGTCAGAAGAAGGGAAAAAACTTCTTCAGGAAGCGCTTGCTCTTGATCCTGGCTTCGTCGAAGCACTCCATACTTTACTTGCTGTGTATCATAAGGAAGAGGATTATGAGCAAATTATTGATCTGATTCAAGAGGTGCGGGGCTACGGGGAAGAAGATCCGAAATACAATTGGTATCTGGCCAGCGCTTACACCGAATTAGAGCAGTACGAAGAAGCAAAACAATCCTTTGAAGCTGCTTTTCTTCACTATCGTGAGGACAGAGATTTCTTATACGAATACGCAACCTTTTTATTAGAAGAAGGCCTCCAACAAGAAGCGCTGCCGCTATTGAAAAAGGTACTCGAAATAGATGGAGCCAATGAAGAGCTGGAAGAAATAATCTTGCGGATCGAGGATGAATTTTCGAGATAAGCAGGAATTTTAACCGCTTATGTGGAACATATAAGTATAGATTATACGAACGATAGAGGAGGGAATTACATGCAGACCCCTGTTTCTGTCAATGAGAAAAAGGATTTTATCCGTTGGTTTTTAAACCATTATCAGCTAAAGCGCAGAGAGTGCGTATGGATCTTGAACTACTTAATGAGCCACGATTCTTTAATGGAAAAGGTTCATTTTGTAGAGCAGGCAGAATTTTGCCCGAGAGGCATTATAATGTCAACACATTGTGTTGAAGAAGTTCCGTTTCGGTTTTATAAAGAGAATGTCATGACAACCGACGCGGAAAAATCTTTTCATGATATTAGATTAAATAAACAGCAGGATTTGTTTATCCAGCTTAATTTCCGTTCAGCCTACAGTTCTCCTGAGTATGCGGCGGTGCTGGAGTCCAACCCTCACATTCCGAAAGATCTGTTTGAAAACAAAAAAGATCAGGGGCTGGCTGAACAAATCCTGGAGCACGCCATTTCTACATTCCAAAGAGAAAAATTATTAAAAGACATTGACGATGCGCTCGATCGTCACGATAAAGAAGCATTTGAACAATTATCGCGCCAATTGAATCAGCTCACATAACATGACCAGCCTTGCAGTGTAATGCAAGGCTCGTTGTCGTAAAAAGGGGAGAACGATGATGAGGTGGAAAATGCCTGATGCCAAGGACTATTTACAATCTAAAGATTACATTGATACCGCTGTCATACCATTAATTAACATACAAATGGGGAGCCAATTAAAAATAGCAGCAGAAAGAGGCGAATTTACGCAGCTTCTAGCTGATGAATTGGAAAGGCAGTTAAAAGGTCGGGTATATTTATTGCCTGCTTATACATATGTTGATAGAAATGAAAATACCGTTCAAGGGCTGAAAGATTTACAGGAGGAGGTCAAATCAGATTTTCAGCATGTTGTACTGCTGACAGCTGATGATCATTGGAGTAGCGAAGAGTCATTGGGGAAGATGATTGTTGCGCCTTCTGTTCCGTTAGAGCACTTAAATGACTCCATAAAAAGAAAAATATTAGATGAACGCACAGCTGAAATTTTGAACGTTTTGTTACAGTTATGGAACGCTTCGTAAAAACACTTACATTTCCTTATAAACAATATTTTGGCTATATTGACCTTGCTGAGAGATTCATATATTATGAGGGTGTCTAGAGTTATGAAATATTTTCTATTTTAGTCAGTTTGCAGGGTTGACCTTGAGGGGGGAGAAGAGATGGGCGGAAGACATGATATATCGAGACGTCAATTTTTAAATTATACGCTTACAGGCGTAGGGGGGTTTATGGCGGCTAGTATGCTCATGCCTATGGTTCGCTTTGCACTCGACCCGGTATTAAAATCGACAGGAAAGCAGGACATGGTTCAGGTTGTCAGCGTAGATGAGCTGACAAAAGAGCCGCAGCGCTTTGATTTCAAAATTAATCAAGTCGATGCCTGGTATGAGTCGGAAGAATCGAGATCAGCTTGGGTTTTCAAAAATGGGGATGAGATTGTAGCACTTTCACCAATTTGTAAGCATTTGGGGTGTACGGTGAACTGGAACAGCGATCCTAAAAATCCGAATAAATTTTTCTGTCCTTGCCACTACGGACTCTATGAAAAAGACGGCACCAATGTCCCGGGCACGCCGCCGCTTGCGCCTCTTGATCATTACGAGCAAGAAGTTAAAGACGGCTTCCTGTATCTTGGAAAAGCAAAGCCTAAGGGGGAAGGGTGACATGCTGAACAAAATTTATGACTGGGTAGATGAACGGCTTGATATTACACCGATGTGGAGGGATATTGCCGATCACGAAGTGCCGGAACATGTGAATCCCGCCCATCATTTCTCTGCGTTTGTGTACTGCTTTGGGGGACTGACGTTTTTTGTAACCGTTATCCAAGTGTTGTCTGGGATGTTTTTAACGATGTACTATGTACCTGATATTAAAAATGCCTGGGAATCGGTATATTATTTGCAAAATGAAGTTGCATTCGGCCAGATTGTCAGGGGAATGCACCATTGGGGCGCCAGCTTGGTCATTGTGATGATGTTTTTACATACGCTGAGGGTCTTTTTCCAAGGGGCGTATAAAAAGCCGCGGGAACTGAACTGGATAGTCGGTGTGTTAATCTTTTTTGTCATGCTTGGGCTTGGGTTTACAGGCTACTTGCTTCCTTGGGATATGAAGGCTCTGTTTGCCACAAAAGTCGGGCTGCAGATCGCTGAAGCCACTCCTTTGATCGGGACACAAGTCAAAACACTCCTGGCAGGGCATCCGGATATTGTAGGCGCCCAAACGCTGACTAGGTTTTTTGCGATCCATGTATTCTTTCTTCCTGCCGCCTTGTTTGGATTGATGGCCGCACACTTTATTATGATCCGTAAGCAGGGGATTTCAGGACCGCTTTAAACTTGATCTGCGAATAAAAGGGAGGGGATGACATGCACCGGGGCAAAGGGATGAAATTTGTAGGAGACTCAAGGATACCGGCTGAGAAAAAGCCGAATATACCGAAGGATTATTCAGAGTATCCCGGTAAAACAGAAGCCTTCTGGCCGAATTTCTTATTGAAGGAATGGATGGTCGGAGCTGTCTTTCTGATCGGTTTTCTTGTTTTGACGATTGTACACCAGCCGCCTTTGGAGCGGATGGCGGACCCGACGGATACAGGTTATATTCCGCTGCCGGACTGGTATTTTCTTTTCTTATATCAGCTTTTGAAATATGAATACGCCGCTGGGAGCTTTACGGTGGTCGGCGCTATGATTATGCCGGGGATCGCCTTTGGCGCTCTGCTTTTGGCGCCATTTCTCGACAGAGGAACGGAAAGAAGGCCTTGGAAGCGTCCCGTGGCTGTCGGGATGATGCTCTTGGCTATTTCCGCGGCTGTATTTTTGACCTGGCAGTCCGTAGCTACTCACGACTGGGCAAAGGCGGAGGAGCAGGGGAAAATCACAAAAGAAGCGGATATCGATACCAGTGCCGAAGGATATAAAATTTTTCAGGAGCAGGGCTGTATTTCATGTCACGGGGATAATCTTCAAGGCGGAGCGGCCGGGCCTTCATTGGTAGACACCGGACTGAAGCCGGAAGAAATCAAAAAGATCGCTGTTGAAGGAAAAGGCCAAATGCCGGCAGGCGTGTTCAAAGGAAATGATAAGCAGCTTGAAGAACTTGCGAAATTCATTTCCGAAACAACGGCAAAATAACGTATTGTGAATTGCGAAACGGAAGGATATACTTTTATTATCAAAAGCTGACCAGGCGTCAGCTTTTTTATATGGACACATTATTTTTACAGACTGAGAGTTGATTTGATGTGAAATGGTTTCAATATGTATTAGGACAGCGAACGATGCTTATTCTTGTCTTAGTGATCAATTTTCTGGGAACGGTTTACGGATACTATTGGTACTTGCCTCAGCTTTTGGAGACGCCGGCCCGTTTCCTCATATTTGTCCCGGACAGCCCGACAGCAACGTTTTTCTTTTTGTTTGTGCTGCTGGCCTTTCTCATGAAGCGGAATGCTCCGCTTTTTGAAGCGCTTGCGTTAGTGACGCTCGTGAAATATGGCTTGTGGGCGGTCGGAATGAATCTTCTCGTATTAGCTGTAACGGGTGATTTGCCATGGGAAGGCTATATGCTGATTGCCTCGCATTTTGCAATGGCTGTCCAGGGGGTGCTGTACAGCCCGTATTTTCGATTTTCATTATGGCATCTTGTTATCGCTGCGGTCTGGACGCTTCATAATGATGTCATTGATTACCTGTTTGGAATGATGCCGCAATACTCCATGCTTTCTGAATATATGACTGACATAGGATACGGAACGTTTTGGCTGAGCATCTTTTCAATCGGACTTGCCTTCTATCTCGTCATTTCGAAAAAGCAAACAAAGCTTCAACTGACGTAAAGACAATCTTGGTCTATCCTTGTCCCTTCCTTCATATCCTGTAAGGAGAGAGAGTGGGAGGGACCTGCATGAAACGAAAGCTGACGATCTGTTTGTTGATTGCTCTTATTTTTTATAATGGGAACGCCATGGCTGAAGAGCGGGGAAGCCTCAAGGAATTGAATGATTTATCCGATACGGTTTTTCAAATGACCCGCCAGTCAAAATATGAAGAGGCGCTGCAAGTCTTATCTTATTTTGAAAAAACATTAAAATCCGCTGAAAAACAGAAGCAAGACAGCATGTTAACTGGAGCCCAAATTCGCCAGATTACTTTGGGCTATAACGATATGGTACGGAGTTTAAAACAGTCTGATGCATCAGACAAACAAAAGCTCAGAGCAGCTGCGCAGTTCAGAATGCTGATGGATGCTGTTGACAATCAGTCTGATCCCCTTTGGGGGTCACTGGAGAAGCCGATTATGGAGGTCTTTGCCGCACTCAAGCAGGATGTCCAAAAAAATGAAAGTACGAGCTTTCATGAAAAGTGGAACGAATTTATCAGCTTGTATGATTTGATTTATCCAAGTCTTACAATCGATATATCAGAAGATCAGCTTGCTACAGTCGGAAAACATATTGAAGTGATTGAGCAAGAGGGGTTTCAGCAAATGACTGAGAGTACGAAGCTTGAACGGCTTTCTCTACTCCAGAACGATCTGAAGAGTGTATTTGACAGGGTGGAAGAGGATGATTCAGATCCGTCTTTGTTATGGGTGATGATCACTACAGGCGGTATCATCATTACTGCACTTACTTATGTCGGTTACAGAAAATACAGAGCGGAGAAAAAGAAACTAAAAAAGCGGGATTATCCAAAATGAGTAAGAGGGGCGGCGGCAGCCGCCTTTTGTCATTCAAGAAACATTAGCGCGGGAGCGGATTTTTATTTTCATCGAGTGTAAATCCTTCTCCAAGCACATCGTGGACATCGCTGACCGCGACAAAGGCATGAGGGTCAATGGAGTTAATCACACTTTTCAGCATGACCAGTTCGTTTTTGGGCACTACACAATACAGCACGTCTAGATCCTCTTTCGTGTAGGATCCCTGTCCTTTCAAAATGGTAACGCCCCGTTCCATTTCCTCAAGAATTTTCTTCTGAATCTGGTCGTTTTTCGCAGAGATGATTGTTGCACCTTTAGCTGCGTATCCGCCTTCCTGAATAAAATCAATCAGTCTTGCCGCCACAAAAACGGCAACCAATGTGTACATGGCTTCTTTGTAAGAGAGATAGGTAAGCAATGATAAAATGATCACGCAAGCATCGAAAGCAAACATCGTTCGGCCCATTGGTATCCCAAAATACTTATTGACCAAACGGGCAATGATATCAACCCCGCCCGTCGTACCGCCGAACTTAAAAATAATGCCTAAGCCGGCTCCAATGAATACGCCGGCAAATAAAGCGGCAAGCGCAAGATCATGCTGAAGGGGCATATGTATTTCATATCGCTGAAAAATGCTGAGGAATAAAGACAGTGCTACAGTACCGACTAGGGTGTATACAAACATCGTCTTGCCCAGCAAACGCCAGCCGATAAAAAAGATCGGGATATTCAAAACCAGGTTTGAAATAGAAGGACTAATATGGAAAAGGGCATAAAGCAATAACGTAATTCCCGTGAATCCACCCTCTGCCAGATTGTTTTGCATATTGAAATGAACCAGGCCAAATGAAAAAATTGCTGCACCGATTAAAATAAAAAATATGTTTTTTAATCTAATTTCTCCAAGCATCACACAAAACCCCTTTTCCTTCCATTAGATAGCGTTTATATTATAGTGGATGCAAAAGAAAACAGCAAACGTGCTTAAACATTTGTCAAACGTATCCGAATTAGCTAACATGTAAGAGGATGATAGGAGGTTTCGTGCAGTGAGTGATAAAACAATGAAAGATATACAGGCTGAGGTGGACCGCTACATCGGCCAATTTAAGGAAGGGTATTTCAGCCCGCTTGCCATGATGGCAAGATTAACCGAAGAACTGGGCGAGCTTGCAAGAGAAGTCAATCATCGTTATGGAGAAAAACCAAAAAAAACGACTGAAGATGATAAAAGCATGGAAGAGGAAATGGGAGATGTGCTGTTTGTATTGGTTTGTTTAGCCAACTCACTTGATATTTCATTAGAGGAAGCCCACGACCGAGTCATGCATAAATTTAATACTAGAGATAAAGACCGCTGGACAAGAAAAGAAGAAGGAAAGTAGAGGAGATCAAGATGTCAAACGAAACAATTAAAGTAGTCATTGCAGGACCGCGGGGAAGAATGGGGCAAGAAGCTGTTAAATTGGCGGAAAAAACACCTCATTTTGACCTAGTCGGAGCAGTTGACCATACATACGATCAGCACAAATTATCTGATGTGATGTCTGTTGAGTCTGATGCTCTTATTTACACAGATATCCATGCCTGCTTTACAGAAACAAAACCAGATGTATTGATTGATTTAACTACACCCGAAATCGGGAAAGTACATACAAAAGTTGCATTAGAACACGGTGTCCGCCCTGTAGTGGGTACGACCGGTTTCTCTGATACTGATTTGAAAGAACTTACATCTCTGACAGAAGAAAAAGGGATCGGGGCTATCATCGCTCCAAATTTTGCATTGGGTGCGGTACTCATGATGAAATTCTCAAAAATGGCTGCCAATTACTTCGATGATGTTGAGATTATTGAGCTTCACCATGATCAGAAGCTTGACGCGCCAAGCGGAACGGCTCTCAAAACAGCTGAAATGATTTCCGAGGTTCGAAAAGAAAAACAGCAAGGACATCCAGATGAAAAAGAAATTCTCCCAGGAGCAAGAGGTGCGGAGCTAAACGGCATCCGTCTGCACAGTGTTCGTCTTCCAGGGTTGATCGCCCATCAGGAAGTGATGTTCGGCATGGACGGCCAAACGTTGCAGATCCGTCACGATTCTTATAACCGTGCTTCCTTCATGTCCGGTGTAAAACTGTCTGTAGAACAAGTCATGAAGATTGATCAGCTTGTCTACGGATTGGAAAATATCATTGATTAGACAGGGGGATAAATGATGAAAATTGCTTTGATCGCGCATGACAAGAAGAAACAGGATATGATCCAATTTACAACCGCTTATCAAGAGATTTTGAGTCATCATGATCTATATGCAACGGGAACAACGGGATTGAAAATTCAAGAGGCGACCGGCCTTCAAATTCAGCGTTTTCAATCCGGCCCTTTAGGCGGAGACCAGCAAATCGGCGCGTTAATTGCCGCTAACGCACTTGACCTAGTTATCTTTTTGCGCGACCCGCTGACCGCACAGCCGCATGAACCGGATGTCTCGGCATTAATCCGTTTATGTGATGTTTATTCGATTCCGCTTGCCACCAATATGGGAACTGCGGAAATACTTGTTCGCACACTTGATGAAGGCGTTTTTGAATTCCGCAATCTTCTTCGGGGAGAAGAACCTCATGTATAATGCTGACGTTCTTGCTTTTGGCGCCCATAGTGATGATGTCGAGATTGGTATGGGCGGCACAATAGCAAAGCTTGTCAAACAGGGAAAAAAAACCGTGATATGCGATTTGACTGAAGCGGAGTTGTCTTCAAACGGAACAGTCAGTTTGCGAAAAGAAGAAGCGGCCGAAGCAGCCCGTATATTAGGTGTGGACAAAAGAATTCAGCTGACGCTCCCTGACCGCGGGCTGATGATGAGTGATGAGGCGATTCGGGCGATTGTCACAATCATTAGAACCTGCCGGCCGAAAGCGGTGTTTATGCCATATAAAAAGGATCGTCATCCGGATCACGGCAATGCTGCCGCACTTGTAGAAGAAGCGATCTTTTCAGCAGGAATTCATAAATATAAAGATGAAAACAGCCTGCCTGCGCATAAAGTAAGTAAGGTCTACTATTATATGATAAATGGTTTTCACCAGCCTGATTTTGTTATTGATATCTCGGATACAATAGAGGATAAAAAGAAAAGCCTCAATGCCTACAAAAGCCAGTTTGTACCGTCACAGAATTCTGTTTCAACACCATTGACGAACGGTTATATCGAGATCATTGAAGCAAGAGAAAAGCTGTACGGCAAAGAAGCAGGTGTAGGGTACGCTGAGGGCTTCTTTTCCAATCGGATGCTGATGCTGGATCATGATGTGCTTGGGGGCGAACAATGAAAAAGTTAAAAATAGGCATTACATGCTATCCGAGCGTCGGCGGCTCAGGTATCATTGCGACAGAACTCGGGAAACAGCTTGCTGAAAAGGGTCATGAAATCCATTTTATAACATCGAGCATCCCGTTCAGACTAAATACATACCATCCTAATATTCACTTTCATGAAGTTGAAGTTAACCAATATGCCGTTTTTAAATATCCGCCGTATGATTTAACATTGGCAAGCAAAATCGCTGAGGTTGCAGAACGGGAGAATTTAGACATCATCCACGCTCACTACGCTCTGCCGCATGCGGTTTGCGCTTATCTCGCAAAGCAGATGCTGAAACGGAATATCGGCATCGTAACAACTTTGCATGGAACGGATATTACAGTATTAGGATACGATCCATCCTTAAAAGATCTTATCCGTTTTGCGATAGAGGCTTCAGACAGGGTGACAGCGGTCTCATCAGCACTTGCTGCTGAAACGTACGATTTAATTAAGCCGGAGAAAAAAATAGAAACGATTTATAATTTCATAGATGAACGTGTATACCTTAAGAAAAATACAGCGGCCATTAAAGAGAAACACGGCATACTGCCGGATGAAAAAGTCGTGATCCATGTGTCCAACTTCAGAAAGGTCAAACGTGTGCAGGATGTCATCCAGGTGTTTCGAAATATAGCCGGCAAAACAAAAGCAAAACTGCTCTTAGTCGGAGACGGTCCTGAGAAATCAGTGGCCTGTGAGCTTGTCAGAAAATATGGGCTGGAAAAACAAGTGCTGATGCTTGGAAATCAAGATCGTGTCGAGGAGCTATACTCCATCAGTGATCTGAAGCTGCTGCTGTCTGAAAAAGAAAGTTTCGGCCTTGTCCTGCTTGAAGCGATGGCATGCGGAGTGCCTTGCATTGGAACGAATATTGGCGGTATCCCTGAAGTGATAAAAAACAATGTGAGCGGGTTTTTGGTGGATGTCGGCGATGTCGAAGCCGCTTCAGCTAAAGCGGTTCGCATTTTAGAAGACGAACAGCTGAGCAAGCGGTTTACCGAAGCGGCCATGGAAATGCTCAATAATGAATTTTCGTCACAAAAGATTGTCAGCCAGTATGAACAGATATATGCCGATTTAGCAGAACCGGAGTGATGACATGGAACAAATTTTTATCAAAGCACTTCCCGTGCTCCGCACATTAATTGAAGCAGGTCACCAAGCTTACTTTGTCGGAGGCGCAGTTCGTGACAGCTATATGAAACGAAATATTGGAGATGTCGATATTGCGACAGATGCGGCACCGGACCAAGTAGAACGGCTTTTTAAGCGGACAGTTGATGTCGGCAAAGAGCACGGGACCATTATCGTGCTCTGGGAAGATGATACCTATGAAGTCACTACATTCCGGACTGAATCAGATTATGAAGATTACAGAAGACCGTCAGAAGTGCACTTCATCACTTCATTAGAAGAGGATTTGAAACGCAGGGATTTGACGATTAATGCGATGGCCATGACAGCTGACGGTCAAGTTCTTGATTATTTTGGCGGCAAGAAAGACATTGATCAGCAGCTGATTCGAACGGTTGGAAAACCGGAGGACCGCTTTCAGGAAGATGCGCTTCGCATGCTGAGAGCGGTGCGATTTATGAGCCAGCTCGGATTTACGCTTTCGAAAGAAACAGAAGAAGCGATCATAAAAGAGAAAACACTTCTTTCTCATGTATCAGTCGAACGGAAAACAATAGAGTTCGAGAAGCTTTTACTGGGAAAAGCGTCCCAAGAGGCCATTCAAATGCTTGTACATACGGGGCTTTATGAAGAACTGCCGGGTTTTTATCACAAACGGGAGAACCTGCTGACGGCGAGCGAGTTTCCGTTTTCTCTTCTCACTTCTCGTGAGGAGCTTTGGGCAGCGCTTCTACTTGATCTTCAGATAGACTTGAAAGAAGCGATGCTTTTCTTGAAAGCCTGGAAGCTCCCTGGAAAAGTGATGAAGGAAGCCGCTCACATTGCCGATACGTTTGGCCAGAGCCTTGACGCTATGTCCATGTACAAGGCTGGTGAAAAAGCGCTTTTATCCGCCGTCAAAATATCAATGCTCCGGCAAACCAAGCAGCTGAACGGCGAGAGACTGAAGGAAGTTAGAGAAGCTTATCAAAGCCTGCCCATCAAAAGTCTGAAGGATCTTGCCATCACAGGGCGGGATTTACTTGCACTGCGAAACCAGCCCGCTGGAAAATGGGTGTCTGAAGAATTACAGCGGATAGAGCAGGCTGTTGTAACGGGAAAGCTCTCCAATCAGAAGGAACACATAGAGGAGTGGCTGAAGACATGCGATCAACCTTAAGAAACGATCTTATTGAATTATTTTCTCAGGCCGGAAGCGAGTTTATTTCCGGCCAAAAAATCAGTGATGCTCTCGGATGCTCGAGAACAGCTGTATGGAAGCATATTGAGGAGCTTCGCAAAGAAGGCTATGAAGTGGAGGCTGTCAGAAGAAAAGGGTATCGGCTTATCAAAAAGCCTGGAAAACTCAGTGAAAGTGAAATTCGGTTTGGGCTGAAAACAGAAGTGATGGGCCAGCATCTTTTTTATCATGACGTCCTTTCATCCACTCAAAAAAAGGCTCATGAGCTTGCTAATGATAACGCGCCGGAGGGCACTCTCGTTGTCGCAGATAAACAAACAGCCGGCAGAGGGCGTATGTCAAGGGTGTGGCATTCTCAAGAAGGAACAGGCATCTGGATGAGCCTGATTTTGCGTCCAGACATTCCGCTTCAAAAAACACCTCAGCTTACGCTTCTTGCTGCGGTAGCTGTTGTGCAAGGAATAGAGGAGGCAACAGGTCTCCAAACGGATATTAAATGGCCTAATGACATATTAATTCACGGAAAAAAAGCAGTCGGCATCTTAACTGAAATGCAGGCGGAAGAAGACCGCGTCCGTTCAGTCATTATCGGAACAGGCATAAACGTTAATCAAGAGGCCGATGATTTTCCCGAGGAGCTAAAGGAAACCGCAACGAGCCTTAGTCAGGCAGCCGGTGAAAAAATAGATCGGGCCAGCGTCATGCAGCATATTTTGCTATCTTTTGAAAAACGGTACCGAGATTATTTAGCGCATGGTTTCACGCCGATTAAACTACTGTGGGAAAGCTATGCGCTGGGTATCGGCAGTGAATTAAGAGCAAGAACGCTAAACGGAACATTTTATGGGAAAGCTTTAGGAATAGACGAAGAGGGTGTTCTTCTTTTAGAAACAAAGGAAGGCATAAAAAAAATCTATTCGGCAGATATCGAAATGGGTTCATTGTAGTTGGTACAAGCCTGTTGATTTTGATATACTTCCATTGGGCAGTATCGCCTGCGAACTGCACCTATTCATAAAAAATAGATAGACATTGCAGCAGTCTGCCTTGATCCAAAAAGGACTGGGACAGAGGGATGAAACTCGCCGAACTTTAGAAAGTGAAGAATCCTTCTCGTGTAGCGGAAGGTTTTTTTGGCTTGGATAAGATACGGCAGCTCATCTCCTCTAAAAATGAGGAGGAGAAAAAGTGAAAACAAAACTTGATTTCTTAAAAATGAAAGAGAATGAAGAACCGATTGTCATGCTGACGGCTTACGATTATCCGGCAGCTAAGCTTGCTGAACAAGCGGGAGTGGATATGATTTTAGTCGGCGATTCACTAGGAATGGTCGTGCTAGGCCTTGATTCAACTGTCGGCGTGACAGTTGCGGATATGATCCATCACACGAAAGCGGTCAAAAGAGGTGCGCCAAATACATTTATCGTAACCGACATGCCGTTTATGTCCTACCACTTGTCTAAAGAGGATACGCTGAAAAATGCCGCAGCTATCGTTCAGGAAAGCGGAGCCGACGCGCTGAAGCTGGAAGGCGGTGAAGGGGTGTTTGAATCCATCCGCGCCTTGACGCTCGGTGGCATTCCTGTTGTCAGTCATTTAGGGCTGACACCGCAATCAGTCGGTGTATTAGGCGGATATAAAGTACAGGGCAAAGATGAACATAGCGCCAAGAAATTAATAGAAGACAGTATAAAATGTGAGGAAGCGGGGGCCATGATGCTTGTGCTTGAATGTGTGCCTGCAGAACTCACGGCAAAAATCGCAGAAACATTATCTATTCCTGTCATTGGAATCGGAGCTGGTGTAAAAGCGGACGGACAGGTTCTTGTTTATCACGATGTTATCGGCCATGGTGTTGTTAGAACACCTAAATTTGTGAAACAATATACGCAAATTGACGGCACTATAGAAACAGCAATCAGTGGATATGTCCATGATGTAAGATATCGTGCTTTCCCTGAACAAAAGCATTCCTTTCAGATGAATCAGACAGTCCTGGAAGGCTTGTACGGAGGAAAATAAGATGAAGCAGATTACAGATATCTCACAGCTGAAAGAAATCATTACACAATATCAGTCAGAAGGCAAAACAATCGGATTTGTTCCGACGATGGGATTTCTTCATGAAGGGCATTTAACTTTGGCAGACAAAGCCAGACAAGAAAATGACGCCGTCGTTATGAGTATTTTTGTAAATCCGACGCAATTCGGTCCCGGGGAGGATTTTGAAGCGTATCCGCGCGATCTCGAACGTGATGCCGCTCTTGCGGAAAATGCCGGCGTTGATATTCTTTTCACTCCTGATGCCAGTGACATGTATCCCGGTGAAAAAAATGTAACGATACATGTTGAGAGACGTACAGAGGTTTTATGCGGGCGTTCAAGGGAAGGACACTTTGACGGAGTTGCCATCGTGCTGACGAAGCTGTTCAATCTTGTTAAACCGACACGCGCTTATTTTGGTTTAAAGGATGCGCAGCAGGTGGCAGTTGTTGATGGTTTAATCAGTGATTTCTTCATGGATATTGAACTGGTTGCTGTAGATACGGTCAGAGAGGAAGACGGGTTAGCCAAAAGCTCCCGGAATGTGTATTTAACGGCGGAGGAAAGAAGAGAAGCACCTAAGCTTTACAAAGCCCTTCAGACGAGTGCCGAGCTGATCAGAGCAGGTGAGAGAAATCCTGAAGCGGTCATCAATGCTGCAAAAGACATCATTGAAACGACAAGCGGCAGAATTGATTATGTTGAGCTATATTCTTATCCGGAACTTGAGCCTGTGAACAAGCTCGAAGGAAAGATTATTCTGGCTGTAGCAGTTGCATTTTCAAAAGCGCGTTTAATAGACAATATCATTATTGATATTCAAGAAATGGAGAGAATATAATGATGTATCGCACGATGATGAGCGGAAAGCTTCATAGGGCAACGGTTACAGAAGCAAATCTTAACTATGTGGGCAGCATTACAATTGATGAAGATCTGATTGATGCGGTAGGAATGCTTCCTAATGAAAAAGTGCAAATTGTGAATAATAACAATGGAGCACGCCTGGAAACGTACATTATTCCCGGTCAGCGCGGAAGCGGAGTCATCTGTTTAAACGGAGCTGCCGCACGCCTTGTACAGGAAGGCGATAAGGTTATTATTATTTCCTACAAAATGATGTCTGATCAAGAAGCGGCAAACCATCAGCCGAAAGTTGCCGTTTTGAATGACCAAAACAAAATTGAACAAATGCTTGGACAAGAACCTGCCAGCACTATTTTGTAGATATACCGCCCCCTTTATCGGGGGTTTTCGTTTAAGATTTTCAGCGTAAAACGGTTTTGCCGCTCCATTTCCGTACAAAACGTGTTACACTTTTGTCGTATGCAAGAATTGAGGTGTCCATTTTAATGAAAAAGCAACGGTTCGTTGTTATAGATGTAGAAACAACAGGGAATTCGCCAAAAAAGGGCGATAAAATCATTCAAATTGCAGCGGTTGTAATTGAAAATGGACAAATTACTGAGCGGTTTTCAAAATATATTAATCCAAATAAATCCATTCCGGTTTTTATTGAACAGCTTACGGGAATCACGAATCAAATGGTAGAAAATCAGCCGCCGTTTAAAGCAGTGGCTGAAGAAGTGTTTCATTTGCTTGACGGCGCTTACTTTGTCGCCCACAATATCCATTTTGACCTCGGGTTTGTGAAGCATGAG
The DNA here is from genome assembly GCF_029536185.1 of Bacillus sp. B28. Classification (NCBI taxonomy): domain Bacteria; kingdom Bacillati; phylum Bacillota; class Bacilli; order Caryophanales; family Bacillaceae; genus Bacillus; species Bacillus sp. B28. Next base: position 2,304,973 of record NZ_CP120511.1, on the reverse strand, counting down.
TTACATAAAGCGGGTTTCCAGCTCCCAGATTGTGAAGTGCTGGATACTGTTGAGCTCTCCCGTATCGCATTTCCGGGATTTGAGGGATATAAGCTGACTGAATTAAGCGAAGAGCTTCAGCTGCGGCATGATCAGCCGCATCGAGCTGACAGCGACGCTGAAGTCACAGGACTTATTTTTTTGGAAATTCTTGAAAAGCTAAGGCGGCTTCCTTATCCGACATTAAAGCAGTTAAGAAGGCTGTCACAGCATTTTATCAGTGATCTGACGCATTTGTTAGATATGTTCATTTATGAAAACAGACATACAGATATGCCAGGCTTTACGCGTTTTTCATCTTTTTCTGTCAGAGAACCTGAACCTGTGATTGAACGTCGCAAAGAAGATGAAGAATTTCTATTTGAGATGGAAAATTGGGCAGCAGGAAATGAAAAAGCGCTCTCTGAGTTCATGCCCCAGTACGAAAAAAGAGAAGGCCAAATGCTGATGATGAAAGAAGTGGCTGATGCCTTTGCCAATCGTGAACACGCGCTGATTGAAGCTGCTCCGGGAATCGGAAAAACGATCGGCTACCTGATTCCGGCTGCGCTTTTTGCTAAAAAGTCAAAAAAGCCGGTCGTCATCAGCACGTATTCAACCCTTCTTCAGCAGCAGATTTTGACGAAGGATTTGCCGATCGTTAAAGATATGTTCCCTTTTTCGGTGACTGCGGCTATTTTAAAAGGGCAATCGCATTATCTGTGTCTTTATAAGTTTGAGCAGGTGCTTCATGAGGAAGATGATAACTATGATGCCGTTTTGACAAAAGCCCAGCTTCTTGTTTGGCTGACAGAGACAAACACGGGAGATGTAGCAGAACTGAATTTGCCGTCAGGCGGAAAACTGCTGTGGGACAGATTGGCATATGATGATCATTCTTATAAACGACATCAGAGGGATCAAGTGATTGGTTTTTATGAACGGGCCAAACAAAGTGCCATGCGGTCTGATCTGGTGATTACGAATCATTCTCTTCTGCTAACCGATGAGGCAAGCCGGAAAAAAAGACTTCCGGATAGCGGGACTTTTGTAATTGATGAAGCACACCATTTTGAACGTGCTGCAAGCGAACATTTAGGAAAAAGAGCAACTTACATAGAACTGCATACAAAATTGAGCAGAATCGGAACGCTTAAAGAGCAGGGGCTTCTGAAAAAAATGAGACAGCTTTTTCAGCGTCACAGCCTGCCGGTGGATTCATTTTTCGAAGTGGAGGAGTGGATTCAGCATATTCAGGCGGAAAGTGATGCGTTTTTCAGCTCTGTGCATTCTTTTGTCAAACGAAGAAAACCTAAAGAAGACTTAAACCGTCTTGTCTTTAACGTGAACAAAAAAAGTCACGATAAAGGATGGCCTATTTTAACAGATGGAGCGGAAAGGCTCTGTTCTATGCTGGCGCATTTGCAGCAGCTTTTTGAGACCCAGACAGCTTTGATGGAAGAACATCTGACGGCTATGAAAAGCAAAAATGCTTTTTTGGCCGATGAATATAATAGAAGCATGAATGATTTGGGGGAGTACTGCCAGACTCTAAATCAGCTGTTCTTTGGCTCAGATGACAATGAAGCGGTTTGGATTGAGATAGATGCTAAAGGTGCGAAGAATGCAGTAGCTATATATGCGCAGCCGCTGGAACCGGGCGAGCTTCTTGCTGATCAGTTTTTCGCCCGGAAAAACAGTGTCGTTCTTACATCTGCAACCCTAACGATAGAAAATTCGTTTCATTTTATCATTGAGCGTTTGGGGTTAAGTGACTTTTTCCCCCGCACAATGAGGATCGCGTCGCCTTTTTCTTATGATGAGCGGATGCAGGTAATGATTCCAAAAGAAATAAAATCGATCCAAGATACGGGGCAGACTGAATTTATACAGGATACCGCACGTTATATCGAACTGATGGCAAAAGAAAAACAGCCGAAAATCCTTGTGCTGTTTACGTCTCATGACATGCTGAAAAAAGTGCATCAGGAACTCAAGCTCGCCATGAGTGTTTCAGGCATACAGCTTTTGGCTCAGGGCATAACCGGCGGCAGTCCCGGAAAACTGATGAAAACGTTCAAAACAGCCAATCAGGCCATTTTGCTTGGAACGAATCATTTTTGGGAAGGCGTTGATTTCCCTGGCGATGAACTGACGACAGTGATCATCGTGAGACTTCCTTTCCGGGCTCCGGATCATCCGCTGCACGCTGCAAAATGTGAGCTGGCGAGGAAGAAAGGGCGCAATCCGTTTCAAACGGTCTCACTGCCGGAAGCGGTGCTGACGTTCAGACAAGGAATTGGGCGCTTGCTCCGGACAGCCGGAGACAAAGGAACGATTGTCATATTAGACAGACGGGTCAAAACCGCTGGCTACGGGCGCCTGTTCCTTGATGCTCTGCCGACAACAGCAATATCTGAAGTGACTGACAGTGAGATTGAAGCTTATGTTGCCGGAAAAAGTGAATAAAAGCCGCATAAAGCGGCTTTCCGGTGTGGGAGTAGGACGTGTTTTATTTGTAAAAGCGGGTTTTTCCGCTTTGTGGTACTAGTATGGCGCGTCCTGAAAAGGAGTATGACTAACAATATTTGTTCAATTTGGAGGATGAAAAAATGGAAAGCAAAATCGAAATTCTTTCAACTATTAATGTAGAGCATTCGGATGACCTTTATAAAATTGTAGACACGCTGAATCGGACACTGAAAAGAGATAATCTGATGTTCGGTCTTGCGCTTGATGAAGAAAACAAAAACCAAGCCGTTTTTACCATTTATCGTACGTAGGTGAGAAGATGAGAAAAAAAGCATTAATATTTACCGCCATATTTGGTATTATTTTTTTAGCAGTACTTCTTGTCTCGGCAAACATTTATAAATCAGCCATGGCACAAAAGGAAAAGGGGCACGAAGCAGCAGCTGCTGAAGCGAAAAAAGAAACCGACCTCACCAGCGTTGATCAAGTCGAAACATTTGTCGGAAAAGAAAAGTATTATATCGTAAAGGGAACCGACAAAAAAGGCATCAAATTATATGTATGGGTTCCTGAAGATAAAAAAGCAAAAATTCTCTCAAAAGAAGCAAAAGAGGGAATCACCGAGGACAAAGCGGCGAAAATCATACAAGATGAAGGGCTGGTTTCAAAGCAAAAAGAGATTCACCTGGCAAGAGAAGGGAACGTCCTGCTTTGGGAAGTAACGTACTTAGACAAAGAAGGACAATACAGTTTAAGTTATGTGGACTTTACAACTGGAAAGATTCTCAAAAATATCACGCCTTAAGACGAATTAGGGGGAGTTCAAGTTGAAACTGGCAAAAAGAGTATCCGCATTAACACCGTCTACCACACTGGCCATTACAGCGAAAGCGAAAGAACTGAAAGCGGCAGGCCATGATGTCATCGGCCTTGGAGCGGGCGAACCCGACTTCAATACACCGCAGCACATTATTGATGCAGCTGTACGCTCAATGAACGAAGGACATACGAAATACACGCCTTCAGGCGGTTTGGCTGAATTAAAAAACAGCATTGCAGAGAAATTTAAACGTGACCAGAATATTGAATACAAACCGTCTCAATTGATTGTCTGTACTGGTGCCAAACATGCACTGTATACCCTTTTCCAAGTGATTTTGGATGAAGGAGACGAAGTGATTATCCCAACGCCTTACTGGGTAAGCTATCCGGAACAGGTGAAACTCGCTGGAGGTCAGCCTGTTTATGTGGAAGGGCTTGAGGAAAATCACTTTAAAATTTCTCCTGAGCAGCTGAAAAAAGCGATTACAGAAAAAACAAAAGCAATCGTTATTAATTCACCAAGCAATCCGACTGGCGTTATGTATACAGAAGAAGAGCTGGCCGCGCTTGGCGAAGTGTGCCTTGATCATGACATCCTGATAGTATCTGACGAAATTTATGAAAAACTTACATACGGCGGAAAAAAACACGTTTCCATCGCACAGCTGTCTGACCGTTTGAAAGAGCAAACGATCGTCATCAACGGCGTATCAAAATCACACAGCATGACAGGCTGGAGAATCGGTTATGCGGCTGGAGCAGAAGAGATCATCAAAGCGATGACAAACCTTGCAAGCCACAGCACGTCAAATCCGACATCCATCGCGCAATACGGAGCGATTGCCGCATACAACGGACCTTCTGAGCCAATGGAGGAGATGAGAAAAGCATTTGAGCATAGATTAAACACGATTTATGATCAGCTCGTTGAAATCCCGGGCTTCAGCTGCGTGAAGCCGGAAGGTGCTTTTTACTTATTTCCGAATGCAAAAAAAGCAGCTCAAACTTGCGGTTTCAAAGATGTAGATGAATTTGTCAAGGCGCTTCTTGAAGAAGAAAAAGTCGCGATAGTTCCAGGCTCCGGATTCGGCTCTCCTGATAATGTCCGGTTGTCCTACGCGACATCATTAGACCTTCTGGAAAAAGCGGTGCAACGAATCAAACGATTTGTAGAAAAACATAGCTAACGGATCAGAAAGCGGCTGACAAAAAGCCGCTTTTTATCTGCATTGACCCGGTCAGTTAAGACCGGGTATAATAAAGTGATGATAAAAGAGTTCGCGGGGCAAAAGCTTCCGAATGTCTTCTTGTTTTGGAGGGAAATATTTTGAAAACAACAATCAACCAAGTGTACAAGCACGTAGGTGAGGAAGTAACGATCGGAGCTTGGATCGCTAATAAGCGTTCAAGCGGGAAAATCGCGTTTTTACAGCTGAGAGACGGTACAGGTTTTATTCAAGGTGTCGTTGTAAAAGCGGAGGTTGAAGAGAGCATTTTCCAAACGGCTAAATCTGTGACGCAGGAAACGTCACTCTATATAAAAGGAATTGTCAAAGAGGACGAGCGTTCTCCGCTTGGTTATGAATTAGCTGTCACAGATATTGAAGTCATTCACGAAGCGACTGATTATCCAATTACGCCAAAGGAACACGGTACGGAATTTTTGATGGATCACAGACACTTATGGCTTCGTTCAAAGCGCCAGCATGCGATCATGAAAATCCGCAATGAAATCATTCGCGCGACTTACGAATTCTTTAATAACGAAGGCTTCGTAAAAGTAGATCCGCCGATTTTGACTGGAAGCGCGCCTGAAGGAACAACTGAGCTCTTTGCGACAAAATACTTCGATGAAGATGCTTACCTTTCTCAAAGCGGACAGCTGTACATGGAAGCTGCGGCGATGGCATTAGGAAAAGTATTCTCCTTCGGACCGACGTTCAGAGCAGAAAAGTCTAAAACAAAACGCCACTTAATCGAATTCTGGATGATCGAACCGGAAATGGCGTTTGTTGAATTTGAAGAAAACCTTCAGGTACAGGAAAATTACGTTTCATTCATCGTGCAATCGGTTCTTAAGAATTGCAAAATTGAATTAAACACACTAGGAAGAGACACGTCAAAACTTGAGCAAATCAAAGCGCCGTTCCCAAGAATTACGTATGACGAAGCGGTTGATTTTCTGAAAGAAAAAGGCTTTGACGATATCGAGTGGGGAGACGATTTTGGAGCGCCTCATGAAACAGCGATTGCCGAGCACTATGACAAACCGGTTTTCATCACTCGCTATCCGACGTCTTTAAAACCGTTCTATATGCAGCCGGCATCTGACCGCGAAGATGTAGTGCTTTGCGCAGATCTGATCGCGCCTGAAGGCTACGGAGAAATCATCGGCGGTTCTGAACGGATTCACGATATGGAACTATTGGAAGCGCGCCTTAAAGAACATGGACTGGATTCTGACGCATATAAATGGTATGCTGAACTTAGAAAATATGGATCAGTTCCACATTCCGGATTCGGCCTAGGGTTAGAGCGTACAGTAGCTTGGATCAGCGGAGCGCCTCACGTACGTGAAACAATTCCGTTCCCAAGACTGTTGAACCGTCTGTATCCGTAATACATTTAAATGAAACAAGAAAAAAGAGTCTCCTGCAAGGGAGACTTTTTACAGTAAAGGGGAAAACACTATCCTTTACAGTAAGAGGTGTAACGATGAAAAAACAGCAATTTATTGATATGCAGGAGATGGGGATGTCAACGATCCCCAATCTTTTGCTGACCCACTATAAACAGCTTGGACTTAACGAAACAGAACTGATTCTGCTGTTGAAAATCAAAATGCATTTAGAAAAGGGATCTTATTTTCCTACACCGCATGAACTGCAGGAAGGCATGACGATTTCTGTTGAAGAATGCACAAACAGATTGCGTATGTTTATCCAAAAGGGTTTTCTGTTTATTGAGGAAGGCGAAGACCAAAACGGCATCAAGTTTGAGAAATATTCACTCCAGCCTTTATGGGGCAAGCTCTATGAGTATATAGAGCTTGCCCAGAATCAAACACAAGAAAGAAAAGCAGAAGGGGAACAAAAAAGCCTTTATACGATTTTTGAAGAAGAGTTTGCAAGACCGTTATCTCCTTTAGAGTGTGAAACGCTGGCCATTTGGCAGGATCAGGATCAGCATGATGCACAGCTGATTAAACACGCTTTAAAAGAGGCTGTATTATCAGGAAAACTCAGCTTCCGCTACATTGACCGGATTTTGTTTGAATGGAAGAAAAACGGGTTGAAAACAGTGGAGCAGGCCAAAATCCACAGTCAAAAATTCCGGCGTGTTCAAACAAAACAGAATGAACCGCAAAAAGAGTATAAGAGGCAGGTTCCTTTTTACAATTGGCTTGAACAATAAAGTGAAAAGGTGACAATCGTGTTAAATCTAAAACAAATTGAATTCTGTTTAGAGAAGATAGGCGACATGTTTCCCCACGCGGAGTGTGAACTTGTTCATTCCAATCCCTTTGAATTAGTGGTGGCAGTCGCTTTATCTGCGCAATGTACAGACGCACTTGTAAACAGGGTGACCAAAACATTATTTCAAAAATATAAACGGCCGGAAGACTATTTATCTGTTTCTCTGGAAGAGCTTCAGCAGGATATCAAATCAATCGGTCTGTACCGTAATAAAGCAAAAAATATTCAAAAACTGAGTAAAATGATTATTGAAGATTATGGCGGAGAAGTACCGAAGGACCGTGATGAGCTTGTGAAACTCCCAGGAGTTGGCCGGAAGACCGCCAATGTTGTCGTATCTGTTGCCTTTGGCGTACCGGCCATTGCAGTGGATACACACGTCGAGAGGGTCAGCAAGCGTCTGGGAATCTGCCGGTGGAAGGATTCGGTGCTGGAAGTCGAAAAGACACTGATGCGCAAGGTTCCTAAAGATGATTGGTCCGTTACCCATCATCGTCTCATATTCTTCGGAAGATACCACTGTAAGGCACAATCGCCGCGCTGTGCGGAATGTCCATTGCTTTCTCTGTGCAGAGAAGGGCAGAAGAGAGATAAAAAAGGGCTGGTGAAACGATGACGGCAGCGAATGAATTGTTAGCTTCTTATGAGCAATATTTGCGCAGTCTAGGACACATTGACTTCACTGATATCAAGGAACCATTAAGGATTAATCCTTTGTATTTTGACTTCTGCGAGACCACGCAGGACATATTGCCATGGGAAAACAGCGGCAAGTACGTTCCGTATCTATTTCAAGTGTGGGAAGAAACAAAAGAATCACTTCTCCCTGTATTTCAAACAAGAAAGTCCAGATGCGATCAAAACGACATGCTTAAAGGTATTGTATGTTTACTGGCTTCATTTCATTGGACAGCGGGTGAGCGGGTGATATCGCTGAATTGGTCAGAACTGACAAAGAAATCATTTCCGGCTAAGCCGATTAATTGGGCTGAACGAGTGGAGTTCATTTTGCTGAAGCCGACCCAATATCATTGCTTTATCCAGCTAGATGAACTTTTTACAGAAATGAAGAAGCATTTCTATAAGCATCACGCGATGAAACGATAAAACCTCCCCTAAAAAGGAGGTTTTTTTGTGCAGAAAAAAGCCACCACCTTTTAAAGGGTGATGGCTTTGTCTTTAATTCGTTTTTTCAGTTGATGATGAATTCGTTTGTGTATTACCAGAAGTATTTGTTTTGTTTTTATCTGTATTAGACCCTGAAGAATCATCCGTTGAGTCACCATCTGACGCGTCCTCTTCTTTGCGGCCGTTGTTATTGTTGCTGTTATCGTTAGATTGGTCTTGGTTGCTGTTGTCGGACGGATTGGTGTTCGTGTTGTCTTGTTTTTTGTCTTGATCGTTTGTTGAATCATCTGTCTGATCTTGATCTGTCTGACTGTCATCTGTTTGAGAATCATCAGTTTGTGTGTCATCCTGAGTCTTCTCATCATCTTTATTTTCATCATCCGTTTGCTGCTGGTCTTCCTTATCTTCATCCTCTTCGGCTTTTGGCACTTCATAGGATGTCGACGCTGAACTTTCGCCATCATCACTGACGGCTGTCACTTCGAATTTGTATACAGAGCCTGGCTGCACGCCCGAAATGACTGCTTCTTTTGCAGAGCTGTTTTGAACTTCAGAGTAGCTGCCGCCATCAACAGATTGCTTAACAGCAAAGGTCGCATCTCCGTCGTACTTCCAGCTTAATGTCAATGATTGATTATCTTTATCATATTTCACACTTAAACCAGACAGTTTTGCTGTTTCTTCTTTCTCTTCTTTCTCATATGTTTTAGAAACAGTAGAAGGGGATGTACCTTTTACAAAGTACTCTGTGACCTTTTTATCGCTTGGTGTATTCGGCCCTGCCAGTTTTGCCGGATTAGAGCCTTTTTCCACAGTCGCTTCCACTACGCTGTCAGGTTTCTCAAATGATCCGCTTCCGTCATCGACTTGGGCGATGAGCTGTGCAAATAGACGTTTTGCGACTTGCTGTTCCGTTTTATTTAAAGATTTTTTCCCTAACTTGTTTTGTGAATCTACACCTGTCCATACAGCAGCAGTGTACTGAGGTGTATACCCGACAAACCAGGAATCAGGCACACCGCCAGGAGCGATATTGTACTTTTGTATTGTATCTTCATTAAAGTTTGTTGTTCCTGTTTTACCGGCTACCTCGACTCCAGGTACTTGTGCAAGCTGTCCGGTACCTGTCTTAACAGCTGTTTTCAGCATATCTGTAATCATAAAGGCTGTATAATCGCTCATTGCTGACTTAGATTTCGGTGTTAAGTCAAGCTTTGTTCCATCGTTAAATTCAATAGACTTCACAAAATGCGGTTCATTATACGTTCCGTTATTTCCAAATGCGCTGTATGCTCCTGCCATTGTCAGAGAAGAGACACCCGGGTTGTCATCTCCGAATCCTCCGATAGAATACGATTCATACACTTTTTCCTTATTTAAACCGAGTCCCAATCCGTTAGCAAAATCCACTGCAGTGTCTTTTCCGACTGCTTGGAATGCTTTTAAAGCCGGGATATTACGAGATTGTGCCAGTGCTTCACGCATAGACATTGGTCCTTTATATGAGCGGTCAAAGTCTCGGATAGGTGTTCCATCTGAATATGTGTAAGCTGAGTCATCAATTTGCTCGTAGGTGGACCATTTTTTATTTTCAATAACTGGTCCGTAGTCTAGGATTGGTTTTATCGTAGAACCAGGCTGAGTTTTTGCTTGAGTGGCATAGTTGAAGCCCCCAACTGTTGAGTTTCTTCCGGAACCGATTGCCCGGACTTCACCAGTTTTTGTGTCAAGAAGCGAAACGCCGCCTTGCATTCCTTCAGTAAATCCGACAGTCTCCCCATCCATTAATTCATCTAAAGTGTCTTGTGCTTTTGTATCCAGTGTTGTATAGATCTTTAATCCGTCAGCAGATGGATCGACATCAGATTTTTCATCTATTTCTTTCATGACTTCATCAACAAACGCGCTGTATTTGTTTGAATTTGTTTTTTCATATTCCTTCTGTGAAACAACGCCTTCATCTTTCATCGCAACTTTTTTAGCTTTAGTATATTGAGAATCAGAAATAAATCCTTGCTTTTTCATCAGGCTGAGTACAATGTTCCGTCTTTTTTCCGCTTTATCAGGGTTTTTAACCGGATTGTACGCTGTCGGGCTTTGCGGCATACCCGCAAGTGTCGCAGCCTGTTCCACTGTCAATTTGCTTAAATCAGTGACGCCGAAAAATTCTTCCGCCGCTTTTCCGATTCCGTAAGCTCTAGGAGAAAAATAAATTCGGTTTAAATACATTTCTAAAATTTCATCTTTAGAGTAATTGCGCTCCAGCTGAATTGAAAGCCACACTTCCTGTACCTTCCGTTTCAGCGTCTTTTGATGGGACAGAAGGGAGTTCTTAACGACCTGCTGGGTTATCGTACTCCCGCCTTCAGCTCCGAAGCCGTCTTTAAAGTTGGCGACAAGGGCACCTCCGATACGGACAGGGTCAATCCCGTGGTGTTCGTAAAAACGTGCGTCCTCTGTCGCGATAAAGGCTTCTTTTACGACATCAGGTATTTCATCTATCGAGACGTAGGTACGCTTTTCGGCACCGACTTCTGCGACTTCTTTTCCATTTTTATCATAAATCGTTGAAGAATAAGGCGTCTTCAATTTGTTTTCGTCCAGTGATGGCGCATCTGAAACCATGACGGCAAATGTTACGGCGCCGCCGACTACACCCAGGATAAACAGAATGAGTAAAGTGAATAGCGTCTTTTTAAACAAACCGCCTTTTTTTCGTTTCTTGCCTTTTTTCGGTGAAGGGCTCGACTTGCTGTTCGCTTTACGTCGAGCTTCACGGCTGTTAAATTGATCTGACATAACATCTCAACCTTTCGTTAATCAACCTTTCGCACTAGATGATGGCGAAAAATAAAGCTGCTCAATAATACTAATATAATCAATTCTTGGCGCGTATCCAAGAGAAATCGGATAAGCTGCTTCCTCTAACTCATCTTTTCGAATTGATTTTCTGCCGTTTTTTTCTTTTCTTTCCCAGAAATAAAACAGCCTATCGGCTTCTAAAAAATAAACCTGGCCGAAAGCGGATATAATAACAAAACAAATACCGTCTTGAGCCGTTACCTGCTTCATATGCTCAATTTGATGGTCATGGAAATTCTGCAGAGGGAAAGAGGTTTTGTTTTTTGTCTCTTTCGCCTCAAAGTCAATGTACCGCCCTTTATAAATTCCGTTATAATCTGTTGTCGATGATTGTTTAAAATAGGCTTCTTTTATGACTGCAGCGCTTCTTTTTGGATAATGGACATTTACAATTTGAACAGGTGTCGGCTTTTTGTGTATCACGGCAATTTGGTTTGTCAGATAATACTTATTCGTTTCGTTTAAGTCATCTTCGAGGGTCATCCCGCGATTACTGTAAGATAGCGCTCTTTTATGACTGTTTTGGGATGAAACCGGATGTTTCGGCTGAAACGTTTTTCCGTTAGGATACCGAATCACTTTCTCATCCTCCTTATTAAACTATTAGTGACGGAAGTGAATGAACGTGCAAGAACAACAGGCCATCAGAAAGCTTCTTCGCCGGATTGAGCGGCAGACGGCAGTCAAAAACGCCGATAATATTTCAAGAACGAATGCTTATAAAGCATTCTATGACCGTCATCCGGAAATTAAATGGTCGCTCTTAGCTTCCTTCGTTTCACGCAATGCCGGCTGGTCAATGACTGATTTAAAGGGCAGTCTGTTTCAGCTTGGTCTGCGTGAGTCACAGCAAAGGTGGTTCTTTTTGGCCTACGAGAGAGCGAATTGGCTCATCTTTTCAGATGCCTATCCGCAGCTTCTTTTGTACCACTGGTCTGTAAAAATCGGGAAGCCCCTGTTCAACTATCTGCAATTGTTTGGCGTATCACAATTTATGACAGAAGAGTGGACCCGTTTTTGGCATGAACGAAACACGGAGCGGCTCATGTATGCTCTCATTATAAATGAACAAAACACTATCCAAACACCTATTATACAAAATCCTTCGTTCAAAAAGAACGTTTTTGGCACGATTCCTTTTTATTTAAGTGACTGGTTTCATTTCAACACCGTTATTTTTCCTTCTTCAGACGGCATTCTTTACGGTATTTCGGCCAAGCGTTTTTCTAAAACCGAAGAAAGGATAAGGCTTGGAAAACAGCTGTCACAATTGCTGTTCAGTCCGGAACTGTTTTCTTCTTTTTATGACTTTTTGCACACAGTGCCGCATACAGGCTCCCGTTTTGATATGGAAAAAATGATCGGAATCACAAAAAGGACATCTCCTATGCTAAGGACATGCTACCCTGAATTAACTCACTCATTAGACGGAAAGAAAACAGATTGGTTTCATGGAAAGATAAAGAAAGGCCTCTTTGCGCGGGAGGCATTGCCGCGGCAGATAGAATTGACTGACTGGTATGTAAACAAAAAACGTCAGCTGCATGCGCTCTTTGCGGTGGAGCATTGGCTGAAGAAATAAAAGAAGCAAGGAATTTCCTTGCTTCTTACGTAGAAGGACGGTTCGGGCCGCCTAGTTTTTTATCTAAAGAATCAACTGCTTTTGATTCTGTCTTTTTTTGCTGGCCGGCTTTTTTCGGTCTAGATTTCATACGGCACCTCCTCACAAGTATCGTGTGCATTAAGCGTGAGGATCATACAATTTTTGCGTGTCTTTTTGTCGAAAACTTCAGCTTTTCGTGGAATACCTGTTTGTTTGGCGATTTGCTTCTAGTTTTGTCATGCGGAAGGATTGCGCCGTACGAGCAAAGAATTTAACCGGGAGAGAAGAGTAAAGGGAGGAACACAAATGTCCGGTTATGTAAGCAAGACAGATATTCTCCGAATGCTTTCTGATATAGAAACTGAAATAAACTGTGCTGAACAGAGCCTTGGCCGTTCTATAGATGTATTCGAGGCTGAAATGCGTGAAACGGAGGACGAGCGTTTGAGTGTTCTGGAAGAAGAAATCATGGATATTCATATATGTATAAACGAACTGTACCGATCCCCTCAAGAGAGGTATGCTGTAGATAAGGTATACCGTATCGGCTGAATTTATGAGCAAAATTTGGTACGATAAGCTTTGAGGTGAAGGATGTTGCAACCACAAACATTGCTGAAAGTTACCGAGCAAATGATTGAAGCCGCTGAAACAGGTGTTGCACGATATCAGGAAGGGAAAGAAAATAACCATTCGTACGATTTTTTTGAGACGATAAAGCCTGCTGTGGAGGAGAATGATGCCCTGGCAGCTCACTGGGCGGAAGGGGCGCTTGAATTTATAAAGTCTCACCGCCCGAAATACGTGCATGCTGAGCAAATAGAGACCGCAAAAGATAATTTCCTGGAATTGATTCTTCAATCATATGTTCATCATATTCATAAAAAGCGATTCAAAGACATCACTGAATCAGTCATTTACACATTGCAGACAGTGAGGGATGAAATTGCAAGTGAAGACAGCCAATAAGGCTGTCTTCATTTTTATTATAGGGGGCCCACATTAATTCAGCTCATATGCCGGGCTTTCTGCTCCATTTGCTTCCAGAACCTTCATACTGTTACGAAATTCAGTTGCGTTGAGGTGTCCTTGAATATAGAGGAACTTGGCAAAGTCCATCAGTTTATTCACACAGTCTGTTTCATATTTCTTCATTTCTGCAAAACGTTTGCTTAAGTATGGTACGTTCATTATGGTGCATCCCCTCTCATCTGTATTGAAAATATGGTATCATAATGATTCGACTTTTTTCTGTTTTTAAAAAATTTAAACTTTCGACACAATTTGACAAACACGCTTGATAGCATCAGACACAAACAAAAGAAATGATTCATACATATATAGGAGAGAAACTGTTGAGTCTAGGGGGGAAATCGCAATGAAAAGGAGACCTCAAAACGATCCTCGGCAATTGGGTTATTATTATCCTCAGCAAGTGCAGGGATATTATCAGCAGAATGCGCCTGTTCATTCTGAACAGTACGTTCCGCAGCATTACGGACAACAGGAGTTTTATCAGCCGTATAATCCGCCTCAGTCTATGCCTATGCAGCCGCCGGTATTTCCTAATCCTTATCCTATTCCGAGACCGAATCAGCAGCAGCCGTCACAGGTTCAAAGTATTATGTCGCAATTCAAAAAAGCGAACGGGCAGTTTGACTTTAATAAAATGATGGATACGACAGGCCAAGTCATGAGTGCCATGAATCAAGTCGGCTCATTAATAAAGGGGTTTACCAGCTTTTTCAAATAACAAAAGCATGAATGAATCAAATCATTCATGCTTATTTGTTGGGAAGAAAAGCGTCATTGTCTGCTCACTCCATGACGTTTCCATTTCTTCCTGATGTACCTCATAAGGCAGCTGTACGGTTCTTGTCATGCTTGTTAATGTGGAGGCGTTTTGCTCCTTCTGTTTTTCCTGAAGCGTTACATGGAGGTACCGGGACTTAATGTCGATGAGAATCTCGCCGTCTCGAAACGTTGCTGGAATTGTGATATCGACATACAGCCCGTCATCACTTTCTCTGACGTCTATCGTTGTCTGTACATCTTTAAAACTAGAGTCGATCAAGTTTTGAAAACCATGTAAAAGATTTCCTAATGCAGAAGACTGAAACAGATGGTCCATTGCTTGATTGATGATCTCTTCTTTCTTAGACAATTCATTCTTTTTGTCATCTTTACATTCCAAATGAGCCACCGCCTTTTTTTATCAGACTATGCGTTTGTGCCGGATGTTGTTATAAATTGAAGCGAAATTGAAAGTGTGGTTAAATAGGTGGTGAATGAAGGGATAACGGTTGATGAATTGGAAGGGAGATAACACATTGCTGAAAAAATTATTCGGAATGGGAAAATCAGAGGAAAAAATTACGGAAGAGGTCATCTATTCTCCGGCAGACGGGACGGTAATGGATCTGACAGATGTGCCGGATCCTGTTTTTTCACAAAAAATGATGGGCGAAGGAATTGCAGTTGAACCCTCTAATGGTGAAATTGTTTCACCTGCTGAAGGTGAAGTGATTCAGCTGTTTCATACAAAACACGCCGTGGGCATCCGGACACGTTCGGGAATCGAGCTGTTAATTCACGTCGGATTAGAAACCGTAAATATGAATGGAGAAGGATTTACCGCTCATATTAAAGAAGGTGACAAAGTAAAGGTCGGCGACCCGCTCATCACGTGTGATTTGGAGTTAATAAAAGAAAAAGCGAGCAGCACAGTCATTCCAATCGTCATTATGAATGGGGAAGCTGTGGAAACAATAGAGCCTGCAGGCGAAAAGGCTGCACACAAAGGCGAAACAAAGCTGCTCACAATAAGAGCGAAATAAGCAGGGCGGATGCCTTGCTTTTTTGTTGTCCGATTGTATAAAATTTGCACCTAGCCATGCAAACAAATATTCGGTAAACTGTACTTGATAAAGAGGTGTAAAGAATGAAAAAGAAATCACTGACTGAACTCATTTCTGAATTGAAAGGAAATGAAAACGTTGTGAACTGGCATGAAATTGAGCCTCGTGAAGCAAGGACAAGACCGATGCCTGAACGTATAGATGAGAGACTCAAAACAGCCCTTTCCAAAAGGGGAATTGATGCCTTATATACCCACCAATATGCCGCTTTTCAATATGTGCAAAAAGGTGAAAGCATTGTAACTGTAACGCCTACGGCATCCGGGAAAACATTATGCTACAACCTGCCTGTCCTGCAATCTATCGCTGAGGACGATACAAACCGGGCGTTATATTTATTTCCTACTAAAGCGCTGGCCCAGGATCAAAAAAGTGAGCTCAATGAAATCATTGATGAGATGGGCATTGATATTAAAAGTTTTACATATGACGGAGATACATCTCCGGCGATCAGACAAAAAGTCAGAAAAGCAGGGCACATTGTGATTACAAACCCTGATATGCTCCACTCGGCAATTCTTCCGCATCATACAAAATGGGTGAGTCTGTTTGAAAACCTTAAATATATTGTGATAGACGAGCTGCACACGTATCGCGGTGTATTCGGAAGCCATGTGGCAAATGTAATCCGCCGGCTGAAACGGATCTGCCGATTTTATGGAAGTGACCCGATCTTTATTTGTACCTCGGCAACGATCGCGAATCCGAAGGAATTGGGAGAGCAGCTGACCGGAAACTCAATGAGGCTGGTTGATGACAACGGTGCGCCAAGCGGACGGAAGCACTTTGTATTTTATAATCCGCCAATTGTTAATCAGCCGCTTAACATCAGAAAAAGCGCAACAGTAGAAGTAAACGAGCTGGCGAAAGAGTTCCTGAAGAACAAAGTGCAGACCATTGTATTTGCCAGAAGCAGAGTCCGTGTGGAAATTATTTTAAGCCATATTCAGGAACTGGTGAAAAAAGAGATCGGGGCAAAGTCTATCAGAGGCTATCGGGGAGGATATCTTCCAAAAGAACGAAGAGAAATCGAAAGAGGGCTGCGAGATGGCGAAATTCTTGGGGTTGTCAGCACAAATGCGCTGGAGCTCGGGGTTGATATCGGTCAGCTGCAGGTCTGTATCATGACCGGTTATCCCGGAAGTGTGGCAAGTGCGTGGCAGCAGGCGGGAAGAGCCGGCAGAAGACACGGTGAGTCCTTGATTGTCATGGTGGCTAATTCAACGCCGATTGACCAGTATATTGTGCGCCATCCTGAATACTTTTTTGACCGTTCGCCGGAATCGGCAAGAATCAACCCAGAGAATCTAATTATTTTAGTTGATCACTTAAAATGCGCTTCTTATGAACTTCCTTTTAAAGCCGATGAAGAGTTTGGGCCGCTGGACGTCAGTGATATCCTCGAGTACCTTCAGGAAGAAGGTGTCCTGCACCGCAATGGAGAACGTTATCATTGGGCAAACGAATCGTTTCCTGCTTCCAATATCAGTCTGCGTTCGGCTTCACAAGAAAATGTTGTCATTGTCGATCAAACGGATGTTGCGAATGTGAGAATCATCGGTGAAATGGATCGGTTTAGTGCGATGACGCTTCTTCATGATGAAGCGATTTATTTGCATGAAGGCGTGCAATTCCAAGTGGAAAAGCTTGATTGGGATCATAAAAAGGCTTATGTCAGAAGAGTTGATGTGGAATATTACACGGATGCCAATCTGGCAGTCCAGCTGAAGGTGCTGGAAATTGACAAAACAAAAGTGAGGAGCCGTACATCCCTACATTACGGCGATGTTACAGTAAATGCATTGCCCACTATTTTTAAAAAGATTAAGATGACTACTTTTGAAAATATCGGATCAGGACCTATCCATTTACCGGAAGAAGAACTCCACACGAGTGCGGCTTGGCTTGAAATCAAAACAATTGATGAAGACATTGGAGAAAAGACACTCGAACAGCTGCTTCTCGGCATATCGAATGTTTTGCAGCATATTGTCCCTGTGTATATTATGTGTGACCGAAATGATGTCCATGTCGTTTCGCAAATCAAAGCTGCCCATACCGGTTTGCCAACGGTATTTTTGTATGACCATTATCCGGGCGGAATCGGCTTGGCAGAGGAAGTTTTTACACGGTTTGCTGACATTAATGAAGCGGCTAAGCGGCTGATAAAACAATGTCCTTGTCATGATGGCTGTCCGTCTTGTATAGGTACTGAAATAGAAGGAATAAAAGCCAAGGAACGAATTTTGCAGCTGTTGGACCAAATGTCATAAGGAAAGGAGGTTAGGCATGTCGTTAAAAGGAAAACTCCAGCGTATGAAAAAGCATATGGTGCTGGAGGAAGCAGAACACAAGATAGAAGAGAATGGGACTTCAGACATTCGCTCTGATATACCGTTTCTTAAAGAGTGGGAGGCTTATGGCGTGAAGCCTTTCTTCTTTGAGGATGAATACTGTCTGATCAGGGAAGTAGAATATCCGCTCTCCCATCGGCACGGGCATTACTGTTTTTCCGAGCTGGATGAAGTCATCGGGTTATGGAACAAAAGCAGCCTCTCGCATACATTATCTGCAAAAGGATATGAAAACAACAGCCTGTTTTTCTTTGATACAGAAACAACAGGTCTTGGCGGCGGAGCCGGCAATACGATTTTTTTGCTCGGCCATGCAAGGGTATATAAAGATCGAGTGGTAATCAAACAGCATCTTCTGCCCAAACCGGGGAATGAAGTCGCCTTGTATCAGAGCTTTTTAAGCGAGGTTGATATTACATCACTTGTTACCTACAACGGAAAAGCTTTTGATTGGCCGCAGGTAAAAACAAGGCATACACTGATTCGTGACAGAGTTCCGAAGCTCCCGGAATTCGGGCATTTTGACCTCTTGCATGGAGCAAGGCGTTTGTGGAAGCACAAAATGGAACGCGTGTCGCTAGGCTCAGTTGAAAAAGAAGAGCTCGGCGTACGCAGAAAAGAAGACACCCCGGGCTATTTGGCGCCAATGCTGTACTTTCATTTTATTAAGGCACAGGAACCGGATCTTTTAAAGGGTGTGCTGCACCATAATGAGATGGATGTGCTGTCGTTAATTTCACTGTACATTCATATGTCAAAGAAAATTCTTTCCGCTTCTGATATGCCAAAAGAGTATGATGAAGCATACGCAATGGCGAAATGGTTTATGGCCCATAGGGAAACGGGCCAAGCAGTCAATCAGCTTGAAAGACTTAAAGAAAAGTCATTTGAAAATAAAGACAGAGCCCTTTTAGATTTATCAATGCTGTACAAAAAACAAAACCGCCTAGAAGATGCAGTCCCGCTTTGGGAGAAACTATCTCATTCTCAGCACCAAAAATGCAGGTACACGTCAGCGATAGAGCTTGCTAAATATTTTGAGCATAAGAAAAAGGAATTCGGGAAAGCTTTACATACAGCTGAACAATTACTTGCTGATGAGGCGTCCTTATCAGAAAAAGAAACGGAAAATCTGCACGTGAGAATTGCCCGTTTGAAGAGGAAATATTCCTCTTAAATATTCCCCGGGAAAGCGCAAAAGACGACTTCTTTCGCCATGAAATTTTTTTGCTGGATTCACATCGATTTTGTTGTAGAAAACCGGCGAATCCTGTAAAATGACGTTAGTTATTTTTAAAGGGAGAGTTGGTATGTATAAGGGTGTTTTTTATTTGTTCTTCGTCGTTGTGTTTTTGATTGCTTTCGTATTTTCAAACTTTAAAGACAGCTTAATTGCACACTTTTAAAATAGGTCTTTGCATCAGAACATGTACCCCCTATTTTTCATAGCTTAGTATTGTAATAAAGTTTATGGAAAGGGGATTTAAATCATGCATCACTGCAGACCGCACATGATGGCGCCGATTGTCCATCCTACTCATTGCTGTGAACACCATACGTTTTCAAAAACAATCGTGCCGCACATTCACCCACAGCACACAACAAACGTAAATCACCAGCATTTCCAGCACGTTCACTACTTTCCACACACTTTCTCAAATGTTGATCCGGCTACGCATCAGCATTTTCAAGCAGGAAGACCTTGTTGCGATTACTAGTATGGAAACGTGCAGCTTGATGGTGTAAACCAACGCAGCACATCAAATGGGGCCCAAAGGGAGCCCCATTTTTTAAAGCAGGTGAAAAGATGAAAGTATTGGCAATAACAGGATATAAACCGTTTGAACTCGGGATATTTAAACAGGATGACAAGGCGCTGTATTACATAAAAAAAGCCATTAAGAACCGGCTGATTGCTTTTTTGGATGAAGGATTAGAATGGATTTTAATTTCAGGGCAGCTTGGAACAGAACTCTGGTCGGCCGAAGTTGCATATGATTTGCAGGAAGAATACCCTGACTTAAAGGTTGCTGTCATCACACCATTTTACGAGCAGGAAAAGAACTGGAAAGAGCCGAATAAGGAACTGTATGAAGCTGTTCTGGCCCAGGCGGACTACGAGGAAAGCCTGACTCATCGTCCGTATGAAAGCCCGCTTCAGTTCAAACAAAAAAATCAGTTCTTCATTGATAAGTCTGACGCGCTTATGCTTTTATATGACTCTGAAATGGCTGGTTCCCCAAAGTATATGCTTGAGACAGCTGAAAAAAGACGCGAACAGGATGGCTATCCGATCTATTTTATCACAATGGATGATCTGAGAGTGACAGTAGAGGAAGACAGCTTCTCATAACAAAGAAAGAGAAATTTGACAATCGTCTAGATTTCTGAAAAAATATAAGATGATGATTCACGATACGAGGTGAAAAAGATGCTTGCTGATAAAGTAAAGCTTTCTGCGAAAGACATTTTGGAAAAAGAATTTAAAACAGGCGTTAGAGGTTACAAACAAGAAGACGTTGACAAATTTTTAGATATGATCATTAAGGATTATGAAACCTTCCATCAAGAAATTGAAGAACTGCAGCAGGAAAATTTGCAGCTGAAAAAACAGCTTGAAGAAGCCAGCAAAAAACAGCCAGTGCAATCAAACACAACGAACTTTGATATCTTAAAACGGCTGTCTAACTTAGAAAAGCATGTTTTTGGCAGCAAGCTTTATGATTGATCTGCGCTTGTAAAAAATGGCGCTTGTAAATGACAATCAGTTGTTATATAATAATTCATGTTCTTAACGTTCGGGTAATCGCTGCAGATCTTGAATCTGTAGAGGAAAGTCCATGCTCGCACGGTGCTGAGATGCCCGTAGTGTTCGTGCCTAGCGAAGTCATAAGCTAGGGCAGCCTTGATAGGCTGACGGCAGGAAAAAAGCCTACGTCCTTTGGATATGGCTGAGTATCCTTGAAAGTGCCACAGTGACGAAGTCTCACTAGAAATGGTGAGAGTGGAACGCGGTAAACCCCTCGAGCGAGAAACCCAAATTTTGGTAGGGGAACCTTCTTGACGGAATTCAACGGAGAGAAGGACAGAATGCTTTCTGTAGATAGATGATTGCCGCCTGAGTACGAGGTGATGAGCCGATTGCAGTACGATGGAACAAAACATGGCTTACAGAACGTTAGACCACTTAAATTAAATGATGAAATCAAGCTCTCCCGTATAAGGAGAGCTTTTATCTTGATGAGAGAAAAGTTTTAAAAGACAGGGTGATACGATGAAGAAGTATACACTAATTGCAACAGCGCCGATGGGCATTGAAGCTGTAGTTGCAAAAGAAGTTCGTGACTTAGGATATGAATGCAAGGTTGATAACGGAAAAGTTATCTTTGAAGGAGATGCGCTTGCGATTTGCCGTGCGAATCTTTGGCTGAGAACGGCGGACCGCGTAAAAGTTCAAGTTGCTACATTTCAAGCAAAAACATTTGATGAGCTGTTTGAAAAAACGAAAGCGGTTAACTGGCGTTCATTTATACCGGAGAACGGGAAATTCCCTGTCATCGGTAAATCCGTTAAATCAACACTTGCAAGCGTTCCCGACTGTCAGCGGATCGTCAAAAAAGCGATTGTTGAAAAGCTGAAGCTGCAGTCCGGCAAAGCCAATGACTGGATCGAAGAAACAGGCGCCGAATATAAGGTGGAAATTTCTTTATTGAAAGATCAAGCGGTTATTACACTTGATACGTCAGGGACAGGCCTCCACAAACGGGGATACCGCGTGGATCAGGGAGGCGCGCCCATTAAAGAAACGCTTGCTGCCGCTTTAGTGCAATTAACTAATTGGACTCCGGACCGTCCATTTGTCGATCCTTTTTGCGGTTCCGGAACGATCGCGATTGAAGCCGCATTAATCGGCCAAAATATTGCCCCGGGATTTAACCGCGATTTTGTCTCAGAGGATTGGGAGTGGATCGGTAAAGATCTGTGGGACAAAGCACGTCTTGAAGTCGAAGAAAAGGCAAACTATGATCAGCCGCTTACGATTTTCGCCAGTGACGTAGATCACCGCATGGTGCAAATCGCAAAAGAAAATGCAGAGGAAGCGGGACTGAGCGAATTAATCGAATTTAAACAAATGCAGGTAAAGGACTTCACTACAAAACTTGAGTTTGGCGTGATTGTCGGAAACCCGCCGTACGGAGAACGTCTCGGAGAGAAAAAAGCTGTGGAACAAATGTACAAAGAAATGGGGCAGGCGTTCGAACCGCTTGATACGTGGTCTGTGTATATGCTGACTTCAAATGAAAATTTTGAGGAAGCATATGGAAGAAAAGCAACGAAGAAACGAAAGCTCTTTAATGGATTTATTAAAACGGATTACTATCAGTACTGGTCTAAAGTAAGACCTCAGCGTAATAAAACGGAACACGCATAAAAAGAAGACGCTCTGGATGCGTCTTCTTTCATCTTTCAGCCATATTCTATCGTTACCAACGGTGCGCTTTCGCGTTACTTCTTAATATAATGTTGGTTTGGGACATTTCGGTGTGACCGTTTACTTGAGACTTAGAACGTTTAGGCCGCGTCCAATTGTGATGAAACAGTTCAGAATGCTGATCTAATCGGTCTTTATAACTCATGTCAACATCACTCCCTGATAGAATATTGTTGATAAGACGGATAGTCCATGACGGAGTATCGGATGTAGTTTGTGCACATTTCAGAGATAACATGCGGAAAGCATGTATATAAAAAGAAAAGTTCGCATACAATGATGATTATTTCAATTAGAGGTGATCTCATGCTGAACAGAGAACATTTTAATCTCATTCAAAGGGCGCTTGACGCAACCGCAAACGAGCTGAAGGAGCTCAGAGCTGATGCGTCTCCGTCTGTGATTTCACATGCGCAAAATAATTTAGAAAAAGCGGTGGAACATATTCATTCAACAGACCATCCTTTTTTATCCTCGCATGTGATCAACCGAAAGTAAGTCACAAAAAGCTTGGCACTGCCAAGTTTTTTTATTGTATTCAGCGGCGGGAAATGATAATATTGATGGTCTGAATGCCGAATAGTTGGGGGTTGGAACTGGGTGACAACATCACGTTTGCCTTTTTCTTTAACGAAAACAAAGAATTTTTATGAAGAATTGAACAATTGGATTGGTGACGTGTTTTACGATATTCTTCCCGAAAAAGGGTTTGATCTTCGAGATGAGCAAGTGTTCATGGCTTTTCAGCTGGAACGGGCGTTTAAAGAGAAAAAAGTCATGTTTGCCGAAGCCGGAGTAGGAACGGGGAAAACACTTGTTTACCTTCTTTTTGCGATCAGCTATGCAAGATATGTCGGGAAACCCGCCATTATCGCTTGTGCTGATGAAACGTTAATCGAACAGCTCGTAAAAAAAGAGGGAGACATTTCGAAACTGGCTGAACATTTGGATCTTAAGATTGACACAAGGTTATCGAAATCACATGAGCAGTATCTATGCTTGAAAAAGCTTGAAAAAACAATGCAGCGATCTGATGATGAAAAGTGGCTTGATCTTTATGAAGCTTTACCGTCATTTGTCCATGAGTCACAGGCCATGCAGCGGTTTTATCCATATGGTGACCGAAAGCAGTACGCTAACCTTTCGAATGAAGAATGGTCGCAAGTAAGCTACGACTCGTTTCAAGATTGCCTGACATGTGATATGAGACATAGATGCGGCTTGACGCTATCAAGAGATTATTATCGCAAGTCAACAGACTTGATCATTTGTTCTCATGATTTCTATATGGAACATGTATGGACGGAAGAATCGCGCAAACGGGAGGGACAGCTGCCGCTCTTGCCTGATCATAGTGCGGTTGTATTTGATGAAGGGCATCTGTTAGAGTTTGCTGCGCAAAAAGCATTAACCTACAGAGTCAAGCAATCAACTCTCGAATTATTTTTAGAACGTTTGCTTCAAAATGACATTAGAGAAGAATTTGCTGAATTGATAGAAGACGCACTTGCTGCAAACGACGAATTTTTCTATGTTCTTTCTGAAGAATCAAGAGAAGTTGCCGGGTCGCACCGTTTGGAAATAAAGAATGATCAGCGTGTCAAAAAGGCGGCGGACGAGCTGTGCCGTTTGCTTGATAAAATTGGTGAAGCACTCGTATTTGAGTCAGAAATGTACACCATTGATCAATACGAGCTGTCAGTCGTAGAGGAATACGTTGAGCAAATGGCGTATTCACTATCTTTATATCAAAAGGATGCGATCAGCTGGCTGGAGCAAAAGGAAGCGGAATCCACTTTTGTCGTGATGCCGAGAACAGTAGCAGAAGTGCTTGGCGAGAAAGTGTTTTCAAAGAAAATTCCGTATATCTTTTCTTCTGCAACGCTGTCAGAAGGCGGTTCGTTTGACTATATTGCGGACAGTCTGGGGATTCACGATTACTTATCGTTAACGGTTGATTCTCCTTATGATTATGACGAACAAATGACCGTTACCCTTTATGGGAAAACAGAAATGAGCGCAGAACAAAAAACAGCTCAAACAATAGAGACAATTAAGCACTATAAAGGCAGAACGCTGGTGCTCTTCCCGTCTTTTGAGGAATTAAACGAGTTTAAGGAGCTCGCAGCTGCTTGGGAGCTGCCGTATCCGATTTACTTTGAAGGCGACGAGGAAATCAGCAGCTTAGTAGAAAAATTCCAAGGGGAAGAGGAAACGGTTTTATGTTCAGTTCACCTATGGGAAGGGCTTGATATACCTGGTGACGCACTGAAGAATGTCACGATCTGGTCATTGCCGTTTCCGCCTCATGACCCTGTATTTACGGCAAAACGCAACAGTGCGAGAAAAGACCCGTTTGAAGAGGTTGACCTTCCGTATATGCTGTTGAGAGTGCGGCAGGGGATTGGCCGTCTGATTCGCTCAAATCAAGACAGCGGCTCGATTCATATTTATGCGGGCGGAGAAAATGAACGCATCATTGATGAAGTGAAAAAGGTCTTACCTGTTGAACCGCATATGATGTAATCACGAAAAAGCTGATGATCCATGATCATCAGCTTTTTCATTTTGTCAGCGGGCAAGCCAGCCGCCGTCTACTGCTAAAATATGTCCATTGACATAATCCGAAGCGCGAGCTGCCAGAAAAACAGCCGTCCCGCCGATATCATCAGCTTGGCCCCAGCGGCCGGCAGGAATCCTTTTTAAAATGTCTTCATTTCGCTTTTCATCATTCCGGATAGGCTGTGTATTGGCAGTTGATATATAGCCAGGCGCTATCGCGTTAACTTGTACGCCGGAAGCGGCCCACTCATTTGCAAACGATTTTGTTAAACCAGCAACGGCATGTTTGCTTGCTGTATAGGCTGGAACAAGAATACCGCCTTGAAAAGAGAGGAGAGAGGCAATATTGATAACCTTCCCGTGACCTCTTTTCAGCATGTGTCTGCCCGCTAGCTGTGTCAGGATAAACAAGCTGTTTAGGTTCACATTCAGCACGTTATGCCAGTTCTCTTCAGCGAAAGTGTCCGCTTTTTCCCGGTGAATAATCCCGGCGTTATTGACAAGGATGTCGATTTGCTGTGTTTCAAACAGTTCAGCCGCTGTATCCTTTATTGCATCAGGCTTACTCATATCCAATGTAAAGGAAGTGAATGTGCGGCCTTCTTGTTCCACAAGCTTCTGTGTTTCAGAGAGGCTGCTTTTATGTGATGTGCCGATAATATCAGCACCGGCGCCTGCCAGCGCTTTGGCGATTCCTTGGCCGATTCCCGTACCCGGCCCTGTCACCAGTGCCGTTTTTCCTTCTAATGAAAATGCCTCTTGCAGATAACTCATCTTATTTCAGCCCATCCATCGGCACAAGATCCATGTCCGTAAATGTGTAGTTTTCACCAGCCATCGCCCATACAAAACTGTAGTTAGATGTTCCTGCGCCAGAATGAATGGACCAGGCAGGAGAAAGGACAGCCTGCTCGTTTCCGACGACAAGGTGGCGTGTTTCATCCGGCTGACCCATGAAGTGAAAAACCTTCGAATCCTTCTCAAGATCAAGGTAGAGATAAGCCTCCATCCGGCGATCATGAACGTGTGCCGGCATGGTGTTCCAGTTATTGTTTTCGTCCAGCATCGTGATCCCCATCATCAGCTGACAGCTTTGAATGCCATCTTGATGAATGACTTTGTACAGGCTTCTTACATTTGATGCTGCTGCGTCACCGAGCCGGTCCGGTGTCAGTTCAGAAAGAGCGGCTTTTTGCGTCGGATAGCTTTGATGCGCGCCCGAGGAGACGAAGTAAAACTTTGCTGTTTCTCCGTTCAGGCTTTTAAATGCTACATCCCGATTGCCCATCCCGATATATAGAAAATCCTTTGTTTGAAGCACATATTCATCATCGCCAACTTTAACCGCACCAGGCTGGCCGACGTTAATAATACCGATTTCACGCCGTTCCAGAAAAAAGTCCGTTTTAAGAAAGTCTCCGGCATCAAGCTTCAGTTCGCTCTGTCCGGGTGCTGCACCGCCGATCACAACACGGTCTTCATGGGAGTAATACATGGTCAGCTTATTTTCCGTAAATAACGTATCCATTAAAAAATGACTGCGAAGCTCCTCGGTTGTAAAGCGTTTTACTTGTTCAGGGTGTACAGAGTAACGATTTTCCATTGGATTTCCCCCTTGGTTAGGATTTCAGCATCACTTGAATGAAAATATTTTGGTAACGGTTTCAAAGAAAATTTTAGGATAAATAGAGAAAAGAGTCAACGGAAAGTTTGTGAATAATCCCATTATTAAAAAAATACTTTTCAATTTTAAAAAATATGGTATTCTTGTGTTGTAACGGTTTTGAAATCGGTTTCAAATTATAAGACGATACAGGAGCACTTGAATGAAAAAGAAAACAACAGGCCATATCACCATCAAAGACGTAGCTGAATTTGCAGGAGTATCAAAATCAACCGTTTCTCGTTATATTAACGGGAAAATTGACGCGATTTCTCCTGAAAAGGTAAAAAACATAAAAAAGGCAATCGCTGAATTGAATTATCGGCCGAGTAAAATGGCACAAGGCTTGAAAATAAAAAAAAGCAAATTAATCGGATTTGTTGTAGCCGACATTACAAATCCCTTTTCAGTCGCAGCATTTAGGGGAGTTGAAGAGGTTTGTGATCAATATGGCTACAGCATAATGGTGTGCAACACTGATAACAGTCCTGAAAAAGAACGGGAAATGCTGTTAAAGCTCGAAGCACACTCTGTAGAAGGGCTGATTTTGAATGCAACCGGGGAAAACAAGGATATTTTATATTCCTTTGCCGAACAGCAGGTGCCGACAGTATTAATTGACCGCAAATTGCCGGATCTGAAACTGGATACCGTAACGACTGACAACAGAAGAATCACTGAAGAGATCCTTCAGCAGATTTACAGCAAAGGGTACACAGATGTCGCGCTGTTTACCGAACCGATTGCATCCATCAGCCCCCGGGCGGAAAGAGCGGCTGTTTATCAGGAGATTGCTGCGGTGCGAAATGTGAATGGACTCAGGCGAATGTATGAAATTGACGTCAAAGACAAAGAGCAGCTTGAGAAGGCGCTGCGTTCTTTTATGAATGAGATGCCTGAGCAAAAAAAAGCGATTCTTGCTTTAAATGGTTTGATTATGCTGAAAATTATTAGCTGTATGGAAGAAATAGGGCTGCGCATTCCCGAAGATACGGGGATTGCCGGATTCGATGATACGGAATGGTATAAACTCATCGGCCCGGGCATTACAACAATCGCCCAGCCGTCACATGATATGGGCAAGACGGCGATGGAACGCGTTTTAAAAAGGATTGAAGGTGACGAGGGAGCGCCTCAAACCATTGAATTAGAGGCAAAAGTCATCATGAGAAAGTCACTTTAATCCAAAGTGCCCTCAACTAAGGGGAGGTTGGGAAATGAAGCTTGATGCGGTTACTTTCGGCGAATCGATGGCCATGTTTTACGCAAATGAGTACGGAGGCCTTCATGAAGCTTCCACATTCTCAAAAGGACTGGCCGGGGCAGAAAGCAATGTGGCTTGCGGCCTGGCCAGACTTGGCTTTCAAATGGGCTGGATGAGCAAAGTCGGCAATGATCAGCTCGGAACATTTATTCTTCAGGAGCTGAAAAAAGAGGGAGTGGATGTGTCTCGCGTGATCCGGTCTCAGGATGGCAATCCAACGGGGCTGCTGCTAAAGTCCAAAGTGAAAGAAGGCGATCCTGAGGTAACCTATTACAGGAAGAATTCGGCTGCAAGCACTTTAACAGCTGCTGAATACCCAAAAGACTATTTTCAAAGCGCAGACCATCTGCATGTGACAGGTATTCCCCCGGCTTTGTCCGCCGATATGAAAGAATTCGCCTATTATGTGATGAAAGACATGAAACAGGCTGGAAAAACCATCTCATTAGATCCTAACCTAAGACCCGCCCTTTGGCCTGATCAAGCAACAATGGCACATACGATTAATGATTTGGCGGGACTTGCGGATTGGTTCTTCCCTGGAATCGCAGAGGGAGAGCTACTGACTGGCGAAAAAACGCCTGAAGGCATTGCAGATTTTTATCTGAAAAAAGGGGCCAGCTTTGTCGCTATTAAACTTGGGAAAGAAGGCGCTTACTTTAAATCAAAGGAAAGTGAAGGATATACAGAAGGCTTCCGGATTGATCAGGTTGTTGACACAGTCGGCGCCGGAGACGGGTTTGCTGTTGGCGTCATCAGCGGAATCCTTGATGGCTTGCCGTACAAGGATGCAGTGCAAAGGGGGAATGCGATCGGCGCATTGCAAGTTCAGGCACCGGGGGACATGGACGGTTTGCCGACAAGGGAAAAACTAGCCGCATTTTTATCTGCTCAAAGAACAGTTCACCACAAGAAAGGGGATTGTTAATATGGAGTCCAATGTAGTAGAAAACCGTCTGAAAGAAGCCATATTGATTGCAGTCATTCGTTCAAAGGATAAACAGCAGGCCTGTCAGCAGATTGAGAGTTTGATAGATAAAGGGATTCGGGCAATTGAAGTCACTTATACGACACCTGGAGCTTCTGCTATTATTGACTCCTACAGAAATCAGGAAGATGTCTTAATCGGTGCGGGCACGGTCATTACTGCGCAGCAGGCGGGAGAAGCTGCGGAAGCAGGAGCACAATTTATTGTCAGTCCGGGTTTTTCAACAGATCTTGCTGAGCACCTATCGTTTATGAAGACGCATTATATCCCTGGCGTACTGACACCGAGCGAAATTATGAAAGCGTTGACATGCGGATTTACTACATTAAAGCTGTTTCCAAGCGGTGTATTCGGCATCCCTTTTATGAAAAATTTAGCGGGCCCTTTTCCGCAGGTTACTTTTATACCGACTGGCGGGATCCATCCGTCTGAGGTTCCGGAATGGCTCAAGGCAGGGGCAGGTGCCGTCGGAGTCGGAAGCCAGCTGGAAAGCTGTTCAAAAGAGGATTTACAGGCTGTTTTCCAAGTGTAGCCACATAAGGGGTATTGTTTTTCCATAACCGGAGGATGGGAGAATATATATGAAAATCAAAGCGACAATTGAACGGGTACCTGGCGGAATGATGATTATTCCGCTGTTTCTGGGAGCAGCGCTTAATACGTTTGCGCCTGGAACAGCAGAGTTTTTTGGAGGGTTTACGGGTGCGCTTATTACAGGAACCCTTCCCATACTAGGCGTTTTTATCTTTTGCGTTGGAGCGACGATTGATTTCCGTTCTTCAGGCTATATTGCGAGAAAAGGGATTACCTTATTATTGGGAAAGATCGGGTTTGCGGCACTGCTCGGTGTGATTGCGGCTCAATTTATACCCGATGAAGGCATCCAATCCGGATTCTTTGCAGGTCTTTCTGTTCTAGCCATTGTTGCAGTGATGAATGAAACGAACGGCGGCCTCTATTTGGCGCTCATGAATCATATGGGCAGAAAAGAAGATGCCGGCGCATTCGCGTTTATCAGTACAGAATCTGGACCTTTTATGACCATGGTTACATTCGGTGTTACCGGACTGGCTGCTTTTCCGTGGGAAACGCTGGCGGCAACAGTCATCCCGTTTTTGCTCGGCTGCATACTTGGAAATCTTGATCATGATCTGAGAGACTTATTCAGCAAGGTAGTGCCGGCAATCATTCCGTTTTTTGCATTTTCACTTGGGAATACTTTGAATTTCGGAATGCTGATTCAGTCAGGATTATTAGGCATTTTGGTCGGTGTCTCTGTTGTCATCTTATCCGGCGGCTCCTTGTATTTGCTTGATCGTTTCATTGCCCGGGGAGATGGTGTCGCGGGGGTGGCAGCTTCATCAACAGCGGGAGCGGCAGTCGCCGTGCCATACGCCTTAGCGGAAGCGAATTCTGCGTTTGCACCCGTTGCTGAATCGGCAACTGCAATCATTGCGACAAGCGTTATTGTCACCTCTTTGTTAACACCTCTGGCAACGGTGTGGGCGGATAAAAAAATCAATGCAAAAAAACGAAAAACACCGCCGCCGCCAAACAATCAAATGACGATAAACTGAGTGATGAAGGCTGCCGATAACTAGGCCGGCAGCCTTTTATACAAACAATTTGACTTTCAAACACCCTTCCAGTAGCCTGTAATGGAACGGCTAGAATAGGGAGGGAATGGATATGGAGATACATACATACGAAAAGGAATTTTTTGATCTTTTAAAAAGAATCTCACATTATAGTGAAGCGGTTGCATTGATGCATTGGGACTCCAGAACAGGCGCGCCGAAAAACGGCTCAGAGGACCGCGCTGAAAGCATCGGTCAGCTTTCGACAGATATATTCAATATCCAGACATCAGATCGGATGAAGGAGCTTATTGACGCGCTTTATGAACGGTTTGATGATTTGGCTGAAGATACGAAAAAGGCTGTAGAGCTGGCAAAAAAAGAGTATGAAGAAAACAAAAAAATTCCTGAAGCAGAATACAGGGAATATGTTATTCTTTGCTCAAAGGCTGAAACAGCTTGGGAGGAAGCGAAAGGAAAATCTGATTTCAGCTTGTTTGCCCCTTATTTGGAGGAGCTGGTCGAATACAATAAACGATTTATTGAATATTGGGGTTATGAAGAGCATCCTTATAATGCATTGCTTGATTTGTTTGAACCAGGTGTGACGGTCAAGGTGCTTGATCAGCTGTTTTCTGAGCTGAAAGAAGCGATCATTCCTCTTATCAAACAAGTGTCAGCCTCAGAGAATAAACCGAATACAAGCTTTATCAGTGAAGTGTTCCCTAAGGAAAAACAAAAAGAACTCAGCCTTTATTTCCTGCAAGAGCTCGGCTACGATTTTGACGGCGGAAGGCTTGATGAAACCGTTCATCCATTTGCGACAACAATGAACCGCGGGGATGTTCGGGTGACGACGAGATATGATGAAAAAGATTTCCGGACAGCTATTTTCGGCACAATTCATGAATGCGGTCACGCGATCTACGAGCAAAATATCGACGAAGCGCTGAGCGGGACGAATTTATCAGACGGTGCTTCAATGGGAATTCATGAATCTCAATCATTGTTTTACGAGAATTTTATTGGACGCAACAAGCATTTCTGGACACCATACTATCAGAAAATACAAGAAGCGTCTCCTGAACAGTTCGGCAACATATCGCTTGATGATTTTGTTAGGGCTGTCAATGAATCAAAACCTTCATTAATCAGAGTTGAAGCGGATGAATTGACGTATCCTTTGCATATTATTATTCGTTATGAAATTGAAAAAGCGATTTTCAGCAATGAAGTATCTGTGGAAGAACTGCCTTCACTTTGGAATCAAAAATATCAGGATTATTTAGGTATTACTCCTTCTGAGGATGCAGAGGGAATCCTGCAGGATGTTCACTGGGCGGGTGGAGATTTTGGCTACTTCCCATCGTATGCACTTGGTTATATGTATGCAGCGCAGCTGAAACATAAAATGCTCGATGATCTGCCTGAATTTGATACTCTCTTGGAAAGAGGAGAGTTTCATCCGATTAAACAATGGCTGACGGAAAAAGTGCATATTTACGGAAAACGGAAAAAGCCATTAGACATTATTAAAGAAGCAACAGGTGAAGAGCTGAATGTGCGCTACCTGATTGATTATTTGCAAAATAAATACTCAAATCTGTATTTATCTTAATGAAAAAGCCTGGCGTCTCAAACGTCAGGCTCAATTTATTATCGAAATATTCATAAAAAACGAATGATTTTTCCAAAAAAAGAATTAAAGTTCGGAAATTTTTATTTTTGTCTATACAAGACCTTAGAATCTTGATATAATTTGTAACAATATAATAGGAACACTCATATAATCGCGTGGATATGGCACGCAAGTTTCTACCGGGCACCGTAAATGTCCGACTATGAGTGAGCAATGAGACCGGACGTATACGGTTTTTTGTTATTTCAGCATTGCTTGCTCTTTGTTTTGAGCGGGTAATGCTTTTTTTATTATCTAAACGGAGGTATGACAGGATGGAAGCACTGAAACGAAAAATAGAGGAAGAGGGCGTCGTTTTATCAGATCAGGTATTGAAAGTGGATGCTTTTTTAAATCATCAAATTGATCCGCTGCTCATGAAGCAAATCGGTGACGAGTTTGCCGCCAGATTTGAAAAAGACGGAGTAACAAAAATTGTTACAATCGAATCATCCGGAATTGCTCCGGCCGTAATGGCTGGTTTACAAATGGGTGTGCCAGTCGTATTCGCGAGAAAACATAAGTCTTTAACGCTCACTGACAATTTGCTGACATCGTCTGTTTATTCCTTTACGAAGCAAACAGAAAGCCAAATCGCAGTATCAGGAAATCATCTGTCAGATCAGGATCGCGTTTTGATTATTGATGACTTTTTGGCAAATGGACAAGCCGCACTTGGGCTGGTATCGATCGTACAGCAAGCTGGAGCTTCTGTCGCGGGACTTGGAATTGTCATTGAAAAATCGTTTCAGCCGGGAAGAGAAGAACTTGTGAAGCTTGGCTATCGGGTGGAATCTTTGGCAAGAATTGAATCTTTAGAAAAAGGAAAAGTATCCTTTGTACAGGAGGTTCGTTCATGAAAAACGGATTCGGCAAAACGCTGTCACTGGGGATCCAGCATGTACTCGCCATGTACGCCGGCGCCATTGTCGTTCCCCTGATTGTGGGGAAGGCGATGGGGCTGACGGCGGAGCAGCTGACCTACTTGGTGTCGATTGATATTTTTATGTGCGGTGTTGCTACACTTCTCCAAGTTTGGAGCAATCGGTTTTTCGGCATCGGTCTTCCAGTTGTGCTTGGCTGCACATTTACCGCTGTGTCACCAATGATTGCGATAGGCT
Source organism: Bacillus sp. B28 (assembly GCF_029536185.1). Taxonomy (NCBI): domain Bacteria; kingdom Bacillati; phylum Bacillota; class Bacilli; order Caryophanales; family Bacillaceae; genus Bacillus; species Bacillus sp. B28. The sequence continues at coordinate 2,271,975 of NZ_CP120511.1, read as the reverse complement.
CCGAATATGGGGTTTCCGCTGTTTATGGAAGTATTATCTCTTCAGGTATTCTTGTGATTCTCATTTCTTTTTTCTTTGGAAAGCTCGTTTCGTTTTTTCCGCCTGTTGTTACAGGTTCTGTCGTTACCATCATTGGCATTACGCTTATGCCGGTGGCCATGAATAATATAGCCGGCGGGGAAGGCAGTCCAGACTTCGGTGATCTTTCTAATCTCGCTCTCGCTTTTATCGTTTTGAGCATCATCGTGCTTCTCTACCGCTTTACAACAGGATTTATCAAGTCCATCTCCATTTTGATCGGTATTTTGATCGGAACAATTATTGCGTATTTTATGGGGAAAGTTCAGTTTGATCATGTTTCAGACGCTGCCATTGTGCAGATGATTCAGCCGTTTTATTTCGGCACACCGTCTTTTCATGCGGCCCCTATCATTACAATGTCCATCGTTGCCATCGTCAGCCTTGTGGAGTCAACGGGCGTTTACTTTGCTTTAGGCGATCTGACCAACCGCCGTCTGTCAGAAAAGGACTTATCCAGAGGATATCGTGCAGAAGGACTGGCTGTTTTGCTGGGCGGTATATTTAATGCATTTCCTTACACTGCATTTTCTCAAAACGTCGGTCTTGTCCAGCTGACAGGAATCAAGAAAAATACAGTGATTGTGGCGACAGGCGTGCTTCTAATGGCTTTTGGCCTGTTTCCCAAAATTGCTGCTTTTACGACAATCATTCCATCTGCCGTGTTAGGCGGAGCGATGGTGGCCATGTTTGGAATGGTCATTGCTTATGGCATCAAAATGCTCAGCCGAATTGATTTTGCAAAGCAGGAAAATCTGCTGATCGTTGCCTGCTCAGTGGGGCTTGGGCTCGGTGTGACAGTTGTGCCGGACATATTTAAACAGCTTCCAAGTGCCTTAACGCTTCTTACAACAAATGGCATTGTTGCCGGCAGCTTTACAGCTGTTGTCTTGAATGTGATATATAATATGTTTTCGAAAACTGAAAAAACTGAACAGAAAGCTGATATCAATCAGCAAAAAACAGCAGTGTAAACTCCGCTTCGGCGGAGTTTTTTGCATATAAAAAAGAAAGTTGCGGCACAATGTATGCTAAGAGGTGATCATATGGCGTTTGTTTTGTCGATCGGGACAAGTCTTCCTGAGAATGATGTGGATCAAGAAAAGGCGGAGGAGTTTGCCAGATATATGTTTCAGCATTCCTTTAAAGATATAGAACGGCTGTTAACCTCCTTTAAAAACGGGCAAATTGAATCGAGACAATTTGTGAGACCGATTGAATGGTATAAAGAAGGGCACAGCTTCGAAGAAAAAAATCAAATTTATATAGAGGAAACACTCAGGCATAGCGTCAGTGCTGTTCAAACGTGTCTCGCAAATGCAGCTTATCTTCAAGAACCCATTCCTTATGAAAAAGTGGATGCTGTTTTTTTCGTCTCCAGCACGGGCCTTTCCACACCAAGCATTGAGGCGCGGCTGATGAATGAACTCCCGTTTTCTCCTTATACAAAGCGAATTCCGCTTTGGGGACTTGGCTGTGCAGGAGGGGCGAGCGGACTTGCGCGCGCTGCTGAGTACTGTAAAGCGTATCCGGAGGCTTTTGTTCTTGTCATTGCTGCTGAGCTGTGCAGTCTGACATTTCAGCCTGAAGATAAAACGAAAAGCAATTTGATCGGCACCTCACTTTTTGGCGACGGCATTGCAGCGGCATTATTATGCGGGGAGAAGGCTGACCGCCGGCTGACAAAGCTGCAGCTTTTGCCGAATATATCGGATTCGCAATCTGTATTGATGAAACAATCTGAAGATGTTATGGGCTGGGACTTTACCGATCATGGTTTCAAAGTCATTTTTTCAAGGGATATTCCGACTTTAGTTGAAAAATGGCTGAAGACAAATGTCCAGGCTTTTTTGAATGGACATCAGCTTTCATTCAGTGATATTACGGTCTTTCTGGCTCATCCAGGCGGAAAAAAAGTCATTGATGCATACATTAAATGTCTTGAACTGTCACCTGAGCAGCTTGCGTCTTCGCAAACTATCCTTAAAAAACACGGAAATATGTCATCAGCCACAATTCTGTATGTAATCGACCACCATCTGCAGAGCGGAAGCAAAAATGAAGCAGAACGGGGGCTGATCGGTGCATTGGGGCCGGGATTTTCATCAGAATTGTTGCTGTTCAGCTGGGAAAAGGGGGCGTAACTCATGTTTTGGATGCTAATCACTGTGCTCACTGCTCAAAGAGCAGCGGAAATGGCTGTGGCGAGACGAAACGAACAAAAGGTGAAAAAACAAGGGGCGATAGAATGCGGAGAGGGACATTATCCGTATATCATCACCATGCACATTCTTTTTTTTCTGTCTTTAATTGCCGAAGTACTGCTGCTGCACAAACAGCCTTCAAACTGGTGGTCAGGCATAGCAGCGGCTATATTGGCAGTACAGGCGATTCGATATTGGGCGCTTTGTTCCTTGGGGGCATACTGGAATACAAAAATTCTTGTTGTTCCGGGTGTTGAACTTGTCAAAAAAGGGCCTTACAAATGGCTGAAGCACCCAAACTATACGGTTGTTGTATTAGAAATCATCCTGATTCCGCTCTTGTATCAAGCGTACTTTACCATGTGTCTGTTTTCACTTTTAAATGCCGTTATGCTGTCTGTCAGAATACGTGCAGAGGAGCAAGCATTACGAGAGTATACAGCAAAATAGAGATTGAATATCATTCTCATCCATGTTAGAATGAACTTGAAAAAGATTCTCAATCAGGATGGTGAAGCAAATGACAATGCTGTTTTTGCTTGGGGCAGTTTGTACATATAGTGTATTAATTGGTTTTGTATTGAAAGGAATCTCTAATAAATCTGTTTGAAGAATCTGGAACTTATAAAAAAGTTGCAGATTTTCTTTTATAGAAGCTGCCGTCTTCGGCAGCTTTTTTTCTATTCTCTTAAAGAAATTTGGGTCATTCTTGTGTAAAATGGAAGTGGGATTTATTCAGATCTTTCAAAAAAGATTCATAATTGAAACGGCACAAAGGGGTTCAGACTTATGACAGAACGCAGCAGACAAGAACTTTTGTACAAAACTGGGGCACTTTATGAACAATTGATTGAGAACCAGGATGAAAAAAGGGCGGCTAAACTGGCTTCAGTTGTTAAAAAAGCCGCAGATGAAGAAATTTATATCGCGTTTACAGGGCATTATTCAGCGGGGAAATCGTCATTGCTGAACTGCCTGTTAATGGAGAATATTCTGCCGACAAGTCCAATTCCGACCAGCGCTAACCTTGTTGTGATCAGAAACGGAGAAACGCGAGTTCGTCTTCATACAACAGACGGAGCGTGTGCGGAGCTGGAGGGTGCCTATCATAAGGACAAGGTGCAGCAATATTGCAAGGATGGGGAGCAGATTGAAACCGTAGAAATTTTTGACCGGTATACTGAAATCGAACCAGGAGTTGCGTATATTGATACCCCCGGGATTGACTCAACAGATGAGGCTCATTTTTTATCGGCGGCATCTATTCTTCACCAGGCAGATGCGCTGTTTTACGTCGTTCATTATAACCATGTCCACTCTGAGGAAAATGTACTGTTTCTTAGGTCAATCAAAGACAGCATTCCGAATGTCTATTTTATCGTTAATCAAATTGACAGACATGATGAGACCGAGACACGCTTTGAAGATTACAAAGCGCAAGTGGAGGAGATGCTTTGCCAAGAAGGCATTCCGAAGGATGCACTCTTTTTTACGTCGGTGACGGAACCGAATCACCCATTCAATCAAATCGGTATCCTGCGAAAAGAGTTAAAAAGAATCGAACAGCAGTCAAAAAGAAATTTGCATTCCATTACTGAACAAAAAGTACAGAATTTACTGAGAGAGCACACAGAGATGCTCATGAAAGAGGATACGGACAGCCCAAGTTCCGGAGAACAGCTTGAAAAGCAAGCACGGCTGGTGGATTCCCTGCAGCTTCAATCAACCGAAGCAGCAAATAAACCGATTAAGGCAGAAAGCACGATGCAGGAGGAAGTCAATCGAATTTTAAGAAACGCTAATTTGACGCCTTTTGAAATGCGTGAACTGGCAGCGGCTTACTTAGAATCACGTGAGCCCTCTTTTAAGACCGGTTTTTTCTTTTCTAAAGCAAAGACTGCACAGGAAAGAGAAAAAAGGAGAAATGAGTTTTTCTCTGATGTGAAAAAAAGAACGGAAGCTGAAGCGGATTGGCATATCATAGATATTTTGCATAAACTCGCCAAGGGATTTGGTATTCAATCAGCTGAAAGTGAAAAGCTGATCCAGGCTTATCGCACGCCGCTTCATATTGATATCATTGAACGCGCAGTCAAGCAAGGTGCAGCATTTTCTTCTGAATATGTCTTGCAATATACAAAAGATTTGGCAGAGCTGATCCGTAAAGAGGCGAAAGCTGAAGCGTCAGACATCATCAAAACGCTTACCGCCACGGTAAAAGAGAGTACTTCTCTAGTACAGGAATCGATCAATGGCCGGCTCGCGCAGGAATCGGAAAAGCTGGCCGGTCTTCAGGAACAGGCCAGTCATGAACAACATGCCCGTGAGAAAGCTGACCGGATGTGGGCGATCTGGGAAGAGAAGTCTGCAAGCCCAATAAACATAGATCCGGACTGGTTTAGAACGAAGAAAAAGAAGGTCGAGGCTCCAGAACAGAAACAAAGCCAGGCACAGCATACAAAGCAGCAGACGCTACAAACAGAAGTGAAAAGCGGGAAAGAGCTCCCGCTTCAAGAGCAGATAAAACGCTTTTACACACTGTCTGATCTATTGGGCGGATATCGTATGCTGTCCAAACAAACCTTAGCTTTTCGTGAAAGGATTAAAAGGCTGGAAGACCGAAAATTTACACTTGCTCTATTTGGCGGATTCAGTTCAGGAAAATCTTCATTTGCCAATGCGCTGGTTGGTGAAAGAGTGCTGCCGTCATCACCGACACCGACAACAGCAACGATTAACAAAATAACGAAACCGGTAAACGGCAAATCCCACAAAACAGCGGATGTCATGTTTAAGACGGAGGATGACATAACGGCTGAAATCATGCAGCTCACAGGAATGCAAGAGGAACCACAAGGACGGTCATTTGCGGAAAAATGGAAAAAGGCAATCAAAAAAGAGCGTCTGCAAGAAGAACAAATCAACATGATCAGTCATTTCCTGCTTGCATATGAAAAATATCAGCAATATATTCAGGCCCAAAAGATATTAACCATTCCGCTCTCCGAATTAAAACCGTATGTAGCTGAGGAGACAACGGCTTGTGCTGTAAAGGAAGTGACCGTTTATTATAAAAGCCCGCTGACTGAAAAAGGGATTACGATCGTTGATACACCTGGAGCCAGCAGTCTGAATAAACGGCATACAGAACTTGCGTTTCAATATATCAAGGATGCCGATGCGTTTTTTTACATGACCTACTATCAGCATTCTTTCTCGAAAGGAGACCGCTCTTTTTTACGGAAGCTGGGACTCGTGAAAGAATCGCTCAGCATGGATAAAATGTTTTTTGTCATTAATGCCGCTGATCTTGCGAAAGATAAAGCAGAGCTCGAAACGGTCACGGATTATGTCAGATCAGAGCTTTTAAAAGAAGGAATACATGGTCCGCAGCTCTTTTACGTGTCAAGTAAAGAAGAGCTCTTAGGAAAACCGGAAACGTATCATAATCAGTTCTCAAAAGTAAAAGCACATTTAGACCAGTTTATTGAGGTCGATGTAAAGAAAGCGGCTGCGGCACAGCTTAGCTCAGAAGCAGACAAACTATGTGAGACGGTCGTACAGCTTCATCAATCTCAGCATCAGTCCAAAGAAGAAAAGGAAGCGCAAAAACAGCGCCTTCTGTTATCGTTTGAGCGGGCAGCTGCTGATATTAAGGAACGCCGCAATTCAGAAACCATTATTGAGAAAGTAAAAAAGGATACAAGGGAGCAGCTTTATCATATTACACAGCGTTTGTCCTTTTTTGCGAATGATTTGTTAAAATCAGCGTTTCATCCGGGTCTTCAAAATGGAGATTGGAAAAAGAATATCAGTGCGGCGATGAAAAGCGCATTACATGATTATCAATTTGAATATATTCAGGAGATCAAAACGCTCGACATTCGAATGAGCGGTTTCATCGAACGGCATATCACTGAAGAGTGGCTGGAAAGCTGTCAAAAAACATTGGAAGAAGACGGATATTTCTCCATTTATGCGGATGATCAGCTTTCTAACAGCATACAGCTCAAAGAAGTTGAACCTGAAATCGATGAACGTGCCTTTGAACAGGAGCAAAAACAAATCAAATCTCCGAAGCAGTTTTTTGAACAGAAAGGAAAAGCAGGCTTCATTGAAGCAGTGCGGACGAAGCTTATGAAAATAACGGAGGCCTGGATTAAAAGTGAAGAAGAAAGCCTTATATCTCATTATGCTGAATATGTCAGACACCAGCAGTATGGAATGGCGGAAAAAGCATTGGCGCAAATAGAGGGCCAAAGAGATACGTATGTAAAAGGATACGCAGAAGGGGAACATGTGAAAGAAATAGAAGATGCATATCAAGCATGTATTTCTTGGCAGAGAACAGGCGATACAATCAAAATGTAAAAATTCAGTTGGCTTGCATTTCAAGTCATGATAGACTAAATAGAAAAAGCGAGATGAACGATTGATGTCAGAGGTACATAAAGCAATTTCTGCACATTCTGCAAAACAGCACGAGCATATTAAAACATTTATGCAGCTTGAACACCTTCGTGAAATGGCGATTGAAGAAGCTGTTGCTAAATGCAAAAACGATGAGCCATTTTCAACAGATGCCATTAATGAAATTACAGAAAAGATGAATCAGCTGGCCAAAAAAGGTATCGTACCGACTAGACGTCTGGTATCAAAAGAAATGGTCAAAGAATACGTCAGCCGCACATAAGCTGGATGATCCTGCCTCGAGTGCAAATTCTCCGTTACGCGCATACTATATGTATCCGACGTAAGGGGGGATTTATGTTGGGCAGAACAAAGCTGGGTAACAGAAATGCACAGGCCAATAACAATGCCAAAAAGAAAAACGGGTTTCAAACCCATTTTGACTCTTACGCAGGACGCGAAGCTGAAAAGCTGATTGCCAGCAATAAAAGACACAACGATTAATGTAACCGCAAAACAGTATCTCTATACAGAGATGCTGTTTTTTATTTTCGCGGCACTTATGGTAAAATAGATCGACTGATAGAAAAAGGAGTTATCATATGAAAAATAAATTATTGCTTGTTGACGGCATGGCTTTATTATTCAGGGCATTTTTCGCCACAGCCGTGCATCGCAACTTTATGATAAATGACAGCGGGGTTCCGACAAACGGCGTTAACGGATTTTTGAAGCATTTAATCACAGCCGTGGAAACATTTCAGCCTACACATGTTGTATGCTGCTGGGACATGGGGAGCAAAACGTACCGGAATGATCTGTTTCAGGATTATAAGGCGAACCGAAGCCAGCCGCCGGTTGAGCTGATCCCGCAATTTGATCTGGCAAAGGAAGCGGCCGCTGAACTTGGCATCATGAATATTGGCCTTGCCGGGTACGAAGCGGATGATTGTATTGGAACACTTGCAGCTTTGTTTTCTGAAGAAACCGATATTACGATCGTAACAGGCGACAGGGATTTACTTCAGCTGTTAACGGACGAAGTAAGCGTTGCGCTGCTTCAAAAAGGAATCGGCAATTATAAAATGTATACAAAAGATGTATTTTACGAAGAAACAGGTGTCCTTCCCAAGGCTTTAATTGACATCAAAGCGCTGATGGGCGATTCCAGTGATAATTATCCCGGAGTAAAAGGCATTGGAGAAAAAACCGCGTATAAACTGATCCGTGAATACGAAACAATTGACCGCTTGCTGGAGAATCTGTCTCTTCTTCCAAAGGGACAGCAGGGGAAAATTCAGCAAGGTTTAAGCGACCTGGAAATTTCGAGGAAGCTTGCTGAGATTAACTGCTCTGTGCCGTTAGCCTGTACGCTGACAGAAGCCGTTTTTACATTGAAAATGGAGCAGGCGGCTGTCATGCTTCGCCGCCATCAGATCAAAGGAATAGAGCGTATGCTTGAAAAACTGAACGCTAGAGAGATCGTGTAAGATCTTCTCTAGCGTTTTGTATTGCTTTTTTTAGCTCTTTCCTCAAGCTCTGTTTTAGGGTCATTATGCGTATTTCCTTCTAAATCGCCTTGCGGGGAAACACCGCCGGTCAGCCGGCCCTTATCTTTCTTTTTCATGTTTGTTCACCTCATCAATAGGATGAACCATTCAGCTTGATTTAATTCTTATCATTCATCCGAATCGCTTCTTTTGCCAGCTGGTCGGCTTTTTGGTTTTGCTTTCCCGGAATCCATTTGATGAAAAAAAGAGGGAATGCCATTTTTAATCGGATGATTTCTTCGACAAATGACTGAAACGCTTTATTTTTCACGATTTCAAGATCGGCTGCGCGTTCCACGATATCCGAGTCAGTTCGAAAGGAGACCGATTGATACCCGCGCGCTGCACACAGTTTCATGCCTTCAATTAACGCCAGAAATTCCGCTTCCTGATTGGTATGCATTCCAATTGGAATCGAGAAAGATTCTGCTTTTCCTTCATGTTTGATAAAAATGCCGATGCCTGAAGGCCCTGGATTACCGGCGCTCGCTCCGTCAACATATATTTCAGTAGGCATCATGTACTCCTTTCGTCACTCGGAATCATTTTTTTCGCCGCATAAGCATATGGCAGCGAAATCAGAGATACCGCAAACTTAATCAAATATGTAGAAATAAAAATATGAAGCCAAACATCCGCCGGATATGTGCCGAAAAAAGCGACTCCGGTAAAAATGAATGTATCAAACAGCTGGCTGACTGCTGTACTGCCGCCGTTTCTCAGCCATAGAAGCCGATCGGAAGGAAATATCCTTCTAATTGCCGAATATACATAAACATCCAGTGTTTGGCTGAAGATAAAGGCAAGCAGACTTCCCAAAGCAACTCTAGGAAGAAAACCGAAAATCGTTTCCAGTGCTGTTTGTGAAATATCGCTCGAAGCGGGTTCGAAAAGCAGAACGCCCTGCATAACAAAAGTCAGTGTCAGGAGAGTCGAAAACCCGAGCCATACAGCTTTTCTCGCTTCAGCTGGCCCATATTTTTCATTCAGCACATCTGTAGCAAAAAAGATTGTGCCGTACATCACATTCCCGAGCGTTGCTGTTAAGCCAAACAGTTCAACCGTTTTGACGACTTGAAGGTTGGCACAGACTGTTGCAAAGCCGATCCACACAAATAAACCCATTTTGCCAAATCCTTTATAAAATAAAAGAACAATGATAAAATGAATGATCGCAAAAAAGATCCAAAAAGAGTTATTAAACAAAATGAAGAAGCTTCCTTTCCGGGTTAAGAATGGTTTGATTATAGCACAAGCCCGGCAACTAATGAATGGTAAGGTGATTATATTGAATCTCAGACCGCACATGAAAATAGAAGCAAAAGGGACAGGGCCTGTCTCGTTTTTGGGCGAAAACTGGCTGACTGTTCAGGAAGCGCGTATGCTCGCGAGGGAACTCGGCCGTTTTCCTTATATGAAAGAACTTGAATTCGAAGATGAGAAGGGCGGCATCTGGACGCTGAAGGAATTAGAAAAGCTGACTGAGGAGCTTGCGCATGAACCCGATGACATTACCGTTTATTTTGACGGCAGTTTCGATAAGGAAAGTCAGCTGGCCGGGCTTGGAATCGTCGTTTATTATACATTGGGAGGGACGCGCCACCGTTTAAGAAAAAATAAAAGCTTCCGCCTGAAAACCAATAACGAAGCTGAATATGCCGCTCTTTATGAAGCAATAAGAGAAGTAAGAGAGCTCGGAGCTAGCAGAAATTCAATCACGATCAGAGGGGACTCTCTTGTTGTGCTGAATCAGCTTGACGGCAGCTGGCCTTGCTATGATCCCTCCCATAATGAATGGCTTGATAAAATTGAAGCGCTACTAGAATCATTAAAGCTGAGTCCGACATACGAAACGATACAGCGCAAAGAAAATCAGGAAGCTGACGGCCTCGCAAAAAAAATCCTATCTCATCAATTCGTAGAAAGCCACATGAAATTAGACTGTAACGGAGATGACAATATTGGATAAGAAAGCTATATATAAGGAACTGACAGAACTGCAAGATGAATATTGCAAAGACTGTTTTATTAAGAAGCAGTTTCGCAAGGAGTTTGGCAAAACATATGCACATTCATTTTGTATCAATAAATGTACAGTGGGTGAAAAGCTTAAATCATATGGAGATGTCTTAACCAAGCACTAAAAAATAAAACCGCAGAAGCTGCGGTTTTATTTTTGAAATTCATCCAGCTGATGCTGACAGGCATCTAACAGCTGCTGTTGCTGCTGTATAAATTCAGGATCATCAAGAGCTGCCAGTTCTTGAGACAGTGAAAGCTCTCTGGCGTCCTCGATGGCTTGGTATGCGGAATTGAGTAATGTTGAGCTTCGGCCTCTTGTGGCGGCGCCGGTCGTTTTCTGCGCTGTTTCCACCGCTAGCTCCAGCTGCCGTTTATCGGTAAATCCAGTCTGATCCTCTTCATGAAATTCTGAGTTCACAAAAAAACACCTCCGCAACTATTTTGCAGAGTTTTTTAAAATTTATGTGCCAAAATAGAAAATAAAATAAAAAATAAGCCGATATAACTATTGAACCTGAATGAGTAGGTCTGTTTTACTATTTGAGGTATCTTGGTAGAGAAGGGGAGCGCAGCTATGGATGATAAAGACTTAAAATCGATCCTTCACAAAACATTTATAGAAATATACAATGATTTAGAAGAACTTGCGGATATTGCGAAAAAAGGAAAGCCGTCAATGGAAAAGCATATTGAAGAGATTGAGCAGAGGTGCAAACAAAACATTTTAGCAATCGAAATTCAGATGAAAATCAAATAGGAGAGGCATTTGCCTCTCCTCTATTTGTCAACTTATATTGAGTTTAGAGTTTTACAACATTAGAAGCTTGAGGTCCACGATTACCTTCGACAATTTCAAAAGAAACTTCTTGTCCTTCTTCTAATGATTTGTATCCATCTCCTTCGATAGCTGTGAAGTGAACAAATACATCGTCTCCGCCTTCAACTTCAATGAAGCCGAAGCCTTTTTCGTTGTTGAACCATTTTACTTTACCGTTTTGCATATTGCTTAATTCCTCCTAGTACTGTAGCACCCATGTGCTAAAAAAAATTTTGTATCATTTAACTTCGTTTCGTTGTTAAATGATGGTTCAACTATACACCATCTGGCAGCACGCGTCAAGTTGCGAAACTGCTTATTTTTCAAAAAAAGGGCACATTTCTCAAAAAAATGTAACCGCTTTTACGAAAAGGTGAATGCAAATAAAAAGAGCACACGATTTTTCGTGTGCTCCTGCAAGAACATCAGTTAAGAAAGCGCCTTGGCTTTTTGTTTGGTCGTCATCATTTCTGATTCCTTCAAAATATCCTCCAAAATCACTTCAGAGGAGTGTGCCAAATGAAGACTCTTAATATTTTTCTTCATTCGCTGTAAGGTATCTTCATCTGAAAGAAGGGAGGTGACAGACTCGAGAATCTCTTCATGCCGGTTCACGACAATGGCAGCTCCGCGGTCCTCAAAGAAATTTGCATTTTCTTTTTCTTGTCCGGGTACTGGTTTGTACAGAATGACAGGCACACCGATAGCAGTGGCTTCTGTCAAAGTAATGCCGCCTGGTTTTGTAATCATGCAATCTGTGACCCGGAAGAGCTCGTCAATTCGCTCTACATAGCCGAGAACCTTTAAGTTATCGCCGTTTTCTGCTTCAAGTATGCTCAAGGATTCTTTTAAAGCCGTATTTTTTCCGCATACGACCACCACTTGCACCTGATCATCCATAACAAGGTTTTCGCACAGCTCTTTTACGTTCTTTAATACACCGTGTGCGCCAGCCATGATGAGCAGCACTTTTTTGTCAGGCGAAAGATCGTACTTTTTATAAATCGGCTCAACCGGCAGAGATTCTTCAAATTGAGGCCTGATCGGAATTCCCGTAATTTTCACGTTGCTGGGATGGGTCCCGATCTCAATCAGTTTTTCCTTCACATAATCTGTTGCTACATAATATTTATCCACATTTTCGTGAACCCAAATTTTATGAAGGCAAAAATCAGTCATAACGTTGAAGGTAGGAATAACTCTTCCTGTTCTCCGTCTGTATTCGGGTACGACGATCATCGGAAATGTATTAATAATGATGTCGGGCTGATGTTCATCAACAAGTTCGCCCAATCGTTTATTTCCCATTTTAAAGTAAATATTAAATTTACGTTTATTATAGATTTTGTCAACTCCGTAATAAAACAAACGATAAAACTGTTTTCCGATTGAGAAGCTTTTTAAATAAAGGTACTGAGTTACCTCTGAAACAATCGGATTTGACTCTTGATACAAATTAGAAACTGTTACATGCTGAAAGCCGAGACGTACACATTGTTCATAAAGCGTTTTGGCTACCTGTACATGTCCATTTCCGTAATTTGCAGTCAAAATTAATACTCTTTTATTGGTATTCAAGTAAATTCACCTCAATGTAATCAACAACAAGCAAGCTTCATGCATCGTAAGGAGTTATTGTCTATACATAAACATAACACAAATACATAATCGAATTATTAATGCAGTGAAAAAATTAAACTAATTTTAAAAGATTCGGATTCCAGTATTTTTAATTTTTGTTATACGCATACTGAATCAGATGTATTTTATCATATTTTTTGCTCAGCGTATCACTTTAAAAAGAAAAATTAGTCCCATTCATAAGGAGTTTCTTGGTAAACATAATAATTAAGCCAGTTCATAAACAATAATGTCGCATGTGCTTTCCAGCGATTGACAGGTTCTTTGCTGTCTTCTGCGAAATAATGTTTCGGCGCCTCGACAGTCGAAAGGTTTCGTTCCAGATCTCTTTCATACTCTTGAAGCAACGTATTTGTATCATATTCAGGGTGTCCTGTTAAAAAGACTTGTTTTTCGTCTTTTGACACAATTAAGCAAACCCCAGCTTCCTTTGATGCAGTAAGAATGTTTAACTCGGGCGCTGCTTGCAGTTGTTCCATATTTATATCTGTATGCCGGGAATGCGGCACGTAGTATAGCTCGTCAAAACCTCTTACCAATCTTTCGTGCTTGGAAAGAACAGTATGTTCAAACACACCAAAGATTTTTTTCGGCATTTCAGTTTTTTCCACGCCATAATGATAATACAAACCTGCCTGAGCACCCCAGCAAATATGCAAGGTTGACGTGACATTCGTTTTGCTCCATTCCATAATCTCTTTGAGCTCTTCCCAATAAGAAACATCTTCAAACGCCAAATGCTCGATCGGCGCACCGGTGATGATCATGCCGTCAAATTTCTTATGACGGATATTGGAGAATGTCGTATAAAACTCATCAAGGTGTTCCCTTGCTGTATTTTTCGGTGTATGAGTGCTTGGGATTAAAAATGTAAAATGAACCTGCAAAGGCGAATTCCCAAGCAGTCTGAGCAGCTGAGTTTCCGTTTGGATTTTTTTCGGCATTAAATTTAAAATAATAATTTTCTGCGGCCGGATATCCTGATGAAATGCTCTGCTTTCATCCATTACAAAGATATGTTCACTCTCAAGCACCTGTTTTGCCGGCAGGTGTGTAGGTATATTAATAGGCAACGTGCCACCTCCATCATTTCCCCGTTAATTTTCTTCATTATAGGAATTTTCCCGCCAATTTTCAATCTATCTATAAGGGTTTGAAGGGGAGCAGCAGAAAATACTATATAATAAACGCAAACATATGACTTTTGGTTTCACTGTAATGAGTTTTCCAGGTGTCATGCAATATATAGAATAATAGCTCCTTCTCAAGAGATGTTTCTGTCCATAAACAAATGATCGATGAGGGAAGAACATCCGTTAAACACGATGTCTGTACAATTGATAAACCTAGAGCTTCCGTTTTGTTTTGAAACAGGAAAAAAGGTAAAATAATCACAGCACTCAGGTTCATTAGGAGGGAATTTCAATGTCTATATACAATATGAGGGTACGCACCATTACAGGCAAAGACATGACACTTCAGCCATTTGCCGGAAAGGTGTTGATCATTGTTAACACAGCCAGTAAATGCGGTTTTACTCCTCAATTTAAGCAGCTTCAGGAGTTGTATGATACATACCAGCCGGAGGGCCTGGAGATTTTAGGGTTCCCCTGCAATCAATTTATGAATCAGGAGCCTGACGACGAGGAAGACATACAGGAATTTTGCGAAACAAATTACGGCGTTACGTTTCCCATGTTTTCAAAAGTCGAGGTGAACGGAAAAAATGCCCACCCGCTTTTTGCGTTTTTGACAGACAATGCGAAAGGCATGCTTGGAACAAAGGCGATCAAATGGAATTTCACTAAATTTGTAGTGGACAGAAACGGAGAAATAGCCGGCCGCTATTCACCAAACACAAATCCGAAAGAGCTGGAAGACGTTATTACGAAGTTATTAGGACAATAAAGAGGGATCGAAAACTGATGCAGACAGAGCAAATCAGGACATGGGTCAAATCTGTTCTGAGCGGGGAAAGCACGGGTCATGATTGGCTTCATGTGTCAAGAGTTGCAGAGCTTGCTTTATATATTGGAAAAAAGGAAAATGCGGATTTGTTCGTCGTTGAAGCGGCAGCCTTGGTTCATGATTTGATTGATGTGAAGCTGCCTGACGCCATCAGGCTTTCAGTCAGTGAGGTGGACGAACGGCTTGTTTCTTTAGGAGCCGGAAAAGATGAGGCTGAAAGAATTATTCACATTATTACTAGAATGTCCTTTCGGGACAGGGAAAAGCTCGGAAAAGAACCGCTTTCACTTGAGGGGAAAATCGTACAGGATGCTGACAGGCTGGATGCAATCGGCGCAGTTGGTATAGCACGGACGTTTATGTTTGCGGGAGCAAAGGGACATAGCCTTTATGGAAATGATAAGAGTGCATATGCCCACTTTTTCAGCAAGCTGCTGCTCCTAAAAGATATGATGAATACAGATACCGCAAGAGAAATGGCCGACGAGAGGCATAAATTTATGCTTCATTTTGTCAGTCAATTAGGAAAAGAAATTCCCGGAATTGATATTGAAACATCGTAATAGAAGGCGCGGGGCGACTATGTTAGAATAAGTCACAGATAGGCTATAGGAGGACAATCATGAAGATAAAATCAATTGAACCGACGCCAAGTCCGAATACAATGAAGGTCATCTTAACGGAAGAGCTTCCGGCGGGCAAAAGCAATAATTATAAACCGGATCAGGCAGAAGGCGCCCCGCCTGTTGTCGTGGAAATCCTAAATATTGAAGGAGTTAAAGGGGTATATCACGTTGCCGACTTTCTTGCGGTTGAACGGAACGCCAGATATGACTGGAAAGACATTTTACCGCAAGTCCGGACGGCGTTTGGAATGGAGAGCGCTGAGAGTGCAGAAAACCGCTCGGATCAGGAGTCATTTGGAGAAGTGAAAGTTTTTGTACAGATGTTCAGCGGAATTCCTATGCAAGTCAAATTGACAGATGGCGAGCGTGAAGAGCGGTTAGGGCTTCCTGACCGTTTTCAGCAGGCGATCTTAAAACTCAGATCTGAAGCGTCAAATGTTGTGTTTGAACGTGCTTGGAAAGAACAAGGCGTCAGATTCGGCGATTTTACTGAAATCGGCCATGACGTGACAGAAGAGCTTCAGGCCGCTTACAGTGATGAAAGGCTGAAACGGCTAACGGAAGCAGCGGCCCAAGGTAAAGGTGAAACGAAACAAACGGCACAGCGCAAAACCTATAAAGTAACGCTTGACATGCTGGATGATGAGGACTGGAAGCAGCGGTACGCACACTTGGAGCAGATGGATCCGAAAGAAGAGGACATCCCCGTTTTGCAAAAAGCATTGGATGATCCGAAGGTGTCCATCAGAAGACAGGCTGTTGTGTATTTGGGAATGATTGAATCACCTGATGTTCTTCCTCTATTGTATAAGGCGCTTGAGGATAAGTCTGTATCGGTGAGAAGGACGGCTGGAGACTGCCTTTCTGATATCGGCGACCCTCAAGCCATCCCTGCGATGATAAAATCGTTAAGCGACTCAAGCAAGCTGGTCCGCTGGCGCGCCGCTATGTTCCTTTACGAAGTCGGTGATGAAAGCGCGATAGAAGCTTTGCGGGCTGCTGAAGATGATCCGGAATTCGAAGTCAGCCTTCAAGTGAAAATGGCGCTGGAACGAATCGAACATGGGGAAGAGGCAAAAGGTTCAGTCTGGAAACAAATGACAGAGAGCAGAAAAAAAGGCGAATAAAAAAGAAGATGAAGGTGCAGATCGTGCACCTTTTTTGTTTGAATTCACTTTTTATAAAAATTATTTCGAATATTGTTGAAAAATAGTCAAAAACTATATATAGTAAGTAACAATATTAATAGTTGGAGGGTTCACATCGACATAAAGCTATATAAATATAAAAACATGAATCAAACAACCGAGGAAAGGGCGGCCTGAAATCATGCGATTTAGAAAAAACGGCCCACAAATAAACTGAAAATTGTTAAAATAAAATTCAATCTAACAATTGAGACTATTTAGGAGGATCACCATGGCAGAATTACGCAGTAACATGATCACACAAGGAATCGATAGAGCACCGCACCGCAGCTTGCTTCGCGCAGCAGGTGTGAAAGAAGAGGATTTTGGCAAACCGTTTATTGCGGTTTGTAACTCATATATTGATATCGTTCCCGGTCATGTTCACTTGCAGGAGTTTGGAAAAATCGTAAAAGAAGCAATCAGAGAAGCCGGAGGCGTACCGTTTGAATTTAATACAATCGGTGTAGATGACGGAATAGCAATGGGGCATATCGGAATGAGATATTCGCTCCCGAGCCGTGAGATCATCGCGGACTCAGTGGAAACTGTGGTATCAGCGCACTGGTTTGACGGAATGGTTTGTATTCCGAACTGTGATAAAATCACGCCGGGAATGCTTATGGCGGCTATGCGCATCAACATTCCGACCATTTTTGTCAGCGGAGGACCGATGGCGGCAGGAAGAACAAGCGACGGCCGCAAAATCTCTCTTTCTTCAGTATTTGAGGGAGTCGGTGCTTATCAAGCTGGAAAAATCGGCGAAAGCGAACTTCAAGAATTAGAACAGTTCGGCTGCCCGACATGCGGATCTTGCTCGGGAATGTTTACAGCAAACTCAATGAACTGTCTGTCAGAAGCGCTTGGATTGGCTTTGCCAGGTAATGGAACCATTCTTGCGACATCACCGGAACGAAAAGAGTTTGTCAGAAAATCAGCTGCGCAATTAATGGAAACCATTCGCAAAGACATCAAACCGAGAGATATCGTTACAGTAAAAGCGATTGATAACGCGTTTGCGCTTGATATGGCGCTCGGCGGTTCAACAAATACTGTACTTCATACGCTTGCCCTTGCAAATGAAGCTGGCGTTGAATACTCTTTAGAACGCATCAATGAAGTCGCAGAGCGCGTGCCGCATTTGGCCAAGCTGGCGCCTGCATCTGATGTATTTATTGAAGATCTTCATGAAGCGGGCGGTGTGTCTGCAGCATTGAATGAGCTTTCTAAAAAAGAAGGAGCACTTCATTTGGACGCGCTGACAGTTACAGGTCAGACGCTTGGAGAAACCATTGCCGGACATGAAGTGAAGGATTATAACGTGATTCATCCGTTAGATCAGCCATTCACTGAAAAGGGCGGTCTTGCCGTATTATTCGGAAATCTGGCTCCGGACGGCGCTATCATCAAAACCGGCGGCGTACAGAACGGAATTACGAGACACGAAGGGCCCGCTGTCGTGTTCGACTCTCAGGATGAGGCGCTAGACGGCATTATCAACCGGAAAGTAAAAGAAGGCGATGTCGTCATCATTCGTTACGAAGGGCCAAAGGGCGGGCCGGGTATGCCTGAAATGCTTGCACCTACATCACAGATTGTCGGAATGGGGCTTGGTCCGAAAGTAGCGCTGATTACAGACGGGCGTTTTTCCGGAGCATCACGAGGCCTTTCAATCGGACACGTATCACCAGAGGCAGCAGAAGGCGGACCGCTTGCCTTTGTTGAAAACGGCGATCATATCATCGTTGATATTGAAAAACGCATCCTAGACGTTCAAGTGCCGGAAGAAGAATGGGAAAAACGAAAAGCGAATTGGAAAGGCTTTGAGCCAAAAGTGAAAACCGGCTATTTAGCCCGTTATTCTAAACTCGTGACAAGTGCCAATACGGGCGGTATCATGAAAATCTAGACATCAGGATCACATTCTCTTATTTTAAGACGTGAACATTTGAAATCCGGCTCTCTCTATAGTATCCTTTACTTCAGATGAAGGATAATAGAGGGGGCTTTTTTTATGTCAATGGCTTATGAAGAATATATGCGCCAGCTTGTCGTTCCGATGCGCCGCGAGCTGACTGGGGCCGGTTTTGAAGAATTAACAACGGCAGAAGAAGTGGAGAATTTTATGGAAAAGGCAGAGGGCACAACTCTCGTAGTCGTTAACTCTGTTTGCGGCTGTGCGGCTGGTCTTGCGCGTCCTGCGGCAACTCAGGCAGTCCTGCAGAACGACAAAACACCTGACAATACGGTGACAGTATTTGCGGGCCAAGATAAAGAAGCCACTGCGAAAATGCGGGAGTATTTTACAGGCCAGGAGCCTTCTTCACCGTCAATGGCTCTTTTGAAAGGCAAAGAAGTCGTGCATTTTATTCCGCGCCATGAGATTGAAGGGCACGAAATGGAAGAAATCATGAAAAACTTAACTGACGCCTTTGATGCACACTGCTAAATGCCCGTTTTCCGGGCATTTTCTTTTGGAGTATAGATCATGATTACAACAAGCTATAGACCGTCTGACCACACGATAAAGATCGCAAAAATGCTTTCGGAAGAGTTGGGTATACAATATTGCGACCGAAATAAACAAACTGTTGAAAATATGCTGAAGTCAGCTGAGCGTGATTTGCTCGTGATTGGAAAAGAGCGGTTCGAACTTTATACAAAACAAGGCGGTAAATTCTTTTTTCATCCGAATACAGCGATGTTCAGAGCTAAACGGTTTATGCGCGGCGAGCAAGAGCCAATGCTTCGGGCAGCCGGCTTAACGGCCGGAGATTCTTTTTTGGATTGCACGCTCGGTCTGGCTTCCGACGCTATTATTGCAAGTATGGCGGTTGGCGAAACCGGGTCGGTGATCGGGCTGGAAAAAAACAAGCTTGTGTCCGTTCTGGTGAATACGGGGCTCCATTCATGGGAAACCGGTATAGAACAGCTTCAAGCTGCCATGAGAAGAATACAAGTGAATCATGCGGATTGCTTTGACTATCTAAAGCGGCTGCCTGACAAATCAGTAGATGTCATTTATTTTGATCCGATGTTTCATGAGCCTGTAGAGTCGTCTGATGGCATCGCGCCATTACGAGAGCTGGCTGAGGATTCTGCATTGGCCGACGGCTGCATCAAAGAAGCGGTGCGGGCAGCCAGAAAAAGCGTGGTACTCAAAGACCATTGGAAAAGCCCGCGCTTTAACCAATTTGGTTTTAACGTATTGAAAAGAAAAACAGCGCTTTTTCACTACGGTGTTATTCAAATCGCAAGCGAAACAAGCCCGTGAAGAACCTCACGGGCTTGTTTCTAATCGGTGACTTCCATGACGACAAAGTATAATAATGTTAAAAGTGAAACCGTTGCAAACAAAGCGTCAATCATGCGGAAGGCCTCCTTTCATATTATATTGTAAGCGTTTTTACACACGAAGCAAAGCAACAAATCTCCTAAATTGACTTAGAGCTTTATATAGTACATGACTTGTAAGTTCGACCTATGATAAAATAAGAGAAACATGACAATAAAATAGAGAGGAATAAGCAGTCATGAAATTGTGGATGAGAAAGACCCTTGTGGTTTTATTTACCATCGTAACGTTCGGGCTCGTATCTCCTCCGGCTGCTCTCATGGCAGACAAGCCTTCAGGACAGCCGAGCAGTCTTGAGCAGAATGATTACACCGCTTTTTATGATGAGCATGATTTGTACGATGATTATGAATCGGAAGACAGGCGAGACCCCGAATTACTTTTTCAATCGTACAAGGAACAGCTCCTTGACAGCGCTGAAAATCAGTCTTTTTTGAAATTTGGCAGCAAAATTGCTCCGGTCATTGAAGATGACTATCGGAAAGAGATTCTGCCGAAAATCGAAAACGTCATATGTGACTTTTTAGCGACATTACAAGATGACGAAGCGTATCAAGATGTTGTGATTTCAAGCAAGCCTTCAGCGGGGAAAACGGAGAAAATCTTTCACGTTTTTAATCGGACTACCGGAGAAGACCTCCTCAGGTTCCATGTGCGCAGAGACCACCCTCCGCATGACGGCTACTGGTTTAATTTTCATTATCATACAGCAGAAGATGGATTTCAATCACACCATGAGCTTGGGAGCATTTATTGGGACCGCAACACACCTCCCAACTGGATGAGTGCCTAAAGGAGATGCCATTAGATATGAAAAAGTACACAATGAATGAAATGGTCGATATAACAAAAGATATGCTGAACAAACGGGGCGTTATGATAGAAGATATTGCGCGTATTGTTCAAAAACTTCAGGAAAAATACAATCCAAATCTCCCGCTTAGTGTATGTATGGAGAATGTAGAAAAAGTACTGAACAAGCGTGAAATTATCCATGCTGTTTTAACTGGGCTGGCGCTTGATCAGCTTGCCGAGCAGAAACTTCTTCCTGAACCGCTGCAGCATCTTGTTGAAACAGATGAACCGCTGTACGGCATAGATGAAATTATTCCTCTTTCAATCGTTAATGTGTACGGTTCGATCGGCTTGACCAACTTTGGTTATTTGGATAAAGAGAAGATCGGAATTATTAAGGAGCTCGATGAAAGCCCTGACGGCATCCATACATTTTTGGATGATATTGTGGCAGCACTTGCAGCCGCAGCAGCGAGCAGAATTGCCCATACGCATCAGGATCTGCAAGATGAAGAAAAGGAACAGGGCGAAAAGCCTGTTGTCAGCTGACTTATAAAAAAAATCATTTCTGGGTTCAGAAATGATTTTTTATTGTGTTACACTACTATAAGACTACTTTTAAAGGATGAATAAAATGAAACAATATAAAGAATTATGCCGACATGTTTTAGATCATGGTGAAAAAAAGGGCGACCGTACAGGAACCGGAACAATCAGCACCTTCGGTTATCAAATGAGATTTAATTTACAGGAAGGCTTCCCGATGCTGACCACAAAAAAACTTCACTTTAAATCAATTGCGCATGAGCTGCTTTGGTTTTTAAAGGGTGATACCAATGTACGCTATCTCCAGGAAAACGGAGTGCGTATTTGGAATGAGTGGGCTGATGAAAACGGCGAACTCGGACCTGTATATGGTTCGCAATGGCGTTCGTGGCGGGGAGCTGATGGAGAAACCATTGATCAAATTTCACGACTTGTGGAAGATATTAAAACAAATCCGAACTCAAGACGTTTAATCGTCAGTGCGTGGAATGTTGGTGAAATCGATAAAATGGCCTTGCCTCCGTGCCACTGCCTGTTCCAATTTTATGTATCTGACGGCAAGCTGTCCTGCCAGCTTTATCAGCGCTCAGCCGATGTTTTCCTCGGTGTGCCGTTTAATATAGCTTCTTATGCGCTGCTTACGATGATGATCGCGCATGTAACAGGGCTTGAGCCGGGCGAGTTTATTCATACATTCGGCGATGTTCATATTTATCAAAATCACATTGAACAGGTTAACTTGCAGCTGACCAGAGATGTCCGCCCGCTGCCGAAGCTTCGTTTTGCCAGAGAGGTTGATTCGATTTTCGGCTTTACGTTTGAAGACTTTATCATTGAAGATTACAATCCGCATCCGCATATTAAAGGAGCGGTCAGCGTATGATTTCATTCATTTTCGCGATGGATGCCAACCGGCTTATCGGGAAGGACAATGATTTGCCGTGGCATTTGCCGAATGACCTTGCATACTTTAAAAAAATAACCTCAGGACATTCAATCATCATGGGGCGAAAAACATATGAATCAATTGGACGTCCGCTTCCGAATCGGAAAAATATTGTTGTGACTTCTGCACACATTTCAGAATTTCCCGGTTGTACCGTCGTCAGTTCAATAGAAGATGTGCTCCAGACTACCTCAGATACTGAGGAATGCTTCGTGATCGGAGGCGCACAGCTTTACACAGCGCTGTTCCCTTATGCGGACAGGCTGTATATGACAAAAATTCATCACCAGTTTGATGGAGACCGCTACTTTCCTGAATTTGATGAGAGCAAATGGAAACTTGTTTCTTCTGAGCAAGGGACTAAGGACGAAAAAAATCCGTATGATTATGAATTTTTAGTGTATGAAAAAAAGAATGTATCATCTGAAGCGGGAGGATTTTAATTGATTCGCTACAGCTGTCTAGTGATTTACATTATGTATATGCTGTTAAAAAATATAAAACAATTGTTTAATCAAAGAATGCTGGATCCGCGTCTGTCATACAAAAAACAGATGACGCTCGTTTACGAGCAGCCAAAGGCATTTTTGGAAGGCTGTATCGGCATTTCAGGATCTGTCATCACCATTCATCAGCCAGAGCCGATACCGAGCGGTCCTGTTTTGTATGTGCATTCTCGTTTAGGATTGCCTGAACTTGCTTTGATTGCCGGGTATATTGAAGAACCAGCCGGATTTATCGCAAATCCCAAAGTGTTTCGTTTACCGATTATCAGACAATGGCTTGAACGGATGAATGTCATTCGAGAGAGCAGTTCAGAAATGGTATATGAAAATATTTTGACCCAATTAGAAAAAGGCCAAAGCATGATTCTTTCTTTAGATGGCTGTATCAATCCATTGGAACTTGCAGCCCGCTGCAGCCTTCCGGTTGTAATGGTGGAAACGAAAGGAACCGATGAACTGCTGAAGGGATCGCTTGTTAAACGCTTAAAGCCAGCAGATATAGAAGTGTCATTTTCCAAGGCTTATATACCGGCAAGTGAGAAGCAATTACGGGCCTAAAAAAGCGCAGTCACTGAGACTGCGCTTTTTCATTAGGATAAAAACGGCACTTTCACACAATAGAACAGCACGCAGAAAAACATCGCTGCACTCCCGCCTAAAACAAAGCTGTGCCAAATGGCATGATGGAAGGGGATCTTTCTCCAAATATAAAAGATCGTTCCGGCTGAATACAACAGACCGCCAAGTAAAAGAAGGCTGAATCCAGCTCCTGTCAGTGAAGCATATAAAGGCTTAACCGCGATAATCATTAGCCATCCCATTAATAAATACATCAAGGTAGATAAAATGATAAAGCGTTTTACGAAGAAAATTTTGAATACGATTCCGCCAAGGGCTAGCGCCCAAACGATGATGAGCAGGGTGAAGCCGAGTGTGCCTTTTAACGGTCCAAGCAGAAAAGGGGTATAGGTTCCGGCAATCAACACGTAAATGGCGCTATGGTCAATAATCTCCAAGATATCTTTCGTCTTTTTGTGCTGAATGCTGTGAAGCAGGGTGGAGCTCAAATAAAGCAGCAGCATGGAAACACCAAATATGGTAAAACTGACGATATCCCATGCGGACCCGTAATTAGCCGCAAATATAATGAGAAACACTAATGCTGGTATGGATAAGAACACACCGATGCCGTGGGTAATGGCGTTGGCGATCTCTTCTTTTATTGTATACACGTACATTCTCCTCTCTTTAGCTGCTACATCATCTGTTTTTGCAGCGTTTCTAAAAAATTCAGCCCTTCTAAAGTGATTTTCGTGCCCGCACGTCCGCGGCTTTTTGTCACATACTCTTTCTTCTCCAAATAATCGAGACGGCTTCTGACCTGCTGCGGCGTTAAAGAGATTTGGCTGTTTTTGCTGCTTTCAGAGATGATCCGTCTGCTTGCCGGTTCGCCTTTTTCATTTAACACTTTTATGGTTTCCAAAATAAACAGAAACTCGGCTTTTTCCATTAAAGTCAGAAGCTTCGCTTTTTTCTTCGTCGTTTTTTCATTTAGCCCGTCCCGTATATACGGCGGCACATCATACGGATGAATGGTTCCTCCGCTTGATACAGCCGCCATATAATCTGCAGCGTTTTTCAATTCTCTTACATTCCCATCAAAGGGATGCTGTTCAAGCAGCGGAAAGACTGAGGGATCAATTAACAATTGCTGCCCTGATTCAGAAAGGAAATACTGGGTCAAAAGGGGGATATCGCTTTTTCGCTCGGACAGCACCGGCAATGTGAGCGTTAAAATGTTCAGCCTGTAAAATAAGTCCTGCCTGAATGTATTTTCAGGAACAACTGTTATCGGGATTGCAGAAGCACAGATGATTCTCGGTTTTTCCCCATCTGAGTCAAGTGCTTCTAGAAGCTTAGCTTGTACAGAAACCGGCATACTCCATACGTCATTAAGAAATAGTGTACCTCGGGCGGCTTTTTGAAACGCACCCAAGGCATCATCAGCGCCAAAAAGCTCGTATGCAAGGCTTTCTTCAGAATGGGTGCTGCAATTGATACTGATCAATGGTTCGCCGTTTCTTGAAGAGCCTTGGTGTATGGCCTGTGCAAAATGATCCTTGCCTGTTCCGACCTTTCCTGTGATCAGGACAGGAAGCTCTGATAGGGCGAACTGCAAGGCGACTCGTTTTGTTTCGAGAAATAGTTGATGCTCTCCAATTAGATTATGAAAAGTGCAAGGTCGAGGTGCGGTAATCATTTATTGGCTCCTTTTGGTTCTAATTGGTTCTATTATAGCATGCCTTTCAGATGAAAACATCTTTTATCTTTAAGAAACTTTTTTCTTAGGCTGCTGGATACAGGTCACGCAGATGTTATCACGGTGCGGGGAACTTAGTATATGATTCATTTTTTTATTTACTAAATAAAAATAATTGTCTTATTATTTGAATATTCATGTTATAATGGCATATTAAATAGGGATTTAAAACAAGAAAGGAATCTGTACATGAAACCGTTGCTTAAAGAAAACTCTCTCATCCAAGTAAAAGACATTTTAAAGGCTCATCAAAACGTGAAGGACGTTGTGACTCACACACCGCTGCAAAGGAATGACAGACTTTCTGAGAGATACGAATGCAATATTTATTTGAAACGAGAAGACTTGCAGGTAGTCAGATCTTTTAAACTCAGAGGGGCTTATAACAAAATGAAGCAGCTCTCTGACGAGCAGACTAAAAACGGAGTCGTGTGCGCAAGTGCCGGAAACCACGCGCAAGGTGTAGCGTTTTCGTGTAAGCACCTGGGCGTTCACGGGAAGATTTTCATGCCTTCCACAACACCAAGACAAAAAGTGTCACAAGTTGAACTGTTCGGAAAAGGATTTATCGATATTATTTTGACAGGTGATACTTTTGATGATGCGTATAAAAACGCAGTTGAATGCTGTGAGCAGGAACACCGCACCTTTATCCATCCGTTTGATGATCCGGATGTAATGGCCGGCCAGGGAACTCTGGCGGTCGAAATTTTAAACGATATTGATACAGAACCGCATTTTCTATTTGGAAGTGTCGGGGGAGGCGGGCTTCTTGCAGGGGTCGGCACGTATATGAAAAACGTGTCTCCTGAAACCAAAGTAATCGCTGTTGAACCGGCGGGCGCTGCGTCATATTTTGAATCTAACAAAGCTGGACATGTCGTCACGTTAGATAAAATTGATAAATTTGTGGACGGAGCGGCTGTGAAAAAAATCGGTGATGAAACCTTTCAAGCGCTAGAAACCGTTGTAGATGACATACTTCTCGTGCCAGAAGGGAAGGTATGCACAGCCATTCTTGAACTGTATAATCAATGTGCGATTGTCGCTGAACCGGCCGGTGCTCTTTCTGTCGCGGCACTGGATTTATATAAGGAAGAAATTAAAGGGAAAAACGTAGTATGTGTTGTCAGCGGCGGCAATAACGATATCGGAAGAATGCAGGAAATGAAGGAGCGGTCTATGATTTTCGAAGGCCTTCAGCATTATTTTATCGTCAATTTTCCGCAAAGAGCTGGTGCACTCCGTGAATTTCTTGACGAAGTTCTTGGGCCGAATGATGACATTACACGATTTGAGTATACGAAGAAAAACAATAAAAGCAACGGACCGGCCCTGGTCGGCATTGAGCTTCAAAACAAAGCTGACTATGGACCGCTGATTGAACGGATGAATAAAAAAGCGTTTCATTATTTAGAGGTAAATAAGGATCAAGATTTATTCCATCTGCTGATCTGATTTTTTCGGCACAACCGCGCAAAATGACAGACAGCCCGGCCGGCATTGTATATAATAGAAGAAAACAATCAAAAAATGAGGATTGATAGCTTGTTACTCAAAAGCCTAGAGTTCAAACGCAGCGACGGGATTCAGGTGAAAGTGACAGAAATACCTGTGTTAAAGGAAGATGAACATTATTTCTTTATGCTGAATCAGCATTTGCAGATCTACTTAAAAGAAGTGTTTTCATCAAAAAGCAGGACAAAAGTGTATTCTTTCCGACAATATATGAAGCGCCGGATGAAATGGACTGATTATCAGGCTGTTTTTCATCAAGAGGTGTTAAAACACAACGCGTGATACGCCGTTTATTCCTGTGTGTCCCCTTTGCTATGCCGCTCGCAGGCGGACAAAGGGGCGTGCAGGAATTTTTTTTGCGGGTATAGAATTAAACATGAAGGTGAGCGCGGCATTTAGTAAGCGCTTTAAGCTGGAAAGGGTGAACGGCATGAAGATGATCAAAGGGTTGGCGGCGGGGCTGATTTTTCTGCTTTTGTGTGCCTGCGGAGGACATCAGATTAAGGATCCGCTTAATTACGAGGTGGAGTCTTTTACTTTTAAAAACCAAGATGGCAAAAATGTTTCTTTAAACAGTTTAAAAGGAAAGGTTTGGCTCGCAGACTTTATTTTCACCAATTGTGAGACCGTGTGTCCGCCGATGACGGCTCATATGACAGATCTTCAAAAGAAATTAAAAGCTGAGAATATAGATGTGCGTATCGTATCATTTAGTGTTGATCCTGAGAATGATAACCCGAAGCAGCTGAAAAAATTTGCGGCAAATTATCCTTTATCGTTTGATAACTGGGATTTTCTAACGGGATACAGTCAAAGTGACATTGAAACGTTTGCGTTTGATAGCTTTAAAGCGATCGTGAAGAAACCTGAAGGCCAGGACCAGGTCATTCATCAATCCTCTTTTTATTTAGTAGGCCCTGACGGTAAAGTGCTGCAAGATTACAATGGCGTAGAAAATACACCATACGATGACATTATCGCTGATGTGAAAGCGGCTAGTAAACTCAAGTAATCTCGAAGACAAGGCATTTTCAAATCTCCTAAAACATGATACACTTTCCACTAGTAGAATGGGGAGGAGCAACAAGATTGAAACTGCGCATTTTTGCACTCATGGCCAGTTTGATTTTGCTTCTTACTGCATGTACGAGCATACGTACAGCATCTGAGGGAAAACAAAAAGCCCATGAACTGAAAACGAAGGAACACATTGTCATTGCCGCTGTCGGAGATTCGCTTACAGAAGGTGTCGGAGATCCTGAGGGCAAGGGATATGTCGGCAAGGTGGCGGATTCTATCCGGTCAATTGAGCAAGTCAAAAAGGTTGACGTTAAAAATTATGCCGTCAAAGGGAATCGTTCGGAAGATTTGTTAGAGAAACTAAAAGATAAAAACGTTCAAAAAGGCATAAAAGATGCAGATTATGTCTTTTTAACAATTGGCGGTAATGATCTGATGAAGGTCCTTCGTCAAAACTTCCTGCAATTAACCGTCGAACCGTTTCAGGAAGAGGAAAAGCCGTACGAAAAGCGTTTTAAAAAAATCATTTCAGAAATCCGCGCGCTGAATAATCACGCAGAGCTGATTTATGTCAGCATGTATAATCCGTTTACATTTACTTTATCTGAATTACAGGAATTAAACGGGGTAGTCACTGATTGGAACAATATTGCTCAAAAAGAGCTGAAAAAAGATAAACATGCAAAAATCATTAATATAGAAGACTTGTTCAATCAAAAAAGTGACAGTAAACGAATTTCTGAGGAAGATGATTTTCATCCTAATGGAACGGGTTATTCCTTAATAGCGAAGCGGGTCTATCAAGCAATTGAAAAAGAAGGATTACCGAAAGAGTAGGGTGAAATCATGAATAACTGGAAACGACTGTTTTTTATATTGCTTGCCATCAATATTGTGCTAGCAGTAGGATTTGTGACGCTGGTCATGCTGCCGGGCAAGCAAGCTGAGGTAGAGGATACCTCTAAAAGCGAGTACGGATTTCAAGTGACAAGCACAAAAGAATCCTTAGCTGCGTTTGTCAACTCATATTTAAACGAGAAAGCGTCAAATCAGCTTGATTACAAAGTGGATATCGATGATGATGTCCATGTGGCAGGGAAAATCAAGGCTTTTTCCACGTCAATTGACGCGTTTATCGCATTTGAGCCGACCGTGAAAAAGAATGGCGATGTCGAGCTGAATGTAACGAAATTTTCCTTAGGGAAATTGAGTATTCCTATTAGCTTTGTGTTAAATTATATGGACAGCTTCTATGAACTTCCATCCTTTGTGCATGTTCATCCCGGCGATAAAAGCATTGAGGTTCGTTTGTCTGAAATGCCATTAACGAACGGTATGTATGTCAAAGCAGATAAAATTAATTTAGAAAAAGATGAAATTGAGTTTTCCTATTACCATCCTAAACAATAGAGGTGACTGAAATGAAGCGGATTTACCAGTATTTCAGTTTGTTATCATTTACGTTTTCCCTTTACTTCGGCTGGCTGGCTTATCATCATCTGGCGGCTGAGGATATGGATCAAATGTACTTGAACATTTCGTACTGCGCATTGTTTTTGAGTGTGATGGTGTTTACATTTGGCATGAAAGACCGAAAAAAAACCGATAAATCATGAAAAAAAGAGACATGCTGCACCGTCTCTTTTTTCATGCGGCTGAACGAAAATACAAGAGAACAAGGAGAAGAAATGAAAGCATACGATTTTACGAAGGGAAACGTGCTGAGGCAGCTTATCCTGTTTTCGATGCCTATTATGCTGGGAAATGCTCTGCAGGTTTCTTTTCAATTCATAGACAGTTTATGGGTCGGCAATTTGCTGGGTGCAAAAGCGCTTGGCGCGGCCGCGGTATCAAGCACGATTGTTTTAACCGTGCTGTCTTTTATTTTGGGACTTAATAATGCGACCTTAACCATTCTGTCTCAGCAAAAGGGAAAAGATGATGAGAAAGGAATGGCGTCGTATATAAATGCCTTTGTGGTTTTATTAACAGGCTTAAGCATAGGGTTCGGCGCAGCCGGTTTTTTCCTGTCAGAACCATTGCTGCGTCTTCTGCAAACGCCGGAGTCCATGATTCCGCTTGCCGAGATCTATTTGCAGATTCAATTTATCGGCATACTGTTTTTGTTTGGTTATAACTTTATCAGTACGGTTCTTCGGGCGCTAGGCGACAGCAAAACACCGCTGCGGTTCATCGCTTTTGCCGTTGTGCTGAATGCTGTGCTGGCACCGCTCTTTATTTCTGTTTTCCGCATGGGGATTGCGGGAGCAGCTTATTCAACTGTTTTGTCACAGGGCATTGCGTTTCTTTACGGTTTGTTTTATGTCATCAAACATCAGCTGGTTCCGTTTTCTATGCCAAGAGCACCTAAGTGGGAAGAGACTGCTTTGATTCTGAAACTTGGTATTCCCGCCGGTCTGCAGATGATGGTGATTACAGGCGGAATGATGGCGATCATGAGCGTCGTCAACTCCTATGGAGAGCATGTGGTCTCTGGATTTGGCGCGGTGCAGCGGCTGGACAGCATCATCACACTTCC
The DNA here is from genome assembly GCF_029536185.1 of Bacillus sp. B28. Lineage (NCBI taxonomy): Bacteria > Bacillati > Bacillota > Bacilli > Caryophanales > Bacillaceae > Bacillus > Bacillus sp. B28. The sequence continues at coordinate 2,241,927 of NZ_CP120511.1, read as the reverse complement.
GGCTATGGCGGCCGGTACGGCGGTCAACAGCATGGCGGGACAAAATATCGGGCTCGGAAACTATAAAAGAGTGGAATCGATTGCGAAGCTTGGTGTGATGTCTGTTTTTTCTTGCATGCTCGTCATTGCTATTATCATTTGGTTATTTGGAAAATACTTGATGAGGTTATTTATTAGTGAGCCTGACGCGGTAGCGTTTGGTGAACAATATTTGCGGTGGATTGCGTTTTTCTATCCCTTTATCGGTATTAATTTTGTACTGAACGGAATTGTCAGAGCCGCTGGTGCAATGATGCAGGTTTTGGTTTTAAATTTGATTTCTTTTTGGGTTTTGAGATATCCTTTCACGGCTCTGTTTTCAGCTTGGCTTGGACAGAAAGGGATCGGTCTCGGAATCGGTATGAGTTTCTTATTCAGCAGCTGTGCGGCGTTTTTGTACTACAGATACGGCCGTTGGAAAACGATGAAATTGTTTACTGAAAGATAAGAAAGGCGCTGGAAAAGCACATACCCTAAATGGGTATGTGCTTTTTTTACCGTTTTTTATCAAGTTTGCTGAAAAGCTCGATTAATGTGGCGAGTTCAGTATCCGTATAACAATCAAAGCGTTTAAAGAAATATTCAGTTTTTTTCTCATTGAAATGCTGAACGATTTTTTCACCTGCTTCAGTGATATGGATGCGGATGATCCGCCGATCTTCCTTCGATCTGATTCTCGTGATCCATTCTTTTTCTACCAGCGCGTCAGTCACTGCGGTAATATGGCTTGCCGATACTTCCAAAATGGGCGCAAATTCCGTCACTTTCTTAGGTCCCTGTTCACTTAGAATGCGCAAAATGGTAAATTCATTCCGCGAAAGCTCTTTATCTAGAATATCGTTGATTTCATTGCGTATTTGTTTAAAAACTTTACGGAGTAAAGTTTCCATATCATACATCATTTGTGTTCTTACTTTCAAATTTGTGAACCCCCATTACATAATTGCTAATACTCAAAACCTATAGATTTTTATTGAAAAGCAGAATCATTTTCATTCTATTTTTACATGCTATAATATAATAATACCACGTATTAACAAAGGAGGCACCAGTATGTCTGAAAAAAAAGAACTCGCCACATTTGCAGGCGGCTGTTTTTGGTGTATGGTCAAACCATTTGACGAACAGCCGGGAATTGAAAAAGTGGTGTCCGGGTATACAGGCGGCCATACTGAAAACCCTACGTATGAAGAAGTATGCAGCGAAACAACAGGGCATCGTGAAGCTGTACAAATCACGTTTGAGCCTGATGTATTCCCTTATGAAAAGCTATTAGAGCTGTTCTGGCAGCAAATTGATCCGACAGATGCAGGCGGCCAGTTCGCTGATCGCGGCAGCTCTTACCGTGCAGCGATTTTTTATCATCATGAAAAACAAAAGGAGCTTGCCGAAGCATCAAAACAGCGGCTGGCGGAAAGCGGCATTTTTAAAGATCCTATCGTGACAGACATTTTAAAGGCTGAACCATTCTATGAAGCGGAAGATTACCATCAGCATTTTTATAAAAAGAATCCAGGGCATTATCAGCGTTACCGGACAGGCTCCGGAAGATCTGGATTTATCAGTGAGCATTGGGGGGCGAAATAAATGACGCTAAATAAAGAAGAAAGAATAAAGTCATTAAACCGTATGCAATACGAGGTCACACAAAATAACGGAACGGAGCCGCCGTTTCAAAATGAGTATTGGGATCATAAGGAAGAAGGGCTTTATGTTGACATTGTGTCAGGAAAGCCTTTGTTTACCTCCAAGGATAAATTTGATTCCCATTGCGGCTGGCCAAGCTTTACAAAGCCGATTGAGGAAGAAGAAGTAGAAGAAAAACAGGATACGAGCCACGGAATGATTCGGACAGAAGTCAGAAGCCGAACAGCCGATTCCCATCTGGGACATGTATTTAATGACGGACCTGGGCCTAGCGGACTTCGTTACTGCATTAATTCTGCGGCGCTGCGGTTTATTCCTAAGGATAAGCTCAAAGAAGAGGGATATGAAAGCTATCAGCACCTATTTGACAAATAAAATGCAAGAAAAAAACAAGCCTGCCTAATGGATAGACAGGCTTGTTTTATGCCTTTTTTTCTTTATGCAGGTCTTCGATAATTTGGGCAATTCTGTCTTTTGTAATAAGAGGAGCCTGATCAGACTGATATCCGGGCAAATTGACTTTGCGAAAATCAGGATGTTTTTCAGGTTCTGGGAGGATAGCATATAGGTTGCCCCATTCATATAGTGACTCTACTTCGTGGGGAGATGTCAATTCTTCGTGAAGCTTTTCACCTGGACGCTTGCCGACTTCTATTGCGGCCGGGCGCGGGAGACCGTGCTGCGCTGCGTATTCTTCAAATCCATGAATCAATTCCTCGAGTTTCAGTGATTCCATTTTAAAAATAAAAGTTTCTCCGCCTGTGGTTATAGCGGCTGATTGCAGTGTCAGTGTGGCTGCATCATCAATAGACATAAAAAATCTGGTCATGTTCTTGTCTGTGATGGTCAGCGGTTCACCCTCCATCATCTGTTCAAATAAAATAGGGATGACTGAACCTCTTGAGCCGAGAACATTTCCGAAACGGACGGAACAAAAAACAGTTCCTCTATTTTGAACGTGGCGGTTAGCTTGATGAAACAGCTTTTCAGATAACAGCTTAGTGGCACCCATTGTGTTTACAGGGGACACAGCTTTGTCTGTACTGATATTGATGACATGCTGTACTCCATTGATTAGGGCGGCCTCCACTACATTCTGTCCGCCGATGAGATTGGTCTGGATCGCTTCAAACGGATTGTCTTCGCATGTAGGTACCTGTTTCAGCGCTGCTGCGTGAAAGACGATATCGACACCTGTCATCACCTGATTCACTCTCCGGTGGTCGCGCACATCTCCAAGTATAAATGAAAGCCGCTGATCCTCCGCATACTTTTGACTCATTACATACTGTTTACTGTCGTCTTTGCTGAATACAATGATCTTTTTTGGTGTAAGCAGCAAAAGGCGTTTGACAATTTGACTTCCGATTGAACCCGTTCCGCCAGTGACTAAAACTGTTTTGTTATGGAAAAATGGTTTTAGTTCTGCTGTTTGCTGTTTAGGCATGGCTTATCCTCCAACTCTCGTTTCTCTACCATGCATTATATGTTCAACATTTTAATCGAGTTAATGAAAGCAACCAATAAAACGAAATTTAGGGGAATGATGATGTCACAAGGTGTCTTTTTTAATAGAAAATGAAGAGATTGGCTTAATCTAACTAAATAAACAGTGTACTAAATTTTCATATGATCTTTTTTCGCTCCATATAAACAGGTCCCATATGATCTTATCACGTCCATATAAAAAGCTCTCTTTTGAATCAGAAACACTCGAAAAAAAGGTTCGATTGTCTCACTATTCTTCAACTTCATATATTTTACAATAAGAAATGAAGGTTAAAATAAGGAGGCTGTAAAATGAAGTATCCAAAAACTATACTGTTTAGTGCCGCTGCGGGTTTATTGCTTAGCCTATCTGCAAACTCGGTATCGGCTCATCAGGCTGATGAAGTGAATCATTTCAAAGTGACGGCAAAGGGAGAGACTGACCCGGTTGCTTCAGGAGATGACGCAGCGGATGATCCGTCCATTTGGGTTGATGCAAAGCATCCGGAAAAAAGCAAATTGATAACGACAAACAAGAAGTCCGGGTTAGTCGTGTATGATTTGGACGGCAAACAGATCAATTCTTACGAGTTTGGCAAGCTGAATAATGTCGATCTGCGTTATGATTTTCCGTTCAACGGCAAACAGATTGACATTGCCGCTGCTTCAAACCGGACAGAAGGAAAAAATTCGATTGAAGTTTACGCCATTGATGGGGAAAAAGGTGAATTGAAAAGCATCACAGACCCAAAACATCCTATTTCCACTGATATTTCTGAAGTTTACGGTTTCAGCCTGTATCACAGCCAAAAAACAGGGGCATTTTATGCTTTGGTAACGGGAAAGCAAGGAGAGTTCGAGCAGTATGAAATTGCCGACAATGGGAAGGGATATGTAACAGGGAAAAAAGTGCGGCAATTCAAATTACATTCACAAACTGAAGGTCTCGTCGCAGATGACGAGTACGGGAATCTCTATATAGCGGAGGAAGACACAGCGATTTGGAAATTTAATGCTGAACCATCTGGAGGATCGCAGGGCAAAGTCATTGATCATGCTTCTGGAAAGCATTTGACAGCTGATATTGAGGGCTTGACCATTTATTATGCGCCGGACGGAAAAGGTTATCTTATCGCCTCAAGCCAAGGCAATAACAGCTATGCGTTGTATGAAAGACAGGGAGGCAATCGGTATATTGCCAATTTTGAAATTACGGATGGCGAGAAAATAGACGGGACGAGTGATACTGACGGTATTGATGTTCTTGGTTTCGGGCTGGGGCCAAAATATCCGTACGGCATTTTTGTAGCGCAGGACGGAGAAAATACAGAAAATGGACAAGCTGTCAATCAAAATTTCAAAATTGTATCATGGGAACAGATTTCTCAGCATCTAGGCGGAAAACCTGATCTGAATAAACAGGTAAATCCAAGGAAGCTGAAGGACAGATCTGATGAATAAAGAAGCAGCCTATTTTCGGCTGCTTTTTTATGTGCATGAAAAAATCGTTCATATGAAATGAACGATTTTTCAAGAAAGCGCCAGATGAATGGCTTTCAGTTTTGCGGGAAGCTCATCAAATGTATGAGCAGGAACGGTCTCTTTGTAATTTAACGCCGCAGCTTTGTTTCGTTCCTCAGGATGATTGATATAGAAAGCGGCTTTTTCCTTAAAGTCGTTGATGCTGTGATAAGAAATAAAGGATGAAAAAGGATGTGCCGCGGGGAGATCCACTAGTTGAAATGCTTCGCATGCAGCGATATCAAAGGTGCGGTTATTAAAGCTTGTATTTTTAATGCGGCTTTTATTTTTGTTGAACGTAAAATGATACGGCCGATGCGGATTGATCACGATGTCTGCCCCGTTATAATAATGAACGGCCTGTTCAGGCGGAACCCATGTGCTGACTACATCTATATGCGGCTGTTTGAGTACTTTTTTAGGCAGGTATTTTCTCCATTCCTTTCCGATGACCCGAATGGTGTACGGGAGATATGCCGCTTCTTTCACAAGCTGAACCCGATTAGGGTAAGGATAGCCGATGATAAGCAATTGTGAATGAAAGGAATGTTCGGTGTCCATTTTTTTAAACAGCCGATGATTAACAGGAATCGGAGCATAATAGATATGCTGATAACCAAGCTCCTGATAATAGAGAGCAGCATTTTGGTCAATTGTTAAAACCGCGTCAGCGTGCTTTATCACCTGAAGACTGATATCAATATAAAATGGATCTTCTGTCAGCCAAACATATACGGGAATACCCTTACCCTTTAACCAGGTCAGCCAGTCGTGAGGAACGTGAACTCCAACCATCATGAGTGCGAAGTCCGGCTGAAACGTTTCAATGCGTGACAGCGATTCGGTGTCTGGTGTATCTGCAGCCATGTATTCTGTCTGAGCGTGCCGAAAGCATTCTTCAGCCCAGCGGTCAAAATAACTGTATATTCCTCCATATCCCGACTGGATATACAAAACTTTCATCAGAGGTTATGAAAAGAATGTAACGCTTTCTACTTTATCTACATCAATCAATGTTGTCGCTTGACCTGGCGGAGTTACAGAGCTTTCCTGTGTGACAAATACGATGCCGTGGACTTGATCAAAAGCAACAAAGACAACCGGACCGATCATGTCACCGGAATCTGTCACAATGCTGATGGTAGTGCCAGGTGTAATTCTGGCAAAAATCCATCTTGCAGGAAGGGAAGGATCTAAAACAGATTCAGCAGTAACCGTTTCGCTTTCGTCAACTTTTTTATCAACAGCAGCTTCAAGTAATTCTTTAAGGTTATTATTCACGTTTTCTCCTCCTTCTGTTGCATTTGTAAATAAAGGGCTTAAAAGGCTTTTAATAATATCCTTTTTTAATTGCGCATTTTCACTGCTCAACACATACACCTCCTATTAATTATTGAACTCACGTTTAATCATATTCTTCTGATTGGCAATTGGTATGAGTCGAACGCCGTACCTGAGCTATTTTTCATATATTTAAGGAAAATGCTGATTTTCTTCTATGGATGGACATTGCCTATACCGCAATTGACAGCATGTTCATATTGTGAAACAGAGGGTAAGGGAGAGAGGGAAGTTTGGATTTAGAAAACAAAGTGAACCAAGAAGAAAATGACGACGAATTGCATTTTATTCATTCTGCTTATACGTCAAACAGCTTCAGACGGAAATCCATTTGATCACAGACGCCAGCTCGTAGTTGTTAAAGAGCTTGGTGTGCCGATTTCAAGAGTCAATCTGATCAATGGAGATACGCTTCAAAATGTATCGTAAAAAGTCCTGGCTGATTTGGTTATTTTTCAGAAGCCGCTAAATCAAACGGGATCAAATGTTGCTATTGTAAGTTGGTGTGCTTTTTACATGATGACAGAGGCTCTGCTTGCTGCGGAGCTGTTTTCATGTGTGACAATAGGAGGCTTGCAGAGATGGGGGACAAAATTTCCATTATTTTAACGAGTTATAACAAACCTGATTATCTGCAAATGGCGATTGAGAGTGTCATCAATCAAACTCATAGCAATTGGGAGCTTTTTGTCATGGATGACCATTCAAACGAGAAAACGATTGCGGTGATTCACAAGTACCTTCATGATCAGCGCATTCGTTATAAAAACAGCTTCGTCCATCCTCAAAATCGATTAAAAACAACCCGTTATGCCACATTAATTAATAACGCTCTTCCATTTGCCGCAGGCGACTACATTTCTTATCTCACCGATGATACAGTTTATCATCCTGATCGGCTGAGCCGTATGGTGCAGACATTTTTGTGCCATCCTGAAGCACAGGCAGTCTATTCAAAACAAAAAGTTGTTCATGTAAACGAAAGAGGAGAGGAAATTTCCCATTTTTACAGAGATGCCAATGCGGTGCTTGATCAAGCCGCTTTTCAAGTCGATCATTGCTCTGTTATGCATCGCCGTTCGTTGCTTGATCGGATCAAAGATAAATATGGAAGCTATTGGGACGATGATATGATGCATTGGAATCACGGCGACTCAATTTTTTGGATGAGAGTAAACACATTTGCCCCGTTCCTGCCGATAAATGAAGTATTAGATACAACGTATAAGACTCCGAATTCCTTTCAAAACGCTTATCAGTTTCTGCCCGCCGATTTGATTGACGGCACGTTTGTAAAAGGATCTGATCAACATGTGTATTTTCTTGATCAAGGTGTGCGGCATCCTGTGGGGGAGAGATGGAGTTCAGTGTATCTGGATCGGACTGTTGTTATCCCCGATCCGTATTTATTTCAATATCATACGGGAAAATGTTTAAACATTCCGAATTATGTTTTGGTAAAAGAACCTGACCAGCCTGCAGTATTTTACATTGACGCCGGTAAAAAAAGACGGATAGAAAGTCAGCATGCTTTTCAATTTTATCAATTTAAAAGAAAAGATATTTTGACGATTGAAAAAGAAGTGCTTGAGGATTTGCAGGAAGGGCCGCCTATCACGCGGGACAGATCTGGGGTGATCGCAAATCCGCCTGGACGAAGACTGTTTTTTATAGAACGCGAGCGGTTTCTATTTCTAAACGGTGTTTTTCATCCAATCAGCGAGCAAGTAGTGAGGAAATTCTTTTTGCAGCAGAAACCAATACCCGCTTCTTTCCGGAATATTCAGCAATTTCCAATTGGAAAGCCGTTTTATCCGGTGTACGATGAGATTATAAAGAAATTAAATATTGCAATCGAGTAAATGTATAGGTCATAAAAAGGAGACATTCATGACAGGACATTATTCAAAAACGGAGCATCAATATCTATCGTTAACGTCTGAATCGAAGTTGTTTGGTCATTACAGTGTATATAAAGATTCCAAGCTGCCGCAAATTTTTTCTCATAATTTTGTACAGCTTCATGATACATTTCCATTGGAGCGTATACCTGATTTTTTGCCGTCCGTACCGAAGCTGCTTGATGCGAATTATATCCATTTAAAAGCGTCTCCTCAGCATGTTTTTCCGCTTGTTTTGAAGCAATCGCTTGTGAAAAGCGGTTTTGTGGTTGAAGATGAGCTGTTATACTGCATGAAGCTTGGAGACTGGAAGGGACAGACGGGACATCCTTTCACGGCATGGGGGACGGCAAAGAGTCTTAGTGACGGTTCTTCTATCATGAAAATTTATGACTCGCTTTATATAGGAGAGGCAACCGCAGAACAAAAATTAGTAAGAAAATATCCTTTTTACAAAGCGGGTACGATTTTGCTTGTCGTTTGTTACAGCGATTCATCACAGAACATACCGATTGGCTGCGGGGAACTTTTTATTGATTCGCAAGAGAAAACGGCGAAAATTGAAGAGGTGGCGATATTGGATCAGTTTCAAAGAAGGGGCTACGGCAGTATTCTTGTGGGTGAGATGCTGTCCATTGCCAAATCTTCAGGAATGGACGATGCTTATTTAGTGGCCTCAAATTCTGATGGCGTCTCTCATTTTTATGAAAAGCTCAAATTTAAAAAATTTGAGCGGGTGCACACTGTTTTTCATTATTTCCTTACATAGATGGGCATTTGCACAAACCGTTTGGGACTTGGCCCGCATACAATGCCGTATATCGTGATAAGAAAGGATGAAAAACAATATGCATGGATATCATGGATACGGTTACGGAGGATTTGGCTGCGGGACAAATACATTTGTATTGATTGTTGTCTTGTTCATTTTATTAATTATCGTCGGAGCCGCTTTTATTTGCTAGATGAAATAACACAAGAGCCTTTCGAAGTTCGGAAGGGCTCTTTTTTTGTGCGAAAAAAGATTTTTTAGGGAACGTCATGCCGCTATTTGGACACTCATACAATGTAGAAAAGGCGTTTTTGAGGTGGAGCATGAGCAGTTATTTAATTAAGCCAGAGCTTAATGCGGAATATCCGATTGTCAGTCATGCAAAGGGCACATATGTGTATGATCAGAACGGAAAAAAATATCTTGATGGCTCATCTGGTGCGGTGACATGCAATATCGGCCATGGGGTTGAGGAAGTAACTGAGCAGCTGAAAGAACAGCTTGAAAAGGTGTCTTTTGCATACCGCTCGCAGTTTACGAGTGAGCCGGCGGAGCAATTAGCTGCTTTACTGGCCGAGCAGCTGCCGGGAGACTTGAATTGGTCTTTTTTTGTCAACAGCGGATCAGAGGCCATAGAAACGGCAATGAAAATCGCCATTCAATATTGGCAGGAAAAAAAGCAGACACAAAAATCCATCTTTCTCTCACGATGGAGCAGTTACCACGGAATAACTTTGGGAGCGCTTTCATTGTCGGGATTTTATGAACGAAGGTACCGGTTCACCCATTTGCTAGAGCGTTATCCCGCTCTCTCAGCCCCGCATATATATCGGCTGAATCAAGAGGCAAAAAAAGATTTTGTTCAAACGGCTGCGGAGGAGCTGGAAACCGCTATTAAAAGAATTGGAAGTCAGTTTATTGCTGGCTTTGTGGCAGAACCTATTATTGGAGCCGCGGGAGCAGCAATCACTCCTCCTTCTGGATATTATGAGAGATTGCAAGAGGTGTGCCGCTTACACGGCGTGCTGTTTATTGCGGATGAAGTGATGACCGGGCTTGGGAGAACTGGAAGGATGCTTGCGACAGAGCATTGGCATACCGTTCCTGATATCGCTGTGCTTGGAAAGGGACTCGGTGCCGGCTACGCGCCTATTGCAGCCGCAGTTGTATCTGATACGGTTCTCCAAACGATAAAACAAGGATCAGGTGTTATTATGAGCGGTCACACATACAGTGCTCATCCCTTTTCAACCAAAGCCGCTCTCGAAGTTTTGCGTTATGTTATCAGACACGGCTTGATCAAACAGGCTGAAGAAAAGGGCTTCAAGCTGAAAAAGAAACTTGAAGAGATGATGCACCGAAGCGGCATCATTGGGGATGTCCGCGGCAAAGGACTGCTGTTAGGCGTTGAATTTGTGGCTGATAAAAAGACAAAGCGAGTGTTTCCGCAAGATCGGTCGATGACCCAGCGTATCATCAGCGAAGCAAAAAAACGCGGGCTCATTGTCTATCCTGCCAAGGCTGGAATCGACAGCGGAGAAGGAGATGCCGTAATCATCGCTCCTCCATTCACAATCTCAGACGGAGAGATGGAAGAGCTTATATCAACTTTTTCGGAAACAGTTACAGAAGTTGAAAAAAACTGAAAAGGGACTGAAAACAATATGGCACCATTTCAAAAAACGATCAGCATTGAATCGGCAATTGCAGATGTGCGTGATGGATCGGTCCTTATGTTTGGCGGCTTCGGAGGAGTCGGCTCTCCTCCTTCTTTGATTGAAGCCATATTGGACAGCGGTGTGAAAGAATTAACTGTCATTTGCAATGATGCCGGATTCCCGGAGATTGGGATTGGACCGCTTATTGTCAATAAAAGAGTCAAGACACTGATTGCATCGCATATCGGTTCAAATCCTGTAGCCGGAAAACAGATGACAGACGGCACATTAGAGGTTCGATTTTCGCCTCAGGGCACGCTCGCAGAACGGATTCGCGCCGGCGGATCCGGCCTTGGCGGCATTTTGACCGATATCGGCATTGATAATCAAATGGTTTGTGAGAAGAAAGAGATTGTGTCTGTAGCGGGGAAACAATACTTGGTTGAAGAAGCGCTGACGGCTGATTTTGCCTTCATCAATGCCTGCATTGCAGATGAATTCGGCAATTTAACGTATGACAAAACAGCGCGCAACATGAATCCGCTTATGGCAATGGCCGCCAAAAGAACCTTTGCCGAGGCTGAGACGATTGTGCCGATGGGTGATATTGCAGAAGAAATGATTGTAACGCCTGGGGTTTTTGTTGAGGGGGTTGTGAGAAGCGAAGGGGTGAGGTGGAAATGGGCTTGGGAGTAACAGAAAGAGAGCAGATCGCCAGACGGGCTGCTTCTGAAATCAAACCAGGCATGATGGTGAATCTCGGTATCGGCATCCCTTCCTTGGTGCCGAACTTTTTGCCGCCTGACATGCAGGTTATGCTGCAGGCGGAAAACGGTGTACTCGGGATTGGCGAAAGTCCCGAAAAAGGGAATGAGGATGAAAATTTATGCAACGCCGCGGGATTCCCTGTCCGTGCTGTAAAGGGAGCATCTTATTTTGATACAACGATGTCTTTTGCCATGATCAGAAGAGGCAAGATTGACATTACGATTCTAGGCGCTTTGCAGGTAAGCCAGTCGGGAGACCTTGCGAATTGGCTTGTACCCGGAAAAAAGGTGCCAGGCATGGGCGGTGCGATGGAGCTCGCCCAAAAAGCGAAAAAAGTGGTTGTCGTCATGAGCCATACCGATCAAAAAGGGAGGCCTAAATTAACAGAAGCCTGCACCCTTCCGTTAACAGCAGCAGGCTGTGTAGATATGATCATTACTGAAAAAGCAGTTCTTGCAGTTGGCCGGCATCATTTTATTTTAAAAGAACTGATGAATGGCTCAACAATTGACGAGGTGATCGGGCTGACCGACGCTGAAATAATGGTAGATATGCCTTTTTCTTAAAAGGGGGAGTGATGATGCAGGACATTGAAAGAAAAGTAATCGAATGGCTTGATCAGCATTCAGCCAAAGCCATTCGTCTTTTGAAAAGGCTGGTTGGAGAAAAAAGCACACTTGGCAAGGAATTTAACGCTCAGGCAGTAGTCCTTGAAAAGCTTAGGCAATTTCATATGGACATTGATGTGTGGGAGCCGAGCCTAAAACAATTAAAACAGCATTCCTATTTTATATCAGACCGGTCGGATTTTCATGAGAGCCCGAACATTGTCGCTAAAAAAACGGGAGAGGGCGGAGGACGATCTCTGATTTTAAACGGGCATATCGATGTTGTGCCAGAAGGAAATTTGAAGGAATGGAAGTATGAACCGTTTCAAGCTGCCGAAGTAAATGGTAAAATTTACGGCCGCGGCTCCACTGATATGAAGGGAGGCAATACAGCCCTTCTATTTGCATTAGAAGCTCTGCACGCCTGCGATGTCAAACTGAAGGGTGATGTATTGTTTCAGAGTGTTATAGATGAAGAGTGCGGCGGCGCCGGAACACTTTCTGCCATTATGAGAGGCTATCGTGCGGACGGGGCGCTAATTCCGGAACCGACCAATATGAAGCTTTTTATTAAACAGCAGGGCTCGATGTGGTTTCGGATCACGGTTAAAGGATTAGCGGCACACGGAGGCACACGATATGAAGGTGTCAGCGCCATTGAAAAAAGCATGCATGTCATTACAGCCATCCAAGAGCTTGAAAAAGTCCGCAATGCAAGAATTTCTGACCCGCTGTATGATCATATCCCAATCCCGGTTCCGATCAATATTGGCACCATCTCAGGCGGAACATGGCCGTCCTCGGTAGCAGACCGCGTCGTCATAGAAGGAAGATGCGGAATTGCTCCCCATGAAAAGCCTGAAGCCGTGAAAATGGAATTGGAAAATTGGCTGAAAGATTTACAATACCATGATGAATGGTTTAAACGCCATCCAATTCAAGTGGAATGGTTCGGAGCTCAATGGCTGCCGAATGATTTGCCTGATGACCATCCTTTACTATCAGTCTTGCAATCAGCCTATCAAAAAATGAAACAAACAGAGCCGATCATCGAAGCGTCGCCTTGGGGGACAGACGGCGGCCTTTTGTATCATGCGGGAGATACTCCTGTTATCGTTTTTGGGCCGGGAGAGACGAAAACAGCACATCAGGCAAACGAGTATATTGAAGTTGAAGCCATGTTAGAATCAGCTAAAATTATTGCTCTTTTTGTGATGGATTGGTGCGGGCTTCATACAGACGGGGAGGATGCTGATGATCAAAACGGTAAAGAGTAGCGGCGTCACGGCTGTCATAGACAATGACCGCTTTAATAAACGAATGAGAATCATTCGTTATGAAGGCGCTATTCAGGAAGCCTTGTCTGATATTATGGCAGCGGCTGAAGAGGAGGGTGCCGAAAAAATTATTGTGTACACGAAACAGCATGACGAGGCAGAGCTGGCTAAACAATTGTTTACGCCGGAGGGCTTTCTCGAAGGCTACTATCTCGGCCATCGCGCTGCCGTCATGGTCCGTTATCTCACAGAAAAACGAAGACAAACAGATACCTATTTAGCCGAGCAGGAAATGATAGAGCTATTATATAAAATGAAGCCTCAGCCACAAATCGAAGACAGGTCACCTTTTACAATGAGAAAAGCAGAAACAAACGACATGTATCAGTTATCTATGCTGTATAAAAAAGTATTCCGCACGTATCCGACTCCTGTGTTTGATCCCGCCTATATTGAAAAGACGATGAATGAGCATACGCTTTATTATGTCATGCTTGAAGATGACCGTCTGATTAGCGCGGCAAGCGCAGATATCAATCCTGAGCTGGGGCATGCCGAAATGACGGACTGTGCCGTGCTTCCCGATTATCGGGGCCGTTCGCTGACAAGTATTTTAATAGATGCATTAGAAAAAGAAATGAGAGAGCAAGATATCTTTCAAGTATTTTCACTCGCCCGCGCTGCGTCTTTTGGTATGAATGCGGTCCTGTATCATTCCGGGTATCAGTATGGAGGAAGGCTGATCAATAATTGTTATATAGGAGAAGGGCTCGAAAATATGAATATCTGGTGCAAGCGCCTGTAAGTCAAAAAGAAATGCACGAGGAGGAATTTCATTTGACAAACAAATGGTATAAACCGAAACGGCATTGGAAGGAGATAGAGTTATGGAAGGATGTTCCGGAAGAAAAATGGAATGATTGGCTCTGGCAGCTGACCCATACTGTAAGAACATTAGATGACTTGAAAAAAGTGATTAACCTGACCGAAGAAGAAGAGGAAGGCGTCAGAATATCTACTAAAACGATCCCCTTAAATATCACACCCTATTATGCTTCCTTAATGGATCCCGACAACCCGAGATGTCCGATACGGATGCAGTCTGTGCCGCTCTCTGAAGAGATGCACAAAACAAAATACGACCTGGAAGACCCGCTTCATGAGGATGAAGACTCTCCAGTACCCGGTCTGACACACCGTTATCCCGACCGAGTCCTGTTCCTTGTCACGAACCAATGCTCCATGTACTGCCGCTACTGCACAAGGAGGCGTTTTTCCGGTCAAATCGGAATGGGTGTCCCTAAAAAGCAGCTTGATGCCGCGATCGCCTACATTCGGGAGACACCCGAGATCCGGGACTGTCTGATTTCAGGCGGGGACGGGTTGCTGATCAATGATCAAATTTTAGAATACATTTTAAAAGAGCTGCGCAGTATACCGCATTTGGAAATTATCAGAATCGGCACAAGAGCGCCTGTCGTTTTCCCTCAGAGAATTACCGATCAACTGTGCGATATCTTAAAGAAATATCATCCGGTCTGGCTGAACACCCATTTCAACACAAGCATCGAAATGACGGAGGAATCCGTTGAGGCTTGCGAAAAGCTGGTGAACGCAGGTGTGCCGGTCGGAAATCAGGCCGTCGTGTTAGCAGGCATTAATGATTCGGTAACAATTATGAAAAAGCTTATGCATGACTTGGTGAAAATCAGAGTCCGTCCCTATTATATATATCAATGTGATCTGTCAGAAGGCATCGGACATTTTAGAGCTCCAGTTTCAAAAGGGCTGGAGATTATTGAAGGGCTGCGGGGCCATACTTCAGGCTACGCGGTACCAACCTTTGTCGTTGACGCACCAGGCGGCGGCGGGAAGATCGCACTGCAGCCAAATTATGTTTTATCGCAAAGTCCTGACAAAATCATCTTGAGAAATTTTGAAGGAGTCATTACCTCTTATCCGGAACCTGAACATTATATCCCTAACCAGGCTGAGGCCTACTTTGAGTCTGTTTTTCCTGAAACCGCTGACAAAAAAGAACCAATTGGACTGAGTGCCATCCTTGCCGACAAAGAGATTTCTTTCACACCGGAAAACGTGGCCAGAATCAAAAGGAGAGAAGCATATACAGCGAAGCCGGGGCATGAAACATTAAAGGACCGGCGGGAGAAAAGAGACCAGCTAAAGGAAAAGAAATTTTTAGCCCAGCAGAAAAAAGAAAAAGAGGCAGAAAGCGAGGGGAATTCTTCATGAAAACATGCGAATGGTGCGGTGTGCCTGAGGCGCAGCCTGGCACGAACACGGTTTATTGGGAGCTTCCTGACGGCACACGAGCCATAGAGCTGACAAACACCCCCGCGATGATTTGCTCTTCTTGCGGAATGGCCTACCAAGAGGATTCGACGATAAAGGATATTGAGGATCAGCTGTTTTTAATCAACACAAAAAAACTCCCTGAAAGTCTGACATATCAACAGCTCATGGAAACGGAAAGGATATTAAAACGCAACTATTTTGATTTTTCCTGAATGATGTTTCGTTATTCTTTTGTTGTAATTTTACACTTGCACTGTATAATAGAACAACAAAAGACAGACACCAGGAGGGGAAACCCATGAAATCCTTTTATCACTATTTATTGAAATACAGACATCCTAAACCGCAGGACAGCATCAGCGAGTTTGCCAATCAGGCGTATGAGGATCACAGCTTCCCAAAAACATCAACCGATTATCACGAAATCAGTTCATATTTGGAGCTGAATGTTGATTATCTGGACACGATGGCGACGTTTGATGAAGCTTGGGAAAAATACGAGGCCGAGGTGCACGGCAAATAACCACATGTTTAAATCCGCAGATCCGCTGCGGATTTTTTTGTGCGCATACACATACCATAATTGGATACTTCCAATGGTTTTCATGCCCATGCGAATTGGTGTAACCCAGCATACGATAGCGTATGAGAAATGTTGCGGCGAGGGGGAGACACCATGAAGCAAAACAAACCGAAATTCCAAGTAGGGGATATCGTAGTCGTCATTATGTATGGGACAGTCGGCACAATCACAAAAGTACACCAAATCGATAAGCACTATCTTTATGAAGTAAACCACAATGAAGTCTTATATTTTGAATCGTCCATTCAATTATATAAAGATTATGAAGGCGTCATTGTCGATATGGAAAAACTTGATATTGAATATGAATTCCTCATTGGAGATGTCGTTTATGTAAAAGATTATGGAAAAGAACTCTTTCGCATTATCGGCCACAGAACGGAAATTTGGAGATATTTAGAAGATGGCTGGGAAGATATTATTTATGAGCTGACTCGTTTAAAGGATGGAGAGTGGCTTGAAACGGAGGAAGAGGATCTCACGCTGGTTCTCAGAAAGTATGAAATGGACCAGTTTGTGCATCAGCTTTTGTTTGTCCATTATGTCGGAGAAACTGCTCATGAGATCGGCGAAGATATTGTCCCGTCTGCTCTTCTTCAGTTTGAAGGCGAAGATGAAGATCAAGATACCCTGCGCATCCTGGCTGTATCAATTGTTGATGAGCTTTTGGATATTTATAACGACTACAAAATTCTGTACGAAATGTTTAAAGATGAAGAATATAAAGATATGATGATGTTTGTGCTGGAAAGTTTAAAAGAACACTTCAGTTAGTTTGTGAACAAGCGGATGACCACATATAAAAAGTAAGGCAGACAGCCCCACATCATGACATGCGTCATACCTTTGAGCGTTTTTTCCATCACCATATCGAATCTTTCTCCGTCCAGTGCTTCCATCATTTTAGCGATCATATGTCAGCCTCCTATGGCTTGTTTTTTTATTCAATGTATATGAATGAAAGAATTGTTTAGAACACCGGGTATAATTCATCCCGTTTTTTCATAAAACATAAAAAAGGAGGCGGTACGGTTATGAAAGAAATAGATCTTGTGATTGACACGGAAGAAATCGCTGAATTTTTTTACAGAGAGCTTGCAAGACGGGGCTACATACCGAGTGAAGATGAGCTGTTTGAAATCGCCGATATTACCTTTGATTATCTGATAGAAAAATGTATGATAGATGAAGAGCTGGATGAAGATTGTTAAGGCTTGAAACCGGAGCGGCCAGCTCCGGTTTTTTATTCGGCTGATATGAAATTTTGAGAAATAAAGGAGGGAAAATCTTGTACAAGCCAGTCAGTCTGTTTCTTCTCTTTCTTTTTTTAGCCGCGGTTATTCATACATCTGCTGTTCAATCAACAGATGAAATGATCAGTAGGGCAGCCGCAGCTATCCGTCAGCCTTGGCTGAATGATGTGATGATTTGGGTGACTCATCTTGGTGCTACTTCCTTTTTACTGCCACTTATCGTAGTCATTGGGGCAGGGCTGTTTTTTTACAAGAGAACCTTGGATGGTCTTTTGATGCTCTTCATATTCGGTGCGGATCGTCTGTTAAACAAAATATTAAAAGAGTGGATCGAACGGTCAAGGCCGGATTTTGAACCGCTCGTTCATGAGTCGTCCTTCAGCTTTCCGAGCGGCCACTCCATGAACGCTGCTTGTGTTTATCCAGTAATCGCCTACTTTTTAGTGAAACACATCCCGTTTTTGTCAAAGCATAAAAAAGCGGTATACATAATCGCCGGAACTGTCGTTATTTTGGTTGGTGCCAGCAGAGTCTACCTCGGCGTGCATTTTTTAACTGACGTTTTAGGAGGCTTCAGTCTCGGCCTGCTGCTGTTTTTCCTCGTGAAAGGTTTTGACGAAAAGTTACATTCGTTTCGACAAAAGTAGAGAGAGGAAAAAGAGGACGAAACGCCAATATGTTATAGAAATAAAAGGGAGGGATCTTGATGATGTTATCCGTGTTTAAAAAGAAGTCTTGTTTTTACGATGTGACAATATTTCAAACACCCCGGTTTGGTGAAAAAAAAGGCTACAGAGCCGTCTATCGAACTGAACTGAACGGGAGCAATCATCAAGACGTGCTAAAAAGAGCATTCTCTTTGTTTAATGTATTCGATACTGTTCCAAGTGATTATGATGCGAGATTTATGGCCACAGGGGATGTGATTTTGATTGATGAAGGCAGAAAAGGGAAAACATATTATAAACTGCTTCCTGCCGGATGGAGGAAAATCAATCGTCTGATTGTGCAAACAACATAACGAAAGAAAACGATGTTTTTTCTACATGCTGAATACCAAGGGTGTCAAAACCCTTGGTATTTTTTCTGGTTATTAGATTTTATCTTCAGCTTTACGTGCTGCCTCGAGTTTATCAATCCTGTCTTTATATTTTTCTCCCCAGTCCTTCATATGAAGGATAACAGGTTCTAATGTTCTTCCAAACTCAGTTAAAGAGTATTCGACTTTTGGAGGGACCTGTTTATAAACCTCACGGTGAATCACGCTATCCCGTTCCAATTCTCTTAATTGTAGCGTGAGCATTCGCTGGGTAATTTCAGGGTATAGTTTCCGAAACTCATTAAACCTCTTTTTACCGTCAATGAGATGATAAAGAAGAATGCCTTTCCATTTCCCACCGATGATATCTAATGTTGTTTCCACCGGACATCCTTCAAAGTCATCAAAAAGAATAATCAATACCGAGTTTACGATTTCTCAAGCTATCCACTCCTAATAGTATACTTTTTGATACTATATACATTCAATGTGTTTTAATATACATCATATAATGATGTCACATCAAAGGAATGAAAGGAATGAAAGGAATGAAAGGAATGAAAGGAATGGATCATATGAAAACACTCGTACTCGTGGTACATCCGAACATAGAATCCTTTCAGATCAACAAAAAGTGAAAAGAAGCCGTTTTAAGTGCACCGGATGTAACTGTCCATGATCTTTATGAAAAATATCGCGATCAACCAATTGATGTCGAATTTGAACAACAGCTGCTCCTCGCCCATGACCGTATCGTTTTTCAGTTTCCATTATACTGGTACAACAGTCCACCGCTTTTAAAACAATGGTTTGATGAAGTGTTTACGTTTGGCTGGGCTCATGGTCCCGGCGGAAATAAATTGAAGAGGAAAGAGTGGGTAACTGCCATGTCCATCGGTTCACTTGAACACTCTTATCAAGCCGCCGGATATAACTTGTTTTCAATAAGCGAGCTGCCAAAACCGTTCCAAGCATCTGCCTTCCTTTGCCGAATATCGCGCCAATACAATCAGTGACCAAGAAATTGCCGAAAGTGCGAATCGGTATGTAAAGCATATTACAAATATAGAATTAAACCCGAAGGTTCGCCCTGCAAAGATATTTGAAACAGCTTGAGGGTGTCGATTTAACATAAAGATTGATTTTGGAAAATCCTGTTCTCACCAAGCAGGATTTTTTCTTGTTCAGCACATTGAAAAAGAAGAATCCACCAAAAATAAGCCATCAGCTTGGTCTTGACTGCTTATTTTTGGTGAAAGATTATTTCTCTGTGGCGAAATAAAGCGAAGCTATGACCGGAAAAGCGATACCAATCCATAATGCTGTACTCCAGCCGCCTGAGGCATATGCCCATCCTCCAATAGATGATCCTATCGCACCGCCTAGAAAGAAGATTGCCATGAATAATCCGTTTAATCGACTGCGAATTTCAGGCGCCAACGAAAAAATGGCGCGTTGACTGAGCACAAGGTTTGCTGATACGCCCATATCTAACAGAATTGCGGCAGCCACTAGAACTGTTATACCGACGGGGGAGCTGCTCTGAATCATGAGCGGCAGTAATAAAGAGACAATGACAACACCGAGAGCGATTCCAGTGGCAATCCGGGTCAAGCCGCGATCAGCCAGACGGCCGCCTATTGGTGCAGCGACTGCACCCGCAATGCCTACCAATGCGTAGAGTGCTATTGCCTTCTGAGAAAAATGAAAAGCAGGACCGGACAATAATAAAGGAACAGTCGTCCAAAACAAGCTGAAAGCTCCAAATACAAACCCATGATAGATGGCACGGCGGCGTAAGACTGGAGTCGTGCGCAGCAGCTTCCACATTGAACCGAGTAATGCCGTATAGTTTGTATTTGCTGTTGGTTTTCTGGCAGGAAGCACTTTTGATAATACGATGGCCAGGACAACACTTACCACGGCGGACAAAGCAAATATTGCATTCCACCCCCAAATATCAGCGACTAGACTGGATATCGGCCGGGAAAGCATAATACCGAGTAATAAGCCGCTCATGACATTGCCAACGACCCGGCCGCGTGCAGCGTCTGATGCGAGGTATGATGCAAATGGAACAAGCACCTGGGCTGCGATTGACCCTAATCCGATGAAAAACGCAGCTGCTAAAAACAGTGGCCCATGCTTCACAAATGCTGTTAGTGTCAAAGCTGCTGCGCTTAGAAGGAGCGATGCAACGACAAGTTTTTTGTTTTCGATAATATCTCCTAAAGGGACAAGAAATAGTAAGCCGGCAACGTATCCGATTTGGGTTAGGGTGACAATCAATCCAGCACTGCTTGGAGAAAGTCCAATTGCCTTACTAATTAAACCAACCAAGGGCTGTGCATAGTAAAGATTAGCAACAATGATACCGCATGCCGTTGCGAGAAGAAGGGTTAAACTGGGTGAGACCCTCTGACCTGCTTGTTTGTTACTATTAGCCATAAGAATGAACTCCTTTTTAAGTGGTTTTTTGAGTGTAATCATGACTCTCAAGTCATTTTATAAACTGAACGTATAGTTTTGTTGATTAAGGAAAATGATATACTAAACGTTCAGTTTTGTAAATAGGTTTCTGTTTTCTTTTTTTATTCAGTTTAAGTATACTGAACGTATAGTTTATATTTCAGGAAGGAATGATTCACATGCAGAGTAAACGAGGGCGGCCGCGTGATGAAGGAACGCATAAGGCGATTCTCTCTGCAGCCTATGACCTATTGCTGGAAAAAGGCTTCGATGCGGTGACAGTCGATAAAATTGCCGAGCGTGCGAAAGTGAGTAAAGCAACGATTTATAAATGGTGGTCTAACAAGGCTGCCGTTATCATGGACAGCTTTCTTTCGACCGCGACGGACAGGCTGCCTGTGCCTGATACAGGGTCGTCAGTACATGATATAGTAACCCACGCCACGAATTTAGCAAGGTTTTTGACAAGCAGGGAAGGAACCGTTATTAAGGAATTAATAGGTGCAGGGCAGTTGGATGAAAAATTGGCTGAAGAATATCGCACACGATTTTTCCAGCCTCGCCGCCTCCAAGCGAAAGGCCTTCTAGAAAAGGGAATTGAGGAAGGTGAATTGAGAGAGAATCTTGATATTGAAGTAAGCATAGATCTCATATACGGACCGATTTTCTATCGTCTGCTTATAACAGGTGACGAAGTGAATGACTCCTATGTGCATGATTTGGTGATGAATGCGTTTAAGGGAGTTCAAGCTACGTGAATCATATTTGGGATTTGGTACAGAAAGCCTTCAAAGAACAGGAAGAAATCAACGGCCATTTTGTAGATGTCATGGCAATGGAGAAAATACTTGCAATATAAAACAGGCTGTCGAGATTTTCTCGACAGCCTGAAAACTGCGGATATCCGCAGTTTTCTGTTTTTTTAAGGTTTTCGTTTGGCCGCGGAATGCTCTTTTTCGTGCGCCTCTTCAGCCGCGATAACGTCTTTAGCAGGTATGTGGTTGTTCTTTTTTTGTCCGGTTATTCGGTTACGCTGTTTTTTACCCATGTTTCATCCCTCCTTTTGCCGTTAGGTTCTCATATAAGCGGCTCAATTATCCCGATTTTCTCTAATGGCGCCTAAAATACCCCGGATCATTTTCTTTTTTCGGAACATTCCTTTATAATCAATGCTGAAGTTTGTCTCATCATGACATCAGTTGTAAAATGAACGGACTGATCGTTAATTTTGGTTTATAGGAGGATATGAGATGAGTGTACATATCGGTGCGGAAAAAGGACAAATTGCGGATACGGTACTATTGCCGGGGGATCCTTTAAGAGCAAAATTTATCGCTGAAACGTATCTTGAAAATGTGAAATGCTATAATGAAGTCAGAGGCATGTATGGATTTACAGGTACATATAAGGGCAAAAAAATCTCTGTGCAGGGCACGGGCATGGGCGTTCCGTCCATTTCAATTTACGTCAATGAATTAATTCAAAGCTATGATGTGCAAAATTTAATAAGAGTAGGCTCTTGCGGCGCTATCCGTAAAGATGTCAAAGTGCGCGACGTCATTTTGGCCATGACTTCTTCTACTGATTCACAAATGAACAGAGTCGCTTTTGGAAGTATCGATTTCGCGCCTAACGCAGATTTCGAGCTTTTGAAAAATGCCTACGACGCCGCTAAGGATAAAGGCGTACCGGTGACAGTAGGCAGTGTATTTACTGCTGACCAGTTCTACAATGAAGATTCTCAAATTGAAAAGCTTGCCCGATACGGTGTGCTCGGGGTAGAGATGGAAACAACTGCTTTGTATACATTGGCAGCGAAGCACGGTAGAAAAGCGCTGTCCATCCTGACCGTGAGCGATCACGTATTAACAGGAGAAGAAACAACAGCAGAAGAGCGTCAAACCACTTTTCATGATATGATAGAAGTGGCTTTACATTCTGTATCAAAATAAAATAAATGAGGAGGCGTGCTGGGTGCCGGCAGCCTCTTCTTTATGGATACGGAAACGATTGATAAAAGGAAGGTAATGTGATTATGAAAAAGTCCGGTAAATGGTTCTCACTGGCCGCCGCTCTGAGTGTGACGGCAATTGTCGGAGCCGGCTGCAGCATGTCAAATGGAGATGCTCAAAAGGGTACGAAAACCACTGCAGAATCAAAACAGACAGAAGAAAAAACAGCTGACAGCAAAAAAACAAATACGCAGGACAGTGAGTTCTTATTGGAAAGCAAGTTTTTCAATAACATTAAAAAAGTGGACGGCCTGGAAACCATTCAAAATCCAAAAAATATCCTCGCCCTTGTCAATAAGCAATACGCACTGCCAGGAGACTATGAACCTAGCGATCTAGTTATCCCTGATGTCGAGTTTTCTTTTGAAGAGAAAATACAAAAGCGATACATCAGAAAAGAAGCAGCAGACGCATTAAAAACGATGTTTGACGCTGCGAAAAAGGATGGCTATGAGCTGGCAGCCGTGTCAGGATACCGCTCGTATGACAGACAGCAGGTTATCTTTAAAAATGAAGTAAGCTTAAAAGGGGAAAAGAAAGCAAGAGAAGCTGTCGCATATCCTGGTGAAAGTGAACATCAAACAGGTCTGGCAATGGATATTTCCAGCCGAAGCAACGGTTTTGAGTTAAATGAAGCGTTCGGCAGCACCGAAGACGGAAAATGGGTGCAGAACAATGCATATAAATATGGTTTTATCATTCGCTACCCTAAAAACAAAGAAGACATCACGAAGTACGAATACGAACCATGGCATTTGCGTTATGTAGGCAAAAAGGCTGCAAAGGTTATTCATGAGAATGACTTAACATTAGAAGAATACTTTGAAAAAGTGAAGAAGATATAAAATAAAAACCCGCTTACCATTGGTTAAGCGGGTTTTTCCATTAAAAAAAGAATAAACCGGCGAGCGCCACACCTGTAATCAGCCCAAGGCCAATACCGTATGCGGCTCCATAGCCAAATCCGTAGCCGCCCCAATATCCATAGCCAAATCCGCCTCTTGGGCCCCCTGAAGTAACTGGAGCAATAAAGACCTTGCTGTTGGTTACCCGTGTAATTCTGCCCACGTGGACTCTGCCGTTTCTTTCTGTAATTCTAGCAACTTTTCCTTGGTGCTGGCGGCAGATATGATAGTATTTTTCCAATATAATTCCCTCCTAATCCGTCTTTCTACCAGCTTATGATAGATAAACAAAAAAGGTTGGACGAAAAGAGGGGGTGAAGCGCCGTTTTACTTGTATGCGATAAAGATACAATGACCCATATACTCGCTGTATGCCTGCATGAGGTCATAATGGGACTGAAGCGTTTCATAGTAGATAGGAGCGATTGCTTGCGATACATCCATTTCTGTCGTCGGTTCAAATTCCATATCTTCCGGCAAAAGGGTGATCGTTTCTGTTTTCTGAAATCCATGGGAATGAATCGATTCCATCCACTCCGATTCGTTATAAAGCTTTGTAAAACCGTAAAAGTCCATCATTTGCTTCTTTTCGTGCGGAGGCATCGCCTTTTTAAGCGCCGCTTCAATACCGATCAGCATTCCGCCCGGCTTCAATACCCTATTAATTTCTTGAAGGGAGGATGTCAGATGGGAAAAACTGAGGACGGATTCGGACAGGACGCAGGAAAAGGACGCCGAAGAAAACGGAAGATGTTCCAGCTCTCCAAGATATGCAGGGATGGCCAGCCCTTCATTTGCAAATCTTTTTTTCGCCTTCTCAAGCATGACAGGGTCTTTATCAACGACTGTGACAGGATAAAGCAAATGTCCTAAATAAGCCGCAGTTTGCCCCGTCCCGCATCCGGCATCAAGAATCGGCTGATCAGGCGGAGGTGCCGCTTTTTGCAATACGGCTTTTGAAAAAGCAAGCCCGCCTGGATGTGCACCTGAAACACCGAATAAGGACAGCATTTCTAAATATCGGCTCAAAATGGTATCCTCCTTTTTCGTTATTATATGTCGTGAAAAGACATAGGTTTATGAAACGATAAAGAAGGGCGGATCTCTATATTTTCTGCTCCGAGTTGACGAATAGGAAATCGTCCATGATAATAATGTAAGAAGAAAAGGTGGTGTTTAATTGAAACGGCAATTGAAACTGTTTTTTGTTGTGCTGATCACTGCGGTTGTCGCTTCAGCGCTGACTTTATTTATTACGGGCAATTCAAGCATTCTGGGCCAGAAATCAACGAGCGCAGGAGATAGTAAGTTCGATAAATTAAATAAAGCGTATGAGCAAATCAAAAGTGATTATTACAAGGAAACAAACGATGACAAATTAGTAGACGGAGCAATTAAAGGAATGATTGAGTCTCTGGACGATCCTTACTCTACCTATATGGATCAAGAGGAAGGAAAATCATTCGAAGAAAGCATTTCTGCATCCTTTGAAGGAATAGGAGCGCAAGTAGAGGAAAAAGACGGTGAAATCCTTATTGTTGCGCCGATCAAAGGTTCACCTGCTGAAAAAGCCGGAATCAAACCGAAGGATCAAATCCTGAAAGTAAACGGTAAAAGCGTAAAAGGCATGAATGTAAATGAAGCCGTCGCTTTAATCCGCGGCAAAAAGGGCACAAAAGTGAAGCTTGAGCTGAACAGAGCGGGAGTGGGAGAGATTGATCTTTCCATTAAGCGCGATACGATTCCTGTTGAGACCGTCTATTCTGAGATGAAAGAAAACAATATCGGTGAGATTCAAATCACTTCTTTCTCTGAAACAACTGCTAAAGAGCTGACAAGTGCGATCGACAGTTTAGAGAAAAAAGGTGCCAAAGGATATATTTTAGACTTGAGGGGCAATCCGGGCGGCTTAATGGACCAGGCGATTACAATGAGCAATCTGTTTATTGATAAAGGTAAAAATATCATGCAGGTTCAGTACAAAAATGGCTCAAAAGAAGTCATGAAAGCGGAAAAAGAACGAAAAGTCACCAAGCCGACTGTCGTTTTAGTAAATGACGGAACAGCGAGCGCTGCAGAAATCATGGCCGCTGCCCTTCATGAATCGTCAGGCATTCCGTTAATTGGAGAAACCACATTCGGAAAAGGCACAGTGCAAACTGCAAAAGAGTATGAGGATGGCTCAACAGTCAAACTGACAATGGCCAAATGGCTGACTGCTGACGGTGAATGGATTCATAAAAAAGGCATCAAGCCGCAAGTGAAAGCAGAGCTTCCTGATTACGCGAAGCTCCCATATTTGGACGCTGATAAAACGTACAAATCAGGCAATACAGGCACTGAAGTCAAAGTCGCTCAGCAAATGCTGAAAGCACTTGGCTATCAGGTGAAGGTAAACAGTACGTATGATCAAGATTTTGTATCAGTCGTCAAACAGTTCCAGAAAAAAGAGAATCTGAAACAAACAGGCGTGCTGACTGGCGATACTACAACAAAACTAATGACAGAACTTCAACAAAAACTGTCAAATAATGATACGCAAATGAAAAAAGCAATTGAAACGCTGAAAAAAGAAATGTAAAAAAGCCATACGCGGCTACCGCGTATGGCTTTTTTTAAGCACCCTTCTGATTCGGATTCGGTTCAGTTTTTTTACCAAATAAACCTTCTTTGACTGAATTTGAACCTGCTCTTTTTACAAACAGCGGATTGAGAATGATTACAGCGATGATATTGGCGGACAATCCCCAGAAACCTTCATAAATGCCGTGTGCAGATTGAGTGATATACACAATAAACGTAACCGCAAGGCCGGCTAATAATCCGATCACTGTCGCCTCTCTCGTTTGGTTCTTCCAGAATAAGCTGACGGCAATCGCCGGGAAGATCTGCACCATACCGGAAACGCCTAAAAGCTGAAGTGTTACTAAGGCAGTCGGGAACAGCATTCCAAATAGAAGAGCAAGACCGATCACGACAAACACCATGGAACGTGTAATAAGGGTCAGTTTGCTTTGTGACACATTTGGATGGATCAAGTCACGGTATAAGTTATTGGCAAATAAATTCGATGCTCCAATAGCCATGATCGAACAAGGGATCAATGAAGCTAGGGCGATAGTGGCGTATGCAAAACCTTGTGCCACGCCGCCGTAAGACGTCTGAATCAGATGCAGCAGCGCCAGTCTTGGATTTGTATCTTCCGGCAGCACAAGAAAAGCGATAAAACCAAGGAAAATAACTAAGATTAAAACGATATTATAAAGCGGCAAAAACATGCTGTTTTTTCTAACTGCATCGGCACTTTTCGCCGTAAATACACCTGTAGCGGCATGCGCCCACATAAAAAGTGCCAAGGCGGATACAATAGATGCTGTAATAAACCAAGGGATGCCTTTTGGGCCCTCTGTCGGTATCGTCAGCATTTGCGGCGCTTCCTTCACCAATGTATCAATCATCGGCGTCCAGCCGTTGAAATGAATAAGAGGGAGGGAAACGACCATAAACAGCATAATCACCCATACTAAAATATCTTTAATAATGGCTGTAAAAGTAGGCCCTTTAATCCCGCTGAAAAACGTGTAAAGAGCAACTAGAATGAATGAGATGATCACAACGAACTTTACGTTGATATAGCCAGTGCCCGCCACCTGAAGCGTATCTTGAATTCCGCTAAGCTGAAGACAGATATATGGGATAAGCATCAGGACACCGACAATTGCAACGAGACTTGCCAACAGCTTGCTGTCAAAACGTTCCCGCGCATAATCAGCGAGAGTTGTTAATTTGTGAATTTTTGCAACTTTCCAAAGTTTCGGCAGGAAGAAATAGGCGATAAAATAAGCCAATACAGAGTAAGGAATAGCAAAAAATGCAACACTTCCGCCTGTGTAAGCCGTACTGGTCAGGCCTAAGAAAGTATATGCCGTGTAAAGGTCAGCGCCTACTAAAAACCAAACGAGAAGGCCTCCAAAACGTCTGCCGCCGACAGACCATTCTTCTACCGAGGTTCGCGATGATTTATCTCTGCCGGCGAGAAATCCGATACAGACAACAGTTAATACGATAATAGCCGTAATCATAAGTGCAGTGAGATTTCCTTGCATCATTCAATTCCTCCATCTTTTTTTTGCACCAGGTAAATGCCAAACGAACATACCGGCGTAATAATAATCCACAGCAGCAGCCAAAAATGGAAAAAAGGAAGGCCGAAAATAATCGGTTCGATTCGATTCACAAACGGCAAAAGTGCAAGCTGAATGAATGGTAAAATGATGAGTATAACAATAAGTGCTTTTTTAACCATTTACTTTCCTCCTGAAAGATGATAATGCTCACTATAATAGCAGTTGTAAGATAAGATCACAACATAATTATTAGAAAAAAATGATTTTTTCAATTATTTAATTAAATCACATGGTTTGCATCGTGCACATTATAGGGTTAAAATAATAAATATCTCGAAATCAAGATAATTTAGGAGTGGAAAGATGAAAACAGAAGGATTGCATCATGTCACAGCATTTGCCAGAGATCCGCAAGAAAATTTACGATTTTATACAGAAGTGCTCGGGCTTCGGCTTGTCAAAAAAACAGTGAATTTCGATGACCCGGGAACATATCATTTTTACTTTGGGAATCAAAATGGAGATCCAGGGACAATTATTACCTTTTTCCCGTTTCAAGGAAGCGGGCAGGGGACGGTAGGGAAAGGCCAAGCCGGCCGGATTTACTTTTCAGTCCCTAAAGGCTCTCTGGCTTTCTGGAAGGAACGCCTTCAAAATAATGGACTGAATGCAGAGGAGAAAATGCTATGCGGGGAACACGCGCTGATCTTTGATGATACAGAAGACCTTCCGTTAGCAATCATGGAAGACGGCGAAAGCGGAAAAAGCGAATGGACACCTGACGGCATTTCAGAACATGAAGCCATCACCGGAATGAGAGGCGTGCTGCTGTACTCCTATGATCCGCAAGCAACGATTCAATTGTTAGCGGAAAGCTTCGGATACAGCAAAGTAGCGGAAGAAGATCAGATCGTTAGACTGAAATCCGCAGCGGCTGTCGGAAACGTGATTGACGTTCATTTGCAGCCGGAAAAAAGAGGCGTCGGCGGTTATGGAACAGTTCATCATATAGCGTTTCGGACAACGAGTGAGGAGCAGGCCAAGTGGCAGCCGATGATTGCTGAAAAACATCTCCCTTCATCAGAAATTCTGGACAGGGAGTATTTCACATCAATTTATTTCAGGGAAAAAGGCGGCATCCTATTTGAGATTGCCACAGATGAACCAGGCTTTATGACAGATGAAACGTTTGATGAGCTGGGGACATCCTTAAAGCTGCCTGAATGGCTGGAGCAACACCGCAAACAAATTACAGATATTTTGCCTGAATTGTAGGAGGGGACATGATGAAGCATATTTTTGAAAAAGGGACATCTGATAACGTCTTACTGCTGTTACATGGAACCGGAGGAAATGAGCATGATCTCTTTTCATTGGGCCGTTTTATAGATCCGGATGCTCATTTGCTGGGTGTCAGGGGATCAGTGCTCGAAAATGGAATGCCGCGCTTTTTCAAACGCCTTAGGGAAGGTGTATTTGATGAAAAGGATCTCGTTGAGCGGACAAAAGAATTGAAAGATTTTATCGACGAGGCGGCACAAACGCATCAGTTTGACCGGAGCCGAGTGATTGCAGTCGGCTACTCAAACGGCGCAAATATCGCGGCGAGCCTGCTTTTTCATTATGCGGATGTTTTAAAGGGGGCTATTCTGCATCATCCTATGGTGCCGATACGGGGGCTTGAGCTTCCCGATATGACAGGGCTTCCTGTTTTCATTGGGGCGGGAAAATATGATCCGCTTTGCACAAAGGAAGAATCGGAAGAGCTTCATCGCTGTTTGCTTGACAGCGGGGCATCTGCTTCTGTTTTTTGGCAGGATGGGGGCCATCAGCTCACACAGCATGAAGCTGAACAGGCTCGCCAATGGTACAAAGATACGTTTCAATAAAAAAACCTTAGTCCGTGTTTATACGGACTAAGGTTTTTCTTAGATTTACAGCCAAGTTGATACTTTTGATAGAGGCAAGCGGTTGCTTTGATGTGCAGGTTTCACTGCTTTCCCGATAGAAATAAGCATCACCGGAACATAGCGCTCGCTGATATCAAATTCCTTTTGGAACTGCTCCTTATTAAATCCTCCGATTGCGCAGGTGTCATAACCTTTCGCTTTTGCGGCAATCATAAGCTGCATAGCAGCCAATGAAGCATTTAAGAAAGCGGAATCGCGTGCGAACTGTTCACTTTGGTAAGCACCGTTAATTTGGCCAAGAAGCGTTTGTTTGATTTCATCCGTAATGAAACCTTGGTTTGCCAGTTCAGCGTAAACGTCTTCACCGTTTTCATTCGCTTTTAGATCGCCTAAAATGGCAACAACAGCAGAAGATTCAACAATTTGTTTTTGATTATATGCTACAGGCAGAAGAGCCGCTTTTGATTCATCGCTGTGGAAAACTGTAAAATGCCAGTGCTGCAGATTCCATGCAGAAGGCGCTTTAGTGGCGAGCTCCAAAAGATCAGTCAGTTCCTCTTTAGAGATCGGGGCATTCGTATCATATTCCTTAACAGATGCCCGTGCTTGCAAAATGTCCAGAGTATCAGTCATAATGTTTCCTCCTTCGGGTAAACGTGGTATGATAATAGAAAAGTTAGAAGCTTACTAAATGTAACTTGAAAGATAATTTTAATGGATCAGTGAATACTTGTCAAACAATAGATGAAGGGATGAAGACTAGTGGGAAATACAATGTGCCCTAAAATGGAGTCAGCTTTCTCATTGCTGGGAAAACGATGGAACGGTCTGATCATCCATGTACTAATGGATGGGCCGAAACGATTTAAAGAGATAACGGAAACCATACCGATGATCAGCCAAAAAATGCTGGCAGAGCGCCTTAAAGAGCTAGAGCAAAACGAAATTGTTGAACGCCGGGTTCTACCCGAGACACCGGTAAAAGTGATCTATACGCTGACTGAAAAAGGAACCGCGCTGCAAGCCGTATTTCAAGAAATGCAAGCGTGGGCCGATCAATTTTGTGAGCCTGGTGTTACAGTGTGCGAAGAAGAGAAATAATGGAAAGTAACAGAGCATCCGCAGAAAGGGTTTGTTTCAGTGAGAAAGTCATGTAAGTGGGTCATACCGTTTACATGACTTTTTATTTTAGGAGCCATGTTATGAATCAGCTTTTATTTTACATATATAAAAAGAGATGTTAGGATGATGTCAACATACAAAAATAGGAAAGGGTCCTTCCGTGAAAAAGTTACTAATAGCTATCCTGTTGTTAATGGGAATCATCATTTATCTTGTTGTTCAAATCAGCAAACCGGAACTCTATCTGCCTGAATTTTATATATACGATCAAAACCCTGTCAGCTTTCATTGGAATTACATAGGCATCGAAACTGGTTATAAAAAGGGAGACCCTGATTCTATCCATCAAATCTGGATCACACCGTTATATTTCGTTTTGCTGGCTGTTTTCATTCTGGTTATTTCTGCTTTTTTGAAAAAGAAATAAAAAAAGAGAGGTCTTGAATAAGGATCTCTCTTTTTTTATTTCATTGACTGGACATTTGCTAAGTGTAAAGCAGATGAAGAAGTTTCACCATCTTATAACTTACCATTCAAAAATTGTGCCTCGCCGAGCCCGAAACTCCAATCAGCATCACCGTTTTCCGTAATGGAAACCATTAGGTCTTCCGGGGAAATACCGCATTCTGCTTCTAGTTTTTCTGCCAGCAAGGCATATAATTTCTCTTTTTGGCTCTTTGTTCTTGTTTTACTTGTAATGCTGATCACGATCAAATCCTTGCTTCTATGAAATCCTAATCCGGTATCGTGAATCACGAGCTCATTCGGGGGGTGCTGGTGCACAATTTGATATCGGTCACTCTCCGGTACGCCAAACGCTTCTACCATCGCTTGATGAGCAGTGTCTAATAGCGATTGTAATGCTTTTTGATCACGGCCTTCTATCAGATCGAAACGTAATAATGGCATTTGAATTCCTCCTTTTGTGACACTGATTTTATCAGCATGTTATCACATTGTTTTGTTATCTGAAGCCAATTGATAGATAAAAACATAACATATAACCAATAATTGATCAATATATAACTACGTTGTTGTCTGACAGCCTATGAAATCATAAATATTATTGGCAGTAATTGATTAGGAGATTAGCATGAAATAATAGTTGATCAAAAGATGACAATTATATCACCACGAAGATCCTATTTCACCAAAAAACGAAAACGCTTTCTAACAAACATCCGGAGATATTGTCAAAAACAACATGAAAATGGAGGTTAGCCATGCCGATGTTTATCATTGCTGCCGGGGTTTTTATTTTGTTATTTCTGACGGCTTGAGCATGAAGGAAACGTTTCACACATGGACGCTGCTCACAACGGTCCTCTCGGTACAGGACTGGACTGGGCTGTTTTTTATTGGCCGAACTATTTTTGTAAATAATGCTTTATCAGTAAAAATCAATATAACAATAGCCCAATCGTTTTTCTTCCTGGATGAATATCTTACATATAGGCAGACATAAAGGAGGAAATAATCATGTACCCTCAACACTCGTATTATCGCGGGAACCCAGGTGCGGCCGGATACCCGGAACGAAACCCTTTTTTGTTTGGCGCTCCTTTAGTCGGCGGTTTATTAGGCGGTTTTCTTGGGAGTGCTCTTTTTAATTATCCGCGTCCCTATGCGTATCCGCCTGTTCCTTACGGTTACGGAGGTGCGCCATACGGCCCCGGAGGACCGTATGGCGGAGGTTATCCCGGTTTCTATTAGCAAAAACGGCCTGCTTCTGTGCAGGCCGTTTTTTTATCGCATAATTTCTACCTCGGACATATTGTAGTCCTGCTGTTTATGAAACATGACTTCCAGATGGCCGTCTTTATATACGGCTTTCGTTCCTTTCCGCTTGACAAGACAGGGAAGATTTACTTTTTTAGGATGGGTCAAACCCGGGAAATGTTCAATCAGTAATGTATGAGATGTATGTTTAATTTTGAGCTGTTCCAGCTGGCTTTCATTTACTGAAACCTTTACAAACACATGGTCTGCTGTTTCGAATATATCGATATCAGGTTCGGTGCGCTGTGTTTTTTCTTTAGTCGGGAGAGGATCGCGAAATGGAAATTGAGCCGCGTAATCACTTCCGAACACACTTTCCATTACACTGTTTACATAATGCTCAACCTCTTTTGGATCGGCCTTTTTTAATGCTTCCTTGGAAAATTGATTTTGGAAAGGAAAGTACTTGTTCCACTCAAACATCTTCGTCACACCTTTCTTCACGGACAAAATAGTATATGCCTGCTCGATCTTTCACGTGATATAATATAAGATGCTCTAAAGAAAGGCAGGGACAAAATATGCATCATTCAGAAACAAAAAAAGGCGTTCTTTATACAGCCGTTTCCTTTACGATGTGGGGGCTGTTTCCGCTTTATTGGAAGCTTCTTGAACAGCTGCCGGCACTTGATATTTTAGCTCACCGTATCATTTGGTCTTTTGTTTTTATGTGTATCGTGCTTTTTTTCTTGCGTCAATGGAAAACGGGGTGGCATGAGCTGCGGTCTTTAAAAAAGAACGGAGGCATACTATCTTTATTTCTCGCTTCAATTCTCATTTCGGTTAACTGGTTTGTATACATATGGGCTGTCAATCATGGATTTCTGCTTGAAGCAAGTCTTGGCTACTACATCAATCCGCTTGTGTCAGTTCTTCTCGGCATTTTGTTTTTAAAGGAAAAGCTGAATCGCCTTCAATTGGTTGCAGTTTCGATAGCGGCAGCCGGCGTTATTATTTCTGCGCTTCAATACGGCTCCATTCCGTACATCGCGCTGCTGCTAGCATTCAGCTTCGGCTTATACGGATTTACCAAAAAAAGAACAAGTCTTTCAAGCGCTATCGGTTTAACGCTGGAGACATTCATGATTATGCCGATTGCATTGGGGTATTTGCTGCTTAGCGGCCATATTCAGCCTGCGGGTGCAGAAAGCGGCGGGGCATGGGTGCTTCTCTTTTTTGCGGGTGTGTTTACCGCGCTGCCGCTCTTATTGTTTGCTGAAGGGGCAAAGCGGCTGCCGCTGTATCAAGTCGGTATATTGCAATATATTGCACCGACCATCACCTTGCTGATCGGGCTGTTCATTTACCATGAGCCATTTTCAAGCTCGAAGGCATTTACCTTTGCCTGTATATGGGCTGCATTAGTCTTGTTTACGTTTTCACAACTGAAATGGAAACGGGCATCAAAAAGCCATTGAGCCTTTGGCTTTTCAGTTTGAGTATATATTATGTATAATCATTTCATGTATGTAAGACATAAAGGAGCAGGACGATGGACAATGATATAGAAATAGTAAAAGCATACGCCTCGCTATGGAACAGCCGCTCTTTCTCAAACGAAGATGCAGAAGCGGTTACAGAGGCAATTGATCTTGAGCTTTTGGATAAGAGAACACATCCGAGACTCCGTAAACCTATGCTGGAAAAATATTACGCTGCTATACAGCGCATTGTGAATTCACAGCTGGAACCGGCTGTCAAATATCAACTGGTCAAATTACATACAGAACGCGTACAGTATTTAAAAGAAGAAAGAGGGGAGCAATTATGAAAGCAATCATAAAAGAAGATGTGCAAGCATCTTTAGAACGATATGCGGACCGCCCTGTATATATCCATTTAGAAACCACAACCGGTTCTTACTCGGCACATTTAAATGAAAAAAACATGACGGTTGTTGCTTATATACGCAATGCGAAGGTAACCTATCATCAAGCTAAAATCAAAGGGAGCGGGCCTTACCGGGTCGGCTTAAAAACAGAAGAGGGCTGGATTTATGCTGAAGGCCTGACTGAGTACACAGTGGATGAAGAAAACCGCTTATTAATGGCAGGACACTTGCCGGGCGGAAAACTGGCAATTTCACTTCAAATCAGTGAAAAACCGTTCACAGTTTAAAGAAAAGGGTGAAAAAATAATGAAAGAACACGTGCTTGTAATCCTGCCTCACCCTGATGACGAATCATACGGTGTGGCGGGTCTGATTGCTTTAAACAGAAAAAAAGATGTGCCCGTTACATATGCTTGCGCTACGTTAGGCGAAATGGGCAGAAATATGGGTGATCCATTTTTTGCCAATCGGGAAACCTTGCCATTATTAAGAAAACAAGAGCTTATCAACGCCTGCAAAGAAATGGATATCAATGATCTGCGAATGCTCGGACTTCGGGATAAAACGCTTGAGTTTGAAGACGATGAATATTTAGCTGATATCATGGAAGAAATCATAGATGATGTAAAACCAAGCTTAATTGTCACATTTTATCCGGGACATGGCGTGCACCCTGACCATGATGCATGCGGGGAAGCGGTCATCCGGGCATTGTACCGCAAAAAGAAAGAAGACCGTCCGCGCACACTATGCATGGCTATTACACGCAATAGGGAAGAGGTGCTTGGCGAAGCAGACGTCGTACTTGATATCAAAGAAGTGGCAGATATTAAAATGAACGCGTTAAGAGCTCATCGCACCCAGACGGAAGGTATGCTCCGAGAGCTTGAGGAAAAACTGAAAAACAATGAACCTGTTATGGCAACATGGTTTGAAGAAGAAGTGTACTGGACATATCAATGGAATGATTAAAAAAAAGAAGGTATAAGGCCCTTGAGGGGACCTTATACCTTTTTTAATTTCAAGTCAGATGCAATCGCTGATGCAAGAGTAGATCTCAGTGAGATGTCCTCAAATGACAAACCGAGCTGAACCGCGGTTTGCGCAATTTCGGGGCGGATCCCCGACAATGTGGATGAAACGCCGATCAAACGCAGCGCCTCAATCAGACTGAACAGCTGGTGGGCAACCATGGTATCAATTACCGCTACTCCGGACAAGTCAATGTAAAGCTGCGTCACCTTTTTTTTCGCACATTGATTCAATGTATTTTCCATGATCAATTTAGCGCGGACGGTATCAATATCACCGATTAACGGAAGCAGTCCCACACTGTGGAACAGCACGATTACCGGGGCGCTCAATTCAGTGATCATATCCTTTTGGGCTTGAAGCTGAAGGCTTGTGTTTTTGTACATTTCTTCTATAAAAATATGAATCACAAGATCAAACGCCTTAATAAGGGTGTGATACAAATCCTCGGCTTCTTCGTTTTTCACGGTATCCTGATTGATATGAACAAAGTCCTTCATATAGGAAATATACAAGTCTCTCACTCTGACAAACTCACGGATAATATAGTGGATAGGCGTTTTTAAATGCTCCTGATCCTGAGTGACTTCAAATGCCCAGGCTTTTAGAATGGGCAAGTATATCTCTTCTTCATCTATAAAGATACGGCTGATCTTATAATTGAAAGCAAGATTCTGGCTCTTTAAATTTTTAATGACGGCCGGGTCTGTTGATGCATAGATTGAATTCGGGTCAGTTTCCTCGATTGTTTCATACCATGTAGAACTTATTTCTTCTGCATGCTGAGACAGATACTCATATAATTTCTGATTTTGTGCCATATCATATCACCTCTTTTAAAATTCCTGTTTCAATAAATAACGCTTCTGCAGTTTAACCAGCCTGAAAAACAGCCCGACTGCTCCTGCCGCTAGCCCTGCAATTAACCCGATCCAATAACCGAACGCGCCAAGTCCTGTAAACGTGCCGACCGCATAACCGACAGGAAGGCCGATAACCCAATAAGAAATAAAAGCGGCTGCAAGTGTATAATTGACATCTTTATATCCTCTGAGGGCGCCCTGAATAGGTGCTGCCACAGCATCGGAAAGCTGAAAAAACAGCGCGTAAATTAAAAAGTGCTGCGTTAGCCGGAGGACATCCTGATCAGAGGTGTACATACCTGCGATTTGCTCTCTGAATAAAAGGATACAGGCAGCTGTTAACAAAGAAAAGCCTACTGCCATCATGATGCCGATAAAGCTGTAAGAGCGAGCGTCTTTAAAACGAGCTGCTCCGGCCTCAAACCCGACAACTATCGTTAAAGCCATGGACACACTGAGCGGCAGCATATATAAAAGTGACGCAAAGTTCATGGCGGCCTGATGGGACGCGATGGTTACTGTATTGAAATGGCTCATCAGCAAAGTGACAGCCGCGAAGATGCTCGTTTCAAAAAACACGGCAAACCCGATGGGCAGTCCGATTTTCAGCATATTTTTGCACGCTTCCCAAGAGAACTTATACATGGTAAGGAAAATGCCATATTCAGAAAACGGCGCTGCTTTATGAATGATGATAAAACTGATGATACAGATGCACCAATACGTAAGCGCTGATGCAATTCCGGCGCCGACTCCGCCAAGGGCAGGCATGCCGAATTTTCCGAAAATAAATACGTAGTTTAACACAAAATTAATCGGCAGTGAACATAGTGTAATCATCATGGTCACTCGTGTTTTTCCTAATGAGTCAATGAACGATCTCAAAACGGTGTAAACAAATAAAGGGAAAATCCCCAAAGATAAAAACCCTAAAAAGTGCTTAGCAATGTCATATACGTGTGCCTCAAGGTTCAACCGGGACAGAACAGGATCAACTATTCCATATCCAACCGCTAAAACGGCGATGCTTAGAAGCGCGGCCACATACACAGCCTGTAAGACAGTAAAGGGAATTTGTTTGGTTTTATCAGCGCCTAATAGCTGAGCGACAATCGGCGTGACAGCCATTAATATACCTGCCAGTCCAGTATAGACAGGCGTCCAAAGACTTGATCCAATGGCCACACCGGCTAAATCGGCGGCGCTGACTTTCCCTGACATCACCGTATCTAAAAAGGTCATGAGAGAAAGCCCCGCCTGAGTGATTAAAATCGGAATTAAAATGTGTAAAAGCTGTCTTATCTTTTGTCCGGCGTTTTTGGTTTCTTTCATACATTGATCCCCGTTTCTTTATCATAACGAGAGAAATTATAACATTTTATGTATAAAAAGCAATGAACGCCTGGCCTATTCTTTTTTTGTCGGTTTCGTTTTTCTAAACATTTGGGCATAAATAAAAGAAAGCGAAATAACGCCTAAAAAGGTGCAGATATATTGAATGATTCTTTCCATTTCCATTCTTTACATACCTCCTTTACCAATAGAATGTACATCAATAAGATAAGCATGCGTGCAAAGTTGAAAATATGAAAAGGAGATGAAGGCCCATGCATTACGAACAGATGACAGAAAGTGTATTCACGGCAAAGATACAATCGCATTTAGAACAGATATTAGGGGATGCTTCTCTTATTTTGAAAACGTTACACGAAAAAGATCAATGCCTCCTTTGTGAATTGGATGACTTGGGACGTATTTTTCAGAATATGCACGGCATTGCCTCATCTTTTTATTTGCAATCATATATTGAACAATTTACACCGTCATTTGTGGAACTGGCCAAGGCGATTAAAAATTTATCGGAAAATAAGCATGGCGCGTTAATTGTCATTGAAAGGACAGACCCGGTTGACAAATTTATTCAAAAAGGAACATCGCTTCATGCAGAAATCAGTGCTTCATTAATTGAAAGCATCTTTTTCCCGGGAAACCCTCTTCATGACGGCGCTTTATTAGTGAGGGATCATACACTCGTCTCAGCTGGAAACGTTCTCCCGCTGACGACAAAAGAAGTGGATATTCATCTGGGGACCAGGCACCGTGCGGCTTTGGGGATGTCTGGATATACAGATGCGCTTGTGCTGGTTGTTTCTGAGGAAACAGGCAAGATGTCGTTTGCGAAGGACGGTGTGTTATATCCGCTCATCTCACCGAGAACATAAAAATAAACAAAAGGACCCGAACAGCTTTCGTCTCATGAGACAAAATGACTGGAATTGAACTCTTTTTTAAAAGCATTCATGCCATACTGAATGCTTTTTTTCTTGGAAATAGAAAGTCGGGAAATGTAACCTAGTATAAAAGTTACATTGGATTAATATTAATAAAGTTAAATACTTTACCTGATTTTGTATTTATAGTACCGTATAAAATATTACATAAATTTTAACGGAAGGGTGTGCCGCATGGCTAATGTATTAATGATCGGTTTTCCGGGAGAGGGCCATATTAATCCGTCTATCGGTGTAATGAAGGAGCTGAAATCACGAGGAGAGAACATTACTTACTATGCAGTAAAGGAATATGAAGAAAAAATCACCGCGCTTGATATTGAATTTCGTGAATATAACGATTTTAGAGAAGATTATTTCGGAAAAAACGCAACTGGTAATGAAGAAAGAGATTTTGCCGAAATGATATGCGCCTTTTTGAAAGGGTGTAAGGACATCGCCACCCATATTTATAATGAAGTGAAAAACGAATCATATGATTATGTCATATATGATCACCATTTCCTGACCGGTAAAATCATTGCCAATCTGCTGAAACTGCCTAGATTTTCATTATGTACGACCTTTGCGATGAATGAGGATTTTTTAAAGGAAATGATGGACACCTTCAATAGCAGACCATTTGAAGACTCACCTTATTATGAATCCTATCAGCAGCTCGCAGAAACCTTAAATGCCGAGTTTCAAGCGGGCATTACCAAGCAGTTTGACGTTTTTTCGTCCGATGGAGATTTGACGATTGTCTTTACGTCAAGAGAATTTCAGCCAATGGCTGAGCAATTCGGAGAAAATTATGTTTTTGTTGGTCCTTCAATTGCAAAAAGAGCCAAAAGCAATGACTTTCCATTCGATCAGATTGACAATGAAAACGTGCTGTTTATTTCTATGGGAACTATTTTTAATAATCAAAAAGAGTTTTTCAATCAATGTCTCGAGGTGTGCAAAGACTTTGACGGAAAAGTTGTGCTGTCCATTGGGAAACATGTTAAACAAAGTGAGTTAAACGATATTCCTCACAATTTTATTGTGCGCCCGTATGTGCCACAGCTTGAAATTCTGAAAAGAGCCAGTTTGTTTGTCACCCACGGCGGAATGAACAGCACAAGCGAAGGCTTGTATTTTGAAACACCGCTCATTGTCATTCCGATGGGAGCTGATCAATTCGCTGTCGGAAAACAGGTGGAACAAGTAGGTGCGGGGAAAGTGCTGAAAAAAGAACAGTTGTCTGAAAACCTTCTGAAAGAAACCATTCAAGAAGTGATCAGCAATCCTGTTTATGCTGAGAAAGCAAAAGCAATTGGTCAGTCACTGAAAGCAGCAGGCGGTGCTGAAAAAGCTGCCGACAGCATTCTTGAATATGTTAAACACAATACTCAATCAGCTAACGCATAGTGTATACAGCCTGTTCATTTGTAATGGACAGGCTTTTAACTGTTTCGGAAAGCTGGGCAGAGTTGCAGTCAGAAGAAGGGATTTGACACTTTGATAGAGAATTGAAAGAAAAACAGACAAGAAAGGAGGGAAATCTGCTTCTTTCATCAGCATAAACCAATCATTTTACCCCCGCTTAAATAGTTCCTTAGACTTTCGATAAACCTATACAAATTATGTAAAGTATTAGGTGTTTATCTAAAGGTTTAAGGTCGAACGAAGCTGAATTTGCTGCCGATCTATATAAATTAGTTTATAACGCTAAAAAAGTGACGATAAAACGTATGTGTGCCATTTTTGGAAACAGAATACTAATTATTTCTGTTTGTCTCATAAAAAGTTTAGGAGGTTAAATGAATGAAAAAGAAGATCATAGCCGGCTTGGCTGTTTCCGCTGTTGTTGGGTCATCGATGGCAGCAGCACCCGCGGACGCAAAAACGATAAAGGTGAAAAGCGGTGACTCTCTTTGGAAACTTTCGCGCCAGTATCATACGAGTATTTCAGCACTGAAATCAGAAAACAAATTGAAATCGTCAATGCTTTATGTCGGCCAAAGCCTTAAAGTTCCTGAAAGCAGCAAAAAAAGCAAAACATCCCCATCAAACTCAAGCAAAACGTCAACATACACCGTAGCATATGGTGATTCCTTATGGATGATTGCCAAAAATCATAAAATGAGTGTTTCAGAGCTTAAAAGCTTAAACAGCCTGAGCAGTGATTTGATTCGTCCCGGCCAAAAACTGAAAATGAAAGGGACAAGCAGTTCAAATGGTTCGAATGGGCAGAAAAAAAGCAACGGTTCAATTTCTGCAGGCTCATCAAAAGGTACATATACTGTAAAGCTTGGTGATTCTCTGTGGAAAATCGCAAACAGTTTAAATATGACGGTGGCCGAATTGAAAACCTTAAATGGCTTAACATCAGATACACTTTATCCTAAGCAAGTATTGAAAATAAAAAAAGGCAGCTCATCCAATAGCGGTAGCAGCGGTTCCAAAAAGCCGTCAAACTCAAATTCTTCAAAAACAACTACATACAAAGTGAAATCAGGTGATTCGTTATGGAAGATTGCGAATCAGCTGGGCGTCACTGTGCAAAGTATTCGTGATAGAAACAATTTGTCTAGCGATGTGCTGCGAATCGGACAGGTTCTCACGATTTCAGGAACGACTAAATCAAATCATTCCAATAAGACAGTTCCGAAAGACAAACCAGGATCAAACGTTCAAATAGGAACAAAGATTGACAGAATGATAACGGAGGCAAAAAAATATGTCGGTGTTCCGTATCGCTGGGGCGGAAATACGCCTTCCGGTTTCGATTGCAGCGGTTATATTTATTACCTCATTAATAAAGTATCATCTATTTCAAGGCTGAGCACGGCAGGGTACTGGAATGTGATGCAAAAAGTCAGCCAGCCGTCAGTCGGAGACTTTGTTTTCTTTACGACGTATAAATCCGGACCGTCTCACATGGGGATTTACTTGGGCGGCGGCAATTTTATTCATGCAAGCTCCGACGGTGTGGGCATTTCCAATCTCAGCAATTCGTATTGGAAACAGCGCTACCTGGGAGCACGAAGCTATTTTTAAACTTTGAGCATCGACATTAGACAGACGGGGCGTTTGGGCAGGACGTCCTGCTGCCCTAATGTAAAAGCCTTTTAAAAGGCTTTTTTTAGTTTATATCGGAATATGATTGACCAAACTGTTAGAAAAAACAAGGGGGAGACAGCATGAATCGTTTCTTGCTCCTTATCGTGCTGACGGCACTGGGTCTTGCGGGATGCAATCAGGAAACACCTCCTGATCATCCGCGGCGGGTACCGGAAAAAAAGGTAATAGAAACCTCAGCGTTTCGTCATCAGATTCAGCTGGTCAATAGAGAAGGCAAAAAAGTCGGGTTTATTGAAATAAAA
Source organism: Bacillus sp. B28 (assembly GCF_029536185.1). Lineage (NCBI taxonomy): Bacteria > Bacillati > Bacillota > Bacilli > Caryophanales > Bacillaceae > Bacillus > Bacillus sp. B28. The sequence goes on along the minus strand of NZ_CP120511.1, from coordinate 2,200,025 downwards.
GAGTCAGAAGACGAAGGGCTCGATTTCCACATCTCAGCACACAGCCTGACACCTGGGGCTTCACTCGGGTTTCATATTTATGAAAAAGGATCATGTGTCAGACCGGATTTTGAATCCGCGGGCGGACCTTTTAATCCGCTGAACAAAGAACACGGCTTCAATAATCCGATGGGACATCATGCCGGAGATCTTCCGAATCTTGAAGTCGGCGCAGACGGGAAAGTAGATGTTATTATGAATGCGCCTGAAACCTCTTTACAAAAAGAAAGCAAATTGAATATTCTCGACCAGGATGGCAGCGCGTTTATTATTCATGAACAGGCTGACGACTATTTGACGAATCCGAGCGGAAACTCAGGAGCGCGAATTGTCTGCGGAGCGCTTTCTGGCAATAACGAGAAACAGTAATATAGCGGGAGCCCTTTTGTATTGAGCATACAGGGGCTTTTTTAGTATACTCGTTAATGGAATACGAATAGGAAAGGAAACCTGTCTATGACATCTCAATTGCAGCACTTAACATTGCCGGAAGATATACAAAATAAGCTTTTATCATATAAAAGCCAGCCGATTTCTCCAGAATTTCAATCGCTTATCGGGACATCAGGCTATGAGGCGGAGGATGAAGCCATTTTATTCGATGCCATTATCGCATTAGCGATGGGGAAAAATATCCTGTTAAAAGGACCTACAGGCTCAGGTAAAACTAAGCTGGCAGAAACATTGTCCAGCTATTTTCATAAACCAATGCACAGTGTCAACTGCTCAGTTGATTTGGATGCTGAAGCGCTGGTCGGCTATAAAACCATTGAAAATCAATCTGGCCAGGCGACGATCGAGTTTGTCTCGGGACCTGTGACAACGGCCATGAATGAAGGCCACTTTCTTTATATAGATGAAATTAATATGGCAAAACCGGAAACCCTGCCCATCTTAAACGGTGTATTGGACTACAGAAAAATGATGACAAATCCGTTTACAGGAGAAGTCGTTCGGGCAAAAGAAGGGTTTGGAGTCATCGCTGCCATCAATGAAGGCTACGTCGGAACCGTTCCGCTGAATGAAGCGCTTAAAAACCGTTTTGTCATCATTGATGTGCCGTATATTAAGGGCGAGCTGCTGAAACAAGTACTCATGTCTCAGTCTGCTCTTCATGATGAGAAATTGATTGACCGGTTTATCACGCTGTCTTCTGATTTGATCGTTCAGGCCAATAACGGGCAGGTGTCTGAAGAAGCGGCATCCATCAGAGCTTTAATTGATACGTGTGATTTAGCCGCTTATATTCCGCCGCTACGCGCCATCGAACGCGGAATTGTAGAGAAGCTTGACGATGACCGTGAAAAGGCGGCGGTCCGAAATATCGCAGAAACTCTGTTTGAATGAGGGATGTGCGATGAAATTTATCAAATTTAATGACAGCACAATTGACTCGTTTTTATTTATGATGCTGACCGATTTGGCCAAAACGCTCACCAAAAGTGAGGCAGTGGAAGTGGAGTATGGCGTTCAGTCCTACTACAACCCATTTGAAAAAAAAATCTACATGAGCCACTTTTGGAAGGACAGAGCAGCTGAAGATATGGAAGCAGGTCTCAAAAGCGATGTCTACCTTCGATCGGTCGGAACAAAATACAGCTCGCTGCAAGAGTTTGCGAGCCTTTTGGATTATATCCAGCACAATCTTACGTACAAAAGCTTTGCCAAACAGCTGTTTATGCTGCTTGAGGACATCAGAATTGAAGAATGTATCAAACACGAGCGTCCTGGGACAAAGCATGTATTTGCAAAACGAAAAGACATGTACAGAAAACATTTCTCCACGCAGCTGACTTTAAATTTAGAACGAAGCATTTTTACGGATGCGCTCTTTTGCGCCATGTATGTCAAGCTGACTGCGGAATCGCCTCTGGAAGCCATCCCGTCTATGCGTGATGATATTGATCTGATGCGTCCGTTTATCGAACAGCAGCTCTTGCGTGTGTATGAAGCTGATTCTACACATCACGTTCTGAAAATTGTCGAAGATATCATGGACGGACTTGAAGAGGTGCTTGATAAAGACATGCTGAATACCTACTTCTTTTTGCCTGAGTTAGATTATGCAAAAGCTGCAGAGCAGCCGTTATTTGAAGAAGAGAAAAAAGCGCCGAAGCTGAGCGATGACATAACGCTTCCGAAAAAGTCAGACGGCGATGAAGATATTCACGATGAAGAAATGCCGACTTGGCACCGTGAAACAGAAGCGCCGTCTAAAAGCTTCCTTCAATTTGATATTGAACACGGCGCAAAATCTGATTTAGGAAAAGATGCTTCTCGAGAAGGGGACGATGGAGACCAGGCCCTCGGCTCTGTTCAAGGTTCAGCCAGACAGACAAAACGAAAAGACTATTCCAAACTGGAAGCGCTGGAGTCCAAAAAAGACCAGCCGAACGGTGCGGGTCTTGCCGACGGAAAGGAAAATAAATTCGCGTTTGCGATTTATAAAGAACCGCAGCCTGCAACACAAGATGAAGAGCTTTCTTATAAACAGCAGGCAAAATCGATCGAATCGTATCAGAAGCGTTTGAAACAGATGATTCAAAAAACGCTTGAACACAAAAAAACGCTGCCAAGGACTGAACTTCACGCGGGCCGTCTGAACAACAAGCTTCTCCGTTATTTTACGGAGCGGAATCCGCGTCTTTTTTACAAAAAACAAGAGCCTTCTTCAGAAATTGACGCTGTTTTTACATTGCTGGTCGACTGTTCAGCAAGCATGTTCGACAAAATGGATGAAACGAAGCGGGGAATCGTATTGTTTCACGAAGCCCTGAAGTCGGTAGCAGTCCCGCATCAAATTGTCGGTTTCTGGGAGGATACAAACGATGCGACCGAAACGAGTCAGCCGAACTATTTTAATACGGTAATTCCATTTCAGTCATCCTTAAGACAGGCGGCGGGACCGGCGATTATGCAGCTTGAACCTGAGGAAGACAACCGTGACGGCTATGCGATCAGGCAAATGACGAAAAAAATGCTGCAGCGGAGCGAGGCGCAAAAATTCTTAATCGTGTTCTCTGACGGAGAGCCGGCCGCATTTGGTTATGAGCAAAATGGAATTGTCGATACAAGTGAAGCGGTTATCGAAGCTCGAAAAAGAGGAATAGAAGTCATAAATGTTTTTCTCTCCAACTCGGAAATTGAAGAATCACAAATGAAAACGATACAGGATATGTACGGGAAGTTCAGTATATTTGTCCCGGATGTCGATCAGCTTCCGGATGTACTGTATCCGCTTCTTAAAAAACTGCTCCATAAAAGCATAGGATAACCCTTTATTCTATGCTTTTTGGCGTTTCTTTTTTTAAATGATTAAATTTTTTGTTTTTTATAAAGGTTTTTTACTATTTTGTGAACAATCAAGGTAGAATCAAATTGCAAACAGTGGTAAAATATCGTTGGAAGCGTTTTTATTACATAATTTTGGACACAGCGTTCGAAAGTTATTTTAAGATAGTGAATAAATCACTTGATTATCTAGGTTGGGGGTAATATTCAAATGTTTCAAAATAATATGAAACAACGAATGAATTGGGAAGATTTTTACGGTCCGAACCTCGGTTATGCCCTGGAGCTTTACGATCAGTACACCCAGGATCCGAACAGCATTGATCCGGATCTGAAGGAAATGTTCGACGAACTCGGAGCTCCTCCAAGCGATATAAAAGAGGCATCGGGAACAAAAGAAAAGGGACGTGTTACAGCCGATCTGATACAAAAGATCGCATCAGCAATCAGACTTGCAGAAGATATACGAACCTATGGCCATTTGAACGCTTCCGTCAATCCGCTCAGAAAGGATGGGAAAAAGAGCGAGCTCTTTCCATTATCCGATTACGGGCTAACAGAAGAGGAAATAAAAGAAATACCTGCGTCGGTCATTTGTAAAGACGCTCCTACAAACATTACGAACGGTTTAGAAGCCATTCAATATTTACGAAATACGTATAAAAGAACCATCTCATTTGAATTTGATCATGTACACGACTTTAAAGAGCGCGAATGGCTGACTCAAAAGATTGAATCCGGTGAATTGTTCCAAAAGAACTCAGCCGAAAAGCTGTCAGCTGTGCTGGAGAGACTGATGGAAGTAGAGGGATTCGAGCAATTTTTACATCGGACCTTCGTCGGGCAGAAGCGTTTTTCAATTGAGGGTCTGGACGCTCTCGTTCCAGTGCTTGATGACATTATTGCACAATCTGTCAAATCAGGTACAACGAGCGTCAACATCGGTATGGCGCACAGGGGCCGCCTGAATGTGCTGGCACATGTGCTGGGCAAACCGTATGAAATCATCTTCTCAGAATTCCAGCACGCGCCGAACAAAGATCTTGTCCCGTCTGAAGGATCAATCGGCATCAGCTACGGATGGACGGGGGATGTCAAATATCATCTGGGAGCGAACCGTGAGCTTCATGACGCTGAAACGAAGTCAGCGCGCATTACGCTGGCGAATAACCCGAGCCACTTGGAATTTATCAATCCGATTGTTGAAGGCAGCACAAGAGCGGCGCAGGAAACAAGAACACAAAGCGGATATCCGGTTCAGGATGAAACAAAATCACTTGCGATTTTAATTCATGGAGACGCTGCGTTCCCGGGGGAAGGAATTGTAGCTGAAACATTGAATTTAAGCTCTTTAAAAGGGTATCAAGTCGGCGGTGCGATTCATATTATCGCCAATAACATGATCGGATTCACAACAGAAAGCGCTGAATCAAGATCAACAAACTATGCCAGTGACCTGGCGAAGGGCTATGAAATTCCGATTGTTCACGTAAATGCGGACGATCCTGAAGCCTGTCTTTCAGCTGTTAAGTTTGCGGTAGAATACCGAAAAACATTCAACAAGGACTTTCTGATTGACTTGATCGGGTACAGACGCTATGGACACAACGAAATGGATGAGCCGTCAACTACTCAGCCGATGCTGTATGACGCTGTAAGAAAGCATCGGACTGTCAAACATATTTTCGCGGAAAAGCTCGTTAAAGAAGGGGTGCTAACCGAGGAAGTTGTTCAAAACATTGAAAAGTCGGTAACGAAACGCATAGAAGACGCTTATCAAAAAGTGCCGGCTAAAAAGGAACATATCGCCAGTGAAATAGAACTTCCGGAACCTGTTTCAAACGGCTTTCCGGATGTAAATACATCTATTGATTTTGATGTGCTCCGCAAGCTGAATGGCGAACTGGTCAATTGGCCGGAGTCGTTTAATGTATTCGGTAAGCTAAAACGCATTTTGGAAAGACGGGCCAAAGCGTTTGATGATGACAGAAAAGTGGAATGGTCATTGGCTGAATCTCTCGCGTTTGCTTCCATTCTGAAAGACGGAACACCGATTCGATTAACAGGACAGGATTCTGAGCGCGGAACGTTTGCCCAAAGAAACCTTGTGCTTCACGACAGTGAGACAGGCAAGGAATTTGTGCCGCTGCACCATTTGTCAGATTGTGACACATCATTTGCCGTTCATAACAGCCCGCTGTCTGAGGGATCTGTACTCGGTTTTGAATACGGCTATAATGTGTATTCACCTGAAACACTTGTCCTTTGGGAAGCGCAGTATGGGGATTTTGCCAATGCTGCTCAAGTGTACTTTGACCAATTTATTTCTGCCGGACGAGCAAAATGGGGCCAAAAATCCGGATTAGTGATGCTGCTGCCGCACGGTTATGAGGGACAGGGCCCTGAGCATTCAAGCGGTAGAATCGAGCGGTTCCTGCAGCTAGCTGCTGAGAATAACTGGACGGTTGCCAACCTGACAAGCGCCGCTCAATATTTTCATATATTAAGAAGACAGGCTAAAATGCTGCTGCGTGAGGAAATTCGTCCGCTCGTCATCATGACGCCGAAGAGCCTTCTGCGCAATCCGAATACCGTTTCTGAAGTGCAGGAGCTCAGCGAAAGCCGCTTCCAGCCTGTTTACGAACAGTCAGGACTTTCTCATGAGTATGAAAAAGTAACGCGGCTCGTATTATCCAGCGGTAAAGTATCTATAGACATCAGCGATCATTTCAACAAGTTAGAAGACGGGAAAGAGTGGCTTCACATTGCGAGAATTGAACAGCTGTATCCATTCCCTGCAAAAGGAGTCAAAGAATTATTTGCAAAGCTTCCGAACCTTAAAGAAATCGTTTGGGTTCAGGAAGAGCCGCAGAACATGGGGGCTTGGAGCTACATCAGCCCTTATTTGACAGAACTTGCACCAGAAGGAGTAAGCGTTCAATATATTGGACGAAGAAGACGATCCAGTCCTGCAGAGGGAGATCCGACAGTTCATAAAAAAGAACAGGAACGTATTGTATCTGATAGCTTGACTCGCAAAAACTAAGGGGGAAATGAAAAAATGGCGGAAATTAAGGTACCTGAATTAGCAGAATCAATCTCAGAAGGAACAATAGCCCAATGGTTAAAGCAGCCCGGTGATTATGTAGAACAGGGTGAATATCTGCTTGAACTTGAAACGGATAAAGTAAATGTTGAATTGACAGCAGAAGAATCGGGTGTTCTTCAAGAGGTATTGAAAGATTCGGGTGATACCGTCCAAGTTGGAGAAATTATCGGTACCATTACAGAAGGCGCGGGTGAAAGTTCTGCCCCTGCTCCTTCAGAGAAGGCTGAAAGCAAAGAAAGTGAAAAAGAAGAAAAGCAAGCTGAACCAGCGGCGCAAGAAGTGAGCCAGGAAACGCAAACTGAAGCAAAATCAAGAACAATCGCATCTCCTTCTGCCCGTAAGCTGGCGAGAGAGAAAGGGATTGACCTGTCTCAGGTTCCGACTGGCGACCCGCTTGGAAGAGTGCGCAAACAGGATGTTGAGGCGTATGAAAAACCGGCGGCGAAACCAGCTCCTCAGCAAAAACAACAGCCGCAGGCTCAAAAAACTCAGCAAAGCTTTGAAAAGCCTGTTGAAGTGCAAAAAATGTCACGCCGCAGACAGACAATCGCAAAACGTCTAGTCGAAGTACAGCAAACATCTGCGATGCTGACTACATTTAATGAAGTTGACATGACGGCTGTTATGAATCTTAGAAAACGCCGCAAAGACCAATTCTTTGAGCAAAATGAAGTGAAGCTCGGCTTTATGTCTTTCTTTACAAAAGCTGTTGTAGCGGCTTTGAAAAAATATCCGCTCTTGAATGCAGAAATTCAAGGCGATGAGCTGATTGTTAAAAAATTCTATGATATCGGAATCGCTGTCGCAGCTGAGGAAGGACTTGTCGTTCCAGTTGTACGTGATGCAGACCGCCTGACATTTGCAGGCATTGAAAAAGAAATCGGCGAGCTTGCGAAAAAAGCGAGAAGCAATAAATTGACCCTTGGTGAGTTGCAAGGAGGCTCATTTACCATTACAAACGGAGGGACTTTCGGTTCACTCATGTCGACACCGATTTTAAACAGCCCTCAAGTTGGTATCCTGGGTATGCATAAGATTCAGCTGCGCCCTGTCGCAATTGATGAAGAGCGTTTCGAAAACCGTCCGATGATGTATATTGCATTATCTTATGATCACCGGATCGTAGATGGTAAAGAAGCAGTTGGATTCCTTGTCACAATTAAAAACTTACTAGAAGATCCTGAACAGCTTTTGTTAGAGGGATAAAATTAAAAAGGTACATCACGGATAAACGTGATGTACCTTTTTATATACAATAGAATGTTAAAGAGACAGTTCTGTGCTGTTTGAATCTTCTTTTGGATTCTTACCTTTTTTAGACCAATATGTAGCGAGCAGGGAGCCCGAAAGGTTGTGCCATACACTGAAAATCGCGCTCGGAACAGCAGATAGCGGTGAAAAATGTGCCGTGGCAAGTGCTGCGCCAAGCCCTGAGTTTTGCATGCCGACTTCAATTGCAATTGCTTTTTGAGACGAATAATCCATTTTTAACAGCTTTGCACAAAGAAATCCCAGTAAATATCCAAACCCGTTATGCAGGATGACTACTGAAAAAATAAGCAAACCTGATTGAAGCAGGTTTTCCCGGTTGCCGCTTACAACAGCTGACACAATGGCAACGATACCGATGACTGAAACAAGCGGCAGGGCATGAACGGCTTTTGCGACCTGTTTTTTGAAAAATATTTTGACGACTAGGCCTGCAATGATTGGAATCAATACAGCCTGCAAAATCGAAATAAATAACGAGCCAGGTGAGACAGGCAGCCATTCCTTGGCAAACAGCATAATCAAAACCGGCGTCAAAACAGGTGCCAACAAGGTGGAAATCGTAGTGACAGCAACAGACAGGGCCGTATTGCCTTTTGCTAAAAATGTCATGACATTAGAGGCAGTTCCACCGGGACAGCAGCCAACGAGAATAACGCCTACCGCGATTTCCGAGGGAAGATGCAGGCCATAGGCTAAGCTGAAAGCAACAAGCGGCATAATCGTATATTGGGCGATCACTCCGATAATGACATACAAAGGTTTTCTGATCAGCTCTTTAAAATCATCGGTTTGCAGTGTTAGCCCCATTCCAAACATAATAATGCCAAGAAAAATCGTAATATAAGAACTGATCCAAGAAAATAATGACGGGAAAGAAAATCCGAGCACGGCAAAAACAATGACCCAGATTCCGAAGGTTTGTCCCGCGAAATGACTTATCTTTCTGATGTTTTCCATAAAAACACTCCTCATACACTGATCAAGAACTCCAGCAGAAATCCTTACAGATTTTTTGGTATTCCCCTATTATAATTAATTTTCTGAATAATTCAATATTGATAGATTGACTGTATTCTGATATATCTATGGAAATAGATGATAAATATATTATGTAAACTAATCAAAATATTCTTGACTATATAGGTAGATATTCTTACAATGAACCTTTAAGCTGTTTTGGAAAATAGGAGTGATAGGGTGAAGGAAGCTAATCAATGGTCTTCGAAGCTGGGCTTTATTTTAGCTGCGGCTGGATCGGCTATCGGTCTCGGTGCAATATGGAAATTCCCATATGTAGCAGGCACCAGCGGAGGAGGCGCGTTTTTATTTATTTTTATTTTATTTACAATTTTAATCGGACTGCCATTATTGCTCGGTGAATTCATCATAGGCAGAAAAACACAGCAAGATGCCGTCCAATCCTATAAATCTCTTGCTCCAGGGTCTAAGTGGCATTGGATAGGCTATTTGGGCATGGCGACGTGCTTTATTCTGTTATCATTCTACAGCGTCGTCGGCGGATGGATTTTAAATTACATTTTTAAAGGCTTTACCGGCGGTTTATCGCATACGTCAGGATTTAATACGCTGTTTGCGAATACTATTTCAAATCCTTATTTGGCTGTAGGAGGCCAGCTGCTGTTTATGCTGGTCACAATTTTGGTTGTCGCAAAAGGTGTAAGCAGCGGAATTGAAAAAGCAAGCCAAATTTTAATGCCGGCGCTTTTTATATTATTTATCATTTTAATGGTGCGTTCAGTTACACTTCATGGAGCGATAGAAGGTATTAAGTTTTTCCTGACACCTGATATCTCTGCGATTGACGCCAATACGATATTATATGCGATGGGCCAGTCCTTCTTCTTATTAAGTGTCGGTGTATCTGTAATGGTAACGTATAGTGCTTATCTAGAGAAACAAGAAAATCTGGTTCAGTCTGCTGTATCTGTTACGGTTTTAAATGTCCTTGTCGCCATTATGGCGGGCATCGCGATCTTTCCAGCTGTTTTTTCATTCGGTCTCAAACCGGATCAAGGGCCTGTTCTGTTATTTAATGTGCTGCCGACTGTGTTTAATCAAATGCCGTTCGGAATTGTCTTTTTATTAGCATTTTTAATTCTATTTTTATTTGCGGCACTGACCTCTGCCTTTTCAATGCTTGAAATTTTGGTCGCTGTGCTTTCTAAAGGCGATGTTAGTAAAAGAAAACGATTTGCTTGGATCGGCGGGATTGCTATCTTTCTGGTCGGCGTACCGTCTGCGTTATCATACGGGGTTTTAAGTGATGTTACCATTTTTCACATGTCTATTTTTGACGCAGCTGATTTTCTGGTCAGCAATATTTTAATGCCGTTAGGAGCGTTATTGATTTCTATCTTTGTACCGTTAAAAATACCGAAAGAGGATTTGTTTAACGAGCTGAAAAGCGGCTCAAACCTCAAGCGAAAGTGGTTCGCGGTTTGGCTTCTGCTGATACGTTATCTTTCACCTGTTGCAATCATTATTGTATTTTTACATGTATTAGGTGTTTTTTAAAAAATGAAGCCCCCTGGAAAAGGGGGCTTTTTTAATAGAGTTTCCATACAACTTCTTTTGCCTGTTCAAAACGTTTTTCGGCTTCACGCCAATCGACTACATTCCACCAATGATCAACATAGCTCCCGCGGTCATTTTTATATTGCAAATAGTAAGCATGTTCCCATACATCAAGCGGCAAAAGAGGGATAACATCCCACTGGCTGAAGTGCTGGTGCTTCTCTGCGGCTAAAATCTCAAGCCGTCCGGAACGAGGGGACCAGACAAGAATGGCCCACCCGACACCCTCCACTTTTTTTGCAGCTTGGGTAAAATGCTCCTTAAAGGCCGAATAGCTTCCAAATGAAAGATCGATCATTTGAAACAATGCTCCAGTAGGACGTCTTTTTCCGTTTGGATGCATAGAAAACCAAAAAATACTGTGCAAATAATGGCCGGCTCCATGAAATGCCAGCTCTCTTTCCCAATGAGTGATCAAGTCATAGTTCTTTGAAGCTCTGGCATTCTTAAGCGCCAATTCTGCCTTATTCAGTCCGTCAACATAGCTTTGATGATGCTTTGTATGATGAAGCACCATAATATCACGTGAAATATAAGGTTCTAAAGCGGAGTACTTGTACGGAAGCTTTGGGAGAACATGTTTTCCTATAGGAACGAAGGCACGTCTTTCACCTGTTTCTTCTGATTGTGTAATATCACGATAGAGTGTGGCGGCCTGCTGATACCACTCTTCTTCTGTCGTCTGGTCATCCTCCAGCGCTTCAATCATCTTTTCGATTTGATCCTCAAATTGATCAAGCTGTCCTCGTTTTTGAATCTGATCTTTTAAGGCTTCACACCAATTGAACATCTCGTTTTGATAAGATTCACGTTTCATTTGCTGTCTCCTTTTCAATAGAATTCAAATACTTGCTGACAGCCAGCAAAGGGAACACATAAGGGTAACTATGGTAACGAATATAAAATTGCTTTGGCAGCCCGATACCCACTGGATAAGTCAAGCTTCTACCGTCATGAGAACTGTTGTCCATGAGGTAGTTCATTCCTTTCACAATTGCTGAATGACTGGGTTTTTCAAATTGTAATAAAGCATCTAAAGCCCATGCAGTTTGTATAATGGTTCCTTCTTTAAGCGGCACATAGGTTTTGACCTCCGCGCTTTTGCAGGATTCACCCCAGCTGCCGTCATCATTTTGTACGGTTTTGAGCCACCGGATTGCCTTTTGTATCGAAGGATGTGTTCGAACAACTCCGCAGGCGTGCATACCGGTCAAGGCAGCCCATGTGCCATAAATGTAGCAAACACCCCATCGTCCGTACCAAGATCCATTATGTTCCTGGTTTTCAAAAAGCCAGTTCACAGCACGCTGAATGTGGTGATGTTTTACTGAAAAGCCGGCTTTTTCACCTAAAAAGTGCAGCACCCGCCCGGTAAGGTCGGCGGTTGAGGGATCAACAGCCGCATCCTCGGCGGATTCAAGCGGGAGGTGGCGGATAAGAGGGTGGTTCACATTTTTTTCAAAGGCGGAAAACCCTCCATCATTGTTCTGCATCGATAAAAGCCAAGCCACACCTCGCTCCCAAGAAGAAGGAGAGAAGTTGCGGGGAATTGCTTTTAAGACGGCTGCGGTGTCGTCACAATCAGGGTTATTCGTGTTGATATTTGAAAATCCCCAGCCGCCTGGAGATACATTTGGATTTTTGACAGACCAATCTGCTATCTTGGTATGCTGCCGCTTTTGTAAAAACGAAGCGGATTTTGTCATTGTACCGTCTGTTTCGGCAACGCCGTTTTGCTGAAGCGCATAGGTGATTAATGCAGTATCCCAAACAGTGGATGTGGAATTTTCTAAGTAAGGAATGCCGCCGCATTCAGCCACCAATGCTTTGATGCCATTTATTGCCCTTCGGATGACCGGTGAATGGCGTGACACACCAAGTGACAGAAGGCTGTATACCATAAATATTGTGGCGCTTGCATAACTGTACAGTGTGCCGTCTTTTTCAATCCGGTCAAGCATATACGTTTTAGCTGTGTGTAAGCCCAGTTCCTGAAGAGCAAAGGGTGCACGAAAAATGCGCTTCCAATGAGTCAGAACAGAAGAGAGGTCTCTCTCCTCGAAAGCATCGGAACGGAGCCAAGTCAAAGGATTTTTTGTCATGTGCGGGTCGAGGTGGCGGAGAGATTGAATTTTGCGGTTTTTTAGTGTGAATCGCTGATTGAGTGTTACGGCCATCGGGGCAAAGTGTATACGGGCATATGTGCTGAACTGATAAAAATGAACCGGGAATGTTGGGGGAATTGCTAAAAGCGACAATGGCAAATATAAAGCGGGCCAAGGGTAAAGGCCATTTGCTGCAAGCATCCATTTTGTCATAAAATGAATATTTCTCAAGCCGCCATGTGAAGCAATGAATTGTTCAGCTTTTTTCATGTGCGGATCAGTTCGATGGTAGCATCCTGAAGCCAGCATTCCGACATATCCTTGGACGGTAGCTGTTATATTGCCGCCTGTTTCGTCAGGAAAATTGTTAAACGTTCCGTCTGGCTGCTGATTTTCGCGAATGCCGGCTGCGAGTGCCGAAATGAGTTCTTTTTCATTTTCACCTTCATCAAGTGAGGTGAGGAGCAGAATAAAAAAAGAATTCGTCATGATTGGCCCTTCAAAGCAAAATGTCCAAGAACCGTCATCATTTTGCCTATCTTTCAGCTCTGAGATGGTGTTTTGCTGATAACGCCTCACCTTCTCCTGAAGTGTGCTCATCCCGCTCAACTCCTTCAGAAGATATATATTCATCTGCTTTTGCCGCCATTACTGAAAGAAAAAAACTGCTGGCTGGCAGCAGTTTTTTTGAAAAACCTTTTAGTCCTCAAGATTAATCCAGACACTCTTGACTTCTGTGTAGTTATCTAGAGCATATGAGCCCATTTCTCTTCCGAGTCCGGATTGTTTATAACCGCCGAATGGGGAAGCTGCGTCAAACACATTATAGCAGTTTACCCAGACAGTGCCGGCTTGAAGACGATCTGCGATATAATGGGCTTGTTTTACATTCTCGGTCCATAGTCCGGCAGCAAGTCCGTATTCAGAATGGTTAGCTCGTTCAATGACTTCATCCACTGTTTCATATGGTATGGCCGTCAGGACTGGTCCGAAAATTTCTTCTTTAGCGATGGTCATATCGTCTTCCACATTCGCAAACACAGTCGGCGCGACAAAGTATCCTTCTTCATAAGGGCAGCTTCCGCCAGTGACAGCTTTAGCCCCTTCATCTTTCCCTTTTTGAATATAAGAAAGAACGCGTTCATGCTGCTCCTTGCTCACGAGCGGGCCGATTTGGGTATCTTTATGAAGTCCGGCTCCTTGGCGGAGTGATTCAGCATAAGACACCATCTCATTGACAACTTCATCATACTGGTCTTTATGAATAAAGACGCGTGAGCCCGCACAGCAGACTTGGCCTTGGTTAAACATGACACCGTTTAAAGCGCCTGGAATGGCTTTTTTCAAATTCGCATCCGGGAGCAGAATATTAGGTGATTTTCCGCCCAGTTCCAGGGTGACCCGCTTAATGCTTTTTGCCGCCGTGCCCATGATTTTCTTTCCGATTTCTGTTGATCCGGTAAAGGCAATTTTATCAACCGCTTCATGGTTGGTAAGTGCTTCTCCCGCATCCTCACCGAATCCCGGAATGATATTGATGACACCGTCAGGGAAACCGGCTTTATCAATTAACTCAGCCAAATAAAGAGCTGAAAGCGGGGTTTGCTCAGCAGGCTTAAGCACAATGGTACAGCCGGTTGCAAGAGCCGCACCCATTTTCCACATCGCCATAAGAAGCGGGAAATTCCATGGGATGATTTGCCCGACGACGCCGACAGGCTCATGGCGTGTGTAATTAAAATAAGAGCCGGAAACAGGGATTGTCTGCCCTGTTATTTTTGTACACCAGCCGGCGTAATAGCGCATATGCTCAATAGCCAGCGGAATATCTCCATTTGTTGTTTCGTTTATTGGTTTTCCGTTATCAAGGGTTTCAAGCTGAGCAAGCTCAGTTTTATGCTCTTCCATTAAATCTGCCAGCTTATACATCAGTCTGCTTCTCGATGCTGGAGACATTGTTCTCCACTCGCCTTGATCAAAGGCTTTGCGGGCAGCTTTAACGGCTTTGTCCACATCCTCTGCCTGGGCTTCATACAGCGTCATTAAGGTTTCGCCTGTCGCCGGGTTGGGCGTGTCAAAGGTTGCCCCTGAGGCACTCGGAACAAACTTTCCATCAATATAAAGCTTCTTTGTTCCCTGTAAAAATGTCTCCAGCCTTTTACTCACTTGCATCGTTAAAGAACTCATTCGTAACAAACCTCCAGTCATTTTTATGGTCTGTTCTGAGATTCTTGGTGATAGAATGGATATTGCTTCATTGAAGAGCAGGAATTAGCTGTGATCGTTACTGCGGAAGTAAGCGTATACAAACATTCTATACTAGAAAACAAGACAAAATCAATGAATAACCGATATTGCAATTTACAAAAGAAAAAAGCTACAATAGGCTTATAGACAAGTAAAGGAGATTTCACCATGATACATAAAAATTGGCTTGAAAAAGAAACCATTAAAAAAGTAAAGTGTGTTCAGACAAACGCAAAAAAATACATTGTAAATCGCGTATTAACTCCAGGGAAAGAATATGAAGTGAAGAATGAAACAGAGGAATTTCTGTTTGTCGTCGATAATACAAATAAAATCGGCGGTTATTATAAAGAATATTTTGAAGAGGTATAATCACCGATTGAATTCCTGATTTAAGAAGAAACAGAAGATGTACAATTGAAGATACGGATGGTTATGCAAAGAACCGCAGCTAAGCTGCGGTTCTTCTTTGATTCAAAAAGGGAAAATAAAACAGATACACAAAAGAAACGTTAAAAAACTCATTTTTCAAAAAATATTTACGGAAAATGAAACTTTTTTCTCTTTTGGTGCGTACTACATGATGACAACAATTCAAAAGACAAGAAACAAATCAAAAATTTGAAAAATGTAATCTGTTCGTAATGGTTTAAATGTCTTCTATGTCGTATTCTTATATAGGGATAAAGGACTTATTTTATTTAATGTAATCTCGTCATAAGAAAAATAGATAAATGCAGAAAGAGGGGTTCTTCATTGGGTATTTTTTCTGTTAGCAGATCAACTGACGCAAAGAAGCTTGAAGCTTTGCTCGTTGAAGGGGAAAGAATAGAATCGATTTATAAGCTCCGGGTTGACCAAATTTGCTTTACAAACAAACGTATCATTTTCTTTGATAATAAGGTGTTTTCTAAAAAGAAGGTACGTGTATTTCTTCCATATAAAACGATTGAAAGCTTTGCCATTCAAGAGGCGGGAATGTTTGATCCCGATACTGGACTTTTATTAATGACAAGAAGCAAAACCTTTGAATTAGAATTTGCGAAAGATACCGATTTAAGCGAAGTGCAAGCGGTGCTGACAAAGTATTTATGCAGCTGAATAAACTGACTGAGGCCAGCCGTCTCCAAAGAATGGTTTGGCTTTTTTTGTGCCATAAAAACGCTTTTTTGGTTTGTCAGTATTCAAAACGGGGAACAGAGAAAAAAAGGAGAGGATATACATGGCACTGACTAAAGAACAAACTCAGCATCTCTACCATAAATTGCTTGATATGCAAAAAGAATTGTCTGGCGAAAAAAAGAAAACACAATCAATGACTGAAGAAGTAGGAGAGCTGTCTAATGGGGTCGATAACCATATGGCTGACCACGGAACACTTGTAACAGACCGCATGACAGACCAAACGGTAAAAGAAATAGACCGGGAGCTTTTGGAGGAAGTTAATCACGCTTTACAAAAGATAAAAGACGGAACGTACGGCATTTGTGAAAAAACTGGTCAAGACATTCCATACGAAAGATTGGAAGCTGTTCCGTACGCAAGAATGACAGTGGAAGCCCAAGCTGATATAGAGGATGAATTGGAAACGGATGCTCCGTCATTCGAAAGGGAGTTTCATGAACAGGTCAAAGATCTATCTAATAAAGAAACAATTGATCAAAAAAGCTCTCAAACGTATGAGATTTTAGATCGTGAGCAGGATTCAAACTGAAAATGGCAAGCAAGTACACCGATATGAAGTGTACTTGCTTTTTTTTATGAAAAAATCTCATATTCGAAATAAAGTGATTGACTTTGCATAAAAAAGAAAGTAACATACTATTTGTAAGTTAATATAAAAAGTTTACCGGGAGGAATACAAATGTCTACAGTTTTATTTGTAAAATCAAGTGACCGTACAGCTGAAGAAGGTGTTTCAGTTAAACTATACGAAGCATTTCTAGCTGCATATAAAGAAAACAACCCTAATGATGAAGTGATTGAATTAGATCTTCATAAAGAAAACCTTCCTTACCTTGGAAGAGATATGATTAACGGAACATTTAAAGCAGGTCAAGGTATGGAAATGACTGAGGAAGAGAAAAAACAAGCTGCAACAGCTGACAAATATCTGAACCAATTTGTAAAAGCTGATAAAGTGGTATTCGCATTCCCGCTTTGGAACTTTACAGTGCCAGCAGTGCTTCATACTTATGTAGATTACCTGTCTCGCGCAGGCGTTACATTCAAATACACACAAGAAGGACCAGTTGGTTTAATGGGCGGCAAAAAAGTTGCACTTCTTAACGCGCGAGGCGGCGTTTATTCAGAAGGACCAATGGCTTCACTAGAAATGTCATTAAACTTCATGAAAACAGTTCTTGGTTTCTGGGGTGTTCAAGACTTACACACAGTTGTCATTGAGGGACATAACGCAGCGCCTGATAAAGCACAAGAAATTGTTGAAAAAGGTTTACAAGAAGCGAAAGAGCTTGCTGTTAAATTTTAATGAATGAAGACTCCTATCCGTGAGATAGGAGTTTTTTTGCGTGTACATATTATATAGAAGAAAGTGATGACTTCTTGCCGTTAAAAAGCGCCGTTTTTTATTGTAATATATTTTTTGTTTGTCGAATCATTAGATATATTAACGAAAAAACAGTTTTATGGACGGAAAAAAGTTTTTCTGAACAATTGATCTGCCCCTTGATAAAATATGTCCGATGGTGTACTATATAAAAGAAGCTACTTTGTACGTATTGTTAATTAAGTTTTAACCTTTAAGCTGTAATAGGGAGTTTTATATCGAAGCCGGAATGTCATGCCTCCATTGTAGAGGACGACAGGAACGTTTCTGCAAACACCCACTTTGAGGAGTGGTGGTTTAAAACTTTCTTACTTGCATACGGCAAGATGTAGCGAAAGCCATTTCCTTTATGGAAATGGCTTTTTATTTTATCTGAAAAAGTATCGAAAATTCAATTTCCATTTGAGAAGAAATGCAGGGTTATTTTTTGTGATATGATGGGAGAAATTGAAGGAAAAGCGAGGGTTACACGTTATGTTACATAAAGCCCAATCTCTTTTGGCGCATTATTTCGGTTATGAAAAGCTGCGCAGAGGGCAGGAGGAAGCCATCCGTTCGGTGACAGAAGCGAGACAAAACACGGCCTGCATCATGCCGACAGGCGGGGGGAAATCAATTTGCTATCAAATTCCGGCATTGATACTTGAAGGAACAACTATTGTCATTTCACCGTTAATTTCCTTAATGAAGGATCAGGTTGATGCTCTTGAAGAAGCGGGAATCAGAGCTGCTTACATCAACAGCACGCAAACCAATCAAGAGATATATGAAAGGCTGAACGGGCTGAAAGAAGGAGCTTATAAGCTTTTTTACATTACACCAGAGCGGTTAACGTCAACAGAATTTATTCGTATTTTGCAAAGCATTGACGTTCCTCTAGTAGCAATAGATGAAGCGCACTGTATTTCTCAATGGGGCCATGATTTCAGGCCAAGCTACAGAAACATTGAAATTCTGTTTCGTGAGTTAAATGACAAACCCGTCATCATGGCATTAACGGCAACAGCAACACCTGAGGTGCATGATGATATATGCAGCCAGCTGCATATTCAAAAAGAAAACACGGTGTATACCGGTTTCTCCCGTGACAATCTGACTTTAAAAGTTGCAAAGGGGGAAAACAAAGATCGTTTTATTGAAGAGTATGTAAAAAGAAACAAACATGAAGCAGGCATTGTCTATACGGCGACAAGAAAAGAAGCAGATCGGATATATGAGCGATTAAAACGAAATCAGATCAGCGCAGGGCGGTATCACGGGGGCTTACAGGACGAAGTCAGAAAAGAACAGCAGGAAAGGTTTCTGAACGATGAGCTGCAGGTCATGGTTGCCACATCTGCTTTCGGCATGGGCATCGATAAATCAAATATCAGGTTTGTTCTTCATGCACAAATCCCGAAAGATATGGAAAGCTACTATCAGGAGGCGGGACGAGCTGGCAGGGATGGCCTCGACAGTGAATGTGTGCTTTTATTTTCTCCGCAGGATATTATGGTGCAGCGCTTTTTAATCGAGCAATCGGAAAATGAAGAGAAGCAAAAGCAGGACTTGAAAAAACTGCGGCAAATGGTTGACTACTGCCATACGGAAGATTGTTTGCAGCGATTTATTCTGATGTATTTCGGAGAAAAGGAAGCTGAAGCCTGCGGACAGTGCGGAAACTGCACAGATACAAGAACAGCCCATGACGTGACGAGAGAAGCACAAATGGTCTTATCGTGTATCATTCGCATGAATGAACGTTTTGGGAAGACGATGGTTGCTCAGGTGCTCGCTGGATCAAAAAATAAAAAAGTGCTCGAAAACGGTTTTAGCAGCCTTTCAACATACGGAATATTAAAGCACCAATCAGTTGGTGAAATCAGCGACTTCATTGAATTTCTGATTGCTGACGAATTTATTAGGATGTCAGATGGAACATTTCCGACTCTTTTTGTAAGCGGAAAAGGGAGAAATGTGCTGAGAGGCGAATTATCAGTAGCGAGAAAAGAAGCATTAAAAGCAGAAGCCATTACAGAAAATGACGCGCTGTTTGAACGGCTGCGCACCTTACGCAAGCAAATTGCAGCAGAGCAGGGCGTTCCGCCTTTTGTCGTTTTTTCTGATCAGACGCTTAAAGATATGTCTGGAAAACAGCCTGTAAATGATGAGGAACTTTTGTCTGTAAAAGGAGTCGGAGAACAAAAAAGAGCAAAATATGGCCGGCTTTTTTTAGAAGAAATACAAGCTTATGTACAGGTGACAGACTCAAAAAAAGCATAAATCAACCTTTTTTTCTTTGAAAAACACATTTTCTTTTCTTTTTTTTGACTCGAACTTAAAAGACTTGAAAAGCCTATTACATCAAGGGTTCAGTAAGACTTTCCAACAGAGAGAAATCCTTCATGTAAAGGAACTGTAATCTAAATCATATCTTTTTGTTATTGATTTGACATTTACATGTGTTACGATATCACCTGTTAGCCGCCAATAAAAAGCTAACAAGGGAGGATTTACTTATGAAGAAGACGATTATGTCCTTTGTAGCAGTTGCAGCACTTTCAACAACTGCATTCGGAGCTCATGCTTCTGCAAAAGAAATCACGGTGCAAAAGGGTGATACGCTCTGGGGGATCTCTCAGAAAAACGGAGTGAACCTAAAGGACCTAAAAGAATGGAACAAGTTAACTTCTGATACAATCATTACGGGAGAAAAACTGACCATTTCTTCAGAAGAAACAACCACTTCTGGGCAATATACAATTAAAGCGGGAGATACGCTTTCTAAGATTGCTCAAAAATTCGGTACGACAGTTAACAACCTGAAAGTTTGGAATAACTTAAGCTCTGACATGATCTATGCTGGATCTGCACTTTCAGTAAAAGGTCAGGCAACAGCAGCAAACACAGTGACTGAGAATGCGCAAACAAGCGCACCTCAAACTGAAACAAAACAAGAGGCTGTGCAAAAAGAGCAACCTAAACAAGAAGCTGTTCAACAGCAACCAAAACAAGAAACAAAGGCTGCAGCAGAAACTTCTGTTAAAACAGAAGAAAAGGCTGTTGAATCTAATACAAATCAACAAGAAGCGGCAAAAGAACTAACTGTTACTGCTACTGCTTACTCTGCTAACGACGGCGGCATTTCCGGCGTTACAGCAACAGGCATCGACTTAAACAAGAACCCGAATGCTAAAGTTATTGCGGTTGATCCAAACGTGATTCCGCTAGGTTCTAAAGTCTATGTTGAAGGTTATGGAGAAGCAACAGCAGCAGACACTGGCGGCGCAATAAAAGGAAATAAAATTGACGTATTTGTACCAAACAAAAGTGATGCACATAATTGGGGCGTCAGAACAGTAAGTGTAAAAGTGTTAAATTAATAGAATAGATGAAGATAAAGGACATGTAGCTCTAAGCTCGTGTCCTTTTTTTGTTTTTTAGAGACGTAAAACATAATATGCTAATAAAAGAAAAATTGTGCTCCTTCTGATTTCGATAAATCGAAGGTAAACGCTCCTGCTCCTGTCATCTACTGTCTTTGCGGAAGGTGTTGTTGGTTTTTGCTATGATTATTGTATCGTTCATACTCTAACCTTATTTCTTAGGGGAGGAGCCTCACTGTTTTATATATTGAAAGCTCTCTTTTATAACGAATTTATCAACTGAGCTGATGGCCGGGTTAAATGGACAAAGCTACGCGGGCTCTATGACAGCATGTCTTGGGAAGCAAGTGCGCCGCCCGCGTTACTTAAAAACAGGAGTCATGGCGATACCTGATTTTTTGGAGCAGCGATTTGATCATAGGTTATGCTGTTTCATTCCAGCAACAATGCTGTATTCAAGGCTCTTGTCTTCCGCTTTACGGAGACGTTTGGCATCAGCACGTTCATGACGGTTTAGCTGATTTCCTTCATTATTGCGTAACGACTGCTACATTTTTTGGGGGGCTGATCGCAGCTGCTTTTAGCAGATGTGATATACGGAATTGATTTAATTTTAGACGATTTTTTTTTTTGTGGTTCTCGGCGTTCTTGCAGTCGAAGATGGCAGCTTTGAGAGCGGAATTGCAAGACTGACTGCATTACATAAAATCGATATTTGTAATTCGGCAGATGTATCCTGGCCGACGATTTTAACAGGTTTATTAGTTGAATCACCTGTATTTATGAACATGCAATTTGTTTAGCGTGCGTTAGGCGCTAAACATTCAGATGAAGGACAGGGGCTTTTTTAGCAGGTTTTTAAACTGATCGGAGTGTATTATATAGTAGTTCCGGGAGTGACTGCCTTTTCATTTGTATGGCTTCGGAATAGAGATGCTGCCACTGTATACCCTCGAGATCGTCGACTTATTGCCAGCGTCGCTTAATGGTGTTTTTGCCGCTATTTTATTCAGGGTGATTTTAAGCTCTTTCAGTGGGGCTGTAAACAGTACAGTTACCTCGTTTACATTAAATATATACAAGCCAATGTTCAAGCCAGATGATGGTGAAGGTGAAATTGTCAAATCAGGGCGCATTTTTGTTGCAGCCCTCGGGATTGTATCCATGTCATCGCACCATTTGTTTTATACGCGCCATAGAGCTATACAGCTATCATCAAGAGGTGGATGATATGCCAATGAACAATGAACGGCGAAAATGACGCCTTGGTTTATCAAAGAAAACACCAGACTATGAAGAAGTGAAGGGGTAAGAAACTAATTAGAGGAGTAGATCGTGTGTTTACTCCTCTTTTCTTCTGTCTATGAAAGCCGTGTGATATGCCTTCCAGTATACAATCTTCTAGAGATGATCAGGTTCTTTAATGTCCTCGTGGTTTCTTTACGAAAAGAGTACCGGCATTTGCTGCGGTTCCAAAATTGAATACAAGCCTGATTATGACCCGCAGGTTGATATTACACCATGGAAGCACGTCAAGCTGGCGTCATGTGTTATTTTCATTCTTGGAACGGCAACATATCTCCTGTTTTCAGCGTGGGGAGTAGCAGATGAACAAAAGAGGATCTTGGACATATGCCAAGATCCTCTTTTACTTAAACCACCCTTTTTCCTTTGAACGCGTAATGGCTTCTATACGGTTTTTCACTTCAAGCTTTTCTAGAATCATAGAGATATAATTTCGCACCGTCCCGCTTTTAATGCTGAGTTCTTGGGCGATTTCTTTTGTGTTTTTTCCGTCAGCCACAAGTTCGAGCACTTCTTTTTCTCTATCTGTGAGAGGGTTGGCCTCGCTATACATATCCTCCATCAGCTCAGGTGCGTAGATACGCTTTCCGTTCATGACGCTTCGGATGGCGCTCGCGAGCTCTTCACTCGGACTGTCCTTCAACAAATAGCCTTTAACGCCGGCTTTAATGGCTCTCTGAAAGTAGCCGGGGCGGGCAAAAGTGGTTAAGATAATAATTTTGCAATCTGTATCCTTTAATTCCTCAGCAGCTTCAAGCCCTGTCTTTCCGGGCATTTCAATGTCCATAATGCATACATCGGGCTGATGTTTTTTTGCGAATTCGACAGCATCCTGTCCGGTTGTTCCTTTGCCGACAACTTTCATATCGTCTTCTAAGTTTAATAGTGACCCTAAAGCGCCCAGCAGCATTTGCTGATCTTCCGCAATAAATATACTAATCATGTAAGCCATCCTTTTTGTTTATTTTGAGTTATTAGGAATCGTCATGGTAAGCTTGGTTCCGTTTTTGGTGTCGATGTGAAGGCTCCCGTTTGCAAATTCAAGACGCTCTCTCATACCGAGTAAGCCATGTCCTTTTGAAAAGCACGTGTCTCTTCCTTGAAATGTTCCATCGTCAGACACTGTAATAACAACTTCCTTCCAGAGCTCCTGAATATCAACTCGGCATGTTTTAGCCTGACTGTGTTTCACGACATTTGTGACAGCTTCCTTTAAGCACATGCTCAAAATGTTTTCATTAAGCAATGAGATATTTTCGGGCATTTTCTCATCTTCGTAGATAAATGTAATGTCAGCTGCTTCGAGAATTTGTTTGATGTTTATGATTTCATCCTTGAGCCGGATGCCTTTCATAGAGGATACGATTTTTCTTACTTCATTTAAAGAAGTTCTCGCTGTTTGCTGAACACTTTTCAGCTCACGCGTTGCTTGTTCAGGATCTTTGTATATTAATTTTCTCGCCAAGTCGCTTTTTAAACCGATAAGAGAAAGCTTTTGACCAAGCGTATCGTGGAGATCGCGGGCAATTCGCTGCCTTTCTTCTAATTTTACCAAATCGGCAATCCGTTCATTTGCAAATTCAAGTTTTTCTTCCAGCCGTTCGCGCTCCTTGCGGCTTCTGATACTGAACGGCAATAAAATTGCACTGATGAGGGTAATGACTACAAAAGGAATTTGTGTCAGAAAGAATTCCTTTTTTAACACAAGACTGAAATTCGCTGCGACGGCTGCGCTTATTAAATGTACGTAATATAAAATGTGGAAAGGGACGCGTTCTTTTATGTTTCCAATAAAATACGCGATAAAAAAAGCAAAATAAATATAACTGAACAGCGTAATGGAGGCTGTTGAAATGCCGATTAGCAGAAACGCCCACAAATAAATGGCCCAGCCTTTTGAGACAAAAGCAAATCGATAAACTGAAAAAAATAAAAGCGTCAAAATAATTCCGACGATAATAACAACTGTAGAAGTTGATTTAAATATAAAGTAGAAGGGCAGGATGAAAAATATCGTCCATATATAAGGCGTGATCCCGCTTAGTTTTTGAAATGTAAAATGCTTTTTGATCATGATATAACCTCATTTTCAGCTTTTCATCTTAAATGTAACTTTACCATTGTGAAAGCCAGATTGCACCACCGAACAATAAAAAGGAAGCCTTCTTGTTGTATAAGAAGACCTCCTAATTGTCAGGCGTTCTTCCGCAGCTTCTGTTTTTCTGTTGAATCAGGCGGAAGGCGGAAAGATATTTGTTTGATATCCCGAAATGACACAAATTGTTTTTTGTCTTCATCCCAAAGCCGGAATGCGAGTGATTGCAGGCTTGTTTTTAAGGTGATTGTCGGTACGTTTTTTAATGGTTCGTGATGTTCATGAGCAACTTCAAGCTTATAGTTGGGGACCTTTGGGCTCAAATGGTGAACGTGGTGGTAACCGATATTGCCTGTCAGCCATTGAAGGAGTTTCGGGAGTTTATAAAATGAACTGCCTTCCACAGCGGCCTGAACGTAGCTCCAGTTTTCATCTGCTTCAAAATAAGAGTCTTCAAATGTATGCTGTACATAAAACAGCCACACGCCGATTGAACCTGAGATCAGAAAGATAGGGCCTTGCACCAGCAAAAACGATTGCCAGCCAAAGATCAGGCAGCAAACAGCAGCCAATGACACAATTGCCAGGTTTGTAAGGTACGTGTTCACACGCTCCTTACGTCTTGCGCCTTTTTTGTTAAAACGGTTGGTGATCAGAAAAACATAAATTGGTCCGAGAATAAACATGATAAACGGATTTCTATAAAGTCTGTATGCAAGTTTTGTGCGTCTAGGTGCGGCTTTATATTCGTTTACCGTTAACAGCCAGATGTCGCCTGTTCCGCGTTTATCCAGGTTGCTGCTGGTCGCGTGATGAATCGAATGGCTGTGCTGCCATTGAAGGTAAGGGAATAAAGTCAGAACACCTGTCAGAAAACCGAGAATATGGTTATAGCGCTTTTGTTTGAAAAATGATTGATGGCAGCAGTCATGAAAGATAATGAAAATTCTGGTTAAAAACCCTGCGGCAATCACTGTTAAAGCTAAAGTAAGAAGATAGGAGACATTGAGGCTGAAATAAGCAAGAAACCACAGTCCGAAGAAAGGAATAAACGTGTTTAAAAGCTGAATCAGACTGTTTTTTGTTTCGGGCTGAGCAAAAGCAGCGACTTGCTTTGTCAGCAGTTTTTGTTTATGGGCAATGGTTTTTTCAGTCATAGTAAGTATCCTCTCATTGTGTGTCTCGGTTAAGTATACGCTAATGAGAGGAGTCCTTTGTAGTAGCACACATCATGCATCATATATGACACTTGTCATATGCCCTCGTGCAGTAAGCTGATTAATGCTTGTCGATCCATATTCGTGATTTGCCCGAATCAGCTTCAATCCTGCATGTTCCCCCTATAGGGAACGTGGCAATTGGAGAGGTATGCCCGGCATTTATGTTTGCGATGACGGGGAGGCCGGATAATTCTTTTTTTGATCTAATCATGGCTTTTACATGATCTATTGATACGTTTGATGCTTTTTGGAACCTGCCGATCAATATCCCCTTTACATTTGAAAAAGAAGGGAGGTGGATGAGCGATTGTAAATCGCGGTCAAACATATTTGCGTCTGACATATAATCATCTTCAATCAGTAAAATTGTATTTTCTGTTTCAGGAAAATACTCCGTGCCCTGCAGCAAATTAAGTGTACACAGGTTGCCGCCAATCAATGTGCCTTCAGCATAACCATCCTGGATCACAATAGGACCGGAATGAGGGTGAAAGTGCCTGTTTTCTTGATCTGAAAACCATTGATCATCACTCCACTCTTGTGATGGCAGGATTTCAAAGGCTTCATCCGAAGCGCAGCAAGCCAGAAAATAATCTTTTATATAGTCCAAGCCTTTTTTCATTGCAAATGTAGAAAAGTGGGGGCCTGAATATGTAACGAGACCGGTTTTTTGATAAATAGCATTGGCGAGAGCCGTAATATCGGAATAGCCGCAAAGAATTTTTGGATTCTGTTTGATTTTCTCGTAATCAAGATAACGCAGCAGCTGATTGCTGTTGAATCCGCCGAGTGTTGTTAAAATAGCTTTGACGTTGGGATCAAAAAAGGCGCTGTGCAGATCACTTACTCTTGATTCGATAGAGGATGACTGGAATTCGTTTAATTCCTCTGCGTGTTCAGCAATGGTCACCCGAAAACCCAATCGTTCTAATGTCGTTTTTGCGTGCAACTTTGCTTCATCTGTTAATACGGACATGCTGGTGGCGGGAGACACAATTCGAATTTCGTCTCCCGGTTTCAGTTTGGGTGCAAACACTCTTCAGGTCCTCCTAAACAGTTTTACACCATTACAGCATATCTCGGCATATTCTTCCAGACTTTTTTAGAAATCCGTCCATTTAATGCTTCCTGATTGTGTATCGTAGTCAATGGATACTTCAAATTGATGCTTTTCATAAAAATGAATGAGTCTGTCCACATGATTCCAATCCCGTTTGGCTATATCGCCGGTGACTTTTGGGATATTGCAGTCTCTGGCAATATCTTTTAAATATTTCATACAAATAGAACCGAAGCCGTAATTCGGAGGTCCTTTAATATCCCCAATATGAATGGCATCGTCCTGATAGGATGCTACAAGTGAAAAGCAGCTTTTCCCTCTATAAGCTGATTCACAATCTGTGAGCATAATTTTGCATGTTTGGCCATCATCAATCGAGGAAACAATCATCCAATCTTCATCTTTCGATTGATCAATACCAAGCACTCTGGCATCTTTCGATAGATCCTTTATATTTTCCTGCATGCGATAAATTTGAAATTCTAAATGATTCAGCTCTTCTTCAAGCTCTTGGCGGTTTTTTTCCTTAGTGGTAATCAAAATCAAACCCCTTTTCAAAAAATAGTTAGAAACACAGTAACCAATTGTAGTAGATAGAAGAGGCGTTTGTAAATGATAAATCCATAATTGCTAGAATTTAGTGCAAGGAAGGTTTGATTGGTTTTAAGAGAGGAAAAAGAAAAGTAACCCGTTGCAAAAGGAGGAGTATGAATGCCGATTGATTCATTGATTAAGAAATTGCGTTATGTCCAATTGGAACCCCCGGACAAAATTCTCTCGTTATATCTCAACACAGATATGAGGGATCCAGAGCAGCAAGGGGGAGAATGGAAAATTGCCCTTAAGTCGGGGTTCGGCAGATTAAAAGAATATCTGGCAGCAAGTGACCCGGAGGAAGAAAAGTGTCTGAATGCAATCACGGATAAAATCTATCAGCACCTTAACGGAATAGGAAAAAACATGCCGCGCAGCCTCGTGTTTTTTGTTACGAATAGCGGTATATGGGAAGCGATCAGGCTTCAAATTCCTGTTGAAACAAAATTTTACTGGGAAGAGACAGCTGTACTTGATCAGCTGGAGAATTTGCGCAAAACGTATCCAAGCACGGCTTTTATTTTAACGCAGCAAAATGAAGTGAAAATTATAGAAACCGTTTTAGGCAAAATTGAAGCAGTGGAACATTATGAATATGACGTAATCAATGAATCATGGGAGAGCAGCCAGTCTTCTAAAACCGCATCGGCTTCATTAGAAGAGGAACAGCTGAAGAATCATGTAACGGAGAATCAAACGAGACTGTACAAGCGGCTGGCGGCCAACCTCGACCAAAAGGCCGCGGCAAAAAAATGGGAGCGGATGATCATTGCCGGTGATAAAGAAACGGCTGACATCCTTGATCAGCATATGACCAAGCCCATTCACTCGAAAATCCAAAAAAATTTGCTGAATGAAAATGAACATAAGGTTGTTGATCATTTAATGCAAGAGGCATAAACCAAAAGGCTGGTGCTTTTAATGCACCGGCCTTCTGAAGTGTGTCTAATTTCTGACGAAGCCATCGAAAACGTTGACATCTCTGTTGAATTTGCATACGATTTGGATAGCCAGTACAAATTAGGAGAGGTCACCAAATGAATCAAACAGAAAATAAACCGAAAAATTATACTGGAATTGTCCTTACACTGACAGTTCTGATTAACGGTTTAATCGCAGTGCTGTTTTTTATGCCCAAATTAGATCAGTTCAGCCATGCGAATATTCACATTTTGCCGATGCTGAATGCGATATTCAACAGCTTTACGTTTATCTTCTTATTGGCGGCACTGATTATGATTAAACAAAAAAACATTAAGGCGCATAAACGCTTTATTTTAGCTGCTTTTACGACAACATTATTGTTTTTGATTTGCTATGTCACATACCATTCGATTGCGGAGAATACGCTGTATGGCGGAGAAGGTATTATGCGTCCGATTTACTTCTTTATCTTAATTACGCATATCTGCCTTTCTGCAATCATCGTGCCGCTTGCGCTGTTTACGCTGATCAGAGGCTTCAGCATGCAGGTTGAGCGCCATAAAAAAATTGCCAGATGGACAATGCCGCTGTGGCTGTATGTCAGCCTTACAGGCGTTATTGTATATTTGATGATATCACCGTATTATTAAAAGCCATACTTTGTATGGCTTTTTTGAGGTTTGTAAACATAACAAAAGCCCAAATATCGTTTTGGGCTTTGTCAGTAAATTGACAGGCTCCTTTAATGAGCCGTTGATTCCATGGTTTCAAGTGTTGCAACTTGTAAAGATTTTTCAACAGTTTTCGTTTTTTCTTTTACTTTTTCCGCGTACGTGTAATCACCGTAGCAATACGGATAACGGAAATTGTTTTCATTTCCTCCGCAAGTATAGAGCCCGGGATTTTTTTCGACTTGCTGCTCGGAGTATTGTTTTGCCAATTCCTCAGTATGCGTTCCTCCATGTTCAGCTACAAAATCAATATAACCTGCCCCCATGTTGTAGCTTTGAATAATCGTATCCAAATCCACACCTTTTTCTTTACCGGTTTTGTACATGAGGGTAAATTGCTTGATGCCTTGTTTAATACTGAGTTGAGGGTCTGTTATCTCATTACGCTTTAACCCTAGAGATTCAGAGGACTGCATCGGATCATTGCCTTTTCCTTTTGACTCCTGATACATCATGCCGAGTATCAGCGATGTGTAATTGGAGAGTCCCCGATTTTCAAGCTCGTCCTCAACCAGCGGTTTATAATCAGTTAAACGTTCGAGGACAATTGTTTTCGTGTCAATCGGAAGTTTTTTGATTAAATCGCGGTTGAACAAAAGCAGGACCAATAAAAAAGAGGCCATGACAAAGACAGAAATCATCATAAAACCCGCAGCAGCGAAACAGCCTTTTCTCTTTTTCTTCACTGTGTTTCACCCTCAATGTTTGCAGCAGTATGACTTTTTCATTATGACACAGAACGTATACCAGACCAAGTGAAAACCTGATTTGAAACATAAATTTAAACTATGAGATTAAATTGGAACAAGAAGAGACAGGTTTGCATGAAAGGACATTTGTTATAAGATAAAACTATGAAATAAGAAAGGTGAGACACATGACAGAATTTCGAGAAACGGACCGTGCGAATGAAACGGTGACCGATTTGGACGAAGAAACTTTATTTCTGGTCGCACAAACCTTCAAAGCGCTTTCTGATCCTACGAGAATCAGAATTCTCCATTTGCTTTCTCAGGGTGAACATGCTGTGAACGGGATCGCTGAGAAACTGAATTTACTGCAATCAACAGTATCCCATCAGCTCAGGTTTTTAAAAAATCTACGGCTCGTGAAATCGCGCAGAGAAGGAACATCAATCTACTATTCTCCCGAGGATGAGCATGTTTTAGATGTGCTTCAGCAAATGATCCATCATACAAGACACGATTAAAAAAGACATCCTTGCTGCCGCATGTCGCGATTAAGCAAGGATGTCTTTTTCTTTACTGTGCCCATTTTGTTCCAGACCGTTTCTGCTGATTTTGATGACAATAGAGGAAAAACCGATATAATAGACGGCGATCAGAAAACAGACGCCAATCGTGAAAGGATCAGTACCGATAGACTGGCTGTAAGATCCCAGGCTGTGTAAATCAGGCGCGGCAAGGTACAGCTCTGTGACACGATAAAGAAATCTTGATAGAAATAGGGTTAGCAGAATAAGCTCTACCCAAATATGAGTCCGAAAATAAATTTTTCCTCTGCGTTTTTCAAATGAGAGATTTTTCCTGGCGAAAAAAACCAGCAGACCTCCGCCGAGAATGCCGATAATGAAATATCCGTATAAAAAAGGATGAATGAGACTGAAGATGGTGAGACCGAATGCAAACATTGAAAAAAGAATCATACGAGTAAAAAGCCAGCGAGGCTTCAGCGGCTGATATCCGATGGATCGTTTGATTTTTTTATACAGAAAAAAGACGATAATCACGACAGGATAAACGCTTTGAAGTGTAAGATGCATGATGTGATATCCCCTCCGTTGAGAAGTGTATGCTTATCCGTTTTGAATTAGTAGTCTAAATAAACAATGACCATAAAAAAAGAAGGGGAGGCCCCTGTTTTCATAACATATGCACGATGCCTTTAGGCTGCATAATAGATATGCCCAAGCCTCATAAAATGGTATGATAATATTGGAAAATAAAAGCAGGAGACAAGGTGCGAAAAATGAAACTGGAACGTATGTTAGCGATGGTGATGTTATTAATCAGCAAAAAACAAGTGCAGGCTGCTGAGCTAGCTGATTTGTTTGAAGTATCAGTCAGAACGGTGTACCGAGATATTGATACGATCAGCAGAGCGGGCATTCCGATTGTAACCTCACAAGGCGCCGGGGGCGGGATCAGTGTGATGGAAAGGTATCGGCTTGAAAGAGAGTGGCTGAAAGAAGAGGAGCTATTTGCTATTGCTTCCGCTTTGCAGAGCGTCTCATCGATGTATGAACCCGCTTCTCACAGCGCGGCTTATCAAAAAATAAAACATCTCATACCTGACCAGGCCGCAGAGGCATTTAAGCGTGAAACGGAAAAATGGTTTATTGACATGACGGCATGGGGACAAACAGAGGACCAAAAGGCGCTTCGACAAAACATCAGTGATGCAATCGATCGGTCGTCAACCATATCATTTACATATACAAATGCAAACGGGAAAACACTTCTCCGTGAAACAGAGCCTTACACGTTGGTGTGCAAGACAGGCCGCTGGTATTTATACGCCTACTGTCTGGTTAGAAACGATTTCCGCTTTTTTAAATTAAGCCGGATGAAAGATCTGACTGTTTTACAGCAATCATATAAGAGAAAAGACATACAGCTGGAGACTCTGCCTTGGGATGCGAATTGGTATCGAAAGGATCGTTTAACTGAGCTGGTCATTCTTGTCCAGCCCGGTGCGCATCAGCGTATAAGTGAATGGTTTGGAAATGATGTCCTTCTATTTGATGATAATGAAGCCTGCCGAGCGGTGATATCTCTGCCTGAGGATCAATGGCTGATCGGTTTCTTGCTGCAATTTGGCAAGGATATTGAGGTCCTGGAACCGCTTCATATCCGGGAAAAGGTAAAAGAAACGATTTTTCATATGCAAAAAATATATGAAACCTGACACAATGCTGTCAGGTTTCTTCTTTTATAATCTAGGTAAAAAGGAGGTATCAAATGAGCTATTCACATATGACACATTTAGAACAAAAGCGCTTTTCAGGGCTGTCACAAAGAACAAGCAATGCATTGGAAATGACGGAAAAAAGACAAATCCCGTTCTTATGGAATCGATTTTGGCAGCAGGATACGAGCGTGTTACTTCCGCCTAATAAAAAGGATCAGAGCATTATCGCTTTATACTCTCATTACGAACAGCAGGAGAATGGGTTTTACACATTTTCTGTCGGCGCTTTTACCGAGCATAGCGACATACTTCCGGAACCTTATGAGGATATATATTTACCAGCTTCCGCTTATGCTGTTTTTACTTCAAGAATCGGTCCTATTGAAGACATTGTACTCGACACATGGAAGGAAATCTGGTCTTGGGACAAGCGCCATTTGCGTACTTTTTCAGGAGACTTTGAGCAGTATGATCAAAGTGCGCTTTCACCGCAGCGGGCGCAGGTTAAAATATTTGTCGCCATAAACTTGGTATAACACTCTTGAAAAACTAATGGTATTAGTTAATAATGAAACTAACACCATTAGTTTTTTATTCAGGAGGAGTATCATATGAGAATCATTCAGAATCAAACTGTGCGGCAGCTGACGTTTTATCCGACATTATTTCCGGTCAATTGTTATCTTGTAGAGGAAGAAAATGAAGTAACTTTAATTGATACTGGTCTTCCGAACAGCTATAAAGGGATTATCCAAGCAGTGAATCAGCTTGGAAAACCGTTACAACACATTTTATTGACTCATGCGCACGGTGATCATGTCGGTTCGCTGGATGCACTGTCCCAAGCTTTCCCTCATGCAAAGGTTGTCATATCCGAGCGTGATTCATTTTTGTTAAAAGGTGATGTTTCTTTGCGAAAAGATGAACCGCAGACGCCTATAAAAGGAGGAATTCCAAAAAATATCAAAACAAAGCCTGACGTTTTGCTGGCGGGTGGTGAAACAATCGGTTCTCTCCTTGCGATTTCAAGCCCAGGTCATACCCCGGGAAGCATGTCGTTTCTGGACACAAGAAACGGAATTGTAATAGCTGGGGATGCATTTCAATTACGCGGGGGAATAGCCGTCTCAGGCCAGATGAGATGGTCATTTCCTTTTCCTGCCTTCGCCACTTGGAATAAGGAGGCTGCTGTAAGAAGCGCGGAATGGCTTGTTGACAAGGCGCCGAGCTGTCTCGCGGTCGGACATGGGAATTTCCTTGCTTCACCAGAACAATTGATGAAATTAGCAATTCAAAAAGCAAAGAAGGGGGTCTGACCATGTCACCGAGAGCAGGATTGCATCAAAAGATGATTATAGAGGCGGCGGCAGAGATTGCTGATCAGGAAGGAATAAACGGCGTGACGCTAGCCGCACTCTCTAAAAAAATGAATGTACGGCCCCCGTCTCTGTATAATCACATAAGCGGGCTGCAGGGAATCAGAACAGAGCTTGCCGTTAGCGGTTTGACAAGGCTTTTTGATCAGATGGCTGATTCCGTCAAAGAACAAAAGGGGGAGTCCGCCTTGCTATCTTTAGGCGATGCATATGTTGGGTTTGCAGTTGAAAATCCGGGTTATTATGAAGCGACTTTGCTTAAAATTCAAGATGAAAGAGCTGAAAGCCTGTCAAACCAGATTGTCCGTCTTGTCACGAAACTGCTAATTGACAGCGGTTATGCAAACGAACAGACTGTGATTCATGCAACAAGAGGGCTGCGAAGCTTGCTGCACGGCTTCGCGACTTTAATCGGAAAAGAAGCGTTTGAATTAAAGGAAGATATTTCAGACAGCTTAGCATTTTCAATTCGATTATTTCTATCAGGTCTGTCAATAAACAGTAAAAGTATTATGTAAACTAAATAATATATGTCTTATATTTCTGAATATTGTATAATAAATCATGCAGTATATATAAGGGAGAGGCAAGAGGCTATGCATGATATTTACAAAATTGAGCAATTAGCGGCAGCATCATGGCCGTCTTATATTCAAAAAAGAATGGGGAAATGGCTTCTCAGAGCGAATTTTGGCGTAACCAAACGGGCGAACAGCGTATGGACATCGGCGGACATGCCAGAAGAAGATTACCAAAAAGAGATCGAGCATTTCTATAAAAGTTTAGGTCTGCCCGTTTGTGTTCAAATCAGTGACGCATCTCCGGAAGGACTGGATGATGCGCTGGCAGACAGCGGATATGAAAAGATTGATGAATGTTTTCAAATGACAGCAACATGCTGCGATATTTTAGATCGTACTTTTGACAACAGCCGATTTACATATAAGTGGGAGCAGGAGTCATCGTCTTCATGGATTGATGATTTTATCCAATTGGAAGAATTTTCACCCGAACGGCATTGCGGCTATACAAGCATTTTCAAACGAATGCAGCCGTGTAAAACCTTTTTCACTATGTATGACCAAGGCAGCCTGACAGCAGTGGGCACGGCTTCCGTTATCGATGGCTATGGCGGACTCAGCAACGTTGTAGTAGCAAAGGAACATAGAGGAAAAGGGGCAGGGACCCAAGTCATCAGGGCTCTGACTGAATGGTCAATGAACAATGGAGCTAAGTATATGTACTTGCAAGTGATGAAAGAAAACACAGCCGCCGTTTCTTTGTATGAAAAAATCGGGTTCTCGCCTATATCGGAACACCATTACCGGATCAAAAAGGAGGATGGCTGATGAATTCGCTTCAAGAGATTATCTGTGAAAAACGGACATATACACGCCTTTATTCCTCACATAAGCACGCATATAGCCAATTTCTTTTTCCCCTTGAAGGGAATATCGATCTTGAAACAGAGGATCGGCAGGTCAAATTAAAGCCGGATCAATTTTTATATATTCCGCCAGAGTGCGAGCATCGGTTCCGCTCTATTGGCAGAAATGAATGCCTTGTGCTGGATGTGCCGCTTCAGGCGATGAAAATTGAGGAGCATCATGCAGCCGCAGGGATTGAAGCTGCAATCGATCCTTTTTGGTCTTCGATCAGGCACTTATTAATAGAGGAAGCACACACACGCTCAGCGCACACGCTCCACCTGCTTGTTCAATACATAAAAGAAAAACTGCAAACCCATACTCATGCGTCAATCGCATACATCCATAGCCATTTGTCTGAGCCGCTGACAATACAAAAGCTGGCGAAAATTGAACATTATCACCCAGCTTACTATTCAAGCTGGTTTAAGAAACAGACCGGTAAGTCCCCTCAAGTCTATATAGCTGACCTCCGTCTTGAGGAAGCGAAACGGATGCTGATTGAGAAAAATGTTACGCTGACTGTCGTGAGTCAATCGCTCGGTTTTCAAAACCTTTCTTCTTTTACAAGATGGTTTGCAAAAAGTACAGGTGTATCGCCCCGA
The DNA here is from genome assembly GCF_029536185.1 of Bacillus sp. B28. NCBI lineage: Bacteria > Bacillati > Bacillota > Bacilli > Caryophanales > Bacillaceae > Bacillus > Bacillus sp. B28. The sequence continues at coordinate 2,165,165 of NZ_CP120511.1, read as the reverse complement.
ATGTACCGGAATACCTTTCATTCAGATAAAAAAAGATGAGCTTTTGGTTAAACATTTAGCAGGTGTCTCTTTTAAAATAGTAAGAAAAAGGAGATATAATGATGGCTGTAATTGAAGATTTTGAAAAACTGGATATCAGAACTGGCACCATTATCAAAGCGGAAGAGTTCCCTGAAGCAAGAGTCCCGGCGATTAAACTGTTCATTGATTTTGGAGAAGAAATCGGCATTAAACAATCAAGCGCGCAAATCACAAAGCGCTATTGCTCAGAAGAACTGGCCAACACACAAATTATCGCTGTCGTGAACTTCCCGCCGCGCCGAATCGCAGGTTTTAAATCCGAAGTCTTAGTCCTCGGCGGCATTCCCGGCCAAGGCGATGTCGTCCTGCTTCAGCCTGAACAACCATTACCAAACGGAACAAAAATCGGATAACACAAAAAAGACGTTTGCCTAAGAGGCAAACGTCTTTGCGTATTGAGGCGATGCACCACACGCCACATTCGTGTGTGCCGCAAAGGGCATGTACATCGGCTTACACAATTCAGCTCATCGCTATATGAATATAGCATGACGGATGAGGAAATGCAAGGAGTACTTTGTTATTTTATGTTTGAGTTTACTGTGAAAATATGAAATGAAGAGAGATAGGGTAGATTACTGTACAATGATTAGTTTGTATTGGATGATTTGAAACCGGTAAAAGTCATTTTATGACCTGAGTGTGACCCCCACTGTGACCCGAAGTGTACATGTAAGAGTTGTCATAAACATAGTTAAATCAATAAAAACGTACTAAATAATAAGGTGAATACAGGGGAGTAGTGTGACCTGGATTTTTAATTCAGGTCTTTTTTTATGCACAAGAAAATGCCTATCTAGAGATCATAGGCATTAAATATTATTATCAATATCTTCATTTATTTTTTGGCTAAGTTTCTGAACCTTAAAGTTCTCCTGAATATAGTCCATGACACTTCTTATTAGAACTTCACTTTCAAAATTGAATATCTCATTTATTTTTGACTGTTCTTCATCTGTTAGGTGATGGTATTGAAGTTGTTTAGCATTTACTTCAGCAGCTACATCAATCCTAACTTTAGTTATTCTGGTTGTACAATTTCATATTCACCTTCTGCATACTCTTGCTCCGCATAATGGCTTCCCCATTGACAGAGCTCCTGCAAGATAGGTTTAAGAGATTCTCCAAGTTCAGTGGATGAATATTCAACCTTCGGCGGTACTTGATTATACATCTTTCTGCTCACAAGTCCACTGGCTTCAAGCTCTCTAAGTGTTTGAATCAGCATTTTCTGAGTTATATTTGGGATAATGCGCTTTAATTCACTCGTTCTCTTTGGTCCATTCATTAAAAAGTATAATACAAGGCCTTTCCATTTTCCGCCAATAACTTCCTTTGTCACTTCGAACCCACAGCTAAATTTTTTCATGTCTAAAGCTCTCCATTCCACATTTATTACTTTTTAGTTACTATATCACAAAAAAGTGGGTACTTCCGATAATGTGCTTACTGAAGGATACTATATCTTGTAAGTTGTTCTTCAAGTACTTAAAGGTACTAGATATAAAATAAAATTAATTCTAAAGGAGTGTTAAGTATGGGTAAATTTGAAGGTAAAATAGCGCTTGTAACGGGTGGAACAAGTGGGATTGGTCTTGCTACAGCACAAAAATTTGTAAACGAAGGTGCATATGTTTATATCACGGGACGTAGACAAAACGAACTTGATAAAGCTGTTAACCAAATTGGCAAGAACGTAACCGGTGTTCAAGGTGATATTTCTAAGCTTGAAGACTTAGACAAACTATATGACATTATAAAGCAGGAAAAAGGTAAGCTGGACATTCTTTTTGCTAATGCAGGCACCGGCAACTTCCTTCCATTAGGTGAAATTACTGAAGAGCAGGTTGATAGAACGTTCGACATTAACGTTAAAGGAACCATCTTTACTGTTCAAAAAGCGTTATCACTATTCCCGGACAAAGTAGGTTCTATTATTGTAACGGGCTCTACTGCTGGATCAATTGGCAACCCAGCGTTTAGTGTATATGGAGCATCAAAAGCAGCATTAAGAGCACTAGTTCGCAACTGGATTCTTGACCTAAAAGGCACTGAAATCCGTGTAAATGTGGTTAGTCCAGGAGTTATTCTTACACCTGCATACGATGAGCTTTTTGGTGATGCACTTGAAGGAGCAATGGAAAATACCAGAAATACTGTTCCAACTGGAAAAGTTGGTACACCTGAAGAAGTAGCAAACGCTGTATCTTTCCTTGCTTCAGACGAAAGCAGTTACTTGACGGGTGTTGAATTGTTCGTAGATGGCGGGCTAGCACAGGTATAATTTCACTGCGCAGAGATTACAAATAGCCCCCAAAAAAGGTTAATGGGGATTTACTTGAAGAAGTCGTATAAATAAGTGTTTTCCTTAAAGGACAGGGGGACTGACCCCATAAGATGAGACAAATAAAAAACACCTTCAAGTTTGAAAACGGATGATTGTTAGCCGAAATTAGACTTGGAGGTGTTTTTTGCATGGGAACAAGACTGAGTTATTCGATTGAAGTCAAACAGAAGGCTGTAGAAATGAGATTGGCAGGCGTGCCTACGAAAGAGATCATGCAGGAATTGAATATCAAGAATAAGACGCAGGTTCAGACATGGGTTAGATGGCATAAGGCTGGGGATACACATCGATTCGAACAGCCTGTTGGAAAGCAATACACTTACGGAAAAGGGCCGGAGTATGCTTCCGAATTAGAGAAACTGCAGGCAGAGAACCGTTATCTGAGACAACAGAATGAAGTTTTAAAAAAGTACAACGAATTGGAAAGGAAGTTGATAGCCAAACGTCAGTCGAACTTGTAGAAGGATTGCACAGCGCAATGACCGTGCAGAATATCTGTGTTCATTTAGGTATCTCACGAGCGTCTTATTATCGTTGGAAGAAGAACCTGACGAAAGATCATCCCAAATGCGATTTGGAAAAACAAATCGGCACGTTGTGCCGAGAGCACAAGTATCGATATGGATATCGAAAAATTACAGCTATATTAAAAAAGGGAATGCGTATTAACCATAAAACGGTTCAACGTATCATGCAGAAAAATCAGTGGCAGTGCCGTGTTAAGGTTAAGAAGCGTAAGAGGAATGGACAACCATGTGCCGTGGCCGATAATGGTATTGGATCGGAACTTTCAGTCCGATCGCCCTCTCGAAAAACTAGTAACAGATATTACGTATTTGCCTTACGGACAGAAACAATTGTATCTGTCCAGTATATTGGATGTATACAATGGAGAAGTGATTGCTTTCACGATTGGAGACAAGCAGGACACAGACTTTGTCTTAAACACACTTGATCAACTGCCAACAATGCCTCAGAACTGCGTGTTACATAGTGACCAAGGGTCTGTGTATACATCTTATGAGTATCAGAAAGCTGTTAAAACAAAAGGCATTACCATGAGCATGTCCCGGAAAGGGACGCCCGCTGATAATGCCTCCATCGAATCGTTTCATTCCTCACTAAAGTCTGAAACGTTCTATCTTAACAGCATTGATCGAACCACGACCGCCATCGTAGAACGCACTGTCAAAGAATACATTTATTATTATAACAACATTCGTATTCAAACGAAACTAAACAGCCAATCACCGATAAGCTATCGGCAATTGGAAGTATAAAAGGTGTTTTGATCCCTGTCTCAAAAACGGGGGTCAGTCCCAAATAGCCCAGGTTCTTTTTATATTGCACAATAATAGACACGGTGATATAATCAGACTACGTGTGCTTTCTGTATAAAAAGTTATAGATATCCATCTTATATTTTTAATATATCATACTGAAAAGCTCTTTGTCAATTATTATTTTTGAAGGGGAGATGTAGAATGAGTTCTTTGGTTCTTGGTTTTCACGAAATTGAAAAAACACAGCATTTGCTTGTTGGAGGAAAAGGATTAAATTTAGGGGAATTATCTAAAATTCAAGGTCTACAAGTACCAGAAGGATTTTGTGTCACAACAGTAGGATATCAAAAAGCCATCGAACAAAACGAAACGTTACAAGTGTTATTGGATCAATTGGCCATGCTAAAAGTTGAGGAGCGAGAACAAATTGGTAAAATCAGCAGAAAGATTCGACAAATCATTATGGAAGTAGAAATTCCTTCCGATGTTGTGAAAGCAGTTGCTCACTATCTCTCCCAGTTTGGCGAGGAACATGCCTATGCCGTGCGTTCGAGTGCGACTGCTGAAGATTTACCACATGCCTCTTTTGCCGGTCAGCAAGATACCTATTTAAATATTATCGGCAGAGAAGCGATCTTGCTGCATATCAGCAAATGCTGGGCTTCCCTATTTACGGATCGCGCGGTAATCTACCGCATGCAAAATGGATTCGACCATACCCAAGTTTATTTATCTGTTATCATTCAAAGGATGGTTTTCCCACAGACTTCGGGGATTTTATTTACCGCTGATCCAATCACTTCCAACAGAAAGGTGTTATCCATCGATGCCGGTTTTGGACTTGGTGAAGCACTGGTCTCTGGCTTGGTATCTGCCGATTGTTATAAAGTACAGGATGGGCAAATCGTCGATAAGATGATAGCAACCAAAAAATTGGCTATCTATGGACGAAAAGAAGGAGGAACAGAAACACAGCAGATCGAGCCTACTCAGCAAAAGACTCAAACACTGACTGATGAACAAATTTTACAACTGGCACGCATCGGGAGACAGATCGAAGCCCACTTTGGTTGCCCGCAAGATATCGAATGGTGTTTGGTTGACGATACTTTTTATATTGTCCAGAGTCGTCCAATCACAACTTTATACCCCATCCCTGAAGCGAGTGATCAAGAAAATCACGTCTATATCTCTGTTGGTCATCAACAAATGATGACGGATCCCATAAAACCACTGGGATTGTCTTTTTTTCTGTTGACGACTTCTGCACCCATGCATAAAGCTGGTGGAAGGTTATTTGTTGATGTCACACATAATCTGGCATCACCTGACAGCAGAGAATTTTTATTAAATGGCATGGGACAACACGATCCGCTCTTAAAAGACGCACTTATGACCACAATTGAGCGACGAGATTTCATTAAGTCGATACCAAATGATAAAACAGCAACGATTCCCAACCGAAGTAATAATACAGATATGCTGTCACAATTCGAGAACGATCCGACAATCGTTTCTAATTTGATTAAGCGAAGTCAAACATCGATAGAAGAGTTAAAACAAAACATCCAAACGAAATCGGGATCGGATTTGTTTGATTTTATTCTCGAAGATATCCAGCAATTAAAGAAGATCTTATTTGACCCAAAAAGTTCAGCTGTGTTTATGGCTGCTATAAATGCTACATCATGGATTAACGAAAAAATGAACGAGTGGTTAGGCGAAAAAAACGCAGCAGATACGCTTTCTCAATCTGTACCTCATAATATTACTTCAGAAATGGGTCTTGCGCTATTGGACGTCGCAGACGTGATCCGTCCTTATCCAGAAGTAATTGCTTATTTACAGCATGTAAAAAATGATCACTTTTTGGATGAGCTGGTTGAGTTTGAAAATGGACAGAAAATCCAAGACGCTATCTATGCTTATCTCAACAAATACGGGATGCGATGTGCCGGAGAAATTGATATTACAAGAACTCGGTGGAGCGAAAAACCAACTACACTTGTCCCAATGATTCTTAATAATATCAAAAACTTTGAGCCTAATGCCAGCCATCGGAAATTTGAGCAAGGGCGACAGGAGGCTTTGAAGAAAGAACAAGAGCTATTAGATCGATTGAAGCAATTACCGGATGGTGAACAAAAAGCCAAAGAAACCAAACGAATGATCGACATAATCCGGAATTTCATCGGTTATCGGGAATATCCAAAATACGGCATGGTTAATCGCTACTTCGTTTATAAGCAGGCTTTACTGAAAGAAGCCGAACAACTCGTAAAAGTGGGCGTTATTCATGAAAAAGAAGATATCTACTATCTCACTTTTGAAGAACTTCACGAAGTCGTACGCACAAATAAACTGGATTACCAAATCATAAGCAAACGAAAAGACGAGTATAAATTATATGAAAAACTATCTCCACCACGTGTTATCACGTCTGATGGTGAAATCATGACAGGCGAGTACAAACGAGAAAATCTCCCAGCTGGAGCGATTGTAGGTCTCCCTGTTTCCTCCGGAGTTATAGAGGGGCGAGCACGTGTCATCTTAAACATGGAAGATGCTGATCTAGAAGCTGGAGATATATTAATCACTTCCTTTACTGACCCTAGCTGGACACCATTGTTTGTATCCATAAAAGGCCTAGTCACCGAAGTTGGTGGACTGATGACCCATGGAGCAGTGATAGCGCGTGAATATGGCTTACCTGCAGTTGTTGGAGTTGAAAATGCTACCAGACTAATCAAAGACGGGCAACGAATTCGTGTGAATGGAACAGAAGGGTACATTGAAATATTGTAATGGCTTATCAATTGAGATCTTGTTATAATGGACGACCTTAAATGGATAAAAGAACGGTTATACTGTTCATTCTTTTATCTCTTGAGCAGAGATAAGGACACTTAGTGAATGTTGAATATTTGATGGCTTGCTACACACATTGAGGCCATAGCTATTCTTCGACAAGATTAGAGAATCGATGAAATATAAAAAATGAAAAAAATAATACTCTAACAATAAGCAAAGCCGGATCCCCATAGAGTGGGGATCCGGCTTTTTTATGTAATAATTGCTTAGCGTGGGAAATCCGCATTGCAGGAAAAGAAGATCCTGAAGAAATGGCCAAAGCAATCCAAAGCAGCATGTGGAGAGAATTTGGTTTGATGTGCACAGTAGGTATTGGAGACAATATGTTACTCAGTAAGCTTGCACTTGACCTGGAGAGTAAGAAAACAAATGCACGTTGGAGATATGAAGATGTGCCAAATAAGGCTTTAGAATGTTCATTCGTTGTTGTCTAAAATGGGGATAGGAGGGAGGGTAGAAAGGAACCTGAACCGAATGGGGATATCGACTGTAGGCCAGTTAGCCAAGTTTCCCTTAGAGCTGCTTGAACAAAGTTCAGAATAGAGGGTAACAAGTTGGTGGACATAAGAGTTAAAACCCTTCTCATTGAGAAGGGTTTTAACATTAAACAAAAAACTTGGTTGGTTGAATAGAAGTAATGTTCCTTTTAGCTTCATGGAATTCTTGGTCATTCGAGGATGAAAAGCCACTAAACACTGCTAATCCAACGAAAACTGACAAGGTGGCTAATGCAAGTTTAAATTTCATATAAACACTCTCCTCTTTGTATTTGGATTCGGACATCCACCATGACGTCAAAAAAGGTGGTTGAGTTTTCAAATTGCCCTATCTCCTTACAATAATTAGCCGTGTCGAGTGCTAATTCCTCTAAATCTGGATACATAACATTATCTTTAAGTACAGAAAAAGTTCGGAAAACTGTGCGTTTATCTATAGAGTCGATATATAAAGCCTTTAAGTAATTAAACTCAGCAATTAAGACATCATCATTTATTGCTTTTGCTTTCTCGATTCCTTTTTTGTAAAGAACCAAGGCTTTTTCAATATCCTTCATTTTAAAGTGAATTTGTGTCAGCGTAAATAACGTGTGAGGGAGGAGATCGCTTTTATCTCTTTCATACAATGAAACTGCTTGTTCAATATATTCAGCAGCTTTGTCATACTCTTTCATCTTATAATAACAGTTTCCCAAATTATATAATGATGCACCAATTAGTTTATGTTTGTTTATGGCTTTTGAGTCTTTTAGGGCTCTCTGAAGATGGGGAACTGCTTTTTCATGACTTTCCAGATCATCAAAGTTGCCTGCTACAACAAATGCACATTGTATTCGGCGAACAGTATAAGTTTTTTGGTCTTTATAAATGTTAAGGGCTGTTTCAGCATAGTGCATTGATACATGGGTTTGTTTCATGTGATAATAAACTTCAGCCATTTTGAAATAAAACTCAGCTCGTTCAATTTCGTCTGTTACTAAAGCAAGCTTTTTCTCAGCCATTTTATATGACCTTATTGCTTTATATAATCCTTCTTATCAAATTCGTACATTCCTCTAAAGAAATTGCAGTAGTATTCTAGTACACCTTTCAGTTTTGTTTGGCTGCTTTCGATCTTTTCTAATAAGTCTGAAATTTTAGGGCGTTCTTCATTCAATGACTTAGGTTCAAGGTAATCCAGCATTAGCTGATGACGAAAACACATTAGAGAATAATACAGCAATAAGTCTTGGTCTTCCTTCATATGTTTAATTTCTTCTTCAATCTCTGCTTTCAATATCTCTGAATCTGGAACGGCGAACATCCGTATGTATTTATACCACTCATTTATTTTAACTCCAACTGTAGATGACGGTAATTAATTGCTCCATTGAAATCCCTCCCTCTATGTATCCAATAGACTAATATGTAATATTTTATAATATTTGAATGAATGAGGAAGATTAATGTTATCTTAAATTACCTTCCTCAATAAAGAGAAGGGTAGGGGGGGGTTATCTCGGTGAATCATAATCCATTGCTTGTTCACTATCAGAAATACCTTGAGAGTTGTCGGGTCAACAATGATTCCCATTGCAGTTAAAAAAGTTAGAAGTGCATTAAATTTCTCTGTCAAATTGTCACCCAATATCTTCAAGTCGTATATCATACACAATCCCAGTGCTTATATTGCATCTAAGGGTTAATCAGTCGAGATCATTGAGGAATCAAAATATGGCCAAGTGATTGTTATTATTCAGCGCAACAGAAAAGAAGGAACCAGCAAAAGTAGATATTACGGTTGATTTCATACATAAAAGATCACATAGGAAGAAACACCTTGCTTAAAACAAGAAAAAGGAGCTTAAAAGCCCCTTATAAGTTTAAACAACTTTTGTATAAATAGCCTTATAAAACCCTATTGAGTAATCAAAATAATAATTTGTAAGAGTATAAGTATAACCATTGTATTCAAGAGAAGGCTTGAAGTTTGGTATGGGACTAAGCTGATATATGGTATCGTACTCATATTCATCATTTTTCACAACAACTTCAGATGAAACATTCGTTGCCAAGGCAGGAACAGCGGATATTAGCATGCCGAATGTTAAAGCAGAACTCAATAAAATTTTTCGAGGGTTCAATTATATCAACTCCATTTACATATTATTCATTTACTATGCAATATCTGGAGTTTATTTAGAAGTGAATGAAGGATCATAAAAGCCTATTTATTTTCAAAATCGTGGTTTTAAACAAATTAGGGGGAAACGAATGAATCAAGATATTCAGCTTTTGAAAGACCTCAAAACGAATTGAAAACGCAGGATCATGGCTCTCAAGCTGCACCGCGGTTTTGGTCTATAGGAGATTATAAATGGATTAAGACTTCAGATGATGATGCGGAACGCTATTCTGTTTACATTCCTGAAGATGGCGAATCCTATGAGCTGGAAAGTTGTCTAAAGGACATCAAGAAGAATGATGAATTGTCTTCAGAAGCGGTGGAAGATATAGAGTGTGAGGCTTCCGCATTAGATTGGATACATGAATATGTAGACAGTGGCGCTGATCTGATACCAGAAACAGAGGTTCATTACATTTATCAAAATACAATGTTTCTAACTAAAGCGGAGGAAAAACAGTACATAAAACAAAATCATTACCACTATACGAAAAAGGTTCATACGGGCTATGACAGCTTGGAGAGCACCAAAAGTTGAAAGGTTGCTTAAAATTCTCGAAACGTTTGATTGGAGTTCAATAACGATATCTAAATAAAAGATAGTTTTTATATAGTTGAGTTGTTGAAACGATCGCAATAATAACTAATCTTTTCCAATGGGTCGTCCTTAGCAAGAGACTTATTAAATCGTTCATCTAATGTTATATTGCTTGATGAATTTGATAAAGCTCCTGCAGTATTTCATAGCGCATTTTATCAAATGTTTGATGAAGGCATTTTAGTTGATAAACACTATGTAGCAGATATTTCAAAAGCAATCATTATCTGCACTTCTAACTATAAATCTAGAGAAGAAATTAAAAAGTCATTAGGAGAAGCCTTGTATTCCAAGTTTGATCACTTTATTGAATTCGAACTAATATTAAAAGAGGCACAACTAGAATTAATTGAAAAAAGTTATATAAAAATGATACAATTTTTCTCAAAGAAGGAGAAAGAAGTAATGGAAGATGATGTTTTTAAATCTATAATTGACCTAGCGGGCAGTTTAATAATGTAAGAGAAATTGAGCGGGAAACCCAGAAGTTGATGTGTAGTGTTTTAATTAAGGAGCTATAAAAAGCTATTGTTTTTAAATAGAAAGAAAAAGGTTAAGACATTCCTGGGAAAAAGTCTAAATAAAACTACGATTTTAAGAGAAGGGAGACTTGCTATCAATATGAATGTTAAAAATGCTGCAGCTATTTTTTCAATCGCTATTCCAATTATCTGAGCTATCTATTAATTTTTTTATGGGAGTTATTTCAATTCCATGGCAAAGTATGCCGATGTTTTTTCATTATTGCTTTCTCCTATAGGAATGTTTTTTGCGTTGGTTTCAATAAAGTCAAATAAACGGTGTGCATATATGAAATAGTCTTAAATGGAATTATGTTTCTATTTCCTTTTTTCTGGTTTATAGGCGGGATTTTGTTATTTGAAGTTTAAAATTTATAATGACGTGAAAATCGATGAAGATCTAGCAATTTGGATAACTGAATAACAATTCTTTTTTTAAGAAAAGATTTGAGCTATATTTTTTGGAGGTTAAAGCTTTGAGTTTTAATAAAAAAAATGTCGCTAGATATAGTCTTACACTAGCGCTCTCATGCATTACATACGGGATTATTATTGGGTTTTATGGTTTTGCTTATTCTAATTTCGAACCTTGGATGCTGATAACAATTTTCATCATACCATTTTATGCATTCATCCCATATACAGTATTTGCTATTCCATTGCAAATATTACTTCGAAAAAAAGTAAAGAAATTTAGTGTGCTGTACTTATTGATTTACATAATCGTAGCGCTAATCGCATTATTCTTGTTCTCCTTAGCCAGTGATCCAACTTATGTGCTTACTGAGGTTCAACATGTGAACTTTTATTATTTGAGTTTTGTAGCTGCGGCGGTGTACTGGTTCTGGGATTCAGTATTTATAAAGAATCAAGAAAAGATTTAATATAACAACGTTCTTAACAAGTATTAAGGCTGTTGAAGAAAAAGCTTATGGCAATTAACTAAAAGAACAGGGGATATGAATATGGAAATCTCAATTAGGCAAGAGCTCACTGAAGAATATCATACGTCTGAAGAAATGATTAAAAGAGCTTTTTCAAAAGTAGAATATAGCGACAAGAAAGAACACATACTTGTAAATAAGATTAGAAAATCAGATGCATTCATTCCTGAACTTTCATTAGTTGCATTACATCAAGACAAAGATATCGTAGGTCATATCCTTTTATCTAAAATCCAAATCATAGATGGCGATAACGCAGTCGATTCTTTGGCACTTGCTCCAGTTTCTGTTGCGCCTGAGAACCAGAAAAAAGGAATCGGGAGTCAATTAATTCGTGCTGGGTTAAAAAAAGCAATAGAGCTTGGTTATCGTTCAGTAATTGTTTTAGGACATAAAGATTATTATCCGAAGTTTGGTTTTAAGCCAGCTAGCTTATGGAATATAAAAGCGCCCTTTGAGGTGCCTGATGAAGTATTTATGGCTCTGGAATTAGCAGATCATTCTCTTGAAGATGTGCAAGGTGTCGTTCATTATTCAGAAGCTTTTATGGAGTGAAAGCTAGATGATTGATTAGAAATTGATAAAAAAGAGGTTATCCCTAAAATTGTCATTTTGTGGATAGCCTCTTTTTTGTGTAAATAGCTTTAAAAATGAAAAAGAAAGCTGCAAAGGGATATGAATGAAAATAAAAAAGACGCGATTATTGAATCATTAAAGCGGAAAGTCAAGCGATTAGAGCATAAGAGCAACGATTTACGTGACCAATTAAAGGCATACACAGAAGTCTACAAGAAGATATAGCTGAGACGCCTACCCTTTGTTTGCAAGGGCCCAGATTGTTGTATAAGGATAGTATTTAAAGAGGTTATTATTGTCTTAATATCGAATAAAGATTTAAGTGTAATTATTTTTGATGGGAGATATTTTAATGCATATAACAACAAAAAGGTTATTGATACGTGAATTTGAATTCAAAGATTGGAAAGCTGTATATGAGTATACGTCAGATATGAATGTTATGAAGTATATACCAGAAGGGGTTTTTACTGAAGAAGATGCAAAAACATTTGTAAATAAAAACAAAGGTGATAACGCTGAAAATTTTCCTGTAATACTAAAAGATGAAGATTCTCTTATAGGCCATATTGTTTTTTATAAGTATTTTGGTGAACATACATATGAGATTGGGTGGGTGTTTAATCCGAATTATCAAAATAGAGGGTATGCTTCTGAAGCAGCACAAGCTATCTTGGAATATGGATTTAAAGAAATGAACTTACATAGGATGATAGCTACGTGTCAACCTGAGAATATTCCATCATACCGAGTTATGGAGAAGATTGGAATGAGAAGAGAAGGCTTTTTTAAAAAATGTATTCCTAAAGGCAATGAATGGTGGGATGAATATTATTACGCTATTTTAGAGGAAGAGTGGAATTGAACTATATTGAAGGCAGAAACATTGGCGATATAAACAAAATACCATCTCCTACTTAGAACACTGAAATGCCAGTAGACATTCTTACATGCAGGGCATTTTATTTGAGACAATTCTGGGAGGATTAAAACTATATATTTACTAATGTGTAAACCAATGCAACGATGAACAAGAAATATGAAATATAAGAAATTGCTTTTGACGAACTTGCTTTATGTTTTTGGAGAGTATATATAAGTGCAAAACTCAAAAAGAAAACAGTCACAAACCAAGAAGTGTATTCAGGAAAGATTGCGGCCACCAACACGATGATCGTTGAAAAAATAATGAAGAGTAATGAGTAACTTTTTGATCATGATTCAAAGAAATCACCTTATAAATTTTTACCCATTTTAATGTGTATCAAAACATTATTCAAAAAGGAGATTAGAAAAATGCCAGATATTATTTCTCATGTTAATCAACATTGATTAAATGAACAAAAGGAAGAGCATGTTTTGAAAAAAAAATCATCGAAACATGCTTTTATATTTTGTAATAGGTTAACTTCGTTATAAAGGCTGCTTACATTTGCGGGGGTTCCAAACCGAATCTTGTCCATTCCTCTTTAGCTGGACCATAAATACCTGGAACAGTTAATCCTGCTTGTCTCATAAGAACAGTCATTTGTCCTCGATGGTGATTTTGATGTTGAATCAAAAACATCAAAAGTGAACCATTTGGCAATTGTTGACCAATAAAGTTGATACGTTCTTGAAGTGTATGATCAGTCCATTGGGTAGTTAATGCCTGTACAAACGCATTGCTGGCTTGATGATAGCTGTCTGCTATAAACTGAGCCGAAGTAGGAACAGGATAATCTTCAGCAGGGGCATGAAACGTTAAGTTTGTGTTTGAGGTAATGATGCGAATGGCAGCAACAGTATGCCAAGCAATACGGCCTAAAGTCCAATTTTGTGAAGTTATTGCTTGTTTAAGTGATTCATCAGTTAGACTATTTAGCAGTTTCTGTGTAGCGTCAGCTTCGAACTCCCAAGATTTTAAAAAATGGTCTAAGGTTTGAAACACAAAAATCCTCCTTATGATGTTTTGTTTTCTTTTTATAGCTTAATTATACCTGCTCGTTTAGTTAAAAAGAACAAAACTTTAGACAAGAATTTTCTAAGGAAAAGAAGGCAGCGCAACATTATTATAGACGTTACGACTTTATTTCAAAGTTACATGAATACATGTAATCAAGACGAAAAAAAGCTGTAGGAAGAACAAAAGAGGGGGGAGTATGAAGTTTTTTAAGTGTTACGCCATCAAAAAAAAGAAGGAGTTTACCTGACATATAATGAATTATTATAGTAGGGAAGAGAAAAATTTTACAGAAAAGGGAGGAATGAGTTGGTAATGAAGGGTTTTGTCAAAGGCGCTGTTCTAACTGCTGTTCTGAGTGTGGGTGCTACTTTATTTGCAGGTGATGTATCTGCACACGGGTATATAAAAGAACCTGCTAGTAGAGCGTACATGGGATCATTAGAAAAACAAATAATTGGTTGGACGGCAGCTACGCAAAAGTATGGTTCTGTAGTTGATAATCCTCAATCGGTAGAAGGACTAAAAGGGTTTCCAGCCGGAGGTCCGCCAGATGGAAAAATTGCATCGGCAAATGGAGGCTTTGGTCAAATTGACTTTGGGTTAGACAGGCAGACTGCAGATCATTGGGTAAAACAAAACATGCATGGAGGTCTAAACACCTTTACTTGGCACTATACTGCTCCTCACGCAACATCAAAGTGGCACTATTATATAACCAAGAAAGATTGGAATCCAAACAAACCATTAACAAGAGATGAGTTTGAATTAATTGGAACAGTAGATCACGATGGTTCAAGGGCAGATACTAATCTTTCTCATAAGATTTATGTGCCAGCTGATCGCAGTGGCTATCATGTCATTCTAGGGGTGTGGGACGTTGCGGATACCTCTAATGCCTTTTATAACGTAATTGATGTAAACCTAATACAATGATGTTGAACCTCCATCGAACAAATCTTAATCCCAATGGACAAGAATATGAGGCTTAATCAGAAAATTGCCATCAAATCTGGCACAGTGTATACCGCTAAGGTTTTAACAGCTGTCAATAGTTGTGAAGCCATCACCAGCTAGTGAAACGTCTACAGTACAACGAAGGAAACTGTAACGGAACCGGGAGAACACAGAGTGTTTGAGTGTGGAAGTACGAGAATCAAATGGGATGCTGTGAAGCTATTAAGAGGAGCTATCTATTGCAGATCGGTTAGATGTTCGTGCATCTGCCGATCTTTTTTTAATTTTAATTGAAGTCTACTCAATACATAGAATAGAATGGCATTAAGCTTCTTCACTTCCTTGATAATAACGAATAGAAAACCATTATGATAAACCCTATTTTCGGGATATGAGAAAAGAATTAAGCTCAGTGTGAACTGAGAAAAGGTTTGAATCATCTCTCGAAATTATAATAAAGCTGTTGTTGAAGCATAGCACGGAGACAATGACGTCTTAATATATTTTTTAATAAAAATACGATTTTAAAGAGAACGGAGATTTACTTTTAATATGAATTTTAAAAAAGCTGCAGTCATATTTTCATTTGCTTTTCCAATTATCTCAGCTATATTAATAATTAATTTGTTGACTGGAATTATTTCAATGCCGTGGCAAGGAATGCCGGTATTGTTCCCTTTATTACTTTCACCTATAGGCATAATGCTGGCGTTAGGTTCAATCAAGACAAATAAACGGTGGGCTATATGGGGAATCATCTTAAATTCAATTTTGTTACTATTCCCTTTCTTCTTTTTTATAGGTGGAACTTTGTTATTCGGAGTCTAATTTTTAAAAAGTTGTGAAAATCGATGAAGATTTTGAACAATTGGATAACTGGTTAAACAGGATACATGTAGGGGGTGCTGATTTTGAGCCTCAATCAAAAGACGTTAAACAGTTATGTTTATACTCTGGTATTCTCGAGTTTGTCATATGGTCTAGTCTTTGGCTTGTATATGTTTGTTTATTCGGGATTTATGGCGATCGCCTTAATCACAATAGGCATCATTGCATTCTACTCTTTTATCACTTACTTAATATTTGCTTTCCCCTTACAATTATTACTAAGAAGAAATCCCAGAAAGTTCAGTTTGATCTATTTTTTCATTTATACAGCAGTAGCTTTTTTAGCTGTGTTCGTGTTCTGGTTTGTTGATTATCCGCCTAGTGCTCTTACAGTGTTCAAGAGCTTAAATTATTACATAATGAGCATTGTTGCTGCGTTAATTTATTGGTTCTGGGATTCCATATGCCTGCGGAATTAGTTTATCTACTATTTAAATCATGCATTTCACAACGTTCACAACAAGTATAAAAGCCGCTGATCCGAACAACAAATACGCAGACCTTGTTTGTTTCTTTGAAAGTGTCTCCACTCCCATTAAAACAAAGAGAAGGGCAACTAATACTTGGAGAGAAACCAAGAGGAATTCACTTTGATTGTATAAAGAATATACACATAGAATTAAAGCTGCACATGAAATCAGTATTTTTGAAGCTTTAAGCAAAGAACCACTCCTTGGAAGTTTTATTAAACCATAACACGGTATGAGCATTTATTGGAGAGGAAAAAGCAAAAGAAGTGTTTTATTTAAAATTGGGGGAGTTGACTTGAACATTTTTATTTGGATTGCCATGTTTATAGCTATTTTTGGCGGCTCTTATGCAGGTTACAAAAGGAATAAAAAGAAAGAGCTTAAACAAGAAAAGTAAGTATATAAGTTTCTGGAAAGAGTATTAAGTTAAATGCTCTTTTCTATTCCACATCTCCGGCATTCACGTATGAATACACCGCTCTTTGCAGAGTTTTTGAATAAAGCTAATCGCCATTATCGCAAGGGAAGGAGTGTTTATTTGTATTGGAATAGAGCGGAAAGAGAATGGTGAGTCAAAAAGCATGGCAGCTGAGAGGGTTTGTAGAGCGGGCTGCTATACTTGTAGACCTGTATCAAAAGCGGTTAATAATGGAAACTGATTTAAAAAGGGGTGAAAAGCTATCAAAACATTAGTTGTATTATCCAGTGTTATGGGGATTGTGTTATCAATTATTGGACAAATATTTGGAATCCTAACCGATTTCTTTATTCCAGGCATTGCTCGGTTTATAGGGGTAATAGCGGGTATTCTAGTGTTACTTAGTTTGAAGTCAAGAAATACAGAAATGCAGGCTTTTATATTAGGTTCAAGTACTACGTTAGGAATAATGGGAGCAGGAATTTTATATGTTCCAGCTGCGATGATCAATGTCTTCATTAGTTTCAAGCTAAACAAAAAGTTAAAAGAAGAGAACACTAAGGAGCAGTTCTGAATAGACTGCTTTTTGTTTTATTCAGAGTGAAGTTTATATGAATTTAAAAATTTCACAGGGTTCTTAGAAGGAATGAAATCTTTTTGAAGAGAATAATCAGGATATTTGAGAAACTGACTGTTTAAAAAAGCAATAATCAATATTTGCTTCAGGAATTTAAATTTTCTGAAAAAACATTGAAAAAGTTGATAGGATTTTATAATATTAAGTCAAGTTAGTTTGTCTAATCAACAAACTAATGAAGATGACTTTATTAGTTCCATAAGATAAGGTTACTTCTAAATTTAAAGGGGGTATAAGAGGCTCGATTCAATTGGAGCTAAACAATATATAAAACAAAAGAGTGTATCTTTAATCCTTTCCAAAGTATACGGGTGCAACTAAAAAAGATGAATTTACTGCTTGGTGATTAGATCGCTTTGTACGATGAAAAATGCACTGTGAAATTAAACCACTCATATTTTTTGTGATTTCTTGAAAGCGCTTTTATAAACAATTGCCGGCCGAGGTGAGTTTGAGAAATTTTTATACCATTGCATACTGTTCCTTATTTAATGATCGAAAAGGGAGGAAAGATCATGGTCAGTGAAAATGTAAAGAAGATTAGCATGACTGAAAAAGTTGGCTATGCTTCTGGAGATTTTGCATGTAATTTAATTTATGCAACGGTGTCTACTTATCTTTTGTTCTTCTATACAGATGTATTTGGTTTATCGGCAGCAGCAGCCGGTACCATGTTCTTAGTGGTTAGAATCATCGACGCTCTCGCTGACCCTTTTATTGGAACAGTAGTAGACAGAACAAATAGCAGGTTTGGACGCTTTAGACCGTATCTTTTATTCGGAGCTTTCCCATTTGTCATACTGGCAATACTCTGTTTTACAACACCAGATTTTTCAGATATGGGGAAATTAATATATGCCTATATGACCTATGTTGGCTTGTCGCTTACATACACAACGATTAACGTGCCATATGGCGCGTTAACTTCTGCAATGACTAGAAATAATCAAGAAGTGGTTAGTATAACATCAGTTCGTATGTTATTTGCGAATCTTGGGGGACTTGTCGTTGCATTTTTTGTTCCCTTATTGGCTGCTTATTTAAGCGATACTTCCGGCAACGAATCTCTTGGCTGGCAGCTAACCATGGGTATTTTAGGATTGATAGGAGGGTGCCTTTTAATCTTTTGTTTTAAAAGCACAAAAGAGCGTGTCACTCTTCAAAAATCCGAAGAAAAAATTAAATTTACGGATATATTTGAGCAGTTTCGTGTTAATCGTCCACTTGTTGTATTAAGTATTTTCTTTATTATTATTTTTGGAGTGAATTCCATCAGTAATTCGGTTGGCATTTATTACGTAACGTATAACTTAGAAAGAGAGGATTTGGTGAAGTGGTACGGTTTGATAGGAAGTTTGCCCGCTTTGGTCATTTTACCGTTTATTCCAAGGCTTCATCAATTTTTGGGGAAGAAGAAATTACTAAACTATGCTTTATTACTGAATATAATCGGCCTCTTAGCTTTACTGTTTGTTCCGCCAAGTAATGTATATCTCATACTTTTCTGTCGCTTAATCGCTGCTGCTGGAAGTCTCACTGCCGGGGGATATATGTGGGCGCTTATTCCTGAAACAATAGAATATGGAGAGTACAGGACTGGGAAAAGAATGGGTGGGCTTATTTACGCTATCATCGGATTTTTCTTTAAGTTTGGTATGGCCTTAGGAGGAGTTGTTCCGGGTCTGGTTCTTGATAAGTTTGGATATGTGGCAAATCAGGCACAAACCCCGGCGGCATTAACGGGGATTTTAATTACAACAACCATTATTCCCGTGTTCTTGCTGGCTCTGGCTTTAATTGATATTAATTTCTATAACTTAGATGAGAAAAAATATAAAAACATGGTTCGAGAATTAGAGAATAGAGACAAAGTTTATTTGGATCATATTGATGATTTCAAGGCTTAAAAAAGAAAATAAACTGAGGAGGAGTTCCATATGAAAATTACCAATCCAGTACTTAAAGGATTCAATCCCGATCCAAGTATTTGCAGGGCAGGGGAGGATTATTATATCGCTGTATCTACATTTGAGTGGTTTCCAGGTGTCCAGATACACCATTCAAAAGATTTAGTGAATTGGCGCTTAGTCGCACATCCATTACAGAGAGTTTCACAATTAGACATGAAAGGAAACCCTAATTCAGGCGGGGTATGGGCACCATGTTTAAGTTACAGTGACGGAAAGTTTTGGCTGATCTATACGGATGTTAAGGTAGTAGATGGCGCTTGGAAAGATTGTCACAATTATTTAGTGACTTGTGAAACGATTAATGGTGATTGGGGGGAGCCGATCAAATTAAATAGTTCAGGATTTGATGCTTCTTTGTTCCATGATACGGATGGAAAAAAATATTTATTAAATATGTTATGGGATCAGCGTATTGATCGGCACTCCTTTGGAGGCATTGTCATGCAGGAATATTCTGATAAGGAGCAAAAACTAATCGGTAAACCGAAAGTGATATTTAAAGGAACTGAAAGAAAGCTGACAGAAGCGCCGCACCTTTACCGTATCGGGAACTATTATTATTTATTGACTGCAGAAGGAGGAACACGGTTTGAACACGCTGCTACAATTGCCCGTTCTAAAAATATTGAGGGACCATATGAAGTTCATCCCGATAATCCAATCTTAACATCATGGCATGATCCAGGAAATCCATTGCAAAAATGCGGGCATGCATCCATTGTTCAAACACATACAGATGAGTGGTATTTAGCTCATTTAACGGGACGTCCCATTCATCCTGACGATGATTCAATTTTTCAGCAGAGAGGGTATTGTCCTTTAGGCAGAGAAACAGCTATTCAAAAACTGGATTGGAAAGATGAATGGCCTTATGTAGTAGGTGGAAAAGAAGGAAGCTTGGAGGTAGAAGCGCCTTCTATACCTAATACAATGTTTCAAGCAACGTACCCGGAAGTTGATGAATTTGAGGACTCAACATTAAATATAAATTTTCAAACTTTAAGGATCCCGTTTACGAATGAATTAGGTTCATTAACTCAAGTGCCAAATCATTTACGATTATACGGTCATGAATCATTAACCTCGACTTTTACTCAGGCATTTGTGGCCAGACGTTGGCAAAGTCTCCATTTTGAAGCAGAAACGGCTGTTGAGTTTTATCCGGAGAATTTTCAACAAGCTGCTGGATTGGTGAACTATTACAATACAGAAAACTGGACGGCTCTTCAAGTCACGCATGATGAAGACCTTGGCCGTATTCTTGAATTAACAATATGTGATAACTTTTCTTTTTCACAACCATTAAAAAATAAAATTGTTATTCCTCGTGAAGTAAAGTATGTATATTTAAAAGTAAATATTGAAAAGGAAAATTATTATTATTTTTATTCTTTTAACAAAGAAGATTGGCACAAAATTGACATTGCATTGGAATCGAAAAAATTATCAGATGATTATATCCGTGGAGGAGGATTTTTCACGGGAGCCTTTGTAGGGATGCAATGCCAAGATACCAGTGGTAACAATATTCCGGCCGACTTTAGATATTTTCGCTATAAAGAAAAATAATTTGTGCATGAAAAAAGGAGACTTCTATTTTAGAACTCCTTTTTTCATATCCTTCAGAAATATTCCTATTCAACATCAATATAACAAACAAAAAGCTCATCTTTAAAGATGAGCGCAGGACACAGAGATCTGTACATTTTAATCATAAATTACATTGTAACCATATCCAGAAATTGATCAATAACAATAGAGGACATTCCTAATGCCGGTGCATTTTTTCCTAAGAAAGACGGTAATAATTCATAGCTATTGCCTAATTGGGAATAAACCCTGGACGACACTTCACTTCTAATTGAATTTAAAACCATAGGATGCGATTCAATTATGCTGTTTCTTAAAATGATGGCTTGAGGATTGAATGTATTTAGAATATTGGTAAGGCCTATTCCTAAATAGAATCCAAAATTCTGTAATGCATTTAAAGTTCCGATATCATTCCGGTGGGCAAGGTCTATAATATCTTGATAGGACACTTTTGTCTCTTTAGTCTGAAGAGATTTTAATAAAGCCTTCTCAGAAGCATACAATTCCCAGCAGCCTCGGTTTCCGCAACTGCATTTAGGGCCATTAAAGTCTATTGTCATATGTCCCATTTCTCCAGAGAATCCGCTGACCCCTCTATATAAATCATTGTTGATAATAACACCGATCCCTATCCCTGTACTGACACTTGCATAAATAATGTTATCGTGATTTTTTGCAGCACCGAATACTTTTTCTCCATATGCCCCAGCATTCGCCTCATTTTCAATAAAAACGGGCACATTGAACTTCTCTTGTATGAAAGATTTTAAGTCAATATCTCTCCAGTTGGAGTTCGGAGTGAAAACAATTTTTTGATTTTTATCAACTAGTCCAGGCACGCATATGCCTATACCAGTAAGCCCGTATGGAGATTGTGGCATATGCGTAATAAAGTGATGAATCATATCAATTAAAATGTCTTTGGTTTTTTCTGGAGAATTCGATTCCAAATGATGGTGTTGATCAAGAACGATCGTTCCTGCAAGGTCTGTTAAAATGCCATTAATATAATCCACACCAACATCTATTCCTACGCAGTATCCTGCCTTTTTATTAAAAACAAGCATGACAGGTCTTCTTCCGCCACTTGATTGTCCCTGACCAATTTCAAATACAAGATTTTCTTTCATTAACGTGTTTACCTGTGATGAAACAGTTGATTTATTTAATCCAGTCTTTTCAGATAATTTTGCTCTTGAAATAGGTGAATTTTTAAGAATTTCTTTTAATAATAACTTTTGATTTACTTTTTTGACAAAGGTTTGATCAGCGATAACCACTTAATCCACTCCATTTGTATAATCTTTAAATTAAGTTGAAATGTATTGTTTTCAGTATGAGACATAGTACATAGCGAATCTTACCTTTACTATATCTAATGTGTTCATAAAAAACAAAAAAAATATTGAAAATACTGATGAGGTTATATAAGATGAAAATAAGTTAGTTTGTTCGAACAACAAACTAATAGACAACTTACTTACAATATGAAATAAAACGTGCATGTATTTGAAATGATTTTTAAGGGGGAAATAACATGGCTCAATCTTATTCTAGTTCAGTCAACTATTTTGAAAGCGTAAACAAAGTGGTTTACGAAGGGAAAGATTCCACTAATCCTTTAGCATTTAAATATTATAATTCTCAAGAAGTAATTGGCGGAAAAACGATGAAAGAGCACTTGCGATTTTCTATTGCCTATTGGCATACATTTACCGCTGATGGAACAGACGTTTTTGGGGCAGCTACGATGCAAAGACCATGGGATCACTATAAAGGAATGGATCTGGCGAAGGCGAGAGTAGACGCAGCATTTGAGATGTTTGAAAAACTAGATGCACCATTCTTTGCTTTTCATGACCGAGATGTTGCACCAGAAGGAAGTACGTTAAAAGAGACAAATCAAAATTTAGATATCATCGTGGGTATGATTAAAGAGTATATGAGAAATAGCAACGTTAAGCTATTATGGAATACTGCAAACATGTTCACGAATCCCCGCTTCGTCCATGGTGCGGCGACTTCCTGCAATGCAGATGTGTTTGCGTATGCTGCAGCACAAGTAAAAAAAGGGTTAGAAACAGCAAAAGAGCTTGGCGCCGAGAACTATGTATTTTGGGGCGGCCGTGAAGGATATGAAACATTGTTAAATACCGATTTAAAATTGGAGCTTGATAATTTGGCGAGATTCATGCATATGGCAGTGGATTATGCGAAGGAAATCGGATATACAGGGCAGTTTTTGATTGAGCCAAAACCAAAAGAGCCGACCACTCATCAATATGATACAGATGCAGCAACAACCATTGCCTTTTTAAAGCAATATGGCTTAGACAATCATTTTAAATTAAATCTCGAAGCCAATCATGCCACCTTAGCAGGGCATACATTTGAACATGAATTACGGATGGCAAGAGTACATGGTCTTCTTGGCTCTGTTGACGCGAATCAGGGTGATCCTCTTTTAGGCTGGGATACAGATGAATTTCCGACGGATTTATATTCTACGACATTAGCAATGTACGAAATCCTTCAAAATGGCGGCCTTGGAAGCGGTGGATTAAACTTCGATGCGAAGGTGAGAAGGTCTTCTTTTGAGCCTGATGATTTAATATATTCCCATGTTGCAGGGATGGATGCATTTGCAAGAGGATTGAGAGTAGCCCATAAATTGATCGAAGATCGTGTGTTTGATGATGTGATTCAACATCGTTATCGCAGCTTTACTGAAGGAATTGGTCTTGAAATTACAGAAGGCAGAGCTAATTTCCATACTCTTGAGCAATATGCGCTAAATAATAAAGCAATTAAAAACGAATCAGGAAGACAGGAGCGATTAAAAGCTATATTGAACCAATACATTTTAGAAGTATAACAGATAAAGAGAACTGCTATAAAAAGGTATAGCATGATAGCCAATACCTGAGATTACCCGTCATGATCCCTTAACTTTTGCTTATTGTTATGACGGGTAATTTCTATAACTGGGCATTTATTTAGAGTGAATGGTTTTTTATAAGGGTAAGGGGTGAAAAAATGAAGTATGTCATTGGAATAGATCTTGGAACGAGTGCTGTTAAAACGATTTTAGTTAATCAAAACGGCAAGGTTTGTGCAGAAACGTCCAGAAGTTATCCGCTCATTCAAGAGAAGGCGGGATATAGTGAGCAAAATCCTGAAGACTGGGTGCAGCAAACAATTGATGCATTGGCTGAATTGGTGTCCATATCCAACGTTCAAGCCAAGGATATTGACGGGATAAGTTATTCAGGACAAATGCATGGGTTAGTACTGCTTGACCAGGATCGGCAGGTGTTACGTCATGCGATTCTTTGGAATGACACCAGAACCACGCCTCAATGTATTAAGATGACCGAGAAATTCGGTGATCATCTGCTTAACATCACAAAAAACCGTGCTTTAGAAGGGTTTACATTACCTAAAATCTTATGGATGAAGGAACATGAGCCTGAACTTTTTAAAAAAACGGCTGTTTTTTTGCTTCCGAAAGACTATGTGAGATTTCGTATGACCGGTGCCATTCACACCGAATACTCCGATGCAGCAGGAACGTTACTTTTACATATTACTCGCAAGGAGTGGAGCGATGATATTTGCAATCGATTTGGCATTTCTGCAGATATTTGTCCTCCGCTTGTTGAATCTCATGATTGTGTAGGATCGCTGCTTCCGAACGTTGCGGCGGAGACAGGGCTGTCGGAAAAAACAAAAGTGTACGCTGGGGGAGCAGATAATGCTTGTGGTGCGATTGGAGCCGGCATTCTTTCTTCCGGAAAAACATTATGCAGTATTGGAACGTCAGGGGTCATACTTTCATACGAAGAAGGCGAAGAAAGAGACTTTAAAGGGAAAGTGCACTTTTTTAATCATGGAAAAAAGGATTCTTTTTATACGATGGGAGTCACGCTCGCTGCAGGGTACAGCTTGGACTGGTTCAAAAGAACGTTTGCCCCAAACGAATCGTTTGAGCAATTATTGAAGGGGGTGGAATCTATTCCAATAGGAGCAAATGGACTGCTATACACTCCTTATTTGGTAGGTGAAAGAACGCCACATGCTGATTCTTCTATTCGGGGAAGCTTAATTGGAATGGATGGAGCACACAAAAGAGAGCATTTTTTGAGGGCGATTATGGAAGGCATTACATTCTCTTTACATGAATCAATTGAGCTATTTCGAGAAGCGGGAAAATCAGTGCATACTGTTGTTTCTATTGGTGGAGGAGCTAAAAATGAAACGTGGCTTCAAATGCAAGCTGATATTTTCAATGCGAGAGTGATAAAGTTGGCAAATGAACAAGGCCCGGCCATGGGTGCTGCTATGCTAGCTGCCTTTGGAAGTAGGTGGTTTGAATCTCTTGAAGAGTGTGCAGAGCAGTTCATTCGCGAGGCTGCTACATTTTATCCAAAGGAACAAAATGTTCAAAAATATAAAACACTATTCGATGTGTATAAGAAAATTTACACTCACACAAAGGATCTAAATACAGCCTTGAAGAGCTTTCGAAAAAACCAATTATAAGTATGGTTCAAAAACAGTGTGTTTTTTTGTCAGGGGATCAACGAAAAAACAATTAACGACTAATCCTCAACAAAGGCATTTGATGACAAAACTACAGCTCAAATCGGCTCCCAAGATGGCTATTGCGGAAGGATTATGGGAACACCAGTATGACGCTCAATAGCGGCGGCGCGTTTAGTGCCCAGTGAAGTAGCATTGGGAATGCTTTATTCGAAAAGGCAAGAAATTCGATACAACCAAGACTTACTCATAACTTGGAAATGTCAATTCATTACAATGCAACCTTCAATCTGGAAGGAAATTCAAGCAGTAAATCATCCTTTTAAGTTTTGATTCAAATCCTGATTTGGTTTCAGTCCAAACTCTTGATTTACGATCAAATCGGAAGTATTGTCTACGCACAAACACCCACTCACATTAAATGTGAAGGGGTGTTTGTGATTAGCTACACGATCTAATTGCTGTTTTAAAAAGCAATATCAAATCTATCTAAAGGAGTCGCTAAAAACGGATATAAAAAACGAATGATTTAAGTTATACGATTCACTTCATACGCCGTTCGTATTCCGGATTCAATCGCTCCTTGCATCCATCCGTGAGTAAGTGAGGCGTGTTCTCCAGCGAAATGTATTTTCCCTTCAGGGGCAGGGATGTATGGATACAGCTGTAATTCCTGTCCTGGTTCGAAAGCTGTGAAACCCCCGGCTGAATGTGGATTTTGTGTCCAGCTAAAAGAAGCGCCGGTCACAAACTCTGACCATACAACATCACCATAGATTTCCGATAAATTCATTAACGTATAGCGGAGGCGCTCTCCCTCTGAAAGACTGTCCCATATCAGTGCCTCATCCGCCCATGTGTAACTCGCTACAACGACAGCATGTCCATTCGATCCAATGTCAATGCTGGGATAATACGAAAATCTAATCGGAAGATCAGTTATCGATTTGCCGCCGCGCTGCCCAGCTTTTTCCCAAAAACGGCTCTTAAACTCTATTCCGATTTTTGTTGCGGCAATATAGTTGAGTTCACGAATGGCCCGCCGTTTATAATAGGAAAATGAATCATATGGTTCAACTTGTACAAAACGCAATGTTGAAAATGGAATGGTTATGATAGCGAGATCGCCTGTCACTGCCAAATGTTTTGCTGTCTGTTGATGAATGCAGTTAACCGTAACATTGTTTTGGTTTTGAGATATTTTCACCATTTTATGATGGAAGACAGTATGTTCTTTTAATTGAGGAAGAAAGGCTTGAGGAAGCCGATCCATGCCGCCTGTTATTTCATAGAAGCGAGTTGGCGACGTATAAAAGATGGATTCCCGTAACACTTCAACAAGGGACATCCCCATATATGCTTCCATATCCAAAAGTACGCCGATCATATCGATTGCACCGTATGAAAAATAAGTATTCAAGTAAGAGCCTAACGAATGGTTCCGGTATTGTGTTTCAACAATCCGCCAATTTCTCGCAGGATCTGCATAAATAAAATTGAGGATAGGCTGCAATACAGAAAGCATCAGCTCTTCGGCCGTTTTTCTTTGTTCATTTGCTGCAACTGGGTATCTTAAGATACCCGGATTGCTTTCAAAATGAAGAAGACGTGTTTGAATGCCATTGGCGTAAATGATGTCCATTGGAGTTCTGTTCAAAAATACATTTGTTGGCAGGCTGAATTTTTTTATATATTCCAAGGTTAGAGTATGGGTATCCGGAATACGCATTGGTCCAACATTGAAATACAGCCCGGCACTGGAGGGAGATCGCAACGTGCAAACTCTGCCCCCGACTCTATCACTCGCTTCCAGAATCGTCACTTTATGTCCCGCATTCTTCAGTAAAGATGCAGAAACAAGCCCGGCCAACCCGGCGCCAACGATAATAATGTGCTTTGGGTATTGTGATGTGCTAAGACCATTTCTAATCATCGCAATCATGTCTTCGTTCTTTAGTAGAGAATTCATTTTTGTGAGGCACCCTCTTTTTTGATTTATTGCATTATATTCATTCAAAAGGGTATCTATCACGAACTATATCCTTTTTTCACTTATGTTTTTCAGTTGAGTGCTGCTTAACACAGCCTTTAAATCCTCTGGCATTCACATAACCGTTTTTACTCCAAATAGAACGTTTTTTCGTTTGTGCTTCCTGTTCATCTTTTCTAAACTGGTCTATGTATTTCGTATTTGGCTCATAAACATATGCTACTCTGGCTAATCCTTCTTTTAACAGTGTTTCTTGAACAGATTTGCCATCGACATAAACGTAAGCTAACAGCCTTCCGAATTTATCTCTGCGCTCTCCTTTATCAAATTCTAATTGGAGCTTGCCGCCGCTAACCAATTCTTTGTTTCGTTTAGATGCATCCTCGCCATATGGCTGAACACATGAATGTGGCTTTTTAGTCTCTGGAGTATCAATGAGCAAGTAGCGAACCGTGTCAATATTGCCGTTATAGCTAACTTTGATCGTATCTCCGTCAACAGGCCTTTCTAACAAAGCATCCACCAAGCCTTTTTTTGCTTCCGATTTAGAATTCTTGGCAACTGGCTGTATAAGATCTGAATGGCTTTTTTCAGCAGTATCATTTAATCCGCAGGCTGCCAAAGAAAAACTCAAAGCTAATAGACTAAAGCCTAACATTACTTTCTTCAATTCTATTTCTCCTTCTTCTGTTTCTATCTCAATCAACCAACATCCATTATAAAGATATCGCTATTTATTGTGAATGTAATTTTTCTTAACACGTTTATATTTGAGTACAAGCCTTTGATCAATATTCAGATATCACAAAAAGGTTTCAAAAACATAACCATAACATAATGAAAATAGAACATGTTCAGCTGAATTTCCTGAAATCATTCGGAGCATAAGGGGATTAGTATGTATTCCTGGTGTTAGGCGTTTTATCTGGGAAAATCCTATGATTGCTAAAAAACTTCAGAAGCTTTTTATTGACTGAAAATGCTTTTAAAATTATGATAATATCAAACCTAACAAGGATGTAACAAAAATATAACTAGGACATAACAAAAAAGTGGATATGTTTCTTGTAAAAAAATGAAAGCGATTTCAATTAGGTTGTTTTTGCGAAAAGCCTCATTCGCTGCATTGAGTATTGCTAATTTTCAGATTGATAAGGTCTCGAGAAATAAAAAACCTGGCTGAAACGAGTATTGCTCTTTAAAAGAGAAAGGGTGAATCCAGCACACTCGGTTGACAAGAATGAAAAAATGTATAAAGCATTCTTCATAAAGGTGGGGAAAGGGTATGAAAGAACAACGAAATCCTAGGTCGTCTTTACAGTTAATAATGATTTCAGCAACATTTGGCGGGCTTCTCTTTGGATATGACACCGGAGTTATAAATGGAGCTTTGCCTTTTATGGCAAGATCTGATCAACTTAACTTAACACCGGTCACAGAAGGGCTGGTTACAAGCATGCTTCTATTAGGAGCAGCGTTTGGTGCATTGCTGTGCGGCAAATTGGCTGACCGCTATGGCAGACGTAAAATGATCCTTAATCTTTCCTTTTTATTCTTTCTGGCATCACTCGGAACAGCATTTGCTCCGAATGTTTTAACGATGGTTATCTTTCGGTTTTTGCTGGGACTGGCTGTCGGTGGGGCATCATCAATGGTACCGGCCTTTTTAGCCGAAATGGCGCCGTATGAGAAAAGAGGGCGAATGGTAACGCAAAATGAACTGATGATCGTCGGCGGGCAATTTTTAGCCTACGTTTTTAATGCGATTCTTGGTGTTGCAATGTCTGATACAGGGCATGTTTGGAGATACATGCTTGTCCTTTGTGCCATACCGGCTCTCCTATTATTTGCAAGTATGCTCATGGTTCCGGAGAGCCCGAGGTGGCTAACTTCTAAAGGTAAAAAAAGCGAGGCGCTGCGCGTTCTTAAACTCATACGTGACGAGAAAAGGGCAGAAGCAGAATTTAAAGAAATACAAGCAGCGGCAGTCAAAGATTCAAATGTAGAGAAGGCATCGATCAAAGAGTTCTCTACACCATGGCTGCGCCGTCTTTTATGGATTGGGATCGGTGTTGCCATCGTTAATCAAATCACAGGCGTCAATTCGATTATGTATTACGGCACTCAAATCCTGCAAGAATCCGGTTTTGGTACAAAGGCAGCGTTAATCGCTAATATTGGGAATGGATTGATATCAGTCATCGCCGTTATCATCGGCATTTGGCTGGTTGGCAGGGTGAACCGGCGCCCGATATTGATGATTGGTTTATCAGGAACCACCACAGCGCTTTTATTCATTGCCATATTCTCAATCGTGCTTGATGGATCAGCAGCACTCCCGTATATCGTGCTATCTTTGACCGTTTTATTTCTAGCCTTTATGCAGGGCTGTGTCGGACCAGTAACATGGCTGGTCATTGCAGAAATATTCCCGCAAAAAGTAAGAGGGCTTGGTTCTGGCATCAGTGTATTTTTCCTCTGGATTTTAAACTTTATCATCGGTTTTGCTTTTCCAATCATGCTTAGCTCTGCAGGCTTATCCTTTACTTTCTTTATATTTGTCGCTTTGGGTATCTTGGCAATCGGTTTTGTGTACAAATTCATGCCGGAAACTAAGGGACGAACACTTGAGGAATTAGAAGAGCATTTCCGTTCAATGGATAGAAATTATGACTCTGAAAAATCAATTCATGAAGCGTGATATCTGTACTAAAATGATATTGAAACTCAATTAGATTAATCAAGAAAACAATTCTGCATCAGACTCCCAATGAAGTGCGAGAAATAATTGATATGGACTTGTGGGAGAAAGCAAACTTTATACTTTCTTAATTCAACGATTACATGAAGGCCGCCATTAGTATTGGCGAAGCAAATGATGGGATGGCATGTGCCCTTCACTGATCTGCTCAAACAAAACGATTTGTAATTATAATTTGTCGAAGTTCTTTTCGTTTTGGAAATAACTAACGGAATCTTTTGATATCTCATTTTAATTTGTGAAGCTAGAATTTAGGGCACTAATAACTTTAGGGAGGCTATTTGTTTTGAGGCAGTCAAGTATGTGCATTACTTTAGTGTCAGGGCCAAATTGTGAGTTAGAATCATTTGCATTACGTTCCGCACTTGAATATTACGGTGCAAAAGTACACATGCATTGGGTTGGACGACCTAATGATTTAGTTAGCGTGCTTTCTGGCGAGAACAGGGAAGAAACCGATTATTTGATTTTAAGTTTTCATGGAGAAGATGGAAAATTTATATTGCCGGAATTGGGGCAAGAGGTTTATGAAAAAAACGAGCCGCATTCATGTTATTTCGGTCCTGAAGAAGTTCGGGCGTATGCAGATTTACGAGGGGTGCATGTGTTAGCAACTGGATGCACATTAGGTGACAAAAGGCTTGCAGAAGCGTTTAGACAATGCAAAAGCTCTTCTTACATAGCCCCTGGCGACTATATAGATGGAAACGCTACGCTTATCTTCGTCCTCACATTCATATATGAACTAATGACAAATGCGAAATCTCAAGAGGCAGCATTTCAAAAGGCTGCTTCGATCGACAAAGAAACAAGCTTGTTTCAATTGTTTTGAATCTAAACCACATACATTTAGCTATTGTAATGTTATGTTGCTGAAAGTCCTGCTTAGATTCCCGCAGACTAATGAAATAGTATTGCATTTGTAATAAAGCTCTCTAAATGAGGGCTTTTTTTATGCGTCATACTGGACACTTATATTGGGGAAGCTAATGAAAAAGAAAGAAGGAGATACGAAGTGAAGAAGCATTTACTTTCCTTATGTGTTTTATTATTTGCATTGACTTTTGTTCAAACAAAGACTCAAGCCCTGACATTTACAGAGTTGCCAATTAAACAAAAAACAGAACAATGGTCAGTCGAAATAACTGAAGCAAAAAATGCAAAGGAATTAGCGAGTCCAAAAAAGGGGGAATATAACGTATATTCAATGGAAATCAAAAACATAGGGGAAGCCGCAGCTACAGTGGATGTACAATTGTATAGAAATGATCCTGATTCAACCACTAGGTTTTCACTTTTTGGCTGTCCCAACGAAAATTGTGTGAGACAGGAGGAGGATTTAATAAGCTTAGCCGAAAGTTTAAACGATGGTGCCCCGCTGAAGTTTAACCATTTTATGGTGGCTGAAAAGGCATCTGAATTAGAGGTTGTTATGATTTGGACACAAAAAGGAAAAGAAGGACGCCAATTAAAACAAACCTTTACATTCAGTTAGTACCAGGTGAATTAGACAATGTAGTGACCTACATAGCTTGTAAGTAAATTTCTTTCCATTTGATGCTAAAAGGCAAATAATCAACACCTGATCAGTCATTAGCAAATATAGATGCGCTGTGAATCACAAAGCTGAGAACAAAGAAGAAAGTCTTATATGGCTGCAAAACTGAAAAGACAATGATTGGGCTGCTTTATGAGCAGCTTTTTTTATATTCTTTTTCAAGTAACATTTTGCCCATTTATTCTACTAATAAAATGAAGAAAGCGAGGGAAAACATGAGAAGCAAAAATAAAATTAAAAAATCACTAATCATTACAGCTCTATTATTGATTTGTTTTGTAACGTTCTTTGCAATGATATCAGGAGACAAAGTAAAATATGAGGGAAGCAGCAGGAACGGATTGTGGGTTTCTACCATTGAAAAATCAGATAAAACTTCGATTGGCCCTAATTACTTCTTGAATTTATACTGGCGAGGGAACAAGAAAGAAGCGAAAAGAACCATTGTTGAAAAAATTATATTATATATAGATGGTAAAAAGTACGATGACAGAGAAGATTATGATTTATCAGAGTACACAGGTGAAGAAATGCCAGGCGGAGGACAAATGGAAGACCATATTGCTACGTTTGATTTTATGCCTGAAGATGAAGTAATAGGACATGATGTAGTTGTTAAGGTTGAGTGGAAGACCGGTAGGGAGAAACATACAGATAAAATAAGATTACAAGAGAAACCATGGTATAAAAGATAAATTTGCAATGGCAAGTTTAGGGATGAACGTCCAAAATATAGGTCTGCCTTTCAGAAACATCTGATTGATACGTACATGTCATGATTAAGGCATGTTTTTATTCAAAGTAAAAATAAAACATGCGAGTGTAGTTCCTTACCTGTACATAAAATGCTTACATTTCTTTCAAATGCTCGTAAAGCAATCTAAAGCAAACAGTACCAGATATCAAAGGGACTGGAAACAAAATAATCACTGCTATGGTCTCCCAGCCGTTAAAAAAATCGTGGTTTTTAATGAATACCTGTCCTTCTAAAATGATAAAAGTTATAATCCCTGTTAATACTAAAAAGCATGAAAACAGAATGCTCCTTGCTTTTGGTTTTAGCTTTTTAAACTCATCTTTAAAATAAATGAAAACGAGAACTAAAGAGCAAAAGGATGCTACAGTGCTTATGACATCAATATTTTTCATGATTTTCTCAATGATGATACATAAGATGAAAAGAAAAAATGCTAAGTTTTTAGACAAAAAAATCGCTCCTTATTTTATGGCTACCCAAAAAGTTTACAAGTTTTTCACAATAGGCACAACGCGATGTCAGTAAATTAATCTATTGGTTAACGAAATAGGTGTTTTACCTTATTGTACCATGTACTAAATATTCAATCATTTTTTATGTGCGGGCACTAGGAAATGATGTGTAACGGAAAGGCAAAACGGAATTGAAGAGAGTTTACCTGTGGTAAATCTGTTCTTCAAATCTATAAACTTGTACTGTTTTTCCGGGTCCAGTACTCTTGTGTCGCGTGATTATAAATTACCTCTAAAATGATTTGCCTTTTTTTACTGTTATAAAACATACGCCAAAAAGGGAGAGATAAATGCGTAAAAACGGGATATTGGTCTTAGTGTTCCTTGCTTTTATTTCAGGCTGCAATGATAAGGAAGAAAATAAAATAAAAACGCCAAAGATGCAGAACCTTGTTGGTTTTATCCTTTTTAAGGATGAAAAGTCAGCCGTTTTTCTTCAGGGCACACATGCTCCTGAAAAAGAGGACTTTGAATTGTCTCAAGATAGACTTATAAGAAAATATAAAAATCATGTTGTGATATTAGAGTTAAGTCAAATTGAAAACAAAGAAGACCTTGTGGAAGGTAAAAAAATGAAGGTGTGGTTCAACACTCTAAAAGAATCTGATCCTCCAAAAGCAACAATTAAAAAATTCAAATGGTTATAAAGGTTGGCATCCCCCCGCATATGATCGCTTAATAGAAAGCTCTACAATTACCGTATACAACAATTTGAAGAGTTAAATAGCAAGAGGGGATACACCTGCTTCTCTAGAATCGATTCAATCTAAATGCAGATAAAGTTAGCTTCAATTATTCATTTAACCCGTCGATTTCAAAATTATCTATATCAAGATTTAGGTTTTTCAATTGTTTTAACAAAACTTCAGCTTTTAAGCAGTCACCGTTTTTAAATTCTTTTGGGATATCTTCAGGGTGAAAAATTTTTATACCAGCCTCAATCCATTGTTTACGATACAATTGAAATGCAGCTTCAATCAGATGATCTGGTGTTACAATAAAACCTAATTTCACATCATGATCTTCACTGTAACCAAATTCAAATCCACAACATGGACAAATATCAAATGTTTTTTGATACTCCCCATTATACAAAAGATTTTCTATTAATCCTTTATACCCGCATACTAAACATGAGTACAATTCTTTGTCCAACATTAATCCCTCATTTGTCTATTTTTATAATTACGCATTACGTTCTGCTGAATAAGAAGTTCTTTGGTCTTTTATTTTATTTTAATAATGGTACTGCCATTAACAGCGCTAGGGCAATTTTGATATGAAACAAACTTTAAAGCTTAGAGAAAATGGATTTACGATTGGAACGGTCCTGAAAAAAAGATGTTCTTTTACCACGCCGAAAGAGCATGAACATTCAATGCAGCTAGTTGCTGTATAAAAGCAGCATGATGGGCGAGGGCGGCAAGTGTAATTTGTAATGATGCTTTAGCGTAAAAAACAGCACTCACACGAAGACGTAGTGCTGTTTTAACGTTTGCAGAGCATTACATAAAAGTGGTTATTTCCAGGCTGACAAATATTTCTTTCGATATGTGCTATCTTTCTCGATCTCAATCAAGTCCATTGCTATTTCCCTAATATGCTCATCTTTATCTTCATCGTATAATTTTTTTAATCCTACAATCATATCGTAGCGAATCAATGTATAATGTTTTTCGTTCATTCCATTTTTAAAGCGATCAATAATATGAGTAAGCACCAGTTCTTTTTGTTCTGGTCCAGCTAAGCCAACCTTCCAGATTGCTTGCAAACTATGCCGAGCAGTTACAAATTTTGAATCCCTGGTCACTTCCCATAACGCTGGAAAGTCG
The DNA here is from genome assembly GCF_029536185.1 of Bacillus sp. B28. Lineage (NCBI taxonomy): Bacteria > Bacillati > Bacillota > Bacilli > Caryophanales > Bacillaceae > Bacillus > Bacillus sp. B28. Next base: position 2,130,456 of record NZ_CP120511.1, on the reverse strand, counting down.
TACAGCATCCGCTTATCCGGATCACTGATTGCTAAACCAGCAAGAAACTGTGCAGCTCTCGCTCGCCTGTGGTTATCCGGATCGGTCAGCCATCCTATTAATTGATCCCATACTTCATAAGCCCAGTCTACTTTTTCCTTTGTGGCGTTAATAATATTCTGAAAGGCTTCTAATTGCAGGCTTTTGTCCTTTGCTTCTAGATTTTCAAAATGAGATTTCATTACACTGTCCATTTTCGTATCACCTTAAAATGATTAGTTATGTTGATTATATCCTTTCACCTTGCGGTCTTCCAATAAACATCATTTCTCGCGCTAGTGAATGCTTACCTTTTCCTATTATGTCTTTCTAGTTGAATTTCAACAAAAAGTCTGTCACATTGGCTGGTCTTTGCTTGATGAGGGCTACATATCTTGTTTACAGATCAGATGTTTATGAAAGAATCATTTTTAAATCGCAATTTTTTATATAACGATCGAAGAATACAAAACAGCGAGTAGCCTATTGCAGCACCTGACGTATTAAGGATTAAATCATCAACGTCAAAACTTCTATAAGAGTTTCTTACATACATAGAAATTGAAAGTTGCGTTAGTTCTATAAACAATGAAATAAAAAATCCAGTTAATAACATTCTTTTTAGGTTCCTTAACTTGTCAAATAAAAGGGGGAACAACAAGCCAATTGGCAACAGTAAAATCAGATTTCCGCCAAGAGATCTTATCACAAAAAACTGCAAGCCTAGATGATAAATATCTACAAAGAAATAAAACGGGATAAAGTTATTTCCATACAAAAATGGATGATAAGAATCGTTCCTCCAGTTCGCAATTAAATGATGATCTATAGGTAAAGGGAATATTGTTACGCTTATCAGTTCAAAGAAGTAAACGATTAAACAAACAATAACAAGATGCTTATCATTGGCCATTCGTTCTTTCTTAAATATAAATCGTTTAATAATTCTATATAGAATAAAACAAAAATAAAGTACAAACATGAATGGCAAGAGAAAAGTTGAGTCAAGCATAAATACACCACAATTTCTTTTTTGATCTATTTTAACATAATTAGGAAAGAGATTAAGATTAAATAAAAAAGACTTTTATCTAGATTTAAAAGGAGGAAAGAGAAGGTGAAACTCAATAACGACAGTGATTTCCAAACCAAGTTTGCTGACATGTTTTTAAGAAACGGGTTGTGGAGAAGTTTATTGCTCATATGAGTCAAAGTTGAAAATAATTGGAGTGAAATTGAATTGATAAATTGTTAAAGAATAAAAAAATAACTAAATGTGTTGAAAAGATCAATTGCTCTAAAGAATGCCTAATTTCGTATGGACAAATGACATTTGGCTGTGAGGTAAATACAATACATTAAACTAGAGGAGCGAATGGAGGGTTCGATGTGTTTAGACAATATCCAGTTTGGTATACACAAACACCGTACTATCTAAATTATCATGTGCCTCAATACCAAACAATCTCTTATGATCCACAACGATGCTATCAACGTTGCATGTATCAAACTGGCGGTAACTATGAGTTATGTGACAGATTATGTTATGGAGAAATACAAGTGTAAAAGAGGGGACTTTCTCCTCTTTAAAACCACATTATATAAATGAAAAATGAAGAATCTGATAAAAAGGAAGTAAATTGGGATAACTCTATTTGATAAACGATACATCACAATTATAAATAATGATATCTCAGTTGAAGAATGTAAACCAAGTAGGAGTCAGAGAAAGCTTGCAGCTTAAAGAATGACGAAGGAAACAAGAGGACGGCAGCATCGGCAATACATATGATGATAAGCTTGCTAAGAAATATTGAATGTTAAATGATGAAAAAGCTGACCAGGTCGATGATCTTCTTCATCAGTTAAAGAACGACTTCATCACGCATGCTTTGGAATCAAGACCAATTAAACTCAATGGCATTTACACTATGCTTATATGAAATTCAAAGGTATTGTAAGCAAGGAAAACTACATTTAGGGGTAAGACCGTAGCAATGAAACATTGGGTACCGGTCTAATGAATTCCAATATAATGTATTACAGCGTATAAGGGATCAATCCTGAAGTGAAGAACTTTATTACTTTACACACAATGATTTCAACTTGAATTAATTAATATAATACAAGCTTTCTTTTGAGACAGCAGTTTACATTATGTGGAGAAACATTGATTTGTTAAAATAAATATATCGTCACTATACCTCATTGCGAAAGGGGAATATTTATGACCAAGGTAGCAATTGTTACTGGTTCCGCAGGCGGATTAGGGAGAGGGATAGCAGAAAGATTGTGCAAGGATGGTTTTAGTGTCGTTCTGCATGATATTAACGAGGAACTGCTGCAGACAACTGTATCAGACTTCAAAGAAAAAGGCTATCATGTTATCGGAGTAAAAGGGGATGTATCCAAGCGTGATGATCAATTCAATTTAGTTAAAGCAGCGGCAGATACATTTGGCCGTTTGGATGTGTTTGTAAACAATGCAGGCATTGAGGCAGTTTCGCCATTTTTAGAAATAACAGAAGAACAACTGAATCAATTGTTCAAGGTTAATGTCAATGGCGTTGTGTTTGGTACTCAAGCAGCTGCTGATCAGTTCATTAAGCAAGAAACAAAAGGCAAAATCATTAACGCATGCAGTATAGCAGGTCACGAATCATTTGAAATGCTTGGCACATATTCCGCAACGAAGCACGCTGTGAAATCTTTTACACATTCAGCTGCTAAAGAGTTAGCCAAATATAAAATAACAGTTAACGCATATTGTCCTGGTGTTGCAAAAACAAAAATGTGGGATCGTATTGATGAAGAAATGGTTAAACATAGCGATGATTTAAAACCAGGAGAAGCTTTTGAGAAATTCTCTTCAGACATTGCACTTAAAAGATATCAAACACCTGAAGATGTGGCCAATTTAGTCTCATTTCTAGCTTCAGATGATTCAGATTATATCACCGGTCAAGCTATTTTAACTGATGGCGGCCTGGTTTATAGATGATAGAATGTACATTAAAATAAAAGAATCCATTTTCGAAATGGATTCTTTTTGTTTGAGATGAAACCATAATGACCTAGTTGTATAATGAGAAAAGCAATTCAGAGGTCCGTGTGTTCCTTCAATGAAAATGGAGTGAACATTTTGGCGAAAAAATTTTGGTCCGTAAGCATGTTCATCTTGTGCAGGAATGATATGTTTGATAAGCAAGTTTAGACACAAGCCAGACGAACAATACATAGCCATAAAGAGAGGCTTGGCGTTATGCAAGCCCTCTTTGTGTCAGTAGCCAAAAACCAATGTTGTACTTTGTGATCCGGCATATTTTGTGACAAATTCTTTTGTGTACTGCGGAGTTTGCACCCGGTAGCTGTAATTGGAGCCTGGATTCCACGTTGTCAACGGAGAGGATTGCCTGTTCAAGGATGGATAGCTTCCTGTATCCTTAAAGTATCCGGTGCCCTTGTCATCAAGGATTCCGCCTTTTTCGCTGCCTTTTCCAAAATAATTGTATTCAGAGTATATTTTTGCTTTTGTCGCGATGGTAATTGCTTGGTTAAAATTGTTGCTATAATTGTTTTTGACATGAAAATAGCCATATCTCATCAGCCCCGGGCCTCTTACATACAAATTCTCAAAATAGTTGTTGGCGATGGTCATGTGCGGATAGCCGTCATATTGGTGCTGGGAATCATCAGGATATCCTAAAATTAAACCGTACTTATGATTTGCGAATTTTGAGTTGCTGATGGTAATATAATCAGCTGATTTACCGATATACAACAGCTTGTCCAGGTCACTTCCGCCAGCATTATAGCTGTGTCCTGAAAATGTAACATGGTCGATCCAATAGTTGAAGCCTGAATCTAGATAAAGCTGTATATCGTTATTTCCATTAATCTGCGGGCTGTGTTCAAAGGTCAGATTTTGAAAGATGACGTTTCCGGATGAAGAAGCTGTTGTTAAATAAATATTTTTCAGCGTTTTTTTAGCATAAGAACCTACAAGTGTTTTATTTGAACCAATCGTTACCGTTGTTTTTGAAGAAGCGATTAAATCATTTTGAAGCACTAAAATTTTAGGTGTTGATCCGCTCAGATGGGTTTTTAAATCATTTAGACTTTGGATATATACGATCTGGCCGTTTTTTCCGCCGGTTGTGCTGGCTTTAGAGACTCCTTTTTCATTTTTTGCATTTCCGGCAAATCCTAAAATGCCATTCGTCGAGGTATTTGGAAAATCGACGGCGCCTAAAGCTTTTTCAGGCAAGAGAAGCAATAATAAACTTAACATGGCAAATAATAAAGAAAATCGTTTCAAAGCCACTCAGCTTCCTTTCAAATTGAAATAAATTCATATGGATTATTATTACAGTTGGACAAAAGTAAGAATAGAGTCTATATTCCTGATCAAAACCGGGATTTTATATGTTTTTGATGTCAAATAAAAGAGTTACAATTGGAACAACACGAAAGGATTGATACACCATTGACTGCTTCAGCATATCGAAACACCTTGCTTTCACTTCTTTGTTTAACAGCGGGAATCGTGGATGTGATCGGCTATTTAAGCCTAGGACACGTCTTCACTGCTAATATGACCGGAAATATCGTTTTATTGGGATTAGCGATCGGAAAGTCTCTTCAGGTCACTGTTTTTCATTCTCTGACTGCGCTAATCGGTTTCATATTTGGGGTGATTATTTCAACAATCATTGTTGGAAAGGCAGAGAAAACATTTTGGCCATCCGCTGTAACAAAAGCTCTGGCAATTGAAGCATTCATTTTATTTGTTTTTGCTTGTCTTTCAATATCTTCTGCTTTCGTTCCCGTATACATCCTTATTATCCTTTTGAGTATTGCCATGGGGATACAAACAACAGCAGCTAAACAACTGGGGATTGCAGGCATTTCTTCAACTGTTTTGACCGGAACATTGGCTTCTCTTTTAGAGGATCTTTCCGGCCGGTTGTTTTTCTCTAAACAGAATAAAACATTCTTGAGAGATGCTGTGTTAAGGGCGCTGGCCATCATATTATATTGTATGGGGGCTATTATTGTAGCTTTTGCAGAACCGCATTTTCATTACATCATTATTTGGGTTCCGATTGTGCTCATTTTAGGTATTATACTTACTGCTCTGGCCAAGTTGCAAAAAGTAAAGTGAAATTCTCCCGCTTGCGATTTCAAGCGGGGATGGGAATTTTTTGAGCTGATGTACTTCAGATCCTCACTATAGCTATCCATATTAATGAAACAAGAATTTTGGCTCATATGTGCATCTGAACATAAGTATTGCATAGTCGTATAAAATGCACCCTTTGATAGATATAGAATAGTGAATTAGACATAAATCAATCTATGAATCTATGTCCTCTTTCAATCCATATCGAATGAGTATTACAATGATAATGATTCTCATTCGAAATTTGGATTAGGAGGATGTCTATGAAAAAGAAGATCAGTGCTGTTATTAGCGTGGTTATGTTGATGATTCTTTGTTTTTGCCCGCAGGCTTCGGCAGCCTATAACGATTTGCACGAAGGCTATGCAACCTATACCGGATCAGGCTATTCAGGAGGGGCTTTCCTTCTTGACCCCATTCCATCTGACATGGAGATTACGGCAATTAACCCAAAAGATCTTAATTACGGCGGTGTGAAAGCAGCTCTTGCCGGCTCTTATCTTGAAGTGGAAGGGCCAAAGGGGAAGACGATCGTCTATGTTACCGATCTATATCCTGAGGGTGCCCCAGGAGCCCTTGATCTTTCACCCAATGCCTTCAGCAAAATCGGTGCTATGAAAGATGGAAAAATCAAAATCAAATGGCGTGTGATCAAAGCGCCAATCACTGGCAATTTCACATACCGGATTAAAGAAGGCAGCAGCCAGTGGTGGGCGGCAATCCAAGTTAGAAACCACAAGTATCCCGTTATGAAAATGGAATACTACAAAGACGGAAAGTGGATCAACATGGAGAAAACGGACTATAATCATTTCCTCAGCACCAATTTAGGAACAGGCTCTCTTAAAGTCAGAATCACTGACATTCGAGGAAAAGTTGTAAAAGACACGATTCCAAAGCTTCCTGCAAACGGAACATCTGGGGCGTACACAGTTCCCGGGCATGTTCAGTTTCCTGAATAAAACCTTTGAAAAACGTCGGAAAATCTAAATTTTCCGACGTTTTTTTATACGTGCAAATGATTATGAAATAAGAATGTTGTGACTTGCTTACAAGTTGGCACAGCAATGGTAGAGGAACATTTCAAATGAAAGTCCTGCTCAAGAAAAAGGGCTAAACGAATCCTGCGACTGGTCTTTGTCTTTCAGCTACTTGGATACTAGATGGTGACTCTGTATTCATTTGGCAACCCCTCTACCAAAGACAGCAATACCTATACTTGATAAGTAAAAATCAATATTTGCATATGTGAGATGCTTTCGTTAATGTGTTGATTGGTTTCAAATTAAATAAATAACTAAAGAACCAATAAATTCATCAAAAAGCGTTTCCAATCCTGCTTTTTGTTGTGTTTGGAAAAGAAATTTTATAGCTCGTCTTATTGAAAAATCCGCATTAATCTTTCGCTTGTTGTTTCTCTCCTAATGTTAATACCCATTCTCTTAAGATATGTTTTTGCACATATCTTTTTCCGTTTATTTCGATATGAGGGAGGTCTGTGAGATCCTTTGCTAAGAGTTTCGCCTCCGCTTGGGTTATTCCTAAAAAATGCCCGATGTAAAAGTAAATATCTCGTTCTTTAATCAGCATGATGTCATTTTTTTCGTTAGCTTTTGGGTTGTTAATATGCTTTAATCCTTCTCCGATAAAATATCCAGCCAATGCAATACCGATTCCTAAAAAAACGTCCATGTGTATGCCTCCATTATGTAATCGTCATGTTATACGGTCAATCTATATCATTGGTTTCATTTTTGTTGACTGTGTACACAAAAAAACGCCAGAGCAAGCTCTGGACGGTTTCTATGCTTTTTCAATCTGCACTCGTCCTGAGAAAAAAGTGGCGCCTCCGCCCATATCAGACAAGCGGTCGGGGGTCAGGGCGTTAACAAGCTGATTTTTGCCTGGTTCATCTGCCCATAATCCTTGACTGACGACAACACCGGGCAGCACTTGTTCTCCGACTGCGGCGGTTAGTTCACACTCACCTCGGCTGTTGCAAATCCGTACGGCTTCACCATCAGTGATGCCGTGTTTTTCGGCATCTTTCGTGTTGATAAAGAGTTTCGGTGTCTTTTCAAGTTTGACGTGCTTTGCATTATTGGAAAACGTTGAGTTTAAGAAATTATGATTCGGCCCGGGAACATACATAAACGGGAATTCATGATCCGGCGCAAGCGGCGTATGGGTCGGTAACGGCGGGAAACCGGATTGTTTCATTTTTTCTGAATATAATTCTATTTTTCCGCTCGGTGTCGGCAATTTACCCGGAAACAGCGGCTTTTCACGCTTGGCCTTCATAAATGAACGTTCAGTAAGTGTTTCATAAGTAATCTCTGCTAAATAAGGATTATCGGGGTGGTGAAGCGCCTGCCGGATTAAGTCTTCATCTGAATCTTTGAGCTCCTGATCCGTAAATCCCATTGCCTCAGCCAATAACCGGAATACCTCAGTATTAGACTTACTTTCCCCGTATTTCTCAATAACCGGCTGCTGCAGCTGAATGTAATGATGCCAGTATGAGGTGTAAAAATCAGTATTTTCAAAAGCAGATGCAGCGGGCAGTACAATGTCCGCATATTTGGCAGTTTCTGTTAAAAACAAATCATGAACCACGGTGAACAAGTCATCCCGCAGGAGGCCTTGTCTGACTTTGTTCGCTTCTGGCGCCACAACGGCTGGATTCGTCCCATAAATAAAGAGGGAGCGAACAGGAGGGTCTGTTTCCAGAAGAACTCTGCCCAGCTGGTTCATATTAAACGATCTCGGTGTGCGGCCTTTCAGTAAATCAGGACGCTGAAGCGCGGTGGTATTATATTCTAAAATTCCGCTGTTATGTTTGATGGCACCGCCTCCTGTATGCATCCATTGACCGGTAATCGCCGGAAGACAGGCAATTGTTCTTACAATCATTCCGCCGTTGTCATGATGCTGAAGGCCGTTTCCGATTCTGATAAAGGAAGGGGAGGTTTCACCATACATTTTTGCCAGCTGATAGATATCGTCGGTACTGATACCAGTGATCAGGGATACCTTTTCTGGATGATACTGTTTCGCATGCTCGCGAAGTTCTTCACAGCCGACTGTATATTCTGAAAGAAACGCTTCATCCTGAAGATTTTCTTTAAATAAAATGTGCATGATGCCGAGGGCAAGCGCGCTGTCGGTACCGGGTTTTATAGGAATAAACCAGTCTGCGAGACGCCCTGTCTGATTTTTATGCACATCAATCACAATAATTTTTGCGCCTTTTTTCCGTGCTTTTTGGGCGATTGTAATTTGATGCATATTTGTGCTGACTGCGTTAATTCCCCAAAAGATAAACAGTTTCGTATGGATTGTTTCTTCAGGATCGATTCCAGCACTCACACCCATGGTATATTTATAGCCCTCTGATCCGGCTTTGCTGCAAATCGTCCGCTCAAGCTGGCTCGAGCCCAAGCGGTAAAAAAAGCGGCGGTCCATTCCTTCAGCCGTTAATTTTCCCATATTGCCGTAAAAGCTGTAAGGCAGTATGCTTTCAGCTCCTTCTTGATCAATCAGCTGTTTCCAGCGGGATGTGATGGTGTCAATCGCTTCTTCCCAAGAAATTGGTTTAAACTCTGCCTCGCCCTTTATACCTGTTCGTTTCAGCGGAGTCGTCAGCCGCTTTTCATCATAGATGCGCTCAGCCATATTTCGTACTTTGTTGCATATATTTCCGGCTGTCACGGGGTGATCAGGATCACCCTGCACTTTTACAATTTTCCCGTCTTTTTTATGTACCAGCAAGCCGCACTGGTCCGGGCAGTCCAGTGAGCAAACGGATTTAAAAATGCCGTTTTGTTGAGTGGCAAACGATTTCATAGCCCAGTTCCTCTCCCCAGTTAGATATATTGTAAGAATTATAACATTTCGAATGATAACGTCAATTCTGAAAAAAAAGACATTGACATCAATCTGGCTCTTCTTTATGATTAACGTATTCTCAATTCTGAAAATTACATACAAAACATTTTCTATCAAGAGAGGTGGAGGGACTGGCCCTATGAAACCTCGGCAACATTATTGTGCCAATTCCAGCAAGCGTCAGCTTGAAAGATAGGAAAGTAAGGTTTATACCGGCTTCTGTCTGTGGCAGAGTGCGCCTATACATGAATCTCTTTCCATCTTTGGAGAGAGATTTTTTTGTGAAAAATAACGATGAAAAGGATGTTTTGCATCATGACGGTTTTGATTACAGCACCGTACAACGAAGAAGGACGAAAAGAGCTTGAAGAATTGTTCGGTTCCGTTGTTTATCAGTCTTGGAAAGAGAACGGCCGGGCATACAGGGAAGATGAATTGATTCAGCTATTAAAAGAAACAAATGCGACGGGTTTGATTACTGAGCTTGATCAGGTGACAGAGAATGTGTTTGCATCAATGCCGGAACTTTCATTTGTGGGAGTATGCAGGGGAATGCCTTCCAATGTTGATGTAGCAGCAGCGTCAAACAGAGACATTCCGGTTTTCTATACACCTGGGCGCAACGCACAAGCTGTTGCTGAAATGTTTATTGGAAATGTGATTTCATTTCTCCGGCACACGAATACCTCTAATCAATGGCTAAAGGATGGAAAATGGAACAGTGATTATTTGCAGGCGTATGCCAAATTCAAAGGTAATGAAATAACAGGAAAAACCGTGGGTATGGTCGGATTCGGAGCGGTTGGGCAAAGAATTGCAAAACTGCTGGCTGCGTTTGACTGCAAGGTTTTGTATTACGATCCATACATACAGCATGATTATCCGCAATATGAAAAAGTATCTCTGGAGAGGATTTTTTCAGATAGTGATATCGTTTCTGTTCATCTGCCGCGTACAGATGCTACGCTTGGCCTCATTGATCGGACGTATTTTGACTTGATGAAAGAGAGCGCCATTTTCGTGAATACATCAAGAGCTGTCGTGGTAAACCGAGAGGATCTTTTATCTGCACTGAAAGAAAGTAAAATCAGAGGTGCGATATTAGACGTTTTTTATCATGAGCCGCCAGAGCAATCGGATTATGAATTTATTTCATTGCCTAATGTTCTGGCAACACCGCATTTAGCAGGAGCAACATTTGAAGTAGAGGATCATCACGTTACCATTCTGAACGAAGCGCTTAAAAAGTGGAAGGATGAAAAAACTCTCAATATTCCGACTTTATATAACAAAAACGATCTTAAAGCAGAAGTGTAAGAAAAGGGGGCATCAGGATGATGAAACAAAAAGGTTATCTCGTATTTGACATTGGCACTGGCAATGCAAGAGTTGCGGTCGTAAGTGTGTCGGGCAGCGTTCAAACGGTTGAACGGGAGGACATTGTATATACGACCGAGCCGCTTTACCCGGACAGCCGCTATTTTTCTCCACGGGCGCTGTGGAATCAAATCATGAATCTGGCTAAATGTGCGATTTCTCGTTCTCGTCATATTGAAATTATTGGTCTCACTTCAACAAGTCAAAGACAGGGGATCGTGCTGCTTGATCAAAATGGTGAGTCTTTCCTCGGTCTGCCCAATATTGACAATCGGGGCAGGGAGTGGGAGGAAAACATACCGAATCGGGAAGAAGTATACAGCCGAACAGGCCGTCTGCCGACTGCGCTTTTTTCAGCGCTCAAGCTTTATGGTTTAAAGCACCGGCAGCCCTCCTTATGGGAAAAAACTGCAAGCTTCACAAGCATCAGTGATTGGGTGACGTATCAGTTGAGCGGAGTATTGATATATGAACCGTCACAGGCGACGGAAACGCTGCTGTTTGATGTAAAACAAAATACATGGTCAGAAGAGATGTGCGGTATATTCGGTTTCTCGCCATCCATTCTTCCGCCTCTAGTAAGAGCGGGAACAGTCATTGGATCGATAACAGATGAGTATGCGGCAGAATTAGGACTATCACATCATGCGAAGGTTATAGCGGGTGGGGGAGATACACAACTTGCTGTCAAAAGCACTGGTGCTGCTCTGGGAGACGCAGTCATTGTATCAGGTACGACAACACCGATTACCAAAATTATTGATGAAATTCATGAGGACAGACAAAATAAAGCCTGGCTGAACTGCCACACAGATCAAGGACAGTGGCTTGCAGAGACAAATCCCGGGGTAACGGGTCTGAATTTTCAAAAATTAAAGGATATTTTCTATCCGAATGAACCGTACGATGTGATGGAAGAAGAGATTGCTGCTCTTGCTAAGGAAGATCATGCATGTGTATCTTCCCTCGGCTCGTATTTATCGACAGAAAAAAACGCCCTGACGAAAGGCGGCTTTCTCTTTGATGTACCGCTTTCAGCCCATTTAAGCAGAGCGCATTTTGTACGCGCGGCCTTACAGGAGATTGCATGTTCAATCAAATGGAACTTCGACATCTTAACAGAGATCACCCCGTTTGATCGTGACTATGTGTGGGGATGCGGAGGCGGATTCCAAAGCAGAACATTTACACAATATATTGCCAATCTTCTTCAGAAAAAAATCTATGTCAAAGAAGGGTACAGTCAGGCATCAGTCGTTGGTGCTGCTGTGGTTTGCAATGAGGCCTATAGATTGACCGAAGAAATGTCTGGAAGTGTTCGGGTGATAGAACCGCAGGATTGCCAGATAGAAATGACTTTATACGAGGAGTGGAAGCAAGTCCAACGCTTCTTTTCAGGGTTAGAGCCGTCATCGAGAAACAAGGTATTAGTATAAGGCGGAATTTGCCGCCAATTGAGGAATTATACATTTTCTTACTTTAGTGAGGTAATACGGTAATTGAAATAAGCATCTAAGGAGGATACAGATATGTTAGATAAAATTGGTATACCGAAGCGGCTGGCATGGGGGTTTTTAGGGGTTGTGCTGTTTATGATGGGAGACGGTCTTGAACAAGGATGGCTCAGTCCTTTTCTGATTGAAAATGGGCTCACCGTTCAGCAATCCGCTTCGATTTTTAGTATATACGGCATTTCACTGGCCATCGCTTCATGGTTTTCGGGTGTATGTCTGGAAGCATATGGCGCAAAGCGGACGATGTTTATGGGGTTGTTGTTTTATGTGATCGGTACAGCTGCTTTTATCGTCTTCGGATTTGAACAGCTAAATCTGCCTGTCATGTTTGTGACTTACTTTATTAAAGGCTTAGGATACCCGCTTTTTGCTTACTCCTTCTTGACATGGGTCATCTACAGAACACCGCAGAACAGGCTCAGCACAGCTGTCGGCTGGTTTTGGATTGCGTATTGTCTGGGCATGTTTGTTTTCGGTGCTTGGTATTCAAGTTATGCAATTAAAACGTTTGGTTATTTAAATACGCTGTGGAGTTCTATTTTCTGGGTATGCCTCGGTGCAGTCTTCGCGTTGTTTATTAATAAAGACCGGTTTGAAAAGAAGAAAAGAAAACGATCAGAAACGGCGGAGGAGCTTTTAAAAGGGATTACCATTCTTGTTACCAATCCGCGGGTGCTGACAGGAGGAATGATTAGAATCATCAACAGCATCGGCACATATGGTTTCCCTGTGTTTTTGCCGATGCACATGGCTCAGCACGGCATTTCAACTAATGTGTGGCTGCAGATTTGGGGAACGATTTTTCTGGGCAACATTGTATTTAACCTCATTTTTGGAATTGTCGGTGATAAATTCGGATGGAAAAACACCGTCATTTGGTTTGGAGGAGTCGGCTGCGGCATTTTCACTGTTTTATTATACTATGCGCCTGTTTTTTCAGGCGGGAATATGGCGGTTGTGAGCATCATCGGCTTTATCTGGGGCGGCTTGCTGGCAGGCTACGTGCCGATTGGTGCGATCGTGCCGACAGTTGCCGGAAAAGACAAAGGAGCCGCCATGTCCGTTCTGAACCTCGCAGCCGGCTTATCGGCATTTGTCGGACCTGCTTTAGCTTGGATGTTCATCGGACTCGTCGGTGCACAAGGCGTTGTCTGGATATTTGCGGTGCTTTATCTTGCGAGTGCAGTCATGACGAAATGTATTAAGCTACCTGAAGAAAAAGAAGTACAGAAAGAGACTTCCCCTCAATATGCATCCTGATGAAAAGCGCCCTGAAACAGGGCGCTTTTCATGATTTTTTTCAGCAATGGCTTCAGTTACAGAGTGCCGCTCAATAAATAGTTTGGGCAATCGCTTCTGCATGAATATCGCTTTTTAACTTTCATGATTGTATGCCTTTTTTTAAGTGTATCTTTGCAGGGCACGGTTCAACCATTGTAGTACGATTTAAGGGTCTCCGTATTTCTCTTCAATTAGATCTTCAAAAAAAAGGCTGATTTCAATGCTTTTTCTTCATCAACTATACGTTGCCGAGCCATGATATACCTTTTTCTATTGATCAATATGTGTATGTTTTGCAAACGAGGATGTTAGTTTTTTGAAATAAAATAGACAATATGTTGACAAATCAAAACGAAGTGCTATGATGTTATAGACAACAAATTGTCTTTTTTAGGAGGATTATAATGAACTTTTCTAAAGAACTAAAAGATTTATTTTTAATGCAGCAGTCTTACGCTACACTTTTTTCTGTTTTAAACAAAATTCAATCACGAGGTGATGAGTACTATGAGAGCTTAACGACTAGGCAATTTATGACGATGGTCTCCATACTGCATTTACCGGAAGAAGAAACCACTTTCAACAACATTGCCAAAAAATTAGGTACGTCGAAACAGAACATAAACAGGCTTGTCAGCAGTATTGAAAAAAGAGGATATGCCGTTACTGTGCCAAGTAAACGTGACAAGCGTGCGGTTAATGTGAAAATTACCGATTCTGGAAAACGCGTTTTAGAGGAGTGCGGTGAAAAAGCTGTGTACTTTATGGCAGATATTTTTCAGGGGTTTTCGACGGAAGAATTAGAGACACTGTGGAATTTATTGAAAAAGCTATACAGTTTTGACGGAGAAGAGCAGGATGGTTTCGAAGAAGATGCTCGTGACTTTGAAATTGAACAAGAACGTGATGATCTGAAAATAAAAATACTTCAGGAGTTCGCAAAACGGAGAATGTAAAAAGGAGATACGTATGAACAGCGTGGCATCAATTGAAAATTTGAAAAAGCAGTACACGAACAAAACTGCAGTAGACGGCATTTCATTTGAAGTAAAGGAGAGTGAAGTCCTTGGGCTTCTTGGCCCAAACGGAGCAGGAAAAAGCACAACGATTCATATTTTATCCGGAGTACTGTCGGCCACTTCCGGAAATGTTACGATATTGGGCCATAATGTAAAAAACAGCGCAAAGAAAATGAAAAAGGGCATCGGAATCGTCCCTCAAGATATCGCCATCTATGAGGATATATCTGCTGAACAAAATGTTCGCTTTTTTGCCAGTCTATATTCTCTTAAAGGAAAAGAGCTGAAAGCCCGGGTTAAGGAGGCCTTGGAGCTTGTACAGCTATATGATCGTAAAGATGATAAGCCTAAGACTTTTTCAGGCGGGATGAAAAGAAGACTAAACATTGCCTGTGCTATTGCCCATCAGCCGAAACTGATTATTATGGATGAGCCGACTGTTGGGATAGACCCTCAATCCAGAAATCACATATTGGAGTCTATTAAATTGCTTAAAGAAAAAGGGGCGAGCATCATTTACTCAACTCATTATATGGAAGAAGCGGAGGCTATTGCTGATCGGATTATGATTATGAATGAGGGAAAAATCATTGCTAACGGGACGAAAGATGAATTGTACAAAAAAGTAAATAAAGAAATGACTTACTCTTTTCAGCTGGCGAATGCAGATAAATTAAACAAAAACATTCTGATGGATATAGTAGGGGTTATAAAAGTACACTCCAGAGAGGATGAATTGAAAGTTACAGTCCGAAAGAGCCAAGATCTCCTAGGTGAAATCATAGCAGAATTAAGTGTTCAAGGATGCAGCATTCTGCATATGAGCAGTCAAGAGGCATCATTAGAAACGGTATTTTTGGAGCTGACGGGAAGAAATTTAAGAGATTAGGAGAGGCAACATGAGTTTGATAAAAGTAATGACATTTGATTTTATGAATATTTTAAGGAATCCGGTTCTCGTTTTAGCTAATACGATTTTTCCTTTCATTCTTATTGTGATCATGGGTTTTGTCACAAAAAACAGCTTTGGGGCAGATGGTATCAGTTCATACGATTATTACGGGGTGAATATGATCATTTTCTCAGCGGCTCTGATCGCAATGACCGCGTCCAACACATTTATGGAAGAAAAGGTGAAGAGTGGAAACATCCGCCTTGTATACGCACCCGTTTTGAAAACAAGTATTTATCTTTCAAAATTACTATCAACTTACATATTCAGTGTGATATTGTACAGCATGAATGTATGGACGGCCCAAACGATTTTTAAATTGAACTTTGGCGGAGAAGACCTTCCGTATATCTTGCTTTTACTGCATGTCTTTTTGTTCTTTGGCTGCTGTTTCGGCACCATGTTTTGCTGCATTTTCAAAAATGAAGAACAGGCGAATAGTATCATGCAAATTCCAGTTGCTTTTTTTGTTTTCTTTGGAGGCGTTTTTTTCGGAATTCATAGATTTGGAGATACCGTAAATGAAATTTCCGTATTTTCTCCGGTTAAATGGGTAGCGGAATGCTCATTTCGCCTCATTTATGATCATGATTTCAGCATTTTGCTGCCTGTGGTATCCATTCTTCTCTTGGCTTCAATCGTTTGTATTGCCGTTTCCCATGTTGTTTTTAAGCCGGAGGGATATGTATGCTGAATCTATTCCGAAATAGGTGGGAACGAATACTGGCGAAGAAAGCCGTTATCATCATTGCATTGATTATCATTCCGCTGATGGTTGGAACAGCGATTCTTTTTTCCGGTAAACCGGTCTTAAAAGAAACCATTGCATTTGTCACGGAGCAGGATGAAATGAAAAATCTCCCCAAAGATCCTGCCTTTCGAGTGGTTATGGTCCATCAAAAGCCGAGGTTTTCTGATCTTGTGTTAGGAAAATATGCAGCAGTCGTAGAAAAAAATCATCAAGACTACAAGGTAACCACTTTGAAAAGTGAAGCGGATAAAAAAATGATTCGGGAGCTTTTTGAGACTGGGAAAATGCCGAACAGCTATAAAGGAGAGGATAAAATAAGGACTGAAAGAGGGACAGGCACAAATATCTTAGGTTTTATCGTGATGCTTGTTTTTATGCAAGGTGTCGCGCTCACTGCCTTGTATCCTGAAGACCGCATGCTTAAAACCTTCAGGCGGATTTTAGTGTCACCCGTAAACGAGAACAAATACCTGAGTGTTCAGTTTATCTTTACATTTTTATGTCTATACATACCAACCTATCTGGCCATTGTGATGACAACAATATTATTTCAGGTGGATATTGGCTTTCGCTTGGACATTCTTGCTGAACTGCTGGCTGTTCTCGCAGTGCTTGCAGCGTCATTCGCTATTTTTATGTCATCAGTTATGGATCGAAACTTAAGCTTGGTGACGAGCGGAATCAGTGTGGTTACGTCTGTATTGTCGGGCTGTTTTATTTCTTTTACGACTAATCTTCCCGTCTTAGATGCACTATGTGCGATTCTGCCGCAAAAAGCATTCATGACTTTTATCCATGGGATAGAAATAGGGCAGACAGTGCAGGAATTCAAATTTCAGCTTTTTTATATCTTTCTTTGGTCGGCATTATTTTATTTCTTTGGTGGCTTTATGACAAGAAGCAGGATGAAGAAAGGGATTTATTAATGGACGTCACTAGATGCATATAGCGCTATGCATCTTTTTTATTGTTTCGTTATAGGGAGTTATTTATTAGGGAGTTTTTAAGAATGAAATGGCATTGCTGGCACGACTACAGAACCGGACATTTTATATGACAAGGCTCCGTCTTCGCCAATGCTGCGATGGAATGCGGTCTTTTTGATTTCCACTACTGTGAGTATTTTGGCTATGATATTTTGAGAGGCAATCATGAGGAGTGAAAACAGACGAGAGACTTAGGGAAGAGCAGCTAGAATCTCTGCTCATTCTCTGATTTTCATGATTTTATCATAGAATAAACATTTGTATCATAAGGGACACCGTTTTGGTACATATATTGTTTTAATACGCCTTCTTTTTCAAATCCCATTTTTAACAGCAAACGATTTGACGCTTCATTTTCCATAAAAACAACTGCACCGATTCTCGTTAATTCAAGGATATCAAAGCCGAAAGACACAATTTCTAAAATGGCTTCTGATGCATAGCCGTTTCGCCAATTCACCGGGCTGATTTCATAACCGATTTCTGCACGTTTATGCTTGGGGGCCAAAGCATGAAAGCCAATCGTACCGATGAGTTCTTTGGTGTCTTTTCTTTCAATTCCCCATCGTATTCCCCGCATTTCTTGATAATTGTCGGCAAACTGATGAATCATTGTTTTTGCCTGATCTATACTTTCAAAGGGATCAAGTCCGTAGTAGCGTGTGACGCCATGGTTTGAAAAACAAGTAAAAATGGCTTCCGCATCTTTCTCTGTCAACTCTCTTAGAATAAGCCTGCCGGTTTCTAATACAGGAAACACCCAATCCCTCCCTTATGATGTATGTAGGTTTATCATATCCCTTTTATTTCCTCTTTTCTATAACAAAATCGAATTTGATGAAGCAAAGGAGCGAATTTGTTTTTCTAATTCCTCTTTGTTTTTCTTAAATTGTTTCATTCGATGGCCGTTCGCGCCTGATGGGTGAGGGAAGCCGTGTAGGCAGGTCAGCCGCCATTTGCCGTTTTCCCTGATCAGTGTTTCACAGACTGTTTCGGCTGCTTTGCCTAGCGGGATAAGAAGAGCAGGGCCCGATAGCTTTTCAAGTTCAGCGGGAAAATGCTTATATGCATAAGTGCTTAGCATAGATGAGCGGGGGATAGCCGGACGATGTCCTGTATAGTTTTTCTGCTGAATGAAAACAGGGTATTTGATAACAGAAGTGGTGTGAAGCATATGGCGCAAGTCGCCGAAAAGCTGTGCGGTGCTTTGAATGCCTAAAACCTGCGGCAGCCCGCATTGATCCAGCATCGCAATCAGGTTATCTCTCATAGTTCCAGAAAGTCCTGCCGCTTTTTTGGTGTCTAAAGCTATCTGTTCTAGAGATCGGCCTTTGCGCAAGCTTTCTGCAGCTGTTTCATAAGCTGTTTTCATCTGTGAAAAACCCGGCGTTATGCCTGAAATCACAATCGAAGCATCTTGATTGATATATTCATTATGAGGTGAATAGTACATTTCAAGCGCGTTTTCTTGGTGTATGCGAAATGGGGAAGTAAGCAAATCCGTTTTCGAAAGCGGTTTTGATACCGGAAGAGTATTTAGTTTCTCTGCAAATGATGCTAAACCGCTGCGGTTTTCAATCATGTGCGAACCTCCCTAAAAATGATATCCCATTGTCCATTTTAAACGTTACAACGGGATATCATTCATATTTAACCTCTATTCAAATGTCCTGCGTGCCACACCTCTTTAACTGCTTGAGGGGCTTTCTTCACTTCAGCAGCAGTCTGCTGCAACGCGGTTTTTTTCATTTCAACATCGTACTGAATCATTTTTTGTTTTTGAGACAGCTGCTGTGCTTCCGTTTTTACCATTTCAACTTGTTTTTGCATGGATTGCGTAACTGCAGTGAGTTCCTTCATAGCGGGATCTATTTTCTTCTTGTTTTGAATCACATTTATCCCTAAGTAAATGATTGAAATGGCTATTACTGCGATACTGATATAAACGATAACCATATGTTCACCCCTTTTCTAATGTCATACCCTATTTCGCCTATTTTAAGCAGGTGAAATGATAGTTGCGCAGTTCATATCATTTGCGTATTGGTTTTCTTGTGCTTATAATGTGTTATCGTACATATGTAAACAAAGAAAGGGTGCTTCAATTGCAAAGTTTACAAAATAAAACTGCTCTTATCACAGGCGGAGGCAGAGGGATTGGACGCGCGACAGCTCTTGCGCTTGCGAAAGAAGGCGTAAATATCGGTTTAATCGGACGAACTGCCGCCAATGTTGAGAAAGTCGCAGAAGAAGTAAAAGCACTTGGTGTGAAAGCTGCGTTTGCCGCTGCGGATGTAAAGGATGCGGCGCATGTTGATCAAGCTGTGGCTTCTATTAAAGAGGAGCTAGGCGAGATTGATATTCTCATTAACAATGCGGGAATCAGCAAATTTGGCGGATTCTTAGATCTATCCGCTGATGAGTGGGAAAATATCATTCAAGTGAATCTAATGGGTGTATACCATGTTACTCGTGCGGTGCTTCCTGAAATGATTGAACGCAAAGCTGGTGACATTATTAATATTTCTTCTACAGCCGGCCAAAGAGGAGCAGCTGTCACGAGCGCTTACAGCGCATCCAAATTTGCCGTTCTTGGGTTAACAGAATCTCTCATGCAAGAAGTGAGAAAGCATAATATCAGAGTCAGCGCGTTAACGCCGAGCACTGTCGCAAGTGATATGTCGATTGAACTGAACCTGACAGACGGTAATCCTGAAAAGGTTATGCAGCCTGAGGATCTTGCTGAATATATGGTAGCTCAATTGAAGTTAGATCCGCGTATTTTCATTAAATCTGCTGGATTGTGGTCAACAAATCCGTAAAACGAAAGCCTGTCTAGCGACAGGCTTTTTTTATTTGAATTCAATCCGCACAGGTAAATGTTTAACACCAAACACGAAAGGACTTGGTACCGCTTCGAGTTTCTGTTCATCATCAGCTTGTTTAATATAAGCTGACATAGACAAGAGGGAGGAAAGAGCGATTTTTGCTTCGAGCCTGGCCAATGGTGCGCCGAGGCAAAAGTGAATTCCGAACCCAAAGCTGAGATGGGGGTAGGAGGGGCGGTTAATGATAAAACGATCAGGTTCAGAAAATTTAGCTTCATCCCGATTGGCTGACGCGACCCAGCTGATAACGGAAGATCCTTTCTTTATAAATGCTCCGCCAAGCGCTATATCTTCTGCTGCAACTCGTCCGATGGCTTGAACAGGCGGATAATAGCGGAGCGTTTCTTCTATTATATTAGGCACATAGTCTGTATTCTGTCTTATCTGTTGTTGCATGGCTGTGTCTTCCGTGATATAGCGAACAGCATTCGCGATCAAATTAGTAGTCGTTTGGTTTCCCGCGACAAGAAGTAGAATGCAAAAACCGAGCAGCTGCTCTTCTGTTAGATATTCTCCATCGACCTCTGACTGCAAAAGCATCGTAATCAAATCTTCTTTTGGATGGGCTCGTCGTTTTAATAGAATGTCTCTAAAATAGTTACTTAAGAAAGCGTAGCCGTCCCGGCGTTTTTGAACCATGTCAGCGACAGATTTGTCTGAACTGTCCTTCGCTCCGGCAACGAGCACGTCGGAGTATGTTTTGATGATGTGCCGGTCTTCAATCGGTGCTCCAAGCATTTCAGCAATGATAATAACAGGAAGGGGGCCTGCTATATCATCTATCATATCGATTGTGTCTTTTTGCCGCGCCTCCTGTAAGAGGAGTGCTGTAACGTCTTTTATGCGGGTTTCGATTTGTTTCACTGCCTTTGGAGTAAACGATTTGTTGACGAGTGCACGTAATTTGGTATGTTTCGGAGGGTCCATTGTTAAAATGCTTTCTGCCTGTATGCCGCGTTTGGATGAAAAATGTTTGGGATTTTTCAGGACGAATTGAACGTCATCATACTTAAAAACATCCCAGCAATCACGCTGTTTGTCATAGCGGACAGGAGACGATTTCCGAAGCTTTTCATAAATCGGGAAGGGGAAAAGACGATCCTTTTCGAATTGCAATTCTTTCATGGGAATTAAGTTGGCGTAACGTTCTTCTTTGGCAGGACACGCTGTTTGCTTTGTCATTTTATCATCTCCTTTATCGATACGTTATCAAAGGCTGTTTTTCAATTCAACGGACATATATTGAAGGAAATGTAAACCGGACAATAGTTTTAAATTGAAGATCATAGTGAAAACAAGTTATAATGAACAAAACAAACTGTGTACCAAATGTTCACTTTATCTTTTTTTATTCCCTCCACCCATACAAACATCAAACACAAAATAACTTGATTATCATGTTATTAATAGAAGAAGGAGAATAACAGGAAAAAATTGAATATTTAGTACATGGTGTTCTCAGTTTACAGAGAAGGGGTGCAGACCGATGAAAGAAGAAAAAAGAAGTTCCACTGGATTTTTAGTCAAGCAGCGCGCGTTTTTGAAGCTTTATATGATTACCATGACTGAGCAGAAAAGACTTTACGGGTTAAAGCTTCTGGAAGTGCTTCGATCAGAATTTAAAGAGATTGGTTTTAAACCAAACCATACAGAGGTTTACCGGTCTTTGCATGAGCTTCTTGATGATGGGATATTAAAACAAATCAAAGTAAAGAAAGAAGGGGCTAAGCTCCAAGAAGTGGTCCTCTATCAGTTTAAAGATTACGAGGCAGCCAAGCTGTATAAAAAACAGCTGAAAGTAGAGCTGGATCGCTGCAAGAAACTGATTGAAAAAGCACTGTCAGATAATTTTTAACATAGAAAACACCCGGCATAGTCACGAGTATCGGGTGTTTTCTGTTTTTCATTATACATATTTGTCGAAATGAAACAATACAAATCAATAGTGACCTTCAAACTTGACATCATTTCCTCACGTGGTAACATTTTAAACGTGTGAAAATACGAACAAAAAAGCGAACAAAGGAGATGTTACCGATCTTTGATCAAAAAAAAGTAGCTTTTATAGGAGCCGGATCTATGGCGGAAGGAATGATATCAGGTATCGTTCGTGCCAATAAAATCCCAAAACAAAACATCTGCGTTACAAACCGCAGCAATACAGAGCGATTAGCTGAGCTTGAACTTCAATATGGAATCAAAGGCGTGGCGCCGGATCACTTATGTATTGAAGACATGGATGTGCTCATTTTGGCGATGAAGCCAAAAGATGCCGAAAGCGCTCTGTCATCATTAAAAACACGCATCCAACCCCATCAATTAATTTTGTCGGTGCTAGCCGGCATAACCACCTCTTATATTGAACAATCATTGCATAATCAACAGCCGGTTGTCAGAGTAATGCCTAACACATCAAGTATGATCGGCGCTTCTGCAACTGCCATCGCGCTTGGCAAACATGTGACAGATGATTTAGAAAAACTGACGGCGGCTTTGCTCGGCTGCATGGGTGAAGTGTATACAATCCAGGAAAATCAAATGGACATTTTCACGGGAATTGCCGGCAGCGGCCCTGCGTATTTTTATTATTTAATGGAATTCATCGAAAAGACAGGCGAGGAAGCGGGCCTTGATAAACATTTATCACGAAGCATCGGTGCACAGACACTCTTGGGTGCTGCAAAAATGCTGATGGAGACAGGAGAACAGCCTGAGGTGCTGAGAGATAATATTACCTCGCCAAATGGAACGACTGCTGCCGGATTACAGGCCTTGAAGAAGAGCGGCGGAGGAGAAGCCATTTCTCAAGCCATTAAACATGCGGCTAAGCGTTCAAAGGAAATCAGCGATGATATCGAAAAAACAGCGGCACCGCTATAAAACAGGAGTGATAAAGTGACGTCTGAAACAGAAATGAAAAGAGTTGTCGTGAAGATCGGCAGCAGTTCATTGACAAGTCTTCATGGGGAAATCAGCATTCGCAAACTGGAAGCTTTAGTGGACCAGGTCGCCAAACTAAAAGACGCCGGATATGAAGTCATCCTGGTTTCTTCCGGCGCAGTAGCAGCAGGATATCGCAAGCTCGGATTTCTTCAGCGACCAGAAAATCTGCCTGAAAAACAAGCGTCTGCTTCAATCGGTCAAGGGTTGCTGATGGAGGCTTATTCAAAGCTGTTTTTGGCGCACGGTTATGTAGCTTCCCAAATTTTAATTACAAGAAGCGACTTTTCTGATGAATATCGATATCACAATGTTCGGAACACAATGAATGTACTGCTCGAACGCGGTATTATCCCGATAATTAACGAAAATGACACAGTGACCGTCAATCGGCTTAAGTTTGGCGATAATGATACACTTGCGGCCAAAGTCGCCGGATTAATCGATGCGGATCTTCTTGTGATTTTATCGGATATCGACGGTTTATATGACGGCAATCCGCGAAATAATCCAAAAGCGAAAAGGGTGCAGCGAGTCAGTGAGGTTACACCGGAAATTGAAGCGTGTGCAGGCGATACAGACAGCGAAGTCGGCACCGGAGGCATGCGGTCCAAACTGGATGCGTTTAAAATTGTGATGGCATCCGGCATAAAAGGATTTCTTGGCCAGGCAGACGCTGCAGATATATTATATCAAGCTGTTCATGGAGAGGCGGAAGGCACCTATTTTGAAGCTGAGGGAATGCTTCCGTTGAATCAAAAAGAGCAGTGGATCGCTTTTAATTCCGGACCAGAAGGTGAAATTGTGTTATCAGATGACTGTTCCGGCCAAATAGCTGACGGTCAATCGCATATATACCCAGATGGTGTAAGGGAGATTAAAGGAAAATTTAAAAGCGGCGCTGTTGTCCGCCTGACTGATTCTCATGGTGAAGACATCGGCCTCGGGATCGTCAATTATTCTTCCTCGCAGCTTGAGACACCCGAAAAAAATAAAGGCATGAAAAACAAAGCTGTGATTGATCCAGAAGCGTTTGTATGCCATGTGGATTTATCTTTGCCTGTATATTAAGTAGAAGAAATACACGGGAACAAAAAACCCGAACTTCTCCAGAGAAGCTCGGGTTCTTTTTTATTGATACTGTTCCAATTTCGAGAAAAACTGTATGACAAACTCATAAAAATCCTGCGCTGACGGTGCAAGCTCTCTGTTTTTCGGCTTAATAATCCCGACAGTCCGTTTCACTTGAGGAAACTCAATTGGAATTTTCACAGTAAATCGGGGTGTCGTTTCCGCAAAAGTGCTCTCCGGCAGAAGGGTGACACCCATACCTGCGGACACCAATCCTTTGATAGCGTCCAAATCCTCACCCTCTGTAGAGACAAGAGGGGCAAACCCGGCTTGTTTGCAAGAGTCAATCGCCATTTTTCTGAGCACAAAGCCTTCCGGAAACAACACAAATTGATCGTTGCGCAAATCGATTAAATGGACCGTTTTTTGTTTGGCGAGCGGATGATTTAAAGGTACAAGCGCGTAAATTTTTTCCGTGAATAAAATATGTCCTGCTATGTCTGGAAAATTCGTCGGCACCGGGCCTAATAACGCTAAATCGATATCGCGGTTTCTGACAGCTTCAATCAGAAACTTATAAGAGCCTTGGCGCAGCAAAAACTCTACGTGCGGATATTCTTCTTTAAATGCCGAAACGACAGTCGGCAGAAGCTGACTGGCGAGGCTTGTAGGAAAGCCGATTTTTACGGTTCCGCGATGCGGGTCAAGGTACTCATCAATTTGTTCTTTTGCATAATCGATGGCTTTCATCGCTGTTTTGACATGAATTAAAAATTCTTTTCCAATCGGAGTGAGTTTGATATTTCTCCCTTCACGCTCAAATAAAGTAACATTTAATTCTTCTTCAAGGTTTGCAATTTGTCTGCTGATTGCTGATTGGGCCACATGCAGATAATCAGCGGCTTCTGAAACGTGTTCACGTTCAGCAACCTCCATAAAATAACGCAGTTGGCGCAGCTCCATGTAAGTCTCACATCCATCTATCTCATTTTGAGATTCTTTTGATCTAAATTATATATTGTTTATATCGTTTTGAAAACCTACAATAATATTAGAGTTGTTAGATTTTATGACCGGTATTATCGGAAACTGATCGGGGGAGAGGAATTATGACTTACAATCAAATGCCAAAAGCTCAAGGTCTCTACCGTCCTGAATTTGAACATGATGCATGCGGAATCGGCCTATATGCGCACTTAAAAGGCAAGGCGACACATGACATCGTCAAACAGGGGCTGCAGATGCTTTGCCAGCTCGACCACAGAGGAGGTCAAGGCAGTGATCCGGATACGGGAGACGGCGCCGGCTTACTGGTTCAAATCCCTGATGCTTTCTTTAAGAAAGAGTGCAAAGACATCAATCTGCCGGAAAAAGGACGTTACGGGGTAGGAATGGTCTTTTTCTCGCAGAAGGAAGCTGAAAGAAAAAAAATCGAAAAGCAAATCAATGCACTGATTGAACAGGAAGGCCAAGTTGTGCTTGGATGGAGAACTGTACCTATAAATGTCGGAAAAATCGGAACAGTAGCACAAAAAAGCTGTCCGTTTGTCCGTCAAGTATTCATTGGCGCAAGTTCTGACCTGAAGGATGATTTGTCCTTTGAGCGAAAATTGTATGTCATTCGTAAACAGGCTGAAAACTGGGGAGTAACGGAAGGTCTAGATTTTTATTTTGCCAGTCTTTCAAGCCAAACTATCGTTTATAAAGGCCTTTTAACACCTGAACAGGTTGATGCGTTTTATTCCGATCTGCAAGATGAGGCATTCGTATCCGCTTTTGCACTAGTTCATTCACGCTTCAGCACTAATACCTTCCCTACATGGGAAAGAGCACACCCAAACCGTTATTTGGTTCACAATGGTGAGATTAACACCCTTCGAGGAAATATCAACTGGATGAGAGCACGCGAACAGCAATTTGTGTCTGAAAGTTTTGGTGAGGATCTCAATAAAATTCTTCCAATTCTGAATGCTGACGGCAGTGACTCTTCCATTTTAGATAACGCATTTGAGTTTTTCGTTATGGCGGGACGCAAGCCGGCACATACGGCGATGATGCTGATTCCTGAGCCATGGACAGAAAATACGCACATGTCTAAAGAAAAAAGAGCGTTTTATGAGTATCACAGCTCATTAATGGAGCCTTGGGACGGTCCGACGGCCATTTCATTTACTGACGGAAAACAAATCGGCGCAATACTCGACCGAAATGGTTTACGTCCGGCCCGTTATTATGTGACAAAAGATGATTATATTATTTTCTCATCTGAGGTCGGCGTTATTGAGGTTGAACAGGAAAACGTTTTATATAAAAACCGCCTTGAACCAGGAAAAATGCTTTTAATTGACCTGGAAGAAGGCCGCATTATTTCTGATGAAGAAGTAAAAACACAAATCGCAACTGAATATCCGTACCAAAAATGGCTTGAGGAAGAGCTTGTGCAAGTGAATCCTGATCCGGAAACAAGAGAGGAAGAGCAGTTCACGGATCTTCTTACGCGTCAGAAAGCGTTTGGATACACATATGAGGATATTCAAAAATATTTAATTCCTGTTATTAAAGAAGGAAAAGATCCTCTCGGCTCAATGGGGAACGATTCGCCGCTTGCTGTTTTGTCTGATCGCCCGCAATCGCTGTTTAACTATTTTAAGCAATTGTTTGCACAGGTTACCAACCCGCCGATTGACGCGATTCGCGAGCAGCTCGTGACTTCAACAATGACTTGGCTCGGAGCAGAAGGCGATCTCCTTCATCCGAATGAACGGAACGTCCGCCGAATCAAGCTGTATACACCCGTGTTATCCAATGAGCAGTTTTATGCGCTGAAAACCATCGTCCATCCTGATTTAAGAAGCCAAAAAATGAATGTGCTGTTTTCAGAAGATCTTGAACGCGGGTTAAAAGACATGTTCACTCAAGCTGAGAAAGCAATCAGCCAAGGCGTCAGTCTTTTGATTTTGTCCGATAGAGCAATGAATGAGCAGTTAACGCCAATTCCGCCGCTGTTAGCAGTCAGCGCACTGCACCAGCATTTAATCCGAAAAGGATTGCGCACGAAAGTCAGCATTATCGTTGAATCGGGAGAAGCACGTGAAGTTCATCACTTCGCAGCTCTAATCGGCTATGGAGCCGATGCTGTCAATCCTTATCTGGCATATGCGACCTACAAGCAGGAAATTGATGAAGGCCGTTTGGATATCAGCTATGAAGAAGCGGTCAGCAAGTATGGAAAAAGCATTACCGAAGGTGTCGTAAAAGTGATGTCGAAGATGGGGATTTCTACTGTACAGAGCTACAGGGGCGCCCAAATCTTTGAAGCGGTAGGAATCAGCCGTGACGTGATTGACCTTTATTTTACGGGAACAGCATCACAGCTCGGCGGCATTGACTTAAATACCATTGCCGAAGAGGCGCAGCGCCGCCACCAGGAAGCGTATAAAGATGACTACAGCAAAACGCTTGAACCGGGAAGTGACTTCCAATGGAGAAACGGCGGAGAGCATCACGCATTTAACCCGAAAACGATTCACACCTTGCAATGGGCGTGCCGCAGAAATGATTACAATCTGTTTAAACAATATACGAAAGCGGCAGATGAAGAACGAATCGGATTTCTGCGAAACTTGTTCTCATTTGATGAAAACCGCAAGCCTCTAAAAGTGGAGGAAGTAGAATCTGCTGAATCGATTGTCAAACGTTTTAAAACAGGTGCGATGTCATTTGGATCATTAAGCAAGGAAGCCCACGAAGCATTAGCGATTGCGATGAACCGCCTGGGCGGAAAAAGCAACAGCGGTGAAGGCGGAGAAGATCCAAAACGCTTTGTGCCTGATGAAAACGGCGATGACAGAAGAAGCGCGATCAAACAAATTGCATCCGGACGATTCGGTGTAAAGAGCCATTACTTAGTCAATGCCGATGAGCTGCAGATTAAAATGGCGCAAGGCGCAAAACCGGGAGAAGGCGGACAGCTGCCAGGCAATAAAGTGTATCCTTGGGTTGCCGATGTCCGCGGATCAACACCTGGGGTCGGATTGATTTCACCGCCTCCGCACCATGACATTTATTCAATCGAGGATTTAGCCCAGCTGATTCACGATTTAAAAAATGCGAACCGTGATGCAAGAATCAGCGTGAAGCTGGTCTCAAAAGCTGGTGTCGGAACGATCGCTGCGGGTGTTGCTAAAGCAACTGCAGATGTCATCGTTATCAGCGGTTACGACGGAGGTACAGGTGCTTCACCTAAAACAAGCATTAAACATACAGGGCTTCCGTGGGAGCTTGGCCTTGCAGAAGCGCACCAAACCTTAATGCTGAACGGACTCCGTGATCGTGTTGTATTAGAAACAGACGGAAAGCTTATGACAGGCCGGGACGTCGTCATGGCCGCATTGCTCGGCGCTGAAGAATTCGGTTTCGCAACTGCTCCGTTAGTTGTTCTCGGCTGTGTTATGATGCGCGCCTGCCATTTGGATACATGTCCTGTCGGGGTAGCGACTCAAAATCCTGAACTTCGCAAAAAGTTCATGGGAGATCCTGATCATATTGTGAACTACATGTTGTTTATTGCTGAAGAAGTCCGTGAATACATGGCTGCATTAGGTTTTAAAACTTTCGATGAAATGATCGGCCGCACTGACGCACTTAACGTGAGTGAGCGGGCAAAGGCGCATTGGAAAGCGAGCCAGCTTGATTTGTCCACACTTCTTTATCAGCCGGAAGGCGTACGGACATTCCAAACGCCGCAAAACCATAAAATTGATCAATCGCTTGATATCACAACGATTCTTCCTGCTGTAAAAGATGCCATCGAATCGGGAAAAGAAGCTGGTATTTCAGTCGAAATCAATAACACAAACCGTGTAGCAGGTACTGTAACAGGCAGTGAAATTTCGAAACGTTACGGCGAAGAAGGACTTCCGGAAGATACGATTAAGCTGCAATTCACAGGATCAGCCGGCCAAAGCTTTGGAGCGTTCGTTCCAAAAGGCATGACGCTTTATTTAGACGGAGATTCAAATGACTACGTCGGAAAAGGTCTGTCTGGCGGAAAAATCATTGTCAAATTACCGGAAGGATTCAACTCCGAATCACATGATAATGTAATTATCGGCAACGTAGCATTCTATGGCGCGACGAGCGGAGAAGCATATATTAACGGCCGTGCAGGTGAACGCTTTGCCGTTCGGAACAGCGGTGTGAATGTTGTTGTTGAAGGCATCGGTGATCACGGCTGTGAATACATGACAGGCGGAAGTGTTGTCGTACTGGGTGATGTCGGCAAAAACTTCGCGGCTGGTATGTCCGGCGGAATCGCGTATGTATTGGCCGAAGATGTAAAAGCATTTAAACGCAAATGCAACCTTGAAATGATTTTGTTAGAGTCATTAGAAGATGAAAAAGAAATTCAGCAAGTTAAAGCAATGCTTGAAAAGCATGCTGCATATACAAACAGCCAAAAAGCAGCAGACCTGCTTGAACAATGGGAAGACAGCGTGAAAACATTCATTAAAGTGATTCCGAAAAACTATAAACAAATGCTTGCGAGCATCGAAGAGCAAAAAGCTGCGGGCTTATCTGAGGAAGAAGCCGTCATGTACGCGTTTGAAGCCAATACGAAACCAAAGCAGAAAAAAGCGCCGGCGGGACAAAAACAAGCGGTAGTACAGTAAGGAAGGGGAGAGGAACATGGGGAAACCAACTGGATTTATGGAAATCAAACGAGAAAAACCAGCTGAGCGAGACCCTCTCACTCGCTTAAAGGACTGGAAGGAATATTCTGCTCCTTTTTCAGAAGAAGCGTCGAAACGGCAGGGGGCGCGGTGTATGGATTGCGGTACACCGTTTTGCCAGATCGGTGCCGACATTAACGGATTTACATCCGGCTGTCCGATTTACAACTTAATTCCTGAATGGAACGATCTTGTCTACCGAGGCAGATGGAAAGAAGCATTAGAACGGCTTGTAAAAACAAACAACTTTCCTGAATTCACAGGGCGGGTTTGTCCCGCTCCTTGTGAAGGGTCATGTACACTAGCGATTTCCGACCCGGCCGTATCGATTAAGAATATTGAACGGACCATTATTGATAAAGGGTTTGAGAATGGCTGGATTCAGCCTAGAATACCGAAAAAACGAACAGGCAAAAAAGTTGCCATCGTTGGGTCGGGTCCAGCCGGACTTGCGAGTGCTGACCAGCTGAACCAAGCTGGACATTCTGTCACTGTATTTGAACGCGCAGACAGAGCGGGCGGACTTTTAACTTACGGCATTCCAAACATGAAACTTGAAAAAGGAATTGTCGAACGCCGTATTAAGTTGCTGACGCAAGAAGGAATCGATTTTGTTACAAATACGGAAATTGGCGTTGATATAACGGCCGATGAGCTGAAAGAGCAATTTGATTCCGTAATCCTTTGCACAGGTGCTCAAAAACAGCGGGATCTATTAATCGAGGGGCGCGAATCAAAAGGTGTTCACTACGCGATGGATTACTTGACGCTTGCTACAAAAAGCTATTTAGATTCTAACTTTAAAGACAAGCGATTCATTGATGCGAAGGGGAAAGATGTTATCGTGATCGGAGGCGGAGACACAGGAGCTGACTGTGTGGCTACCGCTTTGCGCCAAAAAGCCAAAAGCGTGCACCAATTCGGCAAACACCCGAAACTTCCTCCGGCTCGCACGAATGATAATATGTGGCCTGAACAGCCGCACGTCTTTACGCTTGAATATGCATATGAAGAAGCAGAAGCAAAATTCGGAAGAGACCCGAGAGAATATTCGATCCAAACAAAAAAATTGGTTGCCGATAAAAACGGCAAATTGAAAGAGCTCCATACGATTCAAATGGAGAAAGTGAAAAATGAGCATGGAAAATACGAGTTCCGCGAGCTGCCTGGAACTGAAAAAGTATGGCCTGCTCAGCTCGTCTTTATCGCTATCGGCTTTGAAGGCACAGAACAGCCGCTTTTAAAACAATTCGGTGTTGATTCTAATAACAACAAAATCAGCGCAGCATATGGGGATTATAAAACAAATATCGATGGTGTTTTCGCCGCAGGGGATGCAAGAAGAGGCCAAAGTTTAATCGTATGGGCGATTAATGAAGGCCGTGAAGTGGCGCGTGAAGTTGACCGATATTTGATGGGGAGTTCAGTTCTGCCGTAAATAAAGGGGATTATATAAAAAAAGAAACCGGACTGTTTGTCAGCCGGTTTCTTTTTTAATCTATTGTGATCCCGATGTTCCCAAACTGGCTGCCTTCCTGCATTCTGGTATATGCTTCATGTGCTTGTTCTATAGGATATGTCCGGTCAAGCACGGGCCGAAGTTTATGTTTTTCCATGAAATGCAGCATTTTATGAAATTCATCACTGCTACCCATCGACGTTCCCAATATATTGATTTGCGGAAAGAATAAAGAACGCAGCGGAAAACTGAGATTATCACCCGAACTTGCACCAAAGCTGACAATACGGCCATTCGGTTTAACATGATCAAAGTATTCTGAAAAGAGGGCCGGTCCTATGCTATCGAGAATGACATCAGCTCTTTGTCCTTGAAGATGTTCAGACCAATTGCTGTAACTGTCAAAAGCGTGGTCAGCACCTAATTGTATTGCTCTTTTTCTTTTTTCCTCGCTTCGAGAAGTTACGCTTACAGTTGCTCCAATCGCTTTAGCCATTACTAGCGCGTAGGTTGCAACGCCGCTTCCAATTCCGGGTATCAAAATATGCTCGCCTTTTTTTAATTGGGCCTTTGTAAAAAGTGCTCGATATGCGGTCAGAGCTGATAATGGCAACACGCCTGCTTCCTCCCAGGATAGATAAGAAGGTTTTTTTACTGCGTTTTGTGAAGGAATGATCACATATTCAGCAAGTGTTCCGTTTGAAGGGCCTCCCAAAATATCCGGAACAGGAGGTACATCATCTGTTACTTCCCAATTCAAAGTCGGTAAAATCACCACTTCTGTTTGAACAGCCAGATCATCTACACCTTCACCGACCGCTTCAATAATGCCAGCACCGTCAGAGCCCAGAATAAACTCATGATCTTGTTCAGTTTTATTTTTCATGAGAAACAGGTCCCGGTGATTTAATCCCGCCGTTTTCAACTTTACTTTCACTTCTCCGTATCCGGGATTTTGAGAAGAGAGGTCCTGATACGCTAACCCCCGAAGTCCGCTTTTTCCGTTATGAATAACCGCTTTCATGCCGTCTGCCTCCTATATTCCTCGTAATCTATGATCTTCACATATTTTACACAGCGGTTTTCTTCAAGTAAAATGAACAAAAATGATTGCCGGTATCACTTTTAATCATAACAAGAAGGTGACAGCGTGTGGAAAGCGGAGAATTAAAGATATTCCGGGCTGTTGCCCGTGAAGGAAGTATAACAAAAGCAGCCCGGCAGCTGAATTATGTTCAATCTAATGTAACAGCCAGAATCCATAAGCTTGAGACAGATCTGAATATCAAGTTATTTCACCGGACAAATCGTGGAATGAAGTTAACGGCTGCAGGGCAAAACCTATTACAATACGCAGATCAAGTTTTATCATTATTAGACGAAGCTGAGAAATCAGCGCAGTTAAGTCAGCATCCGAAAGGGCCATTGCGGCTTGGAGCATTGGAAACAACAGCGGTCACTCACCTGCCTGAACATGCAGCTTCATTCCTTAGACGTTTTCCTGAAGTTGATTTATCAGTGAACACAGGTGATACGCACAGCTTGGTTCAGCAAGTTCTAGATCATAAGGTGGATGGCGCTTTTGTCTACGGTCCTGTTGAATACATGGATATCAAACAAATTCCTGTTTCCCATGAGGAATTGGTGTTGATTTCACCGGAGGAAGGGGCGATAGAGGACATGCTTCGGCTGCCGATGCTCTTTTTTGGAACCGGCTGCTCTCATCGCGATAGGGTCAAAAGATTATTGGAGGAAGCCGGTATTCAACAGCAAAAAATCATAGAATTTGGCACATTGGAAGCCGTTATCAGAGGAGTTTCCGCTGGTTTGGGAACGGCGCTGCTGCCAAAGTCGGCCATTGCCTGCTCTGTCCATCGCCAAAGGGTGTACGTTCACCAGCTTCCCGCATCATATCAGGATATGATGATCGTGTTTATTTACAGAAAAGACTTTTTTATGACCAGTGCATTTCAGCGGTTTATTGCAGAATTGAACGAAACCAAATTTATCCCATCAGGCTAATCAAGAAGAGAAGATTCAACAATAGCAGGGGATACGGGATAGATTTTTGTTTTCGTAAGCTGGAGAGACTGTTTTCAAAAAAACAAAGAAGCTTTAAGGTCTATGAATTGATTAGCTGATCAAACCTTTATGTGTTTCGAATTGTTATCTGGCACATGTCTGGATGTTATATTGAAAGGTATTCGTACCGACATTAGATTCGCGTTAAGGAGTTTGCGAGAACCATAGGCAAGATTAATCGTTCACAGCAAAAAAACTGTACTCGGCAAAAATGAGTACAGTTTTTCTTTTTTTATTTATGTCTTAAATTAATTCCGATCGCTGCGCCGTTTCTGCTTGAATCGGCTACTCCTTTGAAGGTGCCGTTTTCACGGTCGATAAAAATGCTTTGCACGTTTCCGATGTCCACTGGACTTGTGCTGAATTTATGGCCCATGTCTTTTAATTTGCTGAGTACATCCTCTGGAACTCCGTCTTCGTATCTGTAGGAGCTCATACTGTTTGTGTAAATTCTCGGCTCTTCAACCGCTGCTTTTAACTCCATTCCATATTCTATATTATAGAGGATGGTTTGCAGCACGGAAGAAATAATCGTTGCCCCTCCAGGAGATCCGACGGTGAGAACTGGTTTGTCATCTTTAAACAAAATCGTCGGCGTCATGCTGCTTAACGGCCGCTTGTTCGGCTGAACTTCGTTGGCTCCGCCTGGAACCGCATCAAAATCTGTTAGTTCATTGTTTAAAATGACGCCGTAATCAGGAACCATAATGCCTGTTCCAAACAGCTGTTCAATTGTTGTTGTATAGGAAACAACATTGCCCCAGCGGTCCGCGACGGTAAAGTGTGTCGTTTGGCCGTCTACTTTATCATTCGGCTGTTCGACTTGCTTATAGTTTGCGGTTCCTTCTTCGTATTTCCAAGGATCACCGGCTTTTGGTTTTTTGTTGACTTCATCTAAACTGATTAATTGCTGGCGCTCTTTTATATAGTCGGGGTGAAGCAAACCTTTGAGAGGAACATTTACAAATTCGGGATCGCCTGCATAAGCCGCACGGTCAGCGTAAGACAAATGCATGGTTTCAGCGAGCAGATGGTATTTTTCCCATGAGCGGATATCATATTGTGAAAGGTTAAAATCATCGAGAATGTTCAGCATTTGCAGCAAAAACACGCCGCCAGAGCTTGGAGGAGGAGTCGTTGCGATTTGATAGCCTTGATATTCTCCCCAAATCGGTTCGTCAACCGTAATGTCGTAATTTTCTAAATCTTTTTTGGTCATTGATCCCCCAAAATCCTGAACAGTGTCAGAAAGGGCTTTGGCAAATCTGCCTTCGTAAAAGGCGTCTATGCCTTTCGAACGAATGAGCTTAAAGGTTTTGGCCAGATCTTTTTGAATGAGCGTATCGCCTTCTTTAAGCGGCTCGCCATTCGGCAGAAATACATCCTTAGCGGCAGTCCGTGATAATTTTTCCTGATAATCAGAAATCGCATCTGCTAACACTGAATCAATCGGAAAGCCTTTATCAGCGAGTTTAATAGAGGGGGAAATTAATTGTTTCATCGAACGGGTTCCCCATTTATCCAAGGCTTTTTCCAGCCCTTTCAGTGTACCCGGAACACCAACGGCAGTACCTTTTGTGACACGTTCGGAGAAGGGTATCGCTTTGCCGTTTTCATCGAGAAACATATCCGGAGTTGCGCCTGCGGGAGCGCGTTCACGGCTGTCAATGATCGTCGTATCTCTTGTTTTTCCGTCATACACCATCATAAAACCGCCGCCGCCAATACCTGACATCATTGGTTCTGTGACATTAAGCGCAAACTGAATGGCAACCGCCGCGTCAATGGCATTTCCGCCTTTTTTCAGGACGTCAGCTCCGATCTCTGAAGCAAGAGGATGCGCAGTTGCAACCATTCCGTCTTTGCCTACATCTACTTGTTTGTACTCGTCATAGCCTTTGGGCGGCTTTTTAGCTTCCGCGTGAAATGGAGCACATCCAGCGACTAACAGAACACTAAGCAGGGCTGCTAAACAGACGTTCCACGTTTTTTTCATGTTCTCCCTCCTATTAAGCTGTTATGTTACAATCTTAGCGTAAAAAAAATACAGCGGTTTCACAAGTGACAAATGGTATATTATCTATATCATCCGACCTTATTTCTGTGTGAAATTGATTATATTGGGGTAAGTCATGTGCTATAGTAGAAACAGCATACGGATTAAGAAAGGAATGCTATATGTATTTAACGATTAAAGAAACAGCAGAATATGCAAATCTTTCAGAGGATTATATTAAAAGTTTGGTGCTCGAAGGAAAAATCAGGGCCGTTCATGACGGTGAGCAATTTTTGATTTATAAGGGACAGTTCAAAACGCATCTCGAACAGCTGGAGAATTACAAAGCGCTCGTGCAGGAAATATTAAATGAACCGATCCCCGAAGATATTGATGTAAAGGATGAGGATTAGGACACAATTTGAAATTGTGTCTTTTTTTGCATCTTTTTTTGAGAGCATCTCGAAAAGCAAAGCGTCATATTGCGTTTTAAGGGCTTTTTCGGGAAGGATTAGAGTGATTTGTCTCAGGAGTTGAAAAAGCTTTATATGAGCCTGTAAATGTCATTTCAGAAGATAGGGCGTTTCAAGAGATCTTTTTTCTGCTTATGTAACACTATGTATATTATGTTACATAAATGCCTCCGAACTTTGACATTCAACGTTTTTCCGCTATAATAGTAACATAGACCTCAAAACGTTACATAACGGTTTTTAAGGAGTTTTTTGATGCATATTGTACAGCCGATCCGCAGTTTAGAGAAAATTCAAGATGTGAAACAGTATTTACGCAGCAAAAACAAGCGTGATTATTTTTTGTTTATTTTCGGCATTAACAGCGCGCTCCGAATTTCTGATATTTTGCCGCTTCAAGTGAAAGATGTCAGAAATAAAGACCATTTATGGGCGACTGAAAGCAAAACAAAAAAGAAAAGGAAGATTCTCATTTTAGAATCTTTGAAAGCAGAAATATACGAGTATACGAAAGACATGAAAGAAAATGAATATCTCTTTAAATCTGTCCGAACCAGAAAGCCAATTTCACGGATTCAGGCATACAGAATTTTAAGAGAGGCAGCCGAAGCGTGCGGACTTGAGGAAATAGGGACCCATACGCTCCGGAAAACATTTGGCTATCATTTCTACCAGCGGACAAAAGATATCGCTGAGCTGCAGAGGATCCTTAATCATTCATCACCTTCGATTACAATGCGTTATATTGGAATCGATGAAGATACAACAAGAGCTGCTTATAAGGTATTTGGAGGGCTGTAAATCAAATCGCTTGAAAATCGTAACAATCGGAGCTACTATATAGATATTAAAAATGCTCTAGTAGCACAGCGGATAGTGCAGCAGTTTCCTAAACTGCAGGTCGGGAGTTCGAATCTCTCCTAGAGCGTAATAAAACAAAAGGGCAATGGACGATACGTCCGTTGCTTTTTTATGCTGAACATAAAAAACGCCCGAGAAAAACGGGCGTTTTTTCTTATATAACTGCGTCAAAGCGATTTACTTTCCACTTTTTATTCTCTTTTACAAATGTCACTTTCCGTTTTGCTGAAGGTGATCCGTCCAAAGTAGGAACGGTAAATTCATATGTGACTGTGCCGCCTTTTTTAGAAATGAGTTTAGCGGTTGATTTTTCCCAATTTAAGAGATTGTCTCCGTCACCGACCGGAACAGCCAGTTTTCCTTTTGACACAATGAAATGATAGTCTTTAAAGCCTTTTTCAATCGCTGTTTTTGAGAAAATAGGTGTTAAGTAATTCACAGCTTTTTCTTTTGTACCAAGGTCACTGCACATGTATACGTACTGAAGGTTTTGATGCTCGAATGTGCCTGATGGGCAAACTGCTTTTTTCGCTTTTGGATTGTGTCCGCTCATTGTATTCCAAAAATGCTCTCTTGCTGTTAGCGCCAGCTGCAATGCTTGTTTTTGTGATAAATCCCCGGATGTGTTTTTCGCAAATGCATTTGTGTTTAATGACAGAATAAGTGCAATAGTGGTTAGAAATAGAAGATATTTTTTCAATGTGGCTCTCTCCTTTAAAATC
Organism: Bacillus sp. B28; assembly: GCF_029536185.1. Taxonomy (NCBI): domain Bacteria; kingdom Bacillati; phylum Bacillota; class Bacilli; order Caryophanales; family Bacillaceae; genus Bacillus; species Bacillus sp. B28. Next base: position 2,093,264 of record NZ_CP120511.1, on the reverse strand, counting down.
TCTTTCTCTTATGTTGCAAATGTTACAATAGTTACGTTTAGATTACAATACTTTTGCATAAATTATTTTTTATTCTTTCATCTCACCAAAAGACTATGCTGTATCGCACTAGTTTATTCTGGCAGATTGAAAAATGTGTAAAAATAGGAGAATCGGGAAGGGTTTTATAAGTACTGTGGTGAATAGTTACATGTTGCATGTCGTGTTCATTTCAAAAGAAACGGGAGCACGTTAGTGAAACGAGTTTAAATAAAGGAGTCATTCATATGGAAACATTACAAGAAAATCCCGTATCTAAGAAGAAGAGCAATCCATCTGTTTGGCGGTCAATGTCACTATTTTTAGTGCCGCTCCTTCTGAGCAATGTGCTGCAATCAGTGGGCCAATTAGTCGGGATGGTCGCTGTGGGCAGATGGCTTGGCGTAGATGCGCTTGCAGCTGTCTCATCCTTTTTCCCGCTGTTTTTTCTTCTCATTTCATTTACGATCGGCATCGGTTCCGGCAGTTCCATTCTTATCGGGCAAGCCTATGGGGCAAAAAATGAGGAACGGTTAAAGGCCGTTGTCGGAACAACGCTGACATTCACCTTTTTATTAGGAATTGTGTTAGCTGTGATCGGCAGTATATTCACCTTAGATATTCTGCGTCTCATGGGCACGCCGGAAAATGTAATTCATGTCAGTGTCAGCTATGCACGTATCTTATTTTGCGCAATGCCGTTTATGTTTTTATATTTTGCTTATACCACATTCTTGCGGGGGACAGGAGATTCTAAGACACCGTTTTATACATTGATTGTAAGCACAGTCATCAATATAGCACTTTTACCAATCTTAATTCTCGGCATGTTCGGTTTGCCGAAGCTGGGCATTTACGGCTCTGCTTACGCAACGGTTATTTCTACAATTGTGACCTTTATCGTATTATTGGTGTATCTGCGGAAAACGAAACACCCGCTGCAATTTGATAAGACAGTGCGGCGTTATTTGAAAATGGATAAGGAACTGCTGGCGCTTCTGCTGCGTCTTGGTATTCCGTCAAGCATTAACATGATTCTCGTCTCACTATCGGAAATAGCGGTCATTTCATTCGTCAATCATTATGGCTCTGATGCAACCGCAGCATATGGCGTGGTCAATCAGGTAGCCAGCTATGTGCAAATGCCGGCTGTCAGTCTGGGGATCGCGGTGTCTATTTTCGCTGCTCAATCTATTGGAGCGAATGAGTTTGACCGGTTAAAGCAAGTCATTCGGGTCGGTATTTGGCTGAATTATATCATTGGCGGTGTGCTGATCCTCCTTATCTATCTTTTTGCACATCAGATTTTAGCATTATTTTTGACCGAGAAAGATACCCTTTACATTGCACACAGGCTTTTGATGATTACATTATGGAGCTATTTGCTGTTTGGGAATGCCCAAATTATTTCTGCGACGATGCGTGCAAGCGGAACGGTTTTATGGCCGACCCTCATCAGTATTTTCGCCATCTGGGGAATCGAAGTGCCGGTCGCGTTTGTTCTGTCTCACTATACAAATCTTGAAATACTCGGCATTTGGGTAGGCTATCCGGCAGCATTTGCCGTGAGTTTGCTTTTGATTTACGGGTATTATCAATTCATTTGGAAAAAGAAGCAGATTACACGTCTGATTCAATAAACTCCAAGAGAACACCGTTCATTTTGAATGGTGTTTTTTGTTTACTTAAAGACTAAAGGGAAAACATAAAATGGAGGAAATAGTGCACACTGAATTGAATTCATATATAAGCATTGAATTAAGGAGAGGTTGAGTACACATGACAAATTATATTGAAAAGATGACGTATTTAGGAACACCAGCTGTCAAAGCGGGTAATGAGCATTTGGAAATAATAGTCGTGCCTGAGTGGGGCAGCAACGTCATTTCTCTCGTAGACAAAGAAACAAAGATGCACCTTTTACGAGAACCGGAAACAACTGAAAGCTTTCATGACACACCTGCATTGTATGGAATTCCCATTTTGTTTCCGCCTAACCGCATAAGTGACGGAACGTTCACCTTCCGGGGCAGAACGTATCATTTTGATATCAATGAAAAGGATAAACACCATCACCTTCACGGCTTTCTCTATGACAAAAAGTGGGACATCATAACAATGAAACAAACAGACGAAGAAGTGATCATAGAAACTGAAATTGATCTTTCGGAGATTCCCCATGTTTATAAACAATTTCCGCATCATGCTATTGTACGGATGACATACATTTTAATAGATAACACTCTTTATAAGCATGCCACGATCATGAATAAAGGGAAGGATGCATTTCCTTGGGGGCTTGGTTATCATACGACCTTCGTTTTCCCGGAAGAGAGCTCTTTATTTTCTCTTACTGCTGATCAGCAATGGGAATTGGATGAACGTTTATTGCCGACCGGAAAGCTGATTGATATACCGAATCAGGAAGCTTTGCACGAAGGAATGCTCTTACGGCAGCAGCTTGATGATGTCTTTTTATCTTCTTATCAGAAGAGAGGGGGAGAAAATCAGGCTGTCATTTACCATCAGCATGCACACCTGAATATGATCTACAAGGCGGATGAACAATTTAAGCATTGGGTTGTGTATAATGCAGATGGAACACAAGGGTATTTGTGCCCGGAGCCTTATACATGGGTGACAAACGCAGTTAACCTTGAGCTCCCTTCGTCACTCACTGGCTTACAAGTGTTAGAGCCTGGTGAAGAGAAGACAGTAAAAAGCAGCATCACGATTGAGCGTAATCATCGATAGCCAATCAGGAGAGGCGGGATAAGAAAATGGGAAAAAGCATGAAGCTTTATTTTGTAATATTGCTGCTTTTCATCTTTGCTTCCATTCCATATATGCATCATGCTGCACATGCGGCTGAAGAACAGGATACACTTGCCGGGCAGATTGAAACCATTTTAGCCAATGAACCTGCTTTAAAAGGTGCAATGGCCGGCATTACTGTCCGTTCTGCAGAAACAGGCGACGTCATATACGACCATTTAGGGGATGTCCGGATGAGACCCGCCTCTTCTTTGAAGCTTTTTACAGCCGCCGCGGCACTTTCTGTTCTCGGTGAGGATTTTTCTTTCACAACAGAAGTGCGGACAGACGGCCGCCTCAAAGGACAAAAGCTGAATGGCAACCTTTATCTGAAAGGAAAAGGAGATCCGACACTTTTACCAGCTGATTTTGATCAAATGGCCGAAAAGCTGAAAAAATCCGGCATCAAGTCCATAAAAGGCAATCTTGTCGCCGATGACTCATGGTATGATCATATCCGCTATTCGCCTGATTTGCCATGGAGTGATGAGTACACTTATTACGGCGCGCAAATTTCCGCACTGACAGCGTCTCCAAATGAGGACTATGATGCAGGCACTGTGATAGTAGAAGCCAGTCCGGGAAAGAAAGAAGGACAAAAGCCAGCAATATCAGTGTCACCAAAAACGGATTATGTAGCGATTGAGAATGAGGCGAAAACAGTTGAGGCGGGAAAAAAGAAAGATCTTTCTATCGAAAGAGAACATGGAACCAATACTATTACGATTAAAGGGAGCATACCGGTTGATGCGAGCAAAACAAAAGAGTGGATTTCCGTCTGGGAGCCGGCAGGATATGCTTTAGATTTATTTAAGCAGGCTCTTAAAAAACAAGGCATAACAGTAAAAGGGAAAATCATAATGGGCACAGCACCCGACTCTTCAGACGTACTGGCCACTCATCACTCAATGCCTTTGTCAAAGCTATTTCTTCCTTTTATGAAATTAAGCAATAACGGGCACGCCGAGGTACTTGTAAAAGAGATGGGGAAAGCGGAAAAAGGAGAGGGCAGCTGGGAAAAAGGGCTTGAAGTGCTAAACAGTACGCTTCCGAATTTCAGCGTTGATCCCAAAACACTTATTTTGAGGGATGGTTCGGGGGTCTCTCATATCAACGCCGTATCATCAGACCAAATCACAAAGCTGTTATATGACATTCAAGATGAAAAGTGGTTTCAACCTTATCTGCATGCTCTGCCGGAAGCGGGGAACAGTGACAGACTGGTAGGCGGGACGCTAAGAAACCGCATGAAAGACACCCCGGCAGAAGGAAAGATAAGGGCAAAGACCGGGTCGTTAAGCACTGTCAGCTCTCTGTCTGGCTATGCAGAAACAAAGAGCGGAAAAACGCTTGTTTTCTCTATTCTTCTAAACGGTTTGATTGATGACTCGGATGGCAAAGACATTGAGGATCACATTGCTGTTATCTTGGCAAATCAATAAAAACGCTAAACCTGCTTTCGTGGAAAACAGGTTTTTTTATGTTTCTTTTTACATTATCGCGCTTGTTTTTAAAACATTCAGCTAAATATTGTAGAAATGTAACCTGATACTGAGGCGGAGAATATCTTATAAACGGTCCAACACTATCCTCATATGAAATTAAATAATTGAAGAAAAAATCTAGTGATGAAGAACTATTAAAAATCGATACTTTCATAACTTTACATTCGAAATCCTAATAAAATCAATCAAGAAAAATAAATAATTAATACTATATTCAAAAAAATGTTATAAAAATTTTATATTTTTTATTGTACTTTAAAAAAATTCGGTTAATATAATGCATATATGGATTATATAGTCATATAATTTCTTTTTATTGTAATTATTTCAGTTTCTTATCCTCTTATAAATTAGAATTGGAGGGAATTCGTTGAAAGAAAATACTTATGGTTTAACTCATGCCCAAAGGAGAGTTTGGTTTACTGAACTGTTGGAGCCTGGTACAAGCATCTGTAATCTGACCGCCTGTGTAAAATTCAGGGGTGATGTTGATCTTGATGCTCTTCAGCTGGCTCTGAACCTTTCAATCTCCCGTAATGATGCAATCAGGTTCCAGCTGACAGAAGGAATTGAATCGGAGTCAGAGCCTCGTCTGTATCTTGCAGAATACAAAGGATTATCACTTGAAATAATAGATTTTACAAATGCTGAAATGACAGAAACAGAGCAATGGATTCATGATCAAGCCAGAATTCCGTTTAAGCTGCTTGATTCGCCTCTGTATCAATTTTATCTCCTTAGAATCCATCCTCATGAGATTTGGTTATATGCGAAATTCCATCATATTATCATGGATGGCATCTCTTTAAATTTGCTGGGAAATCAAATTATTGATCTGTATCAAAAAATCAAAAAAGGGGAGCCTGTACCCGATGAGCAAGAGCCTTCCTACATTAGCTACATAGAAAAAGAGAGGCAGTACTTACAATCTTCACGTTTTGAAAAAGACCATTTGTTTTGGACGCAAACCTACCAACAGCCTCCGGTATACCACTCACTAACCGGACAGAGCACTTCACAAAAGCAGAGTACCTCCGCATCGAGAGATACTATCACACTTTCACCTTACCTAGCACATACCATCCAAGCTTTTTGCGAAGAACAGAAAATCAGTATGATTTCCTTATTTATGGCTTCATTTTACATATGTATCAGCCGCATCACCTCTAAAACGGACCTTGCGATCGGAACCTACTATGGAAACAGGGGGTCAAAGGCGGAGAAAGAAATGCTTGGCATGTTTGTCAGTTCTCTTCCAATCAGAAAAACGGTTGATTCTGACGCCGATTTTCTTTCCTTTGCACGCAGTGTCGGCAGAGAACAGCTTTCAGTCATGCGCCACCAAAGATTTCCTTATAATTTGCTGGTGAATGAATTAAGAAAAGAACATAAGGATTTACACAACCTGATCGGTATATCAATGCAGTACCATCCGCTTCAGTGGAAAAAAGCGGATGATTTGAACTATGAGACGGCGCTTTACTTCAGCGGATACACCGCGAATGAGCTTTCTGTTCAAATACAGGAGCGGATAGATACTGGAGCCATTCAATTAAATTTCGACTATCAAAATACCTTATTTTCTCTTGAGGACATTAAACGGATTCAGCACCACCTGCTTACGTTGCTGGAAAACGCACTTCAAAATCCGCATAGTACTATAAAAGAATTAGATATGGCAGAAAAACGTGAGAAAGAAAAAGTTTTGTATGAGTTTAACAGAACGAAAGCTGTTTCGCCTGTAGCTTCGACGCTGCACGGGCTGTTTGAACGTCAAGCGGCTTTGACGCCGGATCGGACGGCCTTACGCTTTTCTGGCGGCTCGCTGACTTACGCGCAGCTTGACATGTACGCCAACAGGCTGGCAGCGCGCCTTACGGCGCATGGTATCACAAAGGAAAGCATTGTCGGTGTTCTAAGCGAGCGTTCGCCGGACATGCTGACAGCCGTTCTCGCCGTATTAAAGGCAGGCGGAGCTTATGTGCCGCTTGATCCTGTATATCCAGAGGAGCGGCTGAGCTATATGCTGAAAGACAGCGGGGCAGCATTGTTGCTGACGCAGCCGGGATTAAAGGCACCTGTTTTTTCCGGAAAGACACTTGAAGTGGATATGACGTCGCTTGCGAATGAAGAATCTGAATATCACTCTCTTCATCAAGCAGACAGCGATTCTCTCGCCTATGTGATCTATACGTCGGGCTCTACTGGACAGCCGAAAGGGGTCGCCGTGGAGCACCGCCAGGCTGTTTCCTTTCTGACCGGCATGCAGATGCAGTTTCCTTTAGAGGAAGACGACATCATTATGATGAAAACGTCTTTTTCCTTTGATGCATCTGTCTGGCAGCTGTTTTGGTGGACGCTTTCAGGTGCTTCGGCCTATCTTCTTCCGTCCGGCTGGGAGAAAGACCCGGCATTGATGGTAAAAGCCATTCGAGAGGAAGGTGTTACAACGGCCCATTTTATTCCGGCCATGCTGAACAGCTTTTTGGATCAAGCGGAAATAGAGGCACCGAGAAGCCTGAAGCGCGTATTCGCCGGAGGTGAACCGCTTGCTCCCCATACGGCAGCCCGATTCGCTTCTTTGCTGCCGGAGACATCGCTGGTTCACGGCTACGGGCCGACAGAAGCAACCGTTGATGCCGCATTTTACGCGTGTGATCCTGAGCTGGACAAGGATCGCTTGCGCCTTCCGATCGGAAAACCCGTGCCTGGCGCGCGTCTGTATGTATTAGATCCTCATTTAGCCGTACAGCCTGTCGGCGTAGCGGGAGAATTGTATATCGCCGGAGCCGGGGTTGCCAGAGGCTACTTGAATCGTCCGGAATTAACAGAAGAACGTTTTCTTGATGATCCATTTTATCCGGGAGAACGCATGTACAAAACAGGGGATTTAGCACACTGGCTCCCAGACGGACAGGTTGAATTCCTCGGCCGTCTGGATGACCAGGTGAAAATCCGCGGCTACCGGATTGAGCCGGGAGAAATCGAAGCGGCGCTCAGAAGCATTGAAGGCGTGCGGGAAGCGGCTGTAACTGTTCGTACAGAAAGCGGCGAGGCGGAATTATGTGCGTATGCGGAAGGGCTCGGAAGAAATGAAGTGCGCAAGCAGCTTGAGACATTGCTGCCGGGCTATATGATTCCTGCTCATATCATTGAGCTGGAACAATGGCCGGTTACCCCAAGCGGAAAGCTCGACCGAAAAGCGCTGCCTGCTCCTGACGGAGCGGCAGATCGGGAAACCTACACAGCACCGAGAAATCTGACAGAGATGAAGCTTTCCCAGCTGTGGGAGGAAGTGCTGAAAAGCGGCCCTGTCGGCATTCACGACAACTTTTTTGACCGGGGCGGCCATTCCTTAAAAGCCACCGCGCTTGTCTCCCGGATCGCCAAGGAATTCGGCGTCCAAGTGCCGCTGAAGGATGTGTTCGCCCATCCGACGGTAGAAGGTTTGGCGTCTGTCATCAGCGAAGGAACGGAAAGTCCGTATGAAGCCATTAAGCCGGCTGAAAAATGCGAGACCTACCCGGTTTCCTCCGCCCAAAAGCGGATGTATGTGCTCCAGCAGCTGGAGGATGGAGGCACAGGCTACAATATGCCGGCAGTCTTGGAGCTGGAAGGAAAGCTGGATCTTACAAGAATGGAGGCCGTATTCAAAAAGCTGATCAAACGCCACGAGTCACTGCGCACGTCCTTTACAACGGACACAGATGGCGAGCCGGTTCAGCGCATCCATGACGAAGTGCCGTTTACATTCCGCACCTCTGTGCTCGGCGGACAAACTGAACAGGAAGCCGCGGCAGCGTTTATCCAGCCGTTTGAACTCAGCCAAGCTCCGCTGTTCCGAGCGGGGGTCGTCAAGGTATCAGACGGGCGGCATCTATTACTGGTCGATATGCATCACATTATTTCAGACGGTGTGTCAGTCAATACGCTCATTCGGGAATTCGGGGAGCTGTACGCCAATCAAGAGCTACCTGCGCTTCACATTCAATATAAAGACTATGCCGTATGGCAGGAGGCCTTTAAAAAAGGAGACACGTACAAGACGCAGGAGGCGTACTGGCTGAAGCAGCTCGAAGGCGAGCTGCCCGTACTGGACCTGCCGGCTGATTACGCCCGGCCGCCGGTGCGAAGCTTCGCGGGTGATCAAGTCTCATTTATGCTCGATCAAGAACTCACAGCCGGACTTCACAAACTCGCACGCGAGAACGGAAGCACCCTGTACATGGTGCTCCTTGCAGCTTACACAGCGTTATTGGCGCGCTTAAGCGAACAGGAAGACATCATCGTCGGGTCACCAATTGCCGGACGTCCTCACAAAGACCTTGAGCCGATACTTGGAATGTTCGTCAACACCCTGGCGCTTCGGACACGCCCGGAGGGCGGTAAGCCATTTACGCAATTTTTGCAGGAAGTGCGCGAGACCGCATTGGAAGCTTACGAACATCAGGATTATCCGTTCGAAGAGCTTGTCGACAAGCTCGGCGTAACAAGGGATATGAGCCGAAATCCAGTGTTTGATGCGATGTTTATTCTTCAAAATATGGACAAACAAGACATTCATCTTGGAGACATAAAAGCCCGGCCTGCAAATGTCATTCATCAAATTTCTGTATTTGACATGACGTTGATGGCGGCTGAATCAGATGGAGTCATCAAATGTGACATGGAATTTAGTACCGACGTATTTATGAGAACGACAATTGAACGCTGGACAGCTCATTTTACCGAATTTTTGCGTGCTGCCACGTCAAATCCTAATACAACTCTTTCACAAGTGGATATACTCAGCGAAAAAGAAAAACAAAAGATTTTGATAGAACTCAACAAAACCCACGTTGAATGTTCTCAAACTGATACCGTTTTTCATCGCATGTTTGAAAAGAGGGCTGAAGAGACACCGGAGCATATTGCTGTTATTGACGGTGAAAAACAGATCAGCTATCGCCATCTCAACGAAAAAGCCAATCGTCTGGCGCGTACGCTGCAAGAAAAAGGAAAAGAGACGCAGCCAATCGTTGCTGTTTTAGCGGAGCGATCCATTGATGCTATTGTTGGCATTTTAGCTGTTATGAAAGCCGGCGGCGTGTATATTCCGATAGATTCTCATTATCCAAAAGCCCGGGTTGAATATCTTCTCAAAGACAGCGGGGCTGAAATTCTTCTTTTACAGAATGAAGTAAAGCATTTGATTGCAGGCTCAGATATAGGTGATATTTCTCGAGTCTGTCTTGATGATGAAAGTTTCTATGAAGCAAAAAGATGCAACCTTTCTTCATCTCCTGCCCCGGAGGACTCGGCATATATCATTTATACGTCAGGAACAACCGGTGCGCCTAAAGGCGTTATCGTTACGCACCGCAACTTTGCTCATGCTGTTCTTGCATGGCGCAGCATATATCAGCTCGATCAAATGCCTGTCAGGCTGCTTCAAATGGCGAGCTTTTCCTTTGATGTCTTTTCAGGAGACTTGGCGAGAACATTGGCCAACGGAGGGACTCTAGTCATTTGTCCTGATGAAACAAGGCTTGAACCTGCTGAATTATATGCATTGATGAACCGCCAGCGTATCACGATCATGGAGTCAACACCGGCACTCATTGTCCCATTTATGGAATATGTTTACCGCAACCAGCTTAGTCTTCCTGACTTAGACATCCTTATTCTTGGTTCGGATATGGTGAAAGCCCATGATTTCAAAACACTGGCGGACCGTTTCGGAAACAAAATGCGCTTAATCAATAGTTACGGGGTCACAGAGGCCACGATCGATTCAAGTTACTATGAAATGAATATGGGTGAAGAGTATTCGGGAGACAGCGTACCGATCGGCATCCCGCTTCCCAATGTAAAACTGTACGTACTCAGCCAGACTGACCAAATACAGCCGATCGGTATTGCCGGCGAGCTTTGTATCGGCGGAGCCGGCGTTGCCAAGGGCTATCACGGAAAATTTGAATTAACGGAAAAGAAATTTACAGAAAATCCATTTGTGCCCGGAGAAAGACTGTACAGAACAGGGGATCTGGCTTGCTGGCTTCCAAACGGCACTCTCAGGCTTCTTGGCCGGATAGATCATCAAGTAAAAATAAACGGGTACAGAATCGAAACAGAAGAAATTGAAAGTGTGCTCCTCCAAACCGGACTTGTCAATGAAGCGGTTGTTGCGGTTCAAAATGATACGAATGGACAGGCTCGTTTGGCAGCGTATATTCTGCCTTCCGATGCCGATACAACGGCTCTCCGCGGTGCTTTATCAAAAATGCTGCCGGCATATATGGTTCCTGCGCATATCATTCCTTTGGAAACTATGCCGCTGACATTAAACGGGAAGCTGGACAGAAGAGCCTTACCGGCACCAAATGAAGCTGTCTCGCGGCCGTATACTGCACCGGTCAACGAATTGCAGGGAATGACAGCGCAGATATGGGAGGACGTGCTGAGCGTGTCTCGAGTTGGCATTCACGACTCCTTTTTTGAGCTCGGAGGAGACTCTATTAAAGCACTGCAAGTGTCCGCCCGGCTGGCAGCTGAAGGCTGGAGCATGACTATATCAGATTTATTCCGTTATCCAACAGTTCATGAGCTGAGCGGCCATATCACTCCATTGATATCTCAGGCAGAACAGAGGCCTATCGAAGGTGAAGCGGATCTCACACCGATTCAGAGCAGATTTTTTGATCAGCGTCATGCTTTTCGTGATCATTACAACCAATCGGTCATGCTTTTCAGCGAAAAGGGGTTTCATGCTGACGCACTTCGACAAGCGCTGCGCAAATTGACTGAGCATCATGACGCGCTTCGCATGGTGTTTACACAGGATCATACCGGGCGTGTCGTTCAGTACAATCGCGGTATTCAGATTACTGAAAATGAACTGTTCGGATTTCATCTTACGGATTGGACAAAAGAACAGGCAAAAGGCACACTCTTGAAAGAAAAATTTGCTGCTGAGGAAATCGTGCTTCAAAGCAATATGAATGTAAAAGAAGGACCTTTGCTGCAAGCGGGATTGTTTAAAACGAGAGAGGGAGACCATTTGCTGATTACGATCCACCATCTCGCTGTAGATGGCGTTTCTTGGAGGATTCTGCTTGAAGATTTAGCTGCAGCCTACCAACAGTCTTTGGAGCAAACAGAGATCAAACTGCCGCCGAAAAGCGATTCTTATTTATCATATGCCAACGGTCTGGCACAAATAGCCGGGAGCCGGCAATTGTTATCAGAAATAACATATTGGCAAACGATTTTGGATGCTCATAACGTTTTTCTGCCTAAGGACATGGCTGAGTCGGACAGGCATCAAAGCAGTGCTGAAACAGCTGCATTTGTATTAGCCAGTGACTGGACTAAAAAACTGCTGTTTGAAACGCAGCAAGCCTATGGTACTGATGCCAACGAACTTTTGCTGACCGCTTTAGGAATGGCGCTTTACGAATGGAGCGGGCACGAACAAATTGTGATCAGCGCTGAGGGCCATGGAAGAGAAGGACATGTTCCGAATATTGATATTTCACGGACAGTAGGTTGGTTCACTTCTATTTATCCTATCCTTCTGGACATGAGTGCACCGCATTCATCTGAAGATCAGCTCGGTTACAGAATCAAAGGGACAAAGGACAGGCTGAGAAGAGTGCCGCATAAGGGAACGGGCTACGGCTTATTAGTACAAAAGGGAGCCATACAGCATAAAGAGCCTGAGATCAGCTTCAATTATCTTGGACAATTCAGCGAAGGTGAGAGTTCAGATTTGTTTCAACTGTCTTCTTATCAGCCTCGTTACGAAATAGCGGGGGAGAGAGAAAGAGAGTACGAGCTCGATATTAATGCTCTGATAACAGACGGACGCCTGCAAGTCAAAGCAGTATACACCCGGGTGTTCCACGAAAACACAATTCAGTGTTTGATGGACAGCTTTCACAGTCATCTTATTGAGATCATTGAGCATTGTACAAAGAAAAAAGAACGAGAAAAAACGCTGAGCGATTTCAGCAACAAAGAACTAACGCCATCCGCATTATCTAGCATCGAAAATCTCGTTAAAGATCTTTAACTTTTGGAAAAGGTGTGTGGAATTGATGACGCAAGCAACACAGATCCAAGATATTTATCCGTTATCGTACATGCAGGAAGGGATGCTGTTTCATTCACTGCTTGATTTCAGCTCTAAAGCCTATGTGGAACAAACCTCGTTTACCATTACAGGCAGCCTGTGTATCGATTCGTTTCAAAAAAGCTTAAATCTTCTTGTTTCCCGATACGATATTTTCAGAACCATATTCATTAAGGAGGTTCCAGACCTCACTGGGCCGCAGCAAGTTGTGCTGACAAACCGGGAATTGACCGTACAAAGGGAAGATCTTTCTCACCTGAAACATGATGAGCAGCTTGCTCTGATAGAAGACTTTATGCAGCAGGACCGGGAAAAAGGGTTTCACTTGCAAAAAGATCCGTTAATGCGGCTCACGCTTTTTGATAGAGGAGACAGCACATATACATGTGTCTGGACGCATCACCATATCATCATGGATGGCTGGTGCCTGGGCATCATCCTCAAAGAATTCTTCAGCATGTATGACTCACTTAAAAATAACAGGCCTGTACAGCTCGATAGCACGGTGCCGTACAGCCGTTATATTGAATGGCTCGGAGAACAAGATCAAGAAGAAACCGCTGCATACTGGAGAGATTATCTGCAGGAGTACGGCAATACCGCTTCTATTCCCAAACTAAAAAGCCGCTCAGCGAACGGGGAATATGAAGCCGCAAATATCCGTTTGTCTTTAGAGCCGGCTATCGTTCAGAAATTGACAGCAGCTGCTCAAAATTGGGGAGTTACATTAAACACTTTATTTATGAGTCTATGGGGTGTTCTTCTCCATCGTTACAACGGTACGGATGACGCGGTCTTCGGCTCTGTTGTTTCCGGACGTCCGTCAGCGATTGACGGGATCGAGTCAATGGTCGGCTTGTTTATTAACACTGTTCCGGTGCGTATTCGATCTGCAGAGAAAATGGCATTTTCTACGCTTGTCAAATCCGTGCAGGAGGATACTTTACGTTCTGAGCAGCATGGTTATTATCCGCTTTACGAGATTCAAAACAGCAGTGCTTTGAAGCAAGGATTGATCGATCATATTCTTGTCTTTGAAAATTATCCTGTACAGCTTCAGCAGGCAGTCAATAGGCAAAGCGAAAATGACGAAAACGCATTGAAGCTTGATGACATTTCTATGTCAGAACAAACCAGCTATGACCTTAACGTTGTCATCGTTCCAGGTGAATCATTTTATATTAAATTCAGCTACAATGCCGCCGTTTATGAACGTGAAGAGGTGCTTCGGATTCAGGGGCACCTCATGGAGGCAATGGATTGTATTTTGTCAAATCCCGATATTGCTGTCGACAGCATCAACATTGTGCCTACTGAAGAACGAAAGCTCATTCAATCGTTTAACGAAACGGAGCGCCATTATCCAAATAAAACGCTATCCCAATTATTTGAGGAACAGGCTCTCAAAACACCTGACGCGGCTGCTTTGAGAATGGGAGATGAGTGCCGGACATATCGGCAATTAGATGAAAGAGCCAATCAGATTGCACACGCCCTGATAGAAAAGGGAGCTGGATCTGGCGGGATTGTCGCTGTGATGATGGAACGGTCAATGGACATGGCTGCTGCCCTGCTTGGAATTTGGAAAGCCGGAGGCGCTTATCTGCCTCTTGATCCAAGTTATCCGAAAGAGCGGCTTTCTTTTCTGCTGCATGACAGTCAAGCAGCTCTCTTACTGACAGAAGAAGAACTTATTTCATCCATCCCGTCAGGCTATGAAGGCAGTATTGTGACATCAGGACATACAACACATTACAGAACGGATTCTCCTGATGCATCGATTGGTGAGCTTGCCTACCTGATCTATACGTCAGGAACGACAGGACGGCCAAAAGGAGTGCTCGTTGACCATCAAGGAATTGCAAATACCTTGCAGTGGAGACGGGAAGAGTACGGCATGAGCGAAGGGGATACAGCACTTCATCTGTTTTCCTATGTTTTCGACGGCTGCGTGACGAGCTTGTTTACTCCGCTTCTGTCCGGCGCATGCGTGTTGCTGACAACAGATAACGAAGCGAAGGACGTGCTCGCCCTCAGACGGAAAATAGCTCAATACAAGGTTAGTCATATGCTTATTGTTCCTTCCTTGTACCGGGTGTTATTAGAAGTGCTGACTGCTGAAGATGCAAAAAGTCTTCGTATCGTGACATTTGCGGGCGAGGCAGTGACTCCCGACCTGCTTGAGACCAGCAGAAAGATTTGTCCCTCCGCTGAACTTGCAAATGAATATGGACCGACAGAAAACAGTGTGGCAACAACAATCCTTCGTCATCTGAACGAAGAAGAGAGAATCACGATCGGACACCCGATCGCCAATACAAAAGTATATATTTTACAAGGAGAGCAGCTGCAGCCGATAGGCGCGGCGGGTGAACTGTGTATTTCCGGCGCGGGTCTCGCACGGGGGTACTATAAGCGGACAGAGCTAACAGAGAAAGCATTCACAGACCATCCATTCCTTAAAGGGGAACGCTTATATCGAACCGGGGATGCAGGGCGCTTCCTGCCTGATGGCACGATTGAATATATTGGACGTTTTGATGATCAGGTAAAAATCAGGGGATATCGCATTGAATTAAGTGAGATTGAAACTGTTCTTCGGCAAGCATCTGGAGTGAAGGAAGCTGCAGTGCTGGCCCGTGATGTTTCTGATGAGGAAAAGGAACTCGTTGCTTATATCGTTCCGGAAAAAGGAAACGGCCTTCCGAATCTGCACCAGCATCTTGCCGGTACATTGCCGTCCTATATGATTCCCGCAAGCATCATCAAAATCACTCAAATGCCGTTAACATCCAGCGGGAAGCTCGACCGTTCCGCACTTCCGGAACCAGAAAACACAACTAGCTTAACGTACATGCCGCCACAAACCTTAATGGAAACGGAACTGGCACGCATTTGGGAAGAGGGGCTGAACAAAAATCAAATCGGTATTCGCGATGATTTCTTTCAATTAGGCGGACAGTCCTTAAAAGCAGCCACACTCGTATCACGAATACATAAACGGCTGAATATCGAGCTGCCGCTCAGTGACGTTTTTTCTTATCCGACCGTGGAAAGCATGGCAGCCAAACTGATGAGTTTACATGAGCATGCTTTTATGCAGATTGAACCTGCGGATTTTAGAGATGTTTATCCGCTGTCTTTCTCGCAAAAAAGATTATACGCTCTTTACCAGTTGGCAGATGACAGCACAGGTTACAACATGCCGGCGGTACTGGAACTGCGAGGACATCTGGATCGCGGGAGATTGAGAAAAGTTCTCACAGAGCTTGTGAATCGGCATGAATCATTGCGTACGGCATTTGAACTGAACAACGGAGAGCCAGTGCAAAAGATTCATCCGGCGCTGACAGCTGATCTGAAAGAGCTTGAAATTGACTCAGAGCAAATGCTGCAGTCTGCGATCTCGTCCTTTATCAAACCGTTTGATCTTACCGCGGGACCGCTTTTTAGAGCAAGCTTGATTTCTCTCGAAAAAGAAAGAGCCTATTTGTTGCTTGATATGCATCACATCATTGCTGACGGAATCTCCATGAGTACACTCGTCCAAGAATTCACTGATCTTTATTGCGGAAAAGAGCTTCCAGCTTTAAACCTGCATTATAAGGATTTTGCGGTTTGGCAGCAGGAGAAGTTTCCGGAAACGCATTACAGCAAACAGGAGGCCTACTGGCTGAAGCAGCTTGGCGGCAGCCTTCCAGTATTGGATTTGCCGCTTGATAAAACGAGGCCGCTTCTGCCTGATTTCAGCGGCGGAACATTTGAAGTAAACATTGATAAAAGAACGGCGGAAGAACTGCACCGCTTGATGTTTGAAACGGGAACGACGATGTATATGCTCCTTCTGGCTGTCTATTCCATCATGCTTTCCAAACTGAGCGGGCAGGAGGATATCGTTGTCGGCTCGCCTGCTGCCGGGAGACCGCACGCTGATCTGGAGCGAGTCATCGGGATGTTTGTCAATACATTAGCTATGCGATGCCAGCCTGAGGGCCGCAAAACGTTCAGCTCTTATTTGCAGGAAATTCGCGAACTTGCTCTGACTGCATACGAGCATCAGGATTATCCTTTTGAAGAGCTCGTCAATAAGCTTGAAACGAAACGGGAGGTAAATCGCAATCCGCTGTTTGACGCGATGCTCGTGCTTCAAAACAGCGAAGATTTCCAGTTTGAAGTGCCTGGTTTATCTATCTCGTCTGTAACCCCGTCACACAATGTATCTAAATTCGATTTGACATTACACGCTGAGGAGCATTCCAATGGCATTCGCTGCCGCTTCGAGTACAGTACCGCGCTGTTTGAAGAAGAGACCATTGCAAGATGGGCTTCTCATTTTATTGAGCTGGTGAAAGGAATAACGTCTGATATCCATATGAAGCTTTCGGAAATGCAATTGCTATCTGCTCCAGCGCGCGAACTGCTTCTTGAAACGATGGGTCAGTATGCTGACTATCCAAGAGATGAAAGCATCGTTCGTTTATTTGAAAAACAAGCAGCTGAACATCCCGAACATACCGCAGTCGTATGCGATCATATACGGCTGACTTATCGGGACCTGAATGAAAAAGCAGAACGGACAGCGACTATGCTGATGAAACAAGGAGTCCGATCCGGGGATATCATCGGTTTAATGTTTGATCGATCGCCTGATATGGTGATTGGCGTTTTATCTATTCTAAAGGCCGGAGGGGCATACTTGCCGATTGACCCTGAATATCCTCAAGAACGCATCAGCTTTATGCTGAATGACAGCGGGGCGAGAATTCTCCTGACAGAGCACGGACACAACAAGCCGGCGGATTACCATGGGCAAATTTTATACCTGAATGACGCCGAAAACGAATTGATTTCGCCTGATTTGAAAGCGCAAGAAACATTAGCAGACCAGCCAGCTTATGTGATTTATACATCTGGAACCACTGGGCAGCCAAAGGGCGTCGTTGTCGAGCACCGTAATGTGATTAGTCTATTGAAGCATCAGGACCTGCCTTTTGATTTTGGCAGTGAGGACGTTTGGACTTTATTTCATTCATATTGCTTTGATTTCTCAGTATGGGAAATGTTCGGAGCGTTGCTGAATGGAAGTACGCTGGTTGTTGTCTCCAGAGAAACAGCCCGCGATCCAAACGCATTCCGCCTATTGTTAAAAAACGAAGGCGTCACAGTACTCAATCAGACTCCAACTGCTTTTTACGGACTCATTCATGAAGAAGAAAACCATACGGACCGATTACATGTGCGATACGTTATTTTCGGCGGAGAAGCTTTACAGCCCGGCATGCTTGTAACCTGGAACGAGAAATACCCTGATACTGATCTGATCAATATGTACGGCATTACTGAAACAACTGTACATGTGACATATAAGAAATTGTCCTCAGCTGATATAGAAAAAAATAAAAGCAATATCGGAAAACCGCTGGCAACCCTTCAGGCTTATGTGATGGATGCTCATATGAATCTACAGCCTACAGGAGTTCCAGGAGAGCTGTATATTGGCGGAGAAGGTGTAGCCCGGGGATATTTGAACAGAGATGATCTGACCGCGGCCCGATTTGTACCTAATCCTTATCTTCCGGGAGACAGATTATACCGAACCGGAGACCTTGCAAAGCGTCTGGCAAGTGGAGATCTGGAATATATGGGCCGCATTGATGATCAAGTAAAGGTGAGAGGACACCGCATCGAGCTCGGTGAAATCCAGGCGTCTCTGCTTCAGCTTCCAATAATTAAAGAGGCTGCTGTCATCACAAGAGATGATGAACAAGGCCAATCCGCTGTATATGCTTACTTGGTTGCGGAAGATGGACAGGTCGTAAATGAAGCAGATATCAGGGCTGCCCTGAGAGCCGTTCTGCCTGATTTTATGGTGCCTGCCCGCTTGATCCAAATTGACAGCATCCCGCTGACGGTTAACGGCAAGCTCGACCAGAAAGCCCTGCCGGAACCAGATAAGCGCGCTCAAGCTGAGAATGATATCAGCCCTAGAAATGAGATTGAAAAGGCGATGGCTGACATTTGGGAGGAACTGCTCGAAGCGGAGGAGATAGGTGTCAGCGCGAATTTCTTTGAGCTTGGAGGGGATTCAATAAAAGCGTTGCAGGTGTGTGCACGGCTGAAGCAGCGAGGCTATGAAACGACAGTGCGTGAGATGTTTGAGCATCAGACGCTTGGTGAACTGTCCGCCCGCGTTCGAAAAGCCGTACGCGTAATTGACCAAACGCCAGTCGAAGGCGAGTTGCCTTGGACACCTGTACAGCAATGGTTTTTCTCACAATCATTGGAAACCCATCATTTTAATCAATCTGTCATGCTCTACCGGGCTGAACGGTTTGATGACATTGCACTCAGAAATGTACTGAGAAGCTTGGTGACTCATCATGACGCACTGAGAATGATATGCCGTTACAAAGATGGCAAGCCTGTACAGGTTAACAGAGGAGCAGATCTTCCGGATGAGGAGCTATATGCCTTCGATCTGTTTGATATAAGAGATCATCGTTCAAATACAGCCGGAAATGCACAGGGCTTGTCAGCCGAAGCACACAAACAGATTGAAGAAATGGCAAACCAAATTCAGCGAACTATTCGACTGGAGACTGGCCCTTTGCTTCATGCTGGTTTGTTTAAAGCCGAAGATGGAGACCATTTGTTTCTGACGATCCATCACTTAGTCATTGATGCCGTTTCATGGCGCATTTTATTTGAGGATTTTTCAATTGCTTACGAACAGGCAGTGTCAGGAAAGCCCATCGTACTGCCCGAAAAAACGGATTCATATTTCACTTATGCACAAACATTGGCTGACTATTCAAAGAGCCGTCGTCTGCAGCGTGAAATCGCGTATTGGAATGAGCGGGAGGACCGGCATATTGAGCGTATTCCCACAGATCATACGATCACATCGAACTCATTCAAAGATACAGAAGTAATTGATTTCGAGCTGTCTCGTGAAGATACAGAATTGCTGTTAACTGCTGCAAACAATGCATACAACACGGAAACGAATGATATCCTTCTGACTGCTTTAGGCCTAGCTTTGCAGGAATGGACGGGCTTTGATCATTTCAAAATCAGTATGGAGGGCCACGGCAGAGAAGATTATCTTGACAATATTGACATGAACAGAACTGTAGGCTGGTTCACTTCAATTTATCCTGTATGGCTTGATATGAGTGATTCTGACCATACGGATGAAGGTGAGCGGCTAGGACGACACATTAAACAGACAAAAGACATGCTGCACCGCATACCGCATAAAGGCGCAGGCTATGGAGTGCTGAAATATATCAATAAGATATGGGATTCTGAGTACAGCGACCCGGAAATCAGCTTTAATTACTTAGGCCAGTTTGATCAGGATGTTCAATCAAAAGCTTTTGAGATTTCTGATATTAAGACAGGGAATGAAATCAGCCCGGATTGGGAGCGTCCTTATGTGCTTGATATCAGCGGAGCCGTTTCATCAGGATGCCTGCACATGCACATTATTTATAACCGTCTTCAATTTAAGAAACAAACCATACAAGCATTAGCCGATCATTTTAAACATGCGCTTGAAAACATGATTCAGCATTGCACGGGCAAAGAAAACCGCGAATGGAGTGCCGCTGATTTTACTGATGAGGATTTAACGCTGGAGGATTTAAGTGAGATTATGGGGGCCGTCAACAAACTATAAGAGAGGAGATTCATTGATGCCGCAGCAACCCGAAATACAGGATATATATCCCTTGTCTTTTATGCAGGAGGGGATGCTTTTTCATTCGCTGTATGATGAACAGTCGAGAGCTTATTTTGAACAAGCGTCTTTTACAATCAATGGGCAGCTTGACTTAGACCGTTTCCAGAAAAGTATGGACGCTGTTTTTGACAGGTATGAAATCTTTCGAACAACTTTTATCTACAAAAATGTAGCCAAACCTCGTCAGGTGGTGCTTAAAAACCGTTCTTGCCATGTTCATTTTGAAGATATTTCTCATCTTAATGAGAGAGAGAAAGAACATTGTACAGAAGCATTCAAGGAACAAGATAAAAAAAGGGGCTTTGATCTTCAGTCGGATGTACTGATGAGAATATCCGTTTTAAAATGGGCGCCTGAGCGTTACGTATGCATCTGGAGCCATCACCATATTTTAATGGACGGATGGTGCTTAGGCATCATCATTAAAGACTTTCTCCACATTTATCAAGCGCTGGGAGAAGGGCGGCTTCCATATTTGCAGCCAGTTCAGCCGTACGGAACGTATATTAAATGGCTGATGCAGCAGGATCGTGAAGAGGCAGCTGCATATTGGAAAAAGCGGCTGCAGCATTTCGAGAAAGCTTCTTCTTTGCCAAAAAGAAACGAGCAAGTATCAGAAGGTGAATTACAGCAGGTCACGTTTACCATCTCTGAAAAAGAAACGTCCGATTTGCAGAAAATCGCAGCAGCATCCGGTGCAACGCTTAACACCGTTTTCCAAGCTTTGTGGGGAATTTTGCTGCAAAAATTCAATCGCTGTGACGATGCCGTGTTCGGATCAGTCGTCTCAGGCAGGCCCTCTGAGCTGGAGGATGTAGAAAATATAGTCGGCCTTTTTATCAATACCATCCCCATCCGGGTCCAAAGCAAAGCTCTTTCTTTCTCTGGCCTGGTCAGCCGGATGCAAAAGGAAATGACTGAAGCAGAAGCATACAGTTATTTCCCTCTATATGACATTCAAGCACAGAGTGCTCTTAAACAAGAGCTCATTGATCATATTATCGTGTTTGAAAACGTGCCGACCCAGCAAGAAATTGAAGGACTAAACCAGACTGGATCGTTCGGTTTCTCAGTGGAAAACTTTGCGATGGCGGAGGAGACTAATTATGGTTGCAGCGTCAAAGTGATTCCAGGCCGCACATTGTTCGTGCGCATCAATTTTCATACAGGTTTATATGAGCCTGGCATAATAGCTGAGATAAAAGATTATTTACAGCATATGATTTCAGCTGTTATCTCTGATCCTTCTCTTCCTGTTTCAAAGATGACGTTACTAGATCATGACAAAACACAGAAAATGGTTGCTGAATATAATACGACGGGAGCTGTTTCAGCGTTAGCTCCGACGCTGCACGGGCTGTTTGAACGTCAGGTGGCTTTGACGCCGGATCGGACGGCCTTACGCTTTTCTGGCGGCTCGCTGACTTACGCGCAGCTTGACATGTACGCCAACAGGCTGGCAGCGCGCCTTACGGCGCATGGTATCACAAAGGAAAGCATTGTTGGTGTTCTAAGCGAGCGTTCGCCGGACATGCTGACAGCCGTTCTCGCCGTATTAAAGGCAGGCGGAGCTTATGTGCCGCTTGATCCTGCATATCCAGAGGAGCGGCTGAGCTATATGCTGAAAGACAGCGGGGCAGCATTGTTGCTGACGCAGCCGGGATTAAAGGCACCTGTTTTTTCCGGAAAGACACTTGAAGTGGATATGACGGCGCTTGCGAATGAAGAATCTGAATGTCACTCTCTTCATCAAGCAGACAGCGATTCTCTCGCCTATGTGATCTATACGTCGGGCTCCACTGGACGGCCGAAAGGGGTCGCCGTGGAGCACCGCCAGGCTGTTTCCTTTCTGACCGGCATGCAGATGCAGTTTCCTTTAGAGGAAGACGACATCATTATGATGAAAACGTCTTTTTCCTTTGATGCATCTGTCTGGCAGCTGTTTTGGTGGACGCTTTCAGGTGCTTCGGCCTATCTGCTTCCGTCCGGCTGGGAGAAAGACCCGGCATTGATGGTAAAAGCCATTCGGGAGGAAGGCGTTACAACGGCCCATTTTATTCCGGCCATGCTGAACAGCTTTTTGGATCAAGCGGAAATAGAGGCACCGAGAAGCCTGAAGCGCGTATTCGCCGGAGGTGAACCGCTTGCTCCCCATACGGCAGCCCGTTTCGCTTCTTTGCTGCCGGAGACATCGCTGGTTCACGGCTACGGGCCGACAGAAGCAACCGTTGATGCCGCATTTTACGCGTGTGATCCTGAGCTGGACAAGAATCGCTTACGCCTTCCGATCGGAAAACCCGTGCCTGGCGCGCGTCTGTATGTATTAGATCCTCATTTAGCCGTACAGCCTGTCGGCGTAGCGGGAGAATTGTATATCGCCGGAGCCGGGGTTGCCAGAGGCTACTTGAATCGTCCGGAATTAACAGAAGAACGTTTTCTTGATGATCCATTTTATCCGGGTGAACGCATGTACAAAACGGGTGATTTGGCGCGCTGGCTCCCAGACGGACAGGTTGAATTCCTCGGCCGTCTGGATGACCAGGTGAAAATCCGCGGCTACCGGATTGAGCCGGGAGAAATCGAAGCGGCGCTCAGAAGCATAGAAGGCGTGCGGGAAGCGGCTGTAACTGTTCGTACAGAAAGCGGCGAGGCGGAATTATGTGCGTATGCGGAAGGGCTCGGAAGAAATGAAGTGCGCAAGCAGCTTGAGACATTGCTGCCGGGCTATATGATTCCTGCTCATATCATTGAGATGGAACAATGGCCGGTTACCCCGAGCGGAAAGCTCGACCGAAAAGCGCTGCCTGCTCCTGACGGAGCGGCAGATCGGGAAACCTATACAGCGCCGAGAAACCTGACAGAGATGAAGCTTTCCCAGCTGTGGGAGGAAGTGCTGAAAAGCGGACCTGTCGGCATTCACGACAACTTTTTTGACCGGGGCGGCCATTCCTTAAAAGCCACCGCGCTTGTCTCCCGGATCGCCAAGGAATTCGGCGTCCAAGTGCCGCTGAAGGATGTGTTCGCCCATCCGACGGTAGAAGGTTTGGCGTCTGTCATCAGCGAAGGAACGGAAAGTCCGTATGAAGCCATTAAGCCGGCAGGAAAACGCGAGACCTACCCGGTTTCCTCCGCCCAAAAGCGGATGTATGTGCTCCAGCAGCTGGAGGATGGAGGCACAGGCTACAATATGCCGGCAGTCTTGGAGCTGGAAGGAAAGCTGGATCTTACAAGAATGGATGCTGTATTCAAAAAGCTGATCAAACGCCACGAGTCACTGCGCACGTCCTTTACAACGGACACAGACGGCGAGCCGGTTCAGCGCATCCATGACGAGGTGCCGTTTAGATTCCACACCTCTGTGCTCGGCGGACAAACTGAACAGGAAGCCGCGTCAGCGTTTATCCAGCCGTTTGATCTCAGCCAAGCTCCGCTGTTCCGAGCGGGGATCGTCAAGGTATCAGACGGGCGGCATCTATTACTGGTCGATATGCATCACATTATTTCAGATGGTGTGTCAGTCAATACGCTCATTCGGGAATTCGGGGAGCTGTACGCCAATCAAGAGCTACCTGCGCTTCACATTCAATATAAAGACTATGCCGTATGGCAGGAGGCCTTTAAAAAAGGAGAAACGTACAAGACGCAGGAGGCGTACTGGCTGAAGCAGCTCGAAGGCGAGCTGCCCGTACTGGACCTGCCGGCTGATTACGCCCGGCCGCCGGTGCGAAGCTTCGCAGGTGATCAAGTCTCATTTACGCTCGATCAAGAACTCACAGCCGGGCTTCACAAGCTCGCACGAGAGAACGGAAGCACCCTGTACATGGTGCTCCTTGCAGCTTACACAGCGTTATTGGCGCGCTTAAGCGGACAGGAAGACATCATCGTCGGGTCACCAATTGCCGGACGTCCTCACAAAGATCTTGAGCCGATACTTGGAATGTTCGTCAACACCCTGGCGCTTCGGGCCCGCCCGGAGGGCGGGAAGCCATTTGCGCAATTTTTGCAGGAAGTGCGCGAGACTGCATTGGAAGCTTACGAACATCAGGATTATCCGTTCGAAGAGCTTGTCGATAAGCTCGGCATGACAAGGGATATGAGCCGAAATCCGCTGTTTGATGTGATGTTTGTGCTTCAGAATATGGACCAAGAATCCATGCAGCTGAAGGACCTGTGTCTCCGGCCCGCAACAAATGTGGAACATCAGGTCTCAAAGTTCGATTTAACCCTATATGCGTACGAGGAAGCTAATGGTTCTATGATGTTTCAAATGGAATATAGCACTGATCTCTATCAGAAAAATACGATTGAAATGTGGCTTCACTATTTAATGAATATGCTGCGCGCCATCATCCAAGACAGCGAAGCAGCACTTGGAACAATACATGTATTGGACGAGAATGAAACCCATTTCCTTATCCATGAACTCAACTGTACAAAAAGAGAGTATCCGAGACATGAAACCATCAGCAGGCTGTTTGAGTTACAGGCTGCACAAACGCCTGATGCCATAGCTGTGGCCGGCGATGAACAAACATTAACGTATAAGGAGCTGAACATCCGGGCAAACAGGATTGCTGCTGTTCTTCGGAGAAAAGGGGTCGGACCTGAAACTGTAGTTGCATTATTGACAACACGAACTCCAGAAATTGCAGCAGGAATGCTCGGCATTTTGAAAGCTGGAGGAGCCTATCTGCCTATTGCTAAGGATCTTCCCGCTGACCGAATATCATATATGCTGTCTGACAGCGGTGCAAAAATACTCCTTCAATCTGAAAAAGCAAACAATCAACGATTAGACTTAGAGCTTAAATGTGAGAAAATCGTCATCGAAGAGATTCAAGGGCAAGGAGAAACGAAGAACTTTGAATCTCCAGCAGGGCCACATTCACTCGCTTATATCATCTATACCTCGGGATCAACCGGCAAACCGAAGGGTGTCATGATTGAGCAGCGAAGTGTGATCCGTCTTGTCAAAAACAGCAATTACATTGAATTTACACCTGAAGACCGGCTTCTGCTGACTTCTTCACTCGGTTTTGATGTCGTTACATTTGAAATACTCGGGCCGCTGCTAAATGGCGCTGCTTTGCATCTAACAGATAAAGAAACATTTCTGGATTCCCATCAGCTTAAGAGATACATAGAACAAAACGGAATCACTACAATGTGGCTGACTGCATCTCTTTTCAACCATTTAACAGAACAGAATGAGAAAATATTTTCCCGGCTCATAAATCTGATTATTGGCGGAGAAGCTCTGTCAGCCAGTCATGTCAATCGAATCAAGCAAGCATGCCCGGAATTGTCAATCTGGAACGGATATGGGCCGACTGAGAATACAACATTTTCGACTTGTTTTCACATTGAAAAACTGTATGAACATTCCATTCCGATCGGCCGGCCGATTGGTAATTCAACCGCATTTATCTTAAATAAATGGGGAATGCTGCAGCCGATCGGAGCTGTCGGTGAACTGTGTGTCGGCGGAGATGGTGTGGCAAGAGGCTATCTTGGTCGACCAGACCTGACGAAAGAGAAATTTGTGCCAAATCCATTTGCGCCCGGCGAACAAATGTACCGTACCGGTGATCTGGCACGCTGGCTACCGGACGGCACAATTGAATATGTAGGCCGTGTCGATGATCAGGTAAAAATAAGAGGGTACCGGGTTGAGCTCGGTGAGATTGAATCAGCGCTTCGTCATATAGACGGTGTCAAAGAAGCAGCCGTATTGGCGCGAACAGGACAATTAGGCACCAAGGAGCTTTACGCCTATATAAGCGTAAAAGAGGGTACTGATGCTGAACAAGTGCGTACTCACCTTTCTCAAATGCTGCCAGGCTATATGATGCCGGCCTATGTGATAGAAATGGATGCTCTCCCGCTCACTGCCAATGGAAAATTGAACCGAAAAGCACTGCCTGAACCAGATATTACATCTAAACAAACGTACGTCCCGCCTCGAAATGACCTTGAAGAACAGCTTGCGATCATATGGCAGGAGGTTCTCGGGACACAGAGGATCGGAATAGAAGATTCATTTTTTGAACTAGGCGGAGATTCAATTAAGGCTCTTCAAGTATCCGCGCGCCTCGGACGTTATGGATGGAGCTTGCATGCAAGCGATTTATTCCGCCATCCCAAAATAAAAGATTTATCAGCAGTCATCCGGAAGACAGAAAGAGTAATAGACCAAGGATCTGTTCAGGGAGCTGTTCCATGGACACCTATTCAGCATTGGTTCCTCTCTCAGGATATAAAAGAAAGACACCATTTTAACCAGTCTGTCATGCTGTTTAGCCCTGATTGTTTGTCGGAAAATGCACTGCGCGCATCATTAAAAAAACTGGCAGAGCATCATGATGCCCTGCGGATGATTTATCGGGAAGATAGCGGACAACAGATGCAAATCAACCAAGATATTCATGAATCCAAACTGTACAGCTTAAGGATTTCTGATTTTTCAGATTCGGGAATCGATTGGGAAACGAGCATTAAAGAAGAAGTGGCAAATCTTCAGCAAAGTATCAATCTCCAACAAGGACCATTACTGCATGCCGCTTGGTTTAAAACGCTGTCCGGAGATTATTTATTTCTCACGATTCATCATTTGGTCGTTGATGGGGTATCATGGAGAATTTTACTGGAGGACCTGTCAGCGGCATATCATCAAGCAGCTTCAGGACAGGCTATACAGCTTCCGCCTAAAACAGATTCCTATCAGGAATACGCACGGCGAGTTCAAGATTATGCCCAAAGCAGCAAGCTGATTCGCGAGGAAACGTACTGGCGGACGGTTGAAGAGGAAAAAGCAGCGGAACTGCCATATGAAATGCCTTATATGGAGAATATGAACAGCAGTGAAAGGGAAACATTGCGCTTTTCACTCACTGAAGCAGACACCGCGGTCTTGCTACAAAAGGTAAACCACGCTTATGGCACAGATACACAAGATATTCTATTGACAGCGGCTTCCTTAGCAATTTGTGACTGGACAGGGGGCAGCAAGCTCCGTATGGCAATGGAGGGACACGGAAGAGAACACATTCTGCCGGATTTAGACATCAGCCGGACGGTTGGCTGGTTTACATCCATTTACCCCGTCCTTATTGACTTTGAAAATCAAGCGGATGAGCTTGGAACCGCAGTTAAAACCGTGAAAGATACATTGGGCCGGATACCGAACAAAGGGGTAGGGTACGGCATGTTGAAATATCTTACACCTCCCGAACATAAAAGCATGGTGTTTTCAAAAACACCTGAAATCGGCTTTAACTATTTAGGGCAGTTCAACGACATAGAAAATCAAGACCGTTTCCGCCCATCCGGTCTTGGGAGCGGTAAGGACATCACTCCTACTTGGAAGCGGGAGCAGCTTATTGAGATGAGTGCGATGGCAGCAGAAAATCAGCTTCATTTTCAGCTCAGCTATCCTCCGGCACGGTTTCACAGGGGTACAATGGAGCGGCTCATCACCATGATTGAATGCTATTTGCAGGATATTATGAAACACTGTGCTGAAAAACAGAACACAGAAAAGACGCTGAGCGATTTCAGCAGCCAATCATTAACGGCAGAGGATTTGGACAGTATATCCAGCTTGGTGGAAGACTTGTAGAAAATCGTGACAGGGAGATATGAACATGACAAAAGCGAATTCAATTCAGGATATTTATCCGCTGTCTTATATGCAGGAAGGAATGCTCTTTCATTCCCTCCTGCAAAAAGATTCACGGGCATATGTTGAACAAGCCTCTTTTACAATAGAGGGCGAAGTCAATTTGCAGTTTTTCCAAGAGAGCATCAATGCTTTAGTAGCAAGACATGACATTTTCAGAACGATTTTCATCAGCCAAAATGTCTCTTCACCTCAGCAGGTTGTCCTGAGGGAACGGACTGTCAGTGTACTGGAGGAGGACATTGCTCATTTAGATGAAGCGGGCCAATCTGCGTTTGTCGAACGAATAAAAGAAAAGGACCGCGCCAAAGGGTTTCATCTGCAAAAAGATATGCTCATGCGCATCACACTTATTCGAACCGGAAAGCGGCAATATACTTGTGTTTGGACCTTTCATCACATCATGATGGACGGCTGGTGCCTCGGCATTGTACTAAAAGAATTCCTTCAGATTTATGCATCAAAAATAAAAGGGGCTCCATTATCATTGGAGCCCGTTCAGCCATACGGAACTTATATCAATTGGCTGATGGAGCAAGACAAAGAGAAAGCTGTTTCCTATTGGGACAATTATCTTTCCGGCATTGAGCAGCAAACCTTGCTCCCGAAGCAGAAAAAAACAAAGAGCACAAGCAGGCAGGAGCAAATTACATTTTCATTTTCAAAAGAAGACAGCAGCAGGCTGTCAGAGCTTGCCGTAAGAGAAGAAGTCACACTCAGTACAATTTTCCATACCCTATGGGGAATTCTTCTTCAAAAATATAACAATAGTGATGATGCGGTATTCGGTTCTGTCATTTCAGGAAGGCCCTCAGACATTGAAGGAATTGAACAAATGGTCGGGCTTTTCATCAACACGATTCCCATACGGCTGCATGGATCAAAAACGCCATTTTTACAGCTCGTAAAAGACATGCAAAAGGATCGCCTTGCTGCAGAAGCATACAGCTACCATCCTCTATACGAGATACAGTCCCGTTCAGCAGTCAAGCAAGGTTTGATTGATCACATTCTTGTATTCGAAAACTATCCGGTGCAGAAAGAAATAGAAATGCTGAACAGCCAGGAGCCTGATTCAGATCTTTTTCAGATTCATAACTTTACAGTAGCGGATGAAACCAATTACAGCTTTTATCTTATGGTGGCGCCAGCGGAAGAAATCCATATAAAAATGAGCTATGATGCAGCACTGCACGACCGATCCTTTGTGCTTTCTGTTAAGGAGCATCTTTTGAACACTGTTTCCCAAATCTTAGATCATCCGCATCTCTCACCCGAAGACATCGATATCACAACAGACACTGAAAAGCTGCAGCTGATTGGGGAAATCAAAGATCACAAACCAGTTTACGAAACCATCCATGCCATGTTTGAAAAACAGGCAGAAAAGACGCCTGACGCGCGGGCTGTGATTGATCAAGCGCATTCTCTGACCTATAAAGAATTGAACGAATCCGCCAACAGATTGGCACGGCATTTGCGGAAAAAAGGCGTTATGAGGCAGGAACCTGTCGCAATCATGATGGAACGCTCAACTGAGTTCGTTACAGGTATTCTCGGTATATTGAAGGCTGGAGGCGCCATTGTTCCAATCGATCCCCATTATCCGTCTGACAGAATAAATTATATTCTGAATGACTGCGGCTGCTCTCATGTCGTTTCACAAGCGCATTTTGCACCTTTGCTTGAGACTGGCCTGAATGTTATCTATATGGAAGATATTCAAATCGAAGACGGCAGCTGCTTACATTCAGTGAATAGTGCGGACGACCTGCTCTATATGATTTACACATCAGGCACAACAGGAAAACCAAAAGGCGTTCAATTTGAACATCGAAATATGGCTAACTTGCTGCAGTTCGAATTCACTCGCTCTGGCATTGATTTTGAAAATGATGTTTTGCAATTTGCAACTCCTGCCTTTGACGTCTGCTATCAAGAAATATTTTCAACATTGCTGGGAGGCGGCACACTTCATATCGTGCCTGAAGCTATAAAAAGAGACGTGCCGCAGCTGTTTGCATTTATAAAAGAGCATCAGACGACTATTGTGTTTCTCCCAACGGCTTTTATCAAAATGATTTTCAGCGAACAGGAATTTGCGAACGCGTTTCCTCATGATGTAAAACACCTGATTACAGCCGGTGAGCAATTAATCGTTTCCAGTCTTCTCCAAGATGTTTTGCGCCAGCGCAGCATGTACTTGCACAATCATTATGGACCTTCAGAAACTCATGTAGTGTCGGCATATACCATACATCCGGGTGACCAAATTCCGGAGTTTCCTCCGATCGGAAAACCGATTGATTGTAGTGATCTGTATATTTTAAATCGCCAAAAACAGCTGCAGCCTCGGGGGGTATCAGGAGAACTATATATTTCCGGTTCAAGTGTCGCCAGGGGTTATGTCAATAACGATAAACTGACGCGAGAGAAATTTTTACCCGATCCCTTCAGGTCCGGAGCGGTCATGTACCGAACGGGAGATGTAGCGAGAATTCGTGAAGACGGCAGCTTTGAATATATCGGGCGAGCCGACGATCAAGTGAAAATCAGAGGTTATCGAATCGAGCCGCAAGAAATAGAAATCGCGTTAATGAATCATCCAGAGGTCAAAGAAGCTGCTATTCTTATCCGGCAAAATCAAGGTGAAGAACATGAGTTATGCGCTTATTATTGCAGTATGCACAGGCTGGATTCCTCGGCTTTGCGACAATACCTGGAAAATGAGCTCCCAGAATATATGATTCCGGCCAAATGGGTCTGGGTTGACAGCATTCCTTTGACGCCGAACGGAAAAGTCGATCAATCAGCTCTTCCAGAACCGGAAGCTTCAATCAGCAGTAATACATACGCTGCTCCGCGGAACCTGTTAGAGGTAAAGCTTTCGCAGCTGTTTGAAGATGTGCTGAAGGAAGCCCCGATCGGCATTCACGACAACTTTTTTGACCGCGGCGGACACTCGTTAAAAGCAACGGTGCTTGTGTCGCGAATCGCCAAGGAATTTCATGTTCAAGTCCCGCTGAAGGACGTATTTGCCCATCCGACAGTGGAAGGATTGGCTCTCATTATCCGACATGCAGAGGAAAATCCCTTTGCGTCGGTTGCACAGGCAAAAGAACAACCGACGTACCCAGTATCATCAGCTCAAAAGCGGATGTACGTGCTCCAGCATCTAGATAATGGAGGAGTCGGCTACAACATGCCGGCAGTTTTAGAACTGGAAGGGAAGCTTGATCGCGAAAAACTGGCTGCTGTATTCAAGGAACTGATCAGCCGGCATGAGCCGCTTCGAACGTCCTTTGTGCCGGGAGAAGATGCCGAGCCCGTACAGCGTATTCACAGTGAGGTTCCGTTCACGTTAAGTGAAGAAGCCTCTGCTGCTGGATTTGTCCGTCCATTTGACCTCAGTCAAGCGCCGTTATTCAGAGCTGGCCTTGTGAAACTGGCAAACGAGAAGCATTTGCTGCTGGTGGACATGCATCATATCATTTCCGATGGTGTATCCGTTCAGCTTTTAATCCGCGAATTCACTGAGCGCTATGCAAATCGGACGCTTAAGCCGTTACGAATCCAATATAAAGATTACGCCGTTTGGCAGCAGGAATTTCAAAAGGGAGACACATACAAAAAGCAGGAGACTTACTGGCTGAGACAGTTTAGCGGTGAGCTGCCGGTGCTCGAGCTCCCAACAGACAAGCGCCGACCGGCAGAACGGAATTTCACAGGCGGCAAAGTTTTATTTCAAATGAATGAAGAAATCACGTCCCGCCTGAAGGAGCTAGCCCGCAAAAATGAGAGCACGCTGTACATGACGCTACTCGCATTGTATTCAGCTTTTTTGTCGCGGTTAAGCGGTCAGGAAGACATCGTGATCGGTTCACCTATTGCCGGACGCCCGCATGCCGATCTTGAAGCAGTCCTTGGTATGTTCGTCAATACATTAGCGCTCCGGACGCACCCAGCCGGCAATAAGACATTTACGGATTTTCTGAAGGAAGTCAAGCAGACAGCACTGGAAGCCTATGAGCATCAGGATTATCCGTTTGAAGAGCTGGTTGATCAACTCGGTGTGCAGCGGGAAATGAGCCGGAATCCGCTGTTTGATACAACACTTGTGCTGCAAAATATGGAAAAGCAAACGCTGAAAATGAATGATTTGCTGCTCAGATGGAACGATTTGCAGCATCCGATATCTAAGTTCGATATTTCCCTGTATGTCACAGAGCATGAAGCTGAGCTGTACTGTCAGTTTGAATACAGTACAGCTTTGTTTGAAGAAGATACCGTTCAAAGGTGGGCCGGCCTTTTTACGACACTTGTGGAAAACACAGTTTCCAGTCCTGACATGGAATTGGACGATATTCCGATCCTGACTTTAGAAGAAGAAAGGTCTTTCATTGACTCATGCCAGCCGCTTGAAGAGACAGGCTATCGGTTGAAACAGACCCTGCACCATGCACTCGAACAGCAAGCGGCAAAAACACCTGACCAACCGGCCGTGATCGTTGAAGACGAAGAGATAACCTACAAGGAATTGAACGAACAGGCTAACCGTGTAGCCTGGGAGCTGATCGACCGGGGAGTAAAAGCCGAAACGACTGTTGCCATTATGGGAAGGCGTTCCCCTGAAATGCTGATCGGGATTTATGCGATTCTAAAAGCAGGCGGTGCTTATCTTCCTATTGACCCGGATTATCCAGAGGAACGGATCCGCTTTTTGCTGAAGGACAGCGATTCTGACATTCTCCTTATTCAATCTGACAATCTAGACATTCCGGCTTTTGATGGAGAAATCGTTCATCTCAGTCAATTAAACAGCGGGCTGAAACGTCGTCTGTCCAATCCAAATGTTGAAGTCTATCCGGATTCTTTAGCCTATATGATTTATACATCCGGCTCTACTGGAAGACCTAAGGGTGTACAGGTTGAGCATCAATCTGCAGTGAATTTTTTAAATTCCCTTCAGTTCCGCTATCCTTTGAACCAATCGGACGTCATTTTGCATAAAACGTCGTATTCCTTCGATGCTTCGATATGGGAGCTGTTTTGGTGGCCGTACGGTGGCGCCTCTGTTTATCTGCTTCCTCAAGGAGGCGAAAAAGAACCTGACATGATATTGAAGGTCATAGAAGAACAGCAGATTACAGCGATGCATTTTGTGCCTTCTATGCTTCATGCGTTTTTAGAATATCTAAAAAATGGCCCTGTACCGATCAAAACGAACAGGCTGAAGAGGGTGTTTTCTGGAGGCGAACAGCTGGGGGCACATCTTGTCTCTCGGTTCTGTGAATTGCTGCCAGATGTTACATTAACCAATTCCTATGGGCCTACCGAAGCTACTGTAGAAGCGGCATTCTTTGATTGCCCGCTGGATGAAAAACTTGACCGCATTCCCATTGGCAAACCTATTCATCATGTCAGATTGTATATTCTGAACCAGAAGCAGAAGATGCTGCCTGCTGGATGTATCGGAGAATTGTATATCGCCGGAGCCGGCGTCGCCAGAGGCTACTTGAATCGTCCGGAATTAACAGAAGAACGTTTTCTTGATGATCCATTTTATCCGGGTGAACGCATGTACAAAACGGGTGATCTGGCGCGCTGGCTCCCAGACGGACAGGTTGAATTCCTCGGCCGTCTGGATGACCAGGTGAAAATCCGCGGCTACCGGATTGAGCCGGGAGAAATTGAAGCGGCGCTCAGAAGCATTGAAGGTGTGCGGGAAGCGGCTGTAACCGTTCGTACAGAAAGCGGCGAGGCGGAATTATGTGCGTATGCGGAAGGACTCGGCAGAAATGAAGTGCGCAAGCAGCTTGAGACTTTGCTTCCGGGCTACATGATCCCTGCTCATATCATTGAGATGGAACAATGGCCGGTTACCCCGAGCGGAAAGCTCGACCGAAAAGCGCTGCCTGCTCCTGACGGAGCGGCAGATCGGGAAACCTACACAGCGCCGAGAAATCTGACAGAGATGAAGCTTTCCCAGCTGTGGGAGGAAGTGCTGAAAAGCGGCCCTGTCGGCATTCACGACAACTTTTTTGACCGGGGCGGCCATTCCTTAAAAGCCACCGCGCTTGTCTCCCGGATCGCCAAGGAATTCGGCGTCCAAGTGCCGCTGAAGGATGTGTTCGCCCATCCGACGGTAGAAGGTTTGGCGTCTGTCATCAGCGAAGGAACGGAAAGTCCGTATGAAGCCATTAAGCCGGCAGGAAAACGCGAGACCTACCCGGTTTCCTCCGCCCAAAAGCGGATGTATGTGCTCCAGCAGCTGGAGGATGGAGGCACAGGCTACAATATGCCGGCAGTCTTGGAGCTGGAAGGAAAGCTGGATCTTACAAGAATGGATGCTGTATTCAAAAAGCTGATCAAACGCCACGAGTCACTGCGCACGTCCTTTACAACGGACACAGACGGCGAGCCGGTTCAGCGCATCCATGACGAGGTGCCGTTTAGATTCCACACCTCTGTGCTCGGCGGACAAACTGAACAGGAAGCCGCGTCAGCGTTTATCCAGCCGTTTGATCTCAGCCAAGCTCCGCTGTTCCGGGCGGGAATCGTCAAGGTATCAGACGGGCGGCATCTATTACTGGTCGATATGCATCACATTATTTCAGATGGTGTGTCAGTCAATACGCTCATTCGGGAATTCGGGGAGCTGTACGCCAATCAAGAGCTACCTGCGCTTCACATTCAATATAAAGACTATGCCGTATGGCAGGAGGCCTTTAAAAAAGGAGACACGTACAAGACGCAGGAGGCATACTGGCTGAAGCAGCTCGAAGGCGAGCTGCCCGTACTGGACCTGCCGGCTGATTACGCCCGGCCGCCGGTGCGAAGCTTCGCGGGTGATCAAGTCTCATTTACGCTCGATCAAGAACTCACAGCCGGGCTTCACAAGCTCGCACGAGAGAACGGAAGCACCCTGTACATGGTGCTCCTGGCAGCTTACACAGCGTTATTGGCGCGCGTAAGCGGACAGGAAGACATCATCGTCGGGTCACCAATTGCCGGACGTCCTCACAAGGACCTTGAGCCGATACTTGGAATGTTCGTCAACACCCTGGCGCTTCGGGCACGCCCGGAGGGCGGGAAGCCATTTGCGCAATTTTTGCAGGAAGTGCGCGAGACTGCATTGGAAGCTTACGAACATCAGGATTATCCGTTCGAAGAGCTTGTCGACAAGCTCGGCGTAACAAGGGATATGAGCCGAAATCCAGTGTTTGATGCGATGTTAGTCGTTCAAAATACAGAGCAACAGACTTTTGAGCTGGCTGACATACAACTCCAGCCGGCCGGCGTTTCTCATCATGCTTCTAAGTTTGATATCACATTGCAGGCTTCTGAGGGTGACGAGCAAATTCATTTGAAATTTGAATATTCGACTGCACTTTTTCAAGAAGCAACGATAAAACAATGGACATATCACCTGACAAAATTGCTGAGTCATATTGTCAAAAATCCGAACACACGTCTTAACAATATCGACATTCTGACTCATGAAGAGCGAAACAAACTGCTGAATGAGTTTAACAGCGGGCAAGAAAATGAACATAAAGTGCAAACAATCGATCAGCTGTTTGAAAAACAAGCAGCGCTGACTCCGAATGCTCCTGCACTCGTCAGCAGAGAAAACACGCTCACCTATCAGGAACTGGACGAATGGTCCAATGGCATTGCATGGGCTCTGCGAGACCGCGGGGTTAAACCGGACACACCAGTCGGAATTATGATGCCTCGTTCATTCAGCATGATTGCAGCCATTCTGGGCGTTTGGAAAGCCGGCGGCTGTTATGTCCCGATTGATCCGGAATACCCGGCGGAACGGAAACGCTATATACTCGGCGACAGCCGAACCAAACTGCTCATCACTTTACCTGCTGCCGACCAAGAAGCACTTGAAGATTTTGAAGGTGAGATATTCGCCATAGAGAACGCGGAGACATACGACGGATCACCGCTTCCGCAAGTGTCACGCCCTCAGCATTTGGCTTATATCATTTACACTTCAGGAACGACAGGCCAGCCAAAAGGCGTGATGGTCGAGCATAAAGGAATAGCCAACACTCTGCAGTGGCGGCGAAATGCTTATACTTTGAATGAGACAGACACAGTCCTCCAGCTCTTTTCTTTTTCGTTTGACGGCTTTTTAACAAGTATGTTTACACCGCTTTTGTCAGGTGCAAAGACAGTGCTGCCTGATGAAAACGAAGCGAAAGATATTTTGTCCATTAAGCATGATCTATCTCATCATCGGATTACACATATGATTATCGTCCCTGTTTTATATCGGGCACTTTTGGACGTCATACAGCCGGAAGATGCGAAGACGCTTAGAGTAGTCACGCTTGCAGGAGAAGCAGCTGACCGGGAATTGATAGACCGCAGCATGGCAATATGCCCGAATACAGAGCTAGCAAATGAATATGGGCCGACAGAAAACAGTGTGGCAACCACAGCCATGAGACATATGGAACGGCAGAAAAACGTATGCATCGGCCGGCCGATCGACAATACTGAAGTGCTGATTTTAAACGGGGATCAGCTTCAGCCAATCGGCGTTGCCGGCGAGCTTTGCATAGCAGGAACAGGGCTTGCGAGAGGGTACGTCAATCTTCCGGAACTGACAGCAAAAACGTTCGTTCAGCACCCATACCAGCCCGAAAAACGGATGTACCGAACAGGTGACGCAGCCAGATGGATGGCAGACGGTACAATCGAATACTTAGGACGGATGGACGATCAAGTCAAAATCAGGGGCCACCGTGTAGAAACGAAAGAAATTGAATCGGTTATCCGCCGTATAAGCGGAGTAAAAGAGGCTGTTGTCCTTGCTCGCGAAACAGCGCCTGCTCAAACCGAATTATGTGCTTACATTGTGGCAGAGCAAGACTTTAATACAGAAATGCTGCGTGCCGAATTAAATAAACAGCTGCCTTTATATATGATGCCGGCGTTTATTCAAACGCTGGACTCGCTTCCTTTGTCACCAAATGGCAAGCTGGATCGCCGGGCACTTCCAGAACCTGCATTCAATCAAGTACGTACATTTCATGCACCGACCAGCGAGATGGAACAAAAACTGGCAGATATATGGGGTGAAGTGCTCGGTGCAGAGAAAATTGGAATTGATGATTCGTTCTTCGAGCTCGGCGGAGATTCCATTAAAGCGTTACAGGTGTCAGCACGGCTTCATCGAATCGGAAAACAAATGTCGGTTAAAGATTTATTCAGTCATTCGACCATTAAAGAACTGGCAGCATATATTCGTGATTCCGATACTAGTGCCAGCCAAGCTCCGGTTGAGGGGGAAGTACAGTGGTCACCGGTTCAGAAATGGTTCCTTTCTCAAGATATAAAAGAGAAACACCATTTTAATCAATCTGTTATGCTGCACCGGAGCACCTCCATCCAAGAAGACGCGCTGCGCAAAACGTTAAAAGCCATCACAATCCACCACGATGCGCTGCGAATGGTGTTCACACAGTCTGAGCAAGGCAAATGGGTTCAATATAATCGGCCGGTCAGTCATTCAGACGACGCGCTGTACAGCCTACAGATCATCAATCTTAAAGGTTCAGAAGTCAATGAATATGAATCTCTGATTAAACATCATGTACGTGACATTCAGCAGAACATCAATTTGGAAAAAGGGCCGCTATTGCAGGCCGGACTTTTCCGTACAGATGATGGAGACTTTTTGTTCCTAACGGCTCATCACTTCATCGTTGACGGCGTCTCATGGCGTGTCCTGCTGGAGGATTTGGCAACCGGATACCGTCAGGCTGTAAACGGAGAAGACATTGATTTGCCGCCTAAAACAAGCTCTTTCAAAGCATATACGGAAAAACTCGCTGACTATGCTGAAAGCCGTCAGCTTATGAAACAGCTCTCATATTGGCGCGAAGCTGAAGAGTATCAGGCAAAAGCACTGCCGTTTGATCAAATGGACGCTCAAACGGCAAATGAGAGAAAACGGGATACAGTTTCATTCTCTCTAAATACAAAAGAGACGGAGGCGCTTTTAAAACATGTCAACAGCACATATAACACAGATACGCAAGATATGCTGCTGGCTTCCGTGATTCTAGCTTTGCGGGATTGGACAAAACAATCCGCCGTCAAATTGTCATTAGAAAGCCACGGACGCGAGGATGTGTTAGACGGCATAGATGTCAGCCGCACGGTTGGATGGTTTACCGCCATTTATCCATTATTCGTCAAACTAGATTCAGACTTGACCGGCAAGGATCAAGAAGAATACTTGGTTCATGTGTTAAAAACAACAAAAGATACACTGAGATGCGTTCCGGACAAAGGATTCGGCTACGGTGTACTCAAATATTTGACCCCGCCTGAGAAAACTGGCGTCGATTTCACCGGCACGGCGGACATCAGCTTCAACTATTTGGGTCAATTTGAAAACAGCCGTACAACTGAAGCGACTGATGAAAACACCTTCTCGTTTTCTCCGCTCGGGACCGGAGAAGATATCAGCACTTCTTGGAACCGTGAGCAAACGCTTGACATCAGTGCGATGGCAGCAGAAGGAAAAATGACAGTCAACATGACGTATGAAACATCCCGGTTCCAGCATAAAACAATCGCACAGCTTTGTGAGAATTGCCATCACTACTTACTGAAGCTGATTGATCACTGTCTGAACAAAACAGAAACAGAAAAAACCATCAGCGATTTTGATGATCATGAACTGACCG
This sequence comes from Bacillus sp. B28, assembly GCF_029536185.1. Taxonomy (NCBI): domain Bacteria; kingdom Bacillati; phylum Bacillota; class Bacilli; order Caryophanales; family Bacillaceae; genus Bacillus; species Bacillus sp. B28. Next base: position 2,054,674 of record NZ_CP120511.1, on the reverse strand, counting down.
AGGACGCGCTCCAAGAAATCGCTGATATGCTCAGTTTTCACTAACTAATGAAACCGTATAGAAAGGTGCAGGCGATATGGTTAAAACCAAAAAAATCAAGAATGTTTATCCTCTCAGTCATATGCAGGAAGGAATGCTGTTTCATTCCTTCCTCCATAAAGAGGAGGGAGCTTATGTTGAGCAGTCGCTCTTTACGATAAAAGGAAGCCTCAGCTATGAGATATTTCAGCGCAGTATTCAAGCCATCATCGACCGCCATGATATTTTCAGAACTGTATTTCTGCCGCACGTCCCCAATCTGTCGGGGCCTCGGCAGGTCGTGATGACAGAACGGAATTTCCATTTGCACACTGAGGACATTTCCAGCCTGCAAACGAATGAGCAAAATGATTATATTGAACAGTTTAAGGAGAAAGATAAGAAAAAAGGGTTTGATTTGCAAAAAGACATGCTGATGCGGATTTCTCTGCTCAAAACAGCGGAAAATGAGCATGTCTGTGTCTGGAGCCACCATCACATCTTAATGGACGGCTGGTGTCTCGGAATCATTCTGCAGGAATTTATGCAAATCTATCAATCTATCCATACAGGAAATCACCTTGCTTTGGAGCCTGTTCGTCCCTACAGCACCTATATTTCTTGGCTGACAAAACAAGACAAAGAAACGGCAGCAGACTACTGGCGTGCTTATCTGAAAAACTACAGCACCCCCTCACAGCTGCCTCGGGTGACGGACAGAGAAGCAAAAGAAGGGTATTACCGTGAAGAATTAATTTTCACTCTAAATCAAAAGCTGACGGACAAGCTGAAAGAGACCGCCAAACAAACAGGCGTCACGCTTGCCACCTTTATTCAAACGGTCTGGGGTGTCATGCTCCAGCGCTACAACCGAACGGACGATGTCGTTTTTGGCGCGGTCGTTTCAGGCAGACCATCTGAAATTCCGGGTGTTGAGTCAATGATCGGATTGTTTATCAATACAGTTCCGGTTCGTGTTAAAACAGGCAAAGAAGAAACGTTTGCAGAACTGCTCAGCCGCTGTCAACAAGATATGCTGGACGCTGAGCCGTTTACCTGCCATCCTTTATTCGATATTCAGGCAAACACCGCCTTAAAACAGGAACTGATTGACCACATTATTGTCTTTGAAAATTATCCGTTACAGCAAAAAATGGCTGACTCAGCTGATCAGATTGATTCACCTCTGCAAATAGACAATGTAAAAGTGTCTGAACAGTCAGGATACAATTTCAACCTTGTCGTTGCTCCCGGTGATGAACTCGTCATCAAGTTCAGCTATAATGCGCACGTGTATGATGCTGCCTGGATGACCTGCATCCAAAGACAGCTGACTCAAGCGTTACAAGCCGCTGCAGATCACCCTGACATTCCCGTTGCAGACTTTTCCTTTCTTGATCCGAAAGAAAAAGAGCAGATTTTAACACAATGTAACGACACTTCGACGGCATATCCGAAAAACAAAACAGTGATAGATATATTCCGCGAACAGACAGTAAAAACACCAGATCAAACAGCTCTGGTTTACGGAAATAGGTCCATTTCGTATCGTGAACTCGATCAAAAATCGGATGCACTGGCCAGAACATTGTATGAAAACGGGCTGCGCCGAAACGGAACAGCCGGTATTTTGGCTGGTCATTCTCCTGAATTCATCATTAGTGTACTGGCTGTTTTAAAAGCAGGGGGGACATACCTTCCTCTTGACGCGGAGCTTCCGCCTGAACGGATCAGCTATATGCTCAGCGAAACAAAAGCCGCTATTCTGATTGTTCAAAAAGGACTGGAGCCAAACACAGCGTTTGCAGGAACCTTTATTTCTGCAGATGCGGAGGCGATGATTGAAGAACATACGAAACCTTTGGAAATCGTCACTGGCCCGGATGATCTCGCGTACATCATGTATACTTCCGGTTCGACAGGCCGGCCTAAAGGCGTCATGATTACCAATCGCAATGTCGTGTCCCTTGTTTGCAACAGCAATTACACATCAGCTTCTGTAAATGACCGGTTTATCCTGACAGGGTCCATCAGCTTTGACGCCGTCACCTTTGAAATGTTTGGAGCGCTTTTAAAAGGAGCAACGCTGCATATCATTGATAAATCAACAATGCTGACACCAGATCGTTTTGGCGCGTATTTAATTGAAAACAACATTACTGTGCTGTTTTTGACAACCGCTCTTTTTAATCAGCTGGCACAAGCTCAAGCTGACATGTTTCACAGGCTTCATACGCTATATGTCGGAGGCGAAGCGCTGTCGCCTGAGCTTATAAATGCTGTCAGGCGCGCGTGTCCGAACCTTTCGCTTTATAATATCTATGGACCGACAGAAAACACGACGTTTTCAACCTTTTTTGAAATTAAAAGAGACTATGCCACTCCTATCCCGATCGGGAAACCGATCAGCAATTGTACCGCTTTCATCTTAGATGCAAAAGGATGTCTCTTGCCAATAGGCGTTCCCGGAGAGCTATGTGTGGGCGGTGACGGGGTGGCAAAAGGCTATTTAAACAGAGATGATGTAACAGCTGCCGTTTTTTCTCCTGATCCTTTCATACCTGGAGAAAGAATATACCGTACCGGTGATTTGGCGCGGTGGCTGCCTGATGGGAACCTAGAATATATCAGCCGGATTGACAGACAGATTAAAATTCGCGGAAAACGGATTGAACCCGCTGAAATTGAAGCGCGGCTGTTAGAAATCGAAGGGGTACGTGAAGCGGCAGTTACATTGCTGGAAACAGATGGAGAGGTGCAGCTATACACGCATTATGTTAGTGATGAAAGCAGAAACGAAAAGGAAATTCGCGCTGCATTGGCACGTGTGCTTCCTGACTACATGATTCCGCAGCGCTGGGTTCGGGTTGACCGTATGCCGCTTACCGGAAACGGAAAAATCAATCGCAGCGCACTCCCTGTTCCAGAAAACGAGTCTGAAAATCGTCAGGACCTCACACCGCCCAGAAACTGGGTCGAACAGGAATTGACGCAAATTTGGAAAAGCGTACTCGGCGTTAAAACGATCGGAATACATGATGATTTCTTCGCTCTTGGCGGACATTCACTAAAAGCGCTTCAAGTGATACACATGCTTAAACATCATCAGCATGTTGATATACCGATTGATGTCTTATTCGAAAATCCGACGATCGCCCAGCTTGCGGAAAAGCTTTATTCTAATCAGCTGTCAGCGGCCGGTGAACAGCATGTGATCCAACTGAACCAGCAAGGCGGAAAAAACCTGTTCTGCTTCCCGCCGATTTCAGGCTTCGGGATTTATTTTAAAGACCTGGCATTGCAGCTGAATCACAAAGCAGCCGTGTATGGCTTTCATTTTATTGAGGAAGACAGCCGCATCGAACAATATGTCAGCCGCATTACCGAAATACAGCCAGAAGGGCCGTACGTTCTATTAGGCTACTCCGCGGGCGGAAACTTGGCTTTTGAGGTTGTACAGGCTATGGAGCAGAAAGGATTAGAAGTCAGTGACTTCATTATCGTAGACGCCTACAAAAAGGATCAGTCTATAACAGCAGATACCGAAAACGACGACTCAGCCGCATACCTGCCGGAAGCAGTCAGAGAAACAGTGATGCAGAAAAAAAGGTGCTATCAGGAATATTGGGCTCAGTTAATAAATGAAGGCCGCATTAAATCAAACATTCATTTCATTGAAGCTGGCATTCAAACCGAAACGAGCGGGGCTATGGTATTACAGAAATGGCAAGACGCCGCTGAGGAAGGCTATGCTGAATACACCGGGTACGGCGCGCACAAAGACATGCTGGAAGGTGAATTTGCTGAAAAGAATGCAAATATTATCCTCAATATTTTAGACAAGATCAATTCAGATCAAAAAGTGCTGCCAAATAAGCATTAAACAAATACTTGCCGGACAGAAGCGTATCTCTGTCCGGTTTTCTTTTTGCAAGAGAGTCGCGCATAAGAATGGATGCAAAAAAGCGGGGAATGATAACATCATCCTTTTTCTTGGAGGGTTGTCATGGAACATCTTTCTTGGCTTACTTTTTTTATGCTGATACTGGCGAGTTACAGGCTGACACACTTAATTGTATTCGACAAAATTACAGAATTCATCCGAAAACCTTTTATGAAAAAGAAAAGAACCGTTGATGCAAACGGGCACGTGAATGAAAAAAACGTGCCGGCCTCAAACTTTGGCTATATGTTAAATTGCTACTGGTGCGCCGGCGTTTGGTGTGCCATCCTGATCGGGCTTGGCTATCTTTTTTTACCTGATATCGCTGTTCCGGTGATTTTCATATTATCGATCGCAGGCGCACAGGCCATTCTTGAATCAGCTGTCGGCGTAGGCGTAAAACTCGTAGACGTGTTAAAAAGTGTCCAAATTCTCATAAATGATAAAAAGTCCTAAAGCAGGGTAAAGAGGCTTCGGGACTTTTTTACGTTCAGCCGGTTATAAATCCGGTTTCTTCAATCCGATTAAGCACCCTTTTACAGCCCGGGAATACCGTAATAACGAATAGTGAAAGCGATGTAATGGGGGAGAAGAAACAGAATGAAGGGTTGTCAAAAGCCGATTGTACGTATTCTTGTCAGCTTGCTCATCGGAACGTTAATCATCTCCGTTCCGTATCTGGCCAAAGCACAAACGGACAGGGAACTGAGAGCCGTATGGATTGCATCCGTACTAAACCTTGATTGGCCGTCAAAAAAAGGCTTATCGATTGAGGCGCAAAAACAGGAGTATCTCAGCCTGCTAGATGACGTTCAGTCAATGAGAATGAATGCCGTCATTGTTCAAATTAAGCCGACGGCCGATGCCTTTTATCCGTCCGCTTACGGGCCTTGGTCTGAATATTTGACTGGTGTTCAAGGAAAAGACCCAGGTTATGATCCGCTCGCTTTTATGATTGAAGAAGCCCATAAACGAAATCTTGAATTTCACGCTTGGGTTAATCCTTACCGCATTACGATGAACCATACAGATCTCAATAAATTGTCTGATGATCACCCGGCAAGAAAGCATCCGGACTGGGTCGTGGCTTACGGAAAGCAGCTTTATTATAATCCCGGTATTCCTGAAGCGAGGGATTTTATCGTCGAGGGCATTGAAGAAGTCGTAAAGCATTATGACGTTGATGCCGTTCATATGGATGATTATTTTTACCCTTATAAAATAGCCGGACAGGAATTTCCTGATACCGTACAGTATGAACAATACGGGAAATACACGTTTCCCGATATTGATGACTGGCGAAGAGATAATGTAAACCAGCTTGTCAGCCAAATCAATCAAACAATCAAAGCTGAAAAACCATATGTCAAATTCGGCATCAGTCCATTCGGTGTATGGAGAAACGCAGAAGACGACCCAAGCGGATCGAATACCAAAGCAGGTGTCAGAAATTATGATGACCTTTATGCAGATACGAGACACTGGATCCAGCAAGGCGACATTGACTATATCGCCCCGCAAATTTACTGGAGCATCGGCTTCAACGCAGCCGCTTATGACGTGCTGGCTGATTGGTGGAGCAACGAGGTCAAAAACAGACCCGTTCATTTATACATCGGGCAGGCAGCCTATAAAATCAATAACAATTTTGACCCGCCTTGGTCCGACCCTGAAGAATACGCCAGACAAATTAACCTCAACCGTCAGTTGGAGCTGGTGAAAGGAAGCATGCATTTCAGCCTCAAAGACCTCAATAAAAATCCGCTCGGCATCAAAGACAGACTCATTACCGACCTGTATAGTCAGCCTGCATTGGTACCCGAAATGCCTTGGCTCGACAGCAAAGCGCCAAAAAAACCGAAACTGACCAAAGTAACCGCAGACGATAACGGAAACCTCCTGCACATACAAGACCACCCATCAAATCGAAAAACAAAGGAAACAGCCTATTATGCAATATACAGAGCTGAAGGAAAACAGGAGCAAACATTGCTGGCCACAGCAAGAAAAACAAGCGACAAGCAAACCTTCCTGGATGACACGGCAGAACCAAATAAAACATATTCGTATTATGTCACGTCCGCAGACCGGCTTCATAACGAAAGCAAGGCCTCGAAAAGAAAAATAAATCAATAGCCCGCAGAGAGACGGCTGTTTACTAGCCGTCTTTTTCAACAAATTGCATTTTTTATGAAATGAAACAAGAAACGGATTGCCGGTGCTGAATTACCTGTATTGGAAACTTCATGACGAAGTATTTGAAAACTGCGGCATCATTCCTAAACATAACATAAAAGAAAGTACATAAAATGATTAGCCATTTTGATCGAGATGATCAGAAAAAAGCGGGGGATTTATAAGAAGTATCAAGGAACTACAATGACGTTAAAATCAGTTGCCGAACAAGCAAATGTTACACAAGGAACGGTTTATTATCATTTTCGCACAAAAAAGAACCTGATGCTGGAGGTGGTTCGTCATGTGTGCGACAGTTCATGGGCAAACGTAAAGAACAATCAGCGTCCGCCAATCGAAAAGCTAAAATCAGCAAAAGCCCGAACGAATGAAAATGCTTATTATCACCGGTTAATTTTAATGCTGACGTTTTAATTTTCAGACTTCTTTTGTCAGGGAATGATTCCTGAATTCACTTAATAGGATGTTACAAAGATGTGAAGGAGGAAACCAAGTGAATTTTGAGCTGACAAAAGAACAGCAAATGGTTCGTGAAATGGTAAAGGATTTTGCAAAGAAAGAAATTGCTCCTCACGCAGAACATGTAGATCAAACGGGTGAATTCCCGATACAAACGTTTCAAAAAATGGGTGATCTCGGACTGATGGGCATCCCCTTTCCTGAGGAATATGGAGGATCAGGCGGAGATACGATTTCCTATGCCTTAGCTGTTGAAGAAATCGGCAAAGCATGCGGCAGTACAGGATTAAGCTATGCAGCTGCAGTTTCACTCGGTGCAAGCCCTCTATATTACTTCGGGACAGAAGAACAAAAACGGGCGCATTTGATTCCTCTGGCTTCCGGAAAAGCACTCGGATCATTCGGCCTGACAGAACCAAATGCCGGATCTGATGCAGGAGGCACGCAAACGAAAGCGGTGATAGATGGTGATGAATATGTGATTAACGGCGAAAAATGCTGGATCACAAATGCCAGCTATGCACGTACGGTGATTGTGACAGCAGTGACAGGCAAAAATGAGAGCGGAAATAATATCATCTCCGCATTGATTGTTCCGACTGACACACCCGGCCTTACGATAACGAGCCCGTACGATAAAATGGGCGTGCGCGGATCAAATACAGCGGAAATTTTGCTTGAAGATGTCCGTGTACCCGCAAGTTACCTGCTCGGCGACCCTTCAAAAGGATTTAAACAGTTTCTTCATACCCTAGATGGCGGACGTATTTCTATTGCCGCTCTTGCAGTCGGCATCGCCCAAGCGGCACTTGAAGCATCATTGGCATACGCGAAAGAACGAAAGCAGTTCGGACAGCCGATTTCTTCCTTTCAGGCGATTCAATTTAAACTTGCCGACATGGCGATGGAAATTGATCTGGCCCGGCAAATGGTATTAAAAGCTGCCTGGCTGAAAGATCATAAGCGCCCGTTTACGAAAGAAGCGGCTTATGCCAAGCTGTTTGCATCTGAAATGGCAACAAGGGCATGCAACCAAGCGATTCAAATTCACGGCGGTTCCGGCTACATGAGAGAATATGCGGTTGAACGGATGCTGCGGGATGCAAAATTGATGGAAATTGGAGAAGGCACATCAGAAATACAGCGTATCGTGATCGCCAGACAGCTTCTGAAATAAAATGTAAACGCTTTCTGATCTCGTGAAAGGAGGACCGTCACATGTCCGAACTCATCCATTGCACAATCGGCAGGCTGCTGGAACAAACGGCAGCAGCCTATCCTGATCAAGAAGCGGTTGTCTATCCCGACCGGAATCTTCGCTACACGTACGTGCAATTCAACAGGCTGTGCCGCCAAACCGCTAAAGGGCTCATGGGGATGGGGATTGGAAAGGGAGACCACGTGGCCATATGGGCCTCGAATATACCTGAATGGCTTGCTGCTCAATTCGCCACCGCAAAAATCGGGGCCGTGCTCGTTACCGTAAATACAAATTACCAATCCCAAGAGCTTGATTACTTGCTGAGACAATCAGATGCGGATGCACTTATCGTCATGAATTCATATCGCGGCACTTCTTATACTGAGATCCTGAACAGCTTAATTCCCGAGCTGAAGGAAGCAGAGCCCGGGCATCTGCAATCAGAACGCTATCCGTGTTTAAAAACATTGATTTATATCGGTGAAAAACGTTTACCTGGTATGTATCATTGGGACGATACAGAGATGTTGGCACAGTCAGTGTCAGATGCCGAGCTGGAAGCAAGAATGAGCAGCCTTGAAAAAGATGATGTCATTAACATGCAATACACGTCAGGAACGACAGGATTTCCTAAAGGAGTGATGCTGACTCATTTTAATGTCATCAACAACGCCGCAAATATCGCTGAATGTATGAAATTAACCTCATCTGACCGCATGTGCATCCCGGTTCCGTTTTTCCATTGCTTCGGCTGCGTGCTTGGCGTTTTGGCATGTGTGTCCGTCGGAGCAGCCATGGTACCTGTTGTAGAATTTGAACCTGCCACAGTCCTTACAACGGTTGAAAACGAGACATGCACAGCACTGCACGGTGTTCCGACGATGTTTATCGCGGAGCTTCATCTTCAAGATTTTGATTCTTATGATCTGTCATCTTTGCGAACAGGCATCATGGCAGGATCATCCTGTCCGAGTGAGGTGATGAAAGCTGTCATTGAAAAAATGGGCATGACAGACATCACAATCGCCTACGGACAAACGGAAGCTTCGCCGGTGATCACACAAACAAGAGCTAATGATTCCTTCCAAAGAAGAGTGGAAACAACCGGCCGAGCCTTGCCAGAGGTCGAAGTGAAAATTGTGGAGCCCGGCACGTTTAATGAGGTTCAAAGAGGCGTACAGGGAGAGCTTTGCACTCGCGGCTATCATGTGATGAAGGGCTATTATAAAGACGAAGAAGCTACCCAAAAGGCAATCAACCCAGAAGGATGGCTATTTACCGGTGATCTCGCTGTGATGGATGAAGACGGATACTGCCGCGTCACCGGGAGATTAAAAGACATGCTCATCAGAGGCGGTGAAAACGTTTATCCGAGAGAAATAGAAGAATTTTTATACCGTCATCCTAATATTTTAGATGTACAGGTAGTTGGTGTGCCTGACGAAAAATACGGGGAGGAGGCAGCTGCCTGGATTAAGCTGAAAGAGGGAAAAACAGCTTCACCCGAAGAGCTGAAAGCCTATTGCAAAGGGAAAATCGCCCGCCACAAAATTCCGCGCTATTTCATCTTTACAGACGAGTATCCTATGACGGCCTCAGGCAAAATTCAAAAATATAAGCTGCGTGAAAAAACGATTCAGCTGTTTCGCTTACCATCAAGTCAATGAGGGGTGATTTCATTTGTTTAGAAAAGTGCTGATTGCCAATCGCGGAGAAATCGCAATGAGAATCATACGTACGTGCAGCCGCCTTGGGATCAAAACGGCAGCGGTATATTCTGAAGCAGACAGAGATGCGCTCCATACAAAGGCAGCAACAGAGGCTTATTATATCGGAGAATCGAGAGTCAGTGAGAGCTATTTAAATATTGAGAGAATCATAGAGGCGGCGAAAAAGGCAAATGCCGACGCCATCCATCCGGGATATGGATTATTGTCAGAAAACAGCCGTTTCGCGCAACGCTGCAAAGAAGAAAACATTGTATTTATCGGTCCTTCACCCGCTGTGATTGCCAAAATGGGAAGTAAGATTAAAGCACGAAAGGCAATGGAGGAGGCAGGTGTTCCTGTAGTGCCGGGTGTTTCCGAATCCCTTGGAGATATTCAGGCAGCCTGCCTCGCCGCGAGTGAAATCGGCTACCCCGTTATGCTGAAAGCTTCAGCAGGGGGAGGAGGCATCGGAATGCAGCTCGTTCCTGACGAAGAAGCATTGATAAAGGCGTATGAAGGAAACAAAAAGCGAGCAGCAGATTTTTTCGGAGACGGCTCCATGTATATAGAAAAGGTGATTGAACACGCCCGCCACATCGAAATTCAAATTCTTGCAGATCACCATGGGCATGCTGTGCATCTGTTTGAACGTGATTGTTCTGTCCAGAGACGCCACCAAAAGGTCATTGAAGAAGCCCCATCTCCATTTGTTGATGATGAGCTGAGAATGAAGATAGGAGAAACGGCAGTGAAAGCAGCCAAAGCGATCGGCTATGCCAATGCGGGAACGATCGAATTTTTAGTCGATGAGAATAAAAACTTTTATTTTCTGGAAATGAATACGAGATTGCAGGTAGAACATCCCGTGACTGAAGAAATTACAGGTTTAGATTTAGTTGAGCAGCAATTAAGGGTTGCGGAGGGACAGACTCTCAGATTCTCTCAGCAGGACATAAAACGAAACGGGCATGCCATAGAGGTCAGAATATATGCGGAAGATCCGAAAACCTTCTATCCGTCACCGGGAACAATCACCGCTTTTTCTCTCCCGGAACAATATGGAGTCCGACACGAATGTGCAGTAGCAACAGGGAGCGCAGTTACGCCTTTTTACGATCCGATGATCGCCAAAATGATCGTCAAAGGCCCAAACAGAGAGGAAGCGATTGAGAGGCTAAAGGAGGCGCTCCGTGACTATCGGATAGAAGGCATCAAAACGAATATTCCGCTTCTCTTACAGGCTGCTTCATCAGAAGCATTCAAAAAAGGAGACGTCACGACTGATTTTTTGAAAAACAACTTATAAGGAGGAAGCTGTCATGACGATACACATTCAAATGGCAGGGAACCTGTGGAAGGTGCATGTCAAAGCCGGAGACCACATTGAAAAAGGCCAGGAAGTCGCCATTTTAGAATCAATGAAAATGGAAATCCCGATTGTTGCAGAGAGAAGCGGAACAGTCAAAGAAGTGAAAAAAAAGGAAGGTGATTTCGTGAATGAAGGTGATGTGCTGCTCGAACTGAACGATCCAACTCAATAATCGGGGAGGCTTACCATGTCCTATCCTAAAAAAGCCATGTTAAGAGAAGTCGGCCCGCGGGACGGCTTGCAAAACGAACCGGTGTGGCTTGCAACAGAAGACAAAATCGCTTGGATCAACCAGCTTTCCCAGACAGGACTCTCCTATATCGAAATAACATCCTTCGTTCATCCAAAGTGGATTCCCGCGCTTCGAGATGCTCTAGATGTGGCAAAAGGCATCAGCCGGGTAAAAGGCGTCACGTACGCAGCACTTGTCCCTAATCAAAAGGGACTGGAGAATGCGCTGGAAGGGGGTATTGACGAAGCTTCTGTCTTTATGTCCGCAAGCGAAACACACAACGTAAAAAACATCAACAAATCCACTGCTGACACTCTCCAAGTTCTCAAACAAGTAACAGACGACGCAAAAAAAGGAAATCTTACAGTAAGAGCCTATCTCTCCACAGTTTTCGGCTGTCCGTATGAAAAACATGTACCGATCGAACAAGTGATTCGCCTTGCAGAATCTTTATTTGATTTCGGAATTTCTGAACTATCGCTTGGAGATACGATCGGCGCCGCAAATCCTGTACAGGTTGAAATCATACTTGAAGCGCTTTTGAAACGATTCCCGGCAAGCCAGCTCGCCCTCCACTTTCATGATACAAGGGGAACGGCTCTCGCCAACATTCTCACCGCTCTGCAAATGGGCATCACCACATTTGACGGTTCAACGGGCGGGCTTGGCGGCTGCCCATATGCTCCAGGTTCATCGGGAAATGCTGCGACAGAAGATATGGTGTACATGCTTGATCAAATGGGAATTGAAACAAACGTAAAGCTCGCCAAGTTGCTTCCAGCAGCCAAATGGATCGAGGAGAAAATCGGGAAACATCTTCCGAGCCGAAATTTACAGGTGTATAAATCATCTTTATAAAAGAAAGGAAATACCAATGGGAGAATCTATTCTTTTCACTGCAAAAACAGAACATATTACTGTCATCACCCTTAACAGGCCCCATGCGGCAAATGCCCTTTCGGCAGAAATGCTTAGAGACCTGCAATCCACTCTCCAAGAAGTCGAATTCAACACGAAAATCCGCTGCGTCATCCTGACAGGCGCCGGTGAAAAAGCATTCTGTGCGGGAGCAGACTTGAAAGAAAGAATAAAAATGAAACAAGATCAGGTTCTCAAAAGTGTTTCCCTCATTCACAGAACCGCTGCTTTACTCGAAGCCTTGCCGCAGCCGGTGATAGCAGCCATAAACGGAAGTGCTTTAGGGGGCGGGCTTGAATTGGCATTGGCATGCGACATCCGAATAGCAGCCGAGAACGCTACGTTAGGCCTTCCGGAAACGGCTTTAGCCATTATCCCGGGCGCAGGAGGGACACAAAGACTTCCGCGTCTGATCGGCAGAGGAAAAGCAAAAGAACTCATTTATACAGGCAGACGCATAACCGCACATGAAGCCAAAGAGATAAACCTTGTAGAGCATGTTACGGCTTCTTGTGAGCTTATGGCGAAAGCAGAGGAACTGGCAGAAGCCATTTCAGCTAACGGACCAATTGCCGTCCGCCAGGCTAAATTCGCGATCAATAAAGGATTGGAAACAAACCTTGCAACGGGATTATCAATTGAACAAAAAGCATATGAACACACGATCCCGACAAAGGACAGGACAGAGGGACTTCAAGCCTTTCAAGAAAAAAGACGTGCCGTATACACGGGAGAATAAAGATCGGAGGGAACGCCTTATGGATTATGAAAAAGAACGAACAGAACGGGCGGAAAGAATACAAAAAGGCGGAGCGGAGAAGTATCATCGCAGCAACCAAGAAAAAGGCAAGCTCTTTGTTAGAGAGCGGCTTGCCCTTTTATTTGACGATGACATCGAGCTCGAGGACGCTTTTTTTGCAGAATGTATGTCAGACGGGCTTCCCGCCGACGGAGTCGTAACCGCCATCGGTAAAATCGGCGGCCAAACCGTCTGCGCCATGGCAAATGATTCTACAGTGAAAGCAGGCTCCTGGGGAGCAAAAACAGTTGAAAAAATCATCAGAATACAAGAAACAGCAGAAAAATTAAACTGTCCGCTCATTTATTTAGTCGATTCGGCAGGCGCCAGAATCACCGACCAGGTCAATGTATTTCCGGGCAGAAGAGGCGCAGGGAGAATTTTTTACAATCAGGTCAAATTGTCAGGGCGCATTCCCCAAATCTGCCTTCTATTCGGCCCGTCCGCAGCTGGGGGTGCGTATATTCCTGCCTTCTGCGATATTGTCGTCATGGTAGACGGTAACGCATCTATGTATTTAGGCTCGCCGCGGATGGCAGAAATGGTGATCGGCGAAAAGGTGTCACTTGAAGAGATGGGAGGCGCCCGCATGCATTGTTCAGTTTCCGGCTGCGGAGATATTCTCGCAGAAACTGAACAAGAAGCCATTCACTTGGCACGCTCATATTTATCTTACTTTCCGGCAAATTATAAAGAAAGAGCGCCTGTACAAGAAAAACGGCCACCAAAGCCCTTTGAGATACCGCTTTCCGACGTTATTCCGCAAAACCAAAATGCACCTTTTAATATGTTTGAGCTGATCGATCGTGTAATAGATGAAGGCTCTTTTTTTGAAATCAAAGCTTTATTCGCACCGGAAATCATTACAGGTCTTGCAAGGATTCACGGACAGCCTGTCGGAATTATCGCGAATCAGCCAAAAGTAAAAGGCGGTGTCTTATTCCACGATTCAGCGGACAAAGCCGCTAAATTTATCACATTATGCGACGCCTTTCATATTCCATTGCTGTTCTTAGCGGACATTCCCGGCTTTATGATCGGCACAAAGGTAGAACAGGCCGGAATTATCCGTCATGGAGCCAAAATGATTTCAGCGATGTCAGAAGCAACCGTCCCCAAGCTTTCTGTAATTGTCAGAAAAGCCTATGGAGCGGGGTTATATGCTATGGCCGGACCGGCTTTCGAACCGGATTGCTGCATAGCGCTTCCAACCGCACAAATCGCCGTAATGGGCCCTGAAGCAGCCGTAAACGCTGTCTACGCCAAAAAAATCTCCGAGCTGCCGAAAGAAGAGAGGGCTCAATTTATCAGCAGCAAACGGGAGGAGTACAAAGAGGACATCAATATATACCGCTTGGCTTCAGAGATGATCATTGACGCGGTAATCCCAGCCAATTCATTGCGCGGGGAATTGCACAAACGGCTTATGGCGTACATGACAAAGGAAATAACATTCACCAATCGAAAACATCCGGTTTATCCAGTTTAAAAGGAAGTACCAGGAGCGTGAATAAGCGCTCTTTTGTTATTTTATATAATTTTATTATGTAAACTAATCAACTGTGCATAAAACCCTCTGTTTTTTACAATAGTAAATATAGGCTGCCGCACATCTATAGCGGCAATCTCCAGTATGATAAAAAGGGGCCTTTATTATGTACCATTTATATTCACATAACGACTTGGACGGAGTAGGGTGCGGGATCGTTGCGAAATTGGCTTTCGGGAAAGAAGTTGAGGTCCGTTATAACTCTGTCAACGGCTTAAATGCTCAAGTCCAATACTTCTTAGAAAAAGCAAAAGAGAGCAGCAGACACGATGCCTTATTTATTACGGATCTGGCTGTCAATGAAGAAAATGAAAAGAGGCTGAACGAGTATGTCCATGCGGGCGGAAAAGTGAAACTGATTGACCACCATAAAACAGCCCTTCATTTGAATGAGCATGAGTGGGGATTTGTCCAGGTGGAATACGATGACGGACGTCTTGCATCGGCCACATCTCTTTTATACGACTATTTTGTCCAAAATGATCTGATGAAGCCGACAAACGCCTTAGATCAATTTACAGAGCTCATCCGCCAATACGACACTTGGGAATGGGAGCAGTACGATCAAAAACAGGCAAAGCGGCTCAATGACCTTTTCTTTTTGCTTTCAATCGATGAATTTGAACAAAAAATGATTCAGCGGCTTTCTGCCCATGACGAATTCTTCTTTGATGAATTTGAAGTGAAACTGCTTGATTTAGAAGAAGAGAAAATCGAGCGCTACCTTCGCAGGAAAAAAAGAGAAATGGTGCAAACCTTTGTTCACGAACACTGTGTAGGTATCGTTCACGCAGAATCGTACCATTCTGAACTCGGAAACAGACTCGGAAAAGACAATCCGCATCTTGATTACATTGCCATTTTAAGCATGGGATCAAAACGAGCCAGCTTGCGTACCATTCATGATTACATTGATGTTTCAGAAGTAGCAGGCCGGTACGGAGGCGGGGGGCATGCGAAGGCTTCAGGCTGTTCCATAACGGACGAAGTATACGATTTGTTTGTAGCTGAAGCATTCCGAATGGAACCGGTCCGCCCAGATGCATTCCGTAATTTCTATAATCTGAAAGGGTCGGCAAACGGCTCATTATACGAAAATCGCGAACAAATGAGATTCTTCCTGTTTCCTTTGGACAACGCATGGAACATTCAAATTAACGGGGAGACACAGGACGAAACCTTCGCGGCTTTTGAGGAAGCAGAATGGTTTATTAAAAGGAATTACGCGGCATCTCTTGTACGGGATGAAGTGTTTGTCGCATTTTTAGCGGAACATATGAAGCTTTCAAATCATCATCGAAAATAACAAAAAATATGCATAGGGGAGAGTCCTCCCTATGCATATCCATAAGCTATCGTTTAAAAATGGCTGTGCGTTTTTTTATGACAAAATAAAGTGCAATGACCACTATAGCCAGTATCATAATCGGTGTTGTATAAGTGCCTGCAATGTTCTCAACGTCATCCCACTGGCTTCCGAGCCGAATGCCTAAATAAACAAACAGGATAGACCACGGAATGATAGCAAGTACAGTCAGTACCACAAATTTGAGAAACGGCATTTTTGCAATGCCTGCGGGAATTGATATCGCATGTCTGACAACCGGTATAAAACGTGCCGAGAAGACAACTCCCGTACCATACTTTTGAAACCAGTTTTCTGACATGTCAATGTGATGCTTTTTAATCAATAAGTACTTCCCGTATTTGTCCAAAAACGGCCTGCCGCCATAGCGTCCGATCCAATAAATAAAGATCTGGGCAATGGTGCCCCCGATAACCCCCGCAATGATGGCGCCGATAAATCCAATCGTGCCTTCCGATACCATATAGCCGCCATAGGCCAATACAATTTCACTCGGTATGATTTCGATCATCAACCCAATTGCAATGCCCGCATATCCCATATTCGTCAGCCAAGTTAAAATTTCGCTTATCAAACTGCCCACATTCTTCACAACCTGTCCTTATCTTTTTCACTATTATATGACTGATTGACGAGCAAGATGGTTACAAATTTTTTTATCGCAGCACTTCTTTTGTTTCCCGTTTGAGCACTTCTTCTAAATAAGCTAAAAGCTGAGATCTCATTTCAGGACGCATTAAGCCGATTTCAGTGCTTGCTTTAAAACAGCCCAATTTATCGCCAATGTCATATCGTTTTCCTTCCAGAAGCCGCGCATGAATAGGCTGGGTACGGCAAACCTCACGAAGTGCATCTGTTAATTGAATCTCATTGCCTGCGCCTCTCCCGATCGACTTCAAAATAGGGAAGATAGAAGGATTCAGTACATATCGTCCCATCACTGCAATTTCGGAAGGGGCTTCTTCCGGAGACGGCTTTTCAACTAAATCGTTCACTTCATACACATGGCCTTGAGAGCCTGATGTCTGAATAATGCCATATTTGCTGACATCCTCAGGGAGAACAGGCTGTACGCCGACAACCTCTGTGCCATAAGCGGCATATACATCCATTAATTGCCGAAGAGCCGGCTTTTCAGACACCATAATATCATCACCTAATAGAACGGCAAAAGGCTCATCTCCGATAAAATGCTCCGCACACAGCACCGCATGACCTAAGCCGAGCGGTTCTTTCTGGCGGATATAATGTATGTTGGCCAAATCAGCAATCTGCTGCATTTCCTTAAGCGTCTCCGTCTTGCCTTTTTCCCGCAGATTGAATTCCAATTCCGCCGACCGGTCAAAATGATCTTCAATCGAGCGTTTGTTTCTCCCTGTAATAATCAGTATATCTTCAATTCCTGACTCTACGGCCTCTTCTACAATGTATTGAATGGCTGGTTTGTCGACGATCGGGAGCATTTCTTTCGGCTGCGCCTTTGTCGCCGGCAGAAATCTCGTTCCTAAACCCGCTGCGGGAATGACCGCTTTTCTCACTTTTTTTCTCATTCATCTTCACTCCTGATCCTGTATGTTTTTCAGCGAATCTCCAAATACCCAGACTCGGTTTCCGATAAAATTCATCATCATTCCGCCGATAGTGGCGGCGAGCTTACTCACCAAAAGCGAACAGCCGCCTTTTTGAAACAAATAAAGCAGCAAAAGGGTGATCCCCGACGCTGCAATATTAATCATGAGAAAGCGCACGATCTCTTTTCCGTCAGCCTTACGTTTTACACGAAACGTCCAATTCCGGTTCCACACATAGCTATTGATGATACCTGCCGAATAGGAGCAGATCTGTGCCGGCAGATAAGGGACATGACAAGCGGTGAGAAGAAAGAAGACACCAAAATCTATCAGCGTATTGCCGACGCCCACGGTACAAAAACGGCCTAATGTCTTTATTTTTTCTTTCAGCATAACGGCACTCAGTTTTGACCTCCCTTCATAAAAGATGCATATGGCTGTCATATTTGTTGATATGGATTACTTTAGCGGACAGTGTTGAATAAACAATTAATAAAATATGAACAAAACATGAAAAAGTAATGAGGCCTTGCAGATTCATTAAGTTAACATTTTGCTAGGAATTTTAATGTTCTGTATAAGTGTTAACTTTTAATCATTTTTTTCAAGATGGGAGAGGACGTCATCTTCCAGGTCGTTCCCCAAAAACATCTGCTGTCAGGGAAGGAGAAAGAGATCGCTGCTTGAGCAGCGACAAAGCAAAAGGCGCCACAGGTCATGGACGGCGGGAATACTGCTCAATAGTTCTTATGCTCTTGAAAAAAACAGCCGCTCTGAACGCGGCTGTTTTATTGTGCCTGAAAACTTTGTTCACAGAAAGATGACAAAATATGACGGATTTCGAAAGGGGAATGCGGAATGATAAAGAAGTGTCTTACAAAGAAGAGAACAATGGAAAAAAGAATCAGCAGAAGAAGTTGTCAAAATTCAATAGATTGAGAAGTTCCGCGCGCAACATCTATAATCAGCCACAATCAATTTACAATCCTTCACAAATATACAAATTAACATTTACAATAAAAAAGAAAATATGTAATTTCCGACACAATTATGTCAATAGCCCTAAAACAATGAACATCAAGGGCGCTATCTAAGTGAAGAAGAGTCGGTAACAGACTTCCATCCCGGCTTTTATCATCTCTCTTTAAGACTGATTTTTCAGTGTCAGCCCACGCTTATATTTCATGAATAAATGTATCCAGGCCCTTTGTAAAATCGAACAATAACTCCTCCAAAAGTATTCTATACACATTTATTATAATCATGCTAGGATGTTAGATATAGGGATATTTTGTATAAAATTGTATCCATCTTCAATGTGATCGGAGGAAGCTCATGAACAATCTTGCCTTTTTATTTCCTGGACAAGGGTCTCAATTTGTAGGAATGGGCAAACCTTTTTGGAATGATTTTGTGCTCGCAAAGAGGTTATTTGAAGAAGCGAGCGATGCGATCTCCTTTGATATAAAAAAACTGTGTTTTAACGGTGATATGAATGAATTGACAAAGACAATGAATGCACAGCCCGCTATTTTAACGGTCAGTGTGATTGCTTTTCAAGTGTATATGCAGGAAATAGGGATTAAGCCTCGCTTTCTTGCAGGTCATAGCTTAGGAGAATACTCAGCGCTTGTCTGTGCGGGCGCCCTTTCTTTTCATGATGCCGTTACACTTGTAAGACAGCGGGGAATTCTTATGCAAAATGCGGACCCTCAGCAGCAGGGGACGATGGCCGCCGTGACTCAGCTTTCTCTTCAAACATTGCAAGAAATATGTTCAAAAGTGTCGACGGAAGAATGTCCGGCAGATGTCGCCTGCATGAATTCAGACCAGCAGCATGTGGTTTCCGGACATAGAGAAGCTGTGGAACGTGTCATCAGGATGGCGGAGGAAAAGGGGGCTAAATATACTTATTTGAATGTCAGTGCGCCTTTTCACAGTTCGATGATACGATCAGCATCCGAACAATTCCAGACTGTATTACACCAGTATTCCTTCCGGGATGCCGCATGGCCGATCATTTCGAATGTCACCGCACACCCATACAGCAGCGGAAATTCGATCAACGAACATCTCAAGCAGCACATGACGATGCCGGTTAGATGGGCGGAATCAATACATTACTTGCTTCTACAAGGAGTCACGGAAGTCATCGAAATGGGGCCGAACAATGTCTTATCCGGTCTGCTGAAAAAAATAACGAATCACATTGCACCTTATCCTTTAGGACAGACATCTGATATTCACCAGCTTTCCAATTCAGCGGTAAGAAATAAACTTGTTGTCCGTTTACGCAAAAAACAACTGAATAAATTGATGATTCAAACCGTCATTGCGCGAAATTACAACAAGGATTCATTGGCTTATTCCAACATGACGACCCCATTATTTACGCAAATCCATGAGCTGAAGGAGAGAATGGAAAGACATGGAGATGAGCTTTCAGAACAAGAACTCGAACATTCGATCCATTTATGCAAATTAATTTGCAAGGCTAAACAGCTTCCGGCTTGGGAACAATTACGGATTTTAAAATAAAGCGCCCAGGAGGGTACCTATGTATACCAGTCAATTCCAAACCTTAGTCGATGTCATTCGGGAAAGAAGCAATATTTCAGATCGCGGGATCCGTTTTATCGAATCCGATAAAAACGAGACTGTTGTCTCTTACCGCCAATTGTTTGATGAGGCGCAAGGGTATCTTGGCTATTTACAGCATATCGGCATTCAGCCGAAGCAGGAAATTGTATTTCAAATCCAAGAAAACAAATCATTTGTCGTTGCTTTTTGGGCTTGTTTATTAGGAGGAATGATCCCGGTACCGATCAGTATCGGAGAAGATGATGACCATAAGCTGAAGGTCTGGCGCATTTGGAATATATTAAATCACCCGTATTTGATTGCCTCTGAAAAAGTATTGAACAAAATAAAGAAATACGCTGAAGAACACGATTTACATGATTTCCATCAGCAATTAAACGGGAAATCTGACATCATTCAAGATCAAACCTACGATTACCCCGCTTCGTTATATGAACCTGATGCGGATGAACTGGCTTTTATCCAATTTTCTTCAGGATCGACAGGAGATCCAAAAGGAGTCATGTTAACGCATCACAACTTAATACATAACACGTGCGCCATTCGGAATGTCCTGTCCATTGACTCGAAAGACTCTTTCTTATCCTGGATGCCTTTAACGCATGATATGGGGCTCATCGCCTACCACCTTGTTCCCTTCTTAGTCGGAATCAACCAACATCTGATGCCTACAGAATTATTTATTCGCAGACCTATTCTTTGGATGAAAAAAGCCCATGAACACAAAGCTAGCATTCTATCCTCTCCTAATTTCGGATACAACTACTTCCTTAAATTTCTGAAAAACGAACCAGACTGGGATTTATCCCACATCAGAGTCATCGCAAACGGTGCAGAACCGATATTGCCGGAGCTCTGTGACGAATTTTTGACCAGATGCGCAGCATTCAATATGAAAAGATCCGCCATTTTGAATGTTTACGGTTTAGCGGAAGCTTCGGTTGGCGCAGCGTCCTCTAAACCAGAGGAAGAATTCGTTCCCGTTTATCTGCATCGCGACTATTTAAACCTCGGTGAAAGAGCTGTAAACGTCAGCAAAGAGGATCAAAATTGCGCCTCATTCGTCGAAGTGGGACAACCCATAGACTATTGCCAGATTCGAATCTCCGACGGAGCAAATGAACGAGTAGCAGACGGAATCATCGGTCATATCGAGATCAAAGGAGACAATGTGACGCAAGGGTATTATAACAACCCCGAAAGTACGGACAAAGCACTAACTTCTGACGGCTGGATAAAAACAGGAGACCTCGGATTCATTAGTGAAAATGGTAACTTAGTCGTAACCGGAAGAGAAAAGGACATTATATTTGTGAACGGAAAAAATGTCTACCCGCACGATATTGAACGGGTCGCGATTGAAATGGAAGAGGTTGACTTAGGAAGGGTTGCCGCCTGCGGTGTATATGATCAAAAAACGCGAAGCGGAGACATCGTGCTCTTTGTTGTTTTCAAAAAATCACCAGAAAAATTCGCGCCGCTAGTCAAAGAGATTAAAAAGCATTTGTACAAGCGGGGCGGCTGGAGCATAAAAGAAGTCCTTCCGATCCGAAAACTCCCTAAGACTACCAGTGGAAAGGTTAAGCGCTATGAACTTGCCAGACAGTATGAGGCAGGGAATTTTTCAATAGAGTCTGCCGCCATCAATCAATTTCTGGAGAGCAGCCCGGAGAAATCCGGACAGACTCCCATTCATGAGATAGAAACGGAATTGCTATCTATCTTTTCCCACGTGCTCGATGGAAAAAAGGTTCACCTCACTGATAGTTATTTTGATATGGGGGCAAATTCATTGCAGTTATCGCAGATTGCCGAGCGCGTAGAACAGAAATTTGGACGCGAGCTTGCCGTTTCAGATCTCTTTACCTATCCTTCTATCACTGATTTAGCTGCATATCTGTCTGAAAGCCGGGCTGAAATCAAGCATGACGTGACAGCGAAACCAAGCCATGTGACGCCGAAAGATATCGCCATTATCGGGATGTCGCTCAATGTCCCAGGAGCATCGACTAAAAGTGATTTTTGGGATCTGCTTGAAAAGGGAGAGAACGGCATTCGAGAATTCCCTGCATCCCGGCTGAAAGATGCGGCGGATTATTTAAAGTCCATCCAAAGTGAATTCAATGGAAATCAGTTTGTGAAGGGCGGCTATTTAGATGAAATCGACCGCTTTGATTATTCGTTCTTTGGTTTAGCTCCTAAAACGGCTCAGTTTATGGATCCCAATCAAAGACTGTTTTTGCAGTCTGCATGGCATGCGATTGAAGATGCGGGCTATGCCGGCGACAGTATGAACGGGAGTCGGGTCGGGGTATATGCAGGGTACTCGAAGGTAGGCTACGATTATGAGCGCCTCCTTTCTGCGAATTATCCGGAGGAACTTCATCAATATATTGTAGGCAATCTTCCTTCCGTGTTAGCCAGCCGAATCGCTTATTTCTTAAATTTAAAAGGGCCGGCGGTCACAGTGGATACAGCTTGTTCTTCATCGCTTGCTGCCGTTCATATGGCATGCAAATCTTTAATTTCTGACGAGTGTGAAATGGCTCTTGCCGGAGGTATCCGGACATCGCTCTTGCCGTTGCGTATCGGGCTTGATATGGAATCTTCGGATGGGTACACTAAAACGTTCAGCAAAGATTCAGACGGCACGGGCTCAGGCGAAGGCGCGGCGGCAGTCCTGTTAAAACCTTTGCAGGATGCGGTTCGCGACGGAGATCATATTTACGGCGTGATCAAAGGAAGCGCGATGAATCAAGACGGAACAACCGCCGGGATTACCGCACCGAACCCGGCAGCTCAGACTGAGGTTATTGAGACGGCCTGGAAAGACGCGGGAATCGATCCTGAAACGCTGTCTTTCATCGAAGCGCATGGCACCGGAACCAAGCTTGGCGATCCTGTTGAATTTAACGGGCTTTGTAAAGCGTTTGAAAAGTATACGGCAAAAAAACAATTTTGCGCGATTGGTTCTGTTAAGTCGAACATTGGCCATTTGTTCGAAGCGGCAGGCATCGTTGGGCTGATCAAATCTGTCCTCATGCTGAATCACAAAAAAAACCCGCCGTTAGCGCACTTTAAGGAGCCTAATCCGCTCATTCATTTTCACTCTTCACCGTTTTATATAAATCAGGAAGTTGCGGAGTTCACACCTGGTGACGAGCCGCTGCGAGGCGGAATCAGCTCGTTCGGTTTCAGCGGAACGAATGCTCATGTGGTGTTGGAAGAATACACCTCTCAAAGTGAGTATGCACCCGAGAATGAAAATGAGCCGCACCTATTTGTTTTATCCGCCCATACTAAACATTCACTCTATGAACTCGCACAGCAGTATCGGCAATATGCATCGGATGACAGCCAAGCTTCATTGAAGTCCATTTGCTATACAGCCAGTACGGGAAGAGCTCATTTGGATCATGGTATTGCATTAATTGTATCCAATAAGCAAGAATTACGTGACAAGCTGGCCTCCGTGGTTCAGGGAGACGGTCATCTTCCCGGGGTACACATGGGGTATAAGAACTTGAAGGAAATGCAGCCTGTCCATAAAGAAGAGCTGAATAAACAAGCCGCTAATCTGATTGAGCAGCGAATCCGCACGCATGATGAACGAATCACATGGCTGAATCGCGCCGCCGAATTATTTGTGCAAGGAGCCGTTATAGACTGGCGCACGCTTTATGCCGGTGAAACTGTACAAAAAACGCCATTGCCCCTGTATCCGTTTGAACGGAACCGCTGCTGGGCTGAAGCGGACCATTTGCGCTTAAACAAGGGCGAAGAGAGAGGAGAAGCGGCATTGAATATGAATCAAACGAAGGCGCATATTGAATCCTTCCTGAAAACTGTAATCGGCAATGCTTCGGGAATCAGAGCGGATGAGCTTGATCTGAATGCTCATTTTATCGGGCTCGGAATGGATTCCATTATGCTGTCACAGGTCAAAAAAGCCATTGCTGACGAATTTGGTGTAGACATCCCGATGGATCGTTTTTTTGATACGATGAACAACCTTCAAAGTGTCATAGATTACTTGGCTGAGACCGCACCATCGTCCTTTGAATCCGCCCCGCCTCAAGAGAATGTTCCGGCGCAGGAAAAACTGTCCATTTCGGAAGCACAGCCTGAATCTAGTCACAGAGAAGAGCATCAAGGGCATATGCTTGAAAAAATAATCGCTTCTCAGAATCAATTAATTCAGGATACCTTGCAAGCTCAATTAAATAGCTTTAATTTGCTGAGAAACAGCGGACATTCCAATGTGAAAGAATACGCTAAAGCGCAGGAAAAATCAATTCCTTCTGTCAAGCAGGGGAATCCGACCGTCACTGCAGAAAAGAAATTGGCTCAAGATGCGAAGCCCTATGTTCCTTTTCAGCCTCAGAACTTGCATGAACAGGGACACTATACCGCACAGCAAAGACAATACTTAGCAGATTTCATCGGGAAATACGCAGACAAAACGAAAGGTTCCAAACAATATACGGACAAAACCCGATTTGCTCATGCAAATAACCGCAACTTGTCCAGTTTCCGTTCATATTGGAAGGAAATCGTGTACCCGATTATTGCCGAACGTTCTGACGGTTCCAAGATGTGGGATATTGACGGAAACGAATATATCGATATCACCATGGGATTCGGGGTTAACCTTTTCGGCCATCATCCGTCCTTTATTACACAAGTTATCGATGATTCAATCCGTTCATCATTGCCTCCGCTCGGCCCAATGTCGGACGTCGCCGGTGAAGTTGCCGATCGAATCCGCACATGTACCGGAGTAGAAAGGGTCGCTTTCTATAATTCAGGAACAGAAGCCGTCATGGTTGCCCTTCGTTTGGCAAGAGCGGCAACAGGAAGAAAGAAAGTTGTGGCGTTCTCAGGCTCTTATCACGGCACGTTTGACGGCGTATTAGGATTGGCCAGTACAAAAGGCGGGGCTGCGTCTGCGAATCCGCTTGCTCCGGGCATACTGCAGAGCTTTATGGATGATTTGATTATTTTGCATTACAACAATCCCGATTCGCTCGATGTAATTCGCAGTCTTGGAGATGAATTGGCAGCCGTATTGGTGGAACCTGTACAAAGCCGCAGACCGGATTTGCAGCCAGAAGCATTTTTGAAAGAACTGCGGGCGATCACGCAGCAATCCGGTACAGCCCTGATTATGGATGAAATCATTACCGGATTTCGGATCGGTCTCGGAGGCGCCCAGGAATGGTTCGGCATTCAAGCGGATTTAGTGACCTACGGGAAAATCATCGGCGGCGGGCAGCCGTTAGGAATAGTTGCCGGAAAAGCTGAGTTCATGAATGCGATCGACGGGGGAACCTGGCAATATGGAGACGACTCCTATCCACAAGACGAGGCGAAACGCACATTTGTGGCCGGCACCTTCAATACTCACCCGCTTACCATGAGAATGTCGTTAGCCGTGCTTCGCCATTTACAAACCGAGGGAGAACACCTGTATGAGCAGCTGAATCAAAAAACAGCCTCCCTGGTCGATCAGTTAAATCGCTACTTTGAACAATCACAAGTGC
Source organism: Bacillus sp. B28 (assembly GCF_029536185.1). Classification (NCBI taxonomy): domain Bacteria; kingdom Bacillati; phylum Bacillota; class Bacilli; order Caryophanales; family Bacillaceae; genus Bacillus; species Bacillus sp. B28. Next base: position 2,029,200 of record NZ_CP120511.1, on the reverse strand, counting down.
CTATCCGCATGGTTCAATTCGGTTCCTTGTTCCGGTTTGTCTCATCACTTGATAACGACTTGTTCTTTTACCATCTCAATTATAAAGGAGTCTATGTATGGGAAGGCCGAAACTGCTTCTTGTCTACGGCACATAGCGCGGATGATATTGAACATATCATTCAAGCCGTTAAAGATACGGTGAAGGATCTTCGCCGAGGCGGATTTATCCCGGAAGGCCCGGATTCCCCTGACGACGGCGGCCATAAAGAATCCGGGAATTACGAGCTTTCACCTGAACAAAAACAATTGGTTATGGCATCCCATTATGGGAACGAGGCTTCTGCAGCTTTAAACCAGTCCATTATGCTAAAAGTGAAGGGTGAACTGCAGCATCCGCCCTTAACACAAGCCGTGCAGCATATCGTCGACCGCCACGAGGCTTTACGTACGGTGATTCATGTCGATGACGAGGTACAGCAAGTGCAGGAACGGATGAATATGGAAATTCCTGTCATTGACTTTACCGGTCACCCAGATGAGAAACGGGAATCGGAAATTCAGAAATGGCTGACAGAAGATGCCAAGCGGCCATTTCATTTTCATGAACAAAAGCCCTTGTTTAGAATCCATGTACTTACATCGGCTCAAGATGAACATCTGATTGTGCTCACGTTCCATCATATCATTGCCGATGGATGGTCAATCGCCGTTTTTGTTCAAGAGCTGGAGAGCAACTATACGGCAATTGTACAAGGACAATCGTTTCTGCCAAAAGAAGCGCCTGCTTCGTTTCGACAGTATTTAGACTGGCAGCAGGCGCAAATTGATAGCGGACATTATGAAGAAGGAGTCCGTTATTGGCGGGATCATTTCTCTGAACCGATACAGCAGGCAGTCCTGCCGAGCGCCGCTTCTGCCCGTTATCCGAACGGATATGAGGGAGAACGTTGTACCGTCAGGCTTGGACGGCCATTGAGCGAGGCTTTAAGGTCATTAAGCATTCAGATGAAAAATAGCGTATTTGTGACGATGCTGGGTGCATTTCATCTTTTTCTGCACCGGCTTACCAAACAGTCAGGCCTTGTGATCGGGATCCCCGCTGCAGGTCAATCGCATATGAAACAGCATGATCTGATTGGAAATTGCGTCAATATGATTCCCGTGAAAAACACGTCTTCTTCGGAAAGCACTTTATCCGGTTATCTTGGCAGTATGAAAGAAAGCGTGGATCACGCAATGCGCCATCAAGCCGTTCCGATAACACTGGTAGCCAGACAGCTTCCGCACGATCAAGTGCCGGATATGCGTATTATCTTTAATTTGGACAGACCTTTTCGAAAGCTGCATTTTGGAAAGGCGGAGGCGGAGCCCATTGCATACCCGGTGAAATGCATGCTGTACGATTTATTTCTTAACATAACAGACGCAAATCAAGAATATGTTCTTGATTTTGACTTTAATACGAATGTTATCAGTCCGGAAATCATGAAAAAGTGGGGAGCAGGCTTTACGAAATTGCTGCAAAAAATGGTTGAGGGAGGTTCAGTTCCTCTTGACGCCATGATGATGTTTTCCAATGAAGAAGAGCATGTTTTACAAGAACTGTATGCCGATCACCAGCAGCGGGTCTCTTCAATCGTAAGCAAGACGGCTAACTTTTCTGACGCCTACGAGGCGCCGGCAAATGAAACAGAGCGGCAGCTGGCTCAGATTTGGGAGGAACTTTTCGGCCTTGAGCGGGTTGGCAGATCAGACCGCTTTCTGGATCTGGGCGGAAACTCACTCCAAGCGACGCTTATGCTTTCCAAAGTTCAGAAGACATTTCACCAAAAAGTTTCTATCGGACAATTTTTCAATCACCAGACTGTTAAGGAATTAGCGCGTTTCATTGAGAATGAAAAGAAAGTCATGCACCTCCCGATGAAGGCTGCTGAGAAAAAAGCGTATTACCCGACATCATCGGCGCAGCAAAGGGTATATTTCCTGCACCAAATAGAGCCGGATCAACTGGCTCAAAATATGTTTGGGCAAATATCAATTATAGGGCAGTACGATGAGCAAGCCCTGATTTCTTCTCTTCAGCAAGTCATGCAGCGGCATGAAGCGTTTCGCACGTATTTTGACATTATAGATGGCGAAATCGTCCAGAAACTTGAAAACGAAGTTGATTTTAACGTTCATGTCCGAACGATGAGCCGGGACGAATTTGACACCTATGCAGACCGGTTTGTAAAACCGTTCCGCTTGGAACAAGCTCCTTTGGTTCGCGCGGAGCTGATCAAGATTGATAACGAACAGGCTGAGCTGCTCATCGATATGCATCATATCATTTCGGACGGTTACTCCATCAACATACTTACAAATGAATTGCTGGCTTTATATCACCGGAAACCATTACCGGACATTGAATTTGAATATAAAGATTTCACAGAATGGCAAAACCAATGGCTGAATGAGGATGCCATGAAGCAGCAGGAGACATATTGGCTGGAACAATTTGAAGACGAAATTCCGGTCCTTCAACTGCCGACAGACGGTTCAAAAGCGGCGGAACGGTCTTCCGAGGGACAGCGCGTGACGTGCTCCCTACAGCCGGATGTCATCCGTTCGCTGCAAGATCTGGCGAAAAAGACGGAAACCACTCTTTATACGGTGCTGCTGGCCGCCTACAAAGTGCTGCTTCACAAATATACAGGACAAGAAGACATGGTCGTAGGCACGCCTGCTTCAGGAAGAAATCATCCGGATATTGAAAATATCATCGGTATTTTCATTCAAACGGTCGGAATCCGGACGAAGCCGCGCGCCAATAGAACGTTTACGGATTATTTGGAAGAAGTAAAGCGGCAAACGCTTAATGCTTTCGAAAACCAAGACTATCCATTCGACAAGCTTGTGGAGAAATTAAAAGTGCAGCGGGAAACAACAGGAAAATCACTGTTTAACACGATGTTTGTGTTTCAAAATATTGAATTTCATGAAATCCGGCACAATGAATGTACGTTTAAGGTAAGAGAGCGAAACCCCGGAGTCTCTTTATATGATTTGATGCTGACGGTCGAAGATGCCGGGCAACAGATAGAGTTGCATTTTGATTTTAAGCCGGGACAGTTTGAAAAAGACACCATTGAACAGATCACGAGACACTATACCAGCATTTTGAACAGCCTTGCAAAACAGCCGGAGATGATGTTGTCCTCCATTCCCATGCTGTCTGAAACCGAACTTCAGCAATTGCTCACGGAGTTTAATGACACAAAGACACCGTATCCGCATAACGAAATGGTTTCCCGATGGTTTGAAGTGCAGGCGGATCAGCGGCCTGATCATGATGCCGTTATTTTTGGCAATGAGCGGTATACGTACAGACAGCTCAATGAACGGGCGAACCAATTGGCGCGAACGTTACGGACAAAAGGCGTACAAGCGGACCAATTCGTTGCCATTATCTCTCCACACTGCATCGAGCTGATTGTTGGTATTTTGGCTGTTCTGAAATCCGGCGGCGCATACGTGCCCATTGACCCTCAATATCCGGAGGATCGGATCCAATATATGCTGAGTGATTCAAGAACGGAGATTGTGTTGACACAGCGCCGCCTGCTGGATCAATTACCGTATGATGGTGACGTTGTGCTTTTGGATGCGGAAAACTCTTATCATGAGGACCGCTCAAATCTTGACTTGTTCAGCAATACGCATGATTTAGCCTACATGATCTATACCTCGGGTTCCACGGGCAATCCGAAAGGTGTGCTCATTGAGCATCAGGGACTGGCCAATTATATTTGGTGGGCGAAAGAGGTTTATGTGAGGGGCGAGAAAACCAACTTCCCATTATACTCTTCCATCTCTTTCGATCTAACAGTGACTTCAATATTTACACCGCTGGTTACGGGAAATACCATCATTATCTACGATGGAGAAGACAAAAGTGAAGTGCTTTCTGCGATTATGCGGGACTCAAGAATAGATATAATCAAATTAACACCGGCACATTTGCATGTACTGAAGGAAATGAATGTAGCCGATGGCACCGCCATACGAAAAATGATTGTGGGCGGAGAAAATTTAAGCACCCGGTTGGCCAAAAGTGTCAGCGAACAGTTTAAAGGACGGCTGGACATTTTCAATGAATACGGACCGACGGAAACTGTCGTCGGCTGTATGATTTACCGTTACGACGCAAAACGGGACAAGCGGGAATTTGTGCCGATCGGCACTCCGGCTGCCAACACGGACATTTATGTGGCGGATGCAAACAAAAATCTGGTTCCGATCGGGGTAATCGGCGAAATGTATATCAGCGGACCCGGTGTTGCCAGAGGGTATTGGAACCGCCCGGATTTGACGGCAGAGAAGTTCGTTGAAAATCCGTATATCCCGGGAGCGAAGATGTACAAGTCAGGAGACTTGGCTAAGCGATTGAGAGATGGAAATCTCGTATATGTGGGCCGTATCGATGAACAAGTCAAAATCAGGGGACACCGAATCGAACTGGGTGAAATCGAGGCAGCGTTGCATAACGTGGAAGCGGTGCAAAAGGCCGCCGTTACAGTCAGGGAAGAAGAAGACGGCTTAAAACAATTGTGCGCGTATTACGTAAGTGAAAAATCTATACCTGCTGCCCAGCTTAGGGAACAATTGTCATTGGAGCTTCCGAACTACATGGTTCCTTCCTATTTTGTCCGCCTTGAGCATATGCCCTTAACATCCAACGGGAAAATAAACCGTAAAGTATTGCCCGCGCCCGAAGCGAGTCTGCAGCAGACAGCTGAATATGTTCCGCCGGGCAATGAGGTGGAGTCCAAACTGACAGATTTATGGAAGGAAGTACTCGGAATAAGCCATGCGGGGATCAAACATAATTTCTTTGATCTTGGAGGAAACTCCATTCGCGCGGCGGCCTTAGCCGCCAGAATTCACAAAGAGCTGGATGTGAATCTGTCTCTCAAAGACATATTCAAGTTTCCTACCATTGAACAATTGGCTGACAAGGCGTTACACATGGAAAAAAATCGATATGCACCGATCCCGGCCGCAAAAGAAATGCCCTATTATCCGGTTTCTTCTGCTCAGAGGCGGATGTATTTGTTAAGTCACGCAGAAGGCGGCGAGCTGACTTACAATATGACGGGTGCCATGAGCGTGGAAGGGACGGTCGATCCCGCCCGGTTAAACGCCGCTTTCCAAAAATTAATCGAGCGCCATGAAGCTTTGCGGACCAGCTTTGAATTATATGAAGGCGAACCGGCACAGCGTATCCATCAGACCGTCGAATTTACAATAGAACAAATTCAAGCAAGCGAAGAAGAAGCGGAAGCTCGTGTGCTTGATTTCATCCAATCGTTTGATTTAGCTAAGCCGCCGCTGATGCGGGCCGGACTGATTGAACTAGAGCCTTCGCGACATGTGCTTGTGGTTGATATGCACCATATCATTTCTGACGGCGTGTCCGTCAATATTCTGATGAAAGATTTAAGCCGGCTCTACGAGGGATACGAACTCGATCCGCTTCCTGTTCAATATAAAGACTATGCAGTTTGGCAGCAATCGGACATTCAGAAACGGAGTATCAAGAGCCAGGAGGCGTACTGGGTCGATCAGTTTCGCGATGATATTCCTGTACTGGATATGCCTGCGGATTACGAACGGCCTGCCATACGCGATTACGAAGGCGAATCCTTTGAATTTGTTATACCGGAACACTTGAAACAGCGCTTAAGACAAATGGAAGAAAACACAGGAGCAACACTGTATATGATTTTATTGGCCGCCTATACGGTTCTTTTGTCCAAATACAGCGGACAAGAGGATATTGTCGTCGGAACGCCATCTGCCGGGCGGACTCATTTGGATGTGGAGGCGGTCGTTGGAATGTTCGTCAATACGTTAGTCATCCGCAATCACCCGGCGGGCCGTAAAACATTTGATGCCTACTTAAACGAAGTAAAGGAAAACATGCTGAATGCCTATAAAAATCAAGACTATCCGTTGGAAGAATTGATTCAGGATTTACAGCTTTCGAAAGATCCAAGCCGCAATCCTTTGTTCGATACGATGTTTGTGCTGCAAAATCTCGATCACGCTGAATTGACATTCGATTCTCTTGAACTCAAGCCGTATCAGTTTCATCATCCGGTTGCCAAATTCGATTTAACCTTGTCGATTCAGGCAGACCAAGACAACTATCACGGCCTGTTTGAATATTCGAAAAAACTGTTTAAGAAAAGCAGAATTGAGGCTTTATCAAACGACTACTTACACATTCTATCCGTGATTCTGGAACAACCAAGCATTCTAATCGAACAAATCGAATTGAGCGGGAGCAATGAGGAAGAAGAGAACATGCTGGATTCTATTCAATTGAATTTTTAGAGAAAAGTATTTATTTCTTTACATTATACAAAATGAGGTGCTCCAATGTCGGTTTTTAAAACTCAAGAAATGTACTGGGATAACTTATTTGATGAAGATGACGGCCTAAGCGCATTCCCTTACTTTAAAGCGGCGGACAACACGTCATTGTCCCGTACCGGCTATCAGGAAAAATGCATCTGCCGTTCCTTATCTCCGGAAGTATCTCAAAGAATAATGACAATGGCTAATCATTCTGACATGGCTGCCTATTTGATTTTATTGGCAGGTATTGAATGCTTGTTGTATAAATATACGGATCGAACGAGCCTGATTCTTGGCATTCCAACGATATCGAAGCAAAAAAGCAGCCAGTCAGCTGTTAACACCATTGTCCTCTTGAAAAACAGGCTTACAAGCCAGAGCACGTTTAAAACCGTATTCGAGCAATTAAAAGAAGCCGTTCATGATTCGCTGAAAAATCAAAACCTGCCGTTCCGAAAAATGGTTCAGCATCTAAATGTGCAATACAATGACGAGCGTATGCCGTTGATTCATACCGTCGTTTCGCTTAACGAAATTCATTCCTTGCAATTTAAAGAAGATGTTGCGACCGATACGCTGTTTCACTTCGATTTGGAGAACGATGGAATTCAATTGAAGCTTTTTTATAACGGCAATCTGTACGACGAGGGCTATATGGATCAAATTGCAGCCCATTTAGATCAGCTGCTTTCTATAATCTTGTTTCAGCCTCAGGCTGCGATCCATACGGCAGAGGTCGTACCCGAAACAGAAAAACAGAAACTATTGTTCGATTTTAATGACACCGGCGCAGATTACTCCGGGAGCAGAACCGTCTATCAATTATTTGAAGAACAAGCACAAAGAACGCCTGAGCATGCAGCCGTCAAGTTCAAAAACAGCCATCTGACCTACAGAGAATTGAATGAAAAGGCCAGCCGTTTGGCAAGAACATTGCGTAACTGCGGCGTTCAAGCTGATACGTTGGTCGCCATTCTGGCTGATCGTTCATTAGAAATGATCGTGTCTATTATTGCCATTTGGAAGGCGGGGGGCGCTTATGTGCCCCTGGACCCTGAATATCCAAAAGAGCGGCTTCAATATCTGCTTCATGATGCGAATGCAGACGTTCTCCTTGTTCAGCGTCATTTCAAAAACAGCCTCACCTTTGACGGACCAACAATCGATCTGAATGATGAATCATCTTACCATACGGACTGCTCATTGTTATCACCCGTAGCGGAACACAACCATTTAGCCTATGTCATTTATACCTCAGGCACAACAGGATTGCCGAAAGGGGTCATGGTTGAACACGGCGGCATTGTGAACTCGCTTCAGTGGAAGAAGGCGTTTTTCAAGCATTCTGCCAAGGATCGCGTGCTTGTCTTATATCCCTATGTTTTTGATGCATTCATTTTAAATTTCTTCAGCCCTCTTATATCAGGTGCAACCTTGCACCTTTTGCCAAATGAAGAGAACAAAGACCTTTTCGCCATTCAAAACACGATGAAACAAGAGAGAATTACACATTTTTCAACTTCTCCCCGTCTTCTGAAAACGATGATCGAACAAATGAACGCAGAGGACTTTATTCATGTTCAGCATGTTGTTGTAGGCGGCGAGCAGCTGGAAATAGATACAGTTGAGAAGCTATATTCTCTGCAGCCTCACATTCAAATCAATAATGAATACGGACCGACCGAAAATAGTGTGGTATCTACATTTCACCCTGTTCAGTCCGCAGATGAACAGATCACAATCGGCAAACCGGTGGCCAACCACCAAGCCTATATTTTAGGAGCGCACCTTCAAATCCAGCCGATCGGCGTACCGGGAGAACTGTATGTCGGAGGAGCGGGAGTGGCCCGCGGCTACCTCAATCAGCCTGTATTGACGGAAGAAAAGTTTGTTCAGCATGTGCATCTCCCTGGTCAAAAGATGTATAAAACGGGTGACCTTGCCAGGTGGCTGCCAGATGGAAGAATCGAATATTTAGGGCGAATCGATCATCAAGTGAAAATTCGCGGCTACCGTATCGAGATCGGCGAGGTAGAGGCCGCCATATTCAATCTTGAAAAAGTTCGTGAAGCTGCTGTCGTTGCGCGGGAAGACGAAGACGGAGCCAAGCAATTGTATGCCTATTATGTCGGTGAGCCTTCTTTGACCGCTGCGCAGTTCAGAGACGATTTGTCCCGTAAACTGCCGGATTATATGATTCCCTCCTATTTTATCCATTTGGAACACATACCGCTCACTTCCAATGGAAAAATTGATTTGAAAGCTTTGCCTGCTGCCGAAGAAAAAACACGGATGGATAACGAATACATAGCCCCGCGAAACCCAACAGAAGAACTACTGGCGTCTATCTGGCAAGAAGTATTAGGGGCTGAGCGTATAGGGATTCTCGATAATTTCTTTGATTTTGGAGGAGATTCGATTAAATCAATTCAGGTGTCTTCGAGATTATATCAAGCCGGATACAAGGTTGATATGAAGCATTTGTTTAAATACCCTGCGATTGCTGACCTAAGTCAATTTGTAGCGCCGGTTGGCAGGAAGGCTGATCAAGAGGAAGTGAACGGCCGGACAAATCTGACCCCGATTCAGCATTGGTTTTTTGAACAAAAAATGCCGAATGCACACCATTACAATCAGGCCGTCATGTTATATTCGGCGGAAGGCTTTAAAGAGGAGCCGCTTCGCCGGACGATGGAACGTGTCGCATCTCATCACGATGCCTTGAGAATGATTTTTGAAGAAACGCCGAATGGATACGCTCCGCGAATTACAGGGACAGATGAGAGTGAATTATACCATCTGGACGTGATGAATTATAAAGGGGAAACCGATCCGGCTCAAGCGATTGCCGATAAAGCGAATGAGATTCAAAGCAGCATGGTATTAGACCAGGGGCCTTTGATGAAGCTTGGTTTGTTCCAATGTCCGGACGGAGATCATTTGCTGATTGCGATTCATCACTTGGTGATTGATGGGGTATCCTGGCGCATTTTACTTGAGGATTTTGCAAGCGGTTATGAGCAGGCAGAGCACGGGCAAACAATCCAGCTCCCGCAAAAAACAGATTCATTTCCATTCTGGGCGGATCAATTGTCCAAGTATGCAGCGGAAACCGACATAGAACAGGAGATCGCTTATTGGGCTGACCTTACAAGCATAAAGCCGCAGTCATTGCCAAAGGACAACATAAGCGAAGGTTCGTTATTAAGAGACAGCGAAGAAGTAAAGATTCAATGGACAAAAGAGGAAACAGAGCAATTATTAAAACATGCGAATCGCGCCTATAACACGGAAATCAATGATCTGCTGCTGACTTCATTAGGACTCGCCGTTCACAGGTGGACTGGCATAGAAGACATTGTCGTGAATGTGGAAGGCCACGGGAGAGAGCCAATTATTCCGGATGCGGATATCTCCCGCACGATTGGATGGTTTACAAGCCAATACCCTGTCGTACTGAAGATGGAAGCCGGCAAAGACCTGTCGCAGCGAATTAAGAGCGTGAAAGAAGGGCTGCGCCGTATCCCTGATAAAGGGATGAATTACAGCATCGTCAAATATGTATCCGGGCGCCCGGAAGCCGTAAGCCTGCAGCTGAATCCGGAAATATCGTTTAATTACTTGGGACAATTTGACCAAGATCTGAAGCATCAAGCTTTCCGCATATCACCTTTTTCCACAGGGTTATCGATGAATGAAAACCAAGAGAGAACAGCCGTGCTAGATTTGAATGGCATGATTGCAGAAGGGAAATTATCGCTGACGCTGAGCTACAGCAACAAACAATACGAAAGATCGACTATGGCGAAATTTGCACGGAGTTTGAAAGAAAGTCTGCAGGAAGTCATTGCGCATTGCGTAAGCCGGCAGCAGACTACCCTGACGCCAAGTGACATCCTGTTAAAGGATATCACAATAGACGAACTGGAACAGCTTTTGGAGCAGACGAGTGAATTGGGCGAAACGGAAAACATTTATCCATTAACACCGATGCAGAAAGGTATGCTGTTTCACAGCTTGTTTGACCCGAGTTCTGGTGCTTATTTTCAGCAAACGATGTTTGATCTGCATGGAGACCTGAATATTGCTTCATTTTCGAAAAGCTTGGATGGCTTATCGAAAAAATATGATATTTTCCGCACGAATTTTTACAGAGGCTGGAAGGATCAGCCTCTGCAAATCATATTCAAAACGAAAAAAATCGGTTTTGAATTCATTGACTTACGCGAAATGAAGGAATCACATAAAGAAGAGATGATTCAGGAATATGTCAGAAAAGACAAGATGAGGGGTTTCGACTTAGAGAAAGACGCGTTAATGCGGCTACTCATTCTTCGCACGGATGAAAAGGCATACCGTTTTATATGGAGTTTTCACCACATTTTGATGGACGGCTGGTGCCTGCCGCTGATTACAAAAGAAATATTCGAGCATTACTTTGCCTTGCTTCAGCAAAAGCAGCCTGAGCAATCGGCAATTACTCCCTACAGTCAATACATTGAATGGCTCGGCCGTCAAGATGCGAAAGAGGCGATGGGTTATTGGGATCAGTACTTGGAGGGGTATGAGGAGCAAACCATCCTGCCTAAGGATCACCATGCGGCGGAAGAACGATATATTCCGGATAAAGTAACATGTAAAATAAGCTCTGATCTCACTTTGAAAATGAAACAGACGGCCGGCAGACGCCATGTCACGCTGAACACGCTGCTGCAGACGGCATGGGCGGTTCTGCTGCAGAAATATAACCGAAGCCGGGACGTTGTTTTTGGAAGTGTTGTTTCCGGAAGACCCGCTGGAATTCCAAACGTGGAAACCATGATCGGCTTGTTCATTAACACCATTCCCGTCCGGTTCCGATGTGAAGCCGGGACAACGTTTGCCGAGCTTATGAAAGAGGCGCAGGAAAGAGCTGTAGCGTCTCAACAATTTGAGACGCACCCGTTGTACGATATTCAAGCACGCACAACGCAAAAGCAAAATTTAATTACACATTTAATGATATTCGAAAATTATCCGGTTGATCAGTATATGGAAAGCATAGGCCGGCAAAACGGATCATCCATCACGATTTCCAACGTACAGATGGAAGAACAGACCAACTACGATTTCAATTTGACCGTTATACCGGGCGACGAGATGAACATCTCTTTTGAATACAATGCAACTGTGTATGATCGGGCAAGCATAGAGCGGGTTCGGGAACATTTCATGCAAATCCTGCAGCAAGTCGTGACAGATGCGGATATCCAGGTGGACCAAGTGGAATTGTTAACGGAAGGCGAAAAAAGAACCCTTCTTCATACTCTTAACGACACGGCTGCGCCATTTCCGCAGACACCGGTTTATCAATTATTTGAAAAACAATCGCAGCGTACGCCCGATCAAGCGGCCGTCATCGATAGAGACAGGCAGCTCACGTACGGAGAGCTTAATAAGCGGGCAAACCAACTGGCGCGAACGTTACGAGCGAAGGGGGCGCAGGCGGACCATCCTGTCGCTGTCATCAGCAGAAACAGGATCGAATCGGTTGTCGGGATTCTTGCCGTTTTAAAATCAGGCGGAGCCTACGTCCCTATAGATCCGGAATATCCGCAAGACCGTATCCGGTATATGCTGGATGACTCTCAAGCCGGCATCGTTTTGATGCAGCGAGATGTGAGGGAGCAGCTTGCCTATGAAGGCGACACGGTTTTACTGGATGATGAAAGCTCGTATCACCAAGATGATTCTGATCTTGCACCGATAAGTGAAGCAAGTCATTTGGCATATGTCATTTATACGTCAGGTTCCACAGGCCGGCCAAAAGGCGTATTAATCGAGCACCGAGGCTTGACCAATTATATTTGGTGGGCAAAAGAAGTTTATGTAAAAGGCGAGAAAACCAACTTCCCGTTGTACTCGTCAATCTCTTTTGATCTGACGGTGACGTCTATTTTCACACCGCTTGTCACAGGCAATACGATCATCGTCTATGACGGAGAGGACAAAACAGCACTGCTCGCATCGATTGTACAGGACCCGAGGGTGGATATCATTAAATTGACCCCTGCCCATTTGCAGGTTTTGAAAGAAATGAACATCGCCGATAAGACGGCTGTCCGAAGAATGATTGTGGGCGGGGAGAATCTAAGCACCCGGTTAGCCAAAAGTATTCATGAACAGTTCGAAGGCAAAATTGAAATATGCAATGAGTACGGACCGACGGAAACCGTTGTCGGCTGCATGATTCACCGTTACGATGCCGTGAAGGACAGGCGGGAATCGGTACCGATCGGAACGGCTGCAGCAAACATGAGCATTTATGTGCTGGATGAGAATATGAAACCTGCGCCGGTCGGTGTCCCAGGAGAAATCTATATCAGCGGCGCCGGTGTGGCAAGAGGATATTTGAACCGTCCGGAATTGACGGCAGAGAAATTTGTCGATGACCCGTTTGCAACCGGAGCCAAGATGTATAAGACCGGAGATTTGGCAAAGTGGCTGGCTGACGGAAACATTGAATATGCGGGCAGAATAGATGAACAAGTGAAAATCAGAGGCTATCGTATCGAATTAGGCGAGATCGAGGCGGCGCTGCTTCAAGAAGAAGCGATTAAAAAAGCGGTCGTTACAGCTAGAGAAGATGTCCACGGGTTTAAACAATTGTGTGCGTATTACGTGAGCGGCGGGCAAATAACGGGATCCCGGCTCCGGAAACATCTGTCTCATAGCCTGGCGAGTTATATGATTCCGGCTTATTTTATTGAGCTGGATGAAATGCCTTTAACCTCCAATGGGAAAATAAACAAAAAAGCGCTGCCTGCTCCGGATTTCGAGCTGCAGGACAGAGCAGAGTATAAGGCTCCCCGAACAAACGTGGAAGAAATATTAGTTTCCGCCTGGGAAGCTGTATTAGGCGCAGAGAACGTCAGTATTTTGGATAATTTCTTTGATCTTGGCGGAGATTCGATTAAATCAATCCAAGTGTCATCAAGATTAAATCAAAACGGATACAAAATGGAAATCAAAGACTTGTTCCAATATGCAACGATTGCCGAATTGACTCCGCATATCAAGCCGAATCTGCGTATAGCTGATCAGGGTGAAGTCAAAGGAAAAGTCAGCCTGACTCCTATTCAGCATTGGTTCTTTGATCACATAACGATAGATCCGCATTATTATAATCAAGCCGTCATGCTGTATGCACCGGAAGGGTTTCAGGAAACGCCGCTGCGCCAAACCTTGCAAAAGCTTGCAGAACACCATGATGCGCTCCGCATGACATTCCAGCAGACGGAGAATGGTTACGAGGCACAGAATGCAGAGATCGCGCAAAGCGGGCTATATCACCTAGAAGTTCTGAATCTAAAAGCAGAATCCGATCCGGGGCAGACAATTGAAGCCAAAGCAAATGAGATACAAGGCAGTATGCGTTTAAGTGACGGGCCGTTAATGAAAATCGGATTGTTTCAATGTGCAGAGGGAGATCACTTGCTGATTGCCATCCATCATTTAATTGTAGACGGGGTTTCATGGCGGATTTTATTGGAGGATATCGTTAGTGGTTACAGGCAAGCTGAGAACGGGCAAGTGATTCAACTGCCGCAAAAAACGGACTCTTTCCAATTATGGGCCAAGAGGCTTTCTGAATATGCGCAAAGTGAAACCATAAAACAAGAACAGGAATATTGGACAAAGATCGAACAAACCGATGTGAAACCGCTGCCTAAGGATTTTCATGAAACACATACGACTTCAAAAGACAGTGAAACGGAAACAGCGGAATGGACTAAAGAAGAAACCGAGCTGTTATTAAAACAAGCGAATCGCTCTTATAACACTGAAATAAACGATTTGCTTTTAACCTCCCTTGGTCTTTCCATATCACACTGGTCAGGACTTGAACAGATTCCGATTCATTTAGAAGGACACGGAAGAGAACAGATGAGTCAAGATATGGATGTCTCCCGTACGGTTGGATGGTTCACAAGTCTGTATCCGGTTGTTCTACACGCGCAGTCAGGCAAAGAAATCTCTGATTATATCAAGTTGACCAAAGAAGGACTGCGCCACATTCCGCATAAAGGGATCGGATATGGAATAGCAAGGTACTTAAGCGGCGCAATGCCATCAAAACTAAATCCGGAGATTTGTTTTAACTACCTGGGGCAGTTTGACCAAGATTTGCAGCAGCATGCGATTCAATTATCTCCTTACTCCTGCGGTTCAGACTCGAGCGGGAATCAAGAAAGACCATATGTCTTGAATATAAACGGAATGATAACCGAGGGACAACTGAGGTTTACGATCAGCTACAGCAGCAAACAGTACACAAAAGAAACGATTAAGCGGTTATCGGAAACGATTCAAAGCCGCCTGCGGACAATCATTACGCATTGCGTTCATAAAGAACAATCGGAACTGACGCCAAGCGATATTTTGTTAAAAGGCATGTCCATTGACGAATTGGACCAGCTCCTCATTCAACTGCCGCATGCAGGTGAGATTGAAAACGTGTATCCGCTCACTCCGATGCAGAAAGGAATGCTCTTCCACAGCTTACTGGATGAGGACTCACATTCTTATTTCGAACAAGCATCGTTCGATTTGCAGGGAGAGTTAAAGATTGATTGCTTTAAAGCGAGCTTGGAACGATTATTTGAAACATACGCCGTGTTCAGAACCCGTTTTTACAGCGGCTGGAACGATACTCCTTTACAAATTGTCTATAAAACGCAAAAACCGCAAATTCATTTTGCAGATTTGCGTGACATAGAGGAGCATCTGCGTGAGGATGCAATCGCAGCCTATGAAAGAGAAGACAAGGCAAAAGGATTTGACTTAGCTCGGGATTCGCTGATGCGCATAGCGATTATCCGTATGGAAGACAGCAAATATCATTTGATTTGGAGCTTTCATCATATTGTTATGGACGGCTGGTGCCTGTCTCTTATCACGAAGGAAGTGTTTGAGTATTATAACGCCTTGCAAGAAGGCAGGGAAATAGAACTGCCTTCTGCAGCTCATTACAGCGACTATATCGAGTGGCTTCATCTCCAAGACCAGGGAGCGGCCAAACGGTACTGGAGCGAGTATCTTGACGGTTATAAAGCTGAAACCAGGCTGCTTCATAAACGACCGAAGCATGAACAAAAAGCATATGCCTATGCCAATGTGACCTGCGAACTAGACCAAGAACAGACAAAGCAGTTGCAGCAGATCGCAAACCAGCATCAAGTGACATTAAATTCGTTGATCCAAACGTTGTGGGGAATTTTATTACAGAAATACAGCGGGTCGCAGGACGTTGTATTTGGCAGTGTCGTGTCGGGAAGGCCAGCGGAAATTCCCGGTGTGGAACAGATGATCGGCCTGTTCATCAATACCATTCCGGTTCGCATCCGCTGCGAGGAGGACAGCTCTTTTGCTGATACGATGCAAATGGTTCAACAAAACGCACTGGCTTCCCAAGCATACGATACCTATCCTTTATACGAAATTCAGGCCCAGACGGAACTGAAGCAAAACCTGATTGACCATATCATGATCTTTGAAAACTATCCGATAGGGCAGCAGGTTGAAGAGGCAAGCCGTTATGATACGGAACTGAACGTCATGAATTTTCATATGCAGGAACACTCCCATTATGATTTGAATGTGGTTGTCATTCCTGGCAGACAGCTGGCCGTTCATTTCGGTTTTAATGAAAATGAATATGAAAAATCACAAGTGGAGCAGATCTGCGGACATTTTGAACAGCTCATGCAGCAAGTATTGAAGCAGCCATCTGTCAAATTAGACGAATTGGAGCTTTTGACTCAACGAGAAAAAGAAGACCTGCTCAGCCATTTTCAGTCTGTCGGCAAGAAATATCAGCGCGAACAAACGATTCATGAGTGGTTCGAGGAACAAGCGCATCGTACGCCGGCCCATACGGCGGTTGTATTCGAGGGTAACCAATTAAGCTACGGGGAACTGAATCGGCGGGCCAATCAGCTTGCGCGAACCTTGCAGGCAAAGGGAGTACAGTCCGATCAGCTTGTCGGCATTATGACTGAACGATCGCTGGAGATGATTGTAGGCATCTTGGGAGTTTTAAAAGCGGGCGGTGCATATTTGCCGATAGATCCTGATTCTCCGCCTGAACGCATTCGCTATATTTTTAGTGATTCAGGCATCAGTGTATTGCTTTATCGCGGAAAGCTGCAGGATAATATCTGCTTCTCGGGAACATGTATCGATCTCATGGAGGAACATGCCTATCACGAAAAAGACAGCGGCCTTGCGCTCTCTTATCAGTCGAGTCAACTGGCCTATGCCATTTATACTTCCGGCACGACAGGCAAGCCTAAAGGCACGTTAATTGAACATCGCCAGGTCATTCACTTGATTGAAGGACTGAGCAGCCAAGTTTACTCTGCCTATGATGCGGAGCTAAATGTTGCCATGCTTGCGCCATATTATTTTGATGCTTCTGTTCAGCAGATGTATGCTTCCTTGCTGTTAGGTCATACCTTGTTTATTGTTCCCAAGGATGTCGTGTCAGACGGCGCAGCATTATGCCGTTACTATCGGCAGCATTGCATTGATATAACTGACGGAACACCTGCTCACTTAAAACTTTTAATAGCTGCAGGTGATTTGCAGGGAGTCCCGCTTCAGCATCTGTTAATCGGAGGAGAGGCGCTTTCCAAAACGACGGTAAATAAGTTCGTGCAAGTATTCGGCAAGCCTGGGGATGCGCCTGCGATCTCCAATGTATATGGGCCTACAGAAACTTGCGTAGACGCGTCCCTGTTCAACATAGAATTTTCTGCCGAGGCTTGGGCACGCAGTCAAATTCATGTTCCGATAGGCAAGCCGTTAGGCAGCAACCGCATGTACATTTTGGATTCGAAAAAACGGCTGCAGCCGGCTGGCGTTCAAGGCGAGCTGTATATTGCAGGGGACGGTGTCGGAAGGGGTTACTTGAACCTGCCGGAACTAACGGATGAAAAATTTTCTGCCGATCCGTTTGTCTCGACGGACCGAATGTATAGAACCGGTGATCTGGCCCGCCTTATGCCGGATGGAAATATTGAATTTATCGGCCGGATTGATCATCAGGTGAAAATTCACGGTTTTCGGATCGAACTCGGTGAAATCGAATCGGTAATGTTGAACATCCCCGATATTCAAGAAGCCGCCGCAATTGCCCTTAAAGATGCGGATGGAGATTATTTCCTATGCGGATACTATACTGCGGATAATCCAATACAGATCAGTGAACTTCGCGAAAGTATGGCACGGCATTTACCGGGATATATGATACCGGCTCATTTTGTGCAGCTGGATAAGATGCCGCTGACGCCAAACGGGAAGTTGAACCGTCAGTTATTACCGGCTCCGGTCAAAAATCGGGATAAAGGCATAGAATACGTGCTGCCGCAGACTCCTGCAGAAATCCAGCTGACGGCAATTTGGCAGGATGTTCTCGGGTTAGAGCAGGTCGGGATTCGAGATCACTTTTTTGATATCGGCGGCCACTCCCTGCGGGCAACCGCGCTTATTGCAAAAATACAAAAACAAATGCATGTCCAAATTCCTTTGCGGGACGTATTCCGTTTCCCAACCATTGAACAGCTCGCGCGGGAAATCATGACGATGGAGCAAACCGGGTATGCCGGGATTCCTGCAATTGAGAAAAGACCATATTATCCTGTATCTTCGGCGCAAAAACGATTGTACATTCTCAATCATCTGGAAGGCGGAGAACTCAGTTACAACATGCTGGGTCTGATGGCTGTCGAGGGCAAGCTTGATCGTGATAAGCTGCAGCAAGCCTTCCTCACAATGATTCAACGTCATGAATCTTTGCGCACCGGTTTTAAAATGGCCGGCGGAGAACCTGTTCAGTATGTCTTGGATCACGCAGAGTTTGAAGCAGAGTGGTATCAGGCAGAAGAAAATGATGCAGACCTTTATATCCGCCAATTTATTTGTCCATTTGATCTGGAGAAGCCGCCGCTGCTTCGTGTGGGACTGATTGAACTTCAACCTGACCGCGGAATTCTGCTGTTTGATATGCATCACATTATTTCTGACGGAACATCTTTGAGCGTATTGATTAAAGAATTTATTCGGATTTATGAAGGAGAGACATTACCGCCCCTGCGCATCCAGTACAAGGACTACGCAGTATGGCAGACCGGACAAGCGCGTTTAAAACAGATCCAAAACCAAGAAGCCTATTGGTTAGAGCTGTACAGCGGCGACGTTCCTGTCCTTCATATGCCTACCGATTATAAACGGCCGTCGGCACGGGATTTTGCGGGAGCCACGATGCATTTCACGCTTGATAAGCAAAAAAGCGAAGGGTTAAAGCAGCTCGCATCCCAAACAGAATCCACTTTATATATGGTGCTCCTTGCGTCTTATACCTTATTGCTTTCAAAATACAGCGGACAGGAAGACATTATTGTCGGCAGCCCAATAGCGGGGAGACCGCATGCGGATTTGGAACCCATTATCGGAATGTTTGTAAATACACTGGCGATGAGAAATCACCCTGAAAAAGGGAAGACATTCACTCAGTATCTGGCCGAGGTGAAGGAGAATGCTTTGAAAGCTTACGAGCATCAAGATTACCCTTTTGAAGCGCTGGTTGATCAACTGGATATTGCCAGAGATTTGAGCCGCAATCCGCTGTTTGACACCATGTTTGTGCTTCAAAACACGGAGCAGGAACAGTTAGAGATAAATGACGTAACTTTCAAACCATACCCAAGTGAACATACGATGGCTAAATTTGATTTAACCTTAACGGCTGTGGAAGAAGAGTCGGGTATTCATTTCACGATGGAATACTTGACGGCTCTGTTTAAACCGGAAACGATCGAACGTATGATGGGACATTTTGTGCAGCTGATTGATTCGGTTATCAAACAGCCTGAGGCCGAGCTGGCTCATTTGGATATGATGACCCAAGAAGAGAACAGTGAAATCCAGAAACTCTTTAACGATACTGCAACTGCAGAAAAACGTAATCCGGCAGCGATTCATCAACTTTTTGAGCAGCAGGCTGCGCTTAACCCGGATCATGAAGCCGTCATATTTGGAAATCAAACTCTGACTTATCGTCAGCTGAATGAACGTTCCAATCAGCTGGCGCGCATCCTACAAGATAAGGGTGTTGGCACAGATCAGGTGGTTGCCGTTCTCACGGATCGCTCAGCAAATATGATCATCGGCATTTTAGCCATATTAAAGGCGGGCGGAGCATTTCTTCCTATCGATCCGGAACTTCCTGATGAACGGCGGGCTTTTTTGATAAAAGACAGCGGCGCCAGTGTGCTTTTGACTAGTGCAGGTCACGTAATTCCGCCGCTCTTTAAAGGGGAAGTGCTTCTGCTTGATGATCCGTTACTATATCAAGGCGGGACAGACAATCTTAATCTTTCCTATTCGGAAAATGATTTAATGTACGTCATTTACACGTCAGGCACAACAGGGAAACCAAAAGGAGTTCAGCTAGAGCATAAAACGATGACGAATCTGCTCGCTTATGAGCAGGGGCATACGCGGCTGCGCTTTGACAGAGTGCTGCAATTTGCCGCAATGAGCTTTGATGTCTGCTATCAAGAAATGTTTTCGGCGCTTTCAAGCGGAGGAACACTCTGTATCATCAGCAATGAGGCGAAACGGGAAATACGTCAGCTCAATGAATTTGTCAAAATGCATAGGATACAAACAGCATTTCTTCCGACCGCTTTCCTTAAGCTCCTTGCCTCGGAGAAACACCATTTCGAACCGTTTGCCGAGTGCGTGGATCACATCATCGCTGCGGGAGAACAGCTCATCGTAACAAGTATGCTGCGTGACATGCTGGCACGCCACCATGTCACATTGCATAATCATTACGGCCCATCGGAGACCCATGTCGTGACCATGTATACCGTTGATCCGGAAACAGAACAGGAGCTTCAGCCAATCGGCAAACCGATTTCAAATACGGAGATTTTCATTTTGAATGAAGCAGGAACGCTTCAGCCTGTCGGAATTGTCGGTGAACTTTGTATTTCAGGGGTCAGCTTAGCACGTGGTTATCATAACAGAGAGCTTTTGACGCTCGAAACATTTGTTCCGCATCCATATGATCCGAATCAACGGATGTATAAAACCGGTGATCTGGCCCGTTACCTTCCTGACGGGAACATTGAATATGCTGGTAGGATGGACCATCAAGTCAAAATTCGCGGTTACCGGATTGAACTCGGTGAGCCGGAAGCCGCTCTTCTAGAGCATGTCCAAGAAGCAGTTGTTCTGGCCAGAGAAAATGAAGACGGGCAAAGCGATTTGTATGCCTACTTTACAGCGGAGCAATCACTCTCGATCAGTCAGCTAAAAGAAAACCTTGCTGAACAAATACCGGGATATATGATCCCTTCATACTTCATCCAACTGGAGAAACTGCCGTTAACCTCCAATGGAAAAGTAAATCGAAGAGCGTTACCGATGCCTGAAGCAGGTTTGCAAACCGGGATCGACTACGTTGCTCCGCGGACGAGTATGGAAAAGCAGCTGATAGGCATCTGGCGTGACATTTTGAAGATAAAAGAAATAGGAGTGAAAGATAACTTTTTCGATTTGGGCGGCCACTCGTTACGGGGGATGACGCTCATCGCCAAAATTCATCAGCAATTCAGCAAAAACATTTCATTAAGAGAAGTATTCCAATGTCCGACAGTTGAAGAAATGGCACAGGCTATTGCAAAAGCGAAAGACATCAGGCCAGATTACATTCCGGCTGCCAAAGAAAAAGATGTCTATGCTGTATCCTCCGTGCAGAAAATGGTTTACCTGTCGACACAAATTGAAGGAGGCGAACTCAGCTATAATATGCCGGGAGTCCTCACATTAGAGGGAAAAATCGACATAGATCGCTTACAAACCGTATTTCAAAAACTGATTTATCGTCATGAATCACTGCGTACCGGTTTTGAAATGATCCGCGGAGAACCAGTGCAGGTGATCAAACCGCAAGTGGAGTTTTCTATGGAAAGGTACAAGGCGGCACCTGACGAGGTTGAAGAACTTTTCCGCGCCTTCGTGCGGCCATTCGATCTCAGCCAGGCTCCATTACTTCGGGCCGGACTCATTGAGTTAGAACAAGACAGGCATGTTTTCATGTTTGACATGCACCACATCATTACGGACGGCGCGTCCATGAATATTTTCGTCGAAGAACTGATTCAATTGTATGACGGCAAAGATTTAGCTCCGCTCCGTATTCAGTACAAAGACTTTACTGAATGGAAACATCAAAAAGAACAGAGAGAACGAATCAAGAGGCAGGAAGAGTATTGGCTGGGTGTAT
The DNA here is from genome assembly GCF_029536185.1 of Bacillus sp. B28. NCBI lineage: Bacteria > Bacillati > Bacillota > Bacilli > Caryophanales > Bacillaceae > Bacillus > Bacillus sp. B28. Next base: position 2,007,480 of record NZ_CP120511.1, on the reverse strand, counting down.
TTCATGAAGAGCTGCCGTCATTCGAGCTGCCGAAAGATATTGCGAGACCGCCGGTTAGAAGTTTCGATGGGAAGCGGCATAATTTTGTGCTCGATAAGACTGTCATCCAAGGTGTAAAACAGCTGGAAGACTTGACCGGCTCGACCGCTTATATGATTTTGTTCTCGGCCTATTCCATACTGCTGGCTAAATACAGCGGACAGGATGATATCGTCATCGGCACACCTATTGCGGGAAGAATGCATGAAGATTTGCAACATCTCATCGGCATGTTTGTCAATACATTAGCCATCCGTACCGCTCCGATGGCGGAAAAGACATTTATGGATTATATAACGGAAACGAAAGAAACAATGCTGAAGGCTTATGAAAATCAAGAGTATCCTTTTGAAGAACTAGTAGAAAAACTGGGTGTGAAACGGGACTTAAGCCGAAATCCATTGTTCGATACGATGTTTGTCCTGCAAAATACGGAACAAACGGATATTGAAGTGGACTCTCTCGCGGTCAAGTCTTATGAACAAACGAATACAACAGCTAAATTTGATTTACAGCTGAACTTTGTAATGGACCAAGATGAGATACAAGGCAGCTTTGACTACTGCACGAAGCTATTTAAAAAGAAAACCATTGCTGTAATGGCCAAGGATTACGTCATGATCCTCTCGGCGATTTTACGAAACCCATCCATTCCTTTAAAAGAAATTCAATTAAGCGAAAAAGTAAACAAAAGGAAACACCTCGCAAGCACAATCGAATTGGATTTCTAATCATGGCCGGCAGCGGCTGTCCCGGCACAAATGCCGCGGATGCCGCCAGCCGCCTTCAAAACAGGAATGAAACCAACTGGAGGGATATGAATGTCAGAATTCAAACAACAGGAGTTGTTCTGGGGCCGCATGTTTCACACGGAAGACCGTCCCAGTGCATTCCCTTCGTTTCAAATGTCCGACTCAACATTAAAGCGTGATGTATCGAGTGCATCTGACTGTATTCACAGTTCATTGAGTTCAGATGTATCCCGGCGCATCCTGACCATGACAAATCAAACGCCGATGGCCGTTTATCTGGTTCTCCTGATCGGAGTTGAATCCCTGTTGTACAAATACACGGGGGAAGAGAGCGGGATTACAGGCGTTCCAACCTTTGAAGACGAAACTGATGAAGATCTTCGTTTAGATCAGCTCATGTTAATCAAGCAGAATATCAATGCCGACAGTACGTTTAAATCGATATTCCATGAACTGAAACATACGCTGGACGAAGCGATCTTATATCAGGACGTTCCTTTTGATAAAATGGCCGGACAGCTGCGGCTGAACTATAATACAAATCATTTACCGATCATCCATACGGTTGTTTCATTAGAGCAAATCCATTCTGATCGTTTCATAGAAACGGCTGCTTCAGATGCTTTATTTCAGTTTGCTATGAGGGAAGACACGATTGATGTAAAGTTATTTTTTAATGAACAAGCTTATGACCGCGAGTATATGTTACAGGTGATCAGGCATTTAAATCGTCTGTTTTCTATCATGTTATTCCAGCCCGACCTCACTCTCGGCCAAGTGGATATCTTGTCTGAAGCGGAGACTAATACTTTTCTCGCTGACTATCATCATACGAAAACTGAATATCCGCGGGATAAGACGATTTATCAGTTATTCGAAGCACAGGTGAAACGAACACCGGATCAACCAGCCATTATTCTCGGAGAAAAGCAATTCACGTATCACCAGCTCAATGAACGCGCCAATCAATTAGCCCGAACCTTGAGGGCCAAGGGCGTTAGGGCGGACCGGCTCACCGCCGTCATCAGTGAACACAGCATCGAACTGGTTGTGGGAATACTGGCCGTATTAAAAGCGGGAGGGGCCTATGTGCCAATTGATCCGGATTATCCGAAGCATCGCATACAGTATATAGTAGAAGACTCCCAAGCTGATATTATCTTGACAGAGAGCCATCTCCGAAAACAATTGGATATGGCCGGCACAATGGTTTTCATCGATGACGAAAGCTCTTACCATGAAGACGGCTCTGATCTTGAACCGATCAGCAGTACGAAGGATATGGCCTATGTCATCTATACGTCAGGTTCCACAGGCAAGCCAAAAGGTGTGGCAATTGAGCATCAGGGCTTAACCAATTATATTTGGTGGGCCCGCAGAGTGTATGTCAAAGGAGAAAAAACCAACTTTCCGCTATATTCATCCATCGCTTTTGATCTGACGGTAACGTCTATTTTTACCCCGCTTATTACCGGCAATGCCATCATTGTCTACAGAGGGGAAAATAAGGTGGCCTTGCTTGATTCCATTGTGCACGATTCGAGGGTGGATATTATCAAACTGACCCCGGCTCATTTGCAGTTATTAAAAGAAATGAACATTCCTCCTGAATGCACCATTCGGAAATTCATTGTTGGCGGCGACAATTTAAGCACGCGGCTCGCCCGAAACATCAGCGGGCAATTCGGCGGCAGAATCGAAATCTTTAATGAATACGGGCCGACAGAGACAGTTGTCGGTTGTATGATTCACTCCTTTGATCAGCAAAACGACAGACGGGAATCAGTTCCGATCGGAGCCCCCGCGGACAACATGAACATTTATGTGCTGGATAAGAGTATGAAGCCGGTGCCCATCGGCGTCCCGGGAGAAATCTATATCAGCGGGGACGGTATCGCCAGAGAATATTTGAATCGGCCAGAATTAACAGCGGAAAGATTTTTACGGAATCCATTTGTACAAGAGGCGAAAATGTACCGGACGGGAGACTTGGCCAGACGGCTTGCGGACGGTAACATTGAATACCTCGGAAGGATCGACCACCAGGTGAAAATCCGCGGTTACCGCATTGAAATTGGTGAAGTCGAAACCGCATTATTTCAAATACCACCGATTCAAGAAGCTCTCGTTATCGCACAAGAAACCAACGGGGAAACGACTTTGTGCGCCTATTTCACCGCACTGCATTCTTTAACCGCAGGCGAGATCCGGGAACATCTGTCCCGTCAGCTTCCTGCCTATATGATACCTGCTTATTTCATACAGCTGACAGCGATGCCGCTTACGTCCAACGGAAAAATAGATCGCCAGGCGCTGCCTGCTCCAACCGGAAATCTCACAGGCAATACCTATACAGCTCCGCGGACAGAACTGGAAAAAATACTGGCAGGAGTGTGGGAGTCGGTATTAGGCGCAGAACGTGTCGGAATCAACGATCATTTCTTTGAGCTGGGGGGAGATTCGATTAAATCGATCCAAGTGACCTCAAGCTTATATCAATCCGGTTATAAACTAGACATCAAACACTTGTTCAAGCACCCGACGATCTCCGGGGTAGTTCCTTTTATAGAGCCGGTCACCCAAATCGCAGAACAAGGGGAAATTAAAGGTCCGACACTTCTGACACCGATTCAGCATTGGTTTTTTGCCCAGCAATACCCTGATCCGCACCACTATAATCAATCCGTTATGCTTTATTTTAAAGAGGGTTTGGATGAATCAAAGCTTCGGGGAGTCATGAAGAAGATCGCTGAGCATCACGATGCTTTGCGCATGGTTTATGTTCCGACAGACCATGGGTACGAAGCCCGAAACCGGGGAATCGATGAAGGAGATTTATTCAGCCTTGAAGTATTCTCTTTACTCGAAGAAATTAATCCCGCCCAAACGATAGAATCGATATCCAATGACATTCAGCAATCCATCCATTTAGCCGAAGGCCCGCTCATGAAACTGGGATTGTTTCAATGTCAGGATGGAGACCATTTGCTGATCGCGATTCATCATCTGGTCGTAGATGGCGTATCGTGGAGGATTTTACTTGAGGATATAACGTTAGCTTATGAACAGCTGAAAAACGGAGAAGCGATCACACTTCCTAAGAAGACGGATTCCTACCTGTTATGGGCTGAACGATTGAAACGTTATGCAGAAAGCGCAGATTTTGAAGCGGAAAATCAATACTGGTTCGGGCAGCTGCATATCCCGCAGCATAAATTGCCAAAGGACAATGAACAGGAGAGCGGTATAGCCGAAGACCGGGAAATCATCATCGTCCAATGGACAGAGGCTGAAACCGAATGTTTATTGAAAAAATCGAACCGGGCCTATACGACTGACATTAACGATTTATTGCTGACCGGACTCTGTACGGCTGTTCATCGCTGGACTGGACATGAAGAGATTCTTGTTCATCTGGAAGGACACGGCAGGGAATCTATCTTTCAAGATCTTGATATTTCACGTACGGTGGGCTGGTTCACAAGCCAATACCCGGTTTCTCTTCAAATTCAGGCAGACCAGGACATCTCACAGCGGATTAGGACAGTGAAAGAACAGCTGCGTCAGATTCCCCAAAAAGGAATTGGATACGGCCTGATTAAATATTTGTCCGATCATCCGAAGGCATCTGACTTGACCGTTCATCCGGAAATCAGCTTCAATTACCTCGGTCAATTTGATCAAGATTTCGAAAATGGAGGCATCGAGGTATCTCCTTACTCCGGAGGGAAAATTGCAAGCGACAGACATCCCATTGCCTATACGCTTGACATCAACGGTATGATCTCAGACGGCCGGCTGTCATTGGCCATCAGTTACAGCGGTAAACAATATCGAAGAGAAACAATGGAAACATGCGCCGCTTTCCTAAAGAACAGCCTAAAAGAAGTCATCGATCATTGTACAGCCCAAAAGCAAATTCAGCTGACGCCAAGCGATATTTCACTGAAAGACATAACAATCGCAGAATTAGATCAATTTGCTCAGCAAACAAAGCATATTGGCGACATTGAAAATATATATCCTTTAACTCCCATGCAGAAAGGCATGCTGTTTCACAGCTTAATCGATGCGGCTTCCAGAGCTTACTTTGAACAAGCCTCTTTTGATCTTAAAGGCGATTTGGATATCGAAGCATTTACGATGAGTTTGTCGCAGCTGGCAGACAGACATGAGATTCTTCGGACTCATTTTTACACCGAATGGAAAGATCAGCCTCTGCAGATTGTCCTCCGAGAAAAACCGATCGAAATAACCGTTGAAGATATTCGAAACATGGAAGATGAACAACGCGGCAAATTGATTGCCGACTTTGTACAAAAAGATAAGGAAAGAGGATTCGATCTTACCCAAGATGCGTTAATGCGCGTATCAATCCTTCGTACAGAGGATGATCAAGCCCGATTGATATGGAGCTTTCATCATATTTTAATGGATGGCTGGTGTCTGCCTCTTGTTACGAAAGAAGTGTTTGAAACCTATTATGAGCTCCTTGATAGAAGAAAACCCGAGCAGGAAGCCGTCACCCCGTACAGCCGATATATCGAATGGCTGGAAGACCAGGATCATAAGAACGCTTCAGCCTATTGGCAAAAATATTTGGACGGTTATGAAGGACAAACCGTTTTACTGAAAGAATCTGTCTCAAACCAAGCCGAGGGATATCAAAAACAAAGGCTTGCATGCCGGCTCGGAAAGCAGCTATCAGAAGAAATCAGGCAGACTGCAAGCAAGCATCACGTCACCGTGAATACGTTTATTCAAAGCGCGTGGGGCCTATTGCTGCAAAGATACAACAACAGTCAGGATGTCGTTTTCGGGTCGGTCGTATCCGGCCGCCCGGCAGAAATTCCGGGTATTGAATCCATGGTCGGCTTATTTATCAACACCATTCCCGTACGTATTACCGCTCAGCCTGGAATGACTGTGGAACAAGTGTTGAAAATGAGCCAGGAGCAGGCATTGGCTTCTCAGGCGTATGATACATTTCCGTTGTATGAAATTCAGGCTCAAACCGAACAAAAGCGGCAGCTGATCAGTCATATCATGGTATTTGAAAATTATCCGGTCGAGAAACAAATGGAGCATATGAAACCGAATCGTGACGCACTGGACATTACCAATTTCCATGTGGAAGAGCACACTCATTACGATTTCAATTTTATTGTCATGCCGGCGGGGAATATCGAAATTCATTTTGTGTACAATGGCAACGTCTATGAACATACAAGCGTCAAGCGGATGGAAGAGCATTTTATGCAAATCATTAAGCAAATGGTGAACAGTCAGGCGATTCGCGTCCAGGACCTGGATATACTTACGGCGGATGAACGTTCGCTTCTTATAGAGGCATGTAATGATACGGCCGCGAATTATCCAAAGGAAAAGACGCTTTATCAATTGTTTGAGGAACAAGCTGAGCGAACGCCGGCGCAGGTGGCGATTGTTTTTGGAGATGAGAAACTAACGTATCGGCAGCTCAATGAACGGGCTAATCAATTGGCTCGAACGTTAAGGGCCAAGGGTGTAAGGGCAGACCGGCTCACAGCCATCATCAGCGAACATAGCATCGATCTGGTTGTGGGAATACTGGCTGTATTAAAAGCCGGCGGCGCCTACGTACCTATTGATCCGGATTATCCGAAGCACCGCATACAGTATATATTAGAAGATTCCAAAGCCGAGATCATCTTGACACAGTACCATCTTCGGCAGCGATTTACACATGCGGGCACGATCGTTCTATTGGATGAGGAAAGCTCTTATCACGAAGAGCACTCCAATCTTGAACGGATCAGCGATGCGAAGGATTTAGCATATGTGATCTATACATCGGGCTCCACAGGCATGCCCAAAGGCGTATTAATCGAACATCGCGGCTTAACCAATTATATTTGGTGGGCTGACAGCGTATATGTCAAGGGAGAAAAAACCAACTTCCCACTGTACTCCTCCATCGCTTTTGACTTAACGGTAACGTCTATTTTTACACCGCTCGTAAGCGGCAATGCCATCATAGTCTTCGGAGGAGAAGACAGGGCAGCCTTGCTTTCATCTATCGTACAGGATGCCAGAGTGGATATTATTAAGCTGACTCCCGCTCATTTGCAGTTATTAAATGAAATGAACATTCCCCATGAGTGCAGGATCCGGAAACTGATTGTAGGCGGCGACAATTTAAGCGTGAGTTTGGCCCGGAGCATCAGCGAGCGATTTCAAGATCAAATTGAAATCTTTAACGAATACGGGCCAACGGAAACGGTCGTCGGATGTATGATTTATTCCTTTGATCCGCAGAAAGACAGACGAGAATCGGTGCCAATCGGTACGGCTGCGGCCAATATGAATATTTATGTGCTGGATGGGGGGATGAAGCCAGTGCCGATCGGCGTTCCCGGAGAAATATACATTAGCGGGGCCGGCATAGCCAGAGGATATTTGAACCGCCCGGAATTAACGGCCGAGAAATTTGTTGAACACCCGTTTGCCGCAGGCGAAAAAATGTACAAAACGGGAGATGTCGCCCGATGGCTTCCCGACGGCAATATCGAGTATGTGGGAAGAATGGATCATCAGGTGAAAATCCGGGGCTACCGGATTGAAATTGGCGAGGTCGAAGCGGTTTTATTGCAACTGGAATCTGTCAAAGAAGCGGTCGTCATCGCGATTGAAGAAGAGGGCTCCAAGCAGCTGTGCGCCTACTTAACCGGAGATGAATCATTACATACAGCGCAGCTGAAGCGGCATTTGCTGAACAAACTGCCTACGTATATGATCCCAGCCTATTTTGTACAAGTAGAGAAGATGCCGATAACCGCTAATGGAAAAATTGATCGAAAAGCGTTGTCGGCTCCTGAGGGAAATAGGCTCACCGGAACCGAATACGCAGCACCCGAAACGTTAATTGAAAAGCAGCTGACCGAGATTTGGAAGAACATTTTAGGTCTCACTGACCCGGGTATTAAAGATAATTTCTTTGACGCGGGCGGCCATTCACTTAAAGTATTGCAGCTGATTCATCAAATTAACGCCGGTATGGGGCTCAACATGCATTATCAAGCCGTATACGATTTTCCTACCATCGAAACAATGGCACGCGCCATTCAAGCCGCGGTCTTCGAGTCCAAGACGGATAACGTATTCGTCAAGCTGAACCAGGAAGATTCAATCCCTGTGTTCTGTTTCCCGCCTTTAATTGGGTATGGACTCGTTTATAATGAAATGGCAAAAAGACTTGATGGCAGCTGCACAGTCTATGCGGCTGATTTCTTAGAAGAGCCGTCTTATGAGAAAGAGATCGTTGACCTGTATGCAGAAAGCATGATAGGCATTCAGGAACAAGGGCCTTTTGTTTTGCTTGGTTATTCTTCGGGATCGAATTTGGCTTTTGAGGTTGCCAAAGCCTTAGAGAAGCGAGAGCGCGTCGTATCAGATGTGATCATGCTTGATTCTAAAATCACTGTTTCGGTTACGCATTCATCAGAAACGGAAATTGAAGAGATCGTCCATCTGAATATGGATATTATTCCGGACTACTACCGAGACATATTAACCATTCCTTCGATTAAGGATAAAATCAGAAGCTACCTTGCGTATCACAATGAACTGATCAATTCCGGCGCCGTTAACAGCAACATACATCATTTGTTGTGTGGCGATTTGACTGATAGAGGATGGACGCAATCAACTGTACAGCATTACCTTGAGTACAAATTAAAAGGAGACCACGTGACGATCTTTGAACCTCATAATATCGAAGAAAATGTGGATGCAATTCGATTTATTATCAAAAGGATTGAAGAACGGCATCATCAAGGACTTATTCTTGATGAACAACTGTCAATGGGATCGTTTGCGGGAGACGCAAAGTTTGACAAAATGTAAATGATCAAGTGTAAAACGCCGCTGGCCTGGCAGTCAGCGGCGTTTTTATTAAAAAGGCGGAGTCATACTCCTGTGTTCGCAAGGCTTACTCTAGAAGCATTCTCCATGAACAGTTTTCATCAAATGGTAAAAAAATCATCATCCATTTTAAGGAAAAAGGAGGATGTCAAGTTATTAGAAAAAAGTGTAGCGTATGTTTATGGGTTCTAGCTCTATTATTGAGTTGCTTCACTGCGGAGTCTGCTTTTGCTGCCGGTACTGCAAATTTGTCCTCAAATGTTAAAAGATCCCCAAATTTAAAGAAAAAGGAGGAGCGTTAAGTTATGTCTAAAAAATGTTGCGTATGTTTATGGGTTCTAGCTCTATTATTGAGTTGCTTCACTGCGGAGTCTGCTTTTGCTGCCGGTACTGCAAATTTGTCCTCAAATGTTAAAAGATCCCCAAATTTAAAGAAAAAGGAGGAGCGTTAAGTTATGTCTAAAAAATGTTGCGTATGTTTATGGGTCCTTGCTTTATTATTGAGTTGCTTCACTGGGAAGTCTGCGTATGCTGCCAGTACTACAATTGCAAAACATGCAGGGAATTCAAACCCGCTTATAGACCATCATTTGGGAGCAGATCCGTTTGCGCTGACCTATAACGGAAGAGTCTACATCTATATGTCAAGCGATGACTATGAATATAATAGCGACGGAACGATTAAGGATAATTCATTTGCCAATTTGAATAAAATATTCGTCATATCTTCAGCGGATATGGTGAACTGGACAGATCACGGAGCGATTCCCGTAGCGGGTGCCAATGGGGCGAATGGCGGCCGGGGGATTGCCAAGTGGGCAGGAGCATCATGGGCCCCGTCAGCCGCGGTGAAAAAGATCAATGGTAAGGATAAATTTTTCCTTTATTTCGCAAACGGCGGCGGAGGTATCGGGGTTCTCACCGCAGACAGCCCGACCGGCCCATGGACAGATCCGATCGAAAAAGCGCTGGTAACGCCAAATACGCCAGGAATGTCCGGTGTTGTATGGCTTTTTGATCCGGCAGTATTCGTAGATGATGATGGTGCCGGTTACCTATATGCCGGCGGAGGCGTTCCGGGCGGTTCAAATCCCACGCAGGGGCAATGGGCCAATCCTAAAACAGCAAGAGTCATGAAATTAGGGCCTGATATGACCAGTGTTGCCGGAAGTGCATCTACGATTGATGCGCCTTTTATGTTTGAAGATTCGGGAATGCATAAGTATAACGGAAAATATTACTATTCTTATTGTATCAATTTCGGGGGCGCGCACCCGGCCGATAAACCTCCAGGTGAGATCGGCTATATGACCAGCTCAAGTCCTATGGATTCTTTTTCGTATAGAGGGCACTTTCTGAAAAATCCGGGAGCATTTTTCGGAGGCGGTGGGAACAATCACCATGCTGTTTTCAATTTTAAAAACGAGTGGTATGTGGTGTATCATACTCAAACTGTCAGCTCCGCTCTGTTCGGGGCCGGCAAAGGATACCGTTCTCCCCATATTAATAAGCTTGTGCATAATTCAGATGGCTCCCTGCAAGAGGTAGCGGCAAATTTTGCAGGGGTCAAACAGCTCTCCAACTTGAATCCATATAACCGGGTAGAAGCGGAAACGTTTGCCTGGAACGGACGGATTTTGACAGAGGCATCCTCAGCACCCGGCGGGCCGGTCAATAATCAACATGTCACAAACATTCATAACGGAGACTGGATTGCTGTAGGAAATGCAGACTTCGGGTCAGGCGGTGCCAGGACGTTTAAAGCAAATGTAGCATCTGCTGGAGGAGGAAAAATAGAAGTGCGTCTCGATAGCGTAAACGGCAAGCTTGCAGGAACCCTGAATGTACCTCCCACAGGCGGAACGCAATCTTGGAGAGAAATAGAAACTGCGGTAAGCGGCGCATCCGGTATTCACAACGTATTCTTTGTATTTACCGGAACTGGTACAGGAAACTTGTTTAATGTTGATTACTGGCAGTTTACGCAAAGATAACACCAGTTATGGCACCGCTTGCTTGCGATATAAAAGCAGACAGAACACATTTTTCTAATACGGTAAAAGACATTGAAGGAGAGGAAAAAATGATGTCGAGCGTCAAAAAAACAATTTGTCTACTATTGGTATGTTTCACTATGCTGTCAGTAATGTTAATGGGCCCAGGCGCTGCTGAGGTCTTGGCGGCAAATGATGTAACAGTTAATATTTCTGCAGAAAAACAAGTGATTCGCGGTTTTGGAGGAATGAACCACCCGGCTTGGGTTGGAGATTTAACTGCTGCTCAAAGAGAAACTGCTTTTGGCAATGGACAGAATCAGTTAGGCTTTTCGATCTTAAGAATTCATGTAGATGAAAATAGAAATAATTGGTACAAAGAAGTAGAAACTGCAAAGAGCGCGATCAAACACGGGGCAATCGTTTTCGCTTCTCCTTGGAATCCTCCAAGCAATATGGTTGAGACCTTCAATCATAATGGTGACACATCAGCTAAACGCCTAAGATACGATAAGTACGCCGCATATGCGCAGCATCTTAACGATTTCGTTACCTTCATGAAGAGTAATGGAGTGAATCTGTATGCGATTTCCATCCAAAACGAGCCTGATTACGCTCACGAGTGGACGTGGTGGACGCCGCAAGAAATACTTCGCTTTATGAGAGAAAACGCAGGCTCGATAAATGCCCGTGTCATTGCACCTGAGTCTTTTCAATACTTGAAGAATTTGTCTGACCCAATCTTGAACGATCCTCAGGCTCTTGCCAATATGGATATTCTCGGAACCCACCTGTATGGGACTCAGGTCAGTCAATTCCCTTATCCTCTTTTTAAACAAAAAGGAGCGGGGAAGGACCTTTGGATGACTGAAGTATACTATCCGAACAGTGATAACAACTCAGCGGATCGATGGCCCGAGGCCTTGGATGTTTCACAACATATTCACAATTCGATGGTTGAAGGGGATTTTCAAGCTTATGTTTGGTGGTACATCCGAAGATCATATGGTCCTATGAAAGAAGATGGCACGATCAGCAAACGTGGCTACAATATGGCTCATTTCTCAAAGTTTGTGCGCCCTGGATATGTAAGGATTGATGCAACGAAAAATCCTAATCCGAACGTTTACGTGTCAGCCTATAAAGGTGACAACAAGGTCGTTATTGTTGCCATTAACAAAAGCAACACAGGAGTCAACCAAAACTTTGTTTTGCAGAATGGATCTGCTTCTCAGGTATCTAGATGGATCACCAGCAGCAACAGCAATCTTCAACCTGGGACGAATCTTAAAGTAACGGACAATCATTTTTGGGCCCATCTTCCAGCTCAAAGCGTGACAACATTTGTCGTAAATCGTTAAAGGCACCTAAGGCAAGCGTACCACGTTGAAATTGAGCGATTTTCCGATCGGAAAATCGCTTTTTTCGTGTCTTGCGTCTGAAGCATACAGCATTAAAGCCTTACATGCGGGAGACATCAGTTTTTCATTGTTATATTTTAGCTGTATTATACGCCAACTTTGATAAAGCATTAATAGATCCTAATTTGGAGGTGTGGTTAAATAGCTAGAAGCAGATTTTATGAAAAACCAGACATTGATCCAAAGAGTTTAGATACTTCTCGATGGCAAAAAGTATTAACTGAAACATTTTTATACATTCCTGAGGACATTTTGCTTAAAATATATCTGAATGTGCTAAAGGACTAGTCATCCCCTTAATCAAGGACATTTTACGCCGATTGAGGGTTGATGGATATCTCCGCCCTGATATTGACGACGACTTGATTTCTTTTATGTTTGAGTCAATCAGTTTCATTTAGTCATGTTTTTTAGGGAATTCGATATTAAGGACTCTAAGCTGCAACATAAGATTAAGTAAGTACTTTGCGCTGACTTTATGGGTCATGGGATGCTTGAAGATCATAAATATTCTGAAATTGTTAGCGATCACAAGAAAGTCAGGGAGTAGATATGATTTACTGAAGATAGGATGTAATAGTTTCACAGTTTTGAAAAGCGCTTATAGAGCAATGTTTGTATTTCACATTCGCCACTTTTATTAATTAAGGGGGAAAACGAGAATGAAAACTTATGACGCATTTCCAGAACCAATTGGCGGCTATACTGTCGGCCGAACCCAGATGGATTTTGAGTACACGGCATCAGATCACTCAAAAAGAGAATTGACCGCGTTTGTGTACTATCCGTCCGACAGCAGCGAAGGTAAGACTACATCAACGTACATGTTTCCTGAAGTCTACGAGATGTTTCATGAGCAGCCACTTGTCACTGCGTATCTAAAAGGGAAGGATGTTTTCTCTATAGATATCAAGACCCAGTGTTACGACGACCTTGCTCTCTCCGGGAAGGAAAAGCGCTATCCGGTGTTATTCTATGTTTGCGGCGGGGGCGGTTCTCCAGAATGGGGTACAGTGATCTGTACAGACTTGGCAAGCATGGGATATGTTGTGGTAAGCATCGGGCATCAGAATAGCACGATGTATAAGCGTAAAGATGGGCGCCTGTTTAATGTATCAAAGGATTTTTCGGATGTCATTATGGCGTTTTCTGAAGATCAGGAGATGCGGGCGTTGGCTGGTAAGATGGAAATGCGGCCTGACGATGAAACTGCCATTGAGATGTGCCGTAACGTGCTTCAACTGCCGATACTTGACAAGTTAACAGAGTATAGTGAATTACAGGCGGAAGATGTAAGGTATGTAGCCAATTATCTTTACAAACTGGACTCTGGAGAGCTGAATTCCATCTTTAAACGCAGATTGTTGCTTGATATCGGCATGGGCATAGTCGGACATTCTTACGGAGGGCCTACAACGGCGATTGTTTGCCGGGACGACGACCGGTTCGCCTGCGGGATTGGCTTGGATAGCGGTGCGTTCGGCCTTCTCGACAGCGACCTAAAGAAACCCTTTTTGCTGCTTTTTTGTGAACCTAACTATAACATGAATGCGATAATTGGCGCTAACAATAGCATGGAAACCTATTATTTCTCTGTTGATCGTGTTGCGCATTTAGATTACTGCGACATTGTGTTTACCAGTGCTTATGAGGAGCTCAGAGGCGAACGGGATGCTATGGAGATGCGAAATCTTGTTACAGACTATACGAAGAACTTTTTTGATCATTACATACTGCAGAAGGCTGCAAGTGTGGAGAGTCTGGCATACGATGGCGTGGACTTGATCAAGAAGACCAGCAACAAGTGACATTACCGATTGCTGTAGGGAGAGGGATGCTCCGCAATCCATATTGGGCATTGGAAGCAGCAAAACAATTTAAAAAATCAACTGACGAATGGGTTCCAAAACAGTATGAAGCTGGTTTCTAAATATTGATTTTAATTTAGATAAATAGAATATTATTAAAAGCTCAAGGGTGCAATGATTTGTCAAATTTCATTGCACCTAAACAATTATTGTTTTCGTGAGCTACTGTAAAGGACCGAATTCGACTATGTCTTGGCCATGAAAGTTTTTTCTTATACAGAGAATAATCCTGGCATAAGAGAGGCTGAACAACCATGGTGTAGATTTTCGACTTATTTTAGTTTACATAATATATATTCTAGGAAGTAATTAATTTTAAAGAAATTCTGTCTCAATAACAAAGTATACTTAAGTTAGTGAGACAGAATAAAAAATCACTTACAGGTTGACCAATTTCGATTGCTTTTCATTTCAAGTGTCAAAACCCTGAGCTTCAGCAAGTCTGATTAAGAAACTTTAAAATGGCGAAGTCAACCCATAATAAACGGCTTCCAGCTCTTCCAATGTCATATCACCGTATGCGCATTTGATCACCGAATCAGCAAACTCATCATAATCATAATCGCTGGTAAAGCGTTGCTGCAGAAGTTTTTCGTAGGCTTCAATCTGTTCTTTTTGGTTTTGGATATCTTTTTCCTTTCCTGGATAGTCCGGTCCGTTAACCAAGTCGCTGTTTTGTTTGAACAGCAACATATACTGTTTCAATGTTTCGTCCACAGCTTGTACCTCCTTGTTCTGCCGCTGATTAGATAATGAAAACGGACACCAATTGTGATGTCCGTCAAAACAGGCACTATTTGGGTTCAGTTCCCCAAATCAGTTTTCCGTTATTATATAATGTGATTTTTTTTGTATCTTTAAACGTATTTGACTGGAAAAAAGAATAATCCCCGGCTTGTGAATAATTGCTCCAGTCCTCATTGTGAAGACGAATTTGAATTTCTCCGGTGCTTGCTCCCGGTGACAGCGTCCCGTTTCTAAACCCAAGTTCCAAATAGGCATCTGCACCTTTTACAGGTTTAGATAATGTCACAAACTTGTGCGTCACATTGCTGCATCCCATCTTCGCATAGTCACAGTCGAAGTTTTGGCCTTTGTTTTTCGTGTTATACCAGTAGCGGACAGTTACATTTTTTAAGTTAACGGTGGTCTTGGTGTTGTTTTTCACATTGATCTGAGGACGGATTTGGTTGCTGTTCACACTTCCATCCCCTGTTCTGTATTGTACAGAGATGCTGTTTTCCTGTGCAGGTTTCTCTTGCTTTGGCGTCTCAGATCTGTCTTCACTCGAATTTTGGGAGCTGCGGATGTTTTCTCTTACAAATGTCCCTGAAGCGGATAAATCTGATAACGGCCAGCCGCCTGTTTTAGATGCCCCCGGCTTTAAAGCTGAGGATGATTCCTGCTTATCAGAAAGGTTCCAGTTTACCCAGCTGATTTTCTTGCTGTCGAGATAATTCAGCCATTCTCTCGACTGGTCAAGGTATACACCGCCATTTCCGGAAGCGTCACTCGTCCCCCATTCCGTTACAAAAATCGGCGCTCCTTTGCTGAGCGCATAGTCCGCTTTATCCCTTAAAAACTGGCCGTGGGTGCCGGCATAAAAATGAAGCGCGTACATGACGTTAGCATCCTTAAGCTGATCATCCGCAGCATCGTTGACATCCTGGCTCCAAGTGCCTGTTCCGGTAATAATGATGTTATCCGGGTCATTTTTACGGATAACAGAAATCACTTCTTCCGCATACGGTTTGATATCGCGCTTCCAATTTACATCACCGTTCGGTTCATTAGCAATTTCATATATAACGTTTGGTGAGCTTCCGTAAAGGCTTGACATTTCCTTAAAGAATTCCTTCGCCTTCTCTTTATTTTGATTTGGATTGCCGTCATTTAAAATATGCCAGTCAATGATAACATATATCCCGAGCTCTTTTGCCGCTTCAACAGCTTCTTTGACTTTATTTTTCACAGACGGATTCTCGATATAACCGCCGTCAGCCGTGTACATTGCCGCCCGGAAGACGGTAATTCCCCAATCGTCTCTTAGCCATTTTAAAGTGTCTTTATTGACATAATCACCGAACCACTGCAAACCGTGTGAGCTGATTCCTTTCAGCTGTACCGGTTTTCCGTTTTGATTGACTAGCTGAGTACCTTTGATACTAAGCTGGCCATTAAGGGCTACAGGCGTTTTCGCCCCTGCTGCAGAGGCTTCTGGTGCCGCGACACCGCTAATTGTTAATACTGTCATTAATAAACAAGCGATAAAGATAGAGACTGAACGTTTCATATAGCATTCTCTCCTCCTCCAAATAATCATGTAAAACGTATGCCTATTAGCTGCCGCTCTCCCTCCCTTTCTTTTTTTAAACACGCACTCATTGTAAAAATCTTTCTCATGATTGTCTATCAACCTAATTTCTTGTTTTTAGGCGGCTTAAAAGCCTGTCTATTGACTCTTTTTGTGTTGCTTTCTATACAGCTGACACGTGTATATCAGGGATAATAGTGCTTGTTCAGGACTTTACACGTTATTTTTTGATGAAATCAAAAGATTCCGCTTTTTTTCGGCAAATAAAAAGCTGCATTCAAGTCATTAAATGCAGCCGTATTCTTTATGAATTTATGCTTCTTGTTTCTCTTCTTCCCAAGTTTCAGCGTGTTTCAGTCCTGGGATATTTTTCGCTTTAAACACAGGATCAAGTCCTTGTTTGCGCTGTTTCGCGTAATCTTTATAGACTTTGTATGCTACGTTTGACAGCAGTGTGATCACAACTAAGTTAATCAGCGCCATAACCCCCATAAAGAGATCCGCCATGTCCCAAACAATCTGGAACCCTGCTACACATCCAAAGACAACCATAGCAATAACCGCAATACGGTAAATGTTCAGCCATGTTTTGCTTGTTTTAATGAATTCAATGTTTGTCTCGCCATAATAGTAGTTTCCGACAACTGAGCTGAAAGCGAATAAGAACATTGCGACTGCTATAAAACTAGGCGCCCATCCCCCAATATGGTGGTCCAAAGCAGCCTGCGTTACTTGGATGCCGTCACCTTTTGGTGTTACACTGTACAGTAAAATAATAAACGCTGTGGACGTACATACGATAAATGTATCGAAAAACACGCCTAATGTCTGGATAAAGCCTTGCTTAGCCGGATGCGAAACATGAGCTGTCGCAGCAGCGTTTGGCGCGCTACCCATTCCCGCTTCGTTAGAAAAAAGTCCGCGCTGTGCACCGATGACAATGATAGCTCCTATTCCTCCGCCGACAACTTGTTCAATTCCTAAAGCGTTTTTGACAATTGTCGCAATAACGCTTGGGAATGCAGAAATATTTGTGAATACAACATATAGTGCAATAAGAATATAAAGCCCCGCCATGACCGGAACAATCAACTGTGTCACAGCGACAACACGTTTTAAACCGCCAAAAATAATAAAAGCCGTTAAAACAGCAAGAACAACAGCGACAACTATTTTATTCACATGAAAAGCGCCTTCTAACGCTCCTGCAATTGTATTTGATTGAACAGCGTTAAAGATTAAACCGAATGATACGGTAATTAAGACAGCAAATACGATGCCAAGCCATCTGACTCCAAGCCCCTTTTGGATATAGTAAGCCGGTCCGCCTCGGAAATCGTCTCCGTCCTTCACTTTATAAAGCTGAGCTAACGTACTCTCAACAAAGCTTGATGCCATACCAACAGCTGCTACAACCCACATCCAAAATACAGCGCCTGGTCCGCCTGTCGCAATTGCTAAGGCAACACCAGTCAAGTTCCCTGTACCGACTCGGGATGCGGCAGAAATAAAAAATGCCTGCATAGAAGAAACACCTTTGTTGCCTTGTGGCTTCTCACCTACTATTCTAAACATTTCGATAAAGTAACGGAATTGGATAAAACCAAAACGAAGTGTAAAAAATAATCCAAGCCCTATTAAAATATAAAATAAATATTTCCAGATAAAATCACTTGGAATATTAATCAAACTGTTGAAAAAAGACTCCATATTTACCTCCTGTTTCATCAATTCATTGTGAATTCAATTTTGATGTTAGATTTTTTAACATGACGAGTATTATTATATCACAATATGTCGAATTAGGAAGTTTTTTCGGAAGAATATTATGTTAGTTTGATTTTTTATTTCCTATGAATAAAATCATTAGAAATCAATAAAAAGAGTCTCCCTTTCTATACATTCACCGCTTGTTTCTCCCTAACCTAAGGGTGTATATCGTGATAATGTTTGAGCTGCAAACATATCTTTAAAATATGTTTTGAATCACACCCTAGATCGGGTATACATATACTAATAAAAGACATTTCACTTTAAAAAGGAACTGAAACGATATATACTTAACAAAGTGAATTTTATTTTTAAATTTAATAAATCAGGTTTACTTTTAAGACGGTCTGGGGTATCATTATAAAAATATTCAGTAATATCGAAGGGGGGAGATCATTTGAAAAAAGTAACGATACTTAAAGCGTCCATCTTATTTTTGGCGATTGCCAGTTTTCATTTGTTCTCAATCCCCCACGCCTTTGATATTGGCCATCATTATAAAGCGGTAGCCGACCAGCAGGAAATGCATGAGATGAAAGCTGGCCAAAATGCAGATGATGAAAAGAAATCCATCACCGGAGCTTTTGCGCTGACTGCCTTCTCAATGGCTGTGCTGCTGATGACCGCGGAAAACAAAGATATATGTTACTCCCGGAGACGGCAGCGAAGAAAAAGCTTTATACTGGCCAAATTTTATCAATCGTCTTATTTCGACAAACTTCATGTTCAACATCACCCGAATATATAACGAAAATATGAGGAGGCTGTTAACATGTTGTTTATCTTAAGAATGGTGATTTTAGGCTTATTCTCTTTCACAGCGCTGAACTTATTTGTATGGCAAGGTATTGAAGTCATTCATGCCGTGACAGACTTATTCACCAGCCATGAAAGCTGATGAAAAACAAAATATACCCGCTCACGATATGTGAGCGGGTTTTTTAATGATTATTCAGTTGTAAGACGCCAGACAGCTGTGACCTTGCCTGATTCTTCTTCATCAATAAAGAATGAACCATTGCTGTATCTGTCGTTTGTTCGCAGCTCTTTAGCCTGCAGTTCTTTTTTGTCCCCTTTTTCCGTCTCTGCCATAAACCGCTCATCAAGTCCGCACGCGAACAGCGAAACGACACGATGCGGATTTTTCTTCAGTTCACGCAGCATAACGACTCCCCGTTTTGCACGGGAGGTCTTTTCAAACTCAGAAAGACTCATACGTTTGACCGCTCCCCGCTGTGTAAACAATACGAGAGAATCAGACTCATGCAGAATTTCTCCTGACACGACAAAGTCTCCATCTTTCAAGTTAATTCCTTTAACGCCAGCTGCACGTGCGCCCACAACATTTACTTCATCTTCTCCAAACCATAGGCCATATCCGAGATGTGTCGCCATCAAGATCTGACTGTCACCATTTGTCACATGTACATCAATCAGCTCGTCTTCACCCTTTAGATTTAAAGCCACAAGTGCTTTAGAATAACGCTGTGCTTTGTAATGGGTGAGTTCTGTCTTTTTCACCATGCCGTTTTTCGTGAAGAATAAAAGATAAGCAGATGGATCAAACTCTTTTATCGGTATGGCCTTTACAATCGTTTCGTCACGTTCAATCGTGATTATGTTAGAAAAATGCTGGCCCATGTCCTTCCATCTGATATCAGGCAGCTGGTGAACCGGACAATAGATATAGCTTCCCTTATTCGTGAAAAGCAGCAGCACATCTGTCGTATTCATTTCAAACTGGTGCAGCATCCTGTCTGTGTCCTTCATTCCAAAATCCTGTCCGTTTGAAGCGGCAAAGGAACGCTGGCTTGTGCGCTTTAAGTAGCCATCTTTTGTAACGGTCACGTATACATCCTCAGAGGCAACCATGACTTCAAGATTAATTTTGATTTCCTCAATTTTTTCTTCAATGACAGAGCGTCTCGTGTCTGCATATTTCTTTTTCAGCGCTTTTAAGCTGTTTGTAATGACCTTTAACAGCTTTTTATCATTGCTCAAAATCGATTCAAGCTCTTCAATATTTTTGCTGAGCTCTTCAGCCTCTTCCTTGAGCGCTGTGATATCGGTATTTGTTAAACGATATAGCTGCAAGGACACGATAGCTTCAGCCTGAGGCTCAGTGAATTCATATTTCGCAATTAAATTGTTTTTGGCGTCACGTTTATCGCTAGAGGAGCGAATCGTTGCGATAACTTCATCCAAGATCGATAAAGCCTTCATAAGACCTTCTACAATGTGATGTCTGTCTTTTGCTTTTTGAAGCTCGTAAACGGATCGGTTTGTGACAACTTCTTTTTGGTGGCCGATGTATGCATCTAAAATAGCTGGCAGACTCATCAGCATTGGACGGCGGTTGTGGATCGCCACCATATTAAAGTTATACGTAATCTGCAAATCAGTATTTTTATATAAGTAATTCAAAATGCCCTTGGCAT
Organism: Bacillus sp. B28; assembly: GCF_029536185.1. Lineage (NCBI taxonomy): Bacteria > Bacillati > Bacillota > Bacilli > Caryophanales > Bacillaceae > Bacillus > Bacillus sp. B28. The sequence continues at coordinate 1,986,982 of NZ_CP120511.1, read as the reverse complement.
CTGCTTCTTTCTTTAGTTCTACGACCACTCTGAGGCCGGTTCGGTCTGTTTCGTCTCGAACCTCGGAGATGCCCTCAACCTTTTTATCAATACGGTACTCGTCCATTTTTTTCACAAGGTTGGCTTTATTGACTTCAAACGGAATTTCTGTAATCACAATTTGCTCACGTCCGCCTCTGATCGCTTCAATCTCAGCTTTTCCGCGGATAATAATTTTCCCTTTTCCGGTTTCGTAGGCTTTTCTAATGCCATCAACGCCCTGGATAATTCCGCCTGTCGGAAAGTCAGGCCCTTTGATCACTTCCATGAGATCGTCTACAGAGCATGATGGCATTTGAATGCGTTTAATAACAGCATCAATGACTTCTCCTAAATGATGAGGCGGTATATCAGTCGCATATCCTGCAGATATACCGGTAGATCCGTTGACCAGCAAGTTAGGGAACATAGCCGGAAGTACAACAGGCTCCTTGCTTGTATCATCAAAGTTTGGGACAAATTCAACAGTATTTTTGTCAATATCCCGCAGAAGCTCTGATGCAATCGAAGACAACTTCGCTTCTGTGTAACGCATGGCCGCCGGAGGATCTCCATCTATACTTCCGTTATTCCCGTGCATTTCAATTAATACATTCCGCACTTTCCAATCCTGGCTCATCCGCACCATTGCTTCATACACCGAACTGTCACCGTGCGGATGGTAGTTACCGATGACATTACCGACCGTTTTGGCCGCTTTTCTGAAATTTTTATCAAATGTGTTTCCGTCTGTATGCATCGCATACAGAATTCTGCGCTGTACGGGCTTCAAACCGTCGCGCGCATCAGGCAGCGCCCTGTCTTGAATAATATATTTACTATAGCGTCCAAAACGGTCGCCGATCACCTCTTCTAATGGTAAATCATGAAATAATTCTGGCTGTGACAATCATTAAACCTCCTCAGCGACCGATAAGTTTTCATTTTCTAAAATATTGCTTTCTTCGTCTAAGCCGAAAGCTACGTTTTTCTCAATCCACTTTCTGCGCGGCTCTACTTTATCGCCCATCAATGTCGTCACGCGTCTCTCAACACGTGCCGCGTCGTCAATTTTGACCCTTACAAGCGTACGGGACTCCGGATTCATCGTCGTTTCCCACAGCTGATCTGCGTTCATCTCACCAAGACCCTTGTATCGCTGGATTGTATAGCCCTTGCCGACTTTTTTCAGTACATCATCCATCTCTTCATCAGACCATGCATATTCAATGATTTCTTTTTTTCCGCTGCCTTTGCTGACCTTATATAAAGGAGGCAGTGCAATGAATACCTTTCCATTCTCAATGAGCGGCTTCATATAGCGATAGAAAAAGGTTAAAAGCAGCACTTGAATATGAGCGCCGTCAGTATCGGCATCCGTCATAATGATGATTTTATCGTAGTTAATGTCGTCGACTGCAAAATCAGCCCCGACACCGCCGCCGATGGCATGAATGATCGTATTAATCTCTTCGTTTTTAAAGATATCAGCAAGCTTTGCTTTTTCCGTGTTAATGACTTTACCGCGCAATGGCAGAACCGCTTGGAATCTGCGGTCTCTTCCCTGCTTTGCTGATCCGCCCGCAGAGTCACCCTCAACGAGATACAATTCATTCTTTGCCGGATTTCTTGAACCCGCAGGTGTCAGCTTACCGCTTAATGTCGCTTCTGATTTTTTTCGTTTTTTGCCGCTCCTGGCTTCTTCCCGGGCTTTACGTGCCGCTTCTCGCGCCTGGCTCGCCTTTATTGCTTTTTTCACAAGAAGAGTAGCGGTGTCCCGATTTTCCTCTAAAAAGTAAGCAAGCTGTTCTGATACGATTGCGTCTACAGCAGATCTTGCTTCACTTGTGCCGAGTTTTCCTTTTGTTTGTCCTTCAAATTGAAGAAGTTCTTCAGGAATACGGACAGAGATAATAGCTGAAAGCCCTTCCCTTATATCTGTGCCTTCCAGGTTTTTATCCTTTTCTTTCAGCAAAGCCACTTTTCTCGCATATTCATTAAAGGCTCTCGTCATTGCTGTCTTTGCACCTGACTCATGAGTTCCGCCGTCTTTTGTTCTGACGTTGTTAACAAACGACAGGATATTTTCTGAATAGCCGTCGTTAAACTGAAACGCAAAATCCACTTCGATGGAATGATGCTCTCCTTCAAACGAGACCACTTCAGACAGGGCATCTTTTTCCTCATTTAAGTAAGCAACAAACGCTTCTATTCCGTTCTCATAATAAAAGACTTCACGCTGGCCGTTCCGCTCGTCAATCAGTTCAATTTTTAATCCTTTTAATAAAAACGCTGATTCCCGTAAGCGTTCAGAAAGCGTTTCAAAATTATAAGTTGTTGTGCTGAACATTGTCGGATCAGGCTTAAAGTGAGTAAGTGTGCCTGTCTTTTTCGTTTTGCCAATCTTTTCGAGAGATGTGACCGGTTTACCTCCGTTTTCAAAACGCTGCTGATAGACGAAGCCGTCCCGCTCAATCGTAACCGTCAGCCATTCAGATAAAGCATTCACGACAGACGCGCCGACGCCGTGAAGCCCTCCGCTTGTCTTATAACCGCCTTGACCGAATTTTCCGCCTGCGTGAAGCACCGTTAAAATGACCTCAGGGGTTGGTTTGCCGAGTTTATGCATTCCAGTCGGCATGCCGCGGCCTCTATCCTGTACAGAAATACTGTTGTCTTTATGTATTTTAACGATAATGTGATCTCCATGGCCGGCAAGTACCTCATCGACGGAGTTATCTACAATTTCATAAACCAAGTGATGCAAGCCTCTCGCGTCGGTTGAGCCAATATACATACCCGGCCTTTTCCTTACGGCTTCAAGGCCTTCCAGCACCTGTATGGCATCTTCGTTGTAATCAAATTGCTGTTTTCTAGCCAAACGTACAAACCCCTTTCAAAAAACTAACATTCTCTTTTTCATTGTTACTTGTCAATTGTATAAAAGTATTTTTCATAATCCTTGCCCCGGTGCGCTTCTGCCTTGGACTCTTCATTATAACCAATGTCATCCCATTCTCAACATACAGCTAACGAATCATTCCGTAAAACATCCAAAAGTGCTGTTTTTCCGATATGAGAACGTATGTTTGTTTATTATATATAAAGCAGCGGACCTTCGCAAATCGAACGGCCGGAACCAAGCTTAGCAAGGCATTCAAAAAAAGCTGTTCAAGCTTTATTGTATCTGTTTCACAGTAATTCGCAAACAATATCTTTACATGAAAAAGCAAAAATCCTTGAATTCACAAGGATTTTTGCAGCTCTGAACCTATTTTGTTACAGCGTGTGCCACTTTTATGCACAGATCCATGATGACCGTTCTGCCATCATCCTTCAGCATCTGATAAGCCTCTTCGTTCACCAGGCCTTGCTGCGCCCAAAATACCGGGGCATCTGTCTCCAGAAACTCTTTAGCGACATCAGGAAGCTGTTCTGAACGTCTGAATACATTCACGATATCAATCGGACCGTCAATTTCTTTTAACGATGATACGGCTTTTACACCAAGCGCCTCTTCGATCGTCGGATTTACTGGTATGATTTCGTATCCCGCATCCTGCATCGCTTTTGATACCATATACGATGTTCTATCGGGACGGTCTGAAAGCCCGACTACCGCTATTCTCTTACTTCCATCAAGAATTTCTTTGATTTCCGCTTTTGAAGGGTTTTGCATGATAGACCACTCCTTTTTGTTTATTCTACACGACCGAAAAGGAAGAAATCAAAACATGATGTATGGCTGATTAGATTTGTAAGCAAACTTTACAAAAAAACTTATCATCAGATCATGACATCTCATGTTAAAATAGAGATTAGGGACATTGAAAAAGGAGAAATGTAGATGTTAATTGCTTTATTGATTATTTTGGCCTACTTGATAGGCAGTATTCCATCTGGCTTAATCGTAGGTAAGCTTGCCAAGGGAATTGATATTCGGGAGCATGGAAGCGGAAACTTAGGCGCTACCAACGCGTTCCGTACACTGGGCGTAAAAGCTGGTTCGGTTGTCATAGCCGGAGATATTTTAAAAGGGACACTGGCAGCTGCATTGCCTTACCTCATGCATGTTGATATTCATCCGCTCCTTGCGGGAGTCATAGCGGTTCTTGGCCATGTGTTTCCTGTGTTCGCCAAATTTAAAGGCGGCAAAGCCGTAGCAACTTCGGGAGGCGTCTTGCTGTTTTATGCACCTCTGTTATTCATTACAATGGTTGCGGTCTTTTTCATCTTTTTATACTTGACTAAATTTGTCTCTCTGTCATCAATGTTAACAGGGATATATACTGTCATATATAGTCTCTTTGTACATGATAAGTATTTATTGATTGTCGTCACGCTGCTCACTGTTTTTGTAATATACAGGCACCGGGCGAATATCAAACGAATTATCAATAAAACAGAACCTAAAGTCAAATGGTTATAAATGTTTAAAAAACTTCTATTTTGACACGAGATAGCCTTATACGTTTATAATAGAGAAAATCAAATGATAACAAAGGGAAAAGGGGGTCCTGTTATGAATATGACAGTTAACGAAGACGCGCTGAACTGGTATAAAGAAGAGCTTGATTTACAAAACGGAGACCAAGTTCGATTTTTCGTCCGCTATGGCGGCTGCAGCAACGTTCAAAAAGGCTTTTCTCTCGGAGTGGCGAAAGATGCTCCTCAAGAAGCAGGAGTCACGGCAGAAGTCGGCGGCATCACCTTCTTTATTGAGGAAAGTGATCTTTGGTACTTTGACAACCATGATCTTCTCGTCAGCTATTCAGAGTCTGCTGATGAGCCTGTATTTGAATACCATTAAGAAAAAGAACGCATATCCTATGCGTTCTTTTTTTATAAATGAAAACGTGTGAGATGGTCGGTCAGCTTTTCTTGTTCTAAGATATATTTTTGCGTCTCGCCCAAAAGATCAAAGTGGGGAAATTCGCTTTTTTTATGTATCCATTCTTCCTTCAAACCGTACGCCGCACCCCATTGAACCAGCTTATCAATATCTGCACAGCCTGCTTTTGTCACGGTTTTAGATTCCGGGAAACGGTCATCCAGCCAATAATGTGTTAAAAATGCGATTTCCCCTCTTTTGACTGCCTTCTTCCATCGGTTAACTTCCTCCCGTTTCACGCCAAATGCCATATGTCATTCACTTCCCTATTTTTTGGCCTTTTCATATGCTGCGTGCCAATCGGGGAAAGCCTTACGAAACTGAATCGGTTTAAAACTTTCTTTATCCACACAAATATGAGATGATTTCGCTTCAATTGATAGCTCACCAGCCGGATTATAAATATGGTAGCCATATATGGTTTTAAAGCCGTTGTATTCCTCAATCCATGTGTGCACCACCGCAGTTTCTCCATAATGGAGGGGTTTTTTGTAGGAAATATTGATATCAACGACTGGAGAAAGCACGCCTTTCTTTTCCATATCACTATACAAAAAGCCTAGGTCTTTAATGAGTGCCGTCCTTCCGACCTCCATCCAAATAAGATAATTCGCGTGATACACGATCCCCATTTGATCTGTTTCGGCGTAACGCACTTCTATTTCTGTTTTTGATACATGCAAGATACTCTGCTCCCTTAATCAGTTTAGCCCCATTTTACCACATCCAAATCAGAAAGAAAAAAACCAGGTTTCCCTGGTTTTTAGGAACGGTATCCCTTTTCTCTCGCTTCGGATTCGTCTTGAATTTCATTGCGAAATGCTTCGATGCTCTCTTCCCGTCTTGCGTTTTTTTCTTTGATGCGCTGCTTATCTTCTCCTGAAGCAAACTCCATTGATTCTTCTGCTTCTTCTATATTTTCGATCGTATTTTGGACCATATCCTGCAGTTTCTCTACGTTGTCGGAACGGTCGTCAGGATTAGGCTGCTGATATTGATTTTGGTTTTTTGTCATTGGGATGAACCTCCTAGTATAAAATCAATCCGGCGCTATTCGCCTTTCGTCTGCATGATAATTGGCTGCTGACCAGAAGTATCGTGCATTTTTTCCCCTTTATTGCGTTTATATTTAACAGGCTTCGTACCCAAGTGGCTTGGAGCATATTGAGGCTGACCGTTTTTCTTGTTGTTTCCCATGTTTATCCCTCCTCAACAAATAGGATTCTCAAAAGGAGGGGCAAACATGAATACAAATTAAAGGTTATTTTTGCTTAAATCGCTGTTCAAGCTTTTCCTCAAGCTGATTTAAATATTCCGTATTCGTCATCAGCTCTTTTTTGTTTTCCATGACGAGCTCATGAAAAGAACGTTTTCTCATCTTCTTCACTCTTCTCACCTCCGCGTATTCTTTTATTTTTTCCAATTCTGAAAATTTGTAAGCATGTTTGCACATAAAAAAAACTGAATCTAATGAAGATCCAGTTTTTCTTTCATCTCTTTTTTTGTCATGGTCCCGATATGTATGTCTTGAATCACGCCTTTTTCATCTAAAATATACGTAGTTGGGTACGAAAATACATTATAGTCAGCATTAATTCCTTTTTTATCAATCAAAATGGGGAAGGTTAAATGATACGTATCAGCAAAGGCTTGCACCTGTTTCTCGCTTTTCTCAGCTGAAGTAAAATTAACTGCAATAACCGCTACATCTGAGTGCTCCTTTTGCAGTTCCTCCATCGCCGGCATTTCCTGTCGGCACGGTTTGCACCAAGTTGCCCAGAAGTTAAGCAGAACTTTTTTGCCTTTAACGTCTGATAAAGAGGCCCTTTCTCCTGATAGCGTTTTCAGATTGAAGTCAGGCGCTTGCTGTCCCTCTTCAATGCCTATTTCTTTTTTGCTAAATTGCTGATAGACGTTCCAGCACATGTATCCGGCAAGCCCAATCAACAGGATTCCTGCCACCCATTTTTTCAGCATAATGTCACCCCCGGAGCTATCTTATCTCATAAAAAGAAGAGAAAGCAGAGTGCCTTCTCTTCTTCATACATTATGATTGCTTCATTTTTTCGCGAAGCACCATTTGCAGAATTCCGCCATGGCGGTAATAATCAATTTCAACTTCACTATCGAAGCGCACAAGTGCTTCAAATGTTTTTACATTTCCGTCTTCATCAATTGCTCTTACTGTAACGATATCACGAGGGCGTACGCTTTCATTAACATCCACCTCGATCACTTCTTTACCGTTTAAGCCGAGTGTATCCGCATTTTCACCTTGTTTAAATTGAAGCGGGAGCACACCCATGAATACCAGGTTACTTCTGTGGATTCTTTCAAAGCTCTCAGCAATGACAGTTCTAATGCCGAGCAGGTTTGTTCCTTTTGCAGCCCAGTCACGGGAAGATCCCATACCATAATCTTTGCCCGCTAAGATGGCAAGGCCTGTTTTATCTTCTTTATATTTCATGCAGGCATCATAGATTGATGTCACTTCACCAGTCGGCCAGTACGTTGTAAATCCGCCTTCTGTGCCCGGCGCGATTTGGTTTTTGATGCGGATGTTTGCAAATGTTCCTCTCATCATAACCTCATGGTTTCCGCGGCGGGAACCGTAGGAGTTAAAGTCACGAGGTGACACACCTTTTGCTTGCAAGTATTTTCCGGCAGGTGTATCTTTTCCGATTGCCCCTGCAGGAGAGATATGATCGGTCGTGACTGAATCACCGAATTTACCGACAACACGAAGGCCTTTTAAAGGTTCAACCTTACCTGGTTCAACTGACATTTCTTCGAAGAATGGCGGGTTTTGGATATAAGTTGACTCATTATCCCATTTATACAGCGCTTCATCTGTTGTCTCAATCTCATTCCAGCGTTTGTTGTCATCGAATACTGTTTCGTACTCCTTGCGGAAGAGCTCCGGTGTAACGGTTTGTTTAACAAGTGAATTAATTTCGTCCATTGACGGCCAAATATCGTTGAAGTACACTTTTTGTCCGTCTTTTCCGACACCGATCGGATCCGTTTTCAGGTTAATGTTCACTGTTCCAGCCAGCGCATAAGCTACTACAAGCGGCGGAGAAGCAAGATAGTTACCTTTCACAAGCGGATGAATACGTCCTTCGAAGTTACGGTTTCCAGAAAGAACAGACGTAATCAACAGGTCATTTTTCGCAACTGCTTCTTCAATTTCCGGTGAAAGCGGACCTGAGTTTCCGATACATGTTGTACATCCGTATCCAACGAGGTTAAAACCAAGCTCTTTCATGTATGGAAGAAGGCCTGAATTAACAAGATATCCTGTAACAACCTTAGAACCCGGTGCAAGTGATGTTTTCACGTAGTTAGGCACTTTGAGTCCTAATTCAACCGCTTTTTTCGCCACAAGGCCGGCGCCGATTAAGACGTATGGGTTAGATGTATTTGTACAGCTTGTAATCGCAGCAATAGCGATTGCACCCGTTTTCATGACTGTTTCTTCGCCGTTAAGCAATTTAAATTTAATTTCTTTGTCTTCCTCTTCGGCGTTTAATCCGAATCCTTGGTTACCCGCAGGACTGACTAAGTGTTTTTTAAACGTTTCCTGCATAGCAGAAAGCGGAATCAAATCCTGAGGACGTTTTGGACCGGAAAGGTTTGCTTCAATTTTAGACAAATCAATTTCGACGACATCAGTAAATTGCGGGTCTTCTACATCTGGAGTGTAGAACAAGCCGTTGCTTCTGCAGTATGCTTCTACTACGTCAATATGTTCAGCATCGCGGCCTGTCAGACGCAGATAATTTAGAGCTTCTTCATCTACAGGGAAGAAGCCGCATGTTGCACCGTATTCCGGAGCCATGTTGGCGATTGTCGCACGGTCTGCCAGCGGCAGTTCAGCAACTCCCGGTCCGAAGAACTCAACAAATTTACCGACTACGCCTTTTTCACGCAGTACTTGTGTCACTTTTAACGCCAAGTCAGTGGCTGTTGTTCCGTTCGGAAGCTTTCCGACGAGTTTCGCGCCGATTACCTCAGGAACAGGGAAATAAGAAGGCTGCCCAAGCATTCCGGCTTCCGCTTCAATTCCGCCGACACCCCAGCCGAGAACACCGATTCCGTTAATCATTGTTGTATGCGAGTCGGTTCCTACCAGCGTATCAGGATACGTAATCAGTTCCCCGTCTTCTTCGACTGCGTGGACAACACTTGCCAAGAACTCAAGGTTTACCTGGTGAACGATACCTGTTGCCGGCGGTACTGCCTGGTAGTTATTAAACGCTTTCTTTGCCCAGCTTAAAAATTTGTAACGCTCTGCATTTCTTTCGAATTCCAAGTCCATATTAATAGCCAAAGCATCTTCTGTGCCCGCTTTATCAACCTGTACAGAGTGGTCGATGACAAGGTCAACAGGAATCTCAGGGTTGATTTTGTCAGGATCTCCGCCGACAGCTGCCATTGCTTTACGTAATGAAGCAAGGTCAACTACTGCCGGTACCCCAGTGAAATCTTGTAAAATAACGCGAGATGGTTTAAACGGAACATCGATTTCCTTTAACTCGGCAGTTCCCCATTTTGCCAAATTTTCCACGTGTTCTTTTTTGATAACGAATCCGTCAACTTGACGCAATACAGATTCTAAAAGAACTTTAATGGAATAAGGAAGCTTCGACACATTTCCGATCCCCAAATCTTCCAATGCTTTCAAAGAGTAGTAATGATAAGTTTTCCCATTTGTAGTAAACGATTTTCTCGCTTGGAAAACGTCTTGTGCTGCAGTTTTTTGCTCGTTTGCCATTCTCCAAAATCCCCCTTCAGATCAGTTCATTCTCAGATGAACATTACATTCCATCACAATTTTCTCACAATTTCATATTAAAACAAAATCATACATAAGTAAATATCAATGTTTTTATTAAATACAATAAGATCGGCTTATCAGGGCAAAAAATCGGGAAATTTTACTGTCTGCACTCTCTCATATTCCTCATTGAAAGAAGCCATATTATGATTGAGGTGATAATGATGGTCAAACGAAAAGCAAATCACGTAATAAATGGGATGAATGACGCGAAAAGCCAAGGCAAAGGCGCCGGCTATGTAGAAAACGATCAGCTTGTACTGACTGAAGCAGAACGCCAAAATAACAAAAAAAGAAAAACCAATCAATAACGTTGAACTCTTTTAAGGAGGTTCTCATTTTATGACCAATAAAAATACAAGTAAAGATATGCATAAAAACGCTCCTAAAGGTCACAATCCGGGTCAGCCGGAACCCCTCAGCGGAAGCAAGAAAGTAAAAAACAGAAATCACACAAGACAAAAGCACAATTCCAGCCATGATATGTAATAAAAGCAGACCTTAGCGTCTGTTTTTTTATGCGTTCACCCATTTCTGACCAACTGCATAAGCTAAAGCAAGGTTGATATATGGAGGAATGCTTCCATGACCCATTCAAAACGAAACGATGCTAATGATTTCGATGGTATGGAGGAATGGCTTCGGCAATTTTTTGAAGATCCGTTCGCCTGGTACGACGAAACATTACCTATTGATCTATATGAAACAAGTCAGCAATATATTATTGAAGCAGATCTGTCGTCTATACAGCCGACACAAATCACAATTACCTTGTCCGGATGTGAGTTTATCCTGACGGTTAAATCCTCAGGACAGACTCTTGAAAAACAAATGATGCTTCCTTTTTATTTGAATGACAAGTCGATTGAGACTGAATGCGAAAATCAAATTCTTACAGTTGCCGTCAATAAAGAGACGAATGATGGCTCTTCTTTTTCTCTTCAATTCCCTCTCAGCTAAAATCAAAAGTCACTTTCATCCCCTATAATGAAAGTGACTTTTCTTCCGTCCATTTATCGTCAAATACCCTCTAGTGACTCTCCCATGGCCAAATAGCAGATTCACTATACAATAGAATATGATCTATCATCTCTTTTGACTAGACGTCTATCAGTTTTTTCTATTTTTTTAAAACATTGTTCTTCTATTCTTTCTTCATATACAATATGGTTAGTATAAGGGGGAATGATTGATGCTGGGAGGCTGGTTTTTGTGGTTTATTCTGTTTTGGGTGATCACGATGATTGTCTTGTTATCAATCGGCGGTTTTTTTATGTTTCGAAAGTTTTTAAAGCGTTTACCAAAAGAGGACGGCAAATCTGAGCTGGATTGGCAGGATTACTATATTGAAAACAGCAGACATCTATGGAGCAATGAAAACAAACAATTTCTCGATGAATTGGTCACACCTGTTCCGGAGCTGTTCAGAGATATAGCTCGAGCAAAAATTGCCGGAAAAATCGGAGAGCTGGCATTAAAAGAAAACGCAGCAGCAATTGATCAGCGGCTTATTATTAAAGGTTATATTTTGGCTACTCCGAAAAGAGACCATACCTTTTTAAAGAAACATCTACGAGACAAGAAAATCGATATTGAACCTTATCAGGCCCTTCTTAAATAAAAAACCTTTCCCGCAAGGAGGAAAGGTTTTTTAATTCATTTGAATGTCTGCTGACTGCAGCTCGCTTTGAAGTTTTCGGTATGACAGATACATGGCGATTCTCCACGGCACAATCATACCGAAAGCCAGAATCCAAAACATTCCGCTCAGTGCGCCGTAATCAACCGATGTGCTTAAAATTGATTTCATCACAATTCTGATCACTAAAAGGCCGACTAATATAAAGACAAATGCCTTAGAGCGTTTCATGTAAATTTCATTATTTTTAATTTCAAACTTTGAAGTTTTTATAAGAAAAATAGAGAAAATCACGCCTAAAGTGATCGCTTCTAAAAACTCTTCACCCGTTACCCAAAAAACCGGAAATAAAAACATTAACGCCCCCGTACTCATAAAAATCGGCGGGAGAATGATTTTTTTCGGTGAAACGGGCTTATCGGAAGACTTAATTCTGACCACCATCACAGCTGCAGCCATTAAAACAGCAACAATTGATGAAACTATAATCATCATACTTATCATTCCTTTGTTTTCTCGGAGTGTTGACACTATATACTATACTCCAAAACAATAAAAAAAACCATTTAGAAAAGAAATGACTAGCAATTTCCCATAACGCGGTTGACAGCTTCTAATACTTTGGACTCCTCAAACGGTTTGACGATAAAATCTTTGGCCCCAAGTTCAATGGCTTCTGTAACAATTCTTTGCTGGCGCATTGCGGTACACATGATGATCTTTGCTTTAGGGTCAAAGGATATGATCTCACGGAGCGCCTTAATGCCGTTTTTCACCGGCATCGTAATATCCATCGTCACTAAGTCCGGCCGAAGTTTTTTATACAGGTCTGCCGCTTGCTCGCCGTCCGCCGCCTCGCCTGCTATTATGTAATTTGCCTCTTCCAAGATCTCTCTGATTTTTACTCTCATGAACTTGGCGTCGTCTACAACTAAAACTCTTGTCATATTCCCCTCCAAAAATCGAATTCCTCAGGTAATAGTATTATTGTACCAAAAACAAAAGGATTAGTAGTAGTGCAAAAGTAATTTAACAGTCAGAAACCTGTAAATCCTCCAAAAAGATCCGACAGCAAAATAATGATCAAGTTCATCCAGTCAAAAAATAGCAGGACCCCAATAACAATCATAAGTACACCGCCCGCTTTCATGATCAAAAGCTGATTCTTCCTGATCCACTTCAGCTTCGTGATGAAGAACGACAATAATACAAACGGAACGGCAAATCCGAGAACATATAGCATCATATACGGTATCGCTGAGCCAGGATTAGTACCTGCTAATGTGATAACAGCCCCCAAAATGGGACCGGTGCAAGGCGTCCAGCCGGCCGCAAAAGCCATACCGATTAAAACGGAACCGAAAAAACCGCTTGGCCTATGCTTAAAATGGACTCTGCGTTCTTTCATGATAACCTCAGGCCGAAACACGCCAATCGTAATAAAACCGAACAGAATAATGAGCAAAGCGCCAACTTGCCGAATGGCATCATGATAATCCCTAAACAGGGTTCCAATAAAAGATGTTCCATATCCTAAAGCTATAAAAATCACTGAAAAGCCCAGCAAAAAAAACAGCGTATGGGCCAAGCTTCTTTTTTGCAGCAATAGTTTCTCTGTTTTCACATCATCCATGCTGACTCCTGTAATATATGACAGGAAAGCCGGATAAAGCGGCAAGCAGCAAGGCGAAATAAATGATAAAAATCCCGCGCCGAATGTCAGAAAATAATTCACATCTCCCATATCCTCATCCCTTCATGATTTGACATTCCTTCAAGTTATGACAAAATCATTTCATTTTTTTAACACTTTCACTCGAAGGATTTCTATTTTCAAAAAAAACTTATATAATTTAATTTGACATTGAGACATTGTACTCCTTCTCATTTGAAAATTAGTATAAATATGGATATAATATAAACATTCACTTTTGAAGATCTAATGTATGAAAGGATACATCCCTGTGATTAGAGAGCATCTATTAAATGAAATTGAAAAAAAAAGAGCAGAGCTGCTGCAAATTGTCATGGCGAACGGAATGACATCTCATATTACGATAGAACTCAGTCAGGAGCTTGACCATCTTCTCATACAATATCAAAAGCAGCGCCTTCGAGCAGTAGCGGGTGATGAATGATTGCAAAATAAAAAACCCGATAAAGGGTTTTTTATTTTATAACCATGTTTCTCTATATCATAATCTTTACGTATTATTTCGTTTGATTATTCATGGCTTTCATCATTTGATTGATTTTCTTTTGAGAAGGTTTCATTCCCATTTGCATCATCATCATGCGTAACATTTGTTCATTAATAGGCGGATTCTTTTTAAGGTAGCTCATCATATATTTACGAGCAATAAAAAACCCGAGTGCAACACCTATGAGCAGTGCAACAACGCCCACTAGGATGCCAACCCATAAAGTCATTTTATTTCCTCCTTCATGTTGTCTAGTTTAAAGTGTACTAAACCAAAAGCTATTATACAACATTTACATCTCTTTTTCTTCGGTTTTAGACAAAATTTCTTTCTTTCACCGGATTTAACCACCCATACCGCTTCGTATTGAAATCCATTGCGAGAAAGCAAGGGCTTACTTTGCGAAGAACTTCAAAAAATATCGTTTCCGCCTCGTAATCTCCGTTAGCTACAATTTCAATCATGTGTTCTTTCATCATAAAAGACGCTTGTCCCTTAGCTTTTGGGAGAGATAATCTATAAATATAATCCAGCTGTGTATAGTTTGTATTATTCAAATTCATTTTTAACCGCTGATGCATATGTAAAATCGGAATGGGTCTTGTGATATATTGAATTTGTTTCTCTGTCATTTCATACTGCTGCCTCGTCAGGCTTGTCCAATGATAGTCTTGAAACAGCTCAAACATAACCGATTCCCGCCCGAAATAATGATTGGCAAATTCCTCTTTGATCAGGTACGTATAGTAGTGACGTTCCATCTTCTCATCCCCTTTTCCAGCAGCATTTCATTTGCATTCTATTATACAAAAGAAGAGAAGAAAGAATTGTCTATTACTGTTAAACAGCCAATACTATTTTTGTCGGATAAACAAGAAAAAGAGGATGATTTGACTCATCCCCTTTGAAAAACTTATTTATTGATTAATGCTTTGACTCGATCCACAACATTTGCAACTGAGAAGCCGTATTCATTGATAATGGTTTCGCCAGGAGCGGAGGCGCCGAATTTGTCAATACCGAGCACGTCTCCTTCAAGCCCTGTGTATTTGCCCCAGCCAAATGATGAGCCCATTTCAATCGCAAGACGTTTTCTCACATCTGACGGAAGCACGGAGTTTTTGTATTCATCCGATTGTTTCTCAAAACGATCTACTGAAGGCATGCTGACGACAGAAACATCAATATTTTCTTTCGCCAATTCCGCCTGTGCTTCAATTGCGAGGCCAACCTCTGAGCCCGTAGCGATGAGAAGAGCGTCAGGTGTTTCGTTTTTAGACTTAGAAACAACATAAGCACCTTTTTCTACACCAGCTAATGCCTCTTCAGCTGTTTGGTCGATTGTAGGAAGGTTTTGACGTGTCAATACAAGCGCTGTTGGCTGATTTGTGCTCTGCACCGCAAGCTTCCAAGCCGCTGCTGTCTCATTACCGTCTGCAGGACGGATTAAAGAAAGGTTAGGCATAGCGCGTAATGAAGCAAGCTGCTCAACCGGCTCGTGAGTCGGTCCATCTTCACCGACCGCGATACTGTCGTGAGTAAAGACATATGTCACAGGAAGACCCATTAATGCTGCAAGGCGAATGGCCGGACGCAAGTAATCAGAGAAGACAAAGAATGTTCCGCCGAATACACGAAGTCCGCCGTGAAGCGCCATACCATTTAAGGCTGCACCCATAGCAAATTCACGAACACCAAACCAGAAATTTTTGCCTGAGTAATCAAGCGCTGTATAATCACCGGAATTTTTAATCGTCGTTTTGTTTGACCCTGCTAAGTCTGCAGAACCGCCGACAAAGAACGGAATTTTATTCGCAAGACCGTTCAGAACTTCACCTGAAGAGGCACGGGATGCCAGACTGCTTCCTTTTTCATAAACAGGCACCTCTTGATCCCAGTCTTTCGGAAGTTCTCCTTTGATAGCCAGCTCAAGCTGTTCAGCGAGTTCCGGATAAATTTCTTTATATTTAGCGAATTGGTCATTCCATTCCTGTTCCTTTTTCTCGCCGGATTCTTTTACTGTTTTTGCGAAATGCTCATATACTTCTGACGGAACGTAGAAATCTTCTTCATACGTCCATGCATAAGCTTCTTTTGTTAATTTACTTTCTTCTTTGCCAAGCGGAGCACCGTGAACACCGGAAGTGCCGGCACGGTTAGGAGAACCGAAACCGATTGTCGTTTTTACTTCAATCAATGTAGGTTTCTTGTCGTTTTGGCGTGCTTTTTCAATTGCCGCAGATAATTCTTCAATATTGTTTCCATCCTCAACGTAAAGAACTTCCCAATTCATCGCCTCAAAACGCTGTTTCACGTTTTCAGAGAATGAACGATCCAGATCTCCGTCCAATGAGATGTCATTAGAATCGTATAATAGGATCAGACGGCCAAGCTGAAGATGGCCTGCAAGTGAAGCGGCTTCAGAAGAAATACCTTCCATTAAATCGCCGTCACCGCAAATGCTGTATGTATAGTGATCGACTACATTGAATGAATCGCGGTTGTAAGTTTCGGCTAAATGGCGTTCTGCGATAGCCATTCCAACCGCCATTGCGATTCCTTGTCCAAGCGGCCCTGTTGTTGCATCAACACCTGCTGTATGTCCGAATTCCGGATGCCCCGGTGTTTTGCTGCCCCACTGGCGGAATCCCTTAAGATCTTCAATGCTGAGATCATACCCGCTTAAATGAAGCATGCTGTATAAAAGTGCTGATCCGTGTCCCGCAGATAAAACAAAACGATCGCGGTTAAACCACCCAGGGTTTGCCGGATTTACATTCATAAATTTTGTCCATAGCGTATATGCCATTGGCGCTGCCCCCATAGGCATACCAGGGTGACCAGAGTTTGCTTTTTCAATAGCGTCTATTGATAGTGTGCGAATGGTAGCAACTGATTTCTTTTCAATTGTATCCATAAAAATCCCCTTCCTTATATGTTGTACCCTTTCATCATAAATGTCTGACGACTTTTTCTCAACTGTTTCAGCTTAAATTTGAGAGAAACTTGATACATTTTGTCACCTGAAGAAAGCGCTGTTCTTTGTAGTATATACAAAAGAGGAATACGATATTGCCGTATTCCTCTTATATTAGTGAAGTCTGTTATTATTTTTTTCTCTTTTTAACTTTTCAGGTGTTACGTCATTGCCTTCAGGATCAATGATTTTTACACTTTTTAATGTGTTTTTCATAGAAGAACGAAATCCTTTTAGGTACTCTTGACGGAGCTTTTGCTGTTCAGCTTTTTCTTCTTCTGTAATAACGCCAGCTTTAGCTTTTGCGGCAAGTTCATTGATTCTGGCAATTTTTTCGTTTGAAATCATGATAAACTCCTTTATTGCATTTTGTCTATATACTACTAAAACAAGAGGAGTTTTACAACTGATTCACTCGCCTGTCTGCTCATTCTCTATGTATTCCTGAAAACGCCGATGGACTGTCGCCTTTGACACATCATAGCCAAAACCTCTCAACGTAGCCGCGATTTCAGCAAACGTCAGTTTATTCGCTCTCAACCGGACAATTTCCGAGATCGGAACTTCTATTCTTTCTTTTCCGCTGTTTTCATGCTGGTTTTTCAGGTTCTTTTGTGGCTTAAAACCATTTTTCACTGCACGTTTCATTCCGCGTTTAATTTTCATGTTGTGGATTTTCCGCTGGTATTCCTCCACAATGCTGACGATTTCCAGCACCATAGAGTCAGCCTCTGATAACTCCAGCTCACCTCTGTGAGCGGTCGTATATACTTTCACACCTTCCCTGTAAATACAATGAAGAAGTGCAATTTTCGCGTTTCCCCGGCCGAGTCTTGTTTCATCCTGAACTAAAATCACATCAATATTTGAATTCTTGATATGATCAAGCAAATCAAATACACCATCCCGGTCCATTTCATATCCGCTGGCTTTTTCAGAAATCACTTTGACGACTTCCATGCCGTTCTCGGCAGCAATGGCCGTAAGCTCCTCCTCCTGCCGCTTTAATGAGGTTTCTTGCTGTTCTTTATTTGTGCTTACTCGGGCATAAATGAGCGCTTTCACCTTTCTACCTTTCCTCTCTATTTAACAGTAGCCAGTTCGTATGCAGCCGGGTGTTCCTTTTTTAATGGAATCACCAATTCATCCCCCGGCTGAATCTCAGACGTCTGGAGATTATTTTTTTCAGCTACCCATTCAACAAAATCACTTTTATTTATCTTTTTTGAGTCATCCACCTGATCAGCGAGCGACCAGAGCGTATCCCCAGACTGAACTTTTATTTTAACATATTGATTAAGCTCCTGGTCGCTGCTTGTATATGACAACAGAAGGATAACCACGCTTAGAATCACAGTGAACAGGCCGACAAAAATAATAGATTCTTTATTCATGATAACAACCTCCGACAAGAATGTTTGTTCGCATTTTTATAATTTCAGTATATACGAACAAATGTTTCTGTCAATTGTTTTTTTCGAACCTATGTTTGTACTGTCAGGAAAATCATGCTATAATCTATTTAAAATCGACGTTTAGAGGTGCAAAAAATGACGAAGCTATCAAAAAGGCAACTTGATATCCTCCGTTTTATTAAAGCAGAGGTTAAATCAAAAGGATATCCGCCTTCGGTTAGAGAGATCGGAGAGGCTGTCGGCCTGGCGTCCAGTTCTACTGTCCACGGCCATTTGGCCCGTTTGGAAACAAAAGGGCTGATTAGACGCGATCCGACAAAACCAAGAGCGATAGAAATTCTGGATGAAGAAGTAGAGATTCCAAAAAGCCAAGTCGTTAATGTACCGGTAATCGGAAAAGTAACGGCGGGCTCGCCTATTACAGCGGTTGAAAACATTGAAGAATACTTCCCGCTTCCTGACCGTATGGTTCCTCCGGATGAGCATGTGTTTATGCTGGAGATCATGGGTGACAGTATGATTGACGCAGGTATACTTGATAAGGACTATGTTATTGTAAAACAGCAAAACACGGCGAATAACGGTGAAATCGTAGTGGCGATGACAGAAGATGATGAAGCTACGGTAAAACGTTTCTATAAAGAGGATACTCACATTCGCTTACAGCCTGAAAATCCAACCATGGCTCCGATCATACTGCAGAATGTCAGCATATTAGGAAAAGTAATTGGTGTGTTCAGGACTGTCCATTAAACTATTGAACTATCAGTTACAAAGAATAAACCCCCTCTTCCTTTACGGAGTGGGGGTTTTGTTTTTAAAAAAAGCAGGCTCGCCCTGGCTTAGGTGCGAACCTGAATAGGAGGAAAAAGAACATCATGTTTACACCATAATTATCCATCATTTAATTGTTGAAGTCAAGAAATTTTCTTTCCTTAACGAAACTTTTTAAAAAAAAGTGCTGTTTAACAAATTAGACGTTCTCTTCTTATAAATGTTTCGATTTTTGGACGTGAAAAGATGAGGTATACTCTGCTCTTTTATATTGAGCGAGGTAAAAGGAAATATACTGAATATTTAGTACATAGTTTATTTAGTTAATTTATTCTGCAAAAAAAGCTCACTTCTTTTCAAAAATGTGAGCTTCAATCAAAATTAAAATATTCTACACCATAGCGGCCTTTTACATGAACACTTGCACAGTTTTCTGAATGTTCTTCAGCTAATATTCGATACCGGTGATAAGGTTCAATGGAAGCCTTATCTTGAGCGCTAAAGTCAAACCAATTACCGGTGAATTGTTTTGTGCTTAACGTAGTATAATCCCCTGCAAGTCCCATTCGCTGAAGCTTAATGTTAACTGAACAAGTGTTCACTCCTAATATCGTAAATTGGTATCCTAAAAAATAATCCATTGCCGGTACATCACTAATGTTTTCTACATAAAACGCTTTTGTTCCGTCCTTTAGAATAAAGTCGGTTTTATGCTCAAACTGTGAAGTTGCTGCATGAATGGTCCCGGTTCCAAAAACACATAGTAAAACAGCTGTCATGAGCAATATTTTATTTCTCAACTGCAATCCCCTCCTTTACCATATATTAACCCCAGAAGATAAATATGTATATCCCCTGTTACTCTGTTTCCCGTACTTTTTCAATCATAAAAATCCATGTGGGTTTTAGCTTGCTTATAATATTGAAGTCTGTCTTGGAGAGTTCCTGTATGGAATTCAAATTTATGGCCGTCAGGATCAGTGAAATAAATTGATTTTCGATCACGTTCATCTCGTTCTCTCCCAGGCAACATAGTAACATGAAGGTTTTTTAATTTTGCGGACATTTGTTCAAACTCGCTTTCCTCAATTGTAAAAGCGATATGGGTATAAGAAGCGTTAATATCATTTCTGGGAATGTCACGCTCTTCGTTGAGAGCCAGCCATATGCCGTTTAAATCGAAATATGCAGTGCTCCTTCCTTTAACCAGCAGTTTAGCATCAAAGACATTTTGATAAAACTCGATGGAAGTCAGTAAATCAGAAACAGAAAATAACAAGTGATTGATCCCTTTGATCTCCACTGTGTCTCCTCCTTAGTATTTAAAGATAGATGATTAAAAACCATGAAAGATTGATTTGTTTAACAGAAGCTCAACCCCATCCCTTGTGTACGGGCATTGCAGCCAGAAAGTTTCAAACGACCAGCAAAAAATACCAGTGTAAACAAAAGCAATTTGTTCAAAATAAATCATATTACTTCAGAAGGGAATGACCATTATGAATGGCTACGGCCTTCATGAAACGTTAGAATTGCACGAATTGCTTACGTTTAAGAACCTTTGTTTGACAAAATCTTCAACCATGACGGGACTTGTACAAGATGAAGAATTAAAGAGTATTCTTGAGCAGGATGCTCAAAAAACAAAACAACAGGTTGCGCGTTTGCAGGAATTGCTGTCAGTGAGAGGTGAACAAGCGTGAATGAGTTCTTTCAAAAATTAGCTGGAATGGGCAGCATGACCGAACAAGTGATCGCAACGGATTTTTTAATATCGGCAAAGACAGGCGTTAGAAATATTGCAGCTGCCATCACAGAATCTTCATCCCCAGAAGTCAGAGAAACGCTGCAGCAATATTTACATGACGCGATGAATACCCATGAACAAATTTTTCATTATATGGCTGCAAAGGGTTTTTATCATTCTAAAGATTTAACTCAGCAAATAAGTGTCGATCTAGAGGCAGCAGATACCGCTAAAGATTTGCCACAAATATAGGTGATCAAATGAAACATATTATCGCTCTTGCTTCTAAGACAGCTTTAACTCTTGCCCTATTGTATGTGATTTTGGATAGAGTTTACCATGCTTCCTTTTTAAGTGTGCTGTTTATTGCATTTTTCTTAAGCTTTGTAACATACCTTTCCGGTGACATCCTGATCTTGCCGAGAACCAGCAATATAACAGCTTCACTGGCTGACTTCGGACTTTCACTCGTTATTCTTTGGGTCTTTCTTGAAACGCAAACTAGAAACGGTTTCTCACCGTTTGCAGCCGCTCTGATTGCGTCTGTCTGCCTTACTGTTTTTGAATATTTTTTTCACCGGTATTTACTGAAAAATGTGCTGGATGAAACATTCCGAAATGAACTGACTGTCAAAGATAACACTCTGCAATATCAAACCGAGGCATCAGATGAATTGTTTCCTGAAGCCAATGATCAGAAGAAGGACGAAAAATAAGGAGGCTTTGCGCCTCCTTATTTTAATAGCTGTTTTCTATGAAATGGGTCATCACTTCTGTAAAATCATAAAACCTCTCATTTTGAGTCACGGATCTGCTTTTTAAAGAAAAGATGCCAAACAAAGATTCTCTGAAACCTGTACTCATCTCTAACTGGATGCTCAAACCGGTTTTTGATTTATTCGCTATATTGTTTGGACTTACGCCTGCATGCGGATGATCTGTACCAAGCAATTCAGCCGGAAAACCGGCTTTTTGCAGTTTTGAAACTAATTCTGCCGCTCTTGATCGGTCTGTTCCGCCGATTTGTATCTGTTGGTCCTCTCCTGCATATCCATGCAATGAAATGACATACTCATGACTTGCTACAAGCTTCAGTGCCTGAGGCTCGTCAAAATGTGTGCTTGTTATATGCAGTACTGAATTTCCAGACGTCTTCAAACCTTCAAACAAATACATGGAATATTCTTTGCTGAGCTCTCTCGCTAATTCACTTGTGCCGCCTTCAATACCTCCTCCGTGAATAGCTAAAACAAGCACAGAGCTGCCGGTTTCTTTTGTGGCAATGTTATAATCTGAAGGATCTTCGTGATTCTTTAATTCCTCGAAATTCTGATAGATATCCTCTGCATATACAGAAGAAACCGGAACAAACAACAAGAAAATTAACAACAATTTTACATTTTTTAAAGTTGATGGAAAACGTTTGACTATGTTACAATCAACATGCTTCAAGGAATGGAGCACACGGCGGAGCAGGGATACTTTGGCCGGTTTCATCTACTCCGCCTCAAAACCAAAAACACAGGATGCTGGACTCTTTGAGGCTTTAGCACGAATTATCTCGTCCTCCTTGTTAAATTTTTGTTAAATTCACAATATTATATACCATTAGCCCGGGCGCTGTTCTTCACATTTATGAATTTATACTCCTTAGCAAAAAAGTAAGATCGCACGGCTTTATTCTCATTCCCCCATTAAATAAAAAAAATGCACCCGCCTGCTGGCTTGTGCACCTTTTACTTTCTGTTATTCCCGCGCTTCTTTACTTTATTGAGCTTATTAATGTCTTTTTCAATTTTTCTTATTCTCCGCTTTTGTGGAATGGCTTTTATTTCACTGTAAACAGCAATAAACCCGCTTAAAGTCACTGCTGCAATATAAATGAAACGGTGTTTGATAAAACGGTCAACAAGATCATGGTCACCTGCTTTTCTTTCAAGCCTTTCGATTACATCTTTATCGAATAGCTGATCGACATAAACTTGCTTCATCCCCACTGCAAATCCCGCAGCCAGCCATACAATCAGAAACAAACTGATATAAAACATAAAAACCCTTCCTTCCCCGTCTGTATGAGTCGCAGCATGAAAATGTGCCGAACCGATTGTTTACCGGACGAGAGACTGTCAGATGAACTATTGTCTTTGTTTTATATTATTCATTTGGACGGGCAATATGTAATGTCATAATCTACAGTTAGAAATTGAATCCCAAACAGCCACATTTCGTGAACAGCTGTTAACCTGTTTGCACCCGCCGGAGCCTTTATATGAAAGGTTTCAGATAATGGAAGCGGGCAGGTCCCGACTTTTGTTCTAAGATAAATCCCTTCATCCCCAGCACCGCTTTTTCTCTGCCTGCTGGTCAAAATCAGGTTCTCTTTGTGATGATAAGGCTTTAAAATGCCTGTCATGTTACTGAAAGGAAGCGGCAGAGAAATATTCATGTACCCTTCCCCTTTTGAGCGATATACAGAATACAGCGCGGTAAAAATGGTTTCGTTTTTTTCATTTGTTCTGATCCAGGCACGTACCTTTTTTCTTCCGTCTTTTTTTGAATGGACACCTTTTATTGTACTGTGCATCCTATACCAGTCAGGATTCGTTGACAGATGTATTTGTCCGGTTCTTTTGCTGATGTATTCATACATTTTCGCAAAGGGCTGAAACCAAGTGCTCCACGTCACTTTTGCTTTTACCTCATAATCTTTCGTCTGTTCATAAAAAGAAACAATCAACGGTGTCAAATGCTCCGGTGAAAAATCGTTTGAACGAAGGCTTCTCATATCATCCACAAGTCCGCTATATCGAATGTTATTTTCAGCGTGAATGTTGTGCAAAAAGTTCTTTCCGATTGTTCTCTTTCCGTATATACGGCTGAAAACCTTGACACTCGCATCCGAGGGCTGAGGATTTTCTTTTCTCCATCCTGCAAGAGCCGGCAAAATAACACCGAATGCGTTCACGATACCGTGTATCCATATCATTTGGCTGATGGTCAGCGTGACTTCTTGCCGGAATACACCGAATGAGTAAATGAAAGAGAAACAGATCGTTATCATTAACACGACAGAAGACAGTCGGATAAGCACTTTTCCTGTCTTACTGCGAAAAGCTGTCTTAAATATTAAGTATGAGTTAAGATAAAGTGCCGCCATATAGATACCAACCGCCAAGATATCAAGTGTTTTTGAGTATGTTATTCCGAGTGCGATGAGGAGCGGCGACAGTAAAATAATCCATGTCACCCAACCGTACATAACCCGTTTTTCTCTATTGACTCTGCCAAGTAAACCATTAAAGATCGGGATCAGAAAAGCAGAATAGTGAAAATGAACAGCTGTGAGCAAAATAATAAGAGGACCGAAGTGCAGGATATGTAAATGCGCAGCATAGGCAAAAAACCAAAATCCCCCTCCGCCTAAATAAACGAGTCCTAACAAAATAGATGTTTCTTCGATTCTATGTATTTTTGTTTTCAAGAGCCGCAACACACCATATAAAGCCAACAAAGCAGTGTATATCCACCAGATCAGTGCAAAATATCCTACGTCTGTTACAAGGGCTAATACCGCGAAAACAGCTGCTGCCGGATAGATGTGCATCAATATTTTTTCCGAAAATTGAATAGTCCTGTGAGCTGATTGATGAAAAACAAAAGGAAAAATTCCGGGCACAAAAAAGAGAATGGAAAACAAGACAAGCGCCTCCGCAACTAATATGTCGGGAGCTTCAGATACAAGAAACCAGATGAAACAAAGCGCACTAATGATGCCGTTTCGTTTTAACATACTTCTCCCTCTGTTTCCCGAAACGTCCCTTTATAATAAAAAAGAGTGCCAAGAATTGCATTTTCCACATGAACTTGTATAGTGAAACAGTTGTTGCTTTCATCAAAAGTTTCGCAAACAGTGGAATTACCGCTCAGCCATTTTGGCAAAGGAATTCTTTTTCCGCATATTAATAGCCATTGCTTTCCTGATGTAATGTGGAGAGACCCGTCAGAGAGTGCTTCAAAAGTTAAAACAGACAGCAGAATATGAGGTTGGCCGAAAAAATCAAGTATTCGTTTTTCATTTTCGTCGTAAACCATAACTGCATCAAAGAAACGCTTTTTATCTTTAAAGACAAAAGTCCGATTCCATTCAATCCCCGTATGTTCCTGCTTCGTAAGACATGTTCTGTTTTTAATTGTAAAAGGGATGTCCTTTCCTCTTTCTGAAAAGAAACATCTAAAAAACACCCCGCATTTCAGCAGCATTCTGACAAAAAAAGACCCTCCGCTTATTTCTGACATCGTTCCTCTTCCGCTGAATGTATGTGACCTGTCTAATTGATAACGTTTCTGCAGCTTGGGATGTAATAGATGATAATTTATAATTGTTTTTTTATACATTGAACTCACCATTTCACTTCTTTCTTTTTCGTTTCGTATGCCGAGCACTGGGAAGCCGGAGACTGATCAAGCCGCTTGCCGCAGTAACCACACTTAACAGTAAAGAACATATTCCGGCATCCAGAAAAGCGCAGACAGCAAAGATACAGGTCTGCACAGCATGAAGTGTCCATTTTCTCTTTAATGGACTCAGCCATAAAATGCCCAATCCTATCTTCGCTGCGCCTGCCATATTGTTCGTTTCAAGATCTGTAAACCCGTGGTAAAACCAAAACAGACTAAAAAACAAGCACGTCAGCATATAGACAAACGCATAACGGATCAATTGTTTCGGATGTTTATTTTGTTCAATCCAAAGTCTCAATGAATCAAAACTCCATGCTGTTGCCCACCCCAACAGCGGCCGAAATAATAAACGGTCAATCCATCTTCCCAGAAAGCCATATGCCGTTTCATATTGATACTGCGTCATAAATGTAAGCTTCCCGTTATCATGCTGTATGTATTTCCAATACCCGCTGCCTTTTTTAATCAGGGATAACGGATGGTTGGAGGAAAAGGCCAGGGAGGATACTCTTTGAGAGGAATGCAATTTCGTTCCCACGGTTTCACCAGCACCTGACACCTTTAATCCAAAGCCAATTCTTGTCTCGTAAAGAAACCTCTGCGCTTCATTTACGCTTCTGTTTAAATATGTAATGTCAGAAAACCGCAGATCCCATTCCTTATGTAGCGATGGGTTTTGCGTATATTCCCAAAGCTTGTCCAGGTCAGATGTCATCTCGATTTCGACATAAATCGGCTTCTGTTTCACAGCCCCTCCTCCCTTCTTTTTCTAGCAGTTCCTATATTAGCATATTTATAGTATTAAAATATATTAACGTTAAAATTTGAGTTCAAAGCCTTCTACATCATCTGAAACCTCCACAGGTATCCCCATAATGGTTTTAGGTTTGGAAACGTAAACAAAACGCATCTCTTCTTTTAACTGCTGAAGTGTGCTTTCATTAACTACAATTTTCGCGGGTTTTCCCGGACTATTATCAATGGCCGCTTTTATTTTACCGAGCACGCAGAACCCTCCTTCTTTACATTCTCATCACGATAGAAAAAGCAGAAATATCAGCATAATTACATTAACTACAGCCAAAATGCCTGAGACATATGCTATGCTCTTCTTTTTTCTCCAGAAAAACAGCACATTGGCCAATAACATAAAACTGATCAGTGCATCAAATACCCGAAATGCTAATTGATTAAAAGAAATCTTTGTTCATAAAAGCCCATTGCAGCCAGATAAATCATCAAGATCGTGAAATTTATAGAATGAAACACCGGACAACAGATTCAGCATAATTCATGCTCACTATGGACATGATTTCGTTAGATGATATAAAATTTGCTTGAAAGTATCTATTGGATAAAGAGGAGCAATATATGGATAAATATCAAGAAAAAACATTACCGGACATTACGAAACATGTAACATTAGAAGCGCCTATTCAAAAGGTTTGGGAGACAGTCTCAACTTCAGAAGGCATAGCCAAGTGGTTTATGCCGAATGATTTTCAGTTGAAGGAAGGATATAAATTTCATTTGCAATCACCATTTGGACCATCACCTTGCAAAGTTTTGACGGTTCATGCTCCCGGAGAGCTTTCTTTTGAATGGGATACTGATGGATGGATTGTTACATTTCAATTAACAGACGTAGGGAACAAAACAGAATTCACTCTCATCCACAGCGGTTGGAAGAAGCCGGATGAAATGATCGGTAAGGCAAACGAGAAAAGCTCAGTCATTCGGGATAAGATGGATGGCGGCTGGACAGGCATTGTGAATGAACGACTTCGCAAGGCTGTTCAAGAGTAAGGTATTTCATTGCTCATACAGTATAAAAAGAGAGAGCTCCCTCTCTCTTTTATTCATGACAAAGTTAAATTCACTGAACTGTATCTCCGAATCAATCGTAAAACGTAACTGTTTTTGATTTACCAGAGTAATCAGTAACAAAGAACTCTGCCTTGTTATTGCTTCCATCTACAAATTTCCCGATACTGCTAAAGGTATGACATTCTCCGGGTGAAAAATAATTAGAACCCACATATTCATCAGGGTTGTCACCAGCATCATCCTCATATAGATGCAGCGATACGGAGAAAGGTGTACTTCCTGAAAGACAAACTCTAAAATCACCTCCGCTCGAGTATACCGTCGGACTTGAATAAGTATAGGTGTAAGTCCCAAGCTTATCCCACTCTCCGGCTCCAGCAGTTCCCGCTTTTTCTGCATGTGCAGATAATGGAAAAGCGACAGCGAACATGAAAACAGGCAGGCACCCTATTAGCTTATTGCATCTCATAATAATATCTCCTCCTTATTTTAATCATAGCAACTTACAGTTATATATATCACCCCCCTTTAAATAAAATTGCAGGTATGTGTATGGTATTGGAAGCTTCATACGTTTTATCATCAGCATTTTCCCTGAAGAAATCACATCATTCTCCCTTCCCCTGTGTTATACAAAATATTCAAAACAGACGTATTCTCATTTGAACTGCCATCTTTTATAATTTGTTAATAAGGGTTCGTACTTCAAACAAGAGGAGGAGAAGCATCATGGAATTAAGCGTCACAAAAATGTTAGTTATTTTATTTGTAGGTTTTTTAGTGTTTGGTCCTGATAAGCTGCCTGCGCTTGGCCGATCTGCCGGAAAAGCCTTATCAGAATTTAAAAAAGCGACAAGCGGATTGACTCAAGACATAAGAAGTAGTGGTTCAGAAAACAAAGAAGACAAGCAAATGTAAGGTAAAATGATTTGGCCGATGCACATCGGCTTTTTATATTGTTGTTTCTGCATGATCCATCAGTTTTCCTCTGATTATTCCTCAACTTCTTTTTTTGGACAGCCCTTTTTTACTTTTGCAATTTAAACTGTCCAATCCGCAAACTCTAACTTCCATATAATGAAGCGTATGATCATAAAAGGAGGGGTATTTATGGGTTATTACAAAAAATATAAAGAAGAGTATTATACGGTTAAGAAAACGTATTACAAGAAGTATTACGACTATGACAAAAAACATTATGATCACCATGACAAAAAAGATTACTACTGTGATTATGACAAAAAACATTATGATCACGACAAAAAAGACTATGACTACGTTGTAGAGTATAAAAAGCGTAAGAAACACTGCTAATACTCCATTTAATCTCCTCAATTTTGCTTCCCCGGTCAATGGCCGGGGGTTTTTTTGCAGAAAAAACTATGTAACTTCAATGTCTAAACGAATCATAGGTCTAATTTGTTAGCTTTTTTACCTTTGGTGAGTGTCTTACAATTATTATTTGCTCCTTAATGCTGATTTTTTAATAAATATTGAACATTTGATACATAGTTTAATTAGTTTATTTTTAGATCTAGGGTGTCAATATATAAACATAACGCATTCATAAACAAGAGATTTTAACGATTTTGTCGATTTATCTTAATAAAAGAAGTTCCAAAATAAGGTATAATAATTGACGAAACCACTTTTAAAAGGGGGAATTTTGTTGAAAAAAGTATTAATTGCAGGTGCAGTAGGAACAGCTATTCTTTTCGGAACCATTTCTTCGGGAGTTCCAGGTCTTCCAGGAGCAGACACTCAAGTGGCAAAAGCGGCTTCCCAGCTGCCTAAGGGAATCGGCGGACGCTCCTACATAAACAGTACAGGCGCTGTATTCACGGCTAAAATTAAGCTTCCCGACACTGTGAACATCCAAGACTCTGTCTCTACCCCTTATATTTATTCAGGCTTTAGCGCAAAAAACGGAACTGAGGCAGATATCGGCCTACAGTACAGCAAACAATACAACGTCTGGAAACCGCTCATGAAAGTCGGTTCTAAAAATGATGAAACGTATATCGAAGGAAAAGAGAAATTTACTTATAATAAAGGCTTTCGTCCCGGAAGCACAGTTCAATTGACGATCTACAAAAACTTGAACGGGAATACTCGCATGACCCTCTGGGGAACGAACAATGACGGCTATACCGGACGTATTATCATGGAAATTCAAGGAACAAACATCGGCACTCTGTCGAAATGGAAAACACTTGCCACCGCTGCGGTTTCAGCCGAAAGCCAACGCTCTGCCATTAAAGCAACTTTTTCAACAACTTTTAACAATATCACAATCGACAATAAAGCAGTGACACCTGTCGTCGATACAC
The DNA here is from genome assembly GCF_029536185.1 of Bacillus sp. B28. Lineage (NCBI taxonomy): Bacteria > Bacillati > Bacillota > Bacilli > Caryophanales > Bacillaceae > Bacillus > Bacillus sp. B28. The sequence continues at coordinate 1,957,862 of NZ_CP120511.1, read as the reverse complement.
AGGATTTTGCAAAAGTCCTCCCTTCTGGAAATAATGTCACGATTTCTGTTAATAAATAAGGAATGCTGCAAAGGGCGCCGGCAATGCCGGCGCCCTTTTTTATTGTATAACCTAAAAATGAAATCCACTGGATAAAATGATGATTCCAATACTATGATGTCATCATTTACCACATTTTCTCTTTACGAATTAAAAAATTCCCTCTCTTTTTTCTTGTTTAGCTTAAAAGCTATTAAAATGTTGATTAATGCAGCTGGGAAATATAAAAAACCTACTCCTAGAATACCTAAAATTGTACTTGAACTTATGATATAACTTTTTGTCATCTCTTGACTGTCATTAAAAATAAGAAGGGTAATCAATCCTGCTAATACACCTACGAACCACGCGTTACCCACTGCATAAGAATCATCTAACATTCCCATCAGCTGTCCGATGATTGAGATAACAATAGCAGTAAAACTTGATAACACGGCAAGTCTTTTCATTCTTCTGTCACCTTTTTCATATATTTAATCCGGTACATATTAACACTCCTTAACGTGCGTCAATGCTTGAATTTCCCCTGCTTAAATGTTTTTCAATTTCTCTTGCCCCTTAATGACTACTACCATTGAATACCGCAGAAGCTAATCAGACTCTTACCTTGGCTCTCTAACGAAACCGAATAGGTAAAGTGTATTCAAGTCTGCTACGGAGTTGGAGTGAATTTTTTCTTAAATTAAAAGGGCTAATGACATCTTTCCTTACATTAGTTTTAGTATTTTTGCTTTTGTTGTAATCCCCGTTTTTAAATCAGCGCTGGAATCTGAGCCACTGCTTTTATGGACATTAACTAATTTCCCTATTTTCCATCGAATTTCTTGTTCAAGACTTACTTATCTTTGAAAACTAATATGGATTTAAAAGGAATTCTAGCAATAAATACAGAATTGAAAAGATAAGCGCAAAATACGCTACAGCAACTGCAATACTGAAAACGGCGCTTATATTAAAAGAAAGAGGTGTCTTTAGAATGGTTCATTTTAAAAACTACCCCGATCCTTCTCTAAACGCCAAATCTGAGTCACACCCGGAATATACATCTGAAATTGAACATGTCAAGGAGAGAATGCAAAACCTTATTAGGCATTCCGTTACAGATCAAAACGTCGAAGTAACTGACGCAAGGATGACGGCAGAAGGAGAGATCACCTCTCTTTTAAAAGAACGTCTTGACAGAGAATACCATAAGCTTTTAAGTAAAATCACCCGGGAAGTAAATGTGGAAGACTTCGGAGCTGTTCCCGATGGACGAGACAATACAGAAGCTTTTCGAAAAGCAATCGGTAATGGTCGCGTCAAAGTAAATGTTCCTGCCGGAGAATATCTGGTTCAAGGGATTAAACTTCCGTCCTGGACAACAATTGCAGGGCAAGGTAAAGGAATTACCGTAATTAAACTTCATGAAGACTCTCCCGCTCATGAATGGGTAATCACAAATGATGATTACCAAAATGGGAACCGCAATATTTTTGTTCAAGGAATGTCATTAGACTGGAATCCTAATAGACAATGCGGTGTGAAAAATCCTGGTGGTCAATTCTCCAGCTGTTTAACTTTTGCTAAAGTTGAATATGGATGGATTAGAGACGTGGAAGCCATTAACGCAGGTCTTCACGGCATTGATATTACATCCCCAACGTACGATCATTTACCTGATACCGACTGGACTAAAGACGGCTCAAAATATATTTGGATTGATAACTGTGTGGCATATGGTTCAGGAGACGACGGCATTACTACCCATTATAGTGAATACATCTTTATTTCAAATTGCCATTCCGGTAATCCGCGAGGAACGGAGTTTGCAGAGGGTGTATCCAACTCCAACGGAATAGAAATCGACGATGGGTCTAAGCATGTATGGCTTTTGAATAACTTTACAAGCGGAAACATTCGTGGAGTAGAGGTTAAAGCGCATGCAATGTGGCCAGCCTCTCAAAATGTCCATATCATCGGCCATGTTTCTTATCGTGATGTCCGGGCATTTGATCTTCGTCATATTGGTCATCATCAAGCCACTGATCCTGAAAGCACAACGGCTTATGATGTCACACTCATTGATTGTTCAGCAATTGAACCGGTTTTCAACTCTCTTTATGAAGCTGTCACGCCAAGAGCTCTAGTTGTTTCAGCATATAAAAACGTTAATGTAAGCGGATTCACAGCAATTGGTGATCCCGACTATGACTATAAGGAAAATCCTGTCGTAGCTTTGCAATACCGCAGTCAGAATATCACCCTTAGCGGTATTAAAATTCGCGGATTTAAAAAAGCCGGTGTTGATATTCATTTATCAGGCGGGTCAAATAAAACTGATTATATTAAAATTTCAAACTTTGATATTTATCAATCTGCTCCAAAAGGAATTTCAATCGGTGGCGGTCTCTATAATGTGAATATACTAAACGGTACAATGATTGCTGATAACGGAGCGGTCGGAATTCAGTCGCCTAATAATCAAACCGTCATTCTCGGTGTACATGCAGAAGGCTATAGTGCGGCGGTCACCATCAAAGGTCAATCATACCAGCATGTACCCATTAATTTAAAAGGCGGCGCACAGCTTGCAACAACCTCTGGCTTCGCCTTTAACCAAACGAGCGCAGTTATCGCTGGTACCGGAGACATTACGGCGAAGGGAGAAAGAAATGCGGTCATCGGCGCTTCAGGAGGCTCTAGCACAGAAGGCTCCCGTGCATTAATCGCTTCTTCAAACAATGCCCATATTAAAGGAAACAATGTTTCAAGGACAATTTTGTCTTCTGAAAGTATTATACTGGAAGAACCATACACCGTGGCAGGAGGCCATCAATCAATGAAATGGCTTCTTGACTCAGTTGGAGGAAACGGGACATTTGCAGGAGCAATCAGTTCTTCCTTAAATGGATATGGAGAGTATTTTGAGAGTTCAACTGGGCAGTTAATCCAGACAGGTACAATCGTCACTTTAAGAGGTGAAAAAATAGCGCCCGCCCACGTGGGAGATTATATGCTTGGAGCTATTTCGGAAACAGCAGCTTTCATTTCAGGAGCATCCAGCTTCGTCTGGCAGGACCGCTATTTGACTAATGAGTTTGGCGGATTCATTTATGAGGATCTGATCGACAAGGAAACCGGTGAATTGATACGTGTGCCAAAACAAAATCCAGACTATGATGCAGCGCTGGAGACCGCTTATCATTCACGGGCTGTAAGGGACGAATGGCATGTGGTTGGACTGGCGGGACAGCATTATGTACGTATTGACGAAACTGTGGGACAAGGAGACTACCTTACTGCGCATAATGGGATAGGAACAAAAGCATCTGAAGGAACCTGGAAAGTAATGAAAATCACTACCATTTACACTCCGGAAAAAGGGTACGGCATCGCACTCACCGTCATTAGATAGTGAGAGTCTGGAACAAGTTCTTTATACTGATGAAAGATTAAATGATATCAGTTTTTTTATTTCCTGTTGGTTTAATATCAAGATATCTCAAGCTATAATAGCCCAAGATTCAGGCTCATTTTCTTGAAACTTGGGCTTCATGACCACTTCATTAGAAATCAAAAATACGTAACAAACCTAAATCACAATATTTTTATAAACATCCTTGTTTTGATCCATATTCCCTTCTTCACATTTCCGGGGAAGGAAGGTTAACATTAACCAACATTGCATTTTTACATCAGTATTTAAAAATTCCGTGCATTCCAATTAAGGTGCTAATACTATTCCTCACCTTTTTTATACATTTCATTTTATAACTCTTAAATCTTTGGAACGGCTTTTATATCTGTAGCCTTAAAACTTTCTTGCTACGCATAACGTTGAATGTTTCCACATCTTTGATTTCCCCTCATTTTTTTATTCAAATAATTCATTCTTCACTTGCTGCATCATACTCCCCTTTTTGATTTTCAGATACCAACCCTGTACAATATTCAAAAAACCAAAAGGATGATGAACATGTGTGGCAGATTCACTTTATTCTCAGAATTTGACGACATCATTGAGCAATTCAACATAGATCACTTCTTGCCTGAAGACGAATATCACCCCAGCTATAATGTCGCGCCAGCACAAAACATCCTTACCATTATTAATGATGGATCAAGCAACCGTCTTGGAAAATTAAGATGGGGTCTCATTCCTCCTTGGGCTAAAGATGAAAAGATCGGTTATAAAATGATCAATGCTCGTGCTGAAACATTGGCCGAGAAACCCAGCTTTCGAAAACCGCTTGTCAGCAAACGCTGCATCATTCCGGCCGACAGTTTTTATGAATGGAAACGCCTTGATCCAAAAACTAAGATTCCTATGAGAATCAAGCTGAAATCATCCAATCTGTTCGCTTTTGCCGGCTTATACGAAAAGTGGAATACACCTGAAGGTTACCCGCTCTACACTTGCACAATCATTACGACAAAACCTAATGCGCTTATGGAAAATATCCATGATCGAATGCCGGTTATATTGAATTACGAATATGAAAAAGAATGGCTAAACCCTAAAAATACAGATCCCGATTATCTCAAAAGCTTGCTTTTGCCTTATGATGCTGATGACATGGAAGCATACCAGGTTTCATCATTAGTTAACTCACCTAAGAACAATTCACCTGAGCTTATTGAAGCCCATTAAGTACCCTGCCAGATTGCTTTATATATCACCTTCGCCTAAGCAAAATAAACGAACGTGTACAGATTCAAAAACACCCCCTTATGTGCCATGCGTTATTTTTAAACCTAATGATTCAGTCAGCTGCCCAATTTTTAAATTGAATCGATTAAAGATATAGAGCGTTTCTCTGTAATGAGGAATGCTTTTTTCTTGTCCAAAGTGAAAAAAGACAGCTCTAAAACAACAAGGAAATAATCTATTTCAATATTTTTTTATTGTAAAACGATAAATAATATGTTAAATTCAAATCGACATTATTAGGTGAGGTGCTTTTTATGAAACGAGGATCAACACTCTTTTTAAAGATAGCTGTTATTCTTATTGGAATTCCAGTTCTTGCTTTGTGCATATTTTTAGTGCCGGAGATAGCGAACTTTGCAGCGGAATTGTATCCAGATATTTCTTATCTGAAATATCTTGTTTATATCGATTTGTATGCAGCGGCGATACCTTTTTATTTCGCTCTGTATCAAGCCTTTACACTTTTAAGCTATATTGACCGGAATAAAGCTTTCTCGGAATTATCAGTAAGAGCTTTAAAGAAAATAAAATACTGTGCAATCACCATCAGTCTTTTACTTGCGGCAGGCATGCCACTCTTCTATCTCATCGCGGAGATGGACGATGCTCCAGGTATTATACTAATCGGATTGGTCCTTATTTTTGCCTCAATGGTTATCGCAGTCTTTGCTGCTGTTCTCCAAAGGCTTTTGCAAGAAGCTATAGATATAAAATCAGAAAATGATTTAACAGTCTGAGGTGAAAACAATGGCAATTATAATCAATATTGATGTGATGCTGGCTAAAAGGAAAATGAGCGTAACGGAACTGTCGGAGAAGGTTGGAATCACGATGGCTAATCTTTCTATATTAAAAAATGGAAAGGCAAAGGCCATTCGATTATCAACTTTAGAGGCGATTTGTAAGGCTTTAGAATGTCAACCCGGAGATATTTTGGAATACCGAAGTGATGAAGACATCCAAGATTAATAAGTCAGGAATAATCATGCAAGGAAAAGATAGTTACTCGGCGGTGATTCTATGCACATAACCCTATGTCTATTTAGCGACTATACTAAACAGGCCTTCCATATATTCAAAAAAACCTTTGGAGGCAAAATTCATGAAAGCATTTAAACAGCTCGTTTGTTTTGGCTGGGAGCAGGCCCTATCATGTCTGTTTCCTGTCGTTATTTTTGCCTCTTTGGCAATTACACAAATCATACCGCTTCCCCTCCTGCCACGGTATGACTGGCTGCTCATCATCTGCCTTCTCATGCAATGGTGGATGGTGTATTCAGGGCTTGAAACACGGGATGAACTAAAGGTGATCACAATGTTCCACCTTATTGGACTTGCTCTTGAACTTTTCAAGGTACATATGGGCTCTTGGTCTTATCCGGAGGAGGGATATTCCAAAATTTTTGGAGTGCCTTTGTATAGCGGCTTTATGTACGCAAGTGTAGCCAGTTATCTTTGCCAGGCATGGAGGAGGCTTAAGGTTGAACTGGTTAAGTGGCCGCCGTTTTGGGCCGTTGTACCTCTCGCCGCTGCGATTTATTTGAATTTTTTCATCCACCATTTTTGGATTGACGTCCGCTTTTGGTTATCTGGACTTGTCTTGATCGTCTTTTGGCAATCATGGGTTACATACGAGGTGAACGGGACTCGTTACCGTATGCCGCTCGCCCTATCATTTATGCTCATCGGGTTTTTTATATGGATAGCCGAAAATATCGCAACGTTTTTTGGGGCTTGGGAATACCCAAACCAAACCGATACATGGAGTCTCGTTCATTTAGGAAAAGTGAGTTCATGGCTCTTGTTAGTGATTGTCAGCTTTCTTATAGTAGCGACGTTAAAACAAGTTAAGGGGAAAAATTCCACCAGGATAGATACTAGTCCATTTTTATAATCGTTAAAGAATCTTCTTTAATAAAAGTTGGATCCCGCATAGTAAGCAATTAGCGTACAACATTCTGAATAAGTAAAGTGGAAAAAGCAACGTTTGAATTGTTGCTTTTTTCTTTATAAATAGCTGCCGGAATTATAGAGGGTTATTTCAGTAAGATTTCGACCAGGAAGTAATGCTTTAATCAAAATCAGCTTTCGTTTAGAGAGCTCAGTCATGTGGACTCAACCTTATGTCTCTCTAATTCACCCTCCCATAAAAGAAGTCGTCAGGTTGCATAAGGTGAATGAATAGCTTATGTCATTTATCGCTCGGCATTTATTTCTTTTGGTAGCTGTGATGGCGCTTTGGGAACTTTTCGCAGTTTGATATTGATGACATCAGAGGAATAAAGCGTAACAATCATACTTCCCTCATATCGTTTGGCCCGGATTAGGACCGGTTGGTTATATTGATTATGAAAGCGAAAGTCAGGGCCTCCCCAGCTTACGGTTGCATCACGTCCGGACGGCACATATGGTACGCTTCTTGTGTGAGAATAACGCTGAACGATTTGCAGCCCTGCACGATCGACAGCATTAAATAATGTTGATGACACCTGACAAATTCCCCCGCCTACACCTTCAGACAACTCACCTTTTACGATAATAGGTGCCCGCATGTATCCTTTGTCCTGAGTTCTCATCCCAACTACTTGATTAAATGAAAACGTCTCATTTGGAAAAACAACATGATTGTCAATTGCTTTTGCAGAAAGAGAAATATTGTGTGAACGGCTTTTATTGCTTGAATTAAAATAAGTTACATACTGGCCTAACTGCTGCGTACTGATGTGAGCAAGCAACTCGCTGTCAACTTTCGGATAAATGTTCAATTCCGGCACTTCTATTTTGGATGGGCCATGACCAAAGAAATAGGCATAAAATTTCTCCTTAAACGCCTGTTGATAAAGTCTGTAACCCATTTTCCCCGGGATGATGATTCCTTGATCGTTAAGCTTGGCGTTTATGGGCTCCTGGTAAATTTGTTGATCAAGCTGTTTGATAAACTTACGGTATTTTTCATGATCAATCATTGGGGTACCGGGAAGAGGCATCGTAAAATCTTCGCGGTGAACAGTAGCAATTGTCCGTCCTTGTTGTGTGATCGCTAAACTGTCAGATGGCTCGCTGGGCTGAGCCAATAATAAAAGGCCAGTGATCCAAATATGTATCATAAGTCGGCATACCTCCCGACAATTAGTATGAACAGGAGCTTATCCTTTGATGTATCTCGTCTTATCATATCGTTCTTAAGCGTCTGGTCTTTGTTTGAACCCAACGTGAGCCCTCCTAAGAGAGCTTTGACTTATGTGATTAGTCCATGTCTACTTCAGCATTCACATCACCTAGTGTTAAGAAATCATGTCTTAACCAATACCAATGTTGTCAAGCAATCGTTGAATTAAATCAGTAAATGAAGTTACTGCCATAGGCAGCTATTTTTGTTTAGATGTACTATCTGATCCTCGGTCATCGTATCAATCTTCACCTAAGTGAAGAAAATCAATATTGAACTAATCAGCTAATATAAAAAAATAAAAGTGCTGTCGACTCCGGCCATCGGTTAGCATCTTCTCGTTAGATCAAGAGTTTGCTGTTGAATGATTTCAGTTAAGGTTGAATAAAATCAGATTGAAAGCATCCAACCATCAATGTTACAGGATTTATTAACGGCTAAATGCGCTTTACACTATTCTATAAGAAGGAAGGAAGCGTCGATGACAAAGCTCTGCCGAGAAGTTTGGATTGAAGTAAATCTTGATGCCATAAAAAAAAATTTGCGAGCAATACGCCATCATATACCAAAAAAGACCAAAATTATGGCTGTCGTAAAAGCGAACGGTTATGGTCATGGGTCTGTAGAAGTAGCGCGCCATGCACTGGAACACGGGGCTAGTGAGCTCGCTGTTGCCAGCGTGGAGGAAGGAATCGTTTTACGAAAAGCGGGAATTACAGCGCCTATCCTTGTGCTTGGTTTTACATCCCTTAGTTGTGTGAAAAAATCAGCAGCTTGGAATATAGAGTTATCAGCATTTCAGGTTGAATGGATCAAAAAGGCTAACAATATATTGGAAAGTGAAGCGGGTACTAACCGATTGGGTATTCATATTAATGTGGATACTGGTATGGGCCGACTAGGTGTACGTACAAAAGAAGAACTTTTAGCAGTAGTGAATGCATTAACAGCAAGTAAACTCCTAAGATGGGAAGGTATCTTTACACATTTTTCAACAGCCGATGAAGAAGACACCACTCTAACCAGACTGCAGCACGATCAATTTCTCCGTTTTCTCCGTTTTTTAAAAAACCAAGACATTGAGCTGCCCACCGTGCATATGAGCAACACGGCTGCGGCTATCGCTTTTCCGGAATTTAGCGCTGATATGATTCGTTTAGGTATAGGCTTATATGGATTATATCCTTCAGCATATATAAAACAACTACATCTCGTTAAGCTTGAACCTGCACTAAGTTTAAAGGCGCGTATCGCTTATGTGAAAACCATGCTGACAGAACCCCGTACCATTAGTTATGGTGCTACATACATCGCAAATCCCGGTGAAGTCATTGCTACACTCCCGATCGGATATGCTGACGGTTATTCTCGCGCGCTTTCAAATCGCGGGTTTGTTCTTCATCGCGGAAAACGAGTGCCGGTGGCGGGAAGAGTGACAATGGATATGATCATGGTTAGTTTAGGAGAGAGTGAAGGCAAACAAGGAGAGGAAGTTGTGATTTACGGTCACCAAAAGGGAGCTGAGATTCCCGTTGATGAAGTTGCTGAAATGCTTAATACGATTAACTATGAAGTGGTATCTACATTAAGCCGTCGCATCCCCCGTTTTTATATAAGAGATGGCGAGATTTTTAAGATATCAACTCCAGTAATGTACGTGTAGATTTTTTCTTTCATTTTTTTGCAAATGTGAGGTGGTCAATCCCTCTTTTATGCTGATTTAAGATCCTATCATAAGAGGGATTCAGTTTTACACACTTATCCCCCCTATCGCTGCAATTTTAGAAAGAGGATCACAATATCAAATAGGAATTTTAGGTATTATTTCTCGATTAATTAAGAAAAAGTATTGTGAATACTTAAGCTACTTAGTCGCTGCCTTTTTCTCGTTTTGCAGAAAAACAGAGTCCCAGATCCAAAAGATTACAGCAAATGATATACTAAATAAGTAAACTTCGTATTCCATTAGGAAGTCTAAGGTGTTCTTTGGATCAGTAATTACAGCGAAGAATAACCATACTAAGAAGGAAAAGAATATGTATATGAGTAAATATTTCGGGTTAAACCTCTTTGGATTGCGATTTACGAAATATTGAACAGGTGCAGCAAAGATTACATAAAAGATAAACAGAATAACACTTATGAAGAAGTATGGAATATAGCCATCATAATCAATGCCAAAAACATAAACAACAGCAGCTGATAACGCAGACAAGACATGAACAAATATGATCCTTAAAACTTGCATGTTTAAACCCCCTTTCATTATGTAAGCATCACTATGATGATCTCAATTATTGTTAAAATTGACATACCTACTTCCTGAATTAAATCTAGACTAAAGCTCCGTCACGTCCGAACTTTACAAATAGATTTACTTTGTTTCTTCAAAGTGACAAGAACATAAACTGAATTGTGATCTCTATCTATAAAGTATGTATCCCGGATGAAGAAATTTGTGTAGCCAGCTGTCTTGAGTATCGCTTTACTCATCATGAGCATATCCATCTGAATATCTTAATCAGTTGGAAAAGCCACATTAGCAGTAAACGCTGCATGTACTTAAAAGAAAGAATTATCAAATTTAAAGTTTAAGATTTTATGGCAATCCTTACGCACTATTTCCTTTATTGGGCCATTATGTCTCATTAAAACTGCTGTTTTATTCAGATATCAAACATCTTGGGTGTCTTTCTTATTCTTAAACCATTGAATAGCATTTCGGCGAGTTATTGCAACAGGTATTAATAGCAGAGTACCGACAATAAGCAACATAAAAAAGATCACAAACAACGCACCTGTTCCCGGAACAATTTCTTCATAGGTAATAAAGCGTTCCTCTCCCTGCAGGGCGAAGAACCGAGAATTTTCGAGAAAGACTAGATGAAAAGCGATTGATGTCCATAAGCTTCCTGTAACAATACGCAGGAGTTGAAGGATGAATCCAAAAGACAACAATAAAACGATGTAATCTAAAGTGATAGCAGGTGACTCAATTCCAGCTATATATTGCAAACCACTTACAGCTATGGGTGCAAGCACAAACAGAATCGGCTGCAGGAGCAAGGCCATGAAACAGTTAAATCGCCTGTTTAGAGCATAGTACACCGCCCCACGAAAAGTTAATTCCTCTGGAAAAGCTTCATAAAAGAAAGCGATAATCATATTTAAGAGCAATACTGTAACTAAATGAATAGAGAAATGAAATTGTGTAATTTTGACCCAGCCCAATAAATGGGCGATTGTGAATCCAGATCCGGATGGTTGATTAACGGCATATCCTTCTTTTAAAGTCCTAATAAACAAATTAGGATCAATCTTTTTACAGCTTATAAAGAACATTGGCATATTGTTCATTTTTGTATTTAAGCAATTCGAAATTAATCAACGGTTTGTATAAATCTTTATCTGATAAATTTAATTTATTTCTAAAGTATTTAATTGCTTCATCTTGTTCTTAGAAATAATGTTTGGCATTTTTCTAATCTCCTTTTTATATAATGTTTTAATACACACTAAATTGGGTAAAAATTTGTAGAGGTGATTTCTTTGAATAATGACCATAAAGTTACTCATTACTCTTCATTTATTTTTTCAACAATCATGGTATTACTAGTCGCCATCTTTCCACAATACACTTCTTGGTTTGTAACAGTTTTCTTCCTGGGTTTTGCACTTATCTATACATTCCAAAGACATAAAACAAGTTCTTCAAAAGCAATTTCTTATATTTCGTATTTTTTATTCATCGTTTCATTGACTTACACTTTAGTTAATCGGTTCCTGCTGATTCCCAGTCATCAGCAGCTATTTTAATGTTTTGATTGTTAAACACTGAGGCTGTTTTAAGTACATTAACTGGTTGATTAACACTTAATGGAGTTGTTTGGTTGTTTGTGGCTTCTTCTTAGCTTCCGCCCCAGCCGCAAAAGGTGAAAGCAACCCACCAATGACCAATGTTCCAACAATACCTACCTTACAATTGTAGAGTTCAAGGTAATCCTCCTCCAAATGTAAAATTGTGTACATTCGGAAATTACCCCACATTTATCCATTTAAACCACAATATTGTTTTAGACAAATAAAAAGAAGGAGTCTCCAAAAATTATATTGTTGGGATAACCTCTGTTCAAGATTATAGACTATTTACAAAAATGGTTTGAGTATTCAAATCCAGACTTCTTCGAACTATACGAAAACCTTGCTCTGGGCCAATGCCATTTGGATCAAACTTTCCTGAAAAATCTATCTGGATGCTGGTGACTCCGCCAACCCAACCGCCTCTTTTAGTAACCCGCCATGAACCACTTTTCGAATCTCCGTACCAATTCCAGCACCATTCCCTTACATTACCAGACATAGCGTAAAGTCCTAACTCGTTCGGGTTTTTTTGACCCGCAGTTTTTGGTTTACCATGGTTATTTTCTATTGCAGGCCGTTCCAATTGCCTGATAGGTACTTATTTATCTCCAGAGTTCGTCCAATACCATGCTACTTCATTTACCTCATTGCTGCCGCTGTATGTGTAACTCTTGCTCATCTGTCCTCCACTTACAGGCATATTCCCACTCTATTTCTGTGGCAATCGGTATCCCTTAGATCCTGAATTGATCGTGACTGTTCATTTTAAATTACCGTACTCACTTTGCTTATTGAAGTCTTTCTTATTCTTGATTATATTGTAATAGGGTTTTAAGCCCTCTTGGATACTGCGTTTATTACAGTATTCAAGAGCATCATACCAACTTACCATTTCTACCGGCAATTTGTCGCTTTTGGATTGTGAGGGGTTACTTCTGTCCACTCTTTCTGAGTTACCTCATTTTTGCCGAAAAACTCGATATTTTTACGCCTTTTCCATAAAAGTTAGACTTTTTGATCTTAACAGTCTCACCTTTAATTAGTATAAAGTTTTGAGGATCTGGTTCAACTACCGAGATATTTTTATTTTGCTTAAGGCTTATGTTTGATGAAGAAGGGGTTATGTGAAGGTGTCTCTTGTGAGCAAGCGCTGACTACAAAAAATATCGCTATTAAACAAAAAAATTAATACTATTCCATTACACTTATAGGGAAAGTTATAAAACCTGATGGAGAATATGCCAAGGCCGTTCGCCTCGTAGAAAGGACCTTTAACGATTACTCCCGAGGCATATAATGAGAATCCAACTAAAAGACCGTCGCCTCTTAGTAAACTCACAATAACAACGATTATAAACTTTCTCAAGGAACGATCAGCAGCCCGTTAGCTACCCTTAATTAAAGATAATCTGTTACCACACTGTTACGTTAGAACTTCCACTACTTTTATATCCCTCTGTCGCTAAGACTTGGTAAGACCAATTACTGCCCAGATTCATCCCATATCTCTTCCATGCGTTAACGTGATTGCTGAAAGTGATTGTAGCGTTGCTTCCAGTTGGTCTCTTCGACTGGCGAACACTCCAGTACTGCGTAAAAGTAGTTTTATCGCCATCAATGGAAGGTGCATCATAACGTGTAGTTGTGTACACGTCATATGTACCCCCATCACTGTAAACCGTACCTTTATACGTTCCAGTAGGTCTATAAGTACCCCATGAATCCACTACATAATATTCAATGAGAGGTGCTCTCGTCCAACCATATAAAGTCAAATATCCATTGCCATTCGGCGCCCAAACTCCGGCATTATAGTTTATTGTTCTAAATGGCGAGCCTATAGTCCAGCCTTTACCAACAACGAAATTTCCGGTATTAGACCAATTCACACTGTAATTCCCGCCAGATCCATTGACTGCGTTTACTGTTCCGCCCCCATCAGTCCAATTTTGCCAGTAATCTGTGCCAGCTGCAGAGGCGGTTGCCGAAAACATGCTGATACTCATTAAAGCTGCCGTTAATCCAACTAAGAAATTCTTTTTAAATTTAAACATATGTTACCTCCTATAATATTATTTCTGACTTTGACATGAGGTAGCACTCGTATATATTTAAAACATTGTTCATTACTAACGCCAAAGCTTTTGATCGTTCCCTTCAATATAATATCACGAATTCACGAGCAAATATTAAGAACATTTGTAATTTAATTACAAATACCTAAAAAATTATATTATAAGTGGTCTTGTTCCGCCATAGCCTGATCCTTTTTTCGCAGAATCACAAATCTTGTTACTAAATCTGATGGAGTAATATCTGTAATTAACTCCTATTCGAACCATTTCCTATAAAGGAAAAATACACTAGAGATTGTGAAGTCATTGTAGCTGCCCCGGGTGGTGCTCCTGACTTTGAAGCTGTAATGGAACATTTCATATCCAAAAAATCAGCTCATAAGACTGTTTACTGTGTCTTCAATGTTATCTGCAAAGACGGTCAGTCAATTGCCTCTAAGCCGCTCACTGTGCGTAAGACAGTTTTGAATTCACTTGAACTGAATCATCCTAATGTCTTTGTTATCGAAGGAATTCAAGGTAACAGACTAACTAACTTACTTTACCTTGGCCAAATAAAAAAATTAGAGGGAATCGTGCTCAAGAAAGCTGACTCCCCTTATGAAATCAATAAACGTTCACACAATTGGCTGAAAGTGATCAATTATGATTACACTGAAGTTCTCATAACGGCTACACTAAGAAGGATATAAAATTCCTTCCATCCTATCCCGATGGAACTTCAGCTGGATTTATGGAATTCATGCCACATGCAGAACGAAGTAAGTTCCACTCTATGAAACAAGTAAAGTCTGAATCTGATGAATATGTATTTATTGAGCCCATTTAATGTAAGGTTAAGCACAGATTTAAGACTAAACACGGTAAACTCCACATGCCTTCCTTCGAATCCTGAAGAGTATAAACTCTCCGTTACATAACTTCTTAGTGCCAAGCCCTATAAAGCTTAATGAAAATTTAGTACATGGTTTAATTAGTTTATTTAATTTTCATCTATTCAGCAATAAGGGTAAACGATACTTTCTACAAATCCAATCTCCTTTCCCTTATTGCGAATTTTCATTCATCCCTCATAGCTGTACGCCCATATTTCTTTAGAATCCCTCAGCTCGCCACAGTTCCCTGTTATGATGAATTCTCTAAAACTATTGATCATCTGCCACACGTTACCTCCGTGTGAAAATCCGTTTGGATCGTGGCGTAATTCATACGGATAAACGTCTTCCCCCGTGTAATTATCAACAAAGAATAGCTGTGTTCTGAATTTGACATACGCTTTTTGATTAGATTGTCCTGAGATGTTTTCTTTGCTATAGAAAGTTCGACGCTCAATGCTTGCGATAAGCTTTATCAGGTCATTAATATCATTCATGCGTTTAATTTGTCCTTCCCTTACCCCCTTTCGATAAAATAAATATTTTATTTTGATTCTAATGTAATCTTTTTAAATCTCTTTTTAGTTTCCCATATTTCTTTTACATTTGTCTCGGAGGTGAAATGTAATGAGATTTCTTCAGGGATTTTTTTGCGATTTGGACTTTTGATAAAGTCATGGATTATACAATAGCTGCTGTAATTTGGTTTGTATTCAAGTCCAAATCAAAACAGACTGAGTATCATGATCACTTCGAAGAAAGACGCCGCCATAGAAACTAAATCATCCTTCTATGATTTTTATCGATACGTGTGTTTTTCCGATAACGATCCATCCTTATATGTTTAGTTAAAAAACTATCTTTTATTTAGACTTGTTCAGCTTGTCGTATAGTATTTAACAGTTCTTTCTCAAATGTTTTTATGTGATTGCCTTCGAATCAAACCCTTACTCTTGTTTCGTTTTCAAATTCATTATTTAAAGCAGCTGCCTATTCAGTTTTTACATAAATACATTTATACTTGCTGTCATCAACTACATAAGCGTTCAGTATTTTCACTCCTTCGGATCATGATTTTAGTTAACTTTAAAGTACATCGTCTTGAGAAATTCCCTTTTAATTGGTAAGCTGACACCTAGGATCATACAAAGCAGGTGATGTCTTGAATAAAATAATCGGAATAATTGGATTAATTGTTTCCTTAATTGTGCAAGGGTTTTCAGCAAGTGATTCGTTGACTCATGAGATTGCTATGGCTTGTCTATTTGTATTCTTAATCATTTATAATTTTGAACATACTAAGGATTTCTCTAAAAAATCTCTAATTGTCTTAGGAGCAATCTTTATAGCACTAATGATAGGTATTTATCAACTCCTTTCCTTTATCGGTGATTACTTTGAGAGGCTCAACTTAAATATTGGACTTATCATCTTACTTGAGATTGCTTTGATCATTGTTTTGGTATCTATTGCAGTAAACTTAATGAAGCTTATTGCGAATCGGTTAAGGAAAACACCTCATGGAAAAGAGTTTTAACTCTTTTCCTTTTTTATGCTAAGTGCCCCTTTCTATTGGTCTGGTCTCTTATGTATGAAATCAAATGCAATATCAACTTTCTCAGGTTCCATTTCCTCTGTTTCTCGCTGCTAGTTGGCCATTTTCCTGACGATTCATGCTCTGGACTGAATATTCTTTAGCAGCGTAATATTCACTACGTAGTTGCTATGCAGATTCGTCTTTATCACTCGTGTACCATCCACTTATTTTATTTTTATTCTTTATTGGTTTATATGTATTCTATTCTCAGCTGAAATAAGGATTGTCTTTAAGGAACAGTACTTCCTCTATCTGTTGACCACGTGATTCAAAGTGAAAATCAAAATCGCTATAGCTTCTTATTATTCATACTGTAATCATCATTAACCCCCCCCCTTACAGATTTCAATAGTAATAAAAACATCTTAATATCCGTATTTAAATGACATTAACCGACACACAATTTCCATATGTATGGTATTAATATCACTATTTCCCTAATCCATAAAACCATATAATGTGATTGCAAGAAGAAAATTATGGAAATTGGGGATTTTACATGAGTTACAAAAAAGCATTAACAGGTGTTGCATTATCTGTAGGTTTACTTGTTTCAGCATCTCCAGCGTTCGCTGCAAGTACAAGCCCGGATCAGGTAGTAGCAAATGTTGCAAGTGATGATTTTAAAGCTCAAGCTATCACATGGGATCTGCCTAGCACTACAGGTATTTTTGCCAACACATTTGAACAAGACGGAATCCGCTGGTATTTAAAAAGTATTACAAAAGTCTCGGAAGGATATTGGATTGGCCACTACGAAGGTGTACGAATATAAGATCGTAATTGGGGGCTTCTGGCTCCCTTTTTTAACTTCATCGTCTTCCGCATTCAGATCATTTGTAAACATCCATATGCCCATAGTTCTAATTCACTTTCGCCGGAGCTAGGACAAATAATATCTTCGACCGCGCCCTTCAATAACTCAGGATTTTGATTATATCGCCGATCATTTTGTTTGTTGCCGTCTTCGTAAATAACGGACTTGCTTCTTTCTTTTTCTCGTTAACGATGTACCATGAGCCTTCCAGTATTCTTACTTCTCCGATGAATGTTCCCGCCCTGTATGGAAACCATAGCTCCGTTTCCTTCTGCTTGACGTTTTCACCCGCATACATTATTTTCCTGATTGCATTTTTCTCTTTGATCAGTTTCCGTCATAAGTGCCGCTGTGGAGCTGTCGGTGACACAAACCAAAACACCATTACACTGACGACGCAATACCCAATCACCATCGATGGTTAGGCTCCTTAATGCATCTGCTCGCCGTCCCATACTCTGAATTCTGTGTTCATTGCGCATCCTCCTATATATATCTCTCTTTTGATCGTTTTTAAAGCGAATGAAGCCGTGTTTTTCATATCTACTTTGTGAAAACACTTTCTATCTTCTGTATCGCACAGAGGAATTTTTATAGCTATGTGGATTGTTCATAGATTTTGTATGTGCCGGTTTTCTGTTGCATAATGCACATGGTTTACTTTCTGTTGATGAGATCCTCCTATTTTCACGCTATTTCCTCCTTAACGCCCTTGCTGCAGCCGCATTTAGAGCAGCAGGCATCTAGGCGGATTTATATATTTAAACGTAGTTCACCAAACGTTAACAAAAAATCCCTTGGATATTTTTGTATTCCATGTAATAATACAAGTGTATTAAAAAACAAAAGGAGTGTTTAAAATGAGAATGAAAAAAGTTTTAGCTGGTTCTGCTTTATCCCTTTCTTTGCTGGTATCAGCTGTCCCTGCTTTTGCTGCTAGTCCAGATGGTACACATTCTGAAAATAATAGTGTTGCTTCAAGTGATTTCAAAGCTAAACTTTATACAAAAGAAGAAACAAATGACTCCGGCATCTTTATTAATACGCATACCGATGCGGAAGGAATCACTTGGTTCCTGAAAAGAATCAATAAAAACAGCGATGGAACTTGGACAGCATATTATGAAGGTCGTAAACTTTAGCCATTAGAGAGGGAGCTTTGCTCCCTTCTATCATTCTTATTTAAAAGGGGAAAATTTCCACTATGTGGTCTCATAAGTAAGAAATCAAATGCAATATCAACTTTCCCTAATTCCTTCTTTTCTGATACTCGCTGAGATCCTCAATGGTCTCGACTGATTCACCCTTAGCTGCAATATAAGTAATTGATCATACCATTGATGTGATTGCTGTATAAGGTTCGTCTTTAAAATACAAGCCTCAATAAATGAAAAACGATGGACTCTCCATCTTCATTATTAAAGACAAGATTGAATATATGCAGTACTTTATCAGAACAACTATTTCTTATAAAAGAATAAAATAAGTGTTCGTTTTGCATCTTTCCTGTTACGAAAACTCTACTCAAGCCAGAAATCATTTTGTTTTTTTAAAAAACATTCTTGATTTTCACATTTATATAAGCACTCATAAAATATTAGATCATATCCATTATATATAACTAAAATGCCGGTATAATTGCTATTATATGGAGATTTAACTACCAAATATATGGGGCATATTTACATCTAAATACTCAAAAACAAGAACAAACGTGCCTATAGCACTTTCATTCCACACCTTACCCAAATTTTCATTTTCCTAATTCCGTCTCAAAAAAATTACATGGTAATCGCTACCGTATAGTACCAATGTTTTTCTCTCTTATAATTCCCCCTTTTTCTTCAATACTTACTTAAAGCAGCCACTTCCCTCTACTCCCTCTTACGTTTTACGATCGTTTAATCCCTATTCATCAATCAAATTAGTCAATATCCATATGTTTATCGCCTTTTTATTTTACGATAAGCATGTTATTCGCGTTCGATATATGACTTGATTGTATTTGTTGACAATTTGACAGAGAAATTTAATGCACTTCTAACTTTTTTAATTGCAATAGGAATTGTGGTTGCCCCCACAACTCAAGGCATTTCTGACAGTGAACAAGCAATGGATTACCAATCTCCACAATAAACCCTAAATTGAGGAGGGTATTTTTTCGTTTTTAAGATAACATTAATCTTCCTTATTCATTTAAATATGATAAAATATTACATATTTAATATAGGAGGGCTTGTCTTGGAGCAAATGATCTCTTCTTCTAAAGTTGGAGTGAAAATAAATGAGTGGTATAAATACATAAGATTGTTTAGTGTCCCAGATTCGGAAATATTGAAAGCTGAGGTCGAGGAAGAAATAAAGCATATGAAAGAAGATCAAGATTTATTGTTGTACTATTCTCTCATGTGTTTTCGCCATCAGCTGATGCTGGATTACCTTGAACCCAAAACAATGAACGAAGAACGCCTCAAAATTTCAGACTTATTAGAAAAGATCGAAAGTAACCAAACTGATTTGAAAGGAATTCTTGAATATTATTTTAACTTTTTCCGGGGTATGTATGAATTTGAACAGTACGAATATCTTAATGCCATAAGCTTCTATAAGCAATCCGAGAAAAAGCTATCACTTGTCGCAGATGAGATAGAACGAGCAGAATTCCACTACAAAGTTGCAGAGATTTATTATCATATGAAGCAGACACACATGTCGATGCATCATATAGTTCAAGCAATAGAGACTTATAAAGCACATGAAACATATACTGTAAGGGTTATTCAATGTTCGTTTGTTATTGGACTAAACTATTTAGATATGGAATATCCTGAAAAAGCGATCCCTCATTTTAAAGAAGCTCTAGACAAAGCAAGAGAAATCGACATGCCACGTTTAATCGGTTCGTCCCTATATAATCTTGGCTTATGTTCATTTGCTGAGGAAGCTTATGAAAAGGCAGCTGAGTACTTTAAAGAAGGTATACTAGTATACCAAAACAACGGGTATGAGCATTCAAATCGTTTATTAGATATCTTGTTAATGTTATCAAAAACCACATTTAAAATGAGGAATCAATCAGAAGCAATTTCTTGGTGTGCGCATGGTCTGTCTTTGTCCAAGAATTTAAATGATGAAATTATGGCTAAAATGTTTGAATTCATTAATGCCTTATATGTTGATGACGACAATGAAGAATTAAATTCGATTCTAAATTATTTAGAATCGAAATCAATGCTTTCAGACGTGGAGGATTTAGCCTCAGAAGCAGCGAAGTATTATAATGAAAAAGAAGACCATAAAGTAGCTAATGTTTTTTATGAGAAAGTGCTTTATGCCCGTAAACAAATTCAGAGAGGGGATTGTCTTTATGAAACTTAAGCATGCATCTGTCTTTATTTTAGCCATTGTTTTAATTGGATTTGTCAGCATTTATTTAACTAACACTCAAAAAGATGTCCAAGAAGCACGTAGAGGGCATACAGCAAGTATTGGTGATCTCACTAACGGACATTCATTTGAAGTTGCAAGTAGAGGTCATACTTCTTAAATATGTATCATTCCCCCCTTCAAATTTTGAAGGGGTTATTTTTACGATTTATGTCCACCAGTTAGACCTGTTTTCTGAAGTGCAGTTCCTGCAGGTGTATAAGAAACTGTTCTCAGGATCGCTTTCGATTCGTATTTGTTTCTTTCCCATTCATTACAAACCCGAGCTCTCTTCTACCAAATAGTCTTATTTGCTGATTAGAGTTATCTTCAATATTAGACTTACATGATTCTAGTAAGAAGATTGTTATTATCATTATTTTGACTGATGTTCCCTTTTAAAAGAATCATGTATGATCGATATAGAAAACGTTTTCAAAGAAAGGGGATACCAACATGTCTAATCGTATGAAACGAGTGTTGTTGCTTTTTGTCACTGGATTGTTTATGAGTTTGTCTGCAGTCACTTCTACTGCCTCGGCTCAAACCGGCGGATCGTTTTTTGACCCTTTTAACAGCTATAACTCCGGATTATGGCAAAAAGCACATGGTTATTCGAATGGAAATATGTTCAACTGCACTTGGCGTGCAAATAACGTCTCAGTGACGTCAATAGGTGAAATGCGTTTGGCGCTAACAAGTCCATCTTATAACAAGTTTGACTGCGGGGAAAACCGCTCTGTTCAAACATATGGCTATGGACTTTATGAAGTCAGAATGAAACCAGCTAAAAACGCAGGGATCGTTTCATCGTTCTTCACCTACACAGGCCCAACGGATGGAACTCCTTGGGATGAGATTGATATCGAATTTTTAGGAAAAGACACAACAAAGGTTCAATTTAACTATTATACAAATGGTGCAGGAAACCATGAGAAGATTGTGGATCTTGGATTTGATGCAGCCAATGCCAATCATACGTATGCGTTCGATTGGCAGCCAAACTCTATTAAATGGTATGTCGATGGGCAATTAAAACATACTGCGACAAGCCAAATTCCGACAACACCAGGAAAGATCATGATGAACTTGTGGAATGGTACGGGTGTCGATGAATGGCTTGGCTCTTACAATGGTGTAAATCCGCTATACGCTCATTATGACTGGGTGCGCTATACAAAAAAATAATGCCAAATGTGAAAGAGCCTGCTGCAATATAGCAGGCTCTTATGATTGTAATGAGAAAATTGTTGGCGTTCCCTATAGTGAAACTGAAGAGCAAATAGAAGTTTAAATTTATATGAGTTTAGTTTCTTAACTAAATGATAACAAAAAGCGAGTATATTTTTAGTCGCTTTTTGTTATGGCTTATGCCCACCAGTAAGCCCAACTATGTAAAGCGCAGTTCCTCCAGGTGTATAAGAAACTGCTCTCAGAATCGCTTTTAATCCGTATGCTTCTAATTCCATCCATAACGAATCCAGGCTTTCTTCTCTTTTCATTATCCACTTCAAATAAACTCAACTGTTGATTAACTTCATCTTCAATATTTGATAACGTAACCGAGATACTTCTCTCTTACCCGAGTAAAACTTATGAAAGAGCATCAAGCAGCATCTATAAATATCCATCGTGATATTTGTGGGAAGATCAATTGTTTTTGCTCGATGAAATTCCCCCCAAGCTTATTGTTCGACCAACTTTGTTATGTGTACGTGCCCTTTCTGCAAATCTCCAAGAGAACAGCTTTCACGTCTCCAAATAAATAAACCTCTAAAAATTAGTAGACATAAAAAATAACAAGGGCTTTAAGACCCTTGTGAAAGCTTGGTTTCATTACACTCTCTATCTTCCTTTTTTATCATTCTATATTCTTTTACGAATTTTGGTAAAAAAAGAAAAATGTACCGTTTGGTACCTTTTTTATATTCATTTCTCATTTCTTGTGAATTTTGGCAGTTCGAATATAATTGCTATGATGCCGCAGATCCCGATTAAAACAGGATAGAAAGAGTAATGCAAGATGCTGACAGGTGAAATATTCCCAAACTTCCCGGCCGATAACATCTGCGCGCCATAAGGAATTAAGCCTTGTACCACGCAGGAAAAGATATCTAAGATACTTGCCGACTTTCTATTGTCGATTTTAAATTCATCAGAGATATTTTTGGCTATCGGTCCGGCTGCAATAATAGCAATCGTATTATTGGCAGTAGCTAGGTTAGTAACACTGACCAATCCGGCAATACCGGCTTCAGCACCTTTTTTCGAATTGATCTTTTTGGAAATGAATCCCACCAAAAAGTCAATCCCTCCGTTTTGTTTCATGACGCCGACCATTCCGCCAATTAACATTGAAAGGATGATAAGATCAGACATTCCGGCAATTCCATCCGTAATTGCTTTAAAATAAGACTCAAGCGTCAAGCTGCCGCTTGCAAACCCTATAATTCCTGTTAAGATCAATCCCCCAAAAATGACAGCCACCACATTAAAACCAATTAACGCAAAGACTAACACGGCAACATAAGGAAGTACTTTAAACCAGCTGTAAGATTCAGCCCCGGTATGTCCTACGTGTCCTGTCGGGATAAAAAATAATAAAATGATAGTTATGATAGCAGCAGGCAAAACGATCAAAAAATTCGTTTTAAATTTATCCATCATTTGTGTTTTTTGTGACCGTACTGCCGCGATGGTGGTGTCCGAAATAAAAGAAAGATTATCTCCAAACATAGCTCCGCCGACAACAGCTGCAATAGCGATTGCAGTAGACAAGCCAAGTTCTCCGCTCAAACCGGCGCTAATTGGAGCAACTGCGGCAATCGTCCCCATCGATGTTCCCATCGAAACAGAAATAAAACAAGCAATGATAAAAAGCCCTGGCAGTATAAACTGATTCGGAATAATGCTCAAAGCAAGGTTAACGGTTGAGTGTACCGCTCCCATCGTCTCAGCTGCAGAAGCAAAAGCACCCGCTAATATAAAAATGATAACCATAATAATAATATCAGGATGTCCCGCCCCGGAAGCAAACCATTCTATTTTCTGATTGAGAGATTGCTTCTGGTTAAATGAAAGCGCGAAAGCTGATGCTATAATTGCCGCAATCAATATCGGCAATTTATAGAAATCTCCAGTCAATACACCAGAGCCGACAAAAAGGCCTACAAATAAGACTAGCGGCAATAGCGCCCAAGGATTTCCATTTTGTTTCATCTAAGTAGCCACCTTTAATTTCAGTATCAAGTCGTAAAATATAGTCTAAACAACATTCCATACTTTAAAAGGCTACAGTAAAAAAGTCAAGCGGAAAAATAGTATAGTAATTATTAAATTAAAAACAGAAAAGAAAGAAGGATTTTTCAAGAAGAGGAAATAACACTTTCATCAACAGATTATTTGGGAAGTTTCATATACAAATACAACTGTTTGATGAGGAGTGTTTGAGGGGGCAACACGCAACGATGCTGGCATAAAAACTGTTTTAGCTATTATCAATAATACAATATAAAAAGGAAAGAGTTCATACCCTTCTTCCTCTTTATGCACCAGCTCAATCTGCGGTCATAGCAATTGTTATTCAAACAAGAAATAGCAAACATCAGAGAACATGAGGAGCATTTACAAGAAAATAAATTTAATAATTAAAAGGGCGCTATTTTCATATTCAAATTGAGTTCTTGTAAGCACTAATTGCTTCGTTACGTAGTAACATGTTATCTTTGTTAACCATGCCTAAGTTGTAAGCTTTTTTAATAATATCTAATACCTTCAAATCCATTGCATAAAGACTACCTCCACCATTTCATCTAGATTTCCAATAATCTAAAGACTTATTTATGTCAAGTGAGCTTTTTTTATTCTCAGGTTCAACTACCTCATTTTTCTCTAGTTTTTCACAGAATTCACTAAAACTAACGGATGAAGGAGTTGGATTATTCCCTCCATATCCTTCAGTAGCCAAACTGCAAAATGCTAAGAATTTTGGATCTTAAATAAGATCACTTGAGTTTACATTTACCACTGATAACCACAATCCTTTCAGAGCTTTTTATATCTTAGAGCACCCTTTCCATCTTTACACGTGTTAAATATCTACAATTATTCAAATGATTTGATAATTAAATAAAAAAAGAACCTGCATTAAGCATGTTCTCTCCCTAATTTGCAAACTTTTGTTTTATAGATAAAACCATTATTTTATTGGAACGCAGAACTTTATCGATGTACAAGTGATATTATCCATGATTCAGTTTAAATTCTTCTCTTGTCATCCCAAAGCAAATACCATCATAATAGGCACCTTTAGTGAAAATGATCTTTCTTAGTTGTCCCTCTTTCATGAAACCTAATTTTTAATGTAATCGTATGGATGGATTATTATAAGTTTTTTATTTAATTCTTTGATTTCACGTTCTTTTGCTTCTTCTTTCTTAACGCTAAAGTAAGATTCAGAATGCTTTTCAATATCACCTTTTTTCTTATGTATGTCACTTTATGCTTTTGCATTATAGCGAATCGGAGTGGCGTTTTTCCCTTTCCCTGTTGATTCTGCAGCTTTATAAAATCTTGCTGAATGAATTGTTCGTTAGGCTCTGTTTCAACGTATTCTGTTATTAAATCCTCATCAAGCTTGTACAGCTTATCAATTGTTTTTTTACGTTTGTCATCTGCAGAAGAAAGTTTGCCTTTGAAATCTTCTGTTGAGTAAATTTCAAGAGATAAGATGTCATTCAGAATATCTTTCATGGCCTTCTTTTTTTCAGACATAATGGATTTTGATTTTGTATAGGCGTTGGTTCAGTTCATGTTCTTAAAAAGATTCTTCAATGTAAGCATCAGACATCTTTGCCTCTTCAAGTTTTGCAGATACGCTGCTTAATAACGCAATTTTCATATCAATTAGATCATCCATTGGTCAGTGACGCCTACATGGTCGTGATAGAAGGCTTTGATGTTATCAGCACCTTTACCAGAAAACTCGCTGTCATCCGGATCAGCTACAGCTTTAAATGCTTTTCTGAGCTTATCCATTTGTGACCTTAGTTCCCTTGTACTCCTTGGTTCTTTTATCCGCTTCAGAGAGCAAAGAATCAGCTTCAAATACCTCATGTCATTCTCCTTTTTCTGCTTTCAACACACAAATTTTACCATAGTTTGGGAGATTCCATAAAACTAAAATGTTTCAAGTATCAGAATTATTTCTAAAGAAATAGTCTTAATTACTCGCTCAATCTTTATGAAGAAAAGGATTTTTCCTTCTTTAAGTTTAGAAAAAAGAGAATAGTACGCAAAAGACACAGAGATATTAAATCCCATTCTTTATAATATAATGAAATAAATATTGAATATGAAAGCGTTTTCTTTTTGTTTTTAATGTGAATTAAATAATATAATAGGAAGTGTGATTATTTGAAGAAATTGAGGGCTACTTTACTATTGTTTCTGATTAGCGCTTTAGTTGTAGGTGTTATGCCAGAATTTAAAGCCAAAGCAGTAAGTAATGAAATGTTGGATACATCTGCTCAAGTATCAAGTGATATTGAGGGTAAAGAAGAGCTTGAAATTAATGGAGAAAAGTACACGTAGTTCTTACGACTTCACTGATCCTGCAGTGAACAAGATTGATGTTACTGATGAAAATGGTGCGAAAACAAAATTTGTATATCACACTGAGACGAATACTCTATATAAGAACAATGAACTTGATTTTAATCTGATCAAGCAAGAAGATGGAATTTTATCACCCTCAAATGCATCAACTATGATGATTCCACAAGGTGGAAAATACATGGGTAAATACAATTTGAAGGGAGTTTCAATTGGTGTTGCTACCACAGCAATCGCCGCAGTCTCAAAAGCACCTTACAATGTCATACTAAGTATTGTATCATTTTTAGCAGGTACACAAACAACTGCATATTATACGGTATTCCAGTATCGTTATGCCTTTAAATGTAATGCATATTCTTATGTCAATAGAACAAAATTCTATGAAGACTCGTCAAGAAAGAAAATCCTAAGAACAGCAGACAGCGCTAAATTCTTTGGAAGCAGACCAATCCGGCAAGTTGTCGGACATAAAAACGAGGTGAAAATATGCAACAAGAAAAAACAACAGTTATTAATAGGCCAATAAAAAGATATATCCTTTTGTTCCTTGTTTTATGTGCGTGCTATTTCGTTTACATGGGGGTACTGGGGAAGAAGTTTACTGTGATTCCACTGGCTATTTTCATTGTTGGCTCTTTAATTGGCGAGTTCGTAAGAATAGCGAGGATAAAAAGATAGGAGGTTCCACCTTCTATCTTTTTTGTTAACAGCTACAAACTCTCACTGAATCTTTACTGGAAGTAAGAAAGAGTACCTCACATAACAGTAATGAAGATATTAGTCAACAAGGTGTAACTAATGCTAAGTCTGAAACGAATATGCAACTAGTATTTCGATATTAAGGAGGTGTTTATGTCCTAGATAAAATATAGATTTTATCAAAATACATACTTGAAAGACATAGATAACAAGAACATGCGTTTAGTATTTCTAAGGTTTTATTACGAATAAAATAAAACCTCATCCGCTAAGAACGAGGCTTCTTCCAATCTATCGCTATATTCTGCTTACATTTACGACAAGTTACATTGTGTTTTCCGTACATTACAAAGTTGTTTTTAAATTCACATTGCGGACACTCTAGACGCTCTCCTCCAAAAAAGGCTCCAAAGATAAGAAAGACGCTGAGTGAACCCAGACCCAATCCCGGCAGGATACCGATTATAGAGATAATTAAGATAAAACTTATTAAAAAATCACTAAACCAACAGTAAACATAAACAAACGAGGAATCCATCGTTTTGGAGTCATCCGTCTTCGCTCAACCTCTACTCTTACAAAGTCCATTCCCCTTACCTCCGTGGCGTGATGGTAAAATTATACTACGGAATTTATTTAAACAGCAATGTGTTTTTATGTATTTAAATCGAATATAGAAAGTTTTCTAAATGAGAGATTGGGTCAATCCCCTTCTCTCTTTTTTTGTTCAAATTTTACAAAAGAGAGATGTTTTTTGCCAACTTATACAAATAATTATATTCCAGTAAACAAGTATACTCGACCTGGTTTAAAGTTAAATGGTGTTAAGAAATTAGTTGTTCATTACACAGCCAATCCGGGCGCCGGCGCAGATAATCATCGAAGATACTTCAGCAATGCGCAAGTTTATGCGTCAGCTCACATTTTCGTTGATAAAACAGAAGCAATTTGTATCATTCCGTTAAATGAAGTAGCTTACCATGCAAATGATATTCAGCAAAGAGATAGTGCCGGAAATCCTTATCGAGGAGTTGCTGCGCTGAAACCTAACGCTAACTTTTTATCTATTGGAGTTGAAATGTGCCTTGAAAAAGACGGTTCATTCCATTCAGATACAGTTGAAAGAACTGAGGATGTATTCGTTGAATTATGTAATAAGTTTGGTTTAGATCCTATTATTGATATTGTTCGTCATTATGACATCACTCATAAGAATTGCCCTGCACCATGGGTATCTAACGGCCAAAAATTTGCAGACTTTAAAAATCGAGTAAAGGCAAAAATGTCAGGCAAATCTGTTTCAAAAGCTTCTCCAACTAAACCAACAACCCCCTCCCCTTCCTCTTCATCAGCAGCAAGTGGTTCACTTAAATCAAAAGTTAACGGTCTTCGTTTCTATTCAAAACCATCTT
Organism: Bacillus sp. B28; assembly: GCF_029536185.1. Classification (NCBI taxonomy): domain Bacteria; kingdom Bacillati; phylum Bacillota; class Bacilli; order Caryophanales; family Bacillaceae; genus Bacillus; species Bacillus sp. B28. The sequence goes on along the minus strand of NZ_CP120511.1, from coordinate 1,929,583 downwards.
GGGAAGATAAAGATGTTGTCGGCACAGTAAATAAAGGTATTGGATTCCCTACAATTGTAGAGAAAGTTAAAGTTGGATCAGCGTATCAATACAAAGTTAAGAACTCTAAAGGTGCTACATATTACATCACTGCTTCTGACAAATATGTTGATGTTACAGGATCAGTTAAAACCTCTTCACCTTCCCCTAAAACAACATCAACTTCTTCAAGTTCCTCATCTATTAAATCCGTGGGAAAAATCAAAATTGTTGGTGTATCAAGTGCAGCAATTGTAATGGACAAGCCTGATCGAAATAGCTCTAAAAATATTGGTTCAGTCAAGCTTGGAAGCACTATTTTAATCTCTGGTTCAGTTAAAGGTAAAAACAACTCAAAAGGTTATTGGGAAGTTATCTATAGAGGTAAACGTGGATACATCTCAGGACAGTTCGGATCAAAAATCTAATTATATTCAATTATCTCGGAGAATGTTTGCTGATCTATACATATCATCGAATATCCTCTTAATTTAGGAGGTGATGTAATGTCACCTTTCTATATTCATTAAAGGTTGGTGACAAATGGATAACTTTGAGCAAAGCACTATTTCAAGACTAAGTGCGCTAGAAGAAAAAGCTAAACACACTGATAACAAGGTTGACTCCCTTCAAGAAAGAACAAATGTTATCGGTCGTATTGCTACACTGGTTGAGCAACAAGTCGAAATTAATAAAGACTCTCAAGCACAATCAAGAGAACAGTTTAGTACTCTTAACGAAATGAGTAACAGTTTAAAAAATCTAAGCAAATCGTATGAAAAACTGGACAATCGAGTTGAAATACTAGAACGCTCTGATTCCACTCGAAAAATTGACCCCTCTCAATTTACAAAAGACCTTGTATTCAAGGTGTTACCAAGTGTGATTGCAACTATTGTCGGTGCATGGTTGCTCATACATTTTGGCCTTAAATAAAATTAACAGGAGACGATTAAATGACTAAAATCAACTGGAAAGTAAGACTGAAAAAGAAAACATTTCTTGTCGCAATTTTCTCAGCAACGCTGTTATTCGTACAAGCAATTGCCACTGCTTTTGGATACGACTTGACTGTATTTGGTGACGATTTAACAGAGAAATTTAATGCTCTTCTAACTTTTTTATCAGCAATGGGCATTATTGTTGATCCAACTACTCAAGGTATTTCTGATAGTGAACAAGCACTGGATTATGATTTACCGAGATAAAACCCCTACCCTTCTCTTGACTGAGGAGGATATTTTTTTCGTTTTTTAGAATAACATTAATCTGTACTCGAATTATCATTTTGTCGTTAACGACTGATAGGACTCTATAGTGGAATTAGGTTAATTCATTGCAAGATAATATCAAAATAATTTAAGGGAGTACATGGTTGTTAACATGTACTCCTTTGCAATAATTACTATTGATAAAATATTTTTTCTGATAAACAATTTATATATTTTTTTTAGTTGAATTAATTATTAAAAAGTAATTGCATTCTTCTTCTGATAGATTTATAAATCTATGATCTATATCTGCTTCAAAATATATTGAATCTCCCTCTTCTAATGTATAGACTTGAGGTTCCTCTCCTAATTGGACTTGTAACTTCCCTTTGGCAACATATATATACTCCTCTACACCTTTTTTATGAGGAGGAAAGCCACCTGTTTCTTTAAAGGGTGGTATCTTATTTAGAATAAATTCAATATCGTTAGTAGGCGGGGACAAAAGATGTCTTTCGAATTTAGTTTTTTCGTCTTTATATAATAATCTCTCATGGGAACGAATAATTGATACACTTCTTTTTTGTTCCTCTCCTAGAAGGGATGAGATTGTCTCATCTAGTGCTTCTGCAATTTGTGAGGCAATATTGATTGTGGGATTTTTATCTCCTCTTTCAATTTGCGATAACATAGATTTACTAACCCCAGATTTTTTAGCCAACTCCTCCAATGTATAGCCTTTTAGTTTTCTTACGTTCTTTACATTAGTTGAAAATTCCATAAAACTCCACCCTCATTCCACTATAGTAAATTAAATTCTTGACTTTATTTTATAATGAATTTATCATGGAATCAATTCCACTATAGTGAATTAAGTTCTTGACTTTGTTTTATAATGGATTTATTATGAAATTAAATTCATTATAATGTTTATTTTTGGAAATAAACACAATGAAAAGAGCAAGGGGAGTGGTTGTTCACCTTTAAAAATCTGAATATTTAAAATTAACTTGAAGTAATCAATACTAAATTATTGAATTTTACAGAAAGAAGAGGTTTGTTTAGATGACTACAAAGATATTTATCGACGGTACCTTCTATGAGAAAAGTGAAGCAAAAATTAGTGTGTATGACCACGGGTTATTATATGGTGATGGTATCTATGAAGGATTGCGCTGTTATTCCGTCTATGTATTTCAAATGAAAGAACACCTTTATCGTTTAAAACGTTCTGCCAACAGTCTACGTATGGAACTTCCATATTCTTTAGAGGAAATTGGTGAATATATTTTAGAGACATTAAGGATCAATGAACTTCAAAATGCCTACATACGTTTACTGGTTACAAGAGGTGTAGGTAATATAGGACCTGATCCAAAAACTTGTAAAAATACCAGCTTAATTATTATCGTGGAAGATTTACCGAATGTTCATGGAGAATCTGTTAAAGAAACAGGGCTGTCATTAGTAATCGTGTCTACACGCCGTGATGCTGTAGACGCAACTTCACATGAGATAAAGTCACTTAATTATCTTAATAGCGTGGTCGCTAGAATGGAAGCAAACCAATATGGAGCAGATGATGCCATACTACTAGATCCTAGAGGGTTTATTTCTGAATCAACTATATGTAATGTTTTTATAATAGACAAAGACAAACTTGTGACTCCTAGTCCATCTAATGGAATCCTTCAAGGTGTAACAAGACAAATTATTATAGATATTGCACAGGAACTAAACATAGATGTTGAGCAAAAAGATATTACACCGTTTCAATTAATTAATGCAGATGAAGTTTTTCTAACAGGAACGCATGCTGAAGTTGTTGGGGTAACACGTATTAATAATATTGAAATATCAAAAGGTAATATTGGGGAAATAACAAGAAAATTCATTCATAAGTTTCAGGAAAGAACATTAGACGTAACCTATAGTACTCCAGTATATAAAAATTCAAATATGGTAAGGTGATCAACTAATGGTTTTATTAACTAGTACTAGGAATATATTAAATGAAAAATTACATAAAATATCCCAAGGTATTCTATCCCCTAGAGATGTACTGTTTGAGTTACAGGAAGAACAGTTAACTGATCTCCTTGCACCTAACTTTATTAAGGAGGATGGACATTCTTCAATCGCAAATGGAGAAAGTATTCTTCCTGGAGATGTATCAGGCCAGTTAGTTCTAGATAGAAAATTAGGCGAAACATTATTAAAAGAGGCTCAAAAAAGAAATACAACTATTGATTTAATCTATTCTCTAGAGGGTGGAGACTTAGAGGACTTCTATGTACTAACATCATCTAAAGGTTTTTTCACTAATCAAAAAGCACGCACTACCTTCTGTCCCGTTCAAGCTAGCTGTGAAGGTATTCCAACATTGGTTAATGTCAATTGTAAATACCAATTTAATATGGAGACCAGACAGATTACTTATACTTTTAATGATGGTAGTAAATTTGAAATTGAACAGCCTTCAAGAAGAATCATATTCAAAAAGGATATAATAAATGAAGGTGAATGTCTCTCTTTAAACGCCAATAAAGGATTAATTTTAAAAGGAAACCTATCTTCTACGCCTTCTACTATAATCAAGGTTTATCACATTCTTTCTCAAGCTTTTATAGAAGCATTAGACAATTACGGGCCAGATAATGCAGAACAAAATATTATTTACTCAAGTATATATCAAAAAAACAAAAAGTTTCTTATAGAGACTATTCAATCTCCAGAATTTTTAGGCTTTAAAAAATTATTAGAAGAAGCATACAATATCTCAAATCTCAAGGTGTTATCAACAGCTCATACTACTAGAACTATGACTCTTACCAGGATGTATGGAAGTGACATATCAGTTGTAGATGGTGAGGTTTGCCTGCAAAGTAATTCTAATAGATACGGGTTAGGGTTATTAAGAGATGAACGTATGTGGAATCAAACTAGTGACATTGATTTAATGAGAATAATATTTCTTGGTGAAGAGATTGTAGGACAAAGTTACCTAGAGTATAAAGATAAGTATTTACAAAGATTCACTGAAATGGTCTATGACGTATTCAAAGTAGGTACAGGTGAGATTGCTGTTGTTAGGTTGTTATGTATGCCCTACAATATGATTTTCACAAAAGATTTTGATACTAAAAGTTTCTCTGAAAAATATAATTTAAACGAAAAGGCTGTGAGTGATCGCGTTAAAATTCTAGCAAATGAATCGGAAACATATCATGGTTGTCGAGGAGTAAGAGTTACCGTTCAAAGACAAGATATATGCCAAATTTGGTCGGAAGGAGTTATTAGGGCAGCACATAAAGCATATAACGAAGGTGTAAATGTTCATTTACAAATTCTATTGTCAATGGTTACTTTTCCGGAGGAAGTCTCTATGTTTGTAGAAACTTTTGAGAAGCTTGTGAAGTCATATGGAATTCAAGACTTAGTACGTGGAGTATCTATAATGATTGAAACATCAGGAGCTTTTCATGTATTAGAAGATATTCTTGATGTTAAGGGAGAGGATTTAGAGCTAAACGGTGCCTTATTTGGCGGAAACGATTTTACTGCAGCATGTCTCAATATGAATAGGGCAGACTCGGCCAAGTCGATTATTCCAGAATACGTTAAGTTGAACATAATGCCTAGTAGCCCGTTCCAAATTATTAATGAACAAATTGTTGGAAAAGCAATTGTACAAGGGCTGAGACGTACTAAACTTTTAAAATTATCAAATAGAAGAGAATACTTAATAGGTTTAGGTGGAGAGATAGCTGGTTCTTGGCATTCAGTCAAATGGTTATCTAAAAACGCAGCTCCTCATGGATTAAATTATGTTTCTACTCCGCCAGACAGAATTTTATTTTCACTATTTGCAAGTGCTCAATCAGTTCTACAATCTTTGTATAGTGATATTTCATAAATTAAAACGTTTACGCTACTTATAATGGCGTAAACGTTTTAACATTCGAAAGGAAAATTAATTATGAATTTAATAATAGCTTTATTACCATTTATATGTGTTTTTGTTTTTTTATTTGTATTAAAACAAACATCGTTGAAGTCTGGACTCCTATCCTACACTGCTACCCTACTTATCATTTTGATCTACCCTAATTATCGTATAACCTTAGAGGGCGCCTTACATGCTTCCTTCAAAGGTTTTTTAATCTCCTTTGTAGCAGCGTACGTTTTGTTCTTTGGCATACTTTTTTTTCATTTAATTAATAATATTGGTGGCATTCAAACAATCGCTGCTTTTATTTCAGGTGCAACAAACGATCAGCTTTTACAAGTAATATTATTGGTCATGGGGCTCTCACCCCTCTTAGAATCAACAAGTGGTTTTGGGATAGCTTTTATGATTGTAGCACCAATTTTAATTGCACTGGGTTTTCCCCCAATTAAAGCAGCTTCAATTGGACTTGTCAGTTTACTCGCAGTCCCATGGGGTGCCTTATCTACTGGGACAGTGATAGGTGCTCAGATTGGAGGTATTGCTCTCAAGGAAGTAGGTACTGGAACTGCTATTATAAGTATTCCTATATTTATCTATTTCTTGATAATTGCTGTCTACCTTGCTGGAGGGAAAAAGGCAATTAGACATACATGGAAGGAAATCTTATTCATTTCAATTGTTTTTTCACTTACAATGATTTTGTTTAATGTTTTTGTAAGTGTAGAGTTAGCTGGAGTTCTCAGTTCCCTAGCTAGTAGTTCCATTGGTTTACTCATAATCAAAATAAAAAACTCTTCTCAACTTAAAATGGCAAACAAGACTATTAATGAGACTTCTATGTCTGAAAAGCCTGAAGAAAGTATAAGTATCATCAAAGTTATGAGTCCTTACTTATTTTTGACTATGTCAATTTTCGCCACAAGACTTATACCCTTATTTAAAGATTTTTTAGAATCTAATTTTGTTCTTGAGTTACCTGCTTTTTCTTTTTCGTTAGCTTTACTTTATTCGCCGGGTTTCTGGCTGTTTGTTACATGTCTATATACGATATTCATTTTTAAAATTTCAAAGAATGTTATCTGGAATTCAATTAAAACCACTATAAAACAATGGGTTCCTTTTGTAATTTCCACCACAGCATTTGTAGCAATTTCACAATTAATGACTACATCAAACATGACCTTTACCATAGCTAATGCTGCTGGATTAATGTTTGGTACACTATTTATATACGTTTCTCCATTTATCGGGGGAATTGGAGGCTTCCTTACAGGTAGTAATACAGGATCAAATGCAATGTTCACCCAATTACAAGTTCAAACAGCCACAAAAACTGGATTACCATTAAATTTAGTTGCAAGTATTCAAAATGCAAGTTCTTCTCATGCAACGATGGCTTGTCCTTCTAGAATTGCATTAGGAGCGACATTATGTGGAATCGAGTCAGAAGAGAACAGTTTATTAAAAAAGATGACTTTAATCGTAGTTGGAGCAATATTATTAATTATCATTATGACTATTATTTTATTGTTACTTGGAAACTATTCTAAATAAATTCATTTTTAGTTTGTAAGTCAGAAACTTCACAACTCAACCATGTTTAACCCTTCTCAATGAGAAGGGTTTTAAGTCTTATGTCCCCCAGTAAGTCCAGCTCTGTGAAGTGCAGTTCCTGCGAACGTAACTGATATACTTCTCACTGTTTTACCGGAGTAAAACTTATTAAAGATCATCAAGCAGCATCTATAAATGTCCATTGTGATATTTGTGGGAAGATCAATTGTTTTAGATCGGAGAAAACCACCGCCAAGTTCATCTTTACTGTAACCAATTCCCAAGCTAATTGTTCGACCAACTTTATTATGTGTACGTGCCCTTCTTGCGACTTCTTCGCAAATCTCCAGAAGAACAGCCTTAATTTCTTCTCTCCTTGTATAATCCCTCAGTAAGATCTGACTCTTACCAAAACTAATTTGCCCTTGCATCAAAGGAGCTCCTATTTCTGATAAATCGATTCCATGAGCATGGTAGTACAACTGATTCCCCATTATTCCAAACTTCTTTTCAAGCAGCTCTAAAGGAAATTTGGCTAACTGACCTACAGTTGATATTCCCATCCGATTCAGATTTCTTTCCATCCTCCCTCCTATCCCCCACATTTTTGACAAAGGGTGAACATTCCAGAGTTTATTTGGCACATCTTCATATCTCCAACGTGCAATACCGCTCTTTGTTTTCTTACTCTCCAGGTCAAGTGCAAGCTTACTGAGTAACATATTGTCTCCAATACCTACTGTGCACATCAAACCAAATTCTCTCCACATGCTGCTTTGGATTGCTTTGGCCATTTCTTCAGGATCTTCTTTTCCTGCATCTAAAAAAGATTCATCATTGAATAAGTATGGACACATTTCTCAGGAACAAATCTGTAAAACAGCTTTGTAATCTCAGTCGAAACTCTGATGAAAAGCTTCATTTGCGGATTTACAATGTGTATTCTTGGATCTTCAGGTATCTCAAAAAGTCTCGATCCTGTTTTGATTCCAAAATCTTTTTTAAGTGCAGGAGATGCAGCTAATACTACACTTCCCTGTCTCTCCGTATTCCCTACAACAGCAAGATAACACGTTAAAGGATTAAGTCCCATTGTTACAGCCTATACAGAAGCATAAAAGGATTTCATATCGACACAAAGAATATTCTTACGTGGAAATTGTGAGTAATCAATCATTGTATGTAACTCCTATGATGTTATTCTTATTGACATAAACTGTATTGTCGTTCTGGTCTTTTACGGGAAGCTTTTGTTGTTCAAAATTAATGTAATGAACTCTGCCGGTAACATTTTCAACAAATCCATTGTTAAAGAGTTTGAATTTCAACTCTTTATTAAATTCAAGTGCCTCAGAGACGAGAAGATCCATCTCTTCAATTTGATGGTCATCTAAGGATGGTTTTTCAATTTTTGATACATCAATCAAATCTTGTTTAAGTTGTGTTAAATGTTCTGGAAGCATCATTGATGTCCATTTGATTGTTCCTCGATCCCTAAGCATATCGACTCACTCCTTTATTGATCTAACATTAACAGAACAAATGTTCTTCATTCAATATAAACAAGAACAAAAGTTCGATGTAAATGTTGGTAATAAATAAAACCCCCTTATAAAAGGAGGTTAATTAGGAGCAAATCAAGTTGCCATATTACTTAGGGTTTCATTGAAAGAAATGTACGACAAATATGCTGTCAAAGTTATCGCAACGCTTCGCTTCTGCTATCATCCTCTAATTAAAGTTGCAATGGATTTAGTTAGAATTCCAGATATAAAACATACAACTGTCATGATAGTCACCCAGATTAAAAAAGTCGGCTCTAACCCTATTTCAATTAGCATAAAAACTAAAGAAAGTACAAATATAATCAAGGTTGTTACCCATACTCTTTTGAAAATAAAGTATCCTATTATTCCTAAGATAAATGATACAGCCGGCAGTACTAGTAGTATTAAAAATGCAGGACCACCCAAATGAGATATCCTCCTAATCTTATTCATTATGCAATAATTCAAAACGTGCAATTTCCCATTCTTTTTTCGCTTTTAATGGTGTTGTGTTAACCTTTTTCCCTGATTTTAAGTCATAGGAGGTTATTTCCCCTAAGACATTCTCTTTTTGCATGTCAAACCCTTTGATAAGGACGTACATGTTACTATCATCAAATTTAATATCATTCAATAACATTTCACTATTGCCTGCATAGAATTTGAAAGATTTTTTCTTATTTAGATTTTCATCAAAAAAGCTAACTTTCCCATTGTATGAGACAGCAACGATCTCATCAGTTATTCTTTTTAATTTTGTTGGGATGAATCCATTCTCCATTATAACTTCTTTTTTTGTTTTTAATGTCTCCTTATCAATCAATAGTATTTTTGAAGCTTCTTTTTCATTTACATTATCATTAATAGCTAACATAAATGTTCTTTTATCAAAAGTTTGGAATGCATCTTTAGCATCTGTGAAATAAACAGTCTTATTTGGAATGGAGGCCTTCTTTTCCTGCTTGTTCGTTTTTGGATTAATTGAGATGATGGACATATTCTCTTCATCACTCGTAATAGCGTAAATTTTATTATCTAGGACTTGTGCTGAAACAATCTCTCCATCCCTAATTTCCAGACTTTTGTTTTATGGATAAAACCATTATTTTATTTAGATTGAGGATATTGGTTCGACAAGCAACAATACTTTGCTATTGTGTTAATCGTATCAGCAGTCCTATCTTCAACTAAGCCTACAGTACAGCTTCTAAAGCATAAAAATATTTCCAACTTACAAAAAGTGAGGTTAAGCAAATAGCTTTTTTAAAAATCAAATCCCAGCTTCCATCAAACCTAGCGCATCATTATAAGTTTCCAAAGCATATAAGCACCAAGAGATAATAAACCAACACCTATTAGAAAAGCTAAAATCAAACCACCAAAGAAATAAAATCCTCCCATGAATCTCACTCCTTTTCAGTATCATGCCATCAATAACCTTGATACCTTAATGTATATCATATGAGCTCAGATTCAATAAGTTTCGGTCTTATTTGCAATACTTTTGCTTAACAGTTTAATAAATCATCATCTAATTTAATGTAGAGAATTCCATCATCTTCTTTATCAGATTCAATTGGTTCATCAACTAAACTTAAGATAAACTCCTCAAACGAATTGGCAATCAGGAAAAAGCCTTTATTGGGATAACTTAATTCATGATCCCAAAACAATATCATTTCATTATCGATATCCATGCATATTTCATTCCCACCTGCGGAACTTGCAATAGGAATAATATTTCTAGGAAAGCGATCAGAATATGTATCGATTGCTTTCTGAAGACTGTTATGATCGTTCGCTAAATCATAAAAACCTTCTAACAATTGTGTATTAACGTCCTTACCCATCCAAGGGTCTTTCTCTATAGGTTTATAGCAAACGTCATACTCAATCTCATCTGTTGTTTTTTTACTTCCTAGATAACATCCTCCATATTTCTTCAAAAAGTCCTTATAATCTGAAGGTAATTGATTGCCTATATTTTTTTCAAGCTCTTTAAGTTGTTCATTTGTATTAATGCTAGGGTTTGTTTCAGCATCTATCGTAAACTCTTTCAACTTTTGTTCGATCTTAGTGAAGCTCATTTTAATACCCTCCGCATTGCACATCTTTAGCAATGAACAATTGCAATACTTTTGTTTAATAGATTATTCAATTTCTACGCCATCATATGCATCGCCTAGTGATATATAATCATCCCTTAACCAATACCAATGTTTACCCTTATTCTCAAGCAGTCGTTGTATTAAATCAGTAAATGAACTTGCTATCACTTGTGTTTCGCCGACTATTCCATGTCGATCAAAAAAGCTGTCATAGCATTTTCCTTTTCGCTCTTCGTTTAAGTCAATTGTTAGGTATTCTCCTTTTCCATCCGTGCAAACAATATACCACTCGGATGAAATGTCTTCTTCACAGAGTTCCCCAACAATAATGGGATTAGCCAATTTAAACTCATCTGGTCTTACTATGTATATTGGATACTCCGCATTTTCAAATAAAACTGCACCGCCACATTGTTCATAAAATTCACTAATATCTATTGGTAGTTGATGCTTCTCTTCTAGTATTGGGAGACCATCAGCTTCAAACAGCCGACAGTCTGATGTGGAAGCAATCTTCTTGATTAACATATCAATGCTCAAGTCCGCACCTACTTTCTAAAGTTGTATTGATTAAATGCGTTATAATATTGCTGTCTCGCTTCTTTAGGAACATTAGCAGCATCAAACATCTTCTCAGTAAGTTCTTGTATTTCCCTAGGTGATACTTCTTTCCAATTTACTTTACCGCCAACTTTTTTCCCTGTTTTTTCATATAACCATTCTCTATAAACTTTCTTGGTAGCATTGTGTTGCTCCTTAGTTAAAGCTACTGTTGGCGTATTACTACCTCTACTCACATAATTCGGAACATTATGTTTGGCCCATACGTCCATTACACCGTGATGATTCTCTAAAGGACTGTTACTTGGTCTATAATCAACGACATCGAAAGGTTTTACTTCTTTATCTGACCCTTTAGCAAAACTCATTAGCTGATTTTTCAAGTTTTCTCCATCCACTACATTGTATGGCACGTCCCCTGCCATAGCAAGATCGTACTTAGGGTTATAAGGCAGCAAATCTGGAATCTTGACGTCCTTAATTTTCTTCCCTGCTTGACTAGCTTTATTTATTACCTTGCCTGCTGCATCAGCTTTGTTAATGGCTCCTGCACCTTTGGTTCCAAAAACAGCTACAGCCACTGAACCAACAGCATAGGTTACCCACCTTGATCTAGAATAGGCATCCCCATTCACCATATCTTTTTGATATGACTCTTCTATTGCTGCTGAAATAGCGTCATATGTTTTCACTGGATGAATAACTGCATTCCCCAGTGCTGAGAGTGTTTCTCCTGGATCGGTGATGAAGTCCCATAAGCCGGTTACAGTGTCTTTTCCAACATCGTATAAACCAACTCCTACACCTTTTACGATATCCCAGGTGATTTCTCCTGCTCCTTCTAGCTCCTTCTAGCTGCTTCGCTTGTTCGATTTGTACCGCAAGCTGAACTTGAGCTGGCTCCAGATTCTCGTAGCCTACTTTCTTAGCGATCTCTAAGTATTCATCAGGATCAGACACACCGTCATTAAGTTTTTTCTTTAATTCCTTGATTTCACGTTCTTTTGCTTCTTCGTTCTTAACGCTTAAGTAAGATTCAGAATGCTTCTCAATATCACCTTTTTTCTTATGTATGTCACTTTCTCTATATGCTTTTGCATTATAGTGAATCGGAGTAGCGTTTTTCCCTTTCCCTGTTGATTCCTGCATCTTTTTAAAATCTTGCTGAATAAATTGTTCGTTTGGCTCAGTCTCAGCGTACTCAGTTTTTAAATCCTCATCAAGTTTGTTTAGCTTATCGATAAGGAAACCCAATCCTTACCGCACTTTTTTCCTCTCCCCCATAGTTTGGATCAAGGAATACATCGTTAATTTCTTTGATTGGAATTTCAATTTTGGATAATTGCCAATTGATTACTAAGTTTTCTTTTGATTTTTTAACTTTGACCCCTATCATAAGCACGTTCCCCTTTTGACTATAAATTCAGTAAAATTTTAACATGACCTGATCAAACATAGACTGAAAAAAGAACATGTTAAGGAAAAATTAATTCATAATAATTGAATCCCGGATTGTAATTATTCATGTTCTACCGATATAGATAGAAAACAAAAATTCTAAAGAGGAAATGAAGCTGAAGAAAGTAATATTAGACTTTGCTACATTCTGAGTTTATCTTTGTTCTTTATGGATCAGTTCAAAAGAAAAAAACTGAAAATGGCGGACAGGATTGACCCCATAAGATGAGACAAATAAAAAACACCTAAAAACAACAGGAAAAGCTGCAGTCAAAAAAGTGTCTAAAAAGCTTGATGAAACTCCTGATCCACTAACAGCAATTAAACCGTTTGTCATGCGAGAAGATGTTGTTGTAGCAGGTGGCATGCCGTATAATGTCATCAATGATGTGAGCGCAAAAGACAGGCTACTTCAGCTTGCTAAAAAATTAGATGAAACAAGAAAGTAATTTACAGGTCAGAAAGTAAACGTCCCTTGGTTAAATAAGAAAAATATGAATCATACGAAATAGGTGGCAAGGTCAAAGTTAAAGGACAACCTAGAGATGTAAGCCGTAGAGTCTATACAATGAAAGATATTGATCTTAATCAAAAAAATCGGAAAGGCCTTACGAATCTTTAACTAATGAAAAATGGCAATGCTCCTTTTGCAAAAGATGGAACCCAAATTAATTTGCATCATTTGATTCAAGAAGAGCCTGGAAATATGCTCGAGATACCTGAAAGCTGGCACAATAAGTACAGTGATGTTTTGCATGGATTAAAAGAGAATGGACAGAGTTTTAGAAATAATCCAGTACTTGATAAACAATATAAAAAGTTTCAGAAGAAGGTATTGGAGATGGAGAGCTCAGCAATTTGAGAACCAAGGATAAGAGGTGAAAGTTTAATGGATTATTCAAAAGTGAAAACTTTCTTTGATGAAAATAAAGAAAATTCAATTCTCACCGGGGGAGTCACTGAAGATCAAATTAGAGAAATAGAAGAGGATCTTAATGTAACCCTTCCAGACAGCTATAAATGGTTTTTAACTGAGTATGGTTCAGGGGGAGCATACGGTACAATGATACTCGGATATGACTCTCACGGTGCTGAAGTTGTCGATCAGACCAATGAATATAAAAAATATTATAACCTTTCGGATGGTCTTGTAGTGATCGAATATGTTGATGAATTTTCTTATTGTCTTGACACTAACAAGATGAAAGAAGGAGAATGCCCTGTCATCCTTTGGGATAACCAAGAGGGATATGGTAAACAAGTTGGTAGCACATTCCTAGAGTTTTTAATAGAAGAGCTTGAAGAAGCGAAAGACGACTGGATCGATGATGAAGACTGGGACGATTAAGTCAAAGGATTGCAATTTAGAGCCCCTCATTATATGAGAGGCTCTTTTATTACTTCAATTTCACTTCAATTTTCGCTTTAGTCTTAGGTCCATAAATGCAGTCAATACCGTTATTCTTCGCCCCTTTGTTCGGGTAGAAATAAAGAGCAGCCAACGCTTTTTGAATCCGCCTTATTTCGCATAGGGCTTGTGACTTTATAGATGCCAGAAGGCAGCGCATATGACGTTTTTTTTGCTGCTTGATTTAGTGCTGGAAGTGCTTGATGCTGTGAGCTTTAATGCTTGGCCGACCTGGATCAAGTTCGGGTTTTTGATACCGTTCAAGCTTTGCATGGTTGCCACACTCACCCTGTGCTCTTTTGCAATCGCGGAAAGAGTATCGCCTTTTTTAACTGTGTAAGTGCCCCCGAAATCTTTAGATGCAGATGATGACGGTTTAGAAGTTGTTTTCCCGCCTAGAGCCTTCAATTCTGCTTCGATGGCATCCTTAACCTCGTCCCATCTGCCCTCTGACAAAATACGGTGCGGACAATACTTGCCGTTTCAATCCTGGTGCTTGCGCACACGATCAATACCCTAGCCGCGTTCTTTGAGCAGCTGCGCCACAAATTTGATTGCCAGTTTTTCTGCCGCCTTGTATCTAGGGCCTCCTGACTTGCTGTAACAGATTTCAACGCCAATCGACTTACGGTTTCCGGTGCCGTTTGTGCCGTCTCCTGTGTACCATGCGTTACGATTTAACGGCAGCCCTTGAATAACCTTTGTGTCATCAACTGCAAAGTGGAAACTTGTTGATTGGTCATATTTTGTTCAAGGACCAAAAATATCGATCTCTTAACTTATGACCAAAATTTAAAAATCCCCTGACACCAATAGTGCCAAGGGATTGAGAGATTAATACTGAGACATATACTGTTCGCGCTCCCAAGGATGAACTTGTGTGCGGAACATATCCCACTCGATTTCTTTTGCTTCGATGAAGTGCTCGAATAGGTGCTCGCCTAGAGCTTTGACCATCACTTCGTTTGATTTGAATTCGTCTAATGCTTCAGCAAGTGTTGCAGGAAGGTCGACGATTCCGTTTTCCATGCGCTCTTCTTTGCTCATCACGTAGATGTTGCGGTCGATTGGAGCTGGCGCTTCTAGTTTGTTTTTGATTCCGTCTAAACCTGCAGCAAGCAAGACGCTAAGTGCTAGGTACGGATTCGCAGCTGGATCTACGCTGCGCACTTCAACACGTGTGCTGATGCCGCGGGAAGCCGGGATACGGATAAGCGGGCTTCTGTTTTGCGCGCTCCATGCAACGTAGCAAGGTGCTTCATAGCCAGGAACAAGACGTTTGTAAGAGTTCACTGTCGGGTTTGTTACTGCTGTAAAGCTTGTTGCATGCTTCACGATACCTGCAATGAAGTGTTTCGCTGTTTCACTTAACTGAAGATCTGCGTTTGCATCATAGAATGAGTTAACGCCATCTTTGAAGAGTGATAGATTGCAGTGCATACCTGAACCGTTCACACCGAACAACGGTTTTGGCATAAATGTCGCATGCAGACCGTGTTTGCGGGCAATTGTTTTAACAACTAGTTTAAACGTTTGGATGTCGTCACAAGAGCGGACTGCACCGGCATATTTAAAGTCGATTTCGTGCTGGCCAGGCGCTACTTCGTGGTGAGATGCTTCGATTTCAAAGCCCATCTCTTCAAGCTCAAGAACGATATCGCGGCGGCAGTTTTCTCCCAAGTCAGTTGGAGCTAAGTCGAAATATCCGCCTTTGTCGTTTAATTCAAGAGTCGGTTCGCCTTTTTCGTCTAATTTGAATAAGAAGAATTCAGGCTCAGGTCCTAGATTGAAATCACTGAAGCCCAGGTCTTCCATTTCTTTCAGAATCCGTTTTAAGTTGTTTCGCGGGTCACCTTCGAAAGGTGTGCCATCCGGATTGTAAA
Organism: Bacillus sp. B28; assembly: GCF_029536185.1. Lineage (NCBI taxonomy): Bacteria > Bacillati > Bacillota > Bacilli > Caryophanales > Bacillaceae > Bacillus > Bacillus sp. B28. Next base: position 1,913,883 of record NZ_CP120511.1, on the reverse strand, counting down.
TATCACAGATGAAACGTGCTACTTTACCTTTTTCAGCTGTCCATGGGAAGATAACAAATGTATTTAGATCAGGATACAGGTACATATCTGATTCTTCGATGCGAACGAAACCTTCAATAGAAGATCCGTCAAACATGACCTTATTATCAAGTGCTTTTGGAAGCTGGCTTACAGGAATCTCAACGTTCTTGATTGTTCCAAGAATGTCGGTAAATTGCAGGCGGATGTACTTGACGTTTTCCTCATTTACTAATTTTACGATATCTTCTCTTGTATACTTTGCCATTTCGTAAAACTCCTCCTCTAAAAGGTAAATGTATATAGCAAAACAGTTGCTAACGGATTAATGAAAGAAGCGGGACATGTCGCCTTGACGGAATGTATTTCCTCTTTGAAAACGGCCGGCTTGCATAAGCTCGTTTTTCAGGAGCTGTCTCAGTTCGTCATCAGACAGATCATGTTTCATTGGTTTCTTCGTCTTCTCATTTTGTTTCTGTTCCGGCTCGGCCGAAGCTTTCGCCAGAATTTGTTTAATTCCTGCCATGTTTACACCTTGTTCAATCAGGTGTTTAATTTCTAACAGTTTATCTACATCGTGAAATGAGAATAATCGTCTATTTCCTTCGCTTCTAGCTGGAAATATCAGTCCATTTTCCTCATAATACCGAATTTGTCTTGCTGATAATTCGGTCAATTGCATGACAATTCCTATTGGAAATAAAGGCATTGAGCGGCGAATGTTATCACTCATCTCAATTTCCTCCTTTTCTTAACTTAGTTTCATTATAGGTGATGTTATATTTTGTGTCAATAACATGTAAGGATTCTTAACATGAAATTCAGTGAAAATTTTAAACTATTCAAATTAATTTCTTATCCATTAAAGAATCCACTGCACTGCATATGGCATTTTTCACATGCGCATAGGTTAATCCTCCCTGCACATACGCTACATATGGCGGGCGGATAGGGCCATCAGCTGATAATTCAATGCTTGCTCCTTGTATAAATGTGCCCGCTGCCATAATCACATCATCTTCGTATCCCGGCATGTAGGCTGGATAAGGCGTCACGTGGGCATTGATCGGCGATGCATATTGAATGGCCTGGCAAAAGGCAATCATCTTTTCTCTGTCGGAAAACTCAACGGATTGTATCAAATCTGTTCTTTTCGCATCCCATTTCGGGTTTGAAGTGAAGCCCAGTTTTTCAAGGAATCTCGCTGTAAACACCGCTCCCTTTAAGCTTTGTGACACAACGTGCGGCGCCAAAAAGAAGCCTTGATACATTTCCTGGAGCGAGTAAAGAGACGCTCCGGCTTCCCGGCCGATGCCCGGTGAAGTCATTCGGTATGAACAAGCCTCGATCCATTTAGATTTTCCAACGAGGTACCCGCCTGTTTTGGCAAGACCGCCTCCCGGATTTTTAATAAGAGATCCCGCCATGAGATCGGCGCCTACATGGCAAGGTTCCAGCTCTTCTACAAATTCTCCGTAACAGTTGTCCACAAATACGATAAGGTTTTCATTGATTTCTTTTACAAAGCGGATCATTTCTTTGATTTCACTAATTAAGAAAGAAGGACGATTGGCATATCCTTTTGAGCGCTGAATGCCGATCACCTTTGTCTTCGGATTGATAGCTGCAGCGACAGCATCGTAATCTATTTTTCCGTCTTCAGTCAGGTCAACCGCATTGTAGCCGATTTGAAAATCCTTTAACGATCCAGAATTTTCTCCGCCTCTAACGCCGACAATTTCTTCTAACGTATCATACGGCTTGCCTGTGATATAAAGCAGCTCGTCCCCCGGTCTGAGGACACCGAATAAAGCAATAGAAATCGCATGTGTGCCTGATATAATTTGAGGCCTGACAAGCCCGGCTTCTCCGCCAAACACATCTGCATAAATGCTTTCAAGTGTATCTCTTCCGATGTCATCATAGCCGTATCCTGTAGACGGCGTAAAATGAGTGTCGCTTACCTTGTGTTTTCTATAGCTTTGAAGCACTCTCCATTCATTGCGTTCACTGATTTCTTCTATTTGTTTATGAACGCCGGCAATTTCCGTTTCCACTTCCATTGCTGTTTTTTTTAATAAATCTCCGTGTGTTAAAGTTTCGAACATGTCCTTGTATTCCCTTCTTACATATACTTCTTCAATTCACCGATGATACTTTGCTCTTCTTGTACATATCCCGATATGTCGTACTGTTCGTTTTCTTCATTAAAATGAAAACGGTCAACCATCGTTTCGGATTTGATTCTGGAGAGAAGCTTGCCCTCACTTGCCGGTACCTGCGCTTCAAAAGGCATTAACAGTTCTTGGCGCAAATAACGCTGGATGGTTCCCTTAAACTTTTCAGCATCCTCCTCAAATCTTGCACTGACCATGATATGATTCTTTCCAACGGACGGGATAAAGTCAGGCAGCTTTTGATCGCGTTTGTTATAAGCCGTCAGCACCGGGATATCATCTGCTTCAAGCTCTTCCAGCAAGCGAAGCACCGTTTTTTCGTGCCCTGTGTACTCCTCATTTGAGGAATCAATCAGATGCAGAATCACATCCGCTTCTTTTACTTCTTCAAGCGTTGAGCGGAATGCAGCGATCAGTGTCGTCGGAAGATCTTGAATAAATCCGACCGTATCTGACAGGAGCACGCTGTAGCCGCTTGGCAGCACCATTTTTCTGGTCATAGGGTCCAGCGTGGCAAACAGAAGGTCTTCTTCATAGCTGTCAGCGCTTGTCAAGCGGTTAAACCACGTTGATTTCCCCGCGTTCGTATACCCGACAAGAGCGATTTGCAGCACACCGTTTTTCTTTCTTCTTTCACGATAGCGGCTTCTATGGCGAATGACAGCGGATAACTGCGTGTTAATTTCATGAATGCGATTTCTAATATGGCGGCGATCGGTCTCCAGTTTTGTTTCCCCCGGTCCTCTCGCGCCGATCCCTCCGCCTTGCCGGGAAAGGTTGATCCCCTGTCCCGTCAGACGCGGGAGAGCATACTGGAGCTGAGCCAGCTCGATTTGAAGCTTTCCTTCTCTTGTTCTTGCTCTTTTCGCAAAAATATCTAATATCAATTGCGTGCGGTCGATGATTTTCACTTCAATCGCAGTTGCCAAGGACTTCAGCTGGCTTGGTGACAGTTCATCATTAAAAATAAGAAGATCGGCTTCAAGCTCTTCAACGAGCGTCTTCAGCTCTTCAACCTTCCCTTTTCCTATATATGTAGCTGCGTCAGCCCGGTTTCGTTTTTGCGTGACGCTGGTCAATACCGTTCCATCTGCTGTTTTTGTCAGTGATGCAAGCTCTTCCATGGAATTTTCAAAATGCTCATCTGTTATATGGGGCAGCTGACATCCGACTAAAATGGCCTTTTCCTGTCTTGTTTCTTGTTCGTTCAAATGGATGTTCCTTTCTATTGCATATTGGGCAGTAGTATTATCATACCAAACCCTGCATGTGTATACCACAAATCGATTGCTGTGAAAAGCAAGAAATACATTAGAAAAAAAGACCTCTCACAGAAAGAGGTCTATATCGAGCCAGCGGCGTCTTCTTTGATTGAAAGATCTTGGCTTTTAATGGTCATCAAATCGCTTTTTAAGTATTGGTCGCCCATTAGAAGTCTCATGGCTTGCGCTCTGATCGATTTTTCTATGACATTTCTGACAAAACGGCCATTGCTGAATTTAATGGGACTTGTTGTGCTTTTGACTGTCATTAAGTAATCCTTTAATTTCCATTCAGCTTCTTGACTGAGCTGGTATTCCCGCTCTGCGATCATTCGTTTCGCAATTTCCATAAGCTGATTGACGGAATAATCCGGGAAATCGATGGAGATGGGAAATCTGGATTGGAGACCGGGATTCAATGATAAAAAATGCTCCATTTCCCGTGAATATCCGGCAAGAATTAAAATGAATTCATGCTGTTTGTCTTCCATATGCTTGACGAGCGTGTCGATCGCTTCTTTTCCGAAGTCCTTTTCGCCGCCCCTTGCAAGGGAATAGGCTTCGTCTATAAACAAAATGCCGCCTAATGACTTTTTGATTAAATCCCTCGTCTTTTGGGCGGTGTGGCCAATGTATTCCCCGACCAAGTCCGCGCGTTCCGCTTCGATCAGGTGGCCTTTTGACAGTACGTTCATTTCAAAGAACAGCCGGCCGATAAGCCGCGCAACTGTCGTTTTCCCAGTTCCCGGATTTCCTTTAAACATCATATGCAGCGCTTGCTTTCCCACCTTCAAGCCCTGTTCCGCACGTTTTTGATTGACAAAAATCCAAGCGTATATTTCCTTAATGTTTCGTTTCATTTCCTCCATTCCAACCAGTGTGTTCATCTCTTTTTCTATTTCCTTCAAAATGCCGTGCTTAGCTTCGTTTTTTTGCAAAGCCGCTTGATATTCCGCCTCTGCCTCAGCGTTTGTCAGCACCTGCTTATGTCCGTTAAGAATAATGTTGATCTGTCCGTTGTTTTTATAAGTCACAGCGCGCTCCAACATTTTCACCTCTCAGTTCTCTCTATATGATATTCAAGCGTATGCCTTATGTGACAAACGCCTATCATGTGTCGAAACAAATGCTTTTTTTCGGGAACAATGGGGAATCCTGCGCTTTCCCGAGAAATACTTTATTTCTTATTGTATTCACGAACACAGGGTGGACAAACCAAGAGATTTTATTTTCAGTAAATTTGTTAGAACAATCAGCTATGAAGGCGATATTTCTTCGAGGTATAAACCTCAGTCAAGATATTTTCAAGGGCGGTCTCTGTTGTTTCTATATTAAAACAGCATATTATGCAGATATGCTTGTGATGAGCTGAGGGATTTGTGAATTATCAGATATACTTTCCTTTCACTTCAGTAGGTTGACATGAAAGTAAACCCCAGTCTGCATGAACAGCGTCTACTTCAACAGCTGAGCTTCTCTTACTGTTCGTCAATTGTGACAGCTTTTCTTTCGGTCCGTCGAATTTGATTTCTCCCTCATCAATCAGGATGATCCGTTTACATAAACGTTCAACGTCATCAATTTGATGGGAGGTGAGAAGAATCCTCGTTTTATGCTCAGTATTTACATGATGAAGAAATTGCTGTATTCTTCTTTTCGCAACGATATCTAAACCGATTGTCGGATCATCGAGAAAGAGGATTTTCGGATGATGTATAAAAGCCAGCAACTTTTTGGAAGAAATCCGGGTAAAACACCCGGGAAATCAACTTTCCTGAGAGACTAAGCCTAGGATGATGTCAAATCCCCATACTTCTCCAAATACAAATGCCAATAATCCGATGAAGAACTGGAGCGAAAATAATGGCACCGAGGAAAAGAGTGAGTATAAACGTTAACCCATGCGAACCATGAGTGATATTAATAGGAAACAAAAAGAATGTCTGAACGCTATTTCCATTGAGTATGTTCTGACTGACCTCCAAAACCACAGTCGGGCCGCAAAAAGACTGAAGCAGCATATGGATGTCATCATCATTTCCCCCTCCGCTTTCTGCTGAATTGGATTGAATCCCCCCTTTTTTAAGCCGATTAGAAGGCACACTTTTAGCAACCTTCCTGTCGCATCCTGTTGGATTGTGCGCTTTCCCGAGAAATAATTTTTCGGGTAACAGGGGTTATTTCCTCATTTTTCTGCCGGATGATAATCGTACAAGCAGAAGCCGTCTTTTTTCATATCCTGTAATGAGGTGATGGAGAATGGTTAAAATTTTTATTGATCCAGGTCATGGCGGGTCCGATCCAGGCGCAACAGGCAATGGTCTCCAAGAAAAAACGTTAACCTTGCAAATCGCTTTAGCTTTACGTACTATATTGACGAATGAGTATGAGGGTGTTACTGTGCTGCTGAGCCGGACAAGCGACCAATATGTCAGCTTAAGCGACCGGACAAATGCTGCAAATAACTGGGGAGCCGATTTCTTTTTATCCATTCACATTAATTCCGGGGGCGGAACAGGTTTCGAAAGCTACATTTATCCGGGAGTCGGAGCACCGACAACGACTTACCAATCGGAGATTCACTCTGAAGTCATACAAGCTGTTGACTTTTCCGATCGCGGTAAAAAAACAGCAAACTTTCACGTATTAAGGGAATCCTCAATGCCTGCCCTGCTTACGGAAAACGGTTTTATTGATACGGTTACTGATGCGAACAAGCTTAAAACGAGCAGTTTTATTCAAAGCTTGGCAAGAGGACATGCAAACGGGTTGGAGCAAGCCTTCAGCCTTCAAAAGACATCCAACTCAGGGTTATATAAGGTTCAAATCGGGGCTTTTAAGGTCAAAGCAAATGCGGACAATCTTGCAAGCAGTGCAGAGTCTAAGGGCTTTGACGCCATTGTGCTCTTAAAGGACGGATTATATAAAGTTCAGATCGGCGCTTTTTCTTCCAAAGATCACGCCGATGCCCTTGCTGCCAGAGCTGAGAATACCGGCTTTGACGCTATGGTCTTCCTAGAATCATAATACTGCTGCGGACGAGCATGCCTGATAAAAAACCCGGTTCCTCTTCATGAGAAACCGGGTTTTTTTATTCAAGAATGTCAACCACGAATTGCGACCATGTTTCCAGACGGTTATAAATGTCTGTTTGTTTTAGTTCAGAAATTTTCATCCATTTACCCGCGATTTGCTCTTTCTCTTTGACTTCCACATGTGAGCCTGGCTTTAATTGAAGCGCAGATAGAATACCGATATGCACTTTACCGACACTGTTGTCATCATCATTTATCAAACCTAATGTGACAATGGCCTGCTTATCTTCTTCTTCGATTTGCAGTTCTTCATCAAGCTCCCGGTCTGTGTTCAGCTTTAAGACCTCGGCAAAGGATGCAGCTCCTTCAATATGATTCATATGGCCGCCAAAGCCAAGAGAAAGCTTATTGTGAAGACGTGATTCTCCGCCGCCAGCCAGCCGCTCATAAAGGAAAACTTCATCCTCGCGTTTAATGACGACATAAGGAATCGGCTGCTTATAATGAGGATCTTCTTCTGCGTCTCCCCTTCTCATTTCAGAATAGGTCGCCTCAATTTGAGCCATAATTTCTGCTACTCGGGCATCTTCACTGTTTACGCCTTGAAAAGTCAATTTTTCTTTTTTAAACACTTCATCGCGCGGAGCGACCAAGATGATTTCATCCATTTTTCCCATGATTACTGCGTCCTCCTATTTCAACCTTCAAGCCGAAAAGAGCAGATATTATATCTGCTCTTTTTCATCATCAAAGAAAAAGTCATCATCTTTGATCGGCTCAACGGTCGCTTTTTTGTACCCGTTCCCCTTCATGGAGAAGAAGTCATGTGATTTTGTTTTTGTATTTAATCCGTTTAAAACGATCGGATTAATGTCTTCCTCTTCAAAGTAAGGATCAAATCCAAGGTTCATCAGCGCTTTATTCGCATTATAGCGGATGAACTTCTTGACATCGTGCGAGAGTCCGACTTGATCGTATAAGTCCTCGGTATACTCAAGCTCATTCTCATAAAGCTCATTCAAAAGGTCAATGGCAAATTCGCGAAGCTCTGCTTTTGTTTCTTCTGTCTGCTTATTGTAGATTTCTTGAGCGAGAAGTCCGACATAAACACCGTGAATCGCTTCATCACGAAGGATCAAGTTGATAATTTCACCGCTTTGCATCAGTTTTCCTTGTCCGTAGAAATATAACGGATAATAGAAACCGCTATAGAATAGGAAGCTTTCTAAATACACAGATGCAACCATTGCTTTGAACAGTGAAATCTCGTCATCTTTTTTAATCGCTTTGTAGAGTCCGACGATGATTTGCGCTTTTTTCTGCAAAAATTTGTTTTGTTTGACCCATTCGAATACTTCATTAATCGTTTCAGTCGGTGCCAGTGTCATGAAAATATTAGAGTACGATTTTGCGTGAACGGCGTTCTCCATCATCGCCATAAAATTCAGCACGGCTTTCCGCTGGTGGCCGTCTACGTGTTCAGCCACGATCGGCATTCCTGTATTCCCCTGCTCTGTATCAAGAAGAGTCAATCCGGCCAGTACCTTCATATACGTGTCTTGCTCGTTTTTCCCAAGGTACTTCCAAGTGAGGAGATCGCCGTTTAAAGCAATCTCTTCCGGAAGCCAGAACTGTTTCACATTTTGGTTATAGAACATTTGGGTAAAGTCGTCTTCATGTTTTGACCAGTTTGCTGCGTCATAAATTTTCGTCACTATAAACTCTCCTTTAATCAAACAACACAAGAAAGGCAGCTGTCTTGCCCAGTATCTTTCGTTCTTGCATAGTAAATGGTTTTAATTCCTCTGTGATGTGCATACAAATCAATCCGGTTTAAATCACGAGTCGTCATTGTATCTTTTAGGAACAATGTAAAGCTGATTCCCTGATCAACGTGCTGCTGGATTGTCGCGATCATATCTACGACTTTGAACATATCCATATCATAGGCTTCTTTGTAGAAGAACCAGTTATTAGATGCAAGCCCAGGCATTGGGTAGTACGTTTTTGAGTTGCCGTATGTTCTTTCTTCAATCCGTTCCATAATCGGCATGACAGATGCCGTGCTTGACTGAACGTATGAAATCGAGCCTGTCGGCGCAATGCATAATCTGTAGCTGTGATACATGCCGTGTTCAGCGACAAATGCTTTTAATTGTTTCCAGTCCTCTGTCGTCGGGATATGCATACCTTCAAACAGATTTGCGATTTTTTCGTATTTCGGCGAGAAATCAGCTGAAACGTATTTATCGAAGTATTCACCAGTTGCATAGGTTGATCCTTCATATTGATCAAACGTCTCGCCCTTCTCTTTTGCGATCTCTGCAGAACGCTGGATAGAGTAGAAGTTCACCATCATAAAGAATGTGTTCGCAAAGTCGCGCGCTTCTGGACTTTCATACGCGATGCCATTTTGCGCCAGGTATCCGTGAAGGTTCATAGCGCCGAGACCGATTGATTTCATCGCTTTGTTTGCCCGTCTTACAGCAGGTGCATTACGAATATCCGTCGTTTCAGATACGTGAGTTAAAGAATCAGTCGCAAGCTTAACAGTCTTTTCGATCGATTTGTGCTCCATCACGTTGAGAATGTTAAGCGATCCCAGGTTGCAGGAAATATCCAAACCGATTTCATCTTCTACATCGTAGTCTGTGTAAGAAGAAACCTGAGATGCCTGCAGCACTTCAGAGCAAAGGTTAGAAAATTTCACCTTTGAAATATGGTTATTCGCATGTACTTTGTTGACATTATCCTGGAACATGATGTATGGATAGCCTGATTCAGAACGAAGCACCGCAAGTTTTTCGAGCAATTTCCGCGGGTTGATTTTCTCTTTTTTCACCCGGGGGTTGTCGACAAACTTATCGTACATTTCATTCATGTCCATTTCGTCCATGTGCTGTCCGTACTCTTTATAGATGGTATGCGGATAGAATACATAAGCCGCTTTGTCCTCACGCGCAAGCTCAACGAACTTGTCCGGAATGACTACACCGATAGAAAGTGTTTTGACGCGCACATCCTCGTCGGCAGAAATCTTTTTCGTATCGAGAAAATCATTGATATCGCGGTGGAAAATGTTTAAATACGCCGCACCAGATCCTTGTCTTTGTCCCATTTGGTCAGCATAACGGAACGCGTTATCAAGAAGCTTCATAACGCCTACAACGCCTTTTGTGGCATTTTCAACATCTTTGATGGCTTCACCTTTCGCGCGAAGCTTGGACAGGTTAAGAGAAACCCCGCCGCCCAGTTTAGAAAGCTGCATGGAGATATCGATCGCTCTTGAAATGTCATTTAAAGAATCATTGACTTCGAGCAAGAAGCAGCTCACCAGTTCTCCGCGGCGTTTTCTGCCAGCGTTCAAGAATGTCGGTGTGCTCGGCTGATATTCCTGATTGATCATCAGGTTGACATATTCTTTTGCTTTCTCAGTGTCGCCGTTTGCGAAGAACAGCGCAACAATTGAGATCCGGTCCTCATAACGCTCGAGGATTTTTTTCTTGTCATTCGTTTTCAAAGCATAGTCATTATAGAATTTAAACGCACTCATGAAGGAAGGAAAACGAAACTTCTTAGCGTAAGCTGTCTTAAACACTTCTTTAATGTCTTCAAAAGAATAAAGGCTTAAAAATTCTTCTTCATAGTATTGATTTTCAATCAAATAATCCAGCTTCTCTTTTAAATCGTGAAAGAATACTGTGTTTTGATTGATATAATCTACAAAATAGCTATGTACAGCCTCTTTATCCTTATCAAACTGGAATTTTCCATCTTTTTGGATCATGATTTCGTTATTTAACTGGATCCATTTTGGCACTTGATTTTGTGACAACTCTTTCTACCTCCTGAGTAAACAATTCAACGTCTTTAGATGTGCCGCTGAGTTCAAATTTGTGCAAAATCGGCACCTGATATTGTCTTGAAATGGTATCGGCGCTTTTCGCAAAGTTATCGCCCCATACTTTATTGCCGCTCGCAGCGACTCCTAATAAGAGATGGGCGTATTTTTCGAGAAATGATTGTGTTGATGCCGGTACCTGGCCGAAGTTTGTCGTGTAGGTGACCAAAACAAACGGAGTGTCCTGGTGGTCAATTTCGTCCACCTTGCGTATTTGCTGAAAGTCTATTTTATTCACAAAGCGCTGAACATTCCCTGTTTTTGAATCAAATATGATTTGTACCACGTTTTATCACGACCTATCAAAAAATATGAATCTCTAAACTACTAACACTATATATAGTATACTACCCTCTGGCAAAAACACAATATATAGATTCGTTTTAATAAAAAATTCATATTTTCTCTCTGGCACCCTCATCAGGGCCCAAAAAAGAGAGCAGAACGAGAATCATCTCTCATCCTACTCGAAGTGTCGTTTTTAAGCCGATGTATATCATAACATGAAAAAAAACTGCTTAGTAGTCTAGATTTTTTTTTCTTATACTGTCACAGCATTTTTCGCTTTCGACTGTTTCTTCTATTTCTGCGTCAGCGCCGATTTCTTCTAAAACTGCCTTCAATGCGCTTATAATTGAGGCTTCTCTGATTAATTCTTTTCCATTAACAATAATACTCGTTCCATATTCATAGCAGGAATCGTCTTCACAGATTTCTTCCCAGTGATTGACAATAATCTTATGCTTCATCATTTCACCCTCTGTATGTTCTGTGTCAGTATTCAGTTTAGCGGCCTGCCTCTGCTTTGTAAAATTCCATGCTTGTGAATTTTATTCAAGCTCATCAGACGGAAACGCTTTTTTAAGCTTTACCTTGTTATCAGCCTCATTATACTCATAAATTTCTATATTGCCGTCATTTACGATTCCAAAATGATTATTTTCGAGCGGAAATGAACTTGGCTGGGGCGTTTCATAAGAATCTCCGCTATCTGTTTCAATTACTGTTTCATCCCTCCCGCACGCACCAAACAATAAGAACACAGCAATCCAGACAAGTGCAATTCTGATTCGTCTCAACTCCGCTTCAGATTCAGAAAACATTCGTTCACTCCTCTTGCGTTCAAATTTTTTACATTATATACACTTTCCCCCTTCTTATGTTCTCATTATAAAAAAGACCACGCAAGATAAAAAACAAGAGAGGCTGCTGTGTTAGCCTTTCAGCCCCTCCCTTTCTTACTTCTGTACATAAATGGATACTGAACCTCCGTTTACATGAAACTCTCCCCATCCATCAGAATGAATCGTAACAGGATCGGAGCGGTTCCCAGTAATGTCATACCATGTCTCGCCGGCATTTTGCTTTCCGACGTACATCCTCTTTGACCCGCCAGGACCGTCTGTGATTAATGCAGCCAATCCTGATTGGGCGGCCGATTGATCACCTTCCCTCGTCCAGCCAATCACATTCTCATGGTCAAAATAATCATGCTGGGTCCCGTATGCATAATGTTTACGCGCTTTTAAAATGGGTTCTATTTTATTTTTGAGCGGCGGAATTTCCCTTGACGATGAACCCTTTGTTCCATACATATCTCCATAGAAAACCTGCGGGTAACCAGCCTCTCTTGTTAAAATGAAGGCATAAGCGAGGGGCTTAAACCATGTTTGTACAGTCGACTCCAATGATTGCCCCGGCTGTGTATCATGATTTTCCACAAATGTTACCGCTTGCATCGGATGCTTCGATACGACAGTGCCATCCAGCAAATGTCTCATATCATAGCCGCCCCCCTGTGAGGATGCAGCCTGCAAATGATAGTGAAGCGGGACATCAAAAACAGATTGCTTAAAATCAGTTTTATTCAAATAGTTTTCGAGCTCGTTCAGGTTATTTTGCCAATACTCTGCAACTGTAAACATTTCCTTTCCTGTTGATTGTCTGACTGCCTTTACCCATTCACTCAGAAAAGAAAATTTAATATGTTTAACAGCGTCGAGCCGAAAACCGTCGAGTTGAAGCTCGTTTGCATACCAGGTACCCCATCTTTTCGTTTCTGCGACAACATCTGGATGATCATAGTCGACGTCTGCATACATCAAATAATCGTAGTTGCCGTTTTCCCTTGATACTTCCCAATCCCATGCCTTTCCATCCCCTTGAAACTTATAGATGCGGTTCAGCTTTCGGGATTCGTCCCAATCCGCTCCGTCGAAATGGTACCAATGCCACTTAAAATCGCTGTACGTGCTTCCGCGGCCCGGGTAATGAAAGCCTGTCCATGCTTTTATTTGATACTCTCCTGATGTTTCCTGATTTCTATCGTTTGGATTCACTTCGACCGCGGTTACATCTTCCGTTGCATCCGCGCCTGCCTTATGATTCAAAACAACATCACCGTATACTTGGATGTTTTGCGAATGCAGGGAGCTGATCGCTGACTGAAGCTCCGGTTTTGTACCGTATTTTGTGCGCATCGTCCCTTTTTGCTGAAATTCTCCTAAATCGTACAAATCATATGGGCCATATCCATTGTCAGATTGACTCGTTCCTTTGTATGCAGGCGGAATCCATACAGCAGTGATTCCAATTTCAGATAAATGCCCCGCATCTCCTTGCAAGCGTTTCCAATGTAGTCCGTCATTAGGCAGGTACCATTCAAAGTACTGCATCAGCGTGCCATTTACGCTTGCAGCCCAAGTTTTAGATACCGGCAGCGTGACAAACAGTAGTGTTAAGAAAAACACCAGACCCCATGATATGGCACGTTTTCGTTTGTGATTCATTTCCCTCTCCCCTTTCCAGCATGATCACAAATCATTGTACAACAATAGGAGTTTTACACAAATAACCAATTTCCTATATTTTTTGTAATCTCTATAGGAACTTCTGCGACACAAAAAACCTCGGGCTTTCAGCCCGAGGTTTTTCTATTTCGTTTTTATCTTTATGGTCTATTCTAATTCAAGCTGGACGTTTTTTTGCGGTGCAAAAGTCGAGATCGCATGTTTATATATAAGCTGCTGCTTACCTTCCGATTCTAGCAATACGGTAAAGTTATCAAAGCCTTTCACCTGGCCGCGCAATTGAAAGCCGTTCAGTAAAAAAACAGTGACATACGTATTTTCTTTGCGGATTTGATTCAAAAACTGATCCTGAATATTAATCGGTTTCATGTTTCGTCCTCCTTGATTCTCTATATCATACAGTTTCGATTAAAGTTGCAGTTTTCCTGCTATATGTGTGAAAATTTCCTTTTTTTTCAGCTCCATATCAACAGGCGGGGTCATATCGAACCAGTCAACCGGCATTTTGTTGCGAAACCACGTCAGCTGGCGTTTCGCATACCGTCTGGAGTTTTGTTTTAATTGCTCGACAGCCTCAGAAAGTGTCACAAATCCGTCAAAATATGCGTACAGCTCCTTGTAGCCGATTGCCTGTATCGATTGACAGTCTCTCAATTTTCGATCGTAGAGCTGTTTCACTTCCGGCAGAAGTCCGGCTTCCATCATCAGATCAACTCGCTGATTAATCCTGTCGTAAAGCGTGTCTCTGTCCATTGTAAGCCCGATTAATACAGCATTGTACAGCAGCTCCCGCTTTTGCTCTTTTAAATGCTGTGACATCGTTTTACCAGATGTATGTAAAATCTCCAGTGCGCGAATTACTCTTCTTGTATTATTCGGATGAATCGCTTTTGCTGCCTCCGGATCAGCCGCAGCCAGCTTAGCATGAAGGAATTCAGCTCCCTCCTGCGCCGCAGCCTTCTGCATTTCTTCCCGAAACGTCGGATCATTCGCCTCTTCCGTAAAGGTATAATCGTAAAGGACGGATTGAATGTAAAGCCCCGTACCGCCTACAATCATCGGAAGATTTCCTTTTTTTGCGATTTCGCTGATTTTATTTCTGACCAAACCTTGATAATCCGCGGTGGAAAAAGAATCTGCCGGGTCTAGAATGTCAATCAGATGATGCGGCACACCTTCTGTCTCCTGTTCAGAGATTTTAGCTGTCCCGATGTCCATTCCTTTATAAACCTGCATGGAATCTCCGCTGATAATTTCCGCGTTCAAATCCTTAGCAAGCTGAATGCTTAAATTGGTTTTCCCCACTGCCGTTGGTCCGACTAATATGACAACGGGCTGTTTGTTATTTTTCACTATGTATCACTCTCTTTTACAAATCTCCCCCCATTATAACATTCATCATATATAACCACCTATCCATTTTGCCCTTTTTTTGCAGCAGTAAACATCTCTTCTACCAGCCAAGAGGCTCATTTCCGACGATTTCCCGTGTCTTGCCTTTCAAATGATGGCGATGCGTTTTTTTGCTGTGATTTCGGGGATCGTACACAACGCCTCCGTAACGGATCTGAATCGGCTCGTTATAAGCGAGATAAGTATTTTCTTCAATTTCGTGATAATGTGTGCCGTCAGCCCTGGGAATGGCAGGGCCCGAGATCCCGTAATAGCGGTGGAAATGGCCATTTTCAAACGAAGTAATCCCAGTGAAGTAGTGTGTATGGCGATCCGTATTCGTTCCGTTTGCCGGCTGAGTAAAACCTTCAATGATATGATAATGCCCCTGTTCACTGGTTGTTTTAGCACGATAAGCATGTACGTGAGGCGGCGCCATGGCCCAGTCAGACTGATACAGGCCCAATCAATTCACTCTCCTTCTTTTTCAGCTGAACGCCCAATCAAATTTGGGTAGGCTGAATACACTGCATCATCTACACTTTATTATTGGAGGAAAGAAAAAATGAACGAAGTGGAATATTTCACTGACGAAAATGATGCAAGAATCTTTGGCAGACCAGGGTTCGGCTACGGCTTTGGACGGCCAGGTTTTGGATTTGGAAGACCTGGATTTGGCTATGGCTTTGGACGGCCGTTTGGATTTTACGGAGGACCTTTTTTTGGCGGGCTGGTAGGCGGACTTGTAGGAAGTGCTTTATTTAACCCTTATTTTTATGGCGGATATCCTTATCCCCCGTACCCATATTACTACTAAACCCAGCAGACCCCTTATAAAAGGGGTCTTTTTTATCCCCCGAATCTGAGTTGAAATGAATCTCTTGACTCATACATAGGTTTGCACTAATATTTTTCTAGCTGATGATCTTTTCATTACCTTACATTTATCATATTTTGAGTGAGGAGGATTACGATGTTGATCGGATACTTATTCCTCACAATTGCCATATGCTCAGAATCAATCGGAGCGGCCATGCTGAAAGTGTCTGACGGCTTCAAAAAGTGGAAGCCGAGTGCATTGGTCGTGATTGGTTATTCCCTTGCCTTTTATATGCTGTCGCTTACTTTAAACCGCATCCCTCTAAGCCTTTCATATGCGACATGGAGCGGCGTGGGTACCGTGCTGACGGCCGTTATCGGGGCAAAATTTTTCAAGGAAAAACTGAATGTAAAAGGATTTATTGGGATTGGTCTATTAATTTCAGGTGTCGTGCTGCTTAATTGGCAGTAAGGGAGTGTTGTATATGAGAGGATTTCTTTATTTGGCTCTTGCCATATTATCTGAGGTATTTGGGAGCACAATGCTCAAACTCTCCGAAGGTTTTACGCAATTCTGGCCTATTATCGGAGTGGCTGCCGGATTTCTGTCCGCCTTCACATTTTTAAGCTTTTCTTTAAGAACCATAGACTTATCAAGCGCTTACGCCACTTGGTCCGGTATCGGGACGGCGCTTACAGCGGTAGTCGGTTTTTTGCTTTTTGGCGAAACCATCAGCTTGAAGGGTATATTTGGGCTGACACTCATTATTGCAGGCGTTGTGCTGTTAAATCAGTCAAAAGCCCCTAATAAAGAAAAAAAGCAGACGGCCTGTCAGTGACCGTCTGCTTTTTTATGATTGCTCAGAAATTTTTACAGCAGCTTCTAGCTGCAGTTCGACGTTTCCTTGAATGGCTCGTGAGATCATGCAGGAAGATTCCGCTTTTTCACAAAGCTTGCGGGCTAACGCAACGTCTTCTTCTGAGGCATCGTGTCTGAGGACTACTGCGGGGCGGTGAATGATTTTTTTGTATGTAAAGATCCCTCTTGTCACATCGACTATGCCTTCTGATTCCATCTGCAGATCTTCTTTTTCCAGTCCGCTTCTTTCCATCATAGCAGCAAGCGTAATAATATAACAGGTTGCCGCTGCCCCAAGAAGCATTTCATCCGGGTTGGTCCCCTCCCCCGGTCCGTCCATTTCTTTAGGAATAGAAATAGACGTGATGAGATTGCCGCTTTCGATTGTGCCGACATCATTGCGTTTTCCCGGCCAATTCGCTTTTAAATAAAAATGATGATCTGCCATTTGATTGCCTCCTTCAATGGATTCCATTTCAAGTCTACTGATCTTCCTTAATTTTGTCCTCTGATTTGCTTATTAGGAATATTCTTTTTCAAGTACATGTTTTATCGCCCGGACATAAGAGTAGAATTCACTGGTTTTCGTGTATTTCCTATCTTTATAGTAAAAATCATCAAAAAAGGCTTCTCTCTGTTCACGGCTGATTTCCAGCTGGATACTCAGCCCGGTTTCCCCCTGGTTATTAATGTTATCTGCACTTAATCCTGCAAGGCCGCTTTGAGAGGACGCTAATTCAGCGGAAAACCCTCTTTTTTCAAGAGCTCTGACAATCATTTTCGCCCGCTTACGGTCTGTTCCTCCGACAAGTGTATTTTTCTTTTCTCCTTTATATCCGTGAAAAGCGACAACGTACTGGTGCTCCTTGATCTTCTCTTCAGCCAATGGCTCATCAAAGTTGGTGCTTGTAATGTGCAGCGTTTGATTATCATGTGACTTTAAGCCCTCAAACAGGTAAGTCGAGTAGTCATCGTTGAAATAACGCACAAGCTCACTTACTCCGCCTTCAATTCTTCCGCCGTGCGGAGACATGATTAAAATTTTGCTCCCTTTTTTCTCTTGATAAGAAATATCATAATCAGCAGGGTCCTCATTCTCTGCCAGACTGCTGAAATTTGAATATGTATCCGGCTGGTTAGATGGTTCAGGTTCTAATGAGTAATGAACATATCTTATGAATAAGACTATGGCTAAGACGAATATGACATTTAGTAAAAATCTTCTCATGTTAAACTCCTTTCACAAGAATGGCAAGGTTCATTATATGAGGTATAGTCAATAGGTTTTATCTTACCATTGTATACACCATATCATCAGTGAAAAAGTTCCCGGTTTCAAAAAATCAATTGAATGTCACATTTATCAGCGGTTATATTGAAATATCAGTGAAAAAAGATTGAGAGGAAAAACAGAAAAGGTAGGAATAACCTCACTTGGTAATTAAATGTATAGAGGAATAAGAAAGGTTTTACTAAAAACCAGGCTGTCCGGGATGCTGAAGCGGACAGCCTGTTATAGTCCTGCGAACCAGGGTTCTTGCTTCCTTGTTCGCACAAAGTCACAGGAGAGGATAGAGTCCAATAAAAACGTTCTGATCTGATGGTTCGTAAAACAAAAAGCTTTAATTTGTGTTTTGCTTTTCTGCCTGACGATAATCGTTCTTTTTGTTATGGTGCCGTCTTTCTTCATATATATAATGCTGATTGGTATCTGATCTTCCAAAGACCGGCGTAAGAAGATATTCATGCGATCTATCGCTCCCTCCTATTTGATATATATATAAATGATAATACGAACAAACGTTCTTTTTCAATACCCAATGATTAACAGTACACATGATTCTTTCGTATCAGATTCAAAAGATTCATAAAAACAAACTCTTGTCCGCCTCCTCTAAAGGACAAACAAACTTACCAAACATACGATCCACTCATAGAGTATACAGAGAACTTCATAATAGGAGGAAAATCGATGTTTGGCTACTCTATGGTACAAATGGTGAGAGCAAACGCTCATAAGCTTGATTGGCCGTTGCGTGAAAGCGTCTTGCAGCTCTACAAGCCCTTCAAGTGGACTCCTTGCTTTTTACATCAGTTTTTTGAAACAACATTAAAAAACAGAAAAAAAATGTCGGTCATCATTGAATTCGAGGAAGGCTGCCATGAGGCCGGCTTTCAAATGGCGGGACAGGTTTTACAAAAAGAAAAACGCAGTAAGCTAAAAAACCGTTTTAACAAAATCAATTGCTGCAGCGCAGAGGTTACCCCTTCAGCATTGCATTCTCTTCTTTCTGAATGCAGCGATATTCGCAAAGTGTATTTAAACCGCGAAGTCAAAGCGCTTCTTGACACAGCAGCCGAAGCAAGCCATGCAAAGGAAGTCGTCAGAAGCGGGCAAACCTTAACCGGTAAAGGCGTTACAGTCGCAGTCGTCGATACAGGAATCTACCCGCACCCTGACTTAGAGGGAAGAATTATTGGATTTGCCGATATGGTAAACCAAAAAACAGAGCCTTATGATGATAATGGACATGGCACACACTGCGCAGGTGATGTCGCAAGCAGCGGCGCGTCATCTTCCGGCCAATACCGCGGACCTGCACCGGAAGCCAATCTAATCGGAGTAAAAGTGCTGAACAAACAAGGTTCAGGCACGTTAGCGGACATTATTGAAGGCGTCGAATGGTGTATTCAATATAATGAGGACAATCCGGATGAACCAATTGATATTATCAGCATGTCCCTTGGCGGCGATGCGCTGCGTTATGACAATGAACTGGAAGATCCATTAGTCAAAGCAGTTGAAGAAGCTTGGAACGCCGGGATTGTCGTCTGTGTTGCTGCCGGAAATTCAGGCCCTGATCCGCAGACAATTTCAAGCCCTGGTGTAAGCGAAAAAGTCATTACTGTCGGCGCGTTTGACGATAACAATACAGTAAGCAGCGAAGATGATACAGTTGCTTCTTTCTCAAGCCGCGGACCGACTGTATACGGGAAAGAAAAACCCGATATTTTAGCACCGGGCGTAAACATCATTTCCCTTCGCTCACCGAATTCATATATCGATAAGCTGCAAAAATCAAGCCGTGTAGGGTCTCAGTATTTTACAATGTCGGGGACATCAATGGCAACGCCGATCTGTGCGGGAATCGCCGCCTTAATACTCCAGCAAAATCCAGATCTTACGCCGGACGAAGTGAAAGAGCTGCTCAAAAATGGGGCTGATAAATGGACAGGCGAAGACCCGAATATTTACGGTACCGGAGCAATCAATGCTGAGAAAGCTATTCCTGGTGAATAAGATTTCATGATCTTCGTGAACACTGCTGGTTCGTTAAAGGGTCAGCAGTGTTTTTAGCATACATAAGCCGGTATATCCCAGCAGAGTGTAAAACATAAAACAATTGGGAATAGTTACAGTATAGATCAAAAGGAGGAATGACTGATGGCACTCAACAACATTGAACTTTCTGAATGGTTGAGAGAGCGGATCGGCCAGACGCTTGATATTAGAAAAGGCGAACTGACCAATAACCAAGACGAGATTTCAGATTTGGATCAGATTGTTCTTCACCTTCAAAAAGTGGGCATACGCAGCGCAAACCACCCTGACGACTATGTTGCAAATGACGAACTCGTCCTGGAAGGCGAAGGAACAACCTTTACTGAAGCTGGGGACGTACCGCTTCCGCAGAACGCTTATGAAATTCCTTTATTAGGGGATATTCACATTCACCAAGAAAATGGCGGATTGAAGGTACTGACAGATCGTGCGGTATATACTATTGATGTACAAAACAAATGAAGAAACTTTTCACCTGGTCGAAAGAATACAGCGCCTTTGAAATTGCTCCAAAGGCGCTTGTTTGCATGGAATCATTTCCTTACCCGCAAGCCGATATTTTCGTCCCAAAACTATTGAACGGCACCTAAAATAGATATATAGTTTTAGACATAACAGGCTGTCGTTTCCAATGGGATTCTGTTATACAGATTGCGCAAAGCTTTCTTTTACATCTGGTCTAAACTGAATAAATGCATCTGTCTTAATCTATTAGGCGAGGAGAATGAAAATGGAAAATTTGATGTTTCATCCGCATGCTAAAGAGTTTCATGAAAACCCCTTTTCAGTTTTAGGCCGTTTTAGAGAACACGCACCCATTCATCGATTCGAATTACACCGTTTTGGAAGTACATATCCGGCGTGGTTAATCACCCGTTACGATGATTGCATGGCATTTCTTAAAGACAACCGAATTACAAGAGACGTTAAAAACGTAATGAGCAAAGAACAAATTGAAATGCTCAATGTCAGTGAAGACGTTGATTTTGTATCAGATCATATGCTGGCAAAAGACACACCTGACCATACTCGTTTAAGGTCACTGGTTCACCAAGCATTTACCCCCCGCACCATTGAAAATCTACGCATCAGCATCGAACAAATTACTGAACGATTGTTAGATGAAATGGAAAAAGAGAATGAAACAGACTTTATGGCATCCTTTGCCTCTCCGTTACCGTTTATCGTGATTTCTGAAATGATGGGCATACCGAAAGAGGATCGGGCACAGTTTCAAATATGGACCAATGCCATGGTTGATACTTCAGAGGCCAACCGAGAACTGACCAATCAGGCTCTTCGGGAGTTTAAAGACTATGTTGGCAAGTTAATTCAAGAAAGAAGAATACAGCCAAAAGACGATTTGATCAGTAAACTTGTGCATGCTGAAGAAGACGGCCAAACGTTAAGTGAAAAAGAACTTTACTCTATGCTGTTCCTTTTGGTGGTAGCAGGACTTGAAACGACGGTTAACTTAATCGGTTCTGGCACCCTTGCATTGCTTCAGCACAAGGAAGAATTAGAGAAACTGAAACTGCATCCTGAAATGATAGATACAGCCGTTGAAGAATTGCTGCGTTACACCTCCCCTGTCGTTATGATGGCAAATCGGTGGGCCATTGAAGACTTCTCCTACCAAGGCCATTCTATCAAAAAGGGAGACATGATTTTTATAGGAATCGGTTCTGCCAATCGAGATCCTGAACGATTTGAAAATCCAGAAACATTCGATATAACCAGAACACCTAATCGGCATATCTCTTTCGGCTTTGGGATACACTTCTGTTTAGGAGCGCCGCTGGCAAGATTGGAAGGACAAATTGCGTTTAACGCACTGCTGAAACGATTTCCGCAAATTGAACTTACGGTAACGCCAGAAGAGTTGAAATGGAGAAAAAATGCTTTTTTAAGAGGATTAGAAAGTCTTCCGGTCTCACTTGCAAGGAAAGATTCACTTTCACACCTCAGCTGATTTCTTCCAGCAGATAAAAATCCCCCTTTTAAAGGGGGATTTTATATTTCCTCAGCGCTTTACCAATTCATCAGCGTTTTCTTCGCTGGCTTCATGTTTTTTGCGAAAAGCCTTAAGGAAATTCGCGTTTACCACGCCTCTGTTTGAGTATAGTTTTTCACAAAACTCCAGCATGGCGCTGGACGCTTTAGATTCTGTTAACATCATCATGTGATTGCTGGAATCGACATCCACCAAATGGAATTGAGGGATTTGCCGCTCCCATTCCTCCCAGTAGGCAGTATCATCCAACGGTATTTTTTCATTTGAAATGGTAAAGTAAATGTCCAAGTCGCCAAGGAAAGACTTGCTTTTATTGCGGAAATAATAACATTTTACCGCTTCAGGATCCACAAGCGGCTGGACAGTGTACGCCTCAAATTCATAAGCATGCTGAGCTTTGACCATTTGGTTAAGCTGAGTCCGTATTCTCGTCTCCGGTTTGTTTAATCCCCGCTTTCTTGCTAAACCAATCAGTTCAGTTAAAAATTCCTCTTCCTCTCTGTCAACATCTACCTCTTCACGGCTGATGAGAACGTCTGTAAGCTTTTCCGGCTGAACAATAGATGCCAGCATCGTATTTATCGTTTGAAGCATTGATGTTTTTACAGAAGGCTCATTTTGTTCACGTCCAGGACTGTAAGGGGAATCAATCATGACCATGCTTTTTACAGCAAGCCCCTGGCTTTGCAGCTGGCGTGTTACTTCATATGCGAGCAGTCCGCCTAAGGAATATCCGCCTACATCATAAGGGCCTTCCGGCTGTACGGATCGCATAATGTCTATATAATAGGAAGCCATTTGTTCAATCCCGTGTAAAGGAGCATGATTTGTCATAAAGCCCTTGGCTTGAATGCCGTAAAAAGGACGCTGGCTTTTCTTCGCAAATGGCGTATAGATTTCTACACCGCCTACTCCTCCATGAAACCAAAATACAGGGCGCCCCCGCTTGCCATCGTTTAACGGTATTAATTCCGGAAATGACCGGCTGACAGTCTGGACTGACTGGTCTTGGACTGTATTTTCCCGTTTCATTGCTATCAAGTCCACCATATTCTGCACAGTTTGACACGTTTGCAGCTCTGCCAGGCTGATTGACAGGCCAGCTTCTGCTTGCCATTGCTGCAATAACTGTATACAAACGATAGAATCAAACCCGTAATCTTGTAATGCCTTTTGAGGATTTAATTCTTCAGGTGTCATGCCCAATACATCAGATATCATTTGAATATCGTTTCTTTTGTGAGGGGGAATCTCATCATTTGAAAAAGCAGGTGCTATTTCTGGTGACAGAAAGCCATTCCAGCAATTTCTTTTTTCAAACGGATAGGCGGGCAAGGATATTCTCCGCGCACCTTTTCCTTGATGAAGCTGCTCCCATGGAATTTGCACTCCTTTTGCCCAGCAAAACGCGATCTTTTCAAGATGGTTTTCAGACAATAGTGTCTGCATCACGATATCGCCCAATGTTCCCTCAAGTAAGGCACCGATATCTGACATGCCTTCTTCTGAATTTCCGATAAAGCAAGGTACAGTGCTTTTCGGCTTTTCTGCTTTTTCCGCAGCTGTTAAGTACTCTTCCAATCCGAGTACGAGTTCATCCTTACTGCGGATAACCAGGGCCATCCGGTCACTCATCTCTTCTCGTCCGACTTGAAGTGTGTAAGCGTAATTTTGTAAAGACAGTGCTTTTTGCTGTTTTACATAGTCAAGCATCTGTTGAACAACGGCTCTTAGTCTGTCTCGGTTTTTTGCAGAAAGCACCACAATGTGCGGCTCATCTGTATGTTCAATTGCTGGTTCTGTATGAGAAGGAACATATTCTTCTAAGATGATGTGCGCGTTTATTCCTCCAAAACCATAGCTATTAATGCTTGCTCTGCGTGGTATCGTTCTGCCTGCATCATCCTGTATTTCTTCCCACTGCTGGTTTCCGTCAATCATCCGGAAACGCGTTTCCTTTATTGACACCTGATCATTCAATGAACCAAAACCGGGAATACCAGGTATTGTTTTATGCTGCATCGCCATGCTGACTTTCATAAGAGCAGCCATGCCTGAGACCAGTTCTCCATGCCCGATGCTCGGCTTTAAGCTGCTGATGTAACAAGGCATTTCTCCTTGCAGTTGGTGTGAATGCTCCGATTCGAGCTGTCTGTATCCCGATTTCAACGCTTCCACTTCTATAGCATCAGCCACTGGCGATGCGATCCCGTGCGCTTCTATATAAGTCACCGTTTTCGGATCTACTTGCGACCCTTGGTAAGCCTTCTTCATCGCATCCTTCATTCCAACCGGATTAGGCGCGTGCAGTGACATTCCCCTGCCGCCATGCGATACACCTGTCCCTTTAATGACAGAATAAATATGATCAGAGTCTTCAATGGCTTTTTGTAAAGGTTTAATGATGAGAACCCCTGCACCTTCACTTCGAACAAATCCATTCGCCTCTGCTTGAAAGGACTTGGCTTTCCCTTCCGCACTCAAATATCCCATTGAATCAAAGCCGCTAAAACCCTTTGGTGAGAGCAGGAGATTCACAGCGCCAACAATGGCTTGCTCACATTCGCCGTTTCGAATGGATTGAATCGCTCTGTGCAAAGCGACAAGAGCTGAGGAACAGGCAGCCTCATAATATTCACTTGGCCCTTTTACATTCAGTGCATAGGAAATACGGTTTGGCATTAAGGAAGGAATCACAGCCGCATCGGTATTGCCGGCTGCGACAAAAACTCCTGTCGGGCAGCTGGATAAGGCTTGGCCTGTTATACCGGCGTCTTCCATCGCCTTCCACGCATGTGTCAAAAGCAGAAACTCCTGGGGATCCATTGTCGCTGCTTCTTTCGGTGAAATGCCGAAAAACAGCGGGTCAAACTCACCTATGCCTTCTATAAATCCGCCCCATTGAAGGCTTGACTGCTTCCCATCAGTATTTTCGGTATATTTTCGCCAATCCCAGCGTTCTTCCGGCACTTCAGAAATACAATTCCTCCCGTGAATCAGGTTATCCCAAAATTCCGTTACATTGTTTGCTCTTGGAAACTGCCCCGACATGCCGATAATGGCTATGCCGTCTGCCGTTTCTTTTGTTTCATCCGTCTTTCTTTCATAGGTTTGCATTTGCTTTATTTTATTTTCTTTTATATTCTGGGATTTCTGCTGTTGCTTGGTTCCTCCAAGCAATTGAACAAAGGATTTTTCATATTTTTCGGCAAAAAAATCGGCCAGTTCTTGAAGAGTCGGATATTCAAAAAACAATGTAGGATTTAGCTCAATCTTTGTCTCTGATTCCAGCTCTCTTGTCAACGCAATCAATTGGGAAGAATCGATCCCTAAATCCATGATATGAACTTTTGCAAGAGACAGTTTTGATGGAGTGGCCGTCTTATCAGCCAGTTTATCTGTGATATAGCTTTGAATACGGTCTCTTATATCGTGTATTTGAATTTCCTGATTTTCCTCTTTGCTTCCTCGATCTGTTAAGCTGAATTGCTTTAAAGAGTAACCTGAATAGCGCAGCACCGTCTCTGACGCTTCATTCATCACGTCTATGTCAAACAGCAGCATTTCACCGGTATTCTTAACGAAAGTAATCATAAGCCAGCAATCTTCACTAATTTTATTTTTTGTGAATTGAATATCGTTGATTCCAAATGGCAAGAAATGCCCCTCTATGTCTAATTGTTCTATGAAACTGAGAATTGCCAGGTAAGCACTGTTTGTAATCAATGGGCTGACAGTGTAATGATGCGCATTTGCCATTCCGTTTTGAGACAAACGCACTTTTGCAAGGATTGAATTATTGCCTCTGTACAGATGAGTGATGGTTTTATACAAGTCTCCCCACTCAGCGCCGCCGTCGACGGTTTGATACATTTGGTCAATATGATCCAGCTCTGTTAACGAACGTTTTACGCTTTCAATGTTGACTTTTTTTGTTTCAAAATGGTCTTTTTGGCATTGCCCGATTGCGGCAGGCTTCCACGTCTCAGATTCCCGCTCACGATACATGATTTGCAAATCGATTGCATGATCTTTCTGAAGAGGATCAGCTTTTATTTCAATTGTTTGCCCTTGGTTTATGACAACAGGATTTAGATAACTTAATTTACTGATACGGCCGCTGATTTCTTCAGGGAACATTTCAAAAAACGCGTCAATCGCAAGACTTGCATAGGTTGCACCGACGAGCACCCGTTCTTTGTTGAACACATGGCCTTGAACGTAAGGCTCATCGTATGCGAATGAATCTTGTATCAGCGGATGATTAGCCGTTTGTTCATCATGCCTTTTCCCTTCTTCATGAGGCAGGGCACCAAATTGAAAGACTGTTTGATGGTCAAATGCATAGTGAGGCAGATTGATCCAGCCAGTTTCATTCCCTTGATGTATATGGTCAAAATGAATCGAAGCCCCCGCAGCCCATTGCTGTGCTGTTAAGCTTGTTTCTTCATGGGCAGAAATCGCATCTGATTGTAAATCAAAGGATGTATAGATACCATCCTGGAGTGAGCTTTCTTTTGTTTTTTGGAAAATCTCTAGTTTCTCAATCAATTCCTGCGTCGACGATACCGAAAATGCAGCCCGATGTTCTAAGTCATGATTAATCCTGTGCAGTGAGCGTACAACTGCTCCAATAGAAGAAGATGGTTTTTTTTCTAAAAACACTCGCAGTTTTTCAAGATAGCTGAGCAGGCTCCATTTCGTTTTCGCAGAAAAAACGGCCAGATAGTCCTGCTGGTGAGGCACTGGATGTTGCTGCTCAGATGCAGCGCCAATAAATTCTTCTATAATGAGATTCGCATAGGCCCCTCCCGCTCCGAAAGAATTAATCATGCTTCTTCTGGGCAGATGCTTTCCTGTATCGGGATCTTTTAACCGCTGCCACGGCTCTGTTCGTTTTTGCAGATAAAATGCTGTGTTTTCCAGGTTAATATTTGGATTGACAGGGGTGGCATTAATCGTCGGCACAAGCGTCCCATTTTTCATCTGCAACAGAACTTTGGTGAGCTGAGAAATGCCGGAAGCCGCCTCCAAATGTCCAAGATTCGATTTTACAGAGCCTATCGCACAAAACTGTTTCTTATTTGTATACTGATGAAATGCATTAGATAGTGCGATTACTTCAATCGGGTCGCCTAACGCTGAACCATTTGCCGCAGATTCTATATAGCCGATTGTTTCCGGATCAATGCCGGATTGCTGAATGGACTTGGAGATTAATGCAGCTTGCTGCTTCGGGTCTGGCGCTGTATACATCTGCCTTCCTCCGCTATGATTGGCAAAGCTGCTTTTGATGACGGCATAAATATGGTCGTGATCTTCTATCGCCTTAGAGAGCGGTTTTAGCAGGACGGCTCCGACACCTTCACCCGGAATAAGCCCGCTTCCTGTGCCAAAGCTCTTGCTTTGATTTCCGTTCCCTAAAAGATTTGCGCGCTCCAGCGCATCATATTTTGAGAGATCCAATGTTAAATTGACACCGCCGGCTATTGCCATCGAACAGTTTTTCAGTTTCAAACTCTCACATGCAAGATGGATTGCGTTTAATGAACTGGAGCATGCGGAGCTGACAGCCAGACTTGGTCCTGTCAGGTTAAAAAAATGAGAAACGCGATTTGCAATATGCCAGTCTCCGCCATTAGAGCTCAGCACCGCTTGTTCTAATGAAGGGATATTCCAAAAATACTGATTATACATGTTTCCAACAAAGACACCTACTCCCGTTCCGTTGTCCTGCAGTTCATTTAATCGGATTTGGGAATAGCCTCCGTCCTCAAATGTTTCCCAGACGGTTTCTAAAAATAAACGAAGTTCCGGTGTCATTTCCATTACTTGATTCTGATCCGCTTCAAAAAGATGATGATCAAACGCATGTACGTCTTTTAAAAATCCGCCGTAGCGCTTCTTATCTGACGATTGTAATGATTCTTTCGACAAAGTGTTTACTAAAGATGTCCGCCATCTTGATTGCGGAGCCTCTGTAATACAATTATCCCCTGCTATTAAATGCTCCCAGAGCTCTTCTACGTTTTCAGACATCGGATAACGTCCGCTTATGCCGATAATAGCAATATCTTCTGTGCCGTAATGATTCGGTGTGGTTCTATGAGAAGGGATTGCCTTTACGTTTTTCGCTGTTTCGGTTTCTGATTTTGGATTCGCTTTTGCTTGCTGAGTTTTAATTACCTGCTGGTCTCCGCTAAAACGGCGCGTTTGATATGTAAACGGCTGTTCAGATTTTATTGGCTTCGCTTGAATAGAAGTTTCTTTATTTGCGGGCTGTGATTTTTCTTTCAGCAGTGATGTCCGCAGCTTCCCTTCATGCTCCTTTATCAGAAAATCGACGAGTTCTTTCGTATTGCTGTGTTCAAATAAAATTGTTTTCGGAAGCTCCCCCGTCAGTTTTTCTAACTCACGAATAAAATTCACCTGCAAAATAGAATCGATTCCATACTTCTCAAACGTTGTTTCTGCATGTATACGCTCCGGTGATAGTTTTATCGATTTTGCTAACGTATGTTTCACAAATTGTGTCGTTTGTTCAAGAAGAGAATCCTCATCACTATCCTTCGTTTGAGAATGATGTTCGTCTAGATGGTAATCTATAATTTCTTCTGCTGGTTTTGCTGTTCGCGTTTTTTGACGGACGATTCCGTCACTTTCCGCTGCAATGATCTGCTGGCCGAGTTGATGTGATTGTTCAGCCATAAAGGAAACATAACGAAAGCCCTCACTCTCAAGCACCATTTTCCATGAATCTGGATATAAACCAGGGCAGCCCGGGATACGCAGATCAGGATCTTCATACAGCCACCAGCCCTCTAACAAGCCAAAGGTCAGGTGTGAATATATATTATGGTCATTAATCTCATTCAGAAGGAGCAGACCGTTTTTCTTCAAAACCGCTTTGGCATTTCTCAATGTCTGCCGGATATTTTTCGTCGCATGAAGCACATTTGCTGCGACAACTACATCGTATCCGCCCGCTTCTATATGTTGTTCAGCCGCCGGCTCTTCCACATTAAATACCTTATACGTCAAATAAGGGTTGTCCGGACCGTACGTTTTTTCCGCATGCAGTAAAAACGCTTTGGAGAGATCTGTATAGCAATATTCTTTTATATGTGACTGATAGGCTTTCATTTTTTGAAAAACCGCAGCGCTTGTACCGCCTGTTCCCGCTCCGATTTCTAGTATACGAATCCTTGCTTCAGGCTCTTGCTTTAGACGCTCCTGCATAAAGGCAGCCAAGGTGTCTGCCAGCACATCGTTAAAATAGTCTGCGACTTGATTGTTTTTATAGATTCCTTCCACTAACTCCATAGATGAGTTCGGAAAAAGGATATCGGTGGCAGATGCCTTGCCGGTCAGAATATCCGGCAAGGCTTTAAGTGCAGTCTCTACTAACACCACCATGGCTTTCATGTTACTGTCTTGAAGCAAGTCTGCTTTTTTTTCATCCCATTCGTTCCACAATTCATTTATGTCCTCTGTTGAGCGGGTTACGGCGTATCCATTTGCCGTTTGTTGAAGAAAACCATGCCGCTCCAAAATCGATAGGCTCTCCTCAAACCATCTGCCATAGAAATTCTGCAGCACCGGCTGGGGCTTATTTTCCTTGAAAAATCCTATGGACTGCAATTGTGCTAACAGCATCTTACAGAGAATGTCTTCTGTGTTTCGCATTGGCGCTTCCCCTCCTATAACAGTTGTTGTATCTTTGTGCTGTCTCCCGGGTGATAGCTTCGCAGTTTCTCAATGGCGGAGCTGTGAGTTTCCGGATACACCTCAATTGTTTCGTCATTCTGTCCTGAGTCATTGTCCGTTCCGCAGTCTGCCATCTTCATCATCACAAGCTGTTTCAGCGGCCCCCCGAGCAGCAGTTCCAACGCTTCCATCGCTTCAGGGGCTTCAATAGAGCCTATGCCCGCCTGCGCCATTCTTCGCTGATAATCAGGTGAGGAAACAACACCAATGCTGCCCCAATAACTCCAATTGATCACAGCTACTGTACAAGGCCATACTTGTGAAAGCCGATAAGCAAAAGCATCCTTAAAGCTGCAGCCGGCAGCATAATTGCTCTGTCCTGAAGCTCTTGCAAATGATTGTACGGAAGAGAAAAACAAAGCAAAGTCCAACGGCTCTTTCTGGAAGACTTGAGCCATTTGCACACTTACATCCACTTTTGCAGAAAGAACATTTCTGAAACGTTCCTCATTCATATTCATCAGGCTTTGGTCTTGCAAAACGATGGCAGAATGAATGATTCCGTTGATTTCCCGATGTATTTGTTTGATGGCTGCATAAGCGCGTTCCAAGTCCTCTCGGTTTGCGGCATCAGCTTCGATGTAAAACGGAGCCGGCCCAAAACGCGCAAGTCTGTCCAGCTTGCTTTGAATGGATGTATCTTTTGTTCTTCTGCCAATCCAAACGACGTGCGCTTGGTATGTTCGAATCACATATTCGCTCCAAGCTTCTCCAATTCCGCCCGCACCGCCTATGACAACATAAACGCCTCCGTGCTTATACTTGGTATGCACAGGCTGATTGCTGTGTACAGGAATCAGACGCTGTTTGTGCCAGGTTTTGTTCCGATACGCCCAAGTATTTCCCTCTTGGTCGAATGGCAAGGAAAAGATTTCATCCACCGGCCAATCTTCATTTCGATCTACATCGATCAGTTTTGTCTGCCAATTTGTATATTCTTTTGCCATCGAGCCGATCAGACCGTGAAGACCGGCATCAATTGGATTGACAATGTCATGCTGATCAACACATTGCGTATTCGCTGTCACGACCGTCCAGCTTATCGTCTTCTCTCCATAGCCTAAAGAAAGCATCGCCTTAATGAGCCTGAACAGTTGAATTACGCTTTGGTTTTGGGCTTCAATCATGTCATCACCGATTTCGCACTCCGCAACATGGGAAGGAGAAATCCACACAATATGGTCAAATGCCCCTAATGCATCAAGCTGGTTTGCCAACTGATGAATCGAATCATGCGGCTTGATGTGCAGCTCTTTGGCAAGCGGGAACTGTCTTTGTACAGCGTTTCTGCTGTTTTCATCCCCACCTAGAATGACAACACGCTCATCAGCAGACGGAATGATCCTGCTATTCTCCGTTTGCACTTGATCCCATACCGGCGCCATTAGAAGCGCTCCATTAAGAGACGCCTTGCTGTCAGAGCGTTTTATTTTTTCCGGGCGTTGTATGTCTTCTTCTATCACTCTTGAGGAGATGCCCTTGATTCTTACACATACCTGGCCTTGTTCATCACATAGATCAATATCCAGCCGTTGTATTCTGTCCTCGTTTGGACGCGAGGTGACAGAGACCCACATGTTTTCTGTACATGGGCTATATACTTCAAGCTCCTGCAGTGCAAAAGGCAATGAAAGCTGTTCGTCTCCGGAATTCAGCTTTAACCCGATCGACGCTTGTAAAGCAGAATCCGTCATACTCGGATGAAGAATAAATTCGTTCAGCGTTTGAGATACACCAGACGGCAGCGAAAGCTCCGCCAACGCTTGATTGCGGCCAATGTAAAGCTGCTGTATTCCTTGAAAACCAAGCCCGTATTCTATGCCGATCGCTTTAAATAACTCATAGCACTGTTCATTTGAAAGTGTGCTTTGACTGCATTGTGATTGCAGCGCGCTGATATTATGAGAAGGAATGTTTCCTGCCTCTCTTATCTCAACACTGCCCTGACTGTGTACCTTCCGTGTGTTCTCACCGTCTTCTGTAAAGATTTCAAAAGCAATTTCACCATCTTGCTGAGGATCAAGACTGATATGCACTTGGACAGGCTGACCGTCCGCCACAATCGGCTGTACCCAAACAACATTTTTTATATGAATGACAGATTGATGATCTTTGAGCCCTCGCACTGCCTGCGAAATGGCTGCATGTACCATCTCAAGATACGCGACCCCCGGCATGACCGGCTTTCCCTTCACCTTGTGGTCGTTGAAAAAGAACTCAGCGCCTGTAAAGATTGAGCTGAAACGCTGCTCTGTCAAATCAGAAGTGTTGGTTTGTACTAATGGGTGCAAAACTGCTGTATCAACAGTTTTTGTCGGTGCCTTTTGTGTGATTGCCTCCTCTTTCATATCCGTTATCCAGTAGCGCTCTTTTGCAAATGGATAGGTCGGCAAGCTGATGCGGTTAGGCTGTTTCCCGTTATACATTTTATTCCAATCTATTTTTAATCCTGCTACCCATAATTCAACCAGTTTTGTATAAACTTCGGGTTCCCAGTCATTTTTGAGTGTTTTCTGAATGTCTTCGTCTGACCTGAGTGTCTGTAATATCCCTTTATTCGCCCTGCCTCTATACATGTTGGTCGCATTGGTTTGTCCTTCTATAAAGAGGTACAGTTTCTCCAGCAAATCTTGAACCGAGACAGCGATAATCCCTAATCTCTCCTCCATTGCATCGCGCCCCTCTTGGAGTGTATAAGCAATATCAGTGAGATCACGATCTGAGATTGAATGTTTGCTGATAAAATCCGCCAATTGCTGTGCTTGGTCCTTCAGGCGATCTTCTTCCTTTGCCGACAAGACAAAGATGCCCGGGTTCTGTGATGTCACTGCTGGCGCTTGTTCAGAAGGAGCAGTTTCTTTTGGAATATATTCCTCAATGACCACATGGGCATTGACACCGCCTATGCCAAATGAACTGACTCCGGCTCGGCGAGGCATTTCCCGTCCGTTTTCATCCCGCAGCGATTTCCATTCCCTGGATTCCTGCACGATATAAAATGGGCTGTCTTCCAATCTGATATATGGATTGATCGTCTCACTGTGCAGACTTTTTACCAGCGTTTTGTGTTTTAGCTGCAACAGGATTTTGATGACACCGGCTACACCGGCTGCGAGCGATAAATGGCCGATGTTTGTCTTCGCTGAACCCAGTCCGCAATGGCTGGCATGAACAGAAGGATCTCCCGTTTTCTCGTACAGTTCTTTAAATGCAGCCTTCAGCCCGTTAATTTCTACCGGATCGCCAAGTTCCGTTCCGGTTCCATGCGCTTCAATATACGTCACAGTTCTCGGATCGATTCCCGCCTTCAAATAAGCGGTTTTTACGACTTCTGCCTGAGCCTTCGGATTAGGCGTCGTCAGAGAATTCGCGCGGCCTCCGTGATTTACCGCACTTCCTTTGATCACACCGTAAATATGATCGCCGTCGCGTTCCGCCGCCTTTAGTTTTTTCAGGAAGAGGATGCCTGCACCTTCACTGACCGCAAATCCATCGGCTTTATCAGAGAACGTTTTGCATTTTCCTTCTTTGCTCAGAGCCCCTGCTTTATCGTAGGCAATGTGGCCTTGCGGTGTGACAACCGTGTTGACGCCTCCCGCGATCGCCATTTCACAGTTTCCAGCTTCAATTGCACAAACTGCATGATGAATGGCGACCAGTGAGCTTGAACATGCCGTGTCAATCGGTTCGCTCGGTCCATGAACGTTAAGAAAATAACTGACTCTATTCGGTCCGGCAGAAGGACTCATATTAGCAGCCGCTGAGCCTTCGATATCTACATTTGAGAGAAGAGAGCTGTATCCCGTGTTCCCAGTACCGATGAATAAGCCCGTTTTGGTTCCTGATAGGCTTTGGGCTGAATGTCCAGCTTCTTCTATCGCTTTCCAAGCATAGGTCATTAATAGACGCTGCTGAGGCTCCATCTGCTCAGCCTCCAGCGGAGAAATGCCGAAGAACAACGGATCAAAGTCGGCTACTCCATCAATAAAACCGCCCCATTTGACGTTCGTTTTATTTGCTTCTTTTAGCGGGTCTCCGTAGTACTCACGCCAATCCCAGCGGTCTTTTGGAACCTCTGTTATACAATCTGTTCCTTCTTTCAAATTCATCCAGTACTCCTCAACATCCTTTGCTTTTGGGAAAACTCCGCTCATCCCTACAATGGCAATGGGTTCGGGCTCAGGCGCATGCTCGGCTGTCTTCTTCACTGGCAGCTCCTTCGGTTTGCCAAAACGGTTTTCGGTTGAAAACCTGATGTCTTTCGTGGCTTTTTCCGCAGGCTGTACAGGCAGATCCTCCTTGACAGGCACTGCAAATTGCGCCGAGAATGTATTTTGATATTCTGCTGATAAATACACGGCAAATGCAGAAACAGTTGCATGCTCAAAGAAAATTGTAGGGGTCAGATCCAGCTTGTATTGTTCATTTAATATATTAGCGAATTCAGTCAAAGTGATTGAATCAAATCCATATTGATTAAACTCCATATGCGGATCAATCTCTTCAGTTTTGATTTTGAGCAATTGAGAGATTGCTTGCTTTAAAATGTCTTGTATTTGGTCCAATAAGCTGTCTTGATCCATTCTTGCTATCTGGGTCACAGGCTCTTGCGCTGGTTTATTCGGAACATCTTCAGAAGGCGGCTTTTGAGACAGCTTTTCTCTCATCATGTCTTTGATACCTTCCATGACAATGACATTATCTTTACCAAAAGCCAATCCTTTATAAAGTGCCTGAATGCCGGTTTCAGTTCGCATAGCCGTAACGCCCGTATTTTTCATTGTCATTTTTTCAGTTTCTTTATTTACACGCATGCCGCCCTCTTTCCACAGCGGCCAATTGATCGACAATGTTTGGCCGTGTCTGTACATGGCGGTCACAAGCGCATTACGATAAGCGGCATAGCTGTCCATAAATGCATTAGCCATCGCATAATCCGCCTGTCCCGCGCTGCCGGTGACACTAGATATGGAAGAGAAAAGGATAAAGAAATCTAACGCGAGATGCTCGGTTGCCTCATCCACATTTACGAGCCCTTTTACCTTAGGAGCGAGGACCTGCTTAAGTTCTTCATTTGTTTTATTCATGAGATAGTTGTCTTTAAGCAGTCCAGCACTGTGAATCACGCCATGCAAATCGCCATAATCAGCTGTGATCCTTGTGATTAACTCGGACGCAGCCTCCGTTTGAGTCACATCAACCCGTCTGTACTCTGTACGGGCACCTAAACGCTGCAGCTCGCTAAGCTGTGATTGCTGATCAGCGCTAAGCGCGGACCTGCCTGTAAGAATCAAAACAGGCTGTTTGACTTGGCTTGCAATTTCTTTCGCAAAAATAAATCCAAGTCCTCCTGCGCCGCCTGTGATGAGGTACACACCCTTATCCTTCCACGGCAATCTGATTTCACGGTCAGGCGTATGAATTTCATTTAATTCATTGATGTACCGTTTGCCTTTTTCATATTTAATGCGCTGATCTCCTGTGTTTCTTTTATTCTCTTGGACTATGTCTGCGATCCTATTCATAGTTTCGTTTGTATCGATTTCAATCGTCTGGCCGATCAGCTTTGTATTCTCCAGCCCGGCCGTTTTAAGGAGCGCCGAAAGTCCTGAGAAAGAGTAATGCTTTCTTTGCGCGGAGGTAAGCATTTGGATCAGAACATGGCCTTGCGGCTTGCTTTTGAGGATACTCTGTATCGTCTCAAGCGCTTGTTCGGCATAATCTTGGAATCGCTCTGCCAGACCCTCCCGGTAAGACTCCAATACTATACATTCCGCTCCTTTGAGCTTTGATTCAATGCTGTCTTTTGAGAGTCCGTTCATTTCACACAGCATGATAATATGCCGTTCATATTCTGGTTCCGGACCGTCTTTGTCGATCTCCCTAGACATCCATTTTTCCTCAAACATCAAAGTTTCCATCGTTTGGTCAGACTCTGCTGATCTAGGATCGCTTTCTGCCGCTCTGAAAGACAAACCTTTTAACCGTACGCAAACATTGCCGTTCTCATCTAAGATATCAATATCCCGCTTTTGCACCTTATCAGTCGATTTGCTGCCTTCACTGTATCTGGCGTATACCCACATGTTCGAGGAACATGTCCCGAAGACTTCAAGCTCTTGTACCGCAAAAGGCAGCGTCAGCCGGTTATCTCCTGCGCCTGTCAAAATGCTGGATGCCTGTAAAGCGGAGTCCATCAGACCCGGATGCATGCTGAATTGGCTAATTGTATCTAAAACAGAAGGATGCAATGACAATCTTGCCAATACAAAATGTTCAGCTGTATAAATCTTTTCTACACCGCGATAAGCTGGACCGTAGTCAAAACCAATCATTTTATAGGTGTCGTATACTTCGTTTACGGAGAAATGAGTTTGCTGACACTTATTTCGCAGGGATGCTAAATCAATGACCGGCGTATCCGCAGCAGGATGTAATTCAGCTCCGCCTTGACTGTATACAATTGGTTTGTCACCGGCTGTTTCCGGGTTGCCGTAGATTTCATACGTAATGTCACCATGCTCCTCCGGAAAAAGCCTGATGTGTACTTGCAGCGGCTGCTCCCCGACTACAATCGGCCGCACCCACACTGTGTTTTTGAGCGTAATGCGATACTGACCGTTTTGTACCTCTGCAGCCTGCTCAATGGCAGCTCGCGCCATTTCAAGATGGGCCACTCCCGGCAAGATCCGTTGGCCTTTGACAACATGATCTGCAAGGAAAAACTCTTCACCCGTATAGATTGAGCTAAACCGCTGTTCCGAGAGATTCGAAGTGTTTTGATGCATTAATGGATGTAACACAGATGCGCTGATGTGAGATGCTTTTTTGTCGGCTTTAACGCTTCCCCTTTTTGCGACATAATCAGAAATCCAGTAACGGTCTTTCGCAAACGGATATGTCGGCAAGCTGATGCGATGCGGCTCATTCTCGCCATATAGCTTCGCCCAGTCCACATCAAGCCCTTTCACCCATAATTCCAGCAGTTTTGCATACTTTCCGCGCTTCATCCATTTTTCAACCGCTTCTTGAATTTCTTCATCTTCCGTCAGCATTTGCAGCGTTCCTTTATCAATCCGCCCTCTATATACATCCTCCACATTATTTTTGCCGGCTGCATAGTCTTTTAGCTTGTCTTGCAAATCCTCAATTGACCCGGAAATGATCCCCAGCCGTTCTTCCATCGCGTCTCGCCCGGCTTGCAGCGTATAAGCAATATTTGCGAGATCTTCGTTTTTGTAAATATGCTGGTCTAACGCTTCAGCCAGCTGCTGTGCGTATTCTTTCAGTCTTGCTTCATTTTTAGCTGATAGGACGAAAATACCTGGATGTTCAGAAGTGATCGACGGTATGCTGCCAGCGTCCGCCTTCGGAATATATTCCTCGATGAGCACGTGGGCATTTACCCCGCCGATACCAAATGAACTGACGCCTGCACGGCGAGGCAGATCCTGCCCCTGCTCATTCTGTAGCGCTTTCCATTCTTCTGTTTCCCGAACGATATAAAATGGGCTGTTTTCAAGCTGAATATACGGATTGACAGTCTCGCAATGGAGACTTTTCACTAAGGTTTTGTGTTTAAGCTGCATTAAAATTTTAATAATTCCTGCTGCACCGGCTGCAAGCGATAAATGACCGATGTTTGTCTTCGCTGAACCGAGGCCGCAATAATGATTGGCAGAAGTGTCTCCTTCTTTTACACCCAGCCCTTTAAAAGCCGCTTTCAATCCGTTAATTTCAACCGGATCTCCAAGCTCCGTACCTGTTCCGTGCGCCTCAATGTACGTCACCGTTTTGGGATCGATTCCCGCCTTTTGGAATGCCGTTTGTATGACTTCCGCCTGGGCCTTCGGATTAGGCGTCGTTAAAGACGCCGCACGCCCCCCGTGGTTCACTGCGCTTCCTTTTATCACTCCATAAATATGGTCTCCCGCTTCCTCGGCCGCTTTTAACTTCTTCAGAAACAGTATGCCGGCTCCTTCCCCATGAGCAAAACCATCAGCTCGATTTGAGAACGTCTTGCATTTGCCTTCTTTGCTCAGGGCACCCGCTTTATCAAAGCTGATATACACCTCAGGCAGAATAATCGTATTAACGCCGCCGGCTAATGCCATGTCACAAGTGCCTTCCTCGATTGAGGAAATGGCGTGATGGATCGCTACCAATGAACTGGAGCACGCCGTATCAATAGGTTCACTCGGCCCATGCAGATTAAGGAAATAACTGACACGATTCGGACCGACTGACGGGCTCGTGTTAGCTGCCGCTGACCCTTCTATTGCCGAGTTCGCTTTAGAGAAAAGAGAACTGTATCCTGTATTACCCGTTCCGATGAAGACGCCTGTTTTTGTGCCTGACAGACTTTTTGCCGAATACCCTGCATCTTCAATCGCTTTCCATGCGTAAGTCAATAATAAGCGTTGCTGCGGCTCCATTTGTTCAGCCTCACGCGGGGAAATGCCAAAGAATAATGGGTCGAATTCCGCAATGCCGTCAATAAAACCTCCCCATCTTACATTCGTTTTATTGGCTTCCTTCGCAGGGTCCCCTTCATATTCGCGCCAATCCCAGCGGTCTTTCGGAATTTCCGTCATGCAGTCCTTGCCTTCTTTTAAGTTCTTCCAGTAGGCATCCACATCTTTTGCCATAGGAAAAATGCCGCTTATTCCGACGATTGCGATTGGCTCGGGCCCGGATTCACTCTGTATGGTTGCCGGATGCATAACCGGCTGCTTTCGGCGTCTTTTTGAGGTGCCATGTATGGTTTTATCCTGTTCAAATGCAGGCTGAGCCTGAACCTTAGACCTGGTGCGTACAGCAAATGTTTTCGCAAATACCGCTTGATATTCTTCTGACAAATGCTTGCCGAACTCATGGATCGTCGGATGGTCAAAAAAGACGGTTGGCGTCAGCGCCAGTTTATATGCCCGATTGATATGGTTGGTGAATTCAGTCATAGAAATGGAGTCAAACCCATACACCGTCATTTCGGCATGGTCATCAATCGTTTCAAATGGAACCTTTAATAGCTTGGCGACCTCCCGCTTTAACATCGCCTTTACTTTATCCAGCAAACTCCCTGTGTCAATGCTCTTTGCCGGTTCAGTCATGCTTTCTGTTTCCCTCTTTTCAATAGGTGCTGAGGCGGTTTTTGACAGCATGTTTTGTTTTATCTTCTGAACGTTTCCTTCCATCACCATGACCTGGCTTGCCTCACTATTGAACGCTTGATAAAAAGCCTGTATGCCTTGTTTTGCTTCCAGAGGAACAATTCCGGCCAGCTGCACAAGTCTTTTCTCCGTTTCACGATCGACCTTCATGCCGCCCTCTTTCCATAATGGCCAGTTTACAGAAAGCGTTTTGCCATGCCGCTGACCGTGTTCGGCTAGCGTACTGCGGTAACCGGCATACATATCCATAAATACATTGGCTGCCGCATAGTCAGCCTGACCAATGCTGCCTAAACTTCCCGAAAGAGATGAAAAGAGAATGAAAACATCCAATGCCAAATCCTTGCTGGCTTCATCCAGGTGAACGAGTCCTTTTACTTTAGGCGCCAGCACGTCATGCAAATCTTCTGCTGATTTCTTGGCCAAATAGCTATCTTTAATAATTCCCGCGCTATGAAGAATGCCATCAAGACGGCCATGTTCTTTCTGGATATTGTTCATTAACTGGTACACTGCGATTTTATCGGCAACATCCATTTGCTGATAGGTGATCTCGGCCCCTATGGCGCGAAGCTCTTCAATCTTCCCTCTTTTATTATCATTCAGAGGTGAACGGCCCGTCAGAACGACTGTCGCATTTTTCGTTTGTTCAGCAATTTCTTTTGCGAACATAAGGCCTAAGCCACCGGCACCGCCTGTGATGAGGTAAACGCCGCCGTCTTTCCACGGCATGCTGATGTTACGGCTTGCCGCTTTCATTTCACTCCAATCTGCAATAAATCGTGTGCCGTTTTGATATCTGATATGGGTGCCGCTGCTTATTTGATTTTCTTTCAGTTTGCGGGCGATGCTTTCCCCGCTTTCTTCACTGCTGATTTCAATCATTTGTCCGGTCAGCTTAGCCGTTTCTAATTCGGCCGTTTTCAGCAGCCCGGTCAATCCAGAAAACAATCGCTGCTCGCCTTCTGCGGAGGTCACGATCTGAATCAGAATATCTCCTTTCGGTTTCTCGCGAATCAGCGCTTGCACTTTTCTAAACACCTGTTCCGTATACGAATGAAAACGCCCATCCACTGAAGCAGGCCTTGCTTCCAGGATGAAGACATGGACATGCTCCATTTCTGCTTCGATCTTTTTTCTTATATCCTGATCACATTCACAGAGGAACACGAGATGCTCTGCATATTCTTTATCCGCTTTTCCGCCAGCCTTTTGTTCTTTCCAAACGGGCTGAAGCAATAAGGTTTCTGAATGTGATGATTCTGTTTGTATGTCATTCTCCATCACTCTCGTCGAAAATCCCTTCATCCGTATACAAACGCTGCCCTGCTCATCGCATAGATCAATATCAACTTTCTGTATCAGATCGCCCGGTTTATTTTTTGAATTGAATTGAACATAAACCCACATATCAGAAACGCATTCATGAAAGACTTCAAGCTCCTCTAAAGCAAATGGCAGCGCGGCTTTAAAGTCTTCACTGTCAGAAAGCTCCGCCCTGGTGACGTTTTGCAGATATTCAGCCGTCTGTAACGCCCCATCCAATAAACTTGGATGAAGAGCATAATCGGCTGCTGTATGAGAGACAGATCCCGGCAGCGATAATTTGGCGAGCAGCTGGCCGTCTCCTTTATAAACGGTCTCCACACTCTTGTATCCGGGACCGTAATCGGCTCCGATCATGCCTTCATAAAATAAGGAGGTGTCCATGAAGCCTTGATTACATTGATTCTTTATCGCCTCTAGATCCAATACCTCCGCATGTTTTGGCTGAAATAATTCCGCTATGCCCTGGTTATATACAATTGGGTCTGCGTCAGCGGATTCCGGTTCACCATACATCCGATAAAGAATATGTCCGCCGTCTTCATCATAGAGCCCGATGTTTACTGTAACCGGCTCATCTCCCGCTACAACCGGACGCATCCAAACCACATGTTTCAGGCGGATTCCGGATTCCTCATCATCAAAACCGCCAATTCCTTGTTCTATAGCGGCTCTTGCCATTTCAAGCGTGACAGCTGCAGGCAAAATCGCCATCCCTTTAATGATATGCTCAGCAATAAAATACTCCTGTCCTGTGAAGCTGGAGCTGAACCGCTGCTCCGATAAAACAGATGTATTCTGGTGCACCAAAGGATGCAAGCGTGGTTCAGCTGTTTTACGATTGCCCGTGCTGATGTCAGGCCAATACCGTTCTTCAGCAAAAGGATATGTCGGCAGACTCATGCGGCGCGGCTTCGCATTCGGGTAAAGATGGCGCCATTCAACCTGAAAACCTTTGGCCCATACTTCGGCAAGCTTTTTCAGTTTGCCTTTGGACATCCATGATGCAACCAGTTCTTCCGTTTCCTCATCTCCAAGTAAGAGATCAGCGGATTTCACTCGCGTTTTTTCTCCTTGAATACAGCCTTCTGTCAACGGTTGTCCATTCACAAAACGCTCCAGCTGCAGCTTCCATTCTTCCAAATCGCTCGCCATAAAAATAACTCTTGTGTCCATCGCCTCCCGGCCGATCTGGAAGGTGTATGCCAAATCCCTTAAAGAGTGTTTTGTCAGATCATTTTGACTGACAAATGTCAGCAGTTCCTTTACATATGCTTGCAGCCGCTCCCTGTTCTTTGCCGATACCGGAATGAGGTACGGAGGATTTCCTTCGTTATCCGCTCTTGTATCTTGGGCATTTTCATATTGTTCGAATATGGCATGAGCGTTCGTTCCGCCAAGCCCAAACGAGCTCAGCGCTGCCCGATGTACACCTTGATTTTTCTGTAATAATTTTCGTTCGCGGACAACATAAAATGGAGAGCTGTCAAAGTGAATATTAGGATTCGGCTCCTGGCAGTTGATAGTTGGCGCAAGTTCGTTATGAGATAAGCTCATGGCAACCTTAATGCAGCCGGCTAACCCTGCGGCAGTATCCAAATGTCCGATATTGGTCTTCACCGAACCGATTCCGCAAAATTGTGTTTTGTCCGTGTATTGCTTGTACACTTTGTTTAAGGCAGAAATTTCAATAGGGTCGCCTAATTTAGTCCCTGTACCGTGTGCTTCAATGTAGCTGATCGTTTCAGGATGGATATCTGTTTCGTCCAATACGCTCTGTATGACCTCTGTTTGGCCTTTTACGCTAGGTGCATAAAAGCCGGCCTTATCAGCTCCGTCATTATTGATTCCTATTCCGCGCATGATGGCGTAAATATAGTCTCCGTCTCTTACCGCATCCACAGCTTTTTTCAATAGGACGACAGCTACACCTTCTCCTCCAGCCATTCCGTCAGCCGCGGCGTCAAATGCCTTAACATGCCCGTCACTTGAAAAATTCAATCCGTTTTGATGCACATAGCCTATTCCTGACTGCGCGTGCAAGGTTGCGCCTCCAACAAGCGCGTATTCAGATTCACCAGCTGTTAGGCTTTTGTACGCTTGATACAAACCTACTAGTGAAGAAGAACAATTGGAATGAACAAAGTAGCTTGGCCCCTTTAATCCGAGCTTGTGCGAGATCATCGTCGGGATCGTTCCGCTTTGGGCTAATACCCATGAGACATAGCCATCCGGAGATTCATGTCCTTCTGTTCTCTCCTTCGGCAATAACGTTCTGTAGGAATTGTTGCTTGCAGACATATATACACTTGTTTCCGGAATCTCTTTTGCCACATAGCCCGCATCCTCAATTGCTTTCCATGAATGCAGCAATAAGAGACGAAGCTGAGGGTCCATAAACTCAGCATCTTTAGGAGAGATTTGAAAGAAACCTGGGTCAAACAAATCTTTTCCCTCAATCACAGATTGCACAGGAACGTAATCAGGATGTTGAATTAATTCTTCAGGCACTCCGTATTCTCGCAGTTCTTCTTTTGAAAAAAATTGAATACTTTCCTTGCCTTCTTTGATTTGATTCCAGAACTCATGATGATTTTTTGCACCCGGAAACTGGCAGGAGATTCCCACAATGGCAATACTGTCTTCAAAATACAACGGCAGCGCTTGCTGCTCCGTCTGTTCCGTTTGTTTCACCCTCTTCACATTCTGCTTGCTTTCATTTTGAGGTATGGCCGCCGCATCTGTGTTTTTCATTTCAATAATGTACTGGCTGATGGCCCTGATATTGGCGTACTCGAACAGCTCCGTTACACTGAATTCACAGTCAAATTCTTTTTGGATTCGTTCCGCCACGGTCACGGCAAGAAGTGAATCGCCTCCCACATCGAAAAATCCGTCCTCTGGCCCAAAACCGCTGACTTTCAGCATATCCTCCCAAATGAGCTGCACTTTTCCCTCTACTTCTGATAACTGTAAATGTTGTGTTTTTAAATGATTTAAAATGACCTTCCGATGTTCCAATTCCTTGCGGTTCACTTTCCCGCTTGGTGTTAATGGCAGTTCATCCAGGCGGATAAAGTGCGCAGGTATCATATATTCCGGCAGGCTGGATTTCAGGCAGCGTCGCAAATCGTTTGGATCGATAGGCGGATGTCCAATTTGCTCCGTATAATATGCAGCCAGCTTTTTATGTCCTTCCAGCTGCTTGACTACTACTGCCTGATCTAAAATGCCCGGATATTCACTCAGTTTCGTTTCTATTGCACCTAATTCAATTCGGAAACCTCGGATTTTAACCTGGCTGTCAATGCGGCCTAAATATTCAATATTCCCGTCAGGCAGCCATCTTGCTGAATCACCGGATTTATAAAGCTTGGTCCCAGCTTCAAACGGATTGTCAATAAATGTTTCCGCTGTCAGGCCAGGCTGGTTATAATAGCCCCTTGCCAATCCGTCGCCTGCGATACAAAGCTCACCAGGTTTTCCGATCGGAACAGGCTTTAAATGCTGGTCCACGATATAAATCTTCGTATTGGATACAGGCTTGCCGATTAGCGTATGATGACTGGCGATATCTCCTGTTCCGCATCCGAAATAAGTCGCGTAAATGGAGGCTTCTGTTGGTCCGTAAATATTTTCAACACGGCAGTTTTTAAAGATGGATACTGCCTTTTTCACCAATTCCTTAGGAAAGGCTTCTCCTGCAACCATCATGTATTTGATTGGTCCTTCTTCAGTAAATTTCCTGTTGTCTTTTGCCGTTTCTAAAAATACATGCAGCATGGCAGGGACAAAATTAACATGGGTCACATGATATTTTTCAATCACATCCATGCACAGCTGCGGTGATTTCTCTCCATCTGGCGGAAGAATAATAAGGCGGCCATTTCCGATAAACCAGCCGAATAATTCCGATATGGATACGTCGAAAACATAGTTCGTCTTTAATAAATAAGCGTCCTCAGCAGTGACAGGATACTGGGATTCAAGAAAATTCAGCGTATTCATAATGCTCTGATGCTCTACCATGACTCCTTTAGGCTGTCCCGTACTGCCCGAGGTGTAAATGATATATGCGAGATGATGGGGTTTGACTTCTCGTTTCAATTCACTTTTTTGTTGAGCAGTGTCCGTTTGACTGCAAGCCAAATCGATATTGATGACTTTTACATGGTCATCAGTTAATTTGTTTACTTTGTCATGAGCTTTAGATTGTGTAAGAACAATGGACGCTTCACTGTCTTTGAGCATGTACGCTAATCGTTCTTGAGGGAAGTTCGGATCTAGAGGCACATACGCTCCGCCGGCTTTCAGAATCCCTAAAATTCCGATCAGCATATCAAACGAACGCTCTGCACAAATCCCTACCGGGCGTTCCGGTCCAGCCCCCTGTGCTTGAAGATAAATGGCCAGCGATGTGCTTTTTTGATCTAATTCCTTATATGTAAGAGTCTCCTCTTCGAATACGACCGCTATCGCATCGGGTGTTTTTTTCGCTTTTTCCTCAAACATCTCATGTATGCACTTGTCTTTGGAGTCATTTGTCTTTGTCGCATTCCATTGCTCGAACAAGCTGATTTGTTCCTGATCTAGCTGTAAAGAGTATGTTTCAAGTGATAAAGACGGATCGTTAATGATGTTCTCAGTGAGTTTGATGTAGTTCTCCATCATTCTTTCAATGGAAGATAATTCATATATATCAGGGTTATACAGAAGATGAAGCACTGTTTCGTTTTCTTGTTCATACACTTCCAGCGCCAGCTCGAATTCCCCTTCTTGCCGAATGTCCTCGATATATTTGATGCCAAGAGCTTGATATTGCTCCAGCATTTTTTGTAAGCCTGCTGTCTGAAAGAAATTCTGGTAGAGAAAGGCTGTTTGAAAAATCGGAGAATCTGCTGCTGAGCGGTCTACATTCAGTTCTCTTACCAGTGCCGGAAACGGGTATGCCGAATGGTCAAGTCCGTCTGCCACTGTCAGCTGCAGGTCTCGAAGGAACTCTTGACATGTTTGGGTTCCTATCTCTTTACTCCGAACAGCCATCATATTAATAAAGTACCCGATGATCGATTCAAAACCGTCTTCAGGCCGCCCCATTGTCGGG
Source organism: Bacillus sp. B28 (assembly GCF_029536185.1). Classification (NCBI taxonomy): domain Bacteria; kingdom Bacillati; phylum Bacillota; class Bacilli; order Caryophanales; family Bacillaceae; genus Bacillus; species Bacillus sp. B28. The sequence continues at coordinate 1,868,886 of NZ_CP120511.1, read as the reverse complement.
ACTCCGACAATGATGTCCTTTTGTTTTGTATAGTGATGCAGCAGCACTTTATAAATACAAAGATACACAACAGATTCGTTCACATCATGAGAACGGGCTAACGACTTTATTTGCTTGCTCAGGTTATGAGGGAGCAAGCTTTTGTAAGCTTGCCCCTTATATTTTTGTGCTGAAGGACGGGGACGGTCGGCCGGCAGCTCAAGAATAGGCAGCGTTCCGGACAGCTGCTCTTTCCAATAAGCAAGGTGCTCAGCCCCTTCTCTAGCGCCCAGCATACGATTTTCCCAGTCAACAAAGTCAGGATAATCGGCCGGTAAAGTCTGCAGCACCAGCTCTTCGCCTCGCAGCAATTGTTGATACGCCTCTAAAAGCGTCGATATAAATGTCAGCATTGACACACCGTCAAATATAATATGATGAACCGTGATAAGCACAATGCATGCCTCATTTGACTGATGAAACAGATATGTGCGCATTAACGGACCTGTTTCCAGATGAAAAGGTTCTTTAGCTTTTTCTTTTAGGCAGGGCAATACCTCAGCTGAATGCATAGCTGAGATATCCGCTTCCTCAAAATGAAGAGCCTGCGACGGCTGAACCGTTTGATATGGAATGCCATTTTCCTCTTGAATCACACTCGTTAAAACAGGATATTGTTTCTGTACAAACAGAAGGGCTTGCTTGAACGTCTCGACATGTAATTTTTTGCTGACGCGAAAGCATAAAGGAATATTATATGCGCCCATATCAGGAGACATTTTTTGAAGCATCCATAACCCTTTTTGACCTTCTGAAAGCGGGCTTTCCAACTGACGCTTCATGCTTTGAAGATGTTCTTCTACCTCAGTAATTGTTAATTCTCCTGATCTGTAGGCATCGAGAATTTCTTTATGGTTCATACGATTAACTCCCTTCTATGATGTTTTGCACACTCTTAAAATCCAATTTCCCTTGCGCCACCTCTTGCATCAAACCGATGATTTGCTCGTCAGTGTACAGGCTGTTGGTTTGATTTTGCGGCAGAGCCTCCGCGCTTCGGTTTTTTCCTTCAGCTTTTAAAGCCACATAAGCAGAAAGCGCTTGGATTGTCTGGAATTCAAGAAGCTCCCGGCCGGTCAGCTTGATCTGAATGGTCTTTTCTAAATGACGCATCAGCTTTCGGCCAAGAATTGAATCCATCCCGTATTCTCGAACGTTTCTTTTGAAATTGATTTGATGCCGTGACAGGCTCAGCTCTCGTTCCAGAAATTGTACGATGATGTCTTGAATGTGTTTCTCTTCATTGGACTCGTCAGTCTCACTTTGGGCGACTTGTGACGATGGTCTACTATTCTTATCTGATGAGATCCAATAGCGTTCCTTTGCAAATGGATAGCCAGGTAACGGAACGATACGGACATTATTGTCTTCATGGAGCAGTTCCCAAGAAATATGATTTCCTTTCGTCCACCAATCTGCTATCTTTTTAAAATCTTTTTCTATGACGACCGTTTTCAGAGATGTTTCATCTCTTTCTTCTGAAATGTCTTCCACATTCCCTGTATAAAAGGATGTAAATTGGCCGAATGATTCACCATTCTTCACCAGTTCTGCAAATTCCTTCAATTTTCGCACCAGTTGTTCCTGATTATTCACTACGATCGCCAGTCTTGCTTCCATTGCTTTTCTCCCAACCTGGAGTGTATACGCAACATCAGGTAATGAAAGGCTGTCATTCTGCTCTGCATACTCAAGCATTTGCAGAACAGCATCGTGAAGCCGATCCTCATTTTGAGCAGAAAGCACGATAACTTGCGGACATTCCGTTGGCTCTTGATGCGCGGATGCCTGCTCATCCGGAATGTATTCTTCAATTACTGCATGCGCATTCGTACCGCTGATGCCCGTTGTGCTGATTGTCCCCATCCTCGGATTATGATTTTTTCTGATCCATGGCTGGTTCTCTTTGTGAAGCACAAAAGGGCTTTCTGCAAACTGAATATAGGGATTGCTCGATTCACATTCATGGGTAGCCGGAATCGTTTGATTTTTCATAGCCATCAGCATACTGATCAAAGCAACCACACCGGAAGCTGCAAATGTGTGTCCGATTAATGATTTAATTGAGCCGATGGTGCAGAATTGCTTCTGTTTCGTATATTTGCTGAACGCACCCGTCAATGCCTGTACTTCAAGCGGATCTCCCAGATTTGATCCAGTGCTGTGCGCCATCACATATTGAATATCCAGCGGATTGATCTGATATTTTTCATAAATGCTTTCTATTAATTCCGCCTGGCTAAAAGGATTGGGAGCTGTCATTCCATTGGTTTTGCCGTCATAATTCACGCCGCTTGCTTTTATACATCCATAAATGTGATCTTGATCTTCAATTGCCTTTGATAATGGTTTCAGCAGAACAGCTGCTACCGCTTCACCAGGCACAAGCCCATTGGCATCCTGGTCAAACACTTTGCATTGTCCATCTGGAGAAAGCATGTCCGCCTTTGTCAGCGCCTCATAAGACATTTGAGAAATATTCAGACTGACGCCGCCGGCTAAAGCCATTTCACAGTCTCCCTGACGCAAGGCTGCGCAAGCCTGATGAATGGCTACAAGTCCTGAGGAACATGCTGCCGTCAACGCCATATTAGGTCCTTTTAAATCTAATGCGTATGCAATTCGCGCAGCCAATGTGGCGTTTTGAGTGCCGGTAATGTAATCCGTATCACCGGTTAAGTGGGCATATTCTCCTTCTTCCACACCCACATAAACGCCGCAGGACTTTCCTTTAATCCGGTTTCCCATATATCCTGCGTCCTCAAATGTATGCCATGCTTCTTCCAGAAACAATCGCTGGCGCGGGTCCATACTTTCGGCTTCTTTAGGCGATATGTGAAAAAACAGCGGATCAAATCGGTCTATGTCTTTCAAAAATGCGCCCCATCTCGGCACTTCTGCTTTCTCTGGATGTCCTTTGACTTCACGCCAGTCCCAGCGGTCTTTCGGAATTTCTGAAATGCATTTTTTTCCGTTTTTCAGATTGTCCCACAATTCATGAACCGAATCAGCTTGAGGAAACCTGCCGCTCATTCCGATAATGGCGATAGGCTCTGTGTAAAGCTGCCGGCCGCTTCTATGGCTGTTTTCTGATTGGAGTGCTGCAGTAACCGGCACTTCAGCTTCAGCCTGATTCTGAGTATCAGATGCATCACCCCGGTAAAATTCCTCGATCAGGCCTTTATGATCCGTTAAAAAGAAGCGGATTAATTCTTTTAAAGTCGAATAGCCAAAAAATAAAGCAGGCGTTATCTCGACTTTGTAATAGTCAGTTAACACGTTCGAGAATTTAGCCAAGTAGATGGAATCAAATCCAAAGTCGGCCCAGTTCTTATTCAAGTCTAGCTTGTCTTTTGAGATCTTAAGCAAGGTGTGAATATGCGTTTTCAAGTCCATTTCCAAACGTTTTTCAACGCTTAGGTTCTTCATCCCGCCCGATGTTTCTTGTGCAGGCGGGGCTATCATGTCCGGTTCTGGAACGGCACTTTCAGTCATTCCTAAAAAGCGGCGGACCCGGCTTGGCTGACCGGCGATGATAAGATGCTGCGCATCCTGCTGAGACAAAATGTGTTCAAACTTACGTATGCCTTCTTCCGCTTCTAAGAAGCGCTGACCGCTTGACTTCAGGTACATCTCGGTAGTTTCGGCATTCCCGATCGTCATCCCGCCGTCCTTCCAAACAGGCCAGTTGATAACAAACGTATGGCCGCGATGAAGCTCGTTTCTGTAATGTGCATAGGCCATTTGGAACCGATTCCCTACCGCATAATCACAAAAACCAAAGTCTCCTAAAATAGCAGAAGACGAAGAGAAGTAACAGATAAAATCCAGGGTTTCTTTTTTAAACCACTCGTCAAGTGCGATCGTTCCATTGATTTTCGGTTCAATAATACGCTTGAAGCTATCCATTTCTTTTTCAAAAATAGAGGACCCGCTCTCGATACCGGCGGCATGAATGACACCATTGATGGTGCCGTACCGGTCTTTTCCGCGTTTCACGCAGTCTCCCATTGCGATCGGATCACACACATCCGCCTCTGCATACATGGCTTCGCCGCCTAAATCCTTCAATACTTTTAGCTGCTTTTGTTTTTCTTTATTGATAGGCGTTCGTCCTGTCAGAATGATGTTCGCAGCATAGTTTTTAACCAAATGCTTGGCGAATAAATAACCGAGCCCTCCTAAACCGCCTGTAATCAGGTAAGTTCCCCCGGACTTCAATTTGCTGTTGCCTGGCTGTAACGTTGTCTGTTCAATCTGACATACATAACGTTTCTCATTCTGATACAAGACGGTTTGTTCAGTTGAAGCCTGTAATTCCGTCCAGATCTTGCTTGTCCAATCGTCCATTGATTCTTTTGGAATTTGATCAGCATCCTGAAAGATTCCTGTCACTTTCGTATTCGGAAGGACTAGCCCGAGTGAACGTTCAAATCCTATCCATGATTCCAGATAACTTCGGTCAAGACCACTTTCAAAACATCCAGCCAATAACACACGGGCAGGTTGAAGCTTCGCGGCCGCCATAGCCTGCAATAAATAGACTGCACAGGAATAATCCTGACTACAGCTTGAATCCTCCGTCGCCCATAAATAGAGGATTGCATCCGGTTCTCCATGTTCTTCCTGAATCCTACGAAAGGCTTTCTCAAAAGTGCCGGGGTCCTTCCGTACAATTTGATAAGAGTATGGAGACTGTTTGCCGTACGTTTCGCCTTGAGAAACAAATATGACCTTGGTCTCTGAATCAAAGCTTTTTACAGCTGAAGCGAATGCTTGTTGCTTGTCTCTGTCAGTCAGAAAACAGACGAGAGTTGTGAAGCTTTTCGATGTGAGAGACACCTGCTGTTCTTTCCATACTTCTTTAAAGGTCATCACCTCGAAGTCCTCTTGCTCTTGGTGTTCTATATTGTTTTCAAAGGACGATGTTCTCTTTTCAACACCTGATGCCCAGTAATGTTCCTTTGCAAATGGATATGTCGGCAGGCTGATTCGGATCGGCTTATGAGCTCCGTACAGCTTTGTCCAGTCAAAAGACAAGCCCTTCACCCAAAGATCCAGTAATTTCGTAAATTTCCCTTTGCTCATCCAGGCGTCTATCATCTTCTCCGTATCTTCATCAGCTGATAAGAGCGCTAATGCTTGTTTATTATCGTCGATACAATCCAGATATAGATCCTCTGCTTTCATTTCTATAAAATCTTGCAGCTTGCTCTCTAGATCTTCTATTGATTCGGCAATAAAGCCAAGCCTTTCCTCCATTGCTTCACGGCCTGTTTGCAGCGTAAAGGCAATCCGGACCAGATCTGATTCACTGTACCTTTTTTCGCGAACGGCATTGAGCAGCTGCTCCGCTCTTTCTTGAAGCCGTTCACTGTTTTTCGCTGACAGCACGATCAGAGCAGGAGGAGGAGCTTGAGGTGTTTGTGCCTCGGTTTTCGGAATATATTCTTCTAAAATCAGATGGGCATTTGACCCTCCGGCGCCAAAACTGCTTAATCCGGCGCGTCTCGGCACTTCCCGACCGTCAATGATCGGCCGCTTCCATTCACCAAGCTTTTGCTGAACGATAAACGGAGTTTGACTGAATTCAATATTTGGATTCAAACGCTCAGCATGCAATGATGGTGCGATTTGACCGTATCTAAACTGAAACAGTATTTTTGTCAAACCGGCGATGCCGGCTGCACTTTCACAATGACCAATATTGGATTTGCTGGAGCCGATCGCGCAGAACTGTCTTTCTTGTGTATCTTCCTCAAACGCTTTTGTTAATCCAGCAATCTCAATCGGATCTCCTAATGCAGTGCCTGTTCCGTGTGCCTCCAGATAACTGATCGTTCTGGCTGGGATATTGGCATGCTGAATGGCTTCTTTAATCAGCTTGGCTTGGGCATTCGGATTTGGAACCGTATATCCGTTGGTTTTGCCTCCGCTGTTAATGGAGCTGGCCTTTATCACCCCATATATATGGTCACCGTCTTCTATTGCTTTTTGCAAAGGTTTTAAAATGACGGCACCCACTCCTTCTCCATCAACAAACCCATCTGCGTCATCACCGAATGATTTACATCTGTCAGTTTCAGAGAGCATGTTCATGACAGATAAGTTCTGATAGTGAACAGGGTCGACAACTAAATTGACGCCGCCGGCAATGGCGCACTCACTTGATCCGCTGTAAATGCTTTCTAACGCCAAATGGATCGCTGTCAGAGAAGACGAACATGCTGTGTCAACAGCAAGGCTCGGGCCTTGGAAATTCAGCAAATAGGATACCCTGTTGGCAATGGACCAATAACCGTAGCCAGTAGGATAATTTTTGTTCATTACTCCGGCAAAGACGCCGACTTTTCTGCTTGAGCAGAGCGAGTCTGGCGTGTATCCCGCATCTTCAATACTCGCATAGGCGGTTTGCAGAAATAATCGCTCCTGAGGGTCCATTCTTTCTGCTTCTAGCGGAGAAATTTGAAAGAATAAAGGATCAAAAGTGTCCATACCTTTGATAAATCCGCCCCACTTTGTATAAATAGAGCCTTCTTTTCCTTTTTCTTTATCGTAATATGCTTTCCAATCCCAGCGGTCTTTCGGGATTTCCTCTATACAATTTCTTCCTTCTTTTAGATTGTTCCAAAATTCTTCTGCTGTCTCCGCCTGAGGATAACGCCCGGATATGCCGATAATGGCAACATCACGGCTGACCGGTGCTTGTGCCAGTGATGGTGCTTCTTTCTCGCGGCTGCGGCCAAGCTTACGATAGCGCCGGGTTGTGTCAGGCGCCTGCCCAGCCTCCTGTGAAGATTTGTTATTGATTGCTACCGGCTTGTCATTTTGCACTTGACGGTCAAGGCCTGTCAGTCTCATAAGTGCTTCTTTTTTCGTTTTGATTAAGTGTTCCACTAACGCGTCTATTGTCTGATACTCAAAAAATAAAGTGCTGCTCACATGGTCCAGTTCCTTACGTAATGTATTCGTGAGCTGAACAACGACAATAGAATCGATGCCGTACTTTTCAAGCTGTTCAGATGAATCGATTTTACTTGCAGGGATTTTCAATGTTTGTCCGATTCGTTTTTTCATATACTCGGTGCTTTTTTCTATCAAGACGGCATCATTTGATGGTCCGACTATCTCTGAAGCTACGTTTTGGACAGATGCCGGCTCCTTACTCACTGGTGAAAAATTCTTTTCTGCAGGAGGCGCCATGTCCATAGCCATACGGCGCACCACTCCGTTGCTTGAGGCTGCTATGATCTGGTGACTGAGGTCATGTGCTGCTTCTGCCGGGAAGAACACGGATTCAAAGCCTTCGCTTTCTAAGGCCTCTTTCCATTTGTTTGGATATAGACCAGGACAGCCGGGAATTCGCAGCGCAGGATCTTCATACAGCCACCAGCCTTCCAACAGTCCGAAGGTGATGTGCGGAAACAAGCTGTTTCCCGCCATTTCATTTAGTAAAAGCAATCCGTTGTGCTTCATCACAGCTTTTGCATGCCGCAGCGTTTGGCGAATATTTTTTGTCGCGTGAAGGACATTGGCGGCAATTACAACGTCATAGCCGCCTGCCTCGATTTCCTGCTGATCGATCGGTTTTTCTACGTCAAATAGCTGATATGTCAGGTAAGGATTTTCCGCCCCATACTCTTTTTCTGCATGCAGCAAAAACGCCTTTGAAAGATCTGTATAACAATATTCTCCTATATGATTTTGATAAGTTTTCAGTTTTTGAAAGATTCCGGCACTCGTGCCGCCAGTGCCTGCGCCTATCTCCATAATGCGAATGGAGGTTTTAGGGTCCTGTTTCAGCCGTTCATCTACGTAAGCTGTTAACGTATCAGCGAGCACTGTATTGAAGTAGTCTGCAACTTGGTTATGCTTATAAATACCTTCCACCAATTCCATTGACGAATGAGGGAACATGATATCCGTCGCAGGCACCTTCCCTGTCAGGATATCCGGTAATGCTTTCAGCATGGCCTCAGCTAATACAACCATCGCTTTTGTGTTGCTGTCTTGGAGCCATTCTGATTTCTTTGCATCCCATTCATTCCAAAGCATGTCTATATCCTCTGCCTTGTCCTTCCTCACCAAAGAATCTCCATCTTTTTTAAGATAGTCTTGCTGCAGAAGGAATTCGCTGCTTTGCCGGAGCCACTTTTCATAAAACTCACGAGTATTGTTGTTTCGTGGAAGACGTTCAACCGATAATGTATGACCATCAAACAGCCCGGCCGTCTGCATCTGCGCTAATAGAAGTCTGTAAAGGAGAGCGTCCAGCCCCTCGTGTGTAACTTTTTTTATTTTCCGTATTTCCGGCAGGCGTCTCTTCAGGCTTTCGGCGTCTATCGAAGGCTGCTGCGGGTAAAGGGTGATGAATTCCTTCTGATTCACGCCTTCGACTGCAACAGGTTTAGTCGTATGAATGAAAGCCGTTTGGCTGACAGGCCCTGAAAGCAGGGCTTCTAACGCTTTCATCCCTTCCTCAGGTTCAATTAAACCTAAGCCAATTTGATTCATGAGCTGCACATAATTTTCATCTTCGGCCGCTTCACTGTTCCCCCAATATCCCCAATTCATGACGTTAACGGGACAACTCCAGCTTTGGGACAGTCGGTAAGCAAATGCATCTGCGAACGCACAGCCAGAGGCATAATGGCTTTGCTTCACATTTTTGATATGGGACACAAGCGAAGAGAAAAATAGAACAAAATCCAAATCCTCCTGCTGAAATACTTTGGCCATATGAACACTTACATCCACCTTTGCCGCCAATCCAGTTCTGAATTCTTCGAGCGTCATATTTTCCAGGCTTTGTTCAAATAAAACCATTGCAGAATGAACGATCCCATGAATATGAGGATGGCGTTTTTTCACTTGTTCATAAGCCTGCTGCAATGAATGCATATCCGCAGCATCGGCTGCAATATAGTAAGGCGCAGGTCCAAGTGCCGAGAGACGGTTTAATTTTGCCTGGATGGCATCATTGATTTGACTGCGTCCAATCCAAACGATCTGCGCCTGATAGCGGCGGATCATATACTCACTCCACGCCTCTCCGATGTACCCAGCTCCTCCAATAACCACATACACTCCGCCGGTTCGATATAACGTATCATTCGACGGGGATTGCTGATATGGAATCAATTGCTGCTGATGCCATTGGTGATTCCGATAGACCCACGCGTGCCCAAGACGGTCTGCAGGGAGTGTAAACATCTGTTTGATCGGCCAAGTGCAGCCTTCTTCAAGGTCAATCAGCCGGATCTTCCAATGCGGATATTCCTTAGCCATTGTGCCAATGAGTCCATGAATGCTAGCATGAGCAGGATTGACAGCTTCATGCTGAGTAATCGGCTGCGCTTGGATGGTGATAATTGACCATTCCAGCTTTTCCCCGCCATAGCCTAATTGAAGAAGTGCTTTCACAAGCTTAAATACGTGAAGAACGTTTTCTTCCTGTTCTTCAATAAACATTTGCTCTGAGTGTAGCGGGGCAATCCACAGTACATGGTCAATGCTGCCGCACGCTTGCAGCTTATTTGCTATCGTTTCCATGTGATCTGCCGGCTGGATATCCAAAACCACAGCCTGAGGATAGTATTGTTTTATTAACTTCTGTTCGTGCTCAGTACCCCCTAATAAAACGGCTTGTCCACCGGCAGCCGAGACACCGCTCTCCGCATTTGGAGACACTGGTTCCCAGACAGGAACCATCATTGTATGTCCTATCGATGAAGACCCCGCTGCTATTGCTTCCGGAGATTGAGGTTCTCCTTCCAGCGCTCTAATGGAAGCCCCCTTCATTTGCACACAGACATTCCCATCTTCATCGCATAGATCAATATCATACTTTCTGATTTTGTCCTCTGCCTTACTGTCTGAACTGAATCTAATATAAGACCAGATTTCAGAAGGGCAAGAGGCAAGAATGTGAAGTTCCTGCATTGCAAACGGCAGAGACAGCTTATGGACTTGAGCATCCGTATTGACTGAGCTAACGATAAAACCAATCGATGCATGGAAAGCGGAATCCATCAAACTCGGATGGAGCATGAATTGCTTCTTACCGTCTTCCAAAAAAGCGGGTAAGGAGATTTTTGCAAGCAATTGTTCGTGTCCGATAAGCACTTTTTTAATCCCTTGATAGCCCTCTCCATAGTCAAGCCCTATCTTCCGAAACGCCGCATAGCATTGCTCTGATGTCACTGTGTCCAGACTGCATTCCGCCTGCAGCGCTTTAATATCTAAAACAGGAATGTCCGGTTCAGCCCCTAGGATTGCAGTCCCTTGGCTGTGTATCATCTGGTTTTCATCTTTGTTGTAAATCTCATAGCTGATCTCTCCGCTCTCCTCAGGATAAAGGCCAATATGTATCTCTTTTGGTTCACTTTCAATCGCGATAGGACGAATCCAGACGATGTCTCTGAGCGACACAATTCTTTGTCCCTCTCCCAGATCACCCGCTGCTTTTTCCGCTGCTTCCCTTGCCATTTCTAAATAGGCAACACCCGGCAGGATTTTCTGTCCCTGCACAACATGATCTGATAGAAAAAATTCCTTGCCTGTGAAGCTAGAGCTAAAGCGCTGCTCAGAAAAGTCTGACGTATTCCTATGCAGCAGCGGATGTAATGCAGAATTCGTTGTTCTGCCGCTGATTTTCGTCTCAGGTGCCGGTATCCAGTAGCGTTCTTTTGCAAACGGGTAGGTTGGAACACTTACTTTAAGCGGCTTGCGAGCGCCGTAGAGTTCATCCCAGTTGACCTGTTTTCCTTGAACCCAAGATTCCGCGATGTTCTCCAAATCCCCCGCTTTTGCCCCGGTAAACCCTTGGCCCTCTTTGGCCTGTCCGGTCCAGCAGCGATCGGCTTCTTCACCTTTTACAAATGCTCGAAGTTGATGAATTAGATCCTTTATGTCTTTCACGATGAAGGCTGCCCGCTCCTCCATTTCCACCCGTCCTGCCTGCAGTGTATAAGCAAGCTCAAAAAGATTAATGTCCTCGTGAAGAAACTCAATGAGTTTGCCGGCGTATGCTTGCAGCCTGTCTATATTTCTCGCCGACAAGGGAATAATTGCCTCTTCATATTTCACCGAAACAGAGGCTGAGGCGTCCTCTTTCGGGATGTATTCTTCCAAAATGATATGCGCATTGGACCCTGACGCTCCAAACGAACTTACACCGGCACGGCGGGGATACTTAATCTCCATTCCGTTTTCTGTCAATGCCGGTTGCTCCCATTTCTTTGCTTCGCGCTGAACAAAAAACGGTGATTGATCCAGCTCCAAATAAGGATTCAGCTCTTCTGAGTGTAGGGATGGGACCAGCGTTTTATAATACAGCTGCAGAACGGTCTTCGTTAACCCGCTGATGCCGGCTGCAGATTCAGCATGGCCAATATTTGATTTCACAGAACCGATCGAACAAAATTGCTGATCCTGCGTATTTCGGCTGAAAGCCTTCACCAATCCTTGAATTTCAATTGGGTCTCCTAAAGAGGTGCCGGTGCCATGCGCTTCCACATAGCCGACCGTACGCGGATCGATTCCTGTTTTTTCTAAGCAGGTTTCTATAACATCGGCTTGCGCTATAGGGCTCGGAACCGTAATACCGCTGACTTTGCCTACATGATTAATGGCACTTCCTTTGATGACGGCATAGATCCGGTCACCATCCTGTTCAGCTTTTCGCAGAGGCTTTAATAATACCGTTCCAACCCCTTCTCCAGAAACGTATCCGTCACCGCCTTCGCCGAATGTATGACAATAGCCGTCACTCGAGTGCATCCCCACACTGCCATAGCTGATATATTTAGCCGGGTGCAGAGATAAATTGACACCCCCTGCTATCGCAGCCTCACATTCCCCATTCCGGATGCTTTCTATTGCCAAGTGAATGGCAGTCAAAGAAGATGAGCAGACCGTGTCCACTGCCATGCTTGGTCCATGGAAATTACAGTAGTAAGACACTCTATTGGCGATTTGCGCATAGTTCAGGGACAAAGGAAAGGGATTTTGTTCGGATAAAGCTTCAGCACCTATAAGAGAATAGTCCTTATGCATGACACCGGCAAAGACGCCGACATGCCGTCTTTTATTAGCGCCTCGCTGTGCAGCAATTGTCTCAGGCGTATAGCCTGCATCTTCAATGGCTTCCCAGCATGTCTCTAAAAACAAGCGTTCTTGAGGATCCATGGTTTCTGCTTCTCTGGGAGAAATTCTGAAGAATTGCGGATCAAAGCAATCGGCATCCTCAATGAACCCGCCCCATTTTGAAAAAGGCTTTCCTGAAGGTGTTGTCAGTTCATCGAATTCCTTCCATTCCCACCGTGATTTCGGAATTTCACTGATGCAGTCTGTTCCAGCCTTAAGATTTTCCCAAAATTCTTGTATGTTTTTCGCCTTAGGATAACGGCCTGCCATCCCAATGATCGCAATGTCCTCCGCTTTTTTTGGCGGGGAAGAAAGAGCATCTAAAGACTCCGGCAGTGATGCAGGAGGCTGGCGGACAGCATCGTCCGCCTCTCCAAACAAATAGTTTTCAGCCAAATGCGCTGATAATTCTGCAATCGTTGTATATTCAAACAGCAAAGTGGGAGAGAGATCTTCTCCAACATGAGAGCCTATCGCCTGAACAATTTCAAGCAAGGATGGCGAATCTAACCCAAGCTCATAGTACCCGGCGTGAATATCCATTTGTTCTGCCGGCTTTTCAAGCTGTTCAGCCAGCAACTGACGCAGTAACCTTTCAAACGCATTGTATTTCCGGCCAGCGTCATGAGAGACAGAAGTTTCTTTTACCACACTCTCTTCCTGGAGCTGATCGATTTCTTTTTCAGGCTGAAAGGCCTTCGCATCCCGGACAGACTTGCTTGCGAAGTTTTTGAGTTCGGCTACTTTTTGTCCAGAAGAATTAAAATATTCAATGGTCATATAAGTAAGCTCGTTTTTCTGGCGCACGGAGGAAGCTTGAATGCGCGCCGCACATTCTTTTTGTAATGGCTCCGAAGCTGTAAAGGATTCGAAAAACAAAGGCAGATACACAGTCTGTTCGTTTTTATTTACACTTGAGAGCAAGCCGCTTGACCCTAAACCGCTGCCGTCGATGAGCGTCGGATGAAACATAAAAGCCTCAGAATGAAGCAATGCTTCTTGTCCGACAGATACATCAATCAAAGCGGCCTCTTTTGTTTCATATACCTGTCCTTCTGCTTTCATCATGCCTGTATGCACTAATTCTTGACGGCGGCATTGATCATAGATGTCGTCCAAATTCAGAATTCGGCCGGCCGCTTTTTTCCATTGATGAAGGTCAATCTTTTCCGTGAAAGCAGCTGGTGCTTTATGATGCATCTCGGCCGAAGCATATCGTCTATGACCTGATAACGACTCTCCATGCTGTTTTTGCCCTTCAATTAAGATGGACCATGTTCCTTTTTTGCTTTCAGACACTTGGATTGTCAGGGCAATGTCATACGATGCTTCCGCGATCAGAGGATAAAAAATGGTCAGATTTTTCAGTTCTAGCTCTTGATAAGCGTAACCATGTTCTTGGAATACTTGATAAATCAGATCTATATAAGCAAGGCCGGGTAATAACGCTTGTCCATATACCTTGTGATTGCACATGATAGGATTATTTAATGAGATGCGTAGTTGTTCAGTTATCATGTTCCCACTCCTCTCTTATTTGAAAGTTTTCCAAAACATTTCTTTAGGAGCACCCTTGTCTGAAAACCCTTGTCCCCGCTCAGTTTGAGCTGATAGGGCTCGATTCTCTGTTAAAACGGGCCGCCGATGCAGTGCCGGCAGCGGCAAAGGCTTTCTTCTGATCGGCCGATCAGCCGAGTCATCCCAGGCTTCTATAATCAAGTGGGCATTCGTTCCTCCATCGGCAAAACAATTGATCGCTGCAGCCGGCGTTTTCTCCTTCCACTCGGCTTGTGTTTTACAAAAGTACAAATCCGTTTCCTCAATATTAAAATGCGTCATTTTCTCATCACCTGACAGGAACGGAACCAATTGTCTATGTTTCAGCATCAAAGCGACCTTAATCAGGCTTGCTATCCCTTCTGCGCATAAAGGGTGGCCGATGTTAGGTTTAACCGACCCCAATCCTAAGGGAGCATTGCAGTGGGAACGGTAAATCGCTTGAATCGCCTTAAGCTCAAGCAAGTCCGTCACAACTGAACCAGATCCATTTGCTTCGAGATAACTGATTTCTTCAGGCTTTTTGCCGCTTTTCTCAAGCGCCGACAGCATCACGTCCTTTTGCGCCTCAAGATTCGGCGCGGACGGGCCTGCCGTTCTTCCGTCATTGTTTACAGCTGCGGCTTTAATGACAGCATAAATGGAATCTCCGTCTTCAAGTGCTTGGCTGACCGTTTTGACTAAAACCATTCCCACGCCTTCTCCTAAAACGACGCCTTCTGCTCGCTTGTCAAATACATGGAAAGACGGCTTGCCACTTAAAAGTCCGCGTTCCTGAAACATTCGATGTGCATCTGTATCGAGCAAACTGACACCGCCGACAACCGCTGCCTCGATATCTCCGCTTCGTAAAGCCTGAATGGCCATATTCATGCCGACCAATGCAGAGGAACAGGCTGTATCCAGAACAATACTCGGTCCTCGCAAATCAAAAAATTGTGAAATATTAGCGGCTAAATAGTTTTGTCCTCCAGCAACAATCGGATTTCTCGCTTTTGAAAGACTGTATTGATCAGGCTTGTGCTGACTGCGACCTCCTATATAGACACCAGCCCGCATGCCTTTCATTTCCTTTTCGGTGTACCCGGCGTGATACATCAGCTTCAGACTTTCTTCCAATACTGCCAAAGCCTGCGGGTCCATTGCTCTGACATCATCATCGGACATCAGGAAGAAATCAGGATCAAATCGGTTCAGATCCTCAATTACCCCGGCAAAATACGAGCTGGAATTGCCAAAGCGTTCAGGCGGCACAGGTTTGATCTCTGATCGACCGTCACGTATTAAATCCCAGTATGCCTCCAGCGTTTCCGCTCCGGGAAATCGGCATGTCAGGCCAACGATCGCGATGTCTTCTGCATGAAGCGCCGGTTTTATGTCGCTTGCCTTTTGCATTTGCTGTTTCGCCGCGGAAGCCTGATCGGGCGGCAATGATGCCGCATCAGGCACGTGTCCTTTTGAGGCAGCTGAATGTACAGCATCTGGTAAGGCAGATTTATATTCAGAAATCAGCCACTTTGCAAAAGATTCTATTGTGGGGTATTCAAATAAAATAGATGGATCGATATCTCCTTTTAACTTTTGATTAATCTGCTGTAATAGCTGCGCCAAAATAATCGAATCTACTCCGTATTCTTGAAAAGGCTCATCAGTTTCAAGGTCTTCGGCGCCTATCTTCAGCTCGTCAGAAAAAATAGTCACAAGCCATTCTACTGTTCCATGGAACAAGCTTTGAGCGCTGTCTGATTCTCTTGTCTCAGCACGCTGGAAAGCCTTATCCGTCAGTGAGTGCTGCATGAGCTTACCCGGCTGCCATACATCTGTATGGTAAATCGCGGGCAGGACAACAGCTTGTTGTTTTTCAGAAAGAATCTGATCCAGAAGCTGCAATCCCTCCTTGTTATTCAAGCCTAACAGTCCGGTCTGTTCTAAAGCTTTGCTTCGAACCTCGCCTAAGCCGGTCTCCTTCCAATTTGGCCACTGAATGCTGACGATCGGATATTTATCTTTATGTGATTCTGCAAAATAATCCATAAATGCATTCGCCATTGCATAATCAGCTTGTCCGGCCGCAAGCACAGGGACGGTCGCTGATACAGATGAAAATAAAACAAAGAATTGCAGCGGCTCATCTTTGAGCAGGTCAAATAAGGATTGAAGCCCTCCGACTTTCGGCTCCAGCACGGCTTGAATTTCTTCTGCTGATTTTCTTATAAATGCCGGATTATGTTTATTCACTGCCCCGGCACAATGAATCACTCCGCCAATCGCTCCCATCGTTTGCTGAATCGTCTCGATGCTTTGTTTGACAGCAAGCGGATCGGATAGCTGAAGAGACAGTACTTGTACTTGAGCGCCCATTGCTTCCAACTCTTGGATGGCTTTCAATTTCTGAGCAAGCGGCGTGTTTTTCGCTTTAAGAAACTCCCACTGTTCACGCGGGGGCATGACTTCACGGCCGGTGAGAACCAATCGTTTCACCCCGTATGTTTGCACAAAATGACGCGCACACACCAATCCAAGCCCTCTTGTCCCACCTGTAATCAGCAGCACCTGGTCTGACGGAAACGATAATTCTTTTTGATTAACAGCATCTGTTGTTCGCTCGTCCAAATATGCGCGATAACGCCGTCCGTCTCGATAACAGACTTCGGTGTCTCTGCTGTCAGCATAAAATTCATCTGCAATCTGTCTGGCCAGCTCCTTTTCAGCTGTTACATGGTCTGTGTCCATATGTCTTGATGTAAGGTGACTGTATTCACTTTGGAGCATTCGGTATAGACCGGCCCGGGATGCACCGGACAGATTAACAGCTTTATTTTCGTAAGACTCGAGCCCCTTCGTCACACACAAGACAGTCAATTCTTGCTTGTGTTTACGGCCAAACTCAATCAGTTTTTGCAGCCAACTGATCCAGTTTAGCGATTGCTCATGGCTCATTCCGCATCCGATCAAATCCACTGCTCCGCCGACATTTTCCCAGTCGGCGTCTGACAGATGCTCAAGCTCTTGGCTGTCAATGATGCGATAGCTCGAGAAATACTGGGAAAGCTCTCCAGCCAATGACCTTGTTTCTGCGTTTGCCAATATGGCAACCGTTTGGCTCCTACGTTCTGCTGATGTAATCGGGCAATACTGCCACTGTTTTTGTAACAAGCTCTGTTTCGTAGGCCGTGCAGCAGATGGCAATGCCGAACGGCTGTCTTTTTCTGCAGCATCTTCATTAGGCAGCCAATAGTACTCTTCTGCAAACGGATAAGCAGGCAGACTGATTCGGCGAGGCATGTGATCGCCATAAAGCTCGTTCCAGTTTATTCGCAATCCTTTTACCCATAATTCCGCTAGCTTCTCCAGCCTTTTTTTCTCAATCCACGTTTCCAGCAGGGCTTTGGCGTCATTATCTGTTTCAAACACTTTCATTTCACTTTTCTTCGTTTTGACATGCGCGTCATACATTTCTGTATTCGGAATATCTGCAATATAGTCTTCAAGCGTTTTGATAAGCATTTCTCTCGAATCAGCCAAAAATGCCATTCGGTAGTCCATTGGTTCCCGGCCAGTCTGAAGGGTATATGCCATATCATCCAGATTGATATCTTTATTAGAATCTGCGAAGTCTCTCATCGATTGGGCATAAGCCTTCAATTGCTGCCTTTTTTTCGCTGAGAGCACAAATAACTTTGAATGATGGCGATCTGGCAATGGATCATTGTTTCTATCAGACTGATATTCTTCAATCACGAGGTGGGCGTTCGTTCCGCTATATCCAAAAGAACTCACACAGGCCCGCCGCGGTTTTCTATCAGCCGTTTCCCAATGCTTAAGCTCAGTGTTTACATACAAAGGCGATTCTTCAAAATGAAAATGCTCATTAGGTTCAGAGAAGTTCAATGTAGGCACCAGCGTTTTATGTTTCATGCACATCAGCACTTTTTGAACCCCGGCAACACCCGCTGCCGCTGATGTATGGCCAATGTTGCTTTTCACTGAACCGATCGCACAAAATTGCTTTTTGTCTGTTTTCTCTTTAAATACGGTTGACAGCGCCTCTAATTCTATTGGATCTCCTTGTTTTGTTCCGGTGCCGTGCATTTCAACATAGCTAATGCTTTCAGGATGTATGCCATATGTCTCATATATATCCCGTTCCAGATCCATTTGGCTTTTCACGCTCGGTGCCGTAATTCCGTTTGTTTTCCCGTCCTGATTAATGCCCGAACCGATAATAATACCATAGATGTGATCACGATCCGCTTCTGCATCTTTCAGCCGTTTCAAAACGAGTGCTCCTGCCCCTTCTCCGGGAACAAAACCATTTGCGCCATTATCAAATGCTTTGCATTGTCCATCAGGAGACAGCATGCCGGCTTCACACATACTGATGTAAGATTCCGGTGTCAGGTATAAGGTGACTCCTCCCACCAGCGCCATATCAATTTCTTTGTTTACTAATGCTTGACGCGCTAAATGTGTACCGACTAGTGAGGATGAGCATGCCGTATCGATCGGAATCGCCGGCCCTTTTAAATTGAGATAATACGGAATACGCGCTGCCGCTATCGCAAAGCTGTTTCCGGTGGCGCTTGCTCTTGCCTGATTCCGATTCAGCATCACTCCGTATTCATTGCTCATAATGCCAAGATAAACACCGCACTTTTTATTGCTTAACGTTTGCGCATTATATCCGGCATCCTCGAATGCTTTATAGCCTTCCTGCAAAAAGATTCGATGCTGCGGGTCTATCAGTTCAGCTTCTGACGGCGGAATATTAAAAAACAGCGGATCAAAATGTTCAATATCATCCAGCATCCCCAGTGATTTGCAGTAGACTTTCCCCTTTTGATTCAGTGCCGGGTCATAGTATTTGTCTATATCCCACCGTGATTTCGGAATGTCACGGATCGCATTTCTTGCATTGACCAGATGATCCCAATATTCTCTTACATCCTTGGCACCGGGGTATCTGCCTGCCATCCCGACTATGGCTATCGCATCGTCTCGGTAACCTTGATGAGATCGGTCTGGTTTCTGTTCAGGCGCTTTCATCGCTGGCAGCCGAACAGGCTGAATCGAACGCTCCGCGGGTTTCGCTTTTGCTGGTGCTTCAGGCTGTTTATTCTCTTGGAAAAGCTCATCCTCTATTTCTTTACTTCTATTACTATGATTGACAAGCTCGGCTTTTAACATATTTGCAAACTGACGAATTGTTGGATAATCATAAACTTTGGTAACTGAAAATGATGTGCCATATTGCTTATTGATTGCTTTTATCCATTCTAGTCCTGTAATGGAGTCCATTCCGATATCGATAAAGGTGTCATCGATATCGACCTCTTGGGAATCCATGCATAACACTTCAGCAATGCTTTCCTTTAATTCATCATTCAGTGTTTCAATTGTTCCAGCATATTGACTGGAAACAGAAATTTCCGCAGCTGCATATTGAATGTCTTCAACTGGTTTCTGCTGCTCCGGCTCATGATGGCCTAAAGGCTGCAACGAAATATTATCCGGTTTAGATGAGATGGATTCCCGTTGTATCGGTGTATACGTCTCCTCTGATTTTTGCGGATGGTTTTCTGCATTTTCTCCATCAGCTTGTGTGCTTAATTCATCTTTTAAGAAAGCGGCAAAATCACGGATTGTCGGATAATCATAAACCTTGGTCACAAGAAGCGATGTACCAAATTTCTTATTGATTGATTTTATCCATTCAAGACCGGTAATGGAGTCCATGCCGATATCAATGAATGCCTCGTCCGGGTCGATTTCATTTTGATCCATATATAACACGTCTGCTAAGCTTGCCGACAATTCATCACATAAGACTTCAGCAGTTATGGTTTGCTGCTTTCTAACCGGCTGCAGCAGAACAGATGTACTTTGCGGTGTTTCCTGACTGCTTGCCATCAAAGGCTGTAACGAAATATTGGCAGGCTTATCGCTGACTTTTTCCGGAATAAATGGCGCTTGGATGACTGACTGTGGTGTAACAGCCGGCTTCACCGGTCTTTTTTCAACTGTCTTCACCACAGTTTCTTCTATCCAATAACGGTCTCTTGCAAAAGGATAGGCAGGCAAGCTGATACGGCGCGGCTTACCATTTTGATAAAGCATGTTCCAATCGATATTTAACCCTTTGACCCAGAGGTCTAAAAACTTTGCGAATTTTCCTTTGCGAACCCATGCTTCAATTGTCTTCGCCATATCTTCATCAGCCGCAAAAACTGCCATGGTTTCTTTATTTCGCTTCACTTGTCCCCGATATAAGTGATCAATGTGTTCTTTTCCAGATATAAAATCATTCAGCTTTTCTTTAAGCTCCTGCATATTTTCAGCTACAAACGCCAAACGCTCATTCATTGCTTCCCGTCCGACCTGAAGCGTATATGCGATACGAGGCAGATCGGCTTCAGAATAACGCCCATCACGGAGAGCATCCAGCAATCGTTCCGCCCGTTTTTGAAGTATCTCTTCATTTTTTGCTGAGAGCACAATAACAGCCGTCTGTCCCGCTGAAGAATGCTCTGGCTCAGATTTCGAAGCATATTCTTCTATTAGAATATGGGCGTTACCCCCTCCGGCGCCAAATGATGAGAGGCCTGCGATTCGCGGATATTCAATTTCTTTTCCATTTACTTCAATGATCGGCTTCTTCCATTCTTCAAGCTCTTGCTGGACTTTGAATGGAGAATTGAAGAAGTCAATATTCGGATTCAGCACTTTTGAATGAAGGGAAGGCGCCAGCTGTCTGTATTTCATTTGAAGCAATACCTTTGTTAATCCCGCAATGCCCGCTGCACTCTCACAGTGCCCGATATTTGATTTGGCTGAGCCTATGGCACAAAATTGTTTGTCTTTCGTATGTTCTGAGAACACTTTAGCCAGCCCTGTTATTTCAATAGGATCTCCGAGTGAAGTGCCTGTGCCATGCGCTTCGATATAACTGATAGCCCGCGGGTCAATTTGCGCCTCTGTAACCGCCTTTTTAATGACCTCTGCCTGAGCTTTCGGATTAGGGACTGAGTATCCGTTTGTTTTTCCTCCGTGGTTAATGGCTGTGCCCTTAATGACTCCATAAATGTGATCGCCATCTTCAATCGCTTTGGACAATGGCTTAAGGAGTACAGCTCCAACGCCTTCTCCCGGTACATAGCCGTCTCCTCCCTGTCCAAAGCTTTCACACCTGCCTTTGCTTGACATAAATTTGTTCTGTCCAAGCATCAAATATTTATTGGGGTGGATTGAAACATTGACTCCCCCTGCGAAAGCTGCCTCACATTCACCGCGCTGCAAGCTTTGGCAAGCCAAATGTATAGCGGTCAATGAAGAAGAGCACATCGTATCCAGAGCCATACTCGGTCCATGGAAATCGAAATAATAGGATACCCGGTTTGCTACAGAGGATGGATTTCCCGGTAAAGCCAGAGACCGGCCACGCGCTTGTTCTTGCGCTCCGTACAGCTGATATTCTTCGTACATGACACCGACATAAACGCCTACGTTTCCGCCAAGCTCAGCATTCTGTTTACGGCCGAGGTGCTCTCTTGTATATCCGGCATCCTCCATCGTTTCGTAAACACATTGCAAAAATAAACGCTCCTGCGGATCCATTAATTTTGCTTCACGAGGAGAGATATGAAAAAATTGCGGGTCAAACTTATCTACATCCTTAATAAAGCCTCCCCACTTGCTGTACGTTTTTTCTGGTTTGTCCTTATCTTTATCGTAATAGAGACTGTGGTCCCAGCGGTCTTCAGGAATCTCGGTAATACAGTCGTGTCCGTCCCTCAAGTTTTTCCACAGTTCATGGATGTTGTCTGCTTGCGGATAGCGTCCGGAGATTCCGATAATCGCAATCTCTTCCGTTTCTTTTTCAGCAGACTGCTTTTGCCCGTTTCTTTGCATGGGGACGAATCCGGACTTTCTGCGGCGAACCGGAATTTCTTTTTTCTCTTCGGTCTCAGAATCTGGCTTTCTATTTTCCTCTATTGAAGAAGATGTTTCTGATTCAATCCCCAAGATGTGTAACAGCTTTTCTCTATGTGATTCAGTAAAATACTGTGATAATGACCGAATATTGAGGTATTCAAAGAACAAGGTTTTAGACAATGAACCGAATACTTTTTCTAATTGTCCGGTAACATGCATGATCATAATTGAATCGATTCCGTAATCCTCCATTGGAGCTTCGGCGTCAATCTGGCTGACAGGCAGCTTTGTAACTGAGGAAAGCACACTCTTGAAATAATCCTCTGCTTTTTCTCTCAGCATCTCTTCGTCGGCTCCCATCACGGAACTCGCATTTTCAGCATGCTGAATTTCACTTTTGTATTTTCCATTTGGAGATTGTCCATTTCCTGTTTGATCCAAAAATGAATGGATTTTGCTTGCCGCGCCTGCAGCCACCATCAGCTGCGATTTTCCTGAGGCCCACCCATGGTATAATGCCTGAATTCCGTCATCTGTTTCCATGGCGACCATACCCGTATCTCTCGTCAGCATCCTTTCGGTTTCAGCATTAACATGCATGCCCCCGTCTTTCCACAGCGGCCAGCTCATGGCAAGGGTTTTCCCGTAGCGCTTGTGATGTGCTGCTTGGACATTCCGGTACTCGCTGAATGTATTCATAAAAGCATTTGCCATTGCGTAATCCGCCTGTCCTGCACTTCCCACTGTCCCGGCATTTGAAGAAAAAAGGATAAAAAAGTCGAGCGGGATATCTTTCGTTGCTTCGTCAAGATGAATCAGGCCGGTGACCTTTGGAGCGAGCACATCTTGAATCTCGTCTTTCTTTTTCTTAATAATGAAATTATCTTTTATAATGCCTGCGCTATGAATGATGCCATTTAAGCCGCCATATTCCTCTTGAATCTCTTTCGTTAAAGCATAAACAGCTTCTTTTTCAGTCATATCGGTTTGTCTATAAACAACACGTGCGCCCATTTCCTGTAACCTCTGAAGCTGTGACTGCTTTCTTTCATTGAGCGGAGACCTGCCTGTGAGAATCATGACAGCCTCACGCGTTTTGTTTGCAATTTCGTTTGCAAATAGGAAACCGAGTCCCCCTGCACCGCCTGTAATCAGATAAACCCCTTTATCCTTCCATGGCATGTCGGTGCCGGGTTGATCAGCTGCCGCCTCTTTCCATTTGCTTACATACCGTTTTCCTTGCCAATATCGGATATGGTTATCATGAGGATATTGCCTGCATTCTGCTAATTTTTCAGCCAGATCGGTTGCAGATATCCCTGAATCAAATTCAATCAGCTGGCCATTGAATGCTGGGTTTTCCAGCTGGGCCGTTTTGAGAAGTCCCGCTAAGCCGTTTAGCAGCTGCGGTTCATCCAATGCAGGAACAGCGACTTGAACGAGCACATTCCCGCCAGGTTTTGAGTTTAGCAGCTGTTGAATGTCTTCGAATAACTGTAA
Organism: Bacillus sp. B28; assembly: GCF_029536185.1. Taxonomy (NCBI): domain Bacteria; kingdom Bacillati; phylum Bacillota; class Bacilli; order Caryophanales; family Bacillaceae; genus Bacillus; species Bacillus sp. B28. Next base: position 1,845,711 of record NZ_CP120511.1, on the reverse strand, counting down.
AGCATACGCTTTAAACCGCTCATGAACTGCTTGCCCGCTTTTTTCCAATACCGTACAGTCAAACTTGTTCCGGATTCTTTCGATTTGCCTTTCTGCCATATCACAAACAATAACTTTATGCCTCTGATATTCCATTAACTCATTTTTCTCTGAAACAGCGGCTTCTTCCCATATATGCTCGAATAAAAGTATGCCAGTTGCTAAATCTGTCTCGTTTTCTAGAGTTCTGGCAGAATAACCTTTCATTCGCACGCATACCTGGCCCGCTTCATTACACAAATCGATGTCAAGCTTCTGAATACGATCCGCAGCGGTACTGTCCTCGCTGTATTTCACGCGGGCCCACATCGAAGGCTCACAATCTTTGAAAATTTGGACATCCTGCAATGCGAAAGGCAGCATTGCTTGGCTTTCTGTCAAACTGGCATCCTCTGTTCCAAGCCTCAGACCGATAGAAGCTTGAAATGCTGCATCAATCATGCTCGGATGCAAAACATAATGATCTTGGGTATGTGAAACGACAGACGGCAAACTCAATTTAGCTAGAGCTTCGTTTGCCCCGACATATATAGTATCAATCGCTCTGTGGCCGTCACCGTACTCAATTCCCATTTCCGCATAAGCGTCATAGCATACAGCAGGCGGCAGAATGCGTCTACTGCAGCTTGCTTTCACCTCTTCAATATTCAGTTTAGGAGCTTCTTCAGTCTGGCAAAGCACAATGCTTCCTTGGCCGTATATCACCGGTTCCTCCCCCGCACTGTCACTCTCCCTGCAGATTTCGAACAAAATATCACCATTGTCTTCCGGATAAAGGTGAACGTATATGTCTGATTGCAGATCTGTGACGGCAACAGGGCGAATCCAAACGATATCCTGAAGACGAATATCTGCATGCATCTGGTTCGCAGCCGCCTTTTCTGCAGCTGCCCGAACCATTTCTAACAAGGCTGCACCGGGTAAAATGTGCTGACCCTTAATGACATGATCCTTTAAGAAAAATTCACGCCCTGTGAACTCTGAACGAAAACGCACGCCCGACATGTCAGACACATTTTCGTGCAAGAGAGGATGAATGGCATGGCCTTGGGTCAAATTCTGTTTTGGCAAGTCAGTCTCTGTCTCTTTCTCCGGCACCCAATACCGCACTTTTGCGAAAGGGTATGTCGGCAAGCTGATCCGCTTAGGTTTGTTTTCCCCGTATAAGAGCTTCCAATCAACCGCAGATCCACCGGCCCATTTTTCAGCGATCAGGTTTAGATTTTCTTGTTCCAGCCATTTATGTACGGTTTCCGCTGAAAGTGAAATATCACCGGTTTCTTTTGTCATTCGGCCCTTCCAGCAATGCTCAATGGTTTCCTGTCCTTTTAGATATGCTTCTAATTGACCTCTCAATTCTTGAATCCCGCCTGCCAAAAAAGCAACCCGCTCTTCCATCGGCTCACGGCCAATCTGCAATGTATAAGCCACATCTCTGATTTCAAGACCCTCATGAAGAAAATCGAGGAGACGTTCCGCATACACATGAAGACGTTCTTGATTCCGGGCAGAAAGCGGAAGAATCACCGGTGTGGTGTCACATACAGACATGGTCTGCTCCGCTGCTTCAGGAATGTATTCTTCTAAAATCATATGTGCATTAGAACCCGTTGCACCGAACGAACTGATGCTTGCCCGGCGCGGATAGATGATTCTCTCACCATTCTCATTGATAACAGGCTGCTTCCAAGTTTCGGTTTTATGCTGCACATAAAATGGCGACTTTTCAAAGTCAACGTACGGGTTCAGCTCTTCTGAATGCAAAGAAGGCACGAGGGTTTGATGGTGAAGCTGAAGGGCGACTTTGCTTAAACCGCTGATACCTGCGGCGGATTCCGCATGCCCGATATTTGACTTGACAGAACCGATTGAACAGAACTGACGATCCTCTGTATATTGGCGGAACGCTTTTACCAGACCCTGTAATTCGATCGGATCTCCTAAAGACGTACCGGTTCCGTGCGCTTCCACATAACTGACAGTCCGCGGGTCAATCCCTGTTTTCTCCAAGCATGTCTCAATCAGATCAGCTTGTGAAACAGGACTTGGCACAGAAATCCCGCTTACAGTTCCTACATGGTTGACTGCACTTCCTTTAATTACTGCATAAATCCGATCTCCATCTTTCTCGGCCTGGCGCAAAGGCTTTAATAAGACCGCACCAATTCCTTCTGCCGGCACATAGCCGTCCCCATCCTTGCCAAACGTGCGGCAGTGCCCGTCAGTGGAAAACATATCCCAAACACCGTACGTCATATACTTATTTGGGTGCAGAGAAAGGTTAACACCGCCGGCTAATGCGACCTCGCACTCTCCGTGGCGAAGGCTTTCCAACGCCAGATGTACGGCAGTTAAAGATGAGGAACATACCGTATCAACCGCCATACTCGGACCGTGGAAATTACAAAAATAGGACACTCTGTTGGCAATTTGCGCGTAGTTGAGAGAGAGAGGGAACACATTTTCCTTCGATGCTGCTTCAGCACCGACTAATGTATAGTCCTTGTGCATGACGCCGGCAAAAACACCTACATGCTGTCTTTTGTTCCGTCCTCTAGGTGTGGCCAACGTCTTCGGCGTGTAGCCAGCATCCTCAATCGTTTCCCAGCATGTTTCTAAAAACAGCCGTTCCTGAGGATCCATTGTCTCCGCTTCTCTAGGCGTGATTCTGAAAAATTGGGGATCAAAGCAATCAGGATTATCAATAAATCCGCCCCACTTAGAAATGCTTTTTCCTGAAGGGGAGGTGATTCCTTCAAAGCGCCTCACATCCCAGCGCGACTCGGGAATCTCGCTAATGCAATCCATTCCCTCTTTCAGATTGTTCCAAAAGTCATGAATATTGTTTGCATTCGGATACCGGCCCGCCATGCCGATAATCGCAATGTCTCCCTCTGCTGCCTTCAGAGGTGCAGTTCGGGCAGAATCCTCATGTACACGTCTCTTCCGGCTTTCAGCAGTACCGCGATCGATTGCGCGAAAAGCGGCACGCTTTTGTTCAATCTGATCAATAGAATGAGAGGCGGTAAAATGCTCACCGTACTCCTGGGCAAGAAACGCTGACAGCTCCGCAATCGTGGTATGCTCAAACAGGAGCGTCGGTGAAAGGCTCTCACCAATTTTGTCACTGATTGTTTCTACCACTTCAAGCAACCCGGAAGAATTCAGGCCCATTTGATAATAGCCGACCTGCTTTTCAATCTGTTCGACCGGCTTATTGATTTTGTCTGCGATTAATTGGCTGACGAATTGTTCAGCTGCCTCGTATGTCCCCGTACTCTCGGCTGACGATGACACCTCTTTGATTCCTTCTGCAGCCTGTGAAAATTCGGCTGTATCTTTTCTCGCCTCCTGGCTTTGAGGCAAATCCTTGCGGCCTCCATGAATAAGCTCTGCTTCACGCACTAATTTACTTGTGAAGTTTTTCAGTTCAGCCACCTTTTCTCCCGAAGCATTAAAAAATTCAAGCGTTACATAAATAAGCTCTTTTTCCTGACGGACAGATGAACGCTTAATTCTTGTCATGCAATGCGTCTGCAAAAGGGCTGAAGCAGAAAAGGATTCATAGAACAGAGGCAAAAACAGCCTCTGTTCCCCTTTAAGCAAGGATGTAAGCAAATTGTTGGCTCCCACTCCGCTCCCATCAATGAGAGCCGGATGAAACATAAAGCCTTCTGCATGAAGCATGGCTTCGGAGCCAAGAGAAAGATCAAGGAGCACACCTTCTTCCTCTTCATAAATATGTCCATTCGCTTTCATATATCCGCTATGCACAAGTTCCTGACGTCTGCACTGTTCATACACATCATCGAGCTGGACAATCGTGTCCGAAGTTGCTTTGAGGTGATTGAGCTCCAGTGTTTCTTCAAACACTGCCGGCACGTCGGTGTGCATATCAGCCTTCATATAGAGCTTTTCATCTGACGCTTCTTTATCACGGCGTTTTTCGAAGCCTTTAACTGATATTTGCCAATGCCCTTCATTTTTCTCCGTGCAATCGATATCGAGCATAGTTACCGAATCCTGTCTAGCAGTCAACGGCTGGTAAATGGATAAGTTCCGCAGCTGAAGCTCTGAGAAGGAATAGCCGTGTTCTCTGAATATCTGGTAAATCATATCAATATAAGCCAAACCCGGAAGAACATGTTGTCCGTAAACCACATGGTGATAAATAAACGGATTTTTTAACGATAGAGTGAGTTGCTTCGTTATATTTTTCACGTTAGACCTCCACTTCATAAGTATCCCATATGTTTGCTGTGCCCATTTTTAAGGTCTCCTCTTCCGGCTTTGACGAGCCAGCCGAAAACACCCGTTTCTTTAATTCAGGAGGCGATATTGGACTACGCTTAATCACACGTTTTTTATCTTCATCCCACGCCTCTAAAATGACATGGGCGTTTGTCCCCCCATCGGCAAAGCAGTTAATGGCCGCAGCAGGCAGCGGTTCTGTCCATTTTTCCAGCGATCGGCTGAACGTGAGATTCGCTTTCTGCTTATCGAAATGTGACATCTCTTGATCACCTGATAAAAATGGAACAACACTGCGCTCTTTCATCATCAGAACAACCTTGATAAAACTTGCGATTCCTTCAGCACAAAGCGGGTGTCCGATATTCGGCTTGATTGATCCGAGCGAAAGGGGATTTGCGTTCCCTGAACGGTACACGGATTGTATCGCTTTAAGCTCAAGCAGATCGGTTACCATTGAACCTGATCCGTTTGCTTCAAGATAGCTGATGTCCTCTGGCTGTTTTCCGCTTTTGGCAAGCGCAGCCTTCATGACTTCCTTTTGCGCCTCCAAATTAGGTGTTGCCGGCCCTGCGGTTCTTCCGTCATTATTGACCGAGGCCGCTTTGACCACAGCATAAATGGTATCTCCGTCTTGTATGGCCTGTTTTACCGTTTTTAACAGAACCATTCCGACACCCTCACCTAAAACAACGCCATCAGCACGCTCATCAAACACATGGAAGGATGAACGCTTACTTAAAATGCCGCGCTGCTCAAACAGCCGGTGAGAGGCGTCTGAACCAAGCAAGCTGACACCGCCCACTACAGCAGCTTTCATATCCCCGCTGTGTAAGGCCTGAATAGCCATGTTCATGCCGACTAAAGCTGATGAACATGCTGTATCTAACACAACACTCGGGCCGCGAACATCAAAAAACTGTGAAATATTTGCCGCTACATAATTCTGGCCGACTGTCACGATAGGATTCTTCGCATGAAGAAGACTCTCTTCATCAGGCTTGTGCTGGCTTCTGCCTCCAAGATAGACACCGATGGATTCACCCTTTATTTCATCTGGTGTATATCCGGCGTGATACCAAAGTTTCAAACATTCTTCCAATACCAATAATGCTTGCGGGTCCATCGCCTTTACATCCTCTTCATGGAGCAGGAAGAAATCAGGATCGAAATGGCTGATGTGATCAATGACTCCGGCATAATACGGTGACTGATAACCCCAGCGCTCTTCTGGAACCGGTCCGATTGACGAGCGTCCCTCAGATAATAACGACCAATATGATTCCAGTGTATCCGCCCCCGGAAAGCGGCAAGATAATCCGACAACGGCGATATCATCCTCTGCATAAGAACTCGGTGACGAGGACACCGGCACCTGTCTTCGGCTGACAGAAGCTGGATCCTCCGCAGGGTGAGGTGTGACTGTCTCAGTTCTATTTGCCGAAGATGCTTCCGCATTTTCCGCTATCTTGTCTCCAAACAGAGCAGTCAAGGATTCGGCATAAGATCCTACAAGCCAATCAGCAAAGCGCTGAATTGTTGGATATTCATAAAGAATAGATGGATCGAGCGCTGCGTCTAACTTTCGATTAATACGCTGGAGCAGCTGTGCCAAGATAATAGAATCTACACCATAATCCTGAAATAAATCATCAATTTTCAGGTATTCGCGTTCGATTCTCAGCTCTTCAGAAAACAAAGCAACAAGCCATGTCCGCGTTTCATCTAAAAGCAGCTCATGTTTAGCAGGCTCTGCGGTTTTCCCGATTTTTTCAGGTTGTGATATTAGCAAAGCTTCTTCTTTCAATCCAGATTCTTGCCGTATCCGCCGCTCCATCAGCCGGTCTGGCTTCCAATTTTCCTGATTCGTTATAGCAGGGAGGACAACCGGCTGCAAGGTCCCAGATAAGATTTGATCCAGAAAACGCAAGCCCTCTGAATTCGTAATGCTCAGCAAGCCGCTTTCTCGATATGCTTGATTTGTCACTTCTCCCATACCGGTTTCTTTCCAATTCGGCCACTGAATGCTGAAGATTGGCGCACTTCCCTTATGTGCTTCTGCAAAATAATTCATATAGCTGTTAGCCATGGCATAATCAGCTTGTCCAGCCGAAAGTGCCGGAATAATGGCCGAAACAGAAGAAAATAATACAAAAAACTGTAGTGGCTCATGACTTACATAGTGATATAGGGTTGTAAGCCCCGACACCTTTGGCTCCAGTACCTGCTGCATATCATCAGCTGTTTTGCGGATAAACGCCAAGGTATCCATGTCCGTTATTCCTGCACAATGAATGACTCCGCCAATTGGCCCCATTGTTTGATTGATTTCATGTAAGGCTTGCTGTACTTGTGTCTCATCAGACAAAGAGAGTGACAGCATTTGAACTTGTATGCCTTGTGCCTCCAGCTCCCGCACCGCTTGAATTTTCTGCGCCGCAGAGGTATTTAATGTCTCAGCATGAGCCCATTCCTCTCGCGGAGGAAGCTGCTCACGTCCTGTCAAAACCAGCTTTTTGACTCCATAGTGTTCCGCAAAATGCCGGGCGCTTAATAGTCCGATTCCTCTTGTCCCGCCTGTAATGAGAAGCACATGTTCTTCCGGGAAGGTCTGTCGCTCTTCGATTCCTTTCCAGGTTACCGGATGCGCTTTTAAGTATGCCTGGTACCTCAAGCCCTCTCTGTAGCAAACCTCTGTCTCCTCAGTATCGGAATAAAACTCCTCAGCGATCTGCTTCGCGAGAATATGAGGATGAACAGAGTCTTCCGCATCCATATGCCTTGATCTCAAATGGCTGTATTCGCTTTGAAGCATACGATACAAGCCAGCACGGGAGGCTCCTGTCATCTGCACGGAAGGGTTTTGGAATGATTCCAGCCCTTTCGTCACACAAAGCAGCATGATTCCCTCTTTATGCCCGTCTTCAACCAGCCTTTGAATCCAGCTAATCCAATGTAGCTGTTCTTCCTCGTGTCCGCCGCAACCGATTAAATCCACAAGGCCGTCAAACTGTTTCCAATCATTACTTAACTGTTCATTGTCAATCCGGCTCACATTTAATATGAGATGTTTTGGGAAATGCTTTGATACTTCAGCTGCCAAGTATGCCGTCTCTTCATTGCTGAGAATCGCAACAGCCCTTGTCCCCGGCGTTTTTGTGGCAATCGGACTTGCGCTCCATTGTTTTGTCAAAACACATGAGGTGCGCTTTTCACTTTGATCAACGAACTCTATGTTGTCCGGTTCTGAAAGACGTTCCTCTGCCGGAAGCCAATAGTAATCCTTCGCAAACGGGTATGAAGGAAGGCTCATCAGACGCGGTTTGGCCGCCTCGTCATACAGTTTAGCCCAATTGACCGCGACACCTTTGACCCATAAATCCGCGAGCTTGGCGTATTTCCTTTTTCTGATCCAAGCCTCAATAGCCATCGCCAAGTCCTCATCGGCAGAAAAAAGGGCCAACGCTTCTTTGTTTCGATTCGCCTGTCCGCGGAAGAGCCCTTCAGCCCCTTCCTTGCTGTCTACATACGCTTGCAGTTTTTCTTCAAGCTCCTGCATTGTGCCCGCAATACAAGCCATACGTTCATCCATTTCTTCCCGCCCGACTTGAAGCGTGTAGGCGATACGGTGCAGATCTTGATCTGTATACTTTTTGTTACGAATGGCACCCAGCAACTGTGCAGCCCGATCCATTAGCCTTTGTTTATTTTTAGCCGACAGCACAATAATGTTCGGATGTTCAGTAAGCGCATGTCGGGAACCTGCTTTTGGAATGTATTCTTCAATCACAATATGGGCGTTTACTCCGCCAATCCCAAAAGAACTTATTCCTGCCCGGCGCGGGATTTCGTTTCCGTTCCGGTCTTTGACAGCTTTCCATTCCTCTTTTTCTTGAACAATGTAAAATGGACTGTCAGTAAGCTGCAGGTAAGGATTGAGCGTATCGCAATGCAGGCTTTTGGCCAAGGTTTTATGCTTCATCTGCAGCAGTACCTTAATCAGGCCTGAAATACCCGCTGCCAGCTCCAAATGACCGATATTGCTTTTAACTGAGCCGATCCCGCATCGATGATCCGGAACTTCCGGCTGTATGTGCTCATCCATATTAGACAGTTCTTTAAACGCGGCTTTCAGCCCGTTTATTTCTATCGGATCTCCCAATTCAGTCCCCGTTCCGTGCGCTTCGATATATGTGACTGTACTCGGATCTATGCCTGCCCGGCGATATGCACGCACCAGCAAATCAGCTTGCGCTTTCGGATTAGGCGATGTCAGAGTATTGGCTCTTCCTCCGTGATTTTCTGCCGTACCCCGAATGACGCCGTAAATATGATTCCCATCGCGCTCAGCATCTGCCAGCTTTTTCAGCATGACCATTCCGACACCTTCTCCTCTGACATAACCATTCGCATCAGCAGAGAATGTTTTACATCTACCGTCTTTGCTCAGCATGCCAGCTTTGCTGTAGCTAATGTGCGCCTCCTCGGTTAATATCGTGTTCACGCCTCCTGCGATTGCCATCTCACAGTCGCCGCTTTGCATAGCAGTCACAGCACGGTGAATCGCAACAAGCGAGCTTGAACAAGCCGTTTCTACCGGTTCACTTGGACCATTGGTATTTAAGAAATAACTCATTCTATTCGGACCGACCGAAGGAATCATATGGCCTGTTGCGGCATGACCTTCAATCGGCAGATTTTCTTTATTAAATAAATCTTTATATCCTGTATTTCCTGTGCCGATAAAGATGCCTGTCCCTGTACCTGAAAGGCTCTGCGGCGAGCATCCGGCATCTTCTATCACCTTCCATGCATATTCCATTAACAGCCTCTGTTGAGGATCTACATAATGGGCTTCACGGGGTGATATCCCAAAAAACAACGGATCAAATTCTGCAACACCATCAATAAATCCGCCCCATTTGATATCAGTCTTATTGGCTTCTGAATCAGGATTTCCATAATGCTCCCGCCAATCCCAACGGTCTTTCGGGACTTCCGTGATACTGTCTTTGCCTTCCTCAAGATTTCTCCAGAATTCATCTATATCATTGGCTCCAGGGAATCGGCCGCTGATGCCGACAATGGCGATCGGCTCATAATCGGCAGTCAGATTTGTGTTTCTTCCCTCTTTTGGCATAACAGTCTGTTTAAAGCGCTGTTTTCTCCTCTTTGTCATGCTTGGAGCCGCAGGAGCTGTTTCTTCATCTTTTTCAGGAGCCGATGATATTACGTTCTCCTCTGCAAAAGTTTCCTTGTATTCATCTATCAGATAGTCAGCCAAACTTTGAATCCTTCCATATTCAAAGAAAATGGTCGGCGTCAATTCCAATTGATATGCTTCATTAATCTGATTCGTAAATACAGTGAATGAAACTGAATCAAAGCCATACTCACTCAGTTCTGTATTGATATCGATATCTTCAACGTTCACTTTTAAAATGACGCTGACCATGTGACTCAATGAAGCTTGCAGGCTGTCTGCAGCAGGTAAAGAGGTGGATAATTCATCAGTCCCGCTGACGGCTACATCTTGACGCAGCCATTCATCCTGATACTCAGACATTACATATTCAGTCAAGCTTCGTATGCTTCCATATTCGAAGAAAATGGTCGGCGCTAACTCCAATCGGTATACTTCATTAATCCGGTTTGTAAATACAGTAAACGTAACCGAATCGAATCCGTACTCGCTGAGTTCTGTATTGATATCAATATCTTCAGTGTTTACTTTTAAAATCTCTCCGACCATCTGGATGAAAGACTGTTCCAATTTACGGGTTTGGCTGTTATGTTTATCTGCGCTTTTATGATCCATCCGTTTGATTTTAGACCCGGAAGAGAGCAATTTTTGCTTCATTTTCGCAAGCTGACCTTCCATCACGAAGACTTGCGGTTTTTCTGAAGCGATTCCTTGATAAAGGGCTTTAATGCCGTGATCACTTTGCATCGGGACCATTCCTGCGTTTTTCAACATACTCTTTTCAATTTCAGCATCAACTTGCATACCGCCCTCTTTCCATAACGGCCAGTTGAAGGAAATGGTTGTGCCGTTCCGCTTCTTAGACATGGCAAGCGCGTTTCTGTACGCGGCAAATGCATCCATAAATGTATTGGCTGCTGCATAGTCTGCTTGTCCAGTGTTTCCTAAACAACCGGACACAGATGAAAACAGGATGAAAAAGTCCAACTGCCAATCTTTGCTGCATTCATCCAGATAAAACAAACCGTTCACTTTTGGCTGTAACACTTCTTGAAACTCTTTATTTGTTTTGTGCACAATGAAGTGATCTTTTATGATGCCTGCACCGTGAAGAATTCCATTGAGATGGCCGTACGTCTCTTTGATTTCATCCATGAGCCGTGAGACCGCCTTTTGATCTCCAACATCAGCCTGTTTATAGATAACCTCTGCACCCAACTTCCGGAGAGCCTCAAGCTCCTGCTCCTTATGCTCATTTAAGACTGAGCGTCCCGTAAGAATGATGGCCGGATGAACGGCTCGATTGGCAATTTCTTTTGCAAACAAAAGACCTAAGCTCCCCGCTCCACCTGTGATAAGGTAAACACCATTATCCTTCCACGGCATATGAAGCTCAGCAGCTGCCGGACGCGCTATTTCACGCCAGCCTTTGACAAAGCGGTCTCCAGCTTCATATTTGATCTGTTTGTCATCAGGCCTCTGACTGTCGTCTATCAGCTTTTGATGAAGGCCAATGATCTCTTCCGGATTCTCGACCTCAATGACCTGAGCTGTAAGTTTGCTGTACTCCAATTCTGCTGTTTTGAGTAATCCGGACATACCCGCAAACAAATGCTTCTCGCCTTTCCCCGGCACAATCACTTGAATGATCAGATTAGTTTTAGAGCGAATTTTCTTTTGTATGAGTTCAAAAACCTGCTGTGTATAGCTTTGAAAACGTTCAGCGATATTCCCCTCAGTTTCATTCAAAGTAATGACATGCACATTCTGCATGCGGGATGCAATGCCGTCGCTGACCTTTCGTTCGGTTTCACAGAAGACAACGAGATGCTCTCCGTAAGATGTCACCTCTTTATCGCTCACCTCACGCTTATTCCAAATCGGCTCGAGCATTAACCGCTCATGTGTAACTGCAGGTTTTGGCGAATGAACTTCTCCTTCCAACACTCTTGTTGAAAATCCCTTCATCCTTACGCATACGTCCCCAGTCTCGTCAAACAAATCGATATCCGCTTTCTGCACCATATCCCCGCCGTGATCACCGTCACTTAACCGGGCATATGCCCACATCGCAGACGTACATCCTTTGATCACTTCAAGTTCTTCAAGCGCAAACGGCAAAATCAATTTTTGCTCAGTAAATTCCTGCATAATACAGATTGTGGCAGCCTGAACAGCGGAGTCCATCATACTTGGATGCAGCACAAAACGTTCCTGTGTGTCAGAAACAGATGCTGGCAGCTGCAATCGTGCCAAAACCTCTCTGTTTCCGATATTCACTTTCTGAATTCCTTGGAATGCCGGACCATGGAACATTCCTCTGCTTCTGCCTTCCTCGTAAAATTGGTGAGGCGAAAGCTCCTTCCGGCTGCAGCGGCGCTGTAATTCACCAAGATCCCAAGCCGGCTTTTCTGCTGCGGTTATCAGTTCCGCACTGCCTTGACTGTGTATGGCTGAGTCTGACCCTTCTCCGGTACTGTAAATGTCATATGTGATTTTCCCATCCTCTTCTGGAAAGAGACTGATATGCACACGAACCGGCTGACTCTCGACCACTACAGGCTGAACCCAAACGGCGTGATTCAATTTGATTCTGACATCCTGTTCGTTCGTGCTGCCTGCCGCCTTGTTTACAGCCATTTGCGCCATTTCAAGGTAGGCAACCCCAGGGAGCACCGGCTTCCCTCTCACCACATGATCTGTCAGAAAGAATTCCTCACCTGTAAAAACTGAACTGAATCTCTGCTCAGAAAAGTCTGACGTATTTTGATGAAGCAGCGGATGCAATGCACTGACGCCTGTCTGTTTAGCGGACATTCTTCCCGAAAGTTTGTGATCATCCTGTGATGCCCAGTATCGTTCCTTTGCAAAAGGATATGTCGGCAAACTCATTCTGTTTGGACGCACATCTTTGTAAAGCTGTAGCCAATCAATATGCGCTCCTTTACTCCATATCTCCGCCAGCTTGTTCACTTTTCCTTTTGCGATCCACTTCCCAATCAGGTCCGCGCTGTCTTCATCCTCTGTCAGCCATGAAACATCCTTGGCTTGCTGCTTCTCTCCTTGATAACAGCCTTCTATTGATGAATTTCTATTGATAAAATCAGCCAGCCTTTGTTTTAACTCATCCACATGATCAGCGATAAAGGCAACTCGATATTCCATTGCTTCTCGCCCGACCTGAAGGGTATAAGCAAAATCAGCCAGACGGCCGCTTTCAAGCCCTCTTCTTTCCAAATGAACCAGAATGCCATGTACATACTCATGCAGCCGCTCTTTATTTTTTGCCGATATCGGAATGATGCAGGCCCCTGTTTGTTTCTGATCAGCAGAAACTGTTTTGTATTGCTCGAAAATCGCATGAGTGTTTGTCCCGCCAAGCCCGAACGAACTAAGTGCAGCCCTGTGCGTTTTTATTTCATTACTCAATGCTTTCTTTTGATCGACGACGTAAAAAGGAGAATGAGCTAAGTCTGTATTTGGATTAGGCTCCTTATAATTGATGCTAGGAGCAAGCTCATTATGGTAAAGGCTCATCACAACCTTAATACAGCCTGCCAGCCCGGCGGCCGTATCAGCGTGTCCGATATTGGATTTGACCGATCCGATTCCACAAAATTGTTTTTTATTTGTATACTGCCTGTAAACTGCCGTCAACGCTGACAGCTCGATTGGATCTCCAAGCTTCGTACCTGTACCGTGCGCTTCCACATAGCTGATAGATTCAGGCTGAATATTCGTTTGATTCATGACCTTTTGAATTACGTCCGCCTGTCCTTTTACACTTGGAGCATAAAAACCGACTTTGTCAGCTCCATCGTTATTTACACCTATGCCTCTTAACAACGCATAGATATGGTCGCCGTCTTTTACGGCATCCGCCGCTTTTTTCAGCAATACAACGGCAACGCCCTCACCGCCAATCATTCCGTCGGCAGAGGCATCAAATGCCTTAATATGCCCATCGCTTGAAAAATTCAAACCTGACTGATGCACGTAGCCGATATTTGACTCGGTGTGCAATGTCGCTCCGCCGACCAAAGCATAATTAGATTCACCAGACATCAGGCTTTGATAGGCGGAATGCAATCCGATTAAAGAAGAAGAACAATTGGCATGAACGAAATAGCTAGGCCCTTTCAATCCGAGCTTATGAGAAATCATCGTCGGAATGGTTCCGCTCTGTGCAAGCACCCACGATACATAACCGTCCGGCGTTTCAAGGCTCTCCGTTGTTTCTTTTGGCAAGAGCGCGCGATATGAATTATTGCTTGCCGACATATAAACACTCGTTTCCGGAATCTGTTTGGACACGTAACCTGCATCTTCTATCGCTTTCCAGGAGTGAGTCATGAGCATCCGCAGCTGCGGATCCATAAATTCAGCATCTTTAGGTGATATTTGAAAGAAGCTTGGATCGAACTCGTCCTTCCCTTCAATCGAAGATTTAGCCGGGACATACCGTGAGCTCTCAGTCAGTTCCTCTGAAACACCCAAACTCCGAAGCTCTTCTGTACTGAAAAATTTAATACTTTCCTTGCCGTCTCTAAGGTTCTCCCAAAACTCAGCATGGTTTTTCGCACCTGGAAATTCACACGATATCCCAATAATCGCTACACTGTCCTCATAATAATCCGGAAGATCACCAGTAACATTTTGCATGTGAATAGGCTTATCTGACTTTTCCGCAGATGCTAAAGTCAAAGAGAAACCAGTATCCGCCATTTGCTGTTCAGTGATATATTTACTGATGCCTTTGATCGTTGAGTATTCAAACAAGTCTGTTACAGTAAACTCACAGGATAGTTCATGCTTGATGCGTTCGGACGCCGTAACAGCGAGAAGCGAATCGCCTCCCACATCGAAAAATCCGTCTTCCTGCTCAATGTCATAAACGTTCAGTACATCTTGCCAAATAGATAAAATAGTTTCCTGTATTTTCACAGAAGCAACATTCCCTTGCCTTGGCTGCTTCGCTGTCACTTTTTGTTTCTTCAGAGTGTTTCTGTCTATCTTGCCGTTCGGTGTTAACGGCATTTGGTCAAGCTGGGTAAAATAAGAAGGCACCATATAGGCTGGTAAACTGTTTTTTAAATAATTCCGCAGCTCCCTTGATGATAGAGATAAATTTGCATCTTTCACTGTATAATAGGCAGCGAGCTTCTCGTCTCCGTCCTGTTCAGCTGCAAGAATGACGCTTTCCTGAATAGCCGGATGTTCATTAAGCCGGCTTTCAATATCGCCAAGCTCAATGCGGAATCCGCGTATTTTCACCTGGTTGTCGATGCGGCCGATATATTCAATCCTGCCTCCCGGAAGCCAGCGTGCCATGTCACCAGTTCTATAAAGCTTTGACCCAGGCTCAAAAGGGCTGTCTATAAATCTTTCATTCGTCAATTCACCCTGTTTGTAATAGCCCTTTGCCACTCCGTCCCCCGCAATGCAAAGCTCTCCCGGGACACCAGCCGGGACAGGCGTTAGCTGCGAATCGGTAATATAAATCCGGGTATTTGCGATAGGCCGGCCTATCGTGATATGAGAGCTTTCTTCATTCACACGCTGGACCGCAGACCAGACTGTTGTTTCCGTAGGTCCGAACATATTCCAGGCTTCGCTGCCCGTATTGAGAAAATACCGCTTTAGTTTTTCAGGTAAGGCTTCGCCTCCGCATAGAATCTTAACTCCCTCTTCATTTTTCCAGCCTGAATAAAAGAGCATTTTCCATGTCGCAGGGGTTGCTTGCATGATTGTCGGTCTCATATCTTGTATGTCGCGCTTCAGTTTTTCAACGTCTTTTGTATGTTCAGTTTGGCAAATATGGCACTGCGCCCCCTTTATCAAAGGGAGATATAGCTCTAAAGCAGCTATATCAAAACAGTAGGTTGTTACAGCAAGCAGGCTATCCGCTGATGAAAGACCAGGCGTCTCACCCATGGAAACGAGAAAGTTTGTCAACGCTTTATGCGGAATCATGACACCTTTTGGCTTCCCTGTGCTGCCGGACGTATAAATGACATAAGCCAAGTTTTCCGGCTTGACGGTGCGCGAAAGAACACGACGATCAAAAGCGGCTTGAGTGATCTCATCCCAGTCCTGATCTAACAAAACTGTCTGAAGCCCATTCCAGCTTAAAGTATTGGCCAATTCGGAAGTAGTCAGTGTAATGGAGACTTCACTGTCCTTCAGCATGTATTCCAATCGCTCAGCCGGATAAGACGGGTCTAACGGCACATATGCTCCTCCTGCCTTGAGAATCGCCAATAAACCCACAATCATTTCCAGCGATCGATCCACATAGATACCCGCCAAGCGATCCGGCCCCGCTCCATGCGCCTGCAAATATATGGCCAGCTGTGTGCTTTTTTCATCAAGCTCCCGATACGTCAATGTATCACCTTTATAGCTGACAGCCGTCCGATTAGGCGTCTTTTTCGCCTGCTGCTCAAATAACTCATGAAAACACGCATGTGGATAATTCTTGTCAGTAGCGTTCCACGTTCTGAGAATCATTTGTTCCTCTTCGTCAGTTAATAAGGAATACTCTTTTAAAGACTGAGAAGGACTCCCAACAGCCTGTTCTGTTAAATAAACAAAATGATCGAACATAGCGGAAATAGAAGCGGTATCAAACAGCCCAGTATTGTATTTGATGTTCAGCTCCATTTTTTCTTCTTCTTCCCATAGCTCAAACACCAATTCGTATTCACCCTCTTGATGAATACTCTCAACGAAATCAACAGAAAAGGAATCCTTATATTTACTCAACAGACTTTGATAACTTCCAGTTTGAAGAAAATTCTGATAGAAAAAAGCTGTCTGAAAAACAGGTGAACCTGCTTGCTGGCGAGAAATATTCAAATCCCGCACCATTTTTGGAAAAGGATAAGCCGCATGATCCAGTCCGTCGAGGATTGTGAATTGCAATCTCGAAACAAACTCAGAAAAAGTTTCTCCCGCTTTCAGTTCACCTCGAATAGGCAGCATATTGAGAAAATGCCCAATAGAGGAATCAAATCGCTCTTCAGGTCTCACCATCGCAGGCATGCCGACGATCAGTTCTTTCTGATCGCAATAACGGCCTAACAGCATCATATAGCAGCTCAGCAATACCGTTGAAACATTTGTAGAATGCTCTTTGGCAAACGATCTGACACGCTTCATTAAACTGCTGGGCAGCCGCCGAGCGTATGTGTCTTCCTTAAACTCTGAAACGGACGTACTGGTGCTTACAGCCGGCAGCTGAAGATTCGGCAATGTGCCCGATAGCTGTTTCCGCCAGTACGAACGATGTTTCTCGCCGTCTTCACCGGCAAGCATGTTCTGTTCCCAAGCGGCAAAATCATGATAAACGGCCGGTGAAACAGACTCTTTCGGCTCCTGTCCTTCTAATAGAAGCTTATAGCTGTCAAAAAGACTGCGAATAAACGTCAGGGAAGAAATCCCGTCAAAAATAATATGGTGAATAACCACAAGCAAAAAGTGCTCTTCTTCTGATCTGGAAAAAACACGGACGCGCATTAACGGGCTGTTTTCCTTTACAAACGGTTCTTTTACTTGTTTTCTTAGATAAGCAGTTGTGTCAGACTCTTTCATACCCGAAATGTCTTCTGTTTTGATATCAAGAGATAGCGCCAGCTCATTTTTGAGGCAAGGCACTCCGTCTTGTTCTTGAATCACATGCTTTAATATCGGATGCTGTTTCAGCACATGGTGAAAAGCTTGCTTTAAAGTTTCAAGGTGAAGCGCTGACGTAAATCGAAAACAGAGAGGTACGTGATACGCGCTATTTTCAGGTGACATTTTTTGCAATGTCCACAAACCTTTTTGAACTTCAGAAAGAGGTTGAAAGGCTGCTTGCTTTTTTTCCGCCTCTTCTGATTGGGGTGCGTCAATGCTGTCTTTGTCACCAGACAGGCTGCTCCGCAAATCTTCTTTTTCTGACAGATAGTTGGCCAGTGATTCGATTGCAGGATACTTATATAACTCTCTGGCTGTGAGTCTGATGCGGTATTTTTTCTCGACCGCCCGAATAAGCTTCATCATCTTAATAGAGTCAATACCGAGGCTTTGGATATTGGTGTTGGGCTCAATCCAATTGCGGGAAACATGAAGCTCATCAGTAAAACAGCTGAGCAGATATTCCTGTATATCTTCTCTTATTCTTTTGGCATCATCTGCTCCCTGTGTCTCTCCCTCACCGTTTATACGGTTCGGTTTGTGAAGCAAGTGGTCGAACTCTCCATTTTCAAATGCCGTTTTCAGCTGTGTGCGCTGAATCTTTCCTATAGCTGTTTTCGGAATCTCTTCTTTATGCACCGGCAGCAAAAATTCGGGAGTCACACCGATTGTCTGCATGACATGGTACTGTATGTTTCTAAGAAGCTGAACGATTTCATCATCATTCATCTGGGTGGAAGTAACAAAGAAGATAGCCAGCTGATCCGTTGTATTGTTATTCACACGGACAGCACAAGCGGCAGTATAAGAAGTTTCGATTTCCGCTAATTCTTCAACTGCGGATTCAATCGCATGGCTGTAGTAATTGACACCATTAATAATAATCGCATCTTTCGTACGGCCCGTAATGGTTAGACGCCCATTGCGCAAAAAACCGAGATCGCCAGTTTCAAACCAGCCATCCTCCGTAAACACACTCTCATTCAAATCCGGGCGCCGATAATATCCGCTGGTAACAGAGAGGCCAGAGACTTGAAAACGGCCGATCTCGCCTTCCTCAACCAATTCATTATGGTCATCCACAATCCTCATGGAGAATCCAGGAATCGGGGAGCCTATTTCCACAAAACCATCATCATCGTTTGTTGCGGCACGGGTAAACTCACGAGAGAAAATCACGCCGGATGAAGTTTCAGACATGCCCCATGCAGGGCGAATCGCGTCAGCAGGCAATCCGTGAGGTTCTAAAAGCTCTAGCATTCTGCGCCCGACTTTAGCGACCATCGCTTCACCGCCATTGAGCATAAAGCGCATGGATGACAGGTCCCAGTTTCGATTTTTCATTTCATCAGAAAAATCAGTGACCAGTCCGAAAGCAAAATTCGGCGCCCACGTAACAGAAGCACGGTAATGATCAATCCAATCAAGCCATTTTAGAGGTTCCATCAAAATCGCTTCACTTGCGACGTTGATTTCTTGGCAGCCAAGATAAACATCCCGCAAATGAAGCATCCCGATGCCTCCGACATGATCAAACGGCATCCAGTTAAACGTGATATCCTCTCTTGTAAAACCTTGCATTTGAATAATACCTTTCACCATGCTTAAAATATTTTTGTGATTGAGCATGACTGCTTTGGGAGTGCCCGTACTCCCTGAAGTCAGCAGCAGAAGCGCCAAATCTTCAGGATGAGCTTGGTGCCAGTCGGTTTCCATCTCATCACAGTAAAGATCCTCGACAGCCAAGGCGCGAAAACCTTCAAGTTCTTGTTCTTTTGCCCAATCAATCATTTCCTGAAGCAATTCCCGACTCGTAATCACCGGCGGCCTGTCAAGAAGTGTCCATGCGTCTTTCAGTTTTTGAGTCCCGCTGTTCGACTCTGTGTACGTCGGGGCAACAGCTAAAGGAGCCGGAACAATTCCAGTTGAAACACAGCCCCAGAAAGCAGGGATAAATTGTGAATTGTCACCAAGCTGCAAGATCACATTGTCCTTTGCTCTCAGGCCAGATTGACGGAGCCCCTTCACAATACGCAGCGCATCCTTCCATAAACGGCCGTAAGATTGATGAATCTCAGTTCCATCCGGCTGCAGATAAATGATCCCCTTTGTTTCTCCAAGCTCCGCTGCAGTTTTGTATAAAACCTCGGGTATTGTAGCCGGTTGATCTTCGGATATATGTAATGGCTCCCCATAACTGACAGAGGGATTAGCTAATCCGCGGGTATTCACATCATTTCTCATAGAGCTGCCTCCATTTCACCTGCACATTTTTATGTATCACACGACGATCGTTTCTAATTCAATTAATTCCCATACAAACCTGTGATTCTCGTTTTGACTTCGTCTTGATGAAATGTTTTCTCATGCATAACGAGCTCCTGTTCTATCACGCTGGGAAGCTGCTCGCGAAGCG
Organism: Bacillus sp. B28; assembly: GCF_029536185.1. Taxonomy (NCBI): domain Bacteria; kingdom Bacillati; phylum Bacillota; class Bacilli; order Caryophanales; family Bacillaceae; genus Bacillus; species Bacillus sp. B28. The sequence continues at coordinate 1,826,125 of NZ_CP120511.1, read as the reverse complement.
GCGCAACCAAGTGGTCCTTTAGTGTAATTAAGGAGTTTCTCGGTTTTTCCGCCAGCTCACGCGCCAGCTCCACAGCATACTCCAAAACTTCAGATCGAGGGAGGACTTTAAAGGGGATTCCTCTTTTTTCGAGATCGGCTCCCCGGTAATTGCCCGCATTCATTAATAACTCCTGCGCCAAGCTGAACCCGAGTTTTTGGGGAACGATAAAAGTGGCTCCCATACCCGGCGTAAACCCGTATTTCATAAAATTAGTGGTATACACGCTCTCCCTGCTCAGAATAACAAAATCAGCAAAGAGCCCCATGACAAAGCCGCCCCCAATTCCGTGACCCTGCATGGCAGCAATGACGGGAATTCTGCAATCAAGTGCCAGAGAATAGAGATTATCATCAGTAAACTTGGTGATTCCTTGCTGGATTCTCAGCAATCCTTCTTGTGTTCCGCCTGAAGCAAAATAATTGTCGTATCCCGTTAAAATCACTGCTTTATAGCTTTGGTGATTGCGAATGAATTCGAACGCTTGAATTAATCCGTCTGTGAGTTCTTGCGAAAACGCGTTTTTATGAGCACGGTCATGCATCTTGACCTGAATAATAGCGGGCTCGATTTCAAAAAGCTCTACAACAGAATGCGTCATGATGTCCTCCTAACGGTTTCTGATTGTATGTATTTCACACAGTTTACGGGCTCTTCTCCCAAGGGAACTGCCCCGTTTCAACGTACCTTATGATGCCCATTTGATTTTGAGGGTCGGAAAACATGTCTTGATTTTCAGTTAAAGCCATGGATTTCGTACGGCGCGGGCGGTCATCCAATGAATTGATAAACTGTTTATACCGCGCAATTGCCTTTTTATTTAACCGCCGCAAGCGCAATAAATGCTTTCTCAGCAGGACCTCGCTTTGAGCGTCACAGGCATCTACCAAGCTCCATTCCATGGCTTCCTGAACAAAAATCGGTTTTGTCATTAATGTCATATAATGCGCTTTTTGATAGCCGATCCTGCGAATCAGAAATGGCAGCACACAAGCTGGATAAAGACCAAATAACAACTCGGACAGACTGAATGATGCAGTTTGATCCGCAATGACAATATCACTGGCAGCCACAAATCCAAGACCTCCGGCATTTACTTTTCCCCGCACATGTGAAATGGTGACAAAAGGACCAGTCTGCAATTTCAGCCACAAATCATAAAGGGGTTCTTGAGAACTCGCTTGTTTTCTGCCGCTTTTCATCTCCTGATATATTTCTTGAAAATCCGCTCCGAAACAAAATACCTCCGGGAGCCCCTCTAAAACTATGACCGTAACGGAAGATGTCTCACATTGATTCATCACTTGTAAACATTCATCGATTAATTGGTCATTGATCGTATTATTAGCGTCAGGACGATGAAAGGTTAGATAGCAAATTGACTCTTGAAACCGGACCTTAATCGTTTGGTATGTCACGACATCCACCTGTACTTGCGATGAAACTCAGAAATTTCTTCTAAAAACAGCCTCGGCTTTTCTTGATGAAACTGCAATATCCACGGAATCATCTCAAGATCCAGCTTGACATTACGAGTTCCGAACCGGACCATCCCGCTTCCCTTGAACAGCGTTTCATACTCATCCATTGAAAGATGATATCGATTGTCCAAGTGCTTCTCGATTTCAAATAAGCGCTGGCGTTGTTGGCCTTGAGGCGTTGCAATTCCGCTGTAAAATTCAGAACAGCAGCCTGAACCATAGGAGAAACAGCCGATTCGTTTAGGCGAGTCAAGCTGCGCTTTGTCAATAGTGCTAGCCAACGCCAGAAGCAATGCGGCTCCCATAATGTTTCCGACCCTTTGGCAGTAGAGCAATCCCGGCTGTACCCGTTTCAAAAAATCAGTTTCTATCTCGGCCGTTTTCGCCTTTGCCATCTTACGCATCATCGTCCGGTGCGCCCCTTTCACCATTCCGCCAAAAGGCGTATGGTAGGCTAGATATTGAAACGTATCTTGATAATGAGCCCCAGGTACACGTTTTTGATATTCCAAGAACGTTTGTTCACAGCAATCCAAATATGACATTAAAGACAGGTCAGCATCTCCCGCCTCACTGTCGGGAATGGGACGGCACGTATCCATCACTTCGTAGCCGTAATAGCCGTTTGCCCCGGGATCAACTTGAAACACCTCGGGATTTTCGCCTATCAAAACAGCCACTGCTCCCGCTCCGGCACTCGGTTCGGCATAGGACCAATCCTCACTTAAAGCGTCTCCGCCTTCAGCGATTAAAAAACGGGAAATATCACTGGCGATGACCAGTGCTTTGGCACCCGGAGACGTCTGGGATAATATAAAATTCACTGCCATTTGAAATCCGGCAGTTCCTGAATAACAGGCTTGTTTTATTTCGAACAAACGACAGTTGCGATTGAGCCCTAAATACTCATGGATATAGGTGCTTAATGATTTTCCAAAATCGATCCCAGATTCGGAACAGGTGATCAGCAATTCAATCCTGTCCTTCTCTGCGTCACTTAGTGAATCAATAATCGGTTTAGCCGCATTCACTCCAAAGGTCACAGGATCTTCGTAAGGCAGTGCTACCGCTTTTTCCTTCATTAATAAATTTTCAAATCTAGCAGTATCTAAATGTCTGTACTTGGCTAATTGCATGACATCAAGGTATGCCGTTCCGCCAAAGACATTCATCGCTTCTATTCCAGCAGAAACCATTTATGATTCGCCTCCGCATTTTTCAATGTTTTGTATACAAACAGCGGTATTCATTCCGCCAAAACCCATGCTTAAACTCAACGCGTTTTTTATGTCGTGTGAAATTGATTGATCCTTCACCCAATGCAAGGAAGGATCAATTGGATCATGTAAATTCCGGCTCGGATGCAGGCGTGATTCTTTCATTTGAAGCAGTACAGAAATAATCTCAACAATGCCTGCTGCACTGAGCCCATGCCCGGTTATTGACTTTGTTGCGTTTATATAAGCATGAGAAAGACCGCAAGCATGCAGCGCCTTCAATTCAATTTCATCTCCAATGAAAGAACCCGTGCCATGAGGGTTTATGTAATCAATTTCTTCAGGTGTGAGACCGGCTCGCTCCAATGCCTTTTGTATGACATGGATCTCCCCTTCTAAAGAAGGATCAGGGTTTCGGTTCCCGTCTACTTTGATAGACCATCCAGACAATGCTGCATAGGGTTTTACGCCCCGGCGGACAGCCGTATCTTTTCGTTCTATCACCAATGCGCCGCAGCATTCTCCATAAATAAATCCATCTCTGTTCTGGTCAAAGGGACGGCACGCGTTTTCCGGCTCATCAGCATATTTATCCGTTCCCATAGCGCCTAAAGCCCTGAGCGCCTCACATTCCATATAGGAAATATCCATTAACGCCCCCAGTGCGATGCAAATATCAACCTCTCCTGACAGGACTTGCTCAATTGCTTGAATCACCGCCAACTGGCCGCTTGCGGAAGCACCTCCCGCCGTATAAGCTAAACCGGTAATTCCAAACTGTTCTGTACAAAGACCGCAAAGATCGCTATCCATAAAAGACAGTGCATATGCTGGCGACATGAAACCAGAGCGGTCCCTATAATTCTCATAAAGCTGGAGGGTCTCTCTTTGCTGAAAGTTCGATCCTCCTGCTACCAGCCCGATACGTGCGGAACCAGCATCGTCTAACTTCGCCTCCTCCCAGGCTTCTGAGAGAGTAACCAAAGCAGCTCGGCTGGAAAATGACGCTTTTCTTAGCAGTTTCTTAGAAAGACGGTCCGGATAAGATAACGAGGGAATTTCAGCTCCAATAAACCGGCTGTCTTTTTGTCTGCCAGGGCGCTGCATCACTTCAAAGGCATGCCTCCCAGACAATAACGAAGAAACAAAAGCCTCTTTCCCTTGGCCGATCGCTGCCGTTACTCCGACACCGGTCACCAAAATCTCAGGCGGATTGTACTTTGTCATAAAGCACCTCAGCTAATTCGCCGATGTTGTTCACACCAGACAGCTCGACACGAGGGATTTTTAATGATAAATCCTCAAGCACCATGGTTATAATTTCAGCCCTGTCTACAGAATCAGCCCCTAAATCAGCTAATCGATCTTCAGGCTCAAAACGGTGTCCGTCCAATTCCGGAAGAACCTCACAAATATTAGTAATCAATACTTCGAAGACTTTCTGTTTATTCATAACGTTTGTCTCTCCTTTAAATGGAATGTTAAACATGCAGGCTTCAACCATTTCTTTCGCAATATTCAATCTTTTATTATTGCACAATAGACTTTAAAGCGCCTTTTGAGAAAATAATGCAATTCTGTCGTTAAGTAACTTTGCGGTTTCTGTCATTAATATTTTCCCGATGTCATCCACATGACGGTTCCGCCAGCTCTCTAATTCCGAGCCTTTCACCCATTGATTAAAAGCTCCTAACGCCGGGCCGCAGTGAACTTGATAATCGACTTTAGACTCTTCGCTTCCGCTGATCGCCAATTGCGAGCTGTACCTAAAGTACCATCTGAAAATCAATGCCATCTTATGTTTCGGATTCCGTTCGGCCTTCTCAATCTCTGCCGATGGATAGTGTAATTTAATATCTTCATATATTTTTTCGATACTGCGTTTAAAATATTTCTCCTCTAGCTGAGTTAAGGTCTTTTGATCGATCTCACTCAATGATCCAAATCGCTGGTAAAGTTCATGCAGCTTGCTGGCTCGCGCCGGAAAAAACACACCTTTTTTCAGCACTTGCACTTTGCTGCCCGATTCGAACATATCACCCGCTGGCGCATACGCCGTATCTTGAACATTCATTTGCTGCAATAAATCTTTCACTCTGTCACTTGTGGCCGCTTCAACCGTACACTGATTGATTGAGCCGGTTAAGATAAAATCAGCACCGAGCATAAAGGCAGCCATCGCCGCCTCAGGAGTTCCTATCCCGCCTGCCGCACCGACGCGTATTTTTTTGTTATATCGATACTTTTTCATCATTTCGTCTCTTAATAATGTCATCGCCGGCATCAAACTGTATGCGACACCGCCGTCCGTATGACCGCCTGAGTCGGCTTCCACACAAATATCCTCTGCCACAGGGATCTCCCGCAATAACTCAGCTTCACTCGTTGTGATTTTGTTTTCTCTTAAAAGCTTTTCTACCATATTCTCCGGCGCAGGACTCATAAAGGATTCGGCAACCTCCGGCCTTGAGATTTTCGCTATTATTCGATTTGCACATGTCACTTCACCGTTTGGACGCCGTTTCAATCCTTTGGCGCGATATCTTACTAAAGCAGGAGTGACACTTAGAAATGCGGAGGCTTCCAAATGTCTCACATTATGTTTCAATAAAAGATCAATCATTTTTTCTTCTGATTCAATATGCTTCATATTGTGCACCAGGTTAATGCCATAGGCTTGTCCCTGCCCCAATTCGCCTTGAATAGACAGAATCGCGTCCTCAACGTCATTCAGATCCAAACCGCCCGTGCCAAAGAATCCCATCATCCCCGCTTTTGACATCTTTACAACCATTTCTTTCGAAGCAATACCGCGGTACATTCCTCCTGCAAGATAAGCATATGTAAGTTGATAGTCTTTTTTAAACTCGGCACTTCCTAATGAATGAGCTGTAATTTCAGCAGACATTCGAGCTGAATGGGCGTCACTCTCTGCTTGTTCATTTTGCTGGCCATTAGAGGCATTTTTCTCTGTTGAATCAGCATGATGTGTTAACGGCTCCGCTTCATTTTTTATGCGGGTAATTAAGCCGGTTAACACCTTTCCAGGACCGACTTCTTCAAACTCCATTGCTCCTCTTCCCATAAGAAAACGAATGCTGTCTGTCCATCTAACCGTGCTGTTCATTTGTTGAGACAGGGTATCTTTCAGCCTTTCCTGTTGATAAGGCTCTGCATATACATTCGAGATAACTGGAAAAGACAAAGGCGAAAAATGGAAAGTTTCTATAAATTGCTTAAATTCTTGTTTTGCTTCATTCATATACCTGGAATGAAAAGCTCCGCTTACGTTTAATGGGTGAAACAGCTTTACATCCTGGATGGTTTCAAAAACAGCTCTCGCTTTTTCAATATCTTTTTTTTGCCCGGAAATCACAATTTGCCGAGGTGTATTCTCATTTGCCACATCAATCGTATGTAAATGATGTTCTTCTAATACGGATGCAACTTGTTCCTTATCTAAACCGATCACCGCAGCCATACCGCCTCCAGTAATCCGTCCCATCAGCTCGCCTCTTTTTTTCACCAGCTTTAAGCCTGTCCCAAAGTCAAATGCGCCTGCTGCAAACAGGGCGTTGTATTCTCCTAAGCTATGCCCCGCCGCAAAATCAGGTTTTTCTCCGGTCTCCTCCAGCTTTTTCAAATAACTGAGTGCATTGACCACGTATAAAGCCGGCTGAGTATATTGAGTATGATTGACATCGAAATAGCCTAGTTCAGTACAAAGTTTTTTGATTGAATATCCTAGTATTTGATCTGCTTGGTCCGTCAAATACTGATATTGCTCAAAAAGTCCTTGTCCCATTCCTTTTTGCTGGGAGCCTTGTCCCGGAAAAACATATGTAATCATCTTGTTTACTTCCTTTCTAGTTTCTGTAAACGCTCAACCATCTCCAGATTTTTCAGCTCCTGATGAAATGGTGTGATGATTGAATAACAGCGATTCGCTGAATCTCCCGAGATTAATTGTTTAACAAACGCAGCTAAGGTTCCTGAAGGCCCCAAATCAATGAAATAGCACGTATGCTGACTTTCCAAAAATTGAATAGCTTCTCGAAATCTCATTGGTCTTCTTACAGTATCCCAAAAGAAATCGTTATGAATCTCGCGAATGCTGCTTCCCGTTAAACAGGATACCAACGGAATTTTAGGGTGTTTAAAAGATTTTGATCTTAAAAATTCTTTATATATATCTTCTGCAGGATCAATAAGGGAAGAATGAAATCCGTAGGATACAGGCAGCGGCTGGCAGAGAATCTCGTTCTCTCTCAGGACATCAGTGATCTGCTGTATGTTTTCACTTTCTCCCGAAATGACAAAGTGCGAATCATAATGAATGGAGGTTAATTCACTATTTTCAAATAGCTGCGGATGATCAAGTAATAGTTGCGGTTTGTCGAGTATAGCCAGCATTTTTCCTTTATCGCAGTATTTTTCGATGACGGTAGCCTGTTCAAGTATGCATTCCAGTATCTCTTTTGCGTCTAAAACACCGGAAGCAGCAGCTGACGCGAATTCTCCCAGACTTGCCCCCAGCACGTAATCAGGCTGGATTCCCTTTTCTGCGAAAACCCGATATAAAGAATACTCAACCATAAAAATAGCGGGGTGCGTATAAAGGACACGGTCAAACGGATCCGATACACGCTTAGCGGGATGATACATTTCATTGACTATAGATATGCCGATTCGCCGAGAGACAATGGCATCCATTTCAAGCATACATTGGCGAAAAACGGTGTTTCCGCTGAATAATTCTTTTCCCATATGATAGTACTGAGAGCCTTGTCCGGAAAACATAAAAACGAGTGGTTCATTCATTTGTATAACCTTCTTTTTTTATGTATTTATAGGTGAGTTACGGAAATATGATGATGCTGGCCTGCCTGTGAGAAAAGCCTCGTTATATGGTTTATAACATGAATGGAAAAATGCTTTCGTTTTGTTGTTCTGGATGTGGAAGCTCGTTAATGAAGTGATCTTGGAAGCATCTGAATTTGATGTGAATCATTTTGGCATCGCCAAAAACATCGACTCTATTATGACTTAGATGTTTTTGAAATAAAGGGCGGTTCTCTTGAAAGGAGAGCGATGGTTTATCGTCATATAAAAACTGACTGCGATAGTGCAAATGTCCGCTAGAGAGCGAACTTTTTTTATCAGCCTCATTATGTAACAGTATATAAATTCTTTCCGTTTTAACAGTGTCTATCGAATCATGCATCGCGTATACTTTAGACCCGAATTTGAGGCCTTTTGGTATAGAAATCGGTTTAGCGTGTCATAGGTTCCGCATCTGTTTCAATGCGGCGGATCAATCCTGTTAACACATTTCCCGGTCCTATTTCCTCAAACTCCATTTGACCTTTTTCCATTAAAAAGCGTATACTTTCAGTCCATTTTACCGAATGGTTGATTTGATCCGCCAGTGTCGGCTTAATTACTTCAGAAGAGTACGGTCTGGCATATACATTAGAAATAACCGGAATAGATAAAGGAGCAAAATGAAAAGTGTCAAGAAACTGTTCAAACTCCTGCTTTGCATGATTCATGTATCTGGAATGAAACGCACCGCTGACGTTTAAGGGGAGAAACATCGTAACGTCTGTTTTGGCTTCAAAGATGGATGCGGCTTTGTCAATATCTTCTTTTTGACCTGAAATCACAATTTGATAAGGAGCATTTACATTCGCAATGTCAATCGCATGTAAATGATGATCTATCAAAACCTCTGAAACCTGTTCTTCATTTAGTCCCATAACGGCCGCCATACCGCCGTTGCTTACCATGCTCATCAGCTCGCCTCTTTTTCTGACAAGCTTTAACCCCGTCTCAAAATCAAAGGCTTCAGCCGCAAATAGCGCATTGTATTCTCCAAGGCTGTGCCCGGCAACAAAATCGGGTTTTATGTCTGTTTCCTGTATTTTTTTCAGGTAGCTTAATGCGTTCACTACATATAAGGCCGGCTGAGTAAATTGCGTTTTGTTTAAGTTTGAATAAGGATTTTCTATGCATAGGCGTTTGATAGAATACCCTAAGATCTCATCTGCTTGTGCCGTCAGTTCTTTAAACTCATCAAATAACTCACTGCCCATTCCCTGTTTCTGTGAACCCTGTCCCGGAAAAACATATGTGATCATTCTATTAAAGCCACCCTTCCCCGCATATATAATTACCTGCTGACTTACGTTATAAAAAATATAAGTATTGCCCCGGATAAATAGTAGCATGTTCATGTTGATGGTAACCTCTGTAAATATTATCCGTCAAGTTAATTTTTCCTACACATTCCATCGTTTTTTCTCTGCATTTTTCAATAAAGGTATAAAGAATCAGGACACGCTGTAAAACATGAGAAAATAGACCTTCATATCATTTGTGCCAAAAGATGATGATACATAAGCTTCATTTCATCACTTAATAAAATCAACCCGTGCTTTGTCATCATTTTTCAAAAGGCAAATCTTTCGGATGCAGAAAGAAAATAGTCTAATAGAATGATTTCGGGAAACACTTATTTAAAATCAAAAATGCCTCTTTGATTTTTTCTATTGCGGAATTTCACAAAATATTCTCTTTTATCAATCTGAAAATAAATATTATGTTTTAAAAGCTCACCTATTGTTTGCCCTGGTGCTTGACCAAATGAATGCCCCGGATAAACCCGCCCTTCTGGGGAAACGATAGATTTTATCCTCTGAACACTGTCGAACATATCATCTGCGGAACTGCCATGATCTTCACATATCCCGCATCCTTCCGTAAAAATCGTATCTCCTGTGAATATACTTTCTGAAAATAAATAACACATCCCGCCGGCTGTATGCCCAGGTGTAAGCAGACATTGCGCTTTCGTCATTCCTATGCTGATGGTTTCAAGGTCTTGAAGAGCAATTAAGTTTTTGCATCTGAATTGGTAAAAGTCGATTTCTGTTTTCGACATATACACTTGAGGATGAAATAATGCCGAGAGCGGCTCAACAAGATTTACATGATCATAATGAGAGTGCGTTAAAAGAATTGCTGATAAATCAACCTCCAGCTCAGAAAGTTTATTAGTTATTTTACTCAATTCCCATGATGGATCAACAACTATTGCAGATCGGCTTACAATATCTTCAATGATGTAACAATAGTTAGTCCACCTGTGATGAAATGTTTTGATCGTATGTACCGCATAAGTAACCATTTTCACCATTCCTATCAATATGAAGTTCTTTCATTCTCTCTTCCATTCCCACTTTACCAAACGGCATGCGGCTTTTCCATTCTTCAATTCATTCTTGCAGTTACGGCTTGATTCTCATAAAAAAAGTTATTCTTTTTGGAGACTTGTCCATTAAGAATAACTTTTTACAGTAACCTATTCACTCTTGGGCTGATTCATCCACGCAGATAGATTGTAAATGCTGCATAATCACACGTTTGATCCGTTCTTTATTCACACGGCGAGGGTCAAACATCGCATGTAAAGCCAAGCCATCGATTAAAGCGTACAGCCTCTCTCCTTCTATTTCTTTATCAGCATGTTTTTGCAATAAATGAAGCTGGTCCAAGTAGTCAATCAGATTTCGAATTGCTTTGTAAATTTCGTCATGTCCCTCATCAAACATATTGTCTTTATGTCTCGCATAAACAGTAAAAGCAAACCATACCTCCATCTCTCTAATCGTTTCAGCATTTGTCGGGACAATTTCAAGCAGTATGTGTAACACTTTTTCTTTAGGCGGCAAATCATGGGCAGCAATTTCATTAATGCGGTCTGTCACCTTTTCTTTCACAAGTTTCATTGCAAAAACAAGCAATTCATCCTGAGTTGAAAAATAATGGCGAAGCGCACCTAACGACAGTCCTGCTTCTTTGGCAATGTTTCTGACTGAGGCCCCCTCCATCCCTCGTTCTAAAATCACCCGCCATGTCGCTTCTGCAATGTGTTTTCTTCTTTTTTCATGGTCAATTTGTTTTGGCATATCATTATTTTACCAAGAAAAAAATCAAAGAGCAATTTTTATAATACAGTTGTTTTATAAAAATGCAGATGGTAAAATCATATTAAATAATACAACTGTATTGGAAAGAGGGGAACAGATTGAACAGTGTCGCTTGGATGATTGTCTTCTGCGAAATAGGATTTTGGGTTGTAATAGTGTTAGGCCTTGTCGTACGCTATCTATTTAAACAAGATAAATTAGGGCTGCTTCTTTTTGCCTTAACCCCTGTCATTGACCTGATTTTGTTAATAATGACGTCCGCGGACTTATACCGCGGAGCCGTTGCGACTACTGCGCACGCGATTGCTGCAGTGTACATCGGCGTATCGATTGCTTTCGGCAAGCAAATGATCCAATGGGCGGATGAAAAATTCCGTTATTATGTAACAAAGCAAGGCTCAAAACCGCTTGTGCGCTATGGAATGGATCATGCGAAACATTATGCGAAAAGCTTGATCAGACATGTGCTCGCTTACCTTATTGGTGCCGGGCTGCTGGCCGGGATGATTTATTTTATTAATGATGCTGCCCGTACCGAAGCTCTGGGCAGTGTTTTAAAGCTATGGACAGTCATTCTGGGCATTGATTGCCTGATCACCGCCAGTTATTTTATCTGGCCGAAAAAAGCGAAAGCTTCAAAAAATCTCAGAAGTTAAAATTAGTCCCGCTAAAAAATCCTTTTTCAATAGAAAAAGGATTTTTTCACTTTTGTAAATATATGTTACACTTTATGCAAGTCATCTAGATAAGGAGCTTATATGAAAAAAGCCTCTGCTTTCTCAGTATACCTGCCGGATTTTCGCTTTTTTCATTAGGCACTTGCCTAGGAAACATATCCTGTTTTTATTATTATTTTAGTATATTCGGGATGAATTCTGCTGTATTGTGAATCACTAACATGTAAGGAGTGTAATACGTGAGCCAGAAAGAACACGACACGCCATTTAAAGACTTAAAACCAAGCTCAAAAATAATAGTGATTGTATCCATTGCCCTCCTTATCACAATTGCAGCTGCTGTGATCTTCGGCGGTTATTTCTTCGGCATGAAAGGGCTATTTGCCATTCTCGGCATCACATACGATTCCAATCAAACCTTATTGTTTTTTATATTGGGATGCTTTGCTGCCGGACTGGTTATAGACCCTCTAACAAAAGCCGTTTCTTTGATCATGATTCATTCACTTTCTATCAGAAAAACAGCACTTTTCACATTTGTTTTTTATTTCATCGCTAATTTCATCACAATTTGTTTAGTAGATTACTTTATGGATTCTATTTATATTCCGGACGCATTACTCTTTGTCATATCAGCATTTATGGCGTTCACTGAACTAGCATTTGATGATCAGCCTAAAACATGAACCGATAAAAAGCTGCTTGTGATTGATTCAAGCGGTTTTATGGTGTAATGTCATTTTCGTCGCCTCACTTTCTTATATGGTCAACGAGAAAGTGTAAAACAATTAGAGGAATGAAACCTGGAATGCAAAACAAAAATCAAAATATGTCTAAAAACTTGTTATTGTTTCGTTTCTTCTTGTTGCTGTGTCTAGTGTGCATCACAGCCCCGGCTACGGGTGAGGCAGGATCGGGCAACCAAAGGCGGTTCATATTCTCATAGGTTTAAGGGCATAGCCCTCACTCTTTGCCCTTTCATTCGCGAGTGAAGATACATATAAAATCTTTTTGATGAATTGCTTAGTCATCTTTAATGCTCCTTCGAATATTTTGTATCCTATTCATAATCTCTCCTTTGCCAATATAAAAAGACACACAATCGGATGTCTTACTCTCTTTCTACTAGAACGCCTGTAATCACCGGTGTCTCTTCACCTTCTTGCACAGGGCCGTAAGCTGAAACCTTATCACCCTTAGTTAATGTTAAATAACTCATGTTCATCACTAGATACAAACACTTTTCACCGTCTTCTTCCTGAGAAATTATAAACGAATCTTTATCCGTTACACTCTCGACTGTACCAGTTATCTTCACAACTTTATCAACTGGTGGATCGTTTACATTTAATTCTTCGTATGACGCTTGAGCAGCAATTTCCTTTACTGTTTCGTTAACTTCTGTACGTGCTGTGTCTGTAGACTCGTCTTCTTGAGTAACACCAGCATCATCTATAGACAACCCATCTGTGTTTGATTCCTTGTTTATTTCATTCTGTTTCGCAGTGTCATTGTTTTTCGTTTCATTGCTGGTTGAACAGCCAGCAAGCAGTCCAATAGATATCAAAGTAATTATTATGTATTTCATGTAACTCCCTCCATTATGAGAAGAGTATACCTTACATGATTGTTTCAAACTACTTTTTAATAGACAAAAGTTAATCCCTCCTCCATACTTCCTTTCCTCTGTTCACATGTGCCACTGCATCGCGCAGCTACCCAAATAAAAAAGCACCCCGAGGGATGCTTTTTTATTTTCTTTTCACATCAAATTGCGTGACAAGTCGCATATTAACATTTGCTATACGCTTACCATCTTCAAACTCATACCAATGTTCACATTCTTGCAATTCTTTTATAAGTGCTTTCTCAGATTCTGCAATTACTTTAGCTGTTCTTAAATTTTCATTATCAAACCAAAAAACAACTTCAAATTTCATAAACTTTCACCTCTAGATTTATTATCAGACAAGAGGACTAGAAATGAAACAGTTCGCAAAATTTGTCGAACGGTTCCCTTTTAATCACATATTTATTCTTTCTAAACTGCCACCGTACCGCCAATTGTCTATCCTGAGATTTACCGGAAGCAGTTTACAGAGAATATAAAAAAGCGCCTTCCGCCTTCCCCACGACGGGAAAGCGCCTTAACGAATATAAAAAAGAATCTAAGATAATAATTTTATCTGAGCGTAACACCTTCAACACTTTATTTGCGCTTAGTTAAAGCCTTGCGTTAGACGCATTCAATCTTTAATTAATATACGTAAGGCTTTACACATCCTCAATGTATGAGTGCCGATGTCATCCAAACCAACATACTCAGCAGCCGCCCTGAGAATCTTGTATGCCATCGACCGGGATATTGGCTTGTTAATCCCTTCACGGCTTTTAAAGAGAAATTCATGATCCTCTTTCCCTTCGACATAGGCCTTAGATTCTCTTTGAAGAGCAGGCGTCATGTCGATTCTCTTTTTCTTTTTCGTTTTCTTTTCTATGAGATTGAAGTATGGCCGTTTAGCGTCTCTTACTCTCAGCTGCAGAATATCCGATATGCGGAGCCCTGAATTGATACCGGTCACAAATAGCATGTAATTCCTCATGTTTTGCTCTTTTAAAAACCTCTTGATGTAGAAAATACATTCCGGATCACGTATAGGCTGAACAAAATTCATTAAGAAGCTGCCCCTTTCTTGTAGACTTCTTCTCTTAGAGCAAACGCCAGCCTATAGAGAGCTTTTGCCTTTACACGATAGTAACTTCGCTGGCTCATTCCGATTTCTGCATATACTTCATAATCGTACATTTCTTCCGGCTTCATATAGAGCATGAAGATGATCTGCCGTTCTCTTTGAGAAAGCCGGTTAACAGCCTTTTGAATCCTTTTTAAGAATTTGTCACGCTGAATCTCCCAATCAAGACGCTTTAACGCTGCATCTTCCGTCGATGAATGAAATTCATTCGTAATGCTTGGCGGAACAATGCTGTAAGTTGGTGTAACCTTTGGCAAAAAATCATCTGGCACCTGTAAGAGATATATCCGGTATTGATCAAGCAGCTTCTCTGCTTTTAATTTAGTCGCTTCTTCGTCAATCTGAGGAATGTTTAATGTTAATTGATTCATATTTTTACCCTCCCGTTTATTTGCGTCTTAAAGCCCCGCCTTTGCCTCTTTTCAATGTTTGCCTATCTTGCACCCATCATTTGCCGCCAAAACCGTTCAGAACGCTCCTGTGCGTTTTTATTGGGCTTTTTCTTCCTCTTCTTCATGCCATCCCTCCGTTCAAATAAAAAACGGACACCAAACAAACAGCTTTAATGCTGTAAGTTCAGTGTCCGCAGGCTTTCCGTCTTGGACTTATTTAATTTTAATTACGTTTATATTCATACTTCTATTTTATCTATTATTCTAATAATTTTCATCCGCGAATTTAGAAATTAATTCTGTAAATTTATAAAACTGTTCATTTTGTGATACATAACGGTCAAAGAGATTAAATTTATTGAACATAGCCTTTCGTAAACCGGTACTAAGTTCAAGCTGAATACTCTTGCCAGTTCTATTTCTATTTGCGATATTTTCCGGGTCTTCCTGCAAGTCGGCTGTCTTCCGCCAATAACTACGCAGAAAATCCGGCTTGGTTAAGTACATCCGTTAATTTCTGCGCTCTTACTCGATCAGTGCCGCCAACTTTAACATGCTAGACTGTTTACGATGTAAACACTTTTCTACAAAAATATGCCCACACCTCTTCTGGTGTAGGCATATTTTTGTATTTAATAAGTTGAAATTGTTCCAGATCCTTCAAAATACCAATATGAACCTGATTGTTTTTTCATGACCATATAATAATTTCCTGCTGGTATATCTACTAAATCCTCATCAAAATAGGTGGTTTCACCATCTGCAACATCTATTGTAAAACTGTCGATCACTGGGTCAGTGCCCAATACATCTTTTTTAATCTCAACTAATACTGTCGTTTCGTCTTCCGATTCATATCCAGTAGCATAAATTTCTCCTGAAACATTCAAGGTTCCTGCACAAAGGGCTCTGGTTACTCCCGTGAGTTTGGCGGAAAATTCAAAGTCAAAATCGTAAGAGTCATAACACGAAGCAGCCGGGGTTACAGAATTCGCAGTCGGTTTTTCAGAGTTCAATGATGATGCATTCGCCGTTGCAAACGGACTGATCGCCAAGCAAATAAGTACGCTAAACAAAGTAAGAATCTTTTTCACCATTTTATTCCCCCCATATTGTTGCTTTGCACAATAAAAATATTAACATATTAGTAAATTAATGACAATCATATTTTTGGGCTTTATTTTATTTTCTACTAGATTATTTGTTTTCTATTCTCGATTACAAATATATAATTGATAATGAATACGATCTTATTCGTACAAAATCGCCAAAAGTACGACTTTATTCGCACAACCAAAAAGTGGGATGGCGCTAGAGCCACAAGGGATATTACTTGAAGTATTCCGGCAAGATTTTCAGCTTATGAACTTGCCTGTAATCCATCACACAAATTCCTCCTCAACGCCCATGCTGCAGCCGCATTTCGGGCAGCTGGCATCTGGGCGGATTTATATATTTAAACTAAGTTCACAAATTACTAACAAAAATTCCCTTGGATACTTTTTCATTTCATGTAATAATACAGTTGTACTAAAAACAAAAGGAGTGTTTAAAATGAAATTGAAAAAAGTTTTAACTGGTTCTGCATTGTCCCTTGCTTTACTCGTTTCCGCTGCTCCTGCCTTTGCTGCAAGCCCTACTAATACTCATTCTGAAGAAAGTACAACAAAGGAAGTATCTGCATTAGGAACCCTAGTTGTTCGTGGATTACCTTCTGATCCAGAGCCAGGTCCAACAATCACTATAAACGGAACAACATATTATTTAGACAATGTTACTTTTTATCCTGATGGATCTTATACCGCCTACTATTCAAGTTAACTATGAGGAGGCTATGAGCCTCCTCTTCCCCTAGCCTAGTTACTCCCAATCACTCCCGGTAGAACGGCAATCGTAAGGAATAAAACCACTGCAATCGCCCCAATCAGCCAGCCATTTGTCTTGTCTCTTTTTGCAATAATTGCGTCCTTACCAACCATTTTCAGATCGTCAGCCTGAGCCTGCCGGAATTGATGGACCATTATCTCCTGCTGGCGCTTGTTTTCCTCGATGATTGCCTGCTGCTTTTTCATGAAGCCGATCATAATTTCTTTGACATATCTCTTTTCGATGATGTAGCAAGGCCCTGCGTTTATATCACATGGCTGCAGCTCCTCCTCAGAAGCTAATTGCCACAATGACAAGTCACTTATAATTTCCTGCAATTTATCCATGTCCGTTCCTCCCATATTGCAGAGAGGACCGGCCCCTCTGCGTCACATTTTATATCCGATCTCAAAATCAATTCTGGAAAGATTGCCTTTTGACGTTTGCACGATGGTTTTCCCGTGCTCTGGCATTTCCGTTAACTTGGACGTAATTTTTGTCATTTTCAATTTGATTAAGTACCTGTTCCAGATTTTCTATATGTTTTGGACAGTTCACCGTAAACGCCCCCGTATGGTATAATAGAAGTGTCGAGTTTTTATTTTCCATACGGGTGACGTCTACTAATGACTGTCATCACATCCAATCGTTCATCGGGAAACTTGCAGCTTTGTCTGTGGTTCTTCCGTTGGGATGATTGGATGTTTTTTTATATACTCCAAACGCTCCTCTTTCGTTATAATCCATGTAATGACTTCCCTATGCTGACGTAAGTTTTTATTTTCTAAAGTCAAGATGACTTCAAATGTTTAAATTCATATTACTGAAAAAACACAATAAAAAAAGCATTGAGCGATTCCGAAGAATATCTCAATGCTTGAAATGCATGACCAAAATATAGAAAAGGATATATTCCCCTTCGCCAAACCCCGCTACATCACCCGTTTGAACATCTTTTCCATCTCATACGTGGAATGATGAATCATAATCGGACGGCCGTGCGGGCATGTAAATGGGTCTGATGTGCTTCGGAGATCGTCCAGAAGCGCTTTGATCTCGTCGTTTCTGAGGTGGCGGTTTGCTTTGATTGAACCTTTGCAGCTCATCATAATCGCCGCTTCTTCGCGCAGTTTTTTGATATCAATGTATTTCGAATCGAGCACCTGCTGAATGATTTCTTCTATCAGCTCGGCTTCTTCTCCTTTTGGAAACCAAGCCGGGTGGCAGCGGACGATGTAACTGTTCGAGCCGAAAGACTCTAAAAAGACACCTACGCTTTCGAGCTCTTGTTGATGCTGTTCAATAATGAGTGCCTCGTTCGTGGAATAATGGAACGTGAGCGGCACAATCATGTCCTGCACCTCAGGCTCAACCTCCCCGACCTTTTCACGAAAATATTCGTATTTAATACGCTCTTGGGCGGCATGCTGGTCGATAATATATAAGCCGTTTTCGTTTTGCGCCAATATATAGGTCCCATGCATCTGGCCAATCGGGTACATGATCGGCACACGTTCAGATGATGTCTGCTGAAGTTCCTGAGCGGGCTCCTGTTCGAATGCTTCAGGCAATTCCTCTGAAACAGCAGGCTCTGCAATATCTTGTTTTGTTTCAGCCACAGAATGAGTTTCAAGCTGCTCTGAAGGCAATTCGTCTTCTATCTCAACTGGTTCTTTGACAACTGAACTGAGCTTCATTGGTGAATACGAAGGCATAGGCGCTTTTTCCGGCACTTTTCTTTCAGAAGGTTTATCATCAAAGGTCATGATCTGCTGCTCATTTTTGATCACAGGTGCTGACTTTTTCGGAAGCTGTGCGCTCGGTATCAGCTGCTGCTGTTTAAATACATCTTTTATGCCGTCACGAATTAAGTCGTGCAGCTCTGTTTCCTTGCTGAGCCGTACCTCAAGCTTCGAAGGGTGCACGTTGACATCGACTAAAATCGGGTCCATGGTGATTTCTATAAATGTGATCGGATGGCGTCCGATTGGCAAAAGTGTGTGATATCCTTCGTGCACCGCCTTGACGAGCGGGAAATTTTTAATATAACGGCCATTGATGACAGACGACATGTAATTTCTCGATGCCCGTGTAATCTCTGGCAGAGCGATATATCCCTTCACTTCAAAATCCAGTGAGCTGACATGAAGCGGCAGCATTTTTTTAGCGACAGCCGTACCGTAAATCGCGGCAAGGACATGGCGCACATCTCCATTTCCATTCGTTTGGAGAAGATTTTTTCCATGATGGCGAAGGCGGATCGATACCTCCGGATGTGCCAGCGCAATGCGGTTGACCACATCCGTAATATTCCCAAGCTCTGTATGAACGGTTTTCATATATTTCAAGCGGGCCGGTGTATTAAAAAACAGATTGGAAACGACAATTTCGGTTCCCTTCCTGCTTGAGGAACGCGATTCAGAAATAATGTTTCCGCCTTGGAGCATGAGCTTCGTTCCCGCTCCTTCTCCCGTGCTTGTCGTAATCTCCAGATGGGAGACTGACGCAATACTTGGCAGTGCCTCTCCCCTGAAGCCAAGTGTTCTCACTCTGAATAAATCATTCTCATCTTTTATTTTACTTGTTGCGTGGCGGCGGAAGGCACGCTTGCAATCTTCATTTTCCATTCCTTCTCCATTATCCAGAACACGAATGGATGCAAGACCCGCTTCCTCAATGTCGATTTCAATGACTGTGCTGTCAGCGTCGATGGCATTTTCCACCAATTCCTTTACGACTGAGGCCGGCCGTTCCACAACCTCGCCCGCCGCAATTTTATTTGAAAGTTCATCTGACAGCTGGATGACTTTTGCCACATTCATCACCCCGTTTTAATGTAATTTCTTTTGCAGCTTGTACATTTCATTCATCGCTTCCAGCGGTGTCATATCAAGTATATTCAGAGATTTAAAGATATCAAGTACTTGCTTTTCTTTTTTAGAAAGCTTTGGTGATACAGCCGGTTTATCCGATTCGTCAAAGAAGGACAGCTGTGCCGGCTCTTCTTTGACCTCATGTTTCTGTACTGGTACCTCAGGTTTCTGCACTGGCACTTCCGGTTTGTTCCCTGAATGCTCAAGTTCTTTTAGAATGTCTTGAGCGCGCGAAATCAGATCTTCCGGCAGCTCAGCCAGCTGGGCGACATGGATACCGTAGCTTTTGTCAGCGGCCCCTTCTTTAATTTGATGAAGAAAGACAACCGTTCCATTATATTCCTCAGCACGAACATGGACATTTTTCAGCTGCGGAAGCTTTTCTTCAAGAACCGTCAGCTCATGATAGTGCGTACTAAACAGCGTCTTGGCGCCAATATGGTCATGAACATATTCAATAATCGCTTGCGCAAGGGCCATGCCGTCATATGTGGACGTTCCCCGCCCGATTTCATCAAACAAAATGAGGCTGTTTTTGGTTGCATTTACAATCGCATTTTTGGCTTCAAGCATTTCCACCATAAATGTACTTTGTCCGGAAATCAAATCATCCGCCGCGCCGATTCGGGTGAAAATTTGATCAAAAATCGGAAGCATAGCTTTTTTCGCGGGCACAAAGCAGCCAATTTGCGCCATAATGGAGATGAGCGCGATTTGTCTCATGTATGTGCTTTTCCCCGACATGTTCGGTCCGGTAATGAGCAGCATCTGTCTGTTATCGCCCATCACACAGTTGTTAGGCACGTATTCCTGGCTGTCCATTACTTTTTCAACAACCGGGTGTCTGCCCTCTATGACCTCAACTTCATCTTTAGAAAACTCAGGTTTCGTGTAATGACGATTTTCACTAATTGTCGCAAAGCATTGCAGCGCATCGAGCTCACTCATCTGTTTGGCGAGCTGCTGCAAACGCGGAATATACAATTTCACTTTCTCACGCAGCTCGGTGAACAGCTCGTATTCCAGCTCGCAGATGTTATTTTCCGCTTCCAAAATGAGCGCTTCTTTTTCTTTTAATTCAGGTGTAATGTAGCGTTCTGCATTCGTTAGCGTCTGTTTCCGCTCATAGCGCCCTTCTTCAAGAAGGTGCAAATTCGCCTTTGTCACTTCAATATAATAGCCAAATACTTTATTGAAGCCGACTTTTAATGACCGAATGCCTGTATATTCACGTTCCTGCTGTTCAAGGCGGGCAATCCAGTCTTTCCCGTTTCTGCTAGCATCGCGGTATTCATCGAGTTTTTGATTGTACCCGTCTTTGATCAGGTTCCCTTCTTTTACTGATATCGGAGGGTTTTCGTACAGGGCTCCTTCCAGTAATTCTAGAACATCACCGCACGGGTCAATCCGCTCCGCACGCTCCTTCGCTTTCTTATGAGCCAGTGAAGCAACAAGCTGTTTAATGCCGGGCACTTGCTTTAATGATTCCTTCAGCTGAATGAGATCCCGTGCATTGACATTTCCGAATGCGACACGGCCTGCAAGGCGTTCTAAATCATAGACTTCCTTTAAACGCTCACGCAGATCTTCCCGTTCAAAGAAATGGGACATTAATGTTTCCACCATTTCTTGACGCTCTTCAATTTGATTCACTCTGATAAGCGGACGGTCAATCCACTGTTTCAGCAGCCGCCCTCCCATCGCAGTTTTTGTTTCATCAAGCAGCCATAACAGGGAGCCTTTTTTATTTTTTGAACGGATCGTTTCAGTCAGCTCCAAATTTCGCTTTGAGTACAAGTCGATT
Source organism: Bacillus sp. B28 (assembly GCF_029536185.1). Taxonomy (NCBI): domain Bacteria; kingdom Bacillati; phylum Bacillota; class Bacilli; order Caryophanales; family Bacillaceae; genus Bacillus; species Bacillus sp. B28. Next base: position 1,805,032 of record NZ_CP120511.1, on the reverse strand, counting down.
TTCATGGCTTCTTCAAGCTCATACACTTGTACAGGCTGAAGGTGATCTAAGCTCCGTTTCTGAGTCCTTTTCAGATACGTATATAAACGGAGAAACGTTTTCGTTACGTCCGGATTCTGCAAATGATCAATAATCTGAACGTGCTCATCCGTTTCCCCATCTTCAATTGAAATGGTAGCGCCGCACCGCTCCTTCAGCTGAGCAACCGTCTTTTCATCAAGGCTTCCCGATACGACAATTTCCCGCGCGCCGACCGAATAAATTTCTGATATGACGTCTTCCAGCCGTTCAATTAAAACAGCCAAATTTTCACCCGTTGTTAAATCGGACAGCGCCAGCCCGTATCCGTTTGAGCAGGCCGAAACTGATGCAATAAAGTTGTTTTCTGATTCATGGATGCCTTTTCCGTCCATTACAGTTCCAGGCGTAATCAGCTGAACGACTTCACGTTTGACGACGCCCTTTGCAGCCTTTGGATCCTCCGTTTGTTCGCATATGGCTACCTTGTATCCTTTTTTAATAAGCTGTTCAATATAAGCCGAAGCAGAATGATACGGAACACCGCACATCGGTATTTTTTCAGCGGCGCCTCCGTCTCTGCTTGTTAACGTAATTTCCAGCTCTTGTGATGCTTTTTTAGCGTCCTCAAAAAACATTTCGTAAAAATCACCGAGACGAAAAAATAAAAAGGCATCCTGGTGCTCTGCCTTTATTTTTAAATATTGCTGTATCATAGGCGTATAAGTAGCCATTGTTTAATCCCTCACTATGTATCAACGTTTCTATTTGCCAGCCTTCATTATAACATAAACAGAAAGTGTTAAAAGAATGATATGTCTATATAAAAAAGAGACTTGGGGTACCGACTCCCCTAGTCTCTTTTTTATTCTTCAGGATCTCCCACTAAAAATTCAGGATTGATGTCCTCCAGCTCTTCATCAAGTTCGTCTTCCCAATCCTCTTCGTCATCCTCTTCCCAATCAGAATTCACTTCTACAACAACCTTTGTTTCCCCTACCACTTCCGCCAAAAATTCCCTCTCCGCTTGCACGACAATTTTATTGCCATTTGGAGATATGGTGACTTCAAGGCAGTTTGGCTGCTGAAGCACTTTTGCAATCACTTCATGCTCATCGTCTAAGTAATTGTTATCTCTGTATCTGAGTTTAATCACATCGACGTACTTCACTCGTTCTGTGACAACTTCTGTTTTTGTATTGTCTGCGTAAGAGTACCATACGTTTATATCGTAATACCCTTCAATTTCTACGGTTTTTCCGATTTTTTCTGCGTCATACTTGTGATTGATAATCCAACCCCCCAAAATGCTGCTCGGTTTTTTCTCAGGGGAGATGGTATTGGTGCACTGTGTAAATTTTCTGCCTTTCGCTACTACCGCCTTCGTGATAATTTCCCTGTATTCAGACATTCCGGCATGCCTCCTTGTTCTTCTTCGTGTTATCTTATGCTGGGCATTCGTCTAGTGTGCATTTTTATAAATAAAATATAAAAATACAAAGTTTCTGTTCCATTGTATGCAGGGGTGCCTAGAAACTTTACTCATAAGTGCGATAAAGTTTATTTGGCTAAAGGCGGCAAAACAGATTGAATATTTAGTACATAGTTTATTTAGTTCTGTTAATAGTTTAACATAAAAAAACACGGTGCCTTTTCAGGCCCGTGTTTAAAGAGAACAGCTGTTATTTGAATGTTTCATCTTCGAACCGGTTTCTCCTTTTAGAAGGTCGCCTCCGGTTGATGCAATGATTTCATTTGTGACCTGATTGGAAATGGTGGTCGCCACGAGCTGCAGAAGGTCATTCACCTCAACCTGAGAATCTCTGAATTCCTGGATGACAGGAATGTCTTCAAGCTCCTCTTGCAGCGCATCAATTTTTTCTTCTACTTGTTTGAGCGCTTCGAGTTTTTGGTAATGCTTCAGATTAACAGCTTGTTTTTGCAGGGCTTTAATCTGATTAATGATTACAGACACTTTTGCGTTCTCATTAATTTGCGCTTCAGCCCGTTTGAAAAAATCAACCTCTTCTGTTTCAGAGATCATTTTTGCAAGGTTTCGTGCTTGCTGCACAATGTCTTTTTTAGAGTAGAGCGTCATCTTATTTCACCTCGATTGCTTCTCCTGCCATTTCTCCGTCAAGAGACCACGTTTTCGCTTGCTGGATTTTCACGCGAACGATTTTGCCGATCGCTTCCTTTGGTCCTTTGAAATTCACAAGCTTGCTTTTTTCAGTGTAGCCGGCAAGAACCTCAGGGTTGTTTTTGCTTTCGCCCTCAACTAATACTTCGACAACCTTGCCTTCATATTCCTTCATTTTTTTAGCAGAAATTTCATTAACCAGTGCGTTCAGACGCTGCAGGCGTTCTTTTTTCACTCTCATCGGAACGTTATCTTTCATTTTTGCTGCAGGTGTGCCTTCACGCGGAGAGTAAATGAACGTATAGGCGCTGTCAAACTCCACTTCACGGTATAATGACAGCGTTTCTTCAAACTGTTCGTCCGTTTCGTTAGGGAAGCCGACGATAATGTCAGTTGTTAAAGAAGCGTTTGGCATAGCCGCTTTGATTTTTCTGACGAGCTCCATGTAACGCTCTCTGTCATATTTGCGTGCCATCAGTTTCAAGACCTCTGAGCTTCCTGATTGGACCGGCAGATGAATATGATCGAGTAGATTGCCGCCTTTTGCAAGCACTTCAATGAGATGGTCATCAAAGTCACGCGGATGACTCGTTGTGAAACGGATTCTCGGGATATCGATTTTGCGCAGCTCATCCATCAAATCACCAAGGCCGTAGTTCATATCTTCAAAATCTTTTCCGTACGCGTTTACGTTTTGGCCTAAAAGTGTAATTTCCTTATAGCCTTCGCTTGCAAGTCTTCTTACTTCCTGAATGATCTCTTCCGGACGGCGGCTTCTTTCTTTTCCGCGTGTATACGGGACGATGCAATACGTACAGAACTTGTCACAGCCGTACATGATGTTGACCCAGCCCTTAATTTTTCCGTTGCGGACTTTCGGAAGGTTTTCAATGACATCGCCTTCCTTGGACCAAACTTCTATGACCATTTCTTTTGAAAGGTATGCTTCAGACAAAAGCTCCGGCAGACGATGGATATTATGCGTACCGAAAATCATATCGACAAACGGATGTTTTTTCAAAATCCTGTTAACGACTGATTCCTCTTGTGACATACAGCCGCAAACGCCTAAGATAAGATCCGGGTTATTTTTTTTGAGTGCTTTTAAGTGTCCAAGCTCACCAAATACCTTGTTTTCCGCATTTTCACGGATCGCACATGTATTTAACAGAATGACATTGGCATCGTCAACAGAGTTTGTCGCTTCATAGCCAAGAGCCATAAAGATGCCTGCCATTACTTCTGTATCATGTTCGTTCATTTGGCAGCCGTACGTCCGGATATAGAATTTTCTTCCTTCACCCATGCCTTTGAATTCTTCAGAAATTTTAAAGTCATTATGATAAGTAACGGCTTCTTTGCCGCGTTTTTTCGCATCTTTTAAAGAAGGCGGAATGTAGACAGCTTCAAAGTACTTGCTGTAATCCTTCTCGGATTTTTTGTCCGATGGATTAACTTGTCCGCTCTCTAATTTTTGCTTTTCATTCATATGATATTTCTCCTTTCAAACCAAACTTCCACCCTCCAGTATAAAGGTTATTGAAGCTCTGCACAACTGGCAACCTATCATTGTACACTCATTGAGAATAATAATCAATAAGGAATGAAAGGGAGAAGAGTGTTCCCTTCTCCTTACAATAGCTGAAGCTCCTTTGCTGTCTTTTCAATGGCATCAAGCGCCTGATCCAGTTCTTCTTTGGTGTGCTCGGCTGTAATAATTGTGCGTATTCTGGCTTTTCCTTTTGCAACAGTCGGGAAAACGATGCTTTGTGCAAAAACACCTTGTGACAGAAGCTGATCAGAAAATTGCTTCGCTGCCCCCTCATCACCTATTAAAATAGGCAAAATCGGCGTCTCGCTCTGTGTGAGAGTAAAACCCATTTGGACAAGCATTGATTTAAAATAATGTGTATTCTCCCACAGACGCTCCATATGCTCCGGCTCTTCCAGCAAGACATCAATTGCTTCCATACAAGCTGCAGTTACAGCCGGAGGATGTGACGTGCTAAATAAAAACGGACGGCCTTTATGACGCAAATAGTCGATTAACACCTTTGAACCGGCAGCGTATCCCCCTAAAACTCCGATTGCCTTGCTTAACGTTCCGACTTGAATATGAACCCTTCCGTCAAGACCGAAATGATTTACCGTCCCTCTGCCGTTTTCGCCAAGCACTCCGGATGAGTGGGCGTCATCAACCATCACAAAAGCGTCATATTTCTCAGCGAGCTCCACAATGTCAGGCAGAGGAGCAATATTTCCATCCATTGAAAATACGCCGTCAGTGACAATCAAACGCATGCGGTAATTCATTGATTTTCTCAGCACCTTCTCTAAATCACTCATATTTACATGCTGATAAACCTTTTTATCTGCCTTAGTCAATCTGATTCCATCAATGATAGAGGCATGGTTCAATTCATCAGAAATGACAATATCGTCTTTTGAAAGAATGCTGGAAAGTACACCTTGGTTTGTTGTAAAGCCTGATTGGAAGACAAGTGCCGCCTCTGTTTTTTTAAAGGCTGCCAGCTTTTTCTCCAATTCTTGATGCATGGTAAACGTTCCGGCGATTGTCCGGACTGAACCGGTTCCGGCTCCAAATTGCTGAGCAGCTTCCTGTACAGCTTTGATGAGTCTTGGGTGTGAAGTAAATCCGAGGTAATTATTAGAAGAAAGCTGAATGACTTTTTTATGATTCACTGTAACAGAAGGGCCCTGCATTGATTCCACCTGTTTAACGTCTTGCCATGTATGGTTTTCTTTCATTCTTTCAAGCTCTGCTTTTAGAAACTCAAATTCTTTTGTCATGTTGATCCCCCTTTTATGGAATTAAAATAACCTTTCCGCACTGTCCGCTTCTCATCAGTTCAAACCCTTTCTCAAACTCTGCTAACGGAAACTGATGGGTAATAATAGGTGAAAGATCCAGTGTGTTTGTTCTAAGCAATTGTGAAACCTGCCGCCATGTCGTAAACATCTTTCTCCCTGTGATCCCTTGGATGGTAAGGCCTTTAAACACGACTTTATTCGTCAGGTCGATGGTAACCGGATGTTCCGGCAGGCTGAGAATATGGAATCTCCCGCCATTTGCAGCCATTGCAAGGCCTTGCGCGATAGCTGAAGGGTGACCCGACATCTCACAAACGAGATCAGCTCCTTCCCCATCCGTTAAAGCGCTTACAATTTTGAGCGGATCTTCTTTTTCGACGGAGACCGTGCTTGTGGCTCCCATTTGTTTGGCGATAGCTAATCTGTACTCATTTTTGTCAATGGCGACCACCTGCGCTGCACCTGCTGCTTTTGCGACCGCTACCGCCATAAGTCCGATCGGCCCGCATCCAATAACGGCAGTCGTTCCTCCGGCGTTCTGACTCTCAAGAACTGTATGAACGGCATTTCCTAAAGGCTCTTGAATGGAAGCAATCGCTGGGTCCATATCCGCGGGGTTCCTCCAAACGTTTTCGGCCGGCACTTTGACATACTCCGCAAAACAGCCTGCCGTGTCCACTCCGATAATGGCCGTATTTTTACATACATGAGGCTTTCCTGTTAAACAAGGGACGCATGTGCCGCATACAATGTGTGTTTCCGCAGAAACATACTCCCCGATTTTTACACTGCTGACATTCTCGCCTACAGCCTCGACAATGCCACTAAACTCATGGCCGAAGACACAAGGAGCTTTTATTCTCTGCCGTGCCCATTGGTCCCAATTATAAATATGCACATCCGTGCCGCAAATGGAAGCTGCCTTAACTTTTATAAGAACTTCATGCTTATCGATTTCAGGAATGGGAACTTCAGCCAGCACAGCGCCGAAAGCACCGTGTTTTTTCATTACAGCTTTCATCTTTCCACTCTGCATGTACAATCCTCCTTTAAAAGTCTTGCTATAACCGGATTGTACCATGATCTGGAATCACCGTAAACAGCTGTGTCTTCCTAGGAAAGACAAAAGTATCCGTCTTGAAAAATGGGCTAAATTTTTTTTATAAAAAGCCGGAATCGTTTTTAGACATGACATATGATTCATTTATATTATAAAAATACTATTGAGAGAAAATATCACAATAAATGAAAAACAACCTGCTTGCATATGCAAACAGGTTGTGAATACTTTAATTTTCTTAGCGAGGCTCCACGATTAATTTAATCGCTGTTCTTTCTTCACCATCGATCTGAATATCAGTAAAAGCCGGAATACAAATCAAATCAACCCCGCTTGGCGCCACAAATCCTCTGGCGATTGCCACAGCTTTTACAGCTTGGTTCAAAGCACCCGCTCCAATTGCTTGAATCTCGGCGGCTCCGCGCTCTCTTAACACACCTGCAAGCGCACCTGCCACTGAATTTGGACTCGATTTTGCTGAAACTTTTAAGATTTCCATTTCTGCTCCCCCTTAGTTTTACAATGGATAAGTGAGTGTTCATTAGAACAATCATTATTAGATGTTGCTATCCAAAAAGCCATCCCCACAATGCTTTTCAAAAATAGCGGGCTACCTTCCATTTTTACTATATTCACTAAGGAGTTGCTATATTCCTGCTTTTCTTTTTAATATTTTTATAAAATAACCATGTGATCAATTATTCAAAGAACATGTGATCATCATTGATTAAAATACGTTCGATTTTAACGGCTTTTTTCGTTTGATCGTCTATATCAATGACGACTCCGCTCAGGGTTGTTTTTCCTTCAGCGACAGTAAAGCGCACAGGAAGGTTTGTTTTGAAACGTTTGATAATCGTTTCTCTGTCCATCCCCAGTATACCGTCATATGGGCCGGTCATTCCTACATCAGTAATATATGCCGTGCCCTTCGGCAAAATGCGGTTATCCGCTGTTTGCACGTGAGTGTGAGTTCCTACTACAGCAGATGCCCGTCCATCCGTGTACCAGCCGAGTGCGAGCTTTTCACTTGTCGCTTCCGCATGGAAGTCGATAAAAATGTACGGTGTTCTTTTAGCAGCTTCGGCAATTAATTCATCCGCTTTTAAAAACGGATCATCGAGCGGCGGTAAAAACGTACGGCCTTGCAAGTTGATAACAGCAAGTTCTTTACCGTTTGCTTTCACATATGTGATCCCTTTTCCCGGTGTTCCTTCCGGAAAGTTTGCGGGACGGACTAAGTTCGGGACATCGTCGATAAAATCGAAAATTTCTTTTTTGTCCCAGGTGTGGTTTCCCATCGTGATCGCATCTGCGCCAGACTGTATTAAACTGTGATAGATTTTTTCTGTTAAGCCTTTTCCATGTGCGGCATTTTCGCCATTTATAATGGTAAAATGCGGCTTGTATTTTGTTTTCAGCTTTGGCACATACTCTTTTACCATGTCGCGGCCCGGTGACCCGACAACATCTCCGATAAATAAAATTCTCATTTTGTAAATCCTTTCTATTCCTCAGCCGTCAAAAAAATAAAGTGATGCTTAGCGCATCACTTTATTTTGCATACTCTACGGCTCGAGTTTCTCTAATGACTGTCACTTTAATATGACCTGGATAATCGAGCTCGTCCTCAATTCGTTTTCGGATATCTCGCGCCAGGCGATGAGCTTCAAGATCATTTATTGAATCCGGCTTCACCATAATACGCACTTCACGTCCAGCCTGAATCGCAAATGATTTTTCAACACCTTCGTAGGACTCAGAAATTTCTTCGAGCTTTTCAAGTCTTCGAATGTAGTTCTCAAGCGTCTCACTTCTTGCGCCAGGTCTTGCAGCGGAAAGCGCATCTGCTGCAGCTACCAGCACAGCGATAATGGAAGTCGGCTCCTCGTCCCCATGGTGTGATGCAATACTGTTAATTACGACTGGATGCTCTTTATATTTAGTCGCAAGCTCGACTCCGATTTCAACGTGGCTTCCTTCTACTTCATGGTCAATCGCTTTTCCGATGTCATGAAGTAATCCCGCCCGTTTAGCAAGCTTTGCATCTTCTCCAAGCTCCGATGCCATCAGCCCAGCCAAGAATGCGACTTCCATGGAATGCTTAAGCACATTTTGACCATAGCTTGTACGGAACTTTAAGCGGCCGAGAATCTTGATCAGATCTGGGTGGAGGCCGTGAACGCCAACCTCAAATGTCGTTTGCTCACCCATCTCACGAATGTAGTCATCGACCTCGCGGCGAGATTTTTCAACCATTTCTTCAATCCGTGCCGGATGAATACGGCCATCCTGAACGAGTTTATCAAGAGCAATCCTTGCTGTCTCACGTCTGATCGGATCAAATCCGGACAGGATGACAGCTTCAGGGGTATCATCGATAATCAGGTCAATACCTGTCAGCGTTTCAAGCGTACGAATGTTACGCCCTTCCCGGCCGATGATACGTCCTTTCATCTCATCATTTGGAAGATTGACAACTGATACCGTTGTTTCGGCAACGTGGTCCGCTGCGCAGCGCTGTAAGGCGAGTGAAAGAATGTTTTTCGCTTTTTTATCCGCCTCTTCTTTCGCACGGTTCTCAGTTTCTTTTGTCATGATGGCGATGTCATGTGAAAGCTCGTTTTCAACCCGGTCAAGAATGATTTGTTTCGCTTCGTCACGAGTCAGACTCGAAATTCGTTCCAACTCTGACTGCTGCATACGAATCATCTCATCCACTTTGCTTTCCATCTCTTCAATATGTTGTTGTCGTTCATTCAGAGAATGATCTTTCTTCTCCAACATCGCTTCCCGTTTATCAATTCCCTCATGTTTGCGATCAAGGTTTTCCTCCTTTTGGAGTAAACGGTTTTCTTGTTTTTGAAGCTCATTTCGTCTTTCACGAACTTCTTGTTCAGCATCTATTCGAAGTTTGTGGATTTCATCCTTTGCTTCAAGCAGAGCTTCTTTTTTCAGTGCTTCAGCATCACGCTTTGCATCTTCAAGAATTTGCTCGGCTGCACCGCGTGCGCCTGCAATTTTCGCTTCGGCAATGGTTTTACGAACATAGTAGCCAACAACTAAACCGAGTAGAATCAGCAAAATGGAGATGAGAACCATCATAATTGGGGTCATACTTTCACCTCCTCTTGCTATGAACTTGGTTGTTGCTCAAAATAAGTGTCGGCATGTACATTGTCTAGTTTTCTCAACATACAGAACCTTCACAGGGAATGAAAGTTTCATCGCCCTTGTCAAGTTTAAATGGTTTAACAATCATGTTAAAAAAACAAATGTTACAACTTCATTGTAATTGTGTCGGAAATACTTGTCAAGCTTGCCAGCTTAACGTTTGCCGAGCCGCCCCCATTTATCGTGCTGAACGTGAATCCGCCAATCTTTTGAAAAAAAAGATCGTAAATTACTCCTGATTTAGAAGCTGGTATATTTTATTGTTCACTTGTCCAAGTTTAGCGTTATTTTGAATGTTTGACAACAAAACAACAACGGTTTGTCCGGATTTGCTGAAGCTGTTCAATACGTTGAAGCCCGGCATGACTCCGTGGTTTGAATAGCTTCCGGGAGCCACATAAAATCCCATCCCGTATGTGGAACTGCTCCCTGGCGTGAACATTTTTTCATAGCTTTCTTGCGAATAGAGCTTGCCGTCTATCAGTGCTTTGTCAAATTTGTACATATCGGCAGCACTCATATATATATCGCCTGCTCCATAAAGCTGAGATAAATCAGGCATATACGGTGTGACGGCCCTGCTGCCTTTCAGTTTGTAGCCGACAGCTGGATAAGGCTGCTTATCGTATGTCTTGTAAAAACCCGAGTGCGTCATCCCTGCAGGCTTAAAGATATGATTGGTTATGTATTGTTCATAAGACTCACCGCTCACTTCAGCAACAATATAAGCGAGAACTGTATAGTTAGAATCCTGATAGTCCCATATTCCAGGCTGACGTTTGATTCCTTGCTGCTCTATGTCTTTTATTAAGTCATCCGGAGTGATCGCGCCATTCCCTTCAACATGTCCGTTTATTCCCGATGTATGAGTAAGCAGATTCTTTAATGTAATATTCTTTCCGTTGGGAAAATGGGATAAATATGTGCTGACCGGATCACTTGTCTGGAGCTTTCCCTTTTCCTCAAGCTGCAAGATAGCGGTTGCTATTAGCGCTTTTTGTGACGATCCGACATAAAAAGATGTCGCAGGATTGTTTTTTATGTGATGCTCGCGGTCCGCGTAACCAAAACCTTTATTGATTACGACTTCTCCATTTCTGACGATCATGGCTGTCCCGCTGAAGCCGATCTCTTTTAAATAACTGCTGATTTTTTGATTGCGGTCCACTGCTTTGATTTGTTCCTCTGTTTTTTTGGCTTTGTTTTTCTTCTGATCAGCGTGCTTCTGACCGATATCAGAAACCGCCACAGCTTCTTGAGATGGTTCGGCTTCTTCATCCTCTCGATGAATGGCATTCCAAATCGTGAAACAAATGATTGCGGCCAACATACCAAACAAAAGTTTGCCTCTTTTATTTAGTTTTCTCCGTCTGCGCGTCGCAGTTCTTCTGCGAGTAGGGCTTGTCATTCATTTTATCCTCCCAATCTAATTTCAAATAAACACGTTTTGTTAGACGTATGAAGTACTATAAAAGTTGTCAAAAAAACCAATTTATTTATCATTATTTTGCAGAAAATATAAAAGAAAAAAGGCAGAGTTCTCACTCTGCCTTTTTTATCATTTCAAATTCATTTTATTTTTATTCTTATTCTTCAAATTCGAGTTCTTCCTGTGTCTCTTCCGCCTGCTGCTGTACTACTCCGTTATTATCTAAGCCGTAATGTTCACGAATTTGCTCCTGAATCATAAGCATGATATCTTTATTTTCTTTTAAGAATTGTTTGGCATTTTCACGGCCTTGGCCAAGACGCTCTTCTTCATAAGAGTACCATGAACCGCTTTTTTGCACGATATCAAGTTCAGTTCCGAGATCAATGATTTCGCCTTCTTTTGAGATACCTTCTCCATACATAATATCAACCTCAGCTGTACGGAACGGAGGAGCCACCTTGTTTTTCACAACTTTAATTCTCGTTTTATTCCCCATAACGTCGTTGCCTTGTTTCAGCTGTTCAGCACGGCGTACTTCAAGACGAACGGAAGAGTAGAATTTCAGCGCACGACCGCCGGGAGTCGTTTCCGGGTTTCCGAACATAACGCCGACTTTTTCACGAATTTGGTTAATGAAAATCGCAATTGTTTTCGATTTGTTGATAGCCCCTGAAAGCTTACGAAGCGCTTGAGACATTAAACGTGCCTGCAAACCGACATGTGAATCTCCCATGTCGCCTTCAATTTCAGCTTTCGGAACGAGCGCCGCTACAGAGTCGACAACAACGATGTCAACCGCACCGCTTCGAACTAACGCTTCTGCAATTTCAAGCGCCTGCTCGCCTGTGTCAGGCTGAGACAGTAAAAGCTCTTCGATATTGACACCGAGTTTTTGTGCGTATACCGGGTCTAGCGCGTGCTCCGCATCGATAAACGCAGCTTGTCCTCCCTGCTGCTGAACCTCAGCAATCGCATGGAGCGCAACAGTTGTTTTACCTGAGCTTTCAGGACCGTATACTTCAATAATCCGTCCGCGCGGATATCCGCCAATTCCCAGTGCCGTATCAAGAGCGAGGGAGCCGCTTGGGACAGTAGAAATTCTTGTATCTGTCTTTTCTCCCAGTTTCATAATGGAACCTTTGCCGAACTGCTTTTCTATTTGTTTAAGAGCCATATCTAAGGCTGCCTGACGATCACTCATTCTATTTTTTCCTCCTTTATGTTACCACTACATATACTATACCCTGTTTGAAGGGATTTGCCAAGAAAAAAGCGAACGCATATTCGGATTTTTTCTTGGCCTGATTTCTACCAAAATATCATAATGAATCAGAGAAATCATGTTTTTTGAGGAGGATAGTGTGCTGAAAACATTATTTTTGCTCTAACAGTTTTAAAATTAAATGGCAGCCATATTTAGCAGCACGTTTTCTGATTCCTGTTCTGGAGCCTGCAAAGTGAAACTCGTGAACCTCTTCTTTTCCGTTTGCAGAAATACCGATAAATACATGTCCAGGTGCATGGCCTTCTTGAGTATCAGGGCCGGCAACACCGGTAAAGCTAATGCCAATATCGCTTCCAGTGAGCTGCTGAACACCCTTTGCGAGCTCAGATGCGCATTCCTCGCTGACTGCTCCGAAACGGTCCAATGTTTCCTTTTTGACGCCGAGCACATTTTGCTTCACTTCGTTTGAATAGCAAACAACGCCGCCGGAAAACAATGCTGAAGCGCCGCTAAGGTCTGTCAGCCATTCAGAAAACAGCCCGCCGGTAAAGCTTTCTGCGGCAGAAAGCGTGATGCCTTTTTCCTTACATGCTTTAGATAGCTCTTTCACAAGCGATGTAGCGTCGTAGCCATAGAAAAATTCACCGACACGTTCTAAAATAACGGCTTCTGTTTCTTTTAACAAACGCTCTGTTTCTTTTTCATCGGCATGTTTTGCTGTCAGGCGAAGCGTCACCTCTCCGTCCGCTGCCAACGGAGCGATCGTCGGGTTCGTCTGTGCATCAATGATATCTTCTAAATCAGCTTCAAGCTGAGACTCGCCGATACCGAAAAAGCGAAGAACAGTTGATACAATTTTTTCATTGGAGCCCATCTTTTTAAGAAGAAGCGGTTTTGCCTCATTTTCAAACATCGGACGCAATTCGCTCGGCGGCCCGGGAAGAAGCATATAAAAGCGCGAATCATGCTCTGTAAGCATTCCCGGCGCCATTCCAAAGTGATTCGCCAGTACGTCAGATCCTTCGATGACAAGCGCCTGTTTTCGGTTATTAGGTGACATCGTGCGTTTTGTTCGTTTGAAATAATCCTCAATGGATTGAAACGCCTCATCATTTAAAACGAGCGGGCGTCCCAGCACATTTGCTATCGTTTCTTTTGTTAAATCATCTTTTGTCGGTCCGAGCCCTCCTGAAAAAATAATAAAATCAGAGCGCTCTTCAGCAATACGGATGACCTGCTTCAGCCGCTCCGGATTATCACCGACTGCTGTATGGTAAAATACGTTTACTCCGATTTCTGCCAGCTGTTTGCTGATAAATTGAGCATTTGTATTCGCAATCTGACCAAGTAAGAGCTCTGAACCGACTGCAATAATCTCTGCTTTTTTTGGAAATTCCATCACGTATGTCCTTCTTTCTTAGTTAGATGTTTTTAGCGCTTCCCAGTTTTTAGCGAAATAGTCCCAGCCTGATACAACGGTAAAGAATACGGCTACCCATAACGCCAGGTCAGCGAACGGAAATGACACAAGCTCAAACGGAAGATTGTGAAGAAGCAATGCAGATACTGCAATGATTTGTGCCCAGGTTTTAATTTTACCAAGCATATTCGCAGCGACTACTTCTCCCGTTCCGGCTAATACGAGCCTTAAACCTGTTACGGCAAACTCACGGCTGATAATCACAATGACCATCCAAGCTGGAGCAAGATCAAATTGAACAAGGATAATTAACGCTGCCGATACGAGAAGTTTGTCCGCAAGCGGATCGAGAAATTTCCCAAAGTTTGTAACAAGGTTCAGTTTGCGGGCATAATAACCATCTATCCAATCTGTCGTCGATGCAATAATAAACAAGATAGCGCCCGCCAAGTGTGTGACCGGAATGGATTCGTCTCCAAATTCGAGCCTGCCCCAGTCAAACGGCGCCAGCATGATAATCATGAAGATTGGGATTAATGCAATTCTTGCTAGTGTGATTTTATTCGGTAAGTTAAACATAAAGCCCCTCCAGTTTCATACTCGGACGTGAAGAAAAGTCATCTGGTGATTAAGATGACTTTTCTTCCTTTTTATTTACAATCTTTATTGTTTGTGCCATCACTTCTTTAGGATCAAGTTTATATGAAAGAACCTCACCGTTGATTTTTATTTTCAGGTTAGGTGCATATCCTGTACGGATTTCAACTTGTTTCTGATCAGTTATGTCTTTTTTATATGTTTCGTCTTTTTTCAGTGTACCCTCTTTAAGAGAGCTGCTGTTTTCATCGCGCACTCGAATCCAAGAGCTGTCTGAAGCCTTCAGCTCAAGCTCGATTTTATCAGCGCCGGACACTTCATAAGTTGTTACAGATCCTTCAGTGCCAGTTGCTTTCACCTCTAGTTTGTCACTGTCACTGTCTTCTTTTTTATCTTCTTTGTCTTTCGTTTCTTTTTTCGTGTCTGTCTCTTTTTCAGAGCTGTTGGTTTGATTCTCTTTCAGCGTTGAATCTTTAGGGATCTCATACTTGCTTTCACTTTTCGCGATTGATTTTTCTGATGCCGCATTGCTATTATCATCGTTTTTATGATTCGCAAACTGAATTATAGCGTAAACAATGGCGATCACGACAATCACGCCGAGAATCACAAGTATTGTAGGCAGCAATTCCAGCGCCTTAGAAGCAGGCTTTGGCATTTCCTTCTGGAGATTCATGCCGGAGATTTTTTCAGACACATCGTCATGATACGTATTCGGGATATCTTTTTTATGCTCCTCAAACAATTGGTCAGCATCAAGCCCGACGGCTTCCGCATATTGCTTGATGAAAGCCCGGACATAAAACTTACCCGGAATAATGTCATAATTTCCTTCCTCCAAGGCGGTTAAATACCTTTTTTGAATCTTAGTTGCCGCTTGGAGATCATCCAATGACATTGCTTTTTCCTCTCTGGCTTCTTTCAGCCGGATTCCTAGTTCAGTCACAACAAACACCTTCCAATTTTAAAAATCAAAGCTTGAAAACCCGGATTGATCAAACATTTGGGGTTCTTCAGCATGTTCATATGTAATAACCTCATCAGGATCATTTCTCAGTTCAATAATATAATCAAAGTCATCTAGTGTATACTCTGTATTTTGAACGAATATGTCCGGATGCTCCACCACTTTTGTAGCAGGCAGCCTCATGATTTCCCTCACCAGCTGCAGGTGGCGTTCTGATCCTCTTCTTGTCGATACAATTCCGTCAATGATAAAGACATTTTCAGTGCTGTATTCATCGGCAATCAGCTGGCTTCTGATTGTCTGTTTCAGCAAGGTAGATGACACAAACAGCCACCTTTTGCTGGCGCATACGCTGGAAGCTACGATTGACTCCGTTTTCCCGACGCGCGGCATTCCCCGGATCCCGATTAATTTATGGCCTTCTTTTTTGAACAATTCGGCCATAAAATCGACTAATAAGCCCAGCTCGTCCCGTTCAAAGCGGAATGTTTTCTTATCATCGGCATCCCTCTGGATGTACCGGCCGTGACGCACGGCGAGGCGGTCGCGAAGCCTTGGTTCTCTCAGCTTCGTTACTTTAATTGTTTCCATCGTTTTTAAGATTGATTCTAATCGCTTAATTTGATCTATATGGCGGCACCTGAGCAGCATTCCCCTTCTGGAAAGATCGACGCCGTTTATCGTTACGATGTTAATAGAAAGCATCCCGAGAAGAGATGAAATATCCCCGAGCAGTCCGGGGCGGTTCACTTGAATTTCATATTCAAAATACCATTCGAGCTTTGCCAAATGATATACCCCCTTCATTGTGGCAAAATTTTACCTTCCTTTATCATAAAGCATTTTTCTCTAATTAGAAAGAAGAATGTTGCTGTGATGGGGAAAACATAAAAAAGAGAGGAAGAATCTCCTCTCTTCTTAATGAGTGCTGTTATTTTCAACAAGCTTAACCATCATATTGGCAATGGCGTGCTGTTCTTCTTTAGATGCTACGCTCCAAAGATCTGCCAGCACTTTTTCCTGCTCGTTCTTAGAATCCACTTCATTAGCCAGGTAACCGCCGATTTCTGTAGCAAGGTCAGTGATGGTATCCTGACTCATGCCTTTATCTTGCGCATAGTTTAAACGATCACCAAGGAAATTCTTCCAGTTATCCCAGTTTTCTAATACTGACATGTGAGTTTCCTCCATTTCATGTGAAGTTACAAAATTATTTTGTCCTTCTTAAAAGAAACTATACACATTTTATTTTGCATCAGCAGTGCCAGCCGCCGTTAACTGACAGAATCTGTCCAGTAATATAGGAAGCTTTTTCAGACAGGAGAAATGCTGCCGCCTCGGCAACTTCTTTCGGCTGTGCAAGCCTGCCGATCGGGATTTCATCTGCGATATCTTCTAATTCCTCCGGATTGAATTGATTCATCATGTTTGTATCTACAGCACCCGGCGCTACTGCGTTGACCCTGATACCGCTTGGGGCCAGCTCCTTAGCCAGTCCTTTTACAAACGAGTGCTGCGCTCCCTTTGCCATGCTGTACAGCACCTCACACGATGCGCCAGTCTCTCCCCAAATAGAGCTGACTGCCACGATCGCTCCCGATTTGTTACGGATCATGCCTGAAACAAGGTTTCTCGTCAGCATGTAAGGACTTGCCACATGCAGCTGAACCATTTCCTGTACCGTAGCATTATCTACATCAGTAATCAGTCCAAAATGGCTTCTGCCGCTGTTTAAAACGATCGCATCAACCGGCTGAACTATTGATTTTGTTAGTTCATCAGCGCCAGTGGGAGTGGAGAGATCTCCTTGCAAAATATCAGCATATATGCCAAATGACCGTTTCAGTTTTTCAGCAAGCTCTGCTGCCGCGCTTTCATTCTGATTGTAGTGCAAAAGCAGATCATATCCCTCTGCTGCAAGCGATTCACTTATGCTTTTGCCGATACCGCCGCTCGCCCCGGTGACTAATGCTGTTTTTTTCATCCTCTTTCCTTCTTTCCGCAGAAAAACACCCCTCACATTGGAGGGATGCATGTTAAGATTTAGGAACCACTTTGCAGACAGTCAGTCTGTCCTCAGCAATTTCCTCTTGTATGATTTGCTGCACATCCTCGAGGGTGATCTGCTCGAGGACAGTTACAATATCAAACAGGCTCATCTCCAAAAATGCATAGCGAGTGAATTGGTTAGCGATGTATTCAGGTGAGTTTAATGCCTTTAAAAATGACCCGATTTTTTTCTTTCTGGCAAGTTCAATCTTCTCAGCGGTGATGATTTCACCGGCGCGAAGCAGATTGCCTGAAATGTCTTCAGCCAATTTATCCGGTTCAGGCGTGTCCCCGCCAATGGCAGCAAAACCGAACCCATATTCAGCCGTAAAATCAAAGCTGAACGTTTCATCTATATACCCTTTTTCATAAAGGGACTCATATTGGGCAGAGCTTTTGCCGAACAAAGATTCAAGCAATAGGTTCATTGTAAGTTCATGCTTGAGCAGCTCTTTCCCTAATTTATACGGATGCTTTGATTTCAGTCCGACGAGACATTTCGGTCCCTGGACATTCATTTTAATTTCTTTTTCTTTCCGGAAAACAGATTCTTGCTCTTTTACTTCTTCCCGTTTAATTTCCGGCTGATCTGTATACGGTTTTCTTTCCTGATTTTCTCTTACCTGAGAAATGATAGCTTCAGGATCAACAGGACCGACTATAAAGAGGAGCATGTTGCTCGGATGATAAAACGTTTCATAGCATTCGTAAAGAAGGTCCTTTGTGATATGGGATATGCTTTCTACCGTGCCGGCTATGTCTATTTTGACAGGATGATCTTTGTACATGTTTTCAATCACCCCGAAGTAAAGCCTCCAGTCAGGGTTATCATCATACATGTTAATTTCCTGGCCGATAATCCCTTTTTCCTTTTCCACCGTTTTTTCTGTAAAATAAGGGTCCTGCACAAAATCAATCAGTGTCTCCAAATTGCGTTCCACATTTGACGTGCTTGAGAAAAGATAAGCCGTTCTTGTAAATGACGTGAACGCATTGGCAGAGGCGCCCTGTTTACTGAAATCTTGAAAAACATCTCCATCAGCTTTTTCAAACAGCTTATGTTCAAGAAAATGGGCAATCCCATCCGGAACTTGAACCATCTCGTCTTTTCCAAGAGGGACAAACTGATTATCGATAGACCCGTACTTTGTTGTGAATACCGCATACGTCTTGTTGAAGCCTTTTTTCGGCAAAACGTATACGTCCAGGCCGTTTGACATTTTTTCATGATACAGCGTCTCCTGAAGCTGTTCAAATTCGATTGGTTTTATCAAGATGCACCCTCCGTCCCTTTTAAGAAATAAGTCGTATCAAGCTGAATCTTTTCGCCGACTTTAATGATATCCTCTTTTGTCACCCGCTCAATATTGGCAAGGAAATCTTCGATCGGAATATCGACTTGGGCAGCGGCCTGCTGATATAGAAATTCAGATAAACCGTACGCAGTATCAATTGTTTCCAGCACCTGATTCCGAATCATGGCTTTCGTCTGAGAGATGTCTTGCTCACTGAACTCCCCGTTTTTCATAGCCTGAAATTGCTCGGCAATAATAGAGACGGCTTGTTTGTAGTTTTTCACTTCAATTCCTGACATCACCATTAATAAACCTTTAAAGCTATCGATACGCGAGGCTGCGTAATAAGCGAGACTTGCTTTTTCCCGAACATTAATGAAAAGCTTGGAATGAGAAAAGCCGCCGAACATTCCGTTAAAAACTTGTAAAGCTGAATAATCCTGATCCGTAAAGGTAATATTGGTCCGATAGCCAATATTCAGCTTGCCTTGTTTGACGTCTTCTTCATCAATGACTTCTTTGGGCTCAGGTTGTTCAGCATGATTGTTTGCAAATGCTTCCAGGGTGCGTTCCTCTGTTTGAAAATATTGTTCAATAGCAGCTTGCACTTGTTTACTGTCAACATCGCCGACGACATATAAATCAAGCTGGTCTTTTTGGATCGCGTGTCGGTATGTTTCATATAATTGATCGGCCGTAATGGCATCAACATCGTCGATCTCACCATTGACGTGCAGCGAGTAAGGTTCGTTTTTACACATTTCCTGTATAAGCCTTAGATTAGAGTAACGCATTTTATCATCATAAACTGCTTGAATTCTTTGCTTCAGTGTTCGTTTTTCTTGATCCACATATTGCGATTGAAAAACGCCTGCTTCCAAAGCAGGTGAAAAGACGATTTCTGCGAGAAGCTGCAGCCCTTTTTCAAGGAGCGGCGTCTGATCTTTTAAATATTTTTCATTCGGAATTTCAAGTCTGAATGTAATCACATGCTGTTCACCTTTTTTCGAGAGATCAGCCGAAACAGACGTGCCGTAAAGTTCATCCAGGTAAGAACGCAATTCTGCAGTTTTTGGACGGCTTTCTGTTCCTCGAAGCAGCACATGCGGGAACAGCGCTCTTTTCGTAACTTGCTCCTTTGTTAAGGGCGCCAGCATTTTAAAGATAAGCGAGACGGTTTTAAATTTTTCTGTTTCTACAATATGTGCGGTTAAACCGCCGTGCTTTGTTTTGACTTCATTGACATATGACATGTGAAACCTCCTTCGTTCATTTCTTATTAGTATGTATTATGACCAAATTTCAGCATTCGCAGAAACACTCTTTCATGTAATTATAGCAACTGTAGGATTTATAAGGAAACAATAACCTCTTACGTATTAATTGTTCGTCCGCTATTGGAAATAAAAAAGAGTTTTCTGCCGAGATTCGCTATTCTTCTCAGCAAAAAAAAGACGGTGTGTCAAACCGTCCCTAAGTTTTTTTCTTCTTCACTTTTTTTAGCATCTACATTAAAGAGCACCAGAAATAAGGAAATAATCCCGCAAAACGCGGAAAGAATGAAGATAAGCCAGCTTGCATTAGACATCAATGCCGCAAACACAGGCGGCCCGAGAGCTACTCCAATAAAGCGCATACTATTATAAAATGAGGAAATTGTTCCGCATTCCTCACTCTCAATCCCTTCTGTTATCAGCGCATCTAAAGCAGGAAGCGCCATTCCGATTCCAATTCCCCCAAAGCTCAAAAAGATAAATAAAAAATAAAAACTGTGGTTCCACCACAAGCCGATAAAAGACAGGCTTAACATAATCATCCCTGTAACGACGCAAAATTTCATTCTTGCCTTATCTTTGCCGATCTTTTTACCCGCTATAAAAGAACTGCTGGACAGGAATAAAAGAGGTATCGCCAGCAGCCCGCCTTTGGCCACTCCGTCAATTGTATATTTATTCTCTAGCGTATCTGATAAGTAAAATAATACGCCAAATAATAAAAACATAATGACGCACCCAATAATAAAAACTGTGTAGAGCCAGCGTCCATCCTGTTTAAAGATTTTCCGCACATTCTTGAGGAACTCTGAAATTGTAGGTGCATCCTCATCTTCTTCAGGCTTTTCGACCAGAAACAATACGAGCAAAAAGCTGATCAAACAGAAAAACGGAATAAACCAAAACGGGACGAACCAGTACCAGGAGGCAAGTAAGGCACCCAGTATGGGACTCAGCACTTTTCCAGAGGTGTTAGCGGTCTCAATATCGCCAAGACCGGCACTGACCTTTTCATCATCCCCCTCAAACAGATCGCCGATAAACGGCATGACGATGGGAGCTGCACCCGCTGATCCGATGCCTTGAAGAACCCGTCCGACCAAGATCATAGCGTAAGGATTGTCTATATATGTCGAAGCAAAAGCAGCCACAGCTCCCCCTATTCCCGCAATAAGAAGGCATGGGAGCAGCACTTTTTTTCTGCCAAATCTATCCGACAGGTACCCCGCGATCGGAATGCAAATGATCGCTACCACCGAATATACAGTGATAATTAATGACACTTGAAATGAACTGACCGACAGCTTTTTCTCCATCATCGGAAGCACGGGAATCAGCATGGAGTTCCCTAATGTCATAACAAGCGGTACGGAAGCCAGAGCAATAATATTTTTCATTCCTATTTTTTCTTTCAACATTTTCACCCATTCACTTTGTCATCCTTTATATCTTGCGTTAACAGCAGTAAAAGTATGTACAAAGAAACATAAACCAGGCAAATAAAAAAACAGACACATCACAGGCGTCTGTTTTTAGAAACGTTTACGCAAAACATGGAATCTGAATTTGTCGGCTCTGAAATAATTTAATGAATAAAGCACCGGTTTATCATGCTGATCGTAATGCGTTTGTTTTAACAGCAAAAGAGCTGTTTCCGGATCGCATTCCAGCACTGGAGAAATCGTATCATGATAGCCGATCGGCTCAATATCAGTTACGGCGTAGCTGATCACAGAGCCTGAATTTTTCTCAAGCAGGTCAAACATAGACTCTTGCTGGTGAGAAAAAGAATCCGGCAATATATCCATCGGAATTTTGTCAATACAATACACAATCGGCTGCCCGTTTGCCGTTCTGACACGTTCAAGATAAAAAACTTCCTGGCCCGATGTCAGATGAAATCTCTTGATATCATCATCAGACGGCATAAGCACTTGAGATGAAAGAAAAATCGTTCCTGGAATCATATTAGCCTGTTCAATCATCTTGGTTACACTGTTCAGCTGTTCAATGCCCGAAAGAAATAACGGCTTAGAATGGACAAAAGTTCCTACACCATGCCTTCTGATAATCACATGCTCTTCTTCCAATATCCGCAGTGCTTCACGCAAAGTCGCCCGGCTGACACCAAGCTTTTTGGAAAGCTCAAATTCAGAAGGGAGCTTTTCTTTCTCAGTGTAGATTCCATTTTTAATATCCTCTTTTATTCGTTCAATCACTTTTAAATACAAGTGCCGATTATCAGCTTTTGTAGACATGTTTCCCCTCCGTAAACCACTTTCGATAAAAATTATTGAACAATTGGGACAACTATATCATGTTTTGTCGAAAAAATAAATAAAAAGGTGTACAGTTTACATAATGTTATTATTGTTACTGAACCCCCTTCATTTAAGAAGAGAGCTCATCATGTTTTTCTTTTGATATTAAGACTTCCCTTGGTTTGCTGCCTTCATACGGGCCAACTACGCCGCGTTCTTCCATTGCATCAATCAGGCGTGCCGCTCTCGTATACCCGATTCTGAACCTTCTTTGCAGCATCGATACGGATGCAGTCTGCATGCCGACGATTAATTCGACGGCTTCATCATAAAGGTCATCGGTAACCTCAGTATGGGTTTCCGTTATTTCTTCAGGAATCATTTCTTCCTGATATTGAGCTTTTTGCTGCGTAATGACATGATCCACGACCTGCTCTACTTCTTCGTCTGACAAAAATGCTCCTTGTACACGGACAGGTTTATTAGCCCCGACAGGTAAAAACAGCATATCTCCTCGTCCTAAAAGCTTCTCAGCGCCCCCCATATCCAGAATGGTCCTTGAGTCCGTCTGTGAAGAGACACTGAATGCGATTCGTGACGGAATATTTGCCTTGATGACCCCTGTAATGACGTCAACTGACGGACGCTGTGTCGCAATAATAAGATGGATGCCGGCAGCCCGTGCCATTTGGGACAATCTCGTAATCGAGTCTTCTACATCAGATGAAGCTACCATCATGAGATCAGCTAGCTCGTCCACAATGACCACGATATACGGCAGCTCTGGCTGTTTTGCCTCTCCCTCATTATTGGAGCGTTTTATATAATCATTGTACCCTTCAATATTTCTTGTTCCGGTATGCGAAAACAATTCGTACCGACGTTCCATTTCATTGACAACCTTTTTCAAAGCTTGTGATGCTTTTTTCGGGTCAGTTACCACCGGAGCAAGCAAATGCGGAATCCCATTGTACACATTCAGTTCAACCATTTTTGGGTCAATCATCATCATTTTCACTTCATGCGGTTTAGCGCGCATCAGAATACTTGTAATAATGCCGTTGACACAGACACTTTTTCCGCTTCCGGTCGCGCCTGCGACAAGCAAATGAGGCATTTTGTTTAATTCAGCAAGCACAGCTTCACCCGAAATATTACGGCCAAGTCCGATTAACAGTTTTGCATCAGGTCTGTCATTAAGTTTTGACTCAAGCACTTCCTTCAGCGATACCATAGCCACTTCCGCGTTTGGCACTTCTATGCCGATAGCAGATTTACCTGGAATAGGCGCCTCAATCCTGATGTCTTTTGCAGCTAACGCAAGCGCTAAATCGTCACTTAGGTTGACTATCTTGCTTACCTTCACTCCGACATCCGGATACACTTCATATTTCGTGACAGCCGGCCCAAGATGAACCTGTGTCACTTTCGCCTTTACGCCGAAGCTTTGGAAGGTGCGTTCAAGCTTTCTGGCATTTTCATAAATATTTTTTTTATCAGCCTGCTGGCCGGTATGCTTCGGATCAGCTAATAAATCTAATGACGGCATCTGATAATCTTTATTTTCAAGTTCTGTAAAAGTCATTGGCGGAGCAGCAGCCGTTTCATTATGGTCAGCCTCGGACTGATTTTCCTGAAGCGTTTCTGTGGCCGGCTCAATTCGTTTTACTGCAGCTGCCGGAGGCTCTTCCGCTTCATTCCGGTCTGAAAAGCTTGAGATAATCGGCTCTGAATGAATGAGAGGCGATACCATTTCCTGCTCCTCTTCTTCAGCAGCGGGCTCTGGCTCGATTTGCTGTTTTTTGCGCGCCGGCTTTTGTTTCTTACTGGTATTGGCTTTCGCTTTTTTCGATGATTTCATATTTGTTTTGACTGATTTCATATCATCAATAAAAGCAAACCATTGTTCTTTGATGAAACGGCCGATCGGGCTCATCCACTTTTTCAGTGTTTCTTGAAGAGAACGCCCCGTGACCAGAATCATTCCGATCAAAATCATTACAATCGCCATAATTTGAGAACCAGTTGATGCAAACAAAAAGTGTGAAGCCGCAAACAGAAGCGCTCCGATCATCCCCCCGCCTAAATCAGGTGAAGCAGAGCTTCCATTCATGTCCATTAAAAATAATTCCCATGTATTGCGGATCACGCTGGCAGACTCAATAGATCCTCTGTTCGTCAAATTTTTAAACAGCTGTACATGAGAAAGCAGCAATATGCTTGCAATGATGCAGTACAGCCCAGCCTTTCGTCTTGTTAAAAGACTCGGCGTTTTTTTCTTCCAAAATAGGGAAACCCCTAAAACGAATAAGCCTAACAAGCATAAAATAAACCACTCACCAGCGAAAAAACGGAACAAGTAGATAAAGGTTTGTCCCACTACACCAAGCTGTAAAATGGCAATAATTGAGATAGCAATGCACAGCAATCCGTTTAATTCAAATTTTATGTTGAGCTGTTTTGCCTGTTTTTTTCTCGATTTTCTTTTTTTCTTTGCCACACTCATCACCTTACTGCGTTAAAAAATGTAAGTTCATACATAATGAAGAAAGCAGCCGTTTACTGGCTGCGTTTTTCTGTAGGATTCCCCTATTATAGCATATTTTGCCCTTAAAAAAGGGCCGGAATCTTATACGTTTAATTTTAGCTTTTGTCCCGGAGAAATATCCGGATGCAGAAAGTGCATTGGATTAGTGCTCATGACTTGAATAACCTCTGCTTCATTGCCTTTCATCTCGACAAGAAGCGGAACACCTCTATACTCAATTTGCTCGTGTGCACTTGGCTGTTGGTTCTGTTCCGCGAAAACAATTTCCTGCGGCATCGTGGTATACAAAATCATTGAATCATCCGTCCTTTTTCTTCTCTCGCTTCCTCGACCAGCTCATTTAATTTATGAATCGCCTGTCCGACTCCGCCGACGTGATCAATCAGTCCATACTCGACGGCATCCTTGCCGACGACATTTGTTCCAATATCGCGTGTTAAGTTTCCTTTTGAAAACATCAGCTCTTTAAACTTATCTTCATCTACATTTGAATGGCTTGTTACAAAGTTAACGACTCTTTCTTGCATCTTATCCAAGTACTCAAAGGTTTGAGGCACGCCGATCACCAGTCCCGTCAGACGAACGGGATGAATCGTCATGGTAGCTGTTTCAGCGATATAGCTGTAATCACAAGATACCGCAATTGGTACGCCGATGGAATGTCCTCCGCCAAGTACGATGGAGACGGTCGGTTTTGACAAAGATGCGAGCATTTCAGCAATTGCAAGACCTGCTTCTACATCTCCGCCGACTGTATTTAATATAATAAGCAAACCTTCAATTTTTGGATTCTGCTCAATGGCAACGATTTGCGGGATTACATGTTCATATTTTGTTGTTTTGTTTTGCGGAGGCAGCTGAACATGGCCTTCTATTTGTCCGATAATGGTCAGACAATGAATATTTGTATCTTGCGGCAGCTGAGGAAGTGTCGTTTCTCCTAGCTGCTGTATTTTATTCATAATGCTGTCTTTCGCATCATTTTTTTCGGGACGTTCTTCTTCTGTATTTTCCATACGATGATCCATTTCGCTTTCACCCTTTCCGAGTTTCTCTTTGTATTATGAACAAAGATCTTCAATTCAATCCCGGCTTAACAGGCAAAAAAATAAAGACCGGAACAGGTCCGGTCTTACGTTTACATTAGACTTCCATAATAATTGGGATGATCATCGGTTTACGTTTTGTTTTTTCATATAGGAATTGGTTCAAAGCATCTCGCATTGCCTGCTTAAGCGTTGACCATTCAACGTTTGATGTTTCAGTTGCTTCTGTCACGATAGAGCGTACAAGCTCAGTAGCCTGTACGATAAGGCCTTCAGACTCTCTTACATAAACAAAACCGCGTGTGATAATCTCAGGACCTGATACAAGATGTTTCTTTTGTTTATCAAGTGTAATGACAACAATCAGTATGCCGTCTTGTGAAAGTAAGCGGCGGTCTCTCAGCACAATATTTCCGATGTCGCCTACACCTAAACCGTCGATTAAAATATTGCCGTATGGCACTTTATCACCGATCTTTACGTTTTGGCCGCGGAACTCGACAACGTCTCCTTTTTCAATTAAGAAAATATCACTGCGCTTCATGCCGATTTCTTCAGCGATTTTTGAATGAGCCTTTTGCATTCTGTATTCGCCGTTTACAGGAATTAAATATTTTGGTTTAAGCAGATTGATCATCAGCTTTAACTCTTCCTGTGAGCCGTGTCCAGATACATGCACACGCTTTTGGGCAAAAATGACTTGTGCGCCGGCTCTGGCAAGCAAATCTACTGTTTTAGAATAAATGAGTTCCTGCCCAGGGATCGGAGTGGATGCAATGACAACTGTATCCCCTTCTTCGATATTCAGCTGCTTGTGAGCTTTGTTTGCCATTCTTGTCAGAGCTGCCAACGGTTCACCATGGCTGCCGGCAGTTACAATCGCTACTTCGCGCTTCGGATATTTTTTGACATCCTGAATTGAAATAAACAGTTCATCATCTGCTTCAATATATCCAAGCTTTCTTGCAAGCTGAAGGATCGATTGAAGGTTTTTTCCGGCAATGGCAATCTTTCTGCCATTTTGAGCCGCTGCATGAATGACTTGCTGAATCCGGTTAATATTGGATGCGAAAACGGCAATGATTACCCGGTTCTCTGAATTGTACAGTGCGTCCGAAATCTCTCCGCTGACAGCAGCTTCCGAAGGGGTGTAACCCGGTCGTTCTGCATTAGCACTGTCAGAAAGCAGAGCAAGTACGCCGCTGTTGCCGATTTTGGCAATCTCGCCAATGTCGCACGATTGATTAAGTGCGGGTGTTTGGTCAAATTTGAAGTCTCCCGTGCATACAATAGATCCAAGTGATGTTTTTAAACTGACGCCTACTGAATCAGGGATACTGTGGATCGTATTAAAGAACGATACCTTTGTTGATTCAAATGTAATGACAGATTTTGAGTGAATTTCTCTTAAATCAGCTTTTCGGTTATGTCCGTATTGTTTTAATTTCTCTCTTAATAGTGCAAGCGTCAGCTTTGTTCCGTATACAGGAACAGACAGCTTGTTTAATAAGTAAAAAACGCCGCCGATATTCTCATCATGCCCATGTGTTAAAAAGATAGCCTTAACGCGGTCAGATCGTTCAATCAAATATGATATGTCAGGAATCACCACATCAATACCGAGCATTTCGTTTTCTGGATGCATTAGGCCGGCATCAACGACAAAAATGTCTGAATCAATTTCGATGACATAAAGGTTCTTCCCAATTTCTCCGACACCGCCAAGGGCGATAATTCTAACGTTTTCTGTATTTTTCTTTTTCAAAATCTATATCCTCCTAGTCTCATACCCGTCCATCATCACTTGTTCCTATTATAACTGAAAGTAAATTTAGAAAACAAGATAAAGCAGAAGGTTTAGGGAAAACCAATATGTATAAGAAACGGTCAAACTCAGGTGGAATGAGAATGACCGCGTTTGTTTCACTGTATGAAATTTTTCTTACAGTTCGCTGATCGCGCTGCTTAAGCTCAGACGTTCATCTTCGTTTAATGGGATGAGAGGAAGACGCACTGAACCGACATCAAGGCCTTTCAGCTGAAGAGCTGTTTTCACAGGAGCCGGGTTAGGCGCTTTAAACAGTTCCTTCATAATCGGCAGCAGTTTCTGGTGAATCAGTGCCGCGTTAGCTGTTTGCCCATTTGTATAATTTTTGATCATTTGCTGCATATCAGAGCCTACGATATGGCTTGCGACTGAAACGACACCTCTTCCTCCTACTGACAGAACAGGAAGCGTCAAGGCGTCATCCCCAGAATAAACGGAGAAATCTTCAGGCGTTTCCGCAACAATTTTTGTAATCGCTTCGAGATCTCCGCTCGCTTCTTTAATCGCAACAACATTCGGAATATCCGCCGCCAAACGGATTGTCGTCTCAGGAGCAAGAGAAGCAACGGTGCGGCCCGGCACATTGTACAGCATAACCGGAAGAGATGTTTCAGAAGCAACAGCTTTAAAATGCTGATACATTCCTTCTTGTGAAGGTTTATTATAATATGGCGTAACAAGCATCACCGCATCTACGCCTGCTTCCTCAGCTTTTTTGGTCAGCTTAATGGAATCTTTCGTATTGTTGCTGCCAGTACCCGCAATGACAGGCACCCGGCCGTTCACTTCTTTGACCGTATATTCAAATAGCGCTATTTTTTCTTCTGTTGAAAGGGTTGGAGATTCTCCTGTTGTTCCCGCTACCACTAAAGAATCTGTTCCGTTTTTCAACAAGTAATCAATCAGTGTAGACAATTTTTGAAAGTCTACATTCCCTTTATTGTCAAAAGGTGTAATCATAGCTGTAGACACATTTCCGAAATTCATTTTTTTCACCTCATCATGATTCAATCACATTTACTTAGAAAGTTCAAACACTTCATGCAAAGCGTTTACAGCAGGAACCATGTCCTCTTCATGGACAAGCACCCAGATGGTCGTGTGGCTGTCCGCCGACTGCAGAATAGGAATCTCTTTCTCTGATAGAGCTGTCACAATTTTAGACGTTACACCCGGGACGCCCATGATACCGGCACCGACCGCCGAAACTTTTGCGCAGTTTTTCGTCACCATCGGGTCATAACCCATATCCATTAAGATGCGCTGAGCTGTTTCCGTCTTGTTCCCAGCCACCGTATAAACGATTTCACTAGGTGTAATGTTAAAGAAATCAACGCTGATCCCTGCACTCGCCATCGCTTTAAAAACTTCAGTCTGAACGTTATACTGACCGATTTTTGAAGGCACTTTGAACTGTGTGACATCTTTGACATGGGCAATTCCGGTAATCAGCCGTTCAAAAACATCACTGCCGACATTGGAAGAATGATGTGATGTCACCAATGTGCCTTTATCTTTGGAATATGTTGAGCGGACGCGAATCGGAACCTTAGCCTGCATCGCAATCTCCACAGCTCGCGGATGAATCACTTTCGCTCCCTGGTACGCCAGGTTGCAGATTTCTGTATATGTTACTACAGGAAGCGGTTTCGCGTTTTCCACTACTCTCGGATCAGCAGTCATCACACCTTCAACATCTGTGAAAATGTCGATGTATTCAGCGTCAATTGCCGCCCCAAGTGCAGCTGCAGACGTATCGCTGCCCCCTCTTCCGATCGTTGTTGTATCGCCCTTTTCAGTAGCGCCTTGGAATCCTGCGACGACTACTGCGTCATGATTCGCAAGCACACTGAATAAACGCTCCGGTTTCATTTCAAGGATTTTCGCATTTGTATGCTGATCATTCGTTAAGAACCCAGCCTGAGCCCCTGTCAGTGCAGATGCTTTTACACCGTTATCCAGCAGCATGCTCGTAAAGACGACAGAAGAAATCGTCTCTCCGCATGATAAAAGCAGATCCTGCTCTCTCGGGGAAATCGCAGACTGGTCGCCGTAAAGCAGTCCCAACAGAGAGTCTGTTGCGTACGGATCACCCTTCCGGCCCATCGCAGAAACGACAACGACAACCTTATATCCTTCACTGATTGCTTCTTTAATGTGCTCTAAAGCCAGTTTACGTCCTTTGTCATCTTTTACAGATGTCCCGCCAAACTTCTGAACAATTATCTTCACTGTTTTCACTCCAAATTATTCGGACGTAACAGAAGAGAGCAGGCTATTTGCGCCTTACTCTCTTCTATTCGTCTTTGGGAAATTCTTTCTTTTATACGAGGTTTAGTTTTTTCAGGCTTTCTGCAATTTGAACAGAGTTCCATGCTGCGCCTTTTAATAGGTTATCAGAAACTACCCATAAATGAAAACCGTTTGCTCTGTCCAAGTCTTTGCGGATGCGGCCTACAAACACATCGTTTTTGCCGACTGCATCGGCAGGCATCGGATAAAGCTGCTGGCTCAGGTCGTCTTGAAGTGTAATGCCAGGAGCTTCTTTTAATAGATTTTTAATATCTTCCACAGTAGCGTCATCTCGGTCTACTTCGATGTAAACGGACTCTGAATGGCCGGTTTCAATCGGAAGTCTCACACATGTAGCCGCTACTTGAAGCTCAGGCATGTGCATGATTTTTTTCGTTTCATTTATCATTTTCATTTCCTCAAACGTATAGCCGTTATCTTGGAATTTATCAATTTGCGGAATCGCATTGAAAGCGATTTGATAGTGTTTTTTATCCCCTTTTACAGGCATAATCTCTGGTTTGATTTCTTCGTTGTTCAAAATCGCCTCTGTTTGGCTGTACAGCTCTTTTACAGCTTCATTTCCCGCTCCTGATACCGCTTGGTAAGTTGATACGATAACTTTGTTTAAGCCGTAAGCTTTGCGGATCGGTTCCAGTGCAGCCACCATTTGAATTGTAGAGCAGTTAGGGTTGGCAATAATGCCGTTGTGTTCGTGCAAGTCTGCCTCGTTAACTTCAGGCACAATAAGCGGTGTATTTTCGTCCATACGGAACGCACTTGTATTATCTATAACAATAGCGCCGCGTTTTACAGCTTCGGGTGCCAATGCCTGTGATACGCTTCCGCCGGCGCTGAACAAAGCAATATCTACTCCTTCAAAGCTTTCAGGAGAAGCTTCCTGTACAGTCAGCTCTTGGCCTTTAAACGTGACTTGGGTACCAGCAGAGCGTTTTGAAGATAGCAATGTAAGTGTGTCCATTTCAAAATTTCTGTCTTCAAGTGTTTTAAGCATTTGTTGTCCTACAGCTCCTGTCGCTCCGACAACAGCTACGTGTAAACCTCTTCCCATCTGTAAAACTCCTTCCGCCAATCAGCTTCATTGAATTGATTTGACTATAATTTTACGTTTTATTTTACCATAGAATATGCGGGTAATGATCGAAATTTTTTGTTTGGGAAAGATTTTCTGTATATTTAGTCATTTCCCTGATAATTATCAACGAGAATCGGCTGAAGCTGCTGATGCATCAGCGCCTTTTGAACGGTTTGAGGAAGCAGATCCATTTTGGCAACCATTGAATTCGGTTTTTTGAAGGGATCGTCTTGCCCAAATGGAATAAAGAAGATATTTTTGGTAGACATGAGCCTCATTAGGTTTGAGCCGTTTAAACCGAGAGCGTCATTTGTTGATATACCGAGAACGACCGGCCGATTGTTTCTGATTGTTGCTTTTGCAGCCATCAGTACAGGGCTGTCTGTCATAGCGTTGGCGAGCTTGCTCATCGAGTTTCCAGTTAAAGGAGCAATTACCATGCAGTCCAGCGGAAGCTTTGGCCCGAGGGGTTCAGCCTTTACAATTGAATCAATTGCCTCATATCCGGTAAGGTCTTCAATCTTTTTAACCCATTCTGCTCCTTCTCCAAAGCGTGTATCAGTCGATTTTACAGTAAATGTGACAACCGGCCGAACTTCCGCTCCTTCATTGACTAGCGCCTCAATTTGCGGAAACACCGCTTCATATGTGCAATGCGAGCCGGTCAGTCCAAATCCGATTCTTTTCCCTTTTAGTGACGACATTCTTATTTCCCCTCCTCAGCATGTAGTTCAGCCAAAAGCTTGCTCAAGACATTGGCGAGGATCTGCCCTGCTGTTTTAGGAGCGACAATCCCCGGCAAACCAGGGGCAAGGAGTGCCTTAATCCCTTGTTTTTCAGCATATTTAAAATCGGTTCCGCCGGGACGTGAAGCCAGATCCAATATTAAGGTTTTCGGTGTCATGCGAGAAAGCACAGTTTGATTCAAAATCATGCTCGGTATGGTATTAATACAAATATCTATATCTTTGACATGCTCTTTGAGTTCATCAGTGTGAAACGGAACGAGCCCCATTTCGGTGATGCGCGCCAGATGCGCTGAACTTCTTGCCCCGACCTTTACATTCGCTCCAAGCGCGGCAAATGTACGGGCGATCGTCATTCCGGTGCGTCCCAGCCCGAGAACCGCCACCTGAGATCCGTGTATCGTATAATCTGTGTGCTGAATGGCCAGCATGATGGTTCCCTCTACTGTCGGAATAGAATTGTATATCGCAATGTCATCCCGCTCAAACAGCTTAACAAGTTTTCTGTTTGCTTGAGCTGCAATGTTTTCTAAATAGGCGTTAGAAATCCCTGAGAAAATGACACAGTGTGCAGGCGTTTGGTCAAGGTGCTCCTGTTTTAAAACAACTTCTTCATTTGAAAATACGGTTGATACGACACCTTCTCCTGTTGTCGCAGACACAGGAAGAATGATACTGTCTATTTGCTGATAAGGAATTTCATCAATATTGCATTTTACAGCTCCGGTAAAACCGTGATCCAATTGGTCAAAACCGACGAGATAGATGTCAGTCTGCTGTTCAGTGAGCTTCCTAATAATTTCGAGCTGTCTTGCGTCACCGCCGATAACTGCAATTTTCAATCCGGTTAACATGTTAAACGTTCACCTTCTTTGTATATACTGGATCCCTAGCTGTTAAGCTCCCCTTCATCTTATGATCAAAAGGAAATAGCGGTGAATTAAAACATACGCTTTTTTCACACAAAAAAACATCGGCAGACTCAGCCGATGTTTGGATGTTTTCATGAAAGCCCATAACCTGCAGAGTTGGGCCTTTTCTATAGTTACTCTTGGTGAGGAGAAATTTCCTCAGGGACATCTAAAATGATCATATCTGATCCGATCTTTTGAATATGATTCCAGGGGACACGAATGTCTTGACCGTGTTTTCTCAAACCAAACCATTTGACTGTCGGAATGAGGAGCGCTGTGATCTGACCATCCTGTTCATTGATTTCTAAATCGGTCTGACCCAGTACTCCCAGCCGTTCAGCTCTTTTGATGTCGACAATTTCCTTCCCGGATAATTCACTGAGCCGCATCTCTGTCACCCCCTTGTACTATGTATGATCAAAAGGATAAAAAAATGCCTGCTCCGTTTCAGGGCAGGCATTTCGGATTTATGACGGCATATTGCCGGAAGGGCTGATAAGAGCCAGAGAATAGTCATTCGTAAACATTTCTCTGGCAAGACCGTTGACACGTTCTAAGTTTACAGCGTTTAATTCATTAATAATTTCGTCTAATGTTTTGTGTTTTCCGAGCAGCAGTTCATTTTTACCGTTTCGGCTCATTTTGCTGTTCGTGCTTTCTAAGCTCAGCATCAAGCTTCCCTTCATTTGCTCCTTGCTGTTTTCCAGCTCTTTCGGCGTTATGCCGTCGCGCTTTAATGTTGCAAGGGTTTCTTGAATGGTTTCTGACAGCTGCTGAAGCTGATTTGCACCTGTTCCGCCATAAATGGTGAGCATGCCGCTGTCCTCATATGAGCTGTGATAGCTGTAAACAGAATAAGCGAGCCCTTTATCTTCACGAACATCTTGGAACAGGCGGCTGCTCATGCTGCCTCCGAGCACATTATTAAGGACGATCAAATCATAAATTTTTTCATGACCGACTTCCAGCCCCTTAAATCCCAGACATAAATGGGCTTGTTCTGTTTCTTTTTTTCTTGTGAGTTTTTCTGTATGGAATCCGGGCTTCTGAAGACCTGTCGCTTTGCCCTTTGCCTCGTATGATCCGAACCATTTTTCTACATCTTTTATAAAGCTTTCTGAAATATTACCCGCTACAGAAATAACGACACGGTCCGGCGTATAATAATCATGCATGTACTGCCTGAGAGAGTCGCCGTTAAAGGAATCAAGCGTTTCCTCTGTGCCTAGAATCGGATAGCCTAAAGAATGATTCCCGTACGTGGCTTTGCTCAGTAAATCATGAACAATATCATCGGGCGCGTCTTCATACATTTTTATTTCTTCGTAAACCACATTTTTTTCTTTTTTCAGCTCGTTTTCATCAAAAGTTGAATGAAAGAACATATCTGCTAATACGTCAAGTGCGTAATTCGCATGCTCATCAAGCACCTTTGCATAATAGCAGGTATATTCCTTTGAGGTAAACGCATTGACCTGACCGCCAATACGATCAAAAGATTCTGCTATCTCACGTGCAGATCTTGTGCTCGTCCCTTTGAAGAACATATGCTCCAAAAAGTGGGAAATCCCATTTATCTCCGGCGTTTCGTGCCGCGAGCCTGTACCAATCCAAACGCCGATCGCGACAGAACGGACTGTCGGGTTATTTTCAAGCACAACTCTTACACCATTTTGACACGTATATCGTTTAATCAAATTTGTTCCTCCTATTCAAAGACTGGCTGCCTGCCCTGTTACTTCAACAGTCTTGTTTCATCCATTAGTTCAGTGACTGTTCCAAGCGCATATCCTTTATCTTTTATCTTTGTAATCAGCGCTTCAAGACTTTCCGCCGTGGGATTGGTCGGATGCATTAGAATCATGGCACCATTATGTATCTTGCTTAACACCCGCGTTTGAAGTGCAGACGGAGCCGGTTTTTGCCAGTCGATTGTATCAACTGTCCACATCACTGTTCCCATATGTTTCTTAGCTGCAATGTCAACAACCGCTTTCCTGAAACTCCCGCTTGGCGGAGCGAACCATTTCGGCTTGACGCCGAGCGTTTTTTCTATTTGCTCATTCGTCTTGTCGAGCTGTTCGGAAATTCTTCCTGTAGTCAGTTTGCTCATATCCGGATGATTGTATGAATGATTTCCGATTTCATGTCCTTCTTCCGCAATCTTTTTAGCCAGCTGTTCATTGTTTTTCACCCAATTGCCTTCCAAAAAAAACGTAGCCTTCACGTTATGCTTTTGAAGGACAGGGAGCATTCTTTCCAAATATTCGTTTCCCCATGCCACATTAATTAAAAAAGCCACCATCGGTTTTTCCGGATTCCCTTTGTAAATAGGCTCTGGCTGAAGAGACTCAAGATGAACGCTTGGTTTTACTTGACTGTACACTAAATCGTTTTCCCGAAACTCACCGTGCTTTTTCATTTTTTTATATGATTTTTCAATATTGACCTTCAAACCATTGTAACCGGGAATGCTTTTCCACACCTTGTCTATTCTTGCATTCTGAGGCTTTACTTCATAATCTGGCGCCTTTTGAAGCAATTCTTCATATAACGGGTCTTTGGACGCCGAGACGGTCACCGTATCTTGTTTCATTGCCCCTATATAATCAAGTGTGTGCGGATTTTTCATCATCTCGAATGAAACAAAAAAAAGAAATAGAAAAACGGCAAACGGTACAAATTTTTTGTACATGTTCTGTCCCCCCTCACCTCACATTATGAAGGAGAAGGACAAGGTAGAACCCGCTTGCTTTTTAAAGCGTCAAAATAAAGAAGCCGGGTCTCCCAGGCTCCTTTCATGTTTTCATTTAAGATTGTTGTTCTTCTTTTTCTTTCTCTTCACGGAGCACAGCTTTACGAGACAAGTTGACCCGTCCTTGCTTATCGATTTCAGTAACCTTCACAAGAATCTCGTCTCCGATTTTGACAACATCTTCAACTTTTCCTACACGCTCAAGCGCAAGCTCTGAAATGTGCACCAAACCGTCTTTTCCGCTGAAAATTTCAACGAAAGCACCGAACTTTTCAATTCGTTTTACTTTACCTAAGTAAAGCTGGCCGACTTCAACCTCTCTGACGAGGTCTTCGATGATTTTCTTCGCTTTTTGGTTGCTGCTTTCAACTGTCGACGAAATAAAGATTGTGCCATCCTGCTCGATATCAATTTTAACACCGGTCTCTTCGATGATTTTATTGATTTGTTTTCCGCTAGGTCCGATGACATCGCGGATTTTATCAGGATTAATAGCCATTGTTAAAATCTTAGGCGCATATTGAGAAAGCTCTTTTCTTGATTCGCTTAATGTAGCAAGCATACTGTTGAGGATTTCCATTCTTCCTTTTTTCGCCTGCTGAAGCGCTTCTTCAAGAATCTCTCTGGAGAGGCCTTCAATTTTAATGTCCATTTGCAGCGCCGTTACGCCCTTTGCAGTTCCGGCAACTTTAAAGTCCATGTCTCCAAGGGCATCTTCCATGCCTTGAATATCAGTCAGAACAGTATAATGTTCGCCTGATTTGACAAGTCCCATTGCAATACCTGCGACTGGTGCTTTAATCGGTACACCGGCATCCATCATCGCAAGTGTGCTTGCACAAATACTTGCCTGAGAAGTGGAACCGTTTGATTCAAGCACTTCGGATACAAGACGGACAGTATAAGGGAAATCTTTTTCAGATGGAATAACAGGCTCAAGCGCACGCTCACCAAGAGCTCCATGTCCGATTTCACGGCGTCCCGGTCCGCGCATCGGTCCAGTTTCCCCGACGCTGAATTGCGGGAAGTTGTAATGATGCATAAACCGTTTCGATTCTTCGACACCTAAACCATCAAGGATTTGCACATCTCCGAGAGCACCTAACGTACAAACACTGAGAGCCTGAGTCTGTCCTCTTGTGAACAATCCGGAACCGTGTGTTCTCGGCAAGAGGCCAACCTCTGAAGAAAGCGGGCGGATTTGATCGACTCCGCGGCCGTCAGGTCTTACTTTCTCTTCAGTAATCAGGCGGCGCACTTCATTTTTGACAAGCTTGGACAAAGTCTGTTTGACTTGTTTGATTGTTTCCTCGTCATGCTCATCATCCTCGAATTTTGCCACAACTGTGTTTTTCACTTCATTAATGGCATCTTCACGGGCATGTTTTTCATGAACCTGGATTGCTTTCAGCAGATCTTGCTCTGCTAAAGCCTTAACTTTTTCACTCAGCTCTTCGTCAATTTCATAAAGCTTAATTTCTGATTTTTCTTTGCCGACAGCTGCAACAATTTCTTCTTGGAATGCAATCAGGCGTTTAATCTCATCATGGCCGAACATAATCGCTTCTAGCATCGTTTCCTCAGGAACTTCGTCTGCTCCTGCTTCCACCATGTTAATTGCATCTTTAGTTCCGGCAACGACAAGATTGATATCACTTTTCTCAAGCTGATCAACCGTCGGGTTAATAACAAATTGATTATCAATGCGTCCGACAGTTACCCCTGCAATCGGTCCTTCAAACGGGATGTCTGATACAGAAAGTGCAAGCGATGAACCGAACATAGCAGCCATTTCTGAAGAGCAGTCTTGATCAACACTCATGACGATGCTGATGACTTGAACTTCATTACGGAATCCATCGGCGAACAAAGGCCGGATCGGACGGTCGATTAAACGGCTCGCCAAAATGGCTTTTTCACTTGGACGTCCTTCTCTTTTAATAAACCCACCAGGTATTTTACCTACCGCATACAATCTTTCCTCGTAGTTTACAGTAAGCGGGAAGAAATCAAGCGGTTTCGGTTCTTTTGAAGCGGTTGCTGTACTGAGTACTGCTGTATCGCCGTAGCGAACCATAACAGCACCATTTGCCTGTTTGGCAAGCTGGCCGGTTTCAACAGTAAGCGTTCTTCCGGCCCAATCTATGGTAAAGACGTGTTTTTCTTGTCCCATACGATTACGAACTCCTCTCTTCGTTGTGTGAAATAATCAATTACTCCTATTATGAACGAAATGGATTGAACATATCAATGTCAAAGTAGTATGTAAAAGGATTTCAATGATTAGTTATAAAAAATTTTTCGCTTTTATACGATAAAAAAGCGGGAATCCTCCCGCTTTTTACGATTATCGACGTAAGCCTAGTTTGTTAATTAACTCACGGTAACGAGTTACGTCTTTATTACGCAGATACGTAAGAAGATTACGACGCTTACCTACCATTTTAAGAAGACCGCGACGTGAATGGTGGTCTTTCTTGTGAGTACGTAAATGCTCGTTCAAGTTGTTAATTGAATCAGTTAGGATAGCGATCTGAACTTCTGGAGATCCAGTATCAGATTCGTGTGTTTTAAACTCGCTGATGAGTTGGTTTTTACGCTCTTGAGTAATTGCCATCCTGTTTCACCTCCAAATAATATTTAGCCCCAGTTACCTAGCAACCGTCGGTGACTTCGGATTGCCAAGCAAAGGTTTTAAGACTACGAAAACTATCATACTAAAAATCGAGCCTATATGCAAATATTTTAGAATAAAATTTGTGTGCGCTGCATGTTATTTCCGCAAATTGCTGAAATAACGGATCGCTTGCTGCTTATCTTTCTCAATTTGCTCTGTTAATTCTTGAATGCCGTTGAACTTGCGCTCGCTCCGAATTCGTTTATACCATTCAATTTTTATAGCGGCTCCGTATACTTCTTGATCAAAATCAAATAAATTGACCTCAATTGAAGGCTGTTCCGGACGTTTTTCATAAAACGTCGGCTTATAGCCGATATTGCAAACGCCGTTGTAAATCTCGCCGTTTATTTCCGCCTTGACGGCATATACACCGGTTGGCGGGACAATATAGCTGTT
Source organism: Bacillus sp. B28 (assembly GCF_029536185.1). NCBI lineage: Bacteria > Bacillati > Bacillota > Bacilli > Caryophanales > Bacillaceae > Bacillus > Bacillus sp. B28. The sequence goes on along the minus strand of NZ_CP120511.1, from coordinate 1,766,987 downwards.
ATTTAAGCCGATATTGGCCGTCGGAAACCCGATTGTCCGCCCTCTTTTATCTCCGTGAATGACAATTCCTTTAATAAAGTAGGGCTGTCCAAGCAAGACATTGGCCAGTTCAACGTCTCCGTTTTGAAGTGCAGTCCGAATATAGCTGGAGCTGATTTTTTTATCCTGCTCCGTCAATTTTTCCACCATTGTGCAATCAGCTTTTCCATCTAAATCAATCGGCATCGTTTCCATTGTTCCTTTGCCGTATTTTCCGTACGTAAAATCAAAGCCTGCCACTGCATGCTGTACATTAAGGCCTAAAATATACTGATCAACAAACTGCTCAGGAGTCAGAGAAGCAAACACTTCATTGAATTTAACGACATACAGAATCTCCGTGCCTAATTGTTCAATTTGGCTGATTTTATCTTCAAGAGGGGTAATCAGATCCTTTGGTTCCCGATCCCTGCCCAGCACATGGGAAGGATGGGGATGAAAGGTCATCACGGCTAATGTCAGACCCTTTTCTTCAGCTATCTGTTTAGCTGTGCCGATTACCTTTTGATGCCCTAAATGAACGCCGTCAAAATAACCTAACGCCATCACAGACTTTGGCTGCTCCTCTTTTATTAAATGATGCGGATGTGTCATATGTATCGTCTTCACAGAACGGTCACCTTTTTTCTATTGTTCGCTTTTTTGCATCAATACTTTTGCCGGCTTTAACAGCCCGTGTTTTGTAGGATGAGGGAAATAAATCGCCAGACAGCTTCCGGATTCCGTATAGACTGCGAGACGGTCGTCACTAGTCAGATCCGAGAATTGTTCTGGTGTTTCAAGCAAAGCCCCATTTTCTACTTTCTTAGCTAATGTATCACTTATGATCCATTTCGGCAAATGATTGAGCGCACGTTCAATAGAGACTGTATGGTCTGCTACAGTTCCGGACTCGGCTTGAGCTTCCAGCTCTTCAAACGTATAGCATTCATCAAGAGAAAAGTCACCGGATGCTGTACGGATCAAATGAGACATATGAGCCGGATATCCAAGCTTTTCGCCAATCATAACCGCCAATGTGCGCACATAAGTTCCTTTTGAACATGTTACTGTAAACCGGAAACTCGCTGTCTCTCCATTATGTTTAACCCCTGTAGTGAGCACAATATCTTCAATGGTAATAAGACGTTTTGGCCGCTCTACTTCAAGTCCCGCTCTTGCATATTCATATAATTTTTTGCCGTTTACCTTTACTGCGGAATACATCGGGGGTATCTGTTCTTGTTGCCCCTTTAAACTGTTTAAAACCTTTTCTACTTCTGCTTCATCAACAGCTTGATCTACTGGCTTTGTTTCAACGGTTTCTCCGGTTTGATCCTCTGTCGTCGTTGAAACACCAAGCGTAATTTCAGCATCATATGTTTTAGACTTCTCAGTTAAATATTCGACAATTTTGGTAGCCCGGCCCACACAAATCGGAAGCACACCTGATACCTCAGGATCAAGCGTTCCCGTATGTCCGACTTTTTTTGTTTTAAGCAGCTTCCGGATCTTCATGACACAATCATGCGATGTCATGCCGACCGGTTTATGTAAAAGGAGAACTCCGTTAACCATATGCCTTTCACTCCTTCTGTTGTGAGGATTTTCTTCAAAACGCAGAAAAGAGGACAGACGACGAACGCCTATCCTCTTCATTTGTTATTCAGACGGGTTCTCTGAATTCAATTGGTGAATCAATGTTTCGATTCGATTTCCGTAATCAATTGATTCATCGAACTCAAATTCAATTTCAGGCGTTTTACGAAGTCTGATGCGGCTGCCGATTTCAGAGCGAATAAACCCTTTCGCCTTAGCAAGCCCTTTCAGTGCTTCCTCCCTTTTTTTCTCGTCTCCGAGAACGGAAATATACACCTTTGCAATTTGTAAATCACCGGATACACGTACATCCGTTACTGTCAGAAAACCAATTCTCGGATCCTTCAGCTTTCGGCTGATAATATCACCGAGTTCTTTTTTCATTTGCTCGCCGACACGGTTTGCTCTCATACTCAATTCAATCACCTCTAAGTTAAAACCACTCTGTTCTAGTGATCGTCCGTTCAATTTCAGGAAAAGAATCGATAAACGCAAGAACACGCTGCAATTCTTTTTCTGTCTGAACGCGAGAGGAAGAAACAGCGGCGATTCCAAAGCTGGTTCTTTGCCATGTGTCCTGATAGCCAATCTCCGAAATCGAAACATTGAACTTATTTTGAACCCTGGTTAAGATCCGCTTCAGAACGGCGCGCTTTTCTTTTAACGATCCTGCATCATAAATGATGCATTCACATTCCGCAAATCCGATCACTTTCTTTCAATTTCTTGCATGACATACGCTTCAAGGATGTCACCTTCACGAATGTCATTGTATTTCTTAATCGTTATACCACATTCGTAGCCTTGTGAAACTTCTTTCACATCGTCTTTAAAGCGTTTCAGAACGTCCACTTCGCCTTCGAAGATTACGACGCCGTCACGAATTAAACGGAGGCCGCTGTCGCGCGTAATCGTTCCTTCAGTAACATATCCGCCGGCAATCGTACCGATTTTAGACACTTTAAATGTCTGGCGCACTTCTACTTGACCAATTACTTTTTCTTCATATTCAGGATCAAGCATACCTTTCATAGCTGCTTCAATCTCGTCGATTACTTTGTAAATAATACGGTGAAGACGAATATCTACGTTTTCAGCTTCAGCCGTACTCTTAGCATTACCGTCCGGTCTCACATTAAACCCGATAACAATTGCATTGGAAGCAGATGCTAAAATAATGTCAGATTCTGTGATTGCACCAACGCCTGTGTGGATGATTTTCACTTTAACGCCTTCAACTTCAATTTTTTGAAGTGCGGCTGTTAAAGCTTCGGCAGATCCCTGAACGTCAGCTTTTACGATTAGGTTGATGTCTTTTACATCACCTTGTTTAATCTGCTCGAACAAGTCGTCAAGACTCAGCTTTGCTTTATCGCTGCGCTGCTCTTCAAGCTGTTTGGAAGCACGTGCTTCTCCAACAGAACGAGCTGTTTTTTCATCTTTAAAGACAAGGAATTGATCTCCCGCTTGAGGCACGTCATTTAGACCGGTAATTTCAACCGGAGTAGACGGTCCCGCTGTTTTCACACGGCGACCAATATCATTGACCATTGCACGGACACGGCCAAATGTATTGCCGACTACAATCGGATCACCGACATGCAGTGTTCCAGTCTGTACGAGCAATGTCGCAACTGACCCTCTGCCTTTATCAAGTTCCGCTTCAATAACAGTTCCTTTTGCCTGGCGGTTCGGGTTCGCTTTCAGTTCCTCTACCTCACTGACAAGCAAAATCATTTCAACGAGTTCATCGATGCCTTTTCCAGTTAAAGCGGAAAGCGGAACAAAAATCGTTTCTCCGCCCCAAGCTTCAGGCACAAGTCCGTACTCTGTCAGTTCTTGCATCACACGGTCAGGGTTTGCAGCTTCTTTATCAACTTTATTCACAGCAACGATGATCGGCACTTCTGCCGCTTTCGCGTGGTTGATCGCCTCTACTGTTTGCGGCATTACACCGTCATCCGCAGCTACAACCAGGATCGTAATATCGGTTACTTCCGCACCGCGTGCACGCATTGTTGTAAATGCGGCGTGACCCGGGGTATCCAAGAAAGTGATTTTCTTGCCGTTTTCTTCGATTTGGTAGGCTCCGATATGCTGAGTGATTCCGCCAGCTTCTCCTTCAACAACCTTTGTTTTACGGATGCTGTCAAGAAGCGTTGTTTTCCCATGGTCAACGTGACCCATGATTGTAACGACAGGAGGACGAATTTCAAGATCCTCTTCTTTGTCAGGCTCTTCGTATTTCTCTAATTCAGTTTCTTCAAGGACAATAACTTCTTCAGTTTCAACACCGTATTCTGATGCAATCAGTTCGATTGTGTCTTTATCGAGCTCTTGGTTAATGGTCGCCATAACACCAAGAAGCATCAGTTTTTTGATGAGTTCAGAAGGCTCTTTGCCAAGCTCTTCAGCCAGTGCGCCGACTGTTAAAGTGCCTGAGAACGTAATTTTTTCAGGAAGCTCCTTTTTCGGCTTCACAGGCTTTTGCTGATGTTGGTTTCTGTTATTGTTATTGTTGCGTTTATTTTTTTTGTTGTTGTTATTCTTCTTGTTTTTGTTAAATTGATTATTCTGCACGTCATTCTTCTTTCCGTCTCGAATTTTATTTGGTTGATTTCCAGCAGACTGCTGATTTACCCCTTGCGGCTGTTTGTTTTTGTTCGTTTCCGCAGGCTTTTGAGATTTAACGGCTGCGCCGCCTTTTTTAAATTTGGCATCAAGCTGTTTAATGGCCTTTTCTTCAAGCATGGCCATATGATTATTCACTTCTAAATCCATGTTCTTCAGTGCGGTCAAAATTTCCTTACTTGAAACATTTAACGCTTTTGCATATTCGTATACTCTCATTTTAGCCATTCGTTCACCCCCAAAAATATTAATCGAGCAAGCTGATCAGCTTATTCGCAAAACCTTGGTCAGTGACGGCGACAACGACACGGGATTCTTTACCGATAGAGCGTCCAAGAATCGCGCGATCCGCGACTTTTTTATAAGGAACTTTATAATAATTGCACTTGTCGGTTACTTTCTTTGCTGTGTTAGATGATGCATCCTCTGTAAGCAGGACAAGCTTCGCACGCGCATTCCTGATTTCTTTAATAACCAAGTCCTCGCCTGACACGACCTTACGAGCTCGATTGGCCAGACCCAGCAAGGGAAACCATTCCATTCCAGACATTTTATTTTTTCACCTTTTCCGCCAGTTCCAGCAATTCTTCGAAAATCTGGTCATCGATTTGTGATTGAAATTGATTTTGCAAAGTGTTTTTCTTTTTTGCTGCTAAGATGCACTCTTTATCCAGCGTTAAATAAGCACCCCGCCCGTTCTTTTTCCCGGTCGGATCTACTGAGATTTCGCCTTCTTTTGAACGTACAACTCGGATTAGTTCCTTTTTAGGCTTCATTTCTCCAGTCACTACACACTTGCGTAACGGGATCTTTTTGTGTTTATTCACCTAAGGTCACCTCTTATTCATCCGATTCAGCAGTTTCAGGCTTCGTAAAGAGCGGCTCTTCGTCGTCTTCTTCAAGTTCTCTCGGATAAATTCCAAGCTCTCTTGCGTCTGTTTCGCTCTTAATATCAATCTTCCAGCCTGTCAATTTAGCAGCTAAGCGTGCGTTTTGTCCTCTTTTGCCAATCGCCAGAGACAGCTGGTAATCAGGAACAATAACAGTTGTCGCTTTTTCTTCTTCATTCACGATGACATCCAGCACTTTCGAAGGGCTGAGCGCATTCGCGACAAATTCTACAGGATCATTCGACCAGTTGACAATGTCAATTTTTTCACCTTTTAATTCATTGACAATCGCCTGAACACGCTGGCCTTTAGGACCGACGCAAGAGCCCACCGGATCCACATCAGGATCATCAGTGCGAACAGAAATTTTCGAACGGTCGCCTGCTTCTCTGGCAACAGATTTCAGCTCTACAGTTCCATCATAAATTTCTGGCACTTCGATTTCAAATAAACGCTTCAAGAGGCCTGGGTGTGTTCTTGACACATAAATCTGCGGGCCTTTCGTCGTTTTTTCTACTTTTGTGATATAAACCTTAATGCGGTCATGAGGCTTATAGCTTTCATTCGGCATTTGCTCATTAACCGGCAGCAAAGCTTCAATTTTACCTAGAGACACATAGATAAATTTATTGTCCAGGCGCTGGACGATACCAGTCATGATGTCTTCTTCACGGTCAATAAACTCAGAATAGATCACACCGCGTTCAGCTTCGCGCACACGCTGTGTCACGACCTGCTTCGCTGTTTGGGCCGCAATGCGTCCGAAATCTTTAGGCGTTACTTCAATCTCTACAACATCGCCTACCATATATTCCGGGTGGATGCTTTGCGCCTCTTCGATTGAGATCTCCAGTCTTTGATCGTATACCTCATCAACGACATCTTTTCTTGCGAATACACGGATTGTACCTGTTTCACGGTTCAAATCCACCCGTACATTCTGCGCCTGATTAAAATTTCGCTTATAAGCAGAAATTAAAGCAGCTTCGATTGCTTCAATGATAATTTCTTTGCTGATGCCTTTTTCTTTTTCAAGAATGGTGAGAGCATCTAATAATTCACTGCTCATGTTAACGGTCTCCCCCCTTAAAACTTGTATTCATTAGAATGTTACAGCTAATCTTGCGTTAGCTATTTTTTCATACGGAATATCGATCCGTTTCTTTCTTGTTTTGATTGTCATCTCAACTGTCACTGTTTGTCCATCGAATTCAGCCAGCTGTCCTTCAATCACTTTTACGCCGTCAATCGGCTCATAGGTCTTAATGTATACATTTTTCCCAAGTGATTTTTCGAAATCGGCTTTTTTCTTTAATGGACGCTCAGCTCCCGGGGATGAAACCTCAAGAAAGTAATTTTGGCTGATTGGGTCTGCCTCATCAAGCTTCTCGCTTAGAGCTTCGCTTACTTTGGCACATTCCTCAATATCCACACCGTCATCGGAATCAATAAACACGCGAAGGAACCAGCTTTGACCCTCTTTGACAAATTCAATGTCAACGAGTTCAAGCTGAAGGCTGTCTACGATTGGCTGAGCCATTTCTTGAACGGTGTCAGTCACTTTTTTGCTCATGTTCTTCCTCCTTGTGCTGTCGATATCATATTCGTCTCGTCACTCTGCATAAAAACCCTGCTTCAAAAGAGCAGGGGCTTTAAAGTAAACGATGAACATGTCGAGACAAAATTGTCTTGTTCAATACAAAAGAGCGGGTTTCCCCACTCTTTGCCTCGGTAATCGTTAGCATTTCCAATAAAACTATACCATAACCATATTTTTATTGCAAATGGATATACGTTTACCTTTACGCTGTTAAGCAGATCACAGGGGCTCTACTCATACGATTGCACTTTTGCCGCTCATGTATGCATAAAAGCCGAATTTCTTAAGAAATTCGGCTTTTATATGCTAAAACAGCGATAATTGGTTTTGATCCGGCAATGACTCCAAACAGCCGTGACGATCTAAATACTCTAAAATCGTTTTTGATACTTTCCCTCTCTTTTGCAAATCTTCTTTTGAGAGAAATTCTCCTTCTTCACGGGCCTTTACAATATTTAGAGCGGCGTTCGTACCTAATCCAGGAATAGAATTAAACGGCGGGATCAGGCTGTTGCCGTCAATAATAAATTCCGTTGCGCTGGAGCGGTATAAATCGACTTTTTGGAATGAATAGCCTCTTTCACACATTTCCAGCGCTAATTCTAATACTGTGAGAAGGTTTTTTTCCTTCGGCGACGCATCAAGCCCTTTGGAGTTGATATCCTCCATTACGGCTTTGATTGCTGTGGAGCCTTTGATCATTGTATCAATATCAAAGTCGTCTGCACGAACCGTAAAATAAGCCGCATAATACAGAAGCGCGTGATGCACTTTAAAGTAAGCAATACGGACTGCCATTAATACATAAGCCGCGGCGTGGGCTTTCGGGAACATGTATTTAATCTTTTTGCAGGAATCGATATACCAGTCTGGGACATTGTTATTTTTCATTTCTTCTTCCCATTCAGGCGTTAAACCTTTTCCTTTACGGACAAATTCCATAATTTTAAACGCCAGTGACGGCTCGAGCCCTTGATAGATTAAATAAACCATAATGTCATCACGGCAGCCGATCACCTCACTCAGCTCACAAATATTATTGTGAATGAGCTCTTGCGCATTGCCGAGCCATACATCTGTTCCGTGAGACAGCCCTGAAATCTGAACGAGCTCAGAAAACGTTGTCGGCTTTGTGTCTTCAAGCATTTGCCGGACAAAGCGGGTTCCGAATTCAGGAATACCCAGAGTGCCCGTTTTACATCCAATCTGTTCCTGTGTGACACCGAGTGATTCGGTTCCTTGGAAGATTTTCATTACTTCAGGGTCATCTGTCGGAATCGTTTTCGGATCAATTCCGCTTAAATCTTGAAGCATACGGATTACCGTCGGGTCATCGTGCCCCAGAATATCAAGCTTCAGCAGGTTGTCATGAATGGAATGGAAGTCAAAATGAGTCGTTTTCCATTCAGAACCTGTCGCATCTGCCGGAAACTGAATCGGAGAGAAATCATAAATATCCATATAATCCGGAACTACGATAATACCGCCAGGGTGCTGTCCGGTCGTCCGTTTTACACCTGTACAGCCCTGCACAAGCCGGTCGATTTCGGCGCCGCGCATATGGAGATTATTGTCGCCGGCATAGCCTTTTACGTAACCGTAGGCTGTTTTTTCTGCAACCGTGCCGATCGTTCCCGCACGATAGACGTTGTCTTCTCCGAACAATACTTTTGTATAATTGTGGGCATGCGGCTGATATTCCCCTGAGAAGTTCAAATCGATATCAGGTACTTTATCCCCTTTAAATCCCAGGAACGTTTCAAACGGAATATCGTGCCCGTCTTTTTTCAAAGGCGTTCCGCAATGAGGACACATTTTGTCAGGCAGGTCAAAACCTGAACCGACAGATCCGTCATTAAAGAACTCAGAATGCTGGCATTCAGCACATATATAGTGTGGCGGCAGCGGGTTCACCTCTGTGATCTCAGTAAGTGTCGCAACTAATGAAGAACCTACCGATCCCCGTGACCCTACCAGATAACCGTCATCGAGAGATCTCTTTACGAGTTTATGAGAGATCAAATAAATAACAGCAAAGCCGTGGCCGATGATACTTTTCAGTTCTTTTTCAATACGCGCTTCAACGATTTCAGGGAGCTGCTCTCCGTAAATGCTACGTGCACGCTGATAGCTCATTTCCCTGATTTCTTCATCAGCGCCTTCGATTTTCGGCGTATATAAATCATCTTTAATCGGCTTGATGTCTTCAATTAAAGATGCAACTTTTTGTGTGTTAGTGACAACGATTTCCTTCGCTTTTTCTTCCCCTAAGAAGGAAAAGGCTTCAAGCATTTCATCTGTCGTTCTGAAATGCACTTTCGGGAGTTCGTGTCTGTTCAGCGGATTCGCGCCGCCCTGAGAGGATACTAAAATCTTTCTGTAAATTTTGTCCTCATCATTCAAATAATGAACATTTCCTGTTGCGACAACAGGTTTATTAAGCTTTTCACCGAGTTTGGTGATATTCGTAATGATTTCTTTCAGCGATTTTTCATCGCGAACCAGTTCTAGCTCAAGCAAGTGGCGGTACACCTCAGGCGGTTGAACCTCGAGGTAATCGTAGAATGATGCAACATCCTCCACCTCTTCCGGCGACTTTTGCATCATGCCTTCAAAAACCTCTCCTCTGTCGCAGGCTGAACCGATCAGAAGGCCTTCCCTGTATTTCTCAAGCTGAGACCTTGGAATACGCGGCACTCTGTAAAAATAATGAATATGGGAAAGTGAAACGAGCTTAAATAAATTTTTTAAGCCTGTGCTGTTCACCGCCAGCACTGTTGCATGATACGGTCTTGACCTTTGATAAGCGTTGGACTGACCCATATTTTCATTCAGCTGGTCATGATACTGAATGCCCTTTTCAGCAGCATCCTCCAGCATTTTCAGAAGCAAATAAGCGGTTGCCTCGGTATCATAGATCGCACGGTGATGCTGTGTAAGTTCAATGTTAAACTTTTTACACAGCGTGTTCAGACGGTGATTCTTAAATTCCGGATAAAGAAAACGGCCAAGCTCCAGCGTATCAATGACAGGATTTTTTGCTTTTTCAACTTGGAGAAGCTTTTTGAAAGCCACGTTTAAAAATCCCATATCGAAGCTTGCATTATGGGCGACGAGAATATCATCGCCAATCCATTCTCTGAAATCTCTTATCACGTCTATTACATCCGGCGCGTCGACCAGCATATCATCAGTGATGCCTGTCAGTTCAATGATTGTGGCCGAAAGCGGACGATGCGGGTTGGCAAATGACTCAAACTTATCAATGATCTCTCCGCCTTTCACTTTTACAGCCGCCAGTTCAATAATCGTATCATACACAGCGGAAAGTCCGGTTGTTTCGACGTCAAAAACGACATATGTTTCTTCATCAAGCAAACGGTGTGCGGGATTATAAGCAATCGGCACCCCGTCATCCACGATATTGGCTTCCATTCCGTAAATCATTTTAATTCCATGTTTTTGGGCAGCAGAATAAGCATCTGGGAAGGATTGAACGACAGCATGGTCAGTCAAAGCGATCGCCTCATGCCCCCATTTTTTCGCCTGTTCAACAAGCTTTCCGATGCCTGTTACAGCATCCATTTGGCTCATTGGGGAATGCAGATGCAATTCTACCCTTTTTTCTCCTTCAGGCGCCGTGTCTTCACGGTTTTTTACTTTTATCTCATTTACATCGTTTGCAATCATGACCAGATCTCGGACAAAGGTGTCGTTTTGAATGCTTCCGCGTGCTTTTACCCACATGCCTTTTTTCAGAGACTTCATCAGGGCCGCATCTTCTTTTTCTCTTGCAAACATTTTAATTAAGATACTATTTGTGTAGTCAGTAATTTTGAAGATGCACAGCGTGCGCCCGCTTTTCAGTTCTCTGGTTTCCACATCAAACACATAACCCTGAACCGTAATTCTCCGTTCCTCGTCCATTATGCTGTCAAGTGTTCTGATTTCCTCGTTATCTTTAATTTGATAGCCGATAACAAGAGGCCCTGAAGGAGCTTGATCTTCATCACTTTCTTTATCGTTCTTCTCCATTTCAATTAAAGCCTGCATCGCCCGTTCTTGATCTTCAGCTAGCTTTTGTTCCCGAAACTTTTGCACTTCTTGATCAGATACAAATATTTCAGCATCAAGCTGAAAATCCGGAAACCCAAATTGACGGTATCCCGCTTGAATCATCGCACTGTATTTGTTCTTAAGAGCAGATGCTTCTGTATCCGTTTTTGTTTTGACAATCAGTTTGTTGCCCTTCAGCTTTGGTTTTTGCTGGCTTAAGAGACTGATAATCGGCGGTGAAATGCCTTGCAGCTCTTCAATGCAGCGTGTCCAGTAATCCTGCACGAGGCCTTCATCAACCTCGGCATCTTGCACTTCGATTGAAGACGTCACTTTTGCAATATGGGCAAACGATTGCGTCAGCCTCATGGTTAACATGTCATATATTTGATAAGGCAGCAAAGATTTAAATTTAAAATGAAAATGCCAAGATTTAGATGCTTTGTGTATCGTCAGCTTTTTAATCTCGCCATCTTCAAAGTATGTCATGAAGGTATCATCTGTCATATTAATCTGCTGCAGAAGAATTTGAAACTGCCTTCTGTTTACTGATAACTGTTCCATTAAGACAGTATCCCCCCTAAAAACTTCATAAGTGAAGGTACCTCAGGCAATGAGGTACCTTCTATTATTTCTATTTTAACATGTTTTTTGATAAATCGTTATGGTGTTTACTGCTTGCTGATAAAGGCACATAACTCATCAACAGAAACTTCTGTTGACTCACCTGTTTTGCGGATTTTAACTTCCACAATTCCTTCATCAGCCCGTTTGCCGACAGTAATACGGATTGGAAGACCGATTAGATCCGAGTCAGCAAATTTTACGCCGGCACGTTCCGCACGATCGTCATACAGCACTTCATAGCCTTTCGCCTTTAAATCAGCGTACAGCTTTTCAGCCAATTCTTTTTGCGCATCGTTTTTGATATTCAGTGCAAGAATATGAAGATCATACGGCGCGACGCTTTTTGGCCATATTAAGCCTTTTTCGTCGTGATGCTGTTCAGCAATAGCAGAAAGGGTTCTGGAAACACCGATTCCGTAACAGCCCATCAGCATTGGCTGTGCTCGTCCGTTTTCATCTAAATATGTCGCATTCATCGCTTCAGAATAACGAGTTCCAAGCTTAAAGACTTGTCCGACTTCGATTCCTTCTGCAAAACGGATCGTGCCTTTGCCGTCTGGTGACGGGTCGCCTTCCTTAATAAAGCGAAGATCGGCAAATTCTTTAATTTGCGCATCACGGCTTACGTTGACATTTTTATAATGATAATCTCCTTCATTCGCACCGGCAACAGCATTAACCATTGCTTTAACAGCGAAATCTGCATAGACGTCAATCTCTTGATTCACACCGATAGGTCCGACAAAGCCAGGCTCTGTTCCAAGCTGCTGAACGACCTCTTCATGGGAAGCAAGTTCCATAACCTCTGCATGCAGGAGATTCTTCACTTTAATATCATTCACTTCGTGATCCCCTCGTACAAGCACCAGAACAAAACGGTCATCCGCTTTAAACAATACCGATTTCATGCAGGCTTCAGCTGGAACCTGTAAAAATGCAGTCAGCTCATCGATCGTTTTCACATTAGGAGTGTGCACTTTTTCTAAAGCGATAGGCTCTTCATTTGAAGGGACTTCCTGATAAAGAACTTCAGCCATTTCGATATTGGCTGCATATTGTGATTCATCAGAGTACGCAATGGTATCCTCTCCGATTTCAGAAAGTGCCATAAACTCATGTGTATCTTTTCCACCCATGGCACCTGAATCAGCGATAACAGGTCTTACATTAATGCCGCAGCGGGCGAAAACATTAGAATACGCATTGTACATTTTTTGATATGTTTCATCCAAGCTCTCTTCAGAAGCATGGAAAGAATAAGCATCCTTCATAATGAATTCGCGGCCTCTTAATAAACCGAAGCGCGGGCGTTTTTCATCCCTGAATTTAGACTGGATTTGGTACAGAGTCAGAGGGAGACGCTTATAGGATTTAACCTCATCGCGAACGAGTGAAGTGATCACTTCTTCATGCGTTGCCCCTAAAGCAAATTCACGGCCGTGACGGTCTTTAAGTCTCATCAGTTCGGGACCGTACGTATACCATCTGCCTGATTCCTGCCATGTCTCAGCCTGCTGCAGCGCGGGCATAAGCATTTCTACAGCGTCGATTTTTTCCATTTCCTCACGGACGATCTGCTGAATGTTTTGAATAACCTTATACGCAAGAGGCATATAGCTGTATACCCCGCTCGTATTCTGTCTGATAAATCCTGCTCTTAGAAGAAGCTGATGACTTTTCGCTTCGGCATCAGCTGGAACTTCACGGAGCGTAGGAATAAGCGTCAAGCTTTGTCTCATTTCTTCGCACCTCTGATTGATTTACTTTTCATTTACAAAAACAGCCGCTGGATATCGTTCCATGTAACGACCAGCATAAGAAGCATTAGGAAAGCGACTCCGATAAACACCACAAAGGCTTCTTTTTCTCTGTTGATCGGTTTGCCCCGAATGGCTTCTATAAATAGAAACAACAGTCTTCCGCCGTCAAGAGCCGGAATCGGAAGCAGGTTGACGATACCAAGGTTAATACTTAAAAATGCAGCAAACTGGAATAAATTAATGATTCCCGTTTTTGCCACTTGGTCTGTCATATCGTATATGCCGACAGGACCTGAAAGCATATCAATTTTAAATTGTCCTGTCACTAATTTACTGAGATTTGTTAATATCGCTTTTGTAACATCAACAGTTGATGTTGCACCATAAGCAACTGCTGAGAGAACGCCTTTCTCAGTCGGCGCGTAAGAACCAAAGCGGCCGATTGTTTTTTTGTTCTCATCTTTAACGGCTTCCGGAGTAACTGAAATGTGGAGCGTTTTGTTATCTCTTTTTACCTCAACGTCAATTTCTTTTTCCGGGTTTTCTTTTACCGCAGAGACAATGTCGGTCCAGGACCTCATCTTCTCTCCGTTAATGCTTTGAATGTAATCTCCTTCTTTTAGCCCTGCTTCGGCTGCCCGTCCGTTGTCTGTCAGCTGTCCAAGCATAGGCTCATTTGACGGAACACCCTGAATCAGCCCAAGCATCACTAAAATGACATAAGCCAATATGAAATTCATAATCGGACCTGCGGCAATCGCCTTAATTCGCTGCCACACAGGTTTGGAACCAAACTGGCGGTTATACGGCGCGATCTGAACTTCTTCTCCGTCTACAATGAAAAAGGAGGTTTCACTCACACTAAAGCTGGAAAGCTCATCCTCTTTCCCCTGTTCATAGCCGGTGATCTTCATGTCATGCTCTAGGTCCGCCGTTTCCACCTCGATAATTAAAGCATCCGGGTATTTTTCCTTTTGATTGATGATGACTTTTTCAACCTGATCCTCTTTGTTAAAAAGAAGCCCGATCGTGTAGCCGGGTTTCACCTCAATCATTTCCGGATCTTCGCCGGCCATGCGGACAAACCCGCCGACCGGGAGAAGTCTGATCGTATACACCGTTTCATTTTTTTTGAATGAAAAGATTTTTGGACCAAAGCCGATCGCAAATTCACGGCACAGAATTCCCGCTCTTTGGGCTAACAACAAATGGCCCAGTTCATGGAAGAAAACGAGCGTTCCGAAAATAATGATAAACGCTATAACTGTATTCACGAACATACCACCTTATGTGAGTATTGAATTGACGTATCCCCGGGTATCTTTGTCCACTTCCTGAATGTCTGCCAAGCTAGGCTTTTGAATAACCTGATGGCGGTTTAATGCCTTTTCGATACAGTCTTCAATCGCTAAAAACGATATCTTGCCCGCTAAAAAGGCGGCGACAGCCTCTTCATTTGCCGCGTTTAGCACAGTCGGCATTGTTCCCCCTATTTTACCTGATTCAAAGGCAAATTGTAAGCAGCGGAACCTGTCAAAGTCAGCTTTCTCAAAATGAAGAGTGCCGATTTCCCACAGCTCGAGCCTTTTGGCGTCTGGCAATGGCAATCGGTCGGGATAGGTGAGCGCATATTGAATCGGAACCCTCATATCAGGAGTGCCGAGCTGTGCAATCACACTTTTGTCATGAAACTCTACCATGGAATGGATGATGCTCTCCTTATGTAAGACCACATCGATTTGTTCATATGGAATATCGAAAAGCCAATGCGCCTCAATCACCTCTAATCCCTTATTCATCATTGTAGCCGAATCAATTGTAATTTTTGCACCCATTGACCAATTCGGGTGCTGTAATGCATCTTCAATTGTAACTGATTCGAGCTGCTCCCGCGTCTTGTCCCGAAAACTTCCGCCGGACGCCGTAATGATAAGGCGATCAATGTTTTTAGCCTGTTCGCCTTGCAGGGCTTGAAAAATGGCTGAATGCTCACTGTCAACGGGCAGCAGCGGAACATTGTATTTCTTAGCATGTTCTTTAACTATATGCCCGGCAGTGACAAGAGTTTCCTTATTTGCAAGCGCAATTGTTTTTTTCAATTCGATCGCCTTTAACGTAGGAATGAGACCGACACTCCCAAGCAAGGCATTGACAACAATATCGACTTCCTCCATAACTGCCGCTTCAATCAGGCCTTCTTCTCCAAGCCCGATCTGGCAATCAAATGAAAAAGAAACTTGTTTTAATTTGTGATATGTATCCAGATCACCGACAGATACAAACTTCGGCTGAAAGGCCTCTATCATCGGCACGGCCTTATCAATATTTTTGCCGAACGACATAGATACCAGCTGAAATTGGTCTTGGTGCGTACGCAATACGTCAAGAGTCTGTTCGCCGATTGATCCTGTTGCTCCTAAAAGACAAATATTTTTCAAAGTGCCACTACTCCTATTCTTTTTGCTGCATAATCAGTCTCTAATTCATATTAGACTTTTTTATGAAAAAAGGGCAAGCAGAAAGTACAAGAAAGGCATGACAAACAAAAAACTGTCAAAACGGTCTAGCACACCGCCATGCCCGGGAAGGATTTTCCCAGAATCCTTTACATCGTAATGTCTTTTCAGAGCGGATTCTACTAAATCCCCAATCTGTCCGAAAACAGACAAAAACAGTGTGATCAAAAGCAGATAGAAATATGGGATCGGCAAGTTTGCCACAAGCTGAAAAATCGTCGAAAGTACAAGTGCAATGACGATTCCGCCTACAAATCCCTCAACTGTTTTATTAGGGCTGATTTCAGGCCACAGTTTTCGTTTCCCAAGCGATTTCCCGACAAAATATGCACCGGAATCAGTCGACCAAATCACGACACAGGCATAAAAAATGTATGTCAGCCCATGCTGATCAAGATTTCTGATTTCAATAAAATAATAAAAACACATTCCGATGTAAATCGTTGCAAGGGTAATAAAGCCGACTTCATCAAAGGTAAAAGTGTTCTTCACCAATACTGTGTACGTCAGTAAAATCAGTACTGCGAACAAAGCCGTTTCAATTTTCGAGATACCATTCGCTTCAAAAAAAGAGTACTGGCTTGGCATTAAGAACATCCATAACAATAAAAGACTGATCAATCCAGGCAGTGAAACCAGCTTAAGTTTTTTCATCCGCAGAAGCTCAAAAAGCGCTACACTGCCCATTGCATAAACTAATATGGTGAACGGCAAATTCCCGACAATAACTAAAAATAAAAATACAATTGCTGCCAGAACACCTGTCAAAATTCTTTGTTTCATGTCCACCATCCTCTAAATTCCGCCAAACCTCCGGCCCCGTTGCTGATACTCTCCTAACGCCTGCAAGAAATGATTTTCTTTAAAGTCAGGCCACAGAACGTCAGTAAAGACAAATTCACTGTAGGCAACCTGCCAAAGCATAAAGTTGCTTAGTCTAATCTCGCCGCTCGTTCGAATTAAAAGTTCAGGATCCTGCAAAGATTCAGTCATTAAATGATTAGAAAAAAGCGACTCATCAATGTCTTCTATTTTCAAAGAACCATCCTTCACTTTTTCCGCGAGTGTTTTTGCAGCAGTGACAATTTCAGTACGCCCTCCATAGTTGAGAGCAAAATTAAGGATCAGCCCGTCATTTTGCGCCGTATCCTTTACAGCCTTTTCAATCGCACGCATTGTGTGCGGCGGCAAGGCTGATTCATCTCCTATAATCCGGACCTGCACATTCTCCTCAACAAGTTCCGGTAGATACGTATTTAAAAACTCTTCAGGAAGCTTCATCAAAAAATCAACTTCCATTTTCGGCCGCTTCCAGTTTTCTGTTGAAAATGCGTACAGGGTCAGTACCTTGACACCCAATTCGTTAGCAAGCTTTGTTGTCCTTTTAACCACCTTCATTCCTTCGTGGTGGCCTGCAATTCGGGGGAGAGAGCGTTTTTTAGCCCAACGGCCATTTCCATCCATTATAATGGCGATGTGTTCGGGGATTTCCCCCTTAAGTATGTCTTCTTTTGTATAGCGTTCTAAGTTGGAAGCCGCAGTTTGCTGGTTCTTCCAATTTTTGAGTATGTTGAGCATGAGATTCCTCCGTCACCCAAAAAGGTTGCATTCCCTGCTGATAACCAATGTAATCAACAGTATTAACAAAAAAACCCCCTGTAAACATGAGAGGGTCTTTTCACTATTATCTATTGTACATAGTTTTTCATTAAACTTCCATGATTTCTTTTTCTTTGTCTTTTGTGACACTGTCAATTTTTGACACATATTCATCTGTCAGTTTTTGAACATCTTCATTGGAAGCACGCAGCTCATCTTCAGTGATGTCTCCGTTTTTCTCAAGTTTTTTGAGATCATCGTTCGCATCACGGCGTACATTTCGTACAGCTACTTTTGCGTCTTCAGCATATTTTTTTACAACTTTGACTAATTCTTTACGTCTTTCTTCTGTTAGCGCAGGAATCGCAATGCGAATCATATTGCCGTCGCTCGTTGGCGTTAAGCCTAAATCCGCTTTTAAAATTGCTTTTTCGATATCACCGATTGCTGACTTGTCGTATGGTGTTATGACCAGCATACGAGCTTCAGGCACGTTAATAGAAGACAGCTGATTTAAAGGTGTCTGTGCTCCGTAATATTCAACTGTTACTTTATCTAATAAAGATGGGTTCGCACGGCCTGCGCGTACAGTAGCCAATTCACGCTGATAAGCAGCAATTGCTTTTTCCATTTTTTCTTTCGTTTGTGTTAATACTTCTTTTGACACGTTATTTCCCCCTCACGATCGTTCCGATTGATTCGCCTGTCACGGCGCGTTTAATATTTCCTTCTTCCATAATAGAAAAGACGATTAGCGGAATGTCATTATCCATGCATAAAGATGATGCTGTTGAATCCATCACTTCCAAGCCGTCTTTTAGAACGTCAAGGTAAGAAAGCGATTCATATTTTACAGCTGATTCATCTTTTCTAGGATCAGCATTATACACACCGTCAACATTGTTTTTAGCCATTAAAATAACGTCTGCTTCAATTTCAGCAGCGCGCAGTGCAGCTGTCGTATCAGTTGAGAAATATGGGTTTCCTGTACCCGCAGCAAAAATAACGACACGTTTTTTCTCTAAGTGGCGTATCGCTTTTCTTCTGATATACGGTTCAGCAACTTGTCTCATTTCAATGGATGTTTGCACTCTGGACTGGATTCCGAGTGTTTCCAAGCTGTCTTGAAGAGCAAGCGAGTTCATCACTGTCGCCAGCATCCCCATATAGTCTGCAGTTGCGCGGTCCATGCCCAGGTCACTTCCTGTTTTTCCGCGCCATAAGTTGCCGCCGCCTACTACAACAGCCACTTCGACTTCAAGCTCAGCGATTTCTTTCACTTGCTTTGCAATGGATTGAATGACAGTAGGGTTAATTCCATTACCCTGTTCCCCTGCCAATGCTTCCCCGCTAAGCTTTAATACGATACGTTTGTATTTTGGTTTTTCCATAATAACCTCCAAGTGTAAACATTGCCGTTTTCTATTATGCAAGAGAAAAAAAGGTTTGTAAATATAGTTTTAAAAATAGGGAACACAAAGTGTGTCCCCTATACTGCCTGAAAAGACGCGACTTGATCGCGACATCTTTTCACCATTATTTTTTCACTTGGTTCATTACTTCTTCAGCAAAGTTTTCTTGACGTTTTTCGATACCTTCGCCAACTTCATAGCGAACGAAAGTTTCAACAGTTGCGTTTTTCGCTGCAACAACTTGTTTCACTTTTTCATCTGGGTTTTTAACAAATGCTTGGTCTAAAAGACAAATTTCTTCGAAGAATTTGTTCAGACGGCCTTCAACCATTTTCGCTACGATGTTTTCAGGTTTTCCTTCTTGAAGAGCTTGCTGAGTTAAGATTTGACGCTCATGGTCTGTTTCTTCTTCTGATACTTGGTCACGAGAAATATAACGAGGGTTAACCGCAGCAACATGCATTGCGATATCTTTCGCAGTTTCTTCGTCAGTTGTACCGTTAAGAACAGTTAATACGCCGATGCGTCCGCCCATGTGAAGGTAAGCACCGAATGCAGAGCTGTCATCTTTTGTAAGAACAGCAAAGCGGCGAAGCGTGATTTTCTCACCGATTTTAGCAACTGCACTTGTAATGTACTCTTCTACAGTAGAGCCGTTGTCCATTTTTTGGCCCATTGCTTCTTCAACATCTGCAGGAGTGTTTGCAAGAAGGTGGTCAGCCAATGTATTAAGAAGCTCTACGAAGCCTTCGTTTTTCGCAACGAAATCAGTTTCAGAGTTTACTTCTAAAATAACACCTTTGTTGCCGTCAGTTTTAATAAGAGTTGAACCTTCTGCTGCGATACGGTCAGCTTTTTTCGCTGCTTTTGCAATTCCTTTTTCTCTAAGAAGGTCAATTGCTTTGTCCATATCTCCATCAGTTTCAGTTAACGCTTTTTTACAATCCATCATACCCGCGCCAGTTTTTTGACGCAGTTCTTTTACTTGCTGTGCAGTAATAGCCATTTGTATTCCTCCTTATATGTTTAAACAAGATATGTATCATGACATTTTTCTTGAAAAAAGGTGATAAAAGGCAGTCCCTCTTATCACCTTTTGAATAGGTTACGCAGTTGTTGTTTCAGTTTCTGGTGCAGTTTCTTCAGCAACTTCCGCTTCTTCTTCGCCTTGCTTCGCTTCTAAGATTGCATCTGCCATTTTAGAAGTTAGAAGTTTAACAGCGCGGATAGCGTCATCGTTCGCAGGAATAACAACATCGATTTCATCAGGATCACAGTTAGTATCTACAATTCCGATGATAGGGATGTTTAATTTGCGAGCTTCCGCAACAGCAATGCGCTCTTTGCGAGGATCGATGATGAACAATGCATCAGGAAGATCCTTCATTTCTTTAATTCCGCCTAGGAATTTTTCAAGACGCTCTAATTCTTTTTTCAATTGAACGACTTCTTTTTTAGGAAGTACTTCAAACGTACCGTTTTCTTGCATTTTTTCAATGTCTTTAAGACGTTTAATACGTTTTTGGATTGTTTCAAAGTTTGTTAATGTACCGCCCAACCAGCGTTGATTGACATAGTACATGCCAGAGCGTTGAGCTTCTTCTTTAACAGAATCTTGAGCTTGTTTTTTTGTACCTACGAAAAGGATTCTTCCGCCTTCAGCAGCAAGATTTTTAGTGAAGTTGTAAGCTTCCTCTACTTTTTTGACTGTTTTTTGAAGGTCAATGATGTAGATTCCGTTACGCTCCGTGAAAATATAACGCTTCATTTTTGGGTTCCAACGGCGTGTTTGGTGACCGAAGTGAACACCAGCTTCAAGCAATTGCTTCATAGAAATGACTGACATGTTATTTCCTCCTAATATAATGGTTTTTTTCCTCCGCTTAGGTCATTTTTGTGCAGAACTGCCGCCTGCAGCACCCTCTGCATAAATCGTTAAGCGTGTGTATTTAACACCAAGACATAATATAACACAGCTTTATGCGACAATCAAGAATCCTTTACAGCTTTGGAGCGAAATTTTAGAAATAGCTCGATTTCTGTCTTTCCGCTCTTCAATTTCTGAGCAATTTCACCAGCTGAATATCCCTGTTCATATAATGACATAACTTCATCTTCAAATGAACGGGCATCGCTGTTTACGTTCTCTTCCGCCCTCTCAACCTCGTTGATCAGACCTTCGATATGCTCGGGAAGAGCGTTGTTTTCTTCCTGAACAGCATCTCGCTCTGAATGTTGTTCTGCCTGCTGATGCTCTTCCTTCTGTTTTTCTTCAGTTTGAACAGAAGGTACATCCAAGTTGTCTATCAACTTCTCATTTTCTTCTTTTAGTTCAAGAAGAAATGCCGCAAGTGTGTTCTCCGTCTCTTCCAGCAGATTCTTTTGCTGTTTTTCTGTTTCTTTCACAGCTGCGAGCCTCATATACAGGATAATGACAGCGTACAGAAGAACGCCGTGAAGCGTGAAGCTTAAAAGCCATAATAGTGTTGACATGTTTTTCACTCGCTAATCATGAGAATTCTTTATTGAATTACTTTTTCAAGCAGATTCTTTAATTTAAATAGTGCCTTTGAATGTATTTGTGATATACGGGACGTAGAAAGATTCAATACCTGTCCGATTTCTGTCAATGTCAATTCCTCTTTATAGAACAAACTGACCACAAGCTGTTCTTTTTCAGAGAGTTCGTGAATTTTGTCCGCAAGCTGCGCAATCAGCTCATCTTTCATGATCTTTTCTTCCGGCGGGACATTTTTGTCATCTCTGATCATGACCTGGATGTTTTCCCCGTCATCCTGATCATGAAGCTTTTCGTCAATTGACAGCAGATTTGCAAAAAAACCTTCATTCATTGTTGACACTACATCCTGTTCCGTCATTCCGAGTTCCTCTGCAATTTCTGCGGGCGATACATTCCGAAGATAGCGCTGTTCAAGCTTTTCAATCGCCGCTTCAACCTTCTTTGTTTTTTCACGCGAGGTTCTGGGCAGCCAATCCTCTTTACGAAGCCCGTCAATAATTGCACCGCGAATTCTAAACGAGGCGTAGGTATCAAATTTTAAGTCCCGGCTGGGGTCAAATTTTTCAAGGGCATCATATAAACCAAGCATACCAAGGCTCATAAGATCGTCTTTATGCACTGATTTTGGCAGTCCGACAGAAATTCTGCCTACATGATATGTGACAAGCGGCATGTAACGGCGCATTAAATCATCACCGGCCTTAGGATCTTTCCACTCTTTCCAGCGCGACCAAAGCACCTGATCTTCATAATTCAAGGATTGCATTGTTATCCCCCTAATACCTTAATTAAATCGTTTTTTCACCTTGTTTAACAGTTCGAATATGCAGCATACAGGACTTCGGTTCAAATTCTATCGTACGGCCGCTTGAGCCTCCCGTATCTTCACTGATAATCGGAATTTTATATAATGACAGCTGTTCCTTTATCGCTAAGACATTTCTCGGTCCGATCTTCATCAAATCATTCGTCATTTTAAATTTAAACATCTCTGATCCGCCGGCAAGCTTTGCTTTTAACGCAAACTTTCGGCAGCCCGCTTCTACCAGCATATCAATCGTAGCTTTTACAGCGGTATCGGCATATTTTGCCCGATTGAGTTCAGCTGTTTTTGATAACGTCGAATCCGGCAGCATGACATGGACAAGCCCCGCCGTTTGCTTTTCTTTATCGTAAAGCACCAGCCCTACACACGACCCTAAACCAGACGTCCGGATTGAATCCGGGAAGCGGGCGATCTTCACGTCCGCTATTCCAACCTTTACAACAGCAGCCTCAGTTGTACTCATAATGAAGCACCCAAGGCGACAAAGAGCTTTTCAAATGAATCATAGTCCGGCAGCATAAACATATGCGCTTTTAGCTCCTGCTGATGGCTTTGGTCAAAAATTGACGTATCAACAACAATTGCATGTTCTCCAACCTGGCTGAGCTCCATCAGACCTTCACTGATGACAGCACCGAACATGTCCAGTGAAACTTCTGGAACACTCGGGTAAAGCTGGAGTTTCGTCAAATCAGCCAATGCCGTTAAATATGATCCTGCTAAAATATTGCCCAGTTCATGCAAAGCGGAAGAACTCATATGATCTTCACCCAGGTTTTCTATATCAAAATCCGGGTTGCCGATCAGCTCTCTGATAAACTGCTCCGCCTGATAAAAAGGCATTATAAAGAACATTGAGCCCGTCAAATCGCCTTCCATTCTTAAAAAGATACTGGCGACCGGCATTTCTGCTCCGCCGAAAAAGTCTACAAGTTCATCAAACGACAGTAACTTTGCAAACGGGACTTCCATATCAATCTTTCTATTTAACAGCTGGGCCATTGCAGAAGCAGAGTGGCCGGCTCCGATATTGCCGACTTCCCGCAAAATGTCCATCTGCTCTTCTTTGATTCCATTAAAAATACTCATGTCATAACCCCTTTAAGATTAAGCTTGATCGGGCACAGCGGACTGAGATGATTCTTTATCCAAAACCGCATTTGCATCAATAATATTTAAGAGCCTGTTCTCTTGTTTTACAATTTGTTTGATCGACACATACGTGTCTTTTTGAACACTTTCCGGAGCGGACTCTATTTCACTTTCATGAACTGTTATGACATCATTTGCTTCATCCACGATCCAGCCGACTTCAATATCACGATAAGCAATAATGATAATTCGTGTTTCATCGGTAATTTCATACTCAGGCAAGCTGAGACGCTTTCTTAAATCAATAACCGGAGTCACCACGCCGCGCAAATTGATCACTCCGCAAATATAAGGTTCAACGCCTGGCACTCTCGTTGGCTTTTGCCATTTCTCAATTGATTTCACCTGAGTGACAGAAATGGCATATTCTTTGCCATTTACCATAAAGACAATCATTTTTTCGCCTGTTTTAATTTCTGCAGTCATGTGAGACACCTCCTCGTATGGTTAAATAATCAGTGCATTACAATCGATAATGAGCGCTACTTCTCCGTCTCCTAAAATAGTAGCTCCGGAAATTGCAAAGACGTTTGTTAAATAATCTCCGAGTGATTTCAGCACAACTTCCTGCTGGCCAATAAAGGAGTCCACCACAAATGCAGTAGGTTTGTCGCCTTTCTTCACGACAATGATATGGAGCTGTTCTGCATCTTGTCTTGTATCTTCTATTTTAAACTCTTCTTTTAAATATACGACAGGGACAATATGCCCTCTAAAATCAATTACTTCACGGTCATGCGTTTGCAGAATATCTTTTCTGTCTATAACTGCCGTTTCAATTATAGAAGAAATCGGAATCGCAAATGTCTCTTCTTCCAATTTGATCAGCAGAACTGAAATAATGGACAATGTAAGCGGAAGCTGAATGCTGAATAGTGATCCTTGTCCTTCTGCAGATCTCACACTGACTGAACCGCCGAGTGACTCGAGTTTATTTTTCACAACATCAAGCCCGACACCCCGCCCGGAAATATCCGAAATTTGATCAGCTGTAGAGAACCCCGGAGCAAATATCAATTCATAAATTTCATTGTCTTCTAAAGTTTCAGCTTCTCTTTCTGTAATGACACCGCGCTCAAGCGCTTTTTCAAGGATTTTTTTGCGATTAAGGCCTGCCCCGTCATCCTCAACTTCAATAAAGACGTGATTTCCGCTGTGATAAGCTTTCAGCACAACTTTTCCAGACTCAGGTTTTCCTTTTTGCAAACGTGTTTCCGGAGACTCAATTCCATGGTCAATACTGTTTCTGATTAAGTGAACGAGCGGATCTCCAATTTCATCAATTACTGTTCGATCGAGTTCTGTTTCCGCACCGATGATGGAGAGTTCGATTTTTTTATTCAGCTCTTTTTGAAGCTGGCGAATCATTCTTGGGAAACGGTTAAAAACAGTTTCAACCGGAACCATTCTCATGTTGAGAATAATAGACTGCAAATCGCCGGAAATTCTCGTCATTCGCTCGACTGTTTCAGTCAATTCATTGTGCTCAAGCTCTTTTGCAATCTGCTCAAGACGCCCGCGGTCAATGACAAGCTCTTCAAATAAGTTCATTAAAGAATCAAGCCTGTCGATATTGACACGAATCGTTTTAGATCCGCCTGTATGCTTCGACTGTTCATCGTTTTTAGCAGGCTGCTTTTGTTTATCCTGCTTAACAGGTGCCTGTGCAGCAGCTGGTGTATCCGCCTGAGGCTCCTCCGGTTTTTCAGCTGGTTGTAAAGGCGAGCCCTGAATAATTTCAACATGCTCGACCTCTGAAACTCCGTTGATGATCTGTTCAACGTCTTCAGCCGTTTGATTCGTTAAGAAGCAAACCTGGAAGTCAGTGCCGAAATCTTCCGTCTCAAGCACTTCCGCACTCGGTATTGTTTTGGCTACTTCTCCGATCTCATTGAGCTTCTCAAAAACCATATATACACGAACCGCTTTTAACATACAGTCTTCTTTCAGAGAAATTGTGATTTCATACCGTTTGAAACCTTGCTCCTCCGCTTCTTCTATCACTGTTCGTTCAAACTCATCATATCCCCAATCAGATGCTGAACCCTTCGCTTCAGCAGGTTCCGCTGAAGCAGCAGTCTCAGCATGCGCACCGTTCACGTCAAGCTTTGCGCTCACTTCAGAGATATCTCTTTTACCATCCCCGCCGTCAATAATAGACTGAACCATTGCTTCCAGATGATCCAGGGCTTCAAACAAGATATCCATCCAGTCTGATGTAACTGCCATATCTCCGTTTCGAAAAGCATCCAATACGTTTTCAAGCAGATGGGTTAAATGGGCTAAATCCGTATACCCCATCGTTGCGCTCATACCTTTTAGTGTATGGGCAGCCCTGAATATATCGTGGACGAGCTGAAGATCTGTCGGGTCTTTCTCTAAAAGGAGAAGCTTTTCATTACATGTTTGTAAATGTTCTTTACTTTCATCAATAAAGACATCTAAATATTGATTCATATCCATTTGAATCACACCCTCTCTTTTTTCACACAGCTTGTGATGGATGCTGCGATATCTTCCACATGTTTAATTTCATGAATAAGGCCCGCCTTAACGGCTGCTTTCGGCATCCCAAATACAACACAAGATTCTTCAGACTCTGCAATGGTTTTCACATTGCCGGACGCAAGCATGTCCTTAAGACCGGCAGTACCGTCACTGCCCATTCCGGTCATAATGACCGCTACTTTTTCATAGTCTGCAAGTTTGCCGACAGAACGGAACAAGTAGTCTGCTGATGGTTTATGACGGCTTGGCGTATCGTGATTATCAAGAACGATTTTAAGACCGCCGCTGTTTTTGATAACGGATATGTTTTTTCCCCCCGGAGCTATGTACACACAGCCGTCAAGAGCTGCTTCGCCATCTTTTGCTTCCTTTACATGAATGTCAGACAGATGGTTCAGCCGATCAGCCAGAGAAGCAGTAAAGCCTTCAGGCATGTGCTGTACAACGACTACAGGCGCGTTTAAATCCTTAGGAAGCTTTGGTATCACCTTTTGAAGCGCCCTTGGTCCGCCTGTTGACGTGCCGATACAAACAATATGTCTGCCTGTTCCAGATTTTGACTGACTCAATGCAGGCTTAGCGATGCGTTTAGGCTCAGG
The DNA here is from genome assembly GCF_029536185.1 of Bacillus sp. B28. Classification (NCBI taxonomy): domain Bacteria; kingdom Bacillati; phylum Bacillota; class Bacilli; order Caryophanales; family Bacillaceae; genus Bacillus; species Bacillus sp. B28. The sequence continues at coordinate 1,740,673 of NZ_CP120511.1, read as the reverse complement.
CCGAATGACCGCCGGAGCCGCAGATTTTTGCTGGCCGGAAAGCCCAGCCGCGATGACCCGCTCAACTAATTGTTCTTTAATTTTGTATAAATCTAAAGATATAGAACCAGATGGCTTTGTGATAAAATCAAAGGCGCCTATCTCTAAACAGTTAATCGTACACTCTTTTCCTTGCTGGGTCTGGCTTGAAACCATAATGACCGGCAGCTGATAAAGCTCAATAATTTTCCGCAGTGTGTCTGTTCCATTCATCACCGGCATTTCGATATCAAGTGTGATAACATCCGGTTTCAGCAATTCTATCTTTTTAAGTGCCTCTTCTCCGTTTCTCGCAGTTCCGATTACTTCTATCTGCTTTTCCTCGGTTAGAAAATCACTTATCATTTTTCTCATAAAAGCCGAATCATCAACTACAAGCACACGAATCAAATTAAGCCCTCCTCATTAAAAAAGAAGATAATTTCTCAATAAATGTCTGTTTTTCTTCTTTGTGTCTAGTTTCTTCTCTTTCAAACAAGGCGTCCGCTAGGAGACGGACTGACCGGCTGGCTTTTGCCTGAGGACTTTTTAATAAAAAAGGAACCTGTTCGACAACTGCTTTGCTCACGATCCCGTCGTCAGGGACTGAACCGGCAAACTGAACCGCTTCGCCTAAAAACATGTGAATGGTCCGGGAAAGGCGGGTAAAAGCGTCAAGCCCTTCCTTTTGATCACGGCACCGATTGACAGCTACTTTCATAGAAAGCTGATTTCCTGTCAAAGCTAAATGTTTGACAGCGCTGTATGCATCCATAATGGCTGTAGGCTCCGGGGTTGTTATGATCAAAATGTCTTCTGCTGATAAAATAAAAGGCAGCTGGTCTTTTGATAAGCCCGCCCCCATGTCAAACAGTACATAATCGAACTGACTTAACGCATGAGAAAGCTCATTAGCAAAAAAGGTCCATTTTTTCTGGTCCAGCTGAAACATCATATCCAGCCCAGTTCCGCCAGATATATACCGAAGACCCTTTGGCCCAGTAGATATGGATTGCATAAAAGGCTTGCGCTCAGTTAGAACGTCAATAATAGTAACGGAAGACGAGTTTCCCATTAATATATCAATGTTCCCCATTCCGATATCAAGATCAATAAGCAGTACCTTCTTGCCTTTATCCTGCAGCGCAAGAGCCATATTTAAAGTGATGTTGGATTTTCCGACACCGCCCTTGCCGCTGATGACTGCAAGTGTTTTAGCTTTCTGTGCAAAAACAATCGGAAGATCGCGCTCACGCTTCTTCATTTTCGCCCGTAAAGTTGCTGCTTGGTCAAATCTGTTCATCTGCACAGCATCCCTACAAACTCCCTCGGCGAGACTGTCTGTATATCCTCCGGCACATTCTGGCCGTTTGTGATAAACCCGGCACCTATCTTTGATTCTGCCAGTATACTGAATACAGAGCCTAAGGAAGCAGTCTCATCTATTTTCGTAAAAATAAACTGATTGACAGGAACAGATGAAAAACGTCTGACAATTTGTTTCATATCTTCATATTTTGCAGTCGCTGACAAAACGAGAAATGACTGAATACTGCTTTCAAAAGGAATCGTCTCTTTCAGTTCATCGATATATTGCTGTTCTCTGAAGTTTCTTCCTGCTGTATCGATAAATACATGATCATATTCAGCAAATAATTCTTTCGCCCGCTGAAATTCCTCTTTTGTATAACAGACTTCCAGAGGAGCCTGCAGCAGCTCGGCATATGTTTTCAACTGTTCAACTGCTGCAATCCGATAAGTATCTGTTGTAATAAAAGCAATTTTTTTCTGTTTTTCAAGCAGAGAAGACGCTGCTAGTTTTGCAAGCGTTGTTGTTTTACCCGCGCCCGTCGAACCAAACAGCACGATATACTTCGAACGAATGGGCTCCTGCCACTTGTCTGCTGGAGGTAGTGCCTCGCACAGTATATCCTGAAGTTTACCGGCCACGTTTTCTTCCGTCAGTCCGCCCGATTCAACAGAGAATCGCAGTATTTTTTTCATAGTACTGGTCTTAATTGATTCATTAACGCCGGTTACTCCCAAAAGTTGTTCAGCTTTTCTGAGCGGTTCAGGAAGTACGGATTGATATGCTGAAAAATCACCTGGCTCAGATTGAGCCGGAATTTGAGGGATTATCCTCTCCTCTATTTTCGGACTGCTGACAGGAGGTTTTGACGTTTGTTTCGGCTCTGCTGCCTTTTCAACTGTTTTTTTCTCAAGAAAATCTTGATCCAATACGGCAATCACTTCAACAGCCGGTTTTTTTAAAAGCCCGAACCATTTACGCTTATTGATTTTTTTGGAATTTAGTATAACCGCTTCATTGCCTAGTTCTTTTCTGATAAGCTGTGCCGCTTCTTGCATTGAAGCAGCAGTAAATTTTTTGATTTTCATTAAATATCCACCACTCCAATGCTTTGAACTTCGACATTAGCCTCAAGCTCGTTATAAGAAAGAACAGGAAGATCCGGAAAATATCGTTCCAGAAGCTGTTTCACATACATCCTTACAGGAGGCGAGCAAAGAAGAATTGCAGTCTCTTGCCGTATTGAGAGCTGTTCGGCTTCTTTTGCAACAGAACGCACAATGCTTTCCGACACATCTGGTTCAAGCGACAAATAGTTCCCATGTTCTGTTTGCTGTACACCGTCAGCAATTGCCTTTTCTACACGGCCGGAACAAGTGATCACTTTTAACACTTCATTTTCTTTGGCAAACTGGGCAGTAATTTGCTTAGCAAGTGCCTGTCTTGTGTACTCTGTCAAAAGATCAGAGTCTGTTGTCAGTTTTCCGTAATCGGCGAGCGTTTCAAAAATGGTTACCAAATTGCGGATTGAAACTTTTTCTTTTAACAGTTTAGCCAGCACCTTCTGAATATCTCCGACAGATAATGGATTTGGCGTGACCTCTTCCACCAAGACCGGATACGTTTCTTTCAAATGATCAATAAGCTGTTTCGTCTCCTGTCTGCCGATTAATTCATGAGCATGCTGCTTAATTTTCTCTGTAATATGTGTTGAGACAACTGAAGCCGGATCTACAACTGTATAGCCCAGCATGTCAGCTTCATCCTTCACCGATTCGCCAATCCATTTGGCTGGAAGCCCAAACGACGGTTCCACTGTTTCGATCCCTTCAATCAGGTCGTCTTCAGGCGTAGGCGACATTGCTAGATAATGATCTAGTAATAGCTCGCCTTTTGCTACTTCATTTCCTTTAATTTTCAATCGGTATTCATTAGGCTGCAAAGCGATATTGTCTCTGATACGCACAACAGGAATGACAAGCCCAAGTTCCAGCGCCAGCTGACGGCGAATCATCACAATTCGGTCTAATAAATCCCCGCCCTGATTAGCATCCGCCAGCGGAATCAGACCATAGCCAAACTCGAATTCTATCGGATCTATATGCAGAAGCTGCACAACACTTTCGGGGCTTTTGAGCTCGTCAACTTCAGCCTCTTCCTCAAGAATCTCTTCCACTTCTTCTTTTTCCTTACCTGTTTTAGATAGCGTATAACCGCCAAAAGCAAGCAGCCCTGCAAGCGGCCCTGTTAGGAGAATACCAATTGGAGTAAACAAGCCAAGAAGCAAAATAGTTGCTGCTGTAACATATAAGAGCTTTGGATAAGCGAACAGCTGGCCTGTGATGTCATGACCTAAGTTTCCTTCGGAGGCTGCTCTTGTCACGACAATACCTGTAGCTGTAGAAATTAACAGCGCCGGAATTTGCGATACAATTCCATCTCCTACAGTCAGCATCGTAAAACGAGAGGCTGCCTCTTGTATCCCCATGCCTTGCTGTAGCATACCGATAATGATTCCGAAAATGATATTGATCATCACAATAATAATTCCGGCAATTGCATCACCTTTCACAAATTTGCTGGCACCGTCCATCGCACCGTAAAAGTCTGCTTCTCGAGCTACTTTTTCACGGCGGTGTTTCGCTTCTTGTTCGTTAATCATGCCTGCGTTTAAATCAGCATCAATACTCATCTGCTTCCCTGGCATTGCATCAAGCGTAAATCTTGCCGCAACCTCGGAAACACGTTCCGCGCCCTTTGTGATGACGATAAACTGAATAATAATTAAGATAATAAATACAACAAGTCCGACTAAAACATTTCCGCCGACAACGAAGTTACCGAAGGTCTCAACAACCTTCCCTCCTTCGCCGTGCGAAAGGATCGAACGCGTCGTTGACACATTCAAGCCCAGACGAAATAAGGTCAAAAGCAGCAACAGTGATGGAAAAATCGAAAACTGCAGCGGTTCTTGCATATTCATTGTGGTCAGAAGCACGATCAACGCAAGAGAAATATTAATAATGATCAAAATACTTAACAGCCATGGAGGAAATGGTATCACCAGCATTGCCACAATGAGGACAACACTTATTAAAACGGATAAATCTCTTGTTGACATGCTGTTTTTTCTCTCCTTTTGAATCTAAAATTCAATTTACTTTTTGTTTCGTTTTAAATACGTAAGCCAGGATTTCTGCCAAGACTTTAAAAAACTCTTCCGGCACCGCCTGATCAATTTCAACCTGATCATATAACGCACGGGCAAGCGGTCTGTTTTCTACCATCATGACATCATGCTCTTTAGCAATCTTCCTTATTTTTAATGCAAGGTGGTCAACACCTTTTGCAACAATGTATGGTGCATCCATTTTTTCTTCGTCATATTTAAGTGCGATCGCATAGTGAGTCGGGTTTGTGATGATGACATCAGCTTTCGGCACTTCCTGCATCATCCGCCTCATTGCCATTTCCCGCTGTCGTTGCTTAATTTTAGACTTAATAATCGGATCTCCCTCAGATTTTTTGTACTCATCTTTTATATCCTGCTTTGACATTTTGATATTTTTCTCATAGTCAAATCTCTGATACAAATAATCGAGTCCGGCAAGAATCAACAAAGCCCCTGCTCCGCTCAGCCCCATCCACAGGGTGAGTTTTGAAACAAAGGAAAGTGCCTCTTCAGGTGTCAGAAGCGGGAGGCGGAGAATTTCTCCATAGTGCATCCAAAGCACAACAAACGCCGCAAACCCTACAACAGCAATTTTCAGAATCGATTTAAGCAGCTCTACAATCGCCCTCATGCTGTATATCCGTTTAAAGCCTTTTATCGGATCCAATTTTTCAAGCTTAGGCTGGATCACTTCCGCAGAAAATAAAAATCCCACCTGCATATAGTTGCTTACAACTCCTGCAACAAGGGCAACAAGCAGAATCGGAGCAAGTACGATGCCAGTATCCTTTAATAAGCTGATAAACAGGATGTGCACATTTGATTCTGAGAGCTTCATTGTGAGTGACTCCGTGTAAAATGTCTCTATAAATGACAGCAGCCTGTCTCTCATATACGGGCCGATCGCAATAAACGAAAGGAAGATGACTAATAACGAAACGGCAGTATTCACATCAGAGCTTTTTGCAACCTGCCCTTTTTTTCTAGTATCCTTCCGTTTTTTCGGAGTGGCTTTCTCTGTTTTTTCTCCCGCAAAAAATTGGAGGTCAATTCTGAGCTTCATTAAGAAACACCGACCAATGCTAAAAGATTCCGCATCGTTTCAATCGTTAAGCCGAAAACATTCCGAACAACGACGAAGATAACGGACATACACACGATGAGCATGATAAAACTGACAGCAATCTTTAAAGGCAGACCGACGACAAATACATTTAATTGCGGAACTGTCCGGGCCACGATGCCTAATGCAAGATCCACAAGAAACAAACTGGCCACAACCGGCGCCGACATTTGAAATGCAATAATAAACATTGCATTAAAGCTTTTGGCGATAAGATAAGCAAACTTTTCATCGCCAAAATTCGGAAATGCCTGATCAACCGAAATATACTGAAAGCTGTAGTAAATACCGTCCAGCAGCAAATGATGCGCATTGACACTCAGCATAAACAAAAGAGCCATCGTATAGATAAACTGGCCGATCAATGGACTCTGTGCGCCCGTTTGCGGATCGATAACGTTCGCAATTGAAAAACCCATCTGAAAATCAATAAACGAACCGGCTATCTGAACAGCAGCAATCATCATATAAGCAATCAAACCAAGACACAGACCCACCAAAGCTTCTTTAAACGCCAGCAGCATATATTGCTCGTCAACCTCCAAAGACGGAGGTTTATCAATCGTGCTGAAGCAAATGACTGCAAGAAAAAAAGCAAATCCGATACGATGAACAGCCGGAACATTTCTGTGGCCGTATAGCGGAACCGTTACAAAAAAAGCAGAGATCCTAATAAAAACCAATAAAAAAGCAGGAAATAAATCAATAATCGAATTCATCACTGTATTACCCTGCAAAACGATTTAAATTAGAAAACAGCTCTGTTGTGAACGAAAGGATGGTCGACAGCATCCATGGCCCGAAAAAAATCAGTGCCAAGAGGACTGCCACGATTTTGGGAATAAACGCCAAAGTCTGTTCCTGGATTTGAGTTGTCGCCTGAAAGATGCTGACGATTAATCCGACCAATAAGGCGATCGCAAGCAGAGGCGCGCTGATCATCAGCGTTACATATACGGCTTTTTCCGCCATAGAAATTACAAATTCTGAATTCACGTTTAGCACCTACCCTAAAAGCTCTGAAGCAAAGATTTCACAATTAAATACCAGCCGTCTACTAAAACAAAAAGTAAAATTTTAAAGGGCAGAGAAATCATAACTGGAGGGAGCATCATCATCCCCATTGACATCAGAACGCTCGCCACTACCATATCAATAATTAAAAAGGGGATAAAAATCATAAAGCCTATTTGAAACGCTGTTTTAAGCTCCGAAATGGCAAAAGCGGGAACCATCGTTGTAAGAGGAATATCTTTTAATGATTCGGGTTTATCCATTTTCGCGTAATTCATAAACAGTGCCAAATCCTTCTGCCTTGTGTGCTTACTCATAAATTCTTTAATCGGTTCCTCAGCTTTTGTATACGCTTCGTCCAAACTGATTTTATTGTCCATCAATGGTGTCAGCGCTTCTTTATTAATCTCTGAAAAAGTAGGAGCCATAATAAAAAATGTTAAAAATAGCGCAAGGCCGATAAGGACCTGGTTGGGCGGCATTGATTGCGTCGCCAGTGAAGTTCTGACAAACGACAGAACGATGACGATGCGGGTAAAACATGTCATAAGAATCAATATTCCAGGCGCCACTGAAAATACAGTTAACAATAATAGTAATTTAACAGTTGAACTGACGTTACCCGGATCGCTAGAACTGAAAATATTTATAAACTCATTCATGATGACGTGGGCCTTTCTTTTTTCCTTCTGAACGGTTTTGTTTTAGCTCTTCAAGCTGCTCTTTTAATGCTTTAGAAAAGGAAGGCAGCTTTTGCTGCGGCTGATTCTCAGAACCCTTTAGGGGTTTGACAAGCTTTTGCCACTCTATTTTGCTTGACATCGCCTCTTCATGCTGGCTGAGTATGACTTCGATTTCCTTTTCATCCTCAATTTCTTTAAGGAGCTGGATCGTCTCTCCTACCCCAACGACGAGAACACTGTTGCCGACTTTAATCAATTGGATAGATCGGTTTTGGCCAACCGATGTTCCGCCGATATTTTCAACATATTGAAAAGGCTTTAGCAGCCGGTTTCTTTTGTTCATAAGCTTAACAAGCCCGTAAATCAGCGCGATGACAAACAATAAAGCGAAAATCATCTTCACAAAATCAAAAGCTGAAACAGAAGGAGCAGCAGCTCCCTCCGTCTCATCAGCAGTTTGTGTCGTTTTTTCTTTCTTTTGCTCTGGCTTATCTGCGGTCTTTTCCTCTTTCTTTTGAAACCATTCGTTTACAGTTGAATCATCAGATGCCGCCGCATCAGCAGCAAGCGGATGCACACTGAATAAAATGAAAAAACATATAAAAGCAATGAAACATTGACTCTTTTTCAACAGTCGTACACCCTTTAGCTTAATGTTTTGTTGATTGCTTCAAGCACACGGTCCGCCTGGAAAGGTTTCACGATAAAATCCTTAGCACCGGCTTGAATAGCATCGATAACCATTGATTGCTGTCCCATGGCAGAACACATAATGATTTTAGCTTGAGCATCAATTTGTTTAATTTCTTTTAGTGCAGTAATACCGTCCATTTCTGGCATTGTGATATCCATTGTAACTAAGTCAGGAGAATGCTCTTTAAATTTTTCTACAGCCTGAGCGCCATTTTCGGCTTCTGCCACTACGTCAAAACCGTTTTTTACCAAAATATCTTTGATCATCATTCTCATAAATGCTGCGTCATCTACAATTAAAATTCTATGTGCCATAATTTTTTCTCTCTCCTCGTGTTTCTTTATTTTAAATTATTAATGCGTTCTGCCTGGCTTAATATGTCAGTGACCCTTACTCCGAAGTTTTCCTCAATGACCACGACTTCGCCTTTGGCGACGATACGCTGATTCACTAAAATATCTACCGGCTCACCGGCTAATTTATCAAGCTCAATAATACTTCCGGCTGAAAGTTCTAAAATTTCTTTTACGCTTCTTTTCGTTCTGCCGAGTTCAACAGTGATCGAAAGCGGGATATCCAAAAGCATATCCAGATTGTTTATAGGAGCTTGTGTGCTCTCATTTGGATCAAATGATGAAAATTCCACTGGTGAAACTTGAACAGGCGCGGCTTTTTTCGGTTTCCCCTGCCTTTTAGCCGGCGCTTGCTGCTGCGGTTCGTTCCGCGGCTCGGGCATCACAGGCTCTTTCGGCTGTTCATATGTAACCTCAGGCTCCGGCTTTGTTTCTTCAGCTGGACTTTCCTCCGTGTTCATAAGGCTCGAGATCAAATCTTTAGCAAATGTCAGCGGATATAGCTGCATGATGTTAGAGTCTATTAACTCGCCCACCTTCAAGCGAAAAGAAACTTTAACCAGCATTTCATCAGCAGGAATACGGTCTGTTCCTTTTTCTTCATTTACATCAAGCAGTTCTACACGCGGGGGTGAAATATCAATTTTTTTACTGAATACAGTAGACATTGACGTTGCTGCCGACCCCATCATTTGGTTCATCGCTTCTTGAACCGCGCTCAAATGGATCTCTCCAAGTGAAGGATCTGCACCTTTCCCGTCTCCCCCGATCATTAGGTCCGCAATAATCGCCGCGTCACTTTGTTCGACGACTAGCAGGTTGCTGCCGCTGAAACCTTCCGTATAATTCACTTCAATTGCAACATACGGTTCAGGAAACGCATCACTGATTTTGCTTCTTGGGATGACAGTTACGTTTGGAGTCGTAATATCAACTTTTTGATTTAAAAGCGTGGATAAAGCTGTCGCTGAACTGCCGAATGAAATATTTCCGATTTCACCGATCGCATCACGCTCCATGTCCGATAAGTCATGCACTTCCGTAGCCTCAGGCTCGTCAGGTGTGCTGCTCGTGCCGTTAAGAAGCGCGTCAATCTCATCTTGAGATAATCTGTTATTCTCCATCTTGTTCACCTCTTATGTCGTGGTCTAAAATTTGCACTGCCTGTTTTCGATTCACCCGGCCGGCTTGTCCTAAAAATTTCGGCTTATCTCCGACCAATACAGTAAGAGGATCTGTTACTGATTTGTCCAAAGTTATGCAGTCTCCGACTTCTAAACTTAAAAACTCTTCTATTGTCAGTTCAGATGTGCCGAGTTCGGCCACGACAGGTATTTGTGCTGTCATGATACGTTTTTCAAGCGACTTTGTTTCCTCAGGTTTCGGTTCATTTCTTTCTGATTGCATCCAATAATGGACCGAAAGCTTTGGTATGAGCGGCTCGAGGACGATATGCGGGATACAAAGATTAATGACACCGCTGATTTCGCCGATTTGGGTGTTGAGTGAAATAACAACAACCGTTTCATTAGGAGATACCATCTGAACAAATTGCGGATTCACTTCAAACTCAGTCATTTCGGGTTCAATATCAGCAATGGACTGCCAAGCTTCTTTATAATTTCCCAGTGCATTTTCAAATAAATTAGAAATAATTTTTGTTTCAATTTCTGTTAAACTATCAACCTTATTATGACTGATCCCGATGCCCCCCATCACACGATCCATCATCGTATAGGCAATTGTCGGGTTAACCTCCATCATAATTCTGCCTTCCATCGGATGGACATCGAATAAATTCAGGATCGTCATATTCGGTATGGATCGGATAAATTCCTCGTATGGAACCTGATCAACAGAGCTGACCGATATATGGATATACGTTCTAAGCTGAGCAGAAAAGTGAGTTGTAAGCAGTCTTGCAAAATTGTCATGAATTCTTGTTAAACTGCGGATTTGGTCTTTAGAAAACCGCAGCGCGCGTTTGAAATCATAAACCTTTACTTTTTTCTCTTTTTCTTCTTTTTTCAGCTCTTCAGCATCCATTTCACCCGTTGATATTGCAGAAAGCAGTGCATCTATTTCATTTTGGGAGAGAACTTCTCCTGACATTTTCCTCACCTCCGTATTCTGTCAAATTATGCTTTATTGCAGATTAAAAGAGGTAATATACACTTTTTCTACTTTTCCTTCTTGGAGGTAGCTATTCACTTTATCTTTTAGTTCCTTCTTAAAGGTTTCTTTTCCCTTGTCTCCCTCAATCTCATCAGCATTCGTATCAGCCAGCAGTGATATAACAGCATCTTTCACTTGAAAATCACGTTTTTCAAGCTCTTCTTTTGATTTATCAGAGTCAGTTTCAAGTTTAATCGCTAAGCGAATAATGTTATCGGACTTTAAATTCGTTGTGATTTCTGCGACATCAACAGAAGATGCAACGATTTCATCAATACTTCGTTTTGCCTCATTTTTTTCGGACTTTCCGCCTAATACAAAATAAGCCGCCGCCCCGAGAGCACCAATTACGATAAGAATAATTAGTAAAATGATCAATAATTTTTTCTTCATTCCGGTTCCTCTATTCCATGGTCCATTGAAAATATTTGTATTTTTTGATAGAAAGACACGATCTTCTCCAGAACAGCTTCTTCATCTTCTTTTACTACAAACTTCTTACCGTTCGACAGTGTGATTGTAGTATCCGGAAAGCATTCAATCTGTTCAATAAATAACGCATTCAGCGTAAAGGGCTGCCCATTTAAACGGGTTACTTTAATCATAAAACAGCGGAGAAGCGATTACTCGCCTCCCCTCCCTCCTTAACGTTTAAGGTTAACCAGCTCTTGAAGGATTTCATCCGATGTTGTAATAATCTTGGAGTTTGATTGGAATCCGCGCTGAGCAACAATCATTTCAGTAAACTCGTCAGTTAAATCAACGTTAGACATTTCTATAAATCCTGACTTCAAGGCACCTGTACCGCCATCACCAGGCTGATTAGCTGCACTAGCAGTTCCAGAGTTCAAAGATTCACGATACAAGTTGCTTCCGATTTTATCTAAACCGTCACTGTTTGCAAAAGTAACAATCCCGATCTGACCGCCATCTTGTGGTTTACCGCCAGCATCAACAATTGACACTTTTCCATCGGATCCGATACTAAAACTTTGAGCATCAAGAGGAATTTTTATTGTTCCTCCCGTCATATTTAACACATGGTAGCCGTCACCAGTCACCAATGTTCCGGTATTATCTAAATAGAAGTTTCCGGCTCTTGTGTAAGCCGTTCCATCACCTGTATCGATTTGAAAATAACCGTCGCCGTCAATCGCTAAATCAAGCGTTCTTCCTGTGCTTTGTGTTGCGCTTGTTGAATGGATGGTATCGATTGTGCCAGATGATGAACCTAAACCGATCTGCTTAGAGTTTGTTCCGCCGATTGTTGCACCAGCAACAGAACCGCCGGCAATCGTTTGACTTACCATATCTTTAAAGGTAACCCGACTCTTTTTGAATCCCACTGTATTTACGTTGGCAATGTTATTGCCGATAACATCAAGTTTTGTTTGAAAGTTTTTCATACCGCTGATTCCAGAATAAAGTGAACGTAACATAATATATTCCCCCAGATGTTTTTATTTAGAAGATTGTCCCACAGACATGACATTCGCCGGACTGATCTCAGTCCCATCATCAAGAACGAGATAATAATTTCCTTTAGAATGTTTAACAGAGCTTACTGTGCCTGTTTTATCTGTTGCACTTTTACCATCAGTCCAAGATACTTCTTTTCCCATCCAATCAACATACGTTGTAAACGGATCTTGGTTTTCAACGAATTTAGTCATCGTCGTATTCAGATTCATCATCTGTTCCAGGCTTGAAAAAGTCGCCATCTGGCTGATAAATTCTTTGTCATCAACCGGATTAAGCGGATCTTGGTTTTGGACTTGAGTCATTAATATTTTTAAAAACTCGTCTTTTCCCAGGCTGCTGTTGCTTGCAGCTGCAGTGCTGCTTGTTTTTTCAGGCAATTTATATTCTGAGCTTATTGATGTCATTCTTCTTCCTCCAATTCAACCATTGACACTTCATCAAGCAAGTCGCCAAACTCGTTTGATTGCTTTTTCTGTCTTTGCTGCTTCTGTCCCTCTTGCTGCTGTTTCTGTTCATCAGCAAGCTGGCCATATATCGGCTGGTCTCCGCTTTGAATCGGCAATGTAAAACGGTCAACTTGGACAGCCATATTCGGCAGTGATTGCTTCAGCTGAGGCAGATGTTGTTCGAGCAGCTCTTTTGCAGATTGGCTGGATGCAATGATTTTACTCTGGAACATTCCATTTTCATTTGTCAGCTTAATTGTGACAAATCCTAAATGTTCAGGGTTCAGCCGAATTGTAAAACTGCCGGTTGACCTCCCAAAGGGTGTATATTTCATCTGCTTCCATGCACTGATCACTTGATCAGCAACCGTTTTCGTTTCGGCTGCATGCAAATCAGATGAAATCTGCAAATCCAGTGCCTGAACTCCTCCGGTGCTCCGGTAGCCTGAAAACATCATTTGAATTCCTGACTTACTATCTATGGGCTGAATACTTACAGAGGAATCTGCCGTACTTTTATTACCTGACGTCAGAGTGTCCGGCGAAAGGGCACGTTTTCCGACCTCTAGTGACGATTCGGATGATTTCGATAACAAGAAAGCTTTCAGCTGACTTTCAGCTATATTCCATTCCTTCGTCCCTTTTTGAGGAAGCACTGACATCTGTTCCATTAAGCTTTGAAAACTTTTCAGCTCTGACTTTGACATCGTATAAAGCTTTGAACTTGACTCGTCTTTTGTAAATATCTGCTGTCTAAGATCCTGAATAAGCTGTTCCGATATGCCCTTTTTATCTAATGCCGAAAGAAATTCATCTCCATTTTTGTAGACAATATGAGCTTGATGATCACGGTCAGTCATTTTATTTCCTTCTAAAAGCTGACTGATAAGCATTTGGATATGAATAAGCGTTTTAACATCTTCTGCTGATGCATCATTTTCCTGAACTTCTTGCTCGCTATCAGACTTGAGTTCATCAGTAGCGGCATCACCAGCTGAATTCTTTGCAGTCAGAGCAGTTTTCTCTTCAGAAATAGTTTTGTCTGCAAGTATTTGCCCCATGTGCAGTTGATCAGTTCCGTCAGCCAATTTTAATTCAACTTCTTGCAGCAGATTCTGTAACATTTGCTGAGCGGATTCATCCAGCTGCTTTCCTGTTAGTTTACTTAACGTTTGCAGAAGATCGGCTTTTTGCTTGTCTTGGTTTTCAGGAGTTGCTTTTAGCCAATCACTGATCTTTTTACATGCATCTTTTAAAAGCTGATCGTCAGTCAGAGTCCCATTTCCTTGTGATGAAGGTTCTTTCGAGCCGGCTTCAGACATAAGCCAATTTTGAAAAACTCCCTGGCTATTTTTGATTGTTTTAGCAGCTGTTCCTGCTGTAGTTTGCAGCCGAGGTCCGGCTAATTCAAGCAGCTTCACCTTTATTCCCCCTATTCTTGGCTGGCAGCAATTTTTTCTGTATATGTTGCCGCTTGCTCAGGAGTCATTTTTGCCAAAATTTCAGCAAGCTGCTTTTTGCTCAGTCCATTCAATATTTTCAGCGCTTCTTTTTCCTTTAATTGGGCAATGATTTTAGCAGCCTTTCCGCTGTCCATGCTTTTATAAACACTGATGACTTTATCATCAGAAGCTTTATCAGAACTTGATGAACCTTCTGTGTTATCCTTCGGTGTCTTTTTTTGGTCTTCCGCTGTTTTTTCAAGAGAACGAATTTTTTGATTCAGCCTGTCTATTTCAGATTTGCTTGTATCCAAATCTTTATTCAATATACTGATCTCACTTTTTTGATCCTTAATGGTTTTTTCCAAGGCCGCCGTATTACTGTTATTCTTAGCTGCTGATGATGTATCTTTTTTATCTTCGGTCTCAGGAACCAATTCTTTAAGAACTGGCGTTTTGGCTGCAGCTTCCTGTATCGGCTTTAAGACATTGACACCAGCCGCCCAGAGAACAATCCCCCCTGCTATAAGCAGAAATATCAGCGGAAGGATAATGATCAGCAAAACCGATCGGAACTTACCTGATTCTTTCTTTTTGCCGGACATTACATTCGCTCCTAATGGCCCTGAATCATAAACTGCTTGATCGAAATATCGTCCATTTCTTTCATCTCTGCAGCTTTGTCTTCAAGAGCAAACATTTTAAACTGTTTTTCACGCATCTTTTCAAACTTCTTCACTTCAATATTTTTTTCTGTTAACACTTCTTGCTTTTGGTTCATTTGATTCCTTTTCATAATGACGAGCTTTTGGTAGTGATAAATTGTGTTTTCAAGATTTGAGACAAATTGCTGATAATGCCTCATCTCTTGAACGCTCATCCCGCTTTTCAGTTTGTTTTCTTTATTTTGCTCAAGCAATTCCTTTTTGCTCATATTCTCATATAGTTTCTCCGCTACAGTTTCAAATTCAGAAACTGATTGCTGATACTCAGACAAAGACTGGTCTTTTTCGTTCTCTTTTAGTTCCAGCAGCTTTTGGAATCTAAATTGATAGGCCACGTTCTATTCCTCATTTCCTGTCAAACTAGTTAATGCAGCAATGCTTTCTTCCAATGATGCTGATTCTTCTGTTCCCTGCTTCAGAAATTGAATAAGCTGCGGATAAAATTGTATCGCCTCATCAATTTCTCTTGAGGACCCTCTTTTGTAAGCTCCTATATTAATGAGATCTTCAGAATTTTGATACGTTGATAAAAGTTCACGGAATTTATTCGCTGCGTCTAAGTGCTGTTTTGTCGAGATGTTTGACATCACCCTGCTGATGCTTTTTAACACATTGACGGCAGGAAACTGGCCTTTATTAGCAAGAGCCCTGTCTAACACAATGTGTCCGTCTAAGATTCCGCGAACAGTATCAGCAATAGGCTCATTCATGTCATCCCCGTCGACTAACACTGTATAAAACGCTGTGATTGTTCCGTGTTCATTTGCACCTGTT
Source organism: Bacillus sp. B28 (assembly GCF_029536185.1). Taxonomy (NCBI): domain Bacteria; kingdom Bacillati; phylum Bacillota; class Bacilli; order Caryophanales; family Bacillaceae; genus Bacillus; species Bacillus sp. B28. Next base: position 1,725,263 of record NZ_CP120511.1, on the reverse strand, counting down.
CTCTCTAGTAAACGAGGTAAAATAGCGAACACAGAGGGTGTATATCCTTTTGTCGTCGGGGGCTCTCCAGCGGCAAGTCCGATCTCCCTCTGAGCCATCGCCACCCTTGTGACAGAATCCATCATAAACATGACATTTTGCCCTTTATCACGAAAGTACTCAGCAATGGCTGTCGCCGTATATGCGGCTTTCAACCTCGTTAATGCAGGCTGGTCTGAGGTAGCAACAACTACAATTGACCGCTTCAGACCCTCTGCTCCCAAGTCTTTTTCAATAAACTCCCGAACCTCTCGACCGCGTTCCCCGACGAGTGCAATTACGTTCAAATCAGCTTCGGTCTGTTTAGCGATCATTCCCATTAATGTGCTTTTCCCGACGCCGCTTCCTGCGAAAATACCAATCCGCTGGCCTTTTCCGACAGTCAGCAGACTGTCAATAGACCTGACGCCAACACCCATTTTTTCCCGGATAGGCGGGCGTTTCATCGGGTTAGGAGGTGATTGCTCCGTCGATACAGGCGAAAGTCCTTTCGGTAAAAGTTTTCCGTCGAGCGGTTCGCCAAACGCATCAATGACTTGTCCGATCAGACCGGCTCCTACCTTTACACGAAGAGATTCACCAGTGGCTTCAACAATGCTCCCGGGGGCAATGCTAGCGGCCTCTAAATAGGGCATTAACAAAATATTTTCATCCTGAAAGCCAACAACTTCAGCTTTGATGACTTTACCTGATTGACCTTTTGCATAAATCAGGCACAGGTCGCCAATTGAGCTTGCCGGCCCCTTTGATTCGATCATCAGGCCGATCACCCGTTTTACTTTTCCATAACGCTTATACGAGTCTGTCATTTCTATGCAATCTATCAGACTCTGTGTCTTCATTGATCCGCACCTGCTTCCAGTGCTGTAAGGAGCTTATGCTTCAGTTGCACCAGCTGGGTATCAATGCTTGCATCCACTCTTCCAAAAGGAGTTTCTATATAGCATGATCCTTTTTCAGCTTTTTCATCGGCGTATAAACCTAGCCGGCATTCTTTGTAAAGAAGCTGCTGGATTTCGTCTTTATGCTGAAAAACTGTTTCATAGTAATAAGGGTCCACATATATTGATATATCGTCATATTCCTTTACTTCGTTTACCACCTGTTTCACAAGCAGGATAAAGGCCTCTTTATCATCAGATTTTTGCTGCCATACTTTTTTAGCTAACGCAACGGCAAGCTCAACGATTTCTCCGGAGGCATCTTCAAGCTTATCCTCTACAGCTTTTCTGGACATCTCTGTTATGCTGTTTGCCTGATTGAGCAGCTCAGCATACTGTTGCAAGGCTTCAGCTCTCCCTAATGCAACACCTTGTTCGAAACCTTCTGTTTTCGCTTCTTCAATAAGCTGCTGTTTTTCAGCCGCCCAATCATTTTTTTCCTGCTCAATTTGACGGCATATATCTTCCATTTGGCTGTTCGCTTGCTCGGAAATCCGATCAGCTTCTTTTTTGATCCGAGCCATTAACGCTTCCGGATTTTCTTCAGTCTGTAAAAGATGTGAATGATCGATCCGAACCTCTTGTAAAGAAAGCTTTCTTCTTTCCTGCTGTGGGGAAAAAGATGATTCTTGTTTAATGATATTAGACAATAATATCGTCTCCTCCGCCTCTTGCTATAACAATTTCACCGGCTTCTTCAAGCTTTCTGACGATGCTTACAATTCTTGATTGAGCCTCTTCTACATCCTTCAAACGTACAGGGCCCATAAATTCCATTTCTTCTTTGAATGTTTCAACCATACGCTGTGACATATTGTTGAATACAATTTCTTTGACTTCCTCGCTTGCCACCTTTAATGAAAGGAGCAGATCGTCGTTTTCAACATCGCGTATAACCCGTTGAATTGCTCGGTTATCAAGGGTAACAATATCCTCAAAGACAAACATCCGCTTCTTGATTTCTTCAGCAAGATCAGGATCCTGAATTTCCAAGGAATCCAATATCGTCTTTTCTGTTCCTCTGTCTACACCGTTTAACACTTCAACAACAGCTTCGATTCCGCCGGTTTGCGTATAATCCTGAGTAAATGCGGAGGATAATTTCTGTTCCAGAATCCGTTCTACTTCATTAATAATTTCAGGTGACGTTCTGTCCATTACAGCAATCCTTCTTGCGACTTCTGCCTGTACCTCAGGATTCAGCTCGGATAAAATTTGTCCGGCCTGCACAGGGTCAAGGTAAGACAAGATTAAAGCCATCGTTTGCGGATGCTCTTGTTGGATGAAATTTAAAATTTGTTCAGGCTCTGCTTTTCTGGCAAAGTCAAATGGTTTAACTTGCAGAGAAGAAGTCAGCCTGTTTAGTATGTTTTCAGCCTTATCTTCTCCCAGCGCCTTCTCAAGAACTTGTCTGGCATAGCTTAAACCGCCCTGAGAAATATAATCTTGCGCAATCGCTATATTATGAAATTCCTCTATAATCTCATCCTTTTTTTGATGATCGACACTTCTAACTCCTGATATTTCAAGGGTAAGCCTTTCAATTTCTTCATCGGTTAAATGCTTATATACAGAAGCTGACACATCTAAACCTAAGGAAATCATGAGAATGGCTGCTTTTTGTTTTCCTGTAAGCTTGTCTTGATCACGTCTCGCCATTTCTAATCCCTCCTAATCCTCGGCCAGCCAGCTTCTCAGCAGTTTTGCAAAGTCTTCAGGCTTATCTTTCGCCATCTTTTCAAGCTGTTTTCGTCTGACTGTTTCCTCTGTTTCATTTTCCTCTTCATTAATATCAGGCAAATTGATAGGCTCCTGAGGCACTTCATACGTGTATTCCTCAAATTCATCCTCTTGAGCGCGTTTCTTTCTGATAAACATAATGATCAGAATGATGATAACTGCGATCAATACGCCCCCAACGATATATACCCACATTGGGATACCAGAGGATTTTTCCGTATCAGTATCTAGACTTACTTTTCCGTCAAAAGGCTGAACGGAGACAACAATTTTATTATTGATATCTTCATCAGAAAGGTTCTGGTTCTGTGTTTCATCCTTATCCAATGATGTTCTGACAACAGTTGAAAGGATTTTTTGTATATCATCCTGTCTTTCAGTTGATAGCGACGCTGTGTTTTTGGCATCAGGCGGCTCTACCATTACTTGAATCCCTAAATCCCTTACCTTATAAGGGCTTTCAGCTATTTCTTTATGGATTCGGTTAACCTCGTAATTGATTTTATTACTGCTTTTTTCGTAGTTCCCACTTTCGGTATTTTCACCGTCAGCCTGATAGTTTGTTACATCTTCATCACCGGTTCCGGCAGTTCCGCCATTAGCTGCGCCGTCTCCCTGATATGTTTCCGATACTTTTTCAGCACTGACCGCGATGCCTTCCATGTTTTCTTTGTCAACAGGCTCGACGATGTCTTCTGTGCGATTTTCTTTTGTAAAGTCAATATCAGCCGTGACAGAAACAACAACTTTGTCCTGCCCCATCATCGTTCCGAGCAATGACTGAACATGTTTTTGAATGTCTTTTTCAACTTGGGATTTAGCTCCCTGCTGCGAAGAATAACTATCAGCGTAGGATCCTGAACCGCTGTCTGTTTTGTCATAGTATGTAGAGTTCTGGTCCATGATGACGATGTTATCTTCTTTTAAGTTCGGCACACTTTTCGATACCAGATGATATAATCCGTTGATCTGGCTTTGGTCCAGAGTGTAGCCAGGCTGAGTCTGCAGGACGATTGAAGCAGATGCTGCTGATTGCTCTTCACCGACAAAGACAGCGTCTTTCGGAAGGTTAATCATTACTTTTGAATTTTTGATACCGTCCATTTCATTAATCAGATTGGATAGTTCCGTTTGTGTGGCTTTGACTTTCACCATATCAAATTCATTATCTGTTAAACCAAAGCCGGCGTTCTGTCCAAAAAATGAGTAATCAATTGATCCGGTTTTAGGAAGCCCTTCTGCCGCCAGCTGAACTTTCAGTGAATCAACCTGATCTTCCGGAACCTTAATGACCGTACCGCCATTTGAAAGTTCGCTAGGCACTTTTTTTGCATCCAATTCCTCTTTGATCTGTCCGGCTTCTTCAGCTGACAAATCTTTGTACAGCGGCGCCATTTTCTGATTAGAAGAAAAAATACTTATAATAATCGCAAGAATGATAATTGCCGCTAAAGCACTAATCATTAAAACCTTTTGTAATTTAGATCTATTTTTCCAAAACTCACTTGTTTTGTTTTTCATTTGCATTAGAGTACGATTCATGTTAACCCCCGGTCATTCCACTCTTTCTCTTTCTCGTCAGACCCCCTACATTTGCATTCTCATAATCTCCTGGTATGCTTCCACAGCTTTGTTGCGGAACTCAGTTGCAGCAGTCAGAGAGATGCTTGCTTTTTGAGCGGCGATCATGACCTCATCAAGATTCACATCTTTTCCTGCAGCCAAGGCATTAGTCATATTGTCAGAAGCTACTTGGGACTCATTTAACGAACTTATAGAGTTTTTTAAAAGCTCCGAAAAGCTTGTTTGATTTGAAGAGTCTGTTTTTTGGCTATTGTTTAATTGATTTGTTGCATTTTGAGTGTTTTGAGTATTTTGAACCTGAAAAGGAGAAATTGCATTGATCACATTCATCACCTTACTTTCCGATTTCTAGAGCCTTCATCAGCATTCCCTTTGAGGCATTCATTGCTGTGACATTGGCCTCATATGATCTCGTACTGCTGACAAGATCAACCATTTCTTTTAATGGATCAACATTTGGCTTTTGAACATATCCTTCAGCGTTTGCATCAGGGTCAGTCGGATCATAGACCAGATTAAAATCAGAGTTATCTTCAGTGATTTTTGTAACCTTTACCCCATTTCCGACATTGCCGCTTCCGCTCATTTTAGAATTCAAAATCGATGAGAACGATTCACCTTTTGACTGAAGCGAAACCATTTTCCTTCTGTAAGGCACCCACTCACCGTTTACCTGCTTGGCTCTTGTCGTATCCATATTCGCCAAGTTAGACGATACAACATCCATTCTGAGGCGCTGAGCTGTTAAAGCTGATGCTGAAACATTTAAGCTTTGAAAAGCTATCATTATTTTCCTCCTGTTAACACGGTCTTCAGAGAATTGAATTTGCCGTTCATTCTTTCAACTAAAGCTTGATAGTTAATCTGATTTTCAGCTAGTTCTGTCATCTCTTTGTCAACGTCAACGTTATTTCCGTTTTGCTGATAAGATGTATCTCCGCTCGTTACAATTGAATAATTTGAATCAGCATCAGAAAAATCAACATGCCGATAGTCTGTTTTTATAGATTCGAGACGAGAGGATTCTTGATTCAATAAATTTTGGAAAGAGACTTTTTTCGCCTTATAGTTCGGTGTATCTATATTAGCAATATTATTAGTTATGACTTTTTGCTTAATATTCGCTCTGCCCAAGGCATTTTCAAGATTTTGTATCGTTCCAGAAAATAAGCTCAAATCCACTTACCTCCATTTCAGTTTTTTTCACCCTCAATATCCTTGTCGAGATTTGTAAAACCATATGCTTATTGTAAGAAATAACAGGCATAAAGTCTATGAAGTTCGTGTAAAAAAATGTCCTCATATATATCTATTTTATAACTAGGTACATAGTCCTAGATTATTTGAACTACATTTTTTACATTTATATAAGGCTGAAAATAGCTTAATTTCTGTATTTTCCCCATTTATTTCGTCATTTTTCTGTTTTTATGAAGAAAATAATAAACTTTATTAAAATTATTACAAAGAAAGACTTTTCACCCAGGAAATAAAGCTTATTGATTTCCTTTATTTGAACGAAAAGAAGAACCCCTTAAAAAAGGGGTTCTTCTTTTCATTAATGGGATTTCAGGTTTTCTAATTCAATCAGGAATTTGTTGTTCAGCACTTTGATATAAGTACCCTTCATTCCTAATGATCTTGACTCAATTACACCGGCGCTTTCAAGCTTTCTGAGTGCGTTAACAATAACTGAGCGGGTAATGCCGACACGGTCTGCAATCTTACTTGCAACAAGGAGACCTTCGTTTCCGTCAAGCTCTTCAAAGATGTGTTCAATTGCTTCAAGCTCACTATAAGAAAGAGAGCTGATTGCCATTTGTACGACAGCTTTGCTTCTTGCTTCTTCTTCAATTTCTTCTGCTTTTTCTCTCAGAATTTCCATTCCGACAACTGTAGCGCCGTATTCAGCAAGAATTAAATCATCATCATTAAATTGATCCTGTAAACGTGAAAGAATGAGTGTACCTAATCTTTCTCCGCCTCCGATGATCGGCACAATTGTTGTTAAACCAGCTTGGAACAAGTCTCTGTTTTCAACAGGGAAAGCAGTGTACTCACTATTGATGTCCAGGTTAGAAGATGTTTCAGGGACGTTGAACAGATTCTTCGTATATTCCTCTGGGAATTGGCGATCCTCAAGCATTTTTTTCATACGGTCATTTTCAATTTGCTGGTTGATAGAGTAGCCGAGAAGTTTTCCTCTGCGGCTTACAACGAAAATATTGGAATCAATTACATCCCGAAGCGTTTCCGCCATTTCTTTAAAGTTAACCGGTTTCCCTGCCGCAGCTTGCAGCATGGAGTTAATAATTCTTGTTTTTTGTAATAAAGCCATGATAAATGATCCTCCTAAACATTCCTCTTATTAAATTTTCACAATATAAATTGACTTAAATCTTTGTTTTTAGCTATCGTTCCGAGTTTTTCTTCCACATACTGCGGTGTAATCGTTATTTTCTCCATTGTTACATCCGGAGCTTCAAAAGAGAGATCTTCTAACAGACGTTCGAGTATTGTATGAAGGCGTCTCGCACCGATATTATCTGTTTCCTGGTTCACATGATAGGCGACTTCAGCAATCTTATGAATAGCTTCGTCAGAAAATTCAAGAGATATACCCTCTGTCTGCAATAATGCCTGATATTGTTTCAAGAGCGCGTTATCGGGTTCAACCAAAATTCTCACGAAATCGTCAACCGTCAGTTTGCTCAGTTCTACACGAATTGGAAAACGCCCTTGCAGTTCAGGAATCAGATCAGACGGTTTGGCCATATGAAATGCTCCCGCTGCAATAAACAATACATGGTCTGTTTTAACTGAACCGTATTTAGTGACAACGGTAGAACCCTCAACGATTGGGAGAATATCACGCTGAACACCTTCTCTTGATACATCAGCTGAAGATGACGCGCCACCGTTTTTTGCAATTTTATCAATCTCGTCGATAAAGATAATTCCGCTCTCTTCTGCCCGATGGACAGCTTCCTGGCTGACTTCATCCATATCAATGAGTTTGCTTGCCTCTTCATTCGTCAGGACTTTTCTGGCTTCTCTGACTGTCATTTTACGGCGTTTCTTTTTCTTTGGCATCAATCCGCTCAGTGCATCCTGCATATTCATGCCCATCTGCTCCATACCCGAGCCCTGCAGCATGTCAAACATAGAAGGCTGCTGCTCTTCAACTTCTACAGTAACATAGTGGTCTTCGAGCTCTCCTAATGCCAGCTGATGAGCCATGCGTTTTCTTTTTTCTTCAATGTTTGCTTCTTCCTGGCTTTCCGTTTCGTCCTCGCCGTTTGGCTGGCTGCCGCCGAAAAACATTTCAAACGGGTTTTTAACGCCTGATTGTTTTTTCTTCCCTGGAACTAACAGGCGAACAATGCGTTTATTTGCATTTTCTTCTGCCTGTTCCTTCACTTCGTTGATTTTTTCTTCCTTTATAAGACGAACAGAAGTTTCTACAAGGTCTCTGACCATTGATTCAACGTCTCTGCCTACATAGCCGACTTCTGTAAATTTTGTTGCTTCAATTTTGATAAATGGCGCACCTGAAAGCTTAGCGATTCGTCTGGCAATTTCAGTTTTCCCTACCCCGGTAGGCCCCATCATTAAAATGTTTTTCGGAACGACCTCGTCTTTCAGCTTTTCATCCAGGAGACTTCTTCTATAGCGGTTTCTTAATGCCACGGCGACAGCTTTTTTCGCGTTTTGCTGACCGACGATGTATTGGTCTAACCGATCTACAATCTGTCTTGGTGTTAACGGTTTTTTTTCCATGCGCCTCAAGTCCTTTCTATTCAAGCTCTTCCAGTATGATTTGATCGTTCGTGTATACACAAATTTCGCCCGCTGTTTCCAGCGCAGCTCTAGCAATCTCACTTGCAGTCATGCTCTCCCCGGCATGCTTTTTCAGCGCTCTTCCGGCTGCCAAAGCGTAATTGCCGCCTGATCCAATTGCCAGAATGCCGTCATCCGGCTCGATAACCTCACCAGTTCCCGACACGAGAAGCAAGGTATCTTGATTCATAACGATCAGCATGGCTTCAAGCTTTCTAAGCACTTTGTCGCTTCGCCATTCCTTTGCAAGCTCAACAGCAGCTCGTTTTAAGTTGCCATTATATTCTTCAAGTTTCGCTTCGAACTTTTCGAATAGAGTGAAAGCGTCTGCAACAGATCCCGCAAATCCTGCGAGAACCTTGCCGTTAAACAGTTTTCTTACTTTTCTCGCAGTATGTTTCATTACAACAGCCTGACCAAATGTAACTTGACCGTCTCCGGACATTGCGCTTCGTCCCTTATGCTGTACTGCAAAGATTGTGGTCGCATGAAAAGATGACATAAAGGGCCTCCTTTAATTTTTCTTAAAAGCTCTTGGATGGTGAGACATATATGTGTTTCTCAACATTTCCTTCGAAACGTGCGTGTATATCTGTGTCGAAGACAGATTGGAATGCCCGAGCAGTTCTTGAACGCTCCTCAAATCTGCTCCTTCGTTTAATAGATGAGTGGCGAACGTATGTCGAAGCATATGCGGATGGATATGTAAAGTGCCGGACGCTTTTTTGACAAGCCCGCTTAAAATGTGTCTAATGCCTCGAGCTGTAAGCGGTCCGCCTCTTTGATTCACGAATAATAGATCATGAGGTTCTTTTGCTTTTTTCAGCAAGCACTGTCTTCCGCTATTCATATATAACTTCAACGCTTCGCGGGCGTAAGACCCAAAAGGGATATAACGCTGCTTCTTGCCTTTCCCGTGAACAAGCACTGTATCCATAAATAAATCAAGATCATGAACACTTATGGAAGAGCATTCACTGACCCTCATTCCGGTGGCATAGAGAAGCTCTAATAGCGCTTGATCCCTCATGCCGGTCGGCTTGCTTATATCTGAAACTTCAAACAGTTCCTCAAGCTCTTTTTGATATAGAAACTTCGGTATCCGTTTCTCTTGTTTCGGCAGATGAACAAGCTGGAACGGATTATCATCAACAAGCTTTTCTCGCATCAGAAATTTGTAAAAGCTTCTCAATGCAGAAATTTTTTTGCTGATTGTTCTTCTCGATAAACCCTTTTCATAGGCTTCCGTCAAAAAAATTCTAGTATCTTGATATGCAACTTCTTCAAATCCATTTATACCTTGAACGCGCAGGAAAGTCTCGAATTCTTCAATTGAATCCACATAATTCACAATAGTATATTGTGAATAATTTTTTTCAATTTGTAAATATTCAACGAATAACTTTACGAAATTCTTAACATTCTCCATGCCAAATACCTCCCCAGGAAGGGCTTTTAAATGGTATCACAAATCGCGATCAAGTTGCAATCAATACCTATATTGTTTTCGAAATTGTTTGAATTGTCTCGATCGCCCGATTTGCGTACTGTTCATTACGCTCTTTTTTATTTTTAATTTTAACAGGCAAATCTTTCAAAAGCCCAAAGTTTGCATTCATCGGCTGGAAGTTCTTCTGGTTTGTTGTTGTAATATAGTGAGCCATACTGCCTATTGCTGTTTCCTGAGGAAAAGTGACAAGCTCTTCTCCTAAAACGAGTTTAGCCGCATTAATACCTGCTACAAGTCCAGAAGCAGCCGATTCCACATATCCTTCTACTCCCGTCATTTGTCCTGCGAAGAACAAATCGTTCCGTTTTTTAAATTGGTAAGTCGGCTTTAACAAGCTTGGAGAATTAATGAATGTATTTCTGTGCATAACACCGTATCTGACGATTTCCACATTTTCAAGTCCGGGAATCAATTTGAGGACTTCCTTTTGGTCTCCCCATTTTAAATGAGTTTGGAATCCTACAATATTATAGAGAGTTCCCGCCGCATCATCCTGTCTGAGCTGAACGACTGCATATGGACGTTTTCCGGTAACAGGATGCTCTAATCCCACTGGCTTCATCGGTCCGAAAAGCATTGTTTTCTTTCCTCGTTTTGCCATTACTTCAATCGGCATGCAGCCTTCAAAGAAAATCTCTTTTTCAAACTCTTTTAACGGCACAGTTTCCGCTGATGTCAAAGCTTCATGAAAACGGTCAAACTCTTCTTCTGTCATCGGGCAGTTTAGATAAGCCGCTTCTCCCTTGTCATAACGGGATTTCAAATACACTTTATCCATGTCAAGGCTGTCTTTCTCTACGATAGGCGCCGCTGCATCATAGAAGTATAAATAGTCCTCTCCAGTAAGCTCTTTTAACTGTGCAGACAATGATTCTGAAGTTAACGGACCAGTTGCGATAATCGTTGGTCCTTCAGGTATTTCTGTTACTTCTTCATTAACGACGGTAACGTTGGGATGGTTTTTCACCCGGTTTGTAACACTTGCCGCAAATTCATGCCGGTCTACCGCGAGTGCGCCGCCGGCAGGCACTGAGCATTCGTCAGCCGCAGCAATAATTGCTGAATCAAGTGCACGCATTTCTTCTTTTAGTACACCTACAGCGTTAGCAAGTGTATTGGAGCGTAAAGAGTTGCTGCATACCAGTTCTGCAAATTTATCAGTATGATGGGCAGGTGTCTGTTTGACTGGGCGCATTTCATATAATCTGACTTGAATCCCCCGTTTGGCAAGCTGCCACGCCGCTTCACTGCCTGCGAGTCCGGCTCCGATTACATTCACTGTTTGTTGGTTCATCTTTCACATCTCCTAGTTTATTATTCATTGTCTTCTTTTAACACACAAAGAAGGTGAGCAAGACCCTGCTCACCGCTACTTCTGTGGTTCTTCCTTATAATCGCATTCCACGCATTGGACTTGTATGCCTTTTTTGAGCTTTTTCTCAACAAGCATTTTTCCGCATTTCGGACATTTTCGTTCAATTGGTTTGTCCCAGGAAACGAATTCACAGTCCGGATAACGGTCACAGCCGTAAAAAACCCGTTTCTTTTTCGATTTTCGCTCAACAATATTTCCTTCTCCGCAGCTCGGACACTTCACACCGATTTGTTTGACAATCGGCTTTGTATTCCGGCAATCGGGGAAATTGGAGCAAGCTAAGAATTTACCGTATCGGCCCATTTTATACACCATAGGAGAACTGCATAATTCACAATCTTCTCCGGCATATTCTGGTTCAATTTCAACTTCCTTCATTTCTGATTCGGCTTTTTTCACGCGCTTTTCAAAATCGGTATAGAAGTTATCAATAATCTGTACCCATTCTATATTGCCTTCCTCAACATTATCAAGGTCTTTTTCCATTTTTGCCGTAAACTCAACGTTTATGATTTCAGGGAAAAATTCCATGATCAGCTCAAGCACGATCTGCCCTAATTCTGTGGGAACAAACCGTTTATTATCCAAACCAACGTACCCGCGCCGCTGAATCGTATCAAGCGTCGGAGCATAAGTGGAAGGACGGCCGATCCCGAGTTCTTCAAGCGTTTTAACCAAACGGGCCTCAGTATAGCGCGGAGGCGGCTGGGTAAAATGCTGTTCCGGTTCTATGTCCTTAGATAAAACAGTGTCTCCCTCTTGCAAGTCAGGCAGCATCCGGTCTTTTTCTTCCAATTGATCGTCTTTGCCTTCAACATACACTTTCATAAACCCGGAAAACTTGACTTTACTTCCGTTTGCACGAAAAGTCAAACCGTTGTTTGTCAAATCAACACTCATTGTATCTAAAACAGCAGATGCCATTTGGCTGGCAACAAAGCGCTCCCAAATTAATTTATACAGTCTCAGCTGATCTCTACCAAGGACTGCTTTTAATTCGCTTGGTTTTCTGAGAACCGACGTCGGACGGATCGCTTCGTGGGCATCCTGAGCATTTTCATTCTTTTTAGCGGGCTTTCTTTTGCCGCCTAAGTACTCTTTTCCGTACGTTTGATCAATAAACGCTGCTGCTTCATCAACTGCTGTATTGGAAATACGTGTTGAATCCGTTCTCATATACGTAATCAGACCGACAGTTCCTTCTTTTCCAAGATCAATTCCTTCATATAATTGCTGCGCAATCATCATCGTTTTCTTCGCCCTGAAATTGAGCTTACGCGCTGCTTCCTGCTGAAGGGTGGAAGTTGTAAATGGCAAGGCCGGATTACGTTTACGTTCCTTTTTAGTTACTTTTTCAACTGTATACTTATTGCCTTTGAGCTGAGAAAGTATGTCCTTTACATCCGCTTCACTCTTTAAAGGAAGTTTTTTGCCGTTTTTACCGAAAAAGCCCGCTTCAAACGTCTCCTGTCCTTTTAAGAACGTGCCGTCTATTGTCCAATATTCCTCTGGCTTAAAGTCGTTAATTTCCTTTTCACGATCAATAATTAACCGGAGGGCAACAGATTGAACACGGCCAGCGCTGAGTCCTTTTTTGACTTTTTTCCAAAGAATCGGGCTGATTTTATATCCGACGAGCCTGTCTAATATACGTCTCGCCTGCTGTGCATCCACCAAATCCATATTGATCATACGGGGATGCTTAAATGATTCTTTAATTGCATCTTTCGTAATTTCGTTAAACACAACACGGCAGTCTGAATGAAGATCCAGATCAAGGCTGTGGGCCAAGTGCCATGCAATCGCTTCCCCTTCTCTGTCGGGGTCGGCTGCGAGATAAACTTTTTTAGCTTTTTTGGCAGCCGTTTTCAGCTCTTTTAGTACCGGACCTTTACCTCGAATGGTTATATATTTCGGTTCGAAATTTTGTTCTATGTCAACTCCCATTTGACTTTTTGGAAGATCCCGGACATGTCCCATTGATGCTTTCACTTTATATTTTTTACCTAAGTAACGTTCAATCGTTTTCGCCTTAGCGGGCGATTCCACGATGACTAGATAATCAGACATTTTCATCCCCCTCAAGAGGTGTTCTCTCTCTTCAAGTATTTCAAATTTTATTTTATATTTGCAGCTGTCTTTATTTGGCTTTCAACATTTCATTCTTTATGATGAACGATTATTTAAATAGAAAACAATATGCAACTTTAAATCCTCACTATTATTAAATATTACAATGCTGTTTGTCAAACGATAATTCAAAAGGGTTCCGTATATTGAACGTTTTTCTCAGGAAGCTCTGCATAAATATCCTCTGCAGACCATATGGCTTTAGCCCCCTCTTGAATCAATTTTATAGGACCTCCGGCGTAAGGATCAAATACAGAACCGGGTACGGCAAATACTTCTCTCCCTTGTTCCAGCGCTTGGTATGCGGTAATCAAAGAACCGCTTTTTTCTTTGCCCTGCACAACAATAATGCCCTCACTTAACCCGCTGATGATACGGTTTCTCATAGGGAAATGCCATTTTTGGGGTTTGGTTTCAGGTGGATGCTCTGACAGAAGAAGATGGTGTTTAGCCATGTGTTCTGCTAATTGAAGATTTTCTCGAGGATAAATGTTCTGAAATCCGCCTGCGATGACTCCGATTGTCCGCCCCTTCGCCTTAATACTTGCAGCATGGGACAATCCGTCAATCCCAGACGCCAGCCCGCTGACAATCACCCACTTTTTATGGCAAAGCTCTATTGTAAGATGATTGACAACCCGAATTCCATAAGCTGTCGGATGTCTCGTACCTACAATTCCTATTTTTCTCCCTTGAGAAAGAAGAGATATATCACCTTTTGCAAACAGCACGGGAGGCGGATCATAAATGGTTTTCAGCCAGAATGGATATTGATCTGAGGATATTGGGATGACATTAATGCCTTGCTGATGATATACAGAGAGTAAATGCTGAAGTTTTGGATATTGTTCTTCTATTTTATTTTTTAGAGCCGCAGCCCTTACTTTGCCGCGTGAAGCTGTTTCTAATGCACATGAAGGATTTGTCAGTGACATTGACGGATCAGCTTTCCACCATTTTAATAGAAGAGACGGGGGTAGTAATTGGTTGATTCTGCAAGTGATTAAACAGGCAGCGGCCTGATCCAATATGAGAACCTCCTTTTAACAGCAAAAGCAGGAACAGCCAAGATGGCTGTCCCTTCTCTATTAATGAGTTTTGCACGTTTCAAATAAATTCTTTTCTTTCAACACTTTAATTAATGTTTCTCCCATGACAGAAGGTGTCTCTGCAACTTCGATTCCGCATTCATTAAGTGTTTTGATTTTTTCATCAGCCGTGCCTTTTCCGCCGGAAATGATGGCGCCTGCATGTCCCATTCGTTTCCCTGGAGGTGCTGTTTTACCGCCAATGAATCCGACTACCGGTTTTGTCATGTTGGCTTTTACCCACTCAGCAGCTTCCTCTTCAGCTGTACCGCCGATTTCGCCGATCATGATGACAGCGTGTGTTTCAGGATCTTCGTTAAACGCTTTTAAAACGTCAATGAAGTTGGTTCCATTTACAGGATCGCCGCCGATTCCAACGGCTGTAGACTGTCCTACACCCGCTTCTGACAGCTGATGCACTGCTTCGTATGTTAATGTTCCTGAACGCGATACAACGCCTACATGACCCTTTTTATGGATATATCCGGGCATAATGCCGATTTTACATTCATCAGGCGTAATGACGCCAGGACAGTTCGGTCCTATTAATCTCGTTTTCTTGCCTTCCATGAAGCGTTTCACTTTTACCATATCTAAAACCGGGATATGCTCTGTGATGCAAATGACCAGATCAAGCTCCGCATCTACCGCTTCCATAATTGCATCAGATGCAAACGGTGCCGGAACATAGATAACAGACGCATTTGCGCCAGTCGTATGAACTGCATCAGCCACTGTATTAAATACAGGTACCCCTTCCACTTCTGTTCCGCCTTTTCCAGGTGTCACACCGCCCACGATATTTGTGCCGTATTCAAGCATCTGCTTCGTATGGAATAAAGCGGTAGAACCTGTAATCCCTTGTACAATAACTCTTGTATCTTTATTGATAAAAACACTCATTATTTGGTCCCCTGCCTTTCATTCTTTCCTATACTAAAGATACGATTTTCTGCGCGCCGTCAGCCATGGATTCCGCAGATGTAATATTTAATCCTGATTCACTAAGGATTTTCTTCCCTAGATCCACGTTTGTTCCTTCAAGACGGACGACAAGCGGCAATGTTAAACCGACTTGTCTTGTCGCTTCAACAACCCCTTCTGCGATGACATCACATTTCATAATGCCTCCGAAAATGTTGACGAAAATCCCTTTAACATTTTGATCAGAAAGAATGATTTTAAATGCTTCCGTGACTTTTTCTGCGGTTGCGCCGCCCCCGACATCAAGGAAGTTGGCCGGTTCTCCTCCATAATGTTTAATGATATCCATCGTGGACATTGCTAGTCCAGCGCCGTTTACCATGCATCCGATATTTCCATCAAGGGAAATGTAGCTCAGATCGTATTTAGAGGCTTCAATTTCTTTTGGATCTTCTTCGTCCAAATCTCTGTATTCCATAATATCTTTTTGTCTGTATAATGCGTTGCTGTCAAAATTTAGTTTCGCATCAAGCGCCATCACATTCCCGTCTCCAGTTACAACGAGAGGATTGATTTCGGCGATTGAGCAGTCTTTCTCAACAAACGCTTTGTATAGTCCAAGCATAAATTTAGCAGCTTTCCCCACAAGCTCTTTTGGAATATTGATAGCGAATGCAATTTCTCTAGCTTGATAGCCTTGGAGGCCAACAGCCGGATCAATGACAGCCTTTTTGATTTTTTCCGGTGTTTTCTCTGCTACTTCTTCAATTTCTGTTCCGCCTTCTTCAGAGGCCATCAGAACAATTCTTGAAGTGGCACGGTCAAGCACTAATCCCACATAGTATTCCTTTTTAATATCGCAGCCTTCTTCAATAAGTAAGCGTTTTATTACTTGCCCGTCCGGACCCGTCTGATGCGTAACGAGGGTCTTACCTAAAAGTTCTTCGGCATACGCTTTTACTTCGTCTAATGATTTTGCTATTTTTACCCCACCAGCTTTGCCTCGACCGCCAGCATGAATTTGAGCCTTTACGACATAAACCGAGCTGGATAAGCTCTTTGCTTTTTCAACTGCTTCTTCTGCTGTAAAAGCCACTTTACCTTCAGGAACAGACACCCCATATTTTCTGAGGACTTCTTTTCCCTGGTACTCATGGATATTCATTTCCCATCCTCCTAACTTATGTAACAAAACTAAAAATAGACTGCGCTTTCATTCTATATAATACTGGAAGAGTTGTCTAGAGTTCGATGCAAAATCTTAAAATCCTTCTAAACATTCAAACTTTTATTTTATTAAAAACATAAATTTCAAGCGGAGAATGGGGAATATTTTAGCTATTTTTTATTTTTTACACTTTCGTCCAATCTGTAAATGAAAGAAAAAATCTCGGCTACCGTTTCATAAAGTGCTTCCGGGATCTGGTCATCCACAGTCAAATGGCGCATTAATTCGACAAGGGTCCGATCTTCTTGGATCGGGACCCCCGCCTTTTTAGCTTCTTTGATAATGTTGTCAGCAACATGGCCCTTCCCGGTTGCAATTACTCTTGGCGCCTTGTCTTTTTTTTCGTCATAATGGAGAGCTATAGCTTTTCTTAAAGGCGTTTGCTCGTTCATATTTTCACATCCACTCCCTGATCACTGATGCTTGTTATGTATTGATCAATAGTAGCCTTTTCATCAGATTGAAGGCGTTTTTTAGCGTTAACCCCTGAAAGACTGTAGCCCATTTCTTTGAGCGATTGCTTGAGGGCGGGCACCATCGGATCGATTGCCGGCTGAAGTTCAAAGTCCGTCTCAATTGTAATCGTCATGACTTGCTGCTGTATCAGGCAGTCGACAACTGTTTCTTTTAACGTATCCAATTGCAGTAAAAACAAGAGCCGGCAATGGGAAGGATCGAGCTTTCCATCCGCTTCTTTTTGTCCTTTAAACAGAACAGTCATGTCCTGAATCCCCGATTTTGAAAACATCGGAAATGACATCACAATTTGGCTGTAGGAAGGATGATCCTGCTGCATGAGAAGCTGACCGTTTAATTTATGGAAGAGCTGATCCGCTTCCTGTTTGACAGGTTCCGCTAACTCACGTGACGCTCTGGCAGCATGAAGAGCCATCTTAACTGATTGAATATCATCAGGCAGCACTGCGGCACCTTGTTCTAACGCTTTAATAAATGCAAGCTCATCTCGAGCGCCTATTGCCATTTTCACTTTGGATAAGAAAGAAAGAACATCTGCCTTATCCGCCAAATTAGGAGCTGTTTGCTGAACAGCCTTTAAAAACACTTCTGCTTCTTGATCCGTGACTTGCGCGGCCTGCAAAGCAGATGCTGCTGCCTCAGGCTTATTTTGACTAGAGGAAACAACAGCCTTTATCCAATTCGCTGCTTCTTTTACGATTGGATTGCCGTTTTTATCCGCAGCTTCCGTCAGTGTGGCCAGCAGCCTTCCTGCTTCTTTCATTGAAATGTCTGAGACAGTTTTAGCGGCACCGTCTCGTGTGTTTCGCTGCTGCTCCTGCGGGTTTGCAGGCGCCCAGTTTGCCTTTCCTGCGGAGCCGTCTGCTGCGCTAAGCTCCCGGTTTCCAGCTGTGCTGACTGAAGAGGCAGCTCTGTTATGATCCGTTAACGAGATAAGCTTCTCGATAAGACGTTCTGCATGGACATCTGTTTCGCTATTAAAAAGTGCCGTAACGGCTTCTTTTAGCTTTGTCAGCGCCTGGCTCGGCTGAGGATTTTGATGAATAGCCTGAATCAGCTGAGATAGGTGCTGATGGAGCGGTACAGGCGATTTGACAGCATGAACTCCGCTCAAAACATCGGGGTGAACGGGGAGATCCCGCTTTAAGGCAGATAAAACTGTTTCGATGGCTTTTTTTGTGTCTGTCGCAGGCAGCGTGTCCATCCAGCGGACGGCTGTTTTGATATCATTTTCTGTGATGGGTGTTTTGCTTTTCAGCATTGCGCCAGCCATCATAAGGGATGCGTTTGACGGCTTCACTGAAATAGCGTTTAGAAGCTTGCCCGCTGCATCCTGAATGGTTTTGGGATTTTGGTCAAAGCTTTGCACAACCTGGAGACGGCCTGTCTGTTCCGCTGGTTTTTTTTCGTAGGAAAACCAGTAATACGCCTGAGGACGAAGCTGGGTTTCAAGTTTGCCTTGAATCGTTTGATTCCCTACTTGGATCAGTGCATGCTGGTCCCCTAATAAACGAAGCACTTTCCCTAAAAGGAGACGCTTTACGGCATTTGATTCGTCGGTTGTATGTGATGTTTCCTGCGGAGCTGCAGTGTTTCCAAAAAGGTTTTTGAGCGCCTGCTGTACATCATTTCGTATGTTCATTTTCAAAAGGTGCCTCCTTGTCCATTAGATTATCTGTAAGATTGAACAGGAGCGAAAGTTTTCCGGTGCAAGTCGGTCGGTCCATAAGCTGCGAGCGCTTCAAGATGCTCTTTTGTCCCATAGCCTTTATTTTTATCAAAGCCGTACTGCGGATACTTTTCGGCGTATGCGCTCATCATCCGGTCTCTCGTTACTTTCGCAATACACGCACCTGCTGCGATAGACACGCTCTTGGCATCACCTTTTATAATTGAAGACTGAGACGTATCGAGCGGCAGTGTCATCGCGTCAACGAGCAAATAATCGGGTGTATCGGACAAATCGCGGATTGCTTCGACCATTGCCAATTTTGAGGCTTCATAAATATTGATCTCATCAATAACAGCTGCTTCTACAATTCCTATGCCGACTGCCACAGCTTCTTTCATAATGAGATCGTAATATTCCTCACGCTTTTTTTCTGTAAGCTTTTTTGAGTCTGTGAGCCCAAGTATTTCGCATTCCTCAGGCAGGATGACTGCGCTGGCGACAACCGGTCCTGCCAATGGGCCCCGGCCTACTTCGTCTACTCCTGCAATAAAACGAAACCCCTTGTTTCTCGCAAGCCTTTCATAGGAGGTCATATTCACCCACTGTTCTTTTAGCGCTTTTTCCTTTGCGTGCTTTTTCAGCCATTGCTCTACAAGCGCTTGTACGCTTTTTCTCGGATCATTTTCACACTGGGCAAGAAATGGGTCCTGGTCATCTCTTACCTCTTGCAGACGGTCTCTAATGTCTTTTACGGTTAATGTATTCACTTTCTCTTCTCCCTTACTGTATGTATCGGTCCTGTCAGGAAAAAATAAAGACCCGCATTTCTGCGCGTCTTTACATCGTCGGCTGTTCGAATGACAGCCTCCCGAACTTTTCTGTGCGGATATCACGAATGATCACTTCAGTCGTTTTATCGTAGTTAATAAGCCCACCGCTCATGAGGCAGCCGCGTTTTTCACCTATTGCATCAAACAGCTCCGCGATGTCTTCAGGTATCTCATCGAGCCCGTAGCGTTCTTTAAGCCGTTCAGGATAATGTTCTTCGAGAAAACGGAGGCCAAACACGGCAACATCCTGAAGATTGATAATCGAGTCTTTAATAGCCCCCGTGACTGCCAGCCTCAACCCGACAAGCTCGTCCTCAAATTTAGGCCATAAAATCCCCGGAGTGTCTAAAAGCTCCAATTCTTTCCCGACTTTGACCCATTGCTGAGATGTTGTGATACCGGGTCTGTCTCCGGTTTTCGCAATGTTTTTCTTTGCCAGCCGGTTGATAAGCGTTGATTTTCCGACGTTCGGAATGCCGATGATCAGCGCCCGGATCGCTCTTGGCTTTACACCTTTTGCTCTCATCCGGTCAAATTTCTCCTGCAGGATATCTTTTGAAGCCGGAACAATTTGATTTAATCCTTGGCCGTTTACAGAATTAATGGACAGAGAGCGGATTCCTTGGTTCTCAAAGTGCTCTTTCCACTGCTGTGTAACTGCCGCATCTGCTTTGTCAGCTTTATTTAACAGCATAATTCTCGGCTTATTTTTTAAGATGTCTTCAATCATTGGGTTTCTTGATGACATCGGGATTCTGGCATCTACCAATTCATATACAATATCGATTAATTTTAATTTTTCGGTTACTTCCCGTCTTGCCTTTGCCATATGGCCAGGGAACCATTGGATTGTCATGTGACACGAACACCGCCTTTATCTTCTGAGTGTGCAAGATTCTTAGTTGTTCTTTATGTATTTTACGATGCCTGACCGGCATTTTCAAATTCTGTATAAAAAAAGAGCTTGTTACTGGTAACAAGCTCTTTTCGTTCGTTATCATTATCGTCTGATTTCTTTAATACGAGCCGCTTTTCCGCGAAGTTCACGCAGGTAGTAAAGCTTAGCACGGCGTACTTTACCGTAACGTACAACTTCGATTTTCGCGATTTTTGGTGTGTGTACAGGGAAAGTACGTTCAACGCCAACACCGTAAGAAATCTTACGAACTGTGAACGTTTCGCTGATTCCACCACCACGACGCTTAATCACAACACCTTCAAAGATCTGGATACGCTCACGGTTACCCTCAACAACTTTTACGTGTACACGTAAAGTGTCACCAGGACGGAACGTAGGAAGATCAGTACGAAGCTGTTCTTTTGTGATATCTTCAATTAGTTTTTGCATCGTTTTCAACTCCTTCCAACAGATGCTCTTGGCCTCAAAACCCGGCACAGCGGAACATCGTTTTCAAGCTTCAACGGATAAGCCCGTTCAAGCCACAAGTAGTATCTTATCACAATTTCATAGCCTATGCAATAAAATCTATTCTTTTTCCCATTCAGAAATCCATTTTCTTTCTTGCTCTGTAAGCGGATAGTCTTTCAGAAGATCCGGGCGTCTTAAATAGGTTCTTCTGATCGATTCTTTATTCCGCCATTCTTTGATTTTAGCATGGTTTCCTGATAGAAGTGTTTCAGGCACTTTTAAACCTTTATAATCTGCCGGTCTTGTATAATGCGGATGCTCCAAGAGCCCCGTACTGAACGAATCCTCTATGTGGGAAGCCTCTTTGCCAAGCACACCCGGAAGCAGCCTGACGACACTGTCAGCAATCATCATCGCAGGCAGCTCACCGCCTGTCAGAACGAAGTCGCCAATTGATATTTCATCTGTCACCAAATGCTCGCGGATTCGCTCATCATAGCCTTCATAATGGCCGCAGATAAACAGCAAATGCTCTTCCTTTGCCAATTCCTCGGCTTTTTTTTGGATGAAACGCTCACCTTGCGGGCAGACAAGGATAACGCGCGGCGGACTGTCGGCTTTTGAGGCCAGATCCTCAACCGCGTCAAAAACAGGCTGAGGCTTCAGAACCATACCTGCTCCGCCGCCGTAAGGATAATCATCCACTGTATTATGCTTGTTATCAGAATACTCCCGGAAATTGACGATCTGGAACTGCACTGCTTCTTTTTCTTGGGCTTTTTGAAGAATGGATGAACCGAGCACCCCTTCAAACATTTCAGGAAACAGCGTCAAAAAATCGATTTTCATTCGTCTATTAATCCTTCCATGAGTTGAATCTCAATTTTCTTTTCGCTGACATCAATCTGTTTGACGACTGATTCAATGTAAGGGATCAGCGCGTCTTTTTTACCTTTACGACCGATTACCCATACATCATTGGCTCCCGGTGTTAAAATTTCTTTCACCTTTCCGATCAGTTCGCCTTCTTCGGTAAAAACTTCACAGCCGATAATTTCGTGGAAATAAAATTCTCCTTCATTCAGCTCACCCAAATCCTCTTCAGGAACTTTGATGATGGCGTTTTTCAGTTCCTCTACTTCATTCAGGCTTTGTCTTTCTTTAAACTGCAGCAGATGAAATTGCTTATGCAGCCTGTACGTGTTTACCGTTACCTCTATCGGTTCTTGGCGTCCGTCCATAAACAAATACAGCGTGTTGCCCGGCTTGTACCGTTCTTCGGCAAAATCCGTTTTTGAAATGACCCGCACCTCACCTTTAATTCCGTGGGTATTTACAATTTTACCGACATTAAACCATCGCTTTGTCATATGATCACCTCTGGCGAATTTCAATTACTGTTCCGTCTTTTATGACGATGGTGTTTGCTGCTGTTTTCTCATGCCAGTCATCTCCGACTTCAATGGTCAGCAGCGCATCGATTTCCTTTTCTTTCATTTCACTGCCAAGCGGTAATGTATGTACTTGGGTAATTTGAAAATCGATCATTTTCATATTATCTTTTCGTTTTTCTATTGCCTTTTTAAATTGTTCAATTACATCTGGGTTCTGCTGTTCTTTTTCATGTTTTCTAAGCTGAAAATAGAGCTGGCTGCATTCTCGTTCAAGCATTTGCTTCTTTTCTGTGAAAGTAGATAAAAGCTTTTCTTTGCTGCGCTCGGTTAAGACTTGCATAACGGCTACACGGTGAATAATTTGCATCGCACCAAGCTCCCTGCTTTTAAAACTTTTTCAAGACCAGACTTTTCTATCTTGTCTTATCTTCTATCAGTTTACCCGTTTTTTGCGTGTAAAAAAAGGGGAGGTGCCGGCCCTCTCCCTTTTAGTCAAATATTTCAAATTGAACTTTCTTAGAAGACTGTGCGCCAGCTGCAAATACAGCTGTTCGAATCGCTTTTGCAGTCCGGCCTTGCTTCCCGATAACTTTACCGGTATCTGACTTATGAACAGATAAGCGCAGCGCAATCTTTTGATCGGTTTCTTCTCTTATGACCCGAATGTCATCTGGATGATCAACAAGCGGCGTCACAATCGTGACAATCAAATCTTCCAAGTGTTGATCAGTCATTACTTGCCTTGTTTAGCGTTGTGGAATTTTTCCATGATTCCTTGGCTAGAGAACAAGTTGCGAACTGTATCAGATGGTTTCGCTCCAGTTTGAAGCCATTTAAGAGCAAGCTCTTCATCGATTTTTACTTCCGCTGGTTTTGCAACCGGGTTGTAAGTGCCGACTGTTTCGATGAAACGGCCGTCACGCGGTGAACGAGAATCTGCTACAACAATACGATAGAAAGGAGATTTTTTTGCTCCCATACGTTTTAAACGAATTTTTACTGCCATTTTACTAGCACCTCCGAAAATATTTCAACAAGATAGTATATTAACAATGATAAAAGTGTTTGTAAAGTGTTTTTTCTTAACAACGGTTTTATCATGTATAACCGATTACATAAAAGGTAACTTAAATCCTTTTTTCTTTCCTTTTGACATGTTTGTCATCTGCTTCATCATTTTTTTCATTTCGTCAAACTGCTTAAGCAGACGGTTGACTTCCTGCACGGACGTCCCGCTTCCTTTCGCAATCCGCTTGCGCCGGCTGGCATTAATGATATCCGGCTGTTCTTTTTCAAGAACGGTCATCGATTTAATGATCGCTTCCACATGATTCAGCTGCTTTTCATCAACTTGAATATTTTTCAAGCCTTTCATCTTACCTGCACCCGGCATCATTTGCAGAAGCTCATCCAAAGGCCCCATGTTTCTGACCTGTCCGAGCTGCTCCAGAAAATCATCCAATGTGAAGCTCATTGTTCTCATTTTTTGTTCCAGCTCTTTGGCCTTGTCTTCATCGACGGTTGCCTGAGCTTTTTCAATCAATGTTAACACGTCACCCATGCCGAGAATCCTTGATGCCATGCGTTCAGGATGGAATGCTTCTAATGCATCAAGCTTTTCGCCTAAACCGGCGAATTTAATCGGCGTGTTTGTCACCGCACGAATGGAAAGTGCAGCACCCCCGCGCGTGTCTCCATCAAGCTTCGTTAACACAACACCGGTTAAACCGAGCTGTTCGTTAAAGCTTTTGGCTACATTCACGGCATCCTGCCCGGTCATTGAATCGACAACCAGAAAGATTTCTTCCGGATTCGCGATTTCTTTCACTTGGGTGAGTTCATCCATAAGCTCATGGTCGATATGCAAACGGCCTGCTGTATCCAAAATGACATAATCATAGTGTTCTTCCTTGGCTTTTTCGATAGCCTGCTTGGCTATTTCTACAGGGCTGACCTGATCACCAAGGGAAAAAACAGGCATGTCGAGCTGCTTGCCTAGCGTTTCCAGCTGCTTGATTGCAGCAGGACGGTAAATATCGGCAGCAACCAGCATCGGTTTGCGATTATGCTTTTTGCGCAGCAGATTTGCAAGCTTACCGCTCGTTGTCGTTTTACCGGCACCCTGGAGACCGACCATCATAATAACAGTCGGCGGCCGCTTCGCAACGGCGATTTTGCTCTCTTCGCCGCCCATCAGCTCAGTCAGTTCCTCTTTAACGACTTTAATGACCTGCTGGCCGGGCGTCAGACTTTTCATGACGTCTTGGCCTACAGCGCGTTCACTTACTTTTTTGACAAAATCCTTGACTACTTTAAAGTTAACGTCAGCCTCAAGCAGCGCAAGACGAACCTCACGCATCATATCTTTTACATCTTGTTCGCTGACTTTCCCTTTTCCGCGGATTTTAGAAATCGTCTGCTGCAGTCGGTCGGCTAATCCTTCAAATGCCATAGTTTGCCGCCTCCTAATCTAATTTCTCAAGCGCTTCAATCAGAGCTGTAATTTCTTCCTTTTCTTCAGTACCGGAAGCAAGCTCCTTCAGCTTATTAAACATCTCTTTACGCTCCTGAAACTTTTTCAAAAGGAGCAGCTTTTCTTCATATTGTTCAAGCATCGCTTCTGTTCGTTTGATGTTATCATAAACAGCTTGTCTTGAAACCTCATACTCTTCGGCTATTTCGCCAAGGGAGAAATCGTCCAAATAATAAAGAGACATATAGCTCTTCTGTTTAGACGTCAACAACGACTGATAAAAATCAAACAGATAATTCATTCTCGTTGTCTTTTCGAGCGACATATGAGCTCTCCCCTTTGTTAAGTCAAATCCCTTTACGATAACTTAGTTTACATGGTTTTAATGTGAGTGTCAAGTTTTTATCTTGTCAAAGCAACGATCACTTTTTCCAATATTATCTAAACATCATCTAATTTATTCCGATATTGTATATGATCCCTATTTTAAAGGAGGATTCTCATGAAAAAAATCGGTTTATTGGTTATGTTATGCTTGGCTGCCGTGTTACCATTTATTTTTCCCGCCCAGCAAGCAGCTGCGGCCGGAGCCCCTTATAAGGCCTCCATCTCAAATATTAGCACGGACGGAGGCGTGTACGGTAAAATCAATTACGGACAGGGCCAATTTTGGCGAGTCAAGTACAATATTACGATAAGCGGTACATTGCTCGACGAAAAAGGAGCGCCAGTGCCAAACACACCAGTCAGCTTCGAAGCAGATACAAAAGTCGGGAATACAACACAGACAGCTGCGGGAACAACTGATGAAAACGGAAAGTTTAACGTTCCGATGTATTTAGGACCTGCTGCTGGATACTACACGTATTACACATCTGTTTCCGTTCATTACTATGACATTATTCCATTCAGGGTTTATTCAGGTGATGCGAGATTGCTATCCACTGATAACAGCCTTTATCATTTCGCCTATCAAGTGAGACGATAACAAAACAGCCCCCAAGGCTTTTGGGGGCTGTCTGTCTTTTTAATCCTCCGCTTTTTCCACTAAATCTGAAAAGAGCCCGTATACGTAAGATTCAGCGTCAAACTCCTGAAGATCATCAACTTTTTCTCCTAAACCGACTAATTTAACCGGAATATGAAGCTCGTTGCGAATTGCAAGGACAATGCCGCCTTTTGCAGTGCCGTCAAGCTTTGTTAAAGCAATTCCTGTAACGTTTGTTGCTTTAGAGAACTCCTTCGCCTGTGCCATTGCGTTTTGTCCAGTGGTGGCATCAAGGGCGAGCAGCACCTCATGAGGCGCTTCAGGCACTTCTCTTTCGATAACGCGCTTCACCTTTTCGAGCTCCTTCATCAGGTTTACCTTATTTTGAAGACGCCCTGCCGTATCACAAATCAATACATCGGCTTCTCTCGCTTTGGCAGCGTGAACAGCATCATAGATGACAGCCGCAGGATCGCTGCCGGCCGCCTGCTTAATGACAGGCACACCCGTACGTTCTCCCCATACTTCAAGCTGTTCAATCGCTCCTGCTCTGAAAGTGTCTCCGGCAGCGAGTACAACAGACTTTCCTTCTTGCTTTAGTTTATGAGCAAGCTTTCCGATCGTTGTCGTTTTGCCGACTCCATTTACGCCGACTAGGAGAATGACATTTAAACGCCCTTCCTGAATGTTCAGCTCAGAAATTTGTTCGTCTCCGCTGTTATAAATCTCCACCAGCTTCTCAGAAATAACAGACTGCACTTCCTGCGGATCTTGAATATTTCTGCGTTTCACTTCTTTTTTGAGCTCGTCTATCAGCTCCATAACCGTTGTAAAACCGACATCAGCACTGATCAGGACCTCTTCAAGCTCTTCGAAGAAGTCCTCATCAATTTTACGGTAACGGGACACGAGATCATTCACTTTGTTTTGAAAGGAGTTTCTCGTTTTTTCAAGGCCGTCCTTAAACTTTTCAGATACGGAATCTGTCTGTTTTGTGATTTTCTCTTTTAATTTTTTAAAAAAGCTCATCTTATAACCTCTTTCCTCGTTACTGAACGAATTCTTTTGTCTCTTCCAGCTTCACTGAGATGACCTTAGAAACACCGGATTCCTGCATCGTCACTCCGTAAAGCACATCAGCTTCCTCCATTGTGCCTTTTCTGTGGGTAATCACAATAAACTGAGTATCGGCACTGTATTTTTTCAAATACTGCGCAAACCGGAACACATTTGCTTCGTCAAGCGCGGCTTCTACCTCGTCTAGTACACAAAACGGCACAGGGCGCACCTTTAAAATTGAGAATAAGAGCGCAATAGCAGTAAGCGCACGCTCTCCGCCAGACAAAAGGTTTAAGTTTTGCAGTTTTTTCCCCGGCGGCTGCGCGATAATTTCCACTCCGGAATGCAGCAGATCATTCGGATCGGTAAGCCTTAATTCCGCTCGTCCTCCTCCGAATAAGGAGCGGAAGACTTGATCAAAGTGAGAGCGAATTTGGACGAATGTGTCATTAAAGCGTTTCGTCATCTCTTCGTCCATTTCCTCAATCACTTGGAACAGGGTATTTTTTGCTTCTGTTAAATCTTCTTTTTGCTCTGACAAGAATTGATAGCGTTCGTTAACCCTCTCAAACTCATCTATGCTTCCGATGTTTACCGTTCCAAGCTCTTCTATAGCGAGTTTAATCAGCTTCACGCGCTTTCGTGCTTCCTCAGGATCTGTTTCAAGCTGGTATTTCTCTTTAGCTCCCTCAAAGGACAAGCTGTATTCTTCCCGCAAGTATTGCAGCAAATTATCAAGCTCGACTTCCATTCGGCCTAGTTTTACTTCTTCGTCTTTTAAGAGCGTTGTTTTTTGTTTATACAGGCGCTTCATTTCTTTCAGCTCGCGCTCATACGTATCAAGCCCCTGCTGAAGTTTGATCCTCTGGTCGCGCCTTAACGCAATCAATTCAATTGTTTTTGTTTTGTCATTCAATTTATGTTTCGCGGCCTCTTCCAGTTTTTCTTCGCCGCTTGTGCTTGATGACATTTCTGACGTTAAGAAGCTTAGGTCCTCTTTCGTCTCTTTTAAAGCAAGCTCTGTTTCTTGGAGCTCTTTCTTTAATCTAGCGAGGTTGTCCTCTTCGCTCTTACATGCTTGCTCTTTTTTCGCTGCTGCGATCTTCAGCTCAGTCAGCTCATTGGAGAGAGACTCTTTTGTAGAGGACTGTGTCTGTTTTTGTTTTGTCAGTCTATCAATATCCTCTTCAAGCTGTTTCATCTTTTCGGATACGGAAGAAAGCTTTTCTTCCAGCTCGCGTTTGCGCGCTTTCTTCTCTTGATCGCTTTCTGACAGAGCTGATTTCTCTTGATCATAGAGCTCTAAGTGAGTATTGATATTCTTCTCAGCGACTTGAAGCTCATACAGCTGGCCTTTCACATCCTGCTGCTTTACTCTTAAGCCTTCCCCGGCCTCTCTTAATTCAGCCAGTTTTTTCTCCATCTCCTGAATGGATTGCTTAAGGGTTTTGACCTCTTGTTCAAGCTGCGCTGTTTTTTCTTCCATCTCAACGAGCCGCTGGGTGACATCCTCTAGTTCCCGGCTTCTTCCTAGCAGGGAGTTGTTTTTCTTTTTAACGGCGCCCCCCGTCATTGAACCTCCAGGATTCACGACATCGCCCTCGAGAGTAACAATGCGGTAACGGTGTCCAAGCAGCTTCGCAAGCTCATTTGCGCCTTTTAAATGCTCTGTAATCAGAACGGTGCCAAGCAGGTTTTGAATGATACGGCGATACGCAGGATCAAATGTGACAAGATCACTGGCAACCCCGAGAAATGACGGGTGCTGCTCCGCAGTTGCCGCGTCCCTGCTTTGAAGCTGACGGTCTTTGATGACAGAAAGCGGCAGAAATGTCGCCCGGCCGAACGAATTCTGTTTCAGATATTGAATCGCTTTACGGGCGGACTGTTCATCATCGGTTACGACATGCTGTGCTGAAGCTCCGAGTGCTATTTCAATGGCCGTTTCATACTTTTGTTCTGTTGAAATCAGCTCAAGGACTGCCCCGCGAATACCGCCAAGCCGCTCTTTCGCTTTCAGCACCTCTTTAACACCTTGATAAAAGCCGGAGAAATCTCCCTGCATCGTCTCAAGCATGTCTTTTTTCGATCTCGCCTGCTGGACGTATTGGTATGCTTGGTAAAGAGCAGATTCATTTTTCTCATATTGACGCTTTTTCTGCTCGTATTTGACCTGCATTTCACGATACGCGCCGACTTGGCTGTGAATCTCCTGCTCTATGCGGGCAAACTCGGTTTCACATGCAGCTTTTTGGGCGGAAATATCGCGCCGTTCCTGCAGATGCTTTTCATTATTATCAGCTAGCCTCTGCTGGGTAACGGCTGATTGGGACATCTGGTCATCAAGCAGCTGGAGCTCATTGCGAATCGACGCCTGGCTGTTTAACAGCTCAAAGTAATCGCTTTTCAGCTGTTCAATTTTCTCCTCGATATTTTCATTATGAAGACTGAGAGCCTGCTGCTTTTCCTTCACCTGTGCTTTTAAATCTTTCACTTCTGTCTGAAGCGTTTCGAAAACAGCTTCCTGCTTCGCAAGATCTTCTTTCAGCACAGCTTCTTTTTGCTGAAACTGTACGATGGCTTCTTCAAGCTGCTCTCGGTTTTGCACAGCGTTTTTTTTGCGTTCTTTCAGTACTTCTTTGCGCCCTTCCAGCTTTTCAAGCTCCTCACTTGTCACAAGCAAGACTTGCTGGAGCTCGTCCACTGATTCATCGAGCGCTTGAATTTTGTCTCGCGCATCTTCAATTTTCGCTTCTTTTGCTGAGATAGCAGACGATTCAGCGAGCTCTTCTTCTTTAGCGGCTTGCACTTTCTCCTGAAGGCTTGACCATTTGGCGTGCAGCTCTTCAATATCGTAAGCGGTCAGCGCAATTTCAACGTGCTCAAGCTCTTTCTTTTTCTCCAGGTAGTCTTTCGCAATTGAGGCCTGTATTTTAAGAGGTTCAACCTGGCCTTCCAGCTCATGTAATATATCTTCTACCCGGTTTAAATTATCCTGGGTTTCAAACAGCTTGTTTTCTGCTTTTTTCTTTCTCGTTTTGTATTTGAGCACCCCTGCTGCTTCTTCAAAGATACTGCGGCGATCCTCCGCTTTGCTGCTCAGGATTTCTTCCACTTTCCCTTGGCTGATAATCGAAAATGCTTCTTTTCCAAGTCCTGAGTCCATAAATAAATCAATAATATCTTTTAAGCGGCACGGCTGATTGTTAATTAAAAATTCACTCTCGCCAGATCTGTACACACGTCTTGTGACACTGACCTCATGGAAGTCAATCGGCAAAAAATGATCGTCATTATCAAGCGTAAGTGTAACTTCGGCAAGATTTAACCGTTTTCTCGAATCACTGCCGGCAAAAATAATATCTTCCATTTTCCCGCCGCGAAGGGAACGTGCTGATTGTTCTCCAAGAACCCAGCGAATAGCGTCTGTGATATTGCTTTTTCCGCTTCCGTTCGGGCCGACAACCGCAGTGACGCCTTTTACAAAATCAACGGAAATCCGTTCTGCAAATGATTTAAATCCTATAACGTCTAAACGTTTGAGGAACATAGCGATCCTCCTTATGTAATAAGTATTTCAATTTTATCATAAACATGGATGAAATAAGACGGCAAACATACTGAAATCCCCCTTATAACTCAGGGGGATTTTATTGTTTCGTATGGTGTTTTTGCAATTTAGCTAGAGCTTCCTGAGCAGCGTGCTGTTCGGCTTCTTTCTTTGAACGGCCGTTTCCGACTCCGAGTGGTTCACCTTTTAGAGATACGATGGCTTCGAATTCACGGTTATGGGCAGGTCCTTTTTCGTTGGATATTTTATACTCCAGCGAGCCCTTGCCGTCCCGCTGCACGTATTCCTGCAGCTGGCTTTTAAAATCCATCACATGAGAAAAAGCACCATCGTTTATTTTAGGGAACACATAGACTTTTAAGAAACTTTCGACCGGCTCTAATCCCTGGTCAAGATACAAGGCTCCGATAAATGCTTCGAAGACATCCGCCAAAAGTGCAGGACGTTTTCTGCCGCCCGTCATTTCCTCGCCTTTCCCTAATAGGACAAGATCGCCGAATGACAGTTCGTGAGCCAATGAAACGAGAGACGGTTCGCATACAATCGCGGCTCTCAATTTCGTCAAATCTCCTTCACTCATAGCCGGATACTTGGCAAATAAGAATCTGGAGATCGTCAGTTCCAAAACAGCGTCACCTAAAAATTCAAGCCTTTCATTATCTTCATACGGCTTTTTCCGATGCTCATTCACATAAGATGAATGTGTAAATGCTTGATACAAAAGCTTTTCATTTTGAAAGTGAACCGAGATCCGTTCTTGAAACTCTTTAAATTGTTCTATTTTTTTATAGAACTTTTTCTTATCTTTATAATGTGAGTGTTTTGACATAGTAACCTCCATAGGCACATCAGGTTCACCGCGCTTCTCTGACTAAACCGGATACAGCGCGCGTAAAAGCGGCATGCTGTAATAACTGCACGAATAAAGGGCTAAAGCCCCGCATTTCGGCGGGACTTTTAGCATCAGCTTATTGCTGGTTTTGTATGTAGTTCACAGCGTCGCCGACTGTTGCAATCTTTTCAGCATCTTCGTCAGAAATTTCCATATCAAACTCGTCTTCAAGTTCCATAACAAGCTCAACTACATCCAGGGAATCAGCACCTAAGTCTTCCTTGAAAGAAGCTTCAAGTTTGACGTCTGCTTCATCAACGCCAAGGCGATCTACGATGATTTTCGTTACACGCTCTAATGTATCTGCCATAGCAATTCACCTCCCCTCAAGTATTATAGTGGATTCGTTTTTAAAAAACTAGAGTAACTATGATGAAATTTTCGAGAAAAAACTTACATTACCATTCCGCCGTCAATATGAAGCGTCTGGCCTGTCATGTAACGCGCTCCCTCTGAAGCAAGAAACGTGACGACGCTGCTGACATCTCCGGGATCGCCAAAGCGAGCGAGCGGAATTTGTTTCAGCATTTCATCTTGAACGTCTTTGGCAAGCTTATCTGTCATATCGGTTGAGATAAATCCAGGCGCAATCGCATTGACTGTGATGTTGCGGCTTGCGAGCTCTTTAGCTGAAGACTTTGTTAAGCCGATCACACCCGCTTTTGCAGCCACGTAGTTGGCTTGTCCAGGATTTCCGCTGACGCCTACGATAGACGATACGTTAATAATCCGGCCTGAACGCTGCTTCATCATTTGTCTTGTGACAGCTTTCGTGCAGTTGAAAACACCCTTCAGGTTAATGTTAATAACATCATCCCACTCATCTTCTTTCATTCTCATGATGAGATTGTCTTTTGTAATTCCGGCGTTGTTCACTAGAATGTCAATCGTAGAGAAAACAGAAATCGTTTCTTTTATCATGTTTTGTACATCTTCAGGATTTGATACATCGGCTTTGACAGCAATTGCTTTTCTGCCCATTGATTTGATTTCATCTACGACTTCATTTGCTTTCGCTTCGCTGCCTGAGTAGTTAACGACAACGTTTGCACCGTTTTTGGCCAAGTCAAGGGCGATTGAACGGCCGATTCCGCGGGATGCGCCAGTGACAACAGCTGTTTTTTCATTAAGCATTCTCATTCTCCTCCTTAAGCGTTTGAATTGCCAGTTCAATCGTTTCCGGGTCTGATACGGCAATGGTTTTTAAGCGTCTGTTTACTTTTTTCACAAGGCCTGAAAGCACTTTGCCGGGACCGATTTCAATAAACGTCGTAACACCCTCTGCGATCAGCTTGTTAACAGTTTCCTCAAAACGAACCGGGGAGTACAGCTGCTCAATGAGTTTCTCTTTAATGTCTGCCTTATCTGTCATCACATCTGCAGAAACATTTGAGATCACCGGCACTTCTGCGTCTTTCAGTTCACAGGAGTCCAAGACTTCCTTCAGCTTATCAGCGGCAGGCTTCATCAGTTCAGAATGGAACGGACCGCTTACGTCAAGCGGGATCGCACGTTTAGCGCCGTTCTCTTTTGCCTGTTCAGATGCAAGCTCTACTCCTTTTGCCGTTCCGGAAATAACAATTTGTCCGGGACAGTTGAGGTTGGCAAGCTGCACAAGGTGGCCATCCTCAGTGACTTTATCGGTTACTTGTTTCAATGCGTCGGCATCCATGCCGAGAATGGCAGCCATCGCTCCTTCTCCGGCCGGCACCGCTTCGTTCATGAACTCACCGCGTTTTCTGACAGTATAAACAGCGTCTTTAAAGCTCATTGCGCCAGCCGCCACCAGTGCAGAATATTCTCCAAGGCTGTGTCCGGCTGTGAAATCAGGTGTAATGCCTGATTCTTTAAATTTTTCAAGCACAGCAATGCTAGTCGTCAGCAAAGCAGGCTGCGCATTGTATGTAAGGGTTAATTCTTTGGCATCACCTTCAAAAATCAGTGAGCTAAGCTTTGTTTCCAATGTTTCGTCCGCTTCATCGAACAGACGTTTTGCAGCTGGAACCTGATCATAAAGCTCTTTCCCCATGCCGA
The DNA here is from genome assembly GCF_029536185.1 of Bacillus sp. B28. Classification (NCBI taxonomy): domain Bacteria; kingdom Bacillati; phylum Bacillota; class Bacilli; order Caryophanales; family Bacillaceae; genus Bacillus; species Bacillus sp. B28. The sequence continues at coordinate 1,692,105 of NZ_CP120511.1, read as the reverse complement.
TAAATTGAGATCCCTGACCAGGGAATAAAAATGCAATCTTACTCATGATGTAAAAACCTCCAGACTATTCATCTGTTTTTTCTTCTTTTACTTCTTCCTGAATGAGCGCAGCCATGTTTTGGCTGACCATCTCTCTGGCTTGGCGGATCGCATGATAAACCGCACGGGCATCAGAAGAGCCGTGTGCCTTGATTACCGGCGCTTTCAAACCGAAAAGACTTGCTCCGCCGTATTCGGAATAATCCATTTTCATTTTCATTTCCTTCATCTTCGGCTTCAGCACAGCGGCCGCAAGCTTAGATGTAAAGTTTGACGTGAGCGCTTCTCTCATCATTTTAAAAATGGACATCGCAGAGCCTTCAAGCGTTTTGAGTGTAACATTCCCGGTAAATCCGTCCGTTACTACGACATCTGCTACATCGTCTAAAAGGTCCCGTGCTTCCACGTTTCCGATAAAGTTGATGTTTGCCTCTTTTAATAATTGGAACGTCTGCTTCGTCAATTCGTTTCCTTTTTTATCTTCTGTTCCGACATTCAAAAGACCGACTCTCGGTGAAGTCACGCCACGGACTTGCTGCGAATAAACAGAACCCATAATGGCGTATTGAACGAGATGCTCAGGCTTGGCATCTACATTGGCGCCGACATCAAGGAGCAGAAATCCGCCGCCTGATACAGTTGGCAGTGTCGGTGCAAGCGCAGGGCGGTCAATTCCTTTAATTCTTCCCACAATAAACAGGCCGGCTGTCATTAACGCGCCGGTATTTCCTGCTGAAATGCAGGCGTCAGCTCTGCCTTCTGCAACTTCCTGCGCCATCAGAACCATAGAAGAGTTCTTTTTTCTCCGCACGGCGCGGACCGGTTCGTCCGTAGGCTCAATCACTTCATCTGCGTGCAGCACCGTGATGCGATCTGATGATGTTGTTAAATACGATTCTATTGTTGTCTTGTCACCGACAAGTGTAATATGAAGATCATCAAATGACTCTATACCCTTCATAACTCCGTCAATAACAGCTTTGGGAGCGTGGTCTCCTCCCATTGCATCTACAGCTATTCTCATGCATGCTCCACCTTTATGAATGTTTTGAACGGTACATGTCAAAGCGTCCAGAAAAAACAATTTCCTCTGCAACATAGCTGTTCACTTCGACAACCGTTCTTCCTTTATCTTTCTCAACCGCCGTCACTTTCGCTTTCGCAACGACGCGCTCACCCTGCTTTACCTGCCTGGTAAAGCGGATGTCTGCACTTGCAGTCAGCGCCAATTCGTCATCTATAATTGCAACGGCCAAAGAATTCGCCTGAGCAAATAAATGGTGTCCTCTCGCAATTTGATTCCGGCTGAATACATGCTCCTGTTTTATTTCTAAAATAGAAATCGCCTGATCATCCAGCTCAAGGTCAATAATTTCTCCGATGACTTCGTCTAGTGACAGGGACTTCACTTCATCTTCAAGCGTTTTCTCTGCCACGTTCTTAATTCTTTCTCTCAGCTCCGGTATGGAAAGCTCCAAGCGGTCCAAACGAATCGTCTGTATGCTAACTCCGAATTTTCCCGCTAATTCTTCATCTGTAATAAATGGGGTTGCTTTGATCGTCTGCTGAAGTAATTCCTGGCGTTCTTTCTTATTTCTTCTCATATCTAAACACCATCCGGCAAATTAAGACTAGGTACTAATAGTAGTATATAATTTCATAGATTGGAATGCAATGATTGTTTCTGGCTAAACACCAAAAACTTCTTGCCTCAGCTCAATTTTTCCCCGTCCATGACTCCGCTTTTCAGCAAATGCTCTCTTAGCGCCCCATATTCAGGGTCGTTCCAGAACGCTTCCGAAGCCACCAGATTTGCAGCGTCCTGCCTTGCCGTTTCAAGCGCTCTGTAATCATGAACCATGTCCGCCACCTTAAAATCAGGCATTCCGCTTTGTTTTTTTCCAAAGAAATCTCCCGGGCCTCTCAGTTCCAAATCCTTTTCAGACAGTTCAAAGCCGTCATTGGTTTCCGACATGATTCTCATCCGTTCTTTTCCTGTTTCTGATTTCGGATCAGCCATAAGAATGCAGTAGGATTGGTGCTCGCCGCGGCCTACACGGCCGCGCAGCTGGTGAAGCTGGGACAAACCAAAGCGATCGGCGTCGTAAATGACCATAATCGTTGCATTCGGGACATTCACTCCGACTTCAACAACAGTGGTTGATACGAGAATTTGACACGTATTCGCGCTGAATTCCCTCATCACCTGATCTTTTTCATCGGAATGCAGTTTTCCGTGCATAAGACCGACGTTCCATTTTCCACGGAAAACCTCAGAAAGCATATTGTATACATCTATAGCGTTTTGCACATCAAGCTTGTCTGATTCTTCGATCAGCGGACAGATAATATACGCCTGTCTGCCTTGCTTTAATTCTTTTTCGACGAATGCCAGAATGCGGTCCAGCATGTCATGTTTCACCCAATAGGTCTCGATTTGTTTCCGCCCCGCCGGCATCTCATCAATGACGGAGACATCCATTTCACCGAAAACAGTAATCGCCAGGGTTCTCGGAATCGGAGTGGCTGTCATAAAGAGCACATCGGGATCCTGCCCTTTGTTCCGAAGCTTCTTCCGCTGTTCAACTCCAAATCGGTGCTGCTCATCCGTAATGACAAGACTTAGCGCTTTAAACTCGACCTCATCTTGGATTAAAGCATGGGTTCCTACAAGAATATCAATCTCTCCCGCAGCAAGCCGCTCAAGCAATTCCCTTCGGCGCTTCCCTTTTACAGAGCTTGTCAGAAGGGCGACATTGACATCCCACTTTTCAAACAGTGAAACAAGGGAATCAGCATGCTGTTCAGCAAGAATTTCTGTCGGAACCATAAGCGCTCCCTGATATCCGGATAAAATGGCCGCATAAAGCGCGATGGCAGCGACTGCCGTTTTTCCTGATCCGACGTCTCCTTGAAGAAGACGGTTCATTCTATATGGGGAAGACATGTCTGCTGTTATTTCGCGAAGCACGCGGGACTGGGCGTTGGTGAGAGGAAACGGGAGGCTTTTGACAAATGTCATGAGTTCTTCGTTTGAAAAACGCTGCCGTATCCCTTGTGACTGCTCTCTTTCCGCCTTTCGGAACGCCTGCATTTTCAACTGAAATAATAAAAATTCTTCGTAAACGAATCGGCGTCTGGCCAGCTTTAATGCTTCTCTTGTTTCTGGCTGGTGCATCGCTTTTAACGCTTGATGATAGTCCGGCAGCTTATAGCGAACTTTAAGATTTTCCGGGAGAGGATCAGGTATTGAGTCCGCATATTGGGTCAGCCCGTGCTGAATAAAACGTCTCATCATTTTGACGGTGACATTTTCTTTCACGGAATAGACTGGTTCAATGCTTTTATCCTCTTGATGCGGCCCATTTTTTAATTCCTGAACAGAAATGGTCTGACGATGCTTGTCCCATTTTCCGGAAATCGTCACAACAGAGCCCAGCGAAAGCTTTTTCTTTAAATAAGGACGGTTAAAACAAATGGCAGTGATTAAATAATGGCCGACAAGAAGGCGAAATGTCAGCCTGTTTCGTTTTTTTCCGTAATAGGTAAGAGAAGGCTCTGAATGAACCTTCCCTTCAACTGTGACTCTTTCATCATGCTGTACTTCTTCTAAATCCCTCAGCTCGTAGTCATCATAGCGATAAGGGAAATAATTCAGAAGATCAGAAATGTCATAAATACCGAGTTCATTTAATGTTTTTTCTGTTTCCGGCCCAATGCCCTTAATGTTGGCTATACTAGTTTGCTGATGTTGTTTCACTTGAACCCAGCGCTCCTCCGAATATTTTTTTCTCTAATTCTCTTCCCGTCGGTGTGGCCGCTAAACCGCCCTGGCCTGTTTCTCTAAGGGCAGTGGGCATCGTTTGGCCGATTTTATACATCGCATCGATGACCTCGTCACATGGAATCCGGCTTGTAATGCCTGCTAATGCCATATCAGCAGCAATCATCGCGTTTGATGCGCCCATTGCATTTCGCTTCACACAAGGCACTTCAACAAGGCCCGCAACAGGATCACACACAAGGCCGAGCATATTTTTTAATGTAATGGCCATGGCCTCCGCACTTTGCTCAGGTGTTCCGCCTGCCATTTCAACAATTGCCGCAGCTGCCATACCCGAGGCAGATCCTACCTCTGCCTGACACCCGCCGGCAGCACCGGAAATACTTGCATTATTTGCTACGACAAATCCGAAAGCTCCGGCCGTAAATAAAAAGCGGATCATTTGTTCTCTTGTCGGGTTCAGTTTTTCTTTCACGGCAAATAACGTACCCGGCACTACACCTGCAGATCCGGCAGTCGGTGTCGCACAGATTGTTCCCATGGCGGCATTCACTTCATTTGTTGCGACAGCTTTCGATACCGCGTCTAAAATCAGCGCTCCCGACAGGCTTTTTCCAGATCGAATGTAGGCCTGTAATTTAACGGCATCCCCGCCTGTTAAGCCCGTTTGACTCGTAACTCCTTCAAGCCCTTTTTGAACCGCCGCTTCCATAACAGTCAGATTGTGATCCATCTGCTGAAAAATTTCTTCTTTTGTTTTTTCTGTTACTTCCATCTCTTGAGCGATCATGATGTCAGAGATGGATATTTGCTTTTCTTTCGTTATCTCAATTAATTCTTTTACATTACGAAACATAACTGGCTCCTCCTGACCCTTCGCTAGTCAGCAATCTTTGTCACTTGAATAATGTTCGGCAGCTTCGACAGCTCATCGAGAACATCATCGTCAATATTTTGATCCACTTCTATTGTCATCAGCGCAAGCTGACCAATATCCTTGCGGGCGACTTCCATATGGCCGACGTTGATTGAGAATTTCGCAAGGACATTGGCAACTCCTGCAATGGTGCCAAACTTGTCATTATGGACAACTAGAATGGCAGGGTGGTTTCCAGACAGACGGAGCTCAAAGCCGTTTAATTCTGTGATTTCAATTTTTCCTCCGCCTATCGAAATTCCCGTCAGTTCAAGTTCTCCCTTTTCATCAGAAATACTAATTCGAGCTGTGTTCGGGTGAACCGGAACAGCGTCTTCAACTCGAAACTCTATATCAATTCCTTTATCTTCTGCAATTTGTATAGCGGTTTTAATCCGTTCGTCAAATGTATCAAAATCAAGCAGACCGCCGATAATTGCCACATCTGTGCCGTGACCCTTATATGTTTCAGCAAAAGAGCCGTAAAAGGACACAACGATGCGCTCAGGCTCTCTGCCAAATAAACTTCTGGCCACTCTCCCGATTCTCGCCGCGCCTGCTGTATGCGAACTGGACGGACCGATCATAACCGGGCCGATAATATCAAAAACGCTTCTGTATTTCATGCTATTCCTCCTTATGAAACAGAGCTTATAAGCGGCTTTGCTTCTAGACTAATTGATCGGATATAAAATGGCAAGCGGGCGCGTTACAGCGCTGCCGCACTTAAAAGCAGACATAAGAATAGAAGGGCAATTTGCCCTTCTATTCTGCAGAAACTATATACGAATACAGCGGCTGTTTTCCGTTGTGGATTTCAACCTCAATCTCTTCGTACTTGTCGTTGAGAAACGCTTCAAGCTCTTCAGCTTCTTCTTGAGACGCATCTTCTCCATAAAGAATGGTGACAATTTCGTCCTCTTCTCCGATCATTTCTGACAAGAGCATTTTTGCAGCACCCAGCTGATCTTCAGCACTGCCGATAATCGTTCCATTCATAATCCCCATAAAGTCGCCTTTTTTTATGTCTTGTCCGTCAATATGAGTATCCCTGACTGAGTATGTCACCTGTCCGCTTTTTACTTGCTGAATGGCACTTAGCATATTGGCTTCATTTGCTTCAGGCTCTTGATCCGGATTAAATGCCAGCAGCGCTGACATGCCTTGCGGAACCGTTTTGGCAGGAATGACAAAAACCTTATCGCCTATCACACTTGCGGCTTGATTGGCCGCCATGATAATGTTGGAGTTATTCGGTAAGATAAACACAGTGTCTGCATTTACAGATCTTACAGCATCGACAATATCCTCAGTGCTCGGATTCATCGTCTGGCCGCCTTCAATTACAACGGAAGCGCCAATGCTTTTGAATAAATCAGAAATGCCTTCTCCCATCGCAACAGTCACAATGCCGTACGGCTGCTTTGCCGCTTTCTCGCTGTGAGCAGGCTCGCTGTCCTGGCTGATGATGGAAGTGTGCTGCTCTCTCATGTTTTCAATTTTGATTTTTATTAATTCACCGTAATTTTGAGCGTAGTTTAACACGTTTCCCGGCTCTTCAGCATGAATATGAACCTTCGCCAGAGACTCGTCTGCAATAACCAAAAGAGAATCACCAAATTGGCTGAGGTCATTTCTGAATGTGCCTTCATCAAATTCTCTTTTATTCTGATCGAGCCTTACCATCACTTCTGTACAGAAACCGAATTCAATATCATCTGTATTCATCATGCTCTGCGCGCTCTTATGATGCTCTGCGCTGACCATGTCATCAAGTGACGGAAGAACGGTTTTCTCAGGAACGGTCTCTCCTTTTAATGAAGCGAGGAAACCTTCATACACACAAAGCAGGCCTTTGCCTCCGCTGTCAACGACTCCTACTTCCTTCAGGACAGGCAGCAATTCTGGTGTCCGGTTTAAGGATGCCTCAGCTTCCTTTGTCACCGATGTCATCAGCGCAATGATATCGGTTTCTTTTTCCGCCAGGGCCACCGCTTGTTTCGCAGCATCTTTTGCAACTGTTAAGATGGTGCCCTCCACAGGCTTCATGACTGCTTTGTAAGCCATATCGACACCGGCTTGCAGCGCGGCGGCAAACTCTTTTGCATTAATTTCTTTTTTTGTTTCAATGCTTTTACTGAATCCTCGGAACAATTGGGACAGGATGACTCCTGAATTCCCTCTTGCCCCCATGAGCAATCCTTTAGATAACGCGGAGCCCACTTTACCGATATCACTTGTCTCCAAATGCTCCACTTCTCTTGCCCCGGAAGTCATTGACAGGTTCATGTTTGTTCCCGTATCACCGTCCGGCACCGGAAACACGTTGAGCGCGTCAACCGCACTCGCGTTTTGCGACAGATTCTGTGCACCTGCAAGAATCATCTCGGCAAAGGTTCTGCCGTCTAATGTTCTGATAGACAATCCTACTCCTCCTAACTACGGGTTCGTCACTCGTACGCCTTGGACATAAATATTGACAGAGTCCACTGCAAGTCCGACTGTTTGATTTACTGTGTACTTTACTTTTGTTTGGACGTTATGTGCCACTTCAGAAATTTTTGTGCCGTAGCTGACAATGATATACATGTCAATATGTATCTGTTCTGCTTCTTGGCGAACTTGAACACCTCTGCTGAAATTCTCTTTCCGAAGGATTTCAGTCAGTCCGTCTTTAATTTGGTTTTTAGAGGCCATTCCAACAATGCCGTAACAGTCAATCGCAGCGCCGCCGGCAACCATTGCAATGACTTCATTCGATATATCAATCTGTCCGTATTTCGTTCTTAATTCAATGGACACACTAGTTCCTCCTTCGAATGCATAGAGTTACAGCTATTCTACTATATGAATTCCATTATGAAAAGAAAAGACGCGACAAACGCTGCATGTCTCTTTACATATACTATAGCGCCGCTGTTTGCGCAAGATGTCAAGTGAATTTTCTTGAAAGATGATGAAACAATAGTTGCAAACGTTTTTTAGCTGTGGTAAATTATTTAAAGTATCCATATCGAAAGCATCTAAGAACATATGAAAGTGAAAAAGTAGATGTTTTGTGCAAGTGAGGAGGGAAACAAATGGCACGTAAATGCGTTATCACAGGTAAAAAAACAACAGCTGGGAATAACCGTTCTCACGCAATGAACGCTTCTAAGCGCACTTGGGGCGCGAATCTTCAAAAGGTTCGTATCCTTGTGAACGGAAAACCTAAAAAAGTATATGTATCTGCTCGAGCTTTGAAATCCGGTAAAGTTGAGCGTGTATAACAAAATGAACGCCTGCCCTGATATGTGGCAGGCGTTTTTATGTGGTGAAAGGGGGCTTGAACCCCTGGGCTTTAATCTTTTCTAAATGAGCCCAGCATCGCCCGGACAATTCCTCCTAAAAACTTCGGCAATTTAATGGTGTAAAATTTCATTTTTGTCCCCTCCTATAAGTCCCGTAACCGCCTGTTCATCGCTTTAAGGTTCATTAATTTCAACAAATGAGTGAAAGCAGAAGCTAATCCGTGCTTCTTATCATTATTAATATGCCTTTCGCAAACGAAAAAGTACCTCGTGAATGAATGAGTTCGTTACTAATACATAGTGTTGAACCAAGCGTAATATGACACTTATTTAGCGGATATTTAAAACCGGTGAGAGTCAGCTCATTTACTTCTTCTGTAAATGGGATGAAGGAGATATACCGTTTGTTTTGATCGATAAGAAGAGAATATTCGCCTGGAGAGAACATCTGAATATCATTCTGTTTGTCTATAAGCTTCATTTTCGAATTTGTTTTTACTCCCCTGTACAGCAGCTGAATATTTCCTAAAAAGTGATCTGCTCTGCCTCCCGTAATTCCGAAGATTTGAATGACATCCGGCTGCTTTTCGAGGGCCCAATCAAGAGCGAGGTCTAAATCAGTTTGATCTTTTTCTGCCTGGTACACATGGAGAGCGGGCGCGGCTTTTTCGATTTGCCGGCGTTCCTGCTCCGTAATGCTGTCAAAATCTCCGAAAGCTTCATCAGGAATGATGCCGGCATCTAAAAGCGTGACTGTGCCCTTGTCAACCCCGACCCAGATCGTGTGATCAGCCGTATAACCAGTCAGGTCGGGGATCAAATCTTTTGGGCCTCCCGCAACGATATTGATTTTTCTCATCTCTTTTTCCTTTCTGCTTCTGGGTACAGGAAAAAGAGCTCGGGCTAAATATTCCCGGCTCTTTCTCCTGCTGCTTATTTGTTTCCTCTTATCTCAGAAATAGCTTTTTCGCGGTCAGTTTGGCCATAAACAGCAGAACCGGCAACAAGTAAATTTGCGCCCGCTTCGATGACTAGCGGGGCTGTTTCTTTGTTGACGCCGCCGTCTACTTCAATTAGCAGATCATGTTTCCCTTTTTCCTCTGCCATTCGTTTCACTTCTTTTATTTTCGGAAGAACAGAATGAATAAATTTCTGTCCGCCAAATCCAGGGTTCACCGTCATTAAGAGTACGAGATCAAGTTCTTCAAAAATATGCTCAATTACTTGAACAGGTGTATGCGGATTCAGGACAACGCCAGCTTTTACACCCTGCTCTTTCATAAGCTGGATTGTCCGGTGAAGGTGCGGACAGGCTTCGGCATGTACAGACAGGATATCTGCTCCAGCTTTTGCGAAAGCCGGGATATAACGGTCTGGCTCTTCAATCATTAAATGTACATCCAGGGGCAGTTTTGTCACCGGACGAATGGCTTCTACAATCAGCGGCCCAATCGTAATATTCGGGACAAAATGGCCGTCCATGACATCAACATGAATGTAATCGGCTCCGCCTTTTTCTACATCTTGAATCTCCTTGCCTAAAGCGGCAAAATCAGCGGAAAGAATAGAAGGTGCAATCTTTACCATGATCTAATACCTCGGCTTTCTGTCTTTGATCTCTGTGATAAATTCAACATAATGGTCGTAGCGGTACTGCTTTAATTCCCCTTCTTCAACAGCTTGTTTGACTGCACATTTCGGCTCTTTCAAATGCAAACATCCTCTGAATTTGCATGATGCGCTTTTTTCTCTGATGTCAGGGAAGGTGTAGCCCAGCTCTCCTTCTTCAATATCTGTAAACTCAAGAGAGCTGAAACCCGGCGTATCCGCAACCAGACCTCCGGACGTGTGAATGAGCTCCACATGGCGGGTTGTATGCTTCCCGCGGCCTAAATGCTCGGAAATCTCGTTTGTTCTCAAACCCAGCTCGGGACTGATCGCGTTGAGAAGCGAGGATTTTCCAACCCCCGACTGGCCGGCAAAGACCGTTGTTTTGCCGCGGAAATGCGGGATGATCTCCGTTAAACTTTCTTGGTCCTTAGAAGAGGTAAGAAATACGTCATAGCCAATGTTACGGTAGTCTTCAGCATACGCTTGAATGAGCTTTTGTGTATGTTGATCTTCAATTAAATCCATTTTTGTAATACAAATAATCGGCTGGATGTCATTCGCTTCTACGAGAACCAAGAAACGGTCGAGCAATGCTGTGCTGAAAGATGGCTGCATCGCCGAGAAAACAAGCACCGCTTGATCAACGTTGCAGATCGGCGGCCTGATAAGTTCATTGGTTCTTTCTTTAATCTCCAGAAGATATCCTTCTTTATTATTTTCAGCTTGATAAACAACATAATCACCGACCAAAGGGGTGATTTTATTTTTTCTGAAAATGCCTCTTCCTCTGCATTGTATAACTTTTCCGTTATTTGAATCCTCTGATTCATCCAGTACGTAATAAAAGCCGCTAAGCGCTTTAATAATTTTGCCCTCAGGCATATTTTCCCTCCTTGTTATTCATCTTTCGGATACTCAATTGTTTTGTAGCTGACGACTTTATTATTGACCATCACTTGATAGTACCCTTTTTGGCCAGGTTCAATCTTCAGTTCGATCGTCCGTTCTGCGGGCTCTTTAATCTTAAAATGTTCGTAAGTGTCAGAAATGCTGTGGTCCGCGTCGTCAATCGCGATTTGCACCTCCAGCTCGTCCCCTTCGTTTTCAGGCTCATATGGAATCTTGACTTTTTCTTTCACTGTTTTCGCCGGTTTTTTCTCAGGTCCGAGAGAAAATATCACTTCGACCTCATTTCCCGGCTTTAGGGCCGTTCCCGCTGCCGGCTTTTGTTTGACAACCTGTCCTTCCGGAACGTCATCTGAGTACGCTTCTTTTTCCACCAGCTTGAGCCCGTTATCTTCCAGATATCCTGAGGCTGCTTCTTTACTGTATGTTTTTAAATCTCTGAGCGTAATATCTTCCGGCCCGATGCTGACTGTGAGCTTAACTTGATCTTCGTCCGGCACAAGTTCGGTCCCTGCTGACGGATTCTGATCTATGACAGTGCCGGCGTCTTTCTCATCATTATTTACTTCATCCACCGTTACATTTTTAAAGCCCTGTTCCTTTAACACTTTTTTTGCCTTGTCGACTGATTGGTCCGTCACATCACCGATCTGCTTTTTTGCTTTACCTGTGCTCTTATAAAGCGTAACCGTTGCCCCTTCTTTAACAGTGGACTCGGCTTTAGGATCGGTTTTGACCATCAGGCCTTCTTCGATCTTCTCATCTGAGATTTCCAATACGTCTGAATCTACCTGCAAGCCTTCTTTTTCTAGAAGATCTGCCGCTTTCTCATATTCCATCCCTGCTACATCGGGTATTTTGACATCCTTAGGCATAAAAAGAGAAGGAAAAACAGTGACGGCGAGAACTCCTGCCGTGATAAAAATCAGGCATATGGTGAGCAAAATCCACGGCCATTTTTTTCTCTTTGCTTTTTTCTTCGTTTGGTTTTCTTGAGGAAATGTCATGTCAGCTTCGGTTTCATTAGAAGCTTTCGCAAGCTCTTCATCCTTAATAATCGGAATCGCTTTCGTCATTTCTTCATCATCTTGAATCGTAAATTTCTTTTCGTTGAGCCTGTCCGCGTCAAAAGCTGTTCGAATATCTTCTTCCATATCTTCAGCAGTTTCATAGCGATGAAAAGGATCTTTGGCGGTTGCCTTTAATATAATGTTTTCAACGCTTTGGGGTACTGAGGGATTCCACCTTTTCGCTGAAGGGGTTTCAGCCTGAAGATGCTTTAAGGCGATGCTGACAGCCGATTCTCCATCAAACGGGATTCGGCCGGTTAACAGCTCAAATAAGACAATCCCAAGCGCATAAATATCTGATTTTTTTGTGGCCAGACCGCCCCGCGCCTGTTCGGGGGATAAATAATGGACTGAGCCCAGCACAGAATTGGTGTGGGTGATTGTTGTCGAAGTCAGTGCAGTCGCAATTCCAAAATCCGTTACTTTGATATTGCCCATATGGTCGATCAAAATGTTATGCGGTTTAATATCCCTGTGGACAATATGATTTTGGTGGGCATGGGCAATGGCTGAGACAATTTGCTCCATGATGCTGAGCGCTTCTTTGGGATGAAGCGGCCCATTTGCTGTTATGTATTCTTTTAGCGTCATGCCCTCTACGTATTCCATGACAATATAGTAAATATCATCTTCCTCGCCCAAATCATAAATGCTGACAATATTCGGGTGATCAAGACTTGATGCCGATTGGGCTTCTCTTCGGAAACGCCTGATAAACTCATTGTCATTCACATAGTCAAACCGCAGGATTTTGATTGCGACTTCACGATCAAGAATAATGTCCTCAGCTAAATAAACGTTGGCCATTCCCCCGCCGCCTATGGCACGGAGAATCTGGTAACGCCCGCTGATTCGCTTGCCGATTAGCACTGATCTTCACCCTCTTCAACATGTAAAGCAAGCTCAAGCAACACTGCTGTAATATTGTCTTCCCCGCCATTCTCATTGGCTTTGTCCACAAGCAGGTTTACTTTTTCCTGAGGAGCTGAATCGCTTTGCAGGATGTCTTTTAATTCAGTGACTTCCACTTTATTCGTCAGTCCATCAGAACATAAAAGGAGTTTATCTCCGGGTTCAATTTCGAAAGAACGTGCGTCAATACTGACAGATTGATCTGTTCCGAGCGCCTTCGTCAGCACATTTTTACGCGGATGATGCTCAGCATCTTCTCTGGAGATTTCACCGGTGCGAACCAGTTCATTCACAAGAGAATGATCCTCTGTCACCTGAACGAAAAGATCGTCCTGAAGCAAATAGCATCTGCTGTCGCCTATATGAGCAACGGAAACCGTTTTGCCTGTAAAAAGAGCGCATACAATGGTTGTTCCCATGCCTTGGCATTCTTCGTGCGCTTGGGCATGATCGTAAATCTTGCTGTTTACCGCGAGAATCTGTTCAATGAGCCACTCTTCACACTCTGACGGCGCTGCAGGAATCGTATCTGCCTCATTCCATTTCTCTCCCATGGCTTTCACAGCCATCTTGCTTGCAACATCTCCAGCAAGATGGCCGCCCATGCCATCAGCGACAACCGCTAATACAAAATCGTCTTTCCCCTTAAAAATACCCGCATCATCTTCATTATGCTGGCGGATTTTCCCTGTATCTGTTTTTAAGGCTGTTAACAACCCTCATCACCTCGTCTCGTCTTGACGCTCCTTCGCGCGAAGCTGACCGCAGGCTGCGTCAATGTCATGGCCTTGCTCTCTTCGGATCGTGACATTTACTCCGCGGGATTTCAGCGTTTTCTCAAAAGCAAAAATCTGCTCGCGCGGTGTGCGGACGTAATCCCGTTCAGGCACATAGTTTACCGGAATCAAATTCACGTGGCATTTTACGCCTTCCAGCAAGTCTGCAAGCTCTTCAGCGTGCTCGACCTGGTCATTTACGCCGCCGAACAGACCGTATTCAAAGCTGATCCGGCGTCCTGTTTTATTAATGTAATATTTAACGGCTTCCATTAAATCAGGCAGCTTGTACGCTCTGTTAATCGGCATCAAACGGCTTCTGATTTCAGTATTTGGCGCGTGCAGAGAAATCGCAAAGTTAATCTGCATTTGCTGATCAGCGAATTCGTAGATTTTCGGGATGATTCCGCTTGTAGAAACAGTAATATGGCGGGCACCGATGTTCAGTCCCTTATCATGGTTAATGATCTTTAAGAACGCAAGCATTTCGTTAAAGTTATCAAATGGTTCGCCAATTCCCATGATGACGACAGAGCTGACGCGTTCATCCGTTTCATCCAGCGCTTTTTGAACTTTCACCACTTGAGCGACAATTTCGCCCGCTTCAAGATTTCGTTTTAAGCCGCCGAGCGTTGATGCGCAGAATGTGCAGCCAATGCGGCAGCCGACTTGTGTCGTTACACATACAGAATTACCATACTCGTGTCTCATTAAAACGGTTTCGATTGTATAACCGTCGTGAAGCTCGAATAAAAACTTCATCGTACCATCTTGAGAAGTTTGTTTAACAGCTGTTTTCAGCGTCGTTAATACGAAATGAGTGTTTAATTTCTCACGCAGATCCTTTGACAGGTTTGTCATTTCGTCAAAAGAAGATACTCGTTTTTCGTAAAGCCATTCAAAAATCTGTGCCGCGCGGAACGGTTTCTCTCCGTTGTCTGTCAGCCATTGTTTGATTTCGTCTAATTCAAAAGAATAAATTGAAGGACGCTCTGTCCGCAATTCTTTTCTGCTCTTTGTTTTTTTAAGTTCTGTCATTGCTTATCCCTTCTTTCTCATGCTGCAAATAAAGAAACCATCTGTTCCGAAATAATGCGGAAGGATTTGAAGCCTCCCATCCCGAACAAAGGGTCTCGCCTTTTCGGGCAGCCGCTTTTCAAGAGACAAATCGGGTTCAAAATCAGGATGTTCTTGTATAAACGCATGGATAACTTCTTCATTTTCTGTCCGATCCATTGTACACGTACTGTAGACAAGAGTGCCACCTTTTTTTACTAATGGCGCAATTTCCCTTAAGATAGACAGCTGGATTTCAGCAAGCCGGGAGCTGTCATTTGGGGTTTTGGTGTATTTCATATCCGGCTTTCTTCTGATCACGCCAAAGCCTGAGCATGGAGCGTCAACCAAAATACGGTCAAACTGTTCACTTTTAAACGTTTCTCCCGCTTTTCTCGCGTCCATTGTTTTCGCATCAATAATGGAAAGGCCAAGCCGTTCTGCCGCTTCTTTGATCAGCTTCACCTTATGTTTGTGAAGGTCAAGCGATGTCACACTTCCCTTGTTCTCCATTAATTCAGCGATATGGGCTGACTTTCCGCCCGGCGCCGCGCACGCATCAAGCACCGTTTCACCTGGCTTAGGGTCAAGGGCCCGGGCAACCAGCATGGAACTTTCATCCTGGATGGACACTTCACCGGTCTGGAAGAAGTGAGTTCCGGCGATTGTACCCTTTACAAGCTTCACAGCGTCTTCGGCGAGATCGCCTTTTTCTGCTTCGATTCCTTCAGCTGCCATTTGATCAAGTATCTCCGCTCTGTCTGTTTTCATTTGATTGATACGCAGCGTTTGCTTAGGCGGAATGAGATGAATGCGGCAAATCTTTTCAGCCGCATCAAATCCGTATGCGTCTGCCCACTCTTTCACGAGCCATTCAGGATGGCTGGTTTCTGTCGCAAGCCTGAGAACAGGATCTTCGACAGCGTCAAAGGAAGGGACTCCTTCACGCTGTATAGAGCGAAGCACGCCGTTGACAAATGAGGCAATGCCTTTATGCCCTCGGTTTTTAGCAATCTCTACCGCTTCATGGATGACTGCCCGGTCCGGGATTTTTTCTAAATATTCCATTTGATATAAGGACAGGCGGAGAAGCTGGATAACCCACGGCTTCACCTTTTGCGGCTTGTTGATAAACGGCTTGAGCATATAATCCAGCGCAATTTTGTTTTGCAATGTACCGTACACGAGTTCAGTCAAAAGCCCCCGGTCCTGATCGCTCAATTTATTGGATTTAATAACCGATTTCAGGAGCAGGTTACTGTATGACTGATTTTGTTCTAATTTGACCAGCGCCTCCAGCGCAATATCGCGAACGCTATTTGTTTTCATTGTGTACTCCTAACATATCACCTGTCTCAACATGGGCGCCACGGACAAAGTCTTCGCCTCGCATACGTTTTTTGCCGGCAGGCTGCAACTCTGTTAATAACAGTGCCGTATCGTTTCCTGTGGCGACGATAATTCCTTCTTTTTCGATAGCAATGACTGTGCCGGGCTCGGCTTTTGCCGGCGCCGCTGTTTTCTTGGCCGCCCACACTTTCAGGTTTTGTCCATTTAAAGTCGTATAGGCAACAGGCCATGGGTTTAAACCTCGAACTTGATTATAAAGCTCTTCTCCCGCTCTGGACCAGTCAATCAGCTCTTGTTCTCTTTTAATGTTTGGCGCATACGTCGCTTTCTCGTCATCCTGCTTTTCAGGTGATATGTCGCCGGCTATAACTTGAGGAACTGTTTCAGACAAAAGCTTCGCGCCAGCAACGCTTAATTTATCGTGCAGGGTTCCGACATTGTCGGTTTCTTCAATGTCTACTTCCACTTTTGAAATCATATCGCCTGCATCTAATTTTTCCACCATGTACATAATGGTAACTCCGGTTTTTTTCTTTCCTTGGAGAATGGAATAATGGATAGGAGCCCCGCCTCTCAGTTCAGGCAAAAGAGACGCATGGACATTAATGCATCCGTACTTAGGGCTGTCGAGAAGCTCTTTAGGCAGAATTTGCCCAAACGCTGCCGTCACAATAAGATCCGGTTTTAATGCCAGCACCTTTTCAATTTCTTCTTTCAGTCTGACTTTTTCAGGCTGAAGAACCGGGATACCGTGACGCAAAGCTTCTTCCTTCACAGGCGGAGGCGTGAGCACTTTTTTTCTGCCCTTCGGACGGTCCGGCTGCGTGACGACCCCCACTACTTCATATCCGTCATCTATCAGGGTTTTTAACACAGGAACTGAAAAATCGGGTGTTCCCATAAACACGATTCTCGTCATCAAATCATCCTTCCATATCCGCTAGTTCATCTTCTGTATAATATTTGCTTATTTTTGATGTGAACAGCACGCCGTCCAAGTGGTCCATTTCATGTTGCACAGCTCTCGCGAAAAAGCCTCTTGCTTCAAGAATAAACGGTTTTCCCTGACGGTTATACGCCCGCACTTTCACATAATCGGCACGTGTGACATCTCCGTAGACGCCGGGAAAACTCAGGCATCCTTCAACTCCGGTTTGCTCGCCGTTTTGTTCAAGAATTTCCGGATTCACAAGGTCAATTCTGCCGCTTTCTTCTCCGATATCAACAACAGCCGCTCTTTTTAAAATACCGATTTGCGGCGCTGCCAGTCCGACTCCATCCATTTCGAGCATGGTATCGTACATATCATCAAGCAGTTTTTTTAGCTTTTTATCAAAAACAGTCACGGTTTCCGCAGGCGTTTCCAAAACCTCCGCGGGATGTGTGACGACCTTTTTTACTGCCAATTCATTACCCTCCAAGACGTGAGATCTTACATCATCATATAAGGATTCATATCAATTGAAATCATTACATGTTTTTGTTCAATTTCGCGTTTATAATGTTCCAGTATCTTCTTCAATAAAGCTGATATCTGGGTTTCCTGTTTGTATTTTATCACGCATTGATAGCGATATCTATCTTTGATCCTGGCGATCGGCGATGCGCTTGGACCGAGTATTTTCGTATCCGCCCCGCAGTTTGCTTTCAGAAAGTGTGCGATTTTCTCAGCCGTTACAGCCGCTTTTGCCACTTCCTCGTGAGAAACCGTCACAAGAGCCAAATAGTAATACGGCGGGTAGGATTGCTCCCTCCTGTGTGCCATTTCTTGCTGATAAAACGTTTCATAATCATGCGTTTTCGTCAGCTGGATGCTGTAATGGGACGGTGTATACGTTTGAATGATGACATTGCCGGGTTTTTCATGTCTTCCCGCGCGGCCGCTGACTTGTGTTAGCAGCTGAAACGTTTTTTCGGCAGATCTGAAATCAGGAATGTGCAGTGTTGTGTCAGCGCTTAAGACTCCGACAAGTGTCACATTCGGAAAATCAAGCCCTTTCGCAATCATTTGCGTTCCAAGAAGAATATCTGCTTTGCCTTCTCCGAAAGCAGACAATAATTTTTCATGGGCACCTTTCCGAGAGGTCGTATCAACATCCATCCGTATGACTCTTGCATGTGGCAGCACCTTTGTTAATTCTTCTTCCACTCTTTGTGTTCCCGTTCCGAAAAAACGGATATGATCGCTCCCGCATTCAGGACAAGTATGCGGAACAGGCTCTTCATGTCCGCAATAATGACATTTCATCCTCTGGCCGGAACGGTGATACGTCATGGAAATGTCGCAGTGAGGGCATTGCGGGACATATCCGCAGTCCCTGCACATCACAAAGGAGGAATAGCCCCTTTTATTTAAAAACAGCACAGCCTGTTCACCCTTGGCAATGGTTTCTTCAAGCTTTTCCATCAATTCTATTGAAAACATAGAGCGATTGCCGTTTCTGAGCTCCTCTCTCATATCCACAAGCGAAACCTCAGGCATCACTTGGTGATTGACGCGGTGTTTCAGCGAAAGCAGCTCGTACACTCCTTTTTGCGCCCGTGCATATGACTCTAACGTCGGTGTAGCACTGCCTAACACAACCGGACAGCGGTGGTGCTCCGCCCGCTTGATCGCTACCTCTTTCGCATGGTAGCGCGGCATTTCCTCTTGTTTATAGGACGATTCATGCTCCTCATCGATGATAATCATCCCGAGATTTTCAAACGGGGCAAAAATAGCGGACCTCGCACCCACGACAAGCCGTACTTCCTTGCGGTGGATTTTGCGCCACTCGTCATACTTTTCACCAGTGGATAACCCGCTGTGCATCACGGCTACCTGAGAGCCAAAACGCCCTTTAAATCGATGAACCATTTGCGGCGTTAACGATATTTCCGGTACAAGTACGATGGCTTCTTTTCCTTTCGCAAGCACTTTTTCAATCGACTGGAGATAAATTTCCGTTTTGCCGCTTCCCGTCACTCCGTGCAGGAGAAACACCTGATGTTCATTGTTGTCTAACGTCCGGCGTATCGGCTGAAAGGCCGCGCTCTGCTCGTCTGTCAGCGGCAGCGGTTCTGTTTTTTTGAACATTTTGTCCTGATAGGGGTCTCTGTAAACCTCTTCATAGGTTTCTTTCAGAAGCCCCTTTTGGATCAGGGTCTTGATGGTGGCCGAGCTTGCGTCTGTTTTTTTGCACAGGTCCGCAGCAGATATTTTCGTGCCTTCCGGTTCCGTCATGAAAAAGTGCAGGATCGCCTGCTGTTTGGCCGCTTGTCGGGTTAAACCCTCAGCCTGCTTGGAGAGCTCTTCTTTACCGGCATTGGCCTGAATATACCTGACCATTTTTTTGTTCGCTTTTTGCGCCACTTTATAAGTTACATCGATATGGCCTTTTTGAACCTGCTTCTGGATGATTTTCAGCGTATCGTGATCAGGTATATCGGAATACAGCAAGCTCTTTGTTTCAGAAAACAGCCGTTCTACCTGCGGCGGGATATCCGCACCTTCCGTAATCTTCAGCTCTTTTTCATATTTTGCCTTTAATGCGGCAGGCAGCATCGCTTGAAGCGCCGTAATCTTAAAAGACAGCGTTTTGTCTGACAGCCATGAAGACAAATGCATCAGCTCTTCTGTCAAAACAGGCGTAAGATCTAATAAATTCTCCACTTCTTTGACAGATTTACCTGAGAGATCAGACGTATCTTTGACAGCTGTCACAAACCCTTGAATTTTACGGGGGCCAAACGGAACAATGACCCTCATTCCCGTTTTGATCATACCTTTAAGATGGTCTGGGATTTTGTAATCAAACGGCCTGTCTATATTTTTGGTGCTGACATCAACGATGACTTCGGCAAAATTCATGAGTGCTCTCCGGTTTGTTTTAAGAGGGCTGCGACTTCTCCAAGAATATCAAACGAAACATCGAGCTTAGACATCTTCGGCAGCTCGCGTTTGCGCCCGTCTTTGAAAAAGAGCGTCACAATATTCGTATCAGCACCAAAACCGGCCCCTGCCGCTTTCACATCATTCGCCACAATCATGTCAAGATTTTTGGCAGAAAGCTTTTTGCGGGCGTAATGTTCAACATCTTGTGTCTCAGCAGCAAAACCGACTAACAGCTGATGCTGTTTTTTCTCGCCCAGTTCTTTTAAGATGTCGACCGTTCTTTTTAATTCAAGGGTCATTCCGCCGTCTTGCTTTTTCATTTTTTGGTCAAATACTGTTTTTGGCGTAAAATCGGCAACAGCAGCTGTTTTTATGACGACGTCGCTTCTCTCATACACAGAGAGCACCGCATCGCGCATGTCCGCAGCCGATTGGACAGAGATAAACTGAGAAAGCCCTTTAGGGACATCAAGAGAAACCGGCCCTGAGATCAAGGTCACGTTTGCACCAAGCCGCACCGCAGCCTCAGCTAATGCGTATCCCATTTTACCCGTCGATTTATTCGTAAAAAAACGCACAGGATCAACTGCCTCCCGTGTCGGGCCTGCTGTGATCACCACTTGTTTCCCTTCTAAAGGCGCGTCTTTTTCTTCTGCAAAATGCTTTTCCGCAAGCTTCACGATGTTTTCGGGTTCTTCCAATCTTCCTTTTCCGACGTAACCGCATGCTAAATAGCCCTCGCTCGGTTCAATAAAACGAAAACCATCCTGATAAAGGACAGAAATATTGCGTTTGACTGCCGGATGGTCATACATATGCACATTCATGGCGGGCGCAATCCATACCGGCGCTGTTGCCGCTAATAAGGTTGTTGTCAGCATATCATCAGCAATGCCGTTGGCCAGCTTTCCAATCACATTGGCCGTAGCCGGCGCAACAATAATCAGGTCGGCCCAGTCAGCTGCGTCAATATGAGAGATGACGCTTGGATTTTGTTCTTTAAATGTATCTGTATATACTTCATGGCGGCTCAATGCCTGAAATGTCAGCGGTGAAACGAACTGGCACGCAGATTCAGTCATAATGACTTTAACATTTGCCCCCGCCTGCACCAGCTTGCTTGTCA
The DNA here is from genome assembly GCF_029536185.1 of Bacillus sp. B28. Taxonomy (NCBI): domain Bacteria; kingdom Bacillati; phylum Bacillota; class Bacilli; order Caryophanales; family Bacillaceae; genus Bacillus; species Bacillus sp. B28. The sequence goes on along the minus strand of NZ_CP120511.1, from coordinate 1,671,395 downwards.
GCGCACAGGCTTTATAAACAGCGATGCCTCCGCTCACGCAAAGCAACACATTTCGATTGTTCAGCAATGACTTCTCCCCCTCTGCAATTTACAACAGCACGGAAAAAAATAACAACCTACATGATATAGGTTGCTACTTGTGCTACTATTCGCGGTCTTCCTTTTCAAACGAAAGCAGGCCTGCATCAATTTCTTCTAAAGCTTTGCCTACATATTTGTGTGAAATCGTATGTTCAATCATCTGGTCTTTTTTGATTTGCATTTCACGCGCGCGTCTTGCAGAAACGGTTACGAGCGTGTATTTCGAATCCAATTTATTCATTAATGAGTCAATTGACGGATCTAACATCAGTTATTCAACCTCCAGCATTTTCTTATATCTTGGTGCAACGCGCTCACGCTTCAAATGTTCAGCGAGAACGATTGCTTTGATTTTGTCGCAAGCCGTTTCGACATTATCATTTTCTACGACGTAATCATATGCGTCCATCATTTCGATCTCAGCTTTTGCGGCTTTCATGCGATTTTCAATCAGAGCATCTGTTTCCGTTCCTCTTGTCACAATTCTGTTCTTCAGTTCAGAAAGACTCGGAGGCGCAAGGAAAATAAACAGACCTTCCGGGAAAGCATTTCTCACTTGAAGAGCGCCTTGAACTTCGATTTCTAAAAAGACGTCTTTTCCTTCTTGGAGCGTCTGTTCAACATAATCGACAGGAGTGCCGTAATAATTGCCGACATATTCTGCCCATTCAAGCAGTTTATTGTTTGCAATCATTTGCTCAAATTCTTCTCTCGTTTTGAAAAAATAATCGACTCCGTTCACTTCGCCCTCTCGCGGGTTTCTCGTTGTTACTGAAATCGAATACTCGAATTTTGTATCTTCTTGCGAAAAAATCGCTTGCCGAACCGTTCCTTTACCAACTCCTGAGGGACCTGAGAGAACGATTAATAAACCTCTTTCTTTCATGCGGCAATTATCCCTGCCCTTCATCCATAATTTCTTCTTTAACAGAAAGTCTGTGTGCAACTGTCTCAGGCTGGACGGCAGATAAGATAATGTGATCACTATCCATGACGACAACTGCACGGGTTCTTCGTCCGTATGTAGCGTCAATTAGCATTCCGCGGTCTCTTGCATCCTGGATCATCCGTTTGATTGGCGCAGACTCCGGGCTGACAATCGAAATCATCCGATTGGCGGAGATAATATTGCCAAATCCGATATTAATCAGTTTAATCGTCATCTTCTACGTTCCCCCTGTAAAATAGACGTCTCTAGTTTAGCCTAGCAAGTCCGTCTGTAAACAATACGCACAGTCACTATTCTATATTTTGCACTTGTTCTTTTATTTTTTCAATAGAACTTTTCATTTCGACGACAAGCTTTGTGATCTGGTGATCATTTGCTTTTGAGCCGATTGTATTTGCTTCCCGATTCAGCTCCTGGACAAGAAAGTCGAGTTTGCGCCCGACAGCTCCGCCTTCAGCTAATATATCACGAAACTGAGCGAAGTGGCTCTTCAGCCTTGTAATCTCTTCTGTAATATCAGAGCGATCTGCAAAAATAGCGCATTCTGTAACAAGCCGGCTCTCATCCAACACGTCTTCGGTCCATTCTTTTATTCTGGCGTACAGCCGTTCCCTGTAACGAGACACCGCATCGGCTGCCAAAGATTCGGTCTTTTCGGCCAGCTCTTCAAGCTGGTCAATATGCATCAGACAGTCTTTGGCTAGAAGCAGCCCCTCTTTTTCGCGCATCTCACAGAGTCCTTTTACGGCTTCCTCTGCAGCAGCTGTTATTAACTCCTCAAGCTTTTCATTTTGTGTCTGCTCCTCATGAATCTGGACGACATGATCAAGCTTGAAGAAGTCCATGACATCAGGCTCTGCGGACAATTGATATCGCTTTTTCATATCCTCTGCAGCTGCGACAAACTCATCGAGAAGCGGCCAATCAATGTCAAGCCTTCTCTCTACAAGCATATCACTGTCAACGGAGACGAAAAGCTCAATTCTTCCGCGCTGTATGTACTGCAGAATCGTCTGTTTCAGCTTATCTTCTAAATATAGCAAAGGCCTTGGCAAACGAGCGTTCACTTCTTTAAACCTGTAATTCACAGATTTAAGTTCAACGCTTACAGAGAGATCATCTTGTGTTTTGCTTGCACTGCCGAAGCCTGTCATACTTCGTATCATAAATAAAACACCCAATTTCTTCCCTGTTCTCAAAATAAAAGGGCAATAGACATGCTATTACCCCTAAGATTATATCATATGAATTTATTTTTTTCTTGTCAAAAGTGACCCCGCCAGCAAAAAAGTAGGGATGGCCGACATGCCGATGACCAGCATCCAGTCTCCCGGCGTGATGGCAACCGTATGGAAAATCGGCTGAAGCGGCGGATAGTAAATGACCACCAGCATCAGTAAAATCGATGACAATACAGCGCCGATCAGATACAAGTTTTCAAACGGATTTCTGGAAAAAACGGACGTTTCGCTCCGGCAGTCAAATACATGAATGAGCTGAGCCAGCACCAACGTCGCAAACGCAATTGTCTGCGCATAAGACAAATTCTCAGGATTGCGGTGATAGACGATGATAAAAGCCAAAATCGTGGCAGCACCGATTAAAAACCCTCTGGAGACCACCTTCCATCCAAGCTTGCGGGCAAACACCCCTTCTTTCGGGTGACGCGGCTTCCGCTTCATCACGTCTCCTTCCGGCTGATCCATGCCGAGCGCCATCGCCGGCAATCCGTCTGTCACCAAGTTGACCCACAAAATCTGAATCGGCACGAGCGGCAAAGGAAGGGCAAGCAGCATGGCGAAAAGCATGACCAGAATTTCTCCTACGTTAGAAGCCAGCAGGTATCGGATAAATTTTCTAATATTTTCATAGATATTTCTGCCTTCTTTAATCGCTGATTTAATGGTTGCAAAATTATCATCTACGAGAATGAGGGATGATGCTTCCTTCGCCACATCCGTTCCTGTAATACCCATGGCAACGCCGATATCAGCCTGTTTGATAGCCGGCGCGTCATTGACGCCGTCTCCTGTCATTGCAACGATATGTCCGTTTTCCTGATACGCTTTGACAATTTTCAATTTATGCTCAGGAGAAACGCGGGCAAACACATACACATCCTCCACTACGTCAGAAAGCTCTTCTTGCGAAAGCTCATTCAGCATCTGGCCGTCCATGATTTTTCCGCTTTTCGGGAGGAGGCGCAAATCTTTCGCTATAGCTTTTGCTGTCTCAACATGATCCCCTGTAATCATGACCGTCTTAATTCCCGCTTCACGGCATTCTTTAATCGCCTGTCTGACTTCAGGGCGCGGCGGATCTATGATGCCTGAAAGGCCAAGCATTGTCAGATCTTTTTCCGCCTGCTCCATTGACGGTGTTTCCCCTGCTTTTACCGGTCTATAGGCAACCGCAATCGTTCGGAGCGCCTGGGAAGCCAATTGCCGTAATACTGCCTCTGTTTCTGCTTTTCTCTCATTTGAGAAAGGAGCGGCAGAGCCGTCATAATAAATACGGGCGGACCGCTGCATCAGTACATCCGGCGCGCCTTTCGTAATGATATAGCGCTTTCTGTCCTGATCCTCTACAATGACAGTCATCATTTTTCGGGCTGAATCAAATGGAAACTCCTCAACCACCCGGTAATGGGATTCCACAAACTCCTTTGAAAAGCCGCCTTTTCTTGCCGCGGTGAGCAGCGCTCCCTCTGTCGGATCTCCGTCAAGCACATAGTCACCGTTTCTATTCTCAATATTCGAGTTGTTACAAAGCGCTCCGAACAACAGCATTTGCTCCAGAGGCTTATGCTCATTCACACTGACCTCTTTATCGTTCAGTGTGAAGCCTCCTTTCGGATCGTAGCCCGTGCCCGACACTCTCCACGTTTTTCCTCCGGACCATACATGTGTGACCGTCATTTTGTTTTGCGTCATTGTTCCTGTTTTGTCTGAACAAATAATAGAGGCACACCCAAGCGTCTCAACCGCCGGAAGCTTTCTCACGATTGATTTTTGCTTGATCATACGCTGTACACCCAATGACAGCGCTACTGTCACAATGGCTGGCAGCCCTTCTGGAATGGCGGCTACCGCTAGCGAAACACCGGCTAAAAACATACTGTACAGATCGTGTCCCTGGATCACGCCGACAGCGACAACAAGTACAGTGAGCAGCAAAGCGACAACAATTAAAATTTTCCCGAGCTGCTCGAGCCTTCTTTGCAGCGGGGTTGACAGAGTTCCCGCCGATTCAAGCATGTCAGCGATTTTCCCCATAGCCGTGTTCATTCCTGTACCGACGACAACACCGACACCGCTGCCGCGGGTGACGATGGTTCCCATAAAGGCCATATTCGTAATATCCCCCAGCGACACATCGGGTTTTTTCAATTTATCCGCATGTTTCACAACCGGGATTGACTCTCCGGTTAACGCTGATTCTTCAATTTCCAGGCTTTTCGCTTCGACAATGCGGACATCTGCCCCAATCCGGTCGCCGCTTGTAAACTTCACAATGTCGCCCGGCACCAGTTCTTTCGAAGGGATCTTTGTCCAGCTTCCTTCCCTGAGTGCCATCACATGAGGAGTTGACAGCTCTTTTAATGCCTGGAGAGATTGCTCTGCACGTCTTTCTTGAAAGAAACCGAGTATGCCATTCACAAACACAATCGCAATAATCGCAACCGCATCTACATATTCACCAAGAAAACCTGAGATTAACGTTGCCGCCAGAAGCACAAGCACCATAAAATCTTTGAACTGCGCGAAAAACAAGAGAAGCGCTGATGTTTTTTTCCCTTCTTGCAGCTCGTTTGGCCCATGCTTGTCGAGGCGTTTTTTCACCTCTTTTTCAGTTAATCCTTGTTTCATGGACGTATTTGTTGCCTCTAATAAGTCTGTTTGTCCCATTTCATGAAACTTCATTCCGCTCGTCCACTCCCCTGCTCTCGTATAGAGATATCACTCTATAAGCATGCTTATTCTGACTCGTCCCATTTCATGCTATAATTATCGAATGCAGGAAGAATGAGAGGGTGTATTATATATGTCGTTTGATGGCATGTTTACATACGGAATGACACACGAACTGAACGAGCGAATAATGGGCGGACGGATCACGAAAGTCCATCAGCCTTATAAGCACGATGTGATTTTTCACATCCGCGCCAATGGAAAAAACCAAAAGCTTTTATTATCGGCACACCCAAGCTATTCACGGGTGCATATCACGGCACAAACGTATGAAAACCCGAGTGAACCGCCGATGTTTTGCATGCTGCTAAGAAAGCATATTGAAGGCGGATTTATTGAAAAAATTGAACAGGCGGGCCTTGACCGCATTATGATTTTTCATATTAAAAGCCGTAATGAAATCGGCGATGAAACGCATCGAAAGCTTTATGTCGAAATTATGGGCCGCCACAGCAATATCATTCTGACGGACGGAGAGGAAAATGCGATCATCGACGGGCTGAAGCATTTATCACCGTCAATGAACAGCTATCGCACCGTACTGCCGGGCTACGATTATAAGCTTCCGCCGGCCCAGGACAAAATCTCACCGCTAGAAGCGACTGAAGATGACATGTTGCGTCATCTCAGTTTTCAAGAAGGACGGCTAGATAAACAAATTGTTGACCATTTTTCCGGTGTTTCTCCGCTCTTCGCAAAAGAAGCTGTACACAGAGCGGGCCTTGCCAACAAAGTGACACTGCCAAAAGCGTTGCTGGAGCTCTTTGCAGAGGTAAGGGAGCACCATTTCAACCCTAACATTACGACTGTTAACGGGAAGGAATATTTTTATCTGCTGGAGCTGACTCACCTTAAAGGAGAAGCACGCCGCTTCGATTCATTAAGTGAGCTGCTGGACCGTTTTTATTTCGGAAAAGCTGAGCGGGACCGGGTTAAACAGCAGGCTCAGGATCTTGAGCGGTTCGTTGTGAATGAGCGGAAAAAGAACGCCAACAAAATCAAAAAACTGGAAAAAACACTGGAGTATTCGGAAAACGCTAAGGAATTCCAGCTTTACGGGGAATTGCTGACCGCAAATTTATATATGATGAAAAAAGGCGACAAGCAGGCTGAAGTCATCAACTACTATGATGAGGAAAATCCCACAATCGCCATCCCGCTGAATCCGAACAAGACGCCTTCAGAGAATGCACAGGCCTATTTCACTAAATATCAGAAGGCGAAAAACTCAGTTGCCGTTGTCGAAGAACAAATCAGGCTGGCTCAGCAAGAAATTGAATACTTCGACCAATTGATCCAGCAGCTGTCTTCCGCTTCTCCGCGCGATATCAGTGAAATCAGAGAAGAGCTTGTGGAGGGGAAATATTTACGTCCTAAGCAGCAAAAAGGGCAGAAAAAACAAAAACAGAACAACCCTGTTTTAGAAACATACGAATCCTCTTCCGGCCACACTATTTTAGTCGGCAAAAACAACCGTCAAAACGAGTATTTAACGACCAAAGCAGCTGCCAGAGACGACATATGGCTTCACACGAAGGATATCCCGGGCTCCCATGTTGTCATCAGAAGCAGCGAGCCGGATGAACAAACAATTATTGAAGCCGCCACAATTGCAGCTTATTTTTCAAAAGCAAAAGATTCAAGTTCTGTGCCTGTTGATTATACAAAAATCAGGCACGTCAAAAAGCCGAACGGCGCAAAGCCCGGATTCGTGACTTATGACAGCCAGCATACCGTCTTTGTCACGCCTGATGCGGATACTGTCATCAGACTGAAAAAAAGCTGATTTATATAAAGAAAAGCCAGAGCAGCAACTGCTCTGGCTTATTTATTTCTTCTGATCTGATAAAGCCTGTCTACTTCGCTGACAAAGTCGCCGTCAATGAGCATGTCCACTTTTTCAGCAAGTTCCTTCGTATGCTTTGGACTGGCTCCGTTTGTCGAAACAGAAACCGTAACATGCCCTCTTTTTACGATTTTCGGCATGTACACATTGCCCAGCTCAGCGTCACTGGCACAGTTGACAAGCTGGGAAGGCGATGCATTTTGAGCGATCTCTTTATTCACAGCGGCGTCATCCGTCGCGGCAATAATCAAAAAAGCGTCGAGATAATCCTCTTTCTCAATCTTCCGGCTCAGCCACTTGATTTGGCGATTGTCTGCCATCTGCCTGATTTCCGGTTCCGCAACCGGACTGACAAGCGTAATATCCGCTCCATCAGAAAGCACTGTTTTTAACCTTCTGAGCGCAATACTGCCGCCCCCTGCGATCACAACCTTTTTCTTCTGCAAACTAATGTGAAGCGGGAGCATATGAGCCTCCGTCAAAATTAAATTGCCCCTCATGGTTGTCAGCAGTTTCTTTTACACGATTTAAAAATGCCTTTTTCACATGCGGGTGGAAACCGATATAGGAAGAGAGGTAGACATTTGGATTTTTGGCCTTCAATTTCCAGACCTCACGTTCAATCTCATTCATCAGCATCCCGGTAAACAGCAAATACGGAACAATAAAGGTCGTCACGCCTTCATCTTTTTTCAGCTCAGAAAAAACATCTTTGTAATTGGGACCGCATGCTGTCATAAAACATGGAATCACTTCCTTGACGGGCATGATGTTTTGGAGCAATCCGGCAATGCCGGTTACGTCTCTTTTTACATCTGGGTCTGAGCTTCCCCTGCCGATGAGCACAACCCTCGCGTTTTCGTACGGAACGCCTATGTCTTTAACACGATGATAGACAGCTTTGACAACTTCTTCGTCAATCCCAATTGGACTTCCGTATGAGATATGGATTGAAGGATACCGGGACGCGGCACGGGCAATTTCTTCCGGAATATCATGTTTTGCATGAGCAGCCGTTAAAAGAAGCAGAGGCACCACTGCGATATGAGTGGCGCCTTGCTTCACACATGCTTCAAACCCTGTCTCAATTGCCGGCTCCTGCAGCTCTAAAAAACTGATTTCCTGAACAGGCGCAGAGATGTGCGCTTTGCATCCTTCCAAAAATGCAGCGGCCTCTTGCTGAGCCTTTTTTACCCGGCTGCCGTGGCCGACATATAAAATCGCTTGTTTCATTTACAACGCCTCGCTTAAATCTTGTTTTTTCAGCTCAGATTCAAACCATTCCAGCTTATAGTGATAATTTACAACATTTCCAACAACAATTAAACTCGGATTTTTAATGTCTTCTTTTTTCACCGTTTCTGAAAGGGTGTCAACTGTACAAAAAACAGATTTTTGCTTGTCCGTTGTTCCCCAATGAATAAACGCTGCCGGAGTATGACCGTCCCGGCCGTTTTCCAAGAGTTTTTTTTCGATCTGCTGCACATTTTTAATGCCCATATAGATGACAAGTGTATCAATCCCTGTGGCCAGCGCTTTCCACTTTTCCTCAAAATCCTCTTCTTTTTTATAATGCCCCGTTACAAAAGCCACGTTAGAGCCCGCGTCCCGATGAGTGACAGGAATCCCGGCATAAGCAGCCGCCGCGATTCCCGATGTGATACCGGGGACAATTTCAAACGGAATGCCATTTTCAGAAAGGCATTCCGCTTCTTCCCCTCCTCTGCCGAACACAAATGGGTCTCCGCCTTTCAATCTGACAACGGTTTTCCCTTTTTGCGCATACTTCACAAGAAACCGATTGATGGTTTCCTGCTTCATTGTATGAAAATCTGGAAGCTTCCCGCAGTAGATCAGGTCCGCCTGCTCCTTGGCATATTGCAAAATCTCTTTATTTACTAATCTGTCATATAGGATTACATCAGCTTTTTCAATGGCTTTCAGCGCTTTAATTGTCAGCAGATCAGGATCTCCGGGACCCGCTCCTACAATATATACTTTCCCCATCGTCTTTCCCCCGATCTATTCGAGTTCTTCCAGAACGTTCGCTGTGATGTTATTCTTGTTTGCATTTTCGGCATCTGAGAAGAACACAGCTGAGCGGCGTTTAGCTCAGTTGCTGCTTTACAAACTCGATCAGCTGATTTTTGCACTCTTCACGATCATATTGTCCTGAGTCAAGGACGAGCTCAGGAGCTTCCGGTTCTTCATAAGGAGAATCAATGCCTGTGAAGAACGGAATCTCTCCGTTTCTTGCTTTTTTGTAGAGTCCTTTTGGATCTCTTTGTTCACAAATATCGAGGTCGCATTTAATATAAACTTCATTAAATTCGCCTGCTTCCACAAGCTGGCGGACCTGGTCTCTGTCCTCACGGAAAGGAGAGATAAAAGCAGTAATGACAATGGTGCCCTGCTGCACAAAAAGTTTCGCTACCTCTCCGATTCGGCGGATGTTTTCTTTTCGGTCTTTATCAGAAAAACCGAGATCTTTATTTAAACCGTGGCGAATGTTGTCACCATCCAGCACAATAACTTGGTAGCCTTGCTCAAAAAGTTCTCTCGCAGCAGCATTGGCAATGGTTGATTTGCCTGATCCGCTTAAGCCCGTCAGCCAGAGAATGGAGCTTTTATGCTTGTTTTTTTTCTGATACTCTTCTTTTGTAATAGAGGCTTCATGCCATACGATATCGCGATTTGTCACTGCCAGTCCCCCTTAAGAAACGCCTGCTTCTTCTTTTTTCTTCATGCCTTTGATTAACACCTCTACAACTTCTGCGCGGCTGAATTCTGCAGGCGGCAGTACACCGTCTCTCAGCATCCCTCTCACCTTGGTGCCTGATAAAATCACGTGGTGCTCTCGGCCGTGCGGGCACGTTTTTGCTGTTCCCATATTTCCGCATTTTTCGCAGAAGAAGCTGTGCTCAAATTTCAGCGGTGTAATGCCGAGTTCTTCAGGTTTAAATGTGTCAAACAGCTCCTGGGCTTCGTACGTGCCGTAATAATCACCGACACCGGCGTGATCGCGGCCGACAATGAAATGCGTGCAGCCGTAGTTTTTTCTGACAAGCGCATGGAAAATCGCTTCTCTCGGACCGGCATAACGCATTGCAGCCAAGAAAACGCCAAGGAAAACTCGCTCTTTCGGGTAATAGTTGTCAAGAAGCACTTGATAGCTTTCCATACGGACATCAGCGGGGATGTCATCAGATTTTGTTTCGCCGACAAGCGGGTTTAAAAACAAACCGTCCACTGTCTCAAGAGCCGTTTTTTGAATATATTCATGCGCTCTGTGAACAGGATTTCTCGTTTGGAAACCGACAATTGTTTCCCAGCCTTTTTCTGCAAACTGGCGTCTTGTTTCCGTCGGTTCAAATGTAAACTCAGGGAATTGTTTGAAAGCTTTTTTAATCAGTGTGATCGGACCGCCGACATATGTATCACCGCGGCTGAACAGCTTTTTTACACCCGGATGAGCCTGATCATCCGTTTTATACACGTTAACAGCTTCTTTTTGTTTGTCAGGCACGTATAAGTCTTCGATTTGGATAACGCCGTATGTTTCTCCGTCATACGTTAATTTTACTGTTTCGCCGACTGACAGTTCGGCTGCTTTTTGTGCATCTACCGGCAGCGTGATCGGAATAGACCATACAACACCGGAAGCAAGACGCATGTTTTCAACAACAGATACGTAATCTTTCTCATTTAAGAAGCCTTCGATCGGGCTGTATCCGCCGATTCCGATCAATTCCAGGTCAGCAAAAGAAATCAAATCAAGTTCAATTTCTTTCTGAATGCCGCTTACCTCATACGACTCATTTACTCGGTTTACCAGTTTTCCTCCATGTGGTGCTAAGCTCATAATATTCATTTCCTCCTAGTTAACAGATAAAATAACTCAGATTAATAGTTAGATTCCCCCGCCTTGATCGTGGACAGAGCGTCTCTCTTTACGAATGGCTTTTGTCAGGCTGACGGCACCGCCTGCCGCTAAAAGCACACTAACCATGATAAAGATTGAATAATAATCCGCCTTTAAAAACATAGATACAAGCAGATAGGAGATGGATAAAGATAAAAACGGCGACACGATCCATACTTTCAGCATCGTTTGAACGACCTGTTTATGAAATACGTTTGGTCCGTTTTTCGCCATGCCTATTCCGATAATAGACGATGACGTTACTTGCGCCAAGGGCACCGGCATTCCAAATATAGAACTGATGATCACCAGCCCTGCTCCTGTTCCGGATAGGAGAATGCCTTCCCCTTTTGAAAACCGCGTGATTTTCTTCCCGTTTGTTTCTAACACCCTGCGGCCTAAGATCAGTGCGCCCAGGGCTACAAAAACTCCCCCATACAGGGTTCCTTTCGCTACATCCAGTACGCCGGCAGCCACTAACGGTCCAACAGCATTCGCTACATTGTTCATGCCCGCAGAGAATGCTTCAAAAAAACCAGCGCATAGCAAAAGGATGCCAAGGATGTTTTGTTTACGGGAAGACGTAATTTCGATCTTAAAATAACGAAACAGCTTTGCTACAAAAAATGTAAAACCAAAAGCGAACAGCGGAACGAAAATCCAAAATGAAACAATAATCAGAAGATTGTTTACAAACAATACTTTGTACGCAACGCCCACACCGACAACCGCCCCGACTGTGACTTCACTTGTCGATAAAGGAATGCCGAGCAGATTAGCTGTAAAAAGCGACAGTGCAGCAGCCCCGATAATGATGCAAACAATCGTCAGCGTGATCGTCTGTTCCGGGATAATCCCAGAGCTGATGGTTTTCACAACTTCGCCCCCGCCAATGACAGCCCCGGCCAGAACACCAACAGCACATATGATCAAAGCGTAGGTTTTCTTTTTGATGGCCCCAGAGCCGTAAGCAACTCCCATTGAAGCTGCAGCGCCGCTTGCGCCAATATTTACTGCGAAAAACAAGCTAAATAAAATAGCGGCTAATTCCATTTTGCAGCTCCTTATTCATGCAGTCCGCATTCTGTTTTCGCCATACCGTTCCATCTGCCTGAGCGCAGGTCCTCTGCGGTAAATGCAGGTGACGTACAAGGCGCGCAGCCGATACTTGGATACCCTTGATCGTGGAGCGGATTGTAGTCCAACTCATTCCGAGAGGTGTATCTCCAGATGTCTTTCCAAGTCCAATGGATAAGCGGGCAAACTTTTACTGATTTGAATTTCTCATCTTTGTTTAAGAAATTCGTATTGGCACGGCTTGGCCCTTGATCGCGGCGCAGGCCGGAAAGCCATGCCGGGTGGCCGGAAAGCGCCTCTCTTAAAGGAACGATCTTTCTGAGATAGCAGCATTGATTCGGCTCTCTTTCCCACAGTTTATCACCATGTTCTTCCGCCTGTTCCTCAAGAGTAAGGTTCGGTTTCTTCAGGATGATATTGAGGCCGGGATAGCGCTCTTTCACGCGTTCTATCGTTTCATAGGTTTCTTTAAAATGAAGCCCTGTATCGAGAAATACAATCTCTGCGTCTTTTTTCACTTTATAGATTAAGTCAATCAGAACGATTCCTTCAATTCCGAAACTGCAGGCATAAACAAGCTGATTGCCGTAATGGCCGTAAGCCCATTTTAAAACTGACAGCGCCCCTTTATAAGGATCGTCCTCCGGAAATGTAATCGTTGGTTCTTCCCAATTATCGTACGTTAACATTTCTTCTTTCCTCCTTTCGGAGACAAACAAACAGTAGCTTTCTGCCGGTTGTCTTTCCCAATTGTAATGTGATGCGGCTGCTGTTATCTCCGTAAACAGCCCCTCTTAAAATAAAAAACTTTCAATCCGGCGGAAAGAAAGACAGGAACTGCATGTAGCCCTTATCTTTCAAAATGGAATACATTTTGCTGGAAGTAGCACCTTACACATTGTGCAGGTTGCCGGGCTTCATAGGACCAGTCCCTCAGCCGCTCTTGATAAGTTTTTCAGATTTGTAGTAAATTTTAGCACAATTCTAACATAAGTCAACCCGAGTTTTTTTATAGGATTAATAAAAAAACAGACCCAAGGGCCTGTTTTCAATCGTGGCAAGGCATTAAAGCCCTTCACAATACTGAAATTTATTTTTTAATTTTTAAACCAATCTTTTGACTCGGGATTCATTTTCCATGTTTGCAGCTTCTTCAGGTCATCTGAATGAATATTTCCATTCTCAAGTGCAACCTCTGTCAGTGTGTCATAATCAGTTAACGAATAGTATGGAAGATCAGCCTCAGCAAACGCTTCCTGCGCTTTAGGAAGTCCATACGTAAAGATTGATACCACACCAAGCACTTCACAGCCAGCGGTTTTCAGAGCTGCTGCAGCTTCGAGTACGCTGCCCCCTGTGGAAATTAAATCTTCTATGACAACTGTTTTTTGGCCTTTTTGAACTGCACCCTCAATTTGATTGCCTTTTCCATGTGCTTTCGGTTTGCTTCTCACATAACACATCGGCAGGTTCAAACGGTCAGCCGCCAATGCCGCATGAGGGATACCTGCTGTCGCTGTTCCTGCGATCATCTCAGCTTCCGGGAAATGCTCCTGGATAAGCTTGCTGATGCCTGCAGCAACATCATTTCTTACCTCTGGGAAAGAAAGGGTAAGGCGATTGTCACAGTAAATTGGCGATAAAATGCCGCTCGCCCATGTAAACGGCTCATTCGGGCATAAAAATACAGCTTGAATGTCTAATAGATGTTTTGCGATGATTTGTTTCATTGTTTGATTCCCTCCCATTCGAGTTTGACAGCTTCATAGGCTTTTAGCGGATTTAGAGCTTTTGTAATAGAGCGTCCCACAACAATTGCTGATGACCCTTTTTCTCTTGCTATAGAAGGCGTTGCAACGCGAACTTGATCATTCGCAGTGTCTGCTGACATACGGATACCCGGGGTCACCGTCAAAAACGACGGCGACACTGCTTCGTAAATGGCTTTTGTTTCATGCACAGAGCACACTACTCCATCAAGTCCGCTATTCTCCGCCAGTTTGCTGTAGTGCACAACCGTGTCGATGAGAGGCTTTCTGATGAGCAGCTCATCCTTCACCATTTGTTCAGATGTGCTTGTTAGCTGGGTTACCGCAATAAGTGACGGACGTTGTTTTCCTGCCGGCGTGCCTTCCTCTAGGCCTTCCAAGGCTGCTTCCATCATTTTTTTGCCTCCGGCTGCGTGAACATTAACGAGATCGACTCCAAGGCAGGCAAGACGCTTCATTGCTTTATTCACCGTGGTCGGAATGTCATGGAGCTTTAAATCTAAAAAGACCTTACAGTTTCTTTCTTTTAATTGTGCAATGATAGCCGGGCCTTCTTGATAAAAAAGCTCCATTCCAACCTTCACAAATAACGGTTCTTTGTGAAAAAACGCTAAAAATGACAGTGTTTCTTCAGCTGATGCAAAATCAAGCGCGATGATGGGCAGGTTGTTTTTCATGCTTCCAGCTCCTTCCGATGCATTCTTCAACAGATTCATAGCCGTATCGGCGTAAAACAGCTGGGAGCTGTTCAATGATGTCAGGGCATGCGAAAGGATTCACGAAATTTGCTGTTCCGACAGCGACCGCACTTGCTCCAGCCAGAAGAAATTCCAATGCGTCTTCGGCCGTCTGAACGCCTCCCATCCCGATAATCGGAATGCTGACAGCCTGGCTGACCTCATACACCATGCGGATGGCAACAGGCTTTACAGCAGGACCCGAAAGCCCTCCAGTTTTATTGGCTAATATTGGCTTGCCTGATTTTAAATCGAGCCTCATGCCGATTAATGTGTTGATCATCGTTAGACCATCCGCACCCGCCTCTTCGATCGCTACCGCAATTTCTGTGATGTTTGCCACATTCGGAGAAAGCTTCACATATACAGGCACATCTGACACTTTTTTAACAGCCTTCGTCAAATCAGCAGCCATGGCAGGATTTGTGCCAAAAGCAATTCCGCCTGTTTTGACGTTCGGACAGGAAATGTTCAATTCAAGCGCATGGACATTAGGCGCTTTGCTGATATGTTGTGCGACTTCAACATAATCCTCGACCTGTGAGCCGGCGACATTGGCAATAATAGGCGTATCAAATTGCTCAAGCCATGGCAGCTCATTTTCTAAGACGCTTTCCAGCCCTGGATTTTGCAGACCGATCGCATTGAGCATTCCAGCGCCAGTCTCAGCTACCCTAGGCGTCGGATTCCCGAAGCGGGGCTCCTTTGTCGTAGCTTTGATCATGATTGCTCCGAGACAAGACAAATCATAAAAACGCGCAAACTCTTTTCCAAAACCGAAGCAGCCTGATGCGGGAATGATCGGATTTTTCAAATCCAGCCCCGGCAATTTCACCTCTAGCATTACAGCGCCACCTCCTGAGCTTTAAATACAGGTCCGTCAAGACATACCTT
This sequence comes from Bacillus sp. B28, assembly GCF_029536185.1. Lineage (NCBI taxonomy): Bacteria > Bacillati > Bacillota > Bacilli > Caryophanales > Bacillaceae > Bacillus > Bacillus sp. B28. Next base: position 1,656,149 of record NZ_CP120511.1, on the reverse strand, counting down.
TACATAGGATGTCTCACTTTCGTTTGTATGGCACACACAGGCGAAGCATGCACCGATACCGCAGCCCATTCGTTCTTCCATGGAAATGTAAACCTCTTTGTGGGCGTATTCTTGTTTGAGCGCCTTTAGCATCGGTGTCGGCCCGCAGCTGAGGAGAATGTCAAATTCAAGATTTTTCTGTTTGATGACATCTGTGACAAACCCGGTTTCCCCGTAGCTTCCGTCAGCTGTTGCCACATACGTGTCGCCGTACTGTCCGCATTCTTTTTCGTAGAAAACATCCTTTGCCGATTGGAATCCTAAAACGTGTATGACCTTTACGCCTTTTTCCTTTAAACGTTTCGACAGTTCTTGGAGAGGCGGCACTCCTACACCACCTCCTACCAGCAAAGCCGTCTTTCCGGGTTGGACTTCATCTACTGGAAAGCCATTGCCCAAAGGCCCGAGGACATCCACGAGATCTCCCTTCTGCTTCAGCGACAAGAGTCTTGTTCCTTCCCCATCTACTCGATAAATCATGGTGACTTCATTTTTTTCAAAGTTAACATCAGCAATGCTGATTGGTCTTCGCAAAAGAGGCGTAACCGCTTCGCTCACTTTCAGATGAAGGAACTGTCCCGGGACATTAAACCCTTGGACAAGCTCCCCTTTTAGAACCATTTGATACACCCGGTCTGCAATTTGCTGGTTAGCACACACCGTCAAATACGCTTTTTTCATATAGTGATTGCCGCCTCCTGATTTGTGTTGATTGCCGGCATTTGATCGGCACGGAACGTCATGCTTTCCAGCACCCGCAAAATGGCTTCTGCCGTATCTAAAGATGTTAAGCAGGCAACACCGTTTTCTACTGATTCACGTCTGATTCTAAATCCGTCTCTCGCCGGCTGCTTTCCTTTTGTCAGCGTATTGATGACAAACTGGGCTTCTCCGTTTCTGATCACATCAAGCAAGTTCGGGCCGTCCTGGCCGATTTTTCCGACGACCTTCGCTGGAATTGACGCTTCCTTGAGATACCCCGCCGTTCCTTCGGTCGCTAAAATGTTATACCCGATCGCATGGAATCGTTTAGCGATGGCAAGCCCTTCTTCTTTGTCCTTATCAGCCACTGTTAAAAGCACGGAACCGTAGTTAGGAATTTGAATTCCTGAAGCTATCAGGGCTTTATAGAGGGCCTTTTCAAGAGTGGAATCTTTGCCCATGACCTCTCCTGTTGATTTCATTTCAGGCCCTAACGTAATGTCCACTCTTCTCAGCTTCGCGAAGGAGAAGACCGGCGCTTTTACAAATACGCCCTGCTGTTCAGGCTGCAGGCCTTCATTGTAGCCAAACTCAGCCAGCTTTTGCCCGAGAATGACTTTTGTCGCGAGGTTTGCCATCGGAATGCCCGTGATCTTGCTTAAAAACGGCACCGTTCTGCTTGATCTCGGATTGACTTCAAGCACGTATACTTCACCTTGTGACAGGACGAATTGAATGTTGAGCAAGCCGACAATGTTCAGCCCTTTTGCAAGTGCGATCGTATATTGTTCAATTTTTTTCTTAATGTCTTCCGTCAGAGACTGCGGCGGATAGACCGCGATGGAGTCTCCGGAGTGCACGCCCGCACGCTCAATGTGCTCCATGATTCCCGGAATGGCAACGGTTTGGCCGTCAGACACCGCATCCACTTCGATTTCTTTCCCAGTCAGATATCTGTCAATTAAGACTGGATGCTGCGGATTGATTTTGACTGCGTTTTTCATGTAATGGAGCAGCTCTTCCTCATGATAGACAATTTCCATCGCCCGTCCGCCAAGCACATATGAAGGGCGCACCAGTACCGGATAGCCGATGGTGCTTGCGATGTTTACCGCCTGATCAACCGATGTCGCAGTTTTGCCAAGCGGCTGCGGCACTTGAAGTTCTTCCAGCGCCTGTTCAAACTTATCCCGGTCTTCCGCACGGTCTAAATCTTCTAATGACGTTCCAAGGATTTTGACTCCGCGTGCAGAAAGTTCGTCAGCAAGGTTGATTGCAGTTTGTCCGCCAAATTGCACGACAACGCCCATCGGCTGTTCGAGGTCAATGATATGCATGACATCTTCGATCGTAAGCGGTTCAAAGTACAGCTTGTCTGAGATACTGAAATCGGTCGACACGGTTTCCGGGTTATTATTGACGATAATTGCCTCATAGCCTGCTTGTTTAATTGCCCACACAGAGTGAACCGTAGCGTAGTCAAATTCAACCCCCTGGCCGATTCGAATCGGGCCGGAGCCAAGTACGATCACGCTTTTCTTATCTGTAACAACAGATTCATTTTCTTCTTCATATGTGCTGTAGAAGTATGGCGTTTCTGATTCGAATTCCGCCGCGCACGTATCCACCATTTTAAATACCGGTGCAATTCCCGCTTGTTTTCTCATGCTGTAGAGTTCAGATTCTTTCATTTTCCACTCGCGGCTGATGTACTTATCAGAGAATCCGAGTTCTTTTGCCTGTCTCAGCACATCTGTATCGCCCGCATTTGCTTTCAGCTCTTTTTCAAACTGAACGATTCCGAACAGCTTATGCAGGAAAAAGAGGTCGATGGCAGAGAATTCATGAAGCTGCTCAACTGTGTAGCCCCTTCTGTACGCTTCAGCCAGGTAGAATAAACGCTCGTCTCCGGCTTTTTTAATCCGCTTCTCAAGAAGCTCGTCTGAAATATCAGCGGCATCTTTTAATTCAAGATGATACACATCAGCTTCCAGTGAACGCACAGCTTTCAGCAGCGATTCTTCAAGCGTGCGGCCAATCGCCATTACCTCTCCCGTCGCTTTCATCTGAGTGCCGAGCCTTCTGTTTGCTGATTCAAACTTATCAAATGGCCAGCGCGGTATTTTAGATACGACATAGTCCAGCGCTGGTTCAAACGCTGCATATGTCTTACCTGTCACCGGATTCATCATCTCGTCTAATGAAAGGCCGACGGCGATTTTAGCTGCGAGCTTTGCGATCGGATAGCCTGTCGCTTTTGATGCTAGGGCAGATGAACGGCTGACACGCGGGTTCACTTCAATGATGTAGTATTGGAAGCTGTCTGGATCTAAAGCGAGCTGTACGTTACATCCGCCTTCAATTCCAAGCGCACGGATCAGTTTTAAAGATACATTCCGGAGGAGCTGATATTCCCGGTCGCTGAGCGTTTGGCTCGGTGCGACGACAATACTGTCTCCTGTATGGATTCCGACCGGATCAATGTTCTCCATATTACAAACGACAATCGCATGATCTTGGCTGTCTCTCATGACTTCGTATTCGATTTCTTTGTAGCCGGCAATGCTTTTTTCAAGCAAACATTGGTGAACCGGGCTTAATTTTAAGCCGTTTTCTACAATTTCTTTCAGCTCAGCTTCGGTGGAGCAAATCCCTCCGCCTGTGCCGCCTAATGTATATGCAGGGCGGACAATGACAGGAAATCCGATTTGGCTGACGAAATTCTCCGCTTCTTCTAGCGAGTGAATGATCTCACTTTCAGGGACGGGTTCATTCAGCTCATTCATTAATGTTCTGAACAAGTCACGGTCCTCAGCTTGCTGGATTGCAGAAAGCTTTGTGCCGAGCACCTCAACGCCGCACTCCTCCAGCACACCTTGCTCAGAAAGCTCAACCGCAAGATTCAAGCCTGTTTGCCCGCCGAGTGTAGGAAGAATGGCGTCAGGACGTTCTTTTCTGATGATCCGTGTCAGAAATTCAGATGTCAGCGGTTCGATGTAAACCCGGTCAGCCATTTCTGTATCAGTCATAATCGTCGCAGGGTTTGAGTTGACAAGAATAACCTCATAGCCTTCTTCTTTTAATGCAAGGCAGGCTTGAGTTCCCGCATAATCAAATTCAGCTGCCTGACCGATGATAATTGGTCCTGACCCAATTACTAAAATTTTGTTAATGTCTACGCGTTTTGGCATACCGCTTCCCCTTCTTTCTCTGTTGTTTCGATCATTTCGATAAATCTGTCAAATAGATGATTAGCGTCCTCAGGACCGGGTGATGCTTCCGGATGATATTGAACCGTAAATGCCGGCAGTGTTTTGTGTTTCAGCCCTTCAATCGTATCGTCGTTTATCGCGATGTGTGTGACTTCAAGCTCTGTTTCATTGATAGATGAAACTGTATAGCCATGGTTTTGGGATGTTAAGGCAACTTTTCCGGTTGCAAGTTCTTTTACCGGATGGTTAGAGCCCCTGTGACCGAATTTCATTTTTTCAGTATCGGCTCCGCACGCCAGCGCAAATAATTGGTGGCCGAGACAAATTCCGAATAATGGCACTTTTCCAAGAACATCTTTTATCATTTCAATTGCTTCAGGCACATCTTTCGGGTCACCAGGTCCGTTAGAAAGCATGATGCCGTCTGGCTTCAGCTGAAGGACTTCTTCTGCTGTTACATTGTAAGGCACAACAATGACGTCACATTTCCGTTTGTTCAGCTCTCTTAAAATGCCGTGCTTCATGCCAAAGTCCACCAAGACAATGCGTTTGCCTCTTCCCGGACTAGGGTATGCTGTTTTGGCTGACACTTGGGATACTTGATTTCTCGGCAGTTCAGTTTCGTTCAGTCTTTTTAGCACTGCTTCGATTTCTTCATCAGGTGAGGCAAACGTTCCTTTTAGCGCGCCTGCCGTGCGGATCATTCTCGTCAGCTTTCTTGTATCAATTCCTTGCAGTCCCGGAATGTTTTTCATTTTTAAATACTCATCCAATGTGTAAGCTGAACGCCAGTTGGAAGGCAGTTCACATAATTCTTTCACAATCAATCCTTTAACAAAAGGCGTAATAGATTCAAAGTCATCACGGTTAATGCCGTAATTTCCGATAAGCGGATATGTTAACGTAACGATCTGCCCGCAATAAGAAGGGTCTGACAAAATTTCCTGATAACCAGTCATACCGGTATTAAAAACGACTTCTCCCATGCTGTGCTCCAAGCTCCCGAAGGCTTTCCCCTCAAATACCGCTCCGTTTTCCAGTACTAATCGTCTTTTCATTTCACAAGTCTCCCTTCTTCATAAGCAAGCGTTCCTGCTGCAATTGTAGCGATTGGCCAGCCGCTGCAGTTAAGGCCGTTAAATGGTGTGTTTTTACCTTTAGATAAGAATGTTTCTTTGTCTATAACTGCTTCTCTTTCCAAATCGATTAATGTGATGTCAGCTGCTTGTCCCGTTTTCAGCGTTCCATATGGGAGACCAAACGCTTCGCAAGGCTTGATTGTCATATAATCAATCAGCTGTTTCAGCGTCCAGCTGCCGTTTTTAACAAAATGTGTGTAAAGAAGCGGGAACGCTGTTTCCAAACCGACAATTCCGAACGGCGCCAGCTTCATTTCTGTGTTTTTCTCTTCTTCTGTATGCGGCGCATGGTCGGTTGCTATAAAGTCGATCGTTCCGTCTAAAAGTCCTTCAATCAGTGCTTCTCTATCTTCCGCACCGCGGAGCGGCGGGTTCATTTTATAGTTTGTATCCAGCCCGGGAATGTCTTCATCACAAAGCAGTAAATGGTGAGGTGAAACTTCTGCTGTGACCCGAATTCCCGCTTTTTTCGCATCACGCACGACTCTCACAGATTCTTTCGTGCTGATATGGCATACATGGTAATGGCAGTTTGCCGACTCAGCCAGTAACACGTCACGGGCAATATGAACCGATTCACACACAGAAGGAATGCCGTTAAGCCCGTTCGCTTTTGAAAACGTCCCCTCATGGACGCTGCCTCCGTAAATTAAGGAGTTATCCTCGCAATGTGCGACAATCGCTTTGTCAATCGCGGCTGCGCGTTTCATTGCTTCATACATCATTCCTGCTGTCTGTATACCGACGCCGTCATCTGTAAATGCAAATGCCCCAGCTTCTTTTAATGCTTCAAAGTTTGTCATCTCATCGCCAATTTGTCTGATCGTAATAGATGCATAAGGAAGGACTCTGACGCATGATGTTTCTTTAATGCGATTTTGCACCCATTCCATCTGCTCCTTCGTATCAGGAACCGGCCGTGTATTCGGCATAGCTGCTACTGTTGTATAACCGCCGCGCGCCGCTGCTTTTGCGCCTGTTTCAATGGTTTCTTTTTTCTCTCCGCCAGGCTCTCTAAAGTGTACATGGAGGTCAACAAACCCCGGTGAAACGAGCAATCCTTTCGCGTCAATAACCGTTTCTCCATCTGTTGCATCAAGCTTGCCGATTTCTGAGATGACCTCTCCTGTCACCCGAATATCCCGTTCTGTTTTTTCACCATTTTCGTTAAGTATCCAGCCGTTTTTAATGAGATATGACATACGTTGCTTCTCCTCTTTTCGCATTGGTTTGTAAGGCTCGCTGTAACACTGCCATTCTGATAAATACGCCATTTTGCATTTGTTTGAAGATTCTTGATTTTTTACTTTCTACTAAGCTGTGATCAATCTCCACTCCTCTGTTCACAGGCGCCGGGTGCATAATAATCGCATGCTGCTTCATACGTTCAGCCCGTTCTACAGTCAAGCCGAATTCATTTAAATAGCCTTCCTGGCTGACAGCTGACTGATGTCTTTCATTTTGGATACGCAGCAGCATGACAACATCCGAAGTCTCTACTGCTTCATCCATTGGGACATACGCGCCAAACGTATTTTCTTCATCCTGCCATTCCGGCGGACCGGAAAACAGAACGCAGGCACCGAGTCTTGTCAACACTTCAGCATTAGACCTCGCGACTCTGCTGTGCTTAATGTCGCCGTGAATGGAGACGGTAAGACCTTTGAACGTATTGAATTCTTCATTGATTGTCATTAAATCAAGCAATGATTGTGTCGGATGCTGGCCGCACCCGTCTCCCGCATTCAGAACCGGGATATTTACATGTCCGACAAGCTCTTTGTAGTACTCATCCTCACTGTGTCTGATGACACACGCGTCAACACCGATTGATTCGAGCGTTCGAATTGTGTCATATAAGGTTTCGCCTTTTTGTACGCTGGTGCTTGTTCCGTCAAGATTGAGGACATTCATGCCCAGTTTCTTTTCAGCTACCTCAAAGCTGAATCGTGTTCTGGTGCTTGGTTCAAAAAACAGATTCGCTGCAAATTTACCTGTCAGCTGATGGTCTGTTTTTCCGTTTTTAAGGTCTTGAGCAGTTTGAAGCAAGTCTTTGATTTCCCCAGTGCTGAGTTCACTCATCGTCGTTAAATGCTTCATTTTCTTTCCCCTCTCATTTCAACTTGTTTAAGGCTGAAAAAACCCCGGTCTTGGATAGACTCGGGGTACGGTTAAATAGAGGAGCAGCGTGAAGCTTTCTTCTCTTTATAACCCTTCCAAGCCTCTCTGGACTTTCATTAAAAGGTTTAAATATGATGTTGTTCGAATGTGTCTGCCTGCTCTTCCTTCGCTTGCGGAAGTATCAGGTTTAAGATGACACCTACAATTGCCGCAAGCGCCATGCCCGACACTTGGAATCCTCCTTCAGACACCTGAATAAATGCGCCGCCTACGCCGATTACAAGGATGACTGATGTGATGATGAGGTTTCTGTTATTTTCATAATCAATTTTGTTGTCAATCAGCATTCTCAAACCGCTTGAAGCGATGATGCCGAACAGCAGGAAGGAAACGCCTCCCATAACCGCTGACGGGACTGAACTGATAAGTGCAGATATTTTGCCGATGAACCCGAAACAAAGGGCAATCACTGCCGCGCCTCCGATAACAAAGACGCTGAACACTCTCGTAATGGCCAGTACGCCAATGTTTTCTCCATAAGTTGTTGTAGGCGGGCCGCCAATCAAGGAAGCAAGGATTGTGGCCGCGCTGTCGCCCATTATTGAGCGATGGAGACCCGGTTTTTTAATGAAGTCTTGCCCTACAACTTTGCTCAGCACCATCTGGTGGCCGATATGCTCTGACATGGTAACAAATGCGACAGGGACCATTGCTGCGGCGATGCCAAGCGTCACTGACGGTGTATAATCTTTAAACGGGATGATAAATTCAGGAACTGCAAACCATTTCGCGTCAAGCACCGGCTGGAAGTTGACAATTCCTTGAGTCAAGGCAAACAAGTATCCGCCGATGATTCCGATCAAAACCGGGATTAAGCTTAAGAAGCCCCGCAAGAAAATCGCGCAAATGATCGTGATCGCTAAAGTGACACCTGCAACACTGAAATGTTTTAAGCTGTAAACCAGCTCACTGGCATTCGGATCAGCATACATGGCCATATTTACCGCTGTGCCGGCCAGCCCCAGTCCAATGACGATAATAACCGGACCTACGACGACAGGCGGGAGAAGCTTCATCAGCCAGCCTGTTCCGAGCTGTCTGATCAGCAAGGCAATCAGCCCGTACACAAGCCCTGCCAGAAACGCACCAATCATTGCCGCTCCGGGTCCGCCGGTCGCTTTTACCAAGATGATCGGAGAAATAAAGGCAAAGGATGAACCGAGATACGCTGGTATTTGTCCTTTCGTGATCAGAAGGTAAGCAAGTGTTCCGATACCGCTCGTCACCAATGCAACAGCAGGACTCATTCCGACCAGCTTCGGAACCAAAATCGTTGAGCCAAACATCGCGAATAAATGCTGCAGGCTGAACGAAACCCAAGAGAAAGGTTTCGGGATTTCCCTGACTCCTAAATTAACTTTTTTCTTACTCATGATGATTTTCCCCCTGATTGATGACTTTTCATATTAGGATGACTTAATAACTGTATAAAAAAACCTCTTTGCTGTTTTTACGCAAAGAGGCATACAAAGACCGGCCGCATACTTTCGGGGCTTCGCTGTGCACCTCTTTGCAACCTCTCTGGATTGCGTTTAAAAAGGTGATACATTATTCATTTTCATAAATGGCGACGAGATCGTTTTTGTCAACCTCATCAAGCTGAACCATAACCTTTTCAGCTTTTGAAGTCGGGATGTTTTTCCCGATGTAATCTGCTCGGATCGGCAGTTCTCTGTGTCCTCTGTCAACAAGCACAGCCAGTTGAATCGAGGAAGGTCTGCCTACATCGACAAGGGCGTCCATTGCGGCTCTGACCGTTCTTCCTGTGTAAAGAACATCATCTACGACAATTACTTTTTGATCTGTGATGTCTACCGGTATATCTGCACCTTTCACAAGCGGTTCTTCATTGCTCGTTTTTTTGGATAGATCGTCTCTGTAAAGGGTGATATCAATTTCTCCAACCGTTACAGGATTCCCTTCAATCTGTTCAATCCGTTCGGCGAGGCGTTTTGCCAAGTAAATGCCTCTTGTCTTGATACCGACAAGGATGCAGTTGTTCATCCCTTTATTGCGTTCAATCATTTCGTGAGCAATTCTGGTCAGCGCACGTCTGATTGCCTGTTCGTCGAGAATGACAGCTTTTTGATTCATTATGTGACACCTCACAGTTCATTTAGAAGAAAAAACCTCTCTTGCCATTGGCAGAGAGGGGTTTTAGGACAAGGTGCGTGCATATACACGTATCCCGTCAATCCGTTATCCTTCTCAGCCTCTCTGGACTGTTTTAAAGAATCTATTCAGCTTCGTTTATTATTTCAAAAAAGAGATGCCCTGTCAACGGGTTTTTCTCAAATTTTCAATTAAAGCAGACATATCCTCAGGAAGCGGTGCCTCAAATTCAATATATTCGTCAGTGCGCGGATGCTGAAAACCTAAAATTCCGGCATGAAGCGCCTGTCCGTTAAAATCGATCGTTTTTCTCGGCCCGTATTTCGGATCCCCCGCTAACGGGAATCCGATATACTTCATATGCACACGGATTTGGTGCGTTCTTCCTGTTTCAAGCTGGCATTCCACAAGCGTAAACTCCTGGAAGCGGTCAAGAACATGAAAATGAGTGACGGCGTTTTTTCCATCACGTGTTACAGTCATGCTTTGCCGATCTTTCTTATCCCGCCCGATCGGCGCATCAATTGTACCGTCATCGTGAGAAATAAGCCCATGGACAACTGCCGTATATTTCCGCGTAACCGTTTTGTTGACCAATTGGTTTACAAGTGACTCGTGCGCCATATCATTCTTCGCCACCATTAGTAAGCCAGACGTGTCTTTATCGATTCTATGGACAATCCCCGGGCGCATCACGCCATTTATTCCGGATAGGTCCGTACAATGAGCCATAAGGCCGTTTACAAGTGTACCCGTAAGATGCCCGGGAGCTGGGTGCACAACCATTCCGCGAGGTTTATTGACGACCAGCACATCCTGATCTTCATAGTAAATATCCAGATCCATAGGTTCTGCCAGCACGTCGAGCACTTCAGGCTCAGGCACAGTGACGGTCACCTGATCCCCCGGCTGAATTTTATAATTCGATTTTACAGGGCTTCCGTTCACGACAACTTGTCCGTCCTTCACCCATAGCTGCACCTGGGTTCTCGACCAACCATTTTCAGTCGATGCCAGAAATTTATCAATCCGCTCACTTTTTTGTTCTTCTGAAGCGGTTATGTCAAATTGATTCATGCTATTGCTCCTTCTTCTTTTTCCCGCTGTCCAACAGCATTTGTATAAATAAAAGCATTACGCCGACACATAATGAAGAGTCCGCGATATTAAAAATCGGGTAATTGTAATTGACGATAATGACATGGATAAAATCCACCACTTCCTGTCTGACAGCCCGATCGATAAAATTGCCGATGGCGCCGCCAAGCATGAGTCCAAGGGAAACACCAAGAAGCTTTTGCCCTTTCGTATAACGCTGTATGTAATAAACAATACCAATAATGACTGCAGTTGTGATGAGGTAGAAAAACCACATCTGACCGGCTAGTATCCCCCACGCCGCACCCGTATTGCGATGGGAGGTGATATAGAATACCTGATCAATGATCGGTATGCTTTGTCCAAGTTCCATGTTCTTGACAACAAGCCATTTTGTCAGTTGATCAGCTGCGATAATAAGTAGTGCGATAACGTAATACAGCACAAACGTTCCTCCATTATACGGTTACTTTAGTCCATTATGCATTTTATCAATAAAAAGCACTGGAGTAAAGAAATATCAGCCTCTATACAGACTTAATCGGAGAGGCGCTGTTATTCATACAGCGCCTGATCATATTCGATATCAGTTGATTTCCACAGAGGAAGTGTTTTTTTTTCAAATTGGACTGAATACAGAAAATCATTTGCTGTTCGCGCTGTCGGCAGCACAGCCAGCTTTGAAAGAGGAATAGGAGCTCCAGTTTCTTCACAGTATCCGAATGTGCCGTCCTCAATTTTCGACAATGCGAGAAGAACGTCTTGAAGCTCTTCTTTAATATGATAGATCAGAGTTGCTTTTTGTTTATGATTGATTGCTGCTTGCGGGCTTGTTGAAACCTGAAAGCAAGAATACTCAAATAATCTCGACTGTAATTCTTCTTTCATCAGAAGAAGTTCCGTATAAATTGCGGTCAGTTGATCATTCATTCATCACAACTCCTGCTCTTAACGTAATACCTATATTGTTACCTGTGAATGATGATCTAAAGCCCATAAGATTTTTCCTGCCATTCTAAACGATGTCACTCTTGGCACAAAAAAAGGCCCGGCTTTTGCGCCGGGCTCTTTTCATTAGTTCTGATAATACTTTTCAACGATTTCAGCGTTGCGCAGTGACAATGTAGGATATTTCGGGTTCGCACCTACATCTTTAGAAATCACACGGGATCTCTCACACATTTCGCCTTCAGCTTTCTCGACAGTGATTTTCCCTGTCTCAAAGCTTTGCGCATCGTTTGGCGCTTTATTTTCTTCGCTGATGGTTAATTCAGAAACAATAAACAGCTGAGAAAGATTTTCTTTAATAGAAGCTAATAGCTCTTTGTTTTCTTTATTCGGATACAATTTCAGGCTTGCTTCCAATGATTTACCGATGATTTTTTCATTTCGTGCTGTTTCTAACGCTTTTAGCACATCATCACGAAGAGACATAAAACGGTCAAACTTATCTTCTGTCGCTTCGCTGTTTGGAACCGCAATCGTTTCCGGCATGTCTGTCAGCTGAACGCTCTGCTCGTCAACAAATGTTAAGTGAGACCATAATTCGTCAGCGGTATGAGGCAGAATCGGTGCTGTAAGCTTCACTAACGCAAGCAGCGTTTCATAGAATACAGTCTGCATGCTGCGTCTATCCGGATGATCCGCATGCTCAATGTATACAATATCCTTAGCGAAATCCAGATAGAATGAGCTTAATTCAATTGTACAGAAATTATGGATGCTGTGATACACAACCGCAAATTCGTATTCGTCATACGCTTTTTTCACTTTATCAATCAGTTTGTTTAGCTTAATCAGCATATACTGATCGACTTCACGAAGATCTTCAACAGCCACCGCGTTTGTTTTTGGATCAAAATCGAACAGGTTGCCGTGAAGGAAACGGAACGTGTTGCGGATTTTACGGTATACTTCAGCAACCTGCTTCAGAATCGCATCAGACACGCGAACATCCGCCTGGTAGTCAACAGAAGACACCCATAATCTCAAAATGTCGGCGCCAAGCTGTTTCATGACTTTTGCTGGAACGACGACGTTACCGATGGATTTACTCATTTTGCGTCCTTCTCCATCCAGTGCAAACCCATGGCTGAGCACACCTTTATATGGCGCTTTTCCTGTTACGGCTACTGCTGTTGATAGAGATGAGTTAAACCAGCCCCGGTATTGGTCAGAGCCTTCAAGGTATAAATCAGCCGGCCGAACGAGATCCTCGCGTTCTTCAAGCACCGCTTGGTGGGAAGAACCAGAATCAAACCAAACATCCATGATGTCCTGTTCTTTTGTAAAAGTGCCGTTCGGGCTTCCAGGATGCGTAAAGCCTTCCGGAAGAAGATCCTTCGCTTCTTTTTCAAACCAAATGTTTGAGCCATGTTGTCTAAACAATTCTGAAACGTGCTCAATCGTTTCATCTGTGATGATTGGCTCGCCGTTTTCAGCATAAAATACCGGAATCGGCACACCCCATGCACGCTGTCTGGAAATACACCAGTCTCCGCGGTCACGAACCATGTTGTGCAAACGCTGCTCGCCCCATTCAGGAACCCATTTGGTTTCTTTAATGGCATCCAGCAGGTCTGATCTGAAATCTTTAATAGACGCAAACCATTGCGCAGTTGCTCTGAAAATGGTTGGTTTCTTTGTTCTCCAATCGTGCGGATAGGAGTGTGTAATGAATTCAAGCTTCACGAGCGCGCCTTTTTCTTCGAGCTGCTGTGTGATCACTTTGTTTGCATCATCATAGAACATACCTTCAAAGCCAGGAGCTTCGCTTGTCATCACACCTTTTTCATCAACCGGACAAAGGACGTCTAAGCCGTATTTTTGGCCAATGATAAAGTCATCTTCCCCATGTCCAGGTGCTGTATGAACACAGCCTGTTCCGGCGTCAGTTGTCACGTGATCGCCAAGCATAACGAGTGAATCTCTGCCGTATAGCGGATGTTCAGCGATAATATTTTCGAGATCTTTTCCTTTGATCGTTCTTGTCACTTCATACTGCTCAAAGCCGCATGCAGAAGCTACAGCTTCAACCAGTGCACTTGCTACAACAAAGCGGTCATCACCGACTGCAATCACGCTGTATTCCAGATCAGGATGAACTGAAATGCCGAGGTTTGCAGGAATCGTCCAAGGCGTTGTTGTCCAAATGATGATGCGCTCGCCGTTTTCAAGCACGCCTTTTCCGTCTTTCACGCCAAACGCAACGTAAATAGATGCTGAGCGTTTGTCTTGATATTCGATTTCCGCTTCAGCTAAAGCAGACTCACTTGAAGGTGACCAGTTAACCGGTTTAAGGCCTTTATAAATATAGCCTCGTTTTGCCATTTCACCGAAAACGCGGATTTGCTGCGCTTCATATTCCGGTTTCAGTGTCACATATGGATTTTCCCAGTCGCCGCGGACTCCAAGACGCTTGAATTGCTCGCGTTGACCCTCAATTTGCTTCCATGCATATTCTTCGCATAGCTTGCGGAATTCAGCTACTGACATTTCTTTGCGGTTCACTTTTTTGTTTTTTGTAAGAGCTGTTTCAATCGGCAACCCGTGTGTATCCCAGCCTGGTACATACGGTGCGTTGTACCCGCTCATTGATTTGTAGCGGACGATGAAGTCCTTTAAAATTTTGTTAAGCGCGTGGCCCATGTGGATATCGCCGTTTGCGTACGGAGGCCCGTCATGTAAAACAAATTTAGGGCGGTCTTTCGTCCGTTCCTGTACTAGACTGTAGATATCCTGCTCCTCCCATTTCTTTTGCATGTCAGGCTCACGGTTTGGCAAGTTGCCTCGCATCGGAAAATCTGTTTTCGGCATTAAGAGCGTGTCTTTGTAATCCATTTTCATTCCTCCACCAATTTTTTCAGAAAATAAAAAAAGCCCTCTCATCCCATAAGGGACGAGAAAGCTTATCTCGCGGTACCACCCTTTTAGAAAAAGCCAGGCTTACGCTTTTTCCTCTCGAGCATCGTAACGTGATGAACGTCCTAACCTACTGTGAGTTCAGAAAGGAAACTTAAGGGCTGATCTACATGATTCCGGCCATCCCGGACTTTCACCATCTCCGGGTCGCTATGAAGGCATGATGGAAACATGACTGTCCCTTTCAACCGTCTTTTCATCTGAATTTATGAACGTATTATATTCGACAAGCTAAGAAAATGTCAAGGTAATCAGAGAATTTATTCCTTTTCCTCAAACACAGCGTCGACTTCATACTCAAGCAAATGATCCCAATCATCATTTTTCAGAAGATCAAGCTGCGCTTCAATCAGCATTTGGAAACGTGTTCTGAACACTTTAGACTGTTTTTTCAGCTCTTCGATTTCCATTGCGATTTTTCTTGATTTCGATAAAGATTCGTTGATGATGCGATCAGCGTTTTTCTCCGCTTCCCGAACAATCAGCTTTGCTTCCTTTTGAGAATTGCGCTTTACGTCCTCAGCTGCTTCTTGGGCAACCAGAATCGATTTATTCAGCGTTTCTTCAATGTTGGCAAAGTGTCCGATTCTTTCATCGAGCTCATTGACTTTCGCTTCAAGCTCTGTTTTTTTACGGAGAACAATTTCGTAATCTTTTCTGACTTGACTTAAGAATTCATTTACCTCGTCTTCATCATATCCGCGAAAACTTTTTGTAAACGTCTTGTTGTGAATATCATTCGGCGTTAATGGCATGATGCCACCTCCATTTTTTACATTTCAGTACGGTTATCTAGTTCACATTATAAAACAAATTTCGCACAGATGGAGAAAAAAACTGAAAAACCGACTATTTTTGTCGTTCAAACGTGACTCTCCACTTGTCTTTTTTGGTTTTCCCTTCGATTTTTGTCAGGCTGCAGCGGCCAAAGCCCCTGATAGAGAGCATATCCCCTTCAGCAACCTGGTAAGAAGGGTCTTCAACAACCTTCCAGTTCACTTTTACGAGACCGTTTTTCACCAGCGTTTGTGATTTCTGGCGTGATTGCCTGCTCATAGAGGCGCAGACCGCGTCAAGCCTTAAAGAAGAAACGGTGTCATCTCTTATTTCGACATCCAGTGCAGGAATTTCAAGGTCTGACAAGTCAATTTTCTCAAGCTTGACTGCAGCTTTTCCGGCATGGGTAAGCTGAGCCGCAACAAAATCGGCTGTATCAGCTGAGACAATGATTTGCACCGCCGTCTCTGAAAACACGAAATCGCCAAACTTTTGCCGCTTCAGACCGATTCCCATTAATGAACCAAGGAGAGACCGGTGATCAACCGTCACAAATTTTTCAGCATAGCGAACGTCAAACGCCTGAAGCTCAAAATCCGATTCTTCCGGCGTGATGTACTCAGGATATAAAATGGCCCGTTTTCGCTCCGCTCTGTCATAGCCGCCGGAAAAAGCCAGTCCTACATCTGCCTGTCCCGTGACCGCAGCGAGAATGACCTGTTCCCGGGGATCTAAAAAGTCGGTCAGCTTCATCCGGTACTGCTCCTGGACAATTCTTTTCCATTCGAGCGCCTGATCGATAAAGGCACGCTCCTCTTTTCTGAAGTGCTGATAAATATCGCTCATCGTCTTTCCCTTCTATGTAAAGAGGCTTGGCTGCTGCCAAGCCCCCTATCAAACTGTCACCTTAAAACGCAATCATGCGATAAAGCCCCCACAAGCCGGTTGTTGCAAACCGCAGCACAAGAATGGCCACGATTGGCGAGATATCCAGCATTGCAATTGGAGGGATGATTTTTCTGAATGGCTCGAGATATGGTTCACAGATCGACGCTAAAAACCGTCCGACTGCTGTTTCCCTCGTACTCGGCACCCATGACATAAAAATATATATGATCAGGGCAAATGAGTATATTGTAATTAATAAGCTTAAAACCGAAAAAACTTGATAAAGGATCATCTCGCTTTACCACCTCTGATCGTCTTCAGATATGAGCTCAGAAATTGTGCCTGATACATCTACGTTGTCAGGCGTGCATAGGAAAATATCTGAACCGATTCTTTGGATATCGCCGCCAATGGCATAAACGGTGCCGCTTAAAAAGTCAACAATCCGTTTCGCCTGGTCATGCTGTATCCGCTGAAGATTGACGACAACTGCCCGCCTGTTCTTCAGATGGTCGGCTATTTCCTGCGCCTCCGCATAAACGCGCGGCTCACTCAACACCACTTTAGAGGATTTCTGAACACTTTGCAAGCTTACTACATTCTGTTTGGCTGCTGGTTTACCAGCATTATAAGCAGGTTTTTCTTTTTGTTCCTGTTCTTCATGAGAATCCCGCTCAGTTTCAATATATTCGTATTCGTATTCTTCTTCATCCATTGAGAAAAAGTTTTTCAGTTTATTTTTCATACTCATTGCTGTACACCCCCTGTTTCATTTCCGACTAACGATGAGCCGATTCTAATATAAGTAGCCCCTTCTTCAATCGCGATTTCAAAATCATTTGACATGCCCATCGACAGTTCTGTACACGGAGCGTTCGGCTGTTTCAGCTCTTGAACCTGATCACGAAGTTCTCTAAGCGTTCGGAAACAGCTTCTAATCTCATCTTGGTCATCAGTCAGCGGAGCCATTGTCATCAGTCCGGCCACAACAATGTTGTCAAAGCCGGAAAGTTCCTGTATGAATGGTATCACTTCTTCTTTATTCATGCCGTGTTTAGAGGGCTCAAGCGAGGTATTGACCTGCACAAAGCATTGGACAGCACCTTCAGCCCGTTTTTCAATTTCTTTCGCTAATGAAAGCCGGTCCAGGGAATGAATATAGGAAACTGAATTGACGACAGCTTTTACTTTTCTTGATTGAAGGCTGCCGATAAAATGCCATTCCGGATTTCCTTTCATGATTTCCTGTTTGCGAAGCAGTTCGGCGTCCCGGTTCTCTCCGAGGCACGTGATGC
The DNA here is from genome assembly GCF_029536185.1 of Bacillus sp. B28. Classification (NCBI taxonomy): domain Bacteria; kingdom Bacillati; phylum Bacillota; class Bacilli; order Caryophanales; family Bacillaceae; genus Bacillus; species Bacillus sp. B28. Next base: position 1,638,785 of record NZ_CP120511.1, on the reverse strand, counting down.
CCGCATCTACCGCCTCCTGTGCTCTTTCAGGCGACACATATTTTGTGACTGCAATAACCGTAACTTCATCGGATCTGCGGCCCGATCTGTTACATGCTTCGTTTATTCGTTCGTTTATATGTCGTAAATGATCAACAACACGCAAGATCTTTTATGCCTCCTTCATTCCGATAAAGGACATCATCCGTCCTGTTTTCCCCTGATCTCGCCGATGGGAAAAGAAAAGTGACGGCTCACTTTCCGTACATAAACCGCTGACAGAAATCTGCTCATTTGCCAAACCGCTGTCGACCAGTATGAGTCGGTTCAGCTCTTTCAGGTCAAGCTGATACTGCCCCTGCCCCGTCTGATTCACGGCGCGATCTGCTGAAAACGGCAATGCGCGGACAGCATTCATCACACGGTCATCTACCGTATAGCACGCACCGCAGATAGACGGTCCGACAACAGCGTATATATCAGAAAGCTTCGAGCCCTCCTGTTCGGTCCATTGCTTCACCATTTCTCTGCCAATCTGTTTGACCGTGCCTTTCCATCCGGCATGAGCAATCCCGACAAGCGATTTCACCGGATCGAAAAAGAATAGAGGCACACAATCAGCAAAGCATAATGCCAAAAATACATTTTTATCATTTGTATAGAGCCCGTCTGTTGCTTTAAAAGCTGAGTGATACTCACGGGCGCCTTTTCCCCTGTCCCTCTGCGTCACTTTTTGGACGCGATTGTCGTGTGTCTGGTCAGCAAATACCCAAGACTGCAAATCAATATTAAACATATCGGCTATATATTTACGATTTTTAACCACATCTGCATCTTTGTCATGAACGTGCAATCCTGTATTTAACGACTCAAAAGGTTTTTGGCTGACACCGCCGTTTTTCGTAGTAAACCCGGCAATGACTTCCGCATCGTTTTGATTCGTTTGTTTCCAGTCTTGTATCATGAGTGTCGAGGGGGTGGTGAGACTGAATGGGTGATATGTATTCATGATGATCCAACCTTTCGACAAACATTTATAAGGCGTAATTTCCCACTTATTTTACCACATCTTTCTGCATTCGTTTAGCGCCGATTTACATATTTCATAAATGAAATGTGCCGGAAGAGTTCAGACTTCCGGCATTTGACAATCAGCGGCAAAAAAGCAGGTTAAACATTGGATTCACTTAATCGGACTAAAATGACATCTTCTCCGATTTTAACTATATTTCGCCAAGGAATGACCATTTCCTCTTCCTTTCCAAAAAAACCGAGAACTTTTCCATTTCCCCCTAGTATAATCGCCTGAATTTTTCCTGTGGTGACATTGATATCAATATCACCGATGCTCCCTAATTTTTTTCCGTTAGAGACATTGACGACATCCTTTACTTGAAATTCTGAAATGCTGATCATCCCATCACGTCCTTTTTCGGTCCTTTTTTTCTAGTATATGAACGGGCGGGCTGAACCTTGTCAGCAAGGAGAAATTTTCATATCATTGTTCTTTTTTGCGGCTGCACCATCTTATGATGAACGTGAGCATGATTTTCGTATAATCTACGAGCTGCTTAATCGATACCTCTTCATTAACGGCATGAGCATTATATAAATCGCCCGGTCCGTATATCACGCTTGGAATACCGGCATTATAAAGCCATCCCCCATCGGTTACGGTTTGAGAAACGTCAATGATCGGGCGTTCCTGTTTGATCTCCTCGTGTGACGCCGTAAGGGCTAAAACGCCGGGATGAGCCGGATCAACTTCCAAGGCCGGAAAAATTTCTCCTCTTTCTTCAATCATTGAAGAGCCTCCCCATTTGAAGACAGGACGGTTTTCCCTCAGCCAAATATCACTGTCACTCAGCCTGTTGATATAATCTTCTATTTCAGCAGCCACTTCTTCATGCGTTTCATTGGGATAAAAATGGACGGTAATCCATAATCGGCACTCATCCGCTATAAAGGCCGCATGTCTGCCTCCTTCTATAACAGCGGGATTAATTGTGTTTGTACCGGGGGTAAAGCCGGGATAGCTTTTCATAATGGCCCAATGGCGCTCCAGCTCACCGAGTCCAGAAATGATTTTTGCCATTTTTTCGATTGCGCTCGCCCCGAATGTTCCTCCGCCAGCGTGGATCATATTCCGTCTTGTTCCATCGTGAAACGTTTGACTGCTTTTCATTTCGATCCAGCCTGTAATCACTCCGCCTTGGCCTTGAATATGCATATCGCTCGTATCCGCCACAACTGCAAAGTCTGCGTGATAGCCCTTTTTGCAGCATTCAAGCGTGCCGGCCTCTCCGACTTCCTCCCCGATGACCGATTGCAGAATCAAATCGCCCGGGAGCTCAACGCCCGCTTCACGAATCAGCTTTAAAGCAAACAGCACACAGGCCATTCCGCCTTTCATATCTGAAGCGCCCCGGCCGATTAAGAAACCGTTTTTCTCACTGGGACAAAACGGGTCATGCACCCAATCCTCGCCCTCTTTTACCTCTGCCACATCGACATGCCCATTGATGATTAAACTTTGATAGGCGGCTGAATTTGTTCCCTTTAAAACACCCACAACATTGGGATCTCCTGGATAAACGTCCCATTTGTCGATGGAAAATCCCCGTTCAAGCAAAAACTGCGCAATCCATGTTTGGATGCTGTCTGTATTTCTCGCAGGCGGCGCCGGTGTTTTAAAAGAAATCAGCGTTTTCGCAAGCTCAATGAGCTCGTCCTTTTGTTCTTCCGCTTTTTTCAGTAAAGATTCTACTTGATCAATCATGTTATCCGCTCCTATTTTTAATAGAAAAAAGCCGTTTCATATTCATGAAACGGCTTAATAAAGAAAGCAGAGTGCAAGCTGCTGCATTCTCCGCTTTTTTCACCGCTTCCCTCCGCTGGTATGATCCAGATCAGGTCAATAAGGGTTGAGACAAGCGTCTCTCTCAGCTTCGAAAGCACCCCCAGGATGAATCGTATGTTGTTATGCATTTGTTACCGGCTCAACTCTTGTTAAAAACGGACGATCCTGATTCCATAATACATGGATCGGCGTATCAAAAAAAGAAGAAAGTGATTCGTCTGTCAGCATGTCTTTCATTTGTCCTGACCTAAAGACTTCTCCCTTTTTTAACAAGAGGGCTTTATCAAATATCGGCAAAATTTCTTCTGCATGATGCGTAACATAAAGAATAGACGGCGCATTTTCCCTGCTTGCAATGTGCGTAATCGTATCTAACAGTTTTTCCCGGGCAATAAAATCAAGTCCTGTAACTGGTTCGTCCAGTATAAGCAGCTCCGGATCAGCCATTAGCGCTCTTGCGATTAAAGCTCTTTGTTTCTCTCCTTGAGAAAGAGTTTCGTAGCGGCGGTCGGCATAATCAATGGCTCCTAAGTCCTCGAGCAGGGCAATCGCTTTTTCTCTGATTTCCGCACTTGGTGTTTCATACAAGCCAATCGAAGCATATGCCCCGCTCAGAGCAATTTCAAAAGCTGAATCTGCCGGATACAATTTTTGCTGAAGACCCGCTGAGACAAGGCCGATTTTTCGTCTGAGTTTATCTCCCAGCTCCGTTTTTCCGAATACATGACCAAGCACCTGCATCTCGCCTGCTGTCGGAAAATAGTAAGAGCATAACATATTTAACAGCGCGGTCTTCCCAGCTCCGTTTAATCCGTAAAGCACCCAATTCTCCTTTTCTTCTACTTTCCAATGAATATCCTTTAGTATCCATTTTCCATCCCGTTTTAGTGAGACATTGTCAAGCTTCAAAATCATTGTGGTCCTCCTCTTTCCAAGCCAAATAATTATTTTAATTTTCACAAAACTGTGTACGGACTAGGATACCTTACTTTTTCGAAAACGTAAACCGCTCGTTTCCAAATAGAAAAGCCTTTAAAACAGAAATTGTTTTAAAGGCTTTCAGCGTGCATGCTATTGATGAATATTCTTATTCATTTGTTTGATTGCTGCCTTTTCCAGTCTGGACACCTGTGCCTGGGAAATGCCGATTTCTTCAGCTACTTCCATTTGCGTTTTTCCTTGGAAGAACCGTTTTCTTAAAATCATTTTTTCCCTCTCGTTCAGTCTTCTCATGCCCTCTTTCAAAGCCAGCTCTTCAATCCATTGTGTATCTTTGTTGCGTTCATCACTGATTTGATCCATGACATAAATCGGATCTCCGCCGTCATTGTAGATCGGTTCAAAAAGAGATACCGGATCTTGAATGGCGTCGAGTGCGAACACGATTTCTTCGTGCGGTACTTCAAGAACTTTGGCGATATCCTCTGCCGTCGGCTCCTTGCTTGTCTCACTGATTAACCGCTCTCTTACCTGAAGTGCCTTATATGCGATATCCCTGAGTGATCTCGAGACACGTATCGGGTTATTATCGCGCAAATACCTGCGGATTTCTCCGATAATCATAGGTACAGCGTATGTTGAGAACTTAACATTGTGGCTTAGATCAAAATTATCAATGGATTTCATTAGTCCGATGCAGCCGACTTGAAATAAGTCATCAACATACTCCCCTCTGTTATTAAATCTTTGAATGACACTTAAGACAAGACGCAAGTTCCCGTTTACAAGCTTTTCTCTGGCTGAATCATCACCTTCGTCCTGCAATTGCCTAAACAGCTTTCTCATCTCTTCATTCTTGAGTACGGGTAATTTGGAGGTATCCACCCCGCAGATTTCGACTTTATTTCTCGACACTTTTTTCCCTCCCTACAGGAGCTGCTGTACAACGTTAAGTATCTCCTCGGGTGGGAAAAATATGCACTGCACTCAAACCGAAAAATAGTCATAATTGGGAAATCCTTGTAGAATCAAGGGATTAACCCGCAAAATTTTTTTACACCATTTTGTTGAATTCTTTTCGCAATCTTTTAATGATTCTTTTTTCCAGACGGGAAATATAGGATTGGGAAATCCCCATCATATCCGCAACATCCTTTTGGGTCTTTTCCTCTTCGCCGACAAGCCCAAAACGCAGTTCCATGATTTGTTTCTCCCTCTCATTTAACTGTTCGAGCGCTTTTTTCAGAAGCTTTTTATCTACGTTTGCTTCAATGTCCTTTGTGATGATGTCGTCATCCGTGCCCAGCACATCAGAAAGCAGCAGCTCATTGCCGTCCCAATCAATATTAAGCGGTTCATCAAAAGAAACTTCTGAACGGATTTTGTTGTTTCTCCTTAAATACATCAGGATTTCATTCTCGATACAGCGAGAGGCATATGTAGCCAGCTTGATTTTCTTTTCCGGATTGAAGGTATTCACAGCTTTGATTAATCCAATGGTGCCGATGCTGATTAAATCTTCAATATTAATTCCCGTGTTTTCAAATTTCCGTGCGATATAGACGACAAGCCGCAGGTTGCGTTCGATCAAAATAGCGCGGGCCGCCTGGTCGCCGCTTGGGAGCTTCATTAATAGAACCTGCTCCTCGTCTTTTGATAATGGCGGCGGCAAAGCTTCACTCCCGCCTATGTAATACACTTCATCGCTTTTTAAGCCCAGTTTCATCAGCAGCTTATACCAGAGGTGCGTCAACCGCAATTTAAGTTTTTTCATCTTCCTCTCCCTTCTAAATGTCACGTCTTATGAGTATGATAAGTAACGGACATTTGCGAACATTAGGATACGTGCTTAATGGCCTTTCCGGACAGCATTTTCGGATGAATAATCGCGTCAAAATCTCCATCTGCCGACAGCTTTGACGTGCTGATGCCGATTAAGCATTTATCCGCGGAAATCATTTCATCTTTTGTCATAATCGTTACATGATCCGGTTTGATACATAATAAAAATTGATGCTGCTGGCCTACTCCCCGATATGGGATCAGCCTCATTTTATCTAAAAAACGAAACGAATCATCAAGCTGTTCAATCGCTTCCATCGGGTCTGCATTTCGGATAATCATCGTTTCAGCCTCTCCGAAAATTGGTTCAAGCTTATCAATGTGAAGAATCATGACCGGCGTTTTTGTGAGCGGATCATACAGCTGGTTGCCGGAATCCACCAGGCCTCTTGCGTGCAGTGTTTGGCCGCCCAGGTCCGCCTGTACCCTGACTCGTTCCTCATATTGAATGTTTTTTGTTTCAATATCTTCGATTCTTCCCTTGGAAAAAAACCATAATGCGGGAAAGCCAGCCACGATAAACATCCAGCTGATCGGGTCGCCAAATCCGGTTTGATTGGTGATCATGACACCGTTTCTGACAATAGAGTTTGACTGCAGCAATGAATGTGCTCCGATGATTCCCCCTCCCATTAGAAAAGTAGCAAAATAAAAGGAAAACAAATTTTGAAAGAAATAGCGAAATCGCTTAAAATCGAATGTCACGAGCACAATGACAACCGAAAAAGCGAGCTTTCCGGCCGGGTTCTCAACGATCGGCGAGAAAGGAGTAAACATCAAAAGGACAATACTTGAACCGATAAATGCGCCGCCTATCAATCTTCTTTTTTTCACATGGCGTTTTAAAATAAAAGCCGTCAGTAAAAGCAACAGTGCGTCAAAACAAAAGTTTAACAGCCAAATGATATCTAAATAGATTTTCACACCTGACCCCTTTCTTTCTTGCATCACGCTGTTCCCCTTCTTGTTTCATAAGTATAAAGCAAGCTCTGTGGGAAAGTCTGTCAATTAATGTTGAGAGGCCCATACAATTTTTCAGGGATAACTGCTTAATTTGTCGAGGGAATAAATGAGAGGATATAGAAAAAAAGCTGCCAAGAGCGGCAGCTTTCTTACACTTACTTTTCAGTATTGATATAAAGTTTTCCATTCGCTGTTTTTCTAGTTTCATTGCCGTAATCGTCTCGAACGATAACCTCTACTTTAGCTCCGTTTGCTTTAATAGAAGATGTTGCTGTCCAGTAGCCTTCATATCGTCCCGGAGAAATTTCTCTTAACGGCAGCTCGGTAGCGTTTTGTACATTCGCTCTTGCATTTGTGAGCGGCAGGCGAATGACAAACGTTGCATCTGCGCCTTTCGCGCTTGAAAAAGCGATTTTGACCGATTCACCGGCTTTTAAGGTTTTGTCCTCACCAGGAATCAGTCCAGTAATGACTGGCTGGTCAAAATTCACATCAACGACAGCTTTTTTCGTCGTTTTGTTGCCTGCTAAGTCAGTGGCTGTCACCTTTACTTTGTTGCTTCCGTTTTCCAAAAGGATACGGGCAGAGTAGGAACCGTCTGTGACCGTTGCTTTTTTGCCATTAACCTTTACTTCTTTCAAGTTGTCATCTGAAACAGTGCCTTTAACAGTCAGCGTTTCTTTATTGATTTTCTCGCCATCCTTTGGATTGTCGAGTGTCAGTTCAGGGTTGTCTTGATCAAGTGTGACCGTGACAGGACTTGAAGCATCTGTCGTTCCGGAGTCTGTTGATGCAGCCGCTGTCAGCTTGTTTTCCCCTTTGCTGAGTGAAACTCCTGCCTCGAACGTGCCATCTGCGGCAGTTTTCGTTTCTCCTGCTTCTTTATCACCATTATAAAGGGTTACAGTCGTCCCCGGAGATGCCTTTCCTTTTACCGTGACGTTCTCTTTATTGGTGTATGATTTATCTTCAGGAGAAGTAATATCAGGTACGGCAGCTTCATAATCGACTAACGCGCGAATCATATAGTTGCCGTCTTCTTTATCTCCTTTTTGCCATGCTCCGTTAACATACTGCCAGTTGCGATCTGAGTACTGCCCGGTTTCATCCATTGCCAAGCCTGGTGAATATGGATCAGGTTTTGACTGGATATAGACAAGATAAAAGTCTTTATCGACCATAATCCCCTTCGAGCTGAGATCGACTTTCGTCCATTCGCCATTACGAAGAGCTTCCGCGTTATATGGTCCCGCAATTTTTTTGCCGGGTGCCCCATCTTTCCCTGAAGCATCGTAAACCTCGACCTTAAACTCTGTGCCGCCAGGATCAGGGAACTCCGTATCCCAGAATCTGAATAGCCCTCCTGTCAGCATGCCTTTTTCCTTGCCGTCAGCAAGTGACATTTTAACCGCCCATCCGTTTCCGGCCGCGAAATAGGAATTTGCATTCTCCGCTGTTCCGTCATCATATCCGATCTCGCCCGGATATCCGACGAAAGGCTTCAGCACAGTTTCTTTTGTGATATCACCTTTTAAATCAACGGAAAATTCATCACTGTAATAGCCCGGTGCAGCCACTTTAATGGTGTAAGAGCCCTCGTAGGCCTCAAGTGTATATTCTCCTTTGTCGTTTGTAGTTGCCGGTTCAACAGCGGCATCCTCGATAACATAGACGGAAGCGCCTTTTACCGGCTCTCCTGTTGTTTTATTGATGACAGTGCCTTTTAATGTGCCTTTCTTTATTTCTTCTAACGTAAAATTAGCTTGGGTTGTCTGATCTGCCTGCAAAGACACTTTTTGCGTTTTCGATTGATAGCCGTAAGCTTCTGCCATAAGCGTGTAGTCTCCTGCTTTATGCGTCAGCTTGTACTGTCCGGTTGATTGATCTGAATAGGTTGATTTTCCTGTTTCAACCACACTGACCTGTGCTCTGAGCGGCAATGCTTGCGGCTGCATATCAGCACTATGTTTTGTTTTGGCAGCTGTATTCGTTGACGGCTTAGCCTTTTTTGGATTAACCGCTTTTTTCTTTTGCTTTTCTGCCGGTTTTTGTACGCCCAGCTTATTCTTTTTGGCTGTTTTCCCGGAAGATTTGTCTGAAAGCTGAACATCATCAACGTACCAGCCCTCTTTTGCAATGCTTTCATCAGACTGAAGGTTAAACATCACTCGAATGTTTTGGCCTCTGTATGCGGATAAATTAATTTCTTCGCTGGTCCAGTTTGAAGTCTTTCCGTTATAGGCCCCTGCCTGCTCCCAATTCGTTTCGCCTTCCGGTAAAACAAAAACGTAGCCATAATCAAAATCATTTTCCAGGTTGTGCCAACTTCTAAATTGAAGAAACAGGCTGCCTGAATCAGGCACGTCAATTGGAGGCATAGTGAGATTCATATTCGCACCATTGGCATAATTTCCAGTCAGGTTTGTCCCATATACTTTTTCTCCTGATGCAGCTGCATTAGGGCCTGATTCCGGAACTCCCCACTCCCAGTTATTATTTGTTCCGCTCGTAAGCCAGCCGCCTGGTTCTGTTTCAAAATCCTGCCTGTATCCAACAGTGATGCTAGGTTTCACGGATACATCATATATGTCAGACTCGACAACATGGCCGCCAAAATCCTGAATGATCCACTTATAGCTTAATGCGGTCCCCTTTATATTTGGGATTTCCGCCTGGTACGTTCCTTTCAGATGATCTCCGCTGATTCGTTTAGCTTTGACCTCGTTCCATTCGCCTTGATCCAGCTTATAGGACAATTTCACGGATGTCACACTCACATTGTCTTCAGCTGTCAAGGTAAGCGGAAGGCTGGCACCTTCATAAGCTTCATTTACTTTCTCATGCTGAAAGCCAGGCTGCTCGTCATCTTCCCCATCGACAGAAACTTGCCCTTCAGCTTTTCCTAAACCGTCTGTAACCGCTGATACGGCATCAAAAGCGTTCACCAAACCATGACCGTATCCGTTATTCGGAGAGTCAGGGAATGTAGAATCCGTTAATGGCTCAGCCGTGCTTGTCAATATATCCTCCATCTCATCGACAGAAAGTGAGGCGTCTGCCTGCTTCAATAGCGCAGCAACAGCAGAAACATGCGGTCCTGCCATCGACGTGCCATCCCAACCGTCTTCATATGTCTGGCCGGGAACTGAAGACCGGATGTTTACGCCTGGAGCAGAAATTTCCGGCTTTGTTTCATCGTATGGCGACGGTCCCTGGAGTGAAAAATCGCCAAGCTTTTTGTTAATATCAGTCGCTCCGGTCGCAAACGCTTCCGGATAATTAGCAGGATTCGCAACAGAACCAGGTCCTCCCGGGTTAAAGAGGTCAGCATTTCCCGCAGAGAATTCCGGGAAAATGTCGGCCGCCCGCCACGCATTGACCATATCTCTGTACCATTCATCAAGGCCGGAGCCCCCGCCCCAAGAATTATTGACGACATCCGGAGCCATTTCCGGATGAGGGTTGCCCTCTGCGTCCTTTGGAGCTAAAATCCATTCACCAGCCTCTAAAATGTCAGCATCTGTCCCGCCATCTTCAGAAAACGCCTTAACAGCAATCCATTTTGCACCAGGTGCGACACCAATTTGATTCGTGCCATCAGGCTCAGAACCAACCATTGTACCTGTTACATGAGTACCGTGATCAAGATCATCATATGGACTTGACTCGTTCGCTACAGCATCAAACCAGTTCATGTCATGATCAGGCTCATTTGGGCTTTCCGGATGAAACCCGCGATATTTTTCTTTTAATGCAGGATGTTCCCATTCAACCCCGGTATCAATGGAGGCGACAACCGTACCCGTTCCGTCATAGCCAAGCTCCCAAGCCTTCGGTGCGTCTATTTGGTCTACATTCCATTCTACACCGTCAGTTGCTTTTATCGCTTTTTGTGCTTTTTTCATATTGAATGGGGAAGCGGATGACTTAAAAAGCTGCCGTTTTTCATTCGGAAGCACCTTTTCTACTTCAGGGAACTGCGCCACTTTCTCCATGACTTCTTTTGAAGCATGTACAGCAATTCCATTTACCACATAATAGGAGTGAATATCATCGGCGTTCCCTTTATTTTTCTGGCTGTTTAAATATTTCAAGACGTCTTTCTGAGCTTCATCAGCTGTCACTTTTAACGAAGACACGACGGCCGAACGCTTTTGATATTCCGTTTTAGCAGCGGTCAGCTTTTTAGATTTCGCTTTTTTGACAGCTGATTTTGCTGCTTTTTGGGTGTCAGCTTGATCTTTAAATTTGATCAGAAAGGTAGTTTTTTCTTCTTTTTTAAAGCTTTTCTTTAATGAGCTGGAAATCTTATTTTGAATCGATTCAGAAGATTGAAGCTCCTGTTTTACAGAAGAAGCAGCACCTTTGCTGCTTGCCCCGGCTGCACCCGGAAACAGCAGTGAACTGACGACAACTGTACTCAAAACAGAACTGATCAGTCTGTTTTTCGTTTGTTTCCTCATTTTTCATCCCCCTTTTTTAAACCACTTTGTAAAAAAATGTCGTCCCTCCTTTAACATTCAATTTGTTTGTCAAAGCTTCGCTGTACGTTAACTGTAGACAATCTCAATTACAGATATTGTCGTTTTCTGTCATCTTATTTCCATATAAATGAAAATGATGATATGGTCACGAAATATCAGTAGGTATAATAGGTTGATTTGTTGTTATGTGTAGGAAGACATAGTGCAAAAGGCATAAGAGATGAATGGAAATGGTTGAGGAAAAAATAAAAAAGGACAAAATCGAAAACGATTTTGCCCTTTCAATTAGCCGCGTTTATTGCGGTTTCTTAAGAATGTCGGAATATCAAGCGTATCGTCAGCCGGCTGTGAGGTTTGACGGCTGACTGTATTTTGATGCTGCGGTTCCTCTCGTTTCGGCTCACGTTTTGGAGCACTCTGATTATGTGATTTGATGTTCTGGTTTAATGATGGACGCTGGGGTTTCGTAACATCTTTCTCCTGTTCGATAAAACCAGTGGCAATCACAGTAACCACAATCTCGTCTTTAAGATTTTCGTTAATAACAGAACCGAAAATCATGTTTACATCCTGATCAGATGCAGAAGCGACAATGTCTGCTGCTTCTTGAACTTCATAAAGGCTCAGATTTGTTCCGCCAGTAATGTTCATTAAGACGCCTTGCGCGCCATCAATTGCTGCTTCAAGAAGCGGACTGGAAATGGCTTTTTTCGCAGCTTCTGCAGCACGGTTTTCTCCAGTCGCAATACCAATACCCATTAAAGCAGATCCTTTGTTTGACATGATCGTTTTCACATCAGCAAAGTCTAGGTTAATGAGACCAGGAGTAGCGATCAGGTCAGAAATACCTTGAACCCCCTGACGGAGTACGTTATCAGCTTCACGGAATGCTTCAAGCATCGGCGTATTTTTATCAACAATTTCAAGAATACGGTCGTTCGGGATCACAATCAGCGTGTCCACCGCTTCTTTCATTGCAGAAATTCCGCCCGCCGCCTGCAGCTGTCTTTTGCGACCTTCGAACGTAAACGGTCTTGTAACGACTCCGACTGTTAATGCTCCTAAATCTTTTGCGATTTGCGCAATAACCGGTGCGGCACCTGTTCCTGTTCCGCCTCCCATACCAGCTGTTACGAATACCATGTCAGCGCCTTTTAACGCTTCTTCAATCTGCTCTTTGCTTTCCTCTGCGGCTTTTTTTCCGACTTCCGGATTTGCACCTGCTCCCAATCCTCTAGTCAGCTTTGCGCCGATTTGCATTTTCACTTCCGCTTTTGACAGGTTAAGAGCTTGAGCGTCCGTATTTACCGCGATGTACTCTACTCCTTGCACTTCATTCTCAATCATTCGGTTGACCGCGTTGTTACCGCCGCCTCCTACTCCGATTACTTTAATTGATGCTAAGCCGTCTATGTTTGTTTCGAACTCCAACATGCTAAATCCTCCTAATCTGCCGAATGACTATCTATCTATTCCCAAAACATGCTTAATAGTTTTTTCATTTTGCTCTGTTTGTTATGTTCGGCTTGTGTTTTTTGTTTTCCTTTTGGCCGTTGCTGCATCTCATTTTGGTGATGATGCTGCTCTTGTTCCTCTGCTGATGAGACGGCGATTTCCTGTATCGCTTCTTCAGGCATCTTGAAGCCAATTTTTCTGCCTTGAATTCTTGCATTCCGGCAGGCGAATTGAATCATGCCAACTGCCGTCATATACTGAGGATCTCTTACACCGATATAATTCGGGCTCGCCACTCTGACATTGTTTTGCAGCACATCCTGCGCTAGTGACATGATACCAGGCATTGCTGCTTGCCCCCCTGTCAGCACGAAGCCTCCCGGCAGATCGCTAATTCCCATATTGCGAAGTTCTTCTGAAGCAATCTCAAGAATTTCTTCGACTCTTGCTTCTATGATATTCGCTGCTTCCTGCTGTGTAAATGTTTGTTTCTGATTGGTGCCTATAACGGTTACCTCAAATACTTCATCTTCTGAAGCCTCGTTATAGTAGGCATGTCCAAATTGTTTTTTCACACGTTCCGCTTCTTCTGTGGACGTTCTCAATCCGATGGAGATATCTTTGGTGATATTTTCGCCTCCGAGAGGAATGACACGGGTAGAAGTCAGGTGTCCGTTCTGGAACACGGCAATGGTGGTGGACCCTCCGCCTATATCAATGAGAGCCACACCGAGATTTTTCTCATCCTTTGACAAAGCAGCAGAACCGGCTGCCAGCGGCTGTAGACAAATATCAGTTATTTCAACACCGGCTCTTTCAACGCAGCGAAGCAAGTTATGTAATATTGTTTTTGAACCGGTGATCAGTGTACCCTCTACTTCTAAACGCACACCAAGCATTTTTTTCGGGTCGGTAATTTCATCTCTTCCATCTACGATAAATTGTTTAGGAATGACGTCGACTATCAGCTGTTCATGCGGTATTGAAACAACCTGAGCCGCTTCCATGACGCGGCGGACATCTTCTACTTGAATTTCTTTATTTTCACTGGAAACTGCTACAACACCGTTTGTATCTTGAATATTGATATAATTTCCATTAACGCCGACAATAGCTTTTCTAAGCGGAAAACCTACCATTCTTTCAGCTTGGTCAAACGCTTTTCTTATAGAATGAACGGTCTCATCTATATCAACGATTGAGCCTTTTTTCAACCCTTCAGACGGTACATTTCCCACACCGATAATATTTAGGGAATCATCTGTCATTTCTCCGACGATCACTTTTGTATTGGACGTACCGATGTCAAGACTGACGTAAAGTTCATTGTTGTTCATTCTATGGCACCTCCTCACATTTCGATCATTTCTATTCTATTATTTGCGGAACAACAATACAATGAATGTGGCTTTACAAGTGTGTAACAAAAAATAACAACGGAATATTCCTTATGTGCTTTTCACATTTTATGTTTATTGAAAATATTCGTTATATCCTATGTATATCCTCTTTTATATCACATTTTTTTTATTTTTTTTAGAAAGAGTCCACTTTGTTAGTAGATTTCTTCTTATAACGGCTATATTCTGAAATAACCTGACTCCAAATGCGAATATACCTGCTAAATACAAGTCTACACCAAGATGGACTCCCAGAAAAGCTAAACTTATTGCCAATATAATATTAAAAAAGAAACCGGAAACAAATACCATTTCATCATATGTACCTTGTAAATGCGCCCTGATTCCGCCGATTAAAGTATCAAGTGCAGCAAGCACCGCAAGTGATAAATAATTTGAGTATTCACTCGGTATCGTTAAGTTTGTCATCAATCCGATCGTTATTCCGAGCACGAGTCCAAGCACGGGCAGCCACATGACAATTCTCCTCCCTTTTAGTCTTTCAGCGGTTTTAGCTGTTGTACGTCCACTGCTCTGTCATAAGCTTTTAAAGTCAGGCTGCTGTCAGACTTACCTGCTTTTAACGCTACATTTTCAGAAGCAAAGATATCCTCCAAATCGGACCCCTTTACCCTGCTGTACAGCTTGTCCGGATCTTCAGCAAGCACTTTTACTGTTAAAGGATAATCATCAAGGCTGTATCCGTCTATTTTTGTTGTGCCGTTTATGTCCCGTATCACTGAAGAAATCACAACTCTTCGCTCATTTATTGAGATATGCTCAGCACCATAGGAGTTGAGTTCATTGATCAGCTTCTTTAGTAAATCCGGCGGTGGATTTTTGACCGCCTCTCCAGTTACGCTTTCAGAAAAAAGCGGAGAAAGGGTGATGACAATTCCGCTACCTGTTATATCGGTCATGCCGGCTGTTTTTTTTAAGGTTTGTAATGTATTATTGAGCGCTGTTTCTTTTGTCAATTCTTTGTTTTGTGTATAGGTATTCAGCAATTTATCATACTTTTTAATTTCAGCCAGCAGCTCTTCCTGCTTCTTCTGCTCTGATGTAAGCTCTTCTCTTATATCCCACATATCTCTTGTATCTCGGACTTGTGGATGCTTTAAAGAATTAAATTGAACAGATATCATAAGGCCGAATATGACCATAAGCACGCTGATGCTAATGAAGGAACGCTTTATTTTCAATCACTTCACCCGCTTTTCCAGTCATTCCTTCGTTTTCAGAATGGGTTCCATTTGTACATTTTTCTTTTTTTCTGCGGTAACAGAAATATGATCCATAGAAAGCTGATCGATCAGGCCTCCTGCTATATTTAACGAAGGAAGCAGGACATCAGGATCTCCGATGGCAGAAACGACAAACGGGGCGGGGTGCTGCACCCCGTCTACCGTTACGACCGGCCCGTTGCACTTGATGTAGGAATCATGGGTCAGCCGCTGGCCGTTGACGGAGACGGCTGCCGCACCAGATATATACAGTTCATTTATGACTTGAAAGAGATGGCTTTCGTGAACGATGTAGCTGTTCACGTTCTCTCCTTCCGGTATGTAAGAAGCATCTTCCAAAGTCACTTGAACGCCCTCTCCTTGTACACCGACTTCCCCAATATACATTCTGTACTTTTCTACATCTTCCAGGACGTTATAGTATTCGGTTTTTTCGTTTTTCAGCTTATTTTCAGTCTGACGGACTTTGTTCTGCTTTTGATACAGTTCTTTTTCAAGGTCCTTGTTTTCTTTCTCTTGTTTCAGCAGTTCATCCCGCAGGGCATATTCTTTTTTCCATTCTTCCGTCTCTGTCATGCTTTTGTGGTTTTCTCTTGTCGTCTGAAAAGAAAAAGAAATTAAAAAGCCGGCGATAAGCATAATCAAAGAAAGAAGGACGACTGATTTGCCCCTCAATTTCCATCTTCCTTTTTGGCAGACGAATCGCTTTTTCCAAACTCCTCAAAATAGGTTGCAACTTCTAAATGAATAATCCCTTTTTTACTGCCGCTGAGCTGTGAAATAATAGAAGGATACGTTTTCATTCGGTCTGCAAAGGTTTTGATGGATGCAGTGACGACATACCCGTCGTTCATATATAATTTAATTCGATTTTGATCCATTTTGACAGGAGTATAATACACTTCTGAAATCGATTGTTTTATAGAATTTGACAAAGCATCGAGCTGCTTGGCCATCTGAACACGTTTTTTAGCGTCTGTCCAATTCACCAAAATCGGTCCCGCATCATCCGGCGTTACTTCGTCTGGCAAAACTGAACCGTTTTCAAGGACTTCATAATACACATTGTCTTTTTCTAAATAAGCAATCGCTTTATATTCTTCGATCGCAATGTTGATTTTATTAGGAAGGGATTTGCTGATTTCTGCTTTTTTTACTAATTTATTTTGCTGAATCTTTTTTGCTGTTTTTTTCTTATCCAGACTCCAAAATTCAGTATCCCCGCTTTTGATATCGGAAAGATCAATAATCTCCTTTTTGGAAACATTCTCATTGCCGCTAACAGAGATTGATGAAATTTTACTGATCGGTGTCTGCAGATACACGATGATCAGCACCATCATAAAAAAGAGCATAATAAATGAAATAAGCCGGCGGTTTGCCTTCTGTTTTCTCTGCTCTTTAATTTTAGGGATCCGCTCTTCAATATTTACGATTTTTTCTCGGTCATGCCCCGGATTCATTGCCTGTTCACCTCATTCAAATGAAACAGCCTTAAAAGTCTGCCTATTCCAAAACAAACGGCATACTATGATGCCGTTTGTGTTTGCTTACAGTATATCATATGAACAGCTTCAGTTCAGAACTTGAATCAGCGATTTTCACCGATGATTTCAACCTCTGTGTGCATCTCAATCTCGTATTTTTCACGGATCGTCTTTTTCACATGGTCGATCAGATCAAGCACATCTTTTGCTGATGCTCCGCCCGCATTGACGATAAAGTTCCCGTGCATTTCCGATATTTTCGCACCGCCGATTTGATATCCTTTTAAGCCTGCTTTTTCCACTAGATTGCCGGCATGGTTCGGAAGCGGGTTTCTGAATATGCTTCCTGCACAAGGGCTTGAATACGGCTGTGTATTCTTTCTGTAGTCTTTATTGCTTTGCATTTGCTGAACGATTGATTCTTTATCTTTTTGTTCAAGCTGCAGAACGGCTTCAAGACAAACACCAGGGCGTTTCTTTTGCAATACGGACGTTCTGTAGGTGAATTCCATCTCCTCATTTGTCAGCCACTCGATCGTGCCATCTTCAAATAAAATATGCGCTTTGACAAGGATCTTACTCATATCAGACCCGTGAGCGCCTGCATTCATATAGACAGCCCCTCCGACAGATCCCGGAATTCCGGCAGCGAATTCTAATCCCGACAAGCCTTTTTTGCTCAGCGATGTAGCAAGACGCACGACTGAATAACCGCCACCGACAGTGACTTGTTCCCCGTCAAGCTCCAAGTGGTCAAGACCCGCACCCAGCTTGATGACCACGCCTCTGATTCCTTCATCTAATACAAGAAGGTTTGACCCGCGGCCGATGACTGTCCACTTTACTTCATATTTTTTTACAACATCCATGATGTCCTTGACAGCATCTACACTGCTTGGAATGACCAATACATCCGCAGGACCGCCGATTTTCATTGTTGTATGATTTGCGAGCGGTTCATTTGCAAGCACCTTGCCGACTTCGCGTTCTTTTAATTCTTGTATCACTTTCTCCATCGTAAACCTCCGCATTCCATTTGCTTTTCTATTATTTTTTCAAATCTTCAAGTACGCTGTATAAACGGGCAGCCGCATCAGGAACACCGAGTGACTTTGTCCGTTCGCTCATATCCTTTAATGTTTGTTCATCAAGCACAATCCGGTCAAGCGCTTCAATCAGCTTTTCCCCGCTGAGTTCGGTTTCTTTTAACACAATCGCCGCATCATGCTGACCGAGAGATCGCGCATTGACCTCCTGGTGATTCGCCGTTACATACGGACTTGGAATCAGCACACTCGGGATTCCTAGTGCCGTAATTTCCGCAATGGTCGTCGCACCCGCTCTTGCTACAATCACATCAATTGCCTTTAAATATTCTGGCATCTGATGGAGAAACGGTTTTGTGACCATATTGTCAGCTGCACCCTTGTTTTTCAGCTCAGTCATTACTTTCTCATAGTGAACCTCGCCCGTAATATACAGAACTTGATACGCTCTTGATTTCAGCGCATCCTGCATATCAATGACCGCTCGGTTAATCGGTGCGGCGCCTCTGCTTCCGCCGAAGATTAATACGGTTTTTTTCTCTTCAGAGAGTCCGAATTCAGCCATTGAGCGGCCCGTCTTTATTGAGACGACCTCAGAGGCTCTCGGGTTTCCCGTAAATACAACTTTCTCACTTGGAAAATGTGATTTTGCTTCCTCAAAACATATTGCTACTTTATTAACATATTTTGAAAGAAACTTATTGGTGATGCCCGGCAGGCTGTTTTGTTCATGAACGATACTCGGAATCCCCATTTTTGCAGCCGCGTATACAACCGGCCCGCACACATAACCGCCCGTTCCAATCACGGCATCCGGCTTAAATTCCGCTAAATACGATTTGCTTTTTTTAACGCCCTTTAGAAAACGCATCACCGTTTTTACGTTTTCAAATGAAAGCTTTCTTTTAAAACCTGTAATTTCAATGGAACGAAACGGTATATTTTCCCGTTCTACAATTTTTTTCTCTAATCCGTTTTCTGTTCCGATATATAAAAATTCCGTATCAGGATGGCGGCGTTGCACCTCTTTGATAAAGGCAAGGGCTGGATAAATGTGTCCCCCTGTGCCGCCTCCGCTTATTGCAATTCGCATAACTCTTCCCCCAGTCTCAGTTTCTCTATAACATAACGATAACCCTGTTTTTATGGACAGGGTTATCGCATCAATTGTTTCCCAGCTTCCTGTTTCATAGGATCGCTTCACTAATAAAATTCATTAATACCTCGAGTACCGGCTCACGTTCAGCAGCACGCCGACAGCCATCAGCATCAGGGTCAATGATGAACCTCCGTAGCTCAGAAACGGCAGCGTGATGCCAGTTACCGGAATAAGGCCCGTCACAACGCCGATATTGATCATAACTTGGATCGCGATCATTGAAATAATCCCCACAGCGACAAAGCTGCCATATAGATCTGGTGCACCGAGCGCGATCCTGATTCCTCTCCACAGCAGCACGCTGAACAGAAGCAAAATAAGCGACCCGCCGATAAACCCAAGCTCCTCTGACAAGATGGCGAAAATAAAGTCCGTTTGCGGCTCAGGCAGATAAAAGAATTTCTGTCTGCTTTGGCCAAGCCCCATTCCGAACAATCCGCCAGGCCCAACCGCATATAGCGATTGAATGATTTGAAAACCGCTGCCGAGCGGATCTTCCCACGGATTTAAGTAAGAGGTAATCCGTTTAATCCGGTATGGAGCCGACAGTACGAGCCCGACAAATCCGCTCAGGCCGATCAGCCCGAGAAAGACGAAATGGGCGATTCGCGCACCGGCTACAAAAATCATGACAATACAAGTACCGACCATTACCGTTCCCGTTCCGAGGTCAGGCTGGCACATAATAATCAAAAATGCGGAAAACACGATGCCGAGCGCCGGGACAAATCCACGTCTGAACGATGTAATGTTTTTTTGCTTTTCAGAGAGAAATTTAGCAAGGAATGCTATCATCGCAAGCTTCATAAACTCTGAAGGCTGTATGCTGAATGCGCCGACTCCGATCCAGCTTCTTGAGCCGTTCCGCACCATGCCTACGCCTGGTATTAAAACAAGCACCAGCAAGAAAAAACAGATAACCATCAGCAATTTAGACCATGTCCGCCATGTCCAATAATCAACATTCATAATAAAGAACATAGCAATAACTCCGATGCCCGCAAACAGCAGCTGCCGTTTCGCGAAAAAGAATGAGTCGTCAAATTTATAATCCGCCCATACCGCACTCGCACTGTACACCATAATTAATCCAATTGTTAATAATAATAACGTAATGATGACCAATAACAAATCAGGCGATGTTTTTTTAGTAGTCAAATCAATCGACACCCCAAGCTTAAAGTCATTAGGGCTGCCGATTCTCCAAGACAAGCCCTTACTTAAGCATATGCACGGCGTCTATAAACATGTCACCGCGTTCTTCAAATGTTTTGAATTGATCCCAGCTCGCACACGCAGGTGAAAGCAGAATGACATCTCCTTCATTTGAGAGCGCAAACGCCGCAGATACTGCTTGTTCAACATTATCGACACGTTTGACATGTTGTATTCCCAGCTCATTTCCGAGCTGTTCGAGTTTCGGTGCTGTCTGTCCGAATGTAAGCACCGCTTTGACGTGCTTCATGTAAGGCTTTAAGTCGTCAAACCCGTTTCCGCGATCCAGTCCGCCTGCAAGCAGGATGACAGGTTTTTCAAAAGCCGAAAGCGCCTTGCTTGTCGCCAAAACGTTTGTTGCTTTGCTGTCATTATAAAACTTACGGTTCTTCACCGTTGTGACATACTGGAGACGGTGCTTGACGCCGGTAAAGCTTGTCAGCACTTTTTTGATGGCCTCGTTGGACGCTCCAGCCGTTTTCACTGCCGCAATCGCAGCTAAAATGTTCTCCAGATTATGCGCACCCGGCAGCACAACCTCTTCCAGAGGAAGAATAGCTTCGCCGCTGTACATAATCATGCCGTCTTTTACATAAGCGCCGTGTTCAAGCTGTTTGCGTACTGAAAAAGGAACAATTCCGGCTTCTCCGGCTTCAGCCAGGCGGACAACTGTTTCATCATCCTGGTTGACAATTGCTTTATCTGAAGCTTTCTGATGCAGATACACTTTCTGTTTCGCTTTTTCATAGTTTTCTCTCGTATGATGATAATCCAGATGGGCATCAAACACGTTTAAAATCAGGCTGATTTCAGGCCTGAAGTCGTGCGTCCCCATCAGCTGAAATGACGAAAGTTCCGTTACGATCCATTCATCTCCATCAGCGTGATAGGCAACCTCACTTGCGACTGTACCGATGTTTCCGGCGATCAGCGTCTTTTGAGAGTCTGCCTTCAGCATTTCATAAATCAGCGTCGTCGTTGTCGTTTTTCCATTCGATCCGGTAATCCCGATAAATTTGGCATTAGTCAGATGGTAGGCAAGCTCAATTTCTGTCCAAATCGGTATGCCTCTTTTTTCTGCTTCCTGAACCATAATATTTTCATATGGAATTCCCGGGTTTTTGATCAGTACAGTAATCTGATGCTGATCGAACAGAGAAACAGGGTGCTCTCCGCAGACAACTTCGACCCCTTTTTCAGAAAGTTTCTGGGCTGGTTCGTTCTCATCAAAAGGCTTTTGGTCGTTGACTGTAACATAAACACCTTTTTCATGAAGAATAGACGCCGCCGCAAACCCGCTTTTCGCGAGCCCAAGGACTAAAAAATGCTGATTTTGCAAAAATAGATCGTTTTCCACTTATAACCACACCTCGATGTAAATTCCTAATACGGCAAGCAAAAGTCCCGCAGCCCAAAATGTTACAACAACTCTCCATTCAGACCACCCGACAAGCTCATAATGGTGGTGAAGCGGACTCATTTTAAAGATTCGTTTACCTGTCGTTTTAAAGCTGATGACCTGCAAAATAACGGATAATGTCTCAATGACGAATACACCGCCGATAATGACCAGCAGGATTTCTAATTTCGTTAAAATGGCAATGGTGACGATTGCTCCTCCCAATGCAAGTGATCCTGTATCTCCCATAAACACTTTGGCTGGATGCGCATTGAATACCAGGAAGCCCAGCACCGCTCCGACAACCGCGACTGAGAAAATAGCAACATCATATTGGGATTGATTCCAAGCCAGGATGGCAAAGGCGCCAAAAGCAATAGCTGCCGTACCTGATAATAAACCGTCAAGACCGTCAGTCAGGTTGACGGCGTTTGATCCGCCGACAAGCATAAATAGCACAAGGATAAAGTAAGACCATCCAAGATCAAATGACAGATCAGTCCCAGGAATGCGGATATCCGTCGCAAAATTGTAGTAATGATACACCGCATAAAACACAATTGCGATGATAATTTGTCCGATCAGTTTTTGCTTTGACGTCAGACCGAGATTTCGTTTCATGACGACTTTGATGTAATCATCCAAAAAGCCGAGTAAACCGTAACCGATCGTGACAAACAGCAGCAGGAACATTTCCGGGCTTATTTCTGAAAACTTCTGTGTCATCACAATTGTTGTCACAATGATAGACAGTATGATCATGACTCCGCCCATTGTCGGTGTCCCTGATTTTTTCTGGTGTGATTTCGGTCCTTCTTCTCTAATACTCTGGCCGAATTTTAATCTTCTTAAAAACGGAATAAGAATCGGAGAGAGCAGAACACTGATTAAAAAACCCATTAAAATTGTAAACAGAATGACTTGCTCAAGCATTGTCCTTTTCTCCTCCTGTTTCTTTCAAACGACATACGTAGTTATCATATTCATGATTTTTTTCCATATGAAAAATCTTTTCAAGCTCCATCATTCAATAACATCTCTTTCCTATGAATTCGTCTTATTTTTATTCAGTTCGACAATCGCTCTTGCCGCCACTTCGGCATCGTCAAAGTCAAAAGTTTCGTTCCCAATCTGCTGATAGGTTTCATGGCCTTTCCCGGCAATGAGGACAACGTCGCCTTTTTTGGCGTTGGCAATGGCAAAGAAGATCGCCTGCTCGCGATTTGCGATGCTGTGGTAGTATTCGTTCTCTACCCCTGCTTCCATATCTCTTAAAATGGCACGCGGATCTTCGCTTCTTGGATTATCTGAAGTGAAAATCGGTTCGTCAGCCAGCTCAACAGCGATTTTCGCCATTTTCGGGCGTTTCGTCTTATCTCTGTCTCCGCCGCAGCCGACAACGACAAAAAGCTTTCCTTCCGCCATGTCTCTGCATGTCTTCAGCACGTTTTCAAGGCTGTCCGGCGTATGCGCGTAATCAACTATAACCGGAAATTCCTGCTGCTGATTAACCAGTTCAAAACGGCCTCTTACGCCATGCAATTCTTCCACGGCTTCTGTAATGGTTTCAAACGGAATGCCTGCCGCAATACAAGTCGCAACAGCAGCGAGCACGTTATACACGTTAAACTGTCCAACGAGCGACATCGTGATGTGCTTAGTGCCTTTGTTCGTCACCAGTTGAAAACTCGTGCCCTGTGCAGTGGTTTTGATATCTTTCGCCATTACATCAGCATTGTTTTTAATTCCATATGTAGAAATATGTGCCGCAGTGACCTTTTCAAAATAAGCGCTTGCCTCATCATCCGCGTTTAAAACAGCCCGTTTTGGATTTTCATGGTTGAATGCCCCGCCAAGCTGAGAAAACAGCAGACTTTTTGCCTGTCGGTACTCATCCATCGTTTTGTGATAGTCAAGGTGATCCTGTGTTAAGTTCGTAAACACGGCAATGTCATAATCACAGCCGTGAACCCGTCCCAGTGACAAAGCGTGAGAAGAAACCTCCATGATGGCCGTGTCGACGTGCTTGTCATTCATTTTTTTAAATGTTTGCTGCAACGTGACGCTTTCCGGTGTCGTGTTTTTAACGGGAAGTGTTTCGTCATCGATTTTAATGTACATCGTGCCGATTAAGCCTGTTCGTTTCCCCGCTTTTTTGAGAATCTCATCAACCATATGGGTCGTAGAAGTTTTTCCGTTTGTGCCCGTTATTCCGATCAGCTGCAGTTTCTTTGTCGGCTGTCCGTAAAACGCATCAGACAAAACGCTGAGCGCCCGCAGTGACTGCCGGACAATGATGACAGGCACATCCACATCAAGCTCCTTTTCAGCCACAATAGCCGCTGCGCCGTTTTCAACTGCTTTTTGCGCAAAATCATGGCCATCTACCGTATACCCTTTTACACATACAAAAAGACTCCCTTTCTTTACTTCCCTGGAGTCCATCTCAATTGAAGTTATTTCAGGGTCTTGTGAGTCATTTACAGAAGGTTCGGTTGTTAAGTATGTAAGCAGCTTTGTAAGTTTCATCGTATCAAACCTCTCAACATTCTATTCGTTCTTTTTATCATTGAAGTCACATCAAATGATGTGATAATGACTTTTAAGCATACAGTTCATATTTTAGCGTAAAAAAAAGGATACATCCAGCTAATCTTGAAAGATATCAGCATTTTTCTGCAATAAAATAATAGGCAGCCCGAATTAATCGGCTGCCTCCTTTTCATCTTCTTCAGTCAAATAAACACGTATCTTAGAGCCCTCTTTTACTTTTGTTCCTGCAGCTGGTGATTGTTTGACGATTTTGCTTCCTTTTCCGGAAGCATCTATATTCAGATTCACCAAGAGTGACTCAAGATCTGAGACAGACATCCCTACAACATTCGGAACTTCTATTGTTTTTGTGTCGTTCCATTGGTATTTTTTTTCGATTTGATTTTTCCTAGGCTTAACACCAAGCTCCGGCAGGCTGTCTCTCATAATACTTCCCACAATAGGCGCTGCAACGGTTCCGCCAAACTGAATCGTGCCTTTCGGGTTATCCACCGCGACATAGACGACAAGACTCGGATCGTCCGCCGGAGCGAAACCGATAAATGATACAATGTGGTTGTTTTCGAGGTATTTTCCATCTTTAACCTTTTGTGCTGTTCCTGTTTTTCCGCCGACACGATAGCCTTCGACAAACGCATTGCGTCCGGTGCCTTCTGCAACGACGCTTTCTAAAGCATAGCGGATTTGTTTTGATGTTTCCTTAGAAATGACTTGTTTCTTGGCGATTGGCGATTGTTTTTTGACAGTTTTTTTGGTGACCGGATCAAGCCACTCTTTTGCTATATAAGGTGTGTAGAGCGTGCCGCCGTTAACAGCGGCAGAAACGGCTGCAACCTGCTGAATCGGCGTGACGGATACTCCCTGTCCGAAGGCGGTTGTCGCTTGCTCAACCGGGCCTACTCTGTCAAGCGGAAATAAAATCCCTGTTCCTTCCCCCTGCAGGTCAATCCCGGTTTTTTGGCCAAATCCAAAGCCTTTTATATATTTGAATAGCTTTTCTTTGCCCAATCTCTCGCCCAATTCAACGAAGCCGGGGTTACAGGAGTTTTGCACAACTTCAAGGTACGTTTGCAGCCCGTGGCCGCCCCTTTTCCAACAGCGCAGTCTTGCTCCGTCTACTTCTGCATGCCCTTTATCATAAAATTGGTCGCGTTTTAAGTTGACTTTTTGCTCCTCCAGAGCCGCCGCAAGTGTAATAATCTTAAAGGTAGAACCCGGCTCGTATGTGCTCCATACAGGGAGATTCCGATTGTAAACGGACGGGTCAACAGATTGGTAGTCAGCCGGATCAAAGTCAGGTCTGCTTGCCATTCCAAGTATTTCTCCGTTTTTCGGATTCATTGCGACTGCAATCATACCGTCTGGATGATATTTAGCTTCAGCATTATCAAGCTCTCGTTCCATTATGGTTTGCACCTTCGAATCCACAGTCAGCTTCATATCGAGTCCATCCTTAGGAGGCGTGTAGTCATCCGCTTCATCGGGCATTTTCTTCCCTTTGGCATCTGTATAAAACTTAACAGAGCCTTTTTCTCCTTTTAAATCATTATCATAATAGGCTTCAAGCCCAAGAAGTCCTTGGTTATCAATACCTGCAAACCCAAGCACATGAGATAAAAAGCTGCCGAACGGATAATGGCGGATACTATCCTCCGCTACATACACCCCTTTTAAATCGAGCGCTTTAATTTCTTTTGCCTTCTCATTTGAAATTTTTCTCCCTTCTGGCGTAATCTTTTCTATCGATGCTTTTTTCGTGACGTGCTTATATACTTTTTCTTCAGACATATTTAACACCGCAGCCAGCTGTTTGCTCGTTTTCAGCGGATTCTGGACTTGGCGCGGCACGACAAATACGGTCGGTGCACTTTTATTTGTGGCAAGCTTAACGCCGTTCCGATCAAGGATCTCTCCCCGTTCCGGCTCAAACGGCAGGTTCCGGCTCCAGGAATCCTTCGCCAAAGAAGTCAGTTTCTCCCCCATGACAAACTGAACATACCCCAGCCTTGTATCAATGATCAGAAATACGATCACTCCAAAAAGCAAAACAAATAATAAACGTTTTCTAACCGTTACATTCGAGACGCGCAAGGCACCGTTCACTCCTTATTTAGGCTTGTTTCATTTTATGCCTGCGTATGGACAGGTAGAACGGCGCTCCTCTTTGGAGATATAAAAAAAGAAAGCTTACCCGACGGGGTAAGCTTTCTTTCTATTTAATCAGGATTCTTAAACTTCACCTTAATCACAGTTCCGTCTTTTATTTCTTTGTCCTTCTTAACGCTTTGGCTCACAGCGTAACCTTGTCCGCTCACTTCAATATGAATTCCTGCCAAATCGCCGTATTGAAGAACCTCTCTTCTCGACCAGCCTGTCATATCAGGCATTTTGATTTTGCCGCCCGTTTTCAGGAAGACCTTCTGATTGGTCAAAACTTCCTCACCCGTTTTTGGATATTGCTCTTTTACCGCAATATCACTTCCGATCACAATCGGTGTGAGATTTTCGTCTTTTGCTTTCTTTTGAGCACCTGTTACAGTTTGATCTGTTAAGTCAGGCATCGCCTGCGCTTTCATTTCTTCCTTATTTGAATCAGACGTTTCAGTCGGTTCAATGTTCAGATAATGCAAACTGTTTTTCATTGTCGGATTGAAAATTTCAGAGACTGGATTAGAACCTGTTTCATCATTTTCTAATTGCGGCTGCTGCACTGCAACATAGATCAGCAGCTCAGGATCATCTTTAGGCGCCATTCCCATCACAGAAAATACGTAATTATCGCGTCCAGATAGATAACCGTTTTGTCCGGCAATTTGCGCTGTTCCGGTTTTAACAGCCACATCAAAACCTTCAATTTTATATGGCTGTCCAGTACCGATATCAGAGGTAACGACATCACCTAAAATATTACGAACCTTTTTAGCGGTATCCGCAGAAATTGGGGTACCGGCGGACTGAGGTTTATTTTGATAAATGGTTTTTTTCTTATCAGGATCAACAATATGATCTATGACATAGGGTTTCATCATTTTACCGTCATTTGCTATTGCAGTTGCAGCCTGCAGCTGTTGAATTGGTGTAACAGCAGAGGCTTGGCCATATGCAGTCGATGCTTTGTCAAATTCATATTTAAAATTCATTTTACTTGATACTTCACCTGGCAAGTCAATACCTGTTTTTTGATAGAAATTGAACTTATGAAGATACTCATTAAACCGGGAATAGCCCAATTTTTCATTAGCCAGTTTGGCAAAAGCAACATTTGAAGACCTTACAACACCGTCATGATATGTTGTTGGCCCCCACCCTACACCATCATTGTGGTCCCTTACAGGTTCTCCCCCAACTATATATGTTCCGGACTTGTACTTTTCATTGCCGTTATACACATTCTCCTGTATCGCAGCTGCAAGTGTAAAGATTTTCATTGTCGACCCGGGCTCATACGCATATGAAATCAAATCGTTATAATAATTCGTCACATCGCGCGTATTCGGGTCAAAGCTTGGACGCTGCCCCATGGCTAGCACTTTGCCCGTCTTCGGATCAACAACTGCGGCCATGATTTTTTTCGGTTTATACTTTTCCGCCACTTTTGTCATACTGTCTTCTAAAAAGGTTTGAATTTTCTGGTCAATGGTTAAATATACATTGTCACCATTTTTTGGCGCTGTAATTTTATTTTTGCTGTTCGGGAGCTCCCAGCCGGATTTGTCACTTTCATATGTTACGTATCCGTCCCGCTCCTTCAAATACTGATCCAGCACTTTTTCTAAGCCCATCGCGCCCGTAATTTCATTTGTTTTTTGGTCAACCTCGGCATAGCCGATTAAGTTGGACGCAAATATGCCGTTCGGATAGTACCGCTTTGTATCACGCAAAAATGAAATTCCCGGAAGTTTAAGCTTTTCGATTTTCTGTTTTTGGGAATAGGTAATATCCCGGCCTGCTGATCCGAACTCAACTTGTTTTGCACCCTTCTTATTTAAGAGATCAAGGATTTCAGCCTTGTCCAAATCTATCACATTAGACAGTTCTTCCGCTGTTTTTTCCTTGTTCTGGACATGCTGCGGATGCTTTTTGTCAGTTGTCATTTTTTCATCAAGAACAGCGATCAGCTTATACGTAGCTGTATCCTCAGCAATCACTTTTCCATTTCTGTCTAAAATGGAGCCCCGGCTCGCTTCGATTGTCCGTTTCTTTTCATGCTGCTCTGTCGCTTTTGTCGCAAGTACTTCACCGTCGGCTTTTCCGGTTATTTGAATATATGCCATTCTCCCAAGGATGACAAAGAAAAAGAGAGCGAAACAAATACTTAGAATCGCCGCTCCTCTGTTCATAAATTTATTCTTTTTTGGCATTTGAATCATTCCTGTATGTTTTTCACTTTTTTATCTTTTAAATTCAAGCCGTTCTTTTTCGCAATATCCATAATGCGCTGCGGCTTACTTAAATCAGCAACGCTTTTTTCGAGGTCACCAATCTGCTTGTTTTCGGAAGAAATTTGCTCCTCAAGCTTTTGCACCTCTATATTTGTTTGGTAAGCCGCATATGCCTTCGATACGATCAAAAGCGATACGCTCAGCACTGCCGCAGCGAAGAGGACGAGAAGCACCTTTTCTCCGAGTGTAATGGAAGCCCTTTTCTTGACAATCATTTTTTTCTCAGGACTGATCGCATGCCGTTGCTGTTTCTCTGGTTGATAAGCTAAATTGCTCATAGGCTGATGACCTCCTTTTAAGTTTGCGTTCGCGTATTGTTATTTTCTTTTTTCAGCAATTCGAAGCTTCGCAGAACGAGCACGATTGTTTTCTGCCAACTCTTCTTCAGATGCCGTGATCGGTTTTCTTGTGATAAGCTTGAGCTCCGGTTCAAACTCTTCCGGTATAACAGGAAGACCCGGAGGAAGTTCCGGAAGTGACGACTTCTCTTTAAACGTAGATTTACAAATTCTGTCCTCAAGTGAGTGGAAGGTAATCACTGATACCCTGCCCCCCGGCTTTAACACGTCAATCGCTTGCTCCAAAGCCTCTTCAAAAACCTTCAGTTCATCGTTCACAGCAATTCTGATTGCCTGAAACACGCGTTTTGCGGGATGTCCTCCGCTCCTTCTGGCCGGAGCGGGAATCGCGTCTTTTATTAGATCGACCAGTTGGCCCGTAGTTTGAATAGGAGATTTGCTTCTTGCCTCCTCAATTTTTCTGGCGATCTGTTTGCTGAACTTCTCTTCACCGTATTTAAAGAAAATACGGACAAGATCCTCATAGCGCCACTCATTTACGACCTCTTTCGCCGTAAGCGTGGCCGACTGGTCCATCCTCATGTCCAAAGGTGCGTCATGATGGTAACTGAATCCTCTTTCCGGTGTATCCAGCTGCGGGGAAGACACCCCTAAATCAAATAAAATACCGTCTACTTCAGTAATGCCGTGTTCATGTAAACATTCTTTTAAATACCTAAAGTTGCTTTTAATCAGAATAAGCTGTCCTTGATAATCGGACAACGCTTCTTCTGCATGCTGTAATGCCGTGTCATCTTGGTCAAAAGCGATTAAACGCCCTTTCTCTGATAACTGCTGTAATAAATATGTACTGTGCCCAGCTCCGCCGAGTGTGCAGTCTACATATGTACCGTCCGGTTTTATATTTAGGCCGTCAACGGTTTCACGAAGAAGTACTGTCTTGTGTTGAAACATTTGTGTTGGTCCCACCTTTTATCAGGATGAATTGAAATTGTTTTTAGAGTGTTATACACGAAGATTCATTATATATCAAACCCAATCATGTTTTCAGCAATTTCAGCGAATGAATCTTCTTGCTCTTCTGTGTATTGTTCCCAAATTACTTTACTCCACAATTCAATTCGATTCGAAACCCCGATAACAACACATTCTTTTTCCAGTTTAGCGTAATTCAATAGAGATGATGCGATATTCACCCTGCCCTGCTTGTCCAGTTCGCATTCTGTCGCACCTGAAAAGAAAAAACGGGTAAATGCGCGGGCATCTTTTTTTGTGAGAGGAAGAGCTTTTAATTTTTCTTCAATCTGTTTCCACTCGTGCATAGGGTAACCGAAGAGACATTGATCAAGTCCTCTTGTCAGCACAAACTGCTCACCGAGGCCTTCTCTGAATTTAGCGGGTACGATCATGCGGCCTTTCGCATCGATTGTATGCTGGTATTCACCCATAAACATGATCTTTTGCCCCACTTTCTCTCCTTAACTCACCACTATCCACCACTTCTCTCCACAACTTCATTTTACACTGTTTATACATAAAAAAAAACCCTGAACTATTCAGGGTTCTTTAAAACTTTATTTCAAAGTTTGACAACTTGATGTTGATTTTGAAAAGAAAATGGCAGATTCTTGAATGATGTGAAGAATTTTGGACCGTACCTGTTTAAATAATACATGATATTCCAAATTCGCTCTTGCGGTGCGAGCAATGGTTTAATGCTATTTTGGATTCTCTCATAATCCCTTAAGACATAGCCTTCTTTTTCTTCAATTCGTTTTGTCACTGTACGCTCTAAAAACTGAAGCTGATCCTGAATAAACGCCGCGTTCTTCAGGAGCAAAGGCTCCATGCTCCGATCAACCTTAAGCGCCTCCTGCCGGACGGTTTTATGAATCGCTTCAATCTGGTTTTTCGCTTGCTCAATCACCGCGGTAAACTCTTCCGGAATCTGGTGTTCAAAGTATTTTTCTTTTTGGTTTTCCGTCCCGCCTTCTATCGCCTCTTGTAATGATATCTTTCGTTCAGCCAGTTTTTTCTCAATATGGCGCTCGACTATCGTGATGTTCAGCCTCGGCATAACAGGAGGCATTTTAAAGCCCATCACTGCAAAAGCCTGTTTAAGCTCACCCCAATAGTTGATTTCACCGGGGCCCGCGATAAATGCCAAGGTAGGAATCAAAAATTCCTGCATTAACGGTCTCGTTACAACATTATTGCTGAAGCGTTCAGGTTGTTCTTCTATATGCGTATAAAGTTCATCCATCGACCATGCCAGATCAAGCTCCTTAATCACAAAGCGGCCGTTGTCCTTCTCAATTAAAAAGCGTTCCTCTTCATATTCATAAAACAGATGTGCCTGCTCTTTTCCAGACTCGATAATCGGCTTGTAGCCCGCTTCGCGCATGAAGTCCTGCTGTTTAGAAACAGCGTGTGCAAGTTCATCATTGTCACGGAGGATCTTTTGGAACATGGCGGTTTCCAGCTTTTTAATTCCCGGGTCTCCGGAATTTAACAATACTAAGCCTTCCTCTTGAAACAGATCCGCAATCAGCTGTTCAAAGAAATCAGTAAACGTAACAGATTCCCTTAAACATCGTTTCACATGTTCTAGAAGTGTGTTCGTATGGTCTGTTTCTTCAAAAGCCGCAAACACATCGTCTATCCATGCGGCGCATTTGTCTTGGTCAAGCGGTGTGTTGGCGGCAGATGACTTTTTCCAGTAAGACTGCGGAAGCTTTTTTTTCACCGGACCGCTTTCTTCTAACGTGTGGACAAAATTAATTTCATCCAAATCATGGTCTTCTCCGGCAACCCAAAAGATCGGTACAACAGGCACTTGCAGCTGTTCTTCCTTTTCCTTTGCTAAAACAATAATTGAGATGATTTTATGTATAGTGTAAAGCGGTCCTGTTAAAAGCCCTGCCTGCTGTCCGCCGACAACAGCAACACTTGACGGATCCTTCAGCTTCTCAATAGAATGCTGCATGGCGCTTGAGCCGAATTTGTTGTGATAAGAGGATAAATAGGCTGTCAATTCCTCTCTTGCGAAAACCCGCGAGGATAAATCTTTCAGTCTTTCTTGCCACATATCCTTATGATGAATGCTGTAATCAAAAAAAGAAGACATTTCTTCTTTACCATCTATATAGTGCTGTACAAACACATTCTGATTTTTGATGGAAAGTTCAGTTAGCTGCATCTTCTAGAACTTCCTTTCTCCAATAAATAGTTAGTTATCCGAAATGAGTATAGCATGTTACCAGAAAAGCTCAAAAGACTTTGTTTGGGTTTCGCTCCAAAGCTTTGATGCTGCCATGTAAAAACGCAAGGTGAACAGCGTCGCAGCCTTGAAGCTGTGCTTCTTTCAGCAAATATCCGAGGATGGCGTCAGCCTCCGTCTGCCGTGCGGCGGTCACATCGACCAGCATGGAAGAGCGATTGTCTTTCGTTTGCTCACAAACTGCACGCACACGCTCCCAGGCCGCCTCTTCATCTTCCAGCCGCAAAATGCTGCACGCTTCTTGAAAAACGAGCTTCATATAAGAAAAATAAGCAGGCACAGTCAACAGCTCTCCATTTTTCACACGCAGCAGCGCAGTTAACGGATTGATGCAGGCGTTTACGATCAGCTTGCCCGTCAGCAGTCGATACCAATCCATCTCATAGCGAATTGGGAATTCAGAATGGTTATGCTGGAGCACCGCGTTCAGCCGATCTGGTTCAGCATGCTTGAATGCGCTCCATTTTATCGCACCAATACCTGTATGTTCAACTGCTGTATCCGATTTCCTTACAGCTCCGTGCTCAACAACCCCAACATAAACAGAATGGTCAGCACCCCAGTCTTTAAGGCCGTGAATATGGCCCATACCGTTTTGCAAAAATAAAATATTTGTTTTTTTGATTCGTTCAAGCATCGGGAAAACAGTCCGAAGCTGATGCTGTTTCACTGTCACGACAAGAAGGTCAAAACATGAATCAATAGCTGTGCCCGCGCTGCAATGAGCATTGAACGCTTTTCCGGCTTTATAAAGCTGAATCCCTTCCGATTGAATCGCTGCGGCCTGTTCATCCCGCCTTGTCAAAACAGTCACCTCATGATCCAAAGATAAATAATAGGCACATAAAAGACCGACGGAGCCCCCGCCGATAATTCCAATTTTCATGATGTCACACCCAATTTAACATTTACGTATTATCATAGCAGAAGTATGAAAAAAATACTTCACAGAGATTTCAAAACCTTAAATTAAAGTTTAAATATTTGGATTTTTTAAATAAAGCGTTTACAATATATGTAGAGAACAACAAAGGGGGAGATTAATTTGATTAAAGTAGAACGTCTGCTCGTCAACTATAAAACGCTTGAAGAATTCAAGAAATTCAAAGAATACGGTATACAAGAGCTCTCAATGCTTGAAGATCTTCAAGAAAATATCATTGAAAATAACAGCACTTCGCCTTTTTATGGGATTTATTTCGGGGATAAACTGGTAGCGCGAATGAGTCTGTATCAAGTCAATGGCAAATCAAATCCTTACTTCGACCAACACCAGGATTACTTAGAGCTTTGGAAGCTTGAGGTCCTTCCAGGTTATCAAAACAGGGGCTACGGTACAGCATTGGTTGAATTCGCCAAATCATTCAGAATGCCGATTCGAACAAATTCTCGGATTAAATCAGCAGAGTTTTTTAGTAAAATGAACTTTGAACCAGTCAAATATGACATGGCGCGGGACAAAGGGGAAAACCCGCTCATCTGGCATCCGGATATGGATGGCGAAATGACACCGGGTGAATCAGCATAGAAATGAAACAACCGGCCTTTGATGACTCTAGGGCCGGTTCATTTGAGGGTTCATTACGTTTCTTGAGCTGTTTTTTTCAGTCTCCCGTCTTCCTTCGAAACAACCATTTTTCTGGCTCGATCCATAATATCGATCAGTGCCTTATAGTCCTCTTCTGTCATCTCCAGCTGGTTTCTCAATGTTTGGTTTTCACTCCGTAAATCCTCAAGTTCTTTTTGCAGCGACTGAATTTGCTCCTTCATTTTTTCCTTTTCAACGTGGAATTCTTGCGCGGACGGCGCTTCTTTAAACTGCTCGAGAAACTCAATCACATCCTGAATGGACAAATCTCTTTTCCCCTCTGAAGCTGCCGGGGCAGCCTGCTTGACGGAATGCGGCATATTGACGGAATGAACCCCAATTTGTTTTCTTAGTTCTTTCCGCTGTTTTTTTGCCAGTTCTATGCCTGATTGGTATTGCTTTCTCACATAAGAGTTCCACCTGAATCCGCAGGCAGCGGCTGTTCTGGTCAGTGCCCTTCCGACCTCCTCAAAGGCAGAAAGCTGTGTTCCGCCCTCGCGAATATGACGAAGCACAACTTCTGCCAGCAGCAAATCCTCATCCTGTGTCCAAGCATCTTGTCTTGTAATGGTCAAATCAATCTCCCTCCATGTCAGCTTATTTATCTCATACATATGCCGGTAATAGATTAGATAGACTATTTGCACTCACAAATTTTCTGCAAGCTGACAGGAAGAAAAAAAGAAAAAGCGCAGGGTTTTCACCCTGCGCTTTTCTTATTAGTTACTTTTTACATTTATGTCTTTGCCGTTGTATGATCCGCATGCTTTGCATACACGGTGAGACAATTTCATCTCTCCGCATGACGGACATTCTGTCATACCAGGTACATTAAGTTTGAAATGTGTACGGCGCAATCTTTTTTTCATTTTAGAAGTTCTTCTAAAAGGTACAGCCATTATTCCCACCTCCTTAAAGAGTTAAGATTCATCATCTTGTTTTAAGAGCTTTTCAAGGGCTGCAAGTCTCGGATCGACTTTGTTCTTCTTGTCTTCCTCTGAAATGACTTGCCAGTCCTTTCCTTCTTGAGGAGCAGCTCCTTTTTCTTGTTCAGATTCACAAAAGATTTGCATAGGGATTTCTAAAAGAATTTCTTCTTTCACGATCGGAGTTAAGTCGATAGTATCGTCCTCAACAGTGTGAACGTCATCATCTTCTATATCATCCGTCTGATGAAATATAAACAGTTCTTTTGTCGAAATTGTAAATGGATACGGAACATCAACGAGTGTTCTTGAGCATGGCAAAATCATTTCGCCTGAGATCGTAAAATCAAACGAAACCTGCTTAGATTTGATATCCGCTCTGCCTTTCACCCTTACAGGAGAAATGCGGCGAATGTCAGAATTCAGCTTTGTCAGCTCATGTAACTCAACTGTCTCATCAAACTCAAAACTCGGTTTTTTCATTTGATGCAACTGATAAATCGTCCATTTCATTTGTATCACCTCAGGAAAGCAACAAACATGATTATAGCTTTTAAGAATGTTTTTGTCAATATTTTTTCTTTACAGCATAATGCTGCCAGCCAAGCATCGTTGACAGCTGAATATACTATGCATACACTTAAATCAAAAAAGACGTAAGAGTTTTCAATTGCAAATGTACCATACGTTTTTAAACATAGCAAGAAAGGCGGAAAAAATATGAAAGCTGTCGGATTGGTGGTTGAGTATAATCCCTTTCATAACGGACATCTTTATCATGCCCAAACAGCCAAGCGGCAAACCGGATGTGACACGGCTGTTGCGGTGATGAGCGGACATTTTCTGCAGCGCGGGGAGCCTGCTGTTGTATCCAAATGGGCCCGCACAAAAATGGCGCTTCAAAGCGGGGTCGACCTCGTAATCGAACTGCCTTATCTTTACGCGGTGCAAAAAGCGGAGATTTTTGCACACGGCAGCGTCTCCACTTTGAACAAACTGGGATGCGAGGCACTGTTTTTCGGGAGTGAGAACGGACAAATTGAGCCGTTTTTAGAAACCGCAAAGGTAATGGATGAGCATAAAGATTCGTTTGATCAATGTATCAAAGAAGAGCTTAAAAAGGGTGCCAGTTATCCATCAGCTGCTGCTATCGCCTTCAAATCGATTTTACATACAGAAAACGGACTTGATATGTCGAAGCCGAACAATATTTTGGGGTACCATTATGTGAAATCGATTCTTTCCGGCGGATATGAAATGAAACCCTATACGACATCGAGAATCTCCTCGGATTATCATGATGCCGACCTTCCTGATGAAGACAGCCATATCGCCAGCGCAACCAGCATCAGAAAAGCCCTGATTGAAAAGTCTTTTGAAGACTGCGTTACGTTTCTTCCCGCAGCAGCTGCACGGGAATTAGCGAATTACCGCAAGTCTTTCGGGCTGTGGCATACACCAGAAAGCTATTTTTCTTACTTGAAATATAGTCTTTCGACTCTCACAGCCTTAGAATTACAGCACATATACGAGGTTGAGGAAGGGCTGGAGAACAGAATCCTCCGTTCAATCAGAAAAGCCAGCTCCTATCAGGAATTTATGGAGTTTCTGAAAACAAAGCGATATACGTGGACGAGGCTTCAGCGGATGAGTACACACATTTTAACGAGAACGAAAAAACAGGAGATTCACCGGCTGCTCAATGTCGAGGAGGTGCCTTATATCAGACTACTTGGGATGACGAAAAAAGGACAGGCCTTTTTATCAGAAAAGAAAAAGGAGCTGTCCGTTCCGCTTGTCAGCAAGCTGGCCTCCTTTTCCCACCCCGCTCTCGATCTGGATATTAAAGCAAGCAGAATCTACAGCCTTGCGATTGAAGAGCCCCTTAGAACCGAGTTTGATTTACAAGAATACGGACATGCCCCAATACGATATGACGAGGATGAACACCGTTTTTTGAGCATATAAAAAAAGCACCTGGATATCAGGTGCTTTTCGCTTTCAGCTTATTCAAATAATCAATCGCATCCTGCATCGTATCAACAGGCACGATCTTCATGTCCGAATCAATGTCTTTCGCTGTTTTTACTGCATTTTTGTAATCTGAATTGCTTGCGCCGTTTTGATTCGGAGCAAAGAAAATGTCTTTGCCGGCTTTGTCTGCGGCGACGACTTTTTGATCAATGCCGCCGATCGGGCCTACTTTTCCGTCAACATCAATGGTACCGGTTCCCGCAATATCGTAGCCTTTTGTTTCGTCTGGTTTTGTCAGCTGATTATAGATTTCAAGCGACATCATTAATCCCGCTGACGGGCCGCCGATATTTTCGATTTCGAAATCAATATCAGGCTTTACCTTGACGTTTCTGTCCGTATACAGCGAAACTCCTATTCCGGCACGGCCAGGCTCATCAGGAAATTGTTTTAACGCAAGGGTGACCGTCTTTTCTTTTTCTTCTCTTTCGATTTTTAACTTTACTTTATCCCCGGCTTTTTTGCTGCTGATATAATCGATCAGCTTTTCAGCAGACTGATAGTTTTTTCCGTCCGCGCTGATGATTTTATCGCCG
This sequence comes from Bacillus sp. B28, assembly GCF_029536185.1. Classification (NCBI taxonomy): domain Bacteria; kingdom Bacillati; phylum Bacillota; class Bacilli; order Caryophanales; family Bacillaceae; genus Bacillus; species Bacillus sp. B28. The sequence continues at coordinate 1,601,655 of NZ_CP120511.1, read as the reverse complement.
ACTTCTATTTTCCCTTTCGCCGGCATGTTTTCGACAACTGAGCTTGCGTAGATGCCGTTAAAGGAATAGCTTACTTTTTTTCCTGCCTTTTGATATGCGGCGATGACGGCATTTTCCTGTGAGCTTTTCATCATTTGCAGCTGCCGTTTCATATATTCCTTATCTGATTCGCCTTCTTCCTTGATGCTTTCATCAGGAACAATTTCATAATAGGGGTGCATTTTAGCCCATGCGTATGTAAATGGATTAGCCGGTCCCACTTTGACAGTCATTAAGGACAGACTCCCTGTTTCCGAGTAGCCCCCCTCCACTTTTATCAGTGAGCCGAGCTCTGTCGCTTCTCCCGGTTTTGTAATATAGTATGGCAGTTTTATAAATGATACAACGGCAATCAGTATGAGGATGACAAGCATCCAGCTGAAATGTTTTTTACGTAGCAAGTTATTAGCCCTCCCAATTCTCTATTTCTTTTTTTATCTGGCTGATCATTCGGTTTGTTGCCTCCTCGCCTGCCGATATCATTTCATCAATATTGGCAAACGAGCTGGAGCTGTATGTTTCAAGAGAAGGGCGAATCATGATATCAGCGGCAATCGTTTGATGTCGCACCAATTCATTTTGGAGTATATCCATACTTTGCATGATTACATCAAAAATATGCGCCGCCTTTTCGGTTTTCCGAACCCTGGAGACATCTGAAGCGATGATAATGTCAGCCCCCATATCTTTTACAACAGAAACCGGAATACGGTCGACCACCGCGCCGTCTACGAGAAGCCGTCCGTCCAGCTTCTGCGGAATAAAAATGCCTGGTATGCTGATGCTTGCCCGAACCGCATCTGACACTGATCCTTTGCGGAAAACAATCTTTTCTCCTGTCTGCAGATCACACGCGACAATTCCAAGAGGGATTTTGAGTTCCTCAATCGGTTTGCCGAATGTATAAGCATGCACGAGCTGCCTGACACGGTCACCTCTCAAAAAACCGAGTTTCGGTACCGTATAATCAGCATAGATCCGCCGTTTGAAAGCCTTGGCGACTTTTTTCATCGTTTCCACGTCATGCCCCGCGGCATAGAAGCTGCCGACCAAAGCGCCCATACTGCTCCCCGCAATCATATCCACATCAATTTGGTGCTTATGTAAACTGGAAAGCACGCCGAGATGAGCAAGTCCTCTGGCGCCTCCCGATCCTAACGCTAACCCGATTTTAGGTTTGGCCAACATGTTAACCTCCTGCCCGAATTCCCTGTATACGGAATTCTATGGTCTAAACTGAACCCCTATGCTCGTATATTAGTACAAAGGGTCAAGAGGACAGGTACTGCTTGGCCGTTTCGAGTCATACCATATTTTATCATGATATACATGTCATTGTGCATTTTTAGCGTCGGGGAGGTAAGAATGAACTTGTCGAAGATTCATACACTTTTGATTGCTGCGTTTTTTATTTTTTTAACAGCGACTGTCATCTCACATCCGCAGGCCTCATTCGAAGCCTCTAAAACCGGGCTGTCCATGTGGTGGGAGGTCGTATTTCCGTCTTTGCTGCCGTTTTTCATACTGTCTGAGCTATTAATCGGCTTTGGTATTGTAAGGTTTGTCGGTGTTCTGCTTGAGCCTTTTATGCGCCCTATTTTCCGCGTGCCGGGTGTCGGCGGCTTCGTTCTGGCCATGGGCATGGCATCAGGGAACCCCGCGGGCGCAAAACTGACGGCAAGGCTGCGGCAGGAAAAACAGATTTCAAGAGTAGAAGCGGAACGGCTTGCTTCCTTCACCAATTCATCCAACCCGCTCTTTATTTTTGGAGCTGTCGCCGTCGGCTTTTTTCAGAATGCGTCATTAGGTATTTTATTAGCATCTGCACACTATTTGGGTAATTTGGCTGTCGGTTTAACGATGCGCTCCTACGGGCGTAAAGAAGAGCGCCAGCTCATGAGAAATAAAACCATATCTTTGCCTTCTATCAAAGATGCTTTACATGCGCTTCACACCGCAAGGCTTGCGGAAAAACGGCCTTTAGGAAAAATTTTGGGCGACGCTGTAACCTCATCCGTTCAAACGCTTCTAATGGTAGGCGGCTTTATTATTTTGTTTTCTGTCTTTAATCGTTTGTTATCCGTCGTACAGCTGACCGATATTCTCTCTATTGTTACAAAAGGCGCACTGACCTTGTTTCAGCTTCCCGCTCAATTGGACATTCCTCTATTATCAGGAATGTTTGAAATCACATTAGGAAGCAAGCTTGTCAGCGAGACAGATGTCTCCCTTTTGCAAAAAGCTGTTGTTGTCAGCTTTATCCTCGGATTCAGCGGCTTTTCCGTTCAGGCTCAGGTGGCAGGCATTTTATCAGAGACGGACATCAGATTTAAACCATTCTTTATTGCGCGTGTGCTGCAAGGCATTTATGCCGCCGTTTTTGTCATTCTGTTATGGAAACCTCTTTACACCGCGTGGAATGACCATGATCAGTACGTTTTTAAATCTCTTGATACAGGTGAGCTGCCGACAGCTCTTATCAGCGGATGGAATCTGCTTGTGGAGATTGGCCCTGCTGTCACGTTATGTGCACTGTTTACGTACATTTTCATTTTTTCTTACAGACTGACAAACGGTACAAAAAAAGGATGAGCTTAAAAACACTCATCCTTGCCTGAATTTTTTCTGAAGCGCCTTCTCGACTTCCGGCGGTACAAATTCTGACACCGCACCTTTATACTTTGCCACTTCTTTTACTATGCTTGAGCTTAAGAAAGAATATTGGTTATTTGTCATCATAAAAAAGGTTTCAATTGATTCATCAAGCACACGGTTTACGGATGTTCCCTGCATCTCGTACTCAAAATCAGACACCGCTCTCAAGCCTCTTAAAATGGCTTTTGCATTTTTTCTTTTTGCATAATCAATTAACAGCCCTTGTGACGTTTCAACTGTTATGTTCGGAATGTCTTTTGTCACTTCTCTCAAAAGCTCACAGCGTTCTTCTACACTGAATAACGGCTTTTTTGAAGAATTGTTCAACACACACACATACACTTGATCAAATATATTAGCCCCCCGTTTAATGATATCCAGATGCCCGTAGGTCACCGGATCAAAACTGCCGGGACAGACAGCTATACTCGTCACATCACAACCCCCTCTTTTTATAGATCGCCACTCCTGTCAGGCCGTAGGTTTCTTTTCTTGTTATCACTAGATCACCTACTGCTTCGGGAAGCTCGACGTCTTTGTCATGCTCTGCGACGATAAAGCCGCCATCCTCCAGCATTTGTTGTTCGTCTATCACACTTAAGAGCGCCTTCAGTTTTTGTTCCTTATACGGAGGATCAAGAAAAATCCCGTGAAAGCCCGCTTCTCTTTTCGCAGCTGCGTGCAAAGCACGTTCCGCATCATTACGGTACACATCTGCATATGCTGTAAGCTCTAATGTTTTCAAGTTCGATTTCACCGTTTGAATCGCTTTAAAATCACGGTCAACAAATACACAATGGTCAAACCCTCTTGAAAGCGCTTCAATACCAAGACCTCCGCTTCCTGCGAATAAGTCAAGCCCCCTGCCCCCATCAAAATAAGGGCCAATCATATTGAAAATGGATTCCTTCACTTTATCGGTTGTCGGTCTCGTTGATGTTCCCGGCACTGCCTTAAGTGAACGGCCTTTTTTTGATCCAGAAATTACTCTCATGTTCCACACCACTTTTTCTAAAAGCTATTTTGTTTCCTTGTTCGGCCGGACGCCGTTATGTATAAGAAAAAAACCAATCCTATCTTATCATAAAGCATTCTTTCAAACAATGAGCGCTAATCTTCATATACAAGTGTATAAGCGGAATGATCATTGTCCATACTATAAGCAACAGCATCCAGAGGATGTTGTTGCCAACCGCGGAGAAGACTTACGTTTCCCCATAAGTTCTTCCTCCGGTTTCTCCTCTCCCTTTGCCTTCTCCTTAACTTGTTAAGGAATAGAAGGACCCCGCAGAAACCTGCGGGGATTTTTTTATACAGCTATATTCCGATTTTATAATCATATTCCTTTGCTTTATCAAGCTTTGACTCAAATTCCAATTTTAAAAACGGTTTATATGAAGGCTCAACTTTCTTAACAAAAGAATAAGATGAGATCTTGTCCATTGTTTTTTCAATTTGGCCCATATCACAATACAGCACGACATATTTTAAGCGTTTTGACACATAATGCACATTTCCGAACTTTCTCAGCATTTTGCTTTGCTTTAAAGAATGAAGATACACAATCATGCCTTGGCGTCTATTCTCCAATACATTCACCTGCCTGATTTCTCTTATATGTAAAAGACGAGACGGCCAGTCTCGTCATGACACTTTGCATCCGCAGCCGCCGCCTGATCCGCAGCCGCCTCCGCATGAAGACAAACCGTCAAAATAAGGATTCCCAGTCGGAACTTTAATATGCTCTGATACAGCTGTCCCAATTTCAACGCTGATTTCATCAAGAATAGACTGCAGTTCCGTCTCCGCTTTTTTGAAGTCGGCCACCTTATCGTTCAGGTCGAGCTCCCGTTTGATCTCCCTCATTTTCCGGGATATTTCTCTATAGTCAGGATGATATTTGCCAAAACGCTGCACATCCTCATATTGCTCTTTTATTTTGATAAAAGAACGAATAATCCGCCCTGCCTCTTCATCTTCCTGGAGACGCTTGTAACAATTGCGGTAGTTCTCAGCCGTCTCCGACTGCAGAATCATCTCGGCAAGCTGCTGAGCTTCACTTTGAAGCCGCACGGATTCCATCGTCGCATACATAGCACGCACCTCCAGTTGTTAGTTTACCATGAAACCAGCCAATTGGAAAATGCTTAGCCGCCCTTAAAAATAGACTTGTAAAAGCCTCCCTAGTTTACACAATGAAAAAGACCCATTTTCGGGTCTTTTAATCTTTTGTCCGCATTGCCTGGAACATTTGCATCATCATTTGCGCCATTTGAATCCCGTTCGTAAATTGATTCACCCGATGCGGAATGGTTTTTTCGTAAAAATTCATCATCTCAAGCTGAAATGAAGCCAGATCATCCGGCTTTCTCGCCAGCCTCCGGTACCATATCGGCTGTTCTCTTAAGAATCGTTTTCGTTCTTTATCTGCTAAAATAAATTCCTGAACGTCTTTGCGCATATAAGCTCTCCTTTATTAATCCTTCCGAAAAGAAAAAGGATGCTGTCCGGGCCCTGGCTGAGATTGCTTCTGTCCGCTTCCGGAAAATGTGTTGAGAAGGCTTTGCAACGATGAGATCGACTGGCTCATTTTATTGATCTGTTCATTCATTTGATTGACATCCATCTTTTTCACAGCTGTAACCATTTTAGAAACAAAATCATTTTTTTCTGATGTTTCGGGTACCGCTTCTGCGGCTTCCTCCGGTTCTCTGTACGAGTCCCAAATGGGGTCTTTCTCTCCGAAAAGGACCCAATTTTCGTACACGTCCTGCCAGCTTCTTTGTTCTTTGCGCACTTCTTTGATCAGCTTGGGATGTTTTTTAACGAATTGTTTAAAGTCATTAATTGATTGATTGGCATGTTGATTCGCCACAATCCTCACCCCCTCCGAAAAATATACCTACTACAATGTATCGGTTTGTGAGCCATTGTGTTCGCCTAATATTCATCGAAAAATCATTTTCTCGTAAAACAAGAAGCGCAGATTAACAGAAGCTTCCTCCCCCGATAAAGCCGAGGCCTTAATTGTCCTGAAATCAAGATTCCTGCCCTTTGCAATGTTTGGGATGCCGCATTCCAAAGCCCGTCAGAACAAGATCCCTAATCGGCCCCGGCGGTCTTAAAGTCTCCACATCAAAAAAGAGCTGGACTGATCCAGCTTCAGCTTCTTAAAGTTCATTTTTTTGGTAATGTCACTCACAGTATCATTGAGAAAGCTTCGTCTGCTGCAATCGCCTTGTTCTAAAGCCTTTGCAGAAACAATAAAAAGCCGCAGGACCTGTCGTCCGCGGCTGATTTCAGCGTTTAATAAAGTTTTGAGTGTAATACTTCCGGTCTACACCAACGCCAAGGTGCGTGTAGTCTGAATGCAGAAGCGCTTTTCGATGGCCTTCACTATTCAGCCAGCCTTCTACAGCAGCCGGACCGTCCACATAATTGTACGCGATATTTTCTCCCGCTTGCTCAAAGTCGACATCCCCTTTTTCTAAGCGGTCCTTCAGCGTGCCGTATTTCTTCGATACATGGGAGAAATAGTTGTTTTCTTTCATGTCCTCACTGTGGCCAAAAGCCACTTCGGCCGTCGGCTGATCCCACTCAAGCTTAGCTAACCCATGTTTGACACGAATAACATTGGTCAAATCGAGTATTTGCTTTTCACTCGTTGATTGGATCTCTTTCCACTTATCTTCCGTAACGGTTTGCGGTTCTACTAACTCACCGCGGTACACTACCTCATAAGGTCTTTGCTTGACAAAGGTTTGCGCATCAAACGCCCTGATGCTGGATAGCTTCCCTTCAAATTTGTCCATATACAGCTGGACGTACATCTTCCCTACTTTTACAGTCGGTCTGGTGTTGATGTCCTCTTCAGAAAACTCAAACCGATAGGAATTTCCTTTATACTCTACATTTACAAACGGAGCCACCTGGGTTGTCTTAAATACTTCTCCCGTTGACTCACCGATTTTGAAGGGCTTTGCGTTAATATCATTTCCCGCCGCAAATAATGTGACCACTTTATTGTGCAGCATCCCGATTTGCACATACTGGTCTTTTCCCTGATTATAAACCCACCATTCGTAATCATAAGCCGAGGGGTCAATACGTTCCGGTTCCCCAAGTTTTTTCTTTACATCGTCGGCGGATTTGCCCATAAAGGACAATAATCCCGAAGTCGGCATATGTATTCGTTTGCCGCTTGCCGCTTCCTCGTTAGAGACTTGAGGCTCGCTGTCATTTGATTTTTTTTCAGGAACAGCCCCATATTGAATAAACAGAACATAAGTTCCGCAAATAATCAAGAGGATAACCATGGCTCTTAATATATTTTTCAATCTATCACCCCCGTGATGTGAATTGCATGTCTTGCCTTATTTTTCATTACAATACAGCCTATTTAACATGTCAAAGATTTATGTGTTAATGCAAAAAGCCTTGCTCTCTGTTTTCGTCCTCTGAAATATCTGATAAAGCACTGCCGGCACGTTCATTTGTTTGTTCAGATAAGGATAGATCGCCAAGCGTGACAATACCAGTCAGCTTGTTGTTTTTGGTTACAGGTATGCGTCTGAGCTGATGGGATGCCATTAAATGAAGAACCTCATCAACTGGCGCGTCCTCTTCCACACTGACAGGTTTTTCAGTCATAGCGTCAGTGATTTTTTGTGAGTTCGGCCTTTTTGAGGCGATGCCTCTTAACACCAGATCACGATCAGTTACGATGCCGACCAGTGTTTCTCCATCCTCATCAACTACCGGAATGGCTCCTACATCCGCGTCTTTCATCTTTACCGCAGCTTCATATACATTATCTAATACCGTGCAATATTGCAAGTCAGCTGTCATCAGATCTTTTATTTTTGTCATCCGTAAAACCTCCTTTTATCTAGTGATATTTTCGTCAAATTTTCATTTTTGCATACTTTCAAAAGAAGAAGATTCATTGAAAGTTTAACGCTTTCATACTATGATTGTCAGGAAAGGTAATTTTTATAAGGAGGGGTCAGTGTTGAAGTTTACTGATAGCGGACTTGAAGGGGTAAAGGCTGAGCTCAGCCTCTTGGACGATTTGATGGAAAGCAAGGGACTCATCAGAGCCGGTCAATGGGATTATGAAAGAGTGACCTATGACAGAAAGTTTTCGACGATTGAGGGAACGTTTTACCTGCGGGTTCAAGGCATTGCGACAGAGGGCGATGTCGGAAGCGGCCGCGCCGTTATTCAATTAATGCCCCCTCTATTAGGAAAACACTATTACCCGCACGGAGTGGAATATGGAGAAACAGAAGAATTCCCAGTGCAGGTTGTGACCAAAAGCAAGGCACTCATCCAGGACATCTCCGACATGCTGAAAACAGTTCAAATGTAATAAAAAAGGTACAGCCTATTGCCGCTGTACCTTTTATGATATCGTCTGCTGAATATAAGGCGGCTCCTCCTGTCCATCCTTTTCCCTTTCCTTCTTCACCCATTGGAAAAAGACAATAGCCAAAAAAGCGCCGTACACAATTTCCTGAATGATTTTCATCATAACTGCCCCAAGCTGCTGATCCTCTAACAAAGGAAGTGTGTTAAACATTTCCGGTCCTGTTAACGGAACCTGTCCCAGCATATCCGCAGGAACACAAAGCTTCATGGCTTCCGCCCAGGCAGACGGATCGGTATAAGTGGCATATAAGGGCGTGCCGCTAAACATGATCAGGGCGCAAGCAGGCGTGAGCAGCATACCGTCCGCCATAATATAGCCCAGCTTCATCAGGCCGCTGAGCTGCGGGAGCCGAGCCACCTTGTGTACGAGCGGCCACCACATAAAAAACGCTAACACGAAGATGAGCCAAGTCATTAACGCATGGTAAAGCGTATCCGTTTTGACAGTATCAAATATTAGCGGCACATGATATAGAGAAAAAATGCCGTTAAATAAAAGCAATGCAATTAAAGGTGTAGAGAAAAATGTAAAAAACGGTTTAATGGCAGGCCGAAAAATCATTTTTTCCCAAGCCCATGCGGGAATTCCTGCGATTAATAAAGGCGGAACCACTAAATACAAAACAGCCATCTGCACCATATGGGCGCTGAACATAATATGTCCGAGCAGATCAACCGGGCTTCCTTCGGCTGCATATAAAAACAGCATCGCCGACAGAAAACAGGCCATTTCTTTACCCGTGATACGGTCGGGCTTTGAAGACATCCGTCTGTAAAAAAAGATGTAAAGCACCGTGATGCCTAAAAGGATACAAAAAAGATAAGGGCTCCACATGGCGCGAAACCCAAACACGTCTAACTGATTCATGTCTTCACCTCCGGCGGCTGCTTAAATTACCACCATATAATTGTAACAAACGCAAGCACCGTAATGAACGCGACAAACATGCCTGAATACAGAAACAATGCCGGCGCTTCATGACCTTTCTGATTCATATGCATGAAGTAATACAGCTGAAATATCACTTGAACAGCCGCAAGCAGTATAATGAAAGGAATCGTAAACCAGCTGCCGATGCCGTCTGTTGCCACAGTCAGAAATGCAACGAGCGTAAGACCGATCATCAGGCCAAAAGACATGACTTGATATTTCATCTCCTGAGCATGCTTCTTTTTCTTATATTCAAGGTCGCCGCTGATATGTCCTCTGCTTTTTTTATCGACCATGTTTATCCCACCATCCCCATTAAATATACAACGGTAAAGATAAAGACCCACACGACATCAATAAAATGCCAGTAAAGACTGGCCACGTAAAACTTAGGCGCGGTATATAAGCTCAAGCCCCTCTTTGCATTGCGAATCATCAGCGTGCTGATCCACAAAAGGCCAAACGCCACGTGTGCACCATGTGTGCCGACAAGCGTATAAAACGATGAGCCAAGCGCCGAGCTTGTAATGGTAAAGCCAAACTCATGTGTGTAATGCTTAAATTCGTAAATTTCCAAGCCTAAAAATCCCGCACCCAATAACAAGGTAATTCCCAGCCAGAGCTGCATTTTGCCAAATGAAAAGTTTTTCATATGGTACATCGCATACACACTCGTTAAACTGCTCGTTAATAAGAGCATTGTGGCGATAAAAACGAGTGTGACATCAAACATTTCTGTCGTAGGCGGGTCACCGGCGTTTGAATTCCGGAGTGCAAGAAAAGTGGCGAAGAGAGACGCGAACAAAACAGTCTCTCCCCCAAGAAAAAGCCAAAAGCCTAAAAATTTATTTTTCCCTTCCAGTGTTGCTTTTTCGGGAGAAGCTGGAAAGGTCTCTGCGGTGAATTTTTCTTCAATTTGCATTACGCCTTCACCCCTTTATCATCGTTCGGCAGTTCCTCTTTGTGAATATGATAACCGTGATCATCAATCACTGAACGGAGCAGCATTGTAAAAAATGTGATGCCAAGTCCGATAAAGATCACCGGCAGACCCCAAGCGTGCTCGGTTCTATACAAGAGACCAAAGGCAGCGACAAAGAGGCCGAAGGAAATGATCAGCGGCAGAATTGAACCGTTTGGCATATGGATATCTTCAACCGGTTCAGCCGGTGTCATAGATTTGTGTCCCGCCTGCTTCTCGATCCACAGCGGGTCAAGCCCTCTGACAAATGGAAGCTGTTTAAAATTATATTCTGGCGGTGGTGACGAAACAGCCCATTCAAGCGTACGTCCGTCATGCCATGGATCATCTCCGACATATTCGCCCTTCACCGAGGTCCAGATGACATTGACAAGCAGGAGGATAACGGCTGCTGCCATAAAAAACGCCCCGATTGTACTGATCAAGTTGCCGGTTTCAAGGCCCTGGCCTGGCAAGAAGGTATACACACGGCGCGGCATTCCCATTAAACCGACAAAGTGCTGGATGAAAAAAGTAAGATGGAAACCGATAAAAAACAAAACAAATGAAATTTTCCCCATTGTTTCATGCAGAATTTTACCAAACATTTTCGGCCACCAGAAATGAACACCGGCTAATAGCCCGAATACGACTCCGCCTATAATGACATAGTGAAAGTGCGCCACAACAAAATACGTATCATGGAACTGGTAATCTGCAGCTGCCGCAGCCAGCATGACACCTGTCACACCGCCAAGCACAAAGGACGGGATAAATGAGACGGCATACAGCATGGCCGTCGTGTACTTCACATTTCCTCCCCAAATCGTCAGCAGCCAGTTAAATATCTTAATCCCGGTCGGAATCGCGATCGCCATTGTTGCAACTGCAAAGATTGCGTTCGCAATCGGCCCGAGACCTGTCGTAAACATGTGATGCACCCAAACCATAAAGCCAAGAAAACCGATAAGCACGATCGCAAAAACCATTGAAGAATATCCAAACAATCGCTTTCTGGAAAACACAGGGATGACCTCTGAGAAAATGCCGAAAGCAGGCAAAATCAGAATATAAACCTCCGGATGTCCGAATATCCAAAATAAATGTTCCCAAATAATCGTGTTACCGCCAAGTTCTGGATTAAAGAAATTTGTGCCGAACAGCCGATCCAGCATCATAAGAGCCAAGCCAACCGTAAGCGGCGGAAACGCAAACAAAATCAATGCCGACGCCACAAATGTCGTCCATGTAAACAAAGGCAGCCTCATGTACGTCATGCCGGGAGCCCTCATGTTAATAATCGTGGCCAAAAAGTTAATCCCGGCTATCAGCGTCCCCAGTCCGGATATTTGCAGTCCAAGGACGAAAAAGTCTATGCCGTGTCCTTTGGAATAAAGCGAAAGCGAGGCATATGACGTCCATCCCGCATCTGGCGCTCCTCCCAAAAACCAGCTTAAGTTTAAGAAAATGCCGCCGAAAAAGAAGAGCCAAAAACCAAGCGAGTTTAAAAATGGAAACGAAACATCCCGCGCCCCGATCTGCAATGGAACAACCGCATTCATCAAAGCAAATAAAAGCGGCATCGCAGCCAAAAAGATCATTGTCGTCCCGTGCATCGTCATCACTTCATTGTACGCTTGAGCACTGAGAAAAGCATTTTCCGGCTTTGCAAGCTGGATTCTGATAAACATCGCTTCAATTCCCCCGACAAGAAAGAAGAATCCCCCTGCGATTAAATAAAGTATCGCTATTTTTTTATGGTCCACCGTCGTCAAATAATCCCAAAGCATAGATCCGCGCGTCCGCTTTTCTGTAAGCGCATTCAACATATGTGACCTCCCCCAATATCTCCCTTTCTTCCCTACTTGCTTTCTGCTTTCAAGCCTTTTAAGTATTCATAAAGCGCGTCCATTTCACTGTCTGAAAGCTTCGGATATGTTCCTGTCATTTTGTTCCCCGGCTTTATGCTCTCAGGGTCTTTCAGCCAGGCTTTCACATTTTCTTTATTCGCATCCTTCACCCCTGCCACTTTTGTCCTTTCACCGAATGTAGCAAGGTTTGGCGCCGTTCTTGCTGCCTCTGCACGCTTATCATTTGGCTCGACCGCATGGCAGCTCAGGCAGTTCTTCTCTTTGAACAGCTCTTCCCCCTGCTTAGCCAAATCACTTTCTGCTGCCGTCTTATAGTTTTTCATATCTTTTGTCCATGACTGGAATTCTTTCGCAGAAAGCGCCTTTACTTTAAAATCCATGAGTGCGTGTGAAGGCCCGCATAGCTCAGCGCACTTTCCAAAGAACGTATCTCCCGCCTCTTTGCTGCGTTTTGAATCGAAGGTTAAGAAGAACGTATTTTCGTTATCAGTATTGGTATCAATTTTTCCTCCTGCTGAAGGAATCCAGAAAGAATGTTTTACATCAGAGGCTTTTAAACTGAAATAAACCCGCTGGTCTGTCGGTACGATCAGCTCCTGGCTTGTGATAATGCCGTAATCAGGATATTCGAACTCCCACCAATACAAATTTGCTCTGACATTGACAACAAGAGCATCCTCGGCTTTGCGGTTTTTCTTATCCATAGGTGATGTATCTGCGAGTTCAAGCGTATATAATACGACAGGGATAACAAGAATGATGAGCAGCAAAATAGGGATCACTGTCCATGTGATTTCTAAAAATTTATTCCCTTCCACCTGTTTTGGTATCGTGTTCTCCCCAACCCGCGACCTTCTGAATCTCACAATCACATAAAAGAAGATAACAGATACGACTGCTACGACAACAACCATAATCAATGTACTGAGCACTGTCAGGTCATACTGTTTATCAGCCACCTCGCCAGCAGGCTTGAGCGTGGATAAAAAAGGTTTTCCACATCCGCTTAACAGAAGCGGCACTAAGGCTAATAATGAGATAAGACGCCAATGCTTTACCATTTCACCCAACCCCTTTTCTGGTCAATACAACGGCGGAGAATAGATTGATTCTTAATGCAATCCAGCCCGCCTCCCAATAAAGCACTTACATTTCCTCTTCTCTTAAATTATGAGTTTTTTTACTCAAAATGCCATCTATGTATAAAAGTAAAGCCGCCTGATTAAACAAAAGGTCAAGGCGGCATTTACTAGTTGTCATCGTTTATTTTGAAGCGATAAAACAAGCAATGTATCTATTTTTTAGAAAAGCGTAAAGACAACCATTGCAACGAAATAGATTGTCATGTAATTCAATGAGTAAACGAACATCAGCGTCGCCCACTTCATGATATTTTTTGAACGGAAGCCCATCAAGCCAAGAATCAGCCAGCCGATATTTAACAGCAATCCGAGAATCACAATCGGAAGACCGAGGCTTCCTAAAAAGAATGGAAGCGGCATCAGGCACGCAACCCATACAATAATTTGTCTTTTCGTTACTTCAAATCCGTATACGACAGGAAGCATTGGGATATTCGCGGCTCTGTAGTCCTCAGTTTTCTTAATGGCAAGCGATAAGAAGTGAGGAATCTGCCAAATGAATAAAATCATAAATAATACCCATGCCACGACGCCGATATTTCCTTCTACTGCCGTCCATCCAATCAGAGGCGGCACCGCTCCGGAAACACTTCCTACTACTGTGTTAATCGTATAGCGGCGTTTCGTCCACATTGTGTACAGGACAACATAAGTAAATACTCCGATAAAACCAATAACAGCAGCCATCACAGTGGTCATCAGCAGCATGATCAATCCTAAAGCAACAAGCAAAATTCCAGACCATAATGCCTGATTCGGCTGAATTTTACCCGTAACCGTCGGTCTTACTTTTGTACGCTCCATGATATGGTCAATGTCCCGGTCATACCAGTTATTGATCGCACAGGACCCCGCAATAATCAAAGATGATCCAAATAAAGTAAGAAGAACGGTGTTTATATTGCCTAAAAAGCTTAAACCGGAAATATGAAAAGCAAGCCACATTCCAGTAAAAGTTGTGATGAGATTAGAATTTACGATCCCTATTTTAATGAGGGACAGAAAATCTTTCCATGCCGTTGTTTCTTCAATTTGTCCGTCTATAGCTGTATCATTTAAGATTCTGGAGTTAGCCATAACGTAAACCTCCCTTACAAACCTAACGCAGGTTTATAATAACCTGCAACTCTATCATACAAGATAACAACTTGTAAAAAAACATCCTATTAAATATTAAACGAGAAACAGGAATTTATTTGTGAACTTTTTATGAATTTTACCAAAGATGAAGGCAAACGCCAATTCGATAATGCGTTTACCTTATTTCTATCAGACCCGGCATGAATAATCAAGTATACATTTCCAGAAGTCGTGATTCTATTATATTTTTGTGAACAAAGGGCTCTAAGAATTGCCACAAAACACATATTCGCTTACACTTGGTACGTATAAAAAATCGCAGCAGTTTGTTAAGAAGGTGAATATTGTATGAATAAAGCATTAAAAGCTCTCGGTGTTTTGACAACATTTGTGATGCTTATTGTTTTAATCGGGGGAGCCCTCGTTACTAAAACAGGTTCAGGCCAAGGATGCGGCAGACAGTGGCCGCTGTGCCACGGGCGTTTCTTCCCTGAACTGAATCCCGCTTCTATTATTGAATGGAGCCACAGATTCGCAAGCGGCATCTCAATTATTCTTGTATTAAGCCTTGCCTTTTGGTCATGGAGAAAAATCACACCTGTTTTCCGTGAAACAACGTTTCTCGCCATCATGTCCATTATCTTTTTGTTTCTTCAGGCACTGCTTGGCGCGTTGGCTGTCGTGTTCGGTTCAAACGCGCTTATTATGGCGCTACATTTTGGGATTTCACTGATTTCTTTTGCGTCTGTTTTAATATTGACATTGCTTATATTTGAAGCTGATAAATCAGCCAGAAAACTGGTCAAACCGCTTCAAATCGGCAAGAAAATGCAATTTCACATGATAGGTATTTTGATATATTCCTATATCGTTGTGTATACTGGCGCATACGTAAGACATACAGAATCCAGTCTGGCGTGTCCTGATGTGCCGCTGTGCAGCCGGCTGAACAATGGACTTCCGACCCAATTTCACGAATGGGTGCAAATGGGGCACAGAACTGCAGCCTTGCTCCTGTTTGTATGGATTATCGTTGCCGCTGTTCATGCGATTACTGCCTATAAAGAACAAAAGCAAATCTTTTGGGGCTGGATTTCGTGTCTTATTTTTATCACGTTACAGGCACTATCCGGCATTATGATCGTGTATTCTGAACTGGCGCTGGGCTTTGCGCTTGCGCACTCATTTTTTATTGCCTGCCTGTTTGGGGTTTTATGCTACTTCTTATTATTGATTGCACGCTTTCGTTACGAATCAAGACGGGCATAAGACACAAGACCAAAGCTCTTATACGCTTTGGTCTTTTTTATCATTCCATTTCGGCAGCTTCATATAATTCAACTTTCGGTTTGCATACTGAACTTGATGATTTATATAAGGTTTGGATCATCTCGGGCGATGATGTATTCTAAACGCGCTGCTCAATCGATGTTTGGGACAGGATTTTAATTAAAATAACTTTTCCTCTAGAAGTCAATTCATTCTCACCCGAAAAGAAGCCGTAATTATACGAAGCTTATTAAGCATCAGCTTGCTTTTCTCATTCCTGCACCCGCGAGCAGACAACCCATGCGTCCTTCACACACGTTTGAAACAGCCCCCGCTCGTTGCAGCAGCTGCACGTTCATATCTCGTTCCTCACTAAAAAAGAGTGTATATCAAATGATATACACTCTTTTTGATTATGCTTTTTCAATTTCGAGAAGCATATCTCCCGTTTGGATCGGCTCTCCATTTTTCACATGAATCTGTTTGATTGTTCCTGAGAATGGCGCCTGAACCGTTGTTTCCATTTTCATGGCTTCGTTGATCATCAAATGATCACCTTTATCAACTTTGGCACCCGCTTCTGTCAGTACCTTGATGACAGTTCCAGGCATAGAAGCCGCAATATGACTTGGGTTTGTACGGTCTGCTTTTAATCTTTCCTGAACGGAAGACTTAATGCTTTCGTCCTTTATGACCACTTCACGCGGCTGGCCGTTCAGTTCGAAATAGATCACACGAGTTGCATCCGGCTGAGGTTCACCGATTGAAATCAGTTTGACGATCAGCGTTTTCCCGCGTTCAATTTCCACTTCTATTTCTTCGCCTAATGTCATGCCATAGAAGAAGGTCGGAGTATCTAATACCGAAATATTCCCATAGCTTTCAGCAGTTTTTACATAATCAGAGAAGACTTTAGGATAAAGGGCGTACGCCAAAGCATCCTGGTCTGAGATCTCCAGATCATGCTGCTCTTTAAACTCCTGTTTGATCGCTTCAAAGGATACCGGCTCAAGCAATTCTCCCGGTCTCACTGTGATCGGCTCCTGCCCTTTTAAAATGAGCTTTTGAAGTTTTTCCGGGAATCCGCCATGAGGCTGTCCAATATTTCCTTTGAAAAGCTCAATAACAGAATCAGGGAAATCTAATGATTCGCCTTTTTCGTAAATGTCCTTTTCAGTCAGGTTATTTTGCACCATGTACAGCGCCATATCCCCGACTACTTTAGAGGAAGGCGTAACCTTCACGATATCACCGAACATATCATTTACTCGTCTGTACATCTCTTTGACTTCATTCCAGCGATCGCCCAGGCCTACTCCCTTCGCCTGCTGCTGCAGGTTACTGTATTGGCCTCCAGGCATTTCATGCTCATAAATTTCGGTATGCGGAGACTTCATCCCGCTTTCAAATTCACTATAGTATTTACGAACTGATTCCCAATACTGGGATAATAATTCCACGCCTTGCACGTTCATTTCCGGACGGCGGGAGTTGCCTTCCATCGCATGGTAAAATCCGCTCGCGCTAGGCTGCGATGTTAAGCCAGCCATTGAGCTGACCGCCACGTCTACGATATCAACGCCTGCTTCTACTGCTTTTGCATACATATAAATTCCGTTGCCGCTCGTATCATGCGTATGAAGGTGAACCGGAATATTGATCGTTTCTTTCAACGCAGACACCAGCTCATATGCAGCTTGCGGTTTTAACAGACCTGCCATATCTTTAATTCCGAGAAAATGGGCCCCTGCAGCCTCAAGCTCCTTCGCCATAGATGTATAATAAGCAAGATCATATTTTGTACGGGTTTTATCAAGAATATCACCTGTATAACAAATTGCCGCTTCAGCCACTTTACCTGAATCCCGAACGGAATCGATGGCTAACGTCATCCCTTTTACCCAGTTTAAGCTGTCAAAAATACGGAAAACATCAATACCGGATTGAGCGGATTGCTTCACAAATTCTTTAATCACATTATCCGGATAATTCGTATAGCCGACAGCGTTTGAGGAGCGAAGCAGCATCTGGAACAGCGTATTCGGCACTTCCTTGCGGAGGTCCTCCAGACGCTTCCATGGATCTTCCTTCAGGAAGCGGTAGGCTACATCGAAGGTCGCGCCTCCCCACATTTCCATGCTGAACAGCTCCGGCCATAACGCAGCCGTCGGATTAGCGATTTTTTTCAAATCATGCGATCTGAATCTAGTCGCCAGTAAAGACTGATGGGCATCCCGGAATGTTGTATCAGTTAATAGAACAGATTTCTGTTCCTTAACCCAATTAGCAAGCCCTTCAGCGCCTTTTTCATCTAGAATCTGTTTTGTTCCTCTTGCAGGCTGCTGATCAACGTCGACTTTTACAGCTAACGGCTTGTCAAACGCCGGTTTTTCTTTTTTGCCGATTCCAGGGAAACCATTCACGGTCACATTCCCGATATAAGTAAGCATTTTTGTTCCGCGGTCTTTCTGCTTAGGGAAATTAAACAACTCAGGCGTTGTATCAATGAAAGACGTATCATATTGTCCTGTCAGAAACTTTTCATGCTTTGCGACATTTTCAAGGAACGGAATGTTTGTTTTAATTCCTCTGATTCTAAACTCCTGAAGGTTTCGAACCATTTTGGCCGCCGCCTGTTCAAACGTTAAAGCCCAAGTTGAAAGCTTAACGAGCAGTGAATCGTAATATGGCGTAATAACGGCGCCTTGGAAGCTGTTTCCTGTATCAAGACGAACACCAAAGCCTCCGCCTGAACGGTAAGCCATGATTTTCCCTGTGTCAGGCATAAAATCATTTTGCGGATCTTCAGTCGTTACCCGTGACTGAATCGCAAAGCCGATTGTAAAAATGTCCTTCTGCTCCGGAATGTTGACTTTTTTGCTATGTAGGCTGTGGCCTTGGGCAACAAGTATCTGTGTCTGCACAATATCAACACCGGTAATCATTTCCGTAATTGTATGTTCAACTTGAACACGCGGATTTACTTCTATAAAATAAAACTCGTTGTTCGCGACAAGGAATTCAACCGTACCAGCATTTATATAGTTCACGTTTTTAGCAAGCGCAACCGCAGCTTCACAAATTTGGTCTCTCAATTCAGTTGACAGCGAAACGCTCGGTGCTACTTCGATTACCTTTTGGTGGCGTCTTTGAACAGAACAATCCCGTTCAAATAGATGAATCACGTTTCCCTGATTGTCCCCGATTACCTGGACCTCAATATGCTTAGGGTTTTCAATCAGTTTCTCTACATATACTTCATCATTGCCAAAGGCTGCTTTTGCCTCTGATTTCGCACGTTCATATGCTTCTTTGACTTCACTTTCGCTTCTGACAATTCTCATGCCGCGGCCGCCGCCGCCAAGCGAAGCTTTAATAATAATCGGATAACCGTGAATTTGTCCGAATTGTTCGACTGCTTCAAGCGTTTCTGCAGGGCCGTCGCTTCCTGGTATTACTGGAATTCCGGCTTTTTCCGCCTGCTCACGCGCTTTTACCTTATCACCAAACATATCTAAATGTTCAGAAGTCGGACCAATGAACACGATGCCTTCTTCTTCACAGCGCCTTGCGAAATGTATATTTTCAGATAAGAAACCATATCCCGGGTGGATCGCATCCACCTTGTTTCTTTTCGCAATATCAATAATACCTTCAATATCCAGGTAGGCATCAATTGGTTTTTTCCCTTCGCCAACCAGGTACGCTTCATCAGCTTTGTAACGATGATAGGAACCGGAATCTTCTTTTGAATAAACCGCAACTGTACGAACATTCAATTCTGTACAAGCACGGAATATACGGATTGCAATTTCTCCCCTGTTTGCTACTAACACTTTTTGTATCGATTGCTGTGACAAACTTTTTTCCCCCTTACCCGAATGGAATATAATCTATCATATCGGAATATCCTTCACGTGTACACACTTGTTTTTTACAGATAAACAGTTTTTTCTAGCTGCTTCTTTTTCATTCCCTTTGGCGCCAAGGACTCTCTCTTTTTCTTATTCTCTGAATATTTCACAAACATGCTGATATTGATTAATATCCCCATGCTTCCCAATAATAGAAGTAAAGAAGAGCCTCCGTAGCTGATAAATGGCAGCGTAACACCCGTAATCGGGATTAGCCCGCTGACACCGCCAAGGTTAATAAACGATTGTACGGCAATCATGCTTGAAATGCCGATTGCCAGAAGACTTCCAAACGGGTCCTCGCATTTTCTCGCAATATAGAAACCTTTTAATACGATAAAGCCCAGCAGGAAAACAACAAATAATACCCCAAAAATGCCAAGTTCTTCAGCAATCACGGCCATGATAAAGTCAGTATGGGATTCTGGAAGATACCCGTATTTTTGGATACTTTCACCGAGTCCGAGACCGAAAATACCGCCAGACCCAATCGCATAATAAGAATTGATCACTTGCAAACCAGATGAATCCGCATATTTAAACGGATCTTCCAGACTCTCAAAACGAGCTAAACGCCCTTTAGTTAAAATATCATCCTTATTTAAATAAATAAGCGGGCTGACCAGGATTAAAACAATTCCGCCCAGCAAAACTAGCCTTGCCAGCGTCTTTCCGCTGAAACCAGAGCACAAAATCATACACGTTGCGATGATGGCGATAATCATCGCTGTACCAAAATCAGGCTGCATGGCAATTAAACCGCAGATAATAACCGTCATCACCACAGGAGGCGCAACTCCCGTTAACAGGTGATCAATATAGCTTTGTTTTTTTGCATATACAGCTGCTAGATATAAAATGACCACCAGCTTGACAAATTCACCCGGCTGGATACTCATTCCGCCGATTTTAAACCAGCTTTGCGCATTTCCGGCAACATGCCCGAATACAAACAGTGAGATAAGCGCAAACACAGAAGCAAGCAGCATTACCTTTTGAAACTTTTGATGAGCCAGTGCTTTGTAAGGAAACACGGCCATAACAATAAAAAGGATTCCTCCTGCAATTAAAGCAAACAGCTGCCGCATGAAAAAATAATTACTGCTTACGTTATACCGAGAAACAGCCGTAATCATACTTGAGCTGTACACCATCACTAAACCGAATCCGCATAGTAAAACAATTGCGAATATCAGTGAGTAATCATAAGATTTTAGCATTTTTTTTAACATAACATCCTCTTCCCTGCTTCCAACTTCCATTACCTATGGTTTTTATGTATTTATATTTTTTATTTTACTACAATTTATCAAACGACACGAAGATTCTCTATACGATTCGGATGAAATGCACAAAAAGAGACCGTCATTAACGGTGAAAAAAGCAAGCAGTTATAAAAAAACCCAAACTGTTAATTAGTTTGAGTTTTATCATTTATTTACCTGTAAACGCGTCGTGCAAAGCAGACAATTCGCGTTCTAATGTGTATAAAAGGTCTTTTCCATCTTTTTCGTCAACCAATCCCAGGCGGACAGCAAAATCGATTTCCCTCGAAAGTCCGAACATTTGAGTATCTAATACCTCTTCATATAGAGGACATTGAGGCATCGTTAAGTTATCCATTTGTACTCGGATCAGCTTCAAAATCTTCTCAGCGTCAACTTTCAGTAGCTCAAAAGCTTTTTGCCGATGGTCAACTATCATCTCTGAAGCCAAAAGTATCCCTCCGTTCCCCAGGCGAGTACCTAATTCTTCTATTTATCATAAAGGGTATCAGCAGAAAATGCAAGAGGATTTAAACAGATGACATAAATTAAAAAATACTCAGCTTGTACGTTTCAGACATTATTTTCAAAAGCTTTACACCAGCAATGCTGTTCCCTTTTTCATCCAAAGCGGGGCCGAAAATCCCGATGCCAAAATCATAGGGTGAAATGCCCATAATCCCTCCTGATACTCCGCTTTTCGCAGGAATTCCGACCTTAATCGCAAATTCTCCGCTTGCATTATACATTCCGCAGGTGACCATAAACGTCTTGCAAATTCTCGCGACATCTTTTGAAATGACTTGTTCTCCTGTTTCTGGGTGCCTGCCGTTGAGCGCAAACACAGCCCCGATTTTTGCTAAATCAAGACTGTTCATCTCAATCGCACATTGCTTCGTATATAAATCCATTACTGCTTCAACATCATCCTCAAAAATCCCGTACTGCTTCATATAATAACACATCGCCCGATTAATCATTGATGTGCTGTATTCAGAATCAGCTACGTCCCGGCAGTAGGTGATGCCTTGGTTGTTTGTCAATTTTCTGATGAAAGAAAGGAGATAATCGAGTCTCTCTTTAGACGTTTGTCCTTTCAACAAGCTGGTTACAACCAATGCTCCGGCATTTATCATAGGATTTAGCGGTTTGCTCGGATTCACGGTTTCAAGCTTAATGATTGAATTAAACGGATCACCGGTCGGCTCCTGTCCGACATAACTGAAGACTCTGTCCTTGCCGTATTCCATTAACACAAGGGCAAGCGAGAGCACTTTCGATATACTTTGAAGAGTAAATGTTTTTTCTACGTCACCCGCTGACAGACAAGTATTATTGGAATAATAAATCGCTACCGAGAGATCGTGCTGATCAGCTTTTGCTAAAGCGGGAATATAGCTGGCCACCTCTCCCTTGTCTGTCACTTTTTTCGCTTCTTTCACTAACGCTTCCAGCTCGTCATTATGCCGGCATACCATGCGACCACCCTCGCTCCCTGAGCATCTCAATACATATAATTTGTTACACAAAGTGACAATTCATGCGAAAACTTTTATAATTTTGAGAGAAGGGGGTTATACCATGAGCGTTATACAAGTAAAAGGCAATGTTACATATCCGATTACGATTGATCCGAGCGTATGGATTTTTGATGATCGCAAATTTTCATTTGACCGTAAAGGGGACGGCCAAGAAGTCAATTTTCATACGGCTGAGAATGAATCTGGCCTTGATACTGAACGTGTTATTAGAGAAGGACGGATTGCGCCGCCTACATTAAAGACGGAAAAACAATTTGAGAAACAAAAACTGATGAACGGCAGCTTCGCAATGAAATTGGGAAATGTGCTGAAAAATGCCGAGCCGCTCAGCTCTGCATCACAATGTGTATTTATTACAAGTTCCGGTAAAGCCGCCGTTCCTCTTGAAACCGCGCTGAACAGCATTGTCCATTTCAGCCAGGCGGGCAAGCCGATTCAGGAAGGCGGCCCAGTTCATATTTATTTTGAAGATCCAGTTGATCACAAACAGCCAATCACCAATATAAAAGAGATCGACATCATTTAAATCGTCACAGCAAGTCAGCGGCAAGCTGGGCAAGCCCGGATCTCTCACCTTTTAAAAGCTTCACACTGCCGGAGATGGGTTGTCCTTTAAACCGCTCAACGACATATGCCAGACCATTATTCAGACTGTCTAAATATGGGTGATCAATTTGTTCAGGATCGCCCATTAAGACAATTTTACTGCCTTCGCCCACTCTTGTAAGAAGTGTTTTCACTTCATGCCTGGTCAAATTTTGCGCTTCATCAATGATTATAAATTGATCAGGAATGCTTCTCCCTCTTATATACGTCAGCGCCTCTACCTGGATTGAACCGATCCCCGCCAAAATCGCCTCGAGCTCTCCCGGTTTCTTGGCATTAAACAGAAACTCTAAGTTATCAAAAATCGGCTGCATCCAAGGCTTTAGCTTCTCCTCTTTTTCACCCGGCAAGTATCCGATATCCTTGCCGACAGGAACAATCGGCCTTGCCACGACCAGCTTCTTATATATCCCTAAATCTTCTGTCTGTAAAAGCCCCGCTGCCAAAGCAAGCAACGTTTTCCCGGTTCCGGCTTTTCCGATCAGCGTCACCAGCGGAATATCTTCTCGCAGCAAAAGCTCTAACGCCATTGTCTGCTGAACATTTCTCGGCCTGATTCCCCATACGTGTTCATCATCAAACACAAGTCTTTTTAGGACCGTGCCCGTTTTATCCGCAATACCGACGGCAGAGGACGACCCTCCTAATTCATCCTTCATTAAGGCGAACTGGTTTGGGTAAAATGCATGCTGCTTCATATCCTGAACTGAAATTTGTTTTTTTCCGTAAAAAGAGCTAAATAGCTGCTGGTTTATATATAAATCCTTATATCCGCTGTACATTTCATCATTGTCCACAACCCTGTCATTTAAGAAATCTTCAGCAAGAAGGCCGATGGCATCCGCTTTGACTCTGACTAATACATCCTTGCTGACAAGGATCACAGGCCTACCGTCTTCCTTCGTCTCTTCTTCAAGGCTTAAGTTTTTAGCAACGGCTAATATACGATTATCATTCGTTTTTTCGATAAAGATTTCTTGAAGCTGGTGAAAGGAACGGTGGTTCAATTCAATTCGCAGCGTTCCCCCCGTATCAAGCGGAACCTTCTCATGCAGCCTCCCCTTCAGTCTTAGCGCGTCTATCAGCTTAGATACGTGCCTCGCATTCCTCCCAACTTCGTCCATATATCGTTTCTTGGAATCAACCTCTTCTAAAACGACAGCAGGGATGACAACTTCATTTTCTTCAAAAGAAAAAATAGCGTTAGGATCCTGTAATAACACATTCGTATCTAACACATAAATTTTACTCAAGTCTCAGCCTCCTGATATAAGGGTGGTCAAAGTTCTTCCTGCTTCTCTTACGATGAAAAAGGTGAACGCCTGCTAAAATATATGTTTTTGTGAATAAAGATAGAAGGTTAATTCAACAATAAAATTAATGAATGCATTTCAAGGAGGGAAACCGCAAGTGCGAATTCTTTTCATTATCATACAGCTCACACTCATTTTATCCGCCTGCGCTGTTCAACAGGGAAGACAGGAGCAAAATATTGAAAAAGAATCAACAAGACAGCAGGAAACAAAACCGATTCACGTAAAGGACACATCTCAGGAAACAAAAGACAATGGAACTAGAACTGATATTGCCAAGCATCTTGTCGGCGTTGCGGAAAAAGTGCCGGATGTCAAGGATGCGACAGCTGTTGTGCTTGGAGGATATGCTGTAGTAGGAATTGACGTCGACGATAACCTGGATAGAAGCAAAGTCGAAACCATCAAATACTCTGTGGCACAGGCTTTAAAAAATGATCGGCACGGCGCCAATGCAGTAGTGGTCGCTGATCCTGATACCGTCAGCCGTCTCAATGAAATGGGAAGAGAGATCAGTGAAGGCCGTCCTGTTACGGGGATTTTAGATGAACTGGCCGCGATTGTCGGCCGGGTGCTTCCGGAAGTGCCTAACGATGTGATTGACGATGAAGATGAACCGCAAACCAAGCAGCAAAACGATCAATTAAACAGAAAGCAAGAGAAGGAAATGGAAACGGAACAAAACGATCAATCTGATCATCATATGAAAAAGAATAATAATGATTAAGCTAGAGCCCTTTCGGCTTTAGCTTTTTCTTATTTTGGACAGCATCTGATCCATGATATAATACATATTAGAGTGAAAGAGGTGATATGATGAGGGTCCAATGTTCCATTTGCGATAAAATTGAAACGATTGATGATGAAACCCTGATCGCGAAACGGCTGAGAAACCGTCCGATCCATACATATATGTGCCAGGAATGCCATGACCGAATTGCCAAAAAAACAGAAGAACGGCTGAAAACCGGAAAGTTCACATTTCACCCGGGACAGCAGAAGAAAGAAAAAGTTAAAAAATAAAGCGGCAGCTATTCATACAGAATACAAAAAAAAGACTCAGCGAGATGCTGAGTCTTTTTTCATGATTTTGCGGACTGTTCCTTTTTCGACTGATACAGCCGAATTTTGTAAATGATTAAAATCAATGCAGCGACGACCAATCCCTCTGCCACAGGCAAAAATACACCGAGAAAAGTCAAAACAGTGCAGCCTAAAGCCAGAAATAAGTACACCACTGCGGATTTTAATACCGGAAGCCGTTTTGCAAATCCAAGCTTAAACACAATAACAGCTAAAACAAAAATGGTGCCATACAGCAGCCACATGCCTGCTGCTGGCTGCCGATCCACTTGATATAGAGCGGCAAAGAACGACAGGCGTTCGCTTACATCATTCAAAAAGATTCCCTCCCCTGCAGCGTACGGGTTCTATCTTTTCAAATTCTGCAAGGGATTAAGACAATCCTGCTGTTTTTTTCTTTTTAGCCGCTTTTTCACGTTCGTTTTTATTAAGGATTTTCTTTCTTAAACGGATGGATTCAGGCGTTACTTCGCAGTATTCATCTTCGTTTAAGTACTCTAAAGATTCTTCAAGAGACATGATGCGCGCTTTTTTAATTGTTGTTGTTTGATCTTTTGTTGCAGAGCGGACGTTTGTCTGCTGTTTCATTTTGCTGACATTGACAACAAGGTCGTTGTCACGGTTATGCTCTCCGACAATCATTCCTTCATAAACTTCAGTACCAGGTTCAACAAAGATCACACCGCGGTCTTCAATCCCTTGAATTCCGTAAGATGTCGCTTTTCCGTTTTCCATTGACACAAGCACACCTTGACGGCGTCCGCCGACTTGGCCCGCCTGCATCGGCTGGTAACTGTCAAACGTATGGTTCAGGATACCGAAGCCGCGTGTTAATGACAGGAACTCTGTTGAGTAACCGATCAATCCGCGGGAAGGCACTGTAAAGATTAAACGGACTTGGCCGTTACCGTTGTTAATCATATCGATCATTTCACCTTTACGCGCTCCCATTGATTCCATTACAGAGCCTGTATGCTCTTCCGGAACATCAATTTGCACGCGCTCTACAGGCTCACAGCGTACACCGTCAATTTCTTTGATGATAACTTCAGGTTTTGACACTTGAAGCTCATAGCCTTCACGGCGCATGTTTTCAATTAAAATAGACAGGTGAAGCTCACCGCGGCCAGAAACCACCCAAGCATCTGGAGAAGCTGTAGGCTCGACACGCAAGCTGACATCAGTCTGCAGCTGTGACTGAAGGCGCTCTTCAATTTTACGGGCTGTCACATATTTCCCTTCACGGCCGGCAAACGGGCTGTTATTTACGACAAATGTCATTTGAAGTGTCGGTTCATCAATACGAAGCACCGGAAGCGGTTCTTGATGCTCTACAGGACAGACTGTTTCACCGACGTTGATATCTTCCATACCGGAAACCGCAACGAGGTCTCCCGCTTTTGCTTCTTCAATTTCCACCCGTTTTAAGCCTTGGAAACCAAAGATTTTTGTCACACGGAATGATTTAGCTGTACCGTCAAGCTTCATAAGAGAAACCTGCTGACCGACTTTCATCGTACCGCGGAAAACACGTCCGATTCCGATACGGCCTACATAGTCGTTATAATCAAGAAGTGCAACTTGGAATTGAAGCGGCTCATCTGCATTCTCAACAGGTGCTGGAACATGCTTAATAATCGTTTCATATAAAGCTTCCATGTTTTCATCTTGCTGCTTAGGGTCAAGGCTCGCTGTTCCATTAATCGCGGAAGCGTATACCACCGGGAATTCGAGCTGTTCTTCATTTGCGTCAAGCTCGATGAACAGGTCAAGAACCTCATCGATAACTTCTTCAGGACGTGCGAAATCACGGTCGATTTTGTTCACAACAACAACCGGGTTCAAGTTTTGCTCAAGAGCTTTCTTCAAAACGAAACGAGTTTGAGGCATGCAGCCTTCATATGCGTCAACGACAAGCAGTACGCCGTCAACCATTTTCATAATCCGTTCTACCTCTCCCCCAAAGTCTGCGTGTCCAGGGGTATCCAAAATATTAATGCGTGTATCTTTATAGTTAATCGCAGTATTTTTCGCCAAAATTGTAATGCCGCGTTCGCGTTCAAGATCGTTTGAGTCCATTGCGCGTTCAGCAACTTGTTCGTTGGCACGGAATGTACCAGCCTGGTGTAAAAGCTGATCGACTAGAGTCGTTTTCCCATGGTCAACGTGGGCAATAATCGCGATGTTGCGAAGATCATTTCGAAGTTTCACTTTTTCATCTCCTAAAAAAATTAGATAACTTTCATATTATACCACACATCCTCTTTAAAAGCGTCACGTTTTTCTGTAAACTTATCATAAGACGTAAAAGGGGATGGAAATATGAAAAAAATGAATTGGCTTTTATTATTATTTGCATTTGCAGCGGTTTTCAGCATAATGCTGATCGGCGTCTTTATCGCCGAAAAAAGCGCGTGGGGCATTATCGCCAGCATTGTGCTCGTTTGCGCCGTTATGGGAAGCGGATTTACGTTAAAAAAGAAAATGCGCGAGCAAGGATTGCTCGATTAAAAGCTTATCCTTGCTAAAGACATTGTAATCAAAAACACCGCAAATGAATGCGGTGTTTTTTCGTTACGTAAGGCTTATCTCCCCTGTTTCCTAGGCGGGAAGAAGCAAAACAACATCCATTCATGGACAATCGTTCTAAATATGACACTTTTAACCAAACAAAAGTGGTTCGACATTGATATACACAAACTACCATAAAGCCTATTTCCCTCACACCATCCTCTCCCTATAATGGGATTTGTACCACAATTCACAAAAGGGAGAGACGAAACATGAAGAAACCATTTGTAAAAAAAGCCATACTTACAACTGCCGCACTGACCTCAGCCACCCTGCTTACTTTCGGACCTGATGCCGCAAGCGCAAAAACAGTTAATCACAGCACACCTGCTTTGCAGGAGACAATCACAAATGAAGACCTGAATACATTTTTCGATTTATTAAATCAATGTATATATGAAGAAGACGGAGTTTATTATTTCGACAGTGAAAAAGCTGTCGAGTTAGGAATGACTCAAGAAGAGGCTCAAATCATTACGAAATTGTGGGAATCGACATCTGAATTCTTCGATATTGTTTCACAATGTGTGTATGTTGAAGACGGCAGCTACAAATTTGATACAGAAAAAGCTGTTGAGCTCGGCTTCACAGAAAAAGAAGCACTCGCGCTTGACCAATTTTTCGCCGCTGTTTCCCTTAAAATTCATATTCTGCAGGCATCCATTGTTTCAGAAGATGGAGCGTACAGCTTTGATAAAGATGCAGCTTTAGAAGCTGGTGCGACACCGGAGCAGGCTGATTTTTATGAAAAGCTCTTCGGTGCACTGTCTCAAGAACAGCTTGCAGCCATCTACCAAATGCTTCATCCGCAAGCTTAATGTAATAAAAGCGCTTGTCCGTAAATCCGGCAAGCGCTTTTCCTTTATATCAGCAGTTTGATGATCAGCATCACAGCAAACACAGCTCCAAACCAGAAGGCTGCTTTAATAATCAGCAAACCATAGTATCTTTGTTTAAAACGGATTTCTTCTTCAGGCAGAAAAGCATCTTGAGGGGGCTGTTCATCTTTAAACTCAAAAGGCTCAGACATCTGTTCAAACATTTCTCTGCAGCTGCGGCAGGTGTTCATATGCTTTTCAATGAAGTTTTCCGTTTCTTTTTTGCAATCACCTTCAATATACAGAGGGAGAAGGTCTCTTACTAGAAAGCAGGTCATATCCGCTCCTCCTCTCTGCTTTTCGTCATGTTTTTCTTGAGCTCTAATCTAGCCCGGTGAAGTGTGGTTTTCACTTTCGAAAGGCTCCAGCCTAAGATTTCGGCGATTTCCTCATAAGAAAGCTCTTAAAATTAAAACGGATTGGTGCTGATCCTTTAGCTGCAGGAGCTCTTGCAGTATATCTGTTCAAAATGCAATACATAATGACTGAATAAATCAAACACGAACAACAATCCTTTACTTCTTATTAAGGCCTCATCAGGTTAGACAAGCCGCTTGTTAAAAAGTTTCAATAAAACCAAAAATTTCTGATCTCCCCCTTCGATAAAGACGACATAACTCTTGCAATTCATCCATCACATGACACTTGACTCATCTTGATATTATTCAACAAAAATAAACACAGGACAATTCTATCAATTTTGTCTAGTTATGTTAGTTTTTGTTGAGAATGCCAGATTGCTCGTTTAATATAACGATATAAAGATTTTTCAGTATTTTCAAAAAGGGGGATTTATTGTGGGTTTAGGTAAGAAATTGTCCGTCGTTGTCGCTGCTTCGTTTATGAGTTTATCAATCGGCCTTCCGGGTGTTCAGGCTGCTGAGAATGACCGGCTTAAGGAGAATCAAACAAACTTTCTCCCCAAAAGCGCCATTGCACAAACAGAGCTCTCTGCTCCAAATGACAAAGCTGTTAAACAGTTTTTGAAAAAGAACAGCAAAGTGTTTAAAGGCGATCCCGCCAAAAGACTGAAACTTGTGGAAAGCACAACTGACGATCTTGGGTACAAGCACTTTCGATATGTGCCTGTCATTAACGGAGTGCCTATTAAAGATTCGCAAGTGATCGTTCACGTCGATAAATCTGATAATGTCTATGCGATCAATGGAGAATTGCACAATCAGTCTGCTTCAAAAACAGAAAACAGCCAAAAGGTATCCTCTGACAAAGCTCTGGCACTCGCTTTTAAAGCCATTGGCAAATCACCAGACGCCGTTTCTAACGGAAGCGCAAAAAACAGCGATAAAGCAGAGTTAAAAGCGGTAGAAACAGAGGACGGCGGCTATCGTCTGGCTTACGATGTCACGATTCGCTATGTCGAACCTGAACCTGCAAACTGGGAAGTCTTAGTGGATGCCGAATCAGGCACCATTTTAAAACAGCAAAATAAAGTAGAACATGCAGCCGCAACAGGATCAGGGACAACACTAAAAGGCGCAACAGTTCCTCTGAATATTTCTTATGAAAGCGGCAAATATGTTTTAAGAGATCTGTCAAAACCAACCGGCACTCAAATTATCACGTATGATTTACAAAACAGACAAAGCCGCCTTCCGGGAACACTTGTCTCAAGCACAACAAATAAATTCACAACTTCATCACAGCGCGCAGCTGTAGATGCCCACTATAACCTGGGTAAAGTGTACGATTATTTTTACTCGACATTTAAACGAAACAGCTATGACAACAAAGGCAGTAAAATCGTTTCTTCTGTTCACTACGGCAGCCGTTATAATAACGCCGCTTGGACAGGGGATCAAATGATTTACGGTGATGGAGACGGCTCCTTCTTCTCCCCGCTTTCCGGCTCATTGGATGTGACGGCTCATGAAATGACACACGGTGTCACTCAAGAAACAGCCAACCTTGTCTATGAAAATCAGCCTGGGGCATTAAACGAGTCGTTCTCTGATGTGTTCGGTTATTTCACTGATACAGAAGATTGGGATATCGGTGAAGACATTACGGTCAGCCAGCCGGCTCTCCGCAGCTTGTCTAATCCGACAAAATATGACCAGCCTGACAATTACGCCAACTATCAAAACCTTCCGAATACAGATGAAGGCGATTACGGCGGTGTACACATAAACAGCGGAATTCCAAACAAAGCCGCTTATAATACCATTACAAGCCTGGGCATATCTAAATCACAGCAGATTTATTACCGTGCGTTAACAACGTACCTTACGCCTTATTCCACTTTCAAAGATGCGAAGGCCGCCCTCATTCAGTCTGCCCGTGACCTTTATGGCTCAACTGATGCCGCAAAAGTTGAAGCAGCCTGGAAAGCCGTCGGTTTGTAATGTCTAAACTGAAAAGCCTGAGATATCTCAGGCTTTTTCTTGATTTTCAAGTTTGTTTGTAAATCAGCAGCTGTTTCATGATAGCCGTACATATGACTACCTTGCCTCTGAACAAATCGCAGACAGTGTAAATACAAACTCGGTCATTATCCGCCAAATCAGCCGATTGTTAAAAAAATCGGGCTTCATTGATGTCAAAAGAGATTGTTGAAGAAGGTGAGCTTTTCCACACTCATAAAAACTCTCATCCCGACTGCTGGACCCGAACATTTAAACTGCAGGTTTTAGAGCTAGGCCCAAGCCGCTTATGTTCATCGCGAGGCGACTCCGCTTCTCATTATGTGCGGTGATCAGGATGACGTTGTTCTGTATAAGAAGCGCTGATTTATACAGGGCACTTACAAAAGCAGGTCATGATGAGTTATGTATAAAGTAAAAGGTGCCGGACATATCGGTTTACCCAAGACCATACACTTCGTATTGTAAAAACATTCTTTCATTCTCATTTAAACAGCCAAAAATTAAATAGAAGAATCTTACTCTTCCAACCTCAAATACATTGACAAAAATTTTTATTTATGCTATAATTTACTATTCATATAGTTGTGTGTATAATAAGGTTCTCCTGGCCGGGGGAATCTTATTTTTGTTTATCAGGAGGACATGGTATGAGGGAAAATGAATCCAGTTTAACTGCTTTGATATCAGCGTTTAGCCGAGCCTATCACAGTCAATATGATACACCTAAAATTTTTGACGATTATATCGCCAAAGACCTTATTTCTGAAAAAGAGTTTTCCGACATTAGTCAAAATATGATACAAGGCATACAGTTTTTCAATAAAGATATTGCCCAAAAGTTTCAAGATGACCCAGAGGAGATACTAAAGTGGATTACACAAGTCCAGCTTTCCCCTACGCCCTTAGCTCGAGCAGCATATTGTGAGAAAGTATTGCGCAACGAAGTGGTGCTGGGAGCAAAACAGTATGTCATTCTTGGCGCCGGATTAGATACATTCTGCTTCCGGCATCCAGAGCTGGAAGACAGCTTAGACATATTTGAAATTGATTACCCGGCTACACAGCAATTGAAAAAGAAAAGACTGGATGATGCAAGGCTTACTATTCCAGCGAATCTTCATTTGGTTCCTATGGACTTTACCAAAACGTTTTCCTTTCAGCCTCTCTTAGATGAAGGCTTTGATAACGAAAAAACGTTCTTCAGCCTTTTAGGAGTTTCTTATTATTTGACGAAAGAAGATAATCATAGCCTGCTTAACCATTTATTTGCCCGTGTCCCCTCAGGAAGCTCTATCGTTTTTGATTACGCAGACGAAACGCTCTTTGAAACAAAAGGAAAGTCGAATAGAGTTGAACATATGGTGAAAATGGCTTCAGCAAGCGGTGAACCGATGAAATCGTGTTTTACTTATCTTGAAATCGAAGAAGCATTAGATTCAGCTGGTTTACTCATCTATGAACATGTAACACCAGCCGAAATCAATGACCTTTTCTTCAAGAATCGAACGGATTATTTGTCAGCGTTTGAAACCATTCATTATATACATGCCGTAAAAAAATAACCCCCCTGGTTCTTCACCAGGCTCGCCTCTCAATCGATGGTGAAGGATTGGGAGGTTTTTTTGCGCATGAAAATAAGCTGCCGTCATGTATACGGCAGCTTAAACTAAAGGCTTTACCATGATTATGTACGGCTTATCTGCCTCATCTTTCTCCGTCTTGAGCTGTTCAAAGCCGCATTGGCTCAAAAACAGTATCCATTCATTCCGGTCAATCGGAACCGCTGTAAATAGTGCTCTATGTTTGTCTTGAAGCGATTGGCCGATCTGTTCAATGATCTTCCTGGCATGTCCCTTTCTTTCTTCAGCAGGATCAACCAGCACTGTTCCCAGCCATGGCTTTCCGTTGGAAGGAGCCCATTCGAGATGATAGCTGACGGCAACAGGCAGACCGTCTTTTTCCCAAACAAGCCATGATCCGTTATACATCGAGTAGGAGATCATATAGCTTTCTGCATCTTTTTCCCCAAACTCTTCCTTTTTCCAAACAGGATGAGCCTCCGCAATTTCCTCAAACCAACTGAGGTCATCCTGTTCAATTGGTCTATTTTTCAGCATGAAGATACTCTTCAAATATTGTTTTATGTATAGATGGGTTTCCAGCCAGCACACAGTGATTTTCTAAAAAAGTGAATGGTTCCCCTTCAGTCGTTGTATAAATGCCCCCTACTTCGTTTAACAGCACACAGCCAGCTGCGTAATCCCAAGGAGCAAGCCGCATTGTAATGTAAGCGTCAATTCTTCCCGCAGCGACGTTTGCCAGTTCTAAAGCGGCAGAGCCATAGGAGCGTGTTCCTCTCACCCTTTTCACAAGCGGTGCCAGCACACCCGGGTCAATTCTTCTGTTTTCCGTCACCCATGTCGCATTAATGGCTAGAATCGCTTCTTCAATAACGGTTTCCTTTAAAGGAGACAGCTTCGTATCATTCATATAAGCACCTTTACCGCTAAACGCGTGATACAGTTCATCATGCACCACATCGTAAATTAATCCGATTTTTCCTTTTCCATTTTCAAAAATACCGATTGAGATTGCAAAATTTCTTTGCTGGTGCACAAAATTCATCGTCCCGTCAATCGGATCGATAATCCAGACGACACCTTCCAACGAGTGAAGTTTGTCTCCTTGTCCTTCTTCTCCGAGTATGCGATGCCCAGGAAAGGTTTCTTGGATGCGGTCAATAAAAAACTTTTCCGTTTCCTTGTCAATATTGGTGACTAAATCATTCGGATTTGATTTTGTTTCAATTGTCAGGCTTTCGTGCATCGACTGTTTAATTCTTGCGCCTGCTTCTTTTATCCATTTCTTTGCAGTCTCATCAATTTCCGTCCAATTTGTCATTCATGCGTACCTCTTTTCTATGTAGGCCTTTATTTTATAGGATACTGATAACGGCGGTGAAAAAGCAAGGAAAATGAAAAATATGCCTTCTCACGTAAAAACGAACCATTCACGCGGTTCGTTTTCACTATAGCTTTTTACCCGTTGAGGCGAATCCATTCTTTTCTGAGACGTTCAAGTTTGTTTTTGCTTAGCTCAATTTGTTCGTCATTTTCCTTTTGCATTGCCTCATAAAGGGTTGCCAATTCATAATCAACCTCTAGTCTCCAGACAGCTACACGGTTGTTTTTCTCTTCCCTAAATCCCTCTTTCACAACTTGCCTCATTGTCTTTCGCCCCTTCCAGAGATCATTTGTTTTAAAAAAGCATCCCATTTTGCCATTCAACAATGATACTTCTTATATCCTATGATTCTTCTATTTACCTGTAACATGATTCTGAAAATTGTGTGTTTACCTATTCGTTTATTACCACATTCCCCCTCTCTTCAAACGCGTGCTCATCTTTTTGCTGCGCGTTCTAACTGTGATAAAATATGTATACTTAGCATGAAGGAGGAAAATCATGACACAAATGCGTTTTACTGAAGAAGACTTTAACACATTTACAATAGACGGCTTAGACGCGCGCATGGAGGTGTTAAAAGAGCGGGTTCGTCCGAAGCTGACTGCTTTAGGCGAGCACTTTGCCCCGACATTATCCGCTTTAACCGGAGATGAAATGTTTCCCCATGTGGCCAAGCATGCAAGGAGATCAGTCAACCCTCCTGCAGACAGCTGGGTGGCATTCGCAAACAGCAAAAGAGGCTATAAAAAACTGCCGCATTTTCAAATCGGCTTGTGGGAGAGCCATGTTTTTGTATGGTTCGCGATCATTTATGAGTCCCCTATAAAAGAAGAATACGGCAAATTGCTTGAAGCGAATCAAGACAGCGTTACAAATCACATTCCAGACAGCTTTGTTTGGTCTGCGGATCACACAAAACCGGGAGTCCATAAGCAGTCAGAAATGGACAAAGAACAGCTCAAGACATTGTTTGAACGGTTGCAGACAATAAAGAAAGCCGAGCTGTTATGCGGCATTCAGCTTCAAAAAGAAGAGGTGCTGAATATGAATAACCAAGAATTCCTTCAGCGAATCGACGGTGCCTTCCAGCAGCTTGCATTTCTGTACCGCTTAACCCAAAAAGTATCACAAGCATAAAAAAAGAGCCGGGACCTTTCATCCGGCTCTTTTCCTTTTACATCTTAATCTTTGCCTGGTCAGATTCCTTCGCCTGCTTGACCGTACGATAAGGAGAGTATGTACTTTGTTCCTCAAATTCGCCGCACAGCTTTTTTTCTTCAGCTTTTCCCGGCACAATTTCTTTGAATCGCCGATACGTCTTAAGCAGCTCTTCACGGTCGGCACCCTTTTCATAAGCCAGCTCAACCTGCTGGAAAAATGCAATCACATCCACTGCTTCTTCGGTTGTCCAATCTTCATTCATCGGATATTGGTATTCCATTTTCTTCACTCCTTATAGATTCGCTTTCCTTTTACAAAAAGCATCTTCATTTGATCATAAATTGTTCTTTACATTCTTTCAAGTTCATAATATAATTCATTTGTTTTACGTCTAAAAAACGGTTGAGAAACTGATTTTAATACACACTAATATGCATAGGTATTACTACAAAGGTGGGAAAACAATTGTCGCAACATGAAACACCCTTATACACAGGCCTGAAAAAGCACGCAAGCAGACAGCCTGTTCAATTCCACATTCCCGGCCATAAAAAAGGGGCAGGAATGGATCCGGAGTTCAGACAATTTATCGGTGAAAACGCGTTAAGTATAGATTTGATTAATATTGAACCATTAGATGACCTGCATGCGCCTAAAGGCATTATTAAAGAAGCGCAGGATTTGGCGGCCGAAGCTTTCGGCGCGGATCACACCTTTTTTTCTGTTCAGGGAACAAGCGGCGCAATCATGACAATGGTGATGGCTGTCTGCGGACCTGGAGATAAAATCATCATTCCAAGAAATGTGCACAAATCCATTATGTCAGCTATTGTATTTTCCGGAGCTGTCCCAATCTTTATTCATCCTGAAATTGACAATGAACTGGGCATCTCTCACGGCATTACACTTGAATCCGCTAAACGTGCGCTGAATGAACATCCTGATGCCAAAGGGCTTCTTGTGATCAACCCGACATATTTCGGGGTAGCTGCTGATTTAAAAAGCATCGTAGAACTAGCCCATTCCTTTGATGTGCCGGTTCTGGTCGATGAAGCACACGGCGTTCATATTCATTTTCACGACCAATTTCCGCTTTCAGCAATGCAGGCAGGTGCAGACATGGCTGCGACAAGTGTGCATAAGCTAGGCGGATCACTGACACAAAGCTCTATTCTAAACATGAAAGAAGGCCTTGTTTCTAAAGACAGAGTGCAATCGATACTCAGCATGCTGACAACCACGTCTACTTCTTATTTGCTTCTAGCCTCTTTGGACGTCGCCAGAAAACGGCTTGCGACAGAGGGCTATCAGCTTGCTGAAGAAACGTTGAAGCTTGCTAATCAGACGAGAGAACGTCTGAACCAAATTGACGGCATTTACTGTGTCGGTTCTGAAATACTCGGTTCTAAAGCGGCTTACAATTATGACCCGACAAAATTAATTATTTCAGTTAAAAACCTCGGGCTCACAGGACATGATGTCGAGAAGTGGCTGCGGGAATCCTTTAATATCGAAGTAGAGCTTTCAGATCTGTATAACATTTTGTGTATCTTCACACCTGGTGACAGCCAGAACGATGCAGACCGCCTTGTGGAAGCTTTACAAGAGATTGCACGTCAAATGTCAGCAAATGATGTTACGCATAAACAGACAAAGGTACTGCTTCCAGAAATCCCGTTACTGGCGATGACGCCGCGTGACGCTTTCTATGCAAATACAGAAATTGTTCCATTAAAAGAAGCAGCAGGACGGATTATCGCTGAATTTGTGATGGTGTATCCTCCTGGAATTCCTATCTTTATCCCCGGCGAGATTATTACAGAAGAAAACATCAGCTACATCTTCAAAAACATTGATGCCGGGCTTCCTGTTCAAGGACCGGAGGATTCTACTTTGAGCATGATTCGAGTCATAAAAGAGCAAAAAGCTATTCAATAAATACAAAAAGCATGCGGCTAAGCCGCATGCTTTTTCTTACTCTTCATCAAGAGGACACTGACATTGTCCGCAGCATGTACCGTATAACGTTGTAACCTTCTCATCCTCGAAGTAATGAATGGCTTCGTTACAATCTTGGCAAACAATCGTACCCATCTCTCATTCCCCATTTCTTTTAGTTTTGAAAACGCTTAATTTCTTTTGTTGGTATTATATTAATATGTCACATTTAAAATGTCAACAACAAATTGTATAACACATTTATTTCGAAAACTTTTAATGTAACATGTTTTTTCTTTTCGGTTCCATGAATTATCATCTTCTTAACAAACGCTTTCATTCGATACTTATGCTGAAAAGACATTGTGATTTCATGTTTTCGCGAACTTTTTTTGAATAGTGTAACGAAATTGCAAATGAGATTCGCGATGAATAATGTGTGACGTTCAGAGTATTGGGTTTAAAGAGATGCTATCTCTCTTTAAAAACGGTTTCAATTATATAACAATTAGGTAACAAGAAGCAGATGACGCGGTTACTCATGATAAACTAAAACTAGTTTACTATGGTTTATACAGAGGAGAAGATAGATGCGATATCGCGCGGTATTTCCCATACTGATGATAGTATTTGCTTTATCGGGCTGCACCCTTTCCACAATCAATCCAATAAAAAAAAGCCGAATTGACAGCATTCATCATACTCAAATCCTATTTTTTTCTGATGAAAATCAAATTGATCAAGAGGCGTCATATTATGATGCTCTGCTAGATTTAGAAAAGGATTATCCTGACCAAATAGATAAAATGAAGGTATACGATAACAGAAAAGGCTGGGAAGATGAAATCGAAACCGTCCCTACTCTCATGGTAGTTGATCAGCGGCATGTCGTTGTGAAAATAGAGGGATGTGTGAAAAAGAAAGAAGAC
Source organism: Bacillus sp. B28 (assembly GCF_029536185.1). Lineage (NCBI taxonomy): Bacteria > Bacillati > Bacillota > Bacilli > Caryophanales > Bacillaceae > Bacillus > Bacillus sp. B28. Next base: position 1,563,727 of record NZ_CP120511.1, on the reverse strand, counting down.
ATCATTAAACCATTACAGCATGTACTGTCTAAATAAATAAAACAGCCCTCGCTTACAGCGGGGCTGTTTGTTATGTCATCTCTATTATTTTACGATGTGAATCGGGCTTCCGATTGCAACTTCAGCAGCTTCCATTGTGATTTCACCCAATGTTGGATGCGCATGAATTGTCATAGCGATATCTTCAGCAGTCATGCCGCCTTCGATAGCTAAACTTAATTCAGAAATCATGTCAGAAGCGCTTGCGCCGGCGATTTGCGCACCGATTACAAGGCCATCCTCTTTACGAGTGATCAGCTTCATGAAGCCGTCAGTTTCGTTAAGAGAAAGCGCGCGGCCGTTTGCTGCAAATGGGAATTTAGCAGCAACAATGTCAAGGCCTTCTTCTTTCGCTTGTGCTTCAGTGTAACCGACTGATGCAAGCTCAGGCTCAGAGAAGACAACCGCAGGAATACCAAGGTAATCGATTTCTGCAGGCTCTCCAGCGATCGCTTCTGCAGCAATCTTACCTTCGTAAGATGCTTTGTGAGCAAGCGGCGGTCCTTCAATGATATCACCGATTGCATAGATGTTAGGTACGTTCGTGCGGCACTGTTTGTCAGTTTTGATAACACCGCGGTCAGTCATTTCAATACCGACTTGCTCAAGACCAAGCTCATCAGTATTTGGACGGCGTCCGACAGTAATCAGTACGTAATCAGCATCAACGGTTTTTTCTTCACCTTTTACTTCGAAAGTGACTGTTACGCCGTCAGCTTTTTCTTCAACGCCTTTAGCCATCGCGTTTGTATGGATTTCAACGTTGCCTTTTTTCTTCAGTCTGCGAGTTACAAGGGAACTCATTTGTTTTTCGAAGCCTGGAAGAATTTCATCTCCGCCTTCAAGAATAACAAGCTCAGTGCCGAAGTTTGCATACGCAGTTCCAAGCTCAGTTCCGATGTATCCGCCGCCGATAACAACAAGCTTTTTAGGAATTTCTTTAAGAGCCAAAGCGCCGGTTGAATTTAGGACACGCTCAGTATATTTGAAGTTTGGCAATTCGATAGGACGAGAACCAGTCGCAATGATTGCGTTTTTGAACGTGTATGTTTGAGCAGAATTCTCATCCATTACACGAACTGAATTGCTGTCTACAAAGTAAGCTTCGCCTTTTACTACATCTACTTTGTTGCCTTTAAGAAGACCTGCTACACCGCCAGTAAGCTTGTTAACAACAGAAGTTTTCCACTCTTGAACTTTTGTGAAATCAACTGTTACGTTCTCAGCAGTGATTCCCATGTCATCAGAATGCTTAGCATTCTCATAACGATGGCCAGCATTGATCAGCGCTTTTGAAGGGATACATCCAACGTTCAGACAAACGCCTCCAAGAGTTGCTTTTTCAACGACTGTTACTTTTTGTCCAAGCTGTGCAGCGCGGATGGCAGCTACATAGCCGCCAGGTCCCGCACCAATTACAAGAGTATCTGTTTCAATAGGGAAATCTCCTACTACCATAACATTACGCCTCCATTAAAATTAATTGTGGATCGTTCAGTAAACGCTTGATGTGATTTAGTGCATTTTGCGCAGTCGCTCCGTCGATCATACGGTGGTCGAAGCTGAGAGAAAGAGCTAAGACTGGAGCTGCTACGATTTCGCCATCACGAACAATCGCTTTTTCTGCAATGCGTCCGATACCAAGAATCGCAACTTCTGGATGGTTGATAACCGGAGTGAACCATTGTCCGCCGGCTGAACCGATGTTTGTAATTGTGCAAGATGCGCCTTTCATTTCAGCTGGAGCAAGCTTGCCTTCACGAGCTTTTGTTGCAAGGCTGTTGATCTCATCAGAAATTTCAAAGATCGCTTTACGGTCTGCATTTTTTACAACTGGCACAAGCAAGCCTTTTTCAGTGTCAGCAGCTATACCGATGTTGAAGTAATGTTTTTGGATTACTTCATCTGTTTTATCGTCAATTGACGTGTTTAAAACAGGGAATTTTTTCAGTGCAGATGTAAGAGCTTTTACAACGTAAGGCAAGTATGTCAGCTTGATGCCTTGATCAGCAGCAACCTGTTTGAACTGTTTACGATGTGCAACAAGGTTTGTTACGTCCACTTCGTCCATTAGTGTTACATGAGGAGCAGTATGTTTAGAGTTAACCATCGCTTTTGCAATTGCTTTACGGATACCGCTCATTTTTTCGCGAGTTTCTGGGAATTCACCCTCTGGAGCCGGTGCAGCAGCCGGTTTAGCAGCAGTTTCTTGAGGTGCAGCCGTTTCTTGCGGCGCAGCTTCTTGCGCTCCTCCGTTTACAAAGCTGTCGATATCTTCTTTCACAACACGTCCGTTGTTGCCTGAACCTGTTACTTTACGGATATCTACGCCTTTTTCACGAGCGTATTTACGTACAGAAGGCATAGCGATCACGCGTTTGTTCGGGTCAACTTCAGATTGGTCCTGCTGTCCTGCGCCAGTTTCTTTAGCAGGCTCTTCAGCACGCTCTTCTTTCGCAACATCTTGTCCAGCTTCACCAGTAGACTGAACTTGTGCTTCAGTTTTTGCGTCGCCAGACTCATCGCTGCCTTTAAATTGAAGGTCTTCGTAACCAGGTGCATCAAACGTAATGATCGTTTGTCCAACAGTTGCAACCGTTCCCTCTTCAACTTTTAATTCTAATACTTTTCCTTTAACAGGTGAAGGAATTTCTACTACTGCTTTATCATTTTGGACTTCCGCCAGTACATCATCTTCGTCAACCTCATCGTTAGGCTTGACAAACCATTTTACGATTTCGCCTTCGTGGATACCTTCCCCGATATCTGGAAGTTTAAATTCAAATGCCACAGTTCTCGACCTCCTAGTTTGATTAAGCAATTTTAAAGTTTACAACGTAAGCATTGAAAACAGATATATAATAGAGGGAAAACGTTCATCTTCCCTCTCGATTATGCAGTTTGATTAAAATTCAAGTACTTTTCTTGCTGTTTCAAGAACATCTTTATGGTTTGGAAGCCATACGCTCTCCGCTTGAGAGAAAGGAAATACTGTATCAGGCGCAGCCACGCGAAGTACAGGTGCTTCCAAGCTCAAGATCGCACGGTCATTAATTTCTGCTACTACGTTTGCAGCAATACCGGCTTGTTTTTGTGCCTCTTGAACAACAATCGCGCGTCCTGTTTTTTCTACAGATGCGATGATTGTATCAATGTCAAGCGGGCTTACAGTGCGAAGGTCGACAACTTCAGCAGAAATGCCGTCTTTTTCAAGCTCCTCGGCAGCTTTTAATGATTCATGAACCATTGCGCCGTAAGTGATGATTGAAAGGTCAGTACCTTCACGTTTTACGTCAGCTTTGCCAAGCTCAATTGTGTATTCTTCTTCAGGAACTTCCTGACGGAAAGAACGGTAAAGCTTCATGTGCTCTAAGAAAACAACAGGATCGTTGTCTCTGATCGCAGAAATCAAAAGTCCTTTGGCATCGTAAGGAGTTGATGGAATAACAACTTTGATACCAGGCTGTTGTGCAACAAGACCTTCTAAGCTGTCAGCGTGAAGCTCAGGAGTATGAACACCGCCGCCGAACGGAGAACGAATGGTTACAGGTGAAGTCCAGCGTCCGCCAGAACGGTAACGCATACGAGCCATTTGGCCAGAAACTGAATCCATTACTTCGTAAACAAATCCGAAGAATTGGATTTCCATTACCGGACGGAAGCCGTTTAAGCCTAAACCAAGGGCAAGACCGCCGATACCAGATTCAGCAAGTGGCGTGTCAAACACACGGTCTTCACCGAATTCTTTTTGCAATCCTTCTGTCGCACGGAATACGCCGCCGTTAACACCAACGTCTTCTCCGAAAACTAAGACATTTTCGTCATTTTTCAGTTCTGTGCGTAACGCATCCGTGATTGCTTGAATCATTGTCATTTGCGCCATGGCTTACTTCGACTCCTTCTGTGTATAAATTTCAAATTGCTCCTCAAGGTTATGAGGCATTTTTTCGAACATGATTTTCATTAAATCAGTTACTTTTTGCTTAGGCTCAGCATCCGCTTTTTTGATCGCCTGCTTAATTTCTTCTTTTGCATCCTCGATTACTTTTGTTTCTTCTTCTTCAGACCATAGGCCTTTGTTTTCAAGGAACGCACGGAAGCGTACAAGCGGATCTTTTTGCTCCCACTCGTTTTCGATTTCTTTTGTGCGATATTTAGTCGGATCGTCACCAGCCATTGTGTGCGGGCCATAACGGAATGTCAGTGTTTCAATCAGTGTCGGGCCTTCACCGTTAATCGCCCGTTCGCGTGCTTCAGCAGTTGCAGCGTATACAGCAAGCGGATCCATTCCGTCTACTTGTACACCCACAATACCGGCAGCTACTGCTTTTTGTGCAATTGTGCCTGCTGCAGATTGTTTTTCAACTGGAGTTGAAATCGCGTAACGGTTGTTTTGTACAACGAAGATCGCAGGTGCTTTATAAGCGCCGGCAAAGTTAATTCCTTCGTAGAAGTCCCCTTGTGAAGCTCCGCCGTCACCAGTGTAAGTGATTGCGACAGCTTTCTTACCGCGTTTTTTAAGACCTAGCGCAACACCGGCCGTTTGAATGTATTGAGCACCGATAATGATTTGTGGAGAAAGGGCATTCACATCATCAGGCATTTGGTTTCCTCGGAAATGTCCGCGAGAGAACAGGAACGCTTGATATAATGGAAGGCCGTGCCAGATTAACTGAGGCACATCACGGTATCCCGGAAGAACGAAGTCTTCTTTTTCAAGCGCGAAATGTGTAGCAATCTGAGAAGCTTCTTGGCCCGCAGTAGGAGCGTAGAATCCGAGACGTCCTTGACGGTTTAATGAGATAGAGCGCTGATCAAGCACACGCGTAAATACCATGCGGCGCATAAGCTCTTTCAATTGATCATCAGTTAAATCAGGCATCGCCGCTTCATTCACGACTTCTCCCTTTTCATTTAAAATTTGGAACGTTTCGAACTGCTTTTTAATGGCATCAAATTGCTTCTTACTATCAACGATTACTTTTTTCGTTTTTGCAGCCATACTAAAGTCACCTCTTCCTTTCTTTTAAACAGTCATTAGACGTGCATTCCTTTTATACATACAAACTTAGGGTACCCTAAAGTATCAGCAGTAAGTCGTATATATTTTAGCCGATCCCCAGTTTGCCGAAACCATTTATGTAGGATAGTTACACTCTGCTTTGAACTGTATTATTTCGAAGTTGTAAAAAACTAATACAACACCGCTTAACATGGATTAGTTTACACCATATAAAGAAGAACCGTCAATCGTTTTCATCGCTGATTTTCAATAAATGTATTCGCTTTACATTTTCTATAAAAAAACAGATGCAGCCTGTACCTCAAACTGTACTAGTATAACCTATCACACTGTACTACAATAGAAATTTAAATTTTGAATAGAATTTAAAAAAAGAGCTGATCATAGTCAGCTCTTTTTTATATGATAGCCTGCGGCGTCATATAAATCTTCGCGGGCTTTATTATATTTCTCCGTTTGCACATCAAATTCTCCGCTTTGTTTAAGGACTTTTTTATAAGATGCATTCGCTTTTTCAATCTGCTGATCAAGCTTATTCAGCGTCAAGTCTTTGTCTTTCAGCAGCTTATACAGTTTTTTATTAAGTTTAATCGCTTTTTCATATTCTTCAAACATAGAGCTGTATGCAGCATATCTTTTTTTCATATGATCTGCCGCAGTCTCGGCTTTTGCCTTGATGTGTTTATCCTTAATATTTTCTGCGGATTTTTTGGCTTCCTCAAATTCTGATTCGGATTTTTCGATGCTCTCATTTTCAAGCTTTAGATGTTCTTCTCGTTTATTTACATTCTCTAGCGCTTCGTCTGATAATGAAACGATTTTTTTATAATCATCCATATTGAGCTTGATGACATCATTGTAGAGAGCATGTTCTTTCTTCTCTAATTCTTCGAGCGTTTTCTGTTCTTCTTGAAACGGTTTTTCTAGATCAGCGACTTTTTCTAATGAGTCATGAAGTGAATCCAGCGGGTCCTGTCCCACACATCCGGTTAATAGTAAAGCCACAGCGCAAAAGGCTCCGATTTTCACACCGTAGCGCCGTTTTATTCTGTCTTTCACGTTAAATCCCCCAATCTTGACAATTTCTACTATAGAATCCATAGAGATATTTGACAATAGCCAGGTGGTTATCGCATGGCTTTCTGAGTAAAAAATAAGATCTAATCGTGAAAAATCAGGACAGATGACCATACAACTTTTTTGTTTTTACATAGGTTATTGTAGACGCTATGCCTACTACAAGGCTCTGGCGTAATTAAAAGAGGAGGTTATGTTCATGTACGGTTATGGATATGGTTACGGCGGAGGCTGCTGCAGTTATGGTTACGGATATGGCGGAGCAGGATATGGCCGCACATTTGCGTTAATCGTTGTTTTATTCATTCTGTTAATCATTGTTGGAGCTGCTTATTTAGGCGGAGGCTGTTGCTAATTACACAGTAAAACACTGACCAGCCTTTACGGCTGGTCATTCGTTTCGTTGCACCTTTACGAAGAAATCCGATATAATTTACATATTAAGCTTTAGGAGTGAAGTTTCTTGATTACTATGGAAAACATCGTGCGCGACGGCCACCCTGCCTTAAGAGAGACAGCAGAGCCTGTCGGGCTGCCTGCCACAGAAGAAGAAAAACAGCAGCTGGCGGATATGATTGAATTCGTAAAAAACAGCCAAAATCCGGAATTAGCTGAAAAATACAATCTGCGCCCCGGCGTAGGACTTGCGGCACCTCAAATTAATATTAATAAACGGATGATCGCAGTCCATGCAGAAGATGCTTCCGGGAAGTTATACAGCTATGCATTGTTTAACCCGAAGATCGTCAGCCATTCCGTTGAAAGAAGCTATTTAACAAGCGGTGAAGGCTGCCTGTCAGTTGATGAGGCAATTCCCGGCTATGTTCCGCGCTACGCTCGTATCAGAGTGAAAGGAACAACACTGGAGGGAGAACAAATAGACATTCGTTTAAAAGGATTTCCGGCGATTGTATTTCAGCATGAAATCGACCATTTAAATGGCGTTATGTTTTATGATCATATCGATAAAGAAAATCCATTTAAGGAACCTGAAAATGCGGTGGCGATTGACCGCTAAAAGAAAATATACGGCTGACACTATAAGTGCCAGCCGCTTTTTTATTTTAGCAAGCCTAATTCTTTAACAGCATAAGCAATTCCATCCTCGTCTACAGGCTTTGTTACAAAATCCGCAACTTCTTTTAATTCAGGAACGGCATTCCCCATGGCAACGCCTGTTCCGACAAACTGAATCATTTGCAGATCATTTAATCCGTCACCGAAGCCATATGTATCGCTGATATCAAACGGAAGGCGCTCGATTACTTTTTTAATCCCCTCCGCCTTTGATCCGCCGCGCGGCAGAACATCAGTCGAAAGCTCATGCCAGCGCACAAGATCGAATTCTGGAAAAGCCCCATAAACTTTTTCTTCTTCATCCTGGCAAAACAGCAGAAGCTGAAAAATTTCTTTTCCTTCATAGAAAAGCTCATCGGTTTCAGGATAGTCGGTTTTCAGGCTGCCGATTCCCTCTAAGACATGAGGATGGTCAGCAACAGTCGCTTTCATTGTATCTTCAGCCATAAATACAACCGGGTGGCTCCCTTCTCCCGCCTGCTTTAACAATCTTCTGATAGCTTCTTCAGGCAGCGGATTCTTATAAATCACTTCATTTTCAAAGACGACATACTGACCATTGTAAGAAATAAATGAGTGAATGCCTAACTCCTCTAAAATCGGCTTCACCAGAAACGGGGACCGCCCGCTGGCGATAAACACATGGTGTCCCTGCCTCTGAAGCTCCGCTACCGTTTTTCTTGTGCTTTCCGGTATCTTTTTGTCGTGATCATATATCGTGCCGTCAATATCGAAAAAAATTAATTTTGAGTCCATCGTTATTCCCCTTTATCGTCTAAATCTGCAATTCCCACACTCATCATACAAAAAGATTTCAGTTCAGCAAACTATTTCCCTCAAAAACAAAATAAAATTCCATTAATATCCACGAAAAGTCCGTGCTAAACTCCGTATACTATTTGTATAAAACAGCCTTGGACAAGTATCAATCGAAGGAGGGACCACGTTATGCTTCGGAAATTAAAAAAGAAACTCAGAAGACAGTGGAACGGAATGCTCCGCAGGAAAGCCATTGCCTGATAAGGGATCTGTCCCTTTTTGAAAGGTCCTTATTTTGCTCAAGACTTTCCTTATATTCCGTTTTCGAATATAATAGAATAAGCGAGTCTAACATACGGCATTTAAGGAGAGATTTGGATGATTTATAAGGTATTTTATCAAAAAAAAGCTGAGGAAGTACCTGTTCGGGAAAAAACAGATTCACTTTATATTGAAGGCGTATCAGAGCGTGACGTCAGAACGAAACTGAAAGACAAGAAATTTAATATTGAATTTATCACACCTGTTGACGGTGCTTTTTTAGAATATGAACAACAGAGTGAAAATTTTAAAGTATTGGAGTTATGAGCGGTATGAAATTTGTAAAAAACGATCAAACTGCTGTTTTCGCCCTCGGAGGACTGGGCGAAATCGGTAAAAATACGTATGCGGTGCAGTTTCAGGATGAAATTGTGCTGATTGACGCGGGGATCAAGTTTCCCGAGGACGAACTGCTCGGTATTGATTACGTCATTCCCGATTACACGTATTTAGTTAAAAACGAAGATAAAATTAAAGGGCTTTTTATCACTCACGGGCACGAAGACCATATCGGCGGCATCCCGTACCTGCTTAGACAAGTCAATATTCCCGTTTACGGCGGTAAACTCGCGATCGGCTTACTTCGGAATAAACTTGAAGAGCACGGATTATTAAGACAGACTAAGCTTAACATCATCGGTGAGGATGATATCGTAAAATTTCGCAAAACGGCTGTGTCATTCTTTAGAACAACACACAGTATTCCGGATTCCTACGGTATTGTTGTAAAAACGCCGCCCGGAAACATCGTACATACTGGAGATTTCAAATTCGACTTTACTCCAGTCGGCGAGCCGGCAAACTTAACGAAAATGGCCGAAATCGGCAAAGAAGGCGTTCTGTGCCTCCTTTCAGACAGCACAAACAGTGAAAACCCGGAGTTCACTATGTCTGAACGCCGTGTCGGAGAAAGCATTCATGACATTTTCCGCAAGGTGGACGGCCGAGTTATCTTCGCTACATTCGCGTCGAATATTCACCGCTTGCAGCAGGTAATTGAGGCTGCTGTATTAAATGGAAGAAAAGTTGCCGTATTTGGACGCAGTATGGAATCGGCTATCGAAATCGGACAAACTCTCGGCTATATTAACTGTCCTAAAAATACGTTTATTGAACATAACGAAATCAATCGCATTCCTGCCAATAAAGTAACAATCCTGTGTACAGGAAGCCAAGGGGAACCGATGGCGGCTTTATCCAGAATTGCAAACGGCACACATCGGCAGATTTCAATCAATCCTGGGGATACAGTCGTATTTTCTTCATCCCCTATTCCGGGCAACACAATCAGCGTGAGCCGCACAATTAACCAGCTGTATCGTGCGGGGGCCGAGGTTATTCACGGACCTCTTAATGATATCCATACATCCGGTCACGGCGGACAGGAAGAACAAAAGCTGATGCTTCGTTTAATCAAGCCTAAATTCTTCATGCCGATTCACGGTGAGTACAGAATGCAAAAGATGCACGTCAAGCTTGCGACAGATTGCGGCATCCCTGAAGAAAACTGCTTTATCATGGATAACGGTGAAGTATTGGCGCTTAAAGGCGATGAAGCTTCAGTTGCCGGTAAAATCCCATCCGGTTCAGTATACATCGACGGTAGCGGTATCGGTGATATTGGAAATATCGTGCTTCGCGACCGCAGAATTCTTTCTGAAGAAGGTCTTGTGATCGTCGTTGTCAGCATAGATATGGATGACTTTAAGATTTCAGCGGGCCCTGACTTGATTTCCAGAGGGTTTGTTTACATGAGAGAATCAGGTGATTTGATCAATGACGCCCAGGAGCTTATTTCAAACCACTTGCAAAAAGTTATGGAACGAAAAACCACTCAATGGTCAGAAATCAAAAATGAGATCACGGATACGCTTGCTCCGTTCTTATATGAAAAAACGAAACGCCGCCCAATGATCCTTCCGATCATTATGGAGGTTTAAAAAAAGATGCACTCACTTAGGAGTGCATCTTTTTTATTGCAGTGCTATATGCTGAAATGACTTTACATCAAACAATCCTGTAGTCGTCATTTTGATGTCAGGAATGACAGGCAAAGCCAAGAATGAAAGCGTCAAAAATGGGTTAAACCGGTCTTTAAAACCGATAAATGAGAGCTTTTCATGAAGCGTCATTAAGCTTTGATTCACCAATTCTGCAGATTGGTCGGATAATAACCCCGCAATCGGCAGAGCAACCGAGTGAAGTTCTTCCCCGTCTTTTATAACTGTTAATCCGCCGCCAATTTCCTGCAGCTTATTAACTGCGGCTGCGATATCGGTGTCATTTGTCCCCACGGCAATGATATTATGCGAATCGTGTGAAATCGTTGTTGCAATCGCCCCACTTTTCAAACCAAATCCTTTCACAATACCAAGTCCCGTTTCTTTTAATCCCTTATGCCGTTCCACGACTGCAATCTTTAACAAGTCAAGATCGATTTCAGGCTGAAAAATGGGTGCTTCTGGAGCCGGAACACTCACCAGGCGTGTTTCAAGCTGATTTGGTATGATTTGAATGACATTCATCTGCTGCTGGGGATCAATTGGCATATGAAAATCCTGTTCGGAAAGAGGAGCAGCAAGGTTAACGGAATGAAGCAGCGCCGGGTCTGGTGTTAGCGTATGAGCTTGTGCCTGACAGACTGCTTTATTATTTTCAGCAACAGTTTGTCCTTTTACCAACGTCTTTGTGACAGTGACATTTTCCACATCTGAAATAAAGAGCAAATCGGCGTCAAATCCCGGAGCAATCGCTCCCTTTGTATCTAGTCCGTAGCATTCCGCTGCATTCAGGCTTCCCAATTGGTATGCCAAAAACGGATCGAGGCCAGCTTGAATAGCCATTTTCACCTGATGATTCACACTTCCCTCTGACAATAAATCATCTACGTGTTTATCATCAGTACAGAAAAAGAAACGGCGCGCATTCTTTTCATTAACAGCCGGCAGCACTTTCATTGTATTTTTGGCGACTGACCCTTCTCGCATCATGACGTACATTCCTCTTCTGATACGATCCAGCGCTTCTTCCTTCGTCGTTACCTCATGATCGGTCAAGACAAAAGCGGTTCTGTAAATATTGATGAGATCAGTTGACAAGCCTGCTAAATGTCCGTCAATCCGTTTCCCCGCGCTCCGGGCATCAAACAGCTTATTAACCATGTCTGCTTCACCCTGCTCAACCGATACATAATCCATCACTTCAGCCAGACCCAATACCTCTTTCTCTTCGTAAAATGGCTTCAAATCGGCCGCCCGAAGTACCGCACCGGATCGCTCAAAGCTGGCGGCAGGCACACTGGAGGGAAGCATAAAATGGATATTCAGCGGTGTTTGCCGAGCCTGTTCAATCATAAATTTGATCCCTTCCTGACCGGACACGTTCGCTATTTCATGCGGATCGGTAATGATGGTCGTCACGCCATTCGGCAATACGGCTTTTGCAAACTCGATCGGTGTCACCATTGATGACTCAATATGTACATGACCATCAATAAATCCCGGCACAATGACTTGCCCCTCTGCATCAATGGTTTCTTCACCTTCATACTGGCCGAGGCCTACAATCACTCCGTCTGTTATCGCAATATCTTCATAAATCCACTCATGATTATATACGTCCATGATTTTCCCGTTCTTAATGACGATGTCAGCTTTTTGTCTGCGGGCTGAAGCATTCAGCCTTTTGACCAGCGCTTCTTTATTCAAATGGCCCCCTCCTCTTTTTTATTTATATGGTACAATATGCTATCGGAACGCTTATCCGTAGTCAATAAAATTTTAGTAAATTGGCGCTTAGTTCATTAAAGTTGTTATATTCTGATAATATTAAAAAACCGCCCCTAAGGACGGCTTATATTTCTTCTATTTCGTATGAAGAACTCTTTTCTCAAAACGTGAAATATCCGTAACCGATCCAATGACGATGAGAATATCTTCTTGATGTATCACTTCAGTCGCAAGCGGCGACACGATGACTTCCTTGCCCCTTTTAATCGCTACAATATTAATACCGTATTTCGCCCGTATATCTAAATCGAGAAGAGTGTTTCCGGCAAGACGGCTGTTGGCAACGATCTCGACAAGACTATGCTCTTCTGACAGCTCCAAATAATCAAGTACATTGTTGGAAACGATATTATGCGCAATTCTTTTTGCCATATCACGTTCCGGGTGGACAATGTGATCCGCGCCGATTTTGGACAGCACTTTTTCATGGTAATCATTCTGAGCCTTAACTGTAATCGTATTGACACCCAGTTCTTTGAGAATCAGAGTTGTTAATATACTCGCCTGAATATTTTCACCGATCGCAACAATGACGTGGTCAAAATTCCTCAAACCTAAATTTTTCAGAACAGATTCATCGGTCGAGTCTCCGATGACGGCATGTGATGCAATCTTGGCATACTCGTTGACTTTATCTTCATCAATATCCATCGCCATGACCTCGACGCCCTCTTCACTCAATGCTTTGCATATACTTCCACCAAAACGGCCGAGTCCAATTACGGCAAATTCTTTTTTCATAGTGGTGCTCCTTTACCTAACATCATATTGATCAAATTTTAACATATTCTTTTGAGGCAGTGTTAATTTCATCAACCTTTTGGCAGCGAATTCATATGCTGCTTAAGCCGTTCAGTAAAGCCCTTGGTCAAATAAAGCTCCGCTCCCCGTTCAATCTCGATTTGATAATGCTGAGGAGGTGCTGTTTCTGCTTCTTTTCGGAGGACGAGAAAGGTTAAACAATCAGTATAGAGCTTTCCCCCTGCTTCAACGTCTACAAATGCCGGCCGATAGGTAAGAGATTCAACCCCTTCCCTTTTATATAAATAGGCGACAGCTGAAAAAGGAAGACGATACAACACCCCTTCTGTCGTACCTCCGTCTTCAGTGATATCCGCTCTTGAGCCGTCTGGCCTTTTTAACGTAAAGCGGGTTGTATACCCTTTTAAAACAGCTCCTCCCACTGGATCTTGAAAATAATGATCAACCCCTGCTTTTTGAAAACGGGCATTGTCCATACAAGATCCGTAGGCAAAATAGTACACGGGATCTTTAGATTTGCTGATCATCTGATGTTCTTTCCAGTCACCGCTGCCTATTTTCACAAAGTCAGCACAATCATCTTTTTTCATATAATATACAACTGCTTCCTTGATTCCAGCATCAGTTTCGACATGTACAGATGTCTTGTGGTAGCCTTGATAAAAAAGATCAAGCTTATGTATACACAATTCATCTGCTTCATATATCTCACCGCAAATATAGCCATCAGCCCCAAACAAGGCCGCAGGTTCCTCGGCAGCCGTATTAAAAAGACTTCCCTTTGTCCGCGCCTGCTCACTGATACAAGCCGACTGTGATAACAAATGATGATTTTTTTCATGCTTCCTTAAGGTCCCATATACAAACAGAAGCGAGTTCATCTTGTTTTTCCCCTCTCAGCTGTCAGATTTCAAAGGCAAAACAACTTGAAAGATGCTGCCTTTTCCAGCTTCACTTTCAATCTTCAATTCCCCGTTATGTTCCTTTAATATTCTCAAACAAATGGCGAGCCCCAGCCCTGTGCCTTTCTCCTTTGTTGAATAAAAAGGTTTTCCGATTTGCTCAAGCTTTTCCTGTGACATGCCGTTTCCTTCATCTTTTACGCTGATTACGACGTGTGAAGCTGTTTTAGCAGTGGAAATCGTAACGACACCGCCCTTTGGCATTGCTTCAATTCCATTTTTGATAATATTGATAAAAACCTGCTTCAGCTGGTTTTCGTCCCCTTTAATCATACAGGCTTCCGTCTCACCAAAATTCTTTTCTATAGCAATATTGGACAATATGGCATTCGTATCAAGCAATGTCGTGACTTGTTTCAAAATTTCATTGATTGGGTGCGTTTTAAATGTAATTTCCTGCGGCTTCGCCAGCAGCAGCAGCTCGCCGAGCACCAGGTCAATTCTTTTAATCTCTGAAAAGATGATATCAAAATAATCTTTTCTATCCGGATATGATGTTTTCATAATTTGAAGGAATCCGCTGACGGACGTTAAAGGATTTCTGACTTCATGTGCAATGCCGGCAGCCAGTTCACTCGTGATTGACAGTTTCTGCGACTCCCTCGCAAGCCGTTCATTGATTTCCAGAAGCTCATCTTCAGCCTCTTTTCGCTCAGTGATGTCTGACATTGTACCCAGGCTTCCGGTAAATTGCTCATCTCGGTCATAGTAAAGTTTATAGTGAACCTCGCCCCAAAAAATCGTCCCGTTCTTTGTCACATATTTTGCCGTAAACATCCCCGAGGACGCTTTGTTTTTGATTTGAGTATTAATGTGATCAGCTACATGCTTTTCTTTTATGAAATAATCATTATACATTGTCCCCATACATTCAATGATCGAAAAACCTGTGATAGCTGCCCACGCTTGATTTAAGTATGTAATTTCACCTTTTGCATTTGTTTGAAAAACGATCTCCTGTAAATTATCCATGATGCGGTTCTTCTCATCAGAAAGCTGTTTATACTTCCATTCATTATCTTTCATTTTCTTGACCAGCTGTTTTTTCTCATCGACATAATACGCCAGCATCCAGACACTGAAAATCGTTACTGCTGTATACACAATGTCAACAGGCCAATTAATCGGGTTTTTGCCTATAAAATAAAATAAATAATCCCAAAACATAATAAAAATCATCGCCAAAATAATGGAAATGATACGTGCTTGATATTTTCTCATATGACCACCTGCCGCTTGTGTTTCTCTGTTTATTGTACCATTCTTCGACAAATAATAGAGTAAAATATGTAAAGTATCCCAAATCATTCATTACCTTTTGTTCATGATGTCATATCTTAGGCGGCGGTAATCAGAAATCGGCACGCAAAAAAAGGCGGAGATTACACCATTCCGCCTTTTTCAACATATATTATTCTTTTAAAGCGGCTTGAATTTCTTCGAGAAGCAGCTGTGCGCCTTCAGGGCTTAACGTAATTTTACCGTTGCCGTACTCTTTATTTTCTGAAGTGATTTCCCCAGTCATTAAACAAATGCCATGAGGTTTGTACTTTTTCAAAATAATTTTATCGCCCTCGACAAAAAACTCAATGCTGTCTTTAATAGCAATATCCAGTGCCCGTCTTAACTCTATCGGCATAACAATACGGCCTAATTCATCTACTTTTCTTACAACACCTATTGATTTCATAAAAACCCTTCTTCCTTAAATGTTTCTTTTTTCATGTAATATTCAAGGTTGTCCCTCAATATATCGTAGACGTACGAAACGCAGAAAAAGTTTCCCGCTTTCTTGAAGAATCGCAAGATATTTTTTCCATAAAACCGAAAAATGTATTACTTCTGTTACACCCTTCCGCAGTTTTTTACAAAAACATTTCTTTCCCGACGCACACCCCCAAAAATCGCTTCTTTTCTTAGAAACTTTAAATGTAGAATCATATAAAATCAGGATAAAGATTGGGTGAAAACATGTTTCAATCAACTGAAATTGGAATTGACTTAGGAACAGCTAATATACTTGTTTACAGCAAAAATAAAGGAATCATCTTAAATGAACCTTCTGTTGTCGCAGTAGATACAACGACTAAAGCAGTGCTTGCGATCGGGACTGACGCGAAAAATATGATCGGTAAAACACCGGGAAAAATTGTCGCTGTCAGACCGATGAAAGACGGCGTTATCGCTGACTACGACATGACAACTGATTTGTTAAAGCACATCATGAAAAAAGCCGGAAAGAGCATCGGCATGTCGTTCAGAAAGCCGAATGTCGTTGTGTGCACACCATCAGGCTCAACTGCAGTAGAACGCCGCGCCATCAGTGACGCGGTGAAAAATTGCGGAGCGAAAAACGTCCATTTAATTGAAGAACCGGTGGCAGCTGCAATCGGAGCGGATTTGCCGGTTGACGAGCCGGTTGCTAACGTGGTGGTAGATATCGGCGGCGGGACGACGGAAGTCGCGATTATTTCCTTTGGAGGCGTTGTCTCCTGCCATTCAATCAGAATCGGCGGCGACCAGCTTGATGAGGATATCGTTGCTTTTGTGCGGAAAAAGTACAATTTGCTGATCGGTGAACGCACAGCTGAGCAGGTTAAAATGGAAATTGGCCATGCATTGATTGAGCATGTGCCGGATGCAATGGAAATTCGCGGACGTGACCTTGTGACGGGGCTACCGAAAACCATTATGCTTCAATCAAATGAAATTCAAAACGCGATGCGTGAATCTCTCCTTCATATTCTTGAAGCGATTAGAGCCACACTTGAGGACTGTCCTCCTGAATTAAGCGGAGACATTGTCGATCGCGGCGTAATTTTAACAGGCGGCGGGGCGCTTCTTAATGGGATCAAAGAATGGCTGTCAGAAGAAATCGTTGTACCTGTACACGTGGCGCCAAACCCGCTTGAATCCGTGGCAATCGGCACCGGCCGTTCTTTAGAGGTGATTGATAAGCTCCAAAAAGCGGTTAAATAATCCTTTTCTCGCAAAATCTCAGAAAGTAATTGAAATTCCTGCTTCTTTTTTCCTCTCTCGCTTCATATTGTGGGAAATGGAGAAACGATAAGGAGGAAACAGATGCTTAGAGATTTAGGAAGACGGGTAGCGATTGCAGCCATTTTGAGCGGAATCATTCTTGGAGGCATGAGCATTTCACTGGCAAACATGCCTCATGCGCCTGAAGGCACTGTAAAAATGAATCATCCATAAGTGTTGAAAAGCCCAAGACCATTTTGTTTTGGGTTTTTCTCTTTGCACTCCTTTCTTTTCTTTATAGGAGATTATTTGATATGATGAGAAAAAAGCACGAGGAGGAAAGATTGATGGATACATTTTCAGAGAAACTAAATACATATGCCCAGCTGGCGGTTGAGGTCGGCGTTAATGTCCAAAAAGGCCAGTATGTGGTGGTAAATGCTTCGACGGAGGTTCGCGATTTCGTCCGTCTGATTGTAGAACATGCATATGAAAAAGGCGCAAAAAATGTAACAGTGAATTGGCAGGATGACGAAGTGGCCAAATTAAAATATGACCTGGCGCCGTTTGAAGCCTTTGAAGAGTATCCTGAATGGGAAGCGAAAGGCAGAGAAGAGCTTGCCAAGAAAGGAGCTGCTTTCATTTCAGTCGTATCCTCAAACCCAGATTTACTGCAAGGGGTAGATTCCAAACGGATTGCCGCCTTCCAAAAAGCTGCAGGCAAAGCGTTACATACATACAGACAATACATTCAATCTGATAAAGTGAGCTGGACTGTCGTCGGTGCTGCATCAGCAGGTTGGGCTCAGAAAGTATTCCCTGGCAAATCAGAAGAGGAAGCGACACAGCTCCTGTGGGAAGAAATTTTTAAAGCCACACGCGTAAACGAAGAAAATCCGGTTCAAGCGTGGATCAATCATGATCAAAACCTTCATGAAAAAGTTGATCATTTGAACCAAAAACATTATGCCGCTTTACATTACCAAGCGGAAGGAACTGATTTAACAATCAAGCTGCCGAAAAAACACGTTTGGGCAGGTGCCGGAAGCGTAAATGAAAGCGGACATGAATTTATGGCCAATATGCCGACAGAAGAAGTATTCACACTGCCGCAAAAAGACGGGGTTGACGGGTTTGTATCGAGCACAAAACCGCTAAGCTACGGCGGGAACATTATCGAAAACTTCACGCTCACATTCAAAAACGGCCGTATTGTTGACATTAAAGCCGAAAAAGGAGAAGACATTTTAAAAGAATTGGTCGAAACAGATGAAGGCTCTCACTATCTTGGTGAAGTAGCTCTTGTCCCGTACGATTCGGCTATTTCACAGTCAAATATTCTTTTTTACAACACTTTATTTGATGAAAATGCGTCAAATCACCTGGCGATCGGCAGTGCCTATGCTTTTAATATTGAGGGCGGAAAACAGATGTCTCGCGAAGAGCTTGTCAAAGAAGGCTTAAATGAAAGCATTACCCACGTAGACTTTATGGTTGGTTCTAAGGATATGAACATTGATGGAATTACTGAAGACGGAAAAAGAGAACCTATCTTTAGAAATGGAAATTGGGCTTTTTAAATAAAGAAGAAGGCTTTCGCCTCCTTCTTATTTTTTTGCTTCATACATTTGCAGATTGGCATAAACTGTTTCTAATATTGGTGTTGACAGAGACAAACGCTTTGCTTTATCAAGCAAAAAGCCGTGCAGATGATCTCCTTCAGTCGTTTGGCCATTTTCCATATCACGGAGCATGGAGGATTTCATATGATAAGACATGCTTGTCATTGTGCGGAAGCTGTCTTCTTCAAGCTCTGGATCAGCCGGAACTCCTTCCTTGCGCAAGATCATGCCGATTTCCCCAATGAGTGTTCGCGCAGTGTGCCGGCCGCTCTCTGTTTCAAGGATTGGTCCAAGCGGTCTTTGAAATAAGGTTGTCATTCCTGCTTGTGCTGCAATAAACAGATATTTTTTCCAGATGTCTTTCTCAATATGCCCGCTAATGATGACCTCTGCCTTCACTCCTGCAAATGCTTCCTCAAGCTTTTTTATCCGTTCCGTGCGCTCACCGTTCCATTCACCGAACACAAAACGATGCGACGCACTTGTATGGTTGATTTCTCCCAGATTGTTTAAAGCACTTTCTATGAAACACAGCCCGCCCAGCACCTGATCTTTCGAAAATGCCGTAAATAGCTGCTCGTAGTGACGATAACCGTTTAAGAAAGGAATAATGACTGATTCGCTGTGGACAAAAGGTTTGACATCGCTAATCACCTGACCGAGTGAATATGCTTTAGAAGCGATGATGACCACATCAAACTGTTCTTTTTCTCCTGCAGTGATTACTGCGGGCTGAAAGAACACGTCACCCTTTTCACTATGAATAACTAGTCCCGTTTGTTTTAACTGTTCAGCTCTTTTTTGGCGGACAAGAAACGTCACCGCATTCCCTTTCTCTGCAAGCCGTCCGCCAATATAACCGCCTACTCCACCTGCTCCGACAATTAAAAATTTCAAGTTAATGTCCCCTTTCTTTTCTATGTACAAAAAAAAGCAGAGAATTCTCTGCTTTTTTTATTACGCGTATAGTTCAGCCAGTTTTTTCTGCACATCAGCATTTTCAAGGAACTCGTCATAGCTCATTTGCTTGTCAACAATGCCATTAGGCGTAATCTCTATGATTCTGTTGGCAATCGTCTGTACAAATTGGTGGTCATGTGATGTAAACAGCATAGCGCCTTTAAAGCTGATTAAGCCATTATTGAGCGCTGTAATAGATTCTAGGTCTAAGTGGTTGGTCGGTTCATCCAAAATTAAAATATTGGCGCCAGAAAGCATTGCTTTCGAAAGCATGCAGCGAACCTTTTCTCCCCCGGATAAAACATTTGCTTTTTTGTGTACTTCTTCACCGGAAAACAGCATGCGTCCTAAGAAGCCGCGTAAAAAGCTCTCACTTTGGTCATGAGGAGAATATTGGCGAAGCCAGTCTACAAGATTTAAATCACTGCCTTCAAAATATTCGCTGTTGTCTTTAGGGAAGTACGCTTGAGATGTCGTCACGCCCCATTTAAATGTTCCGCTGTCAGCTTCCATTTCCCCGGAAATGATTTTGAACAGAGTAGTAACAGCCAATTCGTTACGCCCTGTAAAAGCAATTTTATCTTCTCTATTCATAATAAAGCTGACATTGTCGAGAACTTTTACACCGTCAATTGTTTTCGTTAATCCTTCTACCCGGAGAACGTCATTACCGATTTCTCGTTCCGGTGTGAAATTGACGTAAGGATAACGGCGTGAAGACGGTTTAATATCATCAAGAGAAATTTTATCAAGAAGTTTCTTTCTTGAAGTCGCCTGTTTTGATTTAGACGCATTTGCGCTGAATCTGGCCACAAACTCTTGTAGCTGTTTAATTTGCTCTTCTTTTTTCTTGTTCGCTTCTTGAGAAAGCTTCAAAGCAAGCTGGCTTGATTCATACCAGAAATCATAGTTTCCGACGTAGATTTGGATTTTGTTAAAATCAAGGTCAGCAATATGTGTACACACTTTATTTAAAAAGTGACGGTCATGGGATACAACAATCACAGTGTTTTCAAAGTTAATCAGAAACTCTTCCAGCCACTGAATTGCCTGAAGGTCTAAGTGGTTCGTCGGCTCATCAAGAAGCAGGACATCGGGCTTGCCGAATAATGCCTGAGCCAAGAGAACTTTCACTTTTTCGGAGCCGCCAAGATCTTCCATCTTCTTCGTGTGAAGATCTTCTGAGATGCCGAGACCTTTTAGAAGGATCGCAGCTTCACTTTCTGCTTCCCATCCGTTCAGCTCTGCAAATTCACCTTCGAGCTCTGCCGCACGAATTCCGTCTTCATCCGAGAAATCAGGCTTCATGTAAATTGCGTCTTTCTCCTGCATGACCTCGTATAAACGCTTATGTCCCATAATCACAACTTTTAGCACTTCATACTCTTCGTACTCAAAGTGGTTCTGTTTCAGGATGGCAAGACGCTCGCCAGGACTCATATGAACATCGCCTGTCTGAGGCTCAATTTCTCCTGATAACACTTTCAGAAACGTTGATTTACCAGCACCATTGGCACCAATTAACCCGTAGCAGTTGCCTGGGGTAAATTTAATATTTACATCTTCAAATAACTTGCGATCCGCAAAACGCAAGCTCACATTATTTACTGCAATCATTTAATATCCTCCATCATGTCTATCATCATTAAAAGTATACCATGAATGGAAGACAAGAGAAATGCTTCACTGATAAAAGCAGGCAGAAACACTTCTACACTAAAAGGGCGAAGCTGTGATACAATTGAAGACAAAGAGGATGCATCCAGATGGAAAATCATACATTCTTACTCGGAGGAACACATTGAGGCTTTTAACACTGACTGAATATTGCTTATTGATCTTTTTTACAGGCTTTTACCTTGCCGTAACTGGCTTTACCGCCAAAGATATCGGATTATATATCGGGATCGCCCTGATTTATATCTTCTCACATATCTTCTCTAAACGGTTATTAGAAAAACGCGGCAAAGAGAACAAGCAAGTGCACCTTTTCTTCAGTGTGCTGGCCATTATCGGTTCAGTATTTGTCACTGTATTATGCATTGCATTAGTCGCTTCTTTTTCCAATTAAAAAACGCCTGCTGTCCAAAGGCCAGCAAGGCGTTTTTATTTGGTTTGGCGCATTTCATTAAACGGGAAAAATACAAACTTCGACGTACCCACAATCCGATCTTCCGCAATCAGTCCGAGGCCATTTCTGCTGTCCATGGAGTTTAGCCGGTTATCCCCCATGACGAAATATTTGCCTTTCGGTACTTTCACCGGGCCAAAGTCGCCTGTAAGACTGACACCAAGCTTTTCTGCCTCTTTTTTGTTTTTAGACAAATAAGGCTCGGCAACTTTTTTTCCGTTTATATAAAGCGTGTCATCCTTCATTTCCACGGTTTCTCCAGGCTTACCGATCAATCGTTTGACGTAATGGATTTTTGAAGTCTCACCATTGATAATGACGATATCTCCCCGCTCCAGGTCACCGATATAGTGTACCGTTTTATTGACAAACAGTCTTTCGCCGTCATGTAAAGTGGGGTACATAGATGAACCTTCGACTAAATACGGTTCAAATAGGAAGTGGCGGATAATGAGTGCCAGCAGGACAGCAATGACAATTGCTTTTCCCCATTCCCAATACGTATTTGTTTTTTTCTTCCCCGCTTTTTCAGTTTTTGTTTGATTTTCTTCGGTCAAAGTGTTTCCTCCTAGACGATTGCTATGTCAGTTGTTTCCCTTCTTTTACTTTATCATAATTTATTATAAAATACATAACTTAACCGCGCTGCCGCGAGAAGATAGAGAAAAAGCGTCCTTTAGTAACAGGACGCTTTTTTTCCTTATTTTTCAGTTACAGGTTTTTTCACGATACCTAGGATCATCGCCATAATCACAGCACCAATTACAATACTTAATAAGTAAAGGAGCGGATGGTTTGTAATAAAGGCTACGAATATGCCCCCGTGAGGTGCAGGAAGGGTTACACGGAAGAATTCAGTTAATCCGCCGGCAACCGCTGCACCGACCACAGCCGCTGGAATGACGCGAAGCGGATCCGCCGCAGCAAACGGGATTGCGCCTTCTGTTACGAAAGCCGCACCCATGAAGTAGCATGTAATACCTGCTTCACGGTCACGCTGAGAGAACTTGTTTCTGAAAATTGTTGTTGCAAGTGCGATACCTAATGGAGGAACCATACCGCCGGCCATGATCGCTGCATGAGGCGCATAGTTGCCTGCATCAATCATCGCAATACCGAACGTGAAGGCTGCTTTGTTAAGCGGACCGCCCATGTCAATCGCCATCATACCGCCTAAAATAATACCCATTAACACCAAGTTTCCAGTACCAAGGCTTTGAAGCCAGTCTGTTAAGAAATTCATGAATGCTGCTACAGGTGTATTGATTACAAATTGCATTAATACGCCAGTGATAAAAATACCAAACAGCGGATAAATCAATACAGGCTTCAATCCATCAAGGGACTGAGGGATAAACACAAATACTTTTTTCAATAAAATCACGACATAACCAGCAAGGAATCCGGCAATCAAACCGCCTAAGAATCCAGCATTCGCTTGAGTGGCCATAAACCCGCCGACCATACCAGGAGCAAATCCCGGACGATCTGCAATACTCATCGCGATAAAGCCGGCCAGAACTGCAACAATCAGTTTTAATGCATTGTCGCCGCCAATAAAGTTCAATGCTGCAGCAAACGTATTGTAGCTAGGATCATTCGGATCTGAAGAATGGATACCCCAGAAGAATGAAATTGCAACGAGTATACCGCCGCCCACTACGAATGGAAGCATGTTGCTGACACCGCTCATAAGGTGCTTATAAAACGCGTTTCCAATGCCGCCGGATTTGGCTTTTGGTTCATTTTCATCACTTTGTGCAGAAGAACCGCCGCCGCTGCCTTGATAAATCGGTGCGTCTTGATTCACCGCTTTTTCGATAAGCTCTTGCGGACGTCTGATACCTGCCGTTACTGGAACCTGGAGCACGCGTTTGCCTTTAAAGCGCTCCATTTCAACCTGCTTGTCCGCTGCGACAATGATTGCAGGTGCATCTTCAATTTCTTGAGCAGTTAACTTGTGCTTAATACCGCTTGAACCATTTGTTTCAACCTTAATTTCAACACCAAGCTCTTTCGCTTTTTCTTTAAGGGCATCCGCTGCCATGAAAGTATGGGCGATACCTGTCGGACAAGCTGTAACCGCTAGGATTTTACCTTTTCCGGCTGGTGCTGGTGCCGTTTCTTCTTCTTCTTCCTCTTCGTCATCATCTTTATCATGCTGATTGATAATGTCAATAATCGCGTCTTCTGATTCGGCTTCAAGCAGCTGTTTGCGAATTTCTTCACGCATTAACAGCGTAGACAGTCTTGACAGTGCTTCAAGGTGAGTGTTGTTTGCACCTTCAGTCGCTGCAATCATGAAGACCAAGTGTGCCGGCTGGCCGTCTAGTGATTCATAATCGACACCGTCTTTTGAACGCCCAAACGCAATCGCCGGGTTGATAACGCTTGCCGTTTTCGCATGCGGAATAGCAATTCCTTCACCGATACCCGTTGAACTTTGGCTTTCACGATTTAAAATGGCTTCTTTATAGGCTTGTCTGTCATTTAATTTTCCAGCCTTATCAAGAACTGTGACCATTTCGTCAATCACGTTTTCTTTTTCTTTGCTTTCAATATTAAGCTTTATCGTATGCTTCGTTAAAAGCTCAGTTATTTTCACTTTTGTTTCCTCCTCTATAGACGTGTGACCTTAACTTCAGGAAGAAGCTGCTGGACAAATTCTTCTGTACCAAGTTCCTCAGAAAACGCGGTAGCGCTGCCTGATGTAACTCCTAAGCGGAATGCCTCTTCAAGCGGCAGCTGCTTGGAAACACCGGCAAGAAAACCTGCAACGACAGAATCTCCTGCTCCGACTGAGTTTACCAATTTCCCCTTTGGTACGTTTGCAAAGTAAACGGCATCCTTCGTAAACAGAAGCGCTCCGTCACCGGCCATGGATACGATTACATGCTCAGCGCCTTGTTCTACAAGCTTTTTCCCATAAGGAACAGCTTCTTCAACAGATGAAATCGTTGTTCCGAACATTTCACCAAGCTCGTGATGGTTCGGCTTCATCAAAAACGGTTTCATTTCTGTTGCTTTCATAAGCGCTTCGCCAGAGATATCTAACACAACACGTGCGTTCTGCTGTTTGCAAGCCTCTGCGATTTTTTCATAGGTATTTTGAGGCAGTGAAGAAGGAATGCTTCCAGCAAGAACGACAATATCCCCCTCCTGCAAAGATGTAAACTGTTCTAAAAAGGCATTGAAATCTTCGTCTGAAATCGTTGGTCCCTGACCGTTAATTTCCGTTTCATCACCAGTTTTCAATTTTACATTGATGCGGGTATCTTCTTTTACTTCAGAAAAAGCTGTTTCCAGGTTTTCTTCGCGCAAAAATGTTTTGATATATTCTCCGGTAAATCCGCCGATAAATCCGAGCACTTTTGACTGAACATGATGTCTTTTCAGCAGTCTCGATACGTTGATGCCTTTTCCCCCTGGATACTTTGTATCGTATGCGGAACGGTTTAGGCCTCCTACAGTAAAATCTTCAACGTGAACAATATAATCGACAGATGGATTAAGTGTTACAGTATAAATCATGGTTTCACTACCTTTACGACAGTTTTTTCTTGGTAATTATCGAATGTAAGCTCTTCAGCGTCAGTCGTAATGATTGTTGCGTCGCCTATGCCGGCAAATGCCGAAAATGAAATTTCTCCAAATTTCGAAGGGTCCGCTAAGACGTAAGCGTGTTTTGCCTGTTTGACAGCCTTCGTTTTCAATAGGGCTTCATCAGGGTCAGGCGTTGTGAAGCCGGCCTCTGTATGCACACCGTTTGCCCCCAGAAAACTCTTATCGAATCTGTACTGATCCATGGCAATCAGTGAAGCGCCTCCGATAACCGCGCCCGTTCTGTGCTTTACATATCCTCCAAGCAGATAAAAAGATATTTCTTTCCTTATCAATGCGTCGATGTGCATAACCCCGTTCGTGACTACAACGATATCTTTGCTTTTATCCATAAAATCAATCATGTGCAAAGTCGTCGTGCCCGCATCGAGATAAATGCAATCCCCTTCCTCCAAAAGTGAAGCGGCTTTTTCAGCAATCTTCAATTTGTCTTGAAGGTTTTTGGATGATTTTTCAAGCATATCAGGTTCAAGTCTGATATCGGAAAGCTTGGCAGCTCCCCCGTGAACACGCTTTAAAAAACCGCGTTCTTCAAGCGTCGATAAATCTCTTCTGATTGTAGATTCAGAAGCATTTGTAAGATTTATGAGCTCTTGAATCTTTACCACATCATGCTTTTCTATTTGATCAATAATCAACTGATATCTTTCAGGAGTTAGCATGCTTCACCTCCTAATGAAAACGTATTCATTTTGAATACAATTTCATTGTAAACGCTTTTTTTACAATAGGCAACTAAAATCATTCAAATTCATTCAATAACTATCAAAATCTTTCACGTTTCTCCATATTAACGTATGTATATAGGGTT
Source organism: Bacillus sp. B28 (assembly GCF_029536185.1). Taxonomy (NCBI): domain Bacteria; kingdom Bacillati; phylum Bacillota; class Bacilli; order Caryophanales; family Bacillaceae; genus Bacillus; species Bacillus sp. B28. Next base: position 1,537,795 of record NZ_CP120511.1, on the reverse strand, counting down.
TGTAAACTGTAAATTCGACAAAAATAAGGACAATTGTATGACTTTTTCTTCTTATCTTAATGTAAAAAGTCTTTTATATTCATAGTAAAAAGCACCAAACATAAAAAAACCTCATGCATATGCATGAGGTTACTCGTAACGCAGCGCTTCAATCGGATCGAGCTTGGCAGCTTTATTTGCAGGAAGCATTCCAAAGACAACGCCAATAAGCATACTGAACAGCACGCCTCCGCATACGACCTGCCAGGATACTAATGACGGCCAGCCGGCAATGGCAGAAATCAGCGCGGCCCCTCCGTATCCGATCCCGATCCCTATTAGTCCGCCGATAAGCGTTAATACGACTGATTCGATTAAAAACTGGGTCAGAATCTGTCCTCTCGTCGCTCCGAGAGACTTCCGAATCCCAATTTCCCGCGTTCGCTCTGTCACTGACACGAGCATAATATTCATGACACCGATTCCGCCGACTAAAAGCGAAATGCCTGCAATTGAGCCGATAATCGTGGTCATGATTGTTGTGATCTTTCCAATTCCTGCTGCAATCTCTTCCATGTTCATGACTTGATATGAATCCTCAGTGCCATGATGGTCATTCACCAGCTGTGCCGCTTCTTTTCCGATAGATTTTATATCATCAGCCGATTCGACCTGCAATGATACATTACTGAAGTCACTTGTACCGAAAGACGATTTCATCATATTAAACGGCACATACATTTCACTTAGTCCGAAAGACAGCAAACCTGTTTCTTTCTTCAGAACACCGATAATTTCCACAGGCTGTCCGTTTACCCAGACAACTTCACCGAGAGGAGAGGATTTATCAAACAGCTCTTCGGCCATTTTTTGTGATATAATGCCCGCCCTTTTTCCCGCAAGAAAGTCATTATCAGTAAAGGTTCTTCCGCTTTCTATTTCTAAGGAATTCACATTCATATATCCGTCGTTGATTCCGTTAATGGTTACATCGGTTTCTTCCTCATGATAACGCGCCTTCATGCTTTCAGAAGTCGATGCAACCACTTGTTTTATCCCTTCTATATCTTTTAATCCGCTAATATCGTTTTCTGTAAAAGTTGACTCTGTTACGGCGTTCGGGTTGCTTGCAAGCTCTTCGTCACTCGGCATGTAGTATAGTTCCACCGTATTCCCCGGACCGCTGATGGACTGCTTAAGCATCTGCTCGCCGCCCTGTCCTACAGCAACGACAACAATAACAGAGCCAACACCAATGATGATTCCGAGCATCGTTAAAATGGAACGCATTTTATGTGCAAGAACAGAGCTCAAAGCCATCCTGACGTTTTCTAACAGACTCATTCCCCCACGCTCCTTTGTCCGGAGCCGGGAGGAACAATTTCTCCGTCTCGCACCATGATGACCCGGTTCGTGCAATCTGCAACTTCCGGCTCGTGGGTAACAAGTACAATCGTTGTTCCCTCGTCGTTTAACGCTGTAAATTGGTCCATAATCGCTGCACTTGTTTTCGTATCCAACGCGCCAGTCGGTTCATCCGCCAAAATTAATTTTGGTTCATTGACGATTGCCCTCGCAATGGCCACACGCTGCTTCTGACCTCCGGATAACTCATTCGGCATATGAAGCATCCGATCGGCTAATCCAACCTTTTCTAAGGCTCTTTCGGCTCTCTCTTGGCGTTCTTTTTTTCCAATGCCGGAATAAATCATTGGCAGCTCGACATTTTTTTTAGCGTTCAGCCGCGGGAGAAGCTGGAATTGCTGAAAGACAAAACCGATGGATTTGTTGCGGACTGCGGCCAGTTCTTTGTCTTTATAAGATGAGATGTCTTCACCGTCCAGCTTATATATACCGGAAGTCGGACGGTCTAGACAGCCGATAATATTCATAATCGTTGATTTTCCCGATCCTGACGGCCCCATGATCGAAACGTATTCCCCTTGATTGATGTTCAAATCAATCGAATGAAGAACATCAAACGTTTCTCTGCCGATCTGGTAGCTTTTTCGCACTTTAGAAAGCTGAATCATTTATGCTTTCACTTCCGTTCCGTCAGCCAAATCATCAGCAGGATTTAAAATGACCTGATCATCCATAGAAATTCCTTCTTTTATTTCCGTTACATCGTCTGTTACTTCCCCGATTTTGACGTCGACTCGCTTGGCTTTACCGTCCTTTACTGTATACACATAATATTGATCATCTTCTTTTTTAACTGCCTTAGAAGGAAGCGTATTGGTTTTCCGCTTATCCGTTTCTATATTCATAATGAATTTAAAACCTGGCTTTCCTTCAGGAAGATCACCTTTTATTTTGACTTGAAGCGGGTATTGTACCGCCTGATCTGTGCCAGCTGCTGCCGCGGCGTTATCCTGCTGATCTGGCACTAGTCCGACAGCTGAAACTGTACCTTTCCATGTTTTATCCTGAATGACATCTGAAGTGAGTGTGACCTTTTGGCCTTTTTTGACTTTAAGTGTATCGTATTCAGACAATTTTCCTGAAACGACAAGGTCTTTAGGATTGCCGATATGTATGACGGGCTCTTGAATATCTGACTTTTTTGATGCCGCTTCCTGGTTGACAGAAATCACAGTGCCTTCGATCTCGCTTTTCACTTGAAGATCTGACACTTGATTGGCAAGCGACTGCCGCTGAAGCTCAGTTTGCTTTAATTCAATTTGAGCTGTTTTTTCCTGCATTTCAAGCTCTGTGCGCTCAGAGTCAACTTGTTTTTCTGCTTCTTTTTTTCCAAGCTGTTTTGTCAGTTCTTTTTCTTTACTGTCCAACGCTTGTAGCTTTTCTTGAATCTGATCGATTTGCAGCCGGTTCGATTCAGAGGTCAATTGATTCTGTTCTTTTTCCAGACTAAGCTGCTCATTTGTATAAGTGACTAACGGCGTACCCTTTTTAACTTTGTCGCCTTCCTTCACTTTAATGTCGTTCAAAGTTCCTTTATCGGCTTCATAAAACACATATTGTTCATTTGAAAATTTAAGTGTGCCTGGAACCATAACCGTTGACGATATCTTTTTTTCTTCTAGACTGCCCGTCTCCACCTTCTGGCCGGCGCTGCCGCTTGTCGGAGCGGCAGACCGGTAAATATTAATTCCTATAAAAAGAGCGGCTAATGCTGCAATCCCAATTCCAATCCAGACTTTTTTCATCTATTTATGCACCTGCCACAGAGTTTATCGCCCCTGAAATAAACGAAAATGCGACCAAAAGGACGAAAAGAATAATAACGGATATCCATCCTGCTTTTTTGGAGATGCCTCCCGTTTTGTGAAGACCGATCGCTAATAACACATAGCTCCAAATGCTGAAGATTTCAAATGTATTTAACACATTGGCTAAAGGCATGTCTGAAGGAATAATTCCCGCAAGTGACGTCATGCTGTAAAGTGAACTTGCGTCCGTTGTAAAAGCAACAATTCCGTTAATTAATAATCCTAAGCTGCTGATTAAGGAGACAAACAGACCGAGAGAAAGCATTTTCTTATACGTCGTTACGCCTCCTGATATTTTCACACAGAGCCAATAAATGAGAGGTGCAATAAATAAAGCTGCAATTCCGCCGAGAATTGAACCTGCCATTGCTCCAAATTTGGTAATGGTTGCGACAGTTGAAATCTGCTCAGGCGATAAGCCTTCAGTATCCGTCGTTTTAAGAAGCTCGCTATAATCCGTTCCGAGACCCTGCAATACAGCACCAACTATGATGATTGCCGCAACAACCAAGAGCGGGCCCCATACCACCGGCCTTTCTCTTATTCTCTCAAATTGAGTTCCAGGACTTGTGATCACTCCAAAAAGGGATGGCTTTTCAGTTGACACTCCGCCGTTTTTTTCTACATTTGCTTCCATATATAAAACCTCCTTGAACATATCTAGCTGATAATACGAAAGGACCTAAAAAAAGTTTCATATTTTTAAAAAAATACCGTAATCATTCAAAGGGCCTTCAGATTTTCAAGCTGAAGGCTTTTATTCGGCAGCTATGCTGTATTGCGCTTGCACCAGTCCTGCATAAATACCTCCTTTAGCAAGCAGCTGTTCGTGGCTGCCCTCTTCCATTTTCCTGCCGTGATCAAGAACGATGATATGGTTGGCGTCGCGGATTGTGGACAATCTATGGGCAATCATGACGGCTGTTCGATCTTTCAGCAAAGTTTTTAAAGCCTGCTGGATTTTGACTTCTGTCTCTGTATCAATGCTTGCCGTGGCTTCGTCAAGAATGATAATAGCAGGATCTGCGAGCAGCGCTCTTGCGAAGGAAATGAGCTGGCGCTGACCGGCAGATAATACGCTGCCCCTTTCTTCCACTTCTGTTTCGTATCCTTCTGCTAAACCAGAAATAAACTCATCCGCTCCGACTGCTTGAGCAGCTTTTATCACTTCTTCGTCTGACGCATCCGGCTTTCCGAAACGAATATTTTCCATAATCGTTCCGGAGAAAATAAACGTATCTTGAAGCACAATGCTGATTTGAGAGCGTAAACTGGCAATGGACAGGTCTTTTATCGGAGTGCCGTCTATTTTAATGGTTCCTCCTGTTGCATCATAAAATCGGCTGATTAAATTGGCAATCGTTGTTTTCCCGCTCCCCGTGTGTCCGACAAGTGCAAGTGTTGAGCCTGCTGGAATAGAAAAGGAAACGGCATGAAGTGCCTTTCGTTTTTCATCATAAGAAAATTCAACCTCTTCAAAGCTGATATGGCCTTTAATATTTTTCTTGTGAATGGCATCCCGCTTTTCTTTGACATTCGGCTGTTCGTCTAAAAACTCGAAAATCCGCTCTGACGAGGCCATCCCCATTAACAATTGGTTATAAACCTGGCCTAATCTTGAAATAGGCTCCCAAAACATGCCTAAATAGAAGGCGAAAGATACGAAGACACCTATTGTAATGGTTTGGTTCATGATGAGTGTGGCGCCATACCATATTAATACAGCCGTTCCTATCGCATTTGTCATTTCTACCAGCGGACGGAACACAGCATTTTTTCTTGTTGCTTCCCGCCATGATTGATAGTTCTCCTGATTGACTCCGTCAAAATACGCCATGTTTTCTTGTTCCTGCGTGAAAGCCTGCGTTACGCGGATACCTTGTATGCTTTCGTTTAAATGGGAGTTCAGCTTTGATTGCTTCAGACGCACCGTTTGCCATGAACGGCGGATTTTTTTTCTGAGACTTGTTGAAATAAAAAACATAATCGGCAGAGTCACCATGATGGCTATGGTCAGTTCAGGACTCAGCGTGAATAAAATGATGACGACTCCCGCCAAAAGCAATAAATCTGTTAATAAGTTAATTACGCCGCTTGTGAAAAGCTCCTGAAGGGAGTTAATGTCATTCATAATTCTGACGAGAATAGACCCTGCCGATCTCTGATCAAAAAATCGGTGGGACAAGCGCTGTACATGGGTAAATAAATGCTGGCGCAAATCGTAAATGACATGCTGGCCAAGCTGGTTCATCCATCTGATCCTTAGCATATTGGCTGCATAATTAACAGCGTATAAAACGCTGATCAAAACAATCAGCTGCATCAGCAATTCCGAATTCTTTTCTGTAATGGCTTGATCGAGAACATAAACACCGATCAGAATGGGAATGACAAGCTTCACAGCAGTCCCAATCAAAACGGTGAGAAAAGAAAGCGGCAGAATTGTTTTTCGGTACGGTTTGACATAGCTTAACAGCCGCCACATTTGAGCCCAGTTAAACGGTTTTTCAATGATTTCATCTGAAGAATAATAGAAACGCTCCAAAATCCCATGTTTTTTTGCTTGTTTCATATGTTCCTCCCTATCCGACCTGATGCGGCTCATTTATCATATTGACGTCCCGGTATTGCAAATCGTATATCTTTTTGTAATAGCCGTTCTCGGCAAGAAGCTCGTGATGATTGCCTCTTTCACGAATGCTACCTTTATCGAAGACAAGAATTTCATCTGCGTGTTTCAGTGAAGAAATGCGGTGAGCGATGATAAAGGTTGTGCGGTTTTTCATGACTTCTTTTAACGCAAGCTGTATGCTGTGCTCAGTTTGCATATCTACTGCACTTGTGGCGTCATCTAATATTAAAATGCTTGGGTTTAAACAGATGGCTCTGGCAATAGCAATGCGCTGCTTCTGGCCTCCTGAAAGACCCAGCCCCCTTTCTCCAAGCATGGTGTCATATCCGTCAGGCAGTTCCATAATAAAATCGTGAGCCTGAGCTCTTTTTGCCGCATTTATAATGTCGTCCATCGAAGCATCCGGCTTCCCGTATGAAATATTTGATCGAATAGTAGATGAAAATAGGAATGATTCTTGAAGTACAACTCCAATATTTGAGCGAAGGGTTTTTAATGAATAATCTGTGATAGGTTTATGATCAATCGTAATGATTCCGCCTGCAGGGCTGTAAAATCTAGTGAGGAGCTGTGTGACTGAGCTTTTTCCAGATCCCGTAGGGCCCAAAAGTCCGATCATCTTTCCGCTTTTTGCTTCAAAGCTTACATCGGAAAGCGCGTTCGTTTGTTCATTTCTGTATGTGAGAGTTACATCTTTGAATGAGACATCTCCGGTTAGCTTTGGCTGATGTAAAGCATGAACGTGGTCTTTGATGTCTTCCTCTTCATCAAGAATGTCTAACAGACGCTCTCCTGAGGCTTTTGCCTGAGAAAACATATTAATCACAAAACCTAAGTTCATGATTGGCCACATCATATAATTGACCAGACTGAAGAAAGCGACAAGCTCACCCGGATTCAGCTGATTTTGCATGACCAAATAGCCGCCGTATGAAAGAAGAGCCACAATACAAATATTGCCGATAAACTCCATCAGCGGAAAATACGCAGACCAGATGGATGACGTTTGTAAATATTTTGTTCTGTAGGCCGCATTTGCCTTATTAAAGGCGCTGATTTGAAAATCTTCTCTTGATAGTGACTTCACTGTGTTGATGCCGCTGATATTTTCCTGCACCTTTGTATTGAGTTTCGCAAACGATTTTCTGATGCCTCGGAAGGCGGGGTGTACTCTTTTGTCAAACTGATATACCGCGACCGCCAGAAAAGGCAAAGCAGCGATTGTTACCAGCGTAAGCGGAGCCGAATAGTAAAACATGACCGATAAGCTGATTGCAACCAGCAAGCCGAATCGAATAAACTCAGCAAGCCCGTAGGATAAAAAAAACCTGAGCCCTTCAACATCGGCTGTCAGCCTGGACATCAAATCACCTGTTTTTGCGTTGTCATAGTAAGAAAAAGAAAGCCTCTGCAGTTTTGCATACAGGCCATTTCTCAGCCGGTAAACAGATTTGATGCCAAACATATCACCTAAATACTGATGAAAAAAAGTGGCGGTTCCTTTTACAGCCATAACCGCAATAAATCCCAGACTGATCCATGCTGCAAGCTGATACTGCCTCCCCAGTACGATCTCATCAATCGTAATTTGCAGAATGATCGGATAAACGACCGTAATGGCTGTCATCAAAAGCATCGCCAGAAGCGACCACATAAACACCTTTCTGTACGGCCAATAAAATGATTTTAATCTTTTAAATGTCTCCATACCCAGCACCCTTCCAGTTTTTTCACCCTTACTATATCGATTCCCGAAATAAATTTCTATTATTTTTCGAAAATTCAATCTAATGATGGAGATGGTCTCTTACTTTATATGGCGGGACTTATGTAAAATAAATGCCTACAGAAAATCATTGTATGCAGGATGATGAGCAGGATATGCAAAAAATGAGGGATATGGCTTTTAACGCAAAAACCGGACGGCTTTATCGCCGTCCGGTTTTTATCCCCCGCTGACAGGTGGAATAACAGCCACCGTGTCACCGGAAGATACTGAGGTATTTTCTTTGACGTAGTTTTCATTTACAGCAATCATAGCCGTATCAATTGATTCAAGTCCGTATTGTTCCTTTAATACCGCTTTTATATCATCGGTTGTTGCTTGTTCCATATCAATTTCAAGCGTTGACGTGCCGGCCTTTTCAGCAAGTCCCGCAAACAAAAGAATGTTAATCATGCTGCTCTCCCTCACTTACATCTGGTTTTCCATTCGGATAAGCTGTTGTCTCAAGCTGGTCACCGATCCATTGCTCTCCGTCTTCCCAAATTTCTTTTTTCCAAATAGGCACAATCTGTTTAATGCGTTCGATTGCATACTCATTGGCTTCATAAGCGGCTTTTCGATGGGGAGAAGACACAGCGATGACAACTGCCGCTTCGCCGATATCCAGTACACCGATCCGATGTGTGATAGCAGCCGAAGCACCTTTCCATTTCTCTTCTATTTCAGCCCCGATTTGGGCCAGCATCTGCACAGCCATCGGTTCATAAGCCTCATATTCCAGCCGGATTGTTTTTTTTCCGTTTGTCCACTCCCGAACTGTCCCGATAAACGTGGTAATAGCTCCGGCTTCCCGTCTCTCTACTTTTTTTATGATATCTTCAGTAACGATGGGTGTTTTCGTAATCTCAAACCGTCCCATTACACAGATTCCCCTTTCAGCTGTGAAAGCACATACTCAACTGCTGCTGGATCATTCGCGTGAAAAACGGGTAATCCTTGGTGTGCAGCCATTTGTTCTTTTTCTCTGTATATAATTGCGATGATATTTACTGCCTGCAGTTCAGCCAGATCATTCTTATCTCGTACTATTACTACTTTAGGATAAGGAGCTTTTTTAAAGCCTTCTATGAGCAGGCAATCCATATCGAGAAAGCGATATAACTCGATCAGCTGCGGGAGATCCCATTTACGGCGGGCTGTAAGCTGTAAAACACCCGCTCCTTCTACTGCTGTTACATCAGCTCCCGCAGCTTGGTAACGGTCAGTGTCTTTTCCTTCAGTGAATGCTTCCGGTTCACCGCCATGACCGTGATGCTTCAGGCAGCCTGCATGCAGTCCCTGTTGTGCGGCTTTTTTAAGAATATGCTCTATCAACGTTGTTTTTCCGCTGTTTTGGAATCCTACAACTTGGACGATCGGGAAAGGACGGACCAAGGCCACTCACTTCCATTCTCTTCTCTGATCAGCAGCACGTGGACCGTTCTGCCTGATTCGTAACCTCTCGTACCGCCCGGCAGGATGATAAACGCATTCGCCTCTGCAAGTGAAGTGACAGAGCTTGACTTATCTAATCCAACGGGAGCCGCTAACAGCTTTCCTTCCTGATGGTGTACATAAGCACGTACAAATCGGGTAAAAGGATTCGGCTTCGGAAAGTCCTTAGTCAAAACAGCTTCTGCGCAAATCGGATGCGGTTTATCATGAAGCAGCCATGACCGGATCATCGGTTTTACAAACAGTTCAAAACCGACATAGCATGCCGACGGGTTACCTGACAGCCCAAACAGCAGCATATCGTTTGCATGAGCCACAGTCGTTACACTTCCCGGGCGCATAGCAACTTTATTAAAGAGCACATCAGCCCCGAGTCTTTCATAGATTGCAGGCAAAAAGTCAAAGTCACCCACTGACACGCCGCCTGTGGTGATTAGAAAATCAACCTTTTCCATTGCTTCCTCGACCGCAGCAAAGCTTTGATCAAGATCATCGGAGATTTTCCCTAAGTAAAGAGGTGAAGCGCCCGCTTCGATAACTTGTGCATATACCATACTGGCGTTGCTGTTACGGATTTTCCCCGGCTCCAGCGGGTCACTGACATTCAGCAATTCAGTGCCGGTAGCAATAATCCCGACAACAGGCTTTCTCACGACAGGCACAGAAGCGTATCCAAAGGTTGCCAGAAGAGCTGTTACCCCCGGGGTAATTCGCGTGCCCTTTCTGACTAAAACGCTCCCTTTTTGAGCATCTTCACCTGTTTTTGAAATATTGTCCCCTGGCTGGAAGCGGCGTTTTAAAGACATAAACGGTTGACCATTCTCTTCAAAGGTTTGAGTCAGCTCAATCATGACCACGGCATCCGCGCCTTTTGCAATTTGCGCACCTGTCATGATCCGCACTGCCTGAAACGCAGCAAGTTCTTTTTCAGATACAGCTCCCGCTCCGATATGGTCAACGACCTCAAAGCGGACAGGGTGCTCGCGTGAAGCTTCAGCCGTATCACATGCTCTGACAGCAAAACCGTCATATGGCGAACGGTCAAATGCAGGCACATGGTGGTCTGCCGTTACATCTTCAGCTAAAAATCGGTGAAGGCTGTTTTCAAGCGCCACCCATTCTGTTTCCCCTCGTTTTTGAAATCGGCTGACACGCCGAACAGCTTCATCTACCGGTATCGGTGTTCTTTTCTCCAGCATTCTGAACCCTCCTGTTGTTACAATCCGATTACTCTTGCCAACACAGAATTGGCTTCTTTCACATCACTTGTTCCGTGTATCAGAGCCCGTCCGTCATTAAAAATGACGATTCTGAAATGTTCATAATAGATATGAAGCAAAAATGCATTGGCCTCTACCTTGCCGATTGTTTTCAGCCGACTGGCGAGCTCCTGCTTCGGTATTCTTTTTAATGACTCTGATCTGACTTGAACCGTATCACGGCCGCACAGCACAGCCGCTTTTGGCGTGTTCCAGTCTTGAAGATAAGGATAAACTGCGTGTGCGCCGCACGACGGACAATCTTCGACTCGTACAGTGCTAACGTTGATTTTCATATGTGAATTGTTCCAGACATCAAACGTGACAAACCCGCGCTGTATCGCTTCTGTGTTTCCCGTTAACAGTTTCAGCGCTTCCGCCTGCTGATAGGCTGAAACCATATGGACCGCAGGAGGAATAATCCCCGCTGTATCGCACGTCGCTCCGCCGACAGGAATTTGCTCAAACAAACAAGACAAACAAGGTGTTTCCCCCGGAATAATCGTCATGAACATCCCTTGGCTGCTTACACAAGCGCCATAAATCCACGGTGTCTTTGTTTTCTGAGCTAGATCGTTGATAAGCATGCGTGTTTCAAAATTATCTGTTGCATCGATGACAACATCCGCTTTTTCGATCAGCGGTTCAAGCGTTTCAGCCGTCCCCTCTGTAACGTATGCCTCAATATGTATGCCGCTGTTAATAGCGGATAAATGTTCTTTGGCAGCCATAGCTTTTGGCATGCGGAGTTCCGCATCGCTTTCTGTATAGAGCTGCTGCCTTTGCAGATTGCTCCATTCTACATAATCACGGTCAATGATGGTGACGGTTCCAACTCCCGCTCTCGACAGCCCTTCAGCTCCGGCTGTTCCGAGCGCTCCTGCTCCTACGATCAGCACGCGGCTGTCTGCCAGTCTTTGCTGGCCCTCTTCTCCAATTTGCTTAAATCTGATTTGCCGTGAATAACGCTCTTCCATCAAACCTGATCTCCTTATCTTTTATGTCAATCATACCATGATTTCCGCCCGTCAGTCCCACCAGGAGAATGTCTTGAGTTCATTCAAACGCCTATAGTCATGTCGTGTATTAATATTCATAAACTCTTCCGGCACTGCCGCGATTTCCTCTGCCTGTACGTAACGAACTGAAATACGGTCTAGGAAATCTGATAGTTTTAATTTTTTCTCAGATAGCTGTTCATATAGAATAGGCATAATCCTTTTATGATACAGTGCTATCAATGGCTGCACTCGTCCGCCTGATATCGGGATGACTGCGTCCGTATCGGCAGTTACCATGCGCCTGAGCTCCGCCATCGTCCTTTTTCGTATCAGCGGTGTGTCACAGGATAGAATCGTATAAAGGTCACCGTCTGTCTTTTCAAAAGCAGTATAGATACCAGCCAATGGGCCCATTCCTTGGAACGGCTCCGCGTCTTGATACACTTCGGTTTCGCCATTCTCTTGAAATCTATCGATAAACTCGGGACGGCTGATGATGACCGCTTGCTCACCCAGCGACTTTTTAGCCCATTCGTAAAACATACGGCCTCTCCATTTTACAAACGCCTTGGGCTCCCCAAACCGGCGTGAAGCTCCTCCTGCTAAAAGTACACTTATATGTTTCATGCTCTCACCTCTAGTTACCAAAAGCATAGCAAAAGCAAGGCCCCAACGCCAATGCTTGTCTGTTTATTAAAGAGGAATAGCTGTTCAGTATTTGCATATTGTAATGTTAACATCATGAGGGAGATGGTTCGATTGAAAAGAACAGGTCCTTTTTTCCATGACGTGTCACAGGAGAACCTTTATTTAAAATCAGAGCTGTCAAGGTGCCGTAAACTAATTTCCGAGCTTGAGGCAAGCTACTTCCATCAGAAAAATAACAAACTGCTCAAAGAAAATACCAATATGAAAGAAAAACTTCAGCAGCTGTCCGCTGAGCTAAAGCAAATGTCAATGAAAGAACAACACGCCTCCTATACGAGCCATACACTGCATCAAATGAGAGCCGAACTGCTCGATAAAATCGTCACCTTGCAGGAGCTTCTTTCCGCAGAAACCTACAAACGCAAAACCGAAATCGAAGAAAAACATAAGCTTCATATCGAAAAAATCAAAATTGAGGAAGAAAATAAAAATTTGCATAAACAAATTATTCATCTTAATACCTCTATCCAGCGGGAACAGAACGAATTGTTTCAAGCGAAGCAGCAAACTGAAACGATAAAAGCCGAAAACGGACGCTTGAAAGAGCAAATGATAGAAAAAGAATACCAGCTAAAACATATCAAAATAGAAATAGATCATATGAAAGACCGAATCATAGAAACGAAAGAAAGGCTGCTTGAAATAGAAAAAACGAAAGAAAAACTATTTCAAGAAACTATTATTTCGTACAAACGGCAGCTCGATGAAAGTGATGCCTGGATTGCTTCTCATTTTGCCGATATTGATGGCGGTGCGAAACAGAAAGAAAAAACGGCAGAAGAAGCTCAAACCGTTTACGCACCGTCAAGTCATGTAGAGACCATCCTTGAAGATGTCACAAAACAAGTAAATGAGCTTCAAAAACAGCTGACCCGAGCCCAATCATCTGACCAGCTTATCAATCATAAAATTGAAGAGCTGAAGAGCCGTGCCGCCGAAGAAAAACCTTATCAAAAATGGGTGTATAAGCTTAATCTTGAAAAAGAAAACAAACCTTCACCGAAAAAAACCCAATAATAAAAAAACTGCTTGAGCTCCCAAGCAGTTTTTCTGTGTGTTTATTCTGTTGCTGATTCAGCTGATTCGATGTCACCCTCTAAAATGTACTGGCCGCGATACGGTTTTTTCACTTCCGGATACATTTTAATTAAACTTTGCATAAATGTTGTCATATTAGGGATTTCAAGACCGCTTTCCTTTTCAATCTCTTTTTGAAGTTCAGAGCTTTTAATTGCCGCGTTGTGGCGTTTTAATGTTTTAATAGCCGCTTCACGCAGTTTAGCTGCTTTAGATCCCGGTCTTGCCGTTCCTCTTCTTCTTCGTGTTGTTCCGTCTGGTATACCGGCAGGAAGAGAGGAAATAGATTGAAGCTGAGGCTGAACAGACTGCTGCTGTGATGGCGGCTGATAGCTTCTGATTTCCTGAGCCGCAAGCTCGGCGAGAACCGGCAGAGAGTCAGTTTTTCGTTCAGAACGGAAATCCTTTTTGACTTCGGAAGGGCTTCCATTTCTGTCCAGCTCTCTTAATTTAGCGTATATTTTATCGCGTTCAATTTGATATTCACGAATGACTTTCACTTCAGCTTCATTTAATTGTTCTAATCGCAAGCGCAAAGCTTCTCTTTCATTAAACATTCCTCAATGTACCCCCTATCAGAATTAACATCTTTAATTAAGATATTAGATTACAAAAGTAATTTTATCAACTATTATTTTAGCATTTTACTATTATATTTACTCTATGAAAAATTCCTTATTTTCTGAAAACGTTTTATTTTTTAACAGACCTCTTTATTCACAAGGGTTCAAGAGCTTATGTCAGTCATTTGGAATAAAGTTGAAAATATATCTTTTAATTACTTCTTTAATGAAATTTAGTGTAATATCTACAATTTTCGCGTGCAGAGATATGAAAAATATCTAAATATGAAGAAAAACATAAGAAATTAGGTCTCGTTTTTAGAAGATAAATCATTAAAAAGCGTTTTTCTTATACCCAAATATGGAAAAATAAGCTTCTTACTCTTTTCCTTTTTTGCGCAAATAAAAAAACCTGATTAGGATCAGGTTTTTAATTTGCACACAATTATTCCGCTGCTTGTTCTGTTTCAGCCAGAACGCGGTTCACACGTTTTTCAAGCATTTTCATGCCGCTGCCGCCGGCTTGGAAATGACGAAGCTGTCCGGTTTTATCAAACACATAGTACGCAGGCACATACTCGTTTTCAAATGCGTCGGTTAAGGCGTGGTCGCTGTCAACAAAAATAGGCTGAGTAATGTCATGTTCAGCAGCTACTTCCTTGATTTTGTCGAGATCCAGGTCATCTTCGGAACGAGGCATATGAACAGCTACAACGTTCAGCTTGTCTTGATATTTGTCCCGGAATTCATTCACCTGCGGCATTGCTTCTTTGCACAGATGGCAGCTGATGGACCAGAAATGAATAAGTGTCGGTTTTTCTCCAATCAGTTGTTCTTTTGTTACTTCACCATTGAACCAAGCTTTTTCTCCTGTCAATTCAGGCATTGGCTGACGTAATTTCATCGCTTTTCCCTCCTAGTGAGCAGTAAGAGTCAAAAAGGCCTAACGAATTGTTAGACCTTTTTCTTTCGTTCTCAAAAAGAATTAAAGTGTTTTTTGACCTGGTTTCCAGTTAGCCGGGCATAGTCCGCCTGTTTGAAGTGCTTGCAGCACTCGAAGCGTTTCATCAACGTCACGTCCGATGTTGTTATGGAAAACCGTTTGATATTGCAGCTCGCCTTCAGGATTGATAATAAACAATCCGCGAAGTGCAACGCCTTCTTCTTCAATTAAAACGCCATATTCACGGGATACTTCATGGTTAGTATCAGCAGCAAGCGGATATTTCAGCTGACCAAGACCATTTTCTTTACGGTCTGTGTTGATCCACGCCAAGTGAGTATGGATTGTATCAGTTGAAACGCCGATCACTTCAGCATCAAGATCTTCGAATTCGTCATAACGGTCAGACATCGCTGTAATTTCTGTCGGACAGACAAAAGTAAAGTCCATTGGATAGAAGAAAAGAACCGTCCATTTGTCGTTTTTCATGTTTTCTTCAAGACTTACTTTGCCAAATTCCTTATTTGCAAGGACTGCTTCCATTTCAAAACGAGGAGCTTGTTTACCTACCATACGTTCTGCCATATGTATCCCTCCAATTGATAGTTTGGCTTTAAAAGCCAGATGAACAAGAAAATAAAGGAAAATATTCCTTATTTCGTCAATAACCTCACAATGACTATTATATCGAACCGCATTTTCCCAGTCAATTTTTAACAAAGAATACATGTCTTTGCCTTCGACATTTTACGGTAAAAAGTTTAACATGTTCATGTATAGGGAAACAAACTTTAACATGCTGCAACACATTCAGAAAGGGAGCACCAACATGGATTTTATTACACACTATGATTGGGCAGGTCTTGTCACCAATGCGGGTGTTTTACTCATTAAGCTCGTCATTATGATTTGCCTCTATTTTATCGTTCGATCTGTAGGCATGAGAATTATTAAACATCTATTTGCAAAATTTGAAGCGCAAAACAACCTGACTATCGGACGCGCTCACACGCTCCGAAGCCTGACACTTAACGTATTTGCTTACATATTGATTTTTATTTTTTTCGTTATGGTTCTGGATTTGTTTCATTACGACCCGAGCGCTCTTTTAGCAGGGGCGGGAATCGTAGGTCTGGCGGTCGGTTTTGGCGCCCAAGGCCTTGTCAGCGACATCGTGACAGGTTTTTTTATTCTGCTTGAAAAACAATTGGATGTCGGAGATTATATAACTGTTGCGATTTTTGACGGAATTGTGGAGCAGGTCGGTTTAAGAACGACCCAAATCCGCAGCTTTGACGGCACACTGCATTACATTCCGAACCGGAACATCACAAATGTAAGCAACCATTCCCGCGGAACGATGCAGGCGCTGGTTGATATTAAAGTCCCGGCTGAAAGAAACCTCGATGAAACCATTCACATCTTACAACATGTATGTGACGAAACGGCAGCTGCTCTTCCGCAAATAAAAGAGGGTCCTAATGTCATTGGCATTCAAGAGCTGGGAACCTCTGAAATTGTGATCAGAGTCATTGCCAAAACAGAAAATATGGAACAGTGGCGGGTCGAACGCGTGCTGAGAAAAGAAATAAAAACCGCACTCGACCGCGCTTTTCCTAAAGAAACAGAATAACAAAAGAACCGAAGCTTTTGCTTCGGTTTTTACTTTACTGAATTCTGCTTTCAACTTCGCTGCAAATTTCTTCAGCAGTCATCCCGGAAGCTGTAATGACTGGTGCTTGTGTTACTGTATCGGCAATACCTTGCACATTGTTGTCTAGCCCTGTTACGACACAGCAGTCACAGCCTTTTGCATCTGCAGGACTTTTCATCATGACAACGTCATATCCTTTTTCTCTTAATGCAGCTTCTACATCTGATAACGACTGTTCAATTCCTATTTTTTTTGTCATAAAGAACACCTCCGTTAAATAGGGTGCTCATCATATGGCATTTTATTCTTTCTATTGTACTTAATTGGCATAAACAGAAAAATAACCTGTCATCACGTTAACCGCTGTTTCGATCGCATTTTCATCAGGATTCAGCTTTGCGTGATGGAGTCCATGCGCGGAATCAGCGCCGAGCCAGAACATGAAACCCGGGTATTTTTTCAGCATGTAGCCAAAATCCTCTCCGGTCATCGCTTCTTTTGCTTCGATTACTTGTGCCAATTTTTGCTCAGCAACAAAAGACATAAACTCCTCTGTGAGCCCGCTTGTATTGTAAACTTGGTGATACACAGACGGATACGTCACTTTTCCTTTACAGCGGAAGCCGATTTCGATTCCCTTCACTAAATCTTCGATCCGTTCCTTTACCTGCTTCATGGATTCTTCAGAAAGCGTGCGGATTGTGCCTTCCAGGTGAGCTGTTTGCGCAATGATATTTTGCGCGGAGCCGCCCGTAATCGTACCGATAGTAATCACAGCGCTGTCCAGCGGGTCTGTGTTTCTGGAGATGATTGTTTGCAATTGAGTAACGAGTGTGCTTGCCGCTACAACCATATCCTCAGCTAAGTGCGGATAAGCGGCATGCCCCCCTTTGCCTTCCAGGTCAATGACAAGCTCTGATGTATTCGCAAAAAGCAAACCGCTTTTTGTCGCGATGGTGCCGACCGGAAGCTCTGGAGCAATATGAAGCGCAGTGATGAGATCAGGCTGCCACTTTTTTAAGACGTCGCTCTCAAGCATCGGTTCCGCTCCGCCTGGCCCTTCCTCTGCCGGCTGAAATAAAAAGAGCAGATCATGCTTAACAGGGTGATGAACAAAGTGGTCGATGATGCCCAGCGCAATCGTCATATGCAAATCATGTCCGCAGGCGTGCATTTTGCCGTGATGCTCTGATGCGAATGGCAACCCTGTCTGCTCTTCGATTGAAAGCGCGTCAATGTCCGCTCGGTATCCGAGCATTTTTTCCGGCGCTGTTCCGTTCACTTTCACAAAAAGTCCGGTTCTCCATTTTTCAATTTCAATTCTGTCTTTCGGATATTGCTCCAAGACGTTTAATAAATATTGCTGTGTTTTGAATTCCTGAAATCCAAGCTCGGGTATACGGTGCAGATCTCTGCGGATTGCAATGAGCTCCTCTTTCTTCATTTTCATTTCCTCCTGCCTATACGAATAAGGCGTGGATATATCATCCACGCCTTTTTGATCAAATCATTCCTTACAGCTGGCGTAATTCCTGCTTGATTTCAGTTTTGCCTTTTGTTTTCTCATCAATATCTTTGATTTTCTTAGCAGGTGTTCCCGCAACAACTGTGTATGGCTCAACATCGTTCACTACGATCGCTCCCGCAGCGACAACAGCTCCTTTACCGACTGTTACACCTTCGAGTACGACAGCATTTGCACCGATTACAACGTCGTCTTCAATGACAACCGGTTTAGCGGATGGCGGCTCAATAACGCCCGCAAGCACAGAACCCGCACCGATGTGACAGTTTTTACCGACAGTAGCTCGTCCGCCAAGAACAACGTTCATATCGATCATTGTACCTTCTCCGATAACTGATCCGATATTGATAGAAGCCCCCATCATGATGACTGCGTTATCGCCGATTTCAACTTGGTCGCGGATGATCGCACCCGGCTCGATGCGCGCTTTGACATCCTTAAGATCAAGCATAGGAATCGCAGAGTTGCGGCGGTCATTTTCAACCACGTAATCTTCGATTTTGCTTTGGTTTTCTTCAATTGCTGTTTTGATTTCGCTCCATTCACCGAAAACAACACCAGTGTTTCCGTTTAGAAAAGCTTTCGCAGAATCACCGAAATTGATTCCTTCCAGCTCACCTTTTACATAAACCTTTACAGGTGTAGATTTTGTACTATTTTGTATAAATGAAATAATTTCATTTGCGTCCATCATTTTCATATGTATAGTCCTCCTCCTGATTTTCTACCTCATTACTGTATCAAAGGAAAGATACAAAGACAAGAAAAAAAGGAAACACCCGCTCGGCAGTTCCCTTTGCATCTATCAAACAGCACAGCCGCATTTTCTGGCAAATTGTCTGCCGAATTCCTTTAATACTTCTTCTTCTTCCCCTTCAGGATTCATTTCAACCTTTACGGAAGGAAGCACAATTTCGCCGCCTCGTTCTTTTATTTTCTCTTCAAGCGTATCTACAGCACCGCAGAAATATTCATATGCTGTATCACCGGAACCGAAAACGGCGCATGTTTTTCCGGTAAAGTCAAGGGCTCCCATTTCTTCGGCAAGGTCAAGAAATTCGTCAGGCAGATCACCGTCTCCCCATGTATAGGTTCCTAAGATGATATGTTCATAATCATTAAACAGCTCGGCATCATCAATGTCCATTGCTTCAAATCGATCTACTTCCGCTTCCGCCTCCTGAAGACCCTTTTCAATCAAATCAGCCATGGCTTCTGTGTTGCCTGACATCGTTGCGTAAACCAGCAAAATCTTCCCCAATTCCGTATTCCTCCTCTAATGAATCATTGCTGAAACTTCGTACGGCTGGACAAATTTACATTCATACAAGCCTGCACAAAAGAAATTTTCTCTTTGATTGGCGACTCTCCATCCATGACCTTTAATGGTATCGAACCATTTTAGCTCTCGGGCCTCAAGATCAGCCTGATAAATCCTCGAATAGCCATTTTCGTCTTGAGCCGTTGTGACATAAATAATGCCATCATCCTCTGAAATATCAAGAAACGATTCTTCCTTTTTGATCATGCTGGAATGTATCGTGACTTCTTCAGCCGTTGAAATATGCTGTGCAGTGACGGCTCCGCGCTTTCCTTTTGCAGAGCCCATTGCAGCAACCAGCCATTTATCATCGAACACAAGCATGGATGCCGTCATACGGCTGTCTTCTTTTTTTACCATTCGGACAGCGCCTTGTTTGAAATCGTAAGCCCAAATCCCTCCGAAACATTCGTGTATTTGTGTACCAATATAAAGATTCCCGCCATGCAGACACAGTGAACGAATAACAGGCGGATGTTCAAATTCCGCAAAGGGTTTGGCAACCCGCCACGAAATACCGAAGTCTTCTGATACATAAATGCAATGCTTGCCATGGGCGCAAACAAATCCATCACTCCTGCCGGTCATCGACCACACTGTCGCATTTGTCGGGAAGCTCGACATCGTCCAGCTTTTCCCTTCGTCAGATGAACGAATGATCGTTCCCTTTTCACCGACACCGAATAAGTAAGGACCGATATAACTGATGCAGTGTATTTTCGCTTTTAAATGAAAAAGCTTTTTCCAGCCTTGTTCCAAAGAATAATGAAAAATGCCTTCTCTTTTCACTGCCACAAAATAGCCAGAAAACGCCGATGCCGCAACAGCTGTCGCCCCTTTATGAAACATGGCTTTTTCCCTTGTTCACAAAGTCTGCCCATGCAAGAAAACCTCTTGCAAATTCTCTGCAGCTTTCCACGTCATCATCCGTTTCAGGGGCAAGCTCAATTTTAAGTGTTTCTTGATAGACAGCAGCTCCCGCCTCTTGCAGCATGTCACTGAATAAATTAACAGCTTCGCAAAACTTTGGATAAGAGTAATCCCCCGAGCCGAAGCAAGCTGTTTTCAAACCGTTCAGCTGAAGCTGCTGAACCTCTTCGAAAAAGTCCTCTGCTTCGTAAGGCAAATCGCCATCTCCCCATGTGTAGGTGCCAATGAGCACATAATCATAAGAAGTCAGAGACGATGCCTCCGCGTCATCCATATCGATGCAATCAATGTCTAAACCATATTCCTGCAGTGTATCTTTTATAATTCCGGCAATGTCTTCGGTATTTCCTGACATGCTGGCATATGTAATCAAGGCTTTTGCCATGTTATCACCTCATAATTGATAATGATTTTCAATATCATATGTATCACTTTAAATGATAATGATTTTCATTGTCAATATATAAATAAGAAAAGACAGCCTTGTGCTGTCTTTTCTCTTAAAATGGGTGCTCTTGATCAAGCATCTCCTTTACAACTGAAACAAAAGCTTGAACTTGCTTCAGTTCAAAAGCAGGTTCATAGCCTAATAACCAGGTATCCCGCCCGATAGGGTTGCCTTTCACGTCTAACAGAGGCATTTTATTGACTTTGTCTTCGTTCTGAAGGGTAACAGACGGCAAAATCGCATATCCGATCCCGTGCAGCGCCATCTGTTTGCACGTTTCAATCTGATCAACCAATATAGTCTGTTTTGGCGACGTTTTAAATTTTTGATGCCACCAATGCTGAATCTCCTGAAAATAAGTGCTGTCGCTTTTAAATTGGATAAACGGCCGTTCTGTATGAGCAATATCTTCTATACAAGAGATTTCAGTGTCGACTAAATACAGATGGTCTGTCATTAAATAGTCTTTGCGGCCTTTCCACTCGGGGTTTCCTCTAATAATGCCAATATGAACCTGATCCTCATAAAGACTTTTCAGCATTTCGCTGCTCCAGCCGGTAATGAGCGAGACTTTTGCATTCGGATACTTTTCCACATACGTTTTTAGAACTTTAGGAAGCCAATGCTGGCCGATGATGGAGGCGACGGCAAGCTTCAGTGTGCCGTGAATTTCTCCTTCGAGCTCATCGATATTTTCTCTAATTCTGTCCTGCTCTAACGTAACGTCATTCGCAAACTGAATGATTTTCTCTCCGGCCGGCGTTACCGTCAATCCTTTTTGGGATCTTAAAAATATCTTTGTCCCCCACGCCTTTTCAATGGTTTGTAAACGCTGAGATAAAGCCGGCTGGGATACAAAAAGCCGTTCCGCCGCCTTTCTCATATTTAACTCCTCAGCTAAAACTACGAGCATATGAAGCTCTTGAAGCTGCATGTCGTCCTCCTTTTTATTGTCAATAAGTTTTTCTTATCTTCTATTCTAATAAAATCTTAGTTTATGATTCAAGTCCTTTTCACCCTAATTTATGTATGCGCTTTCTTTATTGCTCTGCAAATATAATAAAAAATAGGCTGAGCAGCCTACTTGTTCAATGAGCGAATATGCTTATGCAATTCCTTCAAAACCACTCTTCTTGTGAAAATCCCCTCAAAGACCTGATCATCATTTTCAACGCAAACAAACCCGTTATCAATGACCATGCTGAATCCTTTGATAATCGGATCATTTATATGAAGACGCGGAATATCAGTCAGCATAACTTCCTCAACGGTAATCTGGTCAAGCTTTTCAAATTCAATTCTTTCAAGACCAAAAATGCTGTTCATGATCATATTAGTTCCTATTAAGCCGTGTAAACGATATGACGCATCCAGCACCGGGATGGCAGTGTACCCTGTTTTTGTCAGCACTAATAAAGCGTGCTCCAGGTTGTTTCCAACTTGAACGTGCGCTACTTTGTCCGCCTCAATCATAAATTGTCCAACTGTTGCCTCAAGAAGCTGATCTGATTGCAAGCTTATCATGTTTTCGACCCCTTTTCATTTTCATCAACACATACATTCCCTATACTACAATAATATAAACTTTATCAGTATTTGTCGAAAAGTTTCCTTCAATAAAAAAGATACTCTTTGGAGGAGTATCAATTATAAGGTGTGCCATTAATTTTCAAATCGAAATCGGTCGTATAGCGTTACAAGTTTTTTGTAGGTGGTTCCGTCAACGTTTTTGGTTCCTGTCTCTATATCGTTGATCTCACTGCTTAAAAGCTCGATAGCATACTCATGGTTGATCAGGATATTCAGCAGAAGTTTTTGTTCTTCTTCTGTAAATCGTTCACCGATAAGACTCATTCGTAATCAGGCCCCCTGTTTTATACTGAATACCTCTGAAAGCAAGAAAACTTACTTTCAGCTCTACCGCTAGAATAAGTAATCAGAAAACAATCGTCAACCGCATAATTCGACATTTCCCTCGGCTTGCGAGCCGGAATTATTTTGTGAAACGATTTGCATAGCTGAAGGCTGTGTATGAATCCGGTTTGATTTTAGCCTCAATCCCCATTGAAGTTATGCGCCCTGTCATTTCTTGAATCAGTTCTTTTGTAAGCCCTTTTTTCCCAATATCCAAGTGAACCTCAAATGTAAGATCCGCCCCTTCGCCTGTAAAAGGCAGGAGCAGATCGGTAATATCCATCAAGTGTCCATCCAGAATATAGGCGGCTGTTTCTTGACTGTACGCCGTTTCTAACGAAATCTTTTCACGAAGGCTATGTATGGGTCTGTCGACTGCGTGGTTTTTCAAGCAGCCCCAAGCTCCCTTGCCTGTACGATGCAAATGTAATGCAGTAATAAACTTTGTGTAATCACGATAAACCTGTGAATCGGTTCCGATCGATAACACATATGAAGAACGGGGATCCCTTCGAATAAAGGCTTTAAGCCGTTCCATCACATCTTGAAAGGTCATCTGTGCTTCTGAAAGATTATAAAACAGAAAAGAATCGGCCACGACGACACTCCTTTTCAAGGATTTACAACCATGAAACAAGTATGTTCCTTACCGTTTATTTCGATTACATGCTGCAAAGCGAAAGCTTGTTTCCCCTATATCAAGAGTCTTACTGCAGAAGTTCAAAGATTTCGATTGAAACCATGTCGATATTATCAAACGGATATGTGTTCGGCTTTTCACCTTTTTGGAAAACCGTCAGTTCAAACGTTTGATTTTTTTCGAAATATTTAACACTGCATATTTTCTCACCATTTACTTCGAAGTAGCGCTGCATTGGCTCGTTAGCCGCTTCCGCCGTTTCTTGCAGACTTTGCAGCCGTGTGATGATACCCATTAATTGTGACATTCTAAAAAAAGACTCCTTTCAAAAAACAACTTCAAATCAACAAGTATTTATTATAATACAAGTTCTATTGAGCATCATACCATAAAGTCGGACAGGATGGCATTTTCCCTGCTGAATTTAAGAAAAGAAAAAAAGTGAAAAAACTATTTTTACGTAGTTTGAGGCTTTTTTTGGAATGTCATACACACAATTATGATTTTTTTGATATTCCGGCAGAATCCAACAGCCTTTTTGCAATTTCGTCAAAATCCTCTTTTGAAATCCCGGGAGCAAATTCCTCCGGCACTTCTCTGAAATCAGGAACGGGCGCTCCCTTAGGGCTTCCCTCAATGACATGAAGCTCACTGCCGTCTATCGGATGCTCACCTTTCCAGATTTTATTGATATCCTTGTAATCCGTATCACTGAATGTATACAGCTTCGTATGAATTCCCTGCTCTTCGAATTTTCTGGCTGTATCAAAATGTTTATTATCAAGGTTCGGGATCGGAAGCATTTTGCCGATATTTACGCCAGTCGCAATCTCAAGCGCTTTGGCATACGCCACGATATGAACGCCGCCGCGCACGAGCAAATAACCGATCATTTCTCTGGCCACCGGATGATCAGTCATTTCATACACTCTCATTTTGTGAGTTCGGGCGCCGCATTCCAGGAAAAAGTTTTGGAGCAAATCCAGCACCAGATTTCCGCTGTTAAACACATTTTCACCGGTCCAGGCTTTCCCCATCGAATCAAACGGATAAGACGTTTGAGCCGTTTCAATAAAATGCAGGGAATTTCGTTTATTTTTTGCATCTCTCATCGGTGAAACGTCGGGATCACCTTTAAATGTCGAACCTGTCAGCATTAAAGATATCGTATTAGACACAAGCTCAACATGGCCGAATTCTTCAGCGGTAATGCTTGATACGAGATCGTAAAACGGTTTTAATTTTTTCTTGCTGCGAAAGTTAAAGGACTGGAACATATAATTATTGAGAGTGGACATTTCACCAAATTTGCCGCCTAACAGCTCTTGAACCGCCGCTGCCGAATTTGGGTCAGGATGTTCTGGGGTTGGAAGGTCAATAAGCAGCCTATTGCTCCTTTTGAACATGTTTGTACCTCCTAGTGCCGTTGTTTACCACTAATAAGGTTTATTGTTTCTATGGATTGTCTTATGCGTTGACAAATAAAAAACTTGGCGGGGGTAGCGCCAAGCTTTTCGGATCTTGATCTGATAGAGGGGTTGGGGAACAGAGAGTAGCTTCTCTCTATAATTAAATGATAATGATTCTCAGTATCAATGTCAATCGTTTTTTGATATTTTTTTCAATTCATAAAAAAAACGGCTCTTCAGCCGTTTAAATCAATCCATCCTGCTCATATAAATAAGAATACGGCAGGTCTATAAACAAATATATTTGATCATCCATCGGATATGAAAACGTTCTGATCATTTCGCCTGTTTCCAAATCGCTGTACAAATCACTGAAAAACCCTTTTCTGAGGTTTCTCATTCTCATGATGTTCTCCAGAAAATAAGGACGCCAGCTCCAGTTCTTCTCCGTATACTCCGGCTGGTAAATCCATTCTCCGTCTTGTTTAAAAACATTTCCAGTCAGCTGATCGCCTTCTCCATCACAGATATAAATTCTAAAGCTGCAGTCCGTCAGCTCTTCCGCCAGCTTTTTAATAAAGTCATCATCCGGAGACTGGCTGTTTTTTCGCAATGATGTAACAGCCTGGTGCACCCGTTTGTAAAACTGTTCAGAGTGCTCATAGACGGTTTCTAGTTTCTTTTTCTCATGTGTGATAAATTGGTGAAATTCAGTCTTAAGTCTTCGCTTCAATACATCTCTCTCTAAAAACGTTTCTGACGGGGACACCAAATAATAGCCCTGAAAATAGCGGCCGCCATTTCTCCATGCGTATTGAAGCTGAAAATTCGCCTCAATATCTTCGTAAAGCAGCGCCGCACCGATTTTTCTTGCTAATAATGAAATGCTGTACAGCACATGCTCATAAGACGGAGATGGCTGTGAGATTTTCAGCGCCTGTAAATCGATTTTTAACAAATCTGGCGATAGCAGCGCAATTCTGTCCAGATTGCTGCTTTCTTTTCCGATATTATCAACTGCAATTTTGATTCCGTATGTACGATAGTAGGCAAGCATATGGTAAAGCTGCTCAATATCCCCTTCAAAATTGTGCTCTGTAATTTCAAGCACGAAACGATGAAGTTCGATCCCTCTCGCTTCATATTCTTTCAGAAGCTCAAGAAAGCTTTCGCCGTGATCAAGCATTAAAAGATTGGCATCCTGATTCATAAAAATCAGCAGATCAGAATCCGCTTCTAAAAAGCGGTCAAGAGCCTGGCGGATAATTCTGTTATCAACCTCTAACTTATATTCTTCGGGTATCCCTGCATCTAAAAAAAAGGGTCCGAGACTTTGAATTTCTGAATCTGCCAATATACGTCCCAGCACCTCATATCCGACGATTTTCTGCTCCTCGGCACTGAAAATCGCCTGGTAATATGGGAGGACATCATCAATGTTCGTTAAAATATCAAGTGGATCCAACATGTTATCACCTGCTTCTCTATCTTTGTCTGATTATACCACATTGAATCCAAAGTTTAATATGCTTTAAAACGGATAAGGATTCAGCCATTGCCCCCCATCCAGAGTGACACATTCCCCATTCATATAGGACGCTTCATCAGAAAGCATAAACGCGGCCAAGGCGGCGATTTCCTCGGGTGTGCCGAGCCGGCCGAGCGGCACACTGTTCATCGTTCGGGACATCGCTTTTTCTGATTCAAAAAGCTTCTCTGCACCGCCTGTTCGTTCAATTGGACCGGGTGCAATCGCGTTTGTACGGATTCCGTATTGACTGCCCCACTCTACGGCGAGAGTTCTAGTGAGCGACAATACGCCAGCTTTTGCCGCAGCGGAATGAACAACCCCCGCTCCCGCTCCCCACGCATATGTGGCGGCCATATTTAGAATAACACCCCTCTGCTGATGCTCAATCCAGTGCCTGGCTGCGGCTTGGCTGCAAAAAAACGTGCCATTTAATACAATCTCAATTACCGCTTTCCATCCATTGGGCGTGAGCTTTTCTGCCGGGCAAATAAAATTGCCGGCCGCATTATTAATAAGTGCATCAAGACGCCCAAACACATGTAACGCTTCTGCAACCATTTGTGCTGCCCCAGAATCAGAACGGACATCCATTTGAAAACAGGCAACTTGGCCCTCAAAGGTTTCAATTTCTTTTTTTGTTTCTTCAAGTGCTTCATGGTTCCGCCCTGTTATCATGACATTCCAGCCCAATTCGGCCTGTTTTTTTGCCATTGCTTTTCCCATGCCGCTTGACCCGCCGGTAATAATAACAACCTTTTTTTCCATTGTATGATCCCTCCTGTTATGAATGAGTATTCATTCAATATTATTCTACCATTATACGCAAGCTTCTGTCAGTACATGCTAAGATGAGATTTTTTCAAGTTACAGGTGATATAATAGAAAAACTCTACTAAAGGTTGGTTTGAAATGAAAAAGATGTCCAGAAGACAATTTTTAAAAGGAACGCTCGGCGTTTTTGCGGCCGGGGTTTTAACGGCCAGCGGGGGATATGGCTATGCCCGCTATCTGGAACCGCATATGATTGAGACTACTAAACACACGATTAAAAGCTCTCTCATTCCCCATGGATTTGACGGTTTTAAAATCGTGCAGTTCAGTGATACACATTTAAGCGATTATTTTACGCTTGAAGACTTTAGAACTGTCATCCTGACGATCAATGAAACTAAGCCTGATTTAATTGTTTTTACCGGGGATATTATCGATAACCCTGATACGTATCAACATTATCAGGCAGTGATTCCTTTTTTGAGAAAGCTGCAAGCACCCTTCGGCAAGTTTTGTGTTTACGGCAATCATGATCACGGCGGCTATGGAACCGATGCTTATAAAAGCCTGATGTCATCAGGAGGTTTTACGGTATTCCGCAACGCCTATCAAAAATTGACGCTCACAGACGGCAGCGAAATTGAGATCGCTGCGCTCGATGATTTAATGCTCGGCAAGCCCGATTATGAAGGCACCCTATCGAAACTAAGCGAAAGGCTTTTTTCCATTTTGCTCGTCCATGAGCCTGATGCTGCCTTGAATACAAAAACATATCCTGTCAATCTGCAGCTATCCGGACACACACACGGCGGGCAGATCCAGCTGCCCTTCTACGGACCGCTTATTACGCCTCCGTACGGAAAAGTCTATACCGAAGGAATGTACCAAACAGGCGACACTCATATTTATGTGAACCGCGGCCTCGGGATGACGAGACTGCCTTTGCGATTTCTGGCTAAACCTGAAATCACAGTCTTTACATTAAAAAGCACAACTTAATGTAGCAGAATGGGTTCCTCATCAATACTTATAAATAAAAAAGGGAGGATGAGGAAACTGCTTACGTACCAGATTAAACAAGGCGATACACTCACCAGCATCGCGGCCGATTTCAGAATCAGCACTGCTGCTTTGATCCAAGCCAACCCATCGCTGCAATCAGGAGTTATCGCCGGACAGCGCATTGTCATCCCCGGTCTGCCAGACCCAAATACGATCCCATATCATATTGCAGTCTCTATTGGGGCTAAAACCCTTACTTTGTACCAAAATAATCAGGTAATAAAAACTTATCCGATCGCCGTCGGTAAAATACTGACACAAACACCAACTGGCGAGTTCTACATTATTAACCGCCAACGCAATCCCGGCGGCCCATTTGGTGCTTATTGGCTGAGCCTTTCAAGGCAGCACTATGGAATACACGGAACGAATAATCCCGCTTCGATTGGCAAGGCTGTGTCTAAAGGCTGTATCCGCATGCATAACAAAGATGTTCTAGAACTCGCTTCAATTGTGCCAAACGGAACAAGAGTCATGATTAACCGGTAATGTTTTCTTATTTGTTTCAAAAACAGGCGGTTTATAATATGATAAAGTGGGACCTTTAGGGTAAGGAGCGTTTTTATGGATATATTTAAAAATCGTAATTTTGTTCGTCTATTTTTCGCAGCACTCGCTTCTCAAATGGGCACGACAGTAGGCAACATGGCATTTGCTTTTTTCTTGCTGGACCGCTTCAGCAGCCAGCCTTCTTACACAACCTTGGCTGAACTGATGTATTCCCTTCCTACAGTATTTGTGTTTTTGCTTGTGGGAGTCGTTGCGGACCGGTTTGACAGAAAAAAAGTCGCGGAAAACTGTGATTGGATCAGAGCCGCCCTGACTGTCGTACTTTTTTTCACTTTATTTACCGGCAATATTCCTCTTGTTTTCTGTATTTTGTTTGTCAGAAGCGCTGTAACCAAGTTTTTCTTTCCTGCAGAAAACAGTTTAGTACAAGCCATCCTGCCGAAGGAGCATTATGCGAAAGCGGCCGGGCTTAATCAGATGCTTTTTAGTATCTTTATGGTATTTGGCGTTGGAATCGGTGCTTTTATGTATAACACAATCGGAATTCATGGAGCGATTATTCTTGATTTTGTCAGCTTTATTATTTCCGGCATGCTTATCCGCACCTGCCGGATTCCGAAAGAAGCCAGACAGCCGAACGGCACATTTAACTGGAGACAAGCTTCCGTCAAGG
Source organism: Bacillus sp. B28 (assembly GCF_029536185.1). Taxonomy (NCBI): domain Bacteria; kingdom Bacillati; phylum Bacillota; class Bacilli; order Caryophanales; family Bacillaceae; genus Bacillus; species Bacillus sp. B28. The sequence continues at coordinate 1,508,792 of NZ_CP120511.1, read as the reverse complement.
ATTCGATAAACGATTTTAAGGAAGGCATTGTCTACATTTTAAAAAACAAGCTGCTGGCCTCTCTTATTTTCGGTTTCTTTGTTTTTGGTTTTGTGAACGGAGGATTTGCTGTATTGCCAATGTTTACAATGAAGTATGGACTGGCCCCCGACCGTTATGAATGGCATACATCCGTATTTACGATCGCAATCGGGTTTGGTCTTTTGGCAGGAAGTGTGATCGGCACGTTAATCTCTAAAAAAGTGAAGCCTCACTTTTTAATGTCGGTGCCGATTTTAATTGCGGGCTTGCTGATTTTTGTCCTTGGCTACACCAAAGTTTTATGGGTGTACTATGCAACTACTTTTGTACTGGGGATGTGCATCGGTCCGGTAAACATCGCCATTGGGGGATGGATGCCTAAGATTGTCCATCCGAAGCTGATGGGACGTGTAAGCGGCTGGCAAGATCCTTTTATGATGTTTGCGCAGTCTTTGACACTTGGCTTAGTGGCGCTGTTATTCCCTAAGTTTGTATCAAACATCGATTATCTGTATTACGGCATGGGCGTTTTCATTTTAGCTGTTTTCATTTTCTATTTTGTCGCACTGCCAAAATACAGTGCGCAGGCTGTAGAAGTGAATGTACAGGAAACATTTCAGGCTCAGCCGAGAAAGAAAGCAAAATCTGTATAATATAAGTTGAAAATGCGCTTTTTTCCCATAGAAAAAGCGCTTTTTTGCATTCAATATTTGCATTTCAACCTTAAAAAAGTATAATCTAATCATAAGAAATTTGATAAGAGCAAAGGAGAGAAATAATGGACGACCATGCATACTCGAAAGATCTGCAGCCAACCGTAGAAAATCTTTCAAAAGCAGTTTACACTGTGAACCGCCATGCAAAAACCGCCCCCAACCCTAAATACCTATATCTGCTGAAAAAACGGGCTTTGCAAAAGCTTGTCAAAGAAGGTAAAGGAAAGAAAATAGGGCTTCATTTTTCAAAAAATCCAAGGTTCAGCCAACAGCAATCGGACGTGCTTATCTCAATCGGAGACTACTATTTTCACATGCCTCCAACTAAAGAAGACTTCGAACATCTTCCGCATTTAGGTACACTTAATCAGTCGTACCGAAATCCAAAAGCTCAAATGTCTTTAACAAAAGCAAAACACCTATTGCAAAAATACGTCGGCATGAAAGAAAAGCCGCTTGTGACGAATCGCCAGCAGCCCGCTTATCATAAGCCTGTCTTTAAGAAACTCGGCGAGAGTTATTTTTAATAAAAAAAGCCGATGCCACTTATGGCATCCGGCTTTTTTTTATTAATCGATCACATACGTATCCACTTTTTTAATCAGATCGCTGATTTCCGGCTTGCTGATTTGCTCATCGGCGCCGACCACTTCTCCCCGGTGACGCAAATCATCTGTAATTAATGATGAGAAAATCATAATCGGCACATCAGAACTCTTCGGATTGTCTTTAAGCAGCTTTGTCAGCCTGTGTCCGTCCATTTTCGGCATTTCAATATCACTGATGATCATATCGATTTGTTCTGTTAAATCATTGCCGCTTTCGGTAAGGTTCATGATATAGTCATATGCGTCTTTTCCATTCTCAAACGCTGTAATATTGTTGTATCCAGCTTCGGTTAATTCATCTTTTAAAAGGCGCATCAGAAGCGGTGAGTCTTCTACAATGATAAGCTTTTTATCAGTTCTTCTTTCATCAAAGCCCTCGGTATGCATATTGTACGTATCAACACCTGAGTCTGATTCGATATCATAGATGATTTTTTCATAATCAGGCAAAAAGATCATCGTTTCTTCCAGTTTGATTATGCCTGTGAGATGCCGCTCCATTCCTTGATTTAAGGAAGTCGGTTTTTCAATCGCTTCCCATGAAACCCTGTGAATTTGAGAAACAGACCCGACATGGAAAACAATTTTTCGCTTATTAAATTCAGTTACGATATACTTCTCGTCTTTTGATCCCTCAGGCTCCACCCCGAAAAAGGAAAACAGGCTGATGACTGGGAGAATTTCTCCTCTTAGTTTAATCATTCCTTCTACATGCTGGTGGGAGTGAGGCACTGATGTGACCTCGACAGGCTGAATAATCTCTCTCACTTTCATGACGTTAATGCCGAAAGCATTGCCACCAACGCCAAACTTCACAATTTCTAATTCATTTGTACCAGAATCCAATAAAATTTCGTATTGTTGTAACGACAATTCAATCCCTCGCTATTCGCATTCAGTATTGTACTGTATATATCGGCGAAAATTATGAAAAATGAATGGTGAGGCTCTTCAAAATCCTATTCTGGCGACAGTTATGCTGATAACCTTAAAAAAAGAAACTTTTTTCCTAATGACCATTGACTTTCCAACTGACAGTGATAAAATAGTCAAGGATTTTTCCAAAGAAGGGTGTAAATAATGGGTACTTTAGTAATATTTAAAGAAAATGAAATGACTGTTTTAGAGGATATCAGTGAAGAGACTTATCTTCATATGAAGAAAGAATCTGCTGATCTTCAAGAAGAGCATCCCCCGTACATGATTTGGCACGAAGACCTTCATTTTGACTATGGTTATTGATGAAATTGGCACATATAAACAATAATAGAACATGATACAATAAAGACAATCAAATCGCTGGTTGTCTTCTTTTTTTCTGAGAAGGAAGGTATGTTTAGTAAATAGGCGCATACAATCGAAATATATCGGTTAAAAAGGTGACAAATGGCCAGCTAGTGGTAAAATAGGAGAAACTCATTATATATATTAAGGTGATGAATTATGGAACATTTGCTGAATCCGAAAGCCAGAGAGATTGAAATTTCAGGAATACGCAAATTCTCAAATCTTGTATCTCAACACGAAAATGTCATTTCACTTACGATCGGCCAGCCTGATTTTTTCACGCCGCATCATGTGAAAGCTGCCGCAAAAAAAGCCATTGATGACAACGTTACGTCATACACTCCAAATGCCGGCTACCTGGAATTGAGACAAGCTGTTCAGCTTTATATGAAGAAAAAAGCAGACTTCAACTATGAAGCTGAAAGTGAAATAATGATCACAACAGGAGCAAGCCAAGCCATTGATGCAGCATTCCGCACCATTCTGTCTCCCGGCGATGAAGTCATTATGCCAGGTCCGATATATCCGGGTTATGAACCTATTATCAATTTATGCGGTGCCAAGCCTGTCATTGTTGACACGACGTCTCACGGGTTTAAACTCACAGCCCGGCTGATTGAAGAAGCTCTGACTCCCAATACCAAGTGTGTCGTGCTTCCTTATCCGTCAAACCCTACCGGTGTGACATTATCTGAAGAAGAGCTGAAAAGCATCGCGGCTCTATTAAAAGGCAGAAATGTCTTCGTATTGTCAGACGAAATATACAGCGAATTAACATATGACAGACCGCACCATTCGATTGCAACACATTTGCGGGATCAAACCATTGTCATTAATGGCTTGTCAAAGTCCCACAGCATGACGGGATGGAGAATCGGATTTTTATTCGCTCCGAAAGACATAGCAAAACACATTTTAAAGGTTCATCAATACAATGTGTCATGTGCGTCCTCTATTTCTCAAAAGGCAGCGCTTGAAGCTGTGACTAACGGATTTGACGACGCCCTGATCATGAGAGAGCAGTACAAAAAACGGCTCGATTATGTGTATGACCGCCTCGTGTCGATGGGTCTTGATGTCGTAAAACCGTCTGGCGCATTTTATATTTTTCCTTCTATTAAATCCTTTGGGATGTCTTCGTTTGACTTTAGTATGGCTCTTTTGGAGGATGCTGGTGTGGCGCTTGTGCCCGGCAGCTCGTTCTCAGCGTTTGGTGAAGGATATGTAAGGCTGTCTTTTGCATACTCGCTGGACACATTAAGAGAAGGATTAGATCGTTTAGAATTATTTGTACTAAAGAAAAGGGAATCGATGCAGACGATATAAACAACGGCGTTTAAGCCGTTGTTTTATTTTTTTGGAAATGAGATTTTAAACGCTGTGCCTTTATCCGGCTGGCTGTCTACATGGATAACGCCTTGATGATTCTCAATGATATTAAATGTTACCATCAGCCCGAGCCCTGTTCCCTTTTCTTTTGTCGTTAAAAATGGTTCTCCAATACGGTTGAGCACCTTTTCAGGTATGCCCTCCCCTTCGTCCTTGACGGTAACATGAACAGAATGCTTATCCTCTGTTACGATAATGTCTACAGTGCCTCCGTCAGGCATAGATTCTACTGCATTTTTTATTAAATTAATGAATACCTGCTTCAGCTGATTTTGGTCCCCGTTTATATAAATGCTGTCATTCTCATAACGGGTTCTGATGAAAATCCCGTTTAAATTCGCCTGGGTTTCCAGCAGCGCAGAGACTTCACCGATTAGTTTTTTCAAGTTCAAATGCTCTTTCACGGCATTCTGCTGGGGCTTTGCCAGCATCAGCAGTTCACTGAGTATTAATTCAATTCGGCTGAGCTCAGAGAATACAATGTCAAAATAATGTTCATTTCCTTCCATCGTCGGTTTCATCAGCTGTAAAAACCCTTTAATCGCGGTAAGCGGATTGCGGATCTCATGCGCGATTCCCGCTGCGAGCTGTCCTGCGATAGATAATTTTTCTGATTTAAGCATGAGTTCCTCTGTTTGTTTTCTCTCAGAAATATCACGCAGAATGACTTGGACAGCCGCTTCACCGAAAAAGGTCGTCGGAATGCAGACCATTTCCGTGTAGATGACCCTGTTCTGAAAGGTAAACCATGATTGCTTAACGATTTCCGATTCTGTTTTTTGCTCGGCAATGTTTTGGATTCTCTCTTTCACGTCCTCATGATCGCAAGGGTGGAGCTGATCGTATATATTTTTGCCGATTAAATCCTCATAGGTCGCCGCTTCAAACAGCGAAATTCCCGACTCATTCATAAACACCCATTTCCCATTATGAATCACAGCAATAGTATCGATTGAATTTTGAATCAGCAGCTGATATCGTTCACGGCTTTTTTGCAGGATGGTTTGGAATTTTTTCCTTGAAGAGATATCGATTAGCAGAAGCAGTTCAGCCTGCTGGTTTTTGTAGACGGTCGGGGACGCTTTCACTTCTAAATGAACAGGTGTGCCATCAAGCCTTTTCCACGTCTGTTCAATCATTCCGACTTCCATTCCTTTTTGCATTCGTATAATTCTGTTTTTCACGATATCATGATACTCTTCCTCAATAAATTCATAGGACCATTTGCCAATAACAGCATCCTTGCTTTTTGCTCCCAGCATGGAAAGCATCGCGCTGTTTACATAGACGATTTTGCCGCTGACACTGATGCATAGCGGGCTTGGAAGATTTTCAACTAGCCGCTCATAATCATCCGTTATATATGTAGTTGATTCCGGGTTCGCAGGCTCAATTTCATGTTTTTCGCAGGTAAGAGGCTGATGCCCGGACTCTTCTTCGAGAATCTTCATTTTCAAAATGATTTCCCGTTCCGTCCGCTCAGCTCTCGTCGTCACAATTTCTACTGCAGCCTCCACCCATACAATCGTATGATCTTTTTTAATGAAACGAAAGGTGCACGGCATCAGATGATGTTCATTATAAAAATAGCTTTCAACTAAAAATTGGTCTTCCTCATGCAGAAATGTCTTGAGGAATGATCCGATCATTTCTCCCTGAAGATAACCCAGATACAGTTTGGAGTTGGCTGATATATAAATAATGCGTCCATTAGAAGCCAAGACTGCATGAATATCGGTTTTCGTTTGAAATGGCTTAACATACTGCGTATCCTGTTCCACAGAATCCCTCCTTTGCATGATTATCATGTTCGACATTTACAGATTGACTTTTACCTAGTATGATTCGCTAGAAAATGAGTATTCTCCTTCTATTCTTATAGTGATCTCTAATTTTTGAGGAAAAGAAAGGGCACACAATCTGTCAGATGTGCACCCTGTTTTTTATTTTTCGCTATTTTTCTTTTCGAGCTCTGCGTAAGCGTGTATGGCTCTTTTGGCGATTAACTTATTGATCGGATCGTGATCGTTTGCTACTGAAGGTACAACCACACTAAATGCAACTTTTGGATTTTTCGATGGGTAATAGCCGACAAATGTTAGATTGTATGTCCTTTTTCCCCACCAATTTTGATTTGTGCCGTAGTAAAATGTTTCCGCTGTTCCCGTTTTTCCAGACACGTCTTCTGTAAAAGTATTTTTAGCGGTCCCCGAAGTTGTAACTAATTTCATTCCAGTTTTCACTTGCTGAATATCACTTTCCGTATTATTGATTTTATTCAGGATGTTGGGCTTTCTTTGCTCAATTGTTTTTCCAAGCTCCTCTTTACTGCTGGGTTTATGGATACTTGTGACGATTCTAGGCTGTATGCGGTACCCGCCATTTGCGATTGCCGAAATGTACTGTGCCATCTGAAGCGGTGTGTATGTATCATATTGACCGATGGCCAAGTCTAAAATTAAGCCCCCTACAACATCAGGTGTCGTTTGCATTCCTGCAGATTCCTGCGGCAGGTCAACACCAGTCTTGACTCCAAGGCCAAACTGGCTGTAGTAATTTCTCATTTTGAGCAGATCCTTCTGATCAGCAGGAAGCGGTCCATACGGCTTATACGTTACCCCAGCTATATGCATAGCAACATTAAACATATATACGTTTGAACTTTTTTGCAAAGCCGTTAATTCATTGATGGTTCCCATATTTGTGTAAGATTTTTTTATGAGCTTCCTTCCTAAATGCATCGGCGCATCATGGAAATATTTATAATGCGGAATCCCATCCTGATAGCCCGCGAGAACGGTTGCACCCTTAACAGCTGATCCCATTTCATATTGGGTTGTAAAAGCACCGATCGCATAATCTTGAATCTTATTTGTTTCTAAATCTATCTTTTTTCCTGCCATCGATAAAATATCGCCGTTATTCGGATCCATCATCACAACAAAGGCCCGGTCAAGCATATAGTTTCCGCGCGCGCGGCTATTTCTCACTTCTTCTTCAACAATCTTTTCTACCTTTGCCTGCAGCTCCATGTCAAATGAAAGCCGAAGATCATAGCCCCGGCTGCCTTTGTCGATTGTTTTCTGGCTGACGACATTTCCTTTATTGTCTTCCACGTATTCCACTTTTTCTTTATGAGAATTTAAATAGTCCTCATATTGATACTCCAAATAACTTTTGCCGACTCTGTCATTACTCGCATAGCCTCTCGTAACATAAAAGTCTTTCCGGTCGCTGAGCAGCCCTTGATCAGGTGTTGTGACACCTCCAAAAACGGAATAAAGTGTTTTGTCATAAGGGTATTTTCGTGTCCAATCGTTTACGACATCTATCCCCGGCAGCTCTTCTAAATGCTCAGACACAATAGAAATTTCATCATATGTTAAATCATTTTTCGGTCTTTGCGAGGAGTTTTTCTTTTCATCAAGCAATGATCCGTTTTTGCCGTTGCCGTTGCTGTCATTTGGGTCCATCGCTTTTACAATCTGAGGTTCATACGCATTCCCGCTTGAAAATCTTGTGTATATGGCCGCGGTTTGCATTTCTTCGTCATCCCGCTGGATGGCCTTCAATTCTTCAGCCGGGACGCGTTCAACTTGAAGCTTATAGGCCTGTGTCCCCTTCAGATTGCTTTCAGATTCCTTTAACAGGCCGAGAGCTTTTTTTGGATGAGAAGCGAGCCAGTAATCACGTAAATCTCTATCCTTTAAAAATTCGGTATCAATATCGATCAAAGCGGCAAGCCGTTTAGCTGTTTTGATTTTGTCCTCTGTTTTTGTGCTTGATGTTGAGACATACACAATTTCCGGCACGCTCTGGTTCTCAACAGCCACTTTCTCGTTTCTGTCATACATCTTCCCCCGAGGCGCTGGATAATACGCTGTCTTCGCATTAGCTCTCTTAGCGTTTTCTTCATGCTGTTCGCCTTCGACAATCTGAACAACGCCAAGCTTAAAGATTAATGCAGTAAATAGAACAAAGACCGCCAGGAAATACAGATTCATTCTGATTGCTCTGTTTCCTTTGCGCTTTTTCTTTGGTTCACGTCCTATTTCAGTCACTTCTGGTTACCCCTCTCAAATCATTCAATATATTTACATATACTGTTTTTAATTGTAACACCTTTGTAATAGTTGTTACAGCGAAAAGGGATAAAAAAAGTTGTCAATATTGAAATACATTAAAATATAACTAACGATTCAAAAAATAGGAAGCTATGTAACTGTGAGATAAAGTCCCTACATATGCGTTACTCGCTTGCCATCAGCGGTTCAGCGCGTTTTGATTACAAAAATGACAAACACCATTTGTCAAAGGAAAGTGATGGATTCTTTATGACAAAAAAGCTATGTTATGATTTTTTTGTAGAAAACAAACAACTCTAGGAGGTTACGAACTAATGAAAAAAGCATTTATTTTATCTGCTGCCGCTGCGGTTGGATTATTCACATTCGGAGGCGTACAGCAAGCATCAGCGAAAGAACTCTCCTGCCAGCCTGTGGTAACGGTCAAAACGGGGAACACAGTGCAAAACCTTACACTTAATGATGTAGTGAAAAAGCTACATATTAAAACAAATATAAAAACACTAAACGCGGCTAACGAAAAAGAGCTCGAGAAGCTTCTTCAAAAGCACGCGAAACAATCCAACATGAAGATTCAGGATGTTCAAAAGCCCGAAGCTGCAAAGCCAGCCCAAAAGGCTCCTGAAAAAGCCGCTGCTGATAAAAGCACTGCTGCTAAAGCACCGGCTACTCCTGAAAAAACAAGCAATAATACAACAACAGCTGCACCTTCATCTGTAAGTGCATATGAGAAAAAAGTTGTTGAGCTGACAAATGCAGAAAGACAAAAACAAGGTTTAAAACCGCTTCAAATTGATGAAACATTAAGCAAATCTGCACATGCAAAATCACAGGATATGAAAGACAAGAACTATTTTGATCACCAAAGCCCAACGTACGGCTCACCGTTTGATATGATGAAATCTTTCGGAATCAGCTACAAAACAGCTGGTGAAAACATTGCTAAAGGACAAAAAACACCTGAAGAAGTAGTAAAAGCTTGGATGAACAGTGAGGGCCACAGAAAAAACATTCTTAACCCTAACTTCACACACATCGGTGTCGGTTATGTTGAATCCGGCAGCTACTGGACACAGCAATTCATCGGAAAATAATAAAAAAGAGATTGCCTGTTTTGGACAGGCAATCTCTTTTTATTTCACCCAAAGCTTATAAATGCTTTGAGTCCCGCTGTTTTCTTCTCCTTGTGCGGCAAGTTGGTCATATAATGATTTCGCAAGCGACAAGCCTGGCATTTCTTCACCCATTAATTCAGCTTCCTCTAAGGCAATTCCCATATCTTTGATAAAATGCTTTACATAAAATCCTGGCTCGAAATCACCCTTCAGCATACGCGGGGCGAGATTTGACAATGACCAGCTTCCTGCCGCTCCAGTTGTAATGCTCTTCAGGACATTTTCCGGCTGAAGGCCTGATTTTTGGGCATAAGCCATCGCTTCGGCTACACCGATCATACCTGCTGCAATCGCGATTTGATTACACATCTTTGTGTGCTGCCCGCTTCCTGCCGGCCCTTGATATTGAATATTCTCTCCCATTAAAGTGAAGATGGGCAGGCAAGCTTCAAACGCTTCTTTTTCTCCTCCGACCATAATCGCCAGTGTTCCGTTTTGCGCGCCGATGTCACCTCCTGAAACAGGTGCGTCTAAGGCAAATAACGATTTTTCTTTGGCTGCCTCCGCAATTTTTTTGGCTAACGACGGTTTGGAAGTCGTCATATCAATGAGATACGCACCTTTTTTAGCATGTTCAATAATTCCGCTGCTGCCGAAATACACTTCTTCTACATCACTGGGATAGCCTACCATTGTAATAATGATATCCGCTTCTTTCGATAGTTCTTTTACAGTGTCTTTCCACACCGCGCCTTTTTCCAGTATGCTGTCCGCTTTTGCTTTTGTCCGGGTATACACCAATACGTGATGTCCATCTTTAAGGATATGTGAAGCCATACTGTTTCCCATTACTCCAAGACCGATAAAACCGACTGTTTTTTTCAAGTAAATTCCCCCAGACGTTAGATTTCATTTAGTTAAAATTTATCAGTTTCTAGACTACCATATCTAGTAATCATATAGTAGCGTCTAAAAAATAAAAAACCCAAAACTTGAAAAAGTCCTGGGTATCAATGTTGATTATAATGTAAATTTAGCAATAGCGTTCATAAGCTCTTGGCTTGCATGTTTTAATGTATCAGTTGAGTGTTTGACTTTCTCAAGCGTGATCAGCTGTTCATCGGTTGAGGCGTTGACTTCCTCCGCTGCAGCAGCCGATTCCTGTGATATAGCTGAGATACTTTGAATCGCTTCAGAAATGGCAAGCTGTTCTTCACTCATTCTTTGTATTTCTTCGTAAATTTGATCAATACCTTGGACAAGTGACTGCATTTCCGCGGTGATGGTGTTTAATACTTCACCAGTCTCATGAATTGCGCTGTTTTGTTCATCATTCATTTTACTTGCTTCAACCATTGCGTGAGAAGCCTCTTTTGTTTCAAGCTGAATCAGCTTCACTGTCTCACTGATATGCTTGGTGGAAAGCGCTGACTGCTCGGCAAGCTTCCGCACCTCTTCAGCCACAACTGCAAATCCGCGTCCGCTTTCACCGGCTCTGGCTGCTTCAATACTGGCATTTAAGGCAAGTAAATTGGTTTGATCCGAAATATTTGAAATCGCAGTAACCACTTCTTCAATATTCTTCGTTTGATTTTCCAAATCCAGCAGCATCGTTTCGACTTTCTTTGTTTCCGTATTGGCTTCGTTTGATTTCATCAGCAGCTGGCCGAGCGCGTCAAGCCCTTTATAGCTTGCATCCTCTGAGGATTTTGAACGTGCTTTCATGCCGCCTGCCTGATCAGCAATTCGTCTGATTTTAGCAGACAGGTTTTCTGATTTTTCGTTAATGGTCTCAACTTCTGAAGCCTGTTCCGTTGCCCCTGCTGCCACTTCTTCGATCGCTTTTGCAATTTGTCCGCTCGTTTCATTGGTTTCAGCGGAGACAGCTGTTAATTGTTCAGAGGTGTCAGACACTTTTCCTGAAGAATGTCTGACTTGTTCCACCATTTCCTTCATGTTTTCAACCATCTGATTAAAGTCTCTTGTTAACATGCCGACTTCATCCTTGGTCTTTGACTCTGCCTGTACTGTCAAATCGCCTGCAGAGACGGCCTTTGTTTTTGCAATCAGCTGCTGGATCGGCCCGGTTATTGTTTTGGCGAGAAAGTAGCTGAGAATAATCGTCACCGCCAGCGCGATGAGTGAGATGAAAAGGTTCGCCCGATTCATTTTATCTGAAATCCACATTAATTTATTTGTGTCAAATTGTGTTCCGACTTTCCATCCTGTTTCTCCAACCGTTTGATACACAATCATTTTTCCCATTGCATCTTGTATCCCGTTTTTGTCAGATGCAATGTTTTTTAATGTTTGGTCCTTGGAGATATTTTTTCCTTGGTTTGACGGATGTGCTAAAAGATTGCCGCTTGCATCAGCTAAAAAAGCAAATCCATTGTATGGCACCTTTTGCTTATTTACCATGGTCTGGATGGAAGAAAGTTTCAGATCATAACTGGCAACGCCTATCACCTTCTGCCCGTCAAGAATTGCTTTTGAGGCTGTGACGATCATTTCTCCCGTCACGACATCTTTATAGGGTTCCGTCCAGACGACTTTATCCGGTGTTTCAGCCGCGCGCTTATACCATGGTCTAGAAACCGGATCATAATCTTCTGAAAATTCCGCTTTCGGATATGTAAACATTTCTTTTTTTGCGGTGCCTATATAGGCCATCGCCACATAATCATCGTTTTCTTTAATTTGTTTAATGTCATCATTAAACAGCCTGGCAGCTTCTTTACTTGAATTTGTCACAAACGCACGTGTTAACTCTCCATTTGCCAATCTTAACAGCGAAATGTCATAACTCTTTAATTGCAGTTCAATATTTTGTTCAAGCGAGTTTGTTACGTTTTGTGTCGTGTTTTTCCCATCCTCTGTAATCATCGGTTTTAACGTCAGGTAAGAAGAAAGCATCAAAAGAACAACTGTGACGATTAACATGATAGAAACGAAAACAGCAATCTTCATGTGAAGTTTTTTAAACAAACCAATCCCCTCCTATTTTCTATATCGGCCTTTTCACCCAAAAATGAATAATCATAAAATAAATTATATTGAAATCACAAGATATTTACTGAAAATTCTAACTAGATGTGTTTCAGCAGTTTGGATTACGATATAATAAACAGCACAAGGAGAGTGATTATCATTTTTAAACAGATGTATGTCCATAATGGCATTAAATTTGAGCGGCTGACGATCAGAAATTATTTGAGAACAGACATAGAGGGCTTGCTTTCTCTTCAGAAAGAGTGTTTTCCCCCTCCATTTCCGCAGGAATTGCTGTGGTCAGAAGAACAGCTTGCCAGCCATATCAACACCTTTCCGGAAGGCGCCTTATGCGCGCTGGTTAATGGTGAGATCGTCGGTTCGATGACGTCTCTTATCGTGCATTTTGAACCCGATGCTCCCGAGCATACATGGGCGGAGACAACAGATAACGGCTATATTACATGTCATGATCCGCAGGCAAATACGTTATATGTAGTGGATATTTCGGTTTCACCGCATTACCGGAAGCTTGGAATAGGAAAATGGCTGATGAATACGATGTATGAATTAGCCGTTGAAAAGCGAATGGAACGGTTACTCGGCGGCGGACGTATTCCTTTTTATCATAAGTACGCACATGAGATCAGTGCTTCACAATATGTAGAGGATGTTATAGAAGGAAAAAAGAAAGATCCTGTACTGTCATTTCTCCTCCATTGCGGCCGTTCACCGCTCTGCATCGTCAGCAATTATTTGGACGATGAAGAATCCTTGAATTACGGGGTGTTGATGGAGTGGAAAAATCCCTTTTATGAAAAAACGAGCTGTAAAGCTGACAGCCCGTTTACGTGAAATATTCAATTTTTGCATTAGGAAAATACGTATCGATATAAGATTCAAGCGTTTCCCGAAGCACATGCTCTTCATCTTTCTGATAAATATATTTTCCGATCCCGTAGCGTCCCCATTTATAGCGCCGCTTTTCTTCATCTAACTCAAGCTTTGTTTTTGGATAATTCTTCTCAATGACTCGTTTCGCCGGCTTCGTAAATCGATGCTGAATCAATTCAAAGGTAATATCATGTCTGACATCCTGCGGCAAAGCGGCATCAAGTTTTTCAAACAGATGTCTGTATCCATCCTCCCAGCCTTCATGGATGTAAATCGGCGCAACAATAAAGCCTAACGGGTAGCCTGCTTTCGCTACTTTTACAGCCGCTTCAATACGTTTATCGAGAGGAGAGGTTCCCGGCTCAAAATTCTTAATCACATAGTCAGCATTTATGCTGAATCTGAATCTTGTTTTCCCGTTATGTTTCGCATCCAAAAGGTGATCAACATGGTGAAACTTCGTGACAAATCTGAGCTTGCCAAGCTCACTCTGTCCAAAATGTTCAATGGCGTGCTTGAGCGTATGTGTCAAATGGTCGATGCCCACAATATCCGAGGTACATGAAGCTTCAAACCTTGTAAACTCCGGTGCACGTTCTTTCATATACTGATCCGCCTGGTCCAAGATTTCTTCGACATTTACATAGGTTCTGATATAGGGTTTTGTTCCCATTGTGGTTTGTAAATAGCAGTAATGGCAATGCCCCATACAGCCTGTCGCAAACGGGATCGCATATTCAGCTGACGGTTTTGAAGAATCAAACTTTAATGTTTTTCGGACACCGATTACTAAAGTTGATTTTGCATTACGGTATTGCTGAAGATGGTTTTTACCAGGAATATTGCGCACTTGGTTATGGGACGTCGTTTCTCTGATTTCGATGCCCATTTTTTCAAATTTATCATGTAATTCCTGTGCCAATGGATATTCCATTGCTCTCGGTTCAATATAAACGAGCTGCGGAACAAATGGGTTCTGCATGGTGCCACATCCTTTTCCTTTTCTACCGTTACTTTTCTCATAAGGCGGAAAGGATATGAGTTGTAATGTTTTCCTTGTTACTCGTACGGATCGATATCAAATAATTCTTTGTAAAGCGTTTTTGCTTCTTCATAGCTTGCAAAAACAGCATCATCCTCGGCAAACGGATGGTAGGTTTCAAATATAAACAGGGAAAGCTCACCCTCATGGTATGGGTGATGCACAATTTCAGCTTCCTTTATATGAGCAACATTGGCGGCGTGCGGATTTCTGTAGATGACGTAGACTGTATCTCCTGCGTTAAATTCGTTTGACATTCTATCCCTCCTAGCCATGTTATTGTGCCCCGCTGCATCCCTGATTATGAAAAAAACCAGACAGGCCGGAGGCCGTCTGGTTTTGTGCATTACTTGAATGTTTCTTTTACGAACGCGACAACTTCTTCTGTCGTGCTCATAGATAAGATTTTCTCTTTGAATGACTCAGCTTCTTGTTTAGACAATTTGCTGATTTGTGTTCTTGCCGGAAGGATAGAAGTTGCGCTCATTGAGAACTCATCTAAGCCTAAGCCAAGAAGAATCGGAATCGCAATTTCATCTCCTGCCATTTCTCCGCACATGCCGACCCATTTTCCTTCTTTATGTGCCGCTTCAATTACAAGTGTAATTAAGCGAAGGATTGCAGGGTTGTATGGCTGATACAGGTAAGATACACGTTCATTCATACGGTCAGCTGCCATTGTGTATTGGATCAAATCATTTGTTCCGATACTGAAGAAGTCAACTTCTTTAGCAAACTGATCAGCGATAACTGCAGTTGACGGAATCTCAACCATCATACCGACTTCAATGTCGTCAGATACAGTTTGTCCCGCTTTGACAAGCTTTTCTTTCTCTTCAAGAAGGATCGCTTTCGCTTCTTTAAATTCGTTAACTGTCGCAATCATAGGGAACATGATTTTCAAGTTTCCGTATGTACTTGCACGAAGCAGCGCGCGAAGCTGTGTTCTGAAGATTTCTTGCTCTTCAAGGCAAAGACGAATCGCTCTGTAGCCCAAGAACGGGTTCATTTCTTTAGGAAGCTGCAGGTAAGGAAGCTCTTTGTCTCCGCCGATATCAAGTGTCCGAACGACAACTGATTTTCCTTCCATACGCTCAAGAACCGTTTTGTAAGCGTCAAACTGCTCATCTTCTGTAGGCAGCTGATCTCTTCCCATGTAAAGGAATTCTGTACGGTAAAGACCAACTGCTTCTCCGCCGTTTTCAAGAACACCTTTCACATCATCAGGAGTACCGATATTTGCTGCAAGCTCTACATGATGACCGTCTTTTGATACAGTCGGTTCATTGACCAGCTTCGCCCACTCAGCTTTTTGAGCTAAATAAGCGTTATGTTTTTCTTCATACTCTTTTACAGTTTCCGCAGAAGGATCGATAATGACATCGCCATTAATACCGTCAACGATAACAGTCACGCCGTTTTGGATCGTGCCTGTAGCCGCTTTCGTTCCGACAACTGCAGGAATCTCAAGAGAACGCGCCATGATGGCAGAGTGAGATGTGCGTCCGCCGATATCAGTTGTGAATCCTTTTACGAATTCACGGTTTAATTGAGCTGTGTCAGACGGTGTTAAGTCTTCAGCAACAATAATAACTTCTTCTGAAATCATGCTTGGGTTTGGAATTTCAACGCCAAGCAGGTGGCCCGTTACGCGTTTTGTTACGTCGCGGATATCTGCCGCACGCTCTTTCATGTATTCATTATCCATAGATTCAAACATGGTAACGAACATAGAAGACGTTTCTTTTAAAGCGAATTCAGCGTTTACAGAATCAGAGCTGATTTTTTCTTTCACAGGATTCAGAAGCTCAGGGTCACTGAGAACTAAAAGGTGAGCAGAAAAAATATCAGCTTTATCCTGACCCAGTTCTTTCAAAGCATGCTCTTTGATTTTTTCGAGCTCTTCTTTAGAACGTGCAATCGCTTCATCAAAACGGCTTACTTCCGCTTCAGAATCAGAGATGTTTTTCTTTTCAACCGTTAAATCTGGCTCTTCAAGCCGGTACGCTTTTGCAATCGCGATGCCGGCTGAAGCACCAATCCCTTTTAATTCTTGCATTACTCGCCGAGTCCTTCGCTTTTCATTGTTTCTTCTAAAGCGTTAAGAGCATCGTTTTCGTCAGCGCCAGCAGCAGAAATTGTGATTTCAGCGCCTTTAGCGATTCCAAGAGACATAACACCCATGATTGATTTAAGGTTTACAGTTTTGCCGTTATATTCTAAATTAACGTCAGCGTCGTATTTGCTTGCAGTTTGTACAAGAACTGTTGCAGGACGAGCGTGAATTCCAGAATCTGCAGTTACTTTGAATGTTTTTTGTGCCATTTTTATCATTCTCCTTTTAACTTAAAGCTATATTACTTCACAATATTATATCATACAGCCGTACTTGTCATCTGACAAGCACAGCGTACTATATACCCTTATTTTTCAATCTTCACAATGTCTTCTTGCTCTCTGTTAACTGATCCGCTTGCCTTAATGCTGACTGTTTCTCCTTCAGCAAGGTTCGTAAATACGATCGGTGTCATCAGAGACGGTACATTCGGTTTTACTGCGTCCAAGTCAACTTCAAGAAGCTTTTGTCCAGGCTCAACGCGGTCCCCTTCTGATACGAAAGACGTAAACCCTTCGCCCTTGAGGCTGACCGTATCAATGCCGAAGTGGATCAAAATTTCTTTTCCACCGTCGGATTGCAGGCCGATTGCATGTTTTGTCGGGAAAACATTTAATATTTTTCCTCTTACCGGAGAAACGACGATGCCTTCAGAAGGAAGGATCGCAAAGCCGTCACCCATCATTTTTCCTGAGAAGACTTGGTCAGGAACATCAGTAATCGGGTGAATTTGTCCAGCAATCGGAGAAACAAAGACTTCCTCGCCAATTTCATTTTGCAGCGGTTCTGCAATGACTTCCTCAACCTGCTGCCCTACTTCTTCCTCAGCGGATGTTTTCGGTTCAGGTCTTGGTTTGCGTCCAGCGATGATGTCCTGCATTTGTGTTTTTAATCCGTCAGAACGCGGTCCGAAAATCGCCTGAATATTGTTGCCCACTTCCAGAACCCCGGAGGCGCCAAGCTGCTTCAGACGGTCTTTATCAACCTTTTTCTGATCGTTTACTGTCACACGCAGACGAGTGATACAAGCATCAAGGTGTTTGATGTTTTCCTGGTCACCCATTGCCTGCAGGATCTCGTAAGGAAGGTCGCCTGCTTCTCCTGTTTTCCCGGATGCTGCTGTTTCAGCTGAAGCATCCTCACGGCCTGGTGTTTTCAGATTAAATTTGCGGATCGCAAATCGGAATCCGAAGTAGTAAATCAGCGCAATCCCTAAACCAACAGGGATGACAAGCCACCAAGCCGTCCGGTTCGGTAAAATGCCGAAAAGGAAGTAGTCAATTAAACCGCCGGAGAATGTCATACCAATCTTAACATTCAACAGCTGCATGACCATGAATGAGAGCCCTGCAAACAAACAGTGAATCGCAAATAGGACAGGGGCAACGAATAGGAAAGAGAATTCCAATGGCTCTGTGATCCCTGTCAAGAAGGATGTCAGTGCTGCTGAACCCATAATACCTGCAACAAGTTTTTTGTTTTGCGGTTTTGCTTCATGATAAATCGCAAGCGCTGCAGCAGGAAGACCAAACATCATAAATGGATATTTACCTGTCATGAACGTACCTGCTGTTAATTGTACGCCGTCTTTAATCTGCGCCATAAAGATGCGCTGATCCCCGCGGATGATCTCTCCGGCTGCACTTTTGTAGCTGAAGAATTCATACCAGAATGGCGAGTAGAAAATATGATGCAGACCAAATGGAATAAGCGAACGTTCAATGACACCGAAAATAAATGCAGCAAGAGTTGGATTCGCTTCCACTAATCCAGTTGAAAAGGCATTCAATCCATGCTGGATCGGAGGCCAGATCACTAACATAATAAGACCCAGAATCAGTGCGGAAATTGACGTAATAATCGGTACGAAACGTTTACCCGCAAAGAAACCAAGATATTGCGGCAATTCAATTGTATAAAATTTGTTAAACAACAATGCCGCCAGCACACCGACGATAATACCGCCGAATACCCCTGTCGCCAAGGTAGGTATGCCGAGCATGTTTACATATGCCGGGTGGTTTTCAGTGAAGAACTTGGCTCTTTCGATTGAATCGGAAGGAATGGTTCCGTTTGCAAGAAGAACCGCACTCATGGATACGTTCATCACCAGATAACCGATAATTGCTGCTATCCCGGCAACTCCATCTCCGTTGGCAAGCCCGATGGCTACACCTACTGCGAAAAGAAGCGGAAGGTTATCGAAAACAATCTGCCCAGCGCTTTCCATCACACCCGCTACGAGCTGAACATTGTCATTGCTTAGGAAATGCAGGACTTGAATCATGTCCTTGTTTTGCATTGCATTCCCGATCGCAAGCAAAATACCCGCCGCAGGAAGAATCGCAACTGGAAGCATAAGCGCACGCCCGATTTTTTGGAGAACGCCGAATAATGCTTTAAACATAAGAATTGACCTCCTCTTTTTACTAGTCTGACCTTACAGCTAAAAATCATGACAACGAATTCACAGGCGTAAGTCTTCCAGTTTAACCGTTTACATTTGCCCTTTTACACAACAAAAAAGGCATGAGCAAAATAGGGTGCGCAAAAGAACGAGAATGATCTTCCCGTTTTTTCCCCTCAATCACTCATGCCTGATCGGATCAGTAACACGTTTTTAAAGGATAAACTGAATTTATGAAATTTTATTGGTTAATCGGTACAGATGAAGCGTGAGATAAACCGCTTCCGCCTCATGAACTGGTTTCTTCAATGTTTGCTGCAAGATTTTAATCAATTTCCAAGCTGTATTGTAGCATAGCGGATATTCATTTTTCAATAACAACATTAATTTTTCTGGTTCTTTAGTCGGTTCCTCTTTTTTAATTCTTTCTATCGTAAATCTGATGTGCCGGATAAGCCGTAAATAGTTGACGCTTTCCTTATTTACTTTCATTTGAAACGAGTCTTCAATCACCTCTACAAGCTGCGCCATCAGCTGAGAGTGCTTATTGACTTCGGACAGCGGGCGATTCGTCAGGGCTGAATGAATATGCAGAGCGATAAAACCGATCTCCCCTTCCGGAAGGCAGATGCCCGCTTTTTCATTAATCATATCAATGACTTCTTTGGCAATCTGATATTCATCCGGATAAAGTGACTCCGTCTCCATTAAAAAAGGATTTTTCATATCAAAGCCCTGCTTCTGCCTTTTGATTGCAAATGCAATATGGTCAGTCAGTGCAATATGAATATGTTCATTTAGTGAACGGTTTGTCCGATTGCTGATGTGGTATATGACATCGTTTGAAATATCAACAAGCTTTTCATCAACATAGTCGAGGAGCTTTTTAAACTGCTTCTGTTCCTTTTCGTCCTTTAAAATGAACATTTTATCGTACCCTTTATCTTCAATCACATCATCTTGTTTTTTCCCGAAACCAATTCCTTTTCCGATCAAAACTACTTCACTGTATTTATGATGAGAAGCAATTAATACGTTATTATTCAGTACCTTTTTCACTGTAAAGGACCCATTCACGATCCTCAGCTCCTTTGTCATTCAATACCTCATATCGTACATAACGAACGGAATGCGCGTCAAACCTTTTTTCATCCTTTCACTAAACAGTCGATCTTTCAATGAGACGGTAATCAAGAACCCTGCTTTCAATCGGCTGACCTTGAATCCTTTTTTCCAGCATTGCAAACGCCTGCTTGCCCATTTCCTTCGCTTGAATATCGATAGTTGATATCCCAAGCAATTGGCTGATTTCATGGTTATCAAAGCTTAAGATCGCAAGTTCACCCGGAACAGACACTTGCTGAGCTTTCGCTTCGAGTAAAAGCCCTGCCGATACCTGATCATTGGCGACAAAAATAGCCGTCGGCCTTTCCCTCCAGTTGTTCCATTTATGAAAAAGCGCTTTTCCATCGTTCATTGTAATCGCTTTCTCAATCACCCATTCTTCATTGAATGTTTCTCCGATCTCTTCCAATGCTTCTTTATATGCTTTGATGCGAAAATGACTGTTCATGCCTTTTTTTCTCGCTAAACAAATCGCTATTTTTTTGTGCCCTTTGGCGATTAAATAGTCGAGTCCGTCCCGGAATGCGGCTTGATGAGGGATGCTGATTGTGGGAAACCCGCCCTTATTTGAATTCTGACAAAGCAATATCGGCCCTTCCCACTCCTTGAGCTTGTCATCAGACAGCGCCTTCGAGCAAAAAATCAAACCGTCAACCTGGCGCTGTTTTAATTGGGACAGCGCAAAGATTTCTTTCTTCACGTCATAATTTGTCTGGAATAAAGAGAGGTGAATGCCTGACTCTGCGGCAGCGTCTGAAATTCCCGCCATCAGTTCCGCAAAATAAGGAAGGCCGATCGTCGGCATTACAACACCGATCATGTTTGAAAACCCCTTCGACAAATGCACAGCGTGGACATTTCTTGTGTACTCCAACACTTCCATTGCTTCAAGCACTCTTTTTCTTTTCTCTTCACTTACATAAGGATGATTGTTTATGACTCTGGAAACCGTCGTAACGGAGACACCGGCTTTTTCTGCAATGTCTTTAATATTAGCCATAAATTCCCTTCTTTCTGATTTTCCTTGATCTGGAATGCGTTTCATACAATACGATAAGAACGTACCGACAGATTAGATGGTTTTTTGCTGAAAGGAGAAGATATAAATGGGTTTCTTCATTTTAATTGGATTATGTCTGGCCGTTCTGGGCGGAAGCTGCCTGGCTGTAAGACCGCTCAATCAAAAACATGAAGTGAAACCATTTCGGACATTTGATGATTTTTTTATTTAAAACAGATAAAAAAGGACGATGTCGAGAACAAAGTCCTTTTTTATCTCTGCCTGTTACGGCAATATCGTTAATTCCTTCGGATATTGAGTAAGCGCAACCGCCCCGTCTTTTGTTACGTGAACGTCATCTTCAATGCGTACGCCGCCAACATCCGGCACATAAATGCCCGGTTCGATTGTATAAACCATTCCTTCCTGCAGCAGCGTGTCATTGGCTTTGCTCATCGACGGGTACTCATGCACTGAAATGCCGAGACCATGGCCCAGCCGGTGAGGGAAATATTCTCCGTATCCGGCTTTTTCAATGATTCCGCGGGCAGTTAAGTCCAGATCTCCGATTCTCACGCCTGGTTTGCTTGCTTCTATCGCGGCTTTTTCCGCTTGGAGCACCGTCTCGTAAATTTCTTCCTGCTTCGGATTGATTGTTTTGTAAGCAAAGGTTCGCGTGATATCAGAGCAATAGCCGTCCATAATAACACCCAGGTCAAACAAGACAAAATCGCCTTTCTTTAATGTGGCTGTTCCTGGATTTCCGTGAGGCTGACCTGATTTTTTCCCGAATAGCACCATTGTCGAGAAAGACATGCCCTGAATTCCTTTTTTCTTCAACTCATACTCAATCTGAGCGAGAACTTCCACCTCACTGATGCCTTCACGCAAAGCAGCTGTCCCGACTTCAACACCAAAATCGGCAAGCTTCGCCGCCTCTTTCAGCAATTTAATTTCATGCTCCTCTTTAATCAGACGAAACTGGTTAAGTGTTTCTTCTGCTGATACAAATTGAGCCCCTCCAGCTGAATGCTTCAGTTGTTCGGCACGCGAAAGCGAGATTGAATCCTTTTCTACGGCAAGCGTATGTATGCTGATATTTCGTTTTTTGAGTGCTTTTTCAATGAGCTCCCATGGATTTTCGTGATCGGCATAGCCAATAATTTCGTAATTCCATCCGGCATTTCGGGCCTGATCTGCCTCCATTCCCGGACAAACGAAAAATGGCTCCTCCTCTTGAAAGATAAACAAACCCATTACACGTTCATGCGGCTCTGTATAAAAACCGGTTAAGTAAAATACATTTTCTTTCGTATGAATAAATGCGGCAGTATGCCCCGCTTCCTTCAGCCATGAAGAGACGCGTTGTATTCTATTCATTTCTTGTTCCTCCCTGCCTTTTGCCATGCATTGTTCTTTATATATTGTAACAGGTTTTACGGGTGTTTGCCTTTCACGGCGACTTTCCGTTTTCCATCATTTTATTTCCTGCAGGTCATCTTGTATACTGAGAGGAGAGTTAAATCGCAGGGAGTTGTTCCGTTTGCTGATGAATTTTTTCAGACGTAAGGCCGTTGTTCTATTAACAGTTGCGGGAATTTCCGCTCCTTTTGTCGGTATGAAGCTGGTGGATTTTTATTATTACAGCTCTATCATAGGCTGTGCAGCCGGCTTCCTTTGCTGCATCCTGGCTCTCATCATTGTGATGAAAAGGCCGGATCAAGAGAAAAAGCAAAGGAAGGTAAAACTTGATCCATAAAAAAACAGCAGCCCATTTGGACCGCTGTTTTTTATTTTAAAAGCCTTAAACCGTTTAGAATCACCAAGATCGTACTTCCTTCATGGCCTATAACGCCAAACGGCAATTCCATCACCTGTAAAAAATTTGCGCAAATTAGCAGGCAAATGACCGCGAGAGAAAATACGATATTCTGCTTTACAATCCTGTTCATTTTCCGTGATAAACGGCACATTTTTACGAGTTTTTTCAAATCGTTTTGCATGAGCACCATATCAGCAGTTTCAAGGGCCACGTCTGTTCCGCCGCCCATTGCAATGCCGACATCCGCCGCTTTTAGTGCCGGCGCATCGTTGATTCCGTCTCCGACCATTGCAATCGTCCCGAATTCTTCTTTTAATCGTTTCACTTCATTTACTTTTTGGTCAGGCAGACATTCTGCTGCAACTGTTGTCATTCCCGCTTCCTTCGCTATCGCTTGAGCCGTGTCCTCGTGATCTCCCGTCAGCATGGCCGTTTTAATCCCCAGACGGCTCAGTTCATCCATGACTTCTTTTGCTTCAGGTCTGATTTGATCTTTCAAAGCGATACAGCCGGCAATTTGATCGTCCTTTTTCACAAACACTATGGTTTGGCCGTTTTGAATGATATCTGATGCAGATTGTTTCAAAAATTGTGCTGACAATTCTTCCCCAATAAATCCTGCCTTTCCGACTTTCCATTTGGCACCCGCCACTTCAGCCATTACACCAAAGCCTGACGTTTCTTCGATTGATATGTAGCCGGACTGGTTGATGCCGCGGCTTTCAGCATAGCCGGCAATGGCTTGCGCGAGCGGATGGCTGGACTGCTTCTCAATCGCATAGACAGCTTCAAGCACTTCCGTTTCTTCGTACCCTTCCGCCAGTCTGACCGTCTCAACCGCGGGCTGGCCTTTTGTTACAGTCCCCGTTTTGTCAAAAGCAATCATTTGCACAGATCCCAGCTGTTCAAGAAACACACTTCCTTTCACTAGCATGCCGTTGCGGGCGCCATTTGAAATCAAGGACAGCGCTGCCGGCATGATGGACGCGACAAGTGCGCAAGGTGACGCCACCACCATAAATACCATCGCGCGATAAAAGGTTTCACTCCAGCTCCAGCCAAGTGCAAAGTGCGGAACAAACAACAGCAGCCCCACCACGATCAGAACGCCTTTTACATATGCATTTTCAAATCGTTCGATAAAAGCTTGCGCAGGTGACACACTGTTTTGCGCAGATTCCACCAATTTGATAATCTTTCGGAACAAAGAATCTTCACTTGCTTTTGTAACACGGACGGTCAAGGAGCCGTTTCGATTAACAGTTCCCGTATACACAGCGTCGCCGGCGTTTTTTTCTACGGGCATCGATTCGCCCGTTAACGCTGACTCGTCAAGGCTTGTAGAACCAGATTCAATGATTCCGTCAGCTGCCACCCGTTCTCCAGGTTTGATAACAATCGTATCCCCAGCCTTAATATCTGCAACCGATACTCTTTTGGTTTGGCCGTTTACAATCAGCGTTGCTTCTTCAGGCTCAAGCTTCATTAAAGAAGTTAAATCTCTGCTGCTTTTATTCATCGTGTATGTTTCTAAAGCTCCGCTTAAGGAAAAAATAAAGATTAAAACGGCACCCTCTGCCCAGTACCCAATCAATGCGGAACCTACGGCAGCGAAAATCATTAAAAGCTCAACATTCAGTGTTTTGGATTCGAGCGTTTCTTCGATTCCTTCTTTCGCTTTAGCAAATCCGCCGATGACAAAGGCCAGCAAATATAGCGTTACCGATAACAACTGATGTGAGGAAAGGAGCCAGCCTGCTAAAATAAGAGCACCTGACACAAGGGCTGCGATAAGTTCCGCATGCTGGGTCCAGCTTTTTTCTAGCTGTTCTGTCTTTAATGGCTGATGCTGGTCTTGTTGAAGCATCACTTGTTCATTCATATCGAATTCTCCTCCCTAATTGAGAACGCAAATCATCTTCATTTCTCTTATAAAAAACAAAATCGCCGCCCAGAAGGCAGCTTCATCGTTGATTATTCCATGATGTCTTTCTTAATTATAGCATGCAGAAAAAGAATTTCAATTATAATTATTTTAATTTCTTTTTGATAATAATTATCATTAACATCTATTCACCTTTCATTATATGACAAAAAAGCTGAAAGGCTACGCTCTCAGCTTATTCTTTCGTCCATTCTTTCAATTGTTCAGCCGTCATCGGCCCCACTTTTGTTTCTTCAATTTCACCCTTTTCATTCAGCAAAAACGAGGTGGGAATCGTTATAATATGATATTCCTTCATTAAATCCCCTTTTGTGTCGAGAACAATCGGAAAGGTCAGATGGTTTGCTTTGATAAAGTCTTCAACGACTTGCTGATTTTGTTCTGAATTCACTAAATTGACCGTTACCAGCTTCACACTGTCAGATCGATGAGCCTCGTAAAATGATTGGAACTGAGGAAGTTCCTTTTTGCAGGGCGGACACCATGAAGTCCAAAAATGCAGGATCGTTTTCTGTCCTTTATTTGGGATGGAGATATCCTCCCCCTCTATCGTTTTCATGAGAAAAACCGCAGGAACAGCAGGCTGTTTAGTGGCAGCCTGTGCCGATAGAGGCAGCCATGAAATTATAGCAAATAAGATCAGGCAAATAGTGAGGGGCAAGCGTTTTGTCAACATGGAATCTTCCTTTCATGCTTTTCAAATAGCTTGCCCCGCTAGAGATTTATCATCCTTCAATCCGCGGCGTTCGGTTTCCTCCCGTCAGAAAAACAGATACACGCAGCGCTTTGCAAATCGTTGTATAGTGTAGGCTCGTCAGCAAAATCATACCTGTATTCATCCCAAGGATAATCCCGAGCATTTGCAGATTTTCCATTGAACCCAGCACATACATCATACTCAGCGCAACGAGATGGCTCCACACGTTGTGATAAAAAGCTTCTTTGACAAAGCCCATCCCGATTAAACATGCCTGAAGGGGCATCACAAATAAATGAAAGAGAAAGTACGGCCACAAAAGCTGCAAATAATATTGTGCTTCAGGAGAGTGAAAAAACAGATGGGTCAGGGGCTCCGCAAACTGGAACATGATCCAGACAGCCGGTATACCATATCCCAACGTAATAAAGATCGACTGCTTCAGCCTTTTTAATACGATGTCATATTGTGAGAGAGAATAAGCTTCAGAAATACTGGGAATCATGACGACCATTAACGAATGGGCGATAAAAGCAGGAAACGACCCTATCGTCACAGCCACTCCGGCAAGCATGCCGTATTGATCGATGGCAGTTGTCCCGGCAACGCCCGCTGCCAAAAGCGCTCCTTTTACTAAAAAGGGTTCAATGGCGTTGACTACGGCGTGGAAAATGCGCAGTCCGGTTGTCGGAATCGATACGGCAAGCAGTCTTTTTCTAACATCTTTTCCGCGCAAATGGATATGCTGCTGAACCGATACCGCACGTCTTGCCAGGATAAACTGTGAATACAAGTAAACAAGCACGATCACATCACTCACGACAAGGACAAACAGCGAAATCAGCACAGCCATGTCAAGCTCAAACGAGTACCATTGAAAGAAGATGAACAAGCACAACAGCTGAATGATTTTTTTCAGTACATTAGCGATTGCGATCTTCCCCATTTTTTGCACACCCATAAAGTAGCCTCGGGCAATTGACGTAAAGGCGACAATAGGAATCAAGCCGATGACAATTCCTTTGATAAACGGGTGATATGTATCAAACACCGGAATAAAAGGAAGCGCAATACTGGCGGCGGCGGTGGAAAAGGCTGTGAAAACAGCTGTCATTCGAAAGGCGTGCCTCAGCATGCTTTCATGGAGCTTTGGATTTGATTCAGCGATAAATTTAGAAATTGATATTGGCAGCTCCAAGCTTGCGATGACAATAATTAAAAAGATGGTAGGCAAAATACTCATGTAAAGCCCCATCCCGTGCTCGCCAAGCTCGCGCGCCAAAATCATATTCACGACAAATTCAAGGCATTCGGCGAAAAAGGCGGCAATGGATAAAAGAATAATCCCTTTTACAAATCGATTCATGATGTCTCTCCTTGTCTCTTGTACTACCAACATCATATGAGACAAGTTCAAAAATTATTTTATTTTTACTCTTTCTATAAAAAAAAGCACAGCTGAGACGAATGGTCTCTTCTATGCTTATATGGCAAAGACATGCCTGCCGATTTTTTCAATGATTTTCCTTGAGCGAATCCAGTCATCTGACGCCGTTTTCGGGTTATAAAAGAAAAGGGCTTCTGTTTCTCTGTCCTTAGATGACATCGCTTCTTCAACAGCCTCAATTGATTCTTTGTCAGGCTCTTGATTAATGCTTCCGTTTGCGACAGGTTCAAAGGCATTTTTCTGATAAATAACTCCTCTGATTGTATCGGGAAAGCCGTTCTTATCCGTCCTGTTCAGCACAACGCTTGCAACAGCGACCTTGCCTTCATATGATTCGCCCTTCGCCTCTGCGTGAACGAGTCGGGAAAGCAATTCTTTTTCAGACTCAGAATAAGTTTCTTTCTTCTCATTCGTTTTCTCTGATTGTTCGTTTTCTTTTTTTTCAGTGTTCGCTGATAGCCTGATCGGCTTTATTTTTTTCTTGTCCTCATCAGCAGACAGTGAAGAGAAAGATGTGTCTGTGTCATGATTTATATGGGTAAGCAGCTTAGCTTCTTCATGTTTTGTCTTCTTTGTGTTCAGTAGTGAAGCTTGTGTATGTTCAATTTTCGAAGCAGGCATGAAACAAAGAAGAAAAACAGCTAGCGCAGTAAATTTTGTCGTCATACAGTTTCCTCCTTAAAGTGCTCAAAAAACACTTCATAACCTTAACAAGAGATCAAATCAATTTCACGGAAAAAGATTTTCCAACTCTCCCAAACAGGTATCAGGATGGAATATACCGGGTGACGCACTGATTAATGGCAAAAAAACAGCCTGATTTTCTATAAATCTTGTCATTTCAAAGCATATTTATCCATTTTTGTAATTTTACATTTTGTTTACGTCTGTTACATCATTTGTAATAAAAGTCCGGCGTTCTGTCATATATGATAAAAAGGCTTCTCACTTATGAGAAACCTTTTAGCTTCTTGGCTGTTCTAAATATTGAAACACCACATCTCCGCCTTGCTGGGCAATGCCTCGGAAATGCTTAAAATCGTCCTGTTTCGATAAAACGGCCCTGAAATCAAGAAAGTGTTCTTTTTGGACTCTCAATTCTTTTATTTCACCAGTACGAAGCTGTTCAATCTGTTCTGTTATGTCTTCGGGACGCAATCAAAACTCCCCCTTTTCAATCTTTGAACGAAAATCAATATATCATTTTTCCTGGGCCAGGACAATTCCTTAGGACGATAAAACTCCTTATCGCTTTACTTCTCAATAAAAATACTGTTTAATACTTTCAAAAGGAATTATTATGTTTAAAGGAGAGGAAGCTTGTGAAAATCGCTAAGGTCGGAAACGTCATTGAATTTAAAAACGGATTAACCGGTGTTGTTGAAAAAGTTAATGAGAATTCTGTTATCGTAGATGTTACCATTATGGATAACTATCGGGATCTTGAGCTAGATTCACTGACTGTTGTTAATCATAAAAATTACAAGATCATCAGAGACTCCTATTAAATCCTCCTTCATCCACACGCATTCGCAAAAACTGCAAGACGAACAATTAAACACCTTACATATCAAATTAGCTTTCTCAAAAGCTGCCGGCCGGCAGCTTTTATACATAAAAAAACACCGATTATGAATCGGCGTTCGTGTCCGTTTCCGTTATTTCGATATAAAATTCACTCACGGCTCCCGCTTCGTACAGGTTGGTCAATGACGTTGAATAATTTGTGATTTCACCGCGAAAGGCAAGATTCCGTTCCGGAACTTCGACGTTAAATGTCTTTTCATATAACAGCACAGCGATATCATGATAAGTCTCACTGGTAACGTGTAAGGTAAAGGCAATTTTCCGCTTCGGCTCGCTCTCTTCTTGATATGTTGACATTTCTAACGTGACATCGTTTAAACGCAATGTTTTCACTTTGTATCACTCCTTATCAGTTCATGCATCTTAACATAATCCCGTTAAGGTTTACAATGAATCTGTTTTGAGCATTATTTTAACCATTTCTTTAAAAAAGACGCCTTTACAAACATACGTTCGATATTTTATAATAAAACAGACGAGCTGCCATCCAGCATCCCGTCTTTTCATTAGAAGGTGACGAGTGGCATTCCCCCCGGATTCACTCGTCTTTTTTATGTATAAAATCCCCTGCATTCCGCAGGAGAAACTATATTAACGATTATTAACCGCCTCCGCTTATATATTTTTAAACACTCTATTCCAGACTGACGAATCTTCTTGTCCAAGACTCCAGCTGCCAAGACCTTTTAGGTTATATTTTTGAACGAGTTTTATTTTTGCTCTGAGTGACTGTTCATTTTCGAACCATAATGTATATGTTCCTGAAGGTAATAGATCCTTCTTATCGTGTTTGATCGTAAAAACAGCTTTTGGAGATTGACTCTTTATGTCAAAAATAATTGTACCGTTATGCCTTTTTACTAATGAGTTAACAAGGTAAAGTGAAATGGCTTGTGAGTTAGATTGGTCTTGCATCCAGCAACGGCCATAGAAAGGCAATCCTAAAACCAGTTTTTTGGGAGAGATTTTTTGGGCTAGAGCATATTGAATGGACTTTTCCACCCATCCTACACTTGCAGTAGGCCCAGCAAGGCGGCTTTCATCATAGGCCATAACCATTAGATAGTCCGCATGTTTAGCTAAATTCTCATAATCATATAATCCGTGCCAGCCCTTCGTCCAGCCAAAAGGATTTGCTGCCACTGCAACTGATACCTCTTTGTGCCTAGGAATACCTTTTCTTACTAATCTAACGAAATCCGTAAATGCCTGCCGATCTTTCTCTGTAAGGTTTTCTATATCGATATTGACGCCGTCTAGATTCAGCTCTTCTATTGCATTAGAAATTTGTTTAGCCAAAACCACTCGTTTCTTTAACGCAACTCGACCCAAATCCTGATTCCAATGATTGCTTAAAAAAGGAACTACTTTTAATTTTCTTCTATGAAGAGCTTTAATCACATCAGGATTAGCTGAACGGAGAAGTAGTGATCCATTTTTTCTGATATAGAAAAAGTCAGGAGACACGACTTTTAATACTCCGTTCGTTTGATCAACGTGCTGAATAATATCATAACCTAATCCAGAGTAGAAATAGCTCATTTGAAACATCTCATAACCCCTTCATTCTCAAAGATATCAAGTTTTACCAAATAATTGACCATTCCAATTTGTTTCGTTTCCGAAACCTCATAAATTACCTTTCTCTTATCTTTATCATTTGTCCGGGATAAATTCTATCTGAAGAAAGCTTATTAAGATTCATAAGTTGTACCGGAATATTAAAGGATTTTGAAATCGTCCATAATGTATCGCCGGATTCCACACAATATACTTCATATGTCACGGGAATTTCCATATAACGAGGCGTTCTTTTCACTTCTGTTTTGGTTTTTTTCCCTTCATTTATATTACTCTCCTTTAGAAAAATTTATTTTTAACATCTATAGACCGTTTCTTTCTAATCTTAATGATTTGTCCCGCATATATCTGATCTGATTTGAAATGATTTAGCTCCATGATTTGTTTAAGGGTAATATTATAATTTATGGCGATTTTCGTTAATGTTTCACCGGGAGCAACATGATGGATCACGTAATTTTCTTTGAGAACATCAACATAATGAATGGTTTCCTCTAGGTTTCTTAAGATTCCTCTGCTTTTTAGCACCTCAAGCATTCTCTCTGCTCTATGCCGATAGGAATCATTCTTTACAGCCTTTTTACCGTTTATCCGAATCTTCTTTCTCTCGCTATCATGATTCAAATAGTATTTAACCTTTTCAAATGTTTCTTTTGGGGAAGATGAAACGATGAGATCGCGGCCAGGTTTGAATTTACCTCGAACTGCTGGTGTATCCGATGTCAATAAAACCCCTCCGGAACCAAGAATCTCATAGGTGCGCTGCGTAAGCTGGCTTTCACAGTTTTGCAAACCAAGAATAATTTTTGCTGAACTGTAAACTTTATATGCTTCAGTATAATCAAGGTATCCATGAATCCAATTTCGGGGAATTTCTCTTCCTATATGTTTGCTCATTTTCTCCCAATTTTTCCCCCAAAAATCAATGCGAATACCATTTCGTATGAGAGGACGAATAAGCGTTTTTAAAGAGGACGAGCGGAACACTTCCGGATGTTCCTCAAGAAAATTAGGGTAAGCATTAGCCACCACCGCTATATCACAGCTATATTTGTCCAATGGTTTAATCTGATGATGTATACTTTCGTGATATGCAAAGTCTAAATGAGCCGCTTTTACCCCCATTCTTTCATAAGTTTTACACAGAGAAGGTGTAACGGTGAAAACAAAATCCGGTTTCATCTTTTTAATTAACGGGATAGTAAAGTTTTGAGTGTGCAACGGGTCTTCAGTTGCCCAATAAACGAGGGGGATCTTCACCTTTTTAGTAGCATTGCGGATCCAGGCTTGCTTTTCCCTAGAATGCTCTGGTGTCCAACCCATAGATACGATTAGATCTGGTTTGAATTCTTCTATCATTTCAGTAACATTTTCCCGACTTACAGGGCCCGAAATCATTACGGTATGGCCTGCTTCACTAAACCCATTCGGTAAACCATAGAGCCACATAGGATGACTCTCTAGAAAAAGAATTTTCACACATGTTCGTCCTCTCTTTCACTTTTTAATGTCTACTTATTGGTATGTATTTGTAATATAACTTGTGACGGTACTAGTCTATACAAAACGTTCAGATATGAGATGACGTAATAGCTTCCTGAAAAATTACATTCTAAGAACGAAAAATAATCGTTTCTCTCGCCGACACGAAAAAATATAACAGAAGCTGAAAAATACTTTCGGTATTACCGGATACGCCATCCATATATAATGAGAAATAAAAATTGTAATCATCATTTAATAGCTTGTGCGGATGCCCCACAGAAAAGAAAGCGATCTACAAAATACTTTCCTTTGATTTCGCTAGACTTTCTGCCAAAAAACTTACGTTAATATATTGATTTTTGCATAAAAGAAAAAGACGTACACATTTGTACGTCTTAAATTACCTCTCCAATATCAACTTTTCACTGCATAAAAGTCACACTAGGTCACACTTTTATTGGACTTAGTGCGGGTTCTCATTAACGATTATCAATCGTCTCCGGATACAAGTCATGATTCATCATGCGGTACTCGGCCATTTTCTCATATTTCGTGCCAGGTTTTCCGTAGTTTGTGTACGGATCAATGGAAATTCCGCCTCTTGGCGTGAATTTGCCCCATACTTCAATGTAGCGCGGGTCCATTAATTCAATCAAATCATTCATGATGATGTTCATGCAGTCTTCGTGGAAGTCTCCATGATTTCTGAAGCTGAACAAGTACAGTTTGAGTGATTTGCTCTCCACCATTTTTTCATCAGGAATATAGCTGATGTAAATTGTTGCAAAGTCAGGCTGTCCTGTTTTCGGACATAAAGATGTAAATTCAGGGCAGTTGAATTTTACAAAGTAATCACGGTTTACATGTTTATTCGGGAAGGATTCGAGCACGTCCGGTGCATATTCGAATAAATAGTTTGTTCCTTGGTTGCCAAGCAGTGTTACACCTTCTAATTCTGATTCTTTTCTTGTCGTCATGTTTATCTTCCTTTCTATTAAACTCCTCGTTTGTTGCCCCATAACAGGGTATGCAGCTGCGGAAGCACTCTGACGAGATTCAGGTCCGCATCGGCAGCTACCTGATCAACTAGCGCTTCATATTTTCCAAGCAAATGTGCAATGAGTGATTTGTCGTCTGCCGTATGCACATCATCATTACCGACTTGCAGATAAAACGGTATCCCCGGGTAGCGTTTGTGTACAGTTTTGGCAAACTCGAGATCTTCATCATTAAAAATGACAACCTTCAAGCTGACAGCATGCTGTCTGTTATTCTCTTTCAGTGATGTCAAAATGTGATCCAGCTTATTAAAGTTCGTCACCATTTTCGAGCTTGGCGGTTTTGGTGAAATCGTCAGATCATCGATCAGTGTAAACCAATCCTGATAGACTGTCCCCTGTGTCTCGAGAGCTGCACGGATATTGTTTTCCTTCAGCAGTTCTATCAAATCATCCAGCTGTTTTAACAGCGCCGGGTTTCCGCCGGAGATTGTAACGTGGGAAAACGCGTCTCCCCCAATCTCCTTAAGCTCTGAAAAAATCTCATCGGCTGTCATCCAGCGAATATCTTTTTTAGCAGATCCGTCCCAAGTGAAGGCGGAGTCACACCAGCTGCAGGAGTAATCACAGCCGGCCGTGCGGACAAACATTGTCTTCTGTCCGATCACCATGCCTTCTCCTTGAATCGTCGGGCCGAAAATTTCTAATACAGGAATTCCTTTAGCCATTCAAACCACCCTTTTTCGGACGGTATACACAATAACTGGTCGGTGTTTCACGGACAAACACCTGCACACAGCTTGGTTTATTCTCCAGTTTGTTTAAATAAGCCTGCACTTTGTCATAGATCGTTTTCGCCACGACTTCAGTTGTCGGCAGCGAATACGGGTCATCCTTAGAAAATTCTTCATGATCATTTAAAAGCGTATGGTCATAGGAGCCGTGAACCAGCTTTTTGAGCACACTGAAATTCACGAGAAAGCCGGAATTGTCAAGCTCATCACCGGCAACGGTAATATTTACGGTATACGTATGCCCGTGAACCCTGCTGCACGCTCCCGCACTTTCACGCGGAATAAAATGAGCAGCAGAAATTTGCATGTCCTTATTCAATTCAAATGAATAAGGATGCTGGACCTGTGGATATATTTGAGATAACAATTTATGCCCGCTCTCCTTTCATCGCCATATATTCTTCATAGCCTCTGGAGCGAAGATGACATGCCGGACATTCGCCGCAGCCGTCTGCGATGATGCCGTTATAGCATGTAAGCGTATGGTTTTTCACAAAATCAAGCGCGCCAAGCTCATCTGCAAGCTTCCACGTTTCCGCCTTATTCAGCCACATGAGCGGAGTATGAATCACAAATGGCTTCTCCATGGCCAGGTTAACCGTCACATTGCAAGATTTAACGAATTCATCACGGCAGTCAGGATAGCCGCTGAAATCCGTTTCGCAAACGCCCGTGATAATATGGCGGGCGCCAATTTGGTACGCCAGGATAGACGCAAAAGATAAGAACACTAAGTTACGGCCTGGAACAAATGTTGATGGCAGCTCGCCGTCTTTTGCTTCAATTTCTATATCATTTCTCGTCAGGGCATTAGGCGCAAGCTGGTTCAAAAGTGACATATCAAGCAAATGATTTTTCACGCCAAGCTTATCCGCAATCCCCTTCGCCACTTCAACTTCCTGCGAATGACGCTGATTATAATGAAATGTTACTGTTTCCACCTCTTCAAATTCCTTTAACGCCCACAGTAAACATGTGGTACTGTCTTGACCGCCGCTGAATACGACAATTGCTTTTTCCTTTTTCATGATTCCTCTCCTTCTCCGCTATAAAAATCTCGGCGAGAGACATCGCTACAACTGTTAAATATAAAAAAACACCTTTTCGGAAAGGTGCTCTAGAAAAACATAAAAAAGGCCGTATCCAAGGATACAGCACGTCCTTAGTTTTTTATAGAGGGTGTAGCTAGAACCTCTCCCGCATATCGAACGGATTTTCTTCAATTTTTCACTTCTGCTATCTTACCATAATGTTGTTTTTCTTGACAATAAAAAAGATAGCCGAAAAGCCTGTCTCATTTTTTCCGCCTTAATCCTTTTACACAGCGAAAATACCTAATTAAGATCCGTTTCGGGCCGGCGCAGGGTTTAACATAAACGTTTGCTTCATTATTATATATGTATCAATATTGTGATTACAAACTGCGCCGAGGGAGCTTTTTACAGACCAAAGCGCCTATGAAAGCCAAGCTCACATAGCCAAACAGTGGGTAAATGGTTGAAATGAGCTTGCCGTAGCCGATTTGACTCGTGATATAAGCCGTAATCATGATTGCCGCAAAAATATATTTGCTTTTTATAGGAAGAAAGCTCTTCACTTGTTTTTCCAGCCCATAAAGGTTTCCGATCACCGATGTGAACACTTCGCCGAATATAATCAACAAATAAATCAAATGTACAGATCGCGCGAAGAGGTAAACCACTTGAGCCATCGGAATATCGTACAAAAATACATCCGGGAGCATCGACAAAGACAAAAAACTTGCAGAAAGCACAATTGTCAGCATTGTACCGCCGATGAAAGCGCCTTTTTTTATCACCTGTTCTGAAGACATTTCATTCGCCAGCGGCACCAAAACAGCCTGGGCAAGCGATAAATTCAAGGCTCCGTACGACACTGCTGATAATAGCCAGTCCCATCGATGCGGCCACACCCACTGAGCTGTATTCCGCGTCTCACTGAAAATAAATGAATCGGCCACCACAATCATAGAAAAGATAATCAAAAGCGGTACAACAAACACATTTACACCAAAAATGCCTTTTACTCCTCTTGTCATGACAATCAAACTTAATCCAATTGTGATCAGCATTCCAACCTGAGCGGACATCCCAAGCTGTTCCTCAAAAAGCGCCCCTGCCCCCGACAGCATGACAGATGTGACACCGAGGAGAACGAACAGCATAAAGACATTGATAATCCGTCCGGCAGCCGCCCCGAACAAGTATATATTCATTTCTTGATAGGACTTGGCATTGATTCGCTTTGAAATGATCATCAGCTTTGCGCCTAAAAACGTGAACATCCCGCCGCTTATAATAATACCAAGCAATCCGAACCAGCCGAACTTCAGAAAAAACTCAACAATTTCCCTGCCAGTTGCAAATCCCGCTCCGACGACTGTGCCTATATACACAAAAGCGAGCTGATGTGCAGACCCTTTTGATTGTTCCATTTCTCCCCTCCGAACCAACCGCAGTATTGTCCTTTTAGCCTTTTTATAGCCTATGAGACAAGTTCCTTGAAAAGACGAACAAAACATGTTTTACTGTGTTAACAATTCAAAAATATTTTTGAGCAAAAGCCTTGAAAGTCAAAAAAGGTCAGAGTATACTATTAATCAAAGAAGGTCAAACCAGCCGTCTTTTTATATTATTTCATTGGTCAAAGTTGGTCAAAAACAAGACCGCTTTGAGCAAATGGTTTTGAAAGCCAGTGAATCTGGCGTATACTAATAGTCAAAGAAGGTCAAATAAATCGGCCTTTTTTTCTGAACCGATTGGTCAAAGATGATCAAATTTTATAAGGAGGTTTTGGCAAATGCGTTGTCAACACTGTCATCAAAACGAGGCGACGATTCGCCTTAACATGCAAATAAATTCCGTTCATAAACAAATGGTTTTATGTGAAACTTGCTATCACGAACTGACCCGTAAACCTTCAATGAGCATGGGTCCTCAATCTTTCGGTTTTCCGTTTGAACAAGCATTCCAGCCGAAAGAACAAAGCGCAGCTAAGCAAAGCGAGAAAAAAGGATTGCTTGATGAACTGGCGCAAAATATTACAAACGGCGCAAAAGCCGGTCTGATTGATCCCGTCATCGGCCGTGATGAAGAAGTTGCGCGTGTGATCGAGATTCTTAACCGCCGCAACAAAAACAATCCGGTTCTGATTGGAGAGCCTGGTGTAGGGAAAACAGCCATTGCAGAAGGGCTCGCTTTAAAAATCGCTGAAGGCGATGTTCCAAATAAATTGAAAAACAAAGAGCTTTACTTGCTTGATGTCGCATCCCTTGTTGCAAACACTGGCATCAGAGGTCAATTTGAAGAAAGAATGAAACAGCTGATCACTGAGCTGAAAGAGCGCAAAAATGTCATTCTTTTCATTGATGAAATTCACCTTCTCGTTGGCGCAGGCTCTGCAGAAGGCTCAATGGATGCAGGTAACATTCTCAAACCCGCTCTTGCCAGAGGCGAGCTGCAGGTTATCGGAGCGACAACACTGAAAGAATACCGCCAAATTGAAAAAGATGCTGCGCTGGAAAGACGTTTTCAGCCTGTCATGGTGCAGGAGCCTACAATTGATCAAGCGATCAGCATTCTGCAAGGAATTAAAGACAAATACGAAGCATACCATGGCGTGACATTCAGCGATGAAGCCCTGAAAGCCTGTGTCACTTTATCATCACGCTACATTCAGGACAGACATCTGCCGGACAAAGCGATTGATTTATTAGACGAAGCTGGATCTAAAGCCAACCTGTTAATTGATGATTTGAATGATGAAGATGCAGCTGAACGGCTGACTGCAATTGAAGCAGAAAAAACAAAAGCGCTGGAAGAAGAGAATTACGAATTGGCAGCAAAACTCCGTGATGAAGAAATCGCACTGGAGAAAAAACTGAACAGCTCTTCTTCACATTCCGCCGTCACAGTGGAAGCTGAGCACATTCAGGATATCGTCGAACAAAAAACAGGCATTCCTGTGGGAAAACTGCAGGCAGATGAGCAAACAAAAATGAAAGAGCTTGAAGTAAAGCTTCACGAACGCGTCATCGGACAAGAAGCGGCTGTTCAAAAAGTGGCAAAAGCGGTCAGACGCAGCCGCGCCGGCTTAAAATCAAAAAACAGACCAGTCGGCTCCTTCCTCTTTGTCGGACCAACCGGCGTAGGGAAAACAGAGCTTTCTAAAACACTGGCGGATGAATTATTCGGCACGAAAGATGCCATTATCCGCCTCGATATGAGTGAATACATGGAGAAACATGCCGTATCTAAAATCATTGGTTCACCGCCTGGATACGTCGGCCATGAGGAAGCTGGACAATTAACGGAAAAAGTGCGCCGCAATCCATACAGCATCGTGCTGCTTGATGAGATTGAAAAAGCACACCCAGATGTCCAGCATATGTTCCTGCAAATTATGGAGGACGGCCGCTTAACGGACAGCCAAGGCAGAACCGTAAGCTTTAAAGACACCGTCATCATAATGACAAGCAATGCAGGCACTGGTGAAAAACAAACGAAAGTCGGTTTCCAATCAGAAGACAGTGTGATTGAAGAACAAACATTAATTGATTCACTCAGCATGTTCTTTAAACCTGAGTTTCTCAACCGATTTGACAGCATCATCGAATTCCGTTCCCTTAAAAAAGAGCATCTGGTCAAAATCGTCAGCCTTCTTCTTGGAGAATTGGAAGAAACATTGGCAGAACGCGGCATCAGCTTGAGTGTTTCAGATGAAGCGAAAGAAAAAATCGCTGAGCTGGGTTACCATCCTTCATTCGGTGCGCGCCCGCTCAGAAGAACAATCCAGGAATGGGTTGAGGACGAAATGACTGATCTGCTGCTTGACAGTAACGAGATTGCAAGTTTTCACGTCACAGTAGAAAATGATAACATCAAAGTTCAGGCAAAATAAAAATCAGCGGCTTCCTTTTCAGGGAAGCCGCTTTTTATGTGAAATCCTTCTCTCGTCCGAGAACATGTCATTCCATCCCCTGAAGCGCTCATCTCCTTCTTTCTTTACACTTTTCTTAAAGAAGGATGGAGCATGATGAATATTTATTTCTAGTGTTATACGAAAGCACTTTAGAGAATCAGATACGCACGTCAAAACCCGCGGCCTTTCCCCTGCTGAAAAGCCTGCGTTTGTTTATTTCTCCCTTCTATGTATCTTCCTTGAATATTTCATGAACAATTTCACAATGTCCCTAAAGTTCCAGACACTGATACCGATATTAACCATAGACAAGCTAGTAAAAAAGGATTTGGTGAAAATTATGGATAAAACTTCGATTATCGGTATTATTCTTGCTTTTGTTGCATTGAGTGTGGGAATGGTTCTGAAAGGCGTCAGTTTCGCCGCTCTTGCAAATCCCGCTGCCATTTTAATTATCATCGCCGGAACGATATCAGCGGTAGTCATTGCGTTCCCAACGAAAGAAATCAAAAAAGTGCCTGTGCTGTTCCGTGTGCTATTTAAAGAAAACAAACAGCTGACAATAGAAGAACTCATTCCTATGTTCTCTGAATGGGCTCAGCTTGCACGCCGTGAAGGTCTTCTGGCTTTGGAAGCAAGCATTGAAAATGTAGATGACGCGTTTCTGAAAAACGGTCTCAGCATGGCTGTTGACGGGCAAAGCGCAGAATTTATCAGAGATATCATGACTGAAGAAGTTGAAGCGATGGAGGAAAGACACCAGGCCGGAGCCGCTATTTTTACACAGGCGGGAACTTACGCGCCGACACTTGGGGTGCTCGGTGCTGTTATCGGACTGATCGCCGCACTTTCTCATATGGACAATACAGATGAGCTTGGTCACGCCATCAGTGCAGCCTTTGTAGCCACCCTTCTCGGTATCTTTACGGGATATGTATTATGGCATCCTTTTGCAAACAAATTAAAACGCAAGTCAAAACAGGAAGTCAAGCTCCGTGAAATTATGATTGAAGGCGTCCTGTCCGTTTTAGAAGGACAGGCACCGAAAGTGATCGAGCAGAAACTTTTAATGTACCTTCCTGCGAAGGACCGTTTGAAATTTGCAGAACGAGAAGGAGAGGCGCAAAATGGCGAGAAAAAAGAAGAAGAAGCATGAGGACGAGCACGTTGATGAATCATGGCTGGTTCCTTACGCCGATATCCTTACCCTTCTCCTAGCATTGTTTATTGTGCTGTACGCGAGCAGCTCAATTGACGCAGCTAAATTTCAAATGCTTTCAAAATCATTTAATGAAGTCTTTACAGGCGGGACCGGCGTATTGGATTATTCCAGCGTCACCCCTCCTAAAGATGAGTCAGACGGAATCGACGAAGTGGAAAAGGAAAAAGAAAAGAAAAAGGAAAACAAGAAAGAAAAGGAAAAAGCAGCTGATCAAGAAGAACTTAAAAACGTGCAGAGCCAGGTTGAAAAGTTCATTAAAAATAAAAAGCTGGAGCATCAGCTGGAAACAAAGATGACTAAGGAAGGCCTGCTGATCACGATTAAAGACAGCATCTTCTTTGATTCAGGAAAAGCGACCATCCGCCAGGAAGACATTCCCCTTGCAAAA
This sequence comes from Bacillus sp. B28, assembly GCF_029536185.1. Classification (NCBI taxonomy): domain Bacteria; kingdom Bacillati; phylum Bacillota; class Bacilli; order Caryophanales; family Bacillaceae; genus Bacillus; species Bacillus sp. B28. The sequence goes on along the minus strand of NZ_CP120511.1, from coordinate 1,469,089 downwards.
GAGATTTCAAACCTTCTCGTGATTAATCCGCCGAGAAACATCATTATCAGCGGACATACAGACAATATGCCGATTAGAAATTCAGAATTTCAGTCAAACTGGCATTTAAGTGTGATGAGAGCCGTAAACTTCATGGGGCTTCTGATTGAGAACCCTAAGCTTGATGCCAAAGTGTTCAGTGCCAAAGGCTATGGTGAGTATAAACCGGTGGCCTCCAACAAAACTGCGGAAGGCCGAAGCAAAAACAGGCGGGTTGAAGTTCTCATCTTGCCAAGAGGCGCAGCGGAAACAAATGAAAAATAGTAAAAAAGGAAGCCTGATCTATCACAAGGCTTCCTTTTTTTACTTATTATGAAACTGTTTTGCGTTTAATCCTACTCTTTTTAACATTTCAGTGCACATTTCAACTTCTTCTTCGCTTAATACGCTGATCATTTCATCAATTTCAGCTGCATGATCAGGGAAAATATCATCCAAAAGACTGATGCCTTTTTCGGTAATTTGTGCAAATGTTACTCGTCTGTCTGTAGGCGACGCTTTCCGAATAAGGAGCTCTTTTTGCTCAAGCTTATCTACGACGTAGGTGATGCTCCCGCTGGCCAAGAGTATTTTATCCCCTATCTGCTGCAGCGGCTGATCACCTTTATGATATAACAGCTCCAGCACAGCAAATTCAGTAGGATTCAGTCCATGCTTATGAATATGCTTATTCATATGGTCATTAATAGACCGATACGCGCGTGACAGCACGATAAATAACTTCAGTGATTTTTCTGTCATGTCTCAATCATCCTTTTAGAAACCGTTACAGAGAAACATTAATAAACAAATACCGAAATGTCAATAAAAATCTTTCCAATATTTCTCTTCTTTTTTATTATTCATGTGAACAACATATTTTTCTTAATTATTTTGGTTATTTTTTCTTATTAAACAAGAAGAAACAATGATATAATACCTCTAATCAGGTGTATGTTGGAGCGATGCAAATTGAAAATACTAAAAGGCGCCTGCGGGAGAATTAAGCTTTATATTGCACTAGTAGTGATTCCGGCACTCGTCATAAGCTTTTTCGTCTATGAAAAGGAAAAAGAAACAATAGCTGCAGAACATAAGCAAGAAGCCAGTGTTATGCTGAACCTTCACCGCAACAAAATAAATTATTTAATCGGAGAAACAAAAGCGAGAATGACGTCCTTGTCTATCGCTATCGACAGACCGATAGATATGAATAAAATGAAAACTGTTTTGGAAAAAACATTTGATTCCGAACCAAGGTTTTCCGGGCTTTATTTTCTCAATGCCAAAGGAGATGTCACTGCCAGCGCAACAGAATTAAAAACTAAAGTCAATCTGGCCGACAGATCCTTTTTTACAAAAGCGAAAAAAACAAAAAAGACTGTCATTACAGACAGCTATTCAAGCAGGATCACAGGCCAGCCGATTTTTACAATTTGTGTTCCCGTGCTGGATGAAAAGAAAAATGTCACAGATTATCTTGTGGCAGCTATACAAATTGACTATCTGCAAAACCTGATTAACTTGCTGAGCCCTGATGTCTATATTGAGGTTGTGAACGAAAATAACAAAATGATTTTCTCAAGCGGACAGGCTTCTCACGCAAGAGATCAAAAACCTGTCAGCGGTTATCTTGATGATATCAGCTGGAATATGAAAGTATATCCGAATCCTGTCACAGTAGAGGAGCTGAGTAAAAGCCTTGTGCTTCCTCTTTCCTGTATTATAGTCTTGCTGAATATTCTTTTTATTCTTGTACTTTATTATTTGCTGAAGCGGCGGACCCAGCTGGAGCGCACGGAAAATGAGCAGCAAAAATTAGAGCTGATCGGAACGCTTGCTGCCAGCACGGCTCACGAAATCCGCAATCCGCTTACCGGCATCAGCGGTTTTATTCAGCTGCTGCAAAAGAAATATAAAGGTGAAGAAGACCAGCTGTATTTTTCAATTATCGAACAGGAGATTAAACGTATCAACCAAATTGTGAGTGAGTTTTTAGTTCTCGGAAAACCGACAGCTGAGAAATGGGAGCTTAACTCGCTTCAGGATATTATCGGAGAAATTATGCCGATCATCTATTCTGAAGGAAATTTATATAATGTGGAGGTAGAGTTAAAATTTTTAACTGATAAACCTCTAAAAGTAAAATGTACAAAAGATCATATTAAACAAGTCATTTTGAATGTTGCGAAAAATGGCCTTGAGTCTATGCCGGAAGGCGGCAAACTCACAATTTCCTTAGGAGCAGTTGATAAAAAGGCCATTATAAAAGTGATGGATAACGGTGAAGGGATATCACAGGAAATGCTGGATCATATCTTTCTTCCATTTGTCACTTCTAAAGAAAAAGGAACCGGCCTCGGGCTTGTCGTATGTAAACGGATCGTGCTGATGTACGGAGGTTCCATTCATATAGAAAGTGAAGTACGAAGAGGAACCGAGGTTACCATTACCCTCCCCGTCTCCTCTTCCTAGCCCCCTGACAGTCTCAGGAGGGCTTATTTATTTACGTGAACGGGTATTTTCATTCTCCTTGCTTACTGCTCCTCCTGAAAAGAAGAATCGGATCAAACGCAAAAGCATTTTCAAAAGCAAAAAGATGAAAAAGAACACCAAAAAGCCTTTTAACCCTTCCGTTGCATCTAAAAATTCCATATTTCCCCGTCCGGTCACTTTTTGCTGAATCTCAATTGCAAATACGATAACAATGATGATCGTTACGGTATAGATAAAGGACAAAGCCGTCAAGCTCCATTTAGAAAGCCATGTAAATACAGCGTGAGTGACAGCGAAAAAGAAGATGCCAAATATTCCAATTACCCAAAAATGCATTTCTTTGTCGGTTAATTGAATGCCAAGCATCCCGCATATCGAAATAAAAGCATCATGAAATTGGTTTATCATTTCAGTAATGACTACCGCCAGTTCTTTCATCAGTTCCCTCTTTCGTATGAAATTTTCCCAGAAAAAAAGAGCGCTTCTGAAAAGCTCTCTCTTTATATATGCATCAGATAGCGCCGCTATTTATGTGCATCATATGCAGGCATGACGTCTCTTCGGGGCCACAAGCCTAATTTCTTCACAAGGCCTTGAATTCCTTTGGAATGTTCGTTTTCTTGCATGAGCTGGTGGTATTCGTTCATTAAAGAATCCAGCTCCTGACTGTGCCTGATTGTGTCATGCCCTGTAAATCCCTGCTTACTAGCGGCGTCTATCATTAACTTTCTTTTTTCATCAATAGACACCAGCAATCTTTCTTGTTCAGAAGAACAGCCCATTCAATTCACCCCTCGCCGCTAAGAAATAGGAAACAAGTTTGATTGGGTTATTGTGCATTATTACAGATTATACTTTATTTGTAAACATATTTTTATTAAATAACTTAATTTTTCATTTATAATAGATATATTGATAGGATTAGAAGAACAATACCCAGACGAAGACCATCTTAAACACACCGGCAGGCAGGAGGAATGCTAAATGAAGAAAAAAAAAGCGATAATGCTCGGTGCGGCAGGCGGAAAAGCTATTCTGAAAAGGAAAACCCGCAAAAAATTAATCAATCATATCACGATCTTTTGTCACATGCTTCGCGATTGGCGAAATGGTGACTATCCCCGTTCACAGATTAAAACACTGTTGCTTCTGACAGCTGCTGTCTTTTATATCATCATGCCGATTGATATGATTCCGGACTTCGTGCTCGGTTTAGGAATTCTTGACGATGCTGCCGTTCTCGGTTTGATTTGGACGCTGGTCAAAAAAGAAATGTCCCAATACGAAGAATGGCGTTTACGATAGGCAAAAAAAGCCCCGCCTTTATGGACGGGGCTTTTTCTTCTTATTGGTTCACGCTGTCTTTTTCATAAATCGGAACCCAGCCCTCAGATGTAACAAAGATCCGCACCGCCACAACTTTTCGATCCTCTTGAAGTGTGAAATAATGGCGGATATTTTCAGGTACCGAGATTAAATCTCCAGGGTTTAAACGGACATCAAAAAATGTGCCGTCCTTGCCTTGAATGACGAAAATTCCGTGTCCGCTTACAATAAAACGGACTTCATCGTCTGTATGGTGATGTTCTCTTTTAAAGTTTTCTAGCAGTTCATCCAGTTTCGGATTAGCGTCAGACAGAGAAATAACATCTTGGGCTTTGTAGCCGCGGCGGGCTGAGATATCTTTAATTTCAGCGTCGAAGGTGTCAAGAATTTGCTGTTTTTCTTCTTCAGACAGGTCATATTTGTCTGAAAGCTGTTCAGGGAGCTTGGCGATATCCCATTGCTCATAGATCACCTCTTGGCTGTCCAGAAAGCTTGCCACTTCCTCTTGATTATCAATCGTTGTATTTGCCTCATCATGAATTCGAATTGTTGCCATTTGCGTTTCCCCCTTTTATTTAACCAGCTGATGCCGGAGTGTTTTCAGCTTCAAATGATAGCTGAATAAAAATTCATATGCTTCAAGCACTCTTTTCGCTTCAAGTGCTGTTCTTCCCCAAGCAGTAATGCCATGGTTCCTGATCAGGACAGCTCCTGAATCTCCAGTAACTTGATCCGCGAAAAGCGTTGCGAGAGTCGGAATATGAGCCGGATTTTCTATAATTGGAATGGACACTTCTGCATTCTCTTCCCACAGGCCGAGCGCTTTTATAATTTCTTGGCCTTTAAAAGTAATTTGGTTTTGATCGCCATACAGCTCTGAGATGACGTTATTGTTGACCGTATGAACATGAAGACAGCATCCGGCATTTGTTTTATTGTACAGATGCGTATGCAAAAGCGTTTCCGCTGACGGTTTCAGATGATGCCCCTTTTCGGCAGGCTCTCCGTTCTGATCCACCAACAGGAAGTCTTCATCCGTTTCTTTTCGTTTATCTTTTCCGCTCGCCGTTACGAGAAATTGCAATGGCTCATCAGAAACCTTGATGGACAGGTTGCCGCTGGTCGCCGGAAACCAATCTCTTTCTGCCAATTCCCGTTTTACTTCGGCAAGCTCGAGACAGCGCTCTTGTTTTGCAGCCATTTCTTTACCTCCGTTACATCTTCAATCGCTTTCTTTATTTCGTGAAAATCATGGTATGGGATATGATTCAGATGATGCTCCTTGCATTCATTTAATAAATAATCCCTTGCAAAGCAAAGATCAGACAGCTTTGCCGCCTCTACATCGGTAACGGAGTCACCGATCATGATGATATATTGATCAGGCTCAGAAAGCTCGTTCATAACAGTCGGCTTGCAGCACCCGCATTGATTTGTGCATGTGCCTTTGCAAGAATGAGGCCAATCAATATGAATGAATTCGTTCTCAAATGACGCACGGTTGCAATAAATATGATCTTTCTCAACAATTCCTTCAAGCAGCGGATAGACAAAAAAGTCCATCCCCCCGCTTACGACATAAAACGGGAGTTCATGCTTGTTAACAAATGCGACAAATTCCCGAAAGCCGTCCCGGATTTTTGCGTCTTCTAATACGAATCTCGTAATCTCCTCTTTTAAGCAGCTCGGCAGAAGGCCGAACATTCGTCCGACGCCTTCTTGGATTGACATCGTTTTGGAGAGCACGCCGTCTTTTAACGCCGTCCACTCCGGCGGAGCGAATGTTTTCATAATGTTTATAATGTTGTCGTTCATCGTGATGGTTCCATCAAAATCACATATAATTAACGGTTTTTGAGTCGTCATACGGCTTCAGCCTTTCCCCATTTATCAAGCGCAAGCTTCAAATCTTCGCATTGACCGGCTTTTTCTTCAATCGGCTGCGCCTCCAAAACCGCATCAATAATAGCTCTGAACGCTTTGCCCCCGCCTTGGGCGCCGTTTGGATGTCCGTGTATGCCTCCTCCGGCGTTAATAATATGATCAATGCCAAAATCACGCATGAGAAGCGGAACCATACCAGGGTGAATACCGGCAGACGGAACGGCAAATGTCTGGTTAAAGGCATCTTCTCTCACGCATTCTTCATGAATCGCCAGCGCGTCTTCTTTCGGAAGCGCAACTGAGCCATATGGAGAAGGAAACAGACTGAAGTCAGCGCCGCAATATCGGTTTAATTTTCCGAGCAAAAGGGCATGGGAAAACCCGTACAACGGTGAGGATGTAAATGCCCCGCTGACTGCCGGATGCGCCATAATGGGGATTGATACGTCCGGATCTTCCGCAAGGCTTTGCATGACGTCCAAACCGTAAGCGAAGACATTCAATAAAAGCGCATCCGCTCCCAATTCAGCGGCGCGTCTTGCTTTATCTATAAGCTCAGCTGTTCTTCCAGTCAAATTCACTGCATACAGCGTTTTATGGCCGGTCTGCTCGTATGTTTCTTTCAAAATTTGTTTTCCCTCTGTAATTCTTGTTTCAAAAGGTGCTAAACCCGTCTCAAAGAAAATTTCATCGTCTTTGATTACGTCAACCCCGCCGAGCGCCTGCTGCCTGAGCTGTTCTTTAATATCACTCAGGTCCCTTCCGATGACCCCTTTAAAAATGCTCATTAACAGCGGTCTTTCAAACTCTCCAAGCATCTTCCGGATGCCGTATACGCCAAAATTCGGACCCGGAAGTGTTCGCTTAAACGCTTCAGAAAATTCGAGATCTATTAACTTGATTTTTCCGTCCAGCGACAGCTTGCCAAACACAGTTGTCAGCAATGCCGGAATATCCTGTGAGAAATTTACCTCGGGATAGGCAATTGTGATAACCGCTTGTTTCCCTGATACAAGATGTCCCTCTCTCTCCTCGACCTTTACAACCCGTCCCTTATGCTTTTGCATCTGCTCCTGCTTCACCAGAGGCAGATCAGTCCAAGAGCCCACCGTCAATCCTGTTGCGATTTGTTCTGCTTTTTTCTCCGTGTCGGCTCCCGGCTCGGTCAGGAGATATGTTGCTAATAATTCACTCATGCCAGAGCTCCTTTCATTTTTTAACCATATAAAAAACCTCTTCAAACAGCTATGCGTCTAAAGAGGTTTCGTTTCTCGTCCGAATCTTATCTCTCAGCCGCCAGCTGCAAGAATTAGCACCGTGCTTTACAAGTCGGTTGCCGGGCTTCATCGGGCTCGTCCCTCTGCCTGCTCTTGATAAGAAAATATAGATTTGATAAATTATTTTGAATTATCCCACCGTTAAAGAATCTTGTCAATGCTTTTTTGGGTAAACAGGTTTAGTTTGCCAATTCGATGAGCTGCTTCTTTAAGCCTGGCTTCACTCGTTAAGAGCCCCACTCTGACATACCCCTCGCCATATTCACCAAAGCCGTTTCCTGCTGCAACCGCCACATTCGCTTTTTCAAGCAAGAGATCTGAGAATTGCTCAGAGCTATAGCCTTCAGGCACCGGCAGCCACGCAAAAAATGAACCCGCAGGCGCTGTTACATCCCAGCCGATTTCCCGGCATGCCGCTATCCAAGCGTTGCGCCTGCTTTCATATCGGGCATTTTGCTCCGCTACGCATGTCTGCTCAGATAAAAGTGCCGCCTCGGCAGCCTGCTGGGTTGCTTTGAAAAGACTGACAAACATATGGTCTTGATAAAGATTGATCGCTTCTATGACCGAGGCGTTACCAACTGCAAAACCGACCCGCCAGCCCGCCATATTATATGTTTTGGACAGCGTGTAAATTTCTATTCCGATATCCTTAGCGCCTTCAGTCTGCAAAAAGCTTAAAGGCTTGTGTCCGTCAAAGCCGACTGCACCGTAAGCAAAATCATGGACCACACAGATTTCGTTTTCTTTCGCAAAACTCACCGTTTCTCCAAAAAATTCTGCGGTAGAGACGGCTCCAGTCGGATTATTCGGATAATTCAAGTACATCAATTTCGCTTGTTCTCTTACGTCAGGCGAAATGCTTGCGTATTCAGGAAGAAACGCATTTTCCTTAGTGAGCGGCATCATTTCCATTTTCGCTTTCGCAAGCGTGACACCGGACCAATAATCTGGATAGCCGGGGTCAGGAACCAAAATCGTATCCCCCGGATTTAGCAGGCATTGCGGAAGTTCGACAAGACCGGCTTTCCCGCCGAATAATACGGCTACTTCAGTTTCCGGATCAAGCTGAACGCCGTATTCTCTGTTATAAAATGCCGCCGCTGCTGATTTCAGACTGTGCGAACCTCGAAATGAGGAGTATTTATGATTTTCAGGCTGAGCAACGGCTCGCTTCATTTCCTTCACAATATGCTCGGGCGTCGGCTGATCCGGATTTCCCTGCCCCAAATTGATGACATCATGTCCTTCCTTCAGCTTTCGGTTCACTTTCTGCACAAGAGAAGCAAAGAATTGTTTAGGCAGTTCCTGCAGCACTTGAGAATGTTCAAATTTCATCTGTTTTCACCTTCTAAAAAAATCTTGAAATGATAGTCCAGTATCATATATGGTTAAATGAAAAAAGTAAAGAAAAATATGGGGTGTTAAAAAATGAAATGGACCATATCTTGTCTTCAATTTGATATTTCATACGGAAAACCTTCTGAAAATATAAAAAAGGCTGAATCTTTAATCGAAAAAGAGAGTAAAAATGCTGACGTTCTTGTTCTCCCTGAATTATGGACGACTGGTTACGACCTTGCCAATCTTGATCAGCTTGCTGATGAAGACGGGCTCACTGCTCAAAGCTGGCTGCAAAAAACCGCGAAAAAACACGGGGTTCATATTGTCGCAGGATCTGTTGCTGTCAGAAAGGGTTCTGATGTTTATAATACAATGTTCATCGCAGATAAGGAAGGACGAATCATTAAAGAGTACAGCAAAGCCCATCTTTTTCAGCTGATGGATGAGCATGTGTATTTATCAGCCGGTTCCGAGGACGGATACTTCGAGCTTGAAGGCGTCAAAAGCTCAGGACTGATCTGTTATGATATCCGTTTTCCGGAATGGATCAGAAAACATACGACACAAGGCGCTAACGTGCTGTTCATTTCTGCGGAATGGCCTCTGCCCCGTCTTGATCATTGGAAAAGCCTGCTTATTGCGAGGGCCATTGAGAACCAATGCTTTGTCGCCGCCTGCAATTGCACAGGATCTAATCCCGATAATGAATTCGCCGGACACAGCATGATTATTGACCCTTGGGGACGCATATTGGCCGAGGGCGGCCGTGAAGAAGGCAGTGTCAGAGCGGAAATTGACCTTCAAGAAAGCGTTGAGGTGCGGGGAAAAATTCCTGTTTTCGATGATATCAGAAAAGATTTATATTAAAAAATATATTGACAATTCAATCACACACCTGTTACTATGTTCATCAACTGATAAATTAGAATTGTTTAACAAGTGAATATATTCTCTTATCGAGAGTTGGGCGAGGGATTGGCCTTTTGACCCCAACAGCAACCGACCGTAATTCCATTGTGAAATGGGGCGCATCTTCTTGGCGCCGAGACTGAAGTCTCGTAAGGCACGGTGCTAATTCCATCAGATTTGATCTGAGAGATAAGAGAGGCGGGACATGATTGTTAAGCCTCCTTCTCTCTGAGAAGGAGGCTTTTTTACGGCCATTCGCGGCACACATAACAAGATAGTACATAACTGGAGGTAATGACGATGGCAGTCACAAAAACACCTTTATATGAAACGTTAAATGAAAGCTCCGCTGTCGCACTGGCGGTGAAACTCGGCTTATTTCAAAGCAAAAGCACACTGACATGCCAGGAGATCGGCGACGGAAATTTAAACTACGTCTTTCATATTTATGACCAAGAAAACGACAGGGCTTTGATCATTAAACAGGCGGTTCCTTATGCAAAAGTTGTCGGGGAAAGCTGGCCGCTGACAATCGATCGGGCAAGAATCGAAAGCAGCGCACTGATCCGCCAGGGTGAACACGTCCCTCACCTCGTACCGAGAGTTTACTATTCAGATACTGAATTGGCGGTTACGGTCATGGAGGATCTTTCACATCTGAAGATCGCTAGAAAAGGACTTCTTGAAGGTGAAAATTATCCAAATCTGTCACGAGACATTGGCGAATTTTTAGGAAAAACGCTTTTTTACTCTTCTGATTACGCACTTGAACCTAAGGTGAAAAAACAGCTTGTTAAACAATTTACAAATCCTGAGCTCTGCGATATTACCGAAAGACTCGTATTTACAGATCCTTTCTTTGATCATGATACAAATGAATTTGAGGAAGAGCTTCGTCCATATGTTGAAAAGCTTTGGAAAAATGACAAGATCAAAGTTGAAGCGGCTAAGCTCAAAAAGTCATTTTTAACATCTGCCGAAACGCTGATTCATGGCGATCTGCATACAGGAAGCATTTTTGCCAGCGAGCTTGAGACAAAGGTGATCGATCCTGAATTCGCTTTTTACGGGCCAATCGGTTTTGATGTTGGCCAATTTATCGCCAACTTATTGTTAAATGCACTCAGCCGTGACGGTGCTGATCGAGAGCCATTATATGAACATGTAAAACAAGTTTGGGGCACGTTTCAAACAACATTCAGTGAAGCCTGGGAGAAAAACAGTCTCGATGTGTATGCCAAAATCGACGGTTATCTCGCTGATACGCTCAGCCATATTTTTGAGGAGACAATTGGGTTTGCCGGCTGCGAACTGATACGCCGCACCATCGGCCTTGCCCATGTGGCAGATCTGGATACAATTTTACCGTTTGATAAACGAATCGAAAGAAAACGGCTGGCGCTGGAAACCGGTGCTGCCTTCATCGAAAAACGTTCACAATTAAAAACCATAACGGATGTTATTGAATGTTTTAAGTTACTTGTAAAGGAATGATTCACCCATGACCAATTCATTTGCTGTTCCGCGTTCTGTTGAATGGAAAGAAACAGCCATTAAGATTTTAAATCAGCAAAAGCTTCCTGATGTTACGGAATATTTGGAGCTGACAACGAAAGAAGAAGTATTTGACGCGATTGTCTCACTTAAAGTTAGAGGAGCCCCGGCGATCGGGATTTCGGCAGCATTTGGGCTCGCGCTGGCGGCAAAAAACATCGAAACTGGTGATGTGGCGGAATTCCGCTGCGAATTGGAGAACATCAAAAATTATTTGAACAGTTCAAGGCCGACAGCAATCAATTTATCATGGGCGCTCGAAAGACTGAGCCATTCAATTCAAAACGCCATTTCTGTAAATGAAGCAAAAACCAATCTTGTCCATGAAGCGATTCAGATTCAAGTGGAGGATGAAGAAACGTGCCGTATGATCGGCCAAAACGCGCTTCAGCTTTTCAAAAAAGGCGACAAGATTATGACAATCTGCAATGCCGGTTCTATCGCGACAAGCCGCTATGGAACCGCGCTTGCCCCGTTTTATTTGGCGAAACAAAAGGATTTGGGGCTTCATATTTATGCTTGTGAAACCAGACCGGTTCTTCAAGGTTCACGGCTTACGGCTTGGGAACTGATGCAGGGCGGTATTGACGTCACTCTGATTACGGACAGCATGGCAGCCCATACAATGAAAGAAAAACAAATTTCTGCCGTCATCGTCGGCGCGGACCGAATTGCAAAGAACGGAGATACCGCGAATAAAATTGGCACTTACGGACTTGCTATTTTAGCAAACGCCTTCGATATTCCGTTTTTTGTAGCAGCACCTTTATCTACTTTTGACACAAAAGTAAAAAGCGGGGCTGATATCCCAATAGAGGAACGGGACCCCGAAGAAGTCAGGAACATTTCCGGCGTCCGAACCGCTCCGGCTGAAGTGCCTGTCTTTAATCCTGCTTTTGATATTACACCACACCATCTGATTTCTGGGATCATCACTGAAAAAGGGATTATGACCGGTTCCTATGAAGAAGAAATTGAACAGCTGTTTACAGGCGAAAAGGTTCATTAAAAAACCGCTGAAGACTTTGCTCATATTGGGCCGAGTCAGCGGTTTTTTTGTTTGCTCATATTCATATCGATTATTTCATCTTTTTGAGCGCTGGATAAGATATGCAGTTTTACAAGCAGCTCGGCAAAAACGGCAATTTTCTCAGAGCGGCTCGGCTTCAATTGCTTTGTCCTCCTCTTTCATCAGACCAACTTTTTTAACTTAGTAAAATCATATGTCGGCGGCGAAAAAAGGGAACGTGCCATATGTTTTATTTTTCTTTATAGGAGATTTGCTCGATGCTAAGCAAATAAGCTTTGATGTCAGTTTTGCTTCCGGCATACCCTGTTAACGTGCTGTTTTTGCCGATCACTCTGTGGCACGGGACAAATATCGGCAGGTCATTTCGTTTATTTGCCTGTCCGACAGCGCGCACCGCTTTCGGACTTCCGACCGCTACGGCAATGTCAGCATAGCTTCGTGATTCGCCATACGGAATCATGGCAAGCGCCTCCCATACTTTTTGCTGAAAAGGCGTGCCCTTTTGGCTCAATGGCAGTGAGAATATCTTTCTTTCTCCCGCAAAATATTCGTGAAGCTGCTTTTTCGCTTCTGCCAAAAAAGCCGTCTCCAACTGCTCCGTATTCCCAACGGATTCTTTCCACTGCATCAAATCTTCCTTACTGAGGAAGAGACGGGTGATGCTGCCTTCTTCCTCGGCAATCGCGAACTCCCCGAGCGGCGTTTCCGCTGTCGTATAGTAATTCATTCCTCTAACCTTCTTTCTTCAAAATTCTGCCTGACGGGAAGTGTAAGATGAAAAACAGTCCCCTTTCCTTCTTCACTTTCCACCATTATTTTGCCTTGATGTTCTTCAATAATTTTATAGCTTACCATAAGCCCGAGTCCAGTTCCCCGTTCCTTTGTTGTATAAAACGGTTCTCCGAGACGCTTTAATTTGTCCTCTGTGATTCCGACTCCTTCGTCTTTCAAAGATATAAGAATATGATCTTGATCAGCTTTTTTGATCGTCACATAAATATTGCCGCCATCAGGCATGACTTCGATGGCGTTCTTTAATATATTGATAAAAACCTGTTTCAGCTGATTCGGTTCACAATATATCGGCGGAATGTCGCCGACTAAATCCAGATGCATTTGTACGTTGCTGAGATTGGCTTGCGCGTTAAGAAGGTCTAATGTGTCTTTCATAATTTGTGTCACATGTTTTTCCTCATACATGATAGCCTGGGGCTTGGCTAAAATTAAAAACTCTGTGATGATGGATTCGATGCGCTTTAATTCTGAGGTGATGACGTTGAAGTAAAGAGAATAGTCTCCCTCCACACTCCCTTTCAGGAGCTGAATGAAGCCTTTAAGAGCTGTCATTGGATTTCTGATTTCGTGAGCGATGCCGGCAGCGAGTTCTCCAACGACATGGAGAGTATCAGATTTGCGAAGACGCTCTTCCAGCTCTTTTCGCTCTGTGACATCTTTAAAGATAGCCAGGTTCATATTTTGAATAATATTTCGTTTAAATGAAAATTCTAGTTTTCGATTATCATTGCTGCTCAGCAAAAATGGAATCTCATTGTCCATTTCATCGAAATTAATCTGCCTTGCCGGCGATGCCAGATTTTCTATTTCATAGGAAGAAATAATATCAAGCAGGCTGTGTTTTTTCAGTTCTTCATGCGGCAGGCCCAAAATATTGCTCGCTAACGGGTTGGCGTCGATGATTCGGTACTGATTGTCGAATAATACGTTGCCGTCCATTGAGCCGTTGAACACTTTTCTGAATTTGAGCTCGCTTTCCCGAAGCTCCTTTTCCATCCGCTTTCGGTCACTGACATTTCTTAAAATTGTTAAGTGCTGGTTTTCAAGTATAGTCCGCTTTGAAGTAAATTCAAGCTCTTTGAACTGCCCGTTACCCATTTTAAACAGCATCTCTTCTCTAATCTCACCGTATTTTGCATATTTTCTCTTCGTCAAGCTGTATTTCTGCTGAGAGTCTACGAGAAAATCACACAGCTTTCTTTTTAACAGCAAATTCATCGGCAGCTCAAAAATTTTACAGGCTGACTGATTGGCCTTAACGATTCTTCCGTCATTCGACCAGATGATAATGGCGTCCATGGCGTTTTCAAAAATTTCTCTGAAGCGCTCCTCACTTTTAAATAGCTGGAGCTCCATGGACCTCTTCTCTGTGATATCCCGCATAATCGACATATAAAAACCGCTGATGATGTTAGACGTAATCGTAAATTCAAACAGCTTCTGATCTCCTGAACGAAGCCTGACAGGCAGCTCGCCTTTTGCTTTTCCCTTTCGATAGAGCGTGTGCCAAATGTTATCGAAATCTTTTCGCGATCCGCTGTCTATGAATTGATACAGCGACAAATGTGACAGCTCATTCTGGTCGATTTCAAAGCTTTTGCAAAAGGACAGATTGGCATCAATAAAGCCGCCGTCTTTATCAAATAAAACGATTCCGTCTACAGCTCTGTCAAACAAGTCCTTAAAAAGCTGTTCATTCATGGAAAATTCACGTTCCAAAATTTTCTTTGAAGAAATGTCTCTCATAACGACAAAAAAGAAATCCTCGCCAATCCCTCTTTTGGCAAGAAACTCAATATATTTTGTCGCTCCGCTGTCCAGCCTGATCGGAACCTCCTTCCACAGAAAACCTTTCTTAAAAAACTTCTTTACGGAAAGGTCCAGCTCATCCTTTGGAATAGAAAACAAAAAATCAAAAACGGAACGCTTTTTCAAACCTTCCGCATCTACTTGAAGCATCCTCGCTGTTGCTTCATTTGCCTGCACGATTTTCATTTCATTATCGCATATAAAAATAGCATCGAGCGTATTGTTCACAATCACTTGATGCTGATGTAATTCCTTTTTCAGCCGATCATTTTCTTGTTTGAGGCGCTTCAGTTCCTCTTTCAGATCTGAATTTGTCTCGACATTGAGAGTTTCCATGCGTAAACACTCCTTCTTCAAAACCTATCCCTCAATATTTCTACATATTGCATGAACTTCCTTCATTCGCCCTATACATTTCAGAAAATTTCATCGTGATTACATAAAGAAGACATTTTCAACGATCCTTACCGTCACTTTACATCGCCCTAACAATCAGACGTTTTTTCAAATCCTTTTTGATCTTTTATTTTAAAATAAATACCAACAGGGAATAATCTTTTAGTGACTGATTTAAAGAGAAGGTGATGCTATGAGTAAATCGCGAGACAGTTATTTTGACAATGCAAAATTCTTATTGATATTCCTTGTTGTTTTCGGTCATATTCTTCGATCTTTTATTCATGATAACAATTTTATGCTCTACCTCTACAAGTTCATTTACACGTTCCACATGCCTGCCTTTATTCTTGTATCCGGTTATTTCGCCAAAGGTTTTAAACGCGCCGGATATGTGAAAAAGCTGGCGGTTAAGCTGATTATTCCATATTTGATTTTCCAAAGCATCTATTCCGTCTTTTATTACATTATTCAAGACGAAAGCATGACAAATGTGAATCCGATTGATCCGCAATGGTCGTTATGGTTTCTGGTAAGCTTATTTTTCTGGAATATCCTGCTCTATCCTTTTTCAAAGCTTTCTAAGCATTGGGCGCTGTTTGTCAGCTGCGGCATCGCCGTGCTGATCGGCTATCTCGACTTTGTCAGCAGCACACTGAGCCTGTCCCGGACATTTGTATTCTTACCGATGTTCCTGGTCGGATTTTACTCGAATAAACATCACTTTGATTTACTGAGATCAAAACGAGGCAAACAGATTGCGCTCGGTGTGCTCGCCGCCGTATTTGTCATCTGCTGGGGCATCGATTTTGACTATTCATGGCTGTTCGGCTCTAAGCCGTACTCATCATTTGGCGATGTCACCTTGGCAAGCGGCCTCTCCCGAATCGGCTGGTATGTACTTTCCTTTGCGGCAACCTTTAGCTTTTTAGCGCTTGTTCCGCAAAAACGCTATTTCTTTACGAAGTGGGGAACAAGGACATTTTACGTATACCTGCTTCACGGATTTATCATTAAAACACTCAGGCAGGTCGGGCTTGAGGATGGACTCACTGACTATCAAAACTTAGTCATCCTGCTGCTCTTGACTGCAGCCCTTACCTCCATTCTCTCAAGCAATTTCGTCAAAACGGTTGCTCAGCCGTTCATTGAACTGAGAATGACAGGCTTGCTGCAGCTAGTCAGAGGAAGCAGCAAAAATGCCTATTTAAAATAGCTTAACACCTCTTAAGCGGCATGCCGCCTAAGAGGTGTTTTTTATTTTTGTTTTTTCTCTTTTTTCTTTTTCGGCTTTGTTACTTCAAGGGTTTCAATGATTTTCCCGGCGTTGTAATCCCCAAGCTCACTTGAGAATTCTTCCTCAAGCACCTTCTTATTCATCGGCTTTTTATGATTCTGCATGTCTTTGCTGTGCTGGTTCTTTTTCATGATCACGCGCCTCCTTGCTGACCTTGTTTGGAATTGCGATTGGCCCCTCGGAAATTCGGGTCGTCGTGATATTGAGTCTTATATGCATTTCTGTCCATACTCTCAGTCGGTGTATTGTTATTTTTTATGGCTTCATTGACCTCAGCCTTACGTTTCATAGAAATCCTCCTCGCCAGTATTTCTAATTTTTATTTGCAGGCCAGCTGATTAACTGCAGCTGATTATGTTAGGTTCTCCAACTGGTGCCGGGTCACACATCTTTTTTTTGGCAATAAAAAAAACACCGCAGATGCGGTGTTTCATTATCCGATAATCACTCTTTCCTTCGGATAATGGTAATTTGCTTCAATTTCTTTTCTACCGATCAGATAAAGGAAGGTCAATATTCCGATCCGCCCGATAAACATGACGATCATAATGACACATTTTCCTACGTTGCTCAAATCAGCGGTAATGCCAAGGGACAGACCAGTCGTTCCAAAGGCCGAACATACTTCAAACAAAAGCTGCAGCAGAGAATGCTTTTCTGTCACTGTAAGGATCAGTGTCGCTCCAAAAACGAGCAAAATCGCCATCATTGTGACCACAAGAGACTTCATCAGATCTGCTGGGTGCAGCTCCCGTTTGAATACTTTTACTGCTTTATTGCCGCGGGCAAAATGAAACAGCGCAAGCAGATTCAAGGCAAAAGTTGTTGTCCTTATGCCTCCTCCGACTGAGCTTGGTGACGCACCGATAAACATCAGCGCGCACATAAAAAACAACGTGGGATCCGACAGCTGGCTGATATCAATTGTTGCAAGCCCGCCGCTTCGGGTAGCTGTTGATTGAAACAAGGATAGAAACAAAATATCATGCCATGCCTTTCCCGCAAACGAGTGGCTTGCTTCCAGCGCATAGATGCCGATGGCACCAAACACTACGAGTGAGCCAAACATAATGGTCGTGATTTTTGTAAAAAGCGTAAACGGATATCTCCGATGCTTTGAAAACAAGAAGTCCTTTACTTCGACAAGCACCGGAAAGCCGATCGCTCCGAAAATGATCAAAAGCATCGTAATAAACTGCACAAAATAATCATGGCGGAATGGAACCATGGAATTTCCTGTTATATCAAACCCGCCATTTGTGGTTGCGCTGACACTTGCAAAAAACCCGTGTAAATAAGCTTCCTGAAAGGAATCATAGTAGGTTAAAAAATAAGTGCCAAGTATGATTCCTCCAAAAAATTCAATCCACAATATAAGAAAAAGAACCTGCTTCATTAAATTGACAATACCCGAAAACTGAGATTGGTTTTGGTCTACCATAATCAATTTCCGTTCTTTAAGGCCGATTCTTTTTCCCATGATCAGCCAAATAAACGTTCCGAGCGTCATAATCCCGATTCCGCCAAATTGCAGAACAAATGCCAAAATAAAAATGCCTGTAGTGCTGAATGTATCAGCTGTATCCACAACCGTCAGCCCCGTGACGCTGACTGAACTGACAGCCGTAAAAAGCGCGTCAATAAAAGTCCAATCCGCTCCCTGCTTATGGGCAGCCGGCAGGCTCAGCAATATCAGGGCCACAGTTACTGCGAGAAAGTAATATAATGCAATCAGCTGGGCCGGAGATAATGCCTGTATCAATTTTCCAAGCTTTAATCTCATGTGAAATCCTTCTGCCTCTCTTTTAAAGTACGGTAATTATTCTAAAGATATTAGATCCATTTTTAAAGGCTTTTGCGAAACATTTTCTTAACTTGCATATTTTTTTATTATTTTAGTCAAAGTGAAACAGAAAAAAAACCTCTGAGGGTTCTCAGAGGAAGGATGTTTTTATTTTATTTAGCTTCTAATCGTCTGATTCTTTCATCTAAATCAGGGTGAGTAGAGAAAAGCGATGACCGCTTCTTGCCATTAATCTTTAGTGTTTGGACAGCTGTCTGATCTTCTTCCATGATGCGGGAAGAATAGCCCTTAAGCGTTCGAAGAGCATGAATCATCTTATCCTTGCCGGCAAGATCCGCTCCTCCCCGGTCAGCATGGAATTCACGGTGGCGTGAATACGCAAAAACAACGAGGCTTCCGAGAATTGAAAAGACAATCTGAAACACAATCATTGCGATAAAATGAACAATCGGAGCAAGATCTTCCTTAACAAAGCGGCTCGCGATCCATGCAGCGATCCGTGATAAAAAGACGACAAAGGTATTCACAATACCTTGTAAAAGCGTCATTGTCACCATATCACCATTTGCAATATGAGCGACCTCATGGGCAAGCACGCCTTCAACCGCAGCGTCATCCATTTGGTCAAGCAGGCCTGACGACACAGCGACAAGAGAGCGGCGTTTTGAAGGGCCGGTCGCAAACGCGTTCACTTCGGATGAGCGGTAAATTCCGACCTCCGGCATCTTCGTTAAGCCGGCAGAGCGGCTTAATCTATAAACACGGTCAACCAATTGCTGCTCTTCATAGCTAAGTGTATGTTTCTCCGGATTCAGCACTCTGACGCCCATCATTGTTTTTGCCATCCATCTGGACATCGCAAGAGACATAAAGGAACCGACAAAACCGACGACTAAACTGAATACAAGAAGCGCAATAGGATCTATACCGCCATCGGCTGTAAAGTACGTCCCAACTCCAGTGACAGAGCTTATGACAGATAAAACAATGCCGATCGTTGTAAGCACCAAAATATTCGTTAAAATAAACAGAAAAATTCTTTTCGCCATAATAACCTCCGTTATTTTTAAGATCAAACGAACCTGTATATTTAAATTATAAAACATCTGTTTGAAAATGCAAGGATTTAGACGTATGATGTTAATGTATTACTGACGCTTTAATAGTGCATTTATACATAGAGATTATATCCGCGTCAAATTGTCTTAAAGAGGTGAACAATGAATATTTTTAAACTCACTCGAATGGAGATGGTACGGCTGCTCTATTCCCTTAAAGGCCTGGGAGACATGAGCCCGCTCGACATCCTCGTTAAATCGGCGAATATGTCAGCGGAAGAAGCTGCAAGCCATCTTCAAATTCCAGAATTTCTTACAAGATATGAACGAAAAAAACAGAAAAAAGAATACGGCCTTTCAACCAACGAAATCGTTGAGCTTGGCAATTTATGCGAGCTGACTTCGTTAAAGTCAACCGCGATTCAAAATTGGGTGAAACGCGATATCAAAGATCTCATTGGCCATCCTGAGCTGGGTAAAAAGTATTCAGTTGAACAGGCAGTGATTCTTTTAATTGTACGTGACCTAAAATCCATTTATGACTTTGAACACATACGAGCTATCTTAAAAGTTGCTTTTAACACCATCTCAGACAGATCTGATGATGTCATCAGCCCGTTAGCGTACTATGAAAGCTGCGCGCATGTGCTGCATGCCATTTATCACCAAGATACTCCTTCCATGAAGGAATCAAATCTCCAGCAGATTGTCGAACAGGAAACAGACCTTCTTCGTCACCATTTTGAAGAGCTGAGTGGCACCCAATGGGTCAAAATCAGGCAGATTATTGCCATTACAGTTCTCTCCATTTTGACGTTCCATATTCAGGCGACCGCGAACAAAATGATCGCTGACATACTGTAATCAGGATGTACCCCCCCCGGCAAATCGCCGGGGGGTTTCTTATTCCCCCACAACAATTGCCAGCATAAATAAACCCCGTACATTTCAAACTAAATACGCGTTAAGAATTTCTTAATAGAAAAAGGAGATGAAAAAAGATGGCGAGCAGAAATAAACTCGTTGTTCCAGGGGTGGAGCAGGCACTAGACCAATTTAAACTTGAAGTGGCTCAAGAATTCGGTGTGAACCTTGGTTCTGATACAGTTTCACGCGCTAACGGCTCTGTAGGCGGGGAAATGACAAAACGTCTGGTTCAGCAGGCACAATCACAGCTAAATGGCACAAATAAATAAACTCAGGACTCTATTCGCCGGGGGCACTCGGCGAATCTTCTGTTTGAGCTGATTCATTATTACTGCTGTAGCCATTTGGATTACGGTGGTAAGAAGCATTATCCCGATTAGATGAGGAATGATCCTTTCCTTTTTCACCGTTATTCCAATTTTTGCGATTTTTGCTATTCTGGTCACCATTGTCTTTTTCATTTCCGTTATCTTGAGGAACTTGTGTAGGGGTTTGCTCAGTATCCCCATCTTTTTCAACTTTCGTGTTTTCATCCGATTCCTTTACATCTTTATTCTGTTCACTATCATCATTCTGCGTGTCAGTTGTATCTTCTTTCTGTGAATCCGTATCATCCAGCTGTTCATTTTCTCCTTGTTTGCTGTCCTGATCGTCTGTCTGATCCGTGTTTTCTTCCTCGCTGCCGGTATTTTTTTGATCCTCTTCCCCGGATTTTTGAGAATCTTCGTTTGAATCTTTCATGTTATTCTTTTCATTTGATTTTATGTAGCTGCCTGTTGATACGCCTTCCTTTTTTGCTTTTTCTCTCGTTTTCATATCTGTTTCGAGAGATTCCATGCGGTATGTCGTTTTATATTTTTCCGTTACATCATTAAGCTGTTTTTTTACTCCTGATTTATATGTATCGTCATCCGTATTTTCATAAACAGTGGAAATCAATATTTCTTTCGATTCCTTTACATATCCATGCTCGCTGCAATCCGTAATAATATCGTCTATCACCTTTTTAAAATCAGTCTCCTCCCAATCATCGATGTCACTGATAACCTTCTTGCCGTCATCATTTAAGGGCGTCAGTTCGATCACTTCGTAATCGCTGTTTAACGCCATTTCGAAGCTTGGATTGATATCTATTGTCATATACGCATAGGCCTTGTCATTAGAGAAAACGGGGAGGATAATAAAAATAAAAAGCATAATAGCAGTCATCGAAAAAATCCCCATTTTGAAAGGGCGCAGTCTTAAAACATCAAAAAAGCTGGCCCTTCTGCCCATGCGTGTCTCACTCGGAAGCATGATTTCTTCTCCGATTTCATATGTTTGGCGATCATTTTTTGCTTTTAAAAATTGTCCGTCAGGGGTCAGCAACGTGACGAATTTTTTATTTTTCTCTACTATGATCCCTCTTCTCATGAGTGCAGCACCCCTTTAAGATAATCTTTTAAATAAATATAATCACCGGTAATGATAATGCACATTGCAATGATATATTTTCTGTTTCGCTCAATCGTTTTTCTGCTTACTGAAACGAGCTGTTCGAGCTGTTTAACAGGAAGCTGTTTCTTCGTATAAAGAATCGCAGCTAATTCTTCATGCTCGACAAGGGTGAGCGCCACCTTTATGGCGTTTTGCCTTGCGTCCGCATGCTTTGGAGAATGTTCAAGCAGCTCTTGAAATGAAAGACCATAGTCTTTGAGCTGCTTTTGAAAATACAGAATTTCCTCCCGCCTCTGTTCCTGTTCTATCTGGCGGCGGTATTCATCAATAGAAAGCTCGGCTTCAATCAGGCTTTGTGAGGATTCCTGATCGTCACCCTCCTGTAAATCCATATTAATATTTTGAGCGGTTCTTGCTTCTTTTCTAATGTAATCAATGACTTTTCTTTTTATAATAAGCTCTGCGAATGCGAGCAGCGAATTTCCTTTTTCAGGTGAGTACTTTTCAATAGCTTCGTTAAATGCAATCAGTCCGATGCTGAACTCATCGTCTTTTTCATCTATATATCGTTTACAAACGGATGAAACCGTCTTTGCGATAAATGGCTTATATTGCTGTATCAACTCGTTTTGCAGATCTTTATTGCCTTTTTGTATGCTTTCAACAGATTTTTCAAGCGTTTGCTTCTTTTTTCCCAATTTAAACAAAAGGCTAAGCACTGGTTTCACCTCAGTTCCTCCCTATAACTACTCATTAATGATAGCTAATTTGATAGGGAATCGCAAAGGAGAAAAAGAAATATTGATTTCCAATGTCTCAATTATGACAATCCATTCTCACGTACTATACAGGATTTCGTGCCTTTAAAGAGAATTTTGGGGGTTTTAAAAGAGGTTTTTGTAACAAAGCTGTTATAAAAATGTTATTTTATTTCGTCTGTGAAAACGCTTCAAACATGAAAAGACTCTGCTTTTCAGCAGAGTCTTTATGATTAAGCCCTTTCTTGGCTTCTGTCATTTTGTTCGTTTTGTGTGTCTTCCGCCTGTTTTTTTGAGCCTGACATAAACCAGCCGCAAACTGCAATCGCCGCTAAGACACCCCAGAAAATCAGCTTCCATGTCCCTGAGTGGATAAAGTGCGAGGACACTATAGCGATGTCATCATGTGCGAGTGTATATAAAGCAAGCTTTACCCCGACCCATCCGACAATAACAAATGCTGCTGTTTCTAGGCTTGGACGTTCCTTTAAAAGCTTAACAAACATCGATGCCGCAAACCGCATAATCACCAGTCCGATAATGCCTCCGGCCAAAATAACGAAGAATTGTCCTCCATCAAGTCCGCCGATCTTTGGAAGTGAAGTTCCCGGCAGCGTAACCGCCAGAGCGACGGCCGCTAAGATGGAATCAACAGCAAAAGCGATATCTGCCAGCTCAACCTTTAATACAGTCGGCCAAAACCCGCTTTGCTTCGTCACCTTATGATTGTCTTCTTTCTTAAATACATATCTTTTGAGCAAGTGGCTTGCTGCAATATACAGCAAGTAGATCGCGCCAATGGCTTGAACCTGCCATACGTTCACCAAAAAGGAAATAGCGAATAAAGAGCCAAATCGCAGAACAAAGGCGCCTGCCAGCCCGTAAAACAATGCCTTCTTTCTTTGCTCCTCCGGCAGATGTTTTACCATAACCGCCATCACTAAAGCGTTATCGGCGGCTAAAATACCTTCCAGCCCGATCAAGACGAGAAGAACCCAACCATACTCCAATAATAATGCTGCATCCATAAATGATACCCTCCCAAAAAAGTTGTTTTCTTTCTCTTCATCCGATCTTATGCCGGCCGGACATGCAAAAAAGACCTTTGCCGACATAAGGCAAAGGTCTTGCTAGACATGAATTCAGGCATGCCAACAAAGCCGATGGATATTACTATCCATGAAATGACGACTTTGTTTCCGGAACATTCCGGACGCTACTCCCCTTTGGGATTTCAAGAAATATCATATTATATGTCAATGATATGCGGAGAGAGCTTATTTGTCAACGCTTATTTTTTAAAAAAACTGAAAAATGTTCAGACTGAATTCGTTTTTTCCTCTTCTTTATCAGTAAATAAAGAACAAACAAGATCAAAATGGCGATCCCGATCGGAAGCATATATTGGTCTAGAATAGAGCCAACGTCTTTCCAATTTTCTCCGAGCTTCACACCGAGATATACATAAACAAATGTGATCGGAAGCATGGCGATAAACGTGTAAAGAGAAAACACCCAGACATTCATTTTTGCGATGCCGCATGGTATGGAAATCAGTGTGCGGATCCCCGGCAGGAAGCGGCCGCTGAAAGCGACAAAACCGCCATGTTTTTTAAAAAATTCATCCGATTTGTCAAGAGCCTCAGGCTTTATAAAGAGGTACTTTCCGAAACGTTCAAGAAACGGCCTGCCTCCATAACGCCCGATCCAATACAGGGTGAGCGGACCGGCGACTCCTCCTAATGATCCTGCCAGAACAGCGCCGGCAAGCGTCATGTCACCTTTCGATACCCAATACCCAGCAAGCGGAAGGACAATTTCGGCCGGAATAAATTCAATACAGAGCGCCAGAAAAATTCCGAAATAAGATAAGCTTTTAAATGCTTCTATCCAGGACATAACCAATTCTTCGATCATCTTCACTTCCCTTTTCCCTGATCTATGTATACACATTTTTGTTTTTCACTCAAAACATCAAAATGATTTTAACATATTTTTGACGGTCAGCAGAACTAAAAACAGAGAATCTTCATTTCAAACGTTTTTCTGACAATTTCTCCAGGCATATAGACTGAAATTCTTTAGCTGACAGCCGATATTAAGGAGAGTCAACAAGACTGGAACACACGGGGGAACCTCCATATGGAATTACACGCAACGTATAATACAACACTTATATGTTTATCTATTCTTATTGCTTGTGCAGCATCGTTCACTTCCCTTGAACTTTCAAGAAAAGTCACCATTCATACAGGATTAAAAAGCAAGGTGTGGCTGATTGCAGGCTCTATCATTATGGGCTTTGGGATTTGGTCCATGCATTTTATCGGCATGATGGCTGTTCATACGGAGATGCCGATGCATTATGAACTGGCGCCTTTAGTTGCCTCGATTGCAGCTGCTGTTTCTGGATCATTTGTTTCTTTATATATCGTCAGCCGTTATATCCTAACCTTTTACAGACTGCTTACAGGATCGGTGGTGCTGGGTGCATCGATTTCATCTATGCATTATATCGGAATGTCTTCCATTTCCCGGGTAATGATGATGTATGAACCGCTGCTTTTTACATTATCCATTGTCATTGCCATTGGAGCATCTTTCGTCTCACTAAAGATTTTCTTTGACTTGTCCATGAAAAAACCTGCAGACCATTTGCTGATTTATAAAATAATCAGTGCCTTAATAATGGGAATTGGCATATCGGGAATGCATTATACAGGAATGATGGCCGCTACATTTTATGAAGATGTTGCACCTCCCGACCATCATATGGAAGTCCATACATTCGATTGGTCTATTCTGATTGCCTTAATCGTCTTCTGTATACAAACGTTATTACTATTCAGTTCTCATGCTGATCGAAAATTCATGAAACAAAATGAACGCATGAAGGATAACGAACAGCGGTTTCAATCTTTAATCATTCATAATATTGATGCGATCTTTATCCTGTCATTAAAAGGAGATATTATTTCTTCTAATCATGCCGGCGAGGATATGATGAATAATTTCGGCCTACACCATCAAAATTGGAATCATTATATGTCGCCAAAAATCAATGCGCTTTTTAAGCAGGTCAAAGGCGAAAAACAAGCCATTAACAGTGATACCAATCTCATGACGGACAAAGGCCAGTTTCATTTAAATATTACGTTTATCCCTGTTGAGGTGAACCAAGAACTGGACAGCATATATGTCATCTGTAAAGATGTGACAAAACAGTACAGAGCCGAAAAAAAAATCCATAGAATGGCTCATTACGACTCACTTACAGATTTACCCAACAGAAGACATGCGATCTCCCATTTAACAAAGGTCTTGAATCGCGAGCATGCCTTGGATTATAACACCGTGGTATTTTTCTTAGATTTGAACCGGTTTAAAGTGATAAATGACGCATTAGGCCATAATGTCGGCGATCAGCTGCTCCAGCTCGCGGCTAAACGGCTTTCATCCGTTATACCTGATAATGGATTTATCGCACGGCTTGGGGGTGACGAATTCATTATTATTTTGACTGACGCCAATACCGGAACGGGGGAAGCCGATACTTTGGCTAAAAAAATCATTCAGCAATTCAAAAAGCCATTTAAAATTCAGGAACACACCCTTATTACATCCGTCAGCATCGGAATTGCGATTTCTCCTAAAGACGGAACAGACGGCCCTGAATTGATGAAAAAAGCAGATATGGCAATGTATGCGGCCAAAGAGCGAAACAAAAGCAAATACAGATACTACTCTTTCTCAATCGGCAATAAAGAAACCGTCAAGCTTAATCAAGAAATGGAGCTGAGGGAAGCGATTGATAACAAAAGATTTGTCTTGCACTATCAGCCGCAATTCAGTACAAGAGATCAAAAAATGACAGGTGCTGAAGCGCTCATACGCCTTGTCACTCCTGATGGCAATCTGCGTCCGCCTGGAGAATTCATCGGTGTTGCCGAAGAAACCGGCCTTATTATTGATATTGGAAAGTGGATTATTGATGAGGCGTGCAGGCAGGCAAAAGTGTGGCACGACAAAGGATTTGATCTTTCTGTCGCCATTAATATTTCCGCCAGACAGTTTCAATCGGAGGAACTGATTCCGCTCATCAAGAATACACTTTCTAAATACATGCTTCCCCCTCGCCTTCTTGAAGTTGAAGTAACAGAAAGCATGACTATGGATAATCTTGACCACTCCAAAAAGGTTCTATCTTCTTTAACCAAATTAGGCATCAGGATCAGCATTGACGATTTTGGCACGGGGCATAGTTCTCTAAGCTATTTAAAGGACTTTCCGATCCACAGGCTGAAAATCGATAAATCATTCATCGATGATATTCAGACACACCCGAAATCAGAACAAATTACCGGCGCCATTATTGCCATGGGCCATCAGCTGTCTTTACAAGTCATTGCAGAAGGCGTGGAAAACTCTGGCCAAAAACAGCTGCTTGACGAAAAAGGCTGTGACCATTTACAGGGCTTCTTTTTCAGCAGGCCAATACCGCCCGAACAGCTTGAACACTTGATATTGAACCAGCCGCCGCGTTAACAGCGCCGGCTGTTTTTCATACCCATAAGTTACTACACATGAATCACCCCTCTCATCTCCACAATAATGAAAAAAAGGGGTTCATCGATATGCATACAATGTGGAAGGGATCCATCAGCTTCGGTTTGGTGAATATCCCCATCAAGCTTTATGCCGCCACAGAAGACAAAGACATCAAACTGCGAAGCCTTCATAAAGAAGATCATGCGCCAATTAAATATGAAAAAATGTGTACCAACTGCGAAAAAACGCTCAGTCCTGACGAAATTGTGAAGGGATATGAATACGTAAAAGGAAAATATGTCGTGCTGACTGATGAAGATTTAAAAAGCTTAAAGCAGGAACATGAAGAGAAAGCGGTTGAAATTGTCGATTTTGTTCAGCTGCAGGAAATTGACCCGATATATTTTAACCGCTCCTACTTTGTCGGACCCGGAGATAACGGCACGAAAGCCTATACTCTTCTTCGCGAGGCGCTTCGGTCCACCGGAAAGATCGGGATCGCCAATATGACGATCAGGTCGAAACAGCAGCTTGCCATTCTCCGCGTATATGAAAATTGCATCGTAATGGAATCCATTCATTATCCCGATGAGGTCCGTAGTGCTGCCCACGTACCCGGAGTGCCTGATCAATCAAGTGTAAATGATAAAGAATTGCAGACCGCCATTACACTGATAGATGAGCTAACAACTGAATTTCAGCCGGAACAATATGAGGACACATATCGAAAAGCCTTGCTGCAAAGAGTCAATGATAAGCTGGAAAATAAAGAAACAGCCGTCACTCCTGACAAAGCGCCTCCTCGTGAGGATGTGATCGACCTGGTCAGCGCACTTCAAGCCAGCATCGATCGAACCAAAAGGCCGAATCGGGAAAAACCAGCGGCAGCACCAGCCGAAGGCGGAGAACCGAAAGGAGCCGGAGAAAAAAAGCAGAAAACCACTAGAAAAAAAGTCTCCGGCACATCATAACCAATGGCGTTTACCATGCAGCCCGTGCTTACTGCGTCACCTCCAAAAGGAGCGGAATGGCGTTACGAAGTAAAATATGACGGGTTTCGCTGTATTCTCCGCATTCATCCGTCAGGCGTGACATTAACGAGCAGAAATGGCTTAAAGCTTAACAGCACCTTCCCTGAAATTGCTAACTTTGCCGAAACTGCTTTTCAGCATATTGAAAAGGAACTTCCGTTAACACTTGACGGAGAAATCGTGTTTTTGGCGAATCCATTCCGTTCAGATTTTGAACATATGCAAGTGCGGGGACGTTTGAAAAGGCCGGAGAAGATACAGGAATCCGCAAACTCTCGGCCTTGCTGTTTTCTCGCATTTGACCTTTTGGAACGAAGCGGACAAGATGTATCGACTTATTCCTATATTGACCGAAAAACATCGCTGCATGAGCTGATGTCTGCTGCAAAGCTCCCGGCTGAGCCAAATCCTTATGCAAAGGAAACCATTCAGTATATCCCCTCCTACCAGCACCTCGATCCGATTTGGGAGAAGGTAATAAAGTATGACGGAGAAGGAATTGTAGCGAAAAAAATCAACAGCAAATGGCTCGAAAAAAAACGGTCATCTGATTGGCTGAAATATAAAAACTTTAAACATGCCGATGTTTGTATCACTGGATTTAATCCTCACAATGGATTTCTGACGGTTTCTGTGTTAAAAAACGGTGTAATGACGCCTGTCGCCTCTGTATCACATGGGATGAGCGAGGAAGAAAAAAATGCAATACGATCGATTATGGAACAGCACGGACATAAAACAGCATCAGGTGAATATACGCTCGAACCTTCTATCTGCGCTACTGTCCAGTACTTAACGATTTTACAAGGCACGCTACGAGAGGTTTCGTTTGTCACATTTCAATTTCAAATGGACTGGACCGACTGCACCTTTGCACAGCTTGTGCGCCGCTCAAAGCCGGTACATCCAAAACTGCAGTTTACAAGCCTGGATAAAATCATATTTGAAAAGCATAAAAAAACAAAAGAAGATTTCATCCAGTATATGATTGAAATCAGCGACTACCTGTTCCCGTTTCTCAAAGACCGTGCTGTCACAGTTATTCGCTATCCGCACGGATCAAGGGGCGAATCCTTTTTCCAAAAAAATAAGCCGGATTATACACCGGACTTTGTCCAATCCTTTTTTGACGGTAGCCATGAACATGTTGTCTGTAAGGACCTGTCCACCTTATTGTGGCTTGCCAATCAGCTCGCTTTGGAGTTTCATGTTCCTTTTCAAACGATTACAAGCAGAAGGCCGGCAGAGATTGTCATTGATTTAGATCCCCCGTCCCGAGATGACTTTCTGATGGCTGTTCAGGCAGCAAATGAACTCAAACGGCTCTTTGAATCCTTCGGCATCACATCGTATCCGAAGCTTTCCGGCAACAAGGGGATTCAGCTTTACATTCCCTTGTCACCAGAAGCATTTACGTACGAGGACACACGCCAATTTACACAGCTGATTGCCGAATATTGTACCAATGCATTTCCAGACCTATTTACAACCGAACGCCTGATCAAAAACAGGCATGGAAAATTGTATCTCGATTATTTGCAGCATGCTGAAGGAAAAACGATTATCTGCCCCTATTCCACCAGGGGAAACGAGCTTGGCACCGTAGCAGCGCCGCTGTATTGGCACGAGGTGCAGCCATCTTTGACACCGGCGATGTATACAATCAATACCGTCGTTGACCGGGTCAAGAAACACGGATGCCCGTTTTATGATTTTTACCGCAATCCGCAGGATGAACCTCTTGCCGCTATTTTGAATCAGCTGAAGAAAAAGAGCTGACTTATCCGGTCAGCTCTTTGTGTTGTTTCAACTGTATTTTTTCTCCAAACGCTCACTTTCCTGGCGCTGCAGCGGGCTCAAGGGTTCATTATACAAATCGATATCCACGGCATATTTCGGCCGTCTTTTCACTTCAGAGAAAATCGTTCCGATATATTCGCCGATAATCCCGATTCCCATGAGCTGCAATCCGCCCAGAAACCAAATAGAGATGATGAGAGACGCCCAGCCCGCATTTGTGTGGCCGAGCATTTTTTGAATGACTGCGCCAATCCCCGCCATGGCGCTTACCAAAAATAATAGAAAACCCAAAAGCGTAAAAAAGCGAATCGGGGCCACACTGAAGGATGTGATTCCGTTAAATGCGAATGAAAGCATTTTTTTCAGCGGATATTTCGTTTTTCCGGCAAAACGTTCTTTGCGGTCATACAAGACTTCGGCTGACCTGAAGCCGATCATAGGAACGATGCCCCTTAAAAACAAATTGGCTTCCGGATAGCGCGCGAGTTCTTCAAGCGCCCGTTTATTCATTAAGCGAAAATCGGCATGATTGTAAATTAACTTAATCCCAAGCTTATTCATGAGCCGGTAAAACCCTATAGCGGTCGTGCGCTTAAAAAAGGTATCGGTTTTCCGGCTGCGGCGCACGCCGTACACGATTTCAAAACCATCGTGATATTTCAGCATAAAATCCTTGATAACAGAGATATCATCCTGCAGGTCGGCATCAATCGAAATCACGCAGTCTGATTTTTGCTTTGCTTTATGCAGACCTGCTAAAAGCGCTTTTTGATGTCCGACATTGCAGGCTAATTTTAATCCGGTTACCTTCTTGTTTTTCACACTTTCCATGGCAATCAAAGACCAGGTGCGGTCTTTGCTGCCGTCATCAACAAATAAAATTTTACTGTCTTCGGATATCATTTTTTCTTCCATTAAGCTGTTTACAACCTCCGTCAGCTGACGGCTTGTCTCTTTAAATACTTCCTCTTCATTGAAACACGGAACGACGATGGTTAACACTGGCTGTGGCTGTTTCAATCGATATCCTCCTTATTTTGTTTCGTATAAATAAATGCGCCAGGCGGAATCTTTATGGTCAAATGTTTTCACGAGCGCCAGGTGGTTTTGGTCAGCGTTCATGATGGGAACCGAAGAAAAAATATATTGTCCGCCCATTTGTTGAAACACATCTGTATTTAATTCAAGATGATTGATTGTTTTCTTCGAATTCTTTTTAAAGTCATATCGTTTGCCAAGCTCATCGACGAACAGATAGCAGCGGCTCCCCCATTCATCAAAGTATCGTTTCAATTGGGCGTTTTTTTCCAGCTCTTTTTCAATGATTTTTCTAAATTCATATTTATATGAGAGCGGGTACAGGTTGTTATATGTATCTAAGGTGTAAAAACCGTTGTATTGAGCAATAGACGGATGCAGACCGATACTCGCCACCCTGTACGAATCTTGCGGGCGCCCAATATACTCCTTAATCTCTTTAAATTGGTCAGACGCGTAAAATTCACGAAACGTCGGCGCGTTGTAGTGAACGCCATACGTATACTCCTCATTAAAAGGCGCCAGGACCATCAGCTGCGCAGTAACTGCCGCATATACAAGCCATCGCCACTTTTTCCCCATCCGCCAGATGAGGTACAAAGCGAGCGCAAAACTCATGTAGATCACCAGCGGGCGCAAAAAATGAAAACGGGCAAAATTAAATTCAGCTAAAAATGCAAATTTCTGCTTTGGAACAGCCCATATTTTGTTGAACCAAAACGCATACCACAGTGACAGCGCATAATTCAGCACGCAGAGAAAAAGATAAACGTTTTCTTCCCTTGTCCGATTTCGTTTGAACAGCACAGCAAAAAAGACGAGTAATAAGATTGGAAGAATCACAACGGTATGAACTGTCATGACATGGTTATGTCCGTAGACAAAGTTTTTGACGGACAAACGCAGAGAGTGCCAAACATCATGCCTTGATGAAATAAATTCAATCCGGTGCATCGGCGCGTGTGAAATCAACATCGAATAGACAAGCCGGTACTCGACAAACAGATAAATACTTGTCATAAAAGCGATGCTGCCTAAGAAAATAAAATTCCATTTTCTTTTTGTGATGACATCATACAGCCAGAAGCATGCCATCCCAGCCAAGAAAAAGAAGAAGCCTAATACAAAGCTTGAATACAACGGCAGCAAACCGAGCGTCAGCCATTCTCTCCATGAGATATCCCCTTTTCGGATATTCAAAAAAGCCCACAGCGCCAAAGGGTATCCAAGCGTGCTCAGCATTCCAGAAGGCCAAAAAGGCGTTAAGGCAAATGCGAGCGATACGCCAATTCGGATCAATGCCGCTTTCTGCTCCGGAATCACATGTTTCTTCAGCAGCACATACATTCCGAAGAAAGCGACAACTCTCGTAATGGTCTGGCTTACCGCATAGGCGGTCATAGAAGAAAACAACGCGTGCAGCCAAACAATTCCGCTCCACTCAGTGCCGAACGCATCCCGTGGCAGTCCGTTAATGATTTGCGGAATGGCCGCATCAACTTTGCCGATGATTTCTCCGCTGTCGGCCAGTACCTTGTACCAAGCGATATTGGAATCCAAATTATCGTGTACGCGAATATGGGCGTCTTCCTTCAAAATAAAAAGCGGGGAGACATACAGCAAAAGGAGAAATAAAGCCATCAAAAGATAATATGTTTCTTTTTTGTGTTGTCTTAATCGTAACATCCCTAACACATCCATCTGTTATTCTGACTTCTATCGGGCATGATCTGCCTCACCTGTCAAAATTTATTATCCCTTTTCCCTTCTAAAACATTCATCAAATGACAATCCTTTCTGCATTTTTCAAACTGGTCTTCAACCCATTAATTCCCGCTATCCATAAGGCTGGATCACTTACTATACTGGTAGAAGGGAGGGGATACATGTGTTCATCTTACTTTTATTGGTCATACTTGCTGTTATGCCATTTATATATAAAGCAAACCGCAACACAAAAGATGTGAAGGTCAACACGATTTCAATTGATCAGCAAGACGGCCTTCCAGCAAGAAAAAAACTGAATATCCTTCATTTATCGGATCTTCATTTAGAAAACATTTCTGTATCGCCTGATGAGCTGTATCGTTTAACAAATAATCAACCTGTAGACCTCATTGCGCTGACCGGAGATTTTCTTGACCGGAAACGAAATATTCCAAAGCTTGCCGGCTACTTGCAGGCACTACAACAACTGAAGCCTGCTTACGGCATGTACGCGGTGTTTGGCAATCATGATTATGTATTAAAAGAAAAGGACTTTCAAAGATTAAAGCGAGTGCTGGAGGAAAACGGCTGCATTACGCTGCAAAATGAACATGTTCACATCAATACTGATGCAGGGCCTGTTAATATTATCGGAATTGACGATTACAGTACGAATCGCAGTAAAATCACAAATTCTTATAAAGATCTTCAGAATGGCTATCACCTTGTACTGACACATGATCCAAACATTATTTTAGAGATGCAGGATATTCATTTTGACTACCTGTTATCAGGCCATTTTCACGGAGGGCAAATCCACTGGCCAAAGCCGTATCATTTGGTGAAAATGGGCAAGCTTGTACGCATGAATATGATTAAAGGCCTTCATTATCATCACGATAAACCGTTTTATATTAGTGAAGGTTTAGGACAAACTGGCGTTAATATCCGTGTAGGAAGCCGCCCCGAAGTGACTTTCCATCAAATTTAAAAAGACTGTGCTGACCATGGCATCAGTCTTTTTTTTGATAGGTGTGCTGAAGCTTTTCTTTCGAGATAAACAAATAGGATGAATTCGGCAGATTTCGCAAGCTCACTGGCTTTGACGTTAAATATAAAATCGGCATATGGGTGATCTTTTTAAAGGATCTGTAAAAAGGATTGACCGGGGTTACCACGTCAAAGCCGAGCCTTTCTACCCCTTTATCAAGCATTGTAATGCCAATGATCCCTTTGATTTTTTCGCTTTTTTTATGATTGTTGATATACTCCAGCAGCATCGGCATTGATTGATATACTTTTTGATAAATAATGATTCCTTTTCTGACCGCGCTTTCAATGCTTTGCAGCTCCCTGATCAGCTTGATGTTGTGCAGATGGATTTTAACGAGCACATCGTTTTTTCTTATATGCGTTCCGTCACTCAGCACGACATGATGCCCTTTGTATTTCGTCAGTCTGACTCGAAAGACGCATTTTCGCTCATCTTCAATCAAAGTCAGCCTCGAAAAAAAGAAATAAATCGGGTCAATCACTCTCCAAATGGAAAGGAAACAGGTTTTCATCTCTTCACCTTCCTTATCATCAAAAAAACACCCTTATATTTTGTGATGATTCTCCCCAAAATATAGTTGCCATATTTTTAAGGAGGACAGACATGACAAACATTCTCATTTTTCCTTTTTTAAGCATTTCCACCGGGCATCATCATGTCGCTGATACCCTGAAGGCTGATCTGGAATCTAAAGGGCTGCATTCAGAAAAAATCGATATCTTTTCACATACGTATAAACGCTTAGAACAACTGTCCTCCTCAGCTTATTTAAAATGGATTCAATATTTCCCGAAAACGTACAGCGGAATATACAAGCTTCTCGCTTGCGGAGAGTGTAAAAATGTCAAACGCTATGCCATGTATGAATGGCTGTTTATGCAAAGCATGAGACAGATTCTCAAAGAAAAACAGCCTGATATCGCCTTCTGCACACACGCCCTGCCTTCTTACCTGCTAAACCGGCTGAAACCGGAATATCCAAACATGACCATTGTAAATGTATATACGGATTTTTTTGTAAATCAGGTATGGGGGCGGAAAAACATTGACTACCACTTTGTCCCGATCATGGATATCAAGAAGCAGCTCATGACCGAAGGAATCAACCAGGAAAAAATATTTTTAACCGGCATTCCCGTTCACCGGGCTTATGAAGCAGGAACCGCAGACACCTGTCAGCATCGTCCGCCTTATACCGTCATGATCACAGGCGGCAGTATGGGAGTCGGAGGTATTTTCAAGCTGGTCCAGGGGCTGTCGCCAGGCGGAAACATCTTATACAAAATATTATGCGGCAGAAACGAAAAGCTCTACCGCTATGTCAAAAGTTTACAACATCCTTTTATCGAGGCGATCCCATACCTTCACAGCAAAGCAGAAATGAACCGTCTGTACGCACAAGCCTCAGGCGTCATGACAAAGCCAGGAGGCGTAACCATCAGTGAATGCTTAAAGAAAAGGCTTCCGGTATTTATCTATCATGCGCTGCCGGGCCAGGAGGAAATGAATTTGAACCTGTTAAAAGAACGGCAGCTTGTCACAGATATAAGAAACTGGGATATGAAGCGGGCAGAAGAGCGTATTTCCGCATTTTTTCAATCGAATGAACGGGCAGCAGCAGAGAAGCAGGTCAGGGAGTATCTTGGCCAAATGTGCGACCGGGAGATTGGGGAGGTTTTAAAAAGGATATTAGATGAATGTGAACATAAAAAAACACCCTCCTGAAAAGAGAGTGTGGAATAACTAACGAAACAGTAAATGCTGGCTGTGAATACCTGCTTTCTTCAGCAGGAGGATCAGCTGGTCCTGCTCATCAGACGAAAGGCCTGAAAACGCTCTCGCTATACGGAGCGCATGAATTGGATAAATTTTATCCAAATACTCATTCCCTTTATCCGTGAGATGCGCGTAAACGGAGCGTTTATCTTTCGGGTCCTGCTCCCTGACTAAAAACCCGTTTCTTTCTAACTTGTCAATGACATATGTGACGTTTCCGCTTACAAGCAGAAGCCGCGACCCAATTTGCTGTAATTTTTGCGGGCCTCTTGTATACAAAAGTTCCAGTACGGCAAATTCTGTGGGATTAAAGCCGTGCTCTTTGCTGTCACGGATGCTGTGTTCAGACACACTTTTGAAAGCCCTTGCAAAAACTCTGTACAAATTCATCGCACGCTCAACTTCTTCTTCGTTAAACGATAATCTCATCATATCTACCCCGTATATAGAATTTTTATAAAAAAATAATGAAAACCCTTACATATAATAAGAGTTTAATGCCCTTATTATTTTTATTCGCTATAATTCGAGAAATTCCTTTTCAGGAAACAAAAAAATCCTTATACCCATTATTTTGTATAAGGATTTTTTTTGTGATATGGGATGCTGCGAAAGAAATATGCGTATTCCTTCCGCAGTTCAGAAAGTGTCATTTTGTTCATTACTTCTTTATTATAAACTCCGATTTGAAAGAGTTTTTCTGAATAATGGCTTCGTTCTTTTTCTAATGCTGTTTTCAATAAATTACTCATAGCGTCCTCCTTCATTTTAAGGTATCCTCTAAATAAGATACTCTTTTTAAATGAATGTGGTGTGAATCTAATGTAAAAAATTTATGTTTACGAGGATTTTCGGTAAAGTCCGTTTTGAACTGATCTTAAAAGCTGAAAAGCATGTTCTCCGGCAAGCTGCATAAACGTTTCAAGCATTTCATCCCGTTTCATATCCAACTCGATTATTTCCTTTGCCAGTGAGACCGCTTTTTCTTCCTCCATGATTATCCTTCCTCCTCATTTAATCGTTACATAAAGGATAAAACGCGCTTATAGGTTACGCATCATTCTTGTTAATTTTTCTGCCGTATTTTTTCAAAAATCTGCTATTTCATGTTAGAAAATATAACAAGCGTCAGGTTTTTTCTCTATGTTTTTTATATACTATTATCAAAAGACATCCAGGGGTGGAAAAATGACCACAGAAGATCATTCTTATAAAGACAAAAAAGTGATTTCAATCGGGATTGTCAGTGAATTGACAGGATTGTCCGTAAGACAGATCAGGTATTATGAGGAGCGTAAGCTGATTTATCCGCAGCGTTCTTCAAGGGGAACGAGAAAATATTCT
This sequence comes from Bacillus sp. B28, assembly GCF_029536185.1. Taxonomy (NCBI): domain Bacteria; kingdom Bacillati; phylum Bacillota; class Bacilli; order Caryophanales; family Bacillaceae; genus Bacillus; species Bacillus sp. B28. The sequence goes on along the minus strand of NZ_CP120511.1, from coordinate 1,432,672 downwards.
TTTGCCGACGTCGAGCGGCTGATGGATATCGCCAACAAACGCGAAGACGGCGTGCAGACAGCTGAAATTTTAAAAGATATGCGCAAAAAAGAACAAATGGTAAAAAACGATCCGCAAGTCAGAAAAAAAATGCTGGAGGGGCAGCTTAATGCTCACTTTAGGTACAAAAACCGTTAAACGATAAAAGTCCGCCTCGCAATCTGAGACGGACTTTTATCGTTTATAATGAGTGAATGAATGCAGTGGCAATACCAAAGTAAATTAATAATGACAAAATATCATTTAACGTCGTAATGAGCGGGCCTGACGCAATGGCCGGGTCTACATTCAGTCTATGCAGAATAATGGGGATGATTGTTCCGGACATCGTGCCGATAATTAAGGTCAGCAGCAGTGAAGAGCCGACAACAAATCCTAAAAGCACATTCCCCTGCCATATGATGGCGATCACCGTAATTAAGACAGAACAGACGGCACCGATATAAATACTCGTTCTGAGCTCCCGAAAAATCAGTTTCACAATCGTTGTTTTATTCATTTCTTCTTTAGATAAACCTCTGATGACCACCGCGAGAGACTGTGTTCCTGTATTCCCTGTCATCCCTGACACCATCGGCATAAAGAATGCCAGCGCCACGACCTGTTTCAGCGTATCTTCAAAATAGCTCATGATGCTGCCTGAAATCAGCCCGATGAACAAAAGCAGGATCAGCCATGGAAGGCGGCGGTATGCTGCAACATATGCTTTTGTATCGAAGGTAATGGCTTTACCTGATGCGGCGAATTTTTCGTAGTCCTCATCGGCTTCCCGAATAACGACGTCGATGATATCATCGACCGTCACGATCCCGACAAGCACATTGTTTTCTTCCACGATCGGAATCGCTAAGAAATCGTAACGTTCAATCAGCCGCGCCACTTCTTCCTGATCTTGAAGCGCGTCTGCTGCAATGACACGGGTAAACATCAAGTCTTGTACCTTTTCTTCGGGTTCCCCGAGAATCAAATCGCGATATGACAGAACGCCGACAAGCTGCTTACTGTCATTTATGACATATAAGTAGTTGATAGACTCTGCGATTTCCGCGAAACTTTTTAGTTTGACGACCGCGTCTTTTACCGTGTAATGCTGAGGAATCCACACATAACGGTTGGTCATCATGCGCCCCGCTGAATCAGCCGGGTAATTCATAAGGAGCTGAACGGCTTTTGACTCTGAGGCTTCCATGCTGGATAAGAGCTGTTCCTTCAGTTCTTCATCCATTTCCTCAAGCAATTGAGCGAGGTCATCGTTGTCCATTTTGTTCATGGCGAGTGTTGCTTTTGTTTTTCCGACTTTATTTAAGACGGCTAGCTGAAATTCCCGTTCCAGTTCGCCGATCATATCAGTAATATCGTCAACAGTTAAATAAGATAAATAGCGGGCGCGGTGTTTTTCAGGCATTTCTTTAAAAATAAACGCCATATCATAGGGCTGAAGCTCATCAATAACACTTCTGAAATCCCTGATTTTTCCGTCTCGCAATAAGATAATGATGCGTAAAATGAGTTCGTCATAGGTCATGTTTTGAACCATCGGGACTCGTACCTCCTCTACGGAGACGTGCCGGCCTCGCCAGAAGGTGCGGCAGATCGTCTCCTCATCGTGTAATCAATTGTCTTGCTGTCATAGTATATGGGTACTTCTTCAGATTGACTCGAATGGGGAGAATCCATACTCCGCACCTCCTTTTTGTTCAACATTTCGTTTTCAAGGCATAAAAAAAGCCTTCTGGATTGAAGGTGAAAGAAGCACGGCAAAAAAAGCGTGCGGGCGCCTTCAATCGTAGAGCTTTAGCACTGTATGGCATAGGAGCAATCATCCAGCTGCATTAAAAATCACCTTATGTCGATGATTTCTGTTGACCCATTGGCGTCTTTGGACATTTTTGGGCAGCAGCGTATCTCCATACAGGAGCCTCACCTAACGAAGTTCGTAATTGGATTGACACACTGAGATTACAGAAAAAAACAAGCAATGTCAACTTAAAAAAGTTATTTATGCGTTTACATCTCATCAGATGAAATAAAATAAGGGCCTTAGCCCTTATTCTGTTGTTTGCGTCTCATCATCTTCTGAAAGCAAATGATAGGTTTCATGAAGAAATAAGGCGTATTCCCCTTCCTTCGTCGGATGTGGAACATACTCAGCCTGATTGATGTATTGTTCTTCTTTCTTTTCCAAGCACTTCGCCTCCTTTTCTTATTAGATTGTCCAAAAAGCGGCTCGTTATCATGAAAAAAACCCCGCGGGTGCGGGGTTAGTCGTCTAATTCCTGTTTCATAATACGTCCGTCCTTTGCAGAGATGTCAAATTCTGCTTCAGTCCCTTGTTTCGTTTGGACCTCAATTTCGTAGATATAAGCACCGTCGTCTTCATCCAGCTTGCTTTCTGTGACGGTTCCAGCTGTTTTCTTTAGAGCAATCTGTTCTGCTTCTTCTTTTGTCAAAACAACTTGTTCTTTTTTCTCTTTTAACGGGTCATTGAGCGCTTGTTTGGTCTTGATATCCACATAAACATCATAGTCTTCACCGTCTTTTTCGATTTCAACTTCATAAGCTTCTTTGCCATTATAGATGTCTCTGTCGATGTCATCCACTGCTCCGTCAACAACTGTTTTGGCAATGGACTCCGCTTCTTGTTCAGTAAGTCCGCCAGTTTCAGAAACAGACTGTGTTTGTTCATTATTTTCTTTCGCAAACGCGTTGTAGCTGAATCCTCCGGCCGCTAAACACCCTGCTAATAAGCCAATCATCCATCTTTTCTTCAGCATGTGTGATTCCTCCCTTGTTCGTTATGAGTTCAGTTTACACACTCAACATGAAAGGAAAACGAGAGAAAGATGAGAATTTGATGAGAAAACCATTAGTCTTCATAGATAATATTAGAAACTTTGCCGGTATAGGCGTTTATTTTCACCGTAGCTTCCTTGTCATTCGGGAGATCAACATCTACTTCAAACAGGAGAGTGCCCTCGCTTTCTTCCAAATCGGCGTCATCCGCTTTTCCTCCAGCCTCACGCTCCGCAATGGCTTTTGCCTCTTTTTCGGAAATTGTTGTCTTTTGTTTGTCTTTGCTGCTGATTTTATCAGCGGACACCACCGCTTTTGTCTTCATATCTACCTTCACTTCGTATGTTTCCCCATTATTTTTTTGAATGGTATACGACGCAACTCCGTGTTTTCGCGTGTGTTTTTTAACAGTGCCCGGCACCCGCACCAGAGCGAGCTGCTCAGCTTCTTTTTCTGTCATGTCAGATGTGTTCGTCTTTTTCACTCTGTTCATTGACAATATGTCGCCCGATTTAGCATCAGCTTTTAGAAAATAAATTCCTTTTGGATTTTCCAGAGTCATATCATACGTTTTTTTATCATTGGATTGCGTCACTTTTGTGATGTCGCCTTCATAGGAGGTTTCTACTTTTTTTATGACTGCCTCCTTTGACAGCACGTCCTCATGGGTTTGCTGAATGATAAGAACGGCGCAGATAACAATGGCTAAAACGGCCGCAGCAGCAGCTCCTGTTTTCATTCGTTTTGTCATAGCGCTCCCCCATTCTGTTCTCTAAATTGCATCGTGACATTTGTTCCCTGTCCCGGTTTGCTTTTTACAGACAGGTCAATACCATGCTCGTCGGCAATATGTTTGGCAATGGATAGACCTAAACCCGTTCCGCCTGTTTTGCGGTTACGCGCCTCATCCGCCCGGTAAAAACGTTCAAACAGGCGCGGGATATGCTCTTCAGGTATGCCGATTCCTTCATCCCTTACAGACAAAAACGGACGTCTGTTATTGGTTCCGGCGGAAATCACAATGGCCTTGTCACTATACTTTATGGCATTATCAAGCAAAATCGTCAGCAGCTGCTTTATGCGTTCTTCATCTGCCGTTACAAGCAAATTCTCCTTGTCCGTCTCGAGAAAGATGTCGCGTTTATAAACCGGCTGGAGTGTTTGTATGACGGAGCGCGACACTTCGATCAGGTCAACCGTTTTCAGATCAAGCTCCAGTTCTTTATGGGTCTTGGCCAGCGTAAGCAGCTGATTGGTCAGTTTTTTCATATGGACCGCTTCTGAATGAATAGCTTCAATGGATTCCTCAAGCACTTCAGGCTTTTTTGCCCCCCAGCGTTTCATCAGATTGCTGTAGCTTTCAATAATGGTAAGCGGGGTTTTCAGCTCGTGTGAAGCGTCTTGGACGAATTGCTGCTGTTTGTCGTAGTGCTCTTTCAGCATGCTCGCCATCTCATTAAAGGTCAGCCCCATTTGATACAGTTCGTCATGCGACTGTCCTTCCAGAGAAATTGTTTTGAATGCTTTTTCTCTCTGTATGTCTTTCATCGTTGTCACCAATTGTCTGATTGGATTGATGATATGGCGGGCGAGTAAGCTGCCGGCAAAGAAGGAAGCGATACAGACCGCAGCGCTGGCCGCAATTAAGATGATTCTTAGCAGAAAAAGACTCTCTTCTGTATGCTCCAGCCTTTCCACGAGCTGAAGAGATACGACTTGTCCGTCTGTCCAAATGACCGGGACAGCTGCTGCTGCAAACAGTTTGCCTTCATGCTTTGTCACGTCTGTCGTTTCCCCGCTGTGAAAAGAAAGAGGGAAGTCTTTATATGCTTTTTCCTTTGTGATGGTCATCACGGCTTTCCGATCCGCACTCACTATCCGCACCATTCCATTTGCCGGAAGATAGGCCTGCAGCATATCCTGCAAAGCCACTCCTTGTGTTTCGGCGGTGTGAAGAGCTTCAGCGATATTGTCCGTTTCATCGGCAAGACGGGCCGCATCCTTTGAGGTGAGTGCCGATGAAAAAATGAGATAGACCGCAGTATGAACCAACACTAATAAAATCAACAGCCAAATGGATGTATAAAGATGAATCTTTGTCTTCAGCTTCATCATTTACCCCTTAATGGTATAGCCGACCCCGCGTACGGTATGAATCAGCTGTTTTTCGTAAGGATAGTCCAATTTTTTTCTGATATATCTTATGTACACGTCGACGACATTTGTATCACCGATGTAATCAAACCCCCATACAGAGCTGAGAATTTGCTCTCTCGTCAGCACTTGCTGCGGATGCTTCAGCATATAGACGAGCAAATCAAATTCCCGGGGCGTTAATTCAACCTCTTTGTCTCCCCGTCTGACTTCACGTGTTTTCTCGTTCACCTGCAAATCGTCATATGTCAAAAATGTGCCGATATCCTCTGTTTTGCTTCCGGTTTGGCGGAGCGCCGCTCTGATTCTGGCAAGCAATTCTTCAATTTCAAACGGCTTGGTGACATAGTCATTCGCACCGATGTCAAGCCCCGTTACCTTATCTGGAACGCTGTCGCGGGCTGTTAACAAAATAACCGGTGTCTCTTGATCCGTTTTCCTCAGCCGGCGCAGCACTTCAAGCCCGCTCAACCCTGGCAGCATGACATCGAGCAGCAATAGGGAATACGAACCTTCTGTGGCCGCGTTAAGTCCTTCAGAGCCATTATGTTTGATGGTGACGCTGTATCCTTCATATTCCAATTCAAGCTGAAGGACCCTCGCGATTTTTTCTTCATCTTCCACAATTAATATGTGCCCTTTTTCCAATTCCGATCATCCTCTCATGTTCCTATATGAAAAAAATGATTTCATTGTTTACAAAATGATTCTTATCATCTATTATGATGTCAAAATAAAAAATTGTATACGGAAAGCACTAGGGGTGCTGTTATGGCTGAGATAAAGCGCGAAAAACCGCGCTTTGATCCCTTATGACCCGATCTGGATAATACCAGCGTGGGGAAGTGCAGGTTGACCGAAAGGTGTATTTTTTCGTGCGCTTACTCGATCTATGACTGCATATTCCCTAAGGATATGCAGTTTTTTATTTTACCAAAAAAACAGGAGGTCAGAGAAATGGACAACTTATGCGGCACAAGCAAAATCGCCGGATTTCGGTTCTCTTTATACCCGATGACAGATGATTTTATCAGTGTGATCAAGTCTGCGCTGAAAAAAACGGATACGTCAAAGGTTTGGACAAAAACCGATCATATCAGCACAGTTTTGCGCGGATCGATCGCTCATGTATTCGACGCCGCCAAAGCCATCTACCTGTATGCAGCAAATAGCGAAAAGCACATTGTCATGAACGGGACGTTTTCCATCGGCTGCCCCGGCGATACACAAGGAGATACATATCTGACAGCAGATGAAAAGCGAGTCAATGAAGAATCTGTTCACGACCTGAATGTAGAGGCTCCATGCCAATTTGCACTTTATCCGATGAATGAGCCGAACTATATGGACATCATCATGAAAGCTGTTGAAATCGCTAAGGCTGACGGCACCTTTGTACAGGGTGTTCATTACGCAAGTGAGGTAGACGGAGATGCACACGACGTGTTCCGGACACTGGAAGCCGCTTTCCGCATGGCAAATCAGCAAACAGCCCATGTCACCATGACCGTGAACTTCTCGGCAAACAGTCCATCAAGAAAACAGAAAGCAGGGATAAAATGAAAAGCTGGAAAGTAAAAGAAATTGTCATCATGTCTGTTATCAGTATTGTTTTTGGCATTGTTTATTTAGTATTCACCCATTTCGGAAACGTACTTGCAGGGATGTTCGGGCCCATCGCTTATGAACCGATTTACGGCATTTGGTTTATCGTGTCGGTGATTGCCGCGTACATCATTCGTAAACCGGGCGCGGCCCTTGTTTCAGAAATCATCGCAGCTCTCGTTGAATGTTTGCTGGGAAATCCTTCAGGCCCGATGGTTATCGTGATCGGCATTGTTCAAGGTCTCGGAGCAGAAGCTGTATTTCTTGCGACACGCTGGAAAGCATATTCCCTTCCTGTGCTGCTTCTGGCGGGTATGGGGTCTTCGGTGGCCAGCTTTATTTATGATTTCTTTGTTTCCGGTTATGCGGCGTACTCACCGGGCTATCTGCTCATTATGCTTGTGATCCGTCTCGTTTCAGGTGCGGTCCTGGCCGGCCTTCTCGGAAAAGCTGTCAGCGATTCTCTCGCATATACGGGTGTCTTAAACGGAATGGCACTCGGAAAGGAACTGAAAAAGAAACGGAAACGGGTATCAAATCATGCAAGCCTATAACAAGTTGCTTTCGGTTGATCGGCTTAACTTTTCATATGAAGAAAACGAGAAACCGATTTTTCAGGATATAACGTTTGAGCTCCAAAAAGGAGAATGCGCTTTATTGTTAGGGCCGAGCGGGTGCGGAAAAAGCTCGCTTGCCCTCTGTTTAAACGGGCTTTACCCTGAAGCTTGCGACGGGATGCTGTCTGGGCATGTATTCTTATTTCAAAAACCGATCACTGACGCTGAAACCTCTGAAACAATCGCTCAGCATGTCGGAGTCGTCTTTCAGGATCCTGATCAGCAGTTTTGTATGCTGACAGTAGAGGATGAAATCGCCTTTGGATTGGAAAATCTTCAAGTCCCCCAAGAAGAAATGGTGAAGAAAATTGATGACGTTCTGGAAAAATTACATATCACTCATGTAAAGGAAAAAACGATTTCTACTCTGTCAGGGGGACTGAAGCAAAAAGTCGCGCTCGCCTGTATTTTGGCAATGGAGCCTGAGCTCATTATTCTGGATGAACCGACTTCCCTTTTAGACCCTTATTCAGCACGGGAATTCGTTCAAATGATCAAAGAGCTTCAGCAGGAAAAAGGCTTCGGCCTTCTCGTGATCGAACACCAGCTTGATGAGTGGGCGCCTTGGGTTGAAAGAACAATCGTACTGGATGGAGCAGGCAAGAAAGCCTTAGACGGGCCGACTAAGGATATGTTTCAGCATCACTCAAACATGTTAAGAACAATGGGAATCGCTGTGCCAAAAATTTGCGGCTTACAAGAAAATGTGAGCATACCATTTACATTGTCAAAAGAAACGCTGTTCAAGGAACCCTTCCCGGCTGGGCCTGCTGAAGAAGCGGCGGTTCTTTCTGCTGAACACGCAGTGCAGGTCCAGAACTTATCGTTTTCAAGAGGACAGCAGACCATTTTCAAAGACATCAGTTTTTCATTGCGTGCAGGCTCTTTGACGGCACTTGTCGGACCAAACGGCACAGGAAAATCTACGCTGTTGTCTGTTCTCGCCCGTTTGCTCAAACCGAAAAGTGGTAAGATTCTTCTGCATGATAAGCCGCTGGAGTCTTACAAAGAAAAAGAGCTTCGCAAACAAATGGGATTGGTTTTCCAAAATCCAGAGCACCAGTTTGTGACTGACACAGTATATGATGAGCTGCTGTTCGGCCATACGGCAAATGCCGAAACCGAGAAAAAAGCGCAGAATCTGCTGCAGCGTTTCGGCATTGCACATTTGGCGGACCACCATCCGTTTGCGATCAGCCAAGGGCAAAAACGGCGGCTGAGTGTCGCCACCATGCTGATGCACGATGTAAAGGTTTTGCTTTTAGACGAACCGACCTTTGGCCAAGACGCCAAAACAGCGGCTGAATGCATGGAGATGATTCAGCATATCCAGACAGAAGGCACCGCTGTCCTCATGATCACACACGATATGGAGCTTGTATCTTCTTCATATGCTGACAGCGTGCTTGTGCTTCACGGCACACATTTGGCCTTTGACGGAACACCGGAACAATTATTTTCTAGGGAAGCCGAGCTCGTCCAAAAAGCAAAGCTCACCCTCCCCCTTCGATATGAATGGATGACATACCAGCAGGAGGTGCGTGATGAAGCAGCCGTTACATCTCATTAACCCGGCAGTAAAAGCAGCGGCGGTTTTTTGCTGTGTCGTCATGCTGTCGTTTATTTACAATCCTTACACCCCGGCGTGTTTTTATATCATGATTGTTGCGGGTGTCCTGTTGGCGGCCAGAATACCGCTGAAAAAATGGCTTTTGTTCACGATTCCGTTTTTGATTTTAGCATTCGGCTGCGTATGGACAGCCGCTGTTTTCGGCAAGATTCCGACGACCGCAGATAATTTTCTGTTCCAAGCCGGCCCTTTTTCGATCAACAGTGAAAATGTGGCTGTCGGCATCTCACTCGGGTTTCGGATTTTGTGCTTTTCCGCCTTATCGATGATGTTTGTTTTTACAACCGATCCGATTTTATTTATGCTGAGTCTCGTACAGCAGTGCAAGCTGTCCCCGAAGCTCGCATACGGTGTCATTGCCGGATTTCGTTTTCTCCCTCTGTTAAAAGAGGAGGTCCAGCTGATCCAGCAAGCACATAAAATCCGAAGCGGAGCGGCGGAAAATGGCTTAAAAGAAAACATAAGCGCGTTAAAGCGCTATACCATCCCGCTATTAGCAAGCGCGATCAGAAAAGCGGAACGAACAGCTCTTGCGATGGAATCAAAAGGATTTACAGGCAGCCGAAACCGGACGTATTACCGGTCGCTTACCGTCAGCCCGCGCGACTGGCTGTTCTTTTTCCTCGTTCTCTTGCTATTCGCAGGATCTTTTCTTGTGTCTTTATGTTTTACCTCGTAAAAAAAGCCGCTATGTTTGGGTCTGACCCCTGTTTTTGAGACAGGGGCCAGTCCCGTTGAATAGCGGCTTTTTTATTATTGATGATAGTTCAATGCTTGGGCAAGATTGGTTTTAATATTAATGTTCGTAAAATCAATTCCAAGCTGTACAGCGGTTTGCGCAATTTCTGGTCTGATTCCAGACAATGTGGATCTGACACCGATTAAAGTAAGCGCCTCAATCAATTTAAAGATTTGATGCGCCACCATTGTATCAACAACGACGACACCTGAAAGATCGATCAACAGATGCTCAACGCGTCTTTTCGCACATGCATTAAGCGTGTTCTCAAGAATAAACTTTGCCCGTTCAGTATCAATATCACCGACAAGCGGCAGCAGAGCTGTCGTTTTGCTCAGAGTAATGACAGGCGAGCTTAATTCCAGTATCATTTCTCTCTGGGCATTTAATTGCTGTTTTGCATTCGATTCAGCGTGATCGACGAATGTATAAATGGTAAAATCAAAAACTTTCACAATCAAATCGGCCCATTTTTGTTTCTCTCCCGGTCCAAATGCCGACTCGTTTTCTTCTGCGAACTTCTCATAATACTTCGTATATAATCTTCGGTTTCTCATAAACTCACGGATGACGTATTGCACCGGGGTATCGAGATGTTTTTGATCATTCGTCAGCTCAATAACCCATTGTTGAAATTCATCGAGAAATTGTTTTTCCGGTAAAACATACATGTAATTCAGATGCCGGTAGAACTCTCTGTCCTGCTCTTTCAGCTCCTCGGTTACAGTTGCATTATGTAAGGCATAAATCGAATTCGGATCACTTTCCTCCATTGTGTCAATCCATTCCTCGGCCATTTGTTCTACATGCTCAGAAAAAAACGCAAATATTTTTTCATTCAGTTTCATCACACTGCTCCTTTCCCACCTTCTATTATAACTTGACTGACAGCTGAATCCCAGCCATACACGCTAGAGACATCCATTATTTTGAAAATTACTAATCCATTGGATTGTATCCTATTTTTTCAAAATGCTTCAAACGACTCTGTCCGAGCGGCTGCTTTTTTCATATAATGTGAGATAACACCCTTGTATCCACTTGCAAGCATAAAAAAGGAGGGCTTTTTTATGAATGGTGAAATCCGCTTGATCCCGTATGTGACGAATGAGCAGATCATGGATGTGAACGAGCTTCCTGAGGGTATTAAAGTGATTAAGGCGCCAGAAGTGTGGGCAAAAGGGGTTAAAGGCAAAGACGTAAAAATTGCTGTATTGGACACCGGCTGCGATACGAGCCATCCCGATTTAAAAAACCAAATCATCGGCGGAAAGAATTTCACAGATGATGACGGCGGCAAGGAAGATGCCATTTCCGACTACAACGGACACGGCACACACGTTGCCGGAACGATTGCGGCTAACGATTCAAACGGCGGCATCGCCGGGGTTGCGCCTGAGGCAAGCCTTTTAATTGTAAAGGTGCTTGGCGGTGAAAACGGCAGCGGAAAGTACGAATGGATTATTAACGGCATTAACTATGCTGTTGAGCAAAAGGCTGATATCATCTCAATGTCCCTTGGCGGACCGAGCGATGTGCCTGAACTGGAGGAAGCGGTCAAAAACGCCGTCAAAAACGGAGTGCTAGTCGTTTGTGCCGCGGGAAATGAAGGTGACGGCGACGAACGCACAGAGGAGCTTTCCTATCCTGCTGCGTATAATGATGTAATTGCGGTTGGATCTGTTTCAGTAGCGCGTGAATCGTCAGAATTTTCAAACGCAAATAAAGAGATTGATCTTGTTGCACCTGGTGAAAACATTTTATCCACTCTTCCCAACAAGAAATACGGGAAGCTTACCGGCACTTCAATGGCTGCCCCTCATGTCAGCGGAGCGCTTGCTTTAATTAAAAGCTTTGAAGAAGAATCTTTTCAAAGAGAGCTTTCTGAATCTGAGCTTTATGCGCAGCTGATCCGCAGGACACTTCCGCTCGATATCGCAAAAACATTGGCGGGGAATGGATTCCTGTATTTAACCGCTCCTGATGAGCTGTCAGAGAAAGCAGAGCAATCACATTTACTGACCCTATAATATTATTTTTCTCATATAATATATACCGTAATTTGTAAAAAAAATTTCAAAATCTTTGTTGACAATGAATTTGAATTGCTGTTAAGATTACCAACAAATGATTCAACTTTTCAAAAAATTAATAACATTTTCTCTTATCGAGAGTTGGGCGAGGGATTGGCCTTTTGACCCCAACAGCAACCGACCGTAATTCCATTGTGAAATGGGGCGCACTGATTTTCGCGCCGAGATTTATATCTCTTAAGGCACGGTGCTAATTCCATCAGATTATTTCTGAGAGATGAGAGAGGCTGTGTGTTTTGCAAAAAAGCCTCTTTCTCTCATGGGAAAGAGGCTTTTTAGTTGTGAGAAAACCTCTTAACAGCCTGTATCCGCGGGTCAACAAGAGTGTTTTACATATAAAGGAGGAGAAACAATGACAACAATCAAAACATCAAATTTAGGATTTCCAAGAATCGGACTGAACAGAGAATGGAAAAAATCGCTTGAAGCGTATTGGAAAGGAAACAGCGATAAAGATACGTTTTTGAAGCAAATCGATGAATTATTCTTATCCGCAGTGAAAACGCAAATTGACCAGCAGATTGATGTTGTGCCTGTTTCTGATTTCACACAGTATGATCATGTTCTTGACACTGCGGTCAGTTTCAACTGGATCCCGCAACGCTTCAGACACCTGACTGACAGTACAGATACATACTTCGCCATCGCCCGCGGAATAAAAGACGCCGTATCAAGTGAAATGACAAAATGGTTTAATACAAACTACCATTACATCGTGCCTGAATATGACGAGAGCCTAGAGTTCCGCCTGACAAGAAACAAACAGCTTGAAGATTATCGCCGAATCAAACAGGAGTACGGCGTTGAAACAAAACCTGTTATCGTCGGCCCTTATACGTTCGTCACGCTTGCAAAAGGCTACGAGCCATCTGAAGCTAAAGCAATTCAAAAGCGTCTCGTGCCGTTATATGTACAGCTTTTAAAAGAGCTTGAAGAAGAAGGCGTAAAATGGGTGCAAATTGATGAACCTGCGCTTGTCACCGCTTCAGCTGAGGATGTACGCGGCGTAAAAGAGTTATTCGAGAGCATCACAAATGAGCTTTCTTCCTTGAATGTGCTTTTGCAAACGTACTTCGATTCTGTTGATGCTTATGAGGAGCTCATTTCTTATCCTGTACAGGGCATCGGGCTTGATTTCGTTCATGATAAAGGCAGAAACCTGGAACAGCTTAAGACACACGGCTTTCCGAAAGATAAAGTGCTGGCAGCCGGTGTCATAGACGGACGCAACATTTGGAAAGCGGATCTTGAAGAACGCCTGGATGCCGTGCTTCATATCCTCAGCATTGCACAGGTTGATGAATTGTGGATTCAGCCTTCCAGCAGCCTGCTTCATGTTCCGGTAGCGAAACACCCAGATGAGCATTTGGAACAGGATCTGCTGAACGGATTGTCCTACGCGAAAGAAAAACTGGCAGAGCTAACAGCTTTAAAAGAAGGCTTAGTATCAGGCAAAGCCGCCATCAGTGAGCAAATTCAGCAAGCGAAAGCGGACATCAAAGCGCTCAAACAATTTGCAACAGGAGCCAATTCTGAACAAAAGCAAGAGCTGGAACAATTAAGCGATAAAGACTTCAAGCGCCCCATTCCGTTTGAAGAACGCTTAACCCTGCAAAATGAATCTCTCGGACTCCCGCTTTTGCCGACAACAACAATCGGAAGCTTCCCGCAGTCTGCTGAAGTACGCAGCGCACGCCAAAAATGGCGGAAAAACGAGTGGTCTGATGAACAATACCAAAACTTTATCAATGCGGAAACGAAAAGATGGATTGATATTCAGGAGGAATTGGATCTTGATGTTCTTGTTCACGGTGAATTCGAACGGACAGACATGGTTGAATACTTTGGTGAAAAGCTGGCCGGCTTCGCCTTTACGAAATACGCCTGGGTTCAATCATACGGTTCACGCTGTGTACGCCCGCCGGTCATTTATGGAGATGTAGAGTTTATTGAACCGATGACAGTGAAAGATACTGTATACGCTCAATCGTTAACATCCAAGCATGTAAAAGGAATGCTGACAGGTCCTGTTACGATTTTAAATTGGTCTTTCCCTCGGAACGATATCTCGAGAAAAGAAATCGCGTTCCAAATCGGACTCGCCCTCCGCAAAGAAGTAAAAGCGCTTGAAGAGGCGGGCATTCAAATCATTCAAGTCGATGAGCCAGCTCTGCGTGAAGGCCTTCCGTTAAAAAACCGTGATTGGGATGAGTACTTGACTTGGGCTGCCGAAGCATTCAGATTAACAACCTCTTCCGTGAAAAATGAAACACAAATTCATACACATATGTGCTACAGCAACTTTGAAGACATCGTCGATACGATCAATGATCTTGACGCTGATGTCATTACGATCGAACACAGCAGAAGCCACGGAGGATTTTTGGATTACTTAAAAGAGCATCCGTATTTGAAAGGGCTTGGGCTTGGTGTTTATGACATTCACAGTCCACGTGTTCCGTCAACTGAAGAAATGTACAACATTATCGTTGATGCGCTTGCCGTATGTCCGACTGACCGTTTCTGGGTAAATCCTGACTGCGGTTTAAAAACAAGACAGCAGGAAGAAACAGTCGCAGCCTTAAAAAATATGGTTGAAGCGGCGAAACAGGCAAGAGCTAAGCAGACACAGCTTGTATAATACGAAAACCATCTGCAAATGCAGATGGTTTTTCTTTTAGAAAACAGAAATCGGTTTTCGATGCTCCCCATCCCCTTCTTTTAGTATTTTGGCTGTTCCGTTTTTATCAAATGCCACAAGGCTCAAAGACGTATCATGTATGTAAGCAGAATTCCATATGTCATGAATGCCTCTTTCCTTTATGATATTTAACAGCATTAATATAAAGACAGAATGGGTAACCAGAAGAATATTCCCGGAAGAATGGCTGTCTAAAATCGATTGGAGAGCCAGCCGTGCCCTGCTTTCGAGGTCAAAAAACGTTTCACATCCCGGCTGGCGATATGCTTCAGGATGATGAAAATAAGCATGAAAAAGATCAGGTTCGTCTCTTTCAATATCCTCTTGTTTTTTCCCTTCCCATGGCCCCAGCGACATTTCTCTGAATATACGATCTTTCACCAGCGGCAGGCGGCGCGATCCCAATATAGCTTTTGCCGTCTCTTCTGTCCGCTTGCTCGGGCTGATGTAAACCTGATTGAATTCAATATCCTTCAGCCGTTCTCCAAGAGCGCGGGCATTGTACAGCCCAAGTTCTGTTATACCAGAATCCAGCCAGCCCTGCATCCTTTTTTCTACGTTCCAATGTGTCTGTCCATGCCTGGCAATATACAAATGCAGCATATGCTCCCCCCCTTTTTTCATCTTAGCAAATCCCCCAAATATTTTGTTTATTTTTCATTTTTTTGAGAATGTTTTTTGCACTTCTTTTCGGCTATACTTATATCATTCGATCGACTGGGAGGGTATGGGATGAATCATGAAGCGTTTTTAAAGCGGGCTGTCGAGCTTGCTCGTGAAGGAGTGAATGCTGGAATTGGCGGGCCTTTTGGAGCCGTTATCGTGAAGGACGGGGCCATTATAGCCGAAGGACAGAACAACGTTACTACAAACAATGATCCGACTGCCCATGCGGAAGTAACTGCTATTCGAAACGCCTGTAAAGCGCTTGGGACATACCAGCTTGATGACTGCATGTTATATACGAGCTGCGAGCCTTGCCCCATGTGCTTAGGCGCCATCTACTGGGCCCGGCCGAAAGCCGTTTACTATGCTGCTGAGCATACAGATGCTGCTGAAGCCGGTTTTGATGATTCATTCATTTATGAAGAAATCGATAAACCTGCTGAAGAAAGAACGATCCCCTTTTATCACGTGACTCTCGCGGAGCATTTATCTCCGTTTCAAGCATGGCGGGATGTTGACCATAAAAAAGAATATTAAAGGATCAGGCATGTGCGGCCTGATCCTTTGTTCATTCACTGAGCAGCTGCTGTGCCTGAGTACACCTCGGGTTTGCTTTCAGCGTTTTTTGCAAATATAAAACTGCTGTCATATATTGATGCAATTCAGCGTGACAGACGCCCAGCCAGCAAAGGGATCGAAAATCAGCGGCTCCTTTAACCTGTACATACTGATGGTTTTCACCTTGCGTTTGCAGACAGGATTCAAATGCTGTAATCGCTTCTCTGACTTTTTTAAGCTGATACATCATTATTCCTTTGTAGTAGTAAAGGGGCTGTAATCCGGATAATGCCGCAGTGCTTCATCAATATCCCGCTCAGCTTCTTCATACCGTTCAGAATCAATGAAGAGTTTAAACTTGATATAATATAAAACCGCTGGAGGAATTTGCTTTTTGCTGTTACATTCATTTATGCACTTCATTGCCAGGCGGATGGCTTTGCTCTGTTCGCCGCCTCTGTCGTACTCAGCTGCTTTCTGATAAATGAGAAGCGGGTCGTCATATGACGTCAATAATTCTGTATTCAATATGCTTAAATTACGTTTATGCTTACACTTTGCCTCCTGCTCCAGATAGCCGTAATGGTGAATAACACAAGGGAGAGAGAAGGCGCTGCTTGCCTCCTCACCCACGGGCTTTTCGCAAATTCTTCCCTTAAACGTTATCTTCCGCTGATTCCGTATCAGTCTGATCTGCATTTGTTCAAATGCTTCGTTTTCATCCCATTGCTTTCCCGTGTAGTTTATAACCTTTACATAACCAAGGGGCTGCCTGCAGTCATTCAGCAGTGAACGCAGCAAGCTTCCCGTATCCACGTCTAACTCTTCATCTGCATCCAAAATCAAAATCCACTCACCCTTGGCATGCTGTAAACTGATGTTTCTTGCCTGCGAATAATCCTGTGTCCATTGATGATGATAGACCTGAGCATGAAAACTTCTGCAAATTTCTACTGTTTGATCGTTTGATCCGGTATCAACGACAATGATTTCATCAGCAATATGCTGCACGCTTTCTAAACAGCGGACAATATGACGTTCTTCATTTTTGACAATCATACAAACTGACAGCTTCGGTCTTTTCATTCGCTCACCTTTTCTCTAGTCTGAATCCACCTATACTACATGTATTCACACTCCGAAAAGATCATAACCAATCCGTTCATATCAAAAAAACATCCTGAGAACTCTCAGGATGCTGCAAATTATTTTAATTCTAATTTCACATCAACATTTCCTCTTGTTGCTTTTGAATAAGGACAAAATTCATGAGCAGCCTCGACAAGCTCTTGGGCTTTATCCCGATCCAATCCCTTTGTATTGACGACAAGTGTGACTCCGATTTTAAAGCCGCCGTCACTTTCATCCTTCATGAGGCTGACCTGTCCTTCTATTTCTGAATCAATGTCAATATTTTGTTCTTTGGCCACGTGTTCAAGCGCGCCGCCAAAGCATGCTGCATAGCCTGCAGCAAAGAGCTGTTCCGGGTTTGTTCCGGTTTGTCCTTCTTTTTTTGCATTGGGCATGACAATGTCAAAATCGAGTACCCCGTCATCTGATTGAATATGTCCTGCACGTCCGCCGCGAGCGGTGGCTTTTGCTGTAAATAGTGCCATTTGTTTTCAGCCTCCTTATTTGTCTTTAGTTGTTATATTTCCCATACAAATCTTTTTAAACATGTTTTGTTTGCCGAGAATAGGAAAAGTGATGTTTTTCAGCTACAATAGTATGTAATGTCAGAAAGAGTTGGTGAACACAGATGGAAAATGAATTTGACCATATGAAATTGGAGAATCAGCTTTGTTTTTTGCTTTATGCGAGTTCGCGGGAGATGACAAAGCAGTACAAGCCGCTGCTTGAAAAGCTGAATGTGACATACCCTCAATATTTGGCTTTGCTTTTATTGTGGGAACACGAAACACTTTCCGTCAAAACAATGGGTGAGCTTCTGTATTTGGATTCCGGAACGCTGACACCGATGCTGAAACGGATGGAGCAGCAGGAATTGATTATAAGAAAAAGATCTGAAGAGGATGAGCGGTTGGTGATGATCAGCCTGACAGAGAACGGAACGTTATTAAAAGAAAAAGCGGCTGATATTCCGGGAACGATTCTGGCACTCTCAGGCCAGTCCGATGAGGAATTGAAACACTTAAAATCGGCTCTATATACATTGCTTGAAACGCTGCACCAAAAAAAATGAGGATGCCCTATGTGAGGCATCCTCATTTTTTATTCAGCGACTTCCAATGTGACATCGATATTTCCGGAGGTTGCTTTTGAATAAGGGCAGACACCGTGGGCTTTTTGCACAAGTGCCTGTAATTCTGATGCACTGATCCCTTTTCCTTTCACCTGCAGCGTCACACCCAGTTTGTAGCCTTGATCTGCTTCATCCTTTAGCAGGCTGACATGCGCTGTAACCTCGGTCTCCACTTTCACTCGTTCTGTTCTTGCTACAAGCTGAAGTGCGCTGTCAAAGCAAGCTGCGTAACCTGCGGCAAACAGCTGCTCCGGATTTGTCGCTTTTTCTAATTTCTTAGCTCTCGGTGTTCCCGGCATTGCGACATCGAGCTCGAGAACGCGGTCTGAGGAAATAATTTTACCTTCTCTTCCTCCTATCGCTGAAACGGATGCTGTAAATAATGGCTGACTCATATTGTATTCCCCCTCTTTTGTTTTACACAATTAAATTGTACACAATTAAATTTATCGTGTCAATTTTTTATTCATAAAAAAAGCTTACCTCCTTTTAGAGATAAGCTTTTTAGAGAATACATCGTGCTATTCGCGAATTTGTCCTGTTCCTTTAATGATATATTTTGTAGAAGTTAATGCAGGAAGCCCCATCGGTCCTCTTGCATGAAGCTTTTGTGTACTGATGCCGATTTCTGCTCCGTAGCCAAATTCAAAGCCATCGGTAAAACGGGTCGACGCGTTATGATAGACCGCGGCGGCGTCTACAGCCGTTTGAAAGTAAGCCGCATGCAGATCGTTTTCAGTTAAAATGGCTTCAGAATGATTAGTGCCGTATTTCTGGATATGCTGCACGGCTTCCTGTACACTTTCAACCGTCTTTACACTGATGACAGGCCCTAAGTATTCCGTTCCCCAATCTTCTTCTGACGCCTGTTTGCTTGAAGAATGAAGCCCGCATACGAATTCATCGCCGCGGATTTCGACTCCCGCTTTTTCCAGCTGCGTCAGCAATTCTTTTCCGTGCTGCTCTGCCCATGCTTTGTGGATCAGCAGTGATTCAATCGCGTTGCACACGGAAGGGCGCTGCGTTTTGGCGTTTATGACAATCTTTTCAGCCATTTGCTGATTTGCCGTTTCATCTATGAAAATATGACAGTTGCCGGCTCCGGTTTCTAATACCGGGACTGTTGATTCTCTTACAACGAGATCAATCAGTTTTTTTCCTCCGCGCGGAATCAATACATCCAATCCGTCATTTAACGTAAAGAGTTCTTTTGCTGTCTCTCTGCTCGTATCCTCAATCAGCTGCACAGCGTTGATTGGAAGCGCTGATTGCTCAAGCGCTCTGTGAATAACACTGACGAGTGCTTTGTTGCTGTGAATGGCCGAGGAGCTCCCCCGCAGGACAACCACATTTCCTGTTTTCAGGCAAAGGGTAGCCGCATCAACTGTGACGTTTGGCCTCGCCTCGTAAATCATTCCGGCAACACCGAGCGGCACACGGATTTTTTCAATAAACAGGCCGTTCTCTTTTTCAATTGTTTCAAGAGATTCGCCGACTGGGTCAGCCAGATCAATCAATAGCTCTACCGCGTCCGCGATGTCGCGTATGCGTTTCTCATCCAGCGTGAGACGGTCAATGACATCGGGTGTTAACCCATTTGCTTTTCCGTTCTCAATGTCTTTTGCATTTTCCGATAAGAGAAAATCCAATTCTTTACGGAGTCCATTTGCAATAAGACTAAGCGCCTCATTTTTTTCAGCCGTTGTTTTCATCATCATTTCAGCTGCTGCTTCTTTTGCCAGCTTCGCTTTTACAGAAACTTCACTCATTTTTCCGCCCCCTAGTCTTTTAAGTTGACCCAGTCATTCCTGTGAATGACCTCAAACGTTTTGTCAAAATCAAGCTCATTGCTTCGTTTGCCTTTTGCCTCCATAATCTCCTCAGATGAATAATGGGTCTGGCCTTTGCCGATCACACCGCCCGGTCCCCGGACTTCCACGACAGCCCCTTTTGGAAAGCTCCCGTTCACGCCCACTACGCCAGCCGGTAAAAGACTGCTTCCGTTATGAACCATCGCCTCTTCGGCACCCGCGTCAATGACGATTTCCCCTGATATCGGCGAGTGGAATTGAATCCATTGTCTCGTATTGTTGACTGAGGATAGCTCCTTGTCGCCGATATAAGTCCCATCTCCCCTGCCGTCTAAAATATCCGCCAGCTTTTGTTCGCCGCTGCCTGTTCCGATGAACACTTTGACCCCAAGAGACAGTGCGGTTTGTGCAGCTAACAGCTTTGATTTCATACCGCCCGTGCCGACCTTTGATCCGGCTGAACCCGCGTATCCCAGCAATTCAGGGGTGATCTCCGGCAAATAATCAAATCGTTTCGCATCGGGATTTTCATTTGGATTGGCATCATACAGCCCGTTAATGTCAGTCAGGATCATGAGCTGGTCTGCATGAATTAATCCGCTGACCAAAGCAGAGAGCATATCATTGTCGCCAAAAGTCAATTCTTCAACAGACGTAGAATCATTTTCATTAATAACCGGGATAACACCGCGCTCCAGCAATTCCATAATCGTTGCATACGCGTTTCGATACCGCTCTCTCTTCGAAAAATCATTTCTCGTCAAAAGGATTTGACCCGGGGTAAGTGAGTATTGTTTAAATTGATTCATGTATTGCTGCATTAACAGTGTTTGTCCGACCGCGGCTGCCGCCTGCTTTCCCTTGAGGGTAACAGGACGGGACGGATAACCGAGACTGGAAAACCCCGCCGCTACCGCTCCCGAGGTAATCAAAATCATTTCATGCCCCGCTTTTTTCAAAAGAGAAATTGCCTGAACGTGTTCTCTGATTTTTACCTCATCAATGCTTCCTTTGCTATTTGTAAGCGAACTGCTTCCTATCTTCACTACTATTCTTTGTTTTTTCATTTATTCTCCTCCGCGGCTCTTCGCCAGCCAACTTACAATAAAAAAACCCATTTCATCCTCATTAATAAGGACGAAATGGGTTTCCGTGGTACCACCTTGTTTGAACGCACTTCAGCACGTTCCGCTTCCCTGTAACGCCAGGTTATGCGCCTAGGTTTTCCCCCTAAGACTCCAAGGCAGGTTCGGCAGGTTTCATGCGGCAAAATGTTTCAGCCACTCATTTTGCTCTCTGTCACAGAAAGGTCTGCTTACTAATCCTCTTCAACGCTCAATGATTTTTTTATATTATGCAAAGAAAAAAGCCTCTTGTCAAGGTTTTTTCCACATCAAAAAAGCCCGCATTGCGCGGGCGTCTGGCAGTCTAGTTAAAGACAATGGTTTTATTTTCGTGAACGATGACGCGGTCTTCCAGGTGCCATTTCACAGCGCGGGCAAGAACGCTGCGTTCAATCGTTCTGCCGATATTTTTCAGCGCGTCGGCATTGTCGCGGTGGTCAACACGCTCAATGTCCTGTTCAATGATCGGCCCTTCATCAAGGTCATTTGTGACATAGTGAGAAGTTGCGCCAATCAATTTGACCCCCCGCTCATAAGCCCGTTTATACGGATTGGCACCGATAAAAGCAGGCAGGAAGGAATGGTGGATATTGATGATTCGATTCGGATGAGCCGACACAAAATCAGGCGTTAAGATCTGCATGTAGCGAGCAAGAACGATCACATCAATATCATATTGCTCCAGCAGTTCAAGCTGCTGTTTCTCAACTTCCGCTCTGATATCTTTGTTCGCTTTTAAATAGTGGAATGGAATGTTCAGCGGTTCAACAAGGTCTCTCGCATCTTCATGGTTGCTGATGACAACCGCGATTTCCGCCATGAGATTGCCTGTTTGCCATTCCCAAATGAGCTCATGCAGACAATGAAGCTCCTTTGATACAAAAATAGCGACACGCTTCAGCTCGCTGGCCATCGTTAAGCTCCACGTCATGTCGAATGTATTCGCAATAGACGAAAACGCGTCCTGGAGTTTTTCTTTTTTCTCCTGAATGCCCTCACAGTCGAAGTCAATTCTCAGGAAAAAACGCCCGCCTTCAGGATCTGTCGTATATTGATTGGATTCAATAATATTGGCGCCATGTTCTAATAAAAACGCAGAAACGGCAGCAACAATACCCGGCTGATCAGGACAGCTGACCAAGAGGCGCCCTTTATCTTCATTTCCGTCACGGTATTCATTTAACCGCTGGGTCATATATGATTTCATGAATAATCCCTCTTATCTTTGTAAGTCTAAACTAATTATCCATTATACTGAAGATTTGATAAAAATCAATTTATGACAGAATTTTTAAACCGACGGCCGAGCACAAGATTAAAGCGATAAAGAAGATCCGTTTGGCGTCTTTCGGCTCATTGTAAAAGAGAATGCCGATAAGCGCCCCGCCCGCGGTGCCGATTCCTGTCCAAACGGCGTATGCGGTGCCCATCGGAATGGTTTCCATAGCAAATGATAATAAGGAAAATGAGGCGGCAAAACCGATAATGATCAGCACTACCCATTTGGGGCTTTTTTCTTTCGCAAATTGATTCATAAGTGCGACGCCTGCCATTTCCAAAAATCCCGCGCCTAATAAACTGATCCAATGAAGCATTATGCCTCGCCTCCTTTTTCATCAGCCTCATCCTGTGTCACAAGCTTCAATCCGATCACACCGATTAAGAGCACGCCGATTAACAAAAGCTTCGGCAATCCGACCGGTTCGTGAAACAGAAACATTTCACTCATCACCGTTCCTGCTGTGCCAAGACCTGTAAAGACGGCGTATACGGTACCGACCGGCAGGCTGGCTGTCGCCTTCATTAACAAATAAAAGCTAACTATGATACCGACGGCAGTGCCGCTCCATGTTAAGACTGAGTCAGCATGCTTTAAGCCCACAACCCAAACAACCTCAAATACGGCGGCTAACACAACCAATCCCCATTTCATATCACATCATTCCTTTCTATCTATGCAATAAAATTCTCCGAAAACAAAAAAACCCCGGACAGTCGACTCATAATGAGCTTGACTCTCCCGGGCTTTTTTCCCTCCGTGTGCATATGCGCTGTTATGATGCGCATATGTGTTTTCTCTCGGACCAGTCCATGTCAATGAACATGCGGAACCCTAGAAAACTTTATCTGGTCTTATGATACTACACCTCGACGCTGTCTTCAATTGTAAGATTTTCTTTCATACACAGCGATCGGTTTATTCCATTTTCTGATCGTCCGGCTGTAAAGCATGCCGATTTTCTCTGCCACCCGTAAAGACGCTTTGTTATCCGGGTCAATCAAAGCTGCAATTTTGCCGTACTGCCTCTCCTTGAAACCATAGTCCAGGCAGGCTTTTGCCGCTTCTTGCGCATAGCCGTTTCCCCAGTGCCGGCGGGCAAACATATAGCCGATTTCCATTGCCGTTTCATTTTCGGTTTGCTGAGGCACGATTCCGCATTGGCCTAAAAAATCCCCCGTCTGTATGTCTTCGGCGATCCAGAGACTGACCCGGTACCCTTTTTCATTTCTTTTGTTCCAAGCGATCCACTCGCGGGTTTGCCGTTTATCTTTTAAACCGGAATAATATTTCATCACTTCAGGGTCGCTGAAAAGCTCAAGTAAAGATTCTTGATCCCGGTCCTCCATACAGCGCAAACGAATCCGTTCGGTCACAAGCTTCGTTTCAGCGTCCATTTTTGATCATATCCTGCTTCCATTCTTTTTTAAGGGCTTCAATATGGGCTTGATGATAGCGATTATGGTCCGCCATATGCCATATCCCCCATCTTACTGTTGCCTTGTCACCCTCGTAAGAAAGTGTTTGATGCAAATCGCTCTCGGTCAAGGTCTTACATACCGATTTCAGCTCGTTTACGACATGTTGATGTCTTGTCAAAAGTTCTTCTAACCCCGGCTGATTCTTTGGTTCAGGCAATCGTCCGCTTTCATCTGTCATCGGGCCGTAAATGTCTTCAATATGTTCAGGGACCCGATTCTCCTTTATGCGCCACACCCATCTGATATCAACATTTGCGATATGCTGCAGCAGCTGTGCCGTGCTGTTTTTTGTTTGACAGCACCCCTTATAATATAGCTCTCTGTGAGTCATGCGGCTCACAATGGATGCCAGACGGAGGCTGTTTTCTTCCACTGCGGAATACAGCAGACTGACTGTCGGCGCCATGTCTTTTCTAATGAATAAGTCCCTCATGTTCCATTCCCTCCTTACCTATGTGTACATTTTGACGTAAGGGGGGACATTTCCTTTGCAGAAGGCACAATCTAATCTATCAAAAAAGCGCCAAAGAATGTCGGCAGCACATTTAATTGTTATTTCCAGGCTTGTACAAATACGGATCATGGTGCGCATCGTTGGATGTATTCAAATCGAGTGAGATGTCACCGCGGTCATTTAACGTGCCGAGCGTGACCAAAGACAGCTGTTTTGGGCTGTGTCCTTTTTCCTTAAGCTTTTCAAACAGCCAGCTTCGATTTTTTTGAAGGTACTTCAAATTGTGATCAAGGATCTCGCCGTCCAATATGAGGGGTATCGGGATAAAGTTCCGTTCAGCCTCTATATTCAAATCCCGCACCTGCACTGCTCTCGCTTCTTCTGTCGGGATCACGCTTACTTCTCCCGTTTCTTCAATGATGGCAAGGTCAATATCAGCCGGATCAGCATAGCCCTTTTCTCTCAGTTTTCCGAGCAGCTCATTGACGGTCAGCCTCTCTTTTTTGAGTCCACGCTCATCGATATCCCCGTTCCGGATTAACACTGTCGGACTGACCACCAGCAGCCATCTCCACTTATTAGAAAGAGCAAGCTTGCTCATCAGAAGATAAAGCAATAAAAAAGCGCCTGCGTAATAAATAGACATCGGCAGCTTGGATGTGAGGATTGGCTCACTGATGATGGTTCCGATTGCGAAGGTCAAAAGCAAATCAAAATTGTTCATTTGTGACACGGCTTTTTTTCCGGCAAGCCGAAACAAAATATATGCAATCGAAAACACGATAACAGGCTTGAATAAAAATGCCCATACCATCCATAACACTGATCATTGCCCTCCATCCGCTAGTCATAATGAATATATTGTTCCCAGTAACTGAAACGCTATGCATATCTTACCTCTTCATCCAGCATCCAAATAGGCGAACGTGCAGAATGCAGGCACATAACATAGTAGAAAGTCATGTTATTGGAGGGACAGCATGAAACATCAGCATAAGAGTGCCAATTGGCAATATGAAAGCATACAGTCAAAATCCGCATCCTATCAGCCATACCATACAGCTGACAGGCTGGCCGGTTTAGAGCTTAAAATGGAGCATTTGATCAGAGCCATCGAGGTGAACAATGAATTGCTGAGAACGATTCAAGAGCAGCAAAATCGCGTATGCACAAATGGAGGCGGATCAGTCATTGTGCGGATGTAGAAGAAGGCGCGTCCGCCTTCTTCTATTTACCTAAAAAAAGCCCTTCTCATATAGGAGAAGAGCTGTGTGTATTAAGAAATGGACTGTGCGATGCTTAATTGAGGACCGAACAGTTCGTAATGAATAGACTCTGGCGCTGATCCGAGTTCCGATACAAGCTTATGCATTTGAGTGATAAATGACGGTGAACCGCAAATATAATAATCCGCATCTGTATTGGCAATCAGGCTTTTGAGAAACTGCTGGTCAATTTGGCCTTCATGAAATTGAATGTCACCCGCGCGGTCCTCTTCTGTCGGCTCGCGATACACAAATGCCGTTTTAACAGAAGAATGCTCTGATGCCTCTTCTGCTTCATCGCGCAGCGCGTGGTATTCACTATTTTTCGCGGCATGGATAAAGAGAATCTGCCGCTCAGGCTGTTTGGAAACAGACGTTTTTAGCATGCTGATCATCGGTGTGATGCCAACTCCGGCACTAAGCAGAACGAGATCTTTGCGGGATGAAGAATCTAAAACAAAATCTCCTGCCGGTGCGCTGATTTCTAATGAATCCCCCTCATGCAGCCCTTCGTGTAAATAAGAAGACACAGCACCGTCTTTCTTAACTGAAATTCGATAGTAGTCTTTTCCCGGCATATCAGACAAGCTGTATTGACGGATATGCGTATATTCAGAATCAGGAATCCGGACTTTGATGCTGATATACTGCCCTGCTTGAAATTCAGGTAACGGCTTGCCGTCTTCCGGTTTCAAATAGAAGGATGTTATTTCTTTGCTTTCACGCACTTTTTTCGCAACGATGAAAGGCTTATACTCCTTCCATCCGCCAGTTTGGTGTTCCGCTTGTTCATACATTTCTTCTTCAATTCCGATAAAAGCGTCAGCTATAACTCCATACGCTTTCTCCCACGCCTGCATAATGTCAGGAGTCGCTGCATCTCCCAAAACATCTTTAATCGCAATCAGCAAATATTTGCCGACAATCGGATAATGTTCAGGCTTAATACCGATACTGCGGTGTTTATGGCCGATTTGTTTGACGACCGGAATGATATTGCCAAGCTGGTCAATATTAGCTGCAGCTGCAATAACGGCATTCGCCAGGGCGGTACGCTGTGTTTTTTTCTTTTGGTTTGTTTGATTAAAAATGTTTAAAAGCTCAGGATGATCTTGGAACATGAGGTCGTAAAAACGTCCTGTAATGGATTCTCCGTGCTGCTGTAATACTGGTACAGTGCTTTTTATGATTTCGATTGTTTTGTTATCTAACATCGTTTAACAACCCTTCCGAAAAGATGTATTTAAAATATATCTTTAAAATACATGATCTTTTCTTTAAAAGATATATTTAAAATGAATCTTTAATAAAGTTGTCACAAAATTATCAATTTAACGTGACAATTGTTGCTTTTTTATAGAATTCCCTAGCAAAAACGGACTAACCTCTGTAATGATCACCATTAACAGCGAAAAAATGGAAGGTACAAAAAAACCCAAAACAACGTATGTTTTGGGTTTCATGTTTACCAAGGCTTGTCTGTTCCAAGCGCATTTGCCAGCGCCTGACTGTGTTTTTTTCGGTTTTTCCGTTCACTGGCACGCTGAACCGCTGTGTTATGCAGCATGATTTCCTCTTCTGTTTCCGGTACAACTCTCGGCACAGGCACCGGCTTGCCGTTTGAGTCTAATGCGACAAAGGTCAAAAAGGATGTCGCGGCGAGCTCCCGTTCACCAGTCATCAGATGCTCTTTGATGACTTTCACAAACACCTCCATGGAAGATGTGCCGACCCAAGTCACATATGATTCCAAGCAGACAGACTCCCTTTGCCCGATCGGTTTCAGAAAATCGACAGAGTCCATCGAAGCCGTTACCGTATCACGTCTGCAATGGCGCGCTGCGGAAATAGAGGCAATATCATCGATATAACTCATCAGTTTTCCGCCAAACAGCGTATTATGATTGTTCGTATCGAGAGGGAATACCCTGCTGGTTTTCACAACCTTTGACTCTTTACAATATTTTGTTTCCTGTGCTTCCATACCTTTCTCCCCTTTGATGTCTGATCGATTAGTAAATGCACTCATATTCTCCTATTAAACAATATTCTCATCCATTTGTCTAAAATTTAAAATGATTTGTCTGTCAGGTTTTCTTTCTTAAATGTTTAATGATTTGGCTGACGAGGGAATAATATACGTATTCTTCACACGGTCAGGAGGAGAAACAAATGGATGTATCTGTTCCAAAACATCAGCACAAAACGGTATGCCAAACTGAATATGACACCTTGAAGAAAGTTATTTTATGCAAACCCGAGCATATGACAATTAAGGACGTTATTAATGAAACCCAAAAACATTTTGAAGAAGACAATATTCAGGTCAAAACCGCCAAAGAGCAGCACAAACGCTTAGTAGAAGAGCTCAGGTCACACAGCATTGAGGTCATCCTTTTGCCTGTTCAGCACGGACTGCCTGAGCAGGTATTTACCCGGGATATCGGTTTTGTCATCGGGGAAAAAGCCTTTCTTTCCAGCATGACTGAGCCCATTCGCCAAGGGGAAGAACCTGTGATAAAAGAATTTTTCCACAATCAAGGGATTCCATATACCCGGATGCTGGATACTAGCATTGAAGGCGGAGACGTCGTCATAGATGGCGATAGCGTTTATGTCGGAATCAGCCAGCGCACGGACATCTCAGCGGTCGGCCAGCTGCAAGAAGAGCTTCCTGAATATACCATCATCCCAGTTCCGCTCCATGAAAAATTTCTGCATCTGGACTGCGTATTTAATATCATTTCTGAAAGCGAAGCATTAATCTACCCTGAAGCCCTCCCGCAGCAGGAAGTTGATATGCTGGCAGAGCGTTACAATCTCATTGAGGTACCCGAAAACGAACAATTTACACTTGGCACCAACGTCCTGTCTATCGGCAGAAAAACCATCATCAGCCTGCCGGGCAATCGTCATGTGAATCGTGAATTATCCAAAAGAGGCTATCACATCATCGAAATTGACTTGTCAGAAATTATCAAATCAGGCGGTTCCTTCAGATGCTGTACGATGCCGCTCATTCGAGGCGAATGAAGAATATTCCCCTTTTTCATGTTTTGAACAGCGTATTTCTTTAAGATACGTTAATATAGAGATGACATCATTTTTAAGGGGGAAATCGCATGACAAAGTACATAGGATATGTCGGAACATATACAAAAGGCGGAAGTGAAGGCATTTATTCATTCGAGCTGGATACTGAGAAAAAAACACTCAGCGAGCCAAAGCTTGCCGCAAAGCTGGGAAACCCCACATATGTGACGCCGAATAAAGACAACACGATTCTTTATTCAATCGAAAAAGCAGACGGTAAAGGCGGTATTGCTGCCTATAAAATCGATAAAAACAGCGGCGAATTAACATTTCTGAATCATCAGTTAATCGATGGCCCATCGCCATGCCACGTGAGCGTCGATGATCATCAGCAATTCGTATTGACAGCCAACTATCACAGCGGGAAGGTGCACGCTTTTCCGGTTCAACAAGACGGAGGTCTGCAATCTCCCGCTTCAGAAGCCGCCCATACAGGAAAGGGTCCGCATGAAAGACAGGAAAAGCCGCATACACACTATGCGGGCTTTACACCTGAACATAATTATGTCGTAGCGGTTGACTTAGGGACAGACAAGCTGTACACCTATAAGCTGAAAGACGGTGAATTAACTGAATCCGGAAGCCATTCCTTCGCTCCCGGTGCAGGCCCTCGTCATATCGCTTTTCACCCGAAAGAAAAATACGCATATGTCATGACAGAATTAAGCAATGAAGTGATTGCGCTTGAATACAATCCGACAGCCGGCGAATTCAGAGAACTTCAAGTCGTCTCTGCCATCCCTGATGATTTCACAGATAACAGCCAGGGAAGCGCCATTCACGTCACTCAGGATGGGCGTTTTGTTTACGTTGCAAACCGCGGCCATGACAGCATCGCTGTTTTTGAAGTGAATCAATATTCAGGCGAGCTGGCATTTGTGGAAAGAGTATCGACTGAAGGAAACTGGCCTCGTGACTTTGTGCTGGATCCAATGGAGACCTTCCTCGTTGCTTCAAATGAAGAAACGGGCAATCTCGTATTGTTTGAAAGAGACACAGAGACAGGCCGGCTGTCGCTGCTTCCTTCAACCGTTTCTGTCCCTTATCCGGTGTGCGTGAAATTTTTACAGCAATCATAAAAGAAAGCTGGCTCCCAACAGCGGAGCCAGCTTTTTGTTTATCTCACCTTTTCTTTCGTTTCAGCATTTCGATATAAATGGCAGGCAACGAAACGGCCGGCTTCGATTTCTTGAAGCAAAGGGCGTGATTCTCCGCATTCAGGCATCGCCTCCGGGCAGCGCGTCCGAAACACACAGCCGCTCGGCGGATGGACCGGACTCGGCAGCTCCCCTTTTAAAATGATGCGCTCACGCTTGTCCTCTAATTCGGGGTCCGGAATCGGAATCGAGGACAGCAGCGCCTTCGTATACGGGTGCAGCGGTTCACGATACAATGTGCCGCTATCTGTAATTTCCATCATGTGGCCTAAGTACATAACGCCGATTCTGTCGCTGATATGCTTTACCATCGATAAATCATGGGCAATAAACAGAAATGTGAGCCCTTTTTCTTTTTGAAGCCGCTTCAGCAGGTTGACCACTTGCGCCTGAACCGACACATCAAGCGCAGAAATCGGTTCGTCCGCTACGATAAACTCCGGATTCAATGAAAGCGCTCTGGCAATCCCAATTCTCTGCCTTTGACCGCCGCTGAATTCATGCGGGTAACGGCTGCCGAAATCCGGGTGAAGCCCCACTGCCTCAAGCAGCTCGTCCACAACGAGAAGCCGCGCTTTATGGGTATTGTAAAGATTATGAATTTCCATCGGCTCTAGAATGATTTCTCGAACAGTCATCCGCGGATTGAGCGATGCATAAGGGTCCTGAAAAATCATCTGCAGTTTGCGGTTAGAGGCAAACTGCTCTTTCTCACTGAGGGCGTGAAGATTTGTTCCGCGGTATTTGACGCTTCCTTCTGTGGGATGGTAAAGACGCATCAGCACTCTTCCCAAGGTTGATTTCCCGCAGCCGGATTCTCCGACAAGCCCGAACGTCTCCCCCTCATGAATCTGGAAGGTTACCCCGTCGACCGCTTTGACTGTTCGCTTTTTCCCTGCGTCAAAATGCATTTTCAGCTGACTGACCTCTAGCAGTGGTATCATGTGTCTCCCTCCTCATTCTGAAAAACAGCGGCGTGCCGCACAAAGCTCTTTTTCATATCCTGTATCTTTCAGCGTGATGATTTCGATCGATTTCCCTGTTTTAGGAGAATGGAGCATTTTTCCGTTTCCTATGGACAGACCAACGTGATGAATTGCTCCTTTTCCTTCCTCATATGCAAAAAACAGCAGATCACCGGCACCAATGTCGTGAAGCGGCACTTCCTTCCCTGTTTTCGCCTGGTCTCCCGCATCACGGGGAATCCTGTATCCATTTGCTTTAAATACGCTGTACATAAAACCAGAGCAGTCAAATCCAAACCCGCTTATACCTCCCCATAAATAAGGAAGCCCGAGAAAACATGCCCCTGTCTGAATGATGTCTTCCGCCGTTCCTTTCTTATTCTGAACAAACGCCGCATCAGTTTGTCGCAGGAGCCTATCTCCAAAAGGAGTCGCTACCTTGAAAAAGCCATTCTCTTCTTCAATCAGCGGCAGAGCAGTTAAGAAGCTCAGTTCAATTTCCTTATCTCCGGTATCCCCATACAAAAAAGCTGTTGGTTTGCTGATCGCCACGGTGTGATTCGATTGTAGGAGATTTGTGTTTTTCAGCTGGTTCTTTTTCATCCAGCCCGGATAACCGCGTTTATCCTTGCGGGATGACTGGC
This sequence comes from Bacillus sp. B28, assembly GCF_029536185.1. NCBI lineage: Bacteria > Bacillati > Bacillota > Bacilli > Caryophanales > Bacillaceae > Bacillus > Bacillus sp. B28. The sequence goes on along the minus strand of NZ_CP120511.1, from coordinate 1,401,541 downwards.
CGGGCACAACTACAGACACCCATTCATCCTGTTCTGCCGTGACCAGCACCTCCTCACCAAAGAGAACCTGCGTCTGAATCACATTATCTGTACATAACCCAAGCCGCTGATCATAGGTCATGCTCTTCAGCCATTCTCTGATCGACACGGTCGGATCGAGCATGGTGTGATCAAATGGACGAGGAGTATCAGGTGCTGTCCATATGTTGGCAACTGCTGATATAACAGTATGGTTCATGTTTCCATCCCTCCTTTCTGATACGCGACTCCGGTAATGCCAAGACCAGGTTTGTCAGGCATCGTAATCGTGCTGCCGCTGTAAATAATCCCGCCCTTGATCAAATCCGTTTTCAGCATGAGCGGGGCGTCGAAATCAAAGCGGGTAATGTTTTTTTTGCTTGCCGCGAAATGCGCCGCAGCTGTTATGCCAAGCTTTGTTTCGATCATGCTGCCGACCATGCACTCCACCCCGCAAATCTCAGCCATGGCATTGATTTTCTCTGCACCGCTGATTCCTCCTGCCTTCATCAATTTAATATTGATCAGGTCGGCGCTGCGGGTTTGAAGGACTTCGAATGCCTGTCGCGGAGTAAATACACTTTCATCAGCCATGATTAGGGTGTCCGTTGCATCCGTAACTTTCTTGAGCCCGGCAAGATCATCCTTATGGACAGGCTGCTCGACAAGCTCAATGTCCAGGCCTGCATCCTCCATTTTCCGAATGGCCGTTACCGCTTCTTTCGGCACCCATCCCTGATTGGCATCCAAACGCAGCTTTACCCCAGGCCCGACACACTTTCTGATTTCTTGAATACGGGCGATATCTGTCTCAATGTCATCTCTGCCAACCTTTATTTTTAGCGTGTGAAAGCCTTGTTTAAGAAAGCTCTCTGCATCCGCCGCCATCTCTTCAGGCGAGTTCACACTGACGGTGTAGTCCGTTTCAAGTGTGCTTCGATATCCGCCGAGCATTTGGTAAAGCGGCTGTCCGCTCATCTGCGCCCAGCCGTCGTATACAGCCATTTCTACAGCTGCTTTTGCGCTTTGATTCCCTTGCAGAAGATGCTGGATGTCATGCAGAATGGCCTCGCAGCCGGACAGTCTTCTTCCAAGCAGTGCCGGCTTTAAGACGTTGTGAATCGCACTTTCAATACTGTCCATGCTGTCTCCGGTAATCACAATCGTCGGAGGCGCTTCTCCCCATCCGATTGCGCCATTATCATAAGTGATCGTTACGATAACAGATTCGGCCGTATACACTGTGCGAAGCGCCGTTTTAAACGGCTTTGTCAGCGGCACGGCGACCCGTTTCGTGTCTATTTTTGTGATCTTCATACTGAGAGCGCTCCTTCAGAAACGCCCGCCTCAATGACGACCGTTTTTTCGGCTGTATCCATGGCAGCGTGGGCACCGATCGGAACGGCAATACTCGGCGAACAGTGGCCGATCTTAAACCCTCTAAGAGCAGGCCTTCCGGCGGACACAATATAGTCTTCGAGCACCTGCTCAAGCGTCAAAGATTTCTCCCGCTTCACCGGGATGCAGTTATGAAAATCACAAACAAGAATACCGGCTGCGTCCGCCAGCTTCCCTGCCATTTTCAGCTGATTCAGCATCCGGTCAATTTGATACGGCTCTTCATCAATATCTTCAATAAACAGGAGCTTTCCCCTCGTATCAATTTCAAACGGCGTGCCGAGTGTCGATGACAGCAAGGATAGATTGCCGCCGACAAGGTCTCCTTCCGCTTTTCCCGGAACAAGCACCGTCAGCGGAGAAAGCTTCTCTGTATAGGTGAATACTGTCTCTTGAAACAGCTGCTCATACGACGCTTTTGTCAGGGGATGAACGTCTTCCAGGCCAATATCTGAGCTGAGCATCGGCCCGTGAAAAGTGACGAGGCCTGTGTTTTGATGGATGGCGGTATGTAAAAACGTAATATCACTGTATCCCCAAAAGATTTTAGGATGTTTGCGGAGCAAGCTGTAATCAATGCCTGAAGCGATCCGCCCCGTGCCAAAGCCTCCGCATGCGCACAGCACCGCTTTCACCTCCTGGTCTTTGAACATCTCGTGCAGATCAGCCAGCCGCTCATCATCCTGTCCCGCTAAATAGCCGTGCTGGTTTTTCAGCGCCTTGCCCAGCTTTACCTGAAGACCGAGCTCCTCTAAAAATAAAAGCGCCGTTTCAAGCTTTTTCGGATCAGGCGGGCTTGCAGGTGCGATGACACCGACTGTATCGCCTTTTTTCAGTGCGTTCGGATTGTGATTCAACTCCGATCAGCTCCCTTCATTTGCTCTGCACCCTACGTATACGTGAAAATAAGAGAAAAAATACCGCTCCTTCACCTAAAGAGAGCAGTATTTTCTCAATCGCCGCGTTAGTTTTTATCGGCCCATTTTAAATCGATGTAGCCGACAGGGTGCCGGACGATGTCCTTTACATGTTCGTTTTGCAGATTGACCTGATTATAGAAATAAACTGGAATGATCGGCGCTTCATTGATGAGAAGCTTTTCCGCCTTATGCATGAGTGAAAAACGCGTTTTTTCATCCGCTTCATTTTTTGCCTGCTTCATAAGCTGATCATATTCTTTGTTGTTCCAGCCTGTACGGTTCATCGAATTTCCTGTTTGGAAGGCTTCCAGAAAACTGATAGGGTCCGCATAGTCAGGCAGAAATGAGCTTTGTGAGAATTGGAACTTAAGCGCTTTTTGCTCTTCTAAAAACACGTTCCACTCCATATTGGCCAGCTTCACATCGACGCCAAGGGTGTTTTTCAATTTTTGCTGGATGGCTTCAGCAATCTTTTTATGCTCCGGTTTCGTACTGTAAGTAAGCGTGACCGCAGGCAGCTTGTCATACTTCTCTTCCTTCATTCCTTTTTCCAGCAGCTGCTTCGCTTTGTTTTCATTTGGTGTGATCAGGTCTCCGCCCGCTTCACGGAAGTCCTTGCCGTCAGGCTGTGTAAACCCTGGCGAAACAAAAGCGTGTGCCGGTTTTTCATTGTTTTTCGTGACATATTTTACGATTTCCTTCTGATCAACAGCCATTGCGAAAGCTTTTCTGATGTTTTCATTTTGGAACGGCTCCATATTGACATTAAAGCGGTAAAAGTATAAACCCGCCTGATCAACGATGTGCACATTGTCTTGATCCAGCAGCTGGTCACTTAGCTCAGCCGGTACGTATGCGGTGTCCAATTCACCGGACTGGAACATTTGGTAATCTGTATTTCTGTCACTCACCATTGCCCATTTCACTTTGTCAAGCTTCACGGTTTCTTTATCCCAGTACGTATCGCTTTTTTCCATTGTGATGCTGTCATCATGCTTCCATTCCGTCAGTTTAAACGGACCGTTGCCGACAAATGTATCGGCTTCAGCAAACCACTTTGGATTTTCTTTGTCGACTTTTTCGTTAACCGGAAAATACGCCGGGTTTGACACCACGCTCAGGAAATATTTTTGCGGTGCGGCAAGCGTCACTTCAAGGGTGTGATCATCCTTCGCCGTCACCTTCACATCGTCTCTTTTCCCTTTTCCGCTGTTATAGGCTTCGCCGCCTTCAATAAAATAGCCGAGAAACGCGGAAGAAGCTCCTGTTTTCGGGTCAAGCATCCGTTTCCAAGCGTATTCAAAATCTCCGGCTGTCACAGGGTCTCCGTTCGTCCATTTCGCATTTTCCCGAATCGTAAATGTGTACGTTTTCTTGTCTTTCGACACAGACCACTTCTCTGCCATCGCCGGCTCCGGTTCATTGTCTTTGCCGAGGCGCGTTAACCCTTCCATGATGTTATTTAACGGCTGCCAAGACACGTTATTAAAACCGATCGGCGGATCAAACGAGGTCGGTTCATTTTCATTATTTAAGTACAGTACCTTTTCTCCGCTTGTCTTTGCCTTATCTTCTCCGCTTTCTTTTCCAGCCTGCTCATTTGCTGTACATCCCATCAGCGCAAATGAAAGTCCCAGTGCAAGGCCCATTCCCCATAGCTTCTTCACTCTCTTCATCCTCTTCCCCCTTTTTTGTTATTCATCCTTCGCTCCCGGCAGCACCGCATGCTCAGCCCGTTTATCCTGAAGCCAGCAGTGTACAGCGTGCGTGCCGGATCGAACAGTTTGATCAGGGTATACCCTGTCACACACGATCATTCTGCTCGGACAGCGGGCGGCAAATGGACAGCCCGGCGGCGGTGAAAATAAATCCGGCGGCGTGCCGTCAATCGGAATCAGTTCCGCGCCCTCAAGATCCAGCCGCGGGACAGAATTCAGCAGCCCTTTTGTATAAGGGTGCTGCGGCTTGTAAAATATATCTTTTCTTGTGCCAACTTCCGCTATTTTTCCGGCATACATAACAGCCACTCTGTCAGCAACCTGGGCAACCACGCCTAAATCGTGTGTGATCAAAATGACAGAAACCTTTGTTTTTCTCTGAATCTCTTTAAACAGTTCCAGTATTTGCGCCTGTATGGTGACGTCAAGGGCAGTTGTCGGTTCATCCGCTATTAAAATATCAGGCTCGCAGATCAGCGCCATCGCAATGACAATCCGCTGTCTCATGCCGCCGCTGAATTGATGGGGGTACTGCTTCAGGCGTGCTTCAGGATCCGGAATGCCGACCAATTCCAGCATGGAAAGAACCTCTTTCTCAGCCGCCTTTTTCGTCATCCTTTTGTGACGAAGAAGCGCTTCCACCAGCTGGTCGCCGACAGTCAGCGTCGGGTTTAGCGCCGTCATCGGGTCTTGAAAAATCATTGAAATATCCGCGCCCCTTATGCTCCTCATTTCTCTGTCAGAGAGACGGCAAAGGTCTTTGTTTTTAAATAAAATGCTGCCGTCTGTCACCTTCGCCGAATAGGGCGGGAGCAGTCCCATAATGCTTTGAGAGGTGACGCTCTTGCCGCAGCCCGATTCACCGACAATGGCAAATGTTTCGCCTTTGTACAAATCGAAGCTCACGCCTCTGACAGCCTGAACCGTCCCGCCGTAAGTCGTAAAAGAAACATGCAGATTATTGACTGACAGAACTTTCTCCATACAGCTACCTCCTTAGCTTAGGGTCCAGTGCATCCTGCAATCCGTCCCCCAGCACATTAAACGCGTACATCGTTAACGAGATGAAAAAGGCAGGAAAGAACAGGCGCCACCAATGCCCGGACAAAATGGTCGGCAGGCCGTCATTCGCCATCACACCCCAGCTGGCAAACGGCGCTTGAATGCCGAGACCGAGAAAGCTCAAAAATGATTCTGCGAATATGGCGGTAGGTACAGTTAAAGTCATTTGTACGATGATCGCGCCCATTGTATTCGGCAGCAAATTTTTGCGGATGATGCGAAAGGTTTTCGCACCAAAGGTTTTCGAGGCGAGCACATACTCGTAATTTTTTATTTGCAGCACTTGGCCTCTTACAATTCTCGCCATGCCGACCCATCCCGTAACAGTCAGCGCTACGATAATGGTGCCGAGCCCCGGACCCATCAAGACCATCAGCAAAATGACAACAAGGAGATACGGCAGCCCGTACAGCACTTCAATAATCCGCATCATGACACTGTCTGTTCTGCCGCCTTTATAGCCGGCGATGCCTCCGTAAATGACACCGATTAAAAAATCAATCAGTGCGGCCATCACTCCGACAAATAACGAAATCCTCGCTCCGTACCATGTTCGTGTAAACACGTCCCGGCCAAGCTCATCGGTACCGAACCAATGATCGGCAGAAGGCGGAAGATTTTGTTCTGTCAGCGATTGGCGCTCGACACTATGAGGAGATAAAAAAGGACCGATTGCTGCCATCACAAATAGAAATAAAAGAATAAAAAGCCCGGCCATCGCTAGTTTATTTTTCTTCAGCCTCCTCCAGGCATCCTGCGCATAGGACAAACTCGGCCGTTTGACTGAATCGGTCTCTTGGGTCTTTTCCTGATTCGGAACAAACCATTCGTCCGGCACCTGAGCGTGCTGCTGCGGCTGGCGTTCATCTGTTTGTACAGGGAGATTCATACGCTTCACCCTTTCTTATGCAGTTTAATGCGCGGGTCCAGCAGACCGTAGGCCAAGTCGACCAAAAACAGCATTACGATCAAAATGACGCTGTAAAAAACGGTCGTTCCCATAATCACGGGATAGTCCCGCTGATTAATGCTTTCGACAAAATATTTTCCCATTCCGGGAATGGCAAAGATTTTTTCAATCACAAAACTTCCTGTTAAAATGCTGGCAACGAGAGTTCCCAGTACGGTAATGACGGGCATGAGCGCGTTTCTGAGTGCGTGTTTTACGATAATTTTGAGCGGAGACAGCCCTTTTGCTTTCGCTGTGCGGATATAATCCTGTGTCAGGACTTCGACCATGCTTGATCTTGTCAGCCTGGCGATAATCGCCATCGGTCCAACTGCAAGCGCTGCGGTCGGAAGCACCATATGGATCGGGCTCGTCCACGTAGCGGCGGGAAATAGTTTAAAATTTACGGCAAACTGCTGAATAAGCAACGTCGCCATAATGAAATTCGGGATGGAAATGCCGAGTACCGCGAGGCTCATCGCAGCGTAGTCCAAAAAGCCATTGCGGCGCAGCGCGGCAGTTACGCCAAGTATCAGCCCTGAGATCACAGCAATGACAATCGCTGCCATCCCAAGTTCGAAGGAAACGGGAAATCCGCGTTCCAGCATATCATTTACGCTGTCTGACGGTTTTTTTATAGAAGGGCCAAAATCGAATGTAATGATGGATTTTAGATAGATGATGTATTGGATAATGAGAGGATCGTCTAAGTGATAGTAGGCTTCGAGATTTCTTTGAACCGCTTCATTTGTGCCCCTCTCCTCATTAAAAGGAGATCCGGGAATGACCTTCATCAGAACGAAAGTCAGGGTGGTAATGACCAAAATCGTAGCTGCCATTGCCCAAAAACGCTTCATTATATATCTTGCCAAAGCCTTAACACCCCTTTAGCAGAATGATGTTCGCATTGCCAGTTCAGTCATGACAAGCATAGCCTGATAGGCTTCAAGCATATCCTTCGCCTGAAATTGAACGGTTGTGGTTCCCGGTTTAATTTCTGTACCCGGCATTAGATGAGCCCATTCAGCTTGGCCGTAATTGGCAAATTCAATGCTTAATACAGGCCTGTCAGGCGGTGTAAGCGGTTTAACTTTATCTTTGTTCTGCAAGGCATATGCGGTTTTTTCTGTCAGCAGCCGGCCGGCTTTCGCAGGCGACAGACATTTGACTGCAGACCTTGAAATCGTTTGTTTAACAGCAGCTGTCGTGACATTTGGGATGAGCTCTTCAGCTTCTTTGGCCGCCCGGTCATCACCGGCTACCATTAATACCGGAACATCGTAATAACCGGCAATGTAAGCATTTAATCCAAGCTCACCGACAGGCTGATCATTTATGTAAAAATGACGGACACCGAAAATCATACTATGGGACATGACACCGGGAGTTGAGGCTCTCGCGTGATAACCGAGAAACAACGCGCCCGTGAAAGTATCATCCAGCCCCTGCACCATTGAAAATGGTTTAACATCGCCGGAGATCAAATCCGCCTCCGGATGAAGCTTTTCAACCATCAGATTATTCATTTTCGAATGGCTGTCATTCACCAGCACCTCCGTACACCCGCTGTTAAACGCTTCGGTAATACAGTAGTTTGCTTCTTCGGTCATGATCAGCCGTCCGCGTTCATAATTACGCTTGCCGGAATCAACAAAGGTATCATCCGGAAGACCTGAAATACCCTCCATATCTACTGACATGTACAGTTTCATAACGCTCCTCCTTTTTTACTAAATTATGAATATTCTAACAGATTATATTAAAAAAAGAGGAAAATTGCAATATATCTGGGAAAAATCACTAACGTTCAGAGATAAAAAAGAATCCTCTTTCAAGGATTCATGTTTCTTTTGCTGCCTGTTCTGTCAGCTGCTCATATTTTTCGAGTGTTTTTTCAAATACTTGATCAAAAACATGCGGCACGGAGGCACGTATCACCGCCGCTCCCTCTCCTGTAATTCCGCCTTTCGTTGCAACACGGTTCAGCGTCTCCTCAAAGGACATCTTCTTTTCGATCAGCAGCTTGCCTGTCCCATACAGTGAGTGTATCAGGAAATCAAAGGCTTCTTCTTTTGTCAGGCCGCTGTTTCTCACAGCCGACAGCGCTAATTCTTCAAACACTGCGGCGATGAAGCCCGGGGCAGAGCTCGTCAGATTACTGGCGGCATCTAAATTAGATTCTTTTATTTCTCGCACACTGCTGAAAGCCGATAACAGTGCATCCAAACGTTCTTTCTTCTGTGCCGCGAGTGCTTCGCTGTGAACAACCAGTGAGATGCCGGCTTCCGCTTCAGATGTAATGGCCGGAATCAACCGTGATATTCCAGCTGCCGTTTCAGCCTCTAAAAGCCGCAGAGGCACACCAGCCGCAATGGATACAATATGAGAATTCCGGTTCACATACGGGTGAAGCCGGCGCACTGTTTCAATGACATGGAGCGGCGGGACACATATAAAGATCAAGGCGCACTTTTCCGCCCATATCTCAAGCGGTTTTGCCGAAACGTTTGGATAATCAGCGAGCAAAGCCTGAAGCCGCTCCCCCTTAGTTCTTGTCTCAACAAACAGCTCATTTTCCTCTATTTGTTTATGCTTCAACAGCTGCCTGGCGATCATATCCGCCATGCTGCCATATCCGATCAATCCGATTGACTCCATCGTTTCAGCCCTTTCATGTACAATATTCCTTATAAAGTGTACCGTTTTTCGCACTTTTTCACAATTTCCCATAATGTTTTCATTTTTATCCCACAGTTTTTGTTTATGATAAACTCAAGTCATAAAACTGCCATAAATAAAATGTAATTTGTTGAAAATAGAGAGAAACGGAGTGAACATGATGGATAACTATCGTGACGAAAATAGAACAGAAGGACAAGAGAATGAGGTTTTTTTAATGAAAGAGAATGATCAAAACCCGTCTTACTCAGCCCGCAATGTGATTCATGATCAAGAGAAGAAAAAACGCGGATTCGGATGGTTCAGGCCGCTGCTCGGCGGAGTCATCGGCGGAAGTCTCGCCCTTGGCATTTATACGTTCACACCGCTTGGCGACCACGATTCTCAGGACGCAGCGAAACAGACGTCCAGCCAGCAGCAAACTCAATCTGTTACAGCTAAAAGCACATCCTCTGAATCAAGCAAAAGCTCGACAAGCTCATCTGCATTTAAGAGTGAGGATTCTTCTAAAATCTCAGATATGGTGGAAGATCTTTCACCGGCGATTGTCGGCATCACAAACCTTCAGGCACAGTCAAACAGCTCTTTGTTTGGCTCTGGCTCTTCCGGTTCCAGCTCTGATTCAAGCGAAGATACAGAAAGCGGCTCAGGATCGGGTGTCATTTTCAAAAAAGAGAACGGCAAGGCTTATATCATTACGAATAACCACGTTGTAGAAGGCGCAACTTCACTTAAGGTGTCTTTATACGACGGCACTGATGTGACAGCTAAGCTCGTAGGCAGTGACTCTTTAACAGATTTAGCCGTTCTTCAAATCAGTGATGACCACGTAACAAAGGTAGCAAACTTCGGTGATTCATCAGATCTCAGAACAGGCGAAACCGTCATTGCGATTGGAGATCCGCTCGGAAAAGACCTGTCTCGCACAGTAACACAAGGAATTGTAAGCGGCGTGGATAGAACAGTTTCAATGTCAACTTCAGCCGGTCAAACAAGCATTAACGTGATTCAAACTGATGCCGCGATTAACCCGGGTAACAGCGGCGGTCCATTGTTAAATACAGACGGCAAAATTGTCGGCATTAACAGTATGAAAATCAGTGAAGATGATGTTGAGGGCATCGGATTTGCCATTCCAAGCAATGATGTAAAACCGATAGCTGAAGAATTGCTTTCTAAAGGGCAAATTGAACGTCCGTATATCGGTGTCAGCATGCTTGATTTGGAACAAGTGCCGCAAAACTATCAGGAAGGCACACTCGGCTTATTCGGCAGCCAGCTGAATAAGGGCGTATACATCCGTGAAGTCGCTTCAGGCTCCCCTGCTGCAAAGGCCGGGCTGAAAGCTGAAGATATTATCATCGGTTTAAAAGGAAAAAAAATCAATACAGGCAGCGAATTGCGCAATATCCTATATAAAGACGCAAATATCGGCGACACCGTCGAGGTGAAAATTCTCAGAAACGGAAAAGAATTGACGAAAAAAATCAAACTCGATCAAAAAGAAGAAACACCTTCTTAAGAAAAAAGCCTCAGGCCGCAAAAGCTGCCTGAGGCTTTTTATTAGACAAAAGACCTTTATACTCTATGAAACTTTCTGCCAAGACACCCGTATACGATACAGGCTAACATCATTCTAATCAGATGCTTGAAGCATTGTTTAAAAAAGGAGGAATAACATGAAAACCGTGGGATTGAGCATAATTTGCGCAGGATTGGCTTTTCTGATGCTGAGCTTTCTCCTTCCTGCATCAACATTGGCATGGGGAGTTACACTGGGGACCAGTATTCTATTAAACATAACAGGTACGGCTGTGATTATGCGTTTCTTAAAAACCCTTCAATCTAACAGCTGATTCAAGCAACGCCTAAGACGAAAGCTTTTAGGCGTTGCCGTTTTTATTTCAGCTTGCCTGACCGCAGTGCAAGTTCACAATCCCTTCTCCTCTCCTTCTTCCTTCCATATCAGCACCTTTTACTTTGATCATTACATAAAAAACCCCTGTCCGTAATGGACAGGAGGTTCAGGTTAGGACATATGCTGGTCTCTATAGAGTCTTTTATTTTCAATCCCATACGATTTCTGTACGATGTAAAGCGGCCGGTCTTTGGCTTCATCATAGATTCTGCCGATATATTCACCAATCATGCCCAGTATCAGAAGCACGATGCCGCTGAACAGGAGCTGGATGACGATAAGCGATGACCAGCCGGTAATGGTGCTGTCGGTGAACAGCTTCAAATACAGTACGATAAACATATACAGAAATCCTGCGCTTGACATGAAGACCCCGGCATAGCTTGCCAGCTTCAGCGGTTTATGTGAAAATGTCGTAATGCCGTCCATTGAAAGCTTCAGCATTTTCTTAAGCGGGTATTTCGTTTCTCCGGCAAGCCTTTCATCACGTACATACTCAACTGCCGTTTGTTTGAAGCCTACCCAGCTGACGAGTCCTCGGACAAAAGGGTTTTTTTCCTTTAATTTTTTCATTTCATCACAGACTTTTCTGTCCATGAGACGGAAATCCCCGGTATCAATCGGGATATCAATATCTGTCATGCTGCTGAGAAGCCGGTAAAACATGGCCGCTGTCTGTTTTTTGAAAAAGGTTTCCCCTTTTCGTTTTGTACGTACGGCGTATACGACCTCATAGCCTTCCTTCCACTTTTCAATCATGTCTAAAATTAACTCAGGAGGGTCCTGCAGATCGGCGTCAATGACGGCGATTGCATTCCCCTGTGCATAATCCATACCCGCAGTAATCGCGATCTGGTGCCCAAAGTTCCTTGAAAAATCAATGATTTTCACTCTCGGATCAATCAGACTGTGTTCTCTTAAAATCTCAATACTGCGATCTTTGCTGCCGTCATTGACAAATAGCAGTTCATAGTTTTCCTTCGTTTGATCCATGACCTCTTTTAAGCGCTGATAGGTTTCATGAATGACAAGCTCTTCATTATACACAGGTACCACAATTGAATATTGAATATGTCTGCTCATGTTTTTTTCCTCCTATTCATCAGCATGTAGTTCGTATAATGCAGCTGACTGGTTCATTCCGCCAGGCCCGCCGCCCATTTTGCCGGTTTGGCCTGGTGCGTTGCTCTCGCTTGACGTACCTGATGAATCAGTCTGATCAGGTGATGTCTGCTGATCAGCGCTTGACTGCCATTTATCAGAAGAAACTTTCTTGCCGTTTTCTTGAACCCATTCGACAATTTCATTGTTTCCGCCTTTCCCCATTCCTGAAGCCAAGAAGTATTTCACTTTTCCTTCTTTTACGAGCTTTTTAAATTGAGTCAGCGTGATGGCCGGGTCAGAACCGCTGAATCCGCCGATCGTCATGACGGCCTTTTTCGTTTTGATAATATACGGAGCCGCTGTGTTTGAATCAGTTGTGGCGAATAAATATTCCGCTCCGGAATTGTTTTCTTCTAAATACTCAATCAATTTTTCATTTACACTCGACTCGTTCATTCCCATGCCTTTTCCGCTGCTTGAAGCGAGCTGCGGCCCTGTTTCAGGAAGAGAACTGTTTCCTCCGTACAGGAGAGGTGTGCTTGCCCAATAAATCGGCATCACAAGCAATACGAGAAGACCTGCAAGTGATATATAATATGTGAGCGGTTTTTCACGCTGTTTAAAAATCAAAAGAGCAATGGCAGATAACGCACCGATAACCCCTACGCCGATACTCCATCCAACACCGATTTGATCGTTGTAGTTTCTCAGAATAAACAATTCAAATCCTGTTGTGGCAATCATCGCCGCCGGCAAAAGCCAAGACTTCCAGCCTGTATGGTTTCGGTATAACTGAACGAGCGCAACCCATCCAGCTCCGACAAGTGCAGCAATCGGCGGCGCCAGCATAATGAGATAATAATGATGGAAAAATTCTGCTACACTGAAGAATCCGGCAATCGGCACAAGCCATGCAACCCAGAACACCGTCTCCTTCTGCTCAACTGATAATCTTCTTCTTTCTCTCGCGCCAGCGATCAGTAAGCCTGCGATTCCAAATATCGCAAATGGCAGCAGCCAGCTGATTTGATCAGATAGTTCTTGTTGGAAGAGCCGAAGCGGGCCAGGTGTTCCCGTTCCGAACATTCCTGTACCTGATTGCATTTTTGAGCCGGTTCCTGTACCGCCTTTCCCTCCGTCTCCGCCGGGTCCGCCTTGGCCGCCATCTCCGCCGCTCGGAGGGCCTCCTTGACCGCCGCTTGGCATTTCCCCATTGGATGGCGGTGCCGTCATATTGCCATTTGCAGATTTGCCATCGTTTGATGAGCTGCTGCTTGATGACTGATTAGGCGGTGCCTGAGCGTCAGATGAACTGTTCTCCGCAGAAGGCATTTCTTTTGGTGCGTCTCCGCTTGACCCGCCCTGACCGCCGCCGGAATTTTGTCCTGTCAGCCGCTGAATTCCGTTGTATCCGAAAGCCAATTCCAAAACAGAGTTGGTCTGGCTGCTTCCGACATAAGGGCGTTTGCTGACAGGGATATTGTCAACAATGAGCGGCCATGATAACGAAACTGCCGCTAATATGACTAATGCGCTTCCTAATGAAATGATTTTTTTCCTGATTGTGGCATTTGCCGCAATCAGGTAGAACAATAAGAAAGCCGGCAAAATCATATAAGCTTGAAGCATTTTTGTGTTGAAACCTGCACCAACGACGAAAAATGCTGCTAACAGCCAGATCAGCTTTCCTTTTCTGATGGCTTTAAAGAGAAGCCATGTAGCCAGCAATAAGAAAAATACCAGTAATGCATCAACATTGTTTGTCCGGGCCACAGCCACCGCAATCGGTGTACATGCCATGATGAAAGAGGCAATTCTTGCTGCCGTCTTACCGAATGTCGGTTTTATTAACAGATACATTAAAAGGACAGAACCTACACCAGCAAGTGCCTGAGGCAGGATGACGCTCCAGCCGTGCATACCGAATATAAGTGCGCTGATGGTTTGTATCTGGAACGTAATAGGCGGTTTATCAACCGTTATAAACCCCGCCGCGTCGAATGAGGCATAGAAAAAATTATGAAAGCTTTGCATCATACTTGTGACTGCAGCGGTGTAATAAGGATTCACCGTATCATCATTCCAGATGTTATAGATATTTAAAAATGCAGATGCGAGCAAAATGAGAATCAGGAAGATGTCCAGCTCGCGTTTTTTCTTTTCCACGTTTGTCTTCACTCCTTTTCGTCTAACTTTGAAATAGTGTAACAAGCAAATGTGAAAAAACTATTAATAAACAAAGGCAATATTTTTGCCATAATCAATTCATACGATCAGTCCATAAAAGCAAAAGTTTTTGGGTCTTTATCCTGGTCTAATTCTGATATTTTTTACCTAATCAACCACGCTATTTATGTAAGCCGTTTTTGAACAAAAAAGCCTTCCGGTGACGCCGGAAGGCAAAGAATCACAATATATCGTTATTGAATCGGCTTCAGCTTTGCTTCAATTTCCTCTCTTCTATGCTCAAGATATGGCGGAAGAGCGATGGTTTGGCCAAGCTCATCAATTTCTTCATCAACCATAAAGCCCGGACCGTCTGTAGATAACTCAAACAGAATGCCGTTCGGTTCTCTGAAATACAGCGCCTTGAAATAGTAGCGCTCAACGATGCCTGAGTTGCTAAAGCCTTCCCGGCTGATGATGCGGTGCCATCCGGCAAGCTCTTCTTCGTCTCTCACGCGAAATGCGACATGATGGACACTTCCTTTTCCTTGACGTTCGCGCGGAAGATCATTTCTTTCAATTAAATGGATTTCTGTGGCCGCACCGCCTTCTCCAGATTCTAAAATGACCGCTGTCCCCTGTCCTTCAACCGGCTCTCGGCTGATCTCTGTAAACCCAAGAATATTGGTTAATACATGTAATGTTGGTTCAGCGTACGGAACTATCAATTCAACAGGCCCTAACCCGCGAAATGAAAATTCTTCCGGAATGCCGCTTTGTTTAACAGGCAGACCATAACCTTTGCCTTTCTCATCAGCAGTCAGCACAAGTCGCTGTCCTTCATGATCCTCGAATGCCAATATGTCACGTCCGGCTCTTTGGGCGATACCGCTATGCACCACCTGATGCTCTTCAAAACGCTCTTTCCAGTAATGCAGCGCTTCTGTGCTTGGAACACGTAATCCAATAGAAGAAATACTGTTTGTTCCCGCATGAAACGGCGCAATGCGGGGAATCTCAAAAAACGTCAGTTCCGTTCCCGGATTTGCCACTTCATCTCCGTAGAATAGATGGTACATCGTCGGTTCATCTTGGTTTACGGATTTTTTGACGAGTTTTAATCCTAATACTTTACTATAGAAATCTAAGTTTTTTTGCGCGTCAGCTGTTAATGCGGACACGTGGTGAATGCCGTTGACTTTCATATGCTGTCCCTCCAGGCTAATTTATCTCGATTTCGAGATATTATATTAAAGATGTATATTTATTTTCCTAATTACAAGGTATTTTATTCACATACGAAAGTCAACATATCAGCTTCATCTAGATCCGGCACCCTGCTAAGTCCCGCTGTCAGCCGTTTAATATGTTCATTCTCCGCTTGGACACCTTTCGTAAAACACGAACTTTATATAAGATTACAAACAATTTTATTCGTTTCAAGAGATAGAAAATAGACGATTTCATAGATTTTACGAATGTAAATAGAGCAAATATCGAAAATCAGAAAATTTATTTTATTTCACTTTTCTAAAATAGGGTTTACAATATGAAAAATAGATTCTTCATCACGAAGCTTCATCATAGGAGGTTAAGGACATGCATACTGAAGAAAACGGTTTAAAAAAAGAGATAGGCCTCTTGTTTGCCCTTACTCTTGTTATTGGAACCATTATCGGTTCCGGCGTTTTTATGAAGCCCGGTGCTGTGCTCGCTTATTCAGGAGACTCAAAAACGGCGCTATTTGCGTGGCTGTTAGGCGGTATATTAACGCTGGCAGGCGGACTGACGATTGCTGAAATCGGTACGCAGATTCCGAAAACAGGCGGACTTTATACGTACCTTGAAGAAGTATACGGCGAGTTTTGGGGATTTTTATGCGGCTGGGTGCAGATCATTATTTACGGCCCGGCGATTATCGGGGCACTCGGTTTATATTTTGGATCTTTAATGGCGAATCTTTTCGGCTGGGGTTCAGGCCTATCAAAGGTAATCGGTATTATCGCAGTTATCTTTTTATGTGTCATTAATATTATCGGTACAAAATACGGCGGTTTTGTTCAGACGCTGACTACGGTCGGAAAGCTGATTCCGATTGCTTGTATCATTATTTTCGGCCTTTGGAAAGGCGATCAGCATATCTTTACGGCAGTAAACGAAAGCATTTCTGATATGAATTTCGGAGCAGCCATTTTGGCCACATTGTTTGCTTATGACGGATGGATCCTGCTTGCGGCTCTCGGCGGAGAAATGAAAAATCCTGAAAGGCTTCTGCCTCGCGCAATGACTGGCGGACTGTTAATCGTAACAGCCATTTATATCTTCATTAATTTTGCGCTGCTGCATATCCTGTCCGCAAACGAAATTGTGACACTTGGAGAAAATGCGACAAGCACTGCTGCCAGCATGCTGTTCGGTTCAATCGGCGGAAAGCTGGTCAGTATCGGAATTATTGTCAGCATCTTCGGTTGTTTAAACGGAAAGGTTCTTTCTTTCCCGCGTGTGACCTTTGCGATGGCAGAACGAAAACAGCTGCCTTTTGCTGAGAAATTGTCTCGCGTGCACCCGACATTCCGCACACCGTGGATTGCGATTTCTTTCCAAATCGCTGTGGCGATCATCCTGATGCTCATCAGTAATCCTGATAAGCTCTCTGAAATCTCTATTTTTATGATCTATATCTTTTATGTGATGGCCTTTTTTGCAGTATTTATTCTTCGTAAACAAACAAAGGGAAAAACGCGTGCTTACAGTGTTCCGCTTTACCCGTTCATGCCGATATTGGCGATCGCAGGTTCATTCTTTGTATTGGGAAGCACACTCATTACAGACACATTAAGCTGCGGACTATCAATTCTCATCGGTCTGGCCGGACTCCCTGTGTATTATTGGATGCAAAAACGAAAAGCCCGCTAAAAAAACGGTTCCCTTGTTTAGGGAACCGTTTTTTGGTGAATCAGAAGATAAATGTTGACAAAAAAAACACAACTTTTGATATACTTTTTACGTTAACCAGAAAGATTTTGCAAACTTGGTTCGTTTTTTTGAGGTGAAGTAGGCCAAAATAAGGAGACACGTTTTATCGAAAAAGTCAAGCCGCGTTTTTTTCGACTTTTCCTGTTTTTTTTCGACAAAAGGCTATATAATAATTTGATGTGTGCATTGTCTCATTCAAACAATGGAGGGTTTTTTAATGATAAGAAGAAAAAAAGATAAGTTTTCACTCCTTTTAACAGAAATTGCAAAAAATATAGACGAAACTGCAGAATATTTTGTAAACTTTAAAGTCACAAACCAAACGACGCTTAAAGAGTTTGCAGATACGTTAAAGGAATTTGAAACAAAAGGTGACAATCATGTTCATGTCATGATCAAAGAGCTTAACAAAGCTTTTATCACTCCTATTGAGCGCGAAGATATTCTTCAGCTGACAAACAGCCTGGATGATGTGCTGGACGGAATCGAACATTTTTCTGCCATGATGGAGATTTTCTCAATTACTTCATCAGACGAGCATATCGATAAATTCAGCGGATACATCAGAGAATGCGCGAAAGAAATTTTGATTACAATTGAGCTGCTGGCTGAAAACCGCTTAAAAGATATCCAGCCTCACGCAATTAAAATTAAAGAGTATGAGCACAGCTGTGACAACCTGCACAGAAAATCATTAAAAAATCTTTTCGGAACAGAAAAAGATCCGATTAAAGTGATTCAATATCGTGAAATTTACGAAACGCTTGAGGAAATTGCTGACTCTTGCCAAAGTGTTGCCAATAATCTTGAAACCATCATTATGAAAAACGCGTAACGAGGGGTTATAATGGATATTCTCTTAATATTAACGATACTAATTGTGATTTTTGCTTTGGCGTTTGATTTCATCAACGGGTTTCATGATACAGCGAACGCAATTGCGACCTCAGTATCGACAAAAGCGCTGAAACCGCGCCATGCTATTATAATGGCGGCTGTGATGAACTTTATCGGAGCGATGACCTTTACAGGCGTTGCCAAAACCATTACAAAAGATATTGTTGACCCTTATACTTTGGAAAATGGCTCTGTTGTTATTTTAGCTGCTTTAGTCGCAGCAATAATCTGGAACCTGCTCACTTGGTATTACGGCATTCCAAGCAGCTCATCCCATGCGATCATCGGGGCGATTGCCGGTGCTGCAATTGCGGCAGCTGGATTTGGAGCTTTAAATTATAAGGGATTCATTAAAATCATTGAAGCGCTGATCTTATCACCGATCATTGCCTTTGTTCTTGGTTTTATCCTTTACAGCATCGTCAAGCTGATTTTCAAAGACAGCAATTTGGCGAAAACGAACAAACAATTCCGCAGAGTGCAGATTATAACAGCTGCCCTGCAATCCTATACACACGGAACAAATGATGCGCAAAAAGCAATGGGAATTATCACAATGGCGCTGATCACGGCGAATTTACATACTTCTGCTAATGACATTCCGACCTGGGTGCAATTCGCCTGTGCGACAGCCATGGGTCTCGGTACATCAATAGGCGGCTGGAAAATCATCAAAACCGTCGGCGGAAAGATCATGAAAATCCGTCCGGTAAACGGGGTATCCGCTGACTTAACCGGAGCAGCCATTATTTTCGGTGCCACATTTATTCATTTGCCAGTCAGTACAACGCACGTCATTTCTTCATCAATCCTTGGCGTCGGTGCATCACACCGGGTAAAAGGCGTAAACTGGGGCACGGCAAAACGCATGCTGATTACATGGGTTATCACGCTTCCGATTTCAGGAACACTTGGTGCTATCGCCTACTTTATTTTAAATATGATTTTTTAATGTGGAACCGCTTCTTAACAGAAGCGGTTTTTTTGATGGAACAGGAAAACCAGCCGCATCTCTAGAATACAATAATCAGAACCTATTTCAGATGCGAGGGATTGATGTATGCTTTTATTCTTTCAAATCATGGTCTGGTGCACTATGGCCGCTTTAGGCTTATACGTATACGCCACATGGCGGTTCGAAGCGAAGGTCAAAGAAAAAATGTCCGCCATCCGAAAAACATGGTATTTGCTGTTTGTTTTGGGCGCCATGATATACTGGACATATGATCCCTCTTCCCTGTTCACAAACTGGGAACGGTATGTCATTGTCGCTGTCAGCTTTGCTTTAATTGACGCTTTTATCTTTTTGAGCGCTTATGTGAAAAAACTGGCCGGCAGTGAACTGGAAACAGACACAAGAGAAATTCTCGAAGAAAACAACGAAATGCTCCACATGTATCTCGATCGGCTGAAAACATACCAATATCTATTGAAAAACGAACCGATTCATGTTTATTATGGAAGTATAGAAGCATATGCTGAAGGAATTGATAAACTGCTGAAAACCTATGCTGATAAAATGAATCTGACGGCCAGCCTTTGTCACTATTCGACACAGTCTGATAAAGACCGGTTAACCGAGCACATGGAGGATCCCGCTGACGTGCAAACGAGGCTGGATCGAAAGGATGTCTATTACGACCAGTATGGAAAAGTAGTGCTCATTCCCTTTACAATCGAGACACAGAGCTATGTCATCAAACTGACGTCTGACAGTATTGTAACGGAATTTGATTATTTGCTATTCACATCATTAACGAGCATATATGATTTGGTGCTGCCAATTGAGGAGGAAGGTGAAGGATAATGGAAAACGCGTTTCAAAACGGATGCCATCCGCGGGCAAAGAAACCGTTTAAAATCCTGAAAAAACGTTCAACCACCAGTGTCGCAAGCTATCAAGTCAGTCCGCACACAGCAAGAATCTTCAAAGAAAACGAACGGCTGATTGATGAGTATAAACGTAAAAAAGCATGATCACACTAAAAGGACAAGAGAAACAGCTCTTGTCCTTATTCCTTTTCTTAAGGGGCTACATATAATAAAACAAACAGAGGATAATGTCAGGTGATACAGTGAAAAAATTGGTGCGGCGTGTGAAGGTTATTGATTACGGGAGGTTTGGCTTTTCCGGGTATTCGCTTCGGGTGAGGGAGCGGAGTGCAGGAATTTTAAAAAAATTGAAGAAGAAAAAATAAATCCCGGAGCAACTCCGGGATATTTAGGTTCTTTCATCAGCTAACTTGAGCTGCGATCTTCGCTTTTGTCGCAGGTCCGTAGATACCGTCAGCGGGTAGACCGTTAACAGACTGAAAACGCGCAACCGCGTCTGCTGTTTTCGGCCCGTAAATGCCGTCGATTCCGTTGTTCACAGCTCCTTTATCAGGATAAAAGTAGAGAGCCGCCAGCGCTCGTTGCACCTGAAAGACGTGTTCGCCTGAGGTATATGGTGTTGTCAGCTGAATGATACCGTCAGGAAGCGGATAGAGTTCTGGCTCTGCAGCGGACGAAGGAGCACTTACAATTAACACTTGACCAACCTGAATGAGATTCGGATCTTCGATGTTGTTCCACTCTTGCAGCTGAGCAACAGTGACACCGAACGCTCTCGCTATGGATGTAAGTGTGTCACCTTTTTTTACGACGTAAGTTTGGCTTCCGCCACCGCCAATTCCCGCTTTAAACGAGTCCCACGTATCCAACAGTTTGCGAGGGCATTCCTTCCCTGACCAATATTTGTGAGGCACGACGTTAGCGAGGCTGATACCGTGTTCATCCATCAATGTTTTGATCAGCCACTGGGCATTAGCTGTTGCTTGTGCAAAGTCACCATCCGCATTTTCACAAATTTCAATCCCAATAGAAGCCCGATTGCCGCTTCCATTCCCGTCTCCTGCATGCCAGCCGTTTTCATTTAACGGCAGATGCTGATAAATCTCTGTATCATCAACTGTAAAATGCCAGCTTGTTGTCGTATCAGGGTTTTTCAAATAGCGGGCATGCGCTTGGGCATCGGCGCCTGCTGCCGTGTTCGCTGTATTGTGCACGGTAATATAAAGAGGTGTCATCGCGTAGCCTGGACGGTTATTTGCACCGACCGGAATAAAATCTTGAATAATGTTAACCATTTTCATCTCTCCTTATTTCGTCAGATTATTTTCCTTTAACAAGTCGCGTTGCTTTTTCCCTTTTTCTGTTACATAGTTGTTTTTAAACCAAGCTGCTAGTGTTGTCCCAATTGTGAAGATCACTGATCCTGCTGAATACAGAGCATCTGCAAGCTGATTCACCTGCTCTTCCTGTATGTCCAATGGTGATTTGCCAAACATCAGCATGCTCTGGTTGATGAGCGCAAGCAAAAGAAGCACCGTCCTAGTGACCGTGCCTTTATCATACGTTTTCATGATAATCCCCCTTAATGCTGCAGCAGGTTGTACATAATGGCGATCGCTCCGCCAATGATCCCTGTGCACACTGCTGTAATGATGGCACCAGTGATGGTGCGCTTAATCCATGTTGTATTTTCTTCAATTTTGTTTAATTTTTCGTTCAGCGTCATGATTTGCTGATCCTGCCGGTCAGACACGCGTTCCAATGCGGAAACTCTCTGTTCGAGCGCTTTTTGTTCACCTTTTATGTCTGCTAAATCCTGCTGAAAGACATTAACATCAGGTACCTCCGTCGGTTGTGACACCGGTACGCCCTCCTTTTACTTCATCTTGTTCACCTCCTTTGAGGCAAAATAAAAAAACGCCTATTAAGCGTTTATCCTTCCTTATTAAGTCACAATAAGTTCGTTCGTCTCCTCGGGATTGCTGGGAATTAGTAATCCTTTCCGGTAATTTCTTTATATTGCTCTTTTGTGATCCATTCAATCCTAACGTATTCTTGAACTTTTTCATCCGTATAGCATTTCCACATATAAAATTGCTTTATGTCAGCTACTTCTGGATACCTAGCCATTTAATTTGCTCCCTTCAATTCTTGTATTTGTTTTTGCATCTGGGCAATGACAAAAGCCTGCTCTGCTTCCCTCATACGTCTTTCTTCATTTTCCTTCTCTGTCTTAGCAATCTGCAAAGAAAGCGCCGCATTTTGCTGCTTCAAAAGTTCAACTACAGAGACTTCTTCTCCCACTGAACTTAAAACCGCATCAATCTCTTCCTGTGTAGCTGCCTCAGTCCATTCCTGTTTATCTGCATCAAACTTTGGTTTGAACAGAGAAGGAGAATCCGGCAGCGCAACGGTAGTGCAATCAGCAGGAATGATATAATTGCCTTTCTCGTCAACTTCAATCACCAAGACAGGCTCAACAAACATAAAATCTTCATCATATCTAAAGACTTGTATCAAGTTTTCAACCTCCCTAATTTAATGCAATTACATTATCCATGTAGTAACCAGTTACATTGCTGTTATTATTCGAATGAATACCTGACAATTTCATATCTCCACTTGTATGGATAAATAACTTAGAATAACCAGTCGTTCCTGAAACAGGGACATTTACAACTGCACCGTTTTCTGGCAATCTCTCAGACGGAATTGTTCCACATACAACTTCACGATTTGCTGTGATATGGCCACGTAATAGAAGCAGATTTCCCCACTTTGCGTATTGAAACGGTCTGTCTCCAGTAGCAGCGCCATTTTTTAGTGTGACGTTTTGCCATGTTACCGATTCAAAATCCTCATTAGTAATAAGACGCTTCCATCCTAAAAAATTGCCCTCTTTATGAAAAATTCCAATCCATGTTTGATTATCGTAAGATCTAGTAGCGACAATTTTCCTTAACCCTTGAGGCGGAGCGAGGTCAGCTTGAACATCTGTAATATCATAATAGTACCAAGCTGCTTCATCATCACCTGGATGATTCACAACCCCTGCACCGAAATATAAGCCAGTTGGGTAATCAAAAAGATTCTTTCCATTATCAATCTTAATTCGTTGACCATTCTCTGTTGTTAATGGATATAGTTGTGCATTATTCCATTTGTCTTTATCAGATTTTATTACGTGGATATCTGTTTGATTTGCATGTGCATCTACCTTAGATTGCGCTCCTGCTGTAGATTCGATAGGATACCAATTGATTGCAGTGTTGTTAGCATTATAGTAAAACCACCATGCATTACCTTCTACGTCTACAGCGTACCCAATGCCTATTCCCGGCTGTCCTACTAACTGCATACCGCGCAAGCTTGTCTTTGAAGGGCTATCTGTTACAGCATTTGTTCCATAGAAAGAAACGGAACCAACATCTTTTAGGGAATCATAAAATGAGCCAGAAGTTAAATTTATTTTTTGTGTACCATTATCGGCGGTTATTTTGAAAAGTTGACTGGCATTCCATTTTTCTTTTTCAGTCTTAGTTACATGTATATCAGTAAGTTTGGCGTGAGCATCGACTTTCCTTTGAGCTCCCTCTGTAGTTTCTATATCAATCCAAGATGTCCATGTGATAGAATCATTTTTTCGGATTCGATAGAAAGTTTTCAAACCATTTGAAGCATCGTACGCAGTTTGAACGAGCGTATTCCCATAGCTCATTACTAGAAGAAAGCATTGGATCAAGCCTGGTCCATTCAATCCAGCATTGTATATCAGATACATTCCAGTAGCAGTCAGTTCATTATAATCCGTTGTCTCACTGCTACTTTTATAAAATACCTTGCCGTTGTCTTGCGTTATTTTATAGAACTGTCCTGCATCCCATTTGTCTTTATCGCCTTTTGTTACATGTATATCTTTATTATCAGAATGAGCAGCCACTCTTTTTATTGAGTCTTCTTCCGTTTCATATTTTATCCAGTCAGACCAGATTCCGTTAACTAAAGACTTTCTCCAAAAGCCACCATCTTCAGCCATGGCCATTGCTTCTCCAGCCGTCGAAGAGGAATGCAAGTAAATACCATGAACCGATTGAGAAGGCGCATTTTTCGCATCACTCGAAATATAAAAAGTAAAAGTCTTGTTCTGCCCTAAGGCAACACTATGAAAGTCATAACTTTTACTGATGTTAATAAGGATCGATCCATCGTCTTTCGTAATTTTCGAAAGCTGCGCACCATTCCATCTAACCCGTTCTTCATGCGTAATATGCCGCACCTGATCTTGCTCATGTTCATCAAAATCCTTCTTCGCCGCTTGCTGCACATTATCAACATTCCCCAGCCCGACTTGCGCCTTTGTTGTGTTGTGGGGGTTGTTCATGTCGTTTTTGTGGGCAGCCAGGTCTGTGTGGGCGTCTTTTATGCCTTTTTCCCAGCGGTTGACGTCGTCTTCGTTGATTGGGTCGTCCGGGAGCCAGTCTGTTTTTTCTTCGTATGCCATGTTTACACCACCTCAAAGGTAAATCTGAAATCGAGTGTTCTGTTTTCACTGACGTCCAGGTCTGTTTCTCTTTCTGTAATGATGTTGCCCAGTTCGTCAAAAATTTGTACCGTTTCTATATGTTTGATGTCTTCCTCACGTTTTGTCAGAACGGTCACTGTTGCTCCTTCAATGGTGAGCTCCACTATTTCTGTTTCTTGGCCGTTAAGCAGCACGTGATGAATCCTGCTTTTGAGATCGGCAGCTGTACGTTCTCTGTATATGGTTGAAATCAAGTTAAGACCACCTCATTATTGTTAAGAGTGACAGAATAACCGACCTTCAGCTCACTGACTGTTCGGTATCTTCGGTGATTCAGGATGACTCTGTCCTTTATTTGGAGCGTCTCATTCAATCCGCCTCTGAGCGTATAGGCCAGATGTGCCGGCTTCATGTTTTCCAATGCTTCGATCAGCTCATTCATGTGCTGGAGATCATCAATATTGATGTCTACATTAAATCGGTATTCACCGGGCAGCAGGCGGACTTGTGCCGACGGTTTTTTTAAGAAACGGTTCACCGCCTGCTCAATGGCCCTGTAGGTGATCGGCGGGATGTTCGACATCTTCGAAATGAGCCGTAATCGCCTGATTTCATCGGTGTCTCCAGATTCCCGCGGCACGTTTAAAATCTTTTCCCAGCGGCTAAGCCCCCATGTTGCTGTTGGCACAAATAACTGGTCTGTCAGATCAAATATGCTGTTATTTTGCTGATCAAACTCAGGTGCTTCCGCTTTCAGCAGCTCCGACATTTCTTTTAAGCTGGTGAGAAACGGCGGCAGATATGAAATCATGTCATCTTGTTTGCTCAATGATATTCACCTGCCCAAGCTTAGGGATTTCTACGTCGCTCAGCACTAAATTTTCGGAAGTGCCGTTGATTTTAATATTTGAATAATCACTGACAGATGGCGAATTATAGACGATGTTATTAATTTGAGAAAGGCGGATAATGTTATCTTCGAATGCCATTTTCTTAAAGAGATTTAAAACGCCTTCTTGAATTTCTGTCTTTACTTCATCAATCGAGTGATTGACTTCCGGAAGCACTTCGGCAGAAATCTCAACTTCCTTCCAGACCGCGCTTTCCACTGTGACAACGGCTCCGATTGGCGCCTGCCCCTCGCCCTGACCGGGCTCAGGATCAATATAGTCTTTCACTTTTTGAATTAAGATTTCAGAAGCCGGTTCAAGGTTAGCATTCGTGACGACAATTTTAACCGTCCCGTCTCCGTTCCAAAGCGGGAAGATCTTTGCCTTTCCAACACCGTCCACTTCTTCAGCCCACTCTTTATAATGCATTTTATTGGCGCTGACAGCCTCACGCCGAACCCTCGTAAAATACCGTTCTCTTAAGCTGTCATCTCCTTCTTCTTCACGCCCCGGAATCAGAATCTCTTTGACAATCGCTTTTTCCAATCCCGGGATGGTATCCAGTGACAACAGATTGCGTCCGGTCAGATTGGCGTTTCCTGCTTCTCCCGGCGTTTCACAGACAAGTGTCCCGTCTCCTGTATATTGAAAATAAAGATTGTCCACATAGAAGCGGGAGCCTTCAGGAATTCTGACGCCAGCTGTGAACTCCCCTGCTCTCACGGCCTTTGTGGCAGCTGTCCGTTCAATCCCCGCTTCCGCAGCGCGCCGGTCCAAAAACTCTCCTTGCGCAGTATCAGAAAACACAAGCTCAAGCACGGTATCAAGCCATATATACGACTTCGCAAGCTCGGCTGCCGCCGGGGCTAATGCGTTATAAATAACACTGCCTTCTCTCGTGTCAATATCTGCGGAGATGCTGTTCAGCATACGCTCCATAATATCTTCAAAGGTCTGGTCCTCAAACATCTTCGCCAATCACCTCCTCAATCTCAAGCGATCCTTCATCTGTCTCGACTACAAAGGAAACATGAAATGCATCGCCTTGTTTTTCTATCTCAAAGTCTGTTACAGCGGAAATCCGGTCATCATAAACAAGTGCCTCCTCTATGAGCCTAGGAATCTCCATTTTTTTGTAGGCATCAGTCGTCTCATGATCTGTAAGCACGTCCTGAAGCTCATTTCCGACATTATGGCTGTAAACTGAATACGCATATCGTTCAGTTTGTAAGGCGATATACACAAACTGTCTGATTGCTTCAAGCCCGGTAATCAGCTCATTTGTAATTCTTCCGTTTTCAAAATCTATTTTGTAGGTTTGCGAGGTTTCAATGACTTCGCCGTCATCTTCAATATCCTCAAACTCCACTTCTGGTGTCAGGGCCATGATGCCCACTCCTTTTATACATGCTAAATAAAAAACCACTTCGTCCGAAGCGGTTTTGTTTACAGTTTATCTAAAATAAAAAACGATTGTCCGCCTGTCAGAGCTGCAGTCATGACGCGATCCCCCAGCTCGAGTGCATCATCTCCTCCGGACTGCATCCGTTTTGGAATGATGAGGGCGTCAGCCGGTATAATCAGTTTGCTGTTTTCTTTTAATTTGATTTCAACAGGAGAAACCGAAACCACCTCAGCTGGGAGCAGCTCCACCGGAGATTCAGCATCAACCGCACCGACGGCCAAATGTTTGATGGCTTCACTCAGTCTCATCAGGAAACCCCTTCCGGCATCGTATTCTTTTCGACAACATCAATGGTCATCGTATGTTTCGTTCCTTTAAACTCATGCCGGTCTGTATCTACCCAGTAGATTTTCTTAATCCCTGCCTCCGGAATGGATATATAGACAGGCAAGCCGCTCTGCACTTCTGGAATGCCGATGGCCTGAATATTTTTCAGTTCTTTTTTTACGCCCTTTTTTTCAGCAAGGCGTACGTCAGCCCTCTGCTGAAGCTGCGCCTGGTTAATTTCGTCTGTTACGGTCTCCGTATATTGAAGCACGCCGTATTTGTTTAAGCCTGAACTGTCCTTGGCAGACACTTTATACGTCTTATTATCCTTCTGGCGGCGCAGCACGACTCGTGTAGCGGTATCATTTATAGACGTGCTGTATTGGTAGCCCGTAATATTGACGCCGGTTTCCAGCACCCATACCTCCGACGGATCTGGCCAAGCGCGCAGACCGAGCTTTCCTTTTTCTGAATACAGCTGATAATTCCGTCCCGTCTGGCTCTTTGTCTGTTTTAAAGCCTTCAATATGATGTCGTACAGGCTCGTATCATTTTTAATCACAAGGCTTTTGATCGTATGACTTGTGTTCGCAATAGAGGTTGTCGGAATTTGAAAATCATTGGCGATCCTCCTGATCATCTGGTCAGCACGCTGATTGGAAAACACGTACACATCCTGATTTTTGACCAGATATTGCAGCATATCGTACGCACTGAAGGCAAGCGTATGTTCATCAGGCGTTCGGGCGAAGACGATCCCGCGGAAAAGCTCTTTTCCCTTCCACTTAAACAAAACGGTATCTCCTTCTGTGACGCTGTAATATTTCTGGTCGCCCTGTTTAATGACGATGGTCGCTTCTATGGACCGCGGCGCTTGATATCGGTGCCCCTCCAGCGACACGCTTTCCGCTACCAGCTCAAGCCATTCTGTATCTTTAATGACGAACAATTCTATCATCATACATCACCTGCTTCATTGCGGTATCTTTAATTTTTGACCGGGAAAAATCCAGTGGCCCGGCTGCCTGATATTTCGTTTGCTTCGTTTAATCATTGCTGTTTTATTGGCGTTCCAAATTTTGCGCCATTGCGTACTGTTCCCGTAAAATCGGCCGGCAATGTCCCAAAGCGTGTCTCCCTTTTTCACTGTATAGGTTTTCGGAGAGGCCTTTGACGGACGTTTTGCCTTTGTTTTTTTCTTTTGCTTGATTTTTCGGGGGGAAGCGGTTTTGTATTCTTTTAATTGAATATCAAACGAGCGATCACCGATATCCTGCTGGCCTTCGCTATAGGAAAAACCTTCAACACTGCAAGTCAGGTTCACTTTAGTTCCCGTAATCAAAAACTGGACCGGTTTTTTGGCCTTCATCCATTTTTCAATTTTTGTTATCGCGTTTTCCGGCGACGGGAAGTTTTGATATTCAGCTATCGGGCTGTATTTCTTCGGAAAAAACGAAGAGAACGAAATTTCTTTCGCTCCCTGTTCGTCAATAAATGTAAGGTCACCGAACTTAGCTACTTTAACCGTCTCATTCTGAACCGTATTTGAAATATTCAGCTGGTCGGGAAGTACGGGGAGCCGCAGCTTGTCCTTCCCTTGTGAAATCCAAAATTCATATACGGATTTAGTCAAATGCAACGACTCCCTTCGTTCCAATATTGATATCCTTTTGCAGTTCGTCTATAAGCGCCTGCTTGATTTTCGCTGCAAGACTTTCGGCGTCTTGTCCATTATGGAAGTGCTGGTCACCATTAAATTGAATATAAATTTCTTTTGATCCGGATACCGCTGTCGTTGGCCGGCTTGCCGAAGTAACAGCGGAGACTTGGCCTGAAGAAAGCTCAGACTGCTGGGATTGAGACGGATCTGTCACTTCCATACCCAGAGCTTGCGCTGCTCTCTGAAGGAGGTAGCGGCCGCGTATGCCTCGCTCCTCCGGAATGATCCATTCCCGCTTGTTTCCTTCACCGACACGGGCGATTTGTTCTTTTGTGATCAGTCCGCCGTTGGCATAACCAACATAGGGACCGCCACGTTTCAGGCTTTTAATGCCAGGTACATTATCAATTGAGCCGTATCTGCTTTTGATATAGCCGATAGCGGCAGCAGCGTTGTGAATCGGATTTTTGATGTTACCCATGCCCGGTGCTTTATGAGCATTAAATGTAGTCGGGACTGTCTGCATGAGTCCTTGTGATGGATTTCCCGCCTTCGCGTTGCTATCCCACAGGTTAATAGAGTTCGGGTTGCCTCCTGATTCATACTGAGCAATCGTCATCAATCCTGGAAGCCAGCTTAAAGGTGTCTTTGTGGCCATCATTGCAGCCATAAGCCACTGCTTCACATTTCCCCCTACTGCACCCATTCCGGAATAAGCAGCTGCAAGTGAACCGG
Source organism: Bacillus sp. B28 (assembly GCF_029536185.1). Taxonomy (NCBI): domain Bacteria; kingdom Bacillati; phylum Bacillota; class Bacilli; order Caryophanales; family Bacillaceae; genus Bacillus; species Bacillus sp. B28. The sequence goes on along the minus strand of NZ_CP120511.1, from coordinate 1,372,364 downwards.
CTTGCTTTTCAGCGTATTTTTTCACATCGACAGAATCCAATCCTTTTACTACCCCGACAGATGCAAAGCGACCGAGACTCATCATAACTCGAGAAGGCGAATGGATATCTAATTCTTCACGGAAAGCCGTCTCAACTTTTTTCGCGAGTTCCTTGGCGGCTTCATGGACTTCACTTGCCTTTGAAGTCATGCCTGAAACAAAATTCCCGATCATGCCGGTTCCCCAGCCGTTTGATGATTCTTTAGATCGCAAAAACGGCTTATTCACATGTGTATTTACATATTGATCAGTACCGGTTTGGGAACTATTTTGTCCTGAAGTAAATCCTTTGATTGTACTGCTTCCCCATGAGGAGGATTTGTTTACAGTAGCTTGGAACGGTGTTTTGACTTTTGATTGTAAAAAGCCGTCTGTTCCGGTTGCTGTGCTGTTCTGACCATTAGCATAACCATTGACCACCTGTTTTCCGTAATTCGGAGAGTAGGAAATCAAATTATTCATAGGCTGACCAACGTTTTTCTGTTTCCAAGTGGACATCGAAACAACTTTATCCTCAATACCTTGATCAAAACCCCGAGTGAACTGTTGGCCGAAAGAAGAAGCCTGTTCATTAAGACTCGAAGTATCAACTGTAGGAGATACTGTAGCAGTGACTGATGCTGCGCCGGCTAATGGAGAAACTGCTGATTCTCCGCCTGCGGATGAAGCAGAAGCCATGTCGTCAACAACACTCATCCCCAGTTTTGAAGCTGCCTGAGAAAGAAGCATTTTACCACGGCCTTTGTTGTTATCAACAGGGATCACAAACTCTTTACCCGCTTCACCAATCCATGAAATGGTTGGTTTCGTAATATAGCCGCCCGTCGCGTTCGTTTCAGTTTCAAGAACGCTTTTTTGTTTAGGAAAAATACTTGTTGGCGCTGATGACTGAGACTGGACAAGACCAGCAATTCCTCCTCCACCGCTAGAATTTTTACCAGATGAAGACTTACCGGATTTCTTTGTTGTTAATCCAGTAGCTTCCTCACCTCTCCCTATAAGATTGCCTATGATCTCCCCTCCGGCGTCAGCTAATCCTTTTAGCTTAATGACCCACCAGAAGGTATCTTCAAACTTCGTCTTAATTCCGTCAGCTATTCCCCCTAACGGATCACCCACATTTTTTTGGAACCAATCCTCAATACCTTTCCAAGCGTCTTTAACTGCTGTTATAGCTGACTCAAATTTTTCCGAAATGGATTTTTTGGCATCTTCCACTTTTGAGACAATTGGGTTCCAAACATTTTCACTGAACCATGTCGAAACTGCACTCCACTTGTCAGATATCCACGTCCATGCTTCGTTAAGTTTTGTCCAAATCCAGTTTGCTGCATTAGTGACAGCATCACTTACCGGCGTCCACACATTTTCCATAAACCAAGTTGAGACTGTAGACCATAATTCTGAAATAAAAGTCCATGCTTCGTTGATCTTCGTCCAAATCCAATTTGCTACGTTACTAACAGCTGTACTGATTGGGTTCCAGACATTGTCATAAAACCAAGTTGCCACCTGAAGCCATTTTAATTGGATCCAGATTCGCGCATAATCAATATGTGCTTGGATCCATCCGGCAACAGTTGCCACTGCATTACTAATCGGATTCCAGACATTATCCATGAACCAAGTTGATACAGTGGACCATGTGTCTGAGATCCAAGTCCAGGCGTCATTTATTTTTGTCCAAATCCAATCAGCAGCATCAGTGACACCGTCAACTAATGGATTCCAGACATTATCCATGAACCAAGTTGAAACAATCTTCCAAAGAGCTTGGATACCATCCCAGGCAAATAAAAAGGCACCTACTACTAAATTTATGATCGGAACTGCCGTGTTATAAATAGGTGTCCACACGTTATCCACAAACCAGGATGATACGTCATTCCAGGTATCAGTTAGCCATTTCTTAGCATCCTCGAATTTGTCAGTGATCTTATCAATCTTATCTCCGGCCCAATCACTAACAGGGGTCCAGACATTATCCATAAACCAATCCGAAAAATCAGACCAAGTATCCTCGATCCAATCGACGGCATTTCCTGCACCGTCTACAATTCCATCCCATGCTTTTGAAGCGCCGCCATCATCAAACCATTTGCCAATAGAGGATCCTAAATCAGAACCCCCTATACCGCCTGCAATACTACCGACAACGCCGCCAACAGCAGTGCCGACAACAGGGACAACAGAACCAATAGCGGCTCCCGCGGCTCCGCCTGCCGCAGCTCCACCAAGATTCCCGGCGAAAGAACCAACTTTCTCACCTGCATTTTCTTTGTTCATCCCGAGCAAATCGGTTGCCGCTAATGCTGTTCCCAAAAGGGGGATACCTTTCGCGAATTTCCCCAAACCTTTTAAAGGCTTTAAAACTTTCCCCCATTTTGATGAGTCGGTGGCAGTGGACCTCATGCTTCCGAGCCAGTTTCTGAACTTAGAACCAGAATTCCTTCCGCTTGTGGCATTTTCTCCTGATGCACCGCTCTGACGTCTTCGTAATACCTCGCCTGGAACTCTCAGTGTTCGTCCTGAAGTCCTTGCACTTGTCGGACTTTTTCTTTTTTTATATCTTTTGTTGGTTTTGCTTCCAGAGCTATTACCTCCGCACCCACAGCAGCAGCAACAGCATCTCTGCCCGGTGTTGCGTTTATCAACTTTCTCGTTACTCTGCGTATTCCCAGGCGCATGATTTGGGGTATTTTCTTCATTATCATTTTTTTTAAACCAAGGAATTTTTTCAAATAACGAGTCAAGAATCTTTTCTATCACTTTATCTTTAAAAGCTGTTCCGAAGTCTTCTAATGTTTGCATAAACCAGTTCTTTTTCTCTTCCGGTTTCTTCTCGTTGATCTTATCAGCAGTTAATTTTTCTTTAGCGATAATATTAACTGTATATGTTTTTTCAAAATCTTTTAAAAGGGCTGTAATTCGATTAACGGTTTTTGTTATTTCATCAATCACTTTTAATTTAACTGTATATGTTTTTTCAAAATCTCCTAAAAGGGCTGTAATTCGATTAACGGTTTTTGTTATTTCATCAATCACTTTTAATTTAACTGAATACCCGTTTTTAAGGTTCTTTTGCAAATATCCCAATATTCGTTTTGTAGCTGGGGTGATTTGATTATTGACGAAAAGACCGACTGAAAACTGATTTCCGCTCAACATTTTTCTTATTTTTTTATAAGCATCTGTTACATGTTCAATTAGATTTACAGTAATGTTTCTTTCTTTCGGAAGCCGTTTCAGCTTATGCTCAATAACATTAAGCCCGGCAGTAGCCTGATCATCAAGAACCACTTTAACTTCAAGTGATTTTGCGAATTTCAAAACAATATAGTCATTGATCTTCCTCAATCTGTAAAAGGCTTGGTCCTCTGCCTTAATACTGATTTTGATTTGTCGATTAATGGTTTTCACCTTTTTTTCGACCATTTGGAACCCTTTATGAATTCGTTTTAACTTTTTAGAAACTTTATCTTCCAGGTCAAAACGAGCTGTCAATTTAGCGATATTATGTACCTCCTTTCCTCGATTCTTTTTCCATTAATTCAAGCTTATACCCAATCAGCCCATACAACAGCGCCTTAAAGTTTCTGGGCGCTTCATACAGTTCTAATAAATCTGATGGAGAATAATGAAGCTCGTGCATCGCATAATAGAGATACACGGCTTCTTTATGCCCATCTTTTATTAGTTTTTTGCTTCTTCTTCCAGGTCTTCTAATTCATCTTCGAATCCATTAATCTCAATTGCTTTGTTGAGCCAGTTTGCGTATTCGCCTCCTACAGACAGGACACGTTTCGCTACTTCTACCGGGTCGGCCGTTTTGTAAGCTTCTCGAAGATCTTTTGAACGGAAGTCTGGATAAACTGTCGATTCCACTGCGATTCGGGCATAAAAGCGCTGGCTGTCTAAATCTTTTACACGGCCTCTGCCTTTTACATTTTTATAAGTTGTTGTTTCTTTCTCCAGTTCGTCAATGCGCTCTGTCGTGATCGCTTTGAAAATAAATGGTACGATATTTCCTTTTTTATCAACAAAACGTTTAGAGATCGGCACTTTGATTTCTTCGGCTTCGATTGTTTTTCCCGGCATAAAAAAGGAAAGATCATATACGTTTTCGTTCTTCTCGCTCATGTAAAAAACTCCCTTATCTTTAAATTGATTTCATCATTTAAAAACAGACCTTTCTGAGAAAGGTCTGCTTATGGCTTGTTCAGTTTTGATTAAAACGTGTCAGAAAGCTTTTCAGGCACGTCGAAGTCTTCAAATGTAAACGGAACTTCTTCCTCTAATGCTTCTGAATCGACATCGAGGCTGGCGATTTTTGCGGAGTCGAAGTTTACGTCGTAAAGCGTGACTCTTTCTGTTCCTCTTCCGGAAGATTTATCATCTAACACAGCCTGCAGGGTGAAATAAGGATCGCTGCCTTTTTTGACGTAGTCCATCATAAGGATTACAAATTTTGATGTGACTTTGTAGAACGTCGCTGTGCCTGTTCCGTTTGCGCCTGTTGTTTTATGGCCTGTCATGCGGCGGCCCATAATATTTACTTCAGACTTGTTTTTCTCCACATTTGCTTCAAATGTTTTGATATGCGCCATTTCTTCGCCATCGAGAAATAAGCGTCCTTCTTTACCTGAAATCGTGTTTTGTGCTTTTAATGCCATATTAGTTTACCTCCACATTAAAGTAGAATTTTTCTGCTGCGTCGACAGGCTGTACAGCGAGGTCAATCAAGAAGCCGTCACGGTCTTCATTCATTGAAATGGTGATATCTTGATCAGAATCAAAACCGGTAATGCCGCCCGCATCCTGAAGTGTTGTCATGTATTGCGTAATCATCGTTTTCACATACTGAAGCCCGTCTTCAGAGGCCGGGATGTCGCTTCCGCTTCCCTTTCTTGATTTGATTAATGCTTTCAGCTCGCGTGTTAAATCGTTATTGACGGCGTCGAGTACACGGACGATTTTGTTTTTCGCAAACTTCTTGTTTTTCTCAGCCGTAAACGTGACAAGTGAGTTAATGTCTTTTTCTACGCTTACCGATTTATCGCGGGCGTCAAATGTGAATAAAAATTCGCCTTTGCCTAAGCGTTCCACAATCGCGTCGTGGTCAAGGCGGTTTAAGACATCAACGGCGCCTTCATACTCCACAAATGTCAGCGATTGGTTAAAGGTTGCTCCCGCACTTGCGCCGGCTACCCACGCCGTCGCTTTGTCCGGTGTCACTTCTGTTCCATCTTCCAGCAGCACACCTTCTGTCACGTTGATGATGCCTTCATAGTCACCGCTATAATTGGCTGTTACCCCTTGGACTTTTTGCCCTTGTCCGTCACGCAGACGCTTAATGAATGCGGCAAAGGTCGCCTTCAGCTGATCTCCTTCTGCAACCGGCAAAGCGATGACATCAAAGCTCTCCGTTTCAGCCGCAGCCAAGAAATCAGTATAGTCTGAGTTGACCGGCGCTTTATCCGTACCGCCGGATAAACGGATTCCCGCAGATGCGTTCAGCGTCTCGGCAACCGCGTCTCCCTCTGATCCAGTCAGCGGAATTGAAGAGGAAAGATCTCCTGTTCCGGTAAATGTCACATAGCCGTTTGCTGTTAATTCTTCAGCTTTTTTGACAGTCTGTTTATCCACTTCTGATTCATCCATATACGTTGTGACATCAAATGAGGCTGCATCCAGTACATTTTCATTAATGCGGATGATGATGTCATTCCCTTTTGATCCGCCGTATAGAGCAGTCGCTTTAACACCTTCGGCAATATCGGCAGATGCTCTGACGCCTTCAGTGAGGCGGTACATCAATACCGTTTTCGCGTTTTTCTTCGCTTCACGCAACAGTAATAAAGATGGATCGTCGATGCTGAGACCCACTTTTTTGTTTAAATCCTCCACGCTTGAAATGGAGACGAATGTTTTCGCTTCGCCCCAGCTTGATGCGACCGGAAGTGCGACCGTCCCCCGTTCACCAAGTGACACCCGTTCCTGTGCCGTCGTTTTAAAATTGAAATAAATGCCTGCACGGTCCTTTTCTTTTCCTGCTGTAAATGTTCCGCCATTCATTATTGCATGACCTCCTTAGTTAAAAATGTTTGGATCAATTGACTTGCCTCTGATTTCGTCAGGCGTGTTTTGTCCACGCCAAATAAAGCCCCCTGAAGGATCTCCGGCTTAACGCCGAACAGTTCCTTTGCGTGCTTGATCAAATCCGCTGTATCAAAAAGAGCTTCCCGGCTCTCTGTATGTACAGCCTTCGCTTTTTTCTGCTTTGCCACCGCTATTTCACCCCGCTGTTCATATCGATATCCTGTAAGACAGGCTGTTCTGTTTTGTGATAATAATATCGGCTGCTCCACCTGATCACCATGACCGCCTCGCCCCTGTCTCCCACCCTTGTCTCAATTCGGGTGATGCGAAGCATATCCCCTGTCTTCTCACCGGATTCACTAAGCAGCGGAACTATATTTCTCGCTTCTCTGATGGCATCCGCGAGCCTGTCCGCTTCATCCAGCGCCTGCACGGAGTCAAGATGAAACAGCTTCACATTGAGACTGTAGGTTTTTTTAAACGTGGAGACTGTATCTGTTTCTTCAAAAACAGATGGCGCAGGGACATATAAAGACGGCACTTGAAAATGATCAGGCAGCTCGCTTTCATAAATGGGAACAGACCACTGGCTGTACAAAAAAGCCATGATCGATCCTGTTTCGCTGTTCATCCCGCTCCTCCTTTACATCTTTTTCAGCCACTGGCGCAATTTATGTTCCATTGATTTTGCAAACAGCTGTTCATATAGAAGCAGTGCATGCTCCCAATAGCTCGTGCCGGGTATCCATTTTTTCTTGAGTGCCATGCCTGTGGAAGAAGCCGGATCATAGTTAAACCGTGAGCCTTGAAAATGCCCCGGCACCCATCTCACATCGTCCGCTTTCGACGTCCAGTGGCCGTCATTGAGAAAAGAAGCATATTCAAGCTGGGTCCCGACCTCAAGTGAGAGTCCGCCGCTTTGTATCTTCCAGAGGTTGTCCTCTGAGCCTTTCTGAAAGGAGCTGAGCAGTTTTTCTGTATCTATCGTTTGCGTGCTGATGAGTTCAGATTGTACGATCTCCAGAAAATCTTGCCCGCACTCTTCAAGCCACCGGGACGCCTCGCGGGAAAAACCGCCGGATGCCGCTCCTTTTAACGATGCGTTCAGCTGTTTAAGTCCCGCTATCTTCATAGACTTTCATCTCTGACAGCGATGACTTCCCAATGATGGTGTCTGATCTTTTTTGGCAGCTTCAGAATATAGCTGTTGTGTTGCCAAATGATTTTGTCGTTCATCCGGATATCCGCAGAGCCTGGAAAATGGACAAGAAAGCTGTGATACACGGTTTGATCAGGCTCCTCCTGAATCAGCTGCTGCGTTTTTTCTGTAAAGTAGCAAGGGACATTTTCTTCATCGGGTGTATTCGGATATGAAAATACCGGCTGAAGCTTGTCCGCCGGAATTCCGAATCGTCCCGCCGGCGGCGGCTGCGCTTTTTCATGATAAATATTACAGCGATGAATCAGCATCTGCTGATAACTCATAACGACCGCACCTTCAATCTGGCGGACTCCGGAACATAGTCCGGTGCGATAAACTCTTCCAGCAAATGATATACATCGGGCTTTTGAATGCCGGCTTCACCTGAAACCGTGTAGGAGTAATCCCCCATTTTCTCAGACTGATAGCTTGATGCGGCTGATTCGTCGCTGTTTACTAGCGCAAAGTATTGGGCGAGCTTCAGCAAAGCTAATCTCGCCTTTTCAGGGAGTGGGTCGTAGATGCTGTCTGTAAAGCTGTGCCCTGTAATGAGGGCCGCTTCCGATTCCGCCTCGATGATATCCTGCGCCAGCAGTTCTTCCGGCCTGTTTTTCACCTGGTCATAGACCGAATAGGCGGCAACGTCCGTCGGTTCGATGAGCATATAAGCTGGCCACCCCATTTCAATTATTCTTTTACGTTAATTAATTTAGCGCAGGCATCCTCTTCCTCGAACTTGCTGTCCAGCTTCGCCGTTAAGACAATGATGAACTTACGGGAGCGGATATCCTTGTCGACTTCAATTCGAATATTGCGTGAGAAGCCGAGAATGATATTTTTCGGATGTGTCAGAATGATATCGGACGCATCATATTGCGCGTCTCCCTCTCCGACTGCGTACGGCTGAATATTGGATACCCCTTTTACCGGTACGCCGAATGCTGTGGACAAGCCGCCCTGAACAGCCTGGTCCCCAAGATTTGTCTGACGGTCCGCCACGCGGTCCTTCCATTCAACTTCTAAGCCGTGCGACGTATAGAATCTGAATTCCTGAGGGATGCGCAAATATTTCGGCGGAACAGCCTTTAAACCTTTTTTAAATGTCGCTCTCGACAGTTCTTCACCGTTCATATCGACGATGTGGGACACTGCTTGTTTACGGATGCCGTCCAGCTGCGCCAGGTATGGATCTGCTGATGCAGTATCTCCGTTTACGATCAGCTCTTCAATATCAACTGCCGCGCGCTCTGCTAAAATTTGCATGATCGTTTGCTGCAGTCCGCCTTTTTCAATATTGTTTTCGAGCGTGTCGTACGTAATGTTAATTTCCGCAATGACTTCCTTTGTGTTCAGCTGGACAGTGCTTGTCGTCGGAACCGCCAGCTCGTCTGTTGTCAGCGCCTTTCCTTCTTGAGCCGCGCGCAAAATACGCTGGCCGAAGCCGATTTTCTCAAATTTTTGCGAATCGTTTTCCATTTGAATCACGCGGGATTCACTGAAAATCGTCGGCGTGTTTTGCACCATGCGGATAAAAGCTGATGCTTGTGCAGGGTTCATGAGCCCGCCGCTTTTTAAAGCAGAAAGCGACATTTCCGCTTTCCGAATGATCTCTTGATTTCTCAATTGATTTCCTCCTCTTTGACTGGTTTACAGCAGTCCGCTCCAGATTGATTTTTTGACTTGCTCTGTATTGCCGGCCGCATCGTCCGCCGTCTGTTTAGAGGCTCCCCGAGCTTTTTCCAGAGCCTCAATGCGTTCGATCAGCGGGGCAATCATGTCCTCAACGAGCTTCTTCAGGCGCTCGTCATCTCCCGTCTGCTCCGGTTTTTCCTCTGTTTCTGTGTTTTTTTCAATTGTCTCCAGCCGTTTGAGCAACGGATACAGCGCATGCTCGATTGATTCCCTCATGTCTTCTTTCCTCATTTCTTCAGTCTCCTTTCCTGTTTTGTCGGCCAGCAGCTGCTTGAACACGCTTAGGAATCCGGCTTTTTCAACCGGTTCTTCTTCATATACATCAGCAGTACCCGCCATGCTGTAGCCGGTGATGATGCCGGCTTTGATTTGTTCCCACACCTCATCTGACGCTCTTGTCACAAGCACCCACGAGCCCTTTGTAATCCGTTTTGTTCCGATGATAAAATCATCGGGCGCCACATAGGATTCAACGACCACGCCTGTGCCGCCTTCAAAGCTGTGATTGATATCAATCTCCCGCGCGTCTGCAAGAAAGCCATGCGCTGCTTTTTCAATTTCTTCTGCGGTCATATAGTCGCCGTGGGCATCTGGAACATCAGGCTCATACACAATTCCGTATACGAGCTTTTGTTCATCCTGCTCGCTTTTCGTAAACAGCCGAACCTTTTTTTCAAATGACGGAGGTTCGGCTGACTTTGTAAAGAAAAATTCTGTCTGGTTTGCCGCCTTGTCCACATAGCTGACAAAGCTGATTTTGGCATTTTTCAATTCCCGCGCCACCTGCTTGATTCACCTCCCTTCAGGACGTTTTGATAGCTTCGATGCTGTCCTTCAGCTCCTGCAGAAGTGCTGTCAGATTCGTCTTTTCAGCATCCTGTCCGGCAGGGCGTTTGTAAATGTCCTCCGGCCACTCCTCAAGCGTTTTGCCGAGCACCCGTCCGGCAAGGTCTCGTAAATCATTTGGAGAAACGGCTCCAGCTGTAATAAAAGGACCGAGCACTTTCGCAATCTCAAGCGGATCACGAAAGTCCGGTCCTTTTAATGTCAGCCTCACATCATGAAGATTCAGCTCCGGCAAAAGCAGTGTGTTCAATTTGTTGACAAGCGTTTTCCGCTCTGGCTGAAACACCTGCTCCTCCGTAATTTTTCTCGCTGTATCAGCCGTAGCCCGGTTGTATTCCTGAGCTTCTCCCGTATAAAGCGGCGGCAGACGGAAAGCAGAGCGCAGCTTATTTCTGCTTTTTTCATCATATTCAAGAAACAAGGCGTCGTTTTGCAGGATTTCCGCAAGGGATTTGATTTCCACAGAAACCGGCGTGATATCTTCACCGCCGTGAAGGTCCTTCTCCTTCGCGATGCCTTCCGCCTCAATCAGAAGAAATTTATGGGCGTTTTCCACACCTTCAAGGTCATTCATATACTCCTGCAGTTCCCGGTAAGAAGCTTCAGACAGCATCCCGTTTTCCACCGTAATCGCAGCGGGTACGTGACGCCCCTGCTTAAAATACATAAAATTGAGCTCTTCCGCTTTCCGGGCGCCGTATAAATTGACGATATTGCCTACCCAGCGGGGCACGCCGTATACGCCGCTTCCGATTTTAAGATGGATCACTTCGTTTGCTTGGTGCTTTTCAGCCAGTGTGCTGACATATTCGCCCGTGCGCATGTCCAGTTTTCGAGGATCGCCGTATTCTTTGAAAAATACTTTTTTTCCATTGATCATCTGCACAAATTTCCGAAACCGTTTTTGCCTTTTGATTCTCTTCACTTTTCCGTTTTCTTCATACATAAAAGATACTTCCACAGGCTCGCCGGCTCCGCATACGCGCATATATTTCACATCCAAATATTCAATGCCGGCCGGTTTTCCCATCCCGTCGCGAAGCACTTCCATAAAGCCGTTTCCGGTTTTTTCCCTGTCTTCAATGGCATAGCCTAAAATCATTTCAGCAGATTCATCAAAGTGAAGGCATTTGTAAAAGGCTTCAAGTCTGGCCCAGTCTTTTTCCGCTTTTTTCTTTTTCGCCTGGTCAACATCAGTGGCGTTGACATCAAACGTGTACTCCACATCAAAACCGAAACCGGTAATATTCACTCTGTACGCATCAATGCATTGCTGAAGAATGGTTGAGTATTCAGCAATTGTTTTAAGCTCGGTGATATTGTAGGGCGGAGCGATGATATCCTCTCCATACAAATCAGAAAAGTCGTCTTCATAAATTTGCTTTGTCTGAGGAGCAGATGCATTGGCTTTTAAAACCGTTGCTCTGACTGTTTGATTGTGCGGCATTTATGACCTCCTCCTTTCTCGGTTCGGACGGATTCGTTTTTGCGCTGTTTCCTTCACATCTGCGACCTCATAATCATCAAGCGCATACCAAATAGCAGAAAGCGTATGCGGATCGATCGTGAATTCATCCTCAACCAGCGCACCGTTTTTATCTTTGGCATACGTCAGTGTCTTGAGCTCATAGATGACATTTTCACAGCGGTCCGAACAGAAAATTTTTTTGAAGCGTTTGACCTTTTTGGTGTATTGAAGCCTGGAGCCGGGAAACTTCCTGGCTCCGACCATCCGAAAACCCTGCTGGCGGAAATATTGAATGCTCTTCGGCTCAGCGGAGTCGGCTTTGATCATTTCCTGTGTTTTAGCCAATTCCCGCAGCTCCTCAGCCGTCTTGTCATCTGTCATTTTGTTTTTATAATACTCCCAATAAATGTAGAGATATTTCTTATCAGGATCGACGGCGAGACGGACGACAGCATTGTAGGATTCTTCAAAACCAAAATCCATGCCTGTGCGAAGGATCGGCTGGCTGATGGCCGCAATTCGTTCTTCGATACGGTCGTGCGGAAGCACCTCAAATTGCGGCAGCACCCTGATTCCATTGACGCCGAACCTGCCTTTACGGGCAATTCGGTATAAGTCAGGATCATATTCCTTCAGTCCGTCAAGCTGCTTGATATAGCTTTCGGGGAGGAAGAGGTTGTCGTTTGCCGTGGAATGATGGTAATACGTATCTCTCCTGACAAGTGTCCGCTTTTCGTAAAGCTCGCTGTCATCCAGCACAAACCGCTGATTGCGTTCATCCCGAAAAAAATGCCGGTACGTCCAATTGGAGGTGCCGACGGGATTGGTGGTGCAAATCATGTGCAGCTTCAGCTCAGGGTGGCGAAGACGGCCGATTAATTCCTTAAAGCCTTCATACTTCACCTCAGAGCACTCTTCAATCCATATTAATGAAATGTTGTGTACAGATTTCAGCTTCGCCGGGTTGTCCATCCCTTTGAACATGATCCGGCTGCCGTTTTGAAACCGCAGCTGAAGCGGGGAAGAAAGTGCTGCGGCTGCCTTCGTGAGACCAAGCTCTTCAATCACCTCTTCAAATAAAGCGAAGGTCGAATCCCGGTGGGTATCGAACACCTCGCGTATGACGAGCGCCGTACGCTTTTCCTTCAACAGCTTTAACACGATTTTCAGCGCCGTATGATAGCTTTTTGATGAGCCGTAGCCGCCGACGAGAAACTGGTACGTCTGCTCCCAATTGAACACGTAATCTTCAAAATGAGGATTGATTTCTTTTACAATCATGCCTTGTCCTCTTTTCGTTTGATCATGATTTCAATTGGCTCGCGGCCGTCATCAGTTTTTTCCGCTTTTTGTTTCGCGAGCTTTAACTTCTCATTTTCTATTTTTTGTTTAAATTGATCCGGAAACAAATCAAAGTATAATGACAGCTTTTCAAGTGCTTTCATCTTATCGGCAAGCTTAATGGCGATGCCTTCCTTGCCGAGCTTTGCCTCCGTGACAATCGTGCCGTCAACGAGACCGGAGTCTTTGACGTCGACAAAGCTGATTTCCTTCATGATCGGGTTATCATCTTCATCAAACAGCGGTCCCGACTTTCCGACGGCCTGCACCTCTTTTTTGCCAAAGGTCACATAATCCGTGATATCGGCGAACGCGATTTTGACATATACCTGCAAAACGTCCATCGCTTCAATAAACACTTCATTCACCATTTCTTTTTTTATCCGCCTGATTTCAGCGGCAACCTTTTCATTCTTTAACAGCCTGCAGCCCGTCACATGGGCGCTGTCCGGAGAATAGCCCGCATTGATCGCTGACTGTGTCGCATTGAAGCTTTTTACGTAGTACAGGCAGAACAGCCGCTGCCGTTCATTTAATTCATCGTTTTCTATGCGGCGCTGCTTATGTCCGTTTTCAGAAAACAAGGCTTCTTTCCATCCGTCCTGTTTTTTCCAGATGCCGATTGTTTTCGCCGAAACGCCGATTGTGTCTGCAATGGCCCGGTTTGTGATATTTCCTTGATGGTGCTGATAGATTGCTAATGCTTGTTCTCTCTGTTGTGTTTTCATGCTACGGCATCACCGCCACCTCCAGCATGGATTTCTATTCATAAAAGCGGCCGGTTATGCCGGCCGCTTATGTGTCATGCTCTTTTCACTTATAGGTGGCAAACGTATGACAAGCATTCAGGCAAGCGATCGGTTCATTTCCTCCTGCTGTCTTTGCATCTTTAATAAAGCCCGTTTGATTGTTGTCTGCACAGTTGATTTTTTGACGCCAAGAAGATCGGCAATGCGTTCATAAGAAAAGCACTCCACCTTGTGCAGCAAAAACATTTCTTTCTCCCTATCCGTTAAAAGGGATAAAGCTTCTCGGATTCTCTCTCTGTCTTCCTCAGATACCTGTCCGTCCGGCTCAAACATCATATCGCAAGAAAATGATTCTATGATTCTTGGATCTTTGATCATCAGCCGCTGATACGCATCACGCCGGTCAATCGCCCGTCTGATACCGGGCTGTCTTCCTTTTTCAAGCCATTCTGTTACATATTCAAGGTCTGTGATGATGTTTCTGATAATCTTTTTATCCTTTATGTCCTCAGCTGAGAGCACTGATTCATCTGCTTCAGCGAGCGGTTTATATTGTGTTCTTGTTTGTTTTAATGTGCGTTTATATTCAAATAATAAGTCTAGCATTCTATGATTCCTCCTCATTTGTGCAATAAAAAAGCGGACACCAATCAACGCACAAATGCTGTGCATGTTGATCAGTGTCCGCAGGCTTTCCGTCTTGGACGTATTCTTTTTTCGCTTTAGTTTAATTTGTAGCCGATTTCAAATTCTACTCGGGCAAGGTCTCCCTTTCTCGTTTCAACAAGCGTTTTCCCGTGCTCCGGAGCTTCTGTGATCCAGGCTTCTTGCTTTATGCCGTCGACTATAATAACGCGGATTTTCCCATCCTCAAGCTGGCTGTCGAGCGTGATGGAATCAATATTTACGAGTTTTTTAGGGTTGATCATGTGTCATTTCCTTCCTTTCGGGTTCAGCGCTTTTGTTGGCTTCTTCTAATACCTTTATGATGTGCTCCTTGGAGTGAGCGGAATTCCCGTTTAGAAAATCCAGCGCCGCTTTAGCCGCTTCCTTCAGTTCAGGTGCGGCTGCCATCAAGTTGGCATTGCTTATTTGCGAAAAAGAGCTGAGGTCAAATACAGCGGCGATCAGCCGGCCGTTTGAATATGGGAATCTCTCTTTTTCTTCTTCACTGTAAGCAGAATAGATATAAATTGGCTTCGTATCTCCGCTTGCGACAGCACGCCACGGCGCAGGACTCATTTCAAATTGTTTTGTTTCTTGCATCTGCTTCACTTCCCGTCATCCTTGTACCATTGTTCGATGTTTTTTTCTGTCCGCTTCGCCCGAAACAGCAACGCGAACAGAGCAGCCAGCTGTTTAATCACGGGCATTCAGCCCCGCTTTTCCGGCTGTCAGCATTTGTTCCAGCTTTTGAATAACCGGCGTTAAATCATTGCCGGACCGGCAGTTAGGACATGGATGAAAAACCGCTCCGATCCCGGTATGTTCAACAATTACTTTCTTTGTCTTACAGAGCTTGCACATTATCTGATGCCCTCCAATCTATGATTCAGGTCATACGCTGTTCCTTTGATAATCACTAAGTAATCACTGCACATTTCATAGATTCTCGTGCCGATCGCTTCATCAACCCGGACGAGCGTTTCAATCGTAAGCTCGCTTGAAAGCAGAATCGGTTTATGATTTAAGTAGCGGTAGTTCAAAACGGAATACATTTGTTCCAGCTGCCAATCAGTGGCGCGCGGTTTGCCGTTTACCGGTTTAAAGAGATCATCAATGAACAGCACATCTGCCTGCTTTATTCGATTCAGCTTGGCTTCCAAAAGATCAAAATCATTTTTTAAATCAGTAAAGCCTTCAACGAACGGAAAATAAATGACCGGCACATGGCGCTTTCTCATCAGGTCATTGGCCGCAGCGGTAAGAAGATGTGTTTTCCCGGAACCGGGCTGACCCAAAAGGGCGATGCTGTTTTTCCGGCTGTTCTTGATTTGTTCATAATCCGCCACAAACTCTTTGGCGCATTCAAACGCGTCCTTGACGGCCTGTGGCTTCCCTTGGGTGCGGAATTCATGGAAGCCAAGCTGTCTGAAAGCAGGTGTAATTTCACTTGCGCCAAGCAGCCGTTTCACTTTTCGTTCTGCCATACAGCTGCACATTGTCCACACTTCCAGACCGTCTTGCCGGCTGAGATATCCTCCCTGATCCTTGCATCGCGGACAATCATACCGGCTTGCGTCTGATTCGGCCGGTTTGTCCGCCAGTAATGGACGTCTCCCTTTTCTCAACTCGTCTAAAATCTGCTCGATTGTATGTTTTGTCATTACTTTCATTCCTCTCATGTTGTATTGCGGCGGTCTTTTTGGCTTGCTGCGCGAAAAATCGGTCTTCGATGAATTTCGAACAGTAGCGAAAGGCCTTTATCGTTTCTGAAGCAGCGGTTCGCCGGTTTTCAAAAGCTTGAAAACATTCCTCAAGCCATTTGATTGTTTGCGTTACAGGAACGCCGATGGCGACAATACGGGCGATGGCTTGATAATCTCTGGAGGAAGGATACACGGTGCGTCCTTCTTGAGCCGACCGTAATTGTGTAAACCGCTTCGCAATGTGATCCACTGCATCATCAGCAGCAGTATATGTTTTTGTTTTATCTATATTAGAGTGGTCTTCTTTGTCCTGTGCCAGCGGCGAAAATGACCGCTCATTATCGCTGCGGTGCGCAGTTTTGTCCGATCTGAAGCTGAATTTTTTAGAATGCTTCACAGAAATCATGAGTCCGTATGGCGCGCGGGCAGCCTTTATGTATCCATGGCTTTCAAGAAGCTCCAGCCATCTTCTGACTGTTTTTTCACTTACACCGAATACGGCCGCCATCTCTCTTGCTTTTAATGGCTTATGGCCGAGCACAATTCCCCAGCTCACGCCTTCCTTTTCAATTTCTTTTGTCGTTGAGCTGATAAACCAGAGAAACAGCCACAGGGCCGAGCCTACTTTGTCGTAATGTTCTGAATTCAACAGCCCTGAATACATGGGAAAAGGATAGCTTTTATCCATTTTCATTGCGTTTCACCTCTTCTTTTAACAGCAAATACGCTTGAAATTGTTCTCGATTTTCAAAATGGAATACCGGAAGGCCGCATGCCGTAAAAGAAATGGAGCCGCCGGATTGTGCGAGATGGCGCTGATCTATCGGATGTTCACTAAAAACCATTTGAATCGGATGCATGTAATCACTCCCCCGATTTGTTTTCGATACAATTCGTATCAACTGTTACCAAGTATAAACGATACATTCTGTATCATCAAGTTATTTTTGATACTTTTTTTATCATAACTTTATTTTGATACAGATTGTATCTATAATCATAAGTAACTTAGGGAGTTAAAAAAAGAGAGGTCATAGTATGATAGGCGGCAGATTGAAGAGTCTCAGAGGAAAAAGGACACAGGAAGAAATCGCATCTCACATCGGTGTATCGCGCGCACGATATTCTCATTATGAAAACGGGCGAAGCGAACCTGATTACGACACACTGCAAAAGCTGGCTGATTACTTCCAAGTGACAACGGATTACTTATTAACAGGAAAAGAAAAAAAATCTGATGATGATATGTTTTCTGATCCGGACTTGCAGCTCGCATACCGGGATATGCAGGATTTTTCCCCGGAAAGCAAGCAGCAGGCCATCGAATTTATCAACTATTTAAAAGAAAAAGAGAAAAATCGGAAACCGAAAAACAAATAAATCTTTCTCTGTTCTCTAAAACATATAAAAAATAGACCGATATAAAGAAAAAAGTGTTTATTTTTTAAAGAAAAGGGAAAGATTTCAACACACATTTTAGTCCTAAACGGGCTTTTCTTTCTCGCTATAAACAGAACATATGTTCGAAAGGGAGTATTCAATTGGGCGATTACTTATCACATCTGGAGGAATACGTAAAAAATTTATACAGCCGGCTGGGCATCACCTCTCCCCATCACATTGACATGCTGAAAATTGCAAACGATCTTGATATATGGGTTCATTTCGAGGATATGGGAAGCATGATGGTGAAATACGACGGCATGTACAGTATCATATTGAACCAAAGAAAGTCCCAGGAAGAGCAATGGGAGGATTTTGGTCATGAACTGTGCCACGTATTAAAGCATGCAGGCAATCATTTTCAGATGAACAAGCTCTTCAGGGAGCTGCAGGAATTTCAGGCGAACCAATTTATGTACCACTTCTGTGTGCCAACCTTTATGCTGTTGCAGATGGAACTGCCGCAATGGAGAAGTCAGGCTCTTGCAACCATTGCGGCGGTATTCCGGGTAACAAAGGACTTTGCTGAGAAAAGACTTGAAATGTTTGAACGGCGTAAAGCAGGTATTCAATTTCAGAAGCGGCTTGCTTACTTATTATCACATAAGCGGCCAAATGCGTACGAGGAAGGCGATCAGCAGCACTTGCAGGTCGCTGAAGAAAAAGCGTTGTATCAAATCGGCAAATACAGCTGATCAAAAACAGGCTGAGGACATTTGCCCTCAGCCCGGCATAGATATTAATATTTCGACATCGGAGGCATGGTATTCTGCAGCCACATTGGCGCCGGTTTAAGATGAGGCGCAGATGCGAACGCAATCGGAGCCGGGATATACCTGAACTCGCCCCGGCCGTCAAAGGCTTCGCCATGAGCCCACCTTCCCTCTGAGCTTTCATCTCCTCTGGAAAAGTTAAACAGGTCATAGGATACTTCCTGCTTTTCTAGCTCACGCGGAAATGTCGTGGGAACGACAATATCCCGTTCTCTTTCTTCCAGCTCTTTAATCGCTGCATACCACATATTTTGATGATAAGTATCCCTTGCAATCAAAAATGACAGCATATCTTTTACACCGGGATCATCAGTCATGGCGTAAAGCCGTGTCACCTGAAGGCGCCCCTGGGCTTCCGCATTTAAGTTGGCACGGAAATCCGCCAGCAGATTTCCGCTTGAGATAATGTATTTTGCATTCCACGGATAACCCTCACTATCTGATGCCATCGCACCCAAGCCGGATACAATAGCGTGCTGAGGATTCATCCCTGACATCACTGCTGCAATAGCGGGGTTGCTTTTATAAGCATTCTCCTGTACATCAGCGGGAGCATCATCCAGAAGCCTGGAAATCATCGTAGCCAACATTTCCACATGTCCGATCTCTTCCGTCCCCACATCACATAGCAAATCTTTATACTTGGCATCCGCCCTGCAGTTAAAACCCTGAAACAAATATTGCATCATCACACTAATTTCACCAAATTGGCCGCCCAGCACCTCTTGGAGCTTTTTCGCATAAACAGGATCCGGACGGGAAGGCTTTGCCTGATATTGAAGCTCTTTAATATGATAAAACATCGTTTATTCCTCCCTGCGCATTCAAACAATCACAGCATATGAAGGAATAGGCAGTTATTGCAGGTCCTACTTGCTTCTTTCATAAAAACCAAGCTTAACGGCATTCACATATCGAGAAAAAAGATTGTTTTCTATGTATTGTCCCTTACGGCAGCCAAAATTGTGAAACAGCGCGCTCCGCTGCGCCGTACTCAGTTCCAGCTGCAGCCCCATCTCCCTTTTCGTCCGATTGACGATATTTTGCGGATGAACACCTGCCAGCCGGTCTTTTTCACTGACCAGTTCCGCACTGAAACCTGCCTCATTCAGCAACTCGCAAATGGCTGCTGCTCTTATCCGATCCGCGCCCCCGACCAATGTATGCGGCTTTTTCAGATCACGATAGCCGTGAAATGCCAGCGCGAATCGGTGGGCGTTTACTTTTTCTATGGCAAGCGGTTCATCAAAACGAGTGCTTGTCAGGTGGAGCGAACGGTTGTTGTGCTTCTTCAATCCTTCAAAAATATAAATGGAACTTTGATCAGCAAATGCCCGCACCAGTTCGCTGACGCCCGGCTCAATTCTTCCGCCGTGAGGGCCGAGGACAATATGCTCGCTCCCGCTGTTCTCTTCATAAATAATCCGGTACTCCGATTCAGACGCAGAAAGAGATAAAAAACTGTCATACATATCTTTCATGTTAAGCGCTCTCCTTTATCAGTCAGCACCAGTTTACTCTACTCATCTATGAATGAAAACCTTTTTATCGTATTTCCATAAGGAGATATATGAAGGGATTTATCGATATATTGCTGAAATGTGTCAACTCTTTCAACAGCTGAGGCGATAGAAAAGTAAGCACTTATTTTACTAGAAAGAAAAACTGCGGCGTTTAAATGGGGGCGTTATGCGGTCGATCTACAGGTGGATGAAGTATAAATGTTATAAATCATTCTTTTAAAAGGCTTATGTAAGCTGGCACGCTATCCATTTTTATCAGTTTGTTTTTGAAAACAGCCTTTTTTTGATGACGAATACATTTGACCATACCATCTCTTTTTTAATCCATATAATAAAACTGATCAAACATTAAAGGAGGGGTTAGTATGGGTTATTATAAAAAATATAAAGAAGAGTATTACACTTACAAAAAGAAATACTACAAGAAGTATTACGACCACGATAAAAAGTATTATGATGATCATGAGAAAGATTATGATTGCGACAAAAAGTACTATGACCATGACAAAAAATATTATGACCACGGCAAAAAGTGTTATGACCATGACAAGCATGACTATGATTACAAAGTAGAATATAAAAAGTATTACTAAACCTGTAACTTTCTATTTCTTTTCCCCGGTGATCACCGGGTCTTTTTTTTTCTATTTGATTGCTCGAAGGTTTTTGCTTTTCTAGATTTCTTGTCAACTTCGTGCCTAGCAAATTGTTCATAATTCTTAACATCCTTTTGTGGCGCGGCGCTCTCCTGCTGTGCCAAATCAGTCAAAAGGTTCTCGCTGCCGTTTGTATGTAAGGGAAAAAAGGAAGCTCCATTCAAGTGAAGCTTCCTTTTTATCATTATAGTTTTTGTTCCATTTTAGCTTTCGTTTTCGGTCCGTAAATGCCGTCTGCCGTTAATCCGCTGACAGATTGAAAGCGTTTGACAGCATTTGCTGTTTTTGGCCCAAATACACCATCCACCCCATGATTCTTCGCCCCTTTATCAGGATAAAAATAAAGAGCTGCCAGCGCAGTCTGAACCTGCTTTACTTTTGTGCCTTTTGTCAGCGGGCTCGTTACTTTGATTACCCCCGATGGCAGCGGATAAGAGGATGCGGCATGGCTTTTAGAGGAAGAGGCAGTCCCGGAAAGCTTGATCTCCTGTCCGACTTTAATGTAATTTGGATCAGTGATGTGATTTAAGCTTTGCAGCGTTTTCACACTGACACCGTGTGATGCTGCGATGCCGGACAGCGTGTCTCCTTTTTTCACATGATACACTTGCGCAGAAGGAGAAGCCTTTTTCGCTGAAACGCTGCCGTTTAATTCCGCTTCAATTGCCGCCTTGACTTGCTCCCAGCGCCCCTCTGATAAAATGCGGTGCGGGCAGTATTTTCCGTTCCAGTCTTGGTGCTTTCTGACTCGATCAATTCCCCAGCCCCGCTCCTTCAAAAGCTGTGCCACAAAAGAGATCGCCAATGCCTCGGCTGCCTCGTACTTTGGGCCTCCCGATTTGCTGTAGCAAATTTCAACGCCAATCGACTTGCGGTTGCCTGTACCGTTTGTGCCGTCACCAGTATGCCAAGCGTTACGGTTAAGCGGCAATCCTTGAATCACCTCTTTATCATCAACCGCGAAATGAAAGCTTGTCGAGCTGGTGTTCCCGATCATGTAGCTAATTTCGTTGACAGCGGACGCGTCGTTTGCCGTGTTGTGAATGGTAATATATTCAGCGGACATCGCATTCGGGCATTTCAGGGCGTACTTTGCCTCAGAAACCAAATTTTTCTTCACTTGAATGCTCACCTATCATCTCTCCTTTTTCTTTTTTCATCAATAGGTGGCATTCGTAGGACGAAAAGCACCGCTATATGGATAATTGTGCTAACCTAAAGTTCAAAAGGGGGAGACATTCTTGAATACGTACTTAATGCTGACTACGAGAACAGATCAATTCAATCAGAAGCATGCAGCCGGTCACTATGAATTTTTGGACCGTCTGCAGGCAGAAAAACGCTTAAAAATGTTCGGGCCTTTCAGCGACGCCACAGGCGGAGCATACGTCATCAAAGCGGGTTCACTGGAAGAGGCGCGCGAAATCGGACAAGCTGATCCACTGGTGTTCAGCGGGTCCTCTGAGCTGACCATTAAGGAATGGAAGCTGAAATAAAAAAGACCCTTCCGCAACCGGAGGGTCTTTTCTCGTCATCATCATGTTTGATTGCGTGCCGCAATATGAAATGTTTTTCCCTCTGCATCTGCTGTTTCTCCTGCATGGACCATCACCTGAGTAAAGCTGAACCCGACCGCAACGAGCAACAAACCTGTCATCCATTTAGATTTCATATAAACAATCTCCTCTCTGGATTTGTTTTTGTGCGTGCACCATTTTCTCATAAAAGGAAAGTGCTTTTTCAGGCTGTCCGTTCTCTATATAGTATTGGGCAGCATCATGCGCCAGCTCTTCAATGTAAGGATACAGCATATGTTCTTCAAGAAATTGAAAGGTGTGTGAGACTGATTCTGTGTCAATGTTTTTTCCGTATAACGCATGTAAAAATTGAAAAAGCTCCACGAATAATTCATCACTATACTGACGGGCGATTTCCAATCCTTGACAATATTGCTTTTGCGCTTCGGCATCATTTTTTTGTTTATACAGAACTTGTGTTAATGAGTAGATAGAATGCGGAAGATTATCGAACTTTTCCGACTTGCAAATAGAAACAGATTTCTCAAAGTATTCGGCTGCCTTTTGCAGTTCACCCATTTTCTCGTAACAGTTTCCGAGATTGTAAAGGGCCGAACTGATCAGGCGGGGATTGCCTTCTTTCTTTGCAAGATCTAAAGCGAGTTCTAAATGGGGCAATGCTCTTTCTGGATACTGCATATCATCATAATTACCTGCAATAACGAATTCACATTGGATTCTGCGGACAGTGTACGTTTCATACATCTGATACGTTTCTAACGCCTGAACGGCATAGCTCATAGAGACATAAGTCTGCTTTAAATTGTAAAAGATCTCAGCCATTTTAAAAGCAAATTCAGCTTTTTCAATGTCGTCTGACACAAGGGCAAGGTTCTTTTCTGCCCTCTTATAGTACATCATGGCACTGACAAACATTTTCTGCTTAAATTCATACATCCCGCGAAAAAAGTTAAAGTAGTATTCGAGCAGTCCTGTCAGCTTGTACTGATTCCCCTCGATGTCTTCTAATAATTCTGAAAACTCTAGCTGCGAGGTGTCCTCTCCCAAAGGCTTAATGTAATCCAGCATAACACGGTGCCTAAATTCCATTAAAGAATAATACAGCAGCAAATCTTGATCTTCTTCCATATCCTCGATTTCTCTTTCTACTTCGAGCTTGACCCGTTCGGCTTCAGCTATGTGAAACTGCCGGATATGGGTATACCATTCATTAATTTTAAGCCCGACATAAGAGGACGGAATAGTCTGCTTCATCCTCAATTAATCCCCCCTTTTATATACCCGAGATATGTCATATTTTATCATATTTACAAGAAAAAGAAGAACGCAAAAAGACCGCAATTGTCGAATTTCGGCTAACCGCAAAAAAATACAATCACTTCTCAGCATATTGCTTGTTAATTTATGCCCATTGATATAGGATTTCATTGCACCATTTATTTTTACATATGGAGGAGATTCTATTGAGCCAATCCACTCAAATTGTGAGTCACTTTTTGTCACATCGCAATGTGACGATTGAGCTGACAGAAAAAATCAGCAAAAATCATTACAGCTACAAACCGACGGAAACATCAATGTCAGCAGAAGAGCTGGTCAAGCACATCCTGACGTCTTTCCACCTGTTCGCAAATGTCATTAAAGAAGGCAATGCCTCACCTTTTCAAAACCAGCAGGAAGAAACAGAAACAGATCTCAATGTTTTGGCTAAAACGTATACAGAAAAAACGGCTGCCATCCTTGAGCAGCTGACTGAGGAACACCTTGACAGAGAAATTGACCTGACAGCCTCTTTCGGAAGAAAAGTCACTGGCAGCGCATTGCTTCAGCTTGCGATGGAGCATGAAATTCACCATAAAGGCAACCTGTTTGTTTATGTAAGAGAAATGGGCCATACGGAGCTGCCGTTTTATCAGCAGCGTATGTAACCTAAAAAAAGATACCTGATCTAAAGGTATCTTTTTTTATTGCCTTCAGTTCACTACCGTATCCAACACACCGCGATTCCCAGTGACAGCCGGTATTTGCATATAGCTGACTGGTTGACCTCATTCAGCCAAATACCGCCCCGAATGACCTGTTATTTACCGGTCAAACTCAATCCCATCTCGTCCTGACACTCATTATAGGGCAAATGAATAAAGATATTGAGCATACAAAAATCAAAGAAACATCCGTACAAATATTCAAAACATTTAGTTGATTAAAGCGACCTAATCATATATAATCTGATAAAAATAGTCGGGTTTTCAGGAGGCCTTTATCATGAGTGTTAGCATCATTTTGATGGGTTTGTTAGTCGGTGTCTTAGTCGGATTGACAGGTGTAGGCGGAGCTGCGCTTTTAACTCCTCTTTTAATAGTGCTTGGAATCAATCCTTCCATTGCGGTCGGTACGGACCTTGTCTATAACTCGATCACCAAGCTGTTTGGTGTTGCGTCCCATTGGCGGCAGAAAACAATCAATTTTAAATTGGTAAAATACTTAGCCATCGGCAGTATTCCGAGTGCTTCTATAGCCATTGGCATACTTCATTTGTTCCCCGCCTTCCACCAGCATCAGGAAGAGATTATTAAACACGCTCTTGGTTATGTGTTGACCCTAGTTGCCATTTCGATCATCGTCCGCCTGTTTCTGGACAAAAAACTTCGCCCGAACCGCTGGCAGCTGATGCCGCTCGAAGATAAGCGGATGCTTACGATTCTTATCGGTGTCGTGTTTGGATTTATTGTCGGCTTAACATCGATCGGTTCTGGCTCGTTGTTTGCGATTGCTATGCTGTACTTATTTAAAATGAAAACATCCGACATTGTCGGAACAGATATTGCGCATGCTTTTCTGCTCGTTACTGTGGCAGGTATTTTAAACGCAAGCTTCGGGAGCGTTGATTATTTGTTAGCGGCGAATTTGCTTATCGGGTCCATACCGGGGGTGCTGGTTGGCAGTCATCTCTCACCTAGATTTTCACCCCGTCCGCTGCAATTTATTATGGCATCCATTATCTTAATCAGCGGCTTGAAGCTGATTTAATCAAGAAGGCTATCCTGTACAGGATAGCCTTTCTTGGTTTATAGCGTCACACCCGATTTAAAAATGGCAAGCTCTCTGAAGTCATTTTTTTCGTGATTCACAAGCTCTCCGCTTGCAACCTTCGTGATATAATCGATAAACTCACGAAGCACAAATTCCTCATGAACATCATCCTCTGCTAAGAGGCCTGCGTTAAAATCAATCCAGTGCGGCTTCGTCTCGTACAGCTGTGTATTCGTCGCCACCTTTACAGTTGGAACAAAGGTGCCGAACGGCGTGCCTCGCCCCGTTGTAAACAAAACAATGTGGCAGCCGGCCGTAGCCAATGCGGAGGAGGCGATTAAATCATTGCCGGGCGCGCTCAATAGTGTCAGTCCGTTTGTCTTAAGCACTTCTCCGTATTTTAATACATCCGAGACAGGAGAAATCCCCGCCTTTTGCGTGCAGCCCAGCGATTTATCCTCAAGGGTGGAAATGCCGCCTGCTTTGTTGCCTGGCGAAGGGTTTTCGTACACCGGCTGATCATGCTTTATAAAATATTGTTTAAAATCATTGATTAAATCGACAATCTTATGGAATACCTCTTCATTGGCAGCCCGCTGCATCAGCAGCGTTTCCGCACCGAACATCTCCGGCACCTCCGTCAGCACCGTGCTGCCTCCCTGCGCAATGATATAATCAGAAAATCGTCCGAGCAATGGGTTCGCTGTGATGCCGGAAAAACCGTCAGACCCCCCGCATTTCAACCCTATTTTCAGTTCAGAAAGCGGGATGTCTTCCCGTTTATCCCCTTTGGCCGCTTCATGGATGTCCTTCAGCAATGCGACACCTGCCTCCATTTCGTCTGTCACCGACTGGGATTCGAGAAACTTCACCCGATCCTTGTTGACATCCTGCAGCGCTTTTTTCATTGCTGCCAGCTCGTTATTTTCACAGCCGAGCCCCAGCACCAAGACACCGCCGGCATTTGGATGGCGAATGGCGTTCAGCAGGATTTGCCTAGTATTTTCGTGATCATCGCCAAGCTGTGAGCATCCGTATTGATGTTTTAGCACTAATACGTTGTCAAACGGGGCAATATCCCCCGTTTCTCTGACAAACCGCTGGAGCATTTTTTCGGCTATTCCATTGACACAGCCGACGGTTGGCACGATCCACAATTCATTGCGAACACCGGCATTGCCGTTTTCTCTTCTATATCCTTTAAATGTCCGGTCCTCATGTGTGTATGGATTTTGTTCAAATCTCGGTGTATAACTGTACGTTTGGATATCAGATAAATTTGTTTTTGTATTATGAACATGAATATGCTCCCCAATACAAATATCTTTTAACGCATGACCGATCGGAAACCCGTATTTGATGATGCTGTCGTTTTCCTTTATATGCTGCAGTGCAATCTTATGGCCTCTTTTCATATCATCTTTTACTTCAATCGATATGCCGTCCGCGTTCAGCCGCTCCCCCTTCTGAATATCACGCAGAGCAAGCAAGACATTATCCTGTCTATGAATTTTTATAAATGATTTCACAGCACTTTCCCCCTTTGCAGACAGCATTGTTCAAGAGCCCGCTCCATTCCCAGTTCTTGAATATGATTCAAGTAATCAGCAACTCTCTCAGTCAGCTTCGGAATTTCATTCAGATTTGCTCCCCACAGCGATTGTTCTCCTAATAAGGCTGAAGCGATACAGAGCATATCTCCGGTCTCCTGATTCCAAACCTCTTGGAAAAATTGAAGAACAGCCGGGTCATCCTGCATTTCCTTCTTTCGATAAACATACAGAAGCGCGCTGAATGAAAACACTAAACGTGCAGGAAGCTGTCCCTTTTGTTCAACATATTCCTGGAGGGTCGGCAGGTTTCTCGTTTTGAATTTTGACACTGAATTTAGTCCAATGCTTTCCACATAATGTTTGATGTACGGGTTTTTAAAGCGATTCAGCACATCCTCCGCATATTGAGTAAGCCCTTCCATTTTCAAAACAGGAAGTATTTCATCATGAATCAGCTCCTCAACAAAGCGCCCCACTGCCGGATGTTCAACTGAATCACGCACCGTTTTCAAACCGTATAAAGAAGAAACTGGCGTCATTGCCGTATGCGCGCCATTTAAAATTCTCACTTTTTTCGTCCGATATGGGGTCAGATCGCTGACAATCTTTGTATGAAGACCGGCTGCCGCAAAGGGCAATTCTTCTCCAATCCAATTCGGCCCTTCAATCACCCATAAATAATACTGTTCTCCCACAACAACCAGTTCATCTTGATAGCCTAATTCCGCAATGATCTCATTCATGCTGTCTACAGGAAAACCGGGAACAATGCGGTCTACTAAACTATTACAAAACGTGTTGGCGTTCTGAATCCATTGCGTAAATCCCTCTTCCAGCTCCCATAGATCAGCATAATGCAGAATCGCTTCCTTCAGCTTTTGCCCGTTATTCTCAATCAGCTCACACGGAATCAAGACACACCCTTTTGTCTCGTCTCCGGCAAAAGCCTGGTAGCGAAAGTACAGAAAAGCTGTTAATTTCCCTGGAAATGTTTTTTGCGGCCTATCCTCTAAGCGGTCTTCTTTCTCACAAACAATACCAGCTTCGGTCGTATTAGAAATGATAAAACGCAGTGCTTCGTTTGAAGCCAACTTTTTGAACTCGTCATAGTCGGAAAACAGATCAATCCCGCGGCTGATTGAATTGATAATCATCTTTTCGTTTACCGCTTCTCCATCCTTCATTCCCTGTAAAAAAAGAGTATACAAGCCATCTTGGTCATTTAATCTTTTGATTTTCTCTGAACCTCTCGGCTGTACAACCGCGACACTTCCATTGAAATCAGTATGTCGATTCAATTGTTCAATTTGCCAATCGACAAACGCCCGAAGAAAATTTCCTTCTCCAAACTGGAGAATCCTTTCCGGATACTGTGTATAGCTTTCGTACAATTTTTTATTCAGCTTTTGCACCGTCATTGCCTCCCTTTCAGATTTATGCACACGTTAACATTTTTCTGTATAAAGAATGCCCGCTGGAAAAACGGGGCATCATGTCGTGACATCTTTTACTGAATCACGCACCATAAACTCTGTGTTTTCAAAGATTTTTTCTGCTTTCGTATCCGGTGTGCTGATCAGCGCCAATAATTTTTTTGCACCGAGCACGCTGATTTTTTCAACAGGACGTTTCACTGTAGAAAGCCTTGGCGTGATATATTGCGAAAAACCAATATCATCAAAACCGATGACAGATATATCATCAGGCACGCGCATCCCCTTGGCAAATATGGCATTCATTGCTCCGATCGCCATGTCATCATTCGAACAAAAGACAGCGGTTGGAGTGTTCGGAAGCGCCAGCAGGCGTTCCATCGCCTGAAAGCCGCTCTCCATATCGTATTGCCCTTTTACACTGTATTCATGTATGATCGGTATATGATGGCGAATCAGCGCCGCTAAGTAGCCTTCCTTTCGCTGCTGAGAGGATTTAAATCCTTCGATTCCCTCAATGATGGCGATGTCTTGATGTCCGTTTTTAATCAAGTATTCTACAGCTTCCTGAGAACCTTCCTTGTCATTGGACAATATGTTGGTAATGCCTCTGTCATCGATATCCCGGTTCAGCACGACGAGCGGGATCTTTTTTTCCCGAATATGATAAATAAAAGAATTATCAATATCACTTTGACTCATTAAAATAATGCCGTCATATCTCATTGGTGTTACAGAGTCATAGCTTTTCAGATCATCAATGCCGCGGACATACAGATTGTACTCCTCGCTGATTGCCTGGTTTACGCCTTTTATGGTATCAGCGAAAAAACTGTGTGAGGTTCCGTTTGTGATGCTTGTAAAGAAAAGCCCGATCGTATGGGATTTTTGCATTGCAAGGCTTTTTGCATTCACATTCGGTGTATAGTTGAGCTGTGAGGCGAGCTCCAATATTTTTTTCTTCGTGTGTTCTTTAATATAAGGGCTGTTATTGAGTGCTCTGGATACGGTTGTGTGGGATACGTTTGCAAGTTTTGCGATATCTTTAATGGTTACCATCTATTTCCCTTCCTTATCATACCGGCTGCGATTCGTTATTACATATTGTATCATCAAACACACCCCCTCTCCCACGATATTTCCAGATTAATAAGAAACCGTATCATCAGCATGTGTTCCTGCTGCGCTGCCGATGATTGGCCGCACAAAACGGATGACAGCCAGTGAAGCGAAGACGGCCAGCCCTCCTGCAAGTAAAAATGCGCCAGAAAAAGTACCTGTCCGGTCGACAATAAAGCCGGTTAAAGCGGGACCGATGATGCCTGCGGTGTTGGCGAGAAAATGCATGAATCCGCCAACAGAACCGACATTCTTTTGGTCGACTACATCCTGAATAACAGCCCAGTAGATCGCGCCCGTCAAATATAAAAAGAAGACAGACAGAGCCACGAGTGTAACAGCGCTTACAGTTGTGGTGACAAGCCCAGCTAAACCAATCAATACCGCGGAAGAAAACAAACACGTGACGAGCACGACTTTACGCGAAAACAGCACGCCTTTCCGGACTGTTTTTTTGTATACATAGTCCGAAACAAATCCCCCGGCTGCCAGGCCGATAAATCCTAAAATCCACGGAATGACTGTGATGACACTCATTGACCCAACACTTAATCCCCGCTCCTCGACAAGATAGCTCGGAAACCACGTCAAAAAGAAGAAGAGGATGTAGTTGTAAGCGAAAAAAGCAAACGCCGTGAACAAGACTGTTTTTTGTTTCAGATAAAAGGTCAGCGGAATTTTCTCCTCGGGAGCGGCTTCAACTTTCATCGCAGGCGCATTGCCCATTGGCTCAGCCGGCTTTTCTTTTACGCATTTTAACCAGAGAAATGCCCAAATCAATCCGATGATCATGATGAGAACGAAGGAAACCTTCCAGCTGAATGCAACAGCGATCATGCCGACAATTGGGCCGGAAATGGCTCCGCCAAGGGGCGTTCCGCTATTTGTGACTCCGACAGCTGACGCCCGCTGAGTCGGCGGAAACCAGTTATTGACCATTTTATTGATAGTCGCCGAAAGCGGCCCTTCCCCCATTCCAAACAAAATTCGTATGATCAGCAGGCTGACAAAGCCAAAAGCCAATGCAACTGCTCCGCTGAACAGCGACCAAACGACCATGGCCACAAATAAGGTCAGTTTTGCTCCATAGCGGTCGGATGCCACACCGCCAAGAAAATTGAAAACGGCATATCCAATCGAAAAACTGCTGAAAATCAAGCCCATTTGTGTAGCGGACAGTGTGAGATCATCCTGAATGAATGGAGCTGCAATGGACAATGCCGAACGGTCCAGATAGTTAATCACACCAGCCAGGAACAAAAAAAGGATGACTGGAAGCTTATCTTTTGAAAACATCTCAACCTCACCCCTATGTTGGTTCAGTATCTGTATCTGCTTTCGTCACACTCCTGAATAAGCCATAAAACCTCCATCGACAGGAACGGTGATGCCGGTGACAAAGCCTGAATAGGAATCATCCGCCAGCCAAAGAAGCGTGCCAAGCAAGTCCTCCGGTTTTCCAAATCGCTTCATCGGTGTTCCCGCAATAATCTTTTTAGAGCGGTCTGTAAAGCTTCCATCCTTATTGATCAGCAGATCGTGGTTTTGTTTTGTCAGAAAAAAGCCTGGTGCGATTGCGTTAACCCTCAGTCCGGTTTCCGCAAAATGTACAGCCAGCCACATTGTAAAATTATTGATTGATGCTTTGGCCGCACTGTACGCCGGAACCTTCGTCATAGGTGAATAAGCGCTCATTGATGAGATATTCACAATGGCTGGTGAGTCTGCCTTCAGCAATTCCCTTCCAAATACTTGGGTAGCCAGAAATGCCCCAGTGAAGTTGGTTGAAAAAACAGTTGAAAATCCGTTTTCATCCATGTCAAAGAATGATTGCCCTTCTCCTCCTTCTTCATATGTCTCCACATCAGTAATCGCAGCGGGATGATTTCCTCCTGCTCCATTGATTAGGAGATGAACAGCGCCAAATCGGTCAAGGATATCAGTCTTCGCCTTCTCTAGCGACGTCCTGTCCAGCACATCAGCAGAAATGGAACATGCCGTGCCGCCAGCTTTCGTAATTTCCCTCACAACCTCTTGTCCTGTTTCAGCTGACCGGTTCAGTATCGCCACCTTCATGCCATGGCGGGCAAGCTCCCGGGCCATGGCCGAGCAGAGCACACCGCTGCCGCCCGTGATAACAGCAACTTTACCTGCCAGTCGATGATGAATAGGAATCATCATTCCACCTCTTTTTCGCCATTGATTCGTACGCGTCCCACAGTCCGCTCAAATACATGATGCCTAAAGCGCGATCGTATAAGCCGTAGCCCGGACGGCATTGCTCTCCCCAAATATGGCGACCGTGATCCGGCCTGACATATCCGTTGTAATCCTGCTTGTGCAGTTCTGCCATGACCCCTTGAATATTAATCGAACCGTCCTTTGTCAGATGAGACGTTTCAATAAAATCCCCATTTTCAAAGATCTTCACATTGCGGATGTGTGAAAATGGAGCAAGCCCGGCATATGTTTTGGCAATTTCCACCATGTCATTGGCGGGATTGGCCCCCATGGAACCGGTACATAAGGTGATGCAGTTAGAAGGTGAGTCTGATATGGCCCGCAGCTTCTCATAGCTTGCCTCTCCTGTGATAATACGCGGCAATCCAAAAATCGGCCAAGGCGGGTCATCCGGATGAATGGCCATTTGAATGCCATGCGCTTCAGCAACCGGCAGAATTTCCTTCAAAAAAAATGATAAATTGTTCCACAGCTGTTCTTCGTCGACCGTCCTGTAGGCCTCAAACAGTTCTTTGATCCGAGCCATTTTTTCAGGCTCCCACCCTGGGAGTGTCAGGTCAGACGCGTCTTCCACCGTCCGGATCAGCTCTTGAGGGTCCAGGCTCTCCACTTTGGCTTTTTCAAAAAACAGAGCGGTTGAGCCGTCTTCCAGCGGACGGAACATGTCGGTGCGTGTCCAGTCGAAAATCGGCATAAAATTGTAGCAAATCACTTTCACGCCAAAAGCAGACAGATTGCGGATGGTCTGCTTATAATGTTCAATGTACCGGCCGCGTTCTTCGCTGCCCAGTTTAATCGCTTCATGAACGTTTACGCTCTCGACAACCTCCGCATGAAAACCATGTGATTGTATATATTCCGTCTCAGCTTTGATTTCTTCTATTCCCCACACTTCCCCGGCAGGTTTGTGATGAAGAGCCCAGACGATGCCTTTCACCCCGGGAATTTGTTTCACGTGTTCAAGTGTGACTGTATCGTTGCCTCGTCCATACCATCGAAATGTAATATTCATCCTACACCTCCGGATTGAGCCTTTTAATCAAATGTGATCACTGCCTTCCGCACCTGATCGGGATGCTCCTTGATAAATTGAAACGCGTGATGGACATCATCAACTGAAAACGTATGGGTGACGAGCCCGTTATGCGCTAACCGGCCTTCATTCAGCAGCTTTACAACCTTCGGAAACTGATTTGTCTGGAGTCTTGAGCCGGTAATCGTGACTTCTTTTTTTGTAATGGGGAGCTGAGGAATTTGTGACGCTCTCTCATCAAATCCAAGCACCACCACTCGCCCTGCCGGAGAAACAACATCAACGGAAAGCTCAAAAGTCGCAGGGAGACAGACAGCATCAATGACTACATTGGCTCCTTCATTGCCCGTCCATTCCCGAACCCGCTCAGCCGCATGTTCTGTTTGAACATTCACAACAGCGTCGGCACCGTTTTCTGTAGCAAATGCCAGCCGCTCATGATTTAAGTCGGTTATCATGACGGAAGCACCCGCAAGCTTTGCCATTTTTAACACACAGATGCCGATAGGCCCCGCTCCCTGAATCAGAACGCGATCACCCTTTTCCACCTGTCCCCGCCAAACAGCCTGGGCACCTATTGTATAAGGCTCGGCCATAACTGCCTCCTCCCAAGGCAGCTCTTTTGAAACCGCGTGAAGCTGTTTTTCAGGAAGCACAACATATTCCCGCATCCCGCCGTCTTCATGAACGCCAAACACAGAAAGCTTTGCACAAACATTCGGCCGGCCTTTACGGCAGGCATAACAGTTTCCGCAATAAGAAATCGGTTCAATCACAACATGGTCTCCGGCTTTCAGGCCTTTAACATTCGCACCAACCTCCTCCACTTCTCCCGTTACCTCGTGTCCGATTACTCTCGGAAGGGTCGCAAGCGGATTCGTGCCATGATAAATATGCATGTCAGAACCGCAAATTCCGACTCGTTTTACTTTGACGAGCACTTCATCAGCCTTTGAAAGAACAGGCTTTTCCATGTCTGCTGTCACCAAATCGTACGCTTTTCGCACTTGAACCGCTTTCATTTTCTCACCTGCTTTTTAAAAATTCATACACGCTCCGAGCAATTGAAATTCCGTGTTTCCTGTTTCTTTCCTCGTGCAGCTGCTCCAATTCGCCAGGCACATACACTCGCTCGACTCCTCTAGCCGGAGGTGATTGCTGCAGTTCATCAAGCATGGCGTCCATCTGCTCTAAAAACATATCTTGTCCGGTAAAATAGGACGGATGGATCGCGCAAACATAATGTCCAAGCTTCCTATTTTGATCAAGATCGCCGTACATTTTAACGATATGCGGCCCAAAAGCCGCCCCAGCCAGCAAACCTGAAAACACATCCGCCACAACAGATAGCCCGTAGCCTTTAGGACCCCCGAACGTCGAAAGTGAGACGACCTTATGAGGGTCTGTTACCGTCTCTCCGTTTTCATCGACTCCCCATCCTTCTGGTATTTCTGCGCCCTCTTCACGCGCCTGCAGAATCTTTCCAAATGCCACTTTTGACGTCGCCATATCTAGGATAAACGGTTTTTTATGCTTTGCCGGCACACCGTAAGCAATTGGATTCGTGCCTAAAAAAGGAGACCTCCCGCCAAACGGGACTACAATACTGTCAGTATGAGACATAGCGATTCCGATCAGTTTTTCCTCAGCCGCTTTTTGCACAAAATAACTTAACGCTCCGCAATGGCTGCTGTTTGTCGCGGCGACCATGCCAACACCATTTTTCTTTGCCATTTCAATGGCGTGATCCATCGCCTTATCGGCAATCACATGGCCGAACCCGTCATCACCGTCCAGCACTCCTGTCACCGGCCCCGTTTCTTTAAAAATGGGACACGCTTTTGGATTGATGCCTCCAGCCCTCAGCCTGTTCACATAATGTTCTGTTCGCAAAACACCATGAGAATTCACATTGCGTAAATCGGCGTGTATGAGCACGTCTGCTACTTTTTCGGCATCTCGTTCATTCAAATTGGCGCCGATCAGCTTTTGCTGAACCAGTTCCTTCGCTTCTTCAGCGGAAATCGTTACCGTATTCAATTCAATAAAGAGCCTCCTTTCTTTCAGTTTCATCACTTAGTGAAAACCCTTACAAATTATTATTACTTGCGAACTATTCAAAATATTCTTTATATGATTGTTTGATCAGTTTCTATGCTGAAGCTCTTCGACAATCTGTGCATGCTGCTGATCTGTCAGTTTATAAAGAAAACCGATAATGACCATAGCTAATGCCAAAGCAATAGCGGGATACAGAAGAAGAAGCGCTTTAATGCCGAGCAGCGCCTGTGCCGTCTGGGCTACGTTCGGCATATATCCGACAAGCCCCAATCCGATCCCAGAGAGAAATCCAGACAATGACTGAGCAAGCTTCCGCGAGAAGTTAAAGAGGGAATATGTCGTTGCTTCTTTCCGCTCACCGGATTTCCACTCGCCGTAGTCAATGATATCTGAGACAAGCGCCCACGTAATGCCATTGGGAATACTGATCCCAATAAACGCGATGCTTGCAAGGATGGTAAACACATATACATTTGAAGGAAGCATAAAGTTGATCAGATCCGCGGCAACGCTGATGCCGAAACCGATCATTGCGGTTTGTTTCTTTCCAAACATCTTGACGAGCTTTGGCAGAAACACGACGCCCAAAAAGGAAGATCCAATAATGATAAAGTTCATATAAGCCATCAGTTCGACATTGCCTAGGTTATATTGTGCGAAGTATACGAGCATTGCGGATTTAATGTTGTATGCGGAAATCGAAAAAATGGTCATCAGGACAAGGGTTAACAGCGGTTTGTTCGTTATAAACGTTTTGACGACAGATGAAAATGTTAATTTCTCTTTTGGCGCTTCCGCAATAACAATACGTTCCTTGCAGTTGCGATAGCAAATATAAAACCAAAGCACACCAAGAACAGCAAACAATCCCATGACCACCGGATAGCCTACCTTCGGGTTATCAAACTTGACGAGCAGCGGCATGACGGCCACGCTCGTGATAAACAAAGCCCCGAGTGAGCCGATTTGGCGAAAAGTAGAGATAGAAGTCCGATCTTCGGTATTTTGAGTCATCGACGCTCCTAATGAGCCGTACGGAATGTTTACAAATGAATAGCCCACGCCCCACAGCATATAGGAAGCATACGCATAAATCAGCTTGCCTGTCGTTGATACATTCGGGGACAGAAAAATAAGAACAGTAAGCACCGCAAGAACAATGCTGCCGATTAATAAATAAGGCCTGAATTTCCCCCGCCTGCCGATGTTTTTGCGATAATCAATTGATGAGCCGACAATGGGGTCTGTTACAGCCGCAAAGAGCTTGCTGACTAAAAAAATACTTCCCGCCATTGCAGCCGGAATTCCCGCCACATCAGTAAAATACTTTAATAAATAGATTTGGCCTAAATCAAACATAAAACCGTTCCCAAAATCACCAAAACCATAGGACATTTTCTCTTTCAGCGAAAGCCTCTTCCCCGTTTCAATCGACACAACCTTATTTTCCAGTTCTGCTCGCATCTTCCACCTCTGTGTCTTAAGAATTTTCGATGAGATGTCCGCTCAGTATGACGTATCTGAGCGGAACTTATTTTATACGTTTGCCTTTTCTTCTTGAAATTGAAAATATTGTTTCGCATTGTGATAGCAAATGCCTTGTACGATGCCGCCAAGAAGCTCCATATCTTTCGGCACTTCGCCGTTTTCAGCCCATTCGCCGATCAGATTGCAAACAATCCGTCTGAAGTATTCATGGCGTGTATACGACAAAAAGCTTCTGGAATCAGTCAGCATGCCGATAAAACGGCTGAATAGCCCGACGTTTGATAACGCTTTCATTTGATCGAGCATCCCATCCTTGCAATCGTTAAACCACCACGCTGTGCCAAATTGTATTTTCCCAGGCGTGATGCCGTCTTGAAAGCTATTTATCATGCTGGCAATGACATAGTTATCATTTGGGTTGAGCGAATATAAAATCGTTTTCGGCAGCTGGTTTTTCATTTCTACTGAATTCAGCAGCCTGTACAAAGGCTTCGCAATTTCTTCGTCATTCATAGAATCATAGCCTGTATCCGGACCCAATTTCTTCATCATTTTCGTATTCGTATTTCTGAGTGCATTGATATGAAACTGCATCGCCCAGTCAAGCTCAGCATACAATCCGCAAAGAAATTGAAGCGTATATGTCTTGAATTTCTTCTCGTCTTCGTGAGAAACCTGTTCCCCGTTTAATCTTGCGGTAAAAATGAGGCCCGCTTCCTCTTTGTCCGTTTCGGCAAACACCATTGAATCAATCGCATGATCAGATACTCTCCCGCCGACTGAATGGAAGAAACGCACTCGTTCTTCAAGAGCCTTCAAAAACTCATCATAGGTTGTAATCGAAAGTGACGCAGCCTTTTCAAGCGCCTGCACCCAATCCGGGAAGCCTTCGCGATTGATTTCCAGCCCTTTATCCGGCCGAAATCCCGGCAGCACACTGACAGGAAAATCTTTGTCCTCTTTTAATAATAGGTGGTACTCGAGGGAATCGACAGGGTCATCGGTTGTGCATACTACTCTTACATTTGATTTCACAATGAAATCCCTTGCCCCGAAGCCTTCTCCTTGCAGCAGTTCATTCGTCCGTTTCCAAATATTTGGCGCCGATTGCTCATTTAATATCTCGTAAATCCCAAAAAATCGCTGCAGCTCTAAATGGGTCCAATTGTAGAGCGGATTGCCAATCGCCATCGGCACTGTTCTCGCCCATGCCATGAACTTCTCCTCATCAGCTGCATCGCCTGTAATGTATGTTTCTTCAATTCCATTGGCTCTCATAATGCGCCATTTGTAATGGTCTCCATACAGCCAGGCTTCTGTCATGTTTTGAAATCTCTTATTTTCATAGATTTCTTTCGGACTCAAATGGCAGTGATAATCAATAATCGGCATGTCTTTCGCATAATTGTGATAGAGGTTGACAGCGGTTTCATTTTTCAGCAAAAAGTTTTCTCCCATAAAGGGTTCCATGTCCTCACCGTCTTTCATTCTATTTCAAAATGTTAACGTTAACATTTTGATTTGTTTTTATTTTACCTTTATATTCCTCTGGGATCAATCTCTTTTTAAAATTTAAATGTTAACGTTAGCAAATAAGCGCAAAAAAGACATTGCCGTAAAGCTGTCTGAAAAGACCTCTTTTTGGCAATGTCCGATTTTACAAGAAAGGATTAGTAAGCCAGGCTGAATAGTCCTTTAATGTGTGTTAAGTAGCGTACGTTACTTGCTTCTTTCATCAAGGAAGCAGGAAGACCTTTAAGCGGTGTAGAATTAGCACCAATGATGGCTACCGCATCTTTGCGTCCAAGACTTGCAAGTGTACCAGAGTTTACTGGCTGGAATGTTTCAAGTGTTTTTCCTTCTAAGTAAGCGAATAGGTTGTAACCGATCAGCTCACCCATTTGCCATGCGATTTGTGCAGTTGGCGGGTATGGACGGCCGTCTGCCGCAAAGTAAACAGCGCTGTCACCGGCAACAAATACATCTTCATGAGATGTAGATTGAAGGAAATCGTTAACTGTCGCACGGCCGCGGTTCACTTCAAGACCTGATTCGCCGACTAAAGGATTTCCTTGTACGCCGCCAGTCCAAACAAATGTGTTGGCAACAACTTTTGATCCGTCTTTCAGATCAATCACGTTTCCTTCTACATTTGTAACAGGAAGGCCTGTTAAGAACTCAACGCCGCGTTTTTCAAGGCTTTTAGTCGCGCGTTCGATAAGATCATCCGGAAGAACAGGAAGGATTTTCGGACCTGCTTCAACCAATTTTAATTTGATTTCTTTGTGGTCTACGCCGTATTTTTTCGCAAGGTTCGGCATGATGTCAGCAAGCTCACCGACAAGCTCAACGCCTGTTAAGCCGCCTCCGCCGATAAGGATTGTTGCATCCGCTTCGTTTTTCGTTTTAGAGTACTCGCGCACACGGTCTTCAACGTGGCTGAAAACTTTGTTAGCATCAGCAGCAGATTTAAGAACCATGCTGTTTTCTTCAAGTCCTGGGATGCCGAAGTAAGCAGTGACAGAACCAAGGCCTACTACTAGCGCATCGTAAGTTAATGCAGAACCGTCAGCAAGCGCAATCTCTTTTTTATCAACAGAGAAAGAGCTGACTTCCGCGATTTTAAGATCAATGTCTTTGCCTTTGAAAAGTTTTTCTAACGGCATTGCAACCGCTTTTTCAGACACGTTGCCTGCTGCAAGACGGTGTAATTCCGTAATGATTTGGTGAGTTGGGTATTTGTTTACCACTGTCACGCGTGCTTGTTCTTTTGTGTAATGTTTGCGAACTGTTAAAGCAGAAAGAACACCGCCATAACCAGCGCCTAAAATGACAATATGTTTTGACATCGTATATCCTCCGTCCTTTATATCAATTTGAATATGAGATTATTTTTGTTTTTCGTTCATGATTTCAAGGTAGCTGTTAGCAAAACGGAACAGCTTTTGAGCTTGAGGATCTTTCAGCATGCGCAACAGGCCGAAAAGTCCAATCGTTTCGTTGCTAGCATCCGCGCGGTCTTTCGCTTCGATTGCAGTCGCAGCCACTTCTTTTGCTGTTTCTTTTACAGGCTCGAGAATTTCAGTGATTGCACCGACTGTATCGCTTTTCAATACTTCGTCAGTCGCAACAGACTGAGCGAAATCATAAGACTTCGTTAAAATATTCACTAACTCAGTCAGCTTTGGAAGCTGGTCAACTAAAACAGTCAGTGATTCTTGAACTTCTGGCTTTAACAGCTGATCAATAAGATCTTGCTGGCTTTGGCTGACAGACGCATTTGTTTGATCGATTGTTTCTGGCATATCCAATTCTCCTTTACTATAAGCAGTATGCTGATTTTTTGGAAAGGGTAGTGCCTCTCCCTGATCTCATGTTTGAAAGCATGAGAAGAAGGATTGTGAATTCGTGCACAATCATTCGCAAAAATAAATGTTTACTACCCAGTTTTTCATCTTGCCATATTCAGTATTATTTTTATCTCAAAAATAAACCATTGAATAAGTCAAAATCCTTTACTCTCTCTGAAAATAGCAAACATAAAAAACTCCAATTTGATTACCTTCTATATGATAACACTTTTTGAACAAAATTTGAACGTGAATTGCTTCGATTATGAAATTAATTTATATGGTGCCCGTGTCATAACATTTCTTCAGCACTAGTTATTGACAATCCATCAATTTTCTCCCCTACGCGTTACCCATATGTCCAATAGAGGTTCTCTTTTTCCTGTAACTGGATCCAATGCCGGAAGTACTGCTTTCTCTATATTCTCTAGCGCAGCCGCTCTTTCATCCGGCTTTCCCGTCTTCATATCATACCGAGAACCATCTGGATAAGCGCCGATCACGGTAAAATCGGGGCTCGCGCTTAGCTTTTTATGGCCGACACCGGCTGGAATGACCGCTGCGTCGCCCGTTTTGATAGGAACAGCAGCTCCTTTTTCTCCCCCAAATTGAATAACAGCCTCCCCTCGGACTGCGATTAGGACTTCATGCGTGTTGCTGTGATAATGATGGTACGGAAAAACACTGCCCGACCAGCTGTTTAGCCAGCCATGCCGGTTGACGATCCGCTCTGTCTGTTCAGCACGTCCCATAAAAACTTTTTTATAGATAACGAGCGGAAAATCAGGGTGATTTGGAATCCTGCCGTCATCCTGAAAAAAGTACGTTTCTGTTTCCATCATTTTCACCTCCCTATTTCTGTCTTCCACTTATATTGATCCGTAAAACATCATTATTTTCTCACAATTCCGTTGATCTGTATCATCCCGGGTAGTATAGTATAAAAAAATAATGCCAGAATGAGGGATTTGATGAAAGCGATTGTAATCGGAATATTGGCTTCTCTCTTTTTCGCCGTTACCTTTATTTTAAACAGGGCGATGGAATTATCCGGAGGCAGCTGGCTTTGGAGCGCCTCGTTACGCTTTATTTTTATGGTTCCGTTTTTATGTCTGATTGTCATAATGAAAGGGAAGTTCGTTCCTCTTTTACAAGAGATGCGGAAAAAGCCGTTTTTTTGGATAAAGTGGAGCTTCGTCGGTTTTGTTCTTTTTTATGCGCCGATCACGTTTGCCGCCGCATTCGGGCCGGGCTGGCTCGTAGCCGGAACATGGCAAATTACCATTGTAGCCGGTGTGCTGCTGTCTCCATTTTTCTATGAGAAAAAAAACACGCCTGGAGGCACTTTACTCGTTCGGCAAAAGATTCCCCTTGCTTCGCTGGGCACTTCCGTCGTCATTCTGATTGGGGCAGCGCTGATTCAGCTCCAGCATGCAGAATCGCTTTCCGGAAAAATGCTGCTCTTCAGCGTGTTGCCGGTTGTCATTGCTGCTTTCGCCTATCCGCTGGGAAACCGGAGAATGCTTGAGCAATACGGAGGCAGGCTTGATACGTTCCAGCGTGTGCTGGGAATGACCCTTGCAAGCCTTCCATTCTGGCTTGTATTGGCAGCTTACGGCTGGTGGTCAGATGGCCTTCCGACCGCGGGGCAAACCGTTCAATCCTTTATCGTTGCCGTCAGCTCAGGCATCATTGCGACCGTTTTATTTTTCTGGGCAACGGATATGGTAAGAGATCATCCGCAAAAGCTTGCTGCTGTTGAAGCAACACAATCCGGAGAAGTGATATTCGCTTTGCTTGGTGAAATAATCCTGCTGTCAGGTGTTTTCCCTTCCATTTTATCGTTTGCAGGCTTAATGATCATTATTGCCGGAATGGTGTTACATACCTTCGCTTCCCAACAAAAACCCAAAGAGAAAACTCAGTCAAATCTGACTGCTTAGCAGCTTCTGGAGAATGGGCGAAAGCCCGTTCTCCTTTCTTTTTAACGCCTTCCAAAAGAGACCTGTTTCACGTTATATTTATGTATAGTCTAAGCCCACTTAACTGAAAGGTGATATTTTAATGGAAGCAAACAATCAAAAAGACGATATACCAGCAATCTCATTCACATCTGTGCGAAAAAGCTATGAACAAGAGGGACAAACCTATGATGTATTAAAGGATGTCACCGGAGACATTAAACAGGGTGCAATCGTGGCCGTTTTGGGCCCTTCCGGTTCAGGAAAAAGCACACTGCTGTCAATGTGTAATTTGATGAAAACACCGGATCACGGTGAAGTGAAGATTTACGGAAAGGAAGTCAGAGACTGGAATGTGAATGAACTGAGGCGGACGGCCTCCCTTGCTTTTCAATCCGCCCCCGTCCTTGACGGAACGGTGCGTGACAATCTGAATCTGGTACAAAAGCTCCACCAAACCCAGCTTTATTCTCCTGAAGAGCTCGCTTCACTGACAGGCCTGTCTCCAGAGCTGTTAGACAGAAGCGCCAAGGATTTATCAGGCGGACAGCGGCAAAGGCTTTCACTTGCCAGAACACTCGCAAACCCTTC
Organism: Bacillus sp. B28; assembly: GCF_029536185.1. Classification (NCBI taxonomy): domain Bacteria; kingdom Bacillati; phylum Bacillota; class Bacilli; order Caryophanales; family Bacillaceae; genus Bacillus; species Bacillus sp. B28. Next base: position 1,330,763 of record NZ_CP120511.1, on the reverse strand, counting down.
CTCCATCCTATTATTGGACGAAATTACATCTGCGCTGGACCCTGTTTCTGCTCTGGAGATTGAAGAACTGATCAAAAGGCATCATCAAGAGAAAGAACTGACGGTGATGTGGGTGACCCATAACATGGAACAGGCGAAACGCGTAGCCGATACCATTTGGTTTATGGCTGATGGCCGGCTGTTGGAAATCGCGGAGACAGACACATTTTTCTCGCGTCCTCAGCATGAAGCAGTCCGTGAATTTTTGAAGGGGGGCACACGGTAATGGATTACCTTTCTCTCTCATTCACCATGATCTTTGTGCTGATCGCCTTGTTTTTATCAAAATCCTTTAAAGCCGGCGTTGAAAAAGATATGATCATTGCCACCATCCGGGCCGCGTTACAGCTGCTTGTGATCGGTTATGTGCTGTCGCTGATATTTCATGGGGATCACCCTGTTTTTATCCTGCTGATGGTGCTGTTAATGCTGGCGGTGGCGGCGCAAAACGTCGTCAAACGAAAGAAAATGAAAATCGGTTCTTTTTGGAGGGTGTTTGTGGCGTTAGCGATTGTAGAAATCGTCACCCAAGGCATTCTTCTGGCGCTTCACATCATCCCGCTTACCGCACGGTATGTCATCCCCATCAGCGGAATGGTCATCGGAAATTCAATGGTGCTCGCGAGCCTGTTTTTAAACCGGCTCAGCTCCGAGATCGGGGTGCGCAAGGAAGAAATTCAATTGATTTTGTCGCTTGGCGGCACACCAAAACAATCCATACAGCATATCCTGACTTCCGCCATGAAAATGAGTATGATCCCAACGCTAGAAAGCCAGAAGACATTGGGGCTCGTCCAGCTTCCCGGCATGATGACCGGCCAGATCTTAGCCGGCGCCGATCCGATTCAGGCGGTACGCTTTCAGCTTTTGATTGTTTTTACAACGATGGCGTCCGCCGCGCTGACTTGTGTCATACTCAGCGTGCTGACATACCCGTCATTATTTACCGCGCATCAGCAGCTGAAGCAAAATGGTTAACATGATGACAGCGATTTCGAGGATTTGCAGATTACAAAAAAAAGCCGCTTCTCAACAGAAAAGCGGCTTTTGTGCTGGTTATTCCCCAGCCATTTCTTCATAATACCGTGAAAGTTCAATAATCATCGCGCCCATCCGCTCAATCTCCGGAGCAAGCAGCCTTGTGATGCCTTCTTCCCGCAGCGCTTCAGCAGTCACTTTTCCGACAGCCGCTGCGATGGCACGCTCTTCGAATACAGCCTTCACTTCATTGATAAAGCTGCGCTCCTTGGCAAAATGAAACAGAGAACGAACCTGAATGGCCGTGGTAAAACAAACGGCATCCAATTCACCATTCAGCAGTTCCCGGCATAACTGTTCCACCGTTTCCTCCTCTGGCGGGATATGCTGATAAGGGAGAATCGGCAAAACTGAAGCTCCTTTTTCCTCCAAAAATGCTATGAGGGCAGGTGCATTTTCTCCGTGAAGCTGCACCATTACTTTTTTTCCTGAAAAGTCGTAAGGCTCCAAGGACCGGATCAATCCGCTGGTTGTCCCATCTTCATCAGAAGCCTCTGCGGTGATGCCAAGCTTTTTTAACGCAGACAATGTTTTGTACCCTCGGCACGCCGCTTTAGCCTGGCGAATCGCCAGCAGAAACTCGTCCTTTACTCCGATTTTCTCTGCCATCTTCACAAGCGTCTCCGTACCGATGCCTGTCGTAAAGATCACCCAGTCGGCTTTTTCTTCAGCAAATTTGCGCAGCTCCGGCTCCACCTGCTCCTCTGCCAAGTACACCGTTCCTTGGAGAGGCCGAACGACAGGAATTCCGCCCTGTTTTTCAATGATTGTGCTGATTTCTTCCGTTTTCCGAGAACCGCCGATCGCAACGCGTTTTCCATGTAAACCTTTACCCATATCCGTTCCTCTCCTCTTTGCCAGCTTAGGCTTTATATGTATATAACCTTTATTAAAGCTATTGTGTCGCAAACCAAGGGAGAAATCAAGATGAACCAAATGCCTCTCATTACCCGTTGAATACACCGGATGCATGCTGTAATATAAACAACAGACACGTTTTAACGGAGGATCGACCATGGAAACAAAAGAAGAATACGAAACAAAAGGCTACGACACATCAGTTATTTATGAATTTAACGAATATCCTGACGTTCATAGCGGACGCTGTGATAATTGTGACTATACGCTTTTTAAAAGCTCCGTAAAAGGCGGAAAGTTTTTGAGAGAATGCCGGAGATGCGGGATGAAAAAGAATATTTAATAGAAGATGTTCGCGGGGCGGGGGTTAGCCTCTGCACCCTAGAACAAGCTGGAGAAAGCAGGATTCATTATTTTATTTTCGCTGCAGTCTCCAGCCCTTTGTATATCATTCCCACCGTCTCTTCCGGCGTCATCTCTGACGAATCTAGCCACAGGCCTAGACGCGGTGTTTCTGACTGCAAGACGGCATCGAGAGATTCAATGCTGATATCCCCATATCCTTTTTTCTTGCGTGCTGATTCCCTTGCGGCTATTATGTCTACTCGGGGTGCCAATACGATCACATACAATGGACGATAACTGATCAACTTCACCATTTCTTCTAACATAGGTCCGATGATCACATCCTGCACCACCGTATGAAACCCCGCTTCAGCATACATATCCGATACGTTAGCAGCCAGCCGGTAGCGAAGACGCAACTGTTCCAGCGCCTCAGCTGAAAGAGTGCCTGACATTTGCATTTCGCCATTTACGATCATTTTTCTAAATACATCTCCCCTGACATGAACGCTCTTGTCGAAACGCTCAGAAAGAAGCTGGGCAACTGTGGACTTCCCCGCTGCCATCACCCCTGTAATCAGATAGACGGCGTTTTCTTTACTCATTGCATCCCATCCTTTTTAAAAGAAGAAAAACCGAAATCTCAGCAGATTTCGGGTGCAAATGTGTTATTGCGGAACGACAGACTTTTTTATGAAGGCTTCAATTTCCGCGGCTGCCTTCTCCGCTCCGCCTGCTTCTTTTACGTCTTTCTGCATATCTTTTACGCGGTTGAGCATTTCTTTATCTCGGGATACGTCCTGAACCGCCTTCTGCAAACGGGAGACGCTGACCTCTTCTTTCGGCAAATAGACGCCGAGGCCTAATTCATCAACACGCCGGGCAGTGAGCTCCTGCTCATACATTTGCGGAATCACAACAAGCGGTACCCCCGCATTCATTGCCTCCATCGTACTGTTCATTCCCCCGTGAGAAACAAACAGATCGGCTTTCGCTAAGATATCCAACTGCGGAACGCGCTGGCGAACCGTAAAGTTGTCAGGAATGTCACCTAGACTGTCAGGTTCAATTGATATCCCTGTTGACATCACAACATGCCAGTCGGAATTCCGAAATGCATCTATGCACATGCGATAAAATTCCGGCCATGCGTTAAAAGCGGTTCCCAATGAAATCAGCATGAGCGGGCGATTGCCTGTTTCCGGCAGCAGGCTCTCTTGTTCACCTCGTTTTCCAAGTGAAGGACCGACAAAGCAGAATCGCTCATCAAAGGTTTCGTTTTTAATCTGAAAAGACCGCGGCATAAAGACAATATTTAACGCTTCCGGTATAGCTAAGTGTTCAAATGAGACAGCCGGTAAGTTTTCTTTCTCAAGGTAAACCTGAAAATCGGCCTCCGCTTGTTTGAGTTGCTTGAGCATCTCTTCACTTCCAAGCTGAAAGGATTCATTTTGCGCATAGGAAGAACAAAGCCTGATGGCCGGCACATTCAGCTTATCAGCAAACAATTTTCCCGCAAATGCGATAAAATCATAAACGATAAGATCAGGCTGGTCATTTTGATATAAATCTTCAAGCTGAGGCAAGATTTCGAACGATTCTTTTAAAATGCTAATCGGTGTTTCATTTTTCTCTATCATTTCCCTAATGCGTTCCGGTTCCACGTTAATCGTAGTTTGATATAAAAGCGGGCTTGCCCCGGCTTGCTTTACCGCAGGCGCGAATTCCTCAGTCGTCGCATAAGTGACACGATACCCTTTTTCACAAAGCTTCTCCACTAACGCAAGAGTTGGATTCACATGTCCGTATGCCGGGATATTAATAATTGAGATATGATGCTGTCTCATCATTTCAGCCTCCAATTTTCATATTATATGTTGACGCGAAAACTCTTTAGTCCGTATATCACGCTATTTTCAATCGGGGTAATACTGACTGGCTCCATATGAGAAAACGTTTGAGTCAATGCCGTTAACGCGATGGCTGCTTCAAGCCGTGCAAGGGGAGCCCCAAGACAAAAATGAATGCCGTGGCCAAACGCAATATGCGGATTGGGGTGGCGGTGAATATCAAACTTGTGCGCCCTGTCAAACTTCGCTTCATCACGATTTGCTGACGCCACAAACGCCAACACCATGTCGCCTTCTTTTATCTGATGGCCACCAATCTCTGTATCCCGTTTGGCAATTCGCCGCAAAACAGGTGCAGGCGCCCTGAAACGCAGAGCTTCTTCCACCGCCTGAGGCACCAGCTCTGGATTCCGCTGCAATTCGTCATAAGCGCCCGGCGTGTCTAAAATGCTGTACATCGCGTTTGAAATTAAGTTCGTTGTCGTTTCGTTTCCCGCCACCAGCAGCAATGTACAAAACGGAATCAGCTCTTCTCCGGAAAGCTTCTCGCCGGTTTCTTCTGCTTTAATTAAAATGGAGATGATGTCCTGTTCCGGTTTCTTCCGTTTTTCTTCTATGATGCCGGCAAAAAACGCGGCTAGCTCTTCCTCGCACTTGTTCCGCTCTTTCAGAAAGGCTTTCTCCGCTTCCTCACTTCCATCTCTTGGTGTGCTCACCAAAATATCAGACCATGTCTTAAACGCATCCATATGCTCTGAAGGAACGCCTAAAAGCTCAGATATCACAATGACAGGAAGCGGATATGAGAAATCCTGAACCAAATCAAACTCGCTTCGTCCATGAAAACGATGTATCAGATCATCTGCGATGTCTTGAATTCTTGGTTCCCACTGCTTCATGACACGCGGTGTAAACGCTCTATTGACAACAGAACGGATTTGCGTGTGTCTTGGCGGGTCCATATTAATGATCGAATTCCCGATAGAACTTGTCTGCTCCGGCATATAACTGGAGAAAAGCTCTTTATCCCCAATCACTTTTTTGACATCATCATAAAGAAAAACACTCCATACTTGATTGTCTTCATCATAGGTAACAGGAGCTTCCTTTCTCATCGATTCATACCACGGAAACGGATGATAAGCATCCTGTTTATTTTTTCCGTTCATCAGTGCACGCTGCAAAGCTTGTCGCCGATTTACCACATTCATGCTTTTCCCCTCCCCATGAAAGAAAAGATTCAGCAATTGACGAACTTCACCACCTCCTGCTATCGAAAAAGAGAGGGACATCCATTTTGTCGTCTGAAACAGCAGGCAGGTCTTCAAGATGCCGGTGCAGGCATCATATAATCCCCCTCGAATGTTGTTCATCTTACCATAATCTTTCAATTTTTTTCTATTACGCACACCCGATTTGGTTCACAACGTGACCTTAGGCATGCTCATCGATTTTAGAAACGCAATCAATAGCTTATAAAAATCTTACACGTCGCCCTCATCCGCAACGTAAGCACTACTCTAAAAGATGACTTTTCCATTATGTAAAGTAAGCTGAAGATATGATTAAATAGAAAGTAAAATGGTGAAGGAGAGAACAAATGACAGCACAGATCAACCGTAAAAAACTAGTTGTCGGCATCGTACTTTCACTTGCATTTGTATTGTTTGTGTTCTCTTTTTCTGAGAGACATTCAAAACCGCTCGTTGAGGGAAAAAAACAGGAAAACTGGCATACTGTCGTCGATAAAGCCTCTGTCGACATATATGGAAGCCGTTTAGTTGAAGAAAGCAAACTAAAACAAAAGCTCGGCCATAAACAAGCCGATTCGGTACTGACCCTTTTGAAGCTAGCCAGCGAAAAACATATTGCCCTTTAAAAACAAAAAAGAGCCTCGGGCTCTTTTTTGTTTAATCCAATACAGTTTTTTTATCCGTATGACGCTGAAAATCAAAAAGCATGCTGAGCTGTGACTGTGTGTTTCGTTTTGGAGAAAGCGGAGGGAGCCTGTCTTCCGGAAAAAAAGCGGCATGGTTCGTCTCAATCCCGGTTTTCTGCTGCCCGCCCGTTATGCTGCATTCAATGAAGATCTTATAGTAATGATAAGGCTGAGGGGGGTGAGGATGCTTATGGCTGTCCAGCACGGCCAGTAATCGGGAAGGCACTGTATCGTACCCCGACTCTTCTTTGATTTCCTTGATCACATTTTCAGCGGGTGATAAACCAATTTCACAAAACCCGCCTGGGAGTGACCACAGCTCGTCATGCTTCTCCCGGACAAGCAATATGCGATTCTCTCGAAATACCGCGCCGCGAACATCCGCCTTCGGTGTCGGATAGCCTTTCTCGCCCTTCCATAAATCAGTGATGACTTCAATGTCCTTCTCCGAGTAATCCGCCATCATCTCTGCGCTGAGCTTCAACAGCTCTTCGTACCTTTCCCTGTCATACACATCCTTGGAAAAAGCAAGCCCCGCCTGTGCGATCGCCTGAATTCGCTGTGCCCGTTCCAGCCATTTGGTTTGCATAATTGATCACCTCACTACTATTTTATACTATCAATCTCTTTTTAAAAAAAAGCATGCTCCGATTTTCCGGTGACATGCTCAAAAGATACCTTAATTCAGTTTTACGAAATATGTAATATCCTCTGTTTCAAAATTTAAAAATGATGGACTATATGACAAATTAAGGTTTTTTTCTCCTTTTGGAATCACGAAACTGACTGTGCCTGTTACCTTTTTACCCGAGGCTAACTTTCCTGATTTAAGGCTTGTTTTCAGGTCAGCAGTAGATACTATGTTTGCTCTGATTGATTGATCTTTGCCATCTTTCAATTCAAAACCGCCACTCGTATAATTGAAAGACTTGTCGCTTGTATTTTCGATCGTTACCTCAGCTATTAAAAATTCTTCATTATTATTTATTGTTTTTTCTTTCTCTCCAATTTTTGTCTTATACTCGCCTTGTTCTGCCGTCGTATATACTTTATTGACCGAGAAATTTGTGCTGGAAGCTTTAAAAGTTTCGCCTACTTTATGCACCTTTTCATCCGTTTTGGTTTCTTTTTCCTCTGTTTTCTTTTCCGTTGCTGTTACTTCTTTCTTTTCTGTCTTTTGCTCAGCTGACGCATCACTGGACTGGCTGCACGCAGAAAGCGCAAATCCAATCGTTAGCACAAACAAAATGAATAATGCTTTTTTCATTGCTGTTCCTCCATCTAAAGTAATCGTTTTCTATTATAATCACGCTTTTCCTTTTCTTAACAGGGAACAAAGTAACAAATTACTCTATCATATTCATTCATAGTATAGGTCAGCCAATGACATAGATATTTATCCTTTACTGGAAAAAATACTGGACAGGCCGATGATGGCTTATCCTCTTCTAAAACAAAAGCTTCTTTGTCTTGTTTCTATTTTAGATATTTTCTCCTAGTTCCCAAGACTCATCTCACAAAAAACCCGAGCTGGCATTAGCCGGCTCGGGCGGGTGTTAATCTCGCTTATCCATTCCCCTTTTCTCTCGGGGTTCCTGATGATGTTTTTGATGTTCCGGAGGCTGAGTTGTGCGTTCCAGCTCCTTTGTATCTTGTCCCATTCCTTTTAAAAAGGAGAACAGCAGCGTAACCGCTTTGTTGATTTCCGGGTCTTTAAGCGAACGGATGATATCAAAATAACCTGTTTTCTCTTCGCTGTTCTTCTGTTCTACCGCGTTCGCCACACCGGCATTCACTTTCAAAATGAGCGGCTCCAGCTGTTTGACATCCAGCATGCCGAGTGTTCCAAACAGGAGAAGCAGGTTTTTAAGCATATTGGCTGTTTCCTCTGTATCTGCCTTTTTCACTAGGATGTCAAGGACTTTATCACCTTGGCCAAAAAGGCCGCGGAGCAAAGGCAGTACGCCCCGATCGTTCATGTGCCCAAGCATTTGCAGCGTCTCCAGGATGGCTTCTTTGTTGTCGACTAAGGCATCTTCGATTTCTTCCAAATCACGTTTGCGCTGATCTTCTTCGGTCACCTGTACTTTCTGAATGCGTTTAATCGCTTTAGCCATTGTGCCCAATCCCCCTTTTCACAGCATCGCCAGGGAAGATGTAATCCTTCCGCGCCCATTTTTTATGAACCTGCACACCGATTTGCGGCTGCGGATTTCCGTTGCGGTGATTGATTTTAGGCAGCGGATTGATTCCATCCTGCTTCAAGATTTCCATCTTCGCTGATGTTTCTTTGTACGCAGGCGTGTCAGTATCCTTGTCTGCGTGGCTGCCTGTTAACAGGTTGATCGCCGCTTCCCCAGAATCGTTCATTGGCAGATACACTTCCTTCCCTTTGACACGATCAGTGATCAGGCATTTCACCTTCACATTTCCAAAAGGCGACGTGAGTCTGACAAGGGTCCCGTCTTGGATCCCCCGTTCTGCCGCAAGCTCTGGAGAAATTTCTAAGAATACATGCGGCGTTTTTTCAGAAATACCTTTTGATTTATACGTCAGGTTTCCTTCATGGAAGTGCTCCAAGAGTCTGCCGTTATTTACATGGATGTCATATTCCTCACCGAACTCCTCAGGCTCAGCCCATTGAACCGGATAAAGAATCGCTTTGCCGTCCGGAAAAGGAAAGCGTTCTGTAAAGAGTAAAGGTGAATCCTTCCCATCAGCACTTACAGGCCATTGCAGGGAGTTGTAGCCCTCAAGACGTTCATAAGTTACTCCTGCATAAATTGGTGACAGCATTGCAGCTTCTTCCATAATGTCGGAAGGATGCTCATAATTCCAATTAGCCCCAAGCTTATTCGCTACCTCCATAATAATCTGCCAGTCCGGCTTTGATTCACCCATAGGTTCAAATACCTGGTATAAACGCTGAATACGGCGTTCAGTGTTTGTAAAGGTTCCTTCTTTTTCAAGGCTCGGGCTCGCAGGAAGAACAACATCTGCAAATTCTGCCGTCCGAGATAGGAAAATGTCCTGCACAACAAAGAAATCAAGTTTTTCATATGCGGCGTGTACATGATTGATATTAGAATCGACAAGGCCCATTTCTTCCCCTTTTACATACATCGCTTTCAGCTGGCCGGAATGGATTTTTTCAATCATTTCATGGTTGGTCATGCCCGGCTCCTTCGGCAGCTGTACACCCCAGGCTTGTTCGTATTTCTTGCGGACTTGTTCATCCTTCACTTTTTCATAGCCCGGCAGGCTGTCTGGCATGCTTCCGAAGTCACTTGCTCCCTGCACGTTGTTATGGCCGCGTAATGGATAAGAACCCGCACCTGGTTTTCCGTAGTTTCCTGTGACAAGCAGCAAATTTGAAATCGCAGTGCTTGTATCGCTGCCTCCAATGTGCTGTGTCACGCCCATGGCCCACAACGCGCACACACTGTCAGCCTCATGAATCATTTCAGCCATTTGAATCAGGGTTTGTTTATCAATTCCGGTTTTCTCCTCTGCATATTCAAGTGTGTACGGCGCCAGGCTTTTCACGTATTTATCCCGGCCGTTGACCCTTTCCTGCAAAAAGCGTTCATCGGCCTTGCCGTTTTCAATCAGATATTTGGCGATGGCATTCAGCCAGACGATATCTGATCCGGCACGCGGCTGAACAAATAGATCAGAACGCTCAGCCATTTCGTGTTTTCTGATATCAGCCACGATAACCTTCTGCCCTCTCAGCTTGTGAGCCCGTTTAATGCGTGTAGACAATACCGGATGCGACTCTGATGTGTTCGAACCGATAATTAAAACAAGATCTGCCTGGGCGATATCTGTAATCGATCCTGAGTCACCGCCGTATCCGACTGTTCGGAACAGGCCGGCAGTAGCCGGAGACTGGCAATAGCGCGAGCAGTTATCCACATTATTTGTGCCGATAACCCCTCTGGCCAGCTTTTGCATCAGGTAGGATTCTTCATTCGTACATTTAGACGACGTGATAAAAGCAAGTGAGTCAGGGCCACATTCTTCCTTCAATTCAGTGAACTTGCTTGCGATCAGCGTTAAGGCTTCCTCCCACTCTGCTTCCCGGAAATGGTCGCCTTCGCGGATGAGCGGTTTTGTCAGACGCTCCTCGCTGTTTACAAAATCCCAGCCGAACTTGCCTTTTACACAAGTGGAAATGCCATTGGCAGGCGCCTCCTCCTGAGGCTCCACTTTCAGAATATCTCTGCCCTTAGTCCAAACATCAAAACTGCAGCCGACACCGCAATAGGTGCAGACGGTTTTTGTTTTTTTGATTCGTTCATCACGCATGGCAGATTCCATGTCAGAAATGGCGAGAATCGAGCCGTATCCTGTCTCTACGCCTTTCGTGATCTCGATCATCGGGCGCAGTGATTCGTTATTGATGCCTGTTAAATATCCGGCTTCCCCTTCCATTCCTTTTTCCATCATCGCGTTGCACGGACATACGGTTGAGCAATGGCCGCACGACACACATGACGACTCGTTAATCGGCACGTCATTATCCCAAATGACGCGCGGGCGTTCCCGCTCCCAGTCAATCGTCAGTGTTTCTGTCACCTGTACGTCTTGGCATGCTTCGACACAGCGGCCGCACAAAATACATTGATCAGGATCATACCGGTAAAACGGATGGGATTCATCCTTATGATAAGGCTTTTGATCAAACGGGATGCTTTGGTGATTGATTTTCATTTCCTTCACCGTATTATGTATTTCGCATCCTCCATTGTTGTAATCGCAAACTGTACAGTAAAGCTCATGATTATATAAGATTTTATCCATCCCGATGACCTGTGCCTTTTTCACGTCAGACGCAAGCGTATCAATGACATCGCCATCCTTTATTTCAGCTGAGCACGATCTCTTCAGCTCACCATTGATGCTGACGATACACGTATCACATGTTTCTATCGGCCCAAGGCTCGGATGATAGCATACTTGCGGCACTTCGATTGAACTGTTATTCAAAAGCTGCAGCACCGTCTGGTCTCCGGCTGTCTCCATCTCAACGCCGTTGATTGTTACTTTTTTTGTGTCCGCCATCTCCATTCCCCTTTCTTGCGTTTATATACCGAATTACCCATTTCAGTTCCCTTACACGTGCTGATTAAAACATACAGAGCGCATACAAATGTTTTAATGCACAAACACCGGGAAACGTCATGATAGACATAAAGGGAGGGATAACCATGAAGAAAACCATTTCCGCATTAACAGCAGCGGCAGCACTGTCAGGCACTGTTTTTGGCTTTGGGACGGCAATTCCGGCAAAAGCTGCCGCTCAGACAAATCCTCCTGCTGAAGAAACAACCTCATCATCCGCTGAGCTTGTAAAAAATCTTTATAACACCGCTTTTACAGGTGAAATGCCGCAGCAGGTAGAAGGTCTTACGATTAACAAAAGCACAAAAGGGGATGTCCATGCCAAGATGGGAGAACCGGAAAGACCGGCTGGAGAAAACAATATGTTTGATCTATACAGCTGGAATATGGGAAATCCCGGCTACGGCTTTTCCTATAACAAGGACATGACCATTTCAGAAATCCGTTACTTTGGAACCGGAGTAGAACGCCGTCTGAATCTAGGAGGGGTTACACCGGATGTGCTGAGCGATCAAATTGGCCCCGCCGACCGAATTTTAACCGTCCCATTCACGGATGAAATCGACTATATCTATGATACAGGCCGTTATGAGCTCCATTTCGTCATTGGAAAAGATCAGACAGCCGACCATGTCAATCTAAGAGCAAGATAAAAGTACCTGCGGCTGTTCAGCCGCTTTTTTTATGGACAAAGTGAGGATGGATTCCTTACAATACATGGGAGGGAAAATGCGGGAAGAGGTATCAATCATTCATGAGAAGGAACCGGTTCATATATGCGGCCTTTACAATCCTCATCATTGGGTTGGGACTGGGGTCAAGAGCATTCTCCAGTTTTCTCCCGGATATCGTCAATGCCTATCTCGGAGATGCACTGTGGGCCGCAATGATTTTTACGGGCTGCGGCTTTCTGTTTCATACGATGAAAACCATCACAACAGGCATTATCAGCCTTTCATTTTGCGTTATTATCGAATGCAGCCAGCTGTACCATGCTGAGTGGATCGACCGGATCAGGGACACTTCGCTCGGCGGCCTCGTGCTGGGGTACGGATTTTTATGGAGCGATATCTTAGCTTATACGATGGGAATTGTCACCTGCACACTCATAGAGCTGATCCATCAAAACATCAAAAAGCGCCGCTGACGTGACGCTTTTTCTTATGTCGAGAACAGCCCGCACTGAGACAGAATCGTCTCTGTATCCAAGAGTGTGGCCTCCTTTATATCGACCCGGTGTTTATTCATAAAAGACTGAACAGCGTGATATCCAACCGCATATCCGGCAAAAGCAGATAATCCCGCCGGCTCGAAGCCTTGCGCTTTCGCTATTTGATCTCCAAACATGTAACGGCTCACCTCCGAAAAGCCTTTTTCGTCAATCACCTCTTTTATAACTTCAATGGAATATTGCAAATCGTCCCGATCAAAGCGAGTAACCCAAGGGCCTAATTGTTCTTCGCCAAAGAGCTCCCGCGCAAATGACTCAGCCAGCCCTTCAATGACAAGATAATCCCCGACTGACACAGAACCTCGGTGAAAATCAAAATACGAAAACCGCAGATTATGGTGAAATTCATGGGCAATAATCGATGAAATCCTAAGAAGGTTATAGCTGTTCGGATACATCCAAACGTGAATAAAGCCTGGAATTCCCCCAAACCCGCAATACCCTTTTTGCAGCTTCAGCTTGCTTGGATCAGCAATGTAAAGCCCGAACCTCATTTCTTCCGCATTTACTCGCAGCTTTTCACGCTCGGCAAAATGTATACACTGCTGCAGCGCAGATTCAGCAGTCTCCGCAATATGCAACTGCTGCAGTTTTCTTAATGCTTTCTGTCCGGTTTCAGCATCACACACATCCAAATAACCAAGCATCTTTACAGCCATGATTACATCATATCCATTCGGTGTCTTCGCTTTTAGGGGAACCTGTATGGCGCTCCACATTTTTTCAAACGGTCCCATCATCGTATACCGAAATTCGTCCGCTCTTTCGTGTTCTTCCATCGAAAACAGCTTTTCATATTGCTGAAAGGTCTGTTCTATTACGATATTCATCCTAATCCCTCCTTACAAAAAATATACGGTATGCCGCAGCGTAAGGGTCAACAGAAAAAATTAAGCCTTTCTGCCCTATAAAATCAAAGCCGCCCGCCGATAGGTAAGGCATAGGAGGTGTAGCAATGGATATTCCTGCATTATCAGTTGCCATGCATCAAGCAAATCTGGCCCAAAATGTTGATATCGCTTTAACGAAAAAGATGCTGGACACTGCCCAGCAAAATGCTGATCAAACCCTTAAGCTGATTCAGCATCCGACGCTCGGACAAAAAATTGACCTGAAAGCTTAGCTTCACACCCCAGGCGGCCAAGTACTCCATCCTCCCGGCCGCCTTTATTTTTCCAAAAAAAGCATGCATGTTTTGGCCTTTCCTCCGTATGATTTATTGTTTGTCATTTTAAGGAGGTCAGGAAGAAATGAAAAGAATCGTTAAAAAGGTGTCTTTGGTGTTGTTCGCATTCGTATTTATTTTTGCCATCAAGGGAGCACCCGCTCATGCGGAAACGCATGCCTACGATGGAAAAAGCCCTTATTACAATGATTGTGCGTCCAGCGCCGCCACAAAAAAATCTTCTAACTTAGTGAACGCAAACAATCAAGTCATCGGAGTCGTCGAGCTCAAGTTCAGCAGTACATGCAAAACGGCATGGGCAAAAATAACGATGAACAACACCTTGACAACAGGCTATGAAGCAAATGCGGAAATAACCCGGAACACAGACAAAAAGAGATATAACTGTGACTCTGCAGGCGGCAATGGCAAAGCGGTGGCAGGCCAAAAATCTTGTTATACGCCTATGGTCTATGACTTAGACCCGAGAACCTCCTACGCTTTCGGTAAATATTCAGGCCCCAACCTGAATGTATGGGCAACCACAGGCTCTTATTAAAAAGAAAAAAGGCTGTCCAACGGGCATTTCCCGCGACAGCCTTTCCACATTTATTTAGCTTCCCTTTGTTTTTTTACCTCTTCCAGCTGAGTGACCGTCACCAATTGATAGCCTTGATCGGTCAGTCTTTTGATAATCTCATCGGCCGCATCAGCAGAAGTGCCGTAAATATCATGAATTAAAATCGTCTTTCCGTCAGCCGCGTGGCTCATGACTCGGTTGACAATTGTATTTTTATTTCGGTCTTTCCAATCTTCCGGATCAATGTCCCATAACGCGACATCCATTTTCAGCTTGCTGCGCAGTTCATCATTAATGCCGCCATATGGAGGACGCACAAGCGTCGGACGATACCCGCTTATTTTTTCAATCATGTCCTGCGTGTCATTGATCTGCTTTACAGCCTCTTTCACTGAAAGCCTTGTGAGAAGCGGATGGCTCCATGAGTGGTTCCCCACTTCATTTCCTTCTTTCAGCATTCTTTTTAACGTTTCCGGATAATATTGAACCCTGCTGCCCAGCACAAAAAACGTTGCATGCCCTTCATATTTCTTCAAGGAGTCCAGAATCTGATTTGTTGTCGCAGGATTCGGACCGTCGTCGAAAGTAAGCGCAATGACTTTTTTATTCGGATCAACTGTTTCTTCTTTGGGTAATGAAATGACTTCGTGCTTCGGTTTTTGTTCTTTGATTTTATTTTTGTTTTTCGCTTTATCAATATATTGTTCTTTCAATATATCTTTTAAAAGATGTTTCTTAATCGCAATCGACTGCTCTCCAAGATAGCCCGCAGCGACTTGATATGTATCAAAATAAAACTCGATATAATCTTCCTTGACGGCAAAACGGCTGAAATTTTCTTTTGCCGGTGCAGTTCCTTCTTTTAACAATTCGTCGTCCGCTGCAATGTCCTTATTCTTTTTAAGCTCATGATAAGCGATCAGCGAAAGCTTTTGTAAATAATCAGAGTCCTTTTTGAAAATATCATTAATAGAAAGAAAGGCTTCCTTGCTAAAATCAAAGTTAAATGTTTTTTTTACGGTTTGTCCATGCGCGCCGCCTATGTATTTATATTCATTAAAGACCACTGCCGCTGTCTGCTTGGCATAATGAACAATTTCATAATCGATGTTGAGTTCATTGCGCTTCTTTGTATGCTCCTGGTCAGCATCTTTCGTTTCCTTCTGAAATTGGCGAACCTCTTTCTCTGCGTAACTCTTTAATGCCGCGTCCATTTTTTTATTTTTAAAAACAGGGTAGTTGACCGCGTAATTGAATGTTTTCCCGTCATTCACAAGTGTTGCGATCTCTACATCTCCATACTGAGAATCGGTTTTTACCTGATTCATGACCGTTTCTTTTTTTGATGTATTATGGCAAAAGCCTATAAGCCCTGCCGCACAAACAACTGCTAATAATACTTGAAACCATTTGATTCTTCTCGCCAACAACACAAACTCCTTCTTTCGTAATCACTTCGATTTATATCCCATCAAAAGATTCAGATGATGTTCTTTATGCTCATTCGTACTCAATTAGAAATATTTTTGTAACATTAAAGTAACATTTATTTCACTTTTGTAATAATAGGAGATTTAGAAGTTCTTGTCAATCCCTTTCTGAGGATTTACTCAATTTAAAAAAACAATTTGGTCGATGGACATACACCCATTTCTCATATCAGGAATAAAGTAAACAGAATAAAAAATGCTAGGGAGGTAACCCTCTTGGAATTTCCTGTTAATTACGATCAATTTGAGCAAGTTTCACCTTATGATGAAAGACAGCCATATTACTACCCGCGTCCGCGCCCTAGACCGCCATTTTATCCGCCTTATTATTACCCAAGACCGTTTTATCCGTTTTATCCGCGTCCGCCTTACTACTATCCGCGCCCTCCTTACTACCCTTGGTACGGATACGGCGGCGGATATGGAGGATACAACAGATAGCAGGCGGTGTTTACCGAAAATGGGGGCAGTCCAGCTCCCCTTTTTTTGTATAAAAATTGACAATTTCATGACAAATACAGGAAATAATTGTGATCTGACTGGCCTCTTGGTACGATAACTAAAGCATGCAGTTTTGGGGGAGGCGTCTATTTTTGGAGAATTCAAGAGTTTCTGCTCCGATTTCTGAAACAAAATACATAAAAGCCTCGAACCGGGTATCCGTTTACGATTTTATAAAGCTTGCAAAACCCGGCATTATCGTATCAAACTCGATAGCAGCCTTCGGCGGATTTTGGATCGCATTTGTGAGCTCAGAAATACCATTAACAGGACTCGCTTTTTTCATGACAATGATAAAGGCAATGCTTGGAACCGCGTTCGTCATGGCCTCCGGCACTGTCTACAACAACTATTTTGATCGGCATATGGATGCAAAAATGGAGCGCACCCGCAGCAGGGCCTCAGTCACAGGAAAAATGCCGCCGGCTTTGATCTTAACGTATGGCTCTGTTTTAGGAATAGCAGGTCTTGCCATGCTGTATTCCCTCAACCCTTTAACTGCAATTCTCGGACTGGCCGCCTTTATTTTTTATGCCATCATCTATACAGTATGGGTGAAACGGGCCTCAGTATGGAGCACATTTGTCGGAAGCTTTCCGGGAGCTGCTCCGCCGCTGATGGGTTATTGTGCCGTCACAGGAGAAATCAGTGTAACCGCCGTCATGTTATATGCCATTATGTTTCTGTGGCAGCCCCCGCACTTTTGGGCGATTGGGATAAGACGCAAAGAGGAATATCGGGCGGCTGGTGTCCCTCTCTTGCCTGTTGTAAAAGGAAATCATGTAACGAAAGTAAAAATGATTCAATATATTGCGGTCCTGGTGCCGATTACGCTATTATTTCCTTTTTCTCTCGGCACCGGCCATATAAGCCCATTTTATTCTTTTACTGCCTTGGTTCTCGGAGGTATATGGATCAAAAAAAGCATGCAAGGATTCAAAACAGACGATGACGTAAAGTGGGCAAAGGATATGTTTGTCTACTCACTCATTTATTTTTGCTTGCTGTTTTTTGTCATGATGATTGATTCATTTGTAATGATGTTATTAATCTGATAATTTTATGCAAAAAGAGCCACACATTAATGTGACTCTTTTTTGTTTGGAAAAACAGTCTCTAATAGAAATGTCAGGATAATAAACACAGCCGCGCAAATCAAAAATCGGACGATTTCAGTCAAAATCCAGCTATGGGCAATACTTATATCATCGGTTTCCTGGAGGACTGCACATATTGAAAAAATAGTGAGTATGTATTTTAGGATTTCTTTGTTCATGGACACCATCACTTTCTCGATATGATCACCAATATCCAAAATAACACATAGCTGAGAGCGGCAAAAGCCGAAAGAGCAAAAAAGTACCGGCCCAGGCTGAACTAAATTTCCAACCAAATACATAATGGCTCTCCATTCTAAGATATGAATATATCAGGAAATATAGAAAAATTGCCCAACCGCCTACATTATGGTAATATATAATTTGCTTTTCTCATGTTCATTGATTTGGAGGCGTACGATGAAAGGGATTGTTTTAGTTGTTCAGCTTGGATTTTCATTCATGGCTTTTCTGTTTTTAGCCGCTGTCAATTGGTATCAAGGAAGCGAGCTTGTTTCAGATCAATTCGATTGGAATTACACAGCCACATTTTCAAAGCTTCTTAACGGTATTGACACCATCACCAGCCCCAAACAAATTTCACAGCTGGACTTTTTCATATACTCTGCGAAACACTATCCGGTCATAAGTATAGTGATGATCTGTTCGTTTTTATCTGTGTTATTATCACTTTTTCTGCTGATTCGCAATTGCCACACGGCTCGATAAAGAATATGTCATTTCCACATGCCCCATTGAAATACCATATAAGGAGCACCGTTATGATCCTCCCCCTCTTTTTTTCTTTAATCGCCAGTTCATCTAAAGGATATGGCAAGGCACAGCTCGCTCCGCGTACTTGATTTCTAAGCATTCCATGATTAGGTGCGCGATTTACATCTTCTCTATATTTGTATGGTTAATCAGACCTGCGTTTATATGATCCGATCTTGAATGTTCTTGCCTCATTGGTTATTTTCGGTTTCACCTTTTGTTTTTCCATCTTTCGGAACTTTTCTCTCGCTCTTTCGTATAACCTTACAGGAGGTATCACATGATGAAAGAGTATGAATTCGTTAGAGTCGAACTCAGTACCATGAGAAGAAGACCCAAAGAAGACTACCAACAAATCATTCGTGACTATGCTCAAAGAGGATGGAAGTTTATTCAGATTTTCGCCCCTAGTATAGACGGGTATGGAGCAGCTGCTTATTTTGAAATGATATTTGAAAGAGATGTGGAAGATGCTTAGTCTTTATGGCTAAGCATTCTTACCATTGAGTAACTTATATTTATAAATGACAAATCATAAAAAGCTTACAATGAGTAAGCTTTTTTGACCCTTCATGACAAAGAAATACTCTAGTTTTTTCAATCGTGCTTCAAACTTCGCTTTCGTTTTCGCTCGATAAAGTCCATGCATCAGTTCAATGCTTAATCATTAACTTTCCCAGTATACGCATAGATCACCTGTCTTAGAAATTCAGCTAATCCCTCACCATGTTGATCGTAATATCGCTTAAAGCGCTCATCTGATACATACATCTCCCCTAGACCTGCATGAGCTTCTTTGCTGTAGTCGCTCCAATGATAAAGAAGCCATTTTTTGTGTAATTCCGCCGCTTTCAAGGCATCTTCACTTTTTGGATCTCCTTCTTCAAATGCTTTTTTAAGTTTTTCAAACAATTCTTTTTCTGTAGCGGTCAGCTCTTCATATTGCTCCTTTGTCATATTCAATACTTTTTGGTTAGTTTCTTCCACCGCTTCTTCTCCATACTTTTGGCGTATTTCGGCTCCGTATTTCCGCTCGTTTTCTTCCACAAGCTCTTTTTTAAATCCTTTAAATTTCTCTTCATCTCTCATCTTTTCGTTTCTCTCCTCTGCATGAATTGTTTTCTCTACATTTTGTATAAGACTATCAATCCGGGCTCTTTCTTCTAGAAGCTCTGCATGATGATCCTTTAATGCTTTATAACGATTAAAAGATGGGGAAAAGATTAATTTTTTTATCTCCTCTAATTGGAAACCTAACTCTCGATAAAATAAAATGTGCTGTAATTCGTTGATTTCTTTTTCCCCATAAATTCGGTATCCTGATGAATTAATCCGTGCTGGCTTTAAAAGGTTAATCTCATCATAATACCTAAGCGTTCTTGTGCTGACTCCCGCTAATTTGGCTAACTTCTGAACGGTATATTCCATTTCTTCTCCCTCCTTATACATTAACCGTACACTTTGACGTAACGTGAATGTCAAAGCTTTTTTAAAAAAGATCTCCTTGAATTTTCAAGGAGATGATTTATCTGCAACATGTCATATACCGAAACTTATTTGATGTCTCTATTAAGAAGTTCTTTTAAAAGTTGATTGAACTCCTCCTGCTGTTTTATACTTTTGCGAAGGGAGTCTGCTACTGCTTTGTTCTCACCGCCAGACTTATGCATATTCCTGTTAGCTGCAAATATCTTTTCATAATAAAGAGCAGGCACCATCTCTGATCCCCCTTTACTCCTTATCATCCGTTTATTTAGCCCCAGACGGTTATTCTTACCATTTGAAATCATACTGATTTCTTTATCGTTTTTTTCTGTTATCAAATCCATGAATTTTTCTGTTACGGATACGTTATAGAGAGAGAAAATAATGAATATGCATTGTAACAAACTTGTTATAGAGGAAACAATTAATTCTCGATTCATGAGATAAATGAACATAAAAGAATCACATGTATAGATATCAAATAGAAGAGGGGCTAAAGAGATGGTTCTCCTTGAAACGGATCGGTTACTATTAAAAACGATTGATGTTAATCTTCTAGACGCTGCATCTAAACTGGATCATCAGGCTATTATAGACCTGGGTTATAAAACAAATGGGGAATGGCCAAACTCAGATTTTTTTGAAGCAATTCCTTATTTCCGCGAGATTTTAATCGAAAATAAAGGAACAAGAGGATTTGATTCATGGATCATTTTAAAGAAGAATGATTATGAAATTGTCGGAGGAACTGGGTTTTTAGGCGACCCTGATACGGATGGCATGGTTGAAATCGGTTTTGCAACAAATAAAAGTCACCGCCGTAAAGGTTATTGTTTTGAGGCTGCTCAAAAGTTAATAAACTGGGCATTAAGCAAAGAGAATGTTAACTGTATTGCGGCAAGATGTGAACATGGCAATATGGGTTCACAGCATATTTTGAAGAAGTTAGGGTTTAAACTGGACCGTGAAGAAAAAGACTTTATCCATTGGAGATACGCTAAAGTGTAAAAACATATTCTTCACTTATAAGAAAGCAGGCTCTATGCCTGCTTTTTCAAGCTATTTTCCTCTATGCTTTTTTTTAGCTTTTTGCTTTCTGATGAGATACTTTTGTTCTTTTATTTTTTCTCTTTGTTCTTTCGTTATTTGTTTTTTCTTTTGCTTCTTCGCTTCCAACTCTTGTTTCATCGCATCCTGTGCCTTTAAGGATGCTCCGGCACGTTTCAATTCCTTCGAAACCTGACGTTGCAATCTTTTCGGATTTATCTTTTTCTGATCTTGGGCTTTTACACTAACTCCTTCCTGCTCAGACTGGGACAGAGTCTTTAAGAGTTGTCTATTAACAAAATCTAATACTTCAGAATTCTTCGGCTCTTTTCCAAACAAATGCTGAGAGGCCTTTAGTTTTCCGTTTTTCACAACCTCAATAACTCCTACCCAAAACTGACCATTGTAGTAAATCGTTAATTTCATAACGATTCCCCCCTCTTTTAAATGATGAAAGAATGATGGACATCCCGAGGAGGGGAAGGTTACTGACATAATAAAAATGCATTCGGACTACCAACCGAATCGTGTTTTTTCATTCTTTTGCTTAAATTTTATCAATTTTTCTCTTTAGAGAAAAGATATTGAGAGCATACTTCAAGAATAAGTCATGCATCAGCTTGACCCTTTTTTTCTCTATTCAAAAATCAAGGAATCCAAAGAAGACTGAAAAAATTAAATAGAATTGCATTCTCTTCTTTCAATAGAATATCAAGCTACGGTTTCCTTTTGTTTCGCAAAAGCGTGGATCCCATTATTTGCATGCCCCTTTATGAAAGCAGCCTCAGCCGAACCAGTTTCATCTTTGTACGAAAAACGGAACTAACTCAAGTTCATTCGAGTCAGCTCCGCTTGATTATTTAGTCCAAGTTTTGGTCGATGGTTCCCTCAAAATAGTCATCACTGACTTGTTCATGCGTTTCAGCCAAACCCTGTTCCAATTGTGTGGTTCCTTTGTAATCTGACGGTTCAAAATATCTTCCTGCGACATCCATATTTTCATTTGCTTCTTCTTTGTTATTGGTTTGTTCGTTCTTGCCTAATGTCTCTGACTTAGGATCGCCATTTTGATTAAAATCAAAGTCCTTGTCGATTTCAGAAAATCTTTTATAATCATCAGGTCTGTCTGCTCCATTTTTTTGAGTCACATCATCCACTCCATTCCTTATCAATCAATATGACAGGCCAAAAACAATTGGCCCAGATCTTGATATTAGGCTTTCATTGAAACAAAACTTATTTGGTCCTTTTTGAACCTGTGCCATGTTTTTTAGGGTCATCTGCTTTGAATGCTGTTTCAGTCTCATGATCATTTCTTATTTGTTCAATACTAGAATTTTGAATCCCTTTTTTAGTCATGCTTTCACCTCTTTTCTGAAAACATTGGAATATCAGCTCACCCTTATTCTGTCTTTTGTGCAGGCATTCATTCACCCCTTTTGACCAATAACAAAAAAACTCTTAAGAGGGGCCATTCGTCATGAGTACTAGTTCTGTATCTGCCAAAGCATAATTTATCTTTCAGCAAACACAATAAGTTTAAAGAATGTCATATGCCAGAAACTGTTCCGTTTACTGTAAGAAAAACACTCTTTATTTAGAGAATCACCCAGTATAAAAACAAGTCTAGAATTATGTATTAAGCCTAATTGCTGAAGTGACTGCCGTTGGATCGGATACATTCATGCTAGTGAATCTGGTTTTTTTCATTGAATCGGAAAAGCAGATTAGATTGAAAAAAGCCCTTCTCTCTGAGAAGGGCTAAGTAATCGTAATGACATTTACACAATCGGTTCATACCTTAAACCGCGCCATATTATGAGGGCAGCGGGTGTATTCGCAAAGGGTGCAGTCGGTTTCTTTACACTTGCTGCTTATTTGATTACGAAATCACCGTATTCTGCTGAATGGATATTGATCGGTCCGTTCAGATTGTAGTTGTTCGACTTGGCGACAGAGCGAAGCACGTCCACACGGGCAACCGATTCTCTCCACTCATCACGGGTATCCGGATCTGCTGGATTCATCAGGTCGTCATAGCGCACGTCCAGAAATTTATTTAACCATTTCTTCTCATCTATTCCGTCTTTAGGTGAGCCCCCTGCCTTTTTGTTCGTGCGTTTGATCAAGGCATAAAAAGAGTCAGGGTCATCACCATCGCCATGCTGAATAACTGTATCGTACATCACAGCTTTTGCCAGTGCCGTTTTCAAGCCGGCATTCTCTGATCGTTTCATGGCAGGCTGATAATACAAGCGATCATTTACCTTGTCTTGGGCAGTACGGAAATCTTTATCATTTCCAAGCGAACGCCAGGCAGAAGCAAATCCCTTGAGGTTGCTTATGTCATCGCTTTCTTCTTCGGCCAGACGGCGCAATTCAGGCAGATACTTTTTCAGTTTGTTATTCGGTACTGCCTTTGTGTATACTTCAACTACTTCCAATGCATCCCCGGTAGCCGTTGTAAAGCCTGCCCGTCCGCATGTATAGCCTCTTCCATCACCCAAGGGTTCCACATATCCGTATTGGATTTCCGTCGTGCCATTTTCAAAGATACTGGTCAGCTGTTCCGCCCGGCGCTTCTGATCCTTGTTCAGTCCGGCCGCAAAAACCGTATCACTCATCATCAGGGTAAAAAACATGGTGAAAATAAATGATGAAATCGCTGCCTTCTTCCAGAAACCTGCTTTTTTCTCCAAACTGATTTTCATTCTATTACCCCTTTCTACATATTGTAATTACGGACTCAGTATACATGAAGGGGCTGACCTTTTGTTGAAAATACATTAATTTGTCAATATTTTGAATCTTAATTACTACTCTTAATGGTAATATCCATTGCATATGAAAGCACTTCGCCGCTGAACCATGAATTACTTATGAGCGATGATGTAGTAGGCGGAACTCAACCGTTAATCGGATGGGATGATTTAACTCCTGCCGCAAGGAATGCATTACATACAACAGATTTCGGTAAAACAAATGTTCCTGTTAATGATAATAACTTTACCAGCAATTTAAAGAAAGCATGGTTTAAATAAAAACATCTTGGTATTGGGAAGATCCTTACAAAGAAGGATTCTTTTTTTGACTTACATGAATTTCCTATTAGTTACAGTTTCTACGAGAGCTGATTGGCAATGATTACTTTTAAAAATGGAACGAATGATAATAAGAGAAGTCCTTGTCGGAAAGCTTTTCTCTCAAGAATCTCTCTGTGGTGTAAATGATGTCTGTCTTTTACATGAGACCCGCAATCTATTACTGCATATAGTATTCATTTCAAAAACGTGTCACAAACACACAATAAGCCCCATCCACTAAGGACAGAGCTTTTTGTCATTTTAGAGCCTTTCAAGCACGTTTTTCGTCTGTAGCACCGCCAGCAGAAAGCATCAGAAAAGAATACTAAAACTTCTCTGCACGAAGTGTCGGTTCTTCTGCAAACAATGATGATGTGCTGTTTCCTTACTCATCTTTTTTATCTTTATCGGCATCTTCATTATCCTCAACCGGATCTTCGGGATCAGTCTCATTATCTTTTTCATCATCTTTATTGATCGTATCGTCCTCATCAACACCCGGTGCATTGTTACCGTTATTATCCTGATCGTTCTCCTCAACATCTGGAGTATTGTTATCTTGATCATTATTATTTTGATCATTATTACAGCCCATTAATATAAAAGTGGATAGACATAACGCAGTTATTATTTGCAACCATTTTTTACTCATTTCCACCCTCCTCTCTTCTTTTTAATCCATATAAGTTTGTCCATTAAGTTCACTTTGATTCGTTCCATTCTAAATGTCTTCTTGATCAGCATATTAATTTAATCCTTTGTGAAAACTAAACAAAGGTGCTTAGAAAGTGGTTAAGAAGAAAAAAAATTAACTATTCAAAATGCAGTTAATCATTTTAAACCAAATAATGTAAGATTATTCATGCCATTATCCTGCAGCACAAAATTCTTTAAAAGTTGTTCTCTATCTTGAATATGTAGTTACCTTATGAGTTCTTCAGGCTATAAAAAACACCCCAATCGCTAAACTCATTGTCTAACAATTGGGGCGCAATTTACGATTCATTTATAATCTTAGGATTTGCTCCATATTGATTCTCTATTGTTTCACTATCTTGGCAGTTAAAGATCAGCATCATAATAGGACCGACCACCGGAATAAAGCCTATAAATATCCACCAGCCACTTTTGCCGATATCATGCAATCTGCGGATACTGAGAGCAAGAGACGGAAGAAAAACAGCTAACTGATAAAGAAAGATCAGAATATATGCCAGTAATCCCCCGCCATATCCAATTACATATCCTACTTGTGAACTGGCATATCCTTCTGCCGCCAATGGGCCTGATGTAAATAATCCAACTAGTATTAATGATAGCAGTAATAAAATAAAACAAATGATGCCATTAAAGAGATGAAACATCCAATATTCCTTTCGCCGAGCTCTCCCTTCAAAATTGACATAGTTCTTTAAGCCATTCCAATACCATTTCATATAGTTTCCTCCATTACCAACACTACAGATTACTGCAAAACATATCCATTATATCATAAAAATGATTTGGCTATAAAACTAGTCAATGGCAAAAAGACCTCACAGAACTTGCTATACAAAAAAATGAAGGCAGTCGTAAAACAAATATGGACAAGCTGATTGTCCTCACTCCTTTAGTTCCATTCTTAGTCAACTGACAATAAAACAGGAATTAACGAAATACGCCAACATACACTTTGTATGAATGTAAACGAAGGAGTGGTTACTTTGTATCATTACTTTTATGTTCCTGTGTTAATTCCTCACTTACCACCTGCTCATCACACGCAAAGAAATCAAGACTTTTCAGAAAGACAGCGAAGAAGAGAAATCACATTGAATGTAGATGGCTTTATACCGCCATCTTCCACCGAGGATCTCGGAGACGGCTTTTATTCTTACGCATGGACTAACCAACAGGTCATAGATCCCGGTGAATACCTTGTTTGTTATCTTGAAGGAAGAGATATAAAGGTAATCAATGGCGGGTTTACTCCACGTGATTATGCTCCAATGTATGCAATAGGCAGCTTTCCAAGGAGAAGAAACCAGTGGGTAATTACGCTTCATAATCCTCTTCAAACCCAAAGAGCCATATCACTTTATCTCATTGCGAAAAGATAACACAAAACAAAAACGGCAGGAACGCCTTTATCAGCGTTTCCTGCCGTTTTTGTTTTGTGTAATTCCGCCTGGGTTCGAACCAGTGGCCTCTGCCTTGTCAAGGTAGGGACTATATGCCATTACGAACTGACGTTTTATTTTATAGGGTTTTCTGACAAGAATTTCTGATAAAAAACCTTTTGTTTTGACTAAAAGTTTGCCCCCTATTCGTCCCCATCTGTTCCCAAATGGCATTACAACATACTTCGTCTATTCACTGTGATCGAATCCTTTCACCTAACCTATCTTCATAAACAGTTTATCATTTGGCTATCAGAAACAGCCCTATTACTAAATTATTAGTAAATGTGGCCATACCATATCATATAAACTTCATATATTAATATTGATTAAAATAATAGGAGGGCTTAAATTGGGTTATTATAAAAAATATAAAGAAGAGTATTACACTTGGAAAAAAACTTATTACAAAAAGTATTATGACCACGATAAGAAGCATTATGATTGTGACAAAAAGTATCATGACTGCGATAAGAAGCACTATGATTGCGACAAAAAGTATTATGATTGTGATCATGACAAGAAGTATGATGATGATGATCACGATTATCATTACGATAAAAAGTATTATGATGACGATGATCATTATTATGATTTTGTCGAATCGTATAAAAAACATCACTAAATCTCTTAATCATCTAAAAAAGTTCTGCTTTATTTCAAGTGATGTGAAAATAGAAAAGCTCCCTATTATGTGGGAGCTTTTCTTAGAAAATTGAGATTTTATGTTCCAAATAACTTTTCAATGATTTTGACCCTAAAAAGAGACAGGATCAATGAATTTCTAAGCTGAAAAATCAAGTTTCCCCTTTTATTTCAAAGCCTATTAATTGTACATCTGATGACTTCTGAATGAAAATGATGATTGTTGGCAGAGTTGGACAACAATCCGCCAACATTTTACTACTTAATTACAGGTGGTTCATTCTTAGCCATTGAATGTCTCTTTTTTAAGGAACCTTTTACTCATTCACATTGCTTTTCATTAACCATTCTACTTCCGTTAATTCTTGTTTTTGAACGTCTTTTGTGTGTTTTTTCGTGAAATGTTCTTTAACAGCTTCTTCGTTTTCCCAAATCTCCCAAAGCATTATTTTGCGTTCTGATGGTTCAAGCGGATAAGCATGGAATTGAATACACCCTTCTTCTTTGTTTGTTTCTTCCTCAAGTTTTTTAAATTCCTTCATTATTTCATTAAGGTCTTTATCACTGATGATTTTTAAGCATGCAGTTATGTAATGCATCGTAATCCCCCTCTTTACATTATTTCATGGCTTTTCATTATAGCATTTTCTTGAGAAATGCAGATGTCATTTATACATCATTAAACGACATCGATAGCCTTTTAGACCAATTTTCTATAAATTCTAAAGCAAGCTAAAGGGTCGATATCAGACGATATGGTCCTTATTTATGTTTATTCCGACCCTTTTTAGTCTAAATAGAGAGACTTTTCAAAAAACACTCTATTAGAGGGGGTCCTTAGTGGTATAATATTAAATATATGTAAAGAAAAGGAGGTATTTGATTGTCTGTTTCGGATTTAATCCCATATCATTATGTAACTACAGACATTAATCATTGGTATGTTGTCATAAAGCAGGGTCGAGTTGAGAAAGCAAAAGAAATGAAAAGAAAAGTTGAAAAAGAATTCGATATGATGGAGAAAAATGAAAAGGTTGCAGTCTATCTTCAGCTACTAAAGCTACGGCACGAAATAATGCTGTCGTATCTCGAACCTGACTCTGTTAAAAATATAGATGGTGTTTATTCTGCTCTTAAAAAGACAAGGGAGAATATGGCCCCTGAATCCCTTACGAATACAATAGAGTTCTATTATCATTTTTTACCGGTATGTATCATTTCAGAACAAGAGATTTAGTTATTGCCTTAACATATTATCGCGAAGCCGAAAAATATCTTGATTTATTAGATAAAAACGCAAATACAGATAAGGCCGAGTTCTATTTTAAAGTATCAGAGGTCTATTACTATATGAAAGAGACTCATTTCTCAATGAATTATGCTCAGCAAGCATATTCTATATTTAAAGAGCAAAAAGATGCTCAGGGTAACCTTACATATGGCAAAGAAATGGTCCAATGTCAGTTTGTTATCTTTGGGAATTGGCTAGATAAAATGTGTTATGAGGATGCTTTAGAAACAGCTGAAAAAGCCTTACATGATGCTATAAAAATAGGGGAGCAACATTTAATTGGTTCAGCTCATTTTAACGTGGGATTATGTTATAATAACCTTGAAGAACTTGACAATGCTGAGAAACATTTTCAAATTGCCTATGAAATTCATAAAGATCGAAAACACATGTATGAGTCCAAAGCGATTTTTAATCTGGCATATGTCAAAGCAAAGAAAAATGATTTAAAGACTGCATTAGAATTATACCAGGAAGGTCAGAAGGTTGCTGCCCGACACAACAACCAGGAAGTAACCAAGAAATTAAAACTGGTTAAAGGTCTTTATTTATCATTCGACTTACAAACACTTAGAGAAGTGTTCAAGTTCTTCGAAGAGAAAAACCTTTACGGTGATATGGAAGAATACGCTGTTGCTGTTGCTGATTTTTTGACCAACAAAGAAGACAGACATGATGCAGTCGATTTTTATCAAATGGCAATTGAAGCACGCAAACAAATTCAAAGGGGGAAACATTTAAATGAAAAAATGTAAAATTGCAATTTGTTTAGCGCTCTTGCTTGGCGTTGTTGGAGTATCTAGCGCTTCATACGCTCTTTCTGAGCAGTCCACTTATAAGGTCGCAGATAGAGCAGCAACTTAATATGAAATTAAGAAATAACCCCATTTTGGACTTTACAAATGGGGTTTTTATTTTATCTTCTCAACTCAACTTTTATTCTTGGGTTTTCATTTAAATCATATACTGCATTAATAATACCGACAACCCCTATAAAAAGTAAAAAACCCTTGCTGCGCAAGGGTTTAAGCTATGATTCCGACTGGGCTCGAACCAGCGACCTCTACCCTGTCAAGGTAGTGATTACCTTCTGAGCTGTTATTTTTATTCCTGACAAATACTTATCCATCAAGGGATTTCAAATTAGATGTCTGATCCCTTCTGAATAAAAATATTAATTGTTGGCAGGTTTGGGCAACAACTCGCCAACAATTTCCCATTTAAAACCAATGAGTTTATACGTAGGCTTACCAATATTTTCTCCGTTGATAAAAGAACGTTTGTTTGCATATAATTTAGTCAAGGAGATGATCGGAATGAGTCAAGGAATTTACGACAAGAGATGGGAACAAAAATTCATATTACCTGAGTAAAGGGCTGCCCTTTTAAGCCGAAAGAGAGAAGTTCAGAAAATCGAAAAACCCTCTCTTGATGAATACCAACTGGAGGAAATGGCACGAACTATTTGCGAAGCCATGGAATTCAACTCGGTTCTGGTCATCGGTGTATACAAAGACGGCTTTATTGAAGATGTAACAGGGCATGTGCATTACATAAACGAAGTGAAACAGAAACTACATGTGAAGGATTTAAAAGGAGATACATGGTTTATTATATTTGATTCTCTTTTAACGTTGTAGCGAATGAGTGAGTTGATGTGGAATAAAAAAAGTGGAAAAACGGTAATATATAAGCTCACTTTATAAAGTGAGCTTCTTTGTATTATGAGAAAAAAGACTTCCATTTTTCAAATGCAGAAATTAAATTTACTGAGGTAGTAGCCGTCTTAATAATAGAATCAGCTGAATCTAGGAAACTTTTTATTAAAACTTTCTTAGGCTTCTCTGTGTTAGCTTCGCTTGTTGTAGCTTGTACCAGATGGTTTAATTTTTCTTCTTCCTCGCTATCTAAATTTGAATCTTTGATTTCTGTTAATAGTGCCTGCGTTAACTCTGCTAACTCATTATTACTGCTATTATGATTCATAACCACATTTGAAGAATTAGATCCAAAGCTAAATGCGCTTCCACTATTATTTGAAATATTATATTGCCTGTTATCCTCCATGTAAACGTACACCCCCTTTTTAGGCTCGCTAAATAGCCCTTCATTAATTAAATCCTTAAAAGTCTTACCATCAGCAATAGAACCTAAACTAACATAGGTATTTTTAGCGGGTTCCAGTATTTCTTTTTTTTTTGACATTGAGACTTAAAAAAATCAGTAAACTCGAACACTAACAAAAAATTTTCAGGGGAAAAATCATTCTCCCCGCAATAACAATCAAATAACTCATCTTCTATATCCTCATGTAATCCAAATGACTGGATTTTATGATTGGATGGACAAAGTAACATTTTTTTAGGGATTAACTCATAACCATCTTTAGTCATGAGATATTTTAAAACAGATTGATAATAATTCTCACTCAAACCTATAGCGTATAATACATTTTCTACAGTGAAATCCTCAATAGGAGGGTCATTAGCAGCCCAATTCAATAAGACTTCATTAATCTCCAAAAAATTTATTGCTTGTTCCACGTAACTCCCCTCCTAATAATCATTCTTCTGTATTTATGGCAGCCTCTTGATCTACTTTTTTTCTATCTTCCATATCAACTAGTATCAATATATCTAAAACATGATCTACTATTGTTTCAGGTACTTCTTTAGTAAATTTAAAATAACCCTTTTGAAAATTAACTTCAAATATTGTTTCTAATTCTATTGATGTTTTTGGATCGGTATATACAAAGATACACTTCTCTTCCATTGTATGATCAGTTGGTAAACCCAGACCTTTTATCGCGTTGGTGATTTTATCAAAAGTTCCATCATTACTTAAATCAATACCCTTTTTTCCATTGAACTGAACACTTCCAACATTAGTAGGAAGTGAAATATGTCTTGAAGATACTCCCGCCGATAATAGTTCACACATTTTAACAGCATTATCCCTTGTTAATTTAGGGACTGTAAAGTAATTACAAGGTTTTTTGTAACCAATAAAATCCATGGTGAATTCAATATATTTTTTTATATCTTTAAATGGACACCTCATTTGAATCAAAGGGTCCTCTCCAAAGATTAACACGACAGAAGTAAACTGTGCATATGATGATACGGAGGAGGAATATCCACTTTTCCTAACAGTTAATTTCTCTTCAACAAACTTTAAATAAACTGCGGACCCTTCATGTTTAATAGCACAGAGTTGTAAAGTTTGTTTTAATGGTGGTTGCCATTCAGTATCAATGTTATTAGGGTTAACATTACGATTTTTCACTAGGTAAGACAGTAATTTTTCAGGTGAGTCTATATTTTCAGGCCAAGCTTCTTCTAGTTCACATAGAGTTAAGTTTGTACTTGAAAATTTAAATTGCTCATCTAAATAATCTAACTTTTCTTTATGCCCTTCTTTGATTAAATCTTGGATTATATCTTCTTCAGAACGACCATAATAAGTTATTTTATTATTCTTTGCAAGTTGATTAAGGAATTTTTTTCTCTTAATTATATTGGTGTATTTTATCATATGACCCTGCCCTTTATAAAAAAATAAACTTAAAGAGCACAAAACTGCAAAATAACAAATAAAATGTTAAAATATTAATGAGTTTGAGTTTAGCGCTCCAAAACGTTCCTTAATAGGAACGTTTTTCTTTTATAATAACAGTATTCTATGTCATCATCCACATTTTTACACCATTTTTTTATAGCTGGCAAACGTATGACAAACAAAACCCTCCTCATCTCGAGAAGGGCTTCATTCATCATACGGTCTGTACTTCTTCCGGCCAGCCTCTAATTCTTTTTTCTTTTCCTCTAAATCGGTTCGAAGAAACAAACTGGTGCCGCTCAACTTTTTAACCGGAATAAGCTTCCCGCTGCTTATAAGCTGGCTTATACGTGCCCGTTTAACCCCGAGTAACTCTTCTGCCTCATTAGTGGTGAGGACTTCACGCCTAATGAAGTCCTCGACCTCCTGACGGCTTTTAAGATGATATTCCATGTTATCTTCTCCTTAAATCCTTAATGATCATGTAAATGGTTAATGCTAAGACAAAGATCATAACGCCTGTTGTAAATGGGTTTGTCCAAAACGAGCGCAGACCAATGGATGCAACACTAAGCAGTATCATGGAAAAAATGAATGTTTGTTTTCTCTTCATATTGTATGCTAGACTGTTTATAATTATATTGAGAAGCGAGCGACCAAGTCGCTTCCCTTTACACTTAGTCCTTCTTATTATTTTTCTTTGCATCGTGTGATTGTTGGGCAATCCATGCGATTGATGCAACATAGAAGATAATTTGAAGGACTTTTAACATATTGTCTAGCATTTCCTCACCTCCTTATGCTCTTATTATACAATATCTATAAACAATTGTATATAGGTTTATTAAAAATATTTGAATATTCGCGAAATAAGAGGATTAATTTAACAATATATGCTATTATCTTACTGAAAAAAATAATGCTAGGAGGTTGTTAAATGAAAAAGCTTTTTGCAATAGCGCTCGCCGTTATTATGTCAATGGTATTTATTAATTCTGCATCTGCCGCTAATACGTACGGAAGTGTAAATGTTAGTCCTTGGGATAGAGGTTATACTCAAACTGTTGATGGTTCAGGTCAATATGGAAGAATCACATTAGAAGGTACTGCAGGATCATACGCTGATGCATATGTAGAGGTATACTCTGATGGTCAATGGAGATCTCCAACTATCAACGACCCTGATTTGGGTTATCTTCTTTTAAATACGGGAGTAAGTAGAGATACTACTAATTATTTTTTTGAAAAAGGAAAAAAATACAGATTATATGTCAGCACTATCGGCTCTGATTACAGTGCAAAAGGTTACATCAGAACATATGATTGAGATATGTATATTAAAGACCCCACTTGTAAGTGGGGTTCTTTGTTTAACTCTCCTATTATTTTAATAGTGCTTCGAGTTTTGCTTTAGTCTTTAGTCCGTAAATATTGTCCTGCCTAAGCCCCTGTATAGAATAGAAAACTGCACTCATTTTGTTTTAAAATGAAGTATGGAACACATATAGTAGTTATTGCTGGCTGTATGTGCAACTTAATGTCTTTTTACTTTGGAGAAGCATTACGTTCATGTTGAATAGTTCGATCAAAGTTCAAATGAAAATTCTCAAATTAAGTCCTTTGTTGTATATATTAATTTTGAGAAAAGGAGGGATTTGTGATTTTTTATTATGAAGTAATTTGTATAAGTTGCAGGAAAAGATTTAGAGTATATGAAGGCACATTGAAATATAAGCAAGTTAAAGAAAACATAAAAGGAAAATATACTTGTGAAGAATGTAGTCATAACATACGTTTAGAGGCTATAAAAAACTTTTTTAGATAACATTTTTTAAGATTTTCTTATAGTATGTTAACTAGAAAACTGCAAAAGTCTGATCTAATAGGCTTCTTTTTTTGCATAAAAAAACCCCCGGTTTATTCATCGAGGGTTGATTTTTATGCTTAAATCGTCCTTTTTATTCTTATTGCTACAAAAATACGAGATTTTTCAACCTCGTCAATTCACAAACTTATTTTAAAAGCTTTTCAATTTCCGCCTTTGTTTTCGGCCCATAAATACCGTCAGCTTTTAATCCATTCATTAGCTGAAACCGTCTGACGGCGTCGGCGGTTTTCGGTCCGTAATATTTTATTTCAATCGATTCGTTTTTGTCTGTTTACTTAACACATAAATAAAAGCCCCCTCTTATTTAGAAGGGCTTTCTGATGCTTATGTTTGAAGACGATCCGACGTAACTTGGAATGAATTTTGAGTTTGACTTTCTGTTAAGCTGGATCCAAACCCACATACTAAAACGAATGACAACCCTAGGATAAGGCATACCTTCTTTTTAAAAGTCATACTGGCATTCTCCCCTTTGAATTTGTGTTTGAGTTTCAATCATTTTCTGATGATAAACATAAGATGTTTCAAATTCTTTAGAGTTTGCGTAAGCAGCTGCAGTCTCACAGGCAATGTCTTCTACATACGAATAGTTCTTGTTTCTTTCTAAGTATTCTATTGTTTTATTAACACCTTGTTGGTCCACTGCATCGACATAAAGAGCTTTTAAATAACCCTGTAATTTCGTGAAAAGCTCATCGCCTTGATAAATAGCTGCCGACAACCCTTTCTTACTTACTTGGATGGCTTCATTCATTTTTCCTTGTTTGAAAAGGATTTTTGCATAAGAAAATAAAGAATGTGGCAAATTCGTCAACTTTTCTTTTTCAGTAATCTCCACAGCTTGCTTCATGAAAACTTCTGCTTGCTGATAATCCCCTCTGTCCGCAAAATTTGTACCTAAGTTATAAAGTGCGGAACTAATGAGCCTTTTATTATTTAATTCTCTGGATAACTCTAGCGCTTTTTCAAGATGTGGCTGACTTTTTTCATAACGCTTAAAATCAATATAATTCCCTGAAATAACAAAGAGACATTGAACTTTCCGTACCTTATACAATTCATATTGATTGTAAACGTCTAATGCTTGTTTAACGTGGTGCATAGATACATGACTTTGCTTCATTCCATAATATGCTTCGGCTAACTTAAAATGAAACTCTGCTCTTTCGATTTCATCAGGAACGTGGATAAGTTCTTTCTCCGCCTCCCTATAATAGGCGATTGCTTTCACATATTGTTTTTGATCAAATTCATACATCCCCCGAAAAAACAGGGAGTAGTAAGACAATAAACCGGATATCCCTTTATTTGACGCCTCTATTTTTTCGAGTAACTCGTCAATAGTTGGTCTTATGCGTGTAGTTACTGGTTCTAAATAGTCTAGCATAAGCTGATGACGGAATTTCATTAATGAGAAATAAATCAGCAAATATTCATCCTCTTCCATCTGATTGATCTCTTGTTCCACCTCAGCTTTTAAAATCTCTGCATCTGGGACACTGAATTGACGAATCATCTTATACCATTCATTGATCTTTACGCCAACTTTAGACGACGGTAAAACTGGATTCACGGGACCCCTCCTTAAACACCTTTTATGTAATATTCTAACATTTCCAAAAATATGTATGTCCGCAAAAAAACCGCAAACTTTTGTCGCTGCTAAAGTTCTGTTGTCCTAAATCACACTTAGGTATTTACACCTAATCCTAAAGTTTCATTTTCCATATAAAGAGATTCCTTTCGAATTTTGTCTTATGTCATGTGGTAAAATTTTGTTGCTAATTCCGTATGAATGAAAGGATATGAACATGAAAGTATTTGAAGCCAAATCACTGCTTTCCGAAGCAGATAAACGTGCAAAAGAATACAAAGAATTAAGAAGTCAGATGATCAATCTAAAAAAAGCCTTCAAAGACGTAGCTGACTTAGATGACAGTGAGTTTTCGGGAAAAGGTGCCGACAACATAAAAGCATTTTATCAAGATCATGCGGGGGTGGCTGACAATTGGATTGATCTAATTGATATGAAAATTGCCTTTTTGACAAGCATTTCAGGCGCTTTAGAGGACGCCAGATTATCTGATGCTTACATAGAAGAATCATTCTTAGAACACGAGCTGGCTAACGCCTATACAAAATCAAAATCCATTATGTCTGAACAAAAGAAAGCCATGAAAGATATCTTAAATGATATTGACGACATTCTTCCGCTTGATCTATTTTCGACTGAAGACTTTAAAGACGAACTCGCCGATGCGGAGGACAAACGCAAAAAAACAGTCGATAAACTAGGCAGCGTGGACGAAGCACTTGTTACTGAATATGCCCAATCAGAGCCAAACGAGCAATTCATCAAGAAGGACTTCCAAAAGCTTGAGGAATCAACAGGTAAAGGCAAGAATGCTACCCCCATCCATTACAATGCCAAGGCGTACCGTGACAGTGACATACATAAGAAAAAAGGCGATATTGAGAAGCGAACGGATGCTTATTTGACGATTAAGAAAGAGGAAGCTAAAGAGCGAGAAATCAAAGAGCTGAAGAAGAAGCTAACTGACGGAGTGACGGATCCGGATGAATACTTAGAAATTGCCAAGAAGGTCGGCTATGAAAATCTTACCCCTGAACAGCTTGAATTTGTTTCATTTCTTGAACAGCGCAAAGCTTTCATGGATAACGGAAAAGAAGTGTTGCAAATCATAGGCGATGGCGCCAAAGGTGCAATTGTTGGTGTATACGATCTTGCCAAAGATGCCGGTGAAGGAGCCATTCAATTCGGGTGGAATATCGGTTGGACAATTGACAACTTAAACAAGGATCCTCAAAAAGTGTTGGATACAGTTCTGGAATACGACTATCAAGCTGCCTTTCAAAGTATGATTGACACATTGAAGGATGATTGGGACAAAAAAATGATTCACGGGGATGCATATACACGGATGCACTATGTTACTTATTTGGGCGGAAGTCTTCTGTTATTGAAAGGTGGAAAGTCCTCTGTCTCAACAGGATCGAAGGATCTTGCTAAAGTTGGGAAAGCAGCTAGTGGCCCAATTAAGAAAGGCGGAAAGTCTGTAAAACAGTTTGTCAAATCTCCTGTAAATCGGTATACTCCAGCATTAGAAGGAATCCTTCAAGATGCTGAGAAAACCATTAACGTGAAAAATACGCCACTCCTAAAAAGAATAGCCGATTCCACTAAAGATAGTGTACTCTTTAAATCAATCAATGGTAAGTCATCAAAAAACAAGACAGTTAAAAAGGGCCTTTCCAAAAAATCAAGAGAAGTTGCGCTTCCAAAGGTAGATACATATGAACAAGCTAGAAATGAGGCGCTAAATCTAATTGGTGATTTAGGAATAGATTCAAAGCCTTTTATAGGTACTTTATCTAAAAGCGCAGGCTTTGGTAAAGTTACTGGCCGAATGTCTGGAGATAATAAAGTCCTTTGGAGATTAGATTATGACCCCGAAAAGGGACCTCATATAAATGTTGAGGATTATAGAAATGGAAAAGGAGATAAAGCAAAGAAATATTATATACCTTTTAACGGAAACGAAGATACTTATAAATCCCTTTTAAAACATTTAAATAAATAGGAAGTGTTAATATGACTTTATACGAAGAATGTCTAGAAGCTCTTGGAGATAACAAAGAAGTCCTCACTATTTCTGAGACACGCAAATATCATGAACAACTTGGCGAAAGTTTCCCCTTCACATCATGGGGTAGAATTAAATGGGATGAAGTAACTACTCACAGATCTATTGATTATGCTGAAGATATCGACGAATGGTTAATTGAGAATAAAATAGATGATAAAACTGTTATTCTCCTTTGGGCTTACGGTGATTATCCAGCTGTAAAAACCAGCTTAGACAACGCCTTAAACGTAATTGATGATGTAACTGCTGTAGGTTCAGATACTTTCATGTTCAGCGAATCTGGTTATGTTATTGAATTTTTCCATGATGGAGATGTAACAATAGGAAAGGCAATTTGAAAATAATAGCCCTTCTTAGTAAAGAGGATCAATATGAACTTAGAGAAAAAAATGGAAGCTATATTAATTAAAAGAAAAAAACTTAATCCTAATGATGACTATGGAATTCAAAAAAGTTGGGATGAAATAATTGAAGTACTCTCAGAAAATGAGGAAAATACAATTAGCTATCTAGAAAATTGTAATAAAGAAGATTTATATTGGATCAGTGAAGTATTTGAAGACTTAGCTGAAAGTTTACCAAAGTAAAGAACTTATTAATTGTTTAAGAAAATTAGATGAAAAATACCCTGACTTAGAAATGACAAATGATATTGATATAGCAGAAAGTTATTTAGAATAAGATACGTACCATTTCTCAGATTTGAAGTTAACATTTCTTGGTGGTGATAAGTAATGATCGAAATCGAAATTTATGAACCTGTATTTCAATTTCTAGGAGGTATTTTTCATCAAGATATAGAAACTCCAGAATCAGCACTGGCCGAATACTTAGAAGAGATACCAAAAGAAGAGCAAAAAACTGATATAGTAGCATTAAAAGATTTTATTAACAGCGATTACTCGGATGAAGAAAAGAATGATTTTATCGATGAAGCTGCTGACGGAGTGGACATTCTTAGTTACGACGTATCTCCAATCATATGGCTCGAACAAGTTATTCAAAAAATCGAAAAGAATATTGAAACCTTATAATCCATTAAACCTAGCATAGAAACAGGGCTGATTTTGACTTCACTTCTTAATCAGCCCCAAAGAAATTTCGTCCTCAATTCGTCCCCATGTAGGAACAAAGCTAACAAATATAACTAAATACAAAGTAAAAAACCCTTGCTGCGCAAGGGTTTAAGATATGATTCCGACTGGGCTCGAACCAGCGACCTCTACCCTGTCAAGGTAGCGCTCTCCCAGCTGAGCTACGGAATCATGATATGTATGTGTTGCTGGGTATGTTGTTGTCTTTCTGACAAGTTCTATTATATAACCTTCCCTTCTATTCGTCAACTGCTTTTTTAGAAAAACTTTTTTTCGGACTTGCTGTTATGTCTATCGGCTATTATAATATGTCTTAATTTTCTAACAATAGGAGTGATGGGGTTTTGCATTCTTTGATTTCTTCTGATGATGTATGGGTATTATGGGGATTTATTGCGGTGTGGGCGGCAGTGAGCATCGGGCTGGAGCAGCGGTTTAAGTGGGCTTCCGCTGTGTCAGGCGCTATTCTGGCGCTCGCCGGTGCAATGGTGTTTACGAATATTGGAGTGCTTCCTGTTGAATCGCCTGTATACGATACCGTATGGTCATATGTGGTGCCCCTTGCGATTCCTCTTTTGCTGTTTCAGATCAATGTGCGGCAGATTTTTAAGGAAAGCAGGCGTTTGCTGTTTATTTTTCTTATGAGCTCCTTAGGGACAGTGGTTGGCAGCATCATCGCTTTTTTTCTATTAAAACAGTATATTCCCTATCTAGATAAGATCGGCGGGATGATCAGTGCCTCCTATATTGGCGGCGGAATTAATTTTGCGGCGATGGCTGCGAAATTTGAGACACCGGGCGAATACGTGTCGGCAACGGTTGTGGCAGATAACTTCATGATGGCGCTGTTGTTTTTTATTTTAATCAGTATTCCCGCACTCAAATGGTTTCGCCGGCATTATGCGATGCCGTTTGAAGATCAGGCAAAAGCGGAAGGAAACAGTGGTAACAGCGCGGAAAGCTATTGGAAGCGGAAGGACATTTCATTAAAGGATATTGCCTTTAACGCTGGAGCTGCTTTTGCTCTTGTTGCGGTAAGCGGTAAGATTTCCGGCTATTTCAAAATTACGTTTTCTCATCCCCTTTTGACCGGGACGCTTGGCGATCAGTACCTTGTGCTTACGTCTTTAACCGTTCTTATCATCTTTCTGTTCCCTCGTTTTTTTGAAAGGCTCAATGGATCTCAGGAGCTTGGCACCTACTTGATTTTTTTGTTTTTTGTGGTGATTGGCATTCCTGCAGATCTCCGGTTAATCATCACAAATGCGCCTCTTATTCTCTTATTTGTCTTTATCATCGCCATCAGCAATTTAGCGGTTTCCTTAGCTGTCGGTAAATTGTTCCGCGTGCGCCTTGAGGAAATTCTGCTTGCCGTAAACGCCACAGTCGGCGGCCCTACAACAGCAGCTGCGATGGCGATTGCCAAAGGGTGGCGGGAGCTTGTTGCACCGATTATGCTGGTCGGCACACTCGGCTACTTGATCGGCAATTATGTTGGCACCTTTATGGGAAATTGGTTTTCTTCCTTTTTATAAAAAGGATGTTCACACTTACCTCAGAATACTATGTAAGAGAAATTGCTGACGAGAGAACGGAGAGATCACTGTATGTTAAAGGGACATACCATTTATATAAGACCTTTAGAAACAGAAGATGCTGAAGAGAATCTTCGGCTGCAAAGCGAAAACCGGGCATTTTTTGAACAGTTCTCCATGATTCGCGCAGACGATTACTATACGGCTGAAGGACAGAGAAAAAGGATCGAACAATATCAGCAAAGGCTGGACAATGATCAAGAGTATCACTTCGGCATCTTCACAAATAAAGACCATACATTAATCGGGACGGTTTCCCTTTTCCAAATCATCCGCGGAGCGCTGCAATGCGCGTTTATTGGATACTTTTTAGATAAAGCCCATAACGGAAAGGGCCTTATGACAGAGGCGGTCAGACTGATTGTTGATTATGCGTTTTACGATCTGAAGCTGCATCGTATTGAAGCTGGTGTCATGCCTCGCAATCTGGGGTCCATGCGCGTATTAGAAAAAGCGGGATTTCATAAAGAGGGCATTGCCCGAAAAAACGTGAAAATCAACGGGAAATGGGAGGATCATCAAGTACTGGCGATTCTGAATCCTGATGATGAAAAATAAAAAGAAGCCGGGATATCGTCCGGCTTCTTTTTTAACGTGCAGCTACAGGCGCAATTTCTTTCAGCGCTTGTTCGAAATCGTGTTCTAAATCGTCTGCATGTTCGACTCCCACACTAAGACGGAGCAGGCCGTCTGTGATGCCGCGTTTTTCACGTTCTTCCTTAGGCATTGCTGCGTGAGACATCGTTGCCGGATAAGACAAAATCGATTCCACGGCGCCAAGGCTCACAGCAAAGACCGGAAGTGATACATTCTCTACTAATTTCTTAACGGCCTCCTTGCTTTCTAGCTCAAAGGAAAGCACGGCTCCCGCTCCCATCGACTGACTTTTATGGGTTTCGGCTCCCGGATGATCAGACAGCCCCGGATAATACACGCGTTTCACCGCCGGATGCTTCTGGAAAAATTCCGCAAGCCGCTGCGCTGTTTGGCTCGCTTTTTCTAAACGGACCTGCAACGTTTTTAAGCCGCGCAGCACGAGCCAGCAATCTTGCACGCCAAGGACGGCGCCGAACGAGTTTTGCAGCTTATACAGCTGCTTCCCAAGCTCTTCATCCTTGACAGCAGCCAGGCCTGACAGCACATCGCTGTGTCCGCTCAGGAATTTTGTTGCGCTGTGAAGCACAATATCCACGCCGAGATCAAGCGGACGCTGCAGTGCCGGTGTCATGAATGTATTATCCAGAAAGGTCAGACAGCTGTTTTCTTTTGCAAGCTGGACAACCGCTTTAATATCAGTAATTCCAAGTGTCGGATTTGACGGTGTCTCCATATAAATGACCTTTGTGTTTGGCTGGATATTCCGCGCCACTTCGTTGATATCCGTCATATCAACAAACGTGTGCTCAATGCCAAAACGGGTCAAAACCTCTGTCACCATGCGGAAGGTTCCGCCGTATACATCTTCTGTCACAAGAACGTGATCGCCCTGTGAAAGAAGTAAAAATGCTGTTGAGATCGCAGCCATGCCTGAACTGAAAGCAAAACCTCTCGTTCCGCCTTCCAGTGCGGCAATTGTTTCTTCGAGAGCCGTTCTTGTCGGCGTGCCTGAGCGGCTGTAATCATATGCGCCAAATTCTTCAAATGAAGATTGATGGAAGGTCGATGCGTGCTGGATCGGTACACTGACCGCCCCGGTTGCACCGTCTGTTTTAAATGGATTGTGCACGAGCTGGGTTTCCAGCGTCCAATTGTGATTACTCAAATGAAACAGCTCCCTCTTTGACCTGACTTAACGCCTGTTTTAGGTCCTCTTTTAAATCTTCCGCATGTTCAATTCCGACTGAAAAACGCAGAAGACGGTTACAGACCCCGTTTGCGATACGGATTTCTTCAGGAATATCCATGTGCGTCTGTGTGGCAGGGTATGTAATAAAGCTCTCCACCCCGCCGAGGCTTTCAGCAAAACAAATGGTCTTCAGTGCTTTTAAAAACGGGTTGACCCATTCTTCTTTTTGCAGACGGAAGGACAGCATGCCTCCTTTTCCCGGGTAAAGCACATCCTTGATTTCTTCTTGCTTCTCTAAAAAGGCCGCAAGCTCTTGCGCGTTCGCCTGATGCTGGCGCATTCTGAGACTGAGCGTCTTCATTCCTCTCATCAAAAGCCATGAGTCAAACGGAGGCAGGACCGCGCCGATGGCGTTTTGATGCTGAAACATTTCTTCTCCAAGCTGTTCATCCTTTACAACAACAAGGCCTGCGAGCAAATCATTATGGCCGCCTAAATATTTGGTTGCGCTGTGAATGACAATGTCAGCTCCGATCTCAAGCGGACGCTGCAAAACCGGTGTATAAAATGTGTTATCAACAATCACCAGAAGACCGTGCTCTTTTGAGATCCGGGCGATCTTTTCAATGTCCGCCTCCTGCATCAGCGGATTTGTCGGTGTTTCCACAAACACCGCTTTTGTATTTGGTGTAATCTTGGAGCGTAAACAGTCCTCATCGCTGAAATCATCATAATAAAAGGTCAAGCCGTATTT
The DNA here is from genome assembly GCF_029536185.1 of Bacillus sp. B28. Taxonomy (NCBI): domain Bacteria; kingdom Bacillati; phylum Bacillota; class Bacilli; order Caryophanales; family Bacillaceae; genus Bacillus; species Bacillus sp. B28. Next base: position 1,288,673 of record NZ_CP120511.1, on the reverse strand, counting down.
TTTCCATTCATTTTCAAACAGACGGTACGTGCCGCCATACAAATCCGATGAAACGATCAGTTCATCCCCGCTTTTAAACAGCGCCATAATCGTTTGAATCGCTGCCATTCCCGAACTGAAGGCAAGCCCTCTCGCTCCATTTTCTAAACTGGCAATCGCGTCCTCCACAAGCTGGCGTGTCGGGTTTTTTGTCCGAACATAATCAAATCCGGTCGATTCGCCGATCCCTCTGTGGCGGTATGCTGTTGATAAATAAATAGGAGGACTCACTGTTCCCGTTACATCGTCGCTTCGGTTTCCGATTTGGGCTAATTTCGTTTCAACGTGCTGTGACATATAGCTGACACCTTCCCTTTTCATAATAAAAAACCCCTTCTTCATAAGAAGAAGGGGTTTAACGCTTCTTCTTATCTTCCAAGCATAGTACGCTTGCTGGATTTAGCACCTTGGCGCTTTGCACGTATGCAAAACAAGCCGGTTGCTGAGGTTTCTAAGGGCCAGTCCCTCCACCTCTCACGATAAGAAATATCGATTTCAATTTTCTGATTGTTTTATATTAGCGCAATTTGCAGTTTATTTCAATACTTTTTTCTTCGGGCACCGAACTGTTTAAAGAGAGAAATTTCTAATAATTCATGGTACAATAATTTCAAACGCAAGAAAGTCTAGTGATGTCCTGGAGGAATGTATTATGGCACCGAAAAACGGCACAGTTCAAGAAATGAAGCTCTTTTCAAAAGAGCTTAACGAGGAAATGACAGTACTCGTTTATCTGCCGTCAAACTACTCCCCTCTTTATAAATATCATCTTATTATCGCGCAGGACGGCCACGATTATTTCAGGCTGGGGAGAATCGGCAGACAAGTGGAGGAATTGCTGTCCAAAAGAGAAATAGACCGATGCATTATTATCGGTGTTCCTTACAAGGATGTAAAAGAACGCAGAAAAACCTATCATCCGGAAGGTTCTAAGTTTTCGGCATATAAACGATTTATTGCCCACGAGCTAGTTCCTTTTGCGGACCATGAATTTCCGACGTACCAAGTCGGCTACGGGCGGACACTGATCGGTGATTCTCTCGGAGCGACAGTTTCTCTTATGACAGCGCTTGATTATCCGAATATGTTTGGTAACATCATCATGCAGTCTCCCTATGTAGATCAACATGTATTAGAAGCCGTGAAACAGTCAGACGACATCAAACACCTCTCTCTTTATCACCAAATCGGAACAAAAGAAACAGACGTCCATACGACAGACGGCAATATTTTGGACTTCACAGAACCGAATCAGGAGCTGAAAAAGCTCTTGGAGGAGAAGCTTTCCGATTATTATTTTGAGCCGTTTGACGGAGACCACAAGTGGACATACTGGCAGCCGCTCATTACGCCGGCTCTCAAAAAAATGCTCTAACATACTTTATTTTCAGGAGGGACATACTATGAAATACGGAATTGTTTTATTTCCATCAAAAAAACTGCAAGATCTCGCGAACTCTTACAGAAAGCGCTATGATCCGAGCTATTCCCTGATCCCGCCTCATTTGACGCTGAGATCTTCATTTGAATTTACGGAAGAGGAAGCCGGTGAATTGGTATCACAATTGAGAGAAATCGCTAAAGAATCTCATCCGATTGTTCTCAAAATGACCAAATACAGTTCTTTTGCGCCTGTCAATAATGTCATTTACATTAAAGCAGAACCGACGGAAGAATTAAAAACACTGAATGAAAAACTTTACACCGGTGTATTAGCCGGTAATCAGGAATACAATTTTGTTCCGCATGTGACGGTCGGCCAAAACCTTTCCGACGATGAGCATTCGGATGTATTAGGGCAGTTAAAAATGCAGGAAGTATCTCATGAAGAAATTGTTGACCGTTTTCATCTGCTGTATCAATTGGAAAACGGTTCGTGGACGGTATATGAAACGTTCCTGTTAGGCGGAGGAGAATAAACAATTGGAAGCAGTTATCGCAAAAAATGAAAAACAAATGAAAGATGCATTTTATGTAAGAAAAGAAGTCTTTGTCAAAGAACAGAACGTACCAGTTGAAGAAGAAATTGATGAGCTCGAAAACGAATCAGAGCATATTGTGGTATATGACGGAGATCAGCCGGTCGGCGCCGGAAGATGGCGGCTAAAGAACGGATACGGCAAATTAGAGCGAATTTGCGTCTTAAAAAGCCACCGCTCAGCCGGTGTCGGCGGCATCATTATGAAAGCGCTGGAAAAAGCGGCATCAGACGGCGGTGCTTCAGGTTTTATGTTAAATGCGCAAACACAAGCGGTGCCATTTTACAAAAAACATGGATATCGGGTGCTGTCTGAAGAGGAATTTCTCGATGCCGGCATTCCCCATTTGCAAATGATTAAGGATTAAACACCATCCGGGTCTTCTGAGATCCGGATTTTTTCGCATATAAAAAACCGCTCTCTCATGTGAACGGTTTTTTATACATATCGATTAATAGATGTGCCTATCCCTTTTTCTCGCAATCTTTTATAAAGAGAGCGCTTACGTTTTGCCTCGTTTACTTTCCTTTCAGCAGCCGTTAGATTCTCCTGCTGCTTTTCAAGTTCCTTGTATACCCGCTGAAACGGGACATAGCTGATCTTCTCTGTTCCGGCATAATCCTGTTTATGGCCTATTGTGCGATTGGCATATTGAGCGTATTGCTGGTTCTGAATCTGACCTGCATATATCATACGATACCCACCCTTCTGCTGTTCTTTTCCCTTAAACTTACTTTTTGAAACACGTTTCTTTTGATATGATAGTCTTTGTCTGTAATGAACACCTTTTTATTGGGAGGACCCCTTTTTGAAATGCGCCCGACTGAATGATCGAACCATACATTTACATACATATTCGAGAGAACATTATCAATTCCTCTATGAAGAAGGAATAAAAGGGAATTTATTTTGTTCTCATTGCGGAAAGCCTGTTTTGTTAAGGCTCAACATCGCTGAACCGCCTGCATTTATTCATCGGCAGCCTGGTGATTTCCCGGCGTGTGAGGAAGCCTGCGAACCGAAACCGGCGAAAGAAGAGAGAAAAGAAGACTTTCAGGAATCCGGCGTCTTTCGTTTGCCTAAAGGAAAAACAATATCAGCTGATCCGGCACCCGGTGTCACGGATTGGCAGACTCCAAGACATATTAAACCCGGTACACCTTTTATAAAAAGACCGGAAACACCTGATATGAGCCTTTTTCCGACTGTCGGCTTAAACACAGATCAGCTGAAAGCTGTCACGGAAACGGAAGGCCCTTTATTGGTGCTTGCCGGTGCAGGAAGCGGAAAAACACGTGTGCTGACCGCGCGCGCTGCCCACATGATCGAACACTTAGACATACCGCCGGAACAGATGCTGCTTGTCACCTTTACAACAAAAGCCGTCGCGGAAATGAAAGATCGCATGGCGAAGCAGTACGGATTACAGCCGTCAAAAGTCAGAAGACTTGTCACCGGAACATTCCACAGCTTGTTTTATAAAATCCTGTATCACTATGATTCTGCCAAATGGAATGGCGAGCATTTGCTGAAAATGGAGTGGCAAAAGGAACAATATATGAAAAAAGCACTCTATGAAGAAGGCGTAGATGAGAAAGAGTTCCCTGTCGATCAGGCTTTGCAGCAAATCGGCTTCTGGAAGAACACTTATTTGCCGAATGAACGTATTCCTTTAAAGGATGAGTGGGAAAAACAAGTCTACCGCCTATACGAATATTATGAGCGCCAGAAAAAAGAACACCGCCAGTTTGATTTTGATGATATGGCGTCAGCCTGCTATGAACTGTTTATAGAACGGCCTGACCTTCTGGAGCAATATCAATCTAGGTTTACGTATATTTTAATCGATGAGTTTCAGGACATTAATCCGGTTCAATATAAAATCATGCAAATGCTGGCGAGTCCGGAACAAAACCTGTGCTGTGTCGGTGACGATGATCAGTCAATCTATGCGTTTCGCGGCAGCAGCCCTTCTTTTATTCTGGATTTTCAAAAGGATTATCCCGGTGCCAAAACAATCTATTTAACAGCGAACTACCGTTCAACACATCCGATCGTTTCCAGTGCTGATATTGTCGTGAAAAAGAACAAAAACAGGTATGCCAAGATGCTGGAAGCCGCTCGTGACGACGCACAGGTCCCTGTGCTGTTTTATCCTTATGACGAAGAGGAAGAAGCAACAATGGTCGTTTCCGATATCAAAGAAAAAATTCAAAACGGCGCAAAACCTGAAGATTTTGCGGTTCTCTACCGCACAAACAGCGCCGGCCGCGCCATTTATGAAAGGCTTCATCAATCATCCATTCCGTATACCGCAGATCGCGGCGTCCAGTCCTTTTACAGCAGAAGGATCGTCCGCCAGATACTCGCATACTTGTACGCAAGCCAAAACGAGGATGATACTGAAGCGATTAAGCACTTGCTGCCTGCCTTATTTCTAAAACAGTCTGCTTTAAACACGCTGAAGGCGCTCTCGATTACCGAGGACTGCTCTATGATCAAAGCGCTGGCCAAATTGCCGGATCTGAAGCCGTTCCAGCTGGATAAAATCAAAAAAATCGTGCCCTTTTTCGCAAGCATCCGCACCATGAAGCCGGTGGAAGCCATTACCTTTGCCGAAGGAAAAATGGGCTTCTCCGAATACTTAAAAAAACGGGGCAACGAAGGAAATAAGCTGGAAAAAGGTTCTGATGACCTGCGTGACGTCAAGGTTGTCGCCAAAAAATTCAAAACCATCCCTGACTTTCTCGCCCATGTCGATCACATGCGGGCTGCTGAAAAAAACAAAACGGATGAAAACGGCGTGCAGCTGATGACCATTCACCGGTCAAAGGGTCTCGAATTCAAAACCGTCTATGTATTAGGCACGGTAGACGGCTCCATCCCGCATGATTTCTCACTAGAAACAGCGAGAAAGGGAGACGAAGCTCCGCTTGAGGAAGAAAGACGCCTTCTGTATGTTGCAATGACACGGGCCAAACAGCATTTATATTTGTCTTGTCCCGCAAACAGGCGCGGCAAAACAGCCCACCGTTCAAGGTTTTTGTATCCTCTTTTGCAGCAAACGAAACAGCCTTTGCCCAAATAAACAGCCCGGCAGTGATCCTGCCGGGTTTTTCACTGTAAAAAAGGCCCGCTGCCCAGGCCATCCGCTTATTTATTATCCAACATTTTAGAAATCGTTCCAAAATCAAGCTTTTCTTTTCCGCTTGTAATGGACTGGACAATCTTATCTTCCATTTCTTTCGGCACGCGTCTGTTTGCCAGCTGCGCCACGCGTTTAATGACACTGCGGACTGTGTTTTCATCTTTAAAATTGGCGTTTTGAAGTGATCCTGCAAGATTCATGACATCCTGCATGTTCACGCCTGTTTTCTTTTCAATGTTCTTAAAAAATTGATTATCCATGATACGCCTCCTTTTGGCGGAGTAATACAGTATTGTATGAACGCTTTACGCATAATGTGATGATTTGCAATCAAAAATAAGTTACTGATTTAAAAAGCAGCAAAGGGTACACAATGTAAGGAAGAAGCACGGAAATCATCCGTACTTCCTCCTTCATTCATTTCTTAGTAGTTAAAAAAAGATGCACCTACGATGATGAGAAGAATGAACAGTACGACCACAAGAACGAATGTTGAACCGTAACCGCCTGAATATCCTCCAGCATAACCGCCGCCGTAGCAGCCGCCTCCGTAACCAAATCCCATAACTAAGCACCTCCTTTACTCTCTATACACTATGTGAGACATCATGATCGGCTTGGATATCCGCATAGGGCGTTTGCGGATTTATGATGGATCATGCTGAGCCTGCCGTTTTTTCAGTAAGTCTTCCGTCTTTTCAGCCAATTCTTCAATTTCTTGTTCAAACGACAGGCCGGCTTCATCAAATAAAGCCAGTTCCTTTTCAATATGTTTGATTGTCTTGTCATGTTTGTTTTGCTTTTGATCGTGCGGTCCATACCTGCCCTCTATGAATTTTTCAAACTCGTTCATGAGATCCCCCCTCTCATGACATATGCTGAGCGAATCAGCATTGTTAAAAAAACAAAAAACCGGACATCTCCGGTCTCTTGTCAGTGTCAGGCTATTGAGGTTTTTTCTTTTTACTGCCGCACCCGCAGCCTTTCTTTTTGATCTTTTTTGTTTGATACGATGAATCTGTATATGGAGTTTTTTGGGAAGGTTTGTTAAATTGATTCACTTTGATCCCTTCCTTTCCTTATGTCATATATGCTACTTTATGCGGATACTGACGGAAAGTTGCTGGTGGGAATGCCTCATTCCTGCAGCCATTTTGATACAAGGGTTTCAATAATACCGGCCAGCCCTGCGATCGCCAGCAGTAAAACCAGCCACTGGGCCGCCACTGGAATAAAGGCCTGGCATAAAATCAAAAAGCCGGCGCACCACACGCCTGTGCACCAATAGCAGCTCAGCAATTCACCGATAAACGCCCTCACACCCGTTCCCTTTATGACAATATACGTTTCAATGTTCCCGTCCGCATCCTTTTCCTCCTTCTCTTCATGAAACAGACTGCGAAGCGGCGCCATAATCGTGTCAAACACGAAAAGACGCGCGAGCCGGAAGACCGCAAGCGAAAGAAGGAAAAGAGACAGCCAATTGATAACCACTGGTTCACTCCTTTCATCATCCCCTTCACATATATGCAGAAACCCTAGCTTTCATGAATTTGTATCTTGTCCTGTTGAAAATTGGTTATTTTTCTTATTCCGCTCTGCACTTGTTCTGCATTATATACAGTATGGATAAGAAAGGAGTGAAGGTTATGTCATTTGAAGAAAAAGTTGAATCCCTGCATCCTGAAATATTTGAGCAATTATCTAGCGAATTCGAGCAGCAGATCGAAGTCATTGATTGCGAAAATATCACAATAGATACGTCACATATAACAGCTGCCCTTTCTATACAAGCCTTGGTGACAACAATGATTATCCTGGCAACACAGCTCGTCATCGCCGACGAGGATTTAGCTGACGCAGTAGCAAGCGAAATACTCATTCTCGATAATTCCCAAATCAAAAAAAGAACCATCATTAAAATTATCAATAGCCGAAATATCAAAATTACTTTATCTGCCGACGAAATAATAACCTTTGTACAAATTTTGCTTCAGGTGCTTAACAGCATTCTCCTTGAAATCGACGTCCTTTAACCCTTTCTTTTCATAAACTTAAAAGCCGAGGTGAAAACAAATGTCAGATAACGATAAAATCAAAGAAGAGCTTGAAAAGCTTCCGGAAGCTGATCCAATGACGAAAATGCTTGTTCAAAACATCTTTCTTAAACACGGTGTCACGAAAGACAAAATGAAAAAGGTATCAGATGAAGAAAAAGAAATGCTCTTGAATCTGGTAAAAGACTTGCAGGCTAAATCAGCTGCATTAGTTGAAAATCAAAAGAAGAAAAAAGAAGAAGCCGCCGCGCAAGAGAAAAAGACCGAAAAACCGCTAAGCCGCAGAGAGCAATTAATTGAACAGCTCAGACAAAGACGGCAAAACAATAACAATTCAAACCAATCATAAAAAATAGGGTTTTTCATCAAGATATATGCCTCAGTCAAAGTATGAGGCTCGCTCATTTAATAACAGTAAAAGAAAAGGAGGAATAGATATGGAAAGCAGACCATACTCTTGGGTTGCACTTGATCCTGACTGTGACCATCCGTTAGACGAAAAAGAAAAAGATAAAAAAGAAGAAAGAAAATGTCATTGCGATGTTTGCTGTAATGATAATGGGTTTTTTGGCAACGACAACGCCTTCATTGACCAAAATCTGGCTCAGGCAAATCTCAATAAACAAGTCTCCGATGAAACAATTATTATCAGAGACTCTTGTGATATCAACGTTTCATCTACAGACGTTCAAGCCGTAACATCAGTTGTAACGGCGGTTAATGCAGCTGTCCTAACAGTAGCTCTCACATCCATTGCAGACGGAGTAATCGCCGAATTAGTCGCACAAGATTTATTGCAGCTTTCAGCTAACAAACAAGTAAACCGCCAAAAACTTCTCATCGAATGCTCCCGGGGCGTAAATATCACAACAGTAGATGCTGATATAGCAACATTGGTTTCCACAGCTACTAACACACTTGTGGCACTCTTAGCCATCACACTCGTCCTCTAACTCTAAAAGCAGAGCTAAAAACGCTCTGCTTTTTCTTATTTTCCCAGCATATGATGAATATATAGACGTTCACCCACACCAAGTGAGGCACGAGTACATATGTTGTTAAGGACTAAAGTCAAATACCCTATAAGAAGGAGCTGAAATCAATGAGCTGCGGAAAAACCCATGGCCGGCATGAGAACTGTGTATGCGATGCAGTGGAAAAGATTTTAGCAGAGCAGGAGGCAGTTGAAGAACAGTGTCCGACTGGCTGCTATACCAACCTTTTAAACCCGACGATTGCTGGAAAAGACACAATTCCGTTTCTCGTTTTTGATAAAAAAGGCGGATTGTTCTCCACATTCGGAAACGTGGGGGGATTTGTGGATGATATGCAATGCTTTGAGTCCATTTTCTTCCGCGTTGAAAAATTATGCGATTGCTGTGCAACACTCTCTATTTTACGCCCGGTCGATGTCAAAGGCGATACCTTAAGTGTTTGCCACCCTTGTGACCCAGATTTCTTCGGGCTCGAAAAAACAGATTTTTGCATCGAAGTGGATCTCGGATGCTTCTGTGCGATTCAATGCCTGTCACCAGAATTAGTTGACAGAACTTCGCCTCATAAGGATAAAAAGCATCATCACAATGGATAAACACTTGTAAAGAGGAATCCCCTTCCAAGCTCTATTACAAGTGCAAATCATTCAGCTGCTTCGAAAGTGAGGCAGCTGACTCTCCATCATTTCGCCAGTCTCAAAATCACAAGGCAGGAGGGATAATATATGAGCCAGAAAACATCAAGCTGCGTGCGTGAAGCGGTAGAACAAATTGAAGATCTGCAAAATGCGGTTGAAGAGGATTGCCCGGCCGGCTGCCACTCCAAGCTTTTGTCTGTAAGCCATTCATTAGGCGATACAGTGCCTTTTGCAATATTTACATCAAAATCAAAGCCTTTAGTCGCCTTCGGTAATGTCGGCGAGCTGGATAACGGACCTTGCTTTAATACAGTATTTTTTAGAGTGGAAAAAGTTCATGGCAGCTGCGCAACGCTATCCTTATTAATCGCTTTTGACGAACATAAACACATTTTGGACTTCACCGATAAAGACACGATTTGTGAAGTGTTCCGACTTGAAAAAACGCACTACTGCATTGAAGTGGATTTAGACTGCTTCTGCGCGATCAATTGCTTAAATCCCCGTTTAATCAATCGTACACATCATCATTCATGATAAGGCGGAAAAGCTTGCAGATTTGCAGGCTTTTCTCTATGTAAAAAAGCTGCCGGAACGATCTGCCGGGCAGCTTTTTGCTTTCATTAAAAACCTAACGGGTGCAGAGATGTGATATCATCGATCGCCAGCTCAGTCGGAGCGCCGTTTCCGGTCGTCCGAAGCAGAACGGAATCATTTCTTCTTCCGACAATCACGCCTCTGTACGTTTTCCCATTGGCTTCAATCAGACAAAGCGCTCTCGGCATGTTATGCGGCAGTTTTGTTAAAAAGTCGATTTTTTCATGGATGGACATCTTGCTCATCGGTTTTTTCACTTTTCTGGCCGGCGGTGTCTTTTCTTCAGCTTTAGCTGCATTATGAACGGCCTCCGGTTCCTTTTCAGGCTTACGGGCTTCAGGTGCAGGCTCTTCCTTTTTTTCCGCTTCCTGAGGATGCTGTTTGGCGGTGTCTTCAATTGCCTGCGGCTCTTCTAACGGTTCCTGCTGCTTATTCTGGTTCTCCGGCTCTCTCGCCTCTTGTTTTTGCTGACTCACTTGTTCCTCTGCCTGTTTTTTCTCTGTTTGCTGAGCATCTTTTGCCTGAATGTCTTCCCGCTCTTTTTCCTCTGTTTCAATGGCACCTTTTACCTGAATGTCTTCCCGCTCTTTTTCATGATAAACCGGCTGTTCCTCTGCTTTTGTCGGAGCCGGTTTGGCTTTTCTTTTAATGACGATCTCCTGCATGGACGAGCGTGTTTCCATATAATCCGGCTGAACAATATACATGAGCGGTTTTTTTTCCGCGTTTCTTTTCTTATTAGACATCTTCATCCCTCCGATTCTGTCATATTCTATCTATATGACAGAATGCTGAAAATCAGAAGAAATAAAAAAGCAATCCCTATTTGGGACTGCTTGATGGTGAATCTGCTTAGCGGGCAGTGATATGGAAACCTGAATCAACATGAAGATTTTCACCTGTGATGCCTCGGGACATATCGCTAAATAAAAATGCTGCTGTATCTCCCACCTCTTCAGGTGTAGTCGTGCGGCGTAGCGGCGCACGCTCTTCGATGTCTTTTAAGATGGAGTTGAAGTCACTGATGCCTTTAGCAGACAATGTTCTGATCGGACCGGCAGAAATGCTGTTAACGCGGATATTTTCTTTTCCTAAGTCAGCAGCTAAGTACTTCACACTTGCGTCAAGAGAAGCTTTCGCTACACCCATCACGTTGTAGTTCGGCATAACGAGCTCTCCGCCAAGGTAAGTCAGCGTTACGATGCTTCCGCCTTCAGTCATCATCGGACGCGCCGCTTTTGTGACAGCGGTCAGTGAGTATGAGCTGATGTTGTGAGCTAGAAGGAAGCCCTCACGATTTGTGTTTAAGTATTCGCCGACAAGCTCTTCTTTGTTGGCAAACGCGATACAATGGGCGATACCGTGGATCACACCGACCTGCTCCTTAATGCTTGCGAAACAAGTTTCGATTTCCGCGTCGTTTGTCACGTCGCAAGGAAGGATAATGGAATCGTTTCGCTCCAAAGTTCCAGCGAGTTCATGAACAGATTTCTCCAGACGTTCACCTGCATATGTGAAAATCAAACGTGCGCCCGCTTCATGTAAAGAGCGCGCAATTCCCCAAGCGATACTGCGTTTGTTAGCTACTCCCATAACAACAATGTTGCGGCCTTCAAGTGAAAAATTCATATGTATAAAGCCTCCTATATTTGTTAAAGACATAGTATTAGTACCTGATCTTAATACCTATCATATCATAACCTTGTCCAGATGAAAAGCGCATACCAAAGTCAAACATGAAAGAGACCACCATAAGCAGGTGGTCTCATCGGTTTATTTTTATACTGTTTCGTTTAAAAGCGAAATGATTTGTCGGTCCGTGGCCCGATCCGATGCCGAGCGTATTTTCCACAGCTTCGCGGACAAAGTTGGCAGCAATCTCGAATGCCTGATGGATGCTGTCTCCCTTAGCGGTTTGAGCTGTTAAAGCCGCAGCAAAGGTGCACCCTGTGCCATGCGTATGCTTCGTATCGATATAAGGATGGCTGATTTGCATAAACATGTTTCCATCAAAAAGAAGGTCAGTAATGTGATGGTCCTCAGGCTGGTGCCCGCCTTTGATAATCACATGCTGCGCACCCATCTTCACCAGCTGTTCCGCAGCTTTCTTCCGGTCATCAAGCGAACGGATCACCATACCCGTCAGCGCTTCTGCTTCCGGCACATTCGGCGTGATCGCATAGCTTCTTGGAATCAGCAGCTCCTTCAGCGTAACGATTGATTCATCGCGCAGCAAGGACGCCCCTCCCTTTGCGATCATAACCGGATCAACGATCACCCGGCTTAATTCGTATTGATCAATTTTCCTTGCCACTTCTTCAATCATTTCTGCATTCCAAAGCATTCCTGTTTTTACCGCGTCCGGTCTCAAATCCTCCGCCACAGCGTCAATTTGCTCTCTCAATGCCTCTGCAGTCAGCGGATACACGCCGTGGACGCCAAGTGTATTTTGAGCAGTTACCGCCGTAATGGCAGACATTCCGAATACACCAAGCTCCTGAAAGGTTTTAATATCTGCCTGTATCCCCGCGCCGCCGCCTGAGTCAGAGCCGGCGATCGTCAAAGCTTTATATATACTCATCAAACTACACTCCTTTTATTACCCGATCCATTTATGATAGATGGATTTTGCCCTGACAATATCATTTGTTCCATGGATCAATGCTCTGCCGTCCCTAAACAGCACCATTTTCATGTCATCCGAGCGGCAGGATATTAAATACGGATTCGCTGCTACTTCTAGCCCCGCCTGCCTCAGCTGTCCCGCCATCACGTCAAGATCTGCTTCTTTTGTGAAAGAGGATCTGATTTGCACCGTGTTTCTGCCGCACAATACTGCTGCTTTCGTTTGGTTTTCGTATGATAAAAACGGAAAATCCTTTGTCCCGCAGCTTGGACACGAGTCATCTTTAAGTCCCGCTGCTCTTACCTCTGACCGCTCATTTTTCCACAGATCAAAGGAGCGCAGCACGGGCTCGCCTTCCTCTCCCGTCAGCAGTTTCAGGGCGTCTGTCACCTGAAAGACAGCAACCTGCAGAACAGCCGGGCTGATAATGCCGGCTGTGTCGCATGTCGCACCGCCAATCGGAAGAGTATCGAGTAAACAATGAAGGCAGGGTGTTACTCCCGGCAATACAGTAAACGCGAGACCGTAGCTCCCCACACAAGCGCCGTAAAGAAACGGAATGCCTTCTTTCACCGCAGCATCGTTAACAATGAGCCGGGTTTCAAAATTATCGGCGGCATCTACAATGATTGATGCGCCGCGAATCAGCTCCGATACGTTTTCTGCTGTGACATCCATGACAAGTCCGGTCACATCCACATCACTGTTAATGGAACGAAGACGCTGCTCAGCAGCTGCTGCTTTCGGCAGTTCCTTTTTGACATCATTTTCTGTGTAAAGCTGCTGGCGCTGCAGATTGCTCCATTCGACGTAATCTCTATCGGCGATTTTCACCGATCCGACTCCCGCTCTCACCAGCATCTCTGCGCTGGCTGTTCCCAGTGCGCCGGCGCCGATGATCACAACGCGCGCCTCTCTCAGTTTCTTCTGGCCTTCGCGGCCGATTGGAGCAAATAGCTCCTGTCTGGAATACCTGTCCGTCATACAGGAAGACCTTCTCCCGGACTGCTTGCCGTCCCATATGACTTGGCTGGAATGCGGCCTGCTTCATAAGATAGACGTCCTGCTTCTACTGCGAGCTTCATGGCGTGTGCCATTTTCACCGGATCGTTCGCGCCTGATACGGCTGTATTCAGCAGTACGCCGTCCGCTCCAAGCTCCATTGCATATGCCGCATCTTTTGGCGATCCGATTCCGGCATCCACGATGACCGGCACTTTCGCCTGTTCAATGATAAATGACAGATTCAGAGGATTTAAAATCCCCTGTCCCGATCCAATCGGAGAAGCCCCCGGCATAATGGCATGAACACCAAGCTCTTCAAGCTTTCTCGCCAGCACCACATCATCCGAGGTGTACGGCAGTACAATGAATCCTTCTTCAAGAAGCTGTTCAGACGCTTTTAACGTTTCCACAGGATCGGGCAGCAAGGAACGGCTGCACCCAATGACTTCAACTTTAATCATGTCACAAAGCCCGGATGCCTTCGCGAGCCGTGCAATTCGAACTGCTTCTTCCGCCGTGCTGGCGCCTGCTGTATTTGGCAGAAGCGTATATTTGGATAAATCAAGCTGCTCCAGAAAATTAGGCTGAGACGCTTCAAAGATATTCATTCTCCGCACAGCAAAAGTTAAAATATCAGACTCTGAAACAGCCACCGCTTCCTTTTGAACGTCAAACGATGGATATTTTCCCGTGCCCAGCAGCAACCTTGATTGAAACTGTTTCCCGCCAATTGTTAACATTCTCATCCGCCTCCTACAAAATGGACAATTTCGATGACATCACGATCAGAAAGCTCTACCTCGTGATATTGTTCTTTGCCGATAATTTCTTTATTTCTTTCAACGATCACGATTTTATTTTCAAGCTGATAAGACGCAAGCAGATCCTGAATCGTACCTGTGTCTCTATCCCACTCAACTTGTTTACCGTTCAGCTGAAGCATCATATCTGAACCGCCTCCTTGCGATCAATTCGAAAGGCGTGCAGCCAGTCTGCCTTGACCTCTTTATTCATCATGAGATCACCGATTAAAGCACCCGTTGCAGGAGCAAGCAGAATCCCGTTTCTGAAATGGCCCGCCGCAAATAAAATGCGGCTGTCCTCAGGGTGTCTGCCAATGTATGGTTTTCCGTCCTTTGTCCCCGGACGCAGACCCGCCCAAAAACGATCAACCTTCATATTCTGAATCGCCGGCAGCATCGTTTTCGCTTTTTCCATAACCGACTGAAGTCCGCCAAGATCCGGCTTATCGCTCCAATTACCAGGCTTCATCGTCGCGCCGACAACCAGTCTGCCGCTTTTTCTCGGTACGATATAGCAATGATCATGATAAAGTGTTTTTGTCAGCGGAATATCATCATTCCAAACAGACAAGCACTCTCCTTTTACAGGAAAAAATGACTGGTTCAACCCGAGCTGTTTAAAAAACATCCCGCTCCAGACCCCGCTGGCAACCACGACATGGTCTGCATGCACGTCACCGGACGCTGTTTTGACCAAAATGGATTCACCGCCACGTGTCACATCGAGAACAGGATTATGCTCAAAAATTTCCGTACCAAGCGCTTTAGCCGATTTAGCGTATGCCTTGCATACAAAATAAGGCTCAACATGAACATCGTCCTGAATAAAGCTCGCCCCGTAAATCTCACCGGCCGTATACGGCTCTTTTTCCAGCACTTCTTCTTTTGTATGCCAGCTGACAGAATCCAAATCGTCCATACGTCTCAGGCGTGACACGTCTTCTTCTGAGAATGCAAGCTTAAACATACCGCCATCATGCCTTCTGATATCAATGCCGGATAAGGCAAACAGCTCCTCTCCAAGAGCCTGATACAAACGCTGACTGTGCATGGCGAAATCAAAAAACGCATCCCGCTCCTCGCACTCAGCATGGGCGCCAAGCATCCCTGCCGCGGCGCTTGTTGTTCTGCCGCCGATTGTTCCGCTTTCAAGCAATGCGGTGTTTTTCTTTTCTTTTGCCAACTGATAAGCTATCGCGGAACCAATGATTCCGCCTCCAATGACAACTGCATCATAATGCCTTTTCATACTGAATCTCCTTTAGCTTGCGGGAATATCGTCTGGCAGCTTCCAAAGGATCATCGGAAGAAAAAATTCCAGACATGACAGCGATACCGTCTGAACCTGCTTGTTTCACTTCTCTTAATCTGGCAGGTGTCATTCCGCCAATTGCAATAACCGGAATCGAGATCCTCTGTTTGATTTCTGAAAGCAAAGACACGCCTCTGCCCTCAAGTCCTTGTTTGCAATCCGTTTCAAACACATGGCCGAACAAAACATAATCAGCGTCTTCCTTTTCTGCCTGAAGCGCTTCCTCCAGTGAATGCACCGATCGCCCAATGTGCAGGTGAGGAAATCTGGCTCTTACTTGTTTCGGCGAAAAGCTGCTGCTCGGCAGCTGAACGCGGTGAATATTTGAAAAAAGCGCAATATCAACCCGGCCATTCATCACCAGCTTTTGCTTATCAACACCGCCTTCAGAAATAAGCTCCAGCAGTTTCAAAATGTCAGCCGCCGATTTAGACCGTTCACGAATATGGATGAAATCAACCTCATCCTGAATAGCTATAATTGATCTCACTAGATCTTCAACCGGCTTGCGGTCATCAGTTATGGCGTGCAGCTCCAAGCCCTTCCACCTCTTTTACGCCGCTGTCTGACCAGCCTTCTTTTCGATAAGCCATACCCCAGAACTGATATTCATAATAGCTCGAAATAACGAAATTCTCTTTCATCTTGGTGCGCACTTCCTCCGTGCTGTTTTCCGCCAGCTCATCCAGGCGGTTAATTTGTTCTTCCACCTGCTGTCTGAACCAGTCACCGCCGTATGTGCTAATCCACTTCTGGTAAATCGGATGCCCCGGATCACATGTCAGCAATTTCTCACCAACCTCATAATAAAGCCAATAGCACGGGAGAAGAGCTGCCAAGATTTCTGCAAAGTTCCCGCTCAAAACCGAACGGTACATATGGGATGTATAGGAGTAAGCGGTAGGAGATGGCTTAAATGACTTCCGTTCTTCCTCACTGATTTCCAAAAGCTCCGTAAACTCGCGATGAAGCGCCATCTCCGCTTCATATGTACCTTGAGCATGGCTGGCCATACGTCCCGTTGTATAAAGGTCCTTCGCATAAGCGGCTCCGAACGATTGCACCTTTGCAAAATGAGTTAAATAGTAAGAATCCTGAAGCACGTAATATTTAAAGCGGTCGATCGGAAGCGTTCCGTCACCGATCCCCTGAACGAACGGATGGACAAAGCTGCCTTCCCACCATTCTGCGGCTGCACTGCGGCATTCTTCTGAAAACTTCACACGTCATTCCCCCTGTCTGAAAAATAAAAAAACCACTTTCCCGCAAGGAAAAGTGGTTTGGAATTGGCATAGTTATATAACACAAATACCGCTCCACTTCCCTACGCAGGTCTGAACCTGTTCAAGTTATGAGGGTCTAAAAGTCACACTTTTATCTCAGCCCTTATAAAGGACACCCCTAGTGGTTTTACGAATACATATTGAATTGTTCTGCACCTCTATATTAACACGAATCCTTATTTGGTCAAGATATTATCCTTCCAATGTTTTCTTAAGATCCGTTACGTACCCGCGTGATCCGGTGACAATTAAGCGGTCTCCGATTTTCAGTCTTGTATCGCCGTGAGGAACGATGCTGTCCACACCCCGGAAAATCCTGACAAAAATCACGTCGCCTGTTAAAGGGAATTCACGGAGAATCACGCCATCGTATTTGCTGTTTTCCATATTAATTTGATACAGCGAAGACTCCTGGTTCGTGAGCAGTTTCATGACGCCAGGCGCTTCTATCAGCGCGCGAAGCAGCGTTTTGGTCGACAGCAAGATGGAAAAGATGCTGATGCCCTGCTCTTTCAATTTCGCTTCGTTCTCCGGTGATCCGGTGCTGGCAATGACTCTTTCTGTTCCTTTTTCTTTGGCGTATAATGCGATGTCCGTATTCATGTCTTCATCCCCTGTCGCCACTACAAGGATTTCTGTATCAAATATACCGAGTGATTCAAGGGTTTGATGCTCATAATCAGAAATCGTTTCGACGGAAAATACTGAGTCTGACAGCTTTTCCTCAGCGTTTTCTTGATAAACGTGCACGACACGCACTTCATACTCGCTCTCAGGCAATTCAAGTGTCACAGGCAGTGTCATTTGATTAGCGCCGATAAATGTGATCTTCTTTTTCTCCTCCGGCTGCTCCTGTTTTTTGTACAGCTTTTTAAAACCGACTGGGGTAAAAATACTTGCAATAACCGCCACCAGCGTAAGCGCTCCTGACATATTCGCGCTGATGACATGAAGCTGCTGGCCGATTGTCGCAGCGGCAATCACAAGAGAGAGCGTTGATGTCAGCAGGAAACCAGACGCCAATATTGTGCGGTTATCATACCATTTCTTCAAGTACAGGACAGGAAGAATCTTGCTTACTAACAGCGCCATAAGCAGCAGCGGAATCATCACTAAAATTTTCGGGTCCTGAAAAAGTGTCCAAATATCCAATTTTACACCGACCATCACAAAGAAAATCGGTATTAAGAACCCGTAGCCGAAGGAATCAAGCTGCTGAACCAATTCCTTGTTCGGCGAGAGCAGGGAAACAAGCACGCCCGCTAAGAAAGCGCCGAGAATATTTTCTGCCCCCAGTGATTCAGACAGAGCCACCAGTACGATAATTAAGGTGAAAATAGCACGAGTCCCGATCTGGATCGTCCCTTTTGACATGGACTGAACAAAAGAACGGTGTTTGAAGACCCGGCCGAAGAAGTAGAGCACTACTCCGGCTGCGAACAGGATCATCAAGAGCCACATGTTTCCGCTGTCCTCTCCGTATAGAGAAGAAAATACAGCAAGAAGAATCATAGTGACCAAGTCAGCAATCACAGCAACAAGCAGGATAATCTGCCCGATGTTTGAATCCATGATCCGTTCTTCCTTTAAGGTTGGAACAACAACACCTAACGAAATCGTAGAAATAATAAGCGTCATTAAAAAAGCATTTTGGATAAATCCGGCCAAGACGAACCCATAGGACAGCAGCAATGATAAAATAAAAATACCGATAAAAATAATGGATGCTGTGGCAAATGTATTGGGTGCTTCCTTGCCGTTTTGCAGAAACTGCTTTTTCTTTCCTCTCTCAAAGGATGAAAAATCAATTTCAAGCCCGCTTAAAAACATTAAAAAGATAAATCCGAGCATAGAGAGCGTCTGCAGCCAAGTATCACCCTCCACAACTAAATTAAGACCGCTTTTTCCTATAATCAATCCCATAATAATTTCAGCAACTACAACAGGGATGCTGAGTTTAAACCGATGCAAAAGGATGGGAGTTAGAAATGCAACGATAAGTACGACAACTAATGATGCGACAGATGTATGCGCCATAATCTGAACCTCCTTTTAAAAAAACATAACGCGATTTTAACAAGGGTAATGATGAAAAATAAAGTAATAAGGTCTCATTTTTTTTTAGAAAATGATTCTTCTATAATTTGCACATAAAAGCTGGTGATGACTCACAGCAATTTGCTTCATAATAAATAAAATCATGAGTAAGGAGGATGCTGCATGGCTTACTACGATATTATCAGCGATATTCATGGCTGCTACGATGAAATGACAGCCCTGATAGAAAGACTTGGATACACAATAAAAAATGGATTGCCTGTACATGATGAAGGCAGGATGCTTGTTTTTGCCGGGGATTTGACAGACCGAGGCCCTAAATCAATTGAAGTCATCCGCTTTGTAGCCGGCGCTTATGAACAAGGAGCAGTGCGTTATGTCCCGGGAAATCATTGCAACAAGCTGTACCGCTACTTAAAAGGAAATCCCGTTAAAGTGATGCACGGTCTTGAAACAACTGCGGCAGAGCTTAAAGCACTTTCTGAAGAAGAAAGAAGAAAAGTCAGCGAACAATTTATGAAGCTTTATGAAACTGCGCCGCTTTACGACATCTTACATAATGGAGAATTGGTTGTCGCCCATGCTGGCATAAAGGCTGACGATATCGGCAAAAACACGAGGAGAGTAAAGGACTTTGTGCTTTACGGCGATGTGACGGGTGAAACGTATCCGGACGGCAGACCCGTCAGGAGGGATTGGGCCGCCGCCTATAACGGGAAAGCATGGGTTGTATACGGACACACACCTGTTAAAGAGCCCCGCATCATAAATCGCACCATTAACATTGATACGGGCTGTGTGTTTGGGAATGAACTGACGGCCTTGCGTTTTCCCGAACTGGAGACAGTCTCCGTTCCAAGCTCTATGCCCTATGACGAATCTAGATTTCGCCCCATATAAAAAAGGAGAGAATCGTTTTAATGATTATCTCCTTTAACTAATTCTTGCATATCGTACGGCAGAGCCGCATGAAACGTCATTTTCTCCTGCATCAGCGGGTGGATAAACGACAGCTGTTCACTGTGCAGCGCCTGCCTGTCAATCTTTTGTCTCGTTCCGCCGTACAACGTATCGCCGCACAGCGGATGTCCGAGATAGCTCATATGGACGCGAATCTGGTGGGTTCGCCCTGTCTCAAGCTGCAATGCCACCGAGGTTAAGTCATCTGTTATACGTGTGACACGAAAGTGAGTAACAGCCTTCTGACCGCCCGGTGTCACCATCCGTTCAATGATACTGTCAGGATGTCTGCCAATCGGGGCGTCTATCTTTCCCTCTGTCTTTGTCATATGTCCATGCACAACCGCAACATATCTGCGTTTCACAAGGCCGTTTTTTTGCGCCGACGATAAAATGGAGTGGGCAAAGCGATGCTTGGCAATCAGCATGACACCTGACGTGTCCCGGTCTAGCCGGGTGACAAGGTGAACCGTGGCCCGCACTCCGTTTTTTTGGTAGTGATGGATGATGCCATTTGCGATGCTTCCCGCCGGGTGCTCTCGCGACGGAATAGATGACACATACGGCTGTTTGTTTATCACAAGCACGTGTTCATCCTCATACAGAATATCGAGCGGAACAGGCTCGGCCAAAAGCGTCTCGCTCACCTGTTCCTCAGGAAACTTTACAACAAGAAGGTCTCCCTCTCTCAATACGTATTTAACAGTCACATGCTCACCATCAATGAGAAGATCTCCTCCGCTAAACTTGATGTCGGTCAGCAGGCGTTTCGAAATCCCCAGCTCGCCTGCATATTCCTTTAAGGTCATTCCGTCTTCAGCGGAAGTGATGTTCTTTTCAATAATAAATTGCTCCACGATACGTCCTCTTTCTACTCACCTTTTCCGATAAATGAATCCTGGACTCTTTTCCAAAACGGAAACGGACGGAATCTTGCAAATCTTACATTTTCGGATGCAACCTGGCAGCGGATGGACTTTACATCCTTATGAAGCAGGGTTAAATGGTCAATTGTTACTTGAAAGTCAACTTCGTTTCTCGGTTTAATCATGCAATCATGATGGGAAGGGAGAAGGAGCGGTGATCCGACCGTCCGGAATACGCGGTTATTGATAGATGCCATTTCCGCAAGCTGAATCGCTCTGATGGATGGGTGGATAATCGCTCCGCCCAGCGCTTTATTATAGGCTGTGCTCCCGGAAGGCGTTGACAGGCAAAGGCCGTCGCCTCGGAACGTTTCAAAGAGCTGCCCTTTGATTTCCACATCCGCCACAAGGCTTCCTTCTATGCTTTTAATCGTACATTCATTTAACGCCAAATATCTTTCCTCTCGCTCATTTTCATGATAGGTCACTATCACTTCAAGGAGCGGATATTCCACAGTATGATACGGTGTTTTCGCAATTGCGAGCACTAGTTTTTCAATTTCATGAGGAACCCAGTCCGCATAAAACCCAAGATGACCCGTGTGAACGCCGACAAAAGCTGTTTTATCTAACCTGTCGCTGTATCTGTGAAAAGCGTATAAAAGCGTCCCGTCGCCCCCGACTGAAATGACGATTTCCGGTTCATTTTCATCCAGTTCCATGTCAAAATCCAATAAATACGCCTGTATTTTGCTTTTCAGCGTATCAGAAACATTATCTCCTTTTGACGATACGGCAAATTTCATGCTTTTTCTTCCCCTTTACCTATTGATGCTCGCTTCCTTTTTTCTTTCTAGAAAAGGCAGCTTGAGCTTCCTGTATTTCACCCTTGATCTCCGACATCTCTTCATCAAGCCGCGAAGCCGCTTCAGAAGCGCGCTGGAGCCTCAGTTTTACTTTTTCAGGAATGTTTCCGCTGTATTTATAATTTAATGAATGCTCAATGGTCGCCCAAAAATTCATCGCCAGTGTACGGATCTGTATTTCAACAAGAACATGTTTCTCTCCGGATATCGTCTGCAAAGGATACATCACGACAAGGTGATATGACCGATACCCGCTCTCTTTATGTTCTGCAATATAATCTCTCTGATCCACAACGGTGAAATCTTTTCGGGCAAACAGCATTTCCTTTACAAATTGGATGTCATCGACAAATTGGCACATGATCCTAAGGCCTGCGATATCCTGCATGGTTTCAATTTCATGTAACGGTATGCTTTTCCGTCTGGCTTTTTCGAGTATACTCGCCACAGGCTTGACGCGTCCTGTCACAAACTCAATCGGTGAATGGTCATCCTCATATTCATAAAGCGTGCGGATCCCCTTGAGCTTCACTTTTAATTCTTCAACAGCCTGGCGGTACGGCACTAAAAAACGCTCCCATTGCTTGTCATCCATCATACATCCCCCAATTCAGCACCAGTTTCTATAGAAATACGCGTTTCACTTTTTCTTCCATTTCTTCTCCGTAGTTCGCATTATCTTTAATATTTTCTAAAAGATACTCCAGCTCCTCATAGAGGCCTGACAGCTCAATGCTTTCCTTCCCTGCCTCTAAAACAATCGGTTTTCTTTGATCATGGGCCTGCTTCAGTTCAGGCCATATATGTTCCTTTATCATGACATATTCAAAAGAATCAGCTAATTCAAGTATGTATACAAAAGCAATGTTGTCAGAATCAACAAGCATTTGACCTGACGGCTTGCGTTCTGCTTCGTTCCCTTCTGTCTCACAGGTAAGGCGAAGCTCATCGTCCGATAGTGTTGCATTTAAGATTTCGATTCTGTTTTGCATAATGCTCTCCTTTATAAACAAAGTACAGATTCATTTTATCATATCAAGCTCGATATTGATAAACCAAACATCTAAAGAGATAATAGTAAAAATGAGATTTACAGAGCTGAAAGGAAGACAATCATGAGCCAAGAAATTGAAATTGAATTTAAAAATCTGCTGACAAAACATGAATTTGAAAACATAGCTGCAGCACTGCACTTGACAGAAAAAGAATTTACAAATCAAGAGAATCACTATTTTGATACAAACAGCTTCGCACTGAAACAAAAACATGCGGCGCTTCGAATACGCAAGAAAAATGGCGAGTATGTGCTGACGTTAAAAGAACCGGCTGAAGTCGGACTTCTGGAAACCCACCAGAAACTTTCCGGCGTATCCGACTTTACACGTTTCACGATTCCGAAAGGCCCTGTCGAGGACCAGCTGAAGAAGCTTCACATCGATACAGACGCCATTCATTATTTTGGATCTTTAGCAACAAATCGTGCAGAAAAAGAAACAGAAAAAGGTTTAATAGTTTTAGATCACAGCCGATATTTAAATAAAGAGGATTATGAAATCGAATTTGAGGCGGCTGACTGGCATGAAGGCAAACTGGCCTTTGAAAAGCTGCTTCAGCAATTCAGTATTCCTCTGCGCGAAACCAAAAATAAAATTCAGCGTTTTTATGAAGAAAAACGAAAGTCTATATAAGGTGGAATGACATAGTGAACGTAACGAATTGGGCGGCTCTCCTTCAGCTTCAGGCATTACAGTCTATATCAAATGCAAGCAGCACGGGCGGTCAAAGTGCCGAAAGCCCGCTTTCAAGCTTCAGCTCCTTGCTCAGCCAATATACAAATGGACTGTCCCAGCAAACAACAGCGTCAGCAGCATCTTCAAGCCCGCTCAGCCAGCTGAACAGCGTTTACGGGACATCGCCGTCACTGCTTTCAGCTTACGGGCTTACCTCCTATTCAAACGGTAATGTCGGCCAAATGACAAAAGCGAGTGAAAGCACTGAAACAGCCGCTGTTGATGTCTCCTCAAACAAACAAGAGAATAAAAACATCAGTTCGGGTGACTTCTCAATCGACAGCGCTATAAAAAAAGCCTCTGACAAATACGGAGTCGATGAAAAATTAATCCGCGCTGTCATCAAACAGGAATCAGGCTTTAATGCAAAAGCCGTCAGCGGTGCAGGCGCAATGGGCTTAATGCAGCTGATGCCGTCAACAGCAACCTCACTTGGCGTTTCCAATCCGCTTAATCCGCAGCAAAACGTTGAGGGCGGAACGAAGTATTTAAAACAAATGCTGGATAAATATGATGGCAATGTATCCATGGCGTTAGCAGCTTATAACGCCGGACCGGGAAACGTTGATCGATACGGAGGCATTCCGCCTTTCAGAGAAACTCAAAACTATGTAAAAAAAATAACAGCAACCTATTACGCGTAACCGGAGCGGCTCTTGCCCTCCGGTTTTTTTGCGGAGTGAAATCTTACACATTCATGATTTGTATGTGATATGATATGAAATACAAACCCGGCTCTAAAGCCGAACCCTGTCTTCAAGCACATAAAAGGCAGTTTGTTTGTAGAAATGATGCCTTGTTGCTAAAATAAATCATAGATGAATTGAAATAAATACAGAAAATAACTTTTTGCAATAGGAATTATGATTCCTATTAGCCATATTTAAAGGAGTAGTCAACATGGGACAATCGTTTAACGCACCTTATGAAGCGATTGGAGAAGAACTTCTATCGCAACTTGTTGATACTTTTTATGAGCGTGTCGCGTCTCATCCTTTGCTTAAGCCCATATTTCCGAGCGATTTAACAGAAACGGCCAGGAAACAGAAGCAATTTTTGACACAGTATTTAGGCGGGCCTCCCCTTTATACTGAGGAACACGGCCATCCCATGCTCAGGGCAAGACATCTACCCTTTCCAATTACAAACGAGAGGGCCGATGCGTGGCTCAGCTGTATGAAAGACGCAATGGACCATGTAGGACTAGAGGGCGATATTCGTGAATTTTTGTTTGGCCGGCTGGAGTTGACAGCAAGGCATATGGTGAATCAAACAGAAGCGGAGGATCGATCATATTGACAAACTATCAGCATGAGCAATACTTCGCCCATTGCCACGGCGATCCAAAAAAACCGCTGGAAATCTACATGTTTGTTGACCCTTTATGTCCCGAATGCTGGTCCTTAGAGCCTGTCATAAAAAAAATGAAAATCAGATACGGGCGTTTTTTCACCTTACGCATCATCGCATCCGCAAGCCTTACAGCGTTAAATAAGAAACGTAAAAAACATCTTCTGGCAGAAGCCTGGGAAAAGATCGCTAGCCGCTCCGGTATGCCGTGTGACGGCAGTGTATGGTTTGAGCAAGGTCAGCCGCTCTCTTCTCCATATATGGCCGCTCTCGCATTTAAGGCAGCCGAACTTCAAGGAAGAAGAGCCGGTATGCAATTTCTTCGGAATATGCAAGAGAGTCTGTTCGTTTCGAAGAAGAATATTACGGATGAAAACGTGCTTTTGGAAATAGCGTCAAAAACAAGCCTAGATCTCGAGGAATTTCAAAAAGACCTTCACTCCCAAAGCGCGGTAAAGGCGCTTCAATGTGACATGAAAATCGCGGCTGAGATGGATGTTACAGCCACCCCGACGCTGACGTTTTTTAATACGCAGCATGAAGACGAAGGACTTAAGGTCCCCGGCAGCTATTCATATCATGTATATGAAGAAATCTTATTTGAGATGCTTGGCGACGAGCCGAAGCCGTCGGAAACACCGCCTCTGGAATGTTTTATTGAATATTTCCGTTTCGTTGCCTCTAAGGAAATCGCTCTTGTATATGATTTGAGTCTTGAAGAGGTAGAAAAGGAAATGAAAAAATTGGCGTTTGCTAAAAAGGTTGCCAAAGTAGAGGCCAAGCACGGAATGTTTTGGCAGTCCCTCACCAGCAGTTCTGATGAATACCAATCATGTGAAAAATAGCCGCAGGCGTGTATATGCTTGGGGCTGTTTTCTTGCACAAAAACCAAACGTATGTTTCGTTCAAAGCACTAAAGAAACCGCGCCGGGATAAGCGCGGTTTCATATGTCTTAACGACAACAAAGGGGATGGGAGAAATTTTTCACGGTCAAACAAAGGGGTAATGTTTGTTTGTGATCAATTTCACATCCTTATCATATCAAAAGTTGTCGACTGTTGACAACCATTAAGCTTAATGTTCATATTTTTGTCACAAAACATAACTGACAGATTTCATTCATATGCTTGTAAGGAACAAGGACGAGGAGGATCGCCATGATGTTTAATGTGATCTCAATTGTGTGCATTGTTGTTTTTTTCTGTTTAAATTTATTGGCTATGATGCATATGCTGCCTCTTTACATTACATCCCCTCTGCTGTTTCTGTCTATTCTGTTTACCTTGTATCGCCTGAACCATCGGAAAACCTTTAAAGGATTTTAAAAAGCCTGTGCATCATTTATGCACAGGCAATTTTTTTAAGACTGCTTTACTTTTAACAGCAGTTCTTCCATCTCATCAAGCTTTTCCTCAAACATTTTGCACGCAGCTTCAATCGGTTCTGGAGACGTCATATCAACGCCCGCTTTTTTCAGGATGTCGATCGGATATTGTGAGCTGCCCGCTTTCAGGAAGTCAATATAACGGTCAACCGCAGGCTTGCCTTCCTTCAAAATTTGGCTGCTTAACGCCTGGGCCGCACTGTACCCTGTCGCATACTGATATACATAGTAGTTGTAATAGAAATGCGGAATCCGTGACCATTCGAGTCCGATTTCTTTATCAATCACCATGTCGTTTCCGAAATACTTTTTATTCAGATCATAATATACATTGGTCAGGAGCTCAGGTGTCAGGGGCTCTCCTTCTTGCGCTTTTATATGGATAAGATGTTCAAATTCTGCAAACATCGTTTGTCTGAAGACGGTTCCTCTAAAGCCCTCAAGCATATGGTTGAGAATATATAAACGCTGTTTTTCGTCCTCTAAATTGTTCAGCAAATATTCACCAAGCAGCGCTTCATTTGTCGTGGAGGCAACTTCCGCGACAAAGATGCTGTAATTGCCGTAAGGATATGGCTGATGTTTTCTCGTATAGTAGCTGTGAACAGAGTGGCCGAACTCATGGACCAGCGTAAAGAGATTATTGACGTTATCATGCCAGTTCATTAAAATATAGGGATTTGTGCCGTATGTTCCAGAAGAGTAAGCGCCGTTGCGTTTCCCTTTATTTTCATAAACATCAACCCAGCGGTTTTCAAGCCCCTCTTTTAAGATAGAGCGGTATTCTTCTCCTAAAGGTGCAAGCCCCTTTAGCATATAATCTTTAGCTTGTTCGTACGTAACCTTCATCCCCGCATCCTTCACAAGCGGTGTATACAGATCATAGATATGCACTTCATCCAGCTCAAGCACTTTCTTTCTCAGTGCAATATAGCGATGCAGCAGCGGAAGATGTTTGTTAATCGTTTTGACGAGATTGTCGTATACCTCTTCAGGGATACTGTTGTTAGAAAGCGAAGCTTCGCGTGCTGATTTGTACTTTTTCATTCTTGCGTAGAAGTTGTCTTTTTTCACAGTCCCGCTCAAGGTAGTCGCCATTGTGTTTTTATATTGGCCGTATGTTTTATATACAGCGTCAAACGCATTTTTGCGGACTTCGCGGTTTTCGCTTTCTAAGAAATTAATAAAATTGCCGTGAGTGATCTGTTTTTCATTTCCCTCTTCATCTTTAATAGATGGGAATGTAATATCGGCGTTATTTAACACGCTGAACGTATTTGACGACGAAGACAGCACCTCAGAAGCTTCAGCCAGCAGCGCTTCTTCCTTCTCGCTCAGCACGTGCGGGCGTTCCTTTGTGATTTCCTCAATCGCGTGTGAGTAAAGCTTCAGCTCTTCTTTTTCAAGAATAAACTGCTGCAGTTTGTCTTCCTCTATGGATAAAATCTCCGGAACAAGATAGGCTGTTGCGCTTGCGGCCTGTGTATACAGATTTCCAGCCTTATCATTAAGCCCCTGATAAAAGGAGTTCCCGGTATCTTGGTCTGAGCGCATATGCGCGTATGTGTAAAGTTTGCCCAAACGCTCCATCACCTTATCTTGGTAAGTAAGGGCTTCGTATAAATGATCAGCTGAATCAGCCAGCTTGCCTTTATACTTAGATAAATCCGGTATTAATTCTTTGACAGCTTGAAATTCTTTATTCCAGGCCTCATCACTAGGAAAAATATCCTCTAGTCTCCATGTGTCCTCTGCCTTTACCTCGCTTCGGTCAGGCAGTTGATTAGCTTTTTTTTCCTCAGCCATGGTGATCCCCCTCGTTTTCTTTGATTCAAGCCAATTGAAAAAACGGTTGTTTCTCAATAAACTTGTGTTGTGAATATCTTCCGGTTTTTCACTGCCATTTGTCAAATCATATGCAGTTATGAAGAGAACGAATGCCAAAAAAGCAGTAAAAACACGAAAAACCTTTCCTTTTGTGCTTCTCATAACCAGCCCACCACCTTTGTCTTAGGGTGAGCCAAATCAGGAAAACTCATTCGATAAAACAGCTTCTGTCTTTTTCAATGAGATCCTGTAATGATTGGCTGCGCTTTGCGGGCTGATCCAGCACATACACTTCTTTCTGAGTCTCCCTCAAAAATCCCTTCTTGCACAAAAACTCAATGTACTGTTTAACCGCCTCAATGAAATCCTGATCCCTGTATACGCCTCTTAGCAGAATGTTCTTTTTATGAATGTGTATTTTGCAGTGCTGCAAAACGGCTGAAAAGCGAATGGGCGCATGTTTATATCCAAGATCCGTAATAAACAGATAAAGATAGCCCTGCCATACAAAAACTGGACTCTTAAAAACAGCTCCTTTCTTTACAGGAACAAACACCTCTGTCGGAAGAAAAGAGAGAGGTGTTTGCCGTTTTTCATAAAACAGAAGCCTGATCCGATTCATATCTTTAGAGAGAAACCGATGAGTTTTGCGGCGAAAACGGAGAATGGCTCCTGTCCAATCTGAGTGCTTAAACGACGAATCTGGTTCAGTGAAAAATAAATCTTCAGCCGTTGCCTGGCGGATTGGAATCGTTTGGACGGAGCAGTAAAAATGGGTTGTGTAAAACGGGATCATGCGGCTGAGCCTCAGGAAAGAATGTATTTCGGGGCAGTAACATAACAGATCACTGTTCGGACTGGCATTGATAAACTGCCAATGGAAATCGGACAGCTGGTAAAAGGATGATGATGTCCGTTTTAAGCGGCTGCCTCCAAGAATCCACTGCGGTATCATTCCTGCTTGTTTGAAACCGGCTGTTCTTTTTTGAAAGACATCTGGAGCGAGAGTCGCGCATTGGTATTCAACTGCAAGCGTATCCCCCTTTACTTTTGCCAAGATGTCGGGCCTTTGTTTAATCTCTTTCACGTACGGCTCTAAGAGCGGGGAAGCCTTTTGCGTTTTCAGCCATACATAAAGCTGCCGTTTTCCTTCTAAGTGATAGGCGCTCTCAGGTTCTATGTCTATCGTGCAGGACTTGTTCTGTTTATGGGCAAAATGCGGCGCTTTCTGAGACCCTAGCTTCACATCGAGCTCCTCAGCACACACCGGGCAGAAAAACCTGGTCTGCTTTAATTGTTCTCTCCTCTGCCTGCCTATGAGGTGAAACACTTGGCCGTCTTCTGTCACAGCACTAAACAATTGTCATCTCTCCTTTCCAGATTCATAACTCTTTCTGGAAATAACCGATGAACTCCTGTTCGCTGATGTTTTGCCTATATGTATGTTTTTGATTTTCCAGCTTCAATATGTTGTTTTGAAATAGAAAAAAACCGATTTCCGTCAAGAAATCGGTCTGCTATGATGCAAAGTGTTTTTTTATCGTTTCAAGAGCGTGCTCTGATACAACCAGCTTGCCGTATTCTTCAAGACGGTGTATGCTGATTGAGGATTCAGACGCGTACTCCAACAGGATGCTTAGCTGATTTTCAACCTCTTCATCAGTCAAATTGTAAAAATCCACATATAAATAATATCGGTTCTCAAACGAATATAAAGTCGTTTTACTTCCGTTAACGTTTAATTTAGATAGAGAAATTACATCTTCGAAGTCATCAAACCGTAAGACAAATTGAAGCTTTTGCTCCTTCTCTTCCTGATTGACTTCTTGCTCTTCTTTTTGAAAATCATCCAGCAAGGCGTCAAGATCCTCAGATGCTGGTTCTTGCTTTTTATCCTCAGGAATCGGCAGTTCGAGCTTTTGTCCGTCTTTGGAAAGCTGGGCTTTGGTGACGATAATTTCTAATCCTTTGTCCAGTGCCTGAACTTGAATCCAAAGAGGACCTTCAACAGCGAATTCCTCTTCCTCATGAACTTCATCCATAACTTCCCAGAATAGTTCTTCACTGCGCTCACGGTTATACCAAATTTCTTCTCTGTCAAAACCGCGATCTTCAATATCTCCATAAGACATATAAAATTTTACTGTATGCTCGTTAATTCTTTCAATTTCCATTTGCCAACCTTCCCTTCTATATAAGATGTTGAAGGGACATCTAAGCTCCCGATTAATAGTACTTTACTACACTTTACCCATTCCGTCCACATCTTAACCTTGAACCAAGGCAAGTGTGAATTCCTTTGTATTTCTATTTTATGATAAATCAGTCACAAAAGAAATAAAAATGCATCTTCGGCCAAAAAATGGCTTGTCTTCCGCACCGCTATCATAAATTGCCTCCCGCTTCATATATTAGTGGTACAAGCGATGGAACGAAAGCGAGGTGCCGATTCATGGAGCATGACTATCTGATATCGCTGCTGCTTATCGTCGGAATTGATCTGATTCTCGGCGGCGATAATGCAGTCGTGATCGCCATGGCCAGCCGAAATTTACCGGACAAGCAAAGACAGCAAGCCATTATTCTCGGAACATTTATCGCCGTTGCGATGAGAATCGGATTAACAAGCGCAGCGGTTTATCTTTTGAATATTCCTTTCCTGCAATGCGCCGGCGGAATTTTCCTTCTATATTTGGGATACCAGCTATTAATTGAAAAAAAAGACGCTCAGCACGTCAAAAGCAGCACCTCTCTGTGGAAAGCCATACGAACAATTGTACTCGCAGACCTGTTTATGTCGCTGGACAATGTTATTGCTGTCGCAGGAGCGTCGCACGGTGAGCTTTCTCTCGTTATGATTGGTCTGTGTGTATCGGTGCCGGTTATTATTTGGGGCAGCAAACTTATCCACATCGCGCTTGAGAAAATACCTTTATTGATTTATGCGGGAAGCGGATTATTGGCTTATACAGGCGGAGAAATGATTGTCCGGGATAAAAAGCTGTCTTTTTTTATGGCTCAGCACGGGGCCGTTGAAGCGCTTCTCCCCATTTTAACTGTCGTCTTTGTCATCCTTGCCAGCATTTATTATCAGCAGGTTGAAAAATAAAAGAAGGCTGATGATGTCTCAGCCTTCTTTTTAACGTGCGATCTATTAGTTTGCCAAACGCTGTGCTTCTCTTAATTGGAAAGAGCGGACTTTTCTTGGCAGGAAACGTCTGATTTCGTCTTCGTTGTATCCGACCTGCAAACGTTTTTCATCGATGATGATCGGACGGCGAAGCAACCCTGGGTGCTCGTTGATCAAGCGGTACAAGTCTTGCAGCGGCATTGATTCAACGTTCACATTCAATTTTTGGAATACTTTTGAACGGGTTGAGATGATCTCATCTGTTCCGTCCTCAGTCATTCTTAAGATTTGTTTTATTTCATCAATTGATAAAGGTTCAGAGAAAATGTTTCTTTCTACATAAGGAATCTCATGCTCCTCGAGCCACGCTCTCGCCTTTCTGCATGAAGTACAGCTTGGTGATGTGTATAATGTAACCATTCATCTTCACTCCTCTAATTAGTAGGATGAACATCTATTTTATTCTTAAATTGAAATTACTCTAAAAAAGGAATCTTTATAGGTATTATACTATAAAAAAGTAAGTGTGAACAGTGTCCTAAGAAAAAAATGTGTCAATCCAGCAAATTTTTATTTTTTCATGTGTTTGCATTCTCAATTAGCTTAACTCATCGAAAATATTTTTTTGCTTTTCTTCATCAATGAGTGTCAGGACTTCATCCGTTTTTTCGTATGATTCCCCGTACCATTTCTCATCTTTATAAGTATGAATGTTTTCATATGTCTGTTTCATGGCTTCAAGAATTTCTTCTTCTGATTCTGTTTTCGGTGACCAGTACAGAATCTCCATCTTGTTGACTTCATTCGTAGCCAATGACCGGCGTCGGTACCCAATTGACTGAGCATGCTTAAAATGCTCTCTTTGATAAAATCTCAGGCGTTTTTCTGTATCAGCATCATCTTCATCCACAGGCTCCACCTCAAGCAATATCGGCTTATTTTTCTTTTTCAGCTTGGCAAGCAGTTTGCCCCCTAGCCCCTGCCCTCTTGCATCTTTTGACACATACAGATAATCAACGAAGATAAAAGATTCAAATTCCGCAAACATTAAAATATGATGCTTGCCTTCGTCTTTATGATAAATATCGCTTCGCTCTTTCAAAAGAGCTTCCATATGCGCTTTTGATTTCAATTCTTCAATTGGAAAGTACTCGCTAAGCTTTTCGTACCAGTTCATTGATTTGCTCCTTATGAGTTCGTTGTCTTCATACTTTTAGATATACCCCATTTCTTCTTGTTTAAACAGCCTTACATCTATAAAGACGTACGAACTTTCCGCATGGTTTCATTTTTTTTTCGGCAAGTAAGACGATTCGTCGTTCCACCGGAGATGTTTGGTCATGCTCAATTCGCGTGTTTTTTCCGTTTGTAATGACTCAGGCCGGGCTGCGCCAACGCAATCAAAAAAGTCATGCCGTATAATACAGCCGCCGAAATAAAAGCTGTTTTTGCACCGGCAGCATCAGCCAGCAGTCCCATGATGGAATAAGTAACACCAGACCAAGGAGTCAACAGCGCGTTTTTGGCAGCCATGATCCCGATGCGCTTATGTGCCGGAATGACCTCCTGCAATACGGTTTCCTGACAAATATCTCTGACCTGATAAAAAGGCCCCATTGCCGCGCAAGCCAGGGCGCATAAAAACGGCAAGGGAGAAATCGCAAAGAAAAATGTCAGCACTGACATCACAAGTGAGCTGAATATAATCACGTACCCCATGTTTCGCTCAAAAAATGCAGAAAAATGGATGGCGATGACACTGCCGATCATAGCACCTATAAAATAAGAAGCGTTAAAGATTCCCCACCACACTTCTGTTTCATGCAGAACAGCCACTGTAAAAGCCAAAAGAATGGCAGATGACCAAACTGAGCCGGCAAGAGCTTCTATCATGTCCATTGCAGTGATGTCTCTTACAATCGGGGTTGTCATCAAATCCTTCCATACACTTCTGGCAGATGCTGCTTCAGCTGTTCTTTTCGTTCCTTCATCGTTCACATGAAGCAGGCTGATGAAAGCTCCGGAAAAAACAAACAGGCATATGGCACTGCCGACAACGAACTCAAAAGATACAGCATATGTAAGAAAACCTCCAAGTCCCCAGCCAGCTGTTAAAAACAATTGATTAGCGAGTGAAATCACGCCGTTTGCTTTCACGTAATGCTCTTTTGAAACAATGACAGGCAGCAGCGCGAACCTTGCCGGCTGAAAAAAAGCGCCCAAAAATGAAAAACAAAAAACAAACAGCAGCGTCATGATCAAGGAGGAAATTCCGTTTTGGCTGACACTGTATGCGATTAGCATCGCAAAAACCGCTCTCAGCAGGCTTGCACCGGCAAGCACCTTTTTAAAACCAAGCTTATGGAGTGCATCTGAAATGCAAAAGCTTGCCGCAACACTTGCAAACGACATGAATGATAAAATAAGACCCGAAAAAAAGACAGAGTCGGTCATTTGATAGACCCTTACCATTAAAACGATTGTCACCAGTACTCCAGCTAAAGATTGCAGAGATTGCGACAGAAACAGCGCAAAGACGTTTTTCTGATGAATAATTTGAATAGTGTTCGCCTCCGTTTTTCCTCTAATTGTAAAAGATATGCCTCTTACTTTCTATCAGCCTGTATAAAAAAATCCTTCAAAACATTTGTTTTGAAGGATTTTCAACTTATGAATAGGCTTTAAATTCTTCTTCCGTGCACATCACAAAATGACCTGGTTTTACTTCACGGAATTCCATCTTTTCTCCATCCTTTAATCGATGCACGGACGGATCGTATTTCTGGCGTACACGATTTCTCTCATAATCCGGGTCAGGAAGCGGAATGGCAGAAAGCAATGATTTTGTATACGGGTGTAGCGGGTTTTCGTAAAGTTCATCTGCCGGCGCAAGTTCAACCAGTTTTCCGAAATACATCACTCCGATACGGTCGCTGATGTATTTGACCATTGATAAATCATGAGCGATAAACAAGTAGGTGAGCCCTTTTTCCTTTTGGAGTTCTTTCATTAAGTTCACAACCTGTGCCTGAATAGACACATCCAATGCAGAAATCGGTTCATCGGCGATAATAAATTCAGGATCAACGGCAAGAGCTCTCGCGATCCCGATTCTTTGCCGCTGTCCGCCGGAAAATTCATGCGGATAACGGTTGGCATGCTCCTTGTTTAAACCGACTGTTTGCAGGAGCTCATGAACCCGTTGCATACGCTCTTTCTTCGTTTTGGTCAGCTTATGAATGTCGAGGCCTTCTGCAATAATATCTGCGACTGTCATTCTCGGATTCAGCGATGCATATGGGTCCTGGAAAATCATTTGCATTTTGCGGTTGAATTCAAGCAGCTTTTTGCGAGATTTTTTACCGTGAACATTTTCACCGTTAAACAGCACCTCGCCATCAGTTGCTTCGTACAGCCGAATGATGCTTCGGCCTGTTGTCGATTTACCGCAGCCGGATTCACCAACAAGACCCAATGTTTCGCCTCTATAGATATCAAACGACAGGTCATCTACGGCCTTAACCGTTCCTCTCGGTGTAACAAAGTGCTGTTTTAAATGTTTGATTTCTAATAGTTTCTCCGTCAATTTATTCACCTTCTCTCACTAAGACAGGTTTTTGATACGTATTCGCCAGCGTCCGCATTTTCGCTTTTACCGCTTCAGGCGGCTCTACCTTTGGCGCATCAGGATGAAGCAGCCACGATTTCACATAATGCGTATCGGAAACCTTAAACATTGGCGGCTCCTGTTCAAAATCAATTTTCATCGCATATGGACTCCGGAGCGCAAAGGCATCTCCTTTTGGTGGATTTGTCAAATCAGGCGGCGTGCCCGGGATTGCCGTCAGCTGTTCGTCTCCTGAGCTGTCAAGTGTCGGCATGGATGCCAGCAGCCCCCAAGTATACGGATGTCTCGGATCGTAAAAAATTTCGTCTACCGTGCCGGTTTCTACAATCTGTCCCGCGTACATGACAGCGACCCTGTCAGCAACGTTAGCCACAACACCGAGATCGTGAGTGATAAAGATAATAGACGTGTCAATTTTCTTTTGTAAATCCTTCATCAACTCCAGAATCTGCGCTTGTATCGTTACATCAAGAGCAGTTGTCGGCTCATCGGCAATCAGAAGCTTCGGATTCGCTGCAAGCGCCATCGCAATGACGACACGCTGTCTCATCCCGCCTGAAAACTCGTGCGGAAATTGGTTGACCCGTTTTTCCGGCATTGGGATACCTACTAAATCCAGCAGCTCAACAGCACGTTTTTTCGCAGCTTCCTTTGAAATGTTTTCGTGTTTAAACAGCACTTCCGTAATTTGTTTGCCGACTTTCATTGTCGGATTTAAAGAGGTCATCGGATCTTGGAATATCATTCCGATCTCTTTCCCCCGTACATTTTGCATTTCTTTTTCGGACAGCGGCACTAAATCCTTGCCGTCAAATAAAATCTCACCGCGTTTAAAATAACCCGGGGGCATCGGTATCAGCTTCATGATCGCTTGAGATGTCACACTTTTTCCAGATCCTGACTCCCCGACGATTGCCAATGTTTCACCTTTATTCAGATGGAAATTCACTCCGCGGATCGCCTGGACCTCTCCGCCGTATGTTTTAAATGAAATCGCTAAATCTTTTACTTCTAATAGGCGTGTCACCCGTATCACTCCCTTATTTACGTAACTTAGGATCCAATGCGTCTCTTAATCCATCGCCGACAACGTTAAAACCAAACATGGTAATGCAGATAAAACCGGCAGGGAAAAACAAACGCCACGGATAATAGGTCAATGCAGGCAATCCGTCAGAAGCCATCGTTCCCCAGCTTGCAAGAGGAGCCGGAACACCAAGTCCTAAATAGCTTAAAAAGGCTTCTGTAAAAATCGCGGTTGGAACAGTCAGTGTCATCGTGACTAAAATAGAGCCCATTGCGTTCGGCACGATATGTTTAAACAGCAGACGGGATGTTTTCGCCCCGAGTGTCTGCGACGCAAGCACGTATTCCTGGTTCTTCAGCTGCAGCACTTGTCCGCGAACGATTCTGGCCATGTTAATCCAGCCCGTAATCGTCATGGCAATAATAATCGTTAACAGCCCTTTCGGAAGAACGACCATCAGCAGGATAACCATTAATAATGAAGGAACAGCCCAAAGGATATCTGCGATACGCATCATAATCTCATCTGTTCTGCCTCCGCGGAACCCTGAAATACTGCCCCAAATAACACCGATCAGCAAGTCAAGAACAGCGGCTGCGACACCGATAAAGATTGAAATTCGCGCACCTACCCATGTACGGACGAAAATGTCCCTTCCTAGATCATCAGTCCCGAACCAGTGATCTTTTGAAGGCGGCTTATCCGCATTTAAGAGATTGGTAGTCGAATAATCATATTTTGAGAAAACAGGCGCAAAAATCGCCATGAGAATAATGAGAACAATAATAACAAGCCCGACCATCGCAAGCTTATTGCTGCGGAAGCGTAACATCGCATCTTTCCAGAGGGAAAGGCTCTTTTTACTTATTTTCTCAGCATCGCCGGCATTCGCTGCGGCTGGTTCAAACATGTTTTTTGGAATGTTCTGCATGGCCTAGGCTCCTTTCTTTGCTTTGGAAAGCTTGATTCTTGGATCAATAATGCCGTATAACACGTCTACGATTAATACACACAATAGCAGGATGACACTGAAGAACACCGTTACACCCATAATGACCGTATAATCACGGTTTGTAATACTGTTTACGAAGTGTGAACCAAGCCCCGGGATACCAAAAATGGTTTCAATGATAAAGCTTCCAGTTAAAACTTGAGCGGCCATAGGGCCCATATATGTAACGACTGGCAACAGCGCGTTTCGGATGGCGTGCCGCACTGTAACTGCAGGACGCGACAGCCCTTTTGCTTTCGCTGTGCGAATATAATCACTGTTTAACACTTCGATCATGCTTGAACGGGAAAGTCTGGCAATAAACGCCATCGGCATGGAAGCAAGTGCGATGGAAGGCAAAAAGGTGTATGACCAGGACTCCCACCCCGCGACCGGAAACAGCTCAAGCTTCATGGAGAACACATATTGCAGCACAGCCGCCATGATAAAGCTCGGAACTGAAATACCAAAGATCGTTAAAATCGCGACGGTATAATCCTGCCACTTATTATGGTAAAGGGCTGCAATGACCCCAAACAGTACACCAAACGCTAAAGCGAGGAGAATAGCTTCTGCTCCAAGAGTGAATGAAACGGGGAAACCTGAACTGATCAGGTCATTGACACTCTGACCTTTATATTTAAATGACGGTCCGAAATCCCACATTGCAACTGATTTCAAATAGCTCGCATATTGTACAAACAGCGGCTTGTCCAAGCCATAATGCGCATTTAAGTTTGCTTCAATTTCAGGCGGAAGCTTTTTCTCACCCGAAAACGGCCCGCCCGGTGCTGCTTGCATTAAGAAGAATGTCACGGTTACAATCACAAATAATGTGATAATCATATAGACTAAGCGTCTTCCAATATATTTTAGCAAGGGGGAACACCTCCATGATTTTTACATTTTTACAATCCTTCAGTAAGAAAGGTATATGGGAAATAAGTCCCCATATACCTTGAGGTTTTTGTTTTCACAAATAAGACTTATTGAAAGTACGCGTTTCTGAAATAAATTTCTCCGGTTCCAGTAATGATGGTTCCTTTCAGATTTTCGTCTTGCACCCAAGGAATCGTATAAAAATAAACTGGCGCTACTGGCATTTCATCAATGAAAATACCTTCAGCTTTTTTCAGCAGCTCAGCACGTTTAGTTGGATCAGTTTCAGTTTGTGACTGGTTCAGAAGTTTTTTGAATTCTGGATTTTCCCAGCCGGTATCGTTATTTCCTCCGTCTTTGTCACGGAACAGCTCAAGGAAGTTAATCGGATCGTTGAAGTCGCCAAGCCAGCCCATACGGCCGATTTGATAATCTTGGCTGTGAAGCTTATCAATATATACATTCCATTCTGAGTTATCAAGCTCTACATCCACGCCTAAATTTTTCTTCCACATTTCTTGCACTGCCTGAGCGATTTTTGCATGTGCATCATCAGTGTTATAAGACAACTTGATTTTCGGAAGGTCAGATGCCTTGCTTAAGCCCATTTCTTTCAGGCCTTTTTCAAGATATTCTTTTGCCGTTTTGACATCGTTGTCTTTGTAGTAGCCTTCTTTGTTATCTTCAAATCCCTTCATTGTCGGCGGCACCGCAGCCATTGCCGGGATTTGTTCACCCTGTGTAATGTTTTTAACAATCGATTGGCGGTCAATCGCATAAGATAATGCTTTGCGGATATTGACGTTGTCTAACGGCTTTGCTTCAGTATTGAATTTGTACCAATACACACCCGCCATCGGCTCAACATGTAAAGAACCGTCTTTTTTCAAGCTAGGAAGCGATTCAGTCGGAAGCTGTCCGAGCGGCAAACCAGCCCAATCAAGTTCGCCAGCTTGGAATTTTTTGAGTTCAGTATTGTTATTGTTGATCATAACCATATTGATACTCTTCAGTTTGACTTTGTCTTTATCCCAGTATTGATCATTCTTTTCAAGATCGATAGATCCGCTGTGTTTCCATGCCGTCATCTTAAATGGCCCGTTTGACACATAATCGTCTCCGGCATTTGTGTTCCACTTTTTGTTTTTCTCTGCAATTTTTTTGTTAATCGGCATATAAGTATAGAATGCTGTTAATTCAGTGAAGTATGGAGTCGGGTTGTTTAGTTCAACCTTTAATGTCTTATCGTTTTCAGCTTTCACTGCCACATCATCAAGGCTGCCTTTACCGGTATTTGCCGCCTCAGCACCTTTTATGTAGTAGAGCTGGTAAGCGTATTGTGATTCGTTATTAGGATCAAGCGCCCATTTCCATGCATATTCAAAATCTTGCGCTGTGACAGGGTCACCGTTTGACCACTTTGCATCATCACGAATCGTAAACGTATAGGTTTTTCCATCTTTGCTTGTTTCAATTTTAGAAGCTGCGCCTTCTTCAGGCTCACCCTCTGCATTAATACGTGTCAATCCTTCAAAAGTCTGACGGATAACACCGCCTGATACCGAGTCATTTGCCAATCCGGGATGTAAGGAGAACGGCTCAGTTTTAATATTAATGTTAAGTGTCGTCTTCCCTTTGCTGTCTTTTTTCCCATCACCGTTTGAACCGCTGCCGCCAAAGCCGCATGCGCTCAGCACGAGAGTGAAAATGAGCATTAACGTGACAATCGACCAACGTTTTTTCATATCCACAAACCCCCTAATAATCATTTTTTCAGCTCCTTACGGCTAAATCCTCAGAAATATCAGACAAATGAACCTAAGTTTACATAACTTTTATTCTGTTCCGTCTTTTCTGATTATTTTTGTAAAAAAGCTGTAACAATAGAGTGAACAAGTTCATTATAATGAAACAAATTCTTTATTGCAATATTATTTTATCAATTTAAAATTTTTAAACTTCGTTAGTTTTTCTGCCAATAACGCGATATCCTTCTACCGTTTAAAGCATAAATTGATTAAAAACTATTTTAGGATTTTCCAATCCATATTGCTTTATACATATAATATCTAGCTGTTTAACTGCTGAGAGCGGTTATCATTTGGGCGATTTACAACTGTTCTTTTATTTATATCATTACAATTTTCATGCAAAAAGAACGTTTTTTCAGGATGACAATTGGTTATAATTGATTTATAATGAAGCAATCAAAAGAAAAGCTTGCTATGAAAAAGAGTAGTACGCATTTCACCCGTTTGAAGAGAGTCTGCGGTGCTGGGAGCAGATAACGGGCAATGTGGAATGGACTTTGGAGCAGCTGACCGAACCAAAAAGTAGGCTCAGCCGGAGCAGTCTCCGTTACAAACGTCAGAGTGATTCCATTTTAATGGAATAATCAGGGTGGTACCACGGTTCATTCGTCCCTTTTTTATAGGGGAAGAATGAGCCTTTTTTATTATGTTCTAAGAAATGAGGTTGATTTTCCAATGAAACAGACGATTTTTTCAGGCATCCAGCCAAGCGGTTCCGTTACACTCGGCAACTACATCGGTGCAATGAAGCAGTTTGTCGAACTGCAGCATGATTATCACAGCTATTTTTGCATAGTAGACCAGCATGCGATCACAGTGCCTCAGGATCGGCTTCAGCTGAGAAAAAACATCCGCAGTCTGGCTGCGCTTTATCTAGCTGTCGGTCTCGACCCTGAAAAGGCAACGCTGTTTATTCAATCAGAGGTTCCCGCACATGCACAGGCCGGATGGATGATGCAGTGCGTCGCTTATATCGGCGAGCTTGAACGAATGACTCAATTTAAGGACAAGTCAAATGGCAAAGAAGCAGTTGTCTCGGGCCTGTTAACGTACCCGCCGCTGATGGCTGCTGACATTCTGCTGTACGGAACTGATCTTGTGCCTGTCGGCGAGGATCAAAAGCAGCATCTTGAGCTGACACGAAACCTTGCAGAGCGATTTAACAAAAAATATAACGACATCTTTACAATTCCGGAAGTGAAGATTCCAAAAGTAGGCGCTCGGATCATGTCTTTGACTGACCCGCTGAAGAAAATGAGTAAATCTGATCCAAACCAGAAATCTTTTATTACATTGCTGGACGAACCAAAGCAGCTTGAAAAGAAAATCAAAAGCGCTGTGACAGATTCTGAAGGTATTGTAAAATTTGATAAAGAAAACAAACCCGGCGTTTCCAATCTTCTTACGATTTATTCAATTCTCGGCAATACGACGATTGAAGAGCTTGAAGCGAAATACGAAGGAAAGGGCTATGGCGAGTTCAAAGGTGATTTGGCAGAAGTGGTAGTCGGCGCATTGAAGCCAATTCAAGACCGTTATCATGAACTGATTGAGTCCGAAGAATTAGACCGGATTCTTGATGAAGGCGCTGAGCGGGCGAACCGGACAGCAAACAAAATGCTCAAAAAAATGGAAAATGCCATGGGTCTCGGCCGAAAAAGACGATAACAAAAAGACCGCTCTTGCGATTTGCAAGAGCGGTTTTTTTTAATTTACCTTTGATTCATTTTCTATTTCCCAAAGCTTCTCGAAAAAAGGCTGTCCTTTGATCAGGTTTTCGCAAAAAGCCAAATGCTTGTCCGACCAGCCTTCAATGGTTTCGTTATACAGCATGTCCCAAATCTCTTCAAAGCTCATCCGTTTGATTTGTTCATACATATGCGGGTTCCACTCTGTGTACCAGTAGCCAATCTCCGCACGGTTTTTCAGCCCTTTTAATTGATCCAGCGCCATAAACATAAGCTGCTTAATTTGCCGCTCTTTTCTCGTTAATCCTCTGACGTGCTCTGGTGCCAATGATAAGATATGATATTCTTTTAAGGACTCCAGCTTCTTCGGCTCAAATTCATACGTTTCCGGCTCTACATCTTTCACCATTTCATACACGAGCTGCTCCTGCCGCGGGATAAGGCGGCTTTTTCTGACAGGGATCGTGTAGCCGATTGTATCAACAGCCAAAATGCCGATTCCGTCCGTCACAACAAAACAATACTCCAGCTTTGTGCGTTCATGATTTTTGCGAATGTACGATTTTTGATGAACCTCTTCAAGCAAATCTTTCGGAAGCTCTGACAAATCGTTTTCTATGTAATGAAACAATACTGACGGCACCCTTAAGAGAGGCACCTGATCCAAAAGCTCAACCGTATCTTCCTTGCGCCATTCATGAAAGTGGCATACATTGTAGCCATTTTCTTCCCCTTCAAACCAATTGACCCACACATCATGAAGAAATAACATCTCTAACCCCTCACTTTATAAAAACTGTTGTCCACAGTATAGGCAAGGTGCAGAGAAATTATTCCATAGAGATTGAGGAAATCTGGAATAATTGGGTTTCTGTTATAAACACAAAAAGCAGACTCCCTCGTATATTTTCTGACAAAGGAAATCTGCTTACTTTAGGAATTCGTTACATTTTCTAACGAACATGATTTTCATTTTTATTTAATATTTTTGGGATCCAGAGCATCCCGCAAGCCGTCACCGACAAAGTTGAAGCACAGCACGGTAATTAAAATAAATAGCCCGGGAAATAATGGGTACCACCATGCTTGAATCATCACTGTGAAATTTTGTGCGTCTTGAAGCATATTTCCCCAGCTTGCGATTGGCGGCTGGATCCCAAAGCCTAAGTAGCTAAGCGCGGACTCAGCGAGAATAACTGAACCTACCTTTAATGTTGCTGACACAATAATCGGCCCTAATGCATTGGGGAGAATATGTGAAAAGATAATTTTGTGAGTCTTCGTTCCGATTGTTTTAGCAGCCAGAACGTATTCCCTTGAACGAAGCGATAGAAACTCTCCTCTTACCAATCGTGCCGTTGTTGTCCAGCCGGTGAGACAGAAAATTAAAATCAGTTTGTCCACGCCAGGCTTGAAAATGGTAACCAGCGTGATCAGCAAGAAAATATCCGGAATGGATAATACAATGTCGACTAAACGCATAATGACAGCGTCGACAATTCCTCTGAAATAACCTGCTAACGCCCCTAATACAGTTCCGATTAAAATAGAACCGACTACAGAAGCAAAACCGACCAATAAAGAGACGCGCGCTCCATATAAAATCCGGCTGAAAATATCGCGGCCGAATTTATCCGTTCCCATCAAATGTTCAAGACCCGGCGCTTTATACTTATCAAGCAAGCTTTGCTGCTCTTGGGGATAAGGTGCAATCAAAGGAGCGAAAACAGCCGACATAACAATGATAAACAGAATGACGGCACCTAGAATGGCCAGCTTGTTTTTCGAAAATTTTTCCCAGAATATCTTGGTCATCGTCTCTGGTTTTTTCGAAATGTTTTCTTTCAGTCTGATCTCCGGCGAGGGAGTTGTTTGCAGCTCTGACATCTCTGTTTCCCTCCTCTTAATATTCGATCCGCGGATCAACAATCGCGTAAAGGATGTCTGCAACGAGGTTTCCGACCACGACAAGCACCGCTGAAATTACGGTCATTGCCATAATAACCGGATAATCACGCTGGAATGCCGAATCCACAAACAGTTTTCCCAGCCCCGGCCAAGTGAAAATCTGCTCTACGACAACCGCTCCACCGATAAAAGAGGGAATCATTAATCCGAAGATCGTAATAACAGGCAATAGCGCATTCCGCAAGCCATGCTTAAATAGCACGCGATTTTCTTTAAAGCCTTTTGATCTGGCTGTTCGGATATAGTCTTGGTTTAACACATCAAGCATATTTGACCTTGTATATCTCGTTAAGCCAGCCATATCTGCCGTAGCTAACACAAATGCGGGTAATAACAAATGATGAATCCGGTCTAATAAGCTAAAATCCGTGTTAAGAGTA
Source organism: Bacillus sp. B28 (assembly GCF_029536185.1). Lineage (NCBI taxonomy): Bacteria > Bacillati > Bacillota > Bacilli > Caryophanales > Bacillaceae > Bacillus > Bacillus sp. B28. Next base: position 1,245,587 of record NZ_CP120511.1, on the reverse strand, counting down.
GCGACTCCCCCAGTTGGGAACCAGCCGAGATTTACAGCAAACACCATAATTAAAATCAGTCCAAACCAAAAATTCGGGATCGCTAAACCGATAAATGAAGTAAATGTAATGCCATAATCCAGTTTTGAATACGGTTTTTTTGCAGAAATCACACCAAATGGGATTGAAATGATCAGCGCCAAAATCGTCGACACCAGCATAAGGAGGAGTGTGTTAGGCAGCCTTGCTATAATCAGCTCTGAAACAGGCGTTCCTTTTCTGATAATGGACGTTCCGAAATCCCCTTGAACCATATTGCCGAGCCATTTTAAATATTGAACGTATTCCGGGTCATTCAGGCCGTATTTTTCAATAAACTGCGCTCTGTCTGCCTGGCTGATGGTAGGGTCCATCATAAGCGTCATCGGGTCTCCGGGAGCCGCTTTCATAATGACGAAAGACAAAATTGTAATTCCTAATAGGATAGGAATCGAAGATAGCGTTCTTCGAATGATATATGTAACCATATTCTTGTCCCCTTCGTTGTACTTTTTCAAATTCAAAGGGGAAGGAAACGCGCTCCCTCCCCTGCAAGGGAAAATTATTGGGCAAGCCACCATTTTTCAATTTGGTACAGCTCGCGTTTTGGATGATACACATACCCCTCTAAATTAGCCGGCATCGCCATATGGTTGTTTGGATAATAAAGGAAGGTATACGGCTGATCTTCAGCAAGCTTTTGATAAATTTTTTCATAGGCCTTAGAGTATTCCTTCCGGTCACTGATTGATTTTGCGTCTTTCAGAAGCTTATCAACTTCAGGGTTTTTGTACCACATGTTATTTAAGCCTTTTTCAGACTGGCTTGAATGGAAGATATCGTAATGATCCGGGAAAGTGGACAGACTCCAGCCTAATACCATTGCGTCATAGTCCCAATTAGGGGCACTGGTTTGTTCAACAAGCGCACTCCATTCCACGATTTGCGGCGTTACTTTAATACCGACTTTCTTCAGCTGTTCTTGGACAACAACTGCAATATCCTCACGCACCTTATTTCCTTGGTTCGTTTTCAGCGTAAACTCGAATTTTTTGCCGTCTTTATCTAAGATGCCGTCACCGTCAGTATCTTCCCAGCCGGCTTCTTTCAGCATCTTCTTCGCTTTTTTCACGTTGTATTTAAATTTAGGCACTTCTACGCCTTTCGGATAGTTCCAGGAAGCCGGGCTTTCCGGAATATAAGCGACTTCCGCGTCTCCATCCAATACAGTTTGCACCATCGTTTCACGGTCTAAAGCGGTGGTGAGCGCTTGGCGTACTTTTTTATCTTTAAAGAGCTCGTTTTTCTCATTCCAGCCGATATATGAGTAGCTCAGCGCCAAGTCTGTTACAACCTTGACATTATTAAACGATTCGGCTGTCTTATAATCAGTTGACGGAACGTTAAAGAAATCAATATCCCCCGCTTGAAGCTGGGCAACCGCAGCATTGGCATCAGGAATGATTTTATACGTGACACTGTCTAAATACGGACGCCCGTCATAGTAATCATCATTGGCAACGAGCTTGACGTATTGCCCATCTTTCCATTCTTTAAATTTGAAAGGCCCTGAGCCGATTGGATTTTTTCTGTTAAATTCATTATCTTCAAGCTGCGCAACCGGTACATCTTTTAAAATATGCTCCGGAAGAATGCCGTAGCTGTCTAATGTATTGTTATAGAAGTTAGGGTCTTTGTATTTCAGGGTAAATAAAACCTCGTAATCTCCCTTTTTCTCTACTGATTTCAGCATTTCAAAGTTAGAGCCGCGCTCACCTTTGTAGTCCTTGTTCAGCGGGATGTTAAACGTAAATACTACATCGTCAGCAGTAAGTTCTTCTCCGTCATGAAACTTAACGCCTTTTTTGATTTTTACATCATATTTCAGTCCGCCATCCAGCTCTTTGACACTCTCAGCCAATGACATTTTGACATTTAATTTTTCATCTGTCTTTGTTAAAAAGCTGTAAATCATTTGTTCTATATCTGTACTCGATTCATCCGTTGAATATAATGAGTTGAAAAGTGTCGGGGCACCGATTGAACCAACAACCAAGTCCCCGCCCTGCTGCGGTTTGCCGGTTGATTTTTTCTCGCTGCTGCTTGATTTCGATCCCGAGCAGGCCGATAAAAAGATGGCCATCACCATTAATACACTTAGCATCATCAGTGCGGTTTTACGTCTTTTCATTAGATATTCCCCCTCTTGAAATGTTCGTTCTTCTTAGCTGCTGTTTATGTAGTAGCATACCCCCTCTCAAAGCTGTGCGCGCGACAGTTAGCTATAAAGGTGACAAGCCACAAAATGGCTGGGAGCAGCTTCTTTGAATTCTGGTATTTGTTCCTTGCATATTGGTTTTGCAACGGGACATCTCGTATGGAAAACACAGCCTTTTGGCGGATTGGCCGGGCTGGGCAGTTCTCCTTTCAGGACGATGCGTTCGCGTTTGACAGATCCTTTTTTTCTTGTAACCGGGACAGATGATAAAAGTGCTTGGGTGTATGGGTGCAGCGGATTGTCATATAACTCGTGCTTATCGGTCAGTTCCATCATTTTGCCAAGGTACATTACCCCCACTCTGTCGCTGATATGGCGGACGACACTTAAATCGTGAGAGATAAATAGATACGTCAGATTAAATTCTTCCTGCAATTCTTCCATTAAGTTGATGACCTGGGCCTGTATCGATACATCAAGTGCAGAAACCGGTTCGTCTGCAATAATAAGCTCCGGATTCAGCGTGAGGGCTCTCGCAATGCCGATCCGCTGACGCTGCCCGCCTGAAAATTCATGAGGATAGCGTGAGGCAAACGACGGATGAAGGCCTACTCTCGCAAGCAGCTCTTCGACTTTCTCATTTCGTTCTCGCATCGTGTACATGTGATGTGTGTTAAAAGGCTCCTTAATAATAGACCGCAGCGTTTTTCTTGGATTCAGCGAAGCAAATGGATCTTGAAAGACCATCTGAATATTTTTGCGGACGTTTTTTCGTAAATTCTCCTCTGACAGATTGGAAATATCCTGTCCCTTAAAGAGAATCTGGCCTTCAGTCGGTTTGTACAGCCTGATCATCGTTCGGCCGGCAGTCGATTTTCCGCAGCCCGACTCTCCAACGATTCCGAGTGTTTCTCCTTTTTTTAAAGAAAACGAAACACCGTCCACCGCTTTCACATCACCAACTTTTCTTTGAAAAAAACCTGAGCGGATCGGGAAATATTTTTTTACGTCCCGAAGTTCTAAAATTGTTTCCTGATTAGCTGCTGTCATGATTGTTCGGCACCTTCTTCCTCGTATAAAAAGCATCTCACTGACCTTCCGCTTTTGTGTGTCAAAAGCGAAGGCTGATGGGTCCAGCATTTATCCATCGCTTTTGGGCACCTAGGAGCAAAACGGCACCCCGGCGGCAGATTATCTGGTGTCGGCACGCTGCCTTTAATCGCATTTAATTTATCAATCTCTCCATCTATGACTGGAATAGACATAAGCAGGCCTTCTGTATAAGGATGAAGGGGCTCTAAAAATAACTCATCGACTGAGGCATTTTCTACGACTTGTCCGCAGTACATGACAATGACTCTGTCGGCTGCTTCCGATACGACTCCTAAGTCATGTGTAATCAGCAAAATTGAAGTATCAAACTTCTGGCAGAGATCTTTCATTAGCTCCAGCACTTGGGCTTGTATCGTCACGTCTAACGCCGTGGTCGGTTCATCGGCAATAAGCAGTTTTGGATTACAGCTGAGCGCGATGGCAATCATTACCCTCTGTCTCATGCCGCCAGATAGACGGTGCGGGTATTCCTTCATCATTTGCTCAGCTCTCGAAAACCCAACCATCTTCAAGAGTTCGACGGCTCTTTGATGCGCTTCTTTTTTCTTCATGTTTTTATGGTAAATCAGCACTTCGGTAATTTGTTCTCCGATCGTTAACACCGGATTAAGGGAGGTCATTGGTTCTTGAAAGATCATGGATACTTCGTTTCCGCGGATTTTGCAATAGTCATTTTCAGTGAATGAGGTGAGGTCCTTGTCTTCGAGTTTAATCGTGCCGTCCATGATTTTTCCGCCTGAGCTCTGGACGAGACCCATAATAGATAATGAAGTAATACTTTTGCCGGAGCCCGATTCGCCTACAAGCGCGACGGTTTCGCCTTTTTTGATGTAGAAATCGACTCCGTCCACCGCAGGGATCGGCTCCTTTTTTCTAAAAAAATAAGTCTTTAAATTATTCACTTCTAAAAGTGTGCTCATGCTAGCTCCCCTTTCCCCCTCTTGTCGCCAAACGTTTTCAAGAGAAAGTAATCCTTCTATTCAGAAATAATAAACAATATTGAATTATCGAAAAATTTTATAGTTGTATATTATTACAATCATTTTGCAAAATCAAGAATTTTTTAGGATAATTGTAATATTATTAATGGAATTCCATTATTTTATTCTTTTAAAGCGTTGCTTTCAAAAAGGTTTCAGGAGAGATGGACAACCCTTCTGTTGTACTGGCTCTGTTCTCTGTTAAATATTTTTTTACAATATTGAATCCGACTGCGTATCCAAGCATTTTCGGCTGATATCCTTTGCCGTATAAAAGCTGATCGAACAATCGATGACCCCGTTTGATGTTCAGATGAGGCGCTATCTTTTTTTCGTAAAAAATCTCAAGCTGCAGAGGGGTATACCAGGTGGTCCATTCAGCCGTTTGGCTTTGGCCTAACCTCTCATAAACAGCATATTCTGCCAGCCCTTCCATGATGATTGTATCAAGTAATGTGACGTCTTTTTCCTCTTTTGTCATATGATCTAACCGGCAAACATGATGATATTCATGTGTCATAAGGGCTGAAACCGAGGACAATTCGATATCTGATGAGAGAAAGAGAAACATTTTATCTGGGAAGGCGAGCCCTGATTTTGACCCGAATTCTAAACGGATTCTTCTGTTACGTTCATCAACCGGCAGTGCTACGATTGGCACGTCAGGTCCTTGCCACTTCTTTTTGAGATACTGCTCCTCTTTTTGTATATGCCGGAAAAGTCCTTTTTCTTTCAGAATAGAAGACGTGCTTATTCCCTCTTTTATGTTTTTAAACATTCCGTGATGCTGCAAATGTCCCAAGATGCCTTTCCAGTCTTCTTTCTTCGTTTTTGAAAAGTACGGGACAATGTAATGCGCCAGATCATCTATTGAAGCGGCTTTTTCAAACCATTTGTATGTTTGTTCCACGCTCATGCTATCGCCTCCTCTTTTTTATCCTATGCGGACGAAAAAAACCGGCTACCCTTTTAGGGCAGCCGGTTTGGCGTTATGATTACTGATATTTTTTGAAGATTAGCGTTGCATTATGTCCGCCGAATCCCAATGAGTTGCTGAGAACATAGCTGAGATCCTGTCTGCGTGCTTCATCGGGCACATAATCTAAATCGCATTCTTCGTCAGGCGTTTCAATATTGATTGTTGGCGGGATCATGCCTTCTTTAATGGCAAGGATAGAGAAAATGGCTTCAATACCGCCCGCCGCGCCTAGAAGGTGGCCCGTCATAGATTTTGTAGAGCTTACCGCAAGTTTATAGGCATGCTCGCCAAAAACTGTCTTAATCGCCATTGTTTCATATTTGTCATTGTAATATGTGCTTGTACCGTGAGCATTGATATAGTCAATCTCTTCAGGCGCAATGCCCGCATCTTTAATGGCTTCTTGCATCGCTCTCGCTCCGCCTTCGCCGTCTTGGGCAGGCGCTGTGATATGATAAGCGTCTCCCGTCGAACCGTAACCGACGATTTCTCCGTAAATTTTGGCGCCGCGTGCAAGTGCATGCTCAAGTTCTTCAAGAACGATAATACCCGCACCTTCACCCATAACGAATCCATCACGGTTTTTATCAAACGGACGGCTCGCTGTTTTCGGATCCGGATTTGTAGAAAGCGCTTTGTTGGCACTGAAGCCCGCGAATGACATTCTAGTCAGCGGCGCTTCTGTTCCGCCTGTGATCATAGCGTCTGCATCGCCGCGCTGAATCACTTTAAATGCGTCACCGATAGAGTTTGTTCCTGTTGCACATGCAGTTACCGTACAAGAGTTAACTCCCTTTGCTCCTAAAGCGATAGAAATTTGGCCTGTCGCCATATCAGGAATCATCATCGGCACAAAAAACGGGCTTACCCGTCTTGGGCCTTTTGTTAAGAAGATTTCAAACTGAGACTCAAGCGTTTCAAGCCCTCCGATTCCGGAACCAACCCAAACACCGACTCTCGGCGCGATTTCATCAGTAATTTCAAGACCTGCGTCTTCAACTGCCATTTTCGCAGCGACAACCGCATATTGAGTGAAACGGTCCATTTTTCTTGCTTCTTTTTTGTCCATGTAATCTTCAACATTAAAGTCTTTTAATTCAGCGGCTACTTTAGCCGGATATTCTTCAGAATCAACACGAGTGATCGGACCGATCCCGGACACACCGTTGATTGCGTTATTCCAACTTGTATCGACGTCGTTGCCAAGCGGAGACAATGCTCCGAGTCCTGTAACAACTACTCTTTTTTTACTCATCTTGTGTGCACCTCACCTTTTTTTATCGGCCCCAGCGGATTGCAATGGCGCCCCAAGTTAATCCTCCGCCGAATCCTACCATGACGATCACATCGCCATCTTTGATTTTACCGGCTTCCAATTCTTCTACTAGAGAAATAGGAATGGATGCGGCAGAAGTGTTTCCATATTTATGAACAGTTTTAGACATCTTTTCGACAGGAAGCTCTAAACGCTCACGTGCAGCTTCCATGATGCGGATATTCGCCTGATGCGGAATCAAAAAGTCGACGTCCTCTTTTGAGAGTCCGGCTTTTTCAATGACGTTTACGCATGATTCACCCATTTGGCGGACCGCAAATTTGAAAACTTCACGTCCATTCATGATTGTATGTCCTTTTTCATTCAGATACAAGTGCTGACCGCCTGTGCCGTCTGCTCCTAGTTCAAATGAAAGGATTCCTCTGTCATCACTGACTGGCCCGACTACCGCAGCGCCCGCTCCGTCACCAAACAGAACGGCTGTGTTGCGGTCTTCCCAGTCTGTAATGCTTGAGAGCTTTTCTACACCGACAACAAGGACATGCTTATAAGTTCCGGATTCAATAAATTGTTTACCCGTTACAACCCCGTACATAAAGCCTGCACAAGCCGCGCTGATATCCATGGCACATGCTTTCTTTGCGCCGAGCTGTTCTTGAATCATACAAGAAACTGTAGGAAATGACTGATCAGGTGTGACAGTCGCAACGAGAATCATATCGAGATCCTCAGCGGACACTTCAGCTTGTTCCAGCGCTTTTTTCGCTGCTGCAACAGCCATATGTGATGAATATACGTCATCAGCGGCAATTCTTCTTTCTTCTATTCCTGTTCTTGTACGAATCCACTCGTCAGAAGTTTCAACCATTTTTTCTAAATCATGATTTGTTAAAACCTTCTCAGGGATATAACGTCCAACTCCAAGTATTCCAGCTTTCATAAGGGAAGACTCCTTTATATAGTTAATTTAGAAGATCAATCAGGTTATGATCAATTATTAGTATCAGGTACTAATTCTATCTTATTTTTTTTCACATGGCAATATATTCGTCTAATCTATCGGTTCATCTTACTCATAGAGTATGGTATATGGAAAAGGAGGCGTATGCAGATGGATGTGTTTTCAAAAATGATGTTCGGCGATAACGCCAAACAAAAAACAGAAAAAGAAGAAGTGCAGGAGGAGGAGGTTTCCCCGGCAAACGAAGAAGAGACGATTGATTACATGTATATTATGAACCAAATCGGTTCGATTATGAACTCTCTCGATCAAATCAAGCCCGCTCTGAAGGAACTCGCGCCTATGGTATCCGCTATTAAAAAGAAAATCATGTGAAAAGCCACTTTCGAGAAAGTGGCTTTTTCTTATTCGGTTTCAGATTTCGCGTCGGATTTACCCAGCTCATAGGCTTCCGCCATTACCGTTGTAAATAAATTCATAAACGGCTGAATGGCCTCCATCGACAGCTCTATTCCTGATTTTTCAAGCTGCTCTTTCGCTTCAGGCAGATATTTCATTGCTATTTGCAGAAACTCAAGTGATTTTTCGTGCTGCATGTAAAGTCACCCCATTACTCGTTTTTTGGCAGTTCACCTGTTTTGTTATATGTTTTGACCAGTTTGGCGATTTTTTTCTGAAAGGCTTTGTCTACAAGCGGACTGAAAGTTCCCATTTCGACAACTCGGCTTTTCAGATCGTAATAGTGGTCGCCGCCTTTTAAAGTGCCTTTGTCGAATTGCTCAGCTATAATTTCATAGGCCTTGTCCACATTTTGCACCGTGCTGGTTAACACGGTGTTCTCGCCAAGATCGGATTGATCTGTGACATAGCCGATCGCATATAGGCCGTCTTTTTTGATTTGCTGAATGACAGGAACATTATACCCGTCTCCGGCAGGATACACAACATCCGCGCCTTCGTTCTTCATTTTTTGATAAAGGTTCACCGCAGTCGAATCATCATCCCAGTGATCCGTATATTTTGTATTCACTTCTATATTAGGATTTTCATACTTAGCCCCTTTTATAAAGCCGTCAACTTCTGGCTGCCATGAAAAAGAAGCGATGACGCCGACCTGATTGGTTTTTGACATATGGGCAGCGGTCATTCCGCCGAAAAAGCCGATAGCTTCCCCGCTGAGATGGACGCTTGTGACATTGTCCGCTTTTGCTTTTGCGTTTGAAATCACAAACTGCATATCCGGATAGTCTTCACTCACCAAGTTAAATACTTCTTCATACTCACTTCCATGGCCAAAGAGGAGATTGACGCCGCGCTTATGAAAATCTTCAATCGCATTTATAATATCTTCATCTGTTTTCACGCCTTCTTTATAGTAGACGTCCACATTGTATGTAGATTGTATATTCAGTAATCCTTTATACCCTTTTGTGCCCCATACGAGGTCATTAATCGTATCAGGAAAGAGCATGCCGACCTTCTCAATTTTTCCTTTAAACGGAGTTTGTCCACATCCGCTTAATAAAAGGAGGACAGAAAAGATCATGACAAGCCTAGTGATCAAGTCATGTTCAACTCCTTTTGACAAGCTATCACATGTATTCAAATGATACGTTTATTGTATCTAGAAAACTCGAAACATGGAAGGTTTTTCTTAATATTTGTCGAAAATTGATGAAAATTGTCTTTTCCACTCGAGAATTTTTGTTTTCGCTTCATCTTTTGAAGTTTTTTTCGTGACTTGCAAATCAAAAATGCAATCTTTGCCGGTGTCACGGCCGGGCTCAAGCAGGAATCTCAACAGCTCGTCAGCTACATCTTCTGTATAAAAGCCCTCTTCCTCCTGTTCTTCTTTCCACGGCCCATACATTTTAGGAAGGATCACCGCTTGTTCTGAACCTGTCGTTTCACGTTTCTCCCACTCTTTTCGGTCTTGTTCGTATACCAATACATATGCGGATTTATATTGGTCCAAAGGCAAAAAGCCGCTGCCATATTGGATACAAATTGTATCATACTTTTGATCCTCAATGTGCTCAAGCTGCCGAAAGTGCTCGTTTCTTCCAAGCCACATGAGTCTTTCTTCTAAGTACATTTGTCTGTTTTCATCATCTGTTTCAGCCAAAACGACATCTACGTATATGCCTTCATCCATCATTCGCTCGCATAAAGAAAGGCCGAAAAATTCATCCGCCCCTACAATCAGCGTTGATTCCATTTCATCTGCCGCCCTTCCGGTTTTTCATTTATCCAAAGCAAAACAGCCTCCGCAAAAGAGAAGGCTATTGTTATTGTATTCTTTATAACTCTTTTTCATGCCTGTGAAAGAATTTGCAGATTGATGCATAGATCCTGCTTGGGTGCTCAAATAAATGAAACGTTATGTCAACCGGACAGCCTTGGTTTTGCTGCTGCTTTTCCTTAAATACTTCCGCATGCAGGCTGTACGGATACGGCGCTCCGGTCATCCGCTGCCATATATGAACCGGTACGCTGCTAGGATAGCTTTCGATTGTTTTATAACGGAGTGAAGCCGCTTCTTTTTCGGAGATTTCGTAGCTTTGCGATACTTCTTTCAAAAATTGCTTATAGAAAAATTTATTTTCTTTTTCTGATTCATAATGTGCCTGAAGATCGAGACAAGGATTCAACATCGCGGCTGATCGGATATGATCCGGGGAAAAACGAAGCAATTCATCGGCCACGAGAGCGCCCATCCCTTCTGCTAAAATATGAATCTTCGGATTGAGTATTTCCTGCTTCAACACGAAATGTATCAGCTGTTTGGCATAGGTGACCGCTTTTTCCGCGCCCCAGTGCCTTCCGAACAGATTGCTGTTAAAAATGGTATAGCCTTCGTCCCTCAGCATATGTAAAAGCTGATTTCTGCCATAATGCTGAAGCCAAAAGCTTGAATCATTACCGACAAAGTGGGTTCTGTCCCCGAGGACAAAGATGCCAAAGCCGTTCGGACGATAGGGCAGATGAATCACGTTATGCTCCGTTCCCAATTGAAAATACCTTTCCGTTATTCCCATCGCTTGCCCGCCTCCTTTCACACTTCATCTCACGCTATCTTATGTAAAAAGAAACGAAACGAATAAGGTAAAGTCCTAGCCTTTCTATGTTTTGGCTATTATACCAATTGACGATATTTATTTTTTATATTTTACCATTAAAATGTGACGAATCAGACTCTTTTGTCACCTCACTTTCTTCTAAAATTAGATTCCCCCTTGGCTTTATGTATGGTATGATAACTTCTAGAATAGAATGAGAAGGACGAGGTGGAAACGTGCGATTTATTATTGCTTTTATTTGGACGTTCCTTTTATCGCATATGGCATGCTATTTGATTGCCAGCATGAACAGTGTAGCGTATAACTTCACAACATCATCCGTAATTGCTGTCGTTTTATATGTGCTGATCATGGCGCTAGCAGCAATCATGCCTATGAACAACAATGCCAGCCAGCATTAATAAGCCAAAAACCCAAAACATGTATTGTTTTGGGTTTTTTCGTGATCACGGTTTTCTTTTATACGTCCACAAGCGGTTGTGATTCGATGTTTCAGGAAACATATCTCCTGCTGACAGATGGACCTTTTGCGGGTTTTTGACCATACTCCCCGTCTCGCCGATTTCTACGTAGATGCCGTTGTTGGGCGCTTTCTGCCCGGGCCGGAATTGATGCTGCTGTCCCACTGTTTTTCCTCCTTTTCCTTTTTCGTGTAGTATGCGCCTAAGCGGGTGTGAATATGTTTCCATAAAAAAACTGCTGAGAGTCGGCTCAGCAGTTTTTTCGGTTATTCCCCTTTGTAAAGGATTGCCTTTAACAGCGCTTTTTGCACATGGAGACGGTTTTCAGCCTGCTGGAATACAGCGGAATTCGGACCGTCAATAATCTCTGCCGTCACTTCTTCTTCACGGTGTGCAGGAAGACAGTGCAAAAATGTATAGTCAGGTTTAGCATGGCTGACAAGCGATGCATTCACCTGGTAAGGCGCGAAGACTGCGAGACGCTCTTGCTCTTCCGCTTCCTGTCCCATGCTTGTGAATACATCTGAATAAATGACGTCCGCATTTTTTACGGCTTCAATCGGATCAGCTGTAAGTGTAATGGAAGCACCGGATTGAAGGGCAGATGCCTTGGCTGCTTCCGCCGCTTCGTCTAACACTTCGTATCCCTTAGGGGAAGCAATCGAGACATCACAGCCCATTTTTGCGCAGCCGATCATCAGGGAGTGCGCCACATTATTTCCGTCACCGATATATGCGACTTTCACACCTTTGAGATCGCCTTTGATTTCCTTGATCGTCAATAGGTCCGCCAGCGCCTGGCAAGGATGATATTTATCAGTAAGCCCGTTGATGACCGGAATATCAGCGTGTTCAGCAAGCTCCTCCACCTTTTCATGCTCGAAGGTCCGGATCATGATTGCATCTACATAGCCCGAGAGCACTTTTGCCGTGTCAGCCACAGTTTCACCGCGGCCCAGCTGCAGATCTTTCTGGCTTAAAAAGAGGGCATTTCCGCCAAGCTGCGCCATGCCGGTCTCAAATGAAACACGAGTCCGCGTGGATGATTTTTCAAAAATCATCGCAAGGGTTTTGCCTTGAAAAATAGGCTGAATCTTGTTTTGTTTCAGTTCACTGGCTTCAGCAAGCAACGCGCTGATGTCCTGTTCACTGAGATCTTTTAGCGTTAATAGGTCTTTTCCGAATAGATTGGTTTGCATTTCTCCCATATTCACTGTGTGCATGATGCCACTTCCTTTTTATAAAGATCTCTGAGGGAAACAGGGTGCGGACTGCCTGATCCGCTTTGCAAAAACGCCCGTACGGTTTCCTCTTCAGTAAAGACGGTAATGCCGTGTGTCATGGCTTCCAAACGCTCTTTGCGTGCTTCTTCAGAGCCGTTCAAATGGATATGGAGCGCTTTTTCATCCTGTTCCATCCAGGAGGCGAATGTGCCTTCATGAACCGTAAAGCCGGCGTTTTCCGCTAATGTCTTCAAATCTTCCGGTCCGTTTTGCAAATAAATGCTTCCTTTTTGATTCCATACACGCGTGTAGATTTTTTTCAAGGCGCTGTCGGCGTCGTATGCAACACACATGCCTTCTCCCGTCGATTTCATTTCCGGTCCAAGCTTCACATCTACATCTTGAATCGCATGTGATGAAAAGACCGGGAACTTTACAGCAACACCATGGTGATTTTGAATTGCCGGGTTTACATCTTTTAGAGATGCCCCCGCCAGCAGCCGTGTGGCGAGCGGAATCATCGGGACGCCCATGACTTTGCTGACGACCGGAACTGTACGGCTCGCTCTCGGGTTCACTTCAAGGACGAGAATGGTTTCGTTATCGATCACAAATTGGATGTTCATAATGCCTTTAAATGAAAGCTTTCGGGCAATTTTTTGAGCAGCATCTTTTATTCCCTGCTGCAGCTTGTTTGTGACGGAAGGCCCCGGGAGAATGGCGAAGCTGTCTCCTGAGTGGACGCCCGCCCGCTCAATATGTTCGGTATATGTCGGGATAAAGACTTCTTCACCATCGGAAATCAGATCAATTTCGACTTCTTTTCCTGACACATACTGATCAATTAAAATGGGGTACGGCATGCTGTCTTCTCCGTCCAGCAGCTGAGAAAGCGCAGCTTCCGATTCAACGATGATCATGCCCATTCCGCCAATGACATAAGAAGGACGGATTAATACCGGATAGCCGATGCCGTTTGCTTTCTCTGCAGCCTCTTCTTTTGTATAAGCAATTTCTCCTTTAGCGTGCTGCAATCCGAGTTCATCAAGAAGCTGATAAAATTGATCGCGATCCTCTAACACGTCGAGCGTTTCAAACGATGTGCCGAGAAGCGTGATTCCGGCTTTTTCGAGCGCTTCAGCAGCATTGATCGCGGTTTGGCCGCCGAACTGCACGATCGCAAAGTCAATGTTTTCCTGCTCCGCCACGTTTAATATGTGCTCCGTTGTCAGCGGCTCAAAATACAGGCGATCTGCAATTTCATAATCTGTGCTCACGGTTTCCGGGTTGTTATTAATCATAATCGTTTCGAATCCAAGCTTTTGCAGCGTTAACACCCCATGAACAGCACTGTAATCGAATTCAACGCCCTGGCCGATGCGAATCGGTCCTGAGCCGATAATCAGCGCGCGCTTTTTCTCTTTGCGGCTGATGTCTCCATCGGTTTCTCCGAAATACGTGGAGTAAAAATAGTTGGTTTTCGCATCAAACTCAGCTGCGCAAGTATCAACAATTTTGAAGGAAGGCGTAATCCCCTTCTCCTTGCGAAGAGCGCGCACCTCTTCCTCTGTCTTGCCGATAAGCGAGGCAATCGTTGCGTCTGAAAATCCTTTTTCCTTTGCCTTTTTCAATAAATCAAAAGAGAGGTCGCTCCCCGCTTCCATGATCTGATTTTCCAGCTTGATGATATTGTTAAAGGTGTGAAGGAAAAACGGGTCGATTTTTGTTTTTGCATGGATTTCTTCTATTGATATGCTTCGGCTTAACAGCTCCATCACAACGAAAAATCTTCGATCGTCAGGTGTGATTGCCAGCTCCCAGAGCGCTTCAATTGATAAACCGCCGAGCTCCGGCAGATGCGTGCCGACGTTTTTCAGCTCAAGGGAGGCTGCCGCCTTTTGGAGCGCCGCTTCTACATTACGTTCAATCGCCATCACTTCTCCGGTGGCTTTCATTTTTGTGCCGAGCTTGCGGTCCGCGTTTTTGAATTTATCAAACGGCCAGCGCGGAAACTTGACGATGACATAGTCCAATGCCGGTTCGAAGCTCGCATAAGTGGAGCCTGTAAGCGGGTTTTTTAATTCGTCAAGCGTGTATCCGACCGCCAATTTCGCAGCCATTTTCGCAATGGGATAACCTGTTGCTTTTGAAGCGAGTGCAGATGAACGGCTCACACGCGGATTCACTTCAATGACGTAGTATTGCTTGCTGAACGGATCAAGCGCAAACTGAATGTTGCAGCCGCCTACGACATCAAGTGCCGAAATGATCGTCAGACTTGCCGTCCGGAGCATTTGATAGTCTTCATCAGTTAATGTTTGTGAAGGCGCCACTACGATCGAATCGCCTGTATGCACGCCGACCGGATCGATGTTTTCCATATTACAGACAGTAATGCATGTGTTGTTGCTGTCGCGCATCACTTCATATTCAATTTCTTTAAAGCCGGCAATGCTCTTTTCTACCAGACATTGATTGATCGGGCTAGCCAGAAGCGCTTGCTTGATCATGGCGGCAAATGCTTCTTTCGTAGGCGCGATGCCCCCGCCTTTTCCGCCTAACGTGTAAGCAGGCCGGATAATGACCGGAAAGCCGATGGATTCCGCAAAACGAAGGGCATCGGTTTCGTTATCGACAATTTCGCTCTCTGGAACTGGCTGATTCAGCTCGTTCATTAAAGAACGAAATTTTTCCCGGTCCTCTCCTTTTTGTATTGTATCAACGGATGTACCCAGAAGTTTGACGCCGTGCGCCTTTAAAATACCCGCTTCTTCAAGTTCAACCGCAAGATTTAGTGCAGTCTGCCCGCCTAAATTGGCCAGAAGTCCGTCGGGCTTTTCTTTCTTAATGATGTCTGTCAGGCTTTCTACCGTCAGCGGTTCAAAATAAATGTCATCCGCGAAAGCTTCATCGGTCATAATTGTTGCCGGGTTGTTGTTGACGAGAATAACACGATAGCCTTCTTCTTTGAGCGCGATGCACCCTTGAGTGCCTGAATAATCAAATTCTGCCGCCTGGCCGATGATGATCGGGCCTGAGCCGATTACTAATATGCTTGAAATACTGGTGTCTTTAGGCATGGGCGATTTCTCTCCTTGCTGGTATCACATTCTTTAAATAATCATCAAAAATCCATTCGCTTTCCGCCGGCCCCGGATGGGCTTCCGGGTGAAATTGCACACTCATGACAGGCAGCTTTTTATGGGAAAGCCCTTCAACTGACGTGTCATTGACATGGTGGAATCTAATCGTCAGCTCTTCTTGATTAATGGATTTTTCATCGACCACATAGCTGTGATTTTGGCTGGTCATGAACACCCGCTTCGTTTCACGATCGATGACCGGATGGTTTGCGCCCCTGTGACCGAACGGCAGCTTAAACGTATTTCCGCCGAAAGCGAGTGCAATCAGCTGGTGGCCGAGACATATGCCGAGTGTCGGAAAGCGGCTGACGATGTTTTTGATTTGTTCCATATACGGTGTAATGGCTTTCGGATCTCCAGGCCCGTTGGATAACACGACACCGTCGGGCTTTATGCCGTAAATCGATTCCATTTGCTGATACGGTATAACAGTGACCTTGCAGCCTCGTTTCACGAGTGATGATGCAATTGATTTTTTATAGCCAAAGTCAATGAGAGCGATATGTTTATTCCCTTCGCCGATTGTGCTGATGTCCTGTGCGGACGCCTGTTCTGCGACGTTCTCAGGCTGCAGGGCAATCTCAGCCGCTTCTTTAGAGGCAGTGACAGACGCCCCCATCGTTCCGTTCGCGCGAATTTTTTTGACGACAGCCCTCGTATCGACATGGGACAAGAGCGGGATGTTCCATTTTTTCAGATATTCCTTGAGACTGTATACCGCTTCATGATGAGAAAAATGATCGCACGCCTCGTAAACAACCGCTGCTTTCACTTGCGGTTTTTTGCTTTCAAAGTCGTTTTCATTAATACCGTAGTTGCCGATCAGCGGGTACGTAAATACGATAATCTGTCCTTTGTATGACGGGTCTGTCAGCACTTCCTGATAGCCCGTCATTCCTGTGAAAAACACAGCTTCGCCCGTACAGTTTTCATGTCCGTCCAGTTCTCCGCTGAACACTGTTCCATCTTCTAATACTAAATAACCTTCCATCTAAAAGCCCACCTCTTGATGAATAATTAATTATAAAAATGAATTTTTATGCTTTCATATCGAAAAAAAATTACAAATTAACAGCGGTATGCTGAGCAATCGCTTGTTTCAGCTTGCTGACGGCTTCTGTTATTTCATCCTTTGTCACGGTGAGCGGCGGCAGCAGACGAATCACGTTCGGTCCGGCCGGCAGTACGAGCAAGCCTAATGTCTGCAATTCAGCAATGATGTCTGCAACCGGCCCATCACACTCAATTCCAAGCATTAATCCTTTGCCGCGGATTTGCCTCACAAAAGGACTCTTCAGTTCAGCCTCCAGCTGTTCTTTCAAAAACGCACCCTTATCAGCAGCCTCTTGCAGAAATTCAGGCTGGAATACAACCTGCAATGTTGCATTGACGGCGGCCATCGCCAGCATATTCCCTCCGAAGGTCGTTCCGTGAGATCCAGGAGTAAACGCTGCTCCCAGCTCTTTCTTGCCGATTACCGCACCGACTGGAAAGCCGTTCCCCAATCCTTTTGCAGCTGTGATGATATCAGGTGAGAGGCCGAAGTGTTCGTATGCGAAGCCCTTTCCTGTGCGTCCAATACCGGTCTGAATTTCATCTACGATCAGAAGCGCCTGCTTTTCCTTGCAAAATGACTGTACGGCTGTTAAAAATTCTGCACTGCCCGGATTGACTCCGCCTTCTCCCTGTACGGTCTCAAGCATGACCGCGGCTATGCCGTCTTCCTCCCCAAGAGCATCAAAAGCGCCAGGATCATTGTACGGGAGGTAGTGAAAGCCTTCCAGCATCGGGCCGAAGCCTGTTTTGATTTTATCCTGTCCGGTAGCTGCCATCCCTGCATAGGTACGGCCGTGGAATGATTGGAGAAATGTGATGATTTTCGTTTTTCCAGTTGCTTTTCGTGCCAGCTTAATCGCGCCTTCATTCGCTTCCGCTCCGCTGTTGCAGAAAAAAACGAGATCTCCGGCACTGTTTGCCGCTAACTGCTGTGCCGCTTGCTCCTGAAGACTGTTTTCAAACAGATTGGATACGTGCCATACGCTGTCGAGCTGTTTTTTGACCGCTTCTGTGACCGCTTCATGGCAGTGGCCTAGGTTGGAAACCGCAATCCCTTGAATGAAATCGAGGTATGTTTTGCCGTTTTGATCCTCAACGCAAGTTCCCTTCGCTTTCTTTATCTCAATGTTCCACCGTCCGTAGGTTTGAAACAAGCTGCTCATGAAACAGCCTCCTTTGCTTTAACGATTTTTGTTCCTTGAAATGTTTGATCTGAGAAAAACGATCCTTTTCCATTTACGATCATCACTTCTGATACTTGATCCGATAATGCTGACAAGGCTGAATTGACCTTTGGTATCATCCCGCCTGTGATCACTTCCTGTTTAATGAGAGTCTGAATTTCCTCAGGGGTCAGGATGTCGAGACGCTGTTTTTCCTTCATAATTCCTTCCACGTCTGTGACGAACATCAGCTTATCGGCTTTCAGCGCTCCGGCGACTGCCGAAGCTGCAAGATCAGCATTGACATTCAGTGTTTTGTAATCGCTCGTCAAAGACAGGGGCGCAATTACCGGAATGATGCCTTCATCCATCAGCGCGTTTACCATAGAGGCATTAACCTTTTTAATTTCTCCGACTTCCCCGTATGTGTCCGGATCGAGATAGTCTGCTTCGAGAAGGCCTCCATCCTTGCCGGACACTCCCGCAGCCCGGAGCCCGTGTTTTGCAAGCTCGGCAACGAAAAATTTATTCACTGAGCCGGACAGTACCATTTCAGCGACTTCCAATACCGGTTTGGTTGTTTTCCGCTGTCCGCCTGCAAACTCTGTTTTGATGTTTAACCGTTTCAGCATATGTGTGATTTCCGGTCCGCCGCCGTGCACGATTGCCAATTTCCATCCTGATTCCATCAATTCTTTCAGGTTTTGAAAAAATTCTTCCGACAGCTCACGGATGACACTTCCCCCGCATTTAAAAACGATTGTTTTCTTCATTGTGCTCCCCTTTATTACGTGCGATAGCTCGCATTAATTTTGATATAATCATAGGTCAGATCACAGCCCCATGCTCTTCCGTTCCCGTCTCCTTCATGCATCTTGATGACAATGGCAATCTCGTCTCCTTCGAGATATTCTTTCGCGAGAGATTCAGAGAAAGGCTGAGGCTCGTTGTTTTTAAACAGGCATTGGCCCCCGAGATAAACCTCTACTTCTTCAGCCTTCACCTGAGCCGCGCTGTGCCCGATAGCACCGATAATGCGCCCCCAGTTCGCGTCTGTTCCGTATACAGCGGTTTTTACGAGGTTCGACCCGACAATTTTCTTGGCAATTACGTTTGCATCAAGATTGTTTTTCGCCCCTTTTACTTGGGCTTCGATTAGTTTTGTCGCGCCTTCCCCGTCTCTGGCAATCTCCTTAGCCAAATCTTCGCAAGCCATCAGAAGCGCTTTTTTAAAGAGCGGCCAGTCTTTATGATCTTCCGTAAGGCGCTCATTTTCCGCGCAGCCATTTGCCATGACCAATACCATGTCATTGGTAGAGGTTTCTCCGTCAACTGTAATTTGATTAAAAGAGACGTCAGTGATGTCGCGGAGCGCTTTTTGCAGCGTTTTTTCTTCGATTGCCGCGTCTGTTGTCACAAAACCCAGCATCGTTGCCATGTTTGGGTGAATCATTCCAGAGCCTTTAGCCGCTCCGCCGATGGTGACTTTTTGACCGCCGATTGTCAGTTCATAGCACGTTTGCTTGATGACGGTATCTGTCGTTAAAATCGCTTCCTCGAAATCTCCAGATCCCGCAGGCGTTTCTTTCAAAAGCTCGATGCCGGCCTGAATGTTTTCCATATTTAAATGTTCGCCAATGACACCAGTTGAAGAAACGGCGACAAGCTCCGGCTCAATGCCCAGCTGTAAAGCGAGGCTCTCCCGCATTTTGTATGCGTCCTCTAAGCCTTGTTCCCCTGTACAAGCATTGGCAATGGCGCTGTTGACAATGACTGCTTTCAGAGCTGATCCATGCTTTAAGCTGTCCTGTGTGACTTTAATCGGAGCCGCCTGAAAGTGGCTTTGCGTATAAACTGCCGCGCTCACTGCCGGTGTCTCGCTGATAATGACGCCAAGGTCTTTTTTCGAGTAGCGCAGCCCGCAATGCACGCCCTTTGCCTGAAATCCTTTTGGCGAGGATACATCGCCTTTTACTTTCACTATTTGATCTTCACTCAACTGAATCATGGTTCGATTCTCTCCTGTTCTATGGATAAATTGGTGTCATGGTAAGACCTGTCTCTTCGTTCCAGCCATTCATGATATTGAAATTTTGTACTGCCTGCCCAGCGGCACCCTTCATCAGATTATCAATTACCGAAACGATCGTGACCCTGTTCGTTCTTTCGTCGAGGGTAACGGATACATCGCAGAAATTGCTGCCGAACACTTCCTTCGTTTGCGGGTAATGACCCTTTGGCCTCACTCTCACAAAATATGAATCTTGGTAAAATTCCGAATATAAATCGTGCAGATCTTCTGCAGATAGATCAGATGTTAATTGCGTATACATTGTCGCCATGATTCCCCTTGTCATCGGAACCAAGTGAGCAGAAAATGTAATAGCCTTCAACCCTGGCTGCCATTCTTTTAACGTCTGTTCAATCTCAGGGGTGTGCTGATGTTCATTTACTTTATAAATTTTAAAATTGTCGTTAAGCTCAGAAAAATGGGTTCCCATGGACGCTTTTCTCCCCGCACCGGAAACGCCTGTTTTCGCATCAACGATAACGAACGATTCATCAAGCAGCTTTTGTTGAGCCAAAGGCGCGAGGCCTAGCAGCACAGCCGTCGGGAAACACCCCGGATTGGCGATGAGCTTCGCCTGCTGAATGTTCCTTTGATTCAGCTCCGAAAGGCCGTAAACCGCCTCTTGAATTGTTTCTTTTGGTGCCGCTGTCCGTTTATACCACTTTTCATATACAGCAGGCTCTTGGATCCTCAGATCACCTGACAGATCAATAACCGGAATTCCCGCCTCTGCAAGCTGCGGAGTCAGTTCACTTGATACTCCCGGGGGCGCAGCAAGAAACATGACATCGATTTCCTGTTTGATTGTATTCATATCAATGGGCTTGAGCTTCTGCTCAGCCAAGCCGGTAAGATGAGGATAAACATGACTATAGACCTTTCCTTCCCCGCTGGATGAATAAAGTATACATTCTTCTGCATGAGGATGATGTGTAAGAATCCTGACAAGTTCGGCGCCTCCATAACCCGTAGCGCCTACAATTCCTATTTTCAAAACGAATTCACCTTCTTGGTCTTTGTGAAATTATTTAACATTATAACATGAATAAAAATTAATTCAATCGTATATTTAATATTTTTATTCATTTATAAAATTTCTGTTCAATAAAAAAAATCGGCGATTAAAAAGCAGGCAGAAACCGCTTCAAGTTGTTGTTCCGGCGCCATTTGCAGCTGCATAAAAAAACAGGCTGACCGTGTCAGCCTGTTTTCATCATCATCAATCCGCTCAGAAAATATAGAATAGAGCTTGTATAAAAAATCATTTGCACCGTAAAAAAGTCGGCGAGAAAACCGCCGAGCATAATGGCAGCCGCTGAAAAAACAGCGGTCCAAAAATGATAATTCCCAATCTTTTTTCCGCGTTCCCCGGTGTCTGTAAAGTCGGCGATTAATACTTTTTCTCCGTGTTTTTGCATCGCCCCAAAGAGACCTAACAGCACTTGCACGATGTACACTTGAAGAACGCTGTTTACATGCGGAACATACAAAAGCAGAACCGCCATACCCCATGAGTTCGCAAGCAGATAATAGCGGCTGTCGATCCTTTCAGAAAGCCGGCCGAGGAGCGGGTAAATGAGCGCTCCGCTCAGTCCGAATAATCCGTAGGAAAAACCGAACTGCGTGTAGCTTGAGCCGATATTCTTCACAAACAGAATATAAAACGGAAAGATTAAACTGCTTGCGAAAAACACGCTGCTTTGTGAAAGTGTCAGCCATTTTAATTTGTTTTTCCCCATTATTTATACCTCTGATAAAAGTAATTCATAAACCGCTCATCCGGATCATACGTCTGTTTTTTCTGAAAAAACGCTTCGCTTTTCGGATACGCCTGTCTCATTTGCGCCTTTGTCTGATATGTCATATACGGCAGATAATAGCTTCCTCCGTGTTTGAGCGCAACGTCTGTCATACGCCTGATGATCCTGGCAGCGTCAGCCTGGTCTTCTTTTGAAAAGCCCTCGTTGATTAAGAGCACGAGCGAAAACATATCATCCTTCGCATAAGACAGGTCAGCCTTTTCGTTTTTTTGCACATACCGGATCGTGATATTAAGCAGATTCAGGTCTTCGTGTGACAGCGTTTGTCTCAGGTCATCAATATAGGAAGCGTACTCCTTCACCGGCACAAAGTATTCCTGCAGCACGTCTGTATTTTCATTGTTTTCGTATTCGAGAAATTTTGATTCTGACCGCATGACGTTATTGCGTGAGACCTTTGTTCCATTTTGGCTTAGAAAATAGGATTGCTGGGTGTTCCACAGCCAGTTTCTGCCCCACCCGTACCTTCTTGACAGGCCGAGCGCGAATTTCGTCACCTGTGTATGCTCATCCTCTTTGAGATCGCTGTAAGATGTCAGCTGATCCTGCTCTTCTGATAATACGTAATTTGTGACATACATGTCTTTCAGAAATCCTTTTTCTGCTGTTGAGATGCGAGCGAGATGCATGCGGACACCGGGATTGCCTTTGACATGCTTTGTAAAATAGTCAGCATATGTACTGTAGTTCATTTTTTCCGTCTGCATGACGTACAGCTCGTCATCCGTTAATTCAAGCTCAGCATCGAGAATCACGCCAAAAAGACCGTACCCGCCGATGACCGCTGAAAATAAATCATCTTTTGGAGTGACAGTGACAATTGTGCCGTCGGCTTTTAAAAGACGGAATGATTTGACTGTATCAATCAGCGACCCATAGCGGATATCACGCCCGTGGGCATTGGCGCTGAGAGATCCTCCGATTGTAAAAATATTTTGTGACTGCATGACTTTTACCGCAAGCCCGTATGGATTTACGTATTTCTGTATGTCATTCCACGTCGCCCCGCTTTGGACCCTGATGGTTTTTTTCTCTTTATCGAAAGCGAGGATTTTGTTGTAGCCTGTCATGTCGAGAACGATGCCGTCCTCGTAATATGTATGGCCGCCCATCGAATGCTGGGTTCCGGCTATTGAGATTTTTATGTTTTTTCGATTGGCCTCTTTGACTGTGTCAATAAGGTTATTTTCTTCCTGCCCTTTCACCGTCTGCTTAATTTTCACCGGCATCAAGCGGCTGACATCAGTCATCTCGCTGGAGCCGCTTTTTTGCTCTGAATGAACAGAGTACGCAAACAGGACCGCATACGCACCGGTGCACAGCGCGAATGCAAGCAATTTCTTTTTCATGGCGCTCTCCCTGCTGTTTTTTATGGCCATTATACCATGTTTGCGTCCTCTTTTTTCCAGATTATCGTCTTGCCCGTTTTTCAGCGCGGTGGTCAGCCACGATAAAACAAGCGTGAATGGCGCCCGGCAGCCAAAAGATGCATGTCAATATGAGATTGAGCAGGGCCTGAAACGGCTTTCCCGTAAACAAAACAGCAAGCGGCGGGCATAGAACGGCAAGCAGATACATCATTTTGCTTCACTCCTTTTCAGCTGTAAAAAGGACAGCCTCACAGTAAGGCTGTCCTCTTTTGTTTTATTGTATGCCAAGCGCGATTTTTGCATATCTTGACATTTTGTCCCGAGTCCACGGCGGATTCCACACAATGTGAACTTCCGTCTCTTTCACTTCCGGAATGTCCGCAAGCGCTTTTTTCACTTCATCAACAATAATCGGCGCTAAAGGGCATCCCATTGACGTCAGTGTCATTGTGACGTGCGTTAAGCCGTCTTCATCCATATCAACATCGTATACTAACCCGAGGTTTACGATATCAACGCCAAGCTCAGGGTCGACAACCTGTTCCAGGGCGCCCATAATGTTTTCTTTTAATGCTTCTTCCACGTTCCCTCACTCCTTTTTTCTACAGTATAACGTAAATCCGGCCTATGTTTACACCTTTGTGCTTTATAAATGTGTTTCAAACCATTCAACGGTTTTTAACACAGCGTCCCGCGGCACTTTGTGATCGGCTCGTTCATCCGCAATGAACTGGAGATGTTCCGGCTGCTCGCTGTAATAAGATTTAATCGTGTCATAAAATTTCCGGGTCGGCGCGTAAGGCACGACTTGATCTTTAACGCCATGCCAAAATAAAAGCGGGCGCTGGCGAAGTTTCTCCGGCTGAAGGCTGAGATCCAGCACTTTAAGGCGCTCCATGAGCTCCCGCACCCTTTCCTCCGGCACATCGATATCGATGCCCTGAGATTTGATGTGATCGATCTGCTGCTGAAACAGCTCGACATAATTCGGGCTTCCCATCAGGCTGACGCCGGCTTGTACCCAATCATAAACCGTTAAGGCGCCAAGCGTTGTAATGCCGCCCATTGATGTACCCGCAAGCCCGATACGGCCGCCGTCTATCAGGCCTTCCTTCTCAAAATGGCTCTTGAGTACTTCAAGCTCTTCAATCTCGTTTAGCACGATGTCCCAAAAATGGCCGGCCAGCTTTTCAACAGCCATTTGCTCTCCCCGTTCACCATGGTGCAGCGCCTCCGGCAGAACGGCTCTAAAGCCCTTCTCCGCAAGCAGATAAGCAATATGAAGGTTGTGTTCCTTTGCGCTTGTAAAGCCATGTATAAAGAAAACAAGAGGAACGGCACGGTGCCTGTTCTCTTCTTTTACAATATGTAAAAACGGAATGCCGGAAACGGTTTGATTTTCAATTTGAATCACAATGTCCCCTCCTTAGGATAACCATAATCATAAGTGTAACATGTAGACAATAAAGATGGTAAAAAGCTACACTGTAATTAAGGCAACTCACGCAAAATCTAAGGTTAAAGGAGCTTTTCATGGAGACAAAACCCTATGTAATCGCATTAGATTTAGATGGAACATTATTAAAGGACGATAAAACAATATCAGAAAACACCCTTCAAACGATACAGCGCCTAAAAAATGACGGACATTACGTTTGCATCTCCACCGGCCGGCCGTACCGTTCAAGTTCCATATACTATGAGCAAATGAATCTGACAACGCCGATCGTCAATTTCAATGGAGCGTTTGTCCACCATCCGCAAGATGACAGCTGGGGACGGTATCATACCTCACTGCCGCTTCAAGTTGTGAAACAGCTTGTGGATATCAGCGAGACCTACAACGTACATAATATACTTGCTGAAGTCATCGATGATGTGTACTTCCATTATCATGATGAGCATCTGATTGATGCCTTTAACATGAACACAACAAATGTCACCGTCGGCGATTTGCGTAAAAATCTCGGTGAGGATGTCACCTCTGTGCTCATCCATGCGAAAGAGGAAGATGTGCCAGAGATACGCGCTTATCTAACAGATGTGCACGCCGAGGTGATCGATCACAGGAGATGGGCAGCCCCGTGGCATGTGATTGAGATTATTAAAAGCGGCATGAACAAAGCGATTGGCTTGCAGAAAATCAGCGATTACTACGGCGTGCCGCGAGAACGGATCATCGCTTTTGGCGATGAAGATAACGACTTGGAAATGCTTGAATTTGCTGGATGCGGCGTCGCCATGGGAAATGGAATTGACGCAGTCAAGCAGATCGCTGACAAAACGACGGGTTCCAATGAAGAGGATGGGGTCGCCCAATTTTTGAAAGAATATTTCTCAATCTAAAGAGCGGAGTGTTTTAATTTTTCCCACTTATAAACCTTTACCCGCCCCAGCATACTATGGGAGACGACTCATCTCGTCAAAGTATGGAAGGGGGCAGTCTCACAATGGGTAAACGAAGCAAATCCAAAAGGTTTATTCAGCAGGGTAAAGACTCCATCGGGCTACACGCCGCAAGATTTCCATATCGGTCTACATTAGAAGAAGCTCACCAGCATGCCGCGGCACGAGATTCGGCCGAAAGACAGGTTGAATATTAAATGAGAAACGAACTGTTTCAGCAGGCGAAATCATTTGTTCAACAGGCAGTCATGGTGACAAACGGCTTTGAGGAAGGCGATCAGGAGCAAGCGATTCTGAGGGCCAAAAATGCTGTGTCTTCTGCGTATGCCAATTCGACAGATGCGGAACGTCAACAGCTTCATCAATTTCAAGATCAACTGGATAAATTGCAATAAAAAAGGGCTATGGCGATTCGCCATAGCCTATTATTTGACCTCAAACTGCTGTACAGCCTGGACCTGCTTAAGATTCTCCGCTCTGCCCTTAAACGTCACCTTCACCTCATATGTCCCCGGCTCCGGTACTTCCTTCCATTCATCAGAGAAATCATATGTTTCTCCCGATTCAAGCGTCAGGTTTTGAAAAGCCTGCGTAAACATTTTGTCTTTCGAATAACGGTATCTTTCTTTGTGCTCAGAATCATACACGACAAGTTCAAATTTTTGTCCCGTGCTGAATTGAAACTCCACACTGCGTTCGCTTTGGTTCTTCAGTGACATGTTAAACTTGATTTGTTCAGGCTCCTGAATTGCTTCAACAGATAAAACAACCTCTTGATTCTCCATTCCGCCTGATACCTCCTTATCGGGTTCTGTCTGCTCATTTTTCCCGCAGCCTATTAATAGCACCACAGGCAAGAGCATCACAAGCAGCCGTTTCACGACTTCCACCTGCTTTCGTCAGTCTTTTCTAAAGAAACCAAAAATCCCGGTCGTTTGGACAATGTTCGTAAATGCTTTCGGGTCCACTTCTTTTACGATTTTTTCTAAATCGTACAATTCATACCTCGTGATGACGATAATCATCATTTCTTTCTGCTCGTTTGTAAAAGCTCCTTTGGCTGGGACAGTCGTTATGCCCCGCACCATTTTTCCATAAATGGCTTCTTTGATTTCGTCCGCTTTTTTCGTCACAATCATTGCTGTCAGCTTCATGTGCCGCGTATGAATCGCGTCGATCACCCTCGTTGTCACATACAAAGTAACAAGGGTATATAAAGCTTTCTCCCAACCTTGCAATAATCCTGCCGTCAGAATGATAATCCCGTTCAGAATAAAGAAATACGTGCCGACGGGTTTATCCTTCCACTTGGCCAGCACCATAGCGACGATATCAAGGCCGCCTGTCGAAGCGCCGTACTTTAATGTTAAACCGATTCCGACCGCGGAAATCACGCCGCCGAATACCGCGTTCAGCAGGATGTCATGAGACAGTCTCATTTCCGGCAGGATTCCCATAAACAATGTGGTCAGTGCGACACTCAAAATGCTGTACACCGTAAACGATCTGCCGACCTTCAGCCATCCTAAAATACCGACCGGAATATTTAAGAGGAACAAGAGCGTTCCCGTCGATATGTAGAAAGGGGCATATTGGTCAACGACGCTTGATAAAAGCTGGGCGACACCTGTGAATCCGCTGGCATATACATCTGCCGGAATCAGAAATAAGTTCAGCCCGGCCGCATTAAGTAAAGCCCCGATGATGACGATGAGTAATTTTTTTGTTTGATCTAGTACCATGGCATGTTCCTCCGCTCATTCTTCTTTATTATGTTTTCCCTTAAAACAAATATTTGAACACGATTTTGACAAATTAATATGATATAGTTGGCTTAAATCATATGATGACGAGCGATAAACGGAAAGAAGGGAAGCAAAATGACAGTTCATCTCATCGCTGACAGCGCCGCTGATCTGCCTCGTTCTTATTTTGAGGAAAACGGCATTGGCTTTATCCCGCTTAGGGTTTCTCTCGGCGACAAAGAATATGAAGATGCAGTCACGATTCATGCGGAACAAATATTTGAAGCGATGCAAAATGGGGAAGCGCCAAAGACGTCCCAAGCCTCACCGCAAACCATTAAAAATGTATTTTTGCAATATGCCGAAACAGGAGAGCCCGCACTTTACATCGCTTTTTCCTCAGGACTCTCCGGCACCTATCAGACAGCCGTCATGATCGCCAATGAAGTGAAGGAAGAATTCCCCGATTTTGATTTGCGGGTGATTGATTCCAAATGCGCTTCATTAGGCTGCGGTCTGGCCGTCCGGCATGCACGCGAACTCTGTATCAACGGAAATACAATACAAGAAATTGAAACGTCTGTAAAGAGCTTTTGCGCACAGCTTGAGCACATTTTTACAGTCGATGATTTAACGTACCTCGCCCGGGGCGGCCGAATTTCAAAAACATCTGCTTTTGTCGGCGGTCTGCTCAATATTAAACCGCTTCTTCATATGGAGGACGGCAAGCTTGTGCCTCTTGAAAAAATCCGCGGACAGAAAAAGCTGTTCAAACGGATTATTGAATTAATGAAAGAGCGAGGAGACAATTGGAGCGATCAAACCGTCGGAATCAGCTATGCCGCTAACGAAGGAACAGCCAATGAAATGAAACACTTGATCGAAGATGCGTTCAAGCCGAAAGACATCATCATGCACTCCATCGGTTCTGCTGTCGGATCCCATTCCGGGCCGGGCACACTGGCCATATTTTTTCTGGGTAGATCATAAAAAAACAGCCAGGCTAAAAAAGCCCTGGCTGTTTTTTCATTTTTATTGAATTCCGACTGCGTCATATGCCTTTTCGACAGAAGCTGATTGCTTTGAGTCTTCACCGTATAAATCATTGGCGGCTTCGATAGCCGCTTGCTTCATCATGCTGAAGTCTGAAGAAGGCGTTACATAATATGTCAAAGCCCGGTAATAAATTTGCTCACAAGCTTCACGCCCGACCCCTTCAACCCGCACATCATGGTGCACGCCGCCTTCTGCGAGAAGATATGCCGCTTTATTGTGGATCGACGAATTGATGTGCACCCCGCCGTAATCCTCTGTGCCCGTATACCGGTTTGAATAATGATCCGGATTCCCCTGCTTGGAAGGGTCCTCTAACGAACGTAAAGCATCCCCGCGTACATCCGGCGTATATACATCCTCGCCGATTTCCCAGTCATCCCGGTCTGTCATCGCCGCCATAATGTCAGAAATGGATTCGTTTAGCGCGCCTGGTTCTCCCTGATATAAAAGGCCGGCGGAATACTGGGTGACCGCGTGTGTCATTTCATGCGCCACAATGTCGAGCGATCCGGACAGCGGCTTAAACCTAGCGCCGTCACCATCCCCGTACACCATCTGCACACCGTTCCACGCTGCATTGTTCCACTGTGTTCCCACATGTACGGTAGACGTAATTCTCGCTCCGTTTTGATCAAAAGAATGGCGGCCGAACGTGCGGCTGTAATAGTCGTAAACGGTTTGTGCGTTTGCATGGGCATCTACAGCCGCCGGATCATGAAATACGGACGTGCCGCTGACCACTTCACTGCCTGTATACCCGATCAATTGAGACAAAAGGGTAAACAAGGTTTCGTTCAGGTTCTTTGCGTCAAAAGTATTTATCCCTTTTCCCCTTGTTTCGTCAGCCAAATAATAACGCCCATTCTGTTCAGTTACTTCAAAGCTTTTTTCTTCGCCTGATACGCCGATCCCTGTACCGGCTGCTTCATGAATGGCATTGAAAGAATCAATGACCTTTCCGCTTTTGGCATTGATGAAATAATGCCAATATCCAGGTTCAGGTTCAGACGTCGAAAGTCTCACAAGGTAGGCAAGATCATATGCGCCTTCGTGCGGATAAATATATAATTCGGCTTTCGGTTCTCCGTCAACATACTCGATTTTTCCAATGGAGGCCTCAAGCGCACGGCGCGCTGTATGTATGGCTTTTTTCTTAGATACAGACGGTGTGACAGATATGTCATTTATTTGCGGGTGCACCTTCCCGAAGAAACTTTTCACTTGTTTGTTTTCCTTCATCGCGACCGCCTGTCCAAAACCGTAAACAGGAATCCCTTTATACACTTCCTCTAATTTAAAAAATGTTTGTTTTGTCTTTGAATCCTTTATTGTTTTTGAAATACGAAAATGGCTGTTCGCGTTTCCTTTGAGCTTAAAATGGGTTTGTTGCTTGTCCAGATATGAAAATAGCGCTTCTTTCTGCGTTAGGTTTTGAGCTGGCTGCCATGATGGCTGTGATTTTTCGATGATGTATGAAGGGGTTTGATACGTATGGTCGTATTTGATGCTTTGATCTGCTGAGGCATTTGATGCAAAAACACATTGAGCTGCCGTGCATAAGCCGGCCATGAACAGAGATGTTTTGAACAGTGTACGCAAAACACCACATCCTTCCTGTTTTGGAATCTACTTTTTCGTTCATCCTAACAAAAAAGCCGAAACTTGTATGTGGTGCTTCGTTCCTATTTTCAGGAAAAAGAAAGAAGGACAGAGGTTTCGCTCCGTCCTTCAGCTCCTATTCTACCAGTTTTTTATTCACGTAAATAATAACCCCTGCGCCATATGCCAAAATAAGCGGCGGAATCAGCTGCTCCTGGCCTTGAAATGAGATAAAGCTGTTCAGCAGAATGAACAAACCGGAATTCAAGAAAAAGTAGCCTGCTATTCTGGCCAGCCGATCCTTATCCCGGATACGTGCCTCATTAAACCCCGCCAGCATCCACGTCTGTTTTTTGATCCCGACAAAATAGGCTACCACAAAGAATAAAAGCGAAATGACAATTAATAGATAATTGATGCTGATCTCCATATTACAGCCTCCTACAACATTACTTGACGTTTAAATAAAGAAAAAAAGCGGCACAGCTAACCACAATCAGCAAAAGGACGACGAATGCATTGATGAGCGGCTGCACAAGAAGCAGAACAGCCAAAAACAGCAGATAGCCCGCACCGACCCTAGAAATCGTAACAATCTCATGTTGAGAGCGCATTTTGTTTTTTCTTACACCCGCAAACATCATTAACTTCTTCCGCTTCCACACATAGCCCGCAAGCACCGCCAAGTAAAGAGCCAATGGCGCATATCTGTATGAGGGCGGCAGCAGCGGCAGGAGTATGATTACAGCAATAAGAAAAACTGAAAGTCCGCTTTTTCCTAACACAGAACCCCTCCGTTTCTGTTCCTCCCCTTCACCCATCATCGCTTCGGCAAGCTCTTTCGGATGAGAAAACTCATTTTCGACAGCTTCCCGCAGATCCTCTACACAATGGCCGGCATTCATTCTGTCTTGTACAAAAGCGGTTAAATGGCCCTTCAGTTCGGCTATCGTGTTTTCTCTCTCTACTTCAGGCATATTCGCCAGCTCAGCGTTTAGTTCCTCCGTATAGCGGTCAATGATGTGCTGTGCATTCATAGCAAATCCCCCGATAAAGACAATAAAGCTTGATGGGTTTCCAGGTACTTCTCCAGCCGTTCTTTTAACATCTCTTCTCCTTTTTGCGTCATTTTATAGTACTTCCTTTTCGGGCCGTCCAAAGAATCTTGCCAAAAAAATTCGACCCAGTCCTTCTCCGTCATCCGTTTTAAAATCGGATAAATCGCACCCTCTGAAATAGCCAGTGCAGGGGTTGTTTTTAAGGACGATGTCAGCTCATAACCATACATCGGTTTTGAGCGCAGCAGGGATAAAATAGCCAGCTCGAAAATCCCTTTGCGAAATTGAACAATCCAGCGGTCGTTAATTTGATTCGTTTTCATGGTTTAAATATATCGAAAAAATCACTATATATCAATGACATATAGCTATGAAAAATGTCCTATTTTCCCCATTAACAAAAATGGAATTTCTCATACTTTTTAACCTTTTTATTACAGAAATGTTTTTATATTATGAAAAGTAAGAAAAATGAATTTCTTCAGTTTAAAAAGGAGCAGTCGAATGCAGAAATCGATATCATTTTTTATCATTTTTTCAGTTCTCTGGGGGTCTTTATTTCTGTTTTCAATCATTGGCAGCTTAGGGACAACCCCGATTCCGCTGACAAAGGACTCCAAATTTCTCATGTCCAGCGTCATTCCTCAAGGCTGGGGCTTTTTCAGCAAAAACCCCCGCGATACCGCCATCGGCTTATATGAAGATGGAGATGCCAGCGCCAAGGTCAGATGGCCTAATATGAGGGCTGATAACCTATTCGGCCTGTATCGTTATGGGCGATCGCAGGGCGTAGAAATGGGCGTTATCTACAGCCAAGTCGGCAAGGAACAGTGGACAGAATGTAAAGAAACGGACCTGAATGCCTGCAAAAGCAAAGCCAAAACCGTTCAGCTGCAAACACCGGCGCCCCGCCCGCTGCTTTGCGGCAGCTATTATTTGACGAAAGAGGACATCGTTCCTTGGAGCTATTCTAAATACACCGCTTCGTCTTATCAGGTAAAAAGCATAGTCAAGGTTGTGATCTCATGCTCGAAAACATAAAACAGACCATCACCGGATGGGACAAAAAAAATCCGTGGACAAATGTATACGGACTCGCGCGAAGCATTATTGCTTTATCCAGCCTGCTGACGCTGCTTGTCAATCATCCGAGCCTCATTATGAAGCCAGCCAGCGGAATCAGCAGTTACCCTGCTTGTAAAATGAATCTCAGTCTCTTTTGCCTCGGTGAAAATAACTATATGATGTTAAATCTGTTCAGGTGGGTCTGTATTGCCATTCTGGTGCTTGTTGTGATCGGGTGGCGCCCCAGAATCACCGGGATTCTCCATTGGTATGTCAGTTACAGCCTGCAGTCGTCGTTAATTGTCATCGACGGAGGAGAGCAGGCAGCCGCGGTTATCACATTTTTGCTGATTCCTATCACGCTGACTGACCCGAGAAAATGGCATTGGAGCGGAAGACCTGATGATCCAGAGGGCCAAAGAACAATTGGTAAAATCACAGCTTTTATTTCTTATTTTGTCATCAGGCTTCAAGTAGCGGTACTTTACTTCCACTCTACTGTCGCTAAGCTGTCTCAGCAGGAATGGGTGGACGGAACGGCCGTCTATTATTTCGCCCAGGAAAAAACCATCGGCTTTAACGGCTTTTTTCAGGCTTTAACGAAGCCGTTTGTATCAAGTCCGTTTGTGGTGATTCCGACATGGGGGACGCTTCTCGTTCAGATTGTCATCTTTGCGGCACTGTTCGCGCCGAAGAAGCATTGGAGATTGATTTTAATCATCGCTGTTTTTATGCACGAGATATTCGCGGTTATGCTGGGTTTAATCAGCTTTTCACTCATCATGGCCGGCATTTTGATATTGTATCTCACTCCAATTGATTCCACGTTTCAATTTACATATATACGCAGACTGAAGTGGAATAAAAAAGAAAAGAAGGGAGAGGTTTCAGTTTGAAGAAGGCGTTTCTTGTATTTTTGTCGGTTGTATTGGTGACAACAGTGTTTTTGGTGAAGCAGCAGGAAAGTGTAGCACAGGCGAAGCAGCTTGAGTATTCAGGTGAAGAGATTTTTAAAGGGTTTGTGTTTGCTCAGGGTGAAGTGGGCAAAAAGCTTCCAGAGGTATTTAATAAAGCCATGACTGACAAGCTCAACACAAAACAGGCAAAGGCTTTTGCCAATCAGGTTGTTGCTGATATCAAAAAAGAGGATGCTGACTTTTTTGACAATCTGAAGAAAGCTGTTTACAGCAAAGATGCAATGAAGGTGGATGAACTGCTGAAAAAAGCAGGTCAAATCGTTGAAGAAAAAGTAGAAGCTGCAAAGGACATCGCCGCTTCCAAGGATGATACGTCCAGAGTTCAAGCCGAGCTCGTCAACACGGTCGATACCGCTAACTATTTCTATTATGTTTCTTATGTTGCCGCAGCCGGTGCGCTGATTCTTGTCATTCTTGCCATTGATATTACGCCGATCGCGATTTCAGACAATGTGGATCGTGAAATGGCAATCAGAACGCTGGTTGATGAATTAAATTAGAATTAAAAAAGGCTCGCTCCGCAGTTCTGCTGCAGGCGAGCCTTTTTCATGCACTATTTTTTCTCGTATGTCCAGCCGTCTTCCTGATACACTTTTCCGTTTTTCATTAAGTGGCCAAGCGCCCGTTTAAAGGCAGCCTTGCTCATGTTAAAACGTTCTTTGATATCATCAGGCTGGCTTTTGTCGCTGTACGGCATGGCGCCGTTTCTCGTTCTTAAATACGTTAGAATATACTCGGCATCAACAGACAGCGCATCCTGCTTTCTCGGAAGAAGCGACATATTCACTGAGCCGTCTTCCTTCACTTGAATCACACGTCCTGTCACTCTTGAGCCGAGTCTAGGCTCTTCTTTTCTTTCTGATGAATGAATAAAACCGCGGATTCCGTCATCCGTAATGATGAACGATCCTGAAGCGATCAGCCTGTACACCGTTCCGGTCAGCTCTTTATTCATCAGATCTTCTGAAGCGTCCGTAAACAGCTCGCTGATGATGTCCTCCGGTGCGGGTTTGGCAAACATGCGCCCCCGATTTGTCACCTTCAGCATACAGTAGAGCTTATCCCCTTTTTGCGGCCAGACATCTTCATACGGCGGCAGATGCTCTGTTGCGACAAGCGCGTCTTTCGAAAGGCCGACATCGACGAATACGCCCATATCCTCTACCGTGTCCACCACTTCTACCCAGCCGTACTCATCAGCGCTGATGACCGGAATTTTCATCGTTGCTGCAAGCCGTTCCTGCTGGTCAACGTATATAAAGACCTCTACCTCATCTCTATCTTCTATATCCTCTGTCACTTCACTGTTATGTAAGAGAATCGTATCTTCTCCATCGGTTAAAAAGTAACCGAAGTCCGTTTCGTGATCTATACTCAAGGTTAATTGCTGCCCTGGTCTCATGCTATCGTCCTTCCTCTTCCCGCTTATTTCACTGCGGATCTTGTTAACATTTTTTCCAATCATCACAAATTGATTCTTTGTTCTGTTGGAAGTTTCTCTTTATTCTACTATAATCAACACATAAGTTAAATGTTATGGAGGTTTTCATATGGCAAAAGAAAGTTCATTTGATATTGTATCCAAGGTGGAACTCCCTGAAGTGCAAAACGCGATTCAAATCGCACTGAAGGAAATCAGCACACGCTATGACTTCAAAGGGAGCAAAAGTGACATTTCATTAGATAAAGAAGAGCTTGTTCTTGTTTCCGATGACGAATTCAAATTAAGCCAGCTCAAGGATGTGCTTGTCAGCAAATTGATTAAGCGCAGCGTGCCGACAAAAAACATTGATTACGCCAAAATTGAGAACGCGTCCGGCGGCACCGTACGCCAGCGCGCAAAGCTTGTTCAAGGGATTGACAAAGACAACGCCAAAAAAATCAATACCATCATCAAAAACTCCGGACTGAAAGTAAAGTCTCAAGTGCAGGATGATCAAGTGCGTGTCACCGGAAAAAACAAGGATGATCTTCAGCAGGTTATCGCAGCCGTTCGAGGTGCTGATCTGCCAATTGACGTTCAATTTATAAATTTCAGATAAATTTTCTGATTCCTATTGATTATTGTCTTTATTTTCGGTAAATTTGGAGAAAGGGAAAATGCCAGGCATCTTTTGGCAGCTCCTGAACATGTAAAATTTCATATCCGTTCTTATCAAGAGAAGCAGAGGGACTGGCCCGACGAAGCTTCAGCAACCGGTGTAATGGCGCATTGCCATGACCAAGGTGCTAAATCCAGCAAGCTCGAACAGCTTGGAAGATAAGAAGAGACAATATCACTGACAAAGTCTTCTTCTTAAGAGGACTTTTTTTATTTCTCTTTTTTCCTTGCTGAATGTGAATAAAGGAGGCAGACAATGGGACTTTTAGAAGATTTGAAGAAACAGGTGTTAATCGGTGACGGCGCAATGGGCACGCTGCTTTACTCCTTCGGAATAGACAGGTGCTTTGAGGAGCTCAATCTTTCAAAACCTGAGGAAATTCAGCGTATACATAAAGCCTATGTCGAAGCGGGAGCAAACATCATTCAAACCAACACGTACGGAGCGAACTATATTAAATTATCAAGACACGGCCTTGAAGATGACATCAAAAAAATGAATCAGGAGGCAGTAAAAATCGCGCGGGCTTCCGCCGGCGATGCGTATGTGCTCGGGACGATGGGCGGCATCCGCACGTTTAACAAAAATGCGTACAGCCTTGACGAAATCAAACGAAGCTTTCGCGAACAGCTGTACTTACTGCTGCATGAAGAGCCGGACGGTTTGCTGTTAGAAACGTATTATGATTTGGAAGAAGCCCGTGAAGTGCTGAAAATCGCCCGGAAAGAAACCAATCTCCCGATTATGCTGAATGTATCCATGCATGAGCAAGGCGTACTTCAGGATGGAACGCCGCTTTCTGATGCGCTGCGCTCGGTTGCGGACCTCGGTGCCGATATCGTCGGCATTAACTGCCGGCTCGGCCCTTACCACATGATTGAAGCGCTCAGTGAAGTGCCGATTTTTGATGACGTGTTTTTATCTGTCTACCCGAACAGCAGCCTCCCCTCTCTCGAAGAAGGCCGGCTCGTATATGAAACTGACGACACGTATTTTCAAAACAGCGCGGCTGAGTTCCGCAAGCAAGGCGCGCGGATTATCGGCGGCTGCTGCGGCACCACGCCAAACCACATCCGGGCGATGGCAGAGGCTGTGGGCGGACTCGCCCCCGTTACGGAAAAGCATGTAAAGGTTCGGGCAAAGGAATTGGTGACTGTTCAGCACGAACGGACAGAGCCGGGATTAAATGAAATCGCTGCGGAAAAGCGCTCAATTATTGTTGAGCTGGACCCGCCGAAGAAATTGAGCTTTGACAAATTTCTGTCCGCCGCTGCTGAATTAAAAGAAGCGGGAATCGACGCCCTGACGCTCGCCGATAACTCCCTGGCAACCCCGCGGATCAGCAATGTTGCCTGCGGCGCCCTTGTTAAGCAGCAGCTCGATATGCGGTCTCTTGTCCATATTACATGCCGGGACCGAAACATTATCGGCCTACAGTCACATTTAATGGGACTCGACACATTAGGGCTGCATGATGTGCTGGTGATTACCGGCGATCCTTCTAAAATCGGTGATTTCCCGGGTGCAACGTCTGTCTATGACTTAACGTCCTTTGATTTAATCAGGCTGATTAAACAGTTCAATGAAGGGCTGTCTCTGTCCGGAAAACCGCTCGGAAAGAAAACCAATTTCTCAGTGGCCGCTGCTTTTAATCCAAACGTCCGCCATCTCGATAAAGCTGTAAAACGGCTGGAGAAAAAAATCGACTGCGGCGCCGATTATTTTATCTCACAGCCCGTCTATTCGGAGCAGCAGCTTGTCGATATTCATAATGAAACAAAGCATTTGAAGACTCCGATTTATATCGGCGTTATGCCGCTGACAAGCAGCCGGAACGCTGAGTTTATCCATAACGAAATTCCCGGCATCAAGCTGTCCGATTCCATCCGCGAAAAAATGGCGCGCGCCGGCGAAGATAAAGAGAAACAAAAGGCGGAAGGCCTTGCGATTGCACGCTCCCTTCTGGATACTGCCTGCGAGCTGTTTAACGGCATCTATTTAATCACGCCTTTTCTCAGATCCGACTTGACCTCAGAGCTTACTTCTTACATTAAGCAAAAAGATGAACAGCGTCAGAATATTTATTTGCATTAACATCCCTTACTAAGACTGTCCGAACCAATTGGGCAGTCTTTTTCAAACCCGATTCGTGTTACGATATAGAAAAAAAATCACATAAGAGGAGGATCATCATGCTTGAAGTGAAAACCATTCCCGCAGAGGATACATATGAAATCCGGAACCGCATTTTGCGTCCCCATCAATCAATTGAACAATGCAAATATGAACAGGATCAAGCAGAAGGCTCTTTCCATCTCGGCGCTTTTTTTGAAGGAAAGCTGATCAGCATTGCTTCCTTTTCTCCCGAGAATCAGCCGCTATTGACCGATTCACCCGCATATCGGCTTAGAGGCATGGCAACGCTCGAAGAATACCGTGATCAAAAAGCCGGAAGCACACTGATCACATACGCGGAGCAGAAGCTGGCCGATATGGGCGTCAAGGCGTTCTGGTGCAACGCAAGATACCATGTGAAAGGCTATTACGAAAAGCTTGGCTGGAAAGAACTTGGCGAGCCGTTTGAGATTTCCGGCATTGGCACCCATATTGTGATGTACAAAAAACCAAGAACAAGCAGGTGATGACATGCATTCAGCGATTGAACTGATTCAGCTTACTGAAAAACATGTGCCCGGCCTATTGCGTCTGTCCCGGCAAGCCGGGTGGCCGGATTACGGCGAGCGAGAGCTGCAGTTGCTTGTAAAACATGGACGCTTCTTCGGGTATCAAAACAGCCAAGGAGACATCATCTCCTGCATCGGTTTGTTTTTGTACGGCCGACTTGCTTCTATCGGACTCGTTATCGTCGACAACGAGTACAAACGGCGCGGCCTGGGGCGGCGGATGGTGAACGCGTGTATCAGCCAAGTCGATGAAAACACCGCCATCATGCTTTGCGCCACGATGGAAGGTTTGCCGCTTTATGAAAAAGCCGGATTTCAAACAGCGGGTTCAATCCGCAAATACAGCTGTCAAAGCTTCAAGCCGCTTACAAAGCAGCATGACATTGAACTGACATCTTTTACAGAAAAGGATTTTCCGGAATTAATCGCGGCTGATCAAGCCGCCTTTGGCGGAGACAGAGCAGCACTTCTGCATCATTTGATCTCTCAATCAGCGGAATGTGTAATTGTCAGAAATAATGAAGGCACATTCATTGGCTATGGCTTATCTGTACAAACACCGGCCAATCTGAAATTAGGCCCGCTTATCGCACCTTCACCGGGTCTCGCTGCTGTATTGGTTAACAGGCTGGCCGCAGGAAAACAAGGACCGTTGCGAATCGACGTGTCTGGGGAAAGCCCGTTGCTGCATGACAGCCTGGAAGCAATGGGCTTTCACTTAGACGATGAGCCCCCGCTTATGATGTACCAAAAAAAGACGCTGCCTGCACGAAACAGACAATTATTCGCTGTCATCTCACAGGCGCTCGGTTAACCCTTTTTTACCCGAACAGGAAGATTCTGTTCGGTTTTTTTAATGCCTTCAGGGACACTCTAAGCAGAAGAAAAGGAGTGTGCTTTGAGATGGAAACATCAAAACAAAATAACGGAATGACGATTGTAGCTATCGGTTCTATCCCTTTAATATTAACCCTTGGAAACTCTATGCTTATTCCTATACTGCCAAAGATGAAATCTGAACTTCATTTATCCCAATTTCAAGTCAGTCTCGTGATCACGGTGTTTTCCCTGATTGCGGCGTTTGCGATTCCGATTGTCGGCTATCTCGCAGACCGGTTTTCACGGAAAATCATCATTATTCCCTGCTTATTTTTGTATGGAGCAGGCGGATTGCTGGCCGGGTTTGCGG
The DNA here is from genome assembly GCF_029536185.1 of Bacillus sp. B28. Taxonomy (NCBI): domain Bacteria; kingdom Bacillati; phylum Bacillota; class Bacilli; order Caryophanales; family Bacillaceae; genus Bacillus; species Bacillus sp. B28. Next base: position 1,206,774 of record NZ_CP120511.1, on the reverse strand, counting down.
CAGGTTTTTTTGACAATGCTTATCCGTGGGTCATGGCTGGCCGGGCTCTTCAGGGTATCGGAGCAGCCGGAACGGGACCGATTGCGATGGCGCTGTCAGCGGACCTATTTAAAGGCGCGCAGGAAAGCAGAGTGCTCGGCCTTGTTGAAGCGTCAAACGGAATGGGGAAAGTTCTATCGCCGATTATTGGCTCACTTATCGCCCTGATCGTTTGGTATGGCGCATTTTTTGCCTTTCCTGTGTTTTGTATCATTTCAATCGTGCTGACTTGGATTTTTATTAAAGAAAAGGAAAAAGAAAAAGAACCGCCTCCTATCGGAAAATATGCAAAAGGGCTGTTAAGTGTATTTAAGCATGAAGGCAGATGGCTGTTTACCGCTTATTTAGCCGGGGCTACCTGTTTGTTTACCTTATTCGGCATTTTGTTTTACCTATCAGACGTACTGGAAAAAACATACGATACAGACGGCGTCAAAAAAGGGCTGATTTTGGCGATTCCCCTTTTGGTCATGTGTGTGACATCTTATACGACGGGCAGCAAAATCGGACAAAAGCAATCGTTAATGAAAAAGCTGATCGTCATCGGTTTAGCGTTTATGACTGTGTCTTACGCGGCACTGTCATTCATTGAAAATCTCGTCCTGTTTATCAGCGTTCTCGTGCTGAGCAGTATCGGTTCAGGCCTTGTCCTTCCTTGTATAAACAGCTTTATCACAGGTGCTGTCGGCAAAGAACGACGGGGTTTTGTGACATCGCTGTACGGATCAGTCCGTTTTCTGGGGGTGGCGATCGGGCCTCCTATTTTCGGGCGCTTGATGCAGTGGTCAAGACCCGGCATGTTCTTAAGCATTGCGGGCTTGACACTGGTTGTCGGTATTCTTGTGCTTACGCTGATTCATGTCAAACAAAATAAAGACGAGACGAATGAAAAAGAAGAGCCTGCAATGAATGGCAATCGGCTTCAGCCGGCTGAGGAAAGGTAGCGTCCGGTTTGAAAATCGAACGGATCGAGACTTTTCCGCTCTTGCACCGATTAGAGAAACCTTACGGAGATGCAAACGGATTTAAACAATACCGGACATGCTATCTGATCAGAATTATCACAGAAAGCGGCATTGACGGCTGGGGAGAGTGCGCGGATTGGCTCCCGGCCCTGCATGTCGGTTTCACAAAACGAATCATTCCCTATCTCTTAGGTAAACAGGCAGGCAGCCGCCTGCCTTTAGTGCGCACAATCAAAAAATGGCATCAGCGGGCGGCATCGGCTGTAAGCATGGCACTGACGGAGATTGCGGCAAAAGCGGCAGGTTGTTCCGTATGCGACATGTGGGGCGGACGGTACAGAGAAGAACTCCCTGTATATGCCTCTTTCCAATCCTATTCAGACCATCCGCAATGGATCAGCAGCTCGCTTACGAATGTTGAAGTTCAATTGAAACAGGGCTTCAATCAAATTAAAGTCAAAATCGGCGGGACAACCTTTGAGGAAGATGTGCGGCATATCACCGCCCTGCAAAACAATGCCGGCAGCTCTGTTTCTATTATTCTGGACGCAAACCAAAGCTACGATACAGCAGCAGCTTTAAAGTGGGAGCGTCTTTTTTCGAACTGGACCAATATCAGCTGGCTGGAAGAGCCTCTGCCTTTTGACCAGCCGCAGGATTACACTTTGCTGCGGAGCCGTTTATCCGTTCCTGTCGCCGGCGGAGAAAATATGAAAGGCGCGGCACAATTTGCGTCTCTCCTCTCACAGCGCAGCCTGGATATTATTCAGCCTGATGTCATGCATGTCAATGGAATCGATGAGTTTCGCGACTGCCTCCAGCTCGCGCGTTATTTCGGTGTGAGAGTGTCTGCCCATGCCTATGACGGCGCTCTTTCCCGGCTTTATGCTTTATTTGCGCAGGCCTGTCTGCCTCCGTGGTCAAAAATGGAGAACGACCAAATTGAACCGATTGAGTGGGACGTAATGGAGAATCCTTTTACAGAACTGATCAGCCTTCAGCCTTCAAAAGGAATCGTGCACATACCGAAAGGAACAGGGATCGGCAGAGAAATCAATACGGAGATCATCAATCGGTATATGTGGGATGGTTCAGCGTTTTAAGCTGTACCATCCCTTTATTTATAGACATAAATCATGGACAGCCTCATAAAATGGTAACAGCGGACAAGTCTTTTCATAAAGGAGCAAATGACTTAATGGCTGAACTGCTGATGAAAGCAAAACTCACGTTTATGATTGTCACAGGCGGTGTATTACAGGGACTCGGCATGTCCTTATTTTTATTTCCGCATGATATTCCGACAGGCGGGGCGGCAGGTATTGCGGTCTTATTGCACCATTTGTTTCACATTCCCCACGGCTTCTCGGTATGGGCTGTGAATGTGTCGATGCTTTTCACTGCTTTAAAATGGCTGGAGATGAGAACATTCACCGGCACTCTCGCCTCGATTACCGTCACCTCTGTATCGGTATTGGTCTTCGATGTCATTTTTCCGGACATCACCTCAAACCTGTGGCTTGATTTGGCAAGCGGCGCTGTTTTATTAGGACTCGGCATCGGACTTTTATACAAATATAAAATTTCTAACGGGGGGTTTGGAGCCCTTGCTCTTATGATCTCAATTTACCGGGGCGGAAACCCGGGAACCATCTTGCTCATTATGAATTGCGTCATTTTTATGATTACCGCATCAATTATTGCCTGGGGCATTGTGATTCAAGCTCTGATTTGCCAAGTGATATCAACAAGAGTCATCGACTTCATCTATAACATCCGCCTGACCTCTCTTCCCATACTTACGCCTATGTACCGTCATAAAAAATAATAGGCAAGAGGCTCTCCCGATACAGAGAGCCCCGCAGCCGCTGTTTTACAAAAAAAAGGTATCGGATCTTAACCCCAAGCGCAAAGTCTCCAGAGCAATCGCATCATGAAATGAGATATTCGCCAAATTGACATTCGGCCCAATCCTTTGGATAAAACCTTGCTGGAGCGTTTTGTTCGGTGCTTCAAATATCATTCGGCTGATATCAATATCCGACAAAATGATATCATCAACGATTTGAAACCGGACATCTCCGCTGCTGGAACAGATCCCCCCTGTCCCGCTTTCCCTTGCTTCCGTAATCACTTTCTCTGCGCCTGCCTCCATATCTTCGAGAATATACTCAAGCCATTCCTCAGAGCACTGGCAGCTTGATACTTCCTCATCCTTGCTGCCCACCTCGCTGAGCACAAGAAATTCATCAGAAAAATCAGCAATGTAAGCCGCTTTTTCTTTATTCGTCATCGGGAGAGTGCCGTTTGAAATCTCAATATATTCGCACCCGAAGTATGTGCAGTACCGATGAAATTCGTTGACTTTATTCTGGCTTACATATTTCTCAAACAGCGTGCCGCCGAAGAAAAACTTCACATCATGCTCTTTCAGGGAGCTGATTTTTTCTTCAAGGTCTTTCGTAAGTAATGAAGTGCCCCAGCCGAATTTCACAAAATCTATATAGTCGGATGCCGCGCCTATCACATCTTTGAAAAACTGTAAGGGGTAGCCGTTGTCGATTAAAATGGTCTGTCCGTTTTCTCTCGGTTTACTTGTTCTCACTGGCAATTCTAGTGAAAAATCATTCATATCATGACCCTCTCTATCGTTGGAACTTCTCTTTCTTGTTTTACTTTCATCACGAAGTCGCCCGTTATTTCTTTTGTACAGTACGCAATGTCTTCCGGTTCAAATAACGGCTGGCTGCTGTCAAAAAACTTCTCCGCAACGGATGAGTTTTTGATTCTTTCAATCACTTCAGCCGCCGCAACATTCCTCCCTTCTATGATGCTTTTGATATATTTCGCACACGCCATATCATCATCACCTGACGGATGGGAAGCCACAATGTTCAGCACACAATCTTTTGCAGCGAGCTTTTTCACATATTCCGCTGTTGTTCTGGCATTAGAAAATCCGGTCACAAAAAGATGCTTGGCCTTCAGCGCTCCTAACGCCGCTGTGACGCCGTTTGTCGTTTTCTGGATCAGCCGCTTATCCGCCATATCCTGCTCTGCCATACGCTTTGGAGAATTATCCAAATCAAATCCTTTGATTCCGACCCCCTTTTCCTCTCCTGTTAATACATAATCCGGATAGGTTTCTTTCAACTTGAAGGCTTCCTCAGTTGTCCGGACCAAGAGAATTTCTTTCGCCCCGCCGATAAAAGCAAAATGGGCCACGGTAAAGGCTCGAATGACGTCAATAACGATATTGATATCTGCCGGGGCAAGTGAATGATGATGCCCCTGATAAATGGTAATCGGCATAATACCTCTCCTTGGGCATAAAACCATTTTGCTAAAAAGCATATTCAGCTGGTCTCTTATTGGTTCCGCTGCGCCTCCGTCTCCTCATTTTAGGCGGCCGCACACCTAAAAACCCTGAACCTTTATCTCAAAAGTGAATAGTCTGCCTATAACTCGATCAATAGATAAAAAAACAGACAGATGCAAAACGGGGGGAAAATATTGAACGAACACATCACCTTTGACACATGGAACGAAACGCTGGCAAAAGAGATGACGGACCAATTGATCGATGAGCTCGATGTATTGAAATGGGCTTACAGGACATACGGGGATAAAATCGTGTATGCATGCAGCTTTGGCGCTGAAGGGATGGTGCTTCTCGACTTAATTTCAAAGATCAACAAACATGCGCACATCATCTTTTTAGATACAGGGCTCCATTTTCAGGAAACATATGAGCTGATCGAAGCCGTCAAACAAAAATACCCGGCATTTACGATCCAGCTGCTTGAACCTGAGCTGAACTTAAAAGAACAAGCGGCGCAATACGGCGATGAATTATGGAAACACAACCCGAATCTCTGCTGCCAATTACGGAAAATCGCACCTCTGCAAAAACACTTATCAGGCATGACAGCTTGGATTTCAGGTCTGCGCCGGGAGCAATCGCCGACGAGAAAGCATATTCAATTCATCAATCAGGATCAGAAATTTAAGCTTATTAAGGTCTGTCCGCTCATTCACTGGACATGGGATGATGTTTGGACGTACATCCGGCTCCACAATTTGCCTTACAACAAACTGCACGATCAAAATTACCCGAGCATAGGCTGTGAAATGTGCACATTGCCTTCTTCAAACCCAAATGATGAGAGAGCGGGAAGATGGGCCGGACGCGAGAAAACTGAATGCGGTCTGCACCAGGAATGAAAGACCGTATGTCGTGAGAATGGAAGCGCCGGCAGGTTTCAATCTACATTTTCTATTGATGAGAAAGCCCGTCCAGCGAAGAAATGGCAGACTATTAAAAAACAATGTAAAACGCAAAGATGGAGGTTAAGCACGTGAATGCAATCGAGCCCCATGGAGGGGTGTTAATCAACCGCTTCGATCCCGCATGCACTTTTGATGGCTGCACTTGCGAAGCTGAGCTTGATCAGCTGGCACTGAGCGACCTCGAGCTTATCGCGATCGGCGGCTACAGCCCGTTAACAGGTTTTTTGGGAGAAAAAGATTATCATTCCGTTGTGAAAGAGATGAGGCTGGCGAACGGTTTGCCGTGGAGCCTGCCTATTACGCTGCCTGTCAGCGAAGAAACAGCCAAACAGCTGTCTGTCGGAAATCACGTGAAGCTTGTGAAACACGGCGTGACGTACGGCATGATGACAGTGACCGATATCTATCAGCCAGATAAAACACAGGAGGCGCTGTCTGTTTATAAAACAAACGATCCCGCCCACCCCGGAGTAAAGAAACTGCTGGAGCGTCCGGACTTTTATATTGGAGGGCCTATCCTTGTCAGCCGCCTTCCCGATAAGTCCTTCGAACAGTTTTATGCAGCGCCGGCACAAACGAGAACGGCCTTTGAAAAGCTCGGCTGGAAAACGATTGTCGGCTTTCAGACGCGGAATCCCGTTCACAGAGCCCATGAATATATTCAAAAAACAGCGTTGGAAACCGTCGACGGTCTGCTGCTTCATCCGCTAGTAGGAGAAACGAAATCAGATGATATTCCGAGTGATATCAGAATGGAAAGCTACCAAGTACTGCTTGACCAGTATTATCCAAAGGATCGGGTGATGTTATCGGTGTTCCCTGCCGCCATGCGGTATGCCGGGCCGCGTGAAGCGATTTTCCATGCGCTCGTCCGCAAAAATTACGGCTGCACCCATTTTATCGTCGGACGCGATCATGCAGGCGTCGGCAGCTATTACGGAACATACGACGCACAGACCATTTTCGGATCATTCACCGAGGAAGAGCTGGGCATCAAGCCGCTGTTTTTTGAGCATAGCTTTTACTGCCGGAAATGCGGAAATATGGGCACCTCTAAAACGTGTCCGCACAACGCGAGAGATCACATCCATTTATCAGGCACTAAAGTGAGGGAGCTTCTCCGCCAAGGCAAAAAGCCGCCGAAAGAATTCAGCCGGCCCGAGGTCGCAAGCGTGCTGATAAAGGGGCTCCATCAGCAGCCTGTTGCCATTCAGAGAAACAGCGGGGGATCAGAATGACACACAACCCGAATATCGTTTGGCATCCAGCGGTGATCCAAAAATCTGACAGACAGAGCTTAAACGGACATAAAAGCTGCGCCCTTTGGTTTACCGGTCTGTCCGGCTCAGGAAAATCAGTGCTCGCCAATGCCGTAGATGAAAAGCTCTATCACATGGGAATTCGGAGTTATGTCCTTGACGGCGATAATATCCGCCACGGATTGAATCGAGATCTCGGCTTTCGGACTGAGGACAGAATCGAAAACATCCGCCGGATCGGGGAAGTCGCAAAGCTGTTTGTCGATAGCGGCCAAATGATCTTAACAGCCTTTATTTCTCCGTTCAGAGAGGATCGGGATATGGTCAGAGCGCTGTTTCCCGACGGAGAATTTCTCGAAATTTATGTGAAGTGCCCGCTCCAGGTTTGTGAACAGCGGGACCCGAAAGGTCTTTATAAAAAAGCGCGCAACGGAGACATTAAACATTTCACGGGGATTGATTCTCCCTATGAAGCGCCTCTTTCTCCCGATTTGATCATTGAATCCGACCAAACGTCCATTGCGGATGGGGCTGATTTGATCATCAAAGAATTGCAGCACAAAGGCATCATTTAAAAAACCCGACATTGATCGGGTTTTTTATTTAGCAAACTGCGCAATCAGGCTGTTTATTTTTTCTTGTTCCTCATAAAAGAGCCCGTGCCCATTGTTTTCAAACGGAACCAATTCCGATTGCTTTATGCCGCGTTTTAATACTTTTGCAAAATCAAACGGAGCGATTTTGTCCTTTCTGCCGTGCAGGATGAGTGTCGGCACCTTGATTTCCGCAAGATCCTTTCTGAGATCCTCGTCTCTTAACGCAATGCCTGAGTGAATCGTTCCGTACGAGGAAGCGTCCAGCAAAAGATTCTGGAACCATTGCTGGAACTCCGGAGAAACTTGTTTTTCGAAAAACTGTCTTCCCAGGTCAGCAAGCGTCTTCGGCCGATCGCTTTTGAATTGTTCAATCATGTCATCAATGTCCTGTTTCCTCATGCCGTACGGATAGCCCGGGCGCTTTGTAAATGCTGGCGCGGCCGCTGACAATAAAACCAGTTTATCGATGTCGGCGCTCTCATGCCTTGCCATGTAACGGATCGCAATTGCGCCGCCCATCGAAAAGCCGGCGAGAATCGCATTCTCAAGCTGAAGCGTATAAATAACGGCTTTCACGTCATCTGCCATCGTATTATAATCGTAGCCTTCCCACGGGCGGTCGGAATCACCGTAGCCCCGAAAATCGATGCCAATAAAACGGAAACCTCTTTTCGGCAGCTCATTCATTTGATATTCAAACATCTTATGATTCAGCGGCCAGCCATGCAAGAAGATAATAGGCCTTCCATGCCCGATATCCTCCACAAACAGTGTCACATGCTCCTCGGTTTTTACGTAATGCCCCACTCCACATTCCTCCTGTTCCCTTTTCTTTCCCGTCTTGTAAACGCCTTGACGTGCGAGAAGCTTTGCATTTATGCTTACAAAACAAGCGGGCTGCAGCACCCAGAAAAGGCTCTTCACGTTTTACTATATGTATCAATCCTCGGAAACGATCTATGAAATTGATCCTGATGGCTTTAGGTCATTCAGGAATGTAAAGGATGTCAAATCATGAATAAAACAGCGATTCAAAAACCGTACGTACCAGAAAACCTGCAAGCCGCCGATTTTCATGAAACGGCTGCAACAGATGATGTGATCAGCATGCATTTATTTGAAGATTGTTCAATTTCCAGTGAAGACATAGACAGGCTTTGTATTGAAAAAACCGTATTTCGGAATGTCGTGTTTATCGATGTTTCCTTTCGTTTTATTGAGCTGACAGATGTGATTTTCGAAAAATGCGATTTATCGAACGCTGATTTCAGCGGGGCTGTTCTGCACAGAACTTTATTTAAGCAATCGAAAATGGTCGGGATGAACCTGGCTGACTCAACGCTGCGGAATGTGTCGTTCGAGGAATGTCACGGGCAATTCAGTTCATTTTATTATTCAAATATGAAACACGTTCTGTTTCATCATTGTGTCCTTCTGCAAAGTGAATGCAGCAGCATGGCGCTCCAGCAGACACACTTTGATGCGTGCGAACTGGAGGGCGCCAACTTTACCGGTACGTCACTTCAAAACGCGGACATCAGCTCCTGCCGGTTTGAACAGATCCATGTCTCACTAGACAAATTAAAGGGCTGCAAAATTGCTCCGGAGCACGCAATGGCCTTTGCGAGAGCGCTGGGAGCTGTCATCGTCTAGCTTAAGCCTGCGTCATCAGGCGGCGGGCTGTATCTGCAGCCGCCTTGATGCCGATTTTCAAATCCTGAAGAGACGCATAGGAATACGACAGCCGAATGCTGTGCCGGTCTTCGCCGTCATAAACGGAACCGGGGTTCACCAGCACCTGCTGTTTCTTGAATGTGACCCATATATAAAAGCCGCCGGCTGGGATGCGCCACTCGGCAATATCTCCTGCATACTGCTGAAGTAACTGAAGTGCCGCGTCTCTCCTTTTCTTCAGCTCCTTTCTTACCCAAGCGAGGTGTTCTTCATAATATCCTTGTGACAGCCATTGCGCCGCGGCCCATTGAGAGAGGCCGCTCGATCCGTAATCCGTCTGCATTTTAATGTCAGCCAGCCTTTCAACAACTGGTTCCGGACCGGCCAGCCAGCCGATTCGAAGACCGGGGCTTACTGTTTTCGAAAACGTGCCGAGATACAGGACATTGCCTTCCTGATCCATCGACTTTAACGGCAGCGGCGGCTGTTCTTCAAACCACAAATCACCGTATGCATCATCCTCAATGACCGGCAGCTGCTCTTTTTTTGACAGACTGACAACCTCTTCCCTTCTCTTCTCCGACATCACAATGCCAGTCGGATTATGAAACGACGGAATCGTGTAAAGCAGCTGGCCCCCGTATTGCTTCCGGTAAGCTGAAATCAGCCCCGCCTGCATTCCTTCTTCATCCATCGGCACACCGCGAAGCCGCATCCCTGCGGATTGAAAAACATGCAAAGAGTGAAGATAGGAAGGTTTTTCTGTCAAAATGACTGAGTCCCGCTTTAAAAGCCCGATCGAAATGAGCTGGAGCGCCTGCAGTGCGCCGGATACAATTAAAATGGCTGAAGGTGACACATTGATATGCTTTGTTTTTAAATGCTCAGCCACCGCCTCCCGCAGGTCTATATTTCCTTTCGGCTGTTCGTATCCTAAAGACAGAACATGCGGATTGATTTGCTGAAACATCCTGCGCATCGTTTCAGCCGGCAGCAGCTCTGATGAAAGCTCTCCAGTCCCCAGCCGAATGATATCCGCTCGCGCCTCGTTTTTATTGATATCCTGAATGATAGAAGAATTGGGATGATGAATCCCTGAGCGGACATAGGTGCTCCAATCAAGCGGCGGAGCCGACGCAAGCACGCTCCATGTGCTGTTTACTACCTTTGTGCCGCCGCCTCTTCTCCCCTCTAACAGACCTTGAGACGTGAGTTCATCAATCGCCGATGTCACTGTGCTTCGGTTGACCTGAAACATATCCGCCAGCGTTCTTTGCGACGGAATTTTCGTCCCTACAGCCCACTCGCCATGGAGAATTTTTTCTTTTATATATTGTTCGATTTGCCGATGAAGCGGAATGTCCGATTCACGGCTCGGCTGCCAATGTGACAACGTTATGCCCCCTTTTTTCACATTATACATTTGGCTGGTTTCAAAACCAACCAAATGGCCGGAGACATGTAAAATCTTCTCTATTATTATGAGAAAAACAGATGTGAAAGGAGTTTTTTTCAGCATGAATGCAATGATTCACGGAATCGTGCTGGCCTTCGGCTTAATTTTGCCGCTGGGGGCGCAGAATGTATTTATTTTTCAGCAGGGAGCGTGGCAAAGGCATATTTGGCTGGCGCTTCCAGCCGTCATCAGTGCTTCTGTCTGCGATACCCTGCTCATTGTGTTAGCGGTTGCGGGTGTATCTGTCATTGTGCAGCAGGTGCCTGTTTTTGAGACGGGAATGATGGCCGTGGGATTTTTGTTTCTCATTTACATGGGCTGGGTGACATGGAACAGCCGTCCGAAAACGGATGACAAAGAAAACAATATATTCACAGCAAAGAAACAAGCCGCATTTGCCGCAGCCGTGTCTCTGTTAAACCCGCACGCCATTTTAGACACTGTCGGCGTCATCGGTACAAGCTCTTTGCAGTATTCAGGGCTGGAGAAATGGCTCTTTATGGCCGCCTGCATCGCTGTGTCTTGGATTTGGTTGATCAGTCTTGCGATAGCGGGCCGGCTGTTCCAGACGATAGATACGAGCGGCAGGCTTATGTTGATCGTAAACAAATGTTCTGCGGTGGTAATGTGGGCTGCCGCCGTCTATTTCTTGTTCTCGATCTTTCGTTAACTGGAGGAAACCACAGCCTAAACATCGAATTGTATTTAGAAAAGGGGGCGATGTTTGTGACTGATGCTAAACAATTTTATGACTACCATTCCTGGGCGAACAAGCGAATCTTGAACCATATCGAACACCTGCCGGAGGGAACTGCTTATCAAGAAGTAAAGAGCGTATTCCCTTCAGTCAGTGACGTACTGCTTCATATGTGCAGGGCTGACTACATATGGCTGAACGTTCTTTCGGGAGTGGACTACCAAGAGATTATAGACGGCACAGGGAAGTTCGAGTCCGCGCATGGCAATATGACAGCGATTAAACAGCACGCTTCCGAGTTGGAATTACAGTATCATCATTTCTTCAGCCGCCAAACGGACTTAGAACAGACCTTCTCCATGCAGCATCCGAAACTCGGTACACTGGAATCAACCTATGCAGACACCATCCTGCATGTCGTCAATCACGGCACTTATCACAGAGGGAACGTGACAGCCATGCTAAGACAGCTGGGTCATTCAGGCGTACCTACTGATTATATGTACTTTTTATATGAGAAAAGAGAAAGCAAGGGCTAAACTGTCCTTGCTTTTTTTGGCGGAAAAGCCTCAAATGGAACCTATTAACTTTTACATACCTGTATAAGCACGCTCCACATCAAGCTGTACAGACCTGCCGCTTCGATACGAATCGGTCGCGGCGATGCCGACTTCTAAATTGATTGTCGCATCGACATCTGTCACAATCGGTGTTTTTCCATTTCGGACGCACTCTGCAAAATGCTGCAGTTCTAAGCAGTAGGCTTCATGAAAACGAGTTTGAAAGTCTGGGATGATCTCATAGCTGCTCCCTTTAGCAGTCAGGATGGTCACATTTTGGTTTCTCAATGTCCCTATGAAAATACTGCCCTCTGTCCCGATAATTTCTGCACGGATATCATGGCCGTATGGAGAGGTTCTGCTTGCCTCGACGTCTCCCGCTGCGCCGGAATCAAATTCTAAATACGTCAGCGCCTGATCAACATCGCCGTATTGTTCCATAAACGGGTTGTTTAAAATACGGCCGTGTCCGGAAACAGAAGTGATCTCCGCTCCGAGCAAATATCGGGCAATATCGTAATCATGGATGGAACAGTCGATAAAGATCCCTCCGCTATGTTTGATAAACTCAGCGGGAGGCGCTCCTTGATCGCGTGTAAAGCCTTTATAATAGATGGGTTTGCCGATCTCTCCCGCGTCTATCCGCCGTTTCGCATCCGCATATGCAGGATCAAAACGCCTCATAAAACCGACTTGGCAGATGACACCTGTCTCTTTTATTGTTTCAGAAACTGATTTTGATTCCTCAAGGTTTAATGTCAGCGGTTTTTCAACGAAAATCTGCTTGCCGTTTTCCGCCGCTTTGATGATCATTTCCCCATGTGTGCTTGTCGGCGTTACGATGACCACTGCATCAATCTCGGGATCTGCTAAAATCTCATGCGGATCATCCGACCATTTTTCAAGCCCGAATTCTTTAGCGACCTGCTCTGCTCTTTCTGTCATCGGATCACCGACACTGACAAGCTCAGCTCCCGGAACGCTGGTCATAAGGTTTCTTGCGTGATAGTATCCCAGTCTCCCTAACCCTAATACCGCGCATCTTACTCGATTTCCCATGTCCTCATCTCTCCTTAGTCTCCTTTTTCACCGCCTAATGAAAGCGCTTTACCATAATGATTAAAAAAATAGCGGTTCATCCCACTATTTGGCCGATATAATTTTGCGCAAGCGCTTTCTCAAAAGGTGATTTCATTTTACAATGTCCTTTCTTCCCATGCAATATCTTTTTCGCCTTCGCTGTCAAAAAGAAAAGAACCCGCTGCATTATCGGATTCTTTTCTTGAACGGTGCTGTAGAATGTCTGATCACTAGCTCGGGTGATAACACGATTTTTTGTTTTGCCTTTCGTTTTCCTTCGATTTCTTCCGCCAGCAGTTCAATGACGCGCTGCCCCATTTCTTTAATCGGCTGGGCTACCGTTGTCAGGGGCGGATCGACCATTTCAGCAAGGATGGTGTTATCAAACCCGATGATGGACAGGTCATCCGGAACCTTGATGCCTCTTATTCTCGCCGCCTGAATGGCGGCACAGGCCAATACATCGTTAAAAGCAAAAATAGCCGTTGGCCTATCCCTGTCCAGCAATTTTCCCGCCTCTTCCTTTCCGCTCTCCAAAGAGAAGCGTGTCGGAACGATCAGCGACTCATCGACCGGCACATTCGCTTCCCCCATCGCCTGCCGGAATCCTTTGATTCTGTCTGTTTCACCTGTCGTTGACCCATCACCCACAATGCAGGCAATCCTCGTGTGGCCCAGTGACAAAAGATGCTTCGCCGCCTCATACCCGCCTAGAACATCATCCATCACGACGATATCCATCGGTAAAAGGGGCTTATCCTGTGAAATCATGGCGAGCGGGATATGTTCGCTAATGATTTCCTCTAAAGCTGACATGCTGTCATGATTCTCAATTCCTGTCGCAAAAATGATGCCGTCTACGTTTTTTTGCTTTAGGACAGAAAAATATTTCGTTTCTTTTTTCGAATCGTAATCGGTACTGCAAATGATCATCTGAAAACCTAGCTCATCCGCTCTTTCCTCTATGCTTTTCGCGAGCTCGCCGTAAAACGGGTTTGAAATATCAGGCGTCACAAGGCCGATAATATTGGTTCGCTTTCCCGTTAAAGCAGCGGCGTGGACATTGGGCGTGTACTCCATTTCCTTCATCACATTCATGACCCTTTGCCTTGTTTTGTCACTTATCCGGCCCGTATGGTTAATGACGCGCGATACGGTCGTGATCGAGACACCCGCCTTCCTCGCCACATCGTAAATTGTCGTTTTCATCTTCATCCCTCGTCTGCTTATTGAACTTTCCGGCTGACAATTTTCCGGTATTCAATTGGTGAAATGCCTTCAATTTGCTTAAAGAGCTTTGAAAAGTATGTCGGGTCCTCCATTCCAATCGTTTCCGCGATGACGCCCATTTTATCATTTGTCGAGGATAAAAGACGCTTTGCTTCAGTCATTCTCACCCGATTTGTGTATTGGCCCGGCGTGACACCAAGCACTTGCTGCATGCAGCGGGTCACATAATCCTGATTATAGTGCAAGGCGAGCGACAGATCCTTGATTGTCGTTTTCTCCTTATAATGCTCCTGTAAGTATCGGGCCGCCTCCCATGCCACCCGCTCTTTTGCAGACGGAATTTGAAACGCCTCCTTTTGAAGATGCAGCATCAGCTCTTCAAACAAGATTTGTTTTCTGAGCGGCAAATCGGAGTTTTCTGCGGAGTAATCAATGAGCCTTTCAAACTGCTGCGCCATAAATTGCGGACGCTGCACCTTGCCTTTTCTCGGCAATGCCAGTCCGTAGCGGGCCGGCTCCTCGAAGCTCCCCTTTTCCCGCTGAAGCTCTGCCCAATTGCTGCCCCCTTTTGCAGTAAATTCATATTGATGTTCATCAAAGTGAAGCCAATAATAGGAGGTCGCTTCATCACTGCCCTTTGTCCCATAGTGTTCAAGACCGGGAGAAAGCAAGATATATTCGCCCCCTTCAACAGAGAACGATTTTTCATTTTCAGTGATATATAACGTCCCCTGCTTGACGTATATCAGATCAAATACAGAAAAAACGCGTTTGACATGGGTTTCTCCTTTTTTAAAAACACCTTCTCCGGCTGCAATAAACACCGGAAAAGGCGGGACTGTAAACAGGATGCGAGGCAATTTGATCACCCTCCTTTTTAAGTCGGATTTTTGCAAGAAGTATCGTTTCTCTCCCTTTTTATTATAAGGAAATGGAGGTACACTTTAAAACGTTGATTTTATTTACGAAAGGGGTTAGACACTATGAAACAAGCTGTCTTCAAATCAACTGCTTTGAAAAAACCCGCTGACAAATCGTTCTCATTATTTTCGCTTACTTGGCCGATCTTTATTGAGGTCTCATTATATATGTTTATGGGTAATGCTGATACACTGATGCTGAGCCAATACTCAGATAACAGTGTGGCGGCAGTCGGCGTCAGCAACCAGATTTTGAATTTAATTATCGTGATGTTCAGCTTTATCGCAACAGGAACAACTGTTGTCATCTCACAATTTTTAGGATCCCGGAAAAAGAAAGAAGCTATGGAAGTCGCTTATGTGTCAATCGCAGCCAACTTCTTCATCAGCCTTGCCATCAGCGCTCTCATCTTTTTTGCGGCAGTTCCCCTGCTTCATATGATGGGATTATCAAATGAGCTGATGCCTGACGCTAAAGTCTTTTTACAAGTTGTCGGAGGTCTGTCCTTTATTCAGGCTTTAATCATGACATTCAGCGCGATCTTAAAAAGCTATGGCTACACAAAGGATACAATGTTTGTCACAATCGGCATGAACATTTTAAACATTGCCGGAAACTTTGTTGTCATTTTTGGTCTGTTCGGCTTTCCAGTTCTCGGCGTAGCAGGTGTTGCCATGTCCACATCTATCGCGCGTGTCATCGGATTAATCGCGATGATTGTCATTGTAAACAAACGCATTCAGCTGAAGATGTCGTTGAAAAAAGTCTTTCATATGCATAAAGACCATTTGCGCAAGCTGCTGAAAATCGGCATTCCTTCAGCAGGCGAACAGCTTTCTTATAACCTTTCGCAAATGATTGTCACTTATTTTATTGCCATCATGGGGGCGCAGGCTTTAACAACCAAAGTGTATACGCAAAATATTACGATGTTTATTCTGCTCTTCGGGACTGCGATCAGCCAAGGCACACAAATCTTAATCGGCCGCTATATCGGCGGCAAACAGTTTGACGCCGCATATGAGCGCTGCATGAAAAGCTTGTATTGGGCGCTCGGAATTGCTGCGGCCACATCTGTTTTGATGACAATCTTTTCAAAAGACCTGATCGGCATCTTCACACAAAGCCCTGATATTATTGCTACCGCAAGCCTTTTGATTGCGATGACCATCATCCTTGAACCGGGCCGCTCGTTTAATGTGATTATTATTAACTCTCTGCGCGCCGCGGGGGATGCGAAATTCCCGGTCTACATGGCGATGATTTCCATGTGGGGCATCGGCCTTCCGCTTGCTTATCTATTCGGCATTCATCTCGGTTTCGGGCTTGCCGGCGTATGGATTTCTTTTATCGCGGATGAATGGGTCCGGGGAATCTTAATGTACAGAAGATGGCGCTCACGGATCTGGATTCAAAAAGGTATGGCGTAACACCCGGCAGAACAAGCCGGGTGTTTTTTTACAGCTCGGACAGAATCATTTTTGCTTCGCTGTCTGTTAAGGCATGCTTGTGTCCAAATACGTTGTACTGCTCCGTTCGGATTTTTTCCAGAATGGCTCGGTACAGCTGAGCTGCAGCTTTTACCGCTTTTTGAGAATACTGAGGGAAAATCGGCAGGGCATCCAGGCACTCTTCAAGGTAGGCCTCCGCTTCAAAAGCGATGTACTCCCACGTCATCGTGAACGCTTTATTGACGGTGCCTTTTTGAAGATCGGCCTCTGTATAGCCGAATTGCTGCATCACCTGGCGGGGAATGCGGTTTTTTTGGTGCTGGTCCGTGCCGAGATTGTTTAAAATTCGAATCAGCTGTATAGCCAAGCCGAGAGAGGCCGCTGCTTGTTTGAGCTGATCTTGATTTCGGCGCGTCAGCATCGGCAGCAGCATCAATCCCGCGTTTCCACCCGTCTGATATGCGTCCATGAGCAGTTCATCAAGGGTTTCATGCGTCTTCGATTTATCTTTCTTTGCGGCAAGAAACTCCCGAAAAGGCTCGCTGTCTAATGTAAATGTCTGATACGCATGGTCGAACGCTTTCCACAAATCGTGTTTCCCGTTACTTGCCCTTTGAAAAACATGTTCAGCCTCCGCTTCAAATACAGGTATGGCCTTCTCGTCTGCACTGGCTGCCGTATGGCAAAACGCCAAAACCGCCCAAGCAGCTTGTCTTTGCTTCAGCGGGAGAAATGAGAATGCCCGGAAACAGGCTGGCGCGTATTCGCAGACAATCTGTCCGCACTGCTGATAGGCTTCTATTATCTCTTTCATTTTTCTCACTCCTATGTATCACTGCTTCTTCAAGTCTAGTATGTTTTTTCCTAATTGTATATGAAGAAAATGCCGATTCTTTCTTTGTAAAAGTAACAAGACGCAGCATGCTACTAAACCTCGTATACCTAGTCTGAACAGCATCATCGACGAGATATGCTTTTTTATTTTGAATGCCATACAACAGATAGAATGTAAACATTTATCAATCATTACTTCAATAATAGAGGAATCACGGAAAAAAGGGCTAATTGTTATTTGATACATGATAGTATTGGAGTGAGTTCAGTGATAAAATTTTTTGAATATAACTGGCAGGTTCGAGATCAATGGTTTACTTGGTGTCATCAACTAACCACTGAAGAATTACTTAAAAATCGTCTTGGCGGGGTAGAGAATATTTTATATACCCTTTTTCATATTATTGATGTGGAATATAGTTGGGTTCGTGCTATCCAAGGAAAAGAAGATATCGTTGTTCAGTTCGCTGATTATCATACACTCAATAAAGTGAAATCTCTCTCAAATACATTCCGAACTGAAATAATTGATGTTTTAGAAACACATTCAGATCAAATAAAAGATGAACTTGTAAGCGTTCCTTGGGAGAAAGGTGTTTTATATACGCGAGATGAAATATTACATCATATAATCGCTCATGAAATTCACCATATTGGTCAACTTTCTGTATGGGCTAGGGAATTAAAGTTAAGCCCGGTATCAGCTAATTTTATCGGCAGAACATTAAAACCTATTCATTCTTATTGAAGGAACGCGGGAACTTTGGCGCAGCAACAATTCGATAGTGCTGTTGTACAAAAAAGGATAGATAGAGCATATATTTTCTCTGCTCATCTATCCTTCTTATTTTAATCTATACATCTCTGGCTTTTAATCACATTTGCATTGAACCTACCCCTCATCAATATCAATGCGGTACGCTTCAAACCATGTATGAATTTGGGCAAGATGGGCGATCAGCTGCGGTCCTTTCATCAGCTGTCCGTACCATGGGACCTGAAAGGAGGAGCCTTCCGTCTCTAAAAGCTGATCCAATTGGTTTCTGTCCAGCAGGGTATGGAGCACGGAGTCCTTTTGGCTCCTGATCGCTTTCAGCCACTCGCTGACTCCTTTTGTATATTCAGGATGGTGCGTTTTCGGATACGGGCTTTTTTTACGATATAAGATTTCATCAGGCAAAATGCCCTCAAGCGCTTTTCGCAAAATGCCTTTTTCCCGGTTGTCATGCATTTTCATTTCCCATGGGATATTCCAGACATATTCAACGAGCCGATGATCTGCAAACGGCACCCGCACCTCAAGGCTCGCCCCCATGCTCATGCGATCCTTCCGATCTAAAAGATTGGTCATAAACCAAAGCATATTTAAATAGAACAGCTGTCTTCTTGCTTTATCCTCACCTGTTTCACCGTCTAATAACGGCGTTTCGGCCAGGGTTTCTTCGTATTTCGCATGTACGTATTCCTTCAAATTCAATTTTTTCTGCCACGTATCGGAGAGCAGCTTCACCCGCTCTTCAGTTGATCTCATCCACGGAAAACCGGACTCAACGTCTGCTGTATGGAACCACGGATATCCGCCGAAAATCTCATCCGCGCATTCTCCTGACAGGCTGACGACAAAGTCCTTTTTGATTTCACGGCAAAACCATAATAGGGACGAGTCGACGTCAGCCATTCCCGGAAGGTCTTTGACCAGAACGGCTTCCTCCAAATGATAGACGAGATTTTTTTGGCTGATGACGCATTTATGGTGCGTCGTGCCGAAGGCCTCTGTCATTTTTTCAATCCACGGCCCGTCGTCATTCGGCTGAAAGGCGCTCGCTTGAAAAAATTTGTCGTTTTCTTCGTAATCAATCGAATAAGTATGAAGCGGGGCTTTTCCTTCCTTTTCAAAATGGCCTGCGGCAATGGCGGTAATCGCACTCGAATCAAGTCCGCCGGATAGGAACGTACAAACCGGAACATCCGACACTAGCTGCCGCGTCACCGCATCCTGAAACAACGATCTCACATTGGCCACACTGTCTTCAAAGCTGTCCGTATGTTTCTCGCTTTTGACATTCCAATAACGCCATATGTTCAGTCCGTCTTTAGAAAACGTCAGCGCATGGGCCGGACGGACTTCATTAATGCCTTTAAACACGCCTGTCCCCGGGGTTCTGGACGGTCCGAGCCCGAAAATTTCCGAGAGACCCGTTCTGTCCACCCGCGCCTTCACCCCGGGGTGTGCGAGGATGGCTTTGAGTTCTGATCCGAAGAGAAAAGAAGACCCTTGCTCCGTATAAAAAAACGGCTTCACGCCAAGACGGTCTCTCGCCGCAAACAGCAGATCACGCTTTTCATCCCACACGGCAAAGGCGAAAATGCCGTTCAAGCGATCCACACAATTCTCCTGCCATTCAATGTAGCTGTGCAGCAACACCTCGGTATCAGATGTCCGCTCGAACTGATGGCCCCGCGCCCGCAGCTCTTTGCGCAGATCTTCCGTGTTATACAGCTCACCATTGTAAATAATTGTGTACGTATCCCCTTTATAGGTGCATGCCATCGGCTGGCGTCCGCCTTCAATATCAACAACCGCAAGCCTTTTATGTCCGAATAAAACATGGTGCTCTCCCCAAACGTTAGAATCATCAGGCCCCCGTTTGGAAAGAGTGTCTGTCATTCTGTTCATCGTTTGTTTTTCTTGGACGAGCTGCTTTTTAAAGTCGACCCAACCCGTAATTCCACACATGTGATATCAGCTCCAATCCCGTTTCTTTCGGTATCAAATTCGTTTCTTTCAGCACCTTAGTAAGTTTATGCATCTATAGACAGATAGTTGATTTGTCCACAAAAGAGTTGTATGGGACAGGCTTGTATTGGAAAGAAAAGAGAGGAACGAAGAAAAAAGGAGAGCACTTCATTTATGAAACGAAAACAATTTCTATATAAAGATGAACAGAAATGGGAATACGGCACCATTCTGGTCGAAGACGGCATATGCTTAATCGAAAACCAGGAAGGTGAAGTGCTGCTGGCGGAAAGTCTTCAAAACAGACCGATATGGATACAGCGCGAAGGGAAGTGGGAGCAGGCCGATTTTCAGGACAAAATGGTTCTGACATGTTACGGAGAAGACATCTCCCTTTCCGGCGGAGAATGCATACGCTATGAAAAGTCGGTAAAACGTCCGCTTATGACGCTTCTGGATTCGCTGGATGATGAAACCTTTCTCGCTTTTTTGCAGCATTTGCACAGCTTTGGTTTATCGGTATTCGATTGCGTGTTTTCTTATAATAAAGAGGTCTTTTCAAATATCTCAGAGGAACAGGGTGTTTCCTTTTATCACTTTTCAAATGATACCGCCCAATGCGCGCTGCAGCACCATTACAGCAGAGGAGCGGCTGGCGACCGGTTCGAATGGACGGCTTCCGATGGAAAACGTTCCATTATGTATTCAGCGGTCCAGCGGGGACGCAAATAAAAAAGCGGTGCTTCAGCACCGCTTTTTCTTTATTTTTCTACAACAACCTTTACAGCCTTGCTTTCTTTTTTATCCGTATCAGCTGCCGTGACGTACAGCACAGTCCCGGCTTTTTGTTTTTTGATTTTTACCGTAAAGGCACCTTTTGCGTCAGCTTTACCAGAAGCGATCACTTTTTTCGATTTGTTTTTCACTTTGATCACCGCTTTGCTGCTGGCCGTGCCTTTTACTGCTGTGTCTTTCGTTTTGACAGCCTTTACTTTCGGTGTGCCGGATGGTTTTCCTTTCACGACAACCACTTGTAAGGATGTTTTTGCATCGCCTTTAGAGGCTTTCACATGCAGGACTTTATCTTGTTTCTGAGTCGGGATGCTGACTTTAAATGTACCGTCTTTTCCCGCTTTGGCACTGCCGAGTTTTTTCTTGCCGCTCATCACCTCGATCAGCGTGCCTTCTTTCGCTTTTCCTCTGACGGCTGTTTGCGTGCTTTCCAGCTTATTGACCTTCACCTGTAAATCAACAGCGCTGACAGCCTGCATCACATTCAGCCGGCCGTATCCGGAATGCCAGTCAACTCCTGGAATGCGGGGAATTTCGATTGGATCGCCATTATCGTCATACATTTCCTCTTCTTCACCGTCGGCGCTTTCAAAGGAAATATCGTCCGCTGTCTTTTTCAGGATATCCTCTGCTTCTGTTCTTTTAAGTTTCGGATTTTGCGCAAACAGCAGCCCTGCCGCAGCTGCCGTATAAGGCGTCGCCATAGACGTTCCGCTCATGTACGTCACATTTCCGTTCGGCACCAAGCTCGGGATATCAGAACCCGGCGCACTGATGTCGAGACCTTTCCCGTAGTTAGAGAAGTCTGCTGTCATATCCATGCGGTTCGTTGCTCCGACTGACATGACATATTTAGAGGAAGCTGGGTAAGATAAGGAATTGGCTCCGTCATTTCCGCTGGCTGCCGCAATCAGGACGTTTTTGTCAGCCGCGTATTTCAAAGCAAATTCAAGCACGCGGCTGTAGCCTCCGCCTAAGCTTAAGTTAATGACCCTTGCTCCTTTGTCAGCTGCGTATTTGATGCCGAGGGCAATTTGTTCAGTATCTCCGGAGCCTGTTGAATCAAGCACCTTAACCGGTATAATTTTCGCTTTGGCGTTCAGGCCAGTCATGGAATAGCCGTTATCACTTTGGGCGGCGATAATGCCGGCGACATGCGTTCCATGCCCTTGATCATCCATTGCATTGTTATTCCGTCCCACAAAATTGTGTCCCAGATCGGTTCTTACTTTCCCTTTTAAATCAGCAAGCGTACTGTCTACACCTGTGTCCACAACCGCAATCAATGTATCGTTCAGCTTGCGCTTGGACAGCAATGTGCTGGCAGGCTCATATTTGACATCTGCATTTTTGATGCCGCCGTTTTCACCATTGTTTCTAAGCGGCCACTGGTAAGAGTACTGAACGTCGTTAGACAGGCTTTTGTATTCCTGAACCGGTTCAGCAAATTCTACGTTAGACATTTTGGATAATGTCGCGGCAGCGCTTTTCACACGTTTTGCGCTTGCCGTGTATGTCCCGCTTTGCTTTTGATCCTTCGGCAGCTCAAAAGAGTAGAGGTTGTCAAACAGTTTCTTTGCCTTATTCACATTGGAAATGTCTTTTTTCGATTGCGCGCTGGCAGAAAAGCCCTTCATTTCGTTATGTACTGATGAGAGGCTTTTATTGTCTTTTACCTTAAAAATCACCTTTGTTGTCTGAACTTCGCTTTTTGCCGCCAGGCTGTTTTCAGATAAAACCGCTCCTGCCGTCTTGCCTTCAAGCTTTGTGATGTTTAATCGCTCCGCCTGTTTCTTTATATCCCCTTTCAGGAAAGACGGAACGGATTGTAAAGCCGTTTCGTATAACCGATTGATTGCTTTTTGATCCTTTTCGGTTACCTTATATGCAGACGCTGCGCCATTTTCTGACACATCGTCAAACATCGGTTTTAACGTCACAAGATCTTGATAGACTTCATTTCTCTCTGTTTTATTGAGTGCGAGTTTTGCAGCAATAAATGGAGCCGCTTTGTAGTAAAGGCTTGTCAGTTCTTTGCCCTCTGCTGTTTGGCTGAGCTGCTCATCACGAATCGCTCTCAGCTTTGCCAGAATGCCTTTTCCCGATTTTTTCTGATCGACACTCATTTCCACCGGGCAGGCTTCTTCCTCTTCCAGATCTGAGGGCTGTTTTTTGGTGCCTGTATATCCAATCGTATATTTGGCTTCGGCAGCTGTTTCTGCGCTTCCTCCGTCTTCCGTTTCCTCTTCCCCAAGGTTCTCAACCTTTACATAGTAAGGGCCGCTCCATGCATAAGGAAAAACAATTTCGCTCTTTCCATCCTCTGCTGTGTAGGAACGGTACATGTCAAACGTCTCATCTTTAAGCGCTTTTTCCTTGCTTGGATAGACAGATACATTCAGAACAGCATCACTCTTAACAGTCAGTGCCATATGCGAGTCTTTCTGAATATCTGCCTTTCCAGGATTCACTTGATACCATTTCGCCTGCTCCGGTTCCTTCATGGTTCCCGTTTGTTCTTTGCCTTTTTCCAGCACACCGGCTGCATCAATGGTTCCGGCAGCAGCTGCTTTGGTGCCTGGAGAAAAAAGGCTGAAAATCAGTGCGAAAATAAGCACTGCCGCCAAAAAAGAGCTGAATTTTCTTCGTTTCATGTTATCCCTCCTGTAAAATAATGAATCTTTTTGAAGAGTATCATAATTTCATAGGACGAGATACCGCTTACAGGGAATTTTAAGGTTATTTTAAATGATTTGGAATATCAGGGAGGAACCATATAAAAAAACCCGATTCTCTTTAGAATCGGGTTCAAGCTTTTTCTATTAAAATAATCGGAATCCAATCGGCAGATGAAGACCGAGCAGCACTGTCAGCACAAGGACAATGATAAAGCCGATCCACAGTCCGCCAGTTGATTTTTCTTTTTTCTTGCGGATCAATAGCATTTCCATCAGGCCGATGGTGATAATGCCAAGCAGCATTTTTCCAGCGTATTCCCCGTTCCAGTTGGCGAAACGGACAAACAGTTCAGCACCTGTCAAAATAATAATGATATAGAATAACCGCAGAATCATATGAGTGATTTTGGCGCCCTTCGCACTTCCTGATGAATACAGCGAGTAGCTGACGAAAAGCAGGATCAGCGCTACCACCCATGATGTAATATGCATGTGTGTCATACATGTTCCCCCTATCAGATAACATTACCCCACTTATAGTACCACGAACTTGTCCCTGGCTACAAAGATGATTCACAGAAAAAGCGGGCGGTTCCTGTGCCGCCCTCCTTATGATCAGCCGATTTGATTTGACAGCGTTCCGATGGGTTTAATTGTAATGTCGATTTGATCGCCTCGCCGCAAAAATTTCGGCGGTGTAAAGCCTTTTCCTACACCAGACGGCGTGCCGGTCGCAATGATGTCCCCCGCTTCAAGCGTCATCCCCATTGAAAGGGTTTCGATTAATTCCGCGACAGAGAAAATCATATCGCTTGCCGAGCCGGATTGGCGCAGCTCGCCGTTGACCCTCGTTTCAACCTTAAGGCGCTCCGGATCAGGAATTAACGATTTATGTACAAGCACAGGTCCCATCGGACATGTCGTATCCAGACTTTTTCCGATAAAAAACTGCTTATGTCTTTTTTGCAGATCCCGCGCCGTGATATCATTCACAATCGTATATCCGAAAATATGGTCATAAGCTTCTTCTTTCGAAATGCGGGTGCCGCTTTTTCCGATGACGACAGCAAGCTCTCCTTCGTAATCGAGCTGAGAGGTGACCTCCTCATGGCTGTTTACTGCATCACCGTGGCCAGTGACTGTTACAGGCGATTTTGTAAATACCATCGGATGCTCCGGAATGTCAGCCTCGCTGCCCATTTCAATTGCGTGATCCCTATAGTTTTTGCCGATGCACATGATATTTTTTGACGGCTTAGGAATAGGCGCATGGAGCTTCACGTCAGATAATGAGTAAATAAATGAGCCAAGCTCATCATTTGGTTTCTTCGCCCACTCGGCCAGCTGCCTTGCATGCGCAACAAATTTATCCCCTTCTGCGATACACTCAATCAGCGAACCCGGAATCGTCTCAAGTTCAAACAGTTTTTTTTCAGCCCTTTGCAAGTCCATAATTTTATCATCTTCAATGATCAGGCCGACAAACATTCGGTTGTAAAGTTCCCCTGTCGCAAATTTCATGTTATTCCTCCATCATCTTTTAAATCAGAGTTCTACTTCAGTTATTCTCTGTCGAATGCTGAAATTCCTTTTTATCAAATGCGTGTTTTCATTCCCGTTTCGGGACTGGCTCGCTGTACATATCATACAAATGGCTTCTGAGGAGGAGGAAAGAATATGGAAAGCATACATTTATTTTTTCGTCGGCAGCAGCTTAACAGAACGGGGACTGCCAAGGGACTGATGATGACAGACAGAATCGTTTCTCCCATTCTTCTCACACAGCGTGACAGCCTGCAAAAGGCGTCCTATGAAATAAACTGTGATCAGTCTCCGCTCGGTGAAAAAAGGTTTTATCTGAATGCGGAACAAGATGATCCTTCACTGATGCGGCGCAGACTTGCTTATTGTTTTTTTCATCAAATCGGCGTCGCTTCCCAGGATGCTTCTTACATCTTTCTGATCATTAATGGCCAAAGGGAAGGCATTTATTTGAAAATTGATGGGCTCGATGAGAATCGCCGGCTTCCGAAAGGAGCCATTTTTGAAGTGAAGGATACCGATCCGAGGGTTCCGCTGTCTGTTTTCAAACACGACGCTTCCATTGAAAACAGACAGCGCACCGCATACTTACGTGAATTTCTCACGCTGATCTGTACAGCGGAGGATGAAGAATTTGCCGAACGAATTAAAATGTATCTTGATGTAAAGCTGTTTTTCCTGTGGCTGATCGGCAGCGCCTGCACCCGCCAAGCCTTTTATTACGGCCTTTGTTTGAACGAGACAGGCCGCTTTCACATCGCTCCAATGGAAACAAAAGCGCTTGCCGCATACGGATTTACAGAAGAAGACCCTCTATTGACAAACGGCCGTACACTTGCGTCAAGACTTCTCTCCATCCCAGCTTTCCGGGCACAATATCACGCGCTAATGAAAAACGTGCTGAGCCGGGAGTTTACGATCGACCGTCTGTCTCCGTTTATCAGAGACTGGCATTTTGACATTTGTCAAAGAGCAGGCGATGATCCTCACATAAAAAAAAGCCCCTTACAATTAGAGAAGGAGCAAGCGAATATTCTGCGCGAAATCGAAGAGCGGCAGGACTTTTTACAAGTACACCTGGCGAGACTATAGTCCTTTCTCAACCTGAGCAAGTCAAAAAGACCGCAGCAAAAATTGTCGCTTTTTTAGTCAAATTGACGAAAGGCAACCTTTTTAGCGAAAATAGGTTATACTATCTATATCCAGTATGCACCAAAATAAAATCTAGAATTGGAGATTGTTTCATGAATACAAAAATTGAAGAAATGAGAGTTATGCTAATTGAAACAGCACAAAAATACGGTATGAATTCGAAAGAAACGATTCAATGCAGCCAAGAGCTGGACAGTCTGCTCAATATTCGAATTAAAGAAGAAATCACCTCTTGGGGGCAAAACGCCCGTGTGTGATCATATGATATGTATTTAAAGGCTTGCCGCCTCACCCGCCGCTATTGCTCATCAACATCCTGAGACATGCTTCAGGTCGAGAATTTTCCGCCCCGAAAACAACAACTTGAACAATACAGCAGACTCTTTCAGGATCAGCATGAAACATCACACTTCAGCAGCACGAATTACTCCGAAAGACATTTCTTGTACCTCTTTTGCACATACACCAACGCAACACAATATACAATCACGCAGGCGGACAGCGGCAGCATCGCCGCATTTCCGCTTGGCCGTATACAATACCCAGCTTCTCACATATTTAAACCTTCATCTGGAAAAAATAAACGGATTTTTTTATACATCTCTCCGGCATGTCCCCATTTAATTTTTTCTCACACAAATGTGCGTTTGTCATAAGCTATCGTGAATAGCCCAGCAGAAACAAATCTTGTCCTTACTTGACCTGCCTTTTTTCAATTTTACAGCAAAGGATGTGCTCGTATGCCGGCAATTGTCGGAGCGTTTAAAATTAATGCGGTCGGTACGAGCGGAGTCGTTCATATCGGAGACTGCATTACCATTTCTCCTCAAGCCGAGGTCAGAACGTTTGCCGGGGCAGGCAGCTTTAATACCGGTGACAGTCTGAAGGTGATGAATTATAAAAACGCAACGAATGTGTACGACAATGATGTGGTTGATCAGCCGATCGCAGGCAATGCGTAAAGGAGTGGTGCTTCATGAATTTTTATATCAATCAAACCATCCAAATTAACTATCTCCGGCTGGAATCAATCAGCAACTCCTCCATACTTCAAATCGGGAGCGCCGGATCTATTAAGTCTCTTTCAAACTTGTATAATACGGGCAGCTATGTGGAACCCGCACCTGATGTTTCCGCTTTGGGGGAACAGGGTGAATCGGAAGGGCCCGATACAGGATCATTGGTCCCGCTCCAGCCCCCTGGCCGTTAATAATAAGATGAGAGGTGAAAGAACATGTATGATCAATCCATTTCCTCTTACTTGCAAAATTTGAATTCCTTCGTTCAGCAGCAGGCGCTGCATATTCAGCAGCTCGAACGCCAGCTGAAAGAGATGCAAACTGAAATGAATACGATGAAACAGCGGCCGGCCACAACCATTGAGCGTGTGGAATATAAATTTGATCAGCTGAAAATCGAACGGCTCGACGGCACGCTGAATATCGGTTTAAATCCGACAGACCCGAACAGCGTTCAAAACTTTGAAGTGAGCCAGACTACACCGGACATCGGAATGATGCAGCAGGAAGAGAGCGCCCAGCTCATGCAGCAAATCCGGCAGAACGTCGACATGTACTTAACCGAGGAAATCCCGGCTGTTTTGGAGCAGCTAGAAAACCAATATGACAGCAGGCTTGACGACACAAACCGGCATCATGTAATTGAGGACATCAGAAAACAAATAGACAGCCGGATTCATTATTATATGTCCCATATCAAAAAAGAAGAAAACACGCCGCCCAAACAATATGCGGAACATATCGCTGAGCATGTGAAGCGTGACGTGATCCGTGCTGTGGAACATTTTCTCGAACATATCCCCTCCGAAATGAAAGGAGATGAGCAAGCATGATCTTTACCGTCGTCAACCGCAGCCTGGAAGTCGGAGATATCCGCATGAATGGTGTATCCAGTTCCTCTGTTTTCCAAATTGGAGACGCAGAATCCATCTATTTATCGTCTATTTTCGATACGCCGCCTGAATCTCTTATTATCGGTCCGTTTGCTCCGCTGCCGTCGAATCATGCTTAAGCGTATATCACGCATCAGCCAGATTAAATTTAACTCACTCGGAATATCAAGCGTATTTCAAGCAGGCGATACAAACGAAATTGATATGAAAATAAAAGTGCTCGCTGTTCAGCGCTCGCTTTCAACGTTTTATGAAAATGAGGGCTCATTTAACAGAAAGGAGTACCCTATTTTTGATCAGCACGCTGTGAAGCTTCTTCCGGAAACGGGCGTGCAAACCGCTTTTTGCCATGAGGTGCCTGTCATTCATGTCCGCAACATCAAAATTCAAGGGGTCTCATCCTCTTCCGTTTTTCATGCAGGCTCAGCTTCGGTCGTACGCGGCGACGCGCGGATTAAACATATCCGTCAGATTTTCCCTCCAAACTCACAATCGTCCGGCACGGGCATATAATAAACAGAGACTTCTATAAAGGGTGTCGTCTATGCCAGCAATTGTCGGGCCTATAGCTATCAATTCCATATCGGGCGGAGTCGTGAACTTTGGTGATTCCTTTTACCTTTCTCCGAAAAGCTCTTCAAAATCTGCGCTCGGTTCGGGAGCAGGAAACACGGGAGATTTCCTTCTTTTAAACAATGCAGTCAACGCGACAAATTATATAGACCCCGATGTCAGCGATCAGGATATGGTTGGAAACGGATAAAAAGCAGCCGCTCTGCAAAGAGAGGGCTGCTTTTTATTTTTTCTTTTTCCGTTCATTGGACTTCTTTGTTTTAATCAGCTTTTCAGGCGGCTGTTTTCTGATCCATTTGACAAACCGGGCAAGCTGCGGATCGTTTCTGAGCGCTTCTATTCCGGACAGTCGAACTGCCAGCTCCTGATTTGTATACAAGGCATGGATCTGTTTATGGCAAGGGATGCAAAGCATCGCAGTCGGCAGGAACGTTCCGCCTTCTTCCTTCGGTGTGAGATGGTGCTCTGTCAGCTGAACATCGCTCCTGCCGCACAGCTCACATATCCCGACAGTCTGTTTTGCCACATCCGCGCCCCCCTTACATCATCTCAAGTGTTACCCTTGTGCCGCGTCCGCTAGGTTCAGCCGGATGTACGATCAGCTTTTTCGGAAGCCGCGCCCGCAGTTCCTGCACATGGCTGATCACGCCGACAGACAGATTGTCTGACTGCAGTTTTTCCAAGGCGGTGACAACCGTATCAAGCAGATCTTGGTCAAGCGTTCCAAACCCTTCATCCAAGAAAAAGAACTGCAGCGGGTATTCACCGCGAAGCTGAATCTGCGCAGACAGCGCGAGAGCAAGAGAAAGCGAGGTAAGGAAGGTCTCCCCTCCTGACAAGCTTGATACCGGGCGCTTAACGCCTCCATTGGCATCATCCCGCATCACAAATCCGCCTTCTGAATCCACCTCAATGGCATAACGCTGTCTTGTCAGTACGCCGAGCCGTGCTGACGCATCCCGTGCAACACTTTCAAGCTGTTCCTCAGCTAAAAATTCAACGAACGTATTGCCTTTAAACACTGCTTGAAGCTTGTCCAGCCTGTCGATATGGGTCTGCCATTTTTTCAGCTCAGCTTCAATTTCATTGAAACGTTTGTGATGGTCGCGGATCACAGCCAGTGCTTTGGCCGCCGCTCCTTTTTCTTCCATAGCCGTCCCAAATGCCTCCTCGGCTTCTTTTAAGGACGTGACGGTTTCGTTCCATTCACATTCGGATAAGGATCTGCCGGCGAGCTTATCAGACACACGTTTTAAGTTTGCGGCATTTTGCTTACATTTATCCAGAAACTGGTCAATACTGCCTTTGATCTTTTCAAGCTCATCAGCTGGGATGAGACTGCGCTCCACCTCGTCAGCCCGGACAAAGCGGGTACTTTTCGCATGTTCAAGCCAATCCGCTTCCGCTTTTTTCAACCTTGCTTCCGCTTCCTTAAGCGTATGCTCGCTTGCTGAAGCGCGGCTTTTTGCCTGATTGAGCATCATTTGGGCGTTTTGCAGCTCTTCATATAGAGATTGCTCTTTTTCCCTTAAACACTTCAGATCCTGCTGAACTGAGCGGAGCTTCGTTTGGATGGAATCCTCTTTTACATAGTCTCCGAGTTCCTGCTGATAATCAGCTATGACGCCCTTCGTACGTTCTGCGGCATAGTGAAGCTCCAGTTTTTCCCTTTCAAGCTGATGGCTTGATTCCCGCAGCTGATCCTTTTGTGACTCATGCTCAGAAAGAAAAGCGATACTGCGTTCAATTCGTTTCTCGCATTCTTCCGCGGCCCGGTCCTTTTCTTCGATGGCTTGCTGCCATTTTTCCGCTTCATCCAGAGATTGGCCTTCAAATGCTTCATGAAACATCTTCTGCTGGCTGTCCATCGAGGACTGAAGCTCTGCGATCATGCTGCCAATACGGTCAGCCTCTCTTTTTTCGAAACTCATTCTCTCGTTAAGCTGTTCAGCTTTTTTTAATGATTCCTGATATGTGCCGATCATTTGGGTCATTCGTGTTTTGACTGACAGGATGTCCTGTTTGATTTGCTTCCATTCTATTTTTGCGGCATGAAATGCTTCCTGCACCGGCTGATTCTCGCAGGAAGCAGCTGCCTCAAGAGTCGGCGCTTGAATCGATTTCAAAAACGGACACTGCTCGAGAAAGCGGGCGGACTGCTCTTCAAGTGTGATTTTGGCAGAAAGAATCTCCTGACTGAGCGCCGCCGCTTCTGACAGCAAATCTTCTGTCTGTTTGATTTCTGCTTCAACGTTGCGATCCGGCTCATATGTCCCATGTGCTGAGGCAGACGGATCATGATCGGTTGAACCGCAGACCGGGCAAGGTTTTCCGGCAATCAATTTTTCCGATAACTCCTTGGTAAGTGCCGCCATTCTTGCTTTCTCACGCTGAGTATGGAGTGTGTTTTGTCGCTGTTTTGCCTGATCACAAGTACGCGTAAGGGACCGTTCCGTCTCGCAGACCATATGATATACAGCTTGAACAGCCTCATATGCCTGTATGATTTTATTTTCTTCCGCTTCAGCCTTTTGAACGAATGTGTTCTTTTCCTCATTCATCTTCTGTAATACAAGGTTCAATGCGTCAATGCGTTTTTTCTCTTTTCCCAGCTGCTCCTCAGTCTGTCTGATCCGCAAAGCCATTTCAGCGGCCTGCTGGCAGCTTTTCCGCTCATCAGTGGTTACCTGCAAGGTTTTGAGCTGCTGTTTTAATTCCGTCTGTCTGTTTTGTCCCCTTGAAAGACGGTCGGTTACGGTTTCTAAATCCTTCATGACAGATTGAAGATTTTCGGCCTTCTGCTGAAGTTCAGCCTGTTTGCGCTCTGCCTCCTGCTGGGCCTCTCTCAATTTGATTTCGATCTCCTGCAAGCGGAAGAGCTGTTCCTGCTCAGCTAAAAGCTCTGGCTCTTTCTCGCTTTTATGGCGGCGCCACGCCTCATATTCTTCATTCTTTTGCTGAAAGAAAGCGGTGCGTTCTGTTAAATCCTTTTGGGCAAGCACTTCTTCCCTTGCGGCCTTCTCTTCATGCTGTACCGCTTCCAGGTACCGGTCCGCATACGGCTTTAGAGCGGCTGCTGTTTCCGCTTCCGCCAGGCGTTTTTGCATGCTGCCGACATGCGGTTCTTCCTCTTCAAGCCGCTTTTTCTCTGCTTCATAAACGATTTTTTCCTTTTGGACATTCCAGATCTCTTGATGCTCCGCAAACCGTTCTTTTATTTGATCACGATTTTTCCGCACTGATTCCAGTTTGGCTTCCGCTTGTTCAAGCGCTTGTTCAGCTTGTTCAACCGCTTCTGAACTTGCCTCGCCGAGACCCGATTGCTCTGCAAGCATTTCGTTTTTTCTCGCATTGGCTTCCTGCGCCTGCCGTCTCAGCTTTTTCACAAGGCGGTCTCCATACTGTTCCAAATTGAATAAACGCTGAAGCATATGCCTGCGTTCCGCCCCTTTTAAGGAAAGAAATTCAGCAAACTTCCCTTGCGGCAGCACAACCGCTCTCGTAAAGTCGTCGATGGTCAGACCCAAGAGCTCCTCGACTCTTTTGTTCACTTCATTTGCCTTATCAGCAAGCACGGTTTGCTCATCCTTGATCTCGATGAAACGGCAAAGCGCTGTTTTCACCTTCATTTCATCCGTTCTCTTAAACACGCGCTCGACTTTGTAAGAGGTTTGATGATTGGACTGAAGCGCAAAGGTAAAGGAGACAGTCAGCGAATCTTCCGCATGGTTTAAGATCCCGTGCGTATTGTTCGCCGCCCGCTCTACCTTTCCGTATAAAGCAAGGGTCATCGCATCAAGGATCGAGGATTTACCGCTTCCTGTCGGCCCGAAAATACCGAAGACACCTGCACCGGAAAGGCTGTCAAAATCTATCGTCTGCTCCTCCCTAAAGCTGTGGAGCCCTTTTATCGTTAAGGCGATCGGCTTCATCTTGCTTCCTCCTCATCTTCTGCGCCTGATGCAAGCTCTAAAAACAGCTTCACCATTTCATCATCCGGCACTGCGCCGCCTGTCTGTTTTTCATAAAATTTCTTAAAACGGTCTTCGATGGACACATGCTTAACCTCGATCCGTTCGCGCTCACTGTTTTGTTCTTCAAAGACCGGCCTGATATGGATAAAGCCCGGATGTGCTTTTCGCAGTCGGTGAATGTCTTCAAGTGACAGCTGGTCCGTTACACGGATTTCAAGATCAATCCAGGCATTCTGATCCCTGCCTTCATCGAGCCAGCTGTATACCTCGCTTAAACCATTTGCCGCTTTCCATTTTACGAGAGACTTGCCGCTTGATAATAAAACCTCATGCCAAGAGGCCTCTTCGCCCGGCTTTGCGTCTACAATGGTCACCGATTTGGCGTAGCCTGCCTCAGAAAAGCTGTAGGCCAGCGGAGATCCAGAATACCGCGCAAGCGTTCGCGCCCGTTTAATCGTTTGCGGCCGATGCAAATGGCCAAGCGCCACGTAAGCGGCGTCCGCCGGCAGGCTTTCAGCGGCCACCGTATAAGCGCCGCCGACTTCAATCGGCCGCTCCGAGTCCGTTTGATTGCCGCCCGCAACATAAATATGGCTGGCCGCAATCTTTACGGCGTCTTTTCGAAAGCGGCTTGTGATCTGTTCAAATGCCTGCCTGATTTTCACATCATAGTGATCACGGAGAAGTTTCTCATCAAATGTATCGGAAAGAACTTCATTTAACCGTGCCTCAGACGGATATGCCAGCGCTCCGACAGCCAAAAGCTCACCTGCTGAAGGCACTTCTATATGAAGCGGTTCAGTTGTCGGATAGCCGATTAAATAAATGCCGTTCTCATGTGTCAGCGGTGAAGCAGCGGACAATCTGTCAGGATTATCATGGTTTCCGGCAATGACAACGATCGGGCGCTTTCCTCTGTCACTGAGAGCGGACAGGCTTTCATAAAATAACTGCTCGGCTAAAGCCGGCGGGTTCACGGTATCAAACGCGTCTCCCGCCATCACAATAGCATCGATCTGCTCTTCCTTTACGATTGTATTCAGTTCGTCCAATACATCCGCCTGTTCACTCAGCCTGCTTCTTCCTTCAAGCGTTTTTCCTAGATGCCAGTCAGCCGTATGTAAAATCCGCAAATGCGTTCACCTCTCTTTTGTATAGAAAACGAGATCCGCTCCGTCTGAATTCCCGGAGCTTATGGATCTCGTTATAAAGTCAGAATGTGCCCTCCGTCAAAGAAATAAAGCGCACACCCTTTTACCTTCGTTTGAGCAATTTGTTCAACGGCCCTTGTGTACAGCTGAATTTGCGTTTCATATCTCTTTTTCAGGATCGGGGCTGCTCCTTCAAAGCCGTGCTGGAATTTACCCTCAATCCGGTCTGTTTTATAGTCCAGCAAATATAAGCCATCCTCTGTTTCGTAGAGACAATCGATGATCCCCTGCACCAATAGCGGCTCATCCGCCTCTTTCGCATCAGGATAAATCTCTTTTGCCGGAAGCGCCAAACTGAATGGAACTTCGCGGTTCTTCCATTTAGCGCCGATCAGTTTTTCCCCAATTTCCGTATGGAAAAATTGAACGATTTCCTCAATATTGATAGCGGATTGCTGTTCTTCGGTGAGCAGCTCTTTTTCATAAAGATGCTGCACTGTCCGCTCCGCTTCTTCTATCGTCGGCACATGTGTCAGCGGAATATGCTGCATGACCGTATGCATAGCTGTTCCTTTTTCTGCTGCTGTCAGGCCTTTTTTCATCATGAAAGCCGGGCGTCTGTACAGAATGCTTCCATCAGCCGGTTTAACGGGCGCCCGCCCGCTGTATTCGTCTTCGTACTCTCTTCTTCTCTTAATCTCAGAAACGGACTGCTTCGTGCGAATTTGTGTCACCTCGTGATGCGAATACTTCCAGGCCAGCCGCTCGAGAGCTTTTTCCTCAAATGCAAACGGGCCGGGAACCGGTTCACCACGGCGGATCGCTTCAAGACGTTCGCTTTTTTCTTCCAGTCTCTCTTCCAGCTCATCATCAAGCAGATCATATGAATGGATCATTTGAATAGCAAAGCGGGCCGGATGGCCTGATATATCAGAAACCGCTGCCGCGCCGCCCTCAGCCAAAGACTCCAAGTCTCTGTGTCTGACAAGAGCAGGTCCGATGAAATCCAAATACGTTTTCGCCTGATAGCGGTCAAATTCCGGCAGAAGCCAGTCAGCTTGGGACGCGGATGCCTGCCATTTTGCCAGCTGTTTCTGATGATCCTTGCATGAGCCTACAAGAAACAGCTTTTCCTTTGCCCTCGTTAAAGCCACATAGAGGACACGCAATTCCTCAGACAGCAGTTCCCTGCGCATTTTTTTCTTCATCGCGATGAGCGGAAGCGTCGGATAGCTGATGCGCCATTCAGGATGGATAAATTTCGTGCCAAACCCAAGCTCCTTGTCCAGCAGGTAGGATTTGTTGAGATCCATCATGTTGAAATTCCGGCCGAGTCCCGCTGTGAAAACGACTGGGAATTCGAGCCCTTTGCTGCTGTGAATCGTCATTAAACGGACAACATCCTCCTGTTCGCTTAACGCTCTCGCCGTTCCCAGATCATCGCCGCGTTCCTGCATGCGTTCGATAAACCTCAAGAAGCGAAACAGGCCGCGAAATGCCGTCGATTCATATTGGCGCGCCCGGTCATAAAGGACACGCAAGTTAGCCTGGCGCTGTTTTCCGCCCGGCATCCCGCCGACATAATCCATATATTTTGTGTCGCGGTACACTTCCCAGATCAGCTCGGACACCGAATGGTTTTTCGAAAAAGCGCGCCACTTTTGCAAATGTCCGTAAAACGTTTGCAGCTTTTGATAGAGCTCATCGTTTCGGTCGCCGGCTGCCAGATAGTCTTTCATTGCTTCATAGTACGGCGCCTTTTTGTTTTCAAGCCGGATCAAAGACAGCTCGTTCTCGTCAGCACCGACAATCGGTGAACGCAGAACGGAAGCAAGCGGAATATCCTGATACGGGTTATCAATCACCTTCAGGACAGAAAGCACCACAGACACTTCCACCGCATCAAAGTAGCCTGATGTTAAATTGGCGTAAACCGGTATGCCCTGAGCTCTCAGTTCCTCCATGATTTGCGGCGCCCACGGCATGGATCGCAGCAAAATCACGATATCGCGGTATTGAATATTGCGGTGTGTTTTCGTTTTCCCGTCATATACCTTAAATGGCGATGAGATCAGCTTGCGTATTTCCTTGGCGATCGCTTTTGCTTCGAACTGCACCGTTTCCAGCTCTTCCGCTTCCTCGCCTGCGTCCGCCTCCTCTGACTTGTCAATCAACAGCAGCTCTGTTTCCGTTTCGCTGTTTTCCGGATACGCCGCTCCGAGTTTCAGCTCAGCCTGTTCATCATAATCGACCTCGCCGATTTTGCCGCCCATCAGCTGTTTGAACAAAAAGTTTGTGCTGTCTAAAATATCAGCCCTGCTTCGAAAGTTTTTGTTCAAATCGATTTTCCGGCCCGTACCTTCTCCGCTCTCTGTAAACCGTTTGTACTTGGAGAGAAAAAGAAGCGGCTCCGCAAGCCTGAATCGATAAATCGACTGTTTGACATCTCCTACCATAAACAGATTGCCTGTCTCTTCCGGCCCGCTTGTGACGAGCTGAAGAATGGATTCCTGCACCAGGTTGGTATCCTGGTATTCATCGACAAGCACCTCATGAAACTGCTCTTGATAAAATCTTGCCGCCTCACTCGGCTCACGTTCGCCTTTTTCGTTCACAGCGGTCAAGATGGACAGGCAATAATGCTCCAAATCAGAAAAATCGATGAGCGATTTCTCCTGCTTTGCGGCTTCAAACCGTTTCCCGTAGCTGATAACAAGCTGTACGAGTGTTTCAATGACAGGCTCCATGTCAGCCAAACTTTTTACATGCTGCTCCGGGCTTCTGGTGAAGTAATCGGTTTTGAGTTTTTCAAGCAGTTTTTTGGCGCCATTTCGTAAGTCTGTCGCTTCATCAAGCAAGACGGGATCAAACTCGTCCCCTTTCACCGCTTTTGCACGCTTAAAGGAGACAGCGGGCACGCGCTGATAAAGTTCATTGAAGTCATCCTGATGCTGAATCAGGTCATCAATCTGCGCGAGATCATCGAGAAAATTTTCAGCGCGCGGCGCCGGTCCGCCCGGCGCTTTTGTCAGCTCAAGGGCACGCTGGAGCTTTTCCTTTGCTCCGTCCAGCACCATCGCAATATCTTCTTTGACATACGGATAAAACGGCAGTTCCTCGATCGCGCTCTTTTCTGTTACATCATACAAATGAACAAAACTTTTCAGCCATGTCTCCGGATCAGGGTGGGAACGGGAATACTCATACACCTGTTTCACGAGATATTGCAGATCTAAGTCATGCCGGTCAGTCGTGTAACGGTCGACAAGCTCAAAGAACGCCTTATCACCCTTTGCATATTCATCCTCAAACAGCTCATCAAGCACCTCGTCCCCGAGAAGCTCGCCTTCTGTCTGATCAGCAATCCGAAAGCCCGGATCAAGATCAATCAGATAGTAATATTTTTTCAGCACCTGCAGGCAAAACGAATGAAGCGTTGAAATGCTGGCCCGGTTTAATAGCGACAGCTGGCGTCGGATATGCAGCGATCCTGGGCGTTTCACCAGCTCTTTTTCCAGTGCATCCGCGATCCGGTGTTTCATCTCTGCTGCTGAGGCGTTTGTAAAGGTGACAACGAGAAGCCGGTCTACATCAATCGGATTTTCTTCCGCCGTGATTTTCCGGATCATTCTTTCGACAAGAACAGCGGTTTTACCGGAGCCTGCCGCCGCTGCCACAAGGATATCCTGGCCGGTTGAGACGATGGCATTCCACTGGTCATCTGTCCATGTGCTGTCTGCCGGTTTAGGAATGTTCATTGCCATCAGCCTCCTTCTTTATCCAATCAAGTACCGTCTTGTCCTTTTCGGCCTTTAACAGACGATACTCGTTTTCTTCTAATGATTCATCAAATTGGCATACTGATTTGAACGCACAGTATGTGCAAGGCGTCTTGTTCTTCATTTTATACGGCTCAATGGATACGCGCCCGTTAGTGATTTGCTCGCCTGCTTCTTGGAAGGTGCGGCGCACATGCTTCGTCAACAGCTCAAGTTCTTTTTCACCGACTGCCGCTGAATCCGATCTGAGTGAGCCGTCTTTCTTCAGGCCCGCATTGATGATATTTGATCTTCCTTCTTGAAGGGTTGTATCCATGAGGCGAATCGCTTCCTGATCACCGAGGAGGAGGCCCTTCATCTTAAATTTCTTAAAAATTTCCTGTTCAATTTCATCAAGTCCGAGCGGAAGATTCGATTGTATCATCGGGTCATGAATATGGAAATACAGCACTCCGGCCGGCGTGGCTTTCATTCCTAGCCAGTCTAACGAATGTGTAATCGATAGATCCAGATACGTCAGCATTTGCAGCGCAAGTCCGTAATACACTTCCGCCAAGTCAAGGCCTTTATCGCTGGATTTATAGTCGACAATTCGGAGGAGCAGGCCTTTAGAGCTTTCCGCTTTATCCACGCGGTCAATCCGCCCGACGAGCTCCATCGTACAGCCGTTTTTCAGCTTAAAGGTAAGCGGCGGGAGCGGGCCCTTTCCGCCAAAGCCCAATTCAAGGCCGATCGGCACGAATCCGCTCGCTTTCGCATGCTCGCTTAAAATGCCGGACACGCGTGTCACAATTTTTTGCAGTTTTTCCTTCACGTAATAATGTCTGTTTGAACTGAGCAGAATTTCTTTTTGCAGTTTCGGCGCCAGCCGCTCGACCGCATCATAAGAAAACAGCTCGCACTGCTCCTTCGTTAGGTCGCGCCAATCTATTTTGTGCTCGCGCAGCCGGTCTGAAATCAGTTTTAAACTCGAATGAAAGAGCTGCCCGATATCCGGTGCTTCAAGCTTAAAAAATTGACGTTCCTTCAGATACAGCCCGTGAGACGCAAAATGGGAGAACGGACAAGCGTTAAAGGTTTCCATCCTCGACACGCTCCCTTGAATGCGTTCCCCATAGAGCTGTCTCGATACAGAGCGTTCAAGCTGCTTGACTTCATTTCGGAAAAACAGGCTAGAGAAAAGCTTTTTCGACTCCAGCCTGTCAGGTTCATTCATCAGCGCATTGTACGCGCTCCACCAGACATCACTGATCTCATATTCCCTCGTCCATAATCTGAGCTGGCTAGCGGTATATGATTGTGCCACGCTTTTATTGACAAGGTACATAAGCTGTTCCTCATCGCTGACCTGCTCCGGTTCATTTGTCAATAGACGCTCACGATGCTGCGGAAACAGTTCTTCCAGCCGCTTGATTACAATCGACGGCAAAAGCGTTTTCCCTTCCGCATCAGCAATCGGATGCGTCACATAAAGGCGGTCAGAAGGGCTTGAAAGCGCCATATAGATGAGGAAATGCTCATCAAGCAGACGCTCCCGCCCGCCGGAGGAAAGCTCAATACCTATCGTCTTCAGCCACTCACGATCATCATCCGACAGCACCCCGTTTTCGTCAGGGCGAGCCGGCAGGACGCCGTCGTTTGCCCCGATCACAAAGGTGCATGAGGTGCCGTATATTCTGGACAAATCCATATTGCCGACAAACACCTGATCAAGCGCCGGAGGGATGAGAGAGAATGTCAGCGACTCTGCACCGGTCTCCATCATTTGCTGAAACAAATCGAGAGAAATGTCATCTTCGCCCATCATTTCCACAAACTCCTCAAGCAGCTGAATGACTGCATCCCACGCCTGCTGGTGCTGCTGTGCTTCAATGATTCTGCCGTCTTCCTCAGCCCGCTGTCTTTCCTGATCCAGCTTCAGCGGCACATCCGTCTCTTCTAAATAACGGTAAAGCACCTCCGCCTTCTCTTGAACCGTTTTTGCTTTTTTCATTCGTTTCTGCAGCTGGAACAGCGGCGGAACAATCCAATCGCGCGTGTCATTCAGCATGTTTTCCATTTCGATTTCTTGATCGGTCTGCGCAAATTCATCATCTAACGACACAAAACGTCTGTAATGGAAACGATCGCCCTTTGTCCAGCGATCGCCTTTGATCCCGTAAGCGATACAGTAATTCTCCAGCTGATCAACCTGCTCTCTTACCTTGGCCTTCGGCTGGTTAAGCGGGAATAACAGTTCGGTTTTCACGCAGCGGAACACCGCTTCATAACGCCAATTTCCCTTTAATACGTCTAGGCTTGACCGGATAAATTCTACTAACGGGTGGTTCAGCATAGAAGTTTTCCCGTCAATAAAATAAGGAATCTCGTAATCTGCAAATACTTCCTTGACCATATCCTTATAGTCTTCCGGCTGACGCGCTAGAATCGCCATATCCTTGTAACGGTAGCCCTTCTCTCTGACAAGACTGTGGATTTCCCGGGCAATACCTTCCAGCTCTGCTCGTCTGTTAGCGGCCTGCATCACAGTAAAAGCCTCTTGTTTCTCAGCAAACGGAATAACCGGACGCGCTTCATACTGTGCTTCTAAATGGGCCAATTCCGGTGCGCGTTTGTGCCGCTTTGATTCATCAAGCTCTTTATAGGTGATGTCCAGATTCAGTTCCTTTGCCGCCTGGTGCAAGCGATAATACGTTTTTCCCGTCATTCTGAACAAATCAAGTTCCTGCGGCTCCCCCTCATGTGACGGCTTGTCCGCTGTGAGTGAAAACGTGATATGCTCTGCCTGAAGCATAAGCTGCTCTAACACCCTGAATTCCTGCGGTGTAAACTGATAAAAGCCGTCTACATAGACATGTGCCCCTTTCAAATCTTCCGCCTGCGGGATATGCTCTGCCAATAGTGTCAAATAATCCTCAGAATGAAGATACTGATCCTCAAGGCTTTTTTCCATCTGCTGGTACAGGATCGATAAATCATGAAGCTTTTCAGATAAAACACGTTCCCCCCGATACTCGGAAGCTGTTCCGCTATCCGCCATCCGGCGAATATCTTCCGGTTCCAGACAGTATCTCTTAAACTCAGTCAGCATCCGTTCTACCTGTGCGGTAAAACCGCTTTTATCACTTGCTTTTTGATAGACTTTAAACTCCTGTTTGTGCTCTTCAATGAGCTTCCGCAGGAGCATCTGTACGCCCGTGCTCGTAAGAAACGGCCTGCTCATTCCTCCCGTATGCTGGAGGACGCGCCAGGCCAGTCGTGAAAAGCTGAAGACTTGAGCACGAATCATGCCGCCCGTATCAGGCGTTTTAGCAAGCTCGTATTCCATTAAAAACGTCATTTGATCCGGGACTAGAAAAATGATCGGTTTCCCGAATGGAGCCCGGCGCAGTTCATCTTGAATGCTGTCGATGATCAGCTTCGTTTTTCCACTCCCGGACCTGCCTACTAAAAACTCTGCTCCCAAATTAGAAGACCCCTCTCTTTTTATCTGTTTATATTTTATCGAATATTGACGAAAATGACCAATCTGATCTATTGGTAAAAACGGCCTTTTCATTTATAAGAAGCTGAATTTCTCCGCACATGTTTTCTGGCCTCACATATACTTTTACAGAAGCCCAATTCCTTAAGAATGGAGTTGAACCCCCTTGTATTACAGCTATTTTCCTTATCCAGCGCAATACCGGGAAGACCCTGTTTTGATTCAAAATCTCCAGAAAGCCATCAACGGAGAATTCAGCGCGGTTCAATGCTACCGCAGGCTTGCTGAACTTGCCCACCCTGCTGATGTCAGAAAACAAATTGAAGAAATCAGGCGCGATGAGATCCGCCATCTCCGTGATTTCTCCTCATTATACGGAGCCATTACAGGCAAACCTATCATGCCGAAACAAACAGAAAAATGCCCGGACACTTTTACAAGAGGACTTGATGCCGCTTTTAAAGATGAACAGAAAACCGTTGACTTTTACTTACGCGCAGCTGAGGAAACCTCAAATGTAAAGGCAAAGGGTATCTTTACGCGCGCCGCACGAGATGAACAAAACCATGCTGTCTGGTTTTTATACTATTTGATGGATCGCTAGCACCTGATTTTGATCGACACGATCAGATTATATTTACACCATCTCCCCCTAAAACACACTCCACTGTTTTTCTTAACCTCAGCCGGGAAACATAAAATCATACACGAACATATGAGGGGGAATCAAGCATGCAGCAAACCATTGAAGCTTGTATCACATGTATGGAAGCTTGCAACCATTGTTTTACAAAATGTTTGGAAGAAAGTGCGCACCACGATCTGAGCGGCTGCATCCGGCTTGACAGGGAATGTGCGGATATTTGCGCGCTGGCAGTGAAAGCCATGCAAACGGACAGCCCCTTTATGAAAGAAATTTGCGCACTTTGCGCCGATATTTGTGAAGCCTGCGGCACTGAATGCGAAAAGCATGATCATGATCATTGCCAAGCGTGTGCGACGTCTTGTTTTGCCTGCGCCGATCACTGCCGCAAAATGGCTGCGTAACGAAGCATGAGAGGGGTCAAATGAGAGCCCTCTTCACTCTTTTGACAGCCATACAGAGTAAAAATCAATCCATCCCTCTTCATCCAGCATCAGACCCTCAACAGTCTCACTCGATGCTACCTCAAGCACATTTTGATACAGCGGAATCGCGCTGACATCGCCTATAAGCTGACAGTCAATTTGTTTTACTATATTCATTCTGGAAGACCGGTCGGGCAATGAGAAAAACCGTTCTATCATTTCTGAAAATGTCCGTTTCTGTTCATCTGAAAGATGCTGATGCAAAAAGCTGTTCTCCGAAAGCAGCAAATGCAAAAAACCAAAATCGCTTTCTTCATAAAACGTTGCGCTGTCATGAATGATGTCAGCCATTTGTACGATTTCCGGGCGGCGCAATTCGGCAGCAGTACAAAATTGCAGCTCAAGCCTAATGCCGTTCCGTTCACAAACCTCTTGAATCCATGCTGCGTCCTCGCGATGATCCGTTTCAGAAAAGGTAAACAGTGACAGCGTTTCCCCCGCATATCCGCTTTTTTTCATTAATCCCGCAGGTGAAGCGTCTCCCCAGTCAAAAGGCGCCGGGTGGAAAAAAGATGATACCGGATTGCTTCTGTGCCCTCCCGCCTCACGAACGAGCTGTTCAGATGAAATCAGCAGCCGAAGGGCTTTTCTCAAGCCTGGATGCTGAAGCGGCCCTTTCTTTCTGAGGTTTAGTGACAAATATTGAACATGCCGTTCTTCAAAAACAGTTTGCCGCTCAGAAGGTTTCTGTTTTTCTCGAAGGGTAAAACCGTACATATCATCTGCTTGCTCAGAAAACACAAACTCAATACGATCTAAGAATGCCCGGCCTTTAAAGTACCGCTCGTTGGCTTGAAGAATGAGCATGTGTTCGTCATGCTGAACAAGGCAAAAAGGTCCCGTCCCATTCACCCCGCCGTTCGTTTCTGCCGGCAGGATAGACAGCCGTTCATCACAAAGAATATATGGCAAAAGCTCATTCGGCTGATCGAGCTCAATGTCCACACAAAAAGGCCCTTTCTCTGAAATCCGTTCAACACCTTTCAGCAGCCATTTATATGGATTTTCATCATGATCCATAAAACGCTGAAACGTAAATACAACATCCCTTGACGTCAATGGCTTTCCATTATGAAAAGAAACGCCTTTCCGAAGAAAAAATCTCCACCGTTTTTTCCCCGCCTTATTCCATCCGTGGATTAAATGCGGCTGCGGCTCTCTCTTTTCCCGATCAAATCGGAGCAGTGTATCATAAATCTGCTTGACAAAATGGCCCTCTGACCGCAGAAAGATCCTGCACGGATCAAAACTGCTTACCGCTGCTGGGGCTATAAACAAGCGCAGCACATCCTGTTCACCATCCTGTCCGGTTTCTGTTACAAAACCGAACACCTCAGAAAACCA
Source organism: Bacillus sp. B28 (assembly GCF_029536185.1). Taxonomy (NCBI): domain Bacteria; kingdom Bacillati; phylum Bacillota; class Bacilli; order Caryophanales; family Bacillaceae; genus Bacillus; species Bacillus sp. B28. The sequence goes on along the minus strand of NZ_CP120511.1, from coordinate 1,163,476 downwards.
CATGTCATACCTATTTTGAATCCCCGGAAACGCCGGCTGATAATGGTCAAGCAGTCCTTTTGCTTTTTCAAGTTTACCGGCTGTTGTATATTCCTTGGCAGTTTGAAGCAGCAAATCTTCCGGCTGACGGAGAAAAGCGATTTTTGATTTATGGCCGCGCCCCGATCCGCTTTCGCGAATGATCCACTTTTCGCTCTCCATCTTACGTAAAATCAGCTTCGCATTTCTCTCTGTACAATATAAACATGCCGCAATCTCACTGAGCGGCATTTCCTTCATCTGTCCCGGTTCGCCGCTCTCAGCTTTTGCGAGCGCCACATAATGGTCAATCAGCTTCAATCCCTGCACCTCCTGACAAAAAAGGGGAATCTTTTTCTCTTATTTTCTTCTCTTTTTGGCCCGCCGCCCCTTCTATACACTACTACTATATCAAACAGCGAAAGGCGGAAATCACATGTTTATCCTCTTCCAATCAATTACATCCCGCTACACAGCACCCGTTTGGCTCCGATTTTTCGGCGAAATGCTGACAAGCCTGACAGGGGCCATGATGGGGCCGTTTATGGTGCTGTATCTGCATGAGCAATTAAACGGAAGCGTGATGCTTCCCATGCTGATCATCAGTCTTCAGCCCTTCGCTGATATTTGCCTGACACTCATAGCGGGACGGGTGACAGATCAGCTCGGACGGCGAACAGCGATCCTTACTGCCCTGCTTCTGCAAACAGCGGCAATGGCGGGTTTTGTTTTAGCTCACGATGCATATTTTTTCGCTTTCCTTTATATCCTCAACGGCATCGGAAGATCCCTGTACATTCCTGCATCACGCGCACAGATTGCCGAAAGCACGCCGGAAAGCAGACGGTCGGAAGTTTTTGCCGTCATCAATGCCATCTACTCAGCAGGCTTGACAGCAGGTCCGCTGCTTGGGCTGCTGCTGTACGCTCATGATCCCGTTTGGATATTTGCATTAGATGCCGCGGCACTGTTCATTTATTTTCTTATCGCCGCCTTTAAATTACCAGAAACAAAGCCGCTAAAAGCAGATCATCCCGCAGCATTATCCGCGAGTTTCACAAGATATCGGCCTGTTTTGATCCTTTTGCTGCTTTCTCTCCCAATCAGCATGTTATACGCGCAAACAGAAACGACATACAGGCTGTTCAGCAAAAGTATGTTTCCTGATTACCTGTCCATGCTGGCAATCTACTCGGCGGCAAAAGCTTTATTAAGCTTTGTTCTTCAAGTCCCTTTAGTAAAATGGACAGAAAAGTTTCCGATGAAAACGATTCTTCTCATCACCTATATCAGCTACTCACTTGCGGCCGCCGGCTTTGCATTCTCAACATCTTTGACGCTGCTTATGCTGACTGCGGCCGTGATGACGGTTGGAGAAAGCATCGGACTCACTCATATCCAAACCTTTATTTCCCGGCTGGCGCCGCCGCATATGCTCGGCCGTTTCTATGCGATATACGGCCTGCATTGGGATATCTCAAGGTCAGTCGGACCGCTGGCCGGCGGACTGATCCTGACTTCGTTTGGCGGAGAAATCATGTTTTACACTCTTTCCGCGTGTCTTCTCGCCGCCGGTTTCTTGCAGGCTCATATCATGGAGAGGATTGAATATAAGGTCATAAGAAAAGTGAATGGCTGACAGAAAAAAATTCATAATTTCATTATCAACAAAAATATACTATAGTAATGATACATTCACTACATGAACAATTGGAACTGTAAGTTAATAGGAAGAAGGGTTTTATATTGAAGAAAGACAAAAATCTCCTCACAGATCAATGGTTTATCGCAATCAGTGCAGCCGGGGGGTTTATTCTTTCGTTAACCGGAATATCGATCGGGTGGATGATCGGAACGCTGATTGTCGCCTGCTGTCTCGCTATGATACGGCCGGCTTGGCTGATGATGGCGCCAGACCAAAAAGGAATTAACCGCCGGTGGCTCGCTCTCGGGCAGATGATCCTCGGCATTGAATTGGGCCAAAAACTGAACCTATCCGTTCTGTCTGTCCTCAAAGATCATTGGTTTTCGGTCGGCATCATGCTGATTCTATCGATACTCCTTGCCATGCTGTCAGGCTATGTGCTTTGGCGTTTCAGCAAAACGGATATGATGACCAGCTTTGTCGGCACGGCTCCCGGCGGACTGTCCGCCATGCCGAGTATTGCTCAGGAGGTCGGTGCCAATACCGCTATTGTCAGTCTCGTTCAAATGATGCGGGTGCTGCTCGTGGTCCTGTCTATTCCGTTTTTGGTTATCCTGATTTACGCTAAACAAGATGGCCCTGCAAATGCCGCAACACAAACGGTATCCGCTGCCACGACAGAAATCGGGCTCGCTCCCGTACTGTGGACCGGCGTTCTCATTTTCGTTGCCTGGGGAGCTTGTAAAGCGGCAAAATATTTAAAGTTTCCCGCTCCGTGGCTGCTCGGCAGTATGCTCGGTGTAGCGGCCGTGCACATAGGCGGCGCTTCAATAACAGGCCATGACATGCTTGCATGGTGGCCATCACAAGCCAACCATCTTTCGCAGATATTTCTGGGGGCTACAATCGGTTCTAAGATGTACAAAAGCATGTTTGCCGGCGTTACACGTATCATGATCGTCGGTTTCATTTCATCAGTCGGCTTAATTGCCGCTATGCTTTTAAGCGCGGTGATCGTTTCCAAACTGACAGGGATTTCGCTGATCACCTCTGTTTTGGCATTTGCACCCGGCGGCATTGCGGAAATGGCGACGACGTCTGTTACATTGCATGCCGATTCGACCTTTGTCGTTGCGGTTCAGGTCATACGCGTCATCCTTGTCATCGCCCTCTTGCCGCCGTTTTATCGTCTGCTTCACCATCTTCACGGTGAAAAAAAAGGCAAAGAGAGTTCGATAAGCGGCAGTAATGCCTAGTTGGGGAAAATCTCCATATGGTAGACTTTAGAAAGAAAAGGTTTGGGGTGACTCTATTCTGCAGAGTATGGAAGACTTCAAAACGGAGCAGGTAAGTGAAATAAAAGGATTCAAGAACTTTTAAATCGCAAACCACCAAGATGAGGTGTAAAAAGCGTCAATCCAGATATTTCGTTGTTGAGAATGCGTTGATTGAAATTGCTGACACAAATGAATGATAAGTAAAAGCGGATACAGCGTATAGAGCAATGAGTAATGAAGAATCTTTAAATAGAGCGACTTTTGGTATAAGAGCATCCATAAGAATTCCAAAACAGGCTTCCTGATTTTGAAAAAGAGGTTACATATGAATAACCTCTTTTTCTATACAAAGATAAAATGATAAAGAAGTGAATATCTCTAGTTACGTTGATTCTCTTATAATAAGATTTGTTGGCAGTTTAATAATTTTTCTGTTTAAAGAAGTGTTACCCGAAATATACTCGATTATTTTCAACACAGCCTGTTGACCTAATTCTATTATGGGAATATCAATTGTTGTTATGGTCGGAGTAACGACTTGGCAAATCGAATGGTTGTCAAAACCAATTACAGCTAAGTCTTCTGGGACTTTAAAGCCATTTTTTATCGCCTGTTTAATAATCCCTGCGGCGACTTGATCATTTCCTGTAAATATTGCTGAGGGTCTGTCCTTTAGATCCTTTATCTTATGAAAAACACGAAAGCCATCCTCGATATTAAACAATTCGCCGAATATCCATTCGTTTCTATGATGTAAATTGTAATCTTGTAAAGCTTTCAAGTACCCCTCTCTCCTCTGACATTGAGCTTCGCTATATGGAGTATCAAAACAAAATCCAATTTTTTTATGTCCTCTTTCAATTAAATGTGCTACCCCCATGTATGCGGCTTCAAATTCATCATACCCAATGATCGTTATGTCCGCTGAGTGATGATATTCATTACACAATAAGATAGGACCATACTTTAAGAAAGGGGATATCTTATCCCATTCATTTTCTAAAGTTCCAAGAATAATGCCATCAACTTCTTTGTGTTTCAATAACTCTAATAATTCCAGCTCTGTCTGTTTGTCATAAAAGGTTTGAAATACAATGACCTTGTAATTCTTAAACAGCGCTTCATGAGAGACCCCTTTTATTAATTGAGCAAAAAATGGATGGTCGATACTCGGAACCGATAAAGCTATCGTTTGTGTCTTATTTCTCCTAAAATTCCGAGCTAAATAATTGGGAGTGTAGTCAAGATCGTTAATAGCCTCTAAGATCATATCTCTTTTTTCTTTTGATACATAAGGATGATTATTCAATACTCTTGATACTGTGGTTTTAGACACATTGCACAATTTTGCTATTTCATCAATTGTAGGCATATTTTCCCTTCCTCAAAAAAGTTATTGACATGTTATCGGTTTCAGAAATTAGGATAAATTTGTATCAAATTTTCCAGATCATAAAAATCATTGGAGGTACTGTTCATGCAAAAACAGGTTAGAGTTTCAGGTAAAAGTAAAGAAAACATGTTATTGCTAAAACATTTAAAAGGTGACATGCAAGGAAAAGAACTTGTTATTGAAGACAGTATTGCAAACGAGCGATGGAAACAAGTATTAAAAGAAAACACAGATATTGAAAACGACCTTTTCAACTACCAAAAAAATCGTGAAATCAGTAAAGTCCCTTTTATGCCTGTAGACAGATTAATAACCAATGATGAAGTGGATGATATCTTAAATACATTAACTGCAGTTTTGCCAACTGGAAAATTTACGAGTGGTTCCTATTTAGAGCAATTCGAAGATGTTTTATCTACATATTTACATAAAAGGTATGTAATTGCAACCAGCAGTGGAACGGATGCTATTATGATAGGATTATTGGCTTTAGGGTTAAATCGTGGGGATGAAGTGATCATGCCAGCTAATAGCTTTGCAGCTACTGAAAATGCTGTGTTAGCTTTGGGCGGCGTTCCTGTCTATGTAGATATTAACCCGCAAACATTCTGCATCGATCCTAACAAAATCGAGGAAGCAATAACTCCTTATACAAAATTTATTCTGCCTGTGCATTTATACGGAAAACATTCAGACATGAAGCATATCCGTGAAATCGCAAATCGTTATCAATTGAAAGTAATTGAGGATGCTTGCCAAGGAATTGGACTGACCGACTTAGGAAAGGATGCAGACATAACTACATTAAGTTTTAATCCATATAAAAATTTTGGTGTATGTGGCAAGGCTGGAGCAATAGCAACTGATAATGAAGAACTCGCTAAAAAATGCATTCAATTTAGTTATCATGGTTTTGAAGTAAATGTGAAAAATAAGAAAGTCATCGATTTTGGACTTAACTCAAAAATGGACAATTTACAAGCAGCTATTGGTTTAGAGAGAATGAAGTATCTTTCATTAAACAACTTCAAAAGACTGTTTTTGGCGGATAGATACATTACTCAATTAGCAGAATTACAGAATAAAGGTCTTATTGAATTACCGGAATTAAGTGAAGATCATGTGTGGCATCTGTTTCCTATTAAGGTAAGAACAGAAGATAGGACAAATATCATGACGAAATTAAATGAAGATTTTGGTGTTCAAACAGATGTATATTATCCAATCCTGTCTCATATGCAAAAAACTCCTTTAGTACAGGACAAGTATACAAAACTCCAATTGGTTCATACGGAAAAAGCTCATAGCCAGGTACTGCATTTGCCATTATATCCGTCATTTACTTTAGAAGAACAAGACAGAGTAGTGGAGGGACTGTTTCATGTTATTAAGCAAGAAGTCAGAGTATAAAACCTTATCTAAGGTTGAACATCCTAAGTATATTGTTTTTTGTGATTTTGATGAAACGTATTTTCCGCATACAATCGATGAACAAAAACAACAAGAGATATATGAACTCGAAGACTATCTAGAACAAAAAAGTAAAGCTGGGGAACTGCTCATCGGATGGGTTACCGGGAGTAGTATAGAATCTATTCTCGATAAAATGGGACGAGGAAAATTTAGATATTTCCCGCATTTTATAGCTAGTGATCTCGGAACTGAAATCACGTACTTTTCAGAGCATAACTTCGGACAGCAAGATAATGAGTGGAACAGTCGTATAAATGAAGAGTTTAGTAAAGAAAAGATTGAGATACTTGTGAAACAGTTACATGAAAATCATAACATTCTTTTGAATCCCCAAACTCAATTAGGAAAGTCACGGTATAAGCATAATTTTTATTATCAGGAACAAGATGAAATAAATGACAAGAAAAATTTATTAGCAATCGAAAAGATCTGCGAGGAATACGGAGTTTCAGTTAATATAAATCGTTGCAATCCCTTAGCAGGTGATCCAGAAGACAGCTATGATGTAGATTTTATACCCATGGGAACAGGAAAGAATGAAATTGTAAAGTTTATGCTAGAGAAATACAACCTAGATACCGAAAAAGCTATCGCATTTGGAGATAGCGGAAATGATGTTCGTATGTTACAGGCAGTAGGAAATGGATATCTACTAAAAAATGCAACACAAGAAGCCAAAAATCTGCACCAACTGATAACCGATAGTGAGTACTCAAAAGGAATTACCAATACCTTAAAAAAATTAATTGGATCATGAGGAGGAAATAGAGTATGAAGAAGATTGGTATCATAGGTGCAGGCGGTATTGCAAGAGCGCACGCAACTGCTTTATCTACAATTAAAAATGCAGAGTTAGTAGGGGTGTATGACATAAATCAACAAAATGCGGAAGGCTTTGTGAAAACTTTCGGCGGGAAGACATATGAAAATGTAGATGAACTAATTGATGTCTCAGAAGGTTTAATTGTAGCATCTCCAAACTTTTGCCATAAAGAACATGCTTTGCAAGCATTAGAAAAGCATAAGCATGTATTGTGTGAAAAGCCTATGGCTATTTCTCTTGAGGAAGCAAGCATTATGAAAGACACTGCTGAAAGGTTAGACGTAAGAGCTAGTATGGGATTTAATTATAGATATTTGTCTTACGTAAATATCTTAAAAAGCTTAATTATCAATAATGAACTAGGTAACATCCTGTCCATAAAAGTACACTTCAAGAAAAACAGCGCCCTTAGACGTAAGAAGTTTACTTGGAGAGATGACGCGAATAGTAAGAAGACCAGCGGGTCATTGGGGGATCTGGGTATTCACCTTATCGACATGGTATGGTATTTGTTCGAGAGTGATTTCATCACAGAATCAGTAAGGGCAAAGATGAACACAAATGTAAAAACAAAAGAGGATAAACAGGTACTTGTAGATGACTATGCAGAAATTTACGGTCAACTGAAGAACAAGGTATTTGTAAATATCATCACATCAAAATGTTCTGTACCTGAAGACTGCGGTTTTAGCATTGAGGTAGTTGGACACAAAAAAGAGTTTAAATACCACACAGGCAACCCTCACGTTTACAAGCTCATAGATGGCTTGAACGTGGTAGACTGCCCAGTGCCGCAAAGTCTATTAAATGATCCGCCAAACGAATTTTATGGTTGGGCTGATTCTTTTAGAAGCGAGTTAATCAATTGGATTTCATCAACTCAGAAAGATTGGGTTGAGATCCCTTCTTTTCACGATGGTTTTAGATCTCAGGAAGTATTAGAAATGTTCTTTGAGAAAGATAGCAACTCTCAAACAATGTCTGTTTTAGCAGTCAACTAGTATTTCGAAGAGATAAGTTACTGAAAAAGCAGGAATTTATTTTCCTGCTTTTTCATATAGGGGTGTAATGAATGTTAAGAGGGACATATTTATTTGGATATGCTTTCTTTTTCACAGTGGGTATTATCCATATATCAACAGGAAGTTTGACACCATTTCTTTTAGAGTCTTTTAACAAGACAACAGATGATATTTCGGTAATCATTTTCTTTCAGTTTACCGGATTCCTAAGCGGGGTATTAATCGCACCGTTAATGATTAAGAAATACAGTCACTTTAGGACACTTACTTTAGCTTTGATCATAATGCTTGCAGCGTTAAGTATCTTTTTTCTCACTAAGGATTGGTATTATATTGTTGTAATGGCTTTTCTCTTAGGATATGGAGCAGGTACATTAGAAACGACAGTTGGTTCCTTTGTTATTGCTAATTTCGAAAGTAATGCAGAAAAAATGAGTAAGCTGGAAGTCCTCTTTGGATTAGGCGCTTTAACTTTCCCATTATTAATTAATTCCTTCATCAATATCAATAACTGGTTTTTACCGTATTACTGCATATTCACCTTTTTGTTCGTCCTATTAGCAGGGTGGTTAATTTTCTTATCCAAGAACCGAAAGTATGCTAAGAATGCTAACCAGCAAGTGGCCTTGCCAGATGCAGGAGCATTTCAATACTTTATAGGAGACAGAAAAAAATCAAAGCAATTAGGCTTTTTTGTATTTTTTGCTTTCCTATATGCTGGTATTGAAACAAATTTCGCCAACTTTTTACCTTCAATTATGATAAACCAAGACAATGAACAAATCAGTCTTATCAGTGTCTCCTTTTTCTGGGTAGGGATCATCATAGGAAGAATACTGATTGGTTTCGTAAGCAGAAGGCTTAATTTTTCTAAGTACCTCCTATTTAGTTGCAGTTGTTTAATTGTTTTGTTGATCGCCTTCTCTTATATAAGTAACCCCTTACTTCAATTGGGCGGCACATTTTTGATTGGTCTAAGTATAGCGGGCATATTTCCTATCGCTTTAACACTAGCATCAATCATTATTCAGAAGTACGTTGACGAAGTTACAAGTTTATTTATTGCTTCGGCAAGTTTCGGAGGAGCGATCATCTCTTTCTTAATTGGATGGAGCTTAAATCAGGATACGATCTTATTAACCATGGGAATCTTTACAACGATGGCGGTCATTCTAGTAGGTATTTCTGTAAAGATTAGGAGAACTAAAACAGAAGACCCTATTTCACTTGAAAGCAAAGCTTCAAAAACACAGTAAAAAACGTGTAAATGAAAGATACGAATAGACATATCGTAAGTAAGAAGAGGACTTAATGTCCTCTTTTTTGTCATGAGAAAACAGTGTTTTAGCAAGGGAGATGGTAGATGATAGAAGTGATTATGATTCTGTACCTGTCCGAGATACGTTCAGGTGACTAGCAAAGGTATTTACAGAATTGTTTTATGATACATCCATAAATCAAGGTATACTAGCCTGTTGCTCCCCATCAAAAATAAACCTAAAATTTCCTCAGCATATTCTGAGGAAGCATCAAAAGCCAAAGATCGAATTTTGAGATGAACCGAAGATGCATGTAAACTAAAGGAGAAATCATAAAATGAATAGGGGCGTTATGATGAAAAAGATTTTTAAAGTGAGTTTGCTGCGCGACAACCCCGAGAAAGCAATGCACTTATATTATGGAATATGTTTAGGAATCTGGCTGATTTATAATTTGGTGACATCCAGCTCCCCTGGACTGCCGCTTATCATTTTAGCCGGAGGAAATCTGATTTACCTTACAATCTTGAAAAAGAAAGAAGAAACGTAAAAAACACCCACCTCAGTGCGTGTTTTTTATTTAAAAACGTTGTGAAGACCATCTTCCATCTCTTCTGACGACGGATACCATTTTGTCACCAGATCCCGAAACAGCCGTTCCGCAAAAAGAATCTCTTCCTCTGTATACCGATCAAAAAATGACAGAAAACGCTGTTCGACCTTCTGATGATAATATTTATGCAAATTGTGAAGTTTTTTCCCAGCCGGCGTCAAACGGAAGTAGACCTCCTTCTTATTATCGCTGAGCTGTGTTCTATGAAGGAAGCCGGCGCCGAGCAATTTTGTGCTGATGCGCGATACAGTCGCTTTTGTCGTATTCATTTTTTCTGCTATAGACGTGACATTGATTGGTTCATTGTCCCCGACACAGGATAAAACATGAATTTCTGTCATCGTCAATTGAGATTTACTCCCGTGCTCGGCATCAAGCTTCTTCAATTCATCAGCCAAAAAGGCTTTAATAAGCCCCTCCCATTTCTCCTGCTGATGAATGAGCTCCGCATATAATTCAAAAAGATTGCGTTTCGTATGATCTGTATTCATCTGGTTTTCCATCCTTTTTCATTCGATTGTTTCTTCTATCATACCGTTTTGTTACAGATGAAACAATCGAATTGCGTTACACCCGGCTGGTAACGGAAAGCCAGCGGCTGATCCCTGTTTGAATCACCTCGGCACAATCAGGCGCCGATGCATCCACGGCCCAGGCAACATGTCCGTCAGGGCGAATCAATATTGTATGCACGTCCCGCAACTTTTCATTCGGTTCTGCAAGCGAGGCGTTTACCGTGCGTAAGCCTCTCATTCGGCTATGATCATCAGCTTCTTGCATCAATGACAGCAAAACGAATGTCCCGTTTTGGAGACAGCTGTACAGCCGTTCCGAACTGCCGCCGGAACGAATCAGCTCCATATCAGGGAGCCTTGACCCGTTCAAACGATGCGGCGGCATATTGGGATCGGCTTCATATCTGACATCAAGCGCAGAAATTTGCCCCGCTACATATCGATTCACTTCAGGGAAGGCGAGCAGCTCCGACATCATACTCCGCAAATGGAGGCCTGCTTGAGTGAAATCAATCAGTTTCGTCTGCGCCTCCGTGTTCCTCAGGAGCCCTTCTGCAGCCGGGTGCCGCTCCTCATGATAGCTGTCTAAAAGCCATGAAGGCGCAGCGCCCTTGACGGCCGCCGCCAGCTTCCATCCAAGATTCATCGCATCCTGAAGGCCGACATTCAGCCCTTGGCCGCCCGCTGGAAAATGAATATGCGCCGCATCCCCTGCAAGGAAGATTCTGCCGTCGCGGTACCGCTTCGCTTGGCGTGCGGCGTTCCCGAACCGTGACATCCAGGAAGGCTCGGTTAAACCGAAGTCAGTCCCGCAAATTCGTATGAGATCAGTTTTTAGCTCCTCCTCAGTGACAGGCACATCTTTCGGCGTCTGCGTGCGATAAGGGCTGATCACGACTACACGGTATCGGCCCGGAGAAAGCGGAACGATCATGACACCCCCCTCTTTTGTGCAAAGGGACAGCACTCCTGACGGCGGCGGAGAAAGGAGCGCCACATCTCCAAGCGCTGCTGTAATGGTGCTGTCTGTTCCCGGAAACTCAATTCGAGCCTGTTTCCGGACAGTACTTCCTGCTCCATCGGCACCAATGGCAAACATACTTGTGATTGTCCTCAGACTGCCGTCCTGATCCTTGAAAATGATGTGCGCCTCTGCTTCGTTTTGCGTAACCGCCAGCACCTCTGCCCCTCGTAACACCGCTGCTCCCAGGCTCCGCGCATGTTCCTCTAGCAGCTGCTCTGTTTTGGCCTGCGGAAGCAAAAGCGTGTAAGGACAGCCCGTATCCAAGTCTGAAAAATCAAGACGTGTATCCAGCATCGAAAAGTGTCCGGAAGGTATCTTGGTTCCCATGGATACGAAACGTTCCAGCAGCCCTCTCATCTCAAGAAGCTCCAGCGTGCGGGGATGCAGCGTCAGCGCCTTAGAATGCGGAACAGGCTTTTCAAGCCGCTCAATCACACATGTTTTCACCCCAGCCATCGCAAGCTCGGAAGCCAGCATAAATCCGACCGGTCCTCCTCCTATAATCACTGCTTCAACATTCATCTAAATCACTCCTTTTGTTTCATATAAAACTAATGAAAACCACTAAAAATAAAAGAAAAACTAAAAATCAAATATTTTTTGTTACGTGCGTAACAATTTTGATTATAACTCCTTACAATTTTTTCTTCAACACATTTTTCCAAACCAGCACAAAAAAGACGCCGCTTCAATTGGCGTCTTTTTGTTCAGCATCGGAAATCAAACCGACGATATTTTTTTCTCTAACCGGACCAAAGTGCCGGCTGTCGAAGCTGTATATGCGATTATCTCCAACGACAAAATATTGACCTTTCGGCACCTTGCTTGTTCCTGTCACATCTTTCAACGTAAAATCACCTGTTACATGGCTTCCGGCAGAAACTGATTTCAAATGCTTCAAAAATGGTTCAGCCACCTGCTTTCCGTTCACATACAGCTGATCATCTTTATATTTGATCGATTCACCGGGCAAGCCGATTACCCGCTTAATCAGCACTTTTTGATCAGGGCCTTTAAACAAAACAATATCAAAACGATGGATGGTTTTGAATCGATGTGAAAATTTATTGACCAACAGTTCGTTCCCTTCCTGAAAAGTCGGGTTCATGCTGATGCCTTCTACTTTGTAATCAATAAAGACGGCATTTTTGACTTGAATGGCGAGAACTACGGACACGACACCGGCAAGAAACCAAAACCGTTTTTTCATGTTACTGTCTCCCTCCATCATGCTCACGCTGGCTGGCTCTCACATGCAGATGCCGTTCCACCCTTTTGCCGACATACCATAAGACAGCAATCACCAGAACGGCAATAACCGTGCGAATCGGCTGTGTGATCAGCGCGTGAAGATCATATCCGATGAAGCTGATCATAAAAATCATGACGAGCTTTCCCGAGGCTGCCGCCAAAACAAACGGCCGCGTCCCGATCCTTGACAAACCAGCGACAACATTCACCGCGGCAGACGGTGTAAATGGAAAACAAAGCAGAAGAAACATCGGGCCAAAACCGTGTCTTTCCACCCATAACATAAGCTTTCTGACAGACGGATGCCTGCGGATGAATCCAAGAGCTCTTCTTTGTCCATAATGACGGACAATGAAAAACACGAGAATGGATCCCGCTGTTGATCCGGCCCATGACAGGATGAAGCCTTCCCACAATCCAAACGAATTTGTATTCGCCACCACAAAAACGATAAGCGGCAAAAACGGAAGAAATGCTTCAATTAAAGGCAGCAGCACAGCAATAAGCGGACCGAAAGCCCTATAGCTTTGAAATAATTCAGTTAAACGATCCTCTGTCAAATAGGATAAAAATTGCTCCAACATTTATACTCCTCACCGGGTTTGTCTATCCTTATTCTACACATTCTCGGCGAAAAACTAAAAAGTTTTGGTGATTTTTTCTGTCTTGAAACATTTCACCAGCCGATATAGAATATAAAAAGAACAAACGTTCCCTCAAGAAAGAAGGAGGTTACCATGCCGCATTTGCAGCCGGAAGGATATGAATTGATAGAGCGGGCTCTCTTTTTGCCTATGGTCATTACGATTTTAAACCGCGATCTCGGCGGAATTGAGAAAAGCTCATTAAAATTGAAACACCCTTATATACAACTTATCAACGAATCATTAAAAATAGCACAAAAGGATCTGATTGAGATCAGAAAAGAGTTGAGGAAAAGAAAAATCGCCATCTACGAGGCTGAGCGTGATGAAGCCTTTACGCTTTATTTATTTGTCATTGATGGCTACGAAGAAAAACACCGCTATTTTAACCCGCGAATTCGAGAGCAAGTAAGCAGTTTGTTAACATTCTATTTATTTGCGCCGGACTCGCCATAAGTCTTTCGAATCATTCTGTATTCCCCTCCTTGCGCCCGTCCCCCCTTCTAGCTCCTTAAGAATAAATTTCTGACAATTCGCACTATACAAACAAAATAAATTTATTTATAATTCGTACCACAGCCTTTCACTCCCCAAAAAATGACATGTGCCGCCAGATTAGCGCCCATTTTTGATCAAAGGAGGATTCTATGAAACTGATTCACATTCTTGCCGCTTTACCCTTCATCGGACTTTTGCTTGGCATCCCTTTTGCAAACAAAGTGACACCCTATCTGTTTGGCATGCCATTCATTCTCGCCTATGTCGTCATGTGGGCTTTGCTGACCTCTGTCCTGATGGCGATCGTGTATGTCCTCGACAAAGAAAATAAAAGGGAGGAAGCAGAATGAACGCAGCTCTCATCATCATTTTCGGTGTCCTGCTATTCAGCATGTTTCTCGGCGTACGCGCCCAAAAAGGAAAAGACATGGACCTTGAGCAGTGGACGGTTGGAAGCCGCGGCTTCGGTACTGTCTTTGTTTTCCTATTGATGGCAGGAGAGATTTATACGACGTTTACGTTTCTCGGCGGAAGCGGCTGGGCTTACGGAAAAGGCGGGCCGGCCTTTTACATCATCGCCTACGGCTGTCTGGCCTATATTCTTTCTTATTGGCTCCTGCCGGCGGTATGGTCCTATGCGAAACAGCATAAGCTGATGTCGCAGTCCGATTTTTTCATCAAAAAGTACAACAGCCCGCTGCTTGGCGTGCTCGTCTCACTTGTCGGCATCGCCGCGCTTATTCCTTATCTTGTGCTGCAGCTGAAAGGGCTTGGATTGATTGTATCGGAAACGTCTTACGGAAAAATTTCTCCTACTGCTGCCATTTGGATCGGCGTCATTTCAATCACAGTTTACGTTATGGTATCCGGCATCCACGGGTCCGCCTGGATATCCGTTGTCAAAGACATCATGATTTTGGCCGTCGTTTTATTCTTAGGCGTATATCTGCCGATTCATTACTACGGCGGATTTCAAGACATGTTTCAGCAGATTGAAAACGCAAATCCCGGTTTTATTACCCTGCCCGAAACAGGGCAAAGTGCTGCATGGTTCAGTTCAACCGTGCTGCTGACGGCGCTGGGCTTTTATATGTGGCCCCATACGTTTTCCGCTTCCTATTCAGCAGAAAACCCAAAAGTCTTTCGAAAAAACGCCATTATTATGCCTTTATACCAGCTGGTCCTTCTATTTGTCCTTTTCGTCGGCTTTGCGGCTATCCTGCAAGTTCCCGGTCTGAAAGGCGCAGACGCGGATTTATCACTTTTGAGACTGTCTCTTCAAACCTTTGATCCTTGGTTTGTCGGAGTCATTGGGGCAGCCGGACTGCTGACAGCGCTTGTGCCGGGTTCCATGATTTTAATGTCGGCCTCCACTTTGTTTGCCAAAAATGTTTATCAAGTGTTTGCTCCCCGCACGACGGAACAGCAGGTGTCATTATTGGCTAAATGTTTAGTGCCTGTGATTGCGCTGATTGCTGTGTACTTTACATTCAAAGGCGGGAACACAATCGTTACGCTTCTCCTTATGGGATACAGCCTCGTCACACAGCTATTTCCGGCCCTGCTGTTCAGCCTGTTCAAGCATAAGATCGTGACCAAACAAGGAGCCTTTGCCGGCATTATAACGGGAGTCGGAGCGGTTTCTTATATTACCGTTACAGAAACAACAATCGGCACTTTATTTCCGGCGCTGCCGCAAGCGGCGAAAGACTTAAACGTCGGCATTGTCGCTTTGCTGCTGAATGTTACGGTCATGATGGCGGTCAGTCTTATGACAAGAAAAACAAAAAGCGCAGCTGCTGATCAAGCCGCTTAAACAAAAAAAAAGCAATCTGGGCAACAGATTGCTTTTTTGATTAGCGTTCGCAGGCGATAAAATCTTTATCACGGTCGCTCTTTTTATTGGCATCATAAAGCGCCTTAGATACGTAAGGCTTGTACTTCGTTTTTCCGCCTTTATTTTTCACCTTGGACGTACGGGCTACCCCGCCTTTGTACACTTTGTTTAATTCCTTGCAGTTCTTATAAGTCTTTACCTTCGTTTTGGCTTCCGCCACATGGTCAGCTCCGTATGAAAAACCGAAAACGAGACCGAGTGAAAGCAAAAGCGCCGCGGCTTTTTTCATGACAATATACTCCCCCATACCCAATATTTAGTTGTTTTATAGCGATTTTATCATAATTCAATTCGGCATATTTTACAAGATAAATATGGAAGGAGCGGCAGTTTTTTTGCTTTCTTTGTCTTGCAGAGATGCAAACTGCCAAAACATGTTTTTCTCACTTTGCTCAAGGGTACACATACGAATGTACACCACACAAAAAGGAGCGTTAATGATGTCTGATACAAAACGAAACAATCCTTTAACAGCATTTTTTCACGATGAATTTCCTGAACAATACCAAGAACCGCCCGGCTTGCAGCAAAAAATGAAGCCGATTCCGGACTGCGGAGAAAAAAGCTATAAAGGAGCTGGCAAACTAAATGGCCGAAAAGCTCTTGTCACCGGCGGTGATTCCGGTATTGGCCGCGCTGCCGCCATCGCTTATGCCCGGGAAGGCGCCGATGTGGCAATTAACTATTTGCCCGCGGAACAGCCTGATGCAGAAGAAGTAAAGGAACTGATTGAAGCAGAAGGACGCAAGGCAGTCCTGATTCCAGGTGATCTGAGTGACGAATCGTTTTGTCACGATTTAGTCAAACAAGCGCATAACGAACTCGGCGGGCTGGATGTGTTAGCGCTCGTTGCCGGTAAACAGCAAGCAGTGCAAAACATCGAAGACCTTCCTACTGAACAAATCTATAAGACGTTTGAAGTGAACGTCTTCTCGCTATATTGGGTTGTTAAAGCGGCGCTTCCGTATTTGCCGGAGGGCGCGTCTATTATTACCACAACTTCAGTTGAAGGCTACAACCCAAGCCCGATGCTGTTAGATTACGCGGCGACGAAAAACGCCATTATCGGCTTTACCGTTGCGCTCGGAAAACAGCTGGCGCCCAAAGGCATCAGAGTGAACTCTGTTGCGCCAGGACCAATCTGGACTCCGCTGCAAATTTCCGGCGGACAGCCAACTGAAAACATTCCGAAATTCGGCAAAGGGACGCCGCCGTCACCATTAAACCGCGCGGGACAGCCGGCGGAACTGGCAGATGTTTATGTATTCTTAGCTTCAGAGAATTCAAGCTATGTGACATCTCAAATATACGGCATCACCGGCGGAATTCCGACGGCCTGATCGTTAGAAGGAGCTGCCCTGTTTGGTCAGCTCCTTTCTATTTTCTAATACCGCTCCCCAAGCTCACGCAAAATAAAATCATAAATCATCTTCGTCCGCTCTTCCTTCGGATACAGCATAAATTCCTGCCGTTTCGGGACACGGTGTTCGATTCTGTCCTGAAATTTGGTTCTGAGCCAGGCTGTCCGGTATACCTGATTCTCGAACGAATTGCAGGAGACCGGCAGTTCCATCTTTTTTCCGTTTGAAAACGTCACTTCCGTATCGTCGAATTCAGTCGGTTTGAATTCTTTTACATGCACATGGGAAATCCAGCCGCATTGGGGTCTAGTCGAAGAAAGTGTAGGGAATAAAAAGATTTGGTTCGAAGGGTCCACCATGATTGGCGGTTTGTGAGAAATTTTTGTCACTTCATAAGTTCCCGCTTTTCTTCCCGCGTAGCTTGATCCGAAAAATCGGCAGCTTCGGTCGACAATTTGCAGCGGCTTCATGCTGACGTAAAACATACAGTCTTTTTCAATGATTTTTGAACAGATTTTGCCGTCGATTTCTTCTGGCAAAACGGCAATTGTTGCGCTGTTTACTTCATACGATTCTAATGGTGTGTCAGTTTTCTGACTCATGTTATGTCCTCCATCCTTTTTCTGCAAAATTTATACTAATAATCTATCATCTGTGTTTATAAAACGACAGGATTTTTTAACAAATGAACTAAAATCATCTTTTATTTATATTTTTTAGTTCTATTTTACTATTAATAAAGCGATTTTACTTTACTGCATGATCTCAGATCACAGCATTTCGCAGGATATGTCGATAGATTGCCAAGTATTAGTTGTCTAAAGATTATAAAAATTTATTGATTTTTTCGACCGTTATCCATATACTATAAAAAAGGCATTGGGGGGATTCTTTATGAAAGAGAAAAAGTCGTACACTGAGCTCATGAAGTCCCGCAACACGCAAAAAACAAAAGAATTTGATGGAACAATGATGGATATTTACATTCAAATGGTGCTCGATGAATCCTTGTTTAAGCGTCGGTTGACCATGCTGACTGACCAAATCAACAAAGCCTTGGACGAAAAAGATAAAGATGCGTTTCTTACGCTCTCTAAAGAATATGCAGCGCTCAAACAGAGCGAATAAGCCAATCCTTAAGGATTGGCTTTTTTAATTACCCATTTACAATCGTTCCCCCGTTGACATGAATGGTCTGGCCGGTGACGTAAGTGGAATCATCGCTGGCAAGATATAAATAGCTCGGCGCCACTTCCACCGGCTGGCCCGGCCGTTCCATCGGCACATCCGAACCAAACACTTCCACATCTTTTGCAGCAAAGCTGGCCGGAATGAGCGGTGTCCAGATTGGCCCCGGCGCAACCGCATTGACTCGAATGCCTTGCTGAACAAGCGATTGGGAAAGGGATCTTGTAAATGTGACAATGGCTCCTTTCGTCGCTGAATAATCGATCAATGTTTTATTGCCTTTGTACGCGGTGATCGATGCTGTATTGATAATACTGCTTCCTTTTTTCAAATGAGGCAGCACAGCCTTCGTTAAATAAAACATAGAAAAAATGTTCGTCTGAAAGGTTCTGATCAGCTGGTGGCTAGTAATTTTTTCAATGCTCGGCTGCACATGCTGCTCAGCGGCATTATTAACCAAAATATCTATGGTTGGAAAAGCCTGGCTGGCCTGTCTTACCACTTCATTACAAAAAGCTTCATCTCCGACATCTCCTGCAATCAGCAGGCACTTCACCCCTTCTTTCTCTACATACTCCTTTGTTTCTTCGGCGTCCTGATGTTCATTAAAATATACAATGACCACATTCGCCCCTTCTTTTGCGAATAACACCGATACAGCACGTCCGATCCCGCTGTCTCCGCCTGTAATAATGGCCGTTTTGCCCGCTAGTTTTTTTGCCTTCTTCGGCTTATCAAATACCGGACGGGGATCCATCAGATATTCGAATCCCGGCTGCTGGTCCTGATGCTGCGGCGGCAATGTTTTCTTTTTCTCATTCGCCAATGCAATCACTCCTTTTCAACCCTATTATGGTATGACCAAAGCCTGCTTCCTATGTATGAAAAGATAGAAAATGGAAAAATTAAGAATAAGTGATATTGGAGGTACAATGGTTTGACTAATCAACCTTTTTCAAAAGAAGCTCCCGAAACATATTGGAGAACATCGGCGGACTTGCCTTCTTTTCCGGCGCTGCAAGAGGATACGGAATGTGATGTCACCATTATTGGAGGAGGCATTACAGGAATCACGACGGCCTACGAGCTGTCCAAAAGAGGCTTCCGAGTCGTTCTGATTGAAGCGAATCAGGTTCTCAATGGCACAACGGCCCACACAACGGCAAAAATTACAGCGCAGCACGACATGATTTATGATGAATTTATCCGCAATTTCGGACTGAACCACGCAAGGCTTTATTATGAAGCGAACCAGAATGCAATTGATTATATAAAAGGAATTGTTGATGAACTTCAGATCGATTGCGAATGGACCGAACAAGACGCTTACCTTTACACAGCAAGTGAAGATGCTGTACAAAAAATCCGCACTGAGCATGAGGCATACACAAAACTCGGGATTGAAAGGGATCTCATAAAAGATCTTCCGCTTCCCGTCGGCTCTAAGCTGGCGCTTGTGATGAAGAATCAGGCCCAATTTCACCCGCTTCACTTTTTAACCGCGCTCCTTGATCAGATCGTGCAAAAGGGCGGACGGATTTATGAAGAGACTGTTGCGCTTGATATTAAAAAAGGAGAAATGCCTGAAGTTGTTACAAAAAGCCGGCACGCCATTAAAAGCCGATTTATCGTATGCTGCTCCCATTTCCCTTTTTATGACGGGGGCGGATTATATGCAGCAAGAATGTATTCTGACAGATCCTATGTCCTCGCCGTCAAGCCGAAGATCGACTATCCTGAGGGCATGTATTTAAGTATAGACCAGCCGTCAGTTGCGCTTCGCTACACCATTGTAAACGGAGAAAAGCTGATTCTCTTCAGCGGAGTAAGCCATAAAACAGGCCAAGGCAAAGACATGTCGACCCATTACGAAACGCTGAGACAATTGGCAGAAAGCACAATTGGAATCGAAAGCATTCCCTATTACTGGTCCACACAGGATCTCGTGACCATCGATAAAATCCCATTCATCGGGCCTATGTCTGAAAACGAAGACAATATTCTCGTTGCGACCGGCTTCAAAAAATGGGGCATGACATCATCAGCTGTCGCAGCTCAGCTTTTGTCAGACCTTGTGGAGAAAAAAGACAATCCATATGAGAGCATTTTTACACCGTCTCGTTTCCATCTGAATCCCGGCTTGCAAAAGGTGATTTCTTACAATGCAGATGTGGCTAAGCATTTCATTAAAGGGAAGCTTGAAAAACCGGACGTCGAGTTTGAAGAGATCGCGCCAGGTGAAGGAAAAGCCGTCACCATTAACGGCAGACGCGCGGGGGCATTCAGAGATGAAACGGGCTGCCTGCATCTTGTTGATACAACCTGCACCCATTTAGGCTGTGAAGTGGAATGGAACGATGGAGAGCACACATGGGATTGTCCGTGCCACGGATCACGCTTTAAACCAACTGGCGAGGTAGTCGAAGGACCGGCCATCAAACCACTAAAACAAATTGACCTTGATTAAACCGTTCATATAACTGAACGGTTTTTTTATAAATAATTTCTATCTGCCGTCTTCATTCGTGCTTCCCTTGACCGATAAAAAAGAAAAAGGCTTAAAAAGCCAAAAGATAAAATTATATTTTCCCAAGGGGGATCACTGTATTGTTATTTAAAAAAGATAGAAAAAAAGAAACGGCTTATTTTTCAGATTCAAACGGCCAGCAAAAAAACCGCATTCAGCTCACAAACAAGTTCTCAGATGTGAAAAAACAGCTCAAAATGGTCAGGCTGGGAGATCCAGAGCTGCACGTGCTGCAAGAGCTGCAGCCCTTAATCCAAGAACACATTGTTTACATTGTTGACGCTTTCTATAAAAATCTTGATCATGAAAGCTCATTAATGGATATCATTAACGACCACAGCTCAGTTGACCGCTTAAAACAAACGTTAAAACGGCATATTCAGGAAATGTTTGCCGGTGTCATTGATGATGAATTTATTGAAAAACGAAATAAAATTGCTTCTATCCATTTACGAATCGGCCTTCTGCCAAAATGGTACATGGGGGCGTTTCAGGAATTGCTTCTATCAATGATTGACATTTATGAAAAGTCAATTACAGATCACCAGGAACTGCTGAAAGCAATCAAAGCGACAACTAAAATCTTGAACTTAGAACAGCAGCTTGTCCTTGAAGCATTTCAAGCTGAATACAACCAAACCCGCGATGAACAAGAAGAAAGAAAAAATCTTCTGCATCAGAGAATCCAAGAAACCTCCGGGTCGATCGCAAATCTGTTTTCAGAAACGAGCCGATCCGTTCAAGAGCTTGTTGACAAATCTGAAGGCATTTCCGAAGCATCCAAAGCCGGCACAGTGACATCCAGCACCGTTGAAGAAAAGTCGATCGGCGGGAAAAAAGAGCTTGAAATCCAGCAAAAACAGATGAACCAGATCGATACAAGCCTCGTCCAAATTGAAAAAGAAATGGTCAAGCTGGATGAAATCGCACAGCAAATTGAAAAAATCTTCGGCATCGTCACAGGCATCGCCGAACAAACGAATCTTCTGTCGCTAAACGCATCTATTGAATCAGCCCGTGCAGGCGAACACGGCAAAGGCTTTGCCGTTGTGGCAAATGAGGTGCGAAAGCTGTCTGAAGATACGAAAAAAACCGTTTCTACAGTGTCCGAGCTTGTGAACAACACCAATACACAAATCAACATCGTGTCGAAGCATATCAAAGACGTGAACGGGCTTGTTAGCGAAAGCAAAGAAAAAATGACACAAATTAACCGTTTATTCGATGAAATCGTTCACAGCATGAAAGTCAGCAAAGAACAATCAGGAAAAATTGACGTCGATCTGCAGGCCTTTCTTGGAGGGCTCCAGGAGGTCAGCCGCGCCGTTTCTCATGTGGCTGCTTCTGTTGATTCGCTTGTCATTCTTACAGAAGAATAATCATCAAAAACCGGCCGACCGCATGGCCGGTTTTTTTGCACGCATTTGTAAACTCTAATTAAAATTAAGTTGACATAAAAGCTGTCTGCATTTATTGTATAACCATATTTTATTCGTTAGTTGGAGGATTTCATATGAAATTACTAGACATGATGCACATTGCAATCTTTACTGCGCTGATGGCAGTGCTTGGTTTTATCCCCCCTCTTTTCTTATCCTTTACACCTGTTCCCATTACACTGCAGACGCTCGGTGTCATGCTGGCCGGCAGCATTCTCAGACCCAAAGCCGCTTTTTTAAGCCAGCTTGTCTTTTTGCTGCTCGTCGCCTTTGGAGCGCCGCTATTGCCCGGCGGCCGCGGAGGGTTTGGCGTTTTTTTCGGACCGAGCGCGGGTTTTCTGATTGCTTATCCGTTCGCCTCGTGGCTGATCAGCCTAACCGTTCACAGACTGCGTAAGGTGACAGTGTTCCGTCTCTTTTTCATTCATATTGTCTTTGGCATCATCTTTATTTACCTGCTGGGCATTCCTGTACAGGCTTTTATCATGCATATTGATCTGTTACAGGCCGGTTTTATAAGTCTTTCATTTGTGCCCGGCGATTTATTAAAAGCGGCAGCATCTGCGCTGCTTGCCATTAAGATCACCCAAGCCTTGTCTCTTTCTGATACGATGTATACAAAAGGAGGCTAACATTCTGTGACCATTACACATACTTATCTATCCTTTGCCAATAAAAATCCAAGCCGGATTGCGATCCAGACTGAATCTGAACATATTACATATCGGGATTGGAACCGGCTCGTCACCCAAACTGCCAATTGGCTGCGGGCGCAGCCAAACGTTCCAAAACGTGTAGCCATCCTGCTCCCAAACAGCCTTGCATTTTTACAGCTGTTTGCCGGAGCTGCCGCGGCCGGATGTACGGCGGTTCCCATTGATACACGCTGGAGTGCCGCTGAATGCGGTGAGCGGCTGGCATTAAGCGGTGCTGATTTTGTGGTGGCTTCATCTCTTTTTAAAAACAAACTGACAGATTGTCTGACACCCGTAGTTTGGCTGGAAGACTGTATGGCGCATATCGCTGAGGCATCCGCTGCCCCGGTCCCAGCCGTTGACCCGGAGCTTCCCTTTTATATGGGCTTTACGTCAGGCTCAACAGGCAAGCCGAAAGCATTTACGCGCTCTCATCGCTCTTGGGTTGAAAGCTTTCATTGTACAAAAACTGATTTTTTGGTCTCTTCAAATGACAAAGTTCTGATTCCGGGGACATTACTGTCCTCTCACTTTTTATACGGTGCTGTCAGCACTCTGTATCTCGGGGGAACCGTTTGTTTGCTTAAAAAATTCATTCCCGCTCAAACGAAGGAGTGGTTAACACAGAAATCCATCAGCGTACTCTATACCGTACCGACAATGACAGATGCCCTCGCCAACATTCACGCTTTCCCTGACAGCTCCGTTAACATCATTTCTTCGGGAGCGGACTGGCCGGCAGCATCCAAGGAGAAGCTTGCATCCAAATGGCCTCATTTGAAGCTGTATGATTTTTACGGCACATCTGAGCTTAGCTTTGTTGCGTATCTCTCACCAGAAGACAGCAAACGAAAACCTCATTCAGCGGGCCGCCCTTTTCATAATGTCCGCATAGAGATCCGCAGCGCCGCCGGGGACCTCTGTCAGCCGGGGGAAATCGGGAAAATATTCGTCAAAAGCCCGATGAAGTTCTCAGGCTATGTAAACAGCCGCACACCAGATCAACCGGAATGGATGACAGTAGATGACATGGGCTATGTTGATGAAGAGGGATTTCTGTACATAGCAGGACGGGAAAACGGAATGGTCGTATATGGCGGATTAAATATTTTCCCTGAAGAAGTTGAGCGCGTGCTTCTCTCCTGCCCAGAGGTTGAAAAAGCAGCTGTGGCGGGCATTCCGGACGAGTATTGGGGAGAAATCCCCGCGGCCGTCATTTGCGGGAATACAGATGCCAAAAAGCTGAAAGCCTGGTGCAAGCAGAAACTGGCATCCTACAAAATCCCGAAAAAATGGGTATTTACAGACAGTATGCCGGAAACAAGCAGCGGCAAAATTGCCCGTTCCAGCGTAAAAAAATGGCTGCGGGGTATGGTGGATTGAACGCGGTTATTGCAGATGCCAAACGAACGATTTTCGGAAAAGAAAACGGTCTGCTGAAGCAGTTTCTGCCGGAGGATTTGGCCGCTCCTCTCATCAGCTGTCTCAGCCGAAAGCTAGAGGATCCAATTGACGAGGTGATTTTGGGAAACGCCACTGGCAGAGGCGGCAACCTCGCCCGGCTGTCAGCACTTCAAGCTGGACTCCCTTTATCTGTTCCCGGCATGACGATTGACAGACAATGCGGCTCCGGGCTTGAAGCAGTGCGTTCCGCATGCAATCTTATCAAAGCGGGTGCCGGAAACATTTATATCGCAGGCGGCGCAGAAAGCAGCAGCCGATCACCTTTTTCAGAAAGAGCCCGCTTTTCGCCGGACACTGTTGGTGATCCCGATATGGGCATGGCGGCCGAATATACAGCAGCACGTTATGCCATCCCAAGAAGCATGCAGGACGAATACGCGCTTCTCAGCTATCAACGCAGCTGGAGTGCTCATACCGAAGGATTGTACCGTGAAGAGATTGTTCCTCTCGGGGAGTTGGAAACAGACGAAGCTTTTCTGAAAAGACGGCCGATGGAAGCGATCATTTCTCGTGCAAAGCCGGTGTTTGACACCAGCTCCGGAACGGTTACAGCCGCCAATAGCAGCGGCATTTCAGATGGAGCGGCTGCACTCCTTGTCATGGAAGAGAAAAAAGCTGCATCCCTCGGCTATAAACCTGTGCTGCGCTTTATCGGAAGCGCCGTTAGCGGCATTCATCCCAACTATCCGTCCGCCGCGCCGGTTGAAGCGATCAAAAAGCTTTTAGCTGCAAACGCATTGACAACTGACGATATCGGTTTATACGAAATCAACGAAGCCTTTGCCGTTAAAATATGTGTCTGCTCACAAGAACTTGGCATTCCCTATACGAGGATCAATGTGCGGGGCGGCGCATTAGCTCTCGGCCATCCTTACGGCGCTTCCGGGGCGGCACTGGTCACCAGATTGTTTTATGAGGCGCAGAGACGGACAGGCTGTCAATATGCTGTTGCCGCCATCGGAAGCGGCGGCGGAATCGGCATGGCTTTATTATTTGAGGTTTTGACATAGGCTTTTTCATAGGATGCATGCCTCTGATTTAGTATAATAGCGATAAGATCAAAGTCAGGAAGGGGATTTTATGACAGCCGTTTGCTTAGTAAGACACGGAGAAACCGATTGGAACCTGCAGCAAAAATGCCAAGGAAAAACAGATATCCCGCTGAACGCGACAGGCGAACGCCAAGCAAAAGAAACCGGAGAATACTTAAAAGATTTTTCTTGGGATATCATTGTCACCAGCCCGCTGAAAAGAGCCAGAAGAACCGCGGACATTATTAATGAATACCTCAATCTTCCTCTCGTCGAGATGGATGACTTTAAGGAGCGTGATTACGGGGACGCGGAGGGCATGCCGCTTGAAGAACGGACAAAGCGCTATCCGGACAAGAACTATCCAAACATGGAAACACTAAAAGAGCTCACGGACAGGCTGATGGGCGGATTGGTGAAAGTAAACCGCGCATATCCAAATCAAAAGGTGCTGATTGTCGCACACGGCGCAGCAATTCATGCACTGCTGACAGAGATTTCCGGCGGTGATGCCGAGCTTCAAAATACGCGCCTTGTCAATGCCTGCCTCAGTAACATTGAATTTGCAGAAGAAAAATGGAAAATTAAAGATTATAACATCAATAGCCACTTATCCGGTTTTATTCAATAAGAAAAGACAGGCGTTTGCCTGTCTTTTCTTATTTATTTTCTGCTGTCATATCATTTTGAAGCTCATCTAAAATCGCATTCGCTCCGTCCACACTGCGGCGCAGAGACCATACCTGACGGTCAACATGGTACACATGTCCGTTTTTCACTGCCTTCAGCTTCTTCCACAGAACATTTTTTTCGATCGGGCGTTTGCCGTCCGCGTCAATGTCGTCTGTTTTTCCTGTCATCAGTATGATTACATCCGGGTCTGTTTTCAGCAGCTGCTCAAGTGTCATTTTCATGTTCACAGAGTCGCCGCCATTACCGGTTTTTTTGTTATCGGACGTGCTGATCGCATATTGATAGCCGACTTGTGTTAAAAGTCTCGATGTGAAGAAATTTTCATCTCTGGCCATAATCGTATCATTTGTATTTCCAATCAAAAGCACAGATTGGCTGTTCGCACTGATCTTTCTCTTTGTTTCATTCACTTTTTCTTCATGCGCTGTCAGCTTTTTCTCCATTTCCTTCTCTTTGCCGACTGCTTTGGCAATGGTAAGAGAAGCGTCTATTGTATCCTGATAATCAGCATTTAAATTATGAAGCGCGACCGTCGGCGCGATTTTTTTCAGCTGATCATATATCTTCTTATGACGGGTCGTGTCTGCAATAATCAAATCCGGTTTTAGCGAAGCGATTTTTTCCATGCTTGGCTGTGACCGTGTGCCGACAGATGTGTAGCCGTCAATTTTTTTCAGTACATCCTTGTTGATCAGCTGCTTTGCTTTATTGTCATCCGCCACTCCAGCAGGCGTAATGCCGAGATCAAGCAAAGTGTCGATAAAGCCAAGCTCAAGCACAACGACCCGCTTCGGATGCTCAGGCACGTTCGTTTTCCCTAAATCATGTGTTACCGCTGCTTTATTTTCTTCACTGTTTTGATGGCCGGCTGAAGAAGAACAAGCCGCAGTCAAAACAGAAAGAAGTAAAACTGTAAGAATAATCAGTGTTTTTTTCATAACATTGCAGTCTCTCCTGTATGTAGTTTCTCAATTAAGATGTCCAAAAGATAGTATAACACGGAATGATAATCATTATCACTATTATTATTGAAAATCAGTATAGAAAGTTTCACATCGAAGGAACGTTTAAAATAACGAAGCATTGGATTCACTTGCATATTCTAGAATCAAACAAAAAAGCTTGCAGAAAAAGCATCGTGTTTTCTGCAAGCTGAAACTTCAATTTTACAGTTTTACAAGGACTCTTCCTTGAATGTGATTTTGCAAAATATCTTTTAACGCATCAGGTGCTTCTGTTAATGAGACTTCCTTGTCTATGATTGTCAGGAGCTGTTCAGGCTTAAGATCGGATGCCATGCGCTCCCAAACCGCCGCTCTAAGATCCATTGGACAATAGACTGAGTCTATGCCCAGCAGGCTGACTCCGCGAAGAATAAACGGATACACCGTTGCAGGAACCTCTCCCCCGCCCGTTAAACCGCTCACCGCGACAGATCCGCCGTATTGGATTTTGCTTAAAAGCGAGGCAAGCTGCTTCCCGCCGACAGGATCAACGGCTCCTTGCCATTGCTGCTTGGACAGCGCCTTACGTTTACCGTCATAGACATCTTCCCTGCTGATTACTTCATTAGCACCAAGCTGCTTCAAATAGTCAGTCGCCTCCCGGTTTCCTGTGCTTGCGACCACGTTATAGCCGCGTTTGCTGAGCATCGTTATTGCAATTCCGCCGACACCGCCGGTTGCTCCGGTGACAAGCACGCTCCCTTTTTCAGGTGAGAGTCCGTTCTGTTCAAGACGATGCACAGATAACGCCGCTGTAAACCCCGCCGTTCCGTACGCCATCGCTTCCTGCAGCGAAAGGTTCTTTGGCAAAGGCACCAGCCAGTCGCCAGGCACTGAAACATATTCGCTTAATCCGCCATGACGTGAGACACCAAGCTCATAGCTTGTCGCAATGACTTCATCCCCTTCGGCAAAACGCGGATCATTTGAAGAGACAACCGTGCCTGCAGCATCAATGCCTAAAATAAGCGGATATTCTCTGACAATATTGCCGCCCGCTTTTCCGGCCAAGCCGTCTTTGTAGTTGATGCCTGAATATGCTGTTTTAATCAGCACGCCGTCTTTCGGCAAATCCTCTGTTGATATGGTTTTGATATTGACTGAAACATCATCTGCATTTTTTTCTGCCAGCAATGCTTGAAATAACGTTGACATTCGGCACACTCCTTTTCATCTTTATCGTAACCGAACATCGGCCAAAAAACCAAATCATGAGACCTCTATTTTCACTTCTCCGGCACATTAAGGCTATAATGCACAAATGCGGTTTCCTCTTCATAGCCGTTTTGCTCATATAAACTTCTTGCCGTCCGGTTGTGATGTTCCGTCTGCAGCTTTACACATTTCGCTCCGTTTTCCGCGGCATAATCCTTTGCAGCGGAAAGCAGCCGCCGGCCAACTCCCTTTTTTCGTACAGAAGAAGCGACGAATAAATCATTTAATATGTAGATTCTTTTCATAGCCACGGAAGAAAAGGCTGGATAAAGCTGTGTAAAACCAATGAATTCCCCATTTTCTTCTGCGATAAAAATAACAGACTCTTCATTTTCCAGGCGTGCTTTCAAAAAAGCCTCCGCTCCTTCCAGATCCGACGCCTGCTTATAAAATTCCCGATACTGATGAAACAGCGGTGCTATAGCTGCCGCATCTGCTGGTAAAGCTTGACGAATGTTCATCTCGTTTCCTTCTCTCTATATGCTGTTAAGAATTATATTTTATATTTAATAGAATTTTCTGTAAACCATATTGATCAGAATACTTTTTTCAGCATGCTTGGAAAAAATATCACGATAATATCCATTGATCTCATAGAAAAACATGCAGGTCAATGGAACTGATTTATTCGACAGGTTTTTTTCTGGTCGCGGGAGGATTTAACCTGAAAAAATATGAAATTTCAACATAATGATTATTTACTCATGTCTATTTTCGTTCTTTTCTGTATGAATGCAGTTATTTCGAGTCTCTATAGAAATAACGAGAGATGATATACCTAAATAGAAATAAAACAATCTCAAAAAAATAGGTCTACTAAAATAGCATCCAATCTATTACAATAAATTCACAGAATAGTCTATTAATAGGCTGCTCTGAAATTGTAAAGGAGAGGGTAAAGAGTGAGAAGCAAAAAATTGTGGATCAGCTTATTGTTTGCGTTCACGCTAATCTTCACGATGGCATTCAGCAACATGTCTGCACAGGCTGCCGGAAAAAACAATGAAGAAAAGAAGTACATTGTCGGATTTAAACAGACAATGGGAGCTATGAGCACCGCCAAGAAAAAAGATGTTATTTCTGAAAAAGGCGGTAAAGTTCAAAAGCAATTTAAGTATGTAAATGCAGCCGCAGCAACATTGGATGACAAAGCTGTAAAAGAACTGAAAAAAGATCCGAGTGTTGCTTATGTGGAAGAAGATCATGTTGCACATGAATATGCGCAATCTGTTCCTTACGGCATTTCTCAAATTAAAGCGCCGGCTCTTCACTCTCAAGGCTACACAGGCTCTAATGTAAAAGTAGCTGTCATCGACAGCGGAATTGACTCTTCTCATCCTGACTTAAACGTTCGAGGCGGAGCAAGCTTCGTACCTTCTGAAACAAACCCATACCAAGACGGCAGTTCTCACGGCACGCATGTAGCCGGTACAGTTGCCGCTCTTAATAACACAATTGGTGTTCTGGGCGTAGCTCCTAGCGCATCGTTATATGCAGTCAAAGTGCTTGATTCTACTGGAAGCGGCCAATACAGCTGGATTATTAACGGTATTGAATGGGCAATTTCTAACAACATGGATGTCATCAACATGAGTCTTGGCGGACCTACTGGGTCTACAGCGTTGAAAACAGTAGTCGATAAAGCGGTTGCAAGCGGTATCGTCGTTGTTGCCGCAGCCGGAAACGAAGGAAGTTCAGGCAGCACAAGCACAGTCGGCTACCCTGCAAAATATCCTTCTACTATTGCAGTAGGCGCAGTAAACAGCAGCAACCAAAGAGCTTCTTTCTCAAGCGCAGGTTCTGAGCTTGACGTTATGGCTCCAGGCGTGTCGATCCAAAGCACACTTCCTGGCGGCACATACGGCTCTTATAACGGAACCTCAATGGCGACGCCTCACGTTGCCGGAGCAGCAGCTTTAATCCTTTCTAAACATCCGACTTGGTCAAATGCACAAGTCCGTGATCGTTTAGAAAGCACTGCGACAAATCTTGGCAGCTCTTTCTACTATGGAAAAGGGTTAATCAACGTACAAGCAGCTGCACAATAAGATTAAAGAGAAGCAGGTCACTCCATACCTGCTTCTTTTTTTATTGGTCGTCCTCCTGTTCTGAGGCGGGGTGTTCTGAGGTATTCTCTTCGGTTTCCGCATGTTGAATCCGTTCCATGATCGAAGGATGGCTCCCTCTGAAAAGTTTCACGAGAAAAGGCGGATCAACCTGGCTCAGCCCCGTAACAGCCAAATCTTGAAACGTTCTGACTGCGGCTTCGCTGTCCCCTGTCAGCTCAATTCCATATTGGTCAGCCTTATTTTCCTGATAACGGGAAACGGCATTAGAAAAAGGCGTAACAGCAAAGCTCAAAACAGACACGATAAGCAATAACAGCGGCAATGCCCCAAGATCACGCCGGCCCTCTACATGAAACAGATTGCGTGCAAAGTGTACCCCCCTCTTGTAAAGCTTATCAACCACATAAAATCCCGCTAGCGACACAATTAAATAGCCAGCCAATCCGATATACACGTGCTTCATGACATAATGGCCCATTTCGTGCCCCATAATAAAGAGAATTTCCGAATCATCAAGTTTATTCAGCGTCGTATCCCATAGAACAATCCGCTTATTAGCCCCAATTCCTGTCACATAGGCATTAAGCGCGTTTGTTTTCTCTGACATATTCACTTCATACACATGATCAGCCGGAATATCGGCTTCTTCGGCCAGAGCTAAAATTTTGCTTTCCAGCTCTTTGTTTTTGAGCGGATAAAAATCATTGTATAAAGGATCAATAATCACCGGCTGAATAAAAAACAGAAACAGCGAAAACGGCACTGTTAACAGCCAGGCGTAAAACCACCATTTTTTTTCATGCTTTTTGATCAGCCAATAAAACACCAGCACGCAAAGTGTAAAGATCGGAAAACTGATCCAAAAATCAATGACTTGATCTTTAGCCCAGCTGGAGGCTGTCTGCGTCGAAATATTGTAATCAAGCGATACCTGATAGCCTATCCAATCCAAAGGCAGTGTCACAAGAGCCGTGATCAGCGAAAGCACAAACACAAAACCGATGATCTGCAAAAAACGAAAACGCACAGCCGCTTCCATCCATTGCTTGATTTTCTTTGAAACACCGCTGATCAGCAATACAAAAAACAGAAACCAATCAAGAGGAATACTGATAAAAAATAAAAAGTTCTTCACGTCAGAATACTGTTCGGCGACAGCCAATTGAGACGGCTTCATGAAAGAAGCCGGGTCAGCCTGTGTTCCTTTCACGGCCTCCGGCACAGCGGAATCGCCGGACATAAAGAAATACCAATAGAAAAAAAGCCCATACAGCACATATGCAAGCCCTGCACCCGCAATCCACTTGCGCATATTCGCCTCACTCCTCACATCTAGACCCATTACTTCTATTGTAATCATAAATTCAATTTCTTAGAACCAAGCTGTGAGTTCGGACTTTTTCGCATGGAATCGCCCTTTGCTGGAGAAACTAGCAAATGTTTGGAGTGATGCAGATGAAAAAAATAGTAGCAGCCATCGTGGTTATCGGTCTTGTGTTTATTGCATTTTTCTACCTTTACAGCCGGTCAGGCGATGTATATCAATCGGTTGATGCGGAATTGATCACCCTGTCTTCAGACGGGCGGGAAAAGATTGAAATCGAAAAAAGACAGCACGTCAAAGATATGCTGGACATTATGAATCAGGGAAAACAGCTGAAAACGGAAAAAACATCAGCTCCTGATTACGAAGGCACGATTAAATTTCATAAAGACAGATTTGACTCATTCAGATTATGGATTGACGACAGCCAACAGGCCATTTTTTTGAAAGACGGCACGTATTACAAATTAACGCGAAACGATACCAAAGCGCTGCAAACGATCATTAAAAAAGAAGCAAAGGATTAACAATGAAAAAAGCGAAGCTCACTGGCTTCGCTTTTTTACATTAATGAGGCAGCATATCTTTCAGCGCCCGTCTGAGCATTTTGCCTGTCGCATTTTTCGGAATCTCATCAAGAAAGATGATCGCGGCAGGCCGTTTATATTTTGCCAGATGTTTTTCGCAATGCGCCATCATTTCTTCTTCTGTGACACCAGACCGTTTCGGTACGACATATCCCTTTACCGCTTCGCCGCTTTCAGCATCAGGCACGCCGATGACAACAGCCTCCTTTACGTCCGGGTGGCTGTACAGCACCTCTTCCACTTCACGCGGATACACATTGTAGCCGCCTACAATAATCATGTCTTTTTTCCGGTCAACAATGTAAAAATAACCGTCCTCATCCCGCCTTGCCAGGTCTCCCGTATAAAGCCACCCGTCCTTTAAAGCGTGCTTCGTTTCCATCGGCATATTATAATAGCCCTTCATCACATTGGGCCCTTTTACGATCAATTCGCCCACCTGGTGATCAGGGACCTCACGTCCGAGCGGATCAACGACCTTGTTTTCGACATGCAAAATACTTGTCCCGATGGAACCTGGTTTTCTCCCTCTGTCAAACGGGTTAAAGCATGTGACAGGCGATGCTTCCGAAAGCCCGTAGCCCTCCAAAATGGTAACGCCGAATTTCTCTTCAAATGCCGTAAGCAGCGCGACCGGCATGGCCGCACCACCCGAGATGCACAGGCGAATAGAAGAAAAATCATCTGCCTTGCCTTCTTCATGCTGGAATAAATAGTTATACATCGTAGGCACACCCGCAAAAATGGTTGCCTGCCGCTGCTTTACAAGCTTAAAAACAGAGGCGGGACTGAACTGCGGTTCAATCAGCACACATGCGCCGCTCATCAGCGGAGCATTCATGCAGACAGTTAAGCAAAAAACATGAAACATCGGAAGAGCGCAAACCACATTGTCTTTCTCATCCATTCCCAAATACCCGGCGACATCGTTTGCATTGCTGAACAAATTCTGGTGGGTCAGCATCGCGCCTTTCGGTTTTCCCGTTGTTCCTGACGTATATAAAATGACCGCAGTGTCATCAGGCACAAGCTCTGGATGGCGTGCATCACCGGGTGTCGGACGCAACATTTTTGTAAACGTTGTCATTTTCATTCTGACCTCGGGATCTGAAGCTTCCGGCTCAGTTTCTCCCGTCCGGCATAAAATGACGAGTTCGACCTTTGGCAAAGATTCGTGCATGCTTTCATAAATCGGCAAAAGCTGATCTACTCCTACGATTGCTTTGACATCGCCGTTTGTCAGCATATAGCCGATTTCTGTCGGCGTGTACGTCGGATTGATCGGCACCACCACAATACCGGCCTTTAATGCGCCGAAAAATGCGATGACAAAATCAGGCGAATTGCCAAGCAGCAAAGCAAGGTGATCCCCTTTTTCCATACCCGCTTCCTGAAGGCCGTCCGCAAAACGCTGAATATTGTCATTCAGATCCTTGTAAGTAATCACTTGATCCCTAAACCTGCATGCGATGCTGTCCGGCTTCTCAGATGCTGTCTCTTCTAATTTTGAAACCAGATTCATTCTCCCACCCCTTAAAGTGAATGAGTAGTCATTCATTGTTGAAGATAAGCTTTCCTTTTCATTATAGAGAAACACAAAAAAACACTCAAGAGCAAAAAGCCCCGAGTGTCAGTACTGTTATAGATTCTTCAAAGCTTCGGCAATCGGTGTATCTCCTTCAGTGAGATCAAAAGCCCGATTTTCCGTGTTGGTTTCATCTAAAGAGGCAATGACTGCTGCCGCAACGTCATCACGTGATATATCACCCCGCTCTAGATCTGGGGCTGCGGAAACCGTTCCTGTTCCCGGTTCATTGCGAAGGCCTCCCGGACGTATAATCGTATAGGCTAAGCCGCTGGATTCCAGAATTTTATCAGCATAATGCTTGGCCGCGTAATAAGGTTTAAGTGCCTCATTCCAATTTTCACGGCGGTGGGCCTGCAGGGCGCTGACCATAATAAAACGTTTGATTCCCGCGATTTCCGCAGCCTCTATTGCTTTTGCCGCTCCGTCAAGATCCACCAGCAGCGTTTTATCATAGCCTGTGCTGCCCCCGGAGCCCGCTGTAAAAATAATCGCGTCACAGCCTTTTGCCGCGGCTGCGATTTCTTCCGGGCTTCCTTCTAGATTTGCTAGCACAGCTTCCGCGCCGGCCGCTTCCAAAGATGCTTTCTGTTCTTCTTTTCTGACCATCGCCCTGACGGAATGATCAGCATTCTCTTTGAATAAAGAAACAAGTCTTTGTCCGATTTGTCCGTTCGCTCCGATTAAAAACACTTTCATGTGAATCCCTCCTGCCTCCATTATTTCAAAACACAAATTTCCTTTCAAACAATGTGTTTCACATTAATAAATCAGATCAAGAAAATCTTCTTTCGTAATGTTCCCAAAATAATGCTTCAGATTCACATCAGCCAGCGCATCAGCGATCACACTGCGCTCATATTGTTTTCCAATCAGCAGGTTCTCGATTTCCGATACATCGCCCACACCGAAGAAATCGCCGAAAATTTTGCAGTCTTCAATTTTCCCTTTTTTTACTTCCAAACGCAGATCAATGGACCCGACCGGATAACGCTTTGAGTGGTTCAGGTTAAATTTAGGTGAGCGGCCGTAGTTCCAGTCCCAATTTTGATAGCGTTCTTCCGAGATTTTGCGAATGACTTCCCAATCTTTTTCAGTCAGCTTATACTCCGGCACATCTTGAATGTGATTTGTATTGAAAATATGTTTGAGCAAATGACTGCGGAAATCTTCGGTTGTCATTTTATCATCAAGAAACTCACTGATGTTTGCCACACGGCTTCTGATTGATTTGATGCCCTTTGATTCAATTTTATCCTTTTTGACTTTTAAAGCGGACACAACATGGTCAATGGCTGAATCAAACATGAGGGTGCCGTGGCTGAAGATGCGGCCTTTTGTGGCAAATTGTGCGTTACCTGATATTTTGCGGCCATTTACCACAATATCATTCCGGCCGCTTAATTCCGCTTCAACTCCGAGCTGATGTAGCGCTTGAATCACCGGCTCAGTGAATTTTTTGAAGTTATGAAAGCTGTCACCGTCATCTTTCGTGATAAAGCTGAAATTTAAATTCCCTAAATCATGATACACAGCCCCGCCGCCTGATAAACGGCGGACGACAATAATTCCGTTTTCCTCTACATACTTTGTATTGATTTCTTCTATTGTATTTTGGTTTTTTCCGATGATGATAGACGGCTGATTCACGTAAAAAAGCAAATACGGCTGTTCAGGGTCTAAATATTTAAGGCAATACTCCTCGATAGCAAGATTGATCCGCGGATCATTGATATTTTGATTGTCAATAAATAACATGGCGCTCCTCCTTTATCCTTCCCACACAAAACCAGATTTCGCAATGTTCACTTTCCCGTTAAAAACGGTCTTGGCTTCTTTGCGAAGATTGTCATGCACGCCGAAATGAGGCAGATGGGTCAGCAGCAGCTCGCCCGCTCCCGCTTCTTCTGCAATTCGCCCTGCTTCCAAGCTGTTCATATGGCCTGCGCTTGTCCCGTCTTGATCAGCATAAAAATTACATTCAGAGATCAATAAATCAGCGTTTTTCGAAAACGGAATAAATGAATCCTGATAGCTGGAATCAGCAGTATACACAACAGTATGGCTGCCGTCAGTAATCCGCATCGCATAACAAGTCACCGGGTGAACCGTCTTTAAAAAGGTGATCGTAAACGGACCGACAGTCAGCTGCTGATCAGGCTGATAGGCAACCCCTTTCGTATGCGTTTTATATGTAAGCTTTTGAAACTGTTCTATATCAGCATCATGTCCGTAAATCGGAAGCGAGTGCTCTCCTTTGCCGAGGAATGATCCGACTTGCTTCGCAAATTGCAGCGGCCCGATGTCGGCAATATGGTCATGGTGATAATGAGACAGAACCACCGCGTCCAGCTTTTCCGCCGGGACATATCCAAACAGCTTAGATAACACGGCACTTCCGCAGTCCACTAACAATGAAAAATCCCCCGATTGAAACAAGTATCCCGACGTCGCTTCATTTGCGGCCGGAAAACCGCCGTAGCATCCGATAACTGTAACTTTCATAATGTCCTCCTTCTTTTCAAAGAAAATTGATCCTCCTTCAATATACCCATTTTTCTAAAAAAAAGCATGTTTTAAACATTGTATCAAAACAGATGTTGAATTTTACCTTCTGTTATATTACAATGAAGACATTACAAAGGGGAAAGAGGGATTGGTTATGCTAGGGAAACTTACTGAATTTTTTAGAAACCTGCCTTCGAAAAAGTGTGCGGAATGCGGAAAAAAGATTGATGAGCAGCATGAGTGTTATGGTAATATTTGCAACGACTGTATAAAAGTAAGCGATATGTAAAGAGGCGAAAATCTCACGCATACAGTGTGAGATTTTCTTCATTCTTCTAACTTCTCTTTATATTGAAATAATAGTCAGGTTGGGTCAAAGCTCACCTGTTTTTAGATAATTCTGGTGATTCACTTTCTATTTTTGAATATTCTATATTTTCAAAATATAATTTACTATAGACGAACCTATTTCTTATCTATTATAATTTGATCTAATAGTGAGATTAAATATATGTCTATTCATGATATATGTTGATACTTTGTTTTTTGGGAGGTAATCTATGAAAAGAATTAGGTTTGGATTAGCCACGCAAATATTCGTTGGACTTATTCTAGGTGTTATTGCTGGCGTTATTTGGTACGGCAACCCAGCACTGCCTACTTATCTGCAGCCAATCGGGGATCTCTTTTTACGCTTAATCAAAATGATAGTGATTCCTATTGTTGTCTCCAGTTTAATCATCGGTGTAGCCGGAGCCGGAAATGGAAAGCAAGTTGGTAAATTAGGCTTCAGAACAATTCTGTACTTTGAGATTATTACGACCTTTGCCATTATTCTCGGACTAGCCCTTGCAAACATCTTCCACCCGGGTACAGGAGTTAATATACACGAAGCTCAAAAAACAGACATCAGTCAATATGTTGAAACAGAAAAAGAACAAAGCAATAAATCAGTGGCAGAGACATTCCTGCACATTGTGCCGACAAACTTCTTCCAATCCTTGGTCGAAGGGGATCTTCTTGCCATCATCTTCTTTACCGTACTATTTGCATTGGGAATTTCCGCGATCGGTGAAAGAGGCAAGCCAGTATTAGCCTTTTTTGAAGGCGTTTCCCATTCGATGTTCCATGTGGTAAACCTTGTGATGAAAGTAGCGCCATTCGGGGTTTTTGCTCTAATCGGAGTTACTGTCTCTAAATTCGGACTCGGTTCTCTTCTATCTCTCGGAAAGCTTGTCGGATTGGTATATGTCGCACTTGCTTTCTTCTTAATCGTCATTTTTGGGATTGTCGGAAAAATTGCCGGTATCAGCATCTTCAAATTCCTGGCTTACATGAAGGACGAAATTTTATTGGCGTTCAGTACGTCTAGCTCTGAAACCGTTCTTCCGCGCATCATGGAAAAAATGGAGAAAATCGGCTGTCCGAAAGGTATTGTATCTTTCGTTATCCCGATTGGATATACGTTTAACTTAGACGGCTCCGTTCTCTATCAATCTATTGCAGCGCTGTTTCTGGCACAGGTGTACCACATCGATTTGTCGATTTGGCAACAAATAACGCTAGTACTTGTGTTAATGGTGACGTCTAAAGGAATGGCTGCCGTTCCGGGAACTTCATTTGTTGTCTTGCTTGCGACGCTGAGCACGATTGGTGTTCCGGCAGAAGGACTTGCCTTTATTGCTGGGGTAGACCGCATTATGGACATGGCACGTACAGTTGTAAACCTGACTGGTAACGCACTTGCTGCCGTTGTCATGTCTAAATGGGAAGGCATGTTTAATCCTGCAAAAGCAGAAGCTGTCATGACCCAATCTAAAGCAGATCAAAACGCAACCATTTCCGGTTAATCAAAAAGCCTGCGGGGTTCTCAACGCCCCGCAGGCTTTTTTTAATCTTGGACAAGCTCAAACAGCTCTGTAATCAAAACAGTGTCCTCATTCAGTTCCATTTCGCCATTTTTGATCAGCTCCGCCCACGCTCTCCGATGGTCCTCTTGAAATTCATCAATTCGGTCTCCGTTGCCCTCTCCTTTGACTAACCTCGTATCAGGCGCTCCAAAGGTCGTTTCAAATACATCTGTCACTTTTATATTGCATCTCGGATGATCATGTTTATCATAAACGGTTACAAGCTGTCCCGCTGTTTGATATACATCACTCAGTTCATCTTTTGAATATAATGATTTCGGCGCGCAGGTGGCCGTTTTTTCTCCAGCAAGGATTTGCTGGATCAGCTGTTCTCCAAGACCTTCATCGCCTTCCCAGCCGAAAGTGCTTTTCAGTTCATAGATTTTCATTTATTTTCTCCCTCTTATACCATCGGTGATTGCACATAATAATACAGGAGCTTCGCTGTATGGCGGAGAGAAGACTTATGCGTGCGTTCAAAAGCGTGCGAAGCGTCAATTCCCGGCCCGATTAGGCCGTGCACAATATCATGCCCGGATTTGATCGCTGCTGAGGCGTCCGACCCGTAATACGGGTAAATATCAAGCTTATAGTCAATATGGTGCTTTTCAGCTAAATCGACCAAATGCTTTCTAAGCTGATAATGATACGGACCGCTCGAATCCTTCACACAAATCGAAACCGAATATTCGTCTGTCGCCTGGCCGTCACCGATAGCCCCCATATCCACCGCCAAGTATTCAACAGTTTCAGCAGGAATATTAGAGTTCCCGCCGTATCCGATTTCTTCATTATTAGAAATCAGAAAATGAGTCGTATACGGCAGTTCAATTTCTTCTGTTTGAATTTGATGGATTAAGCGAAGCAACAAGGCCACACTTGCTTTGTCATCTAAATGACGTGATTTAATGAATCCGCTGGATGTGATCTCAACACGGGGATCAAACGAAACAAAATCCCCGACGCCAATGCCAAGCTCTTCCGTATCCTTACGGCTGTGCACAGGCTCATCCAGGCGGATTTCCATATTCTCTTGATTGCGCTCCGCTTTTCCCGCGTCTTTGTACACGTGCACAGACGTTTGATGCATTAAAATGGTGCCCGTATACGTTTTCCCCGAAGCCGTTTCAATTTGGCAATACTCCCCTTCGATCGAATTGTAGCGGAAACCGCCGATCAAATCGATTTTCAGCCGGCCGTCAGCTTTAATTTCTTTCACCATCGCGCCCAAGGTGTCAACGTGCGCTGTCAGCATTCGATGACGGGATGTATCGCGGCCTGGAAGCGTGGCGATCAAACCGCCCTTATGGTTCAGAACCGTTTCGACCTTCCATTCTTTTAAAAGGTTTTCAACGTATTTGATCACCTCATATGTATTCCCTGTCGGACTTGGAATAGAAACGAGTTCTTTAATCAGCTCCATCGTTTTACGAACGGACGTCATAGGACATTCCTCCTTTTATTTTCTATTTAAAATATACTCTTTTCCTGATAGACCCGTCCAATCTTTTCCTATCAATCTAGCATATGCTGTAGAG
Organism: Bacillus sp. B28; assembly: GCF_029536185.1. Taxonomy (NCBI): domain Bacteria; kingdom Bacillati; phylum Bacillota; class Bacilli; order Caryophanales; family Bacillaceae; genus Bacillus; species Bacillus sp. B28. The sequence continues at coordinate 1,123,986 of NZ_CP120511.1, read as the reverse complement.
AGCATGGGAAGAGGAGGGATATCTATGTGCTGTCGTCATTCACATGAACGGAAACATCATTGTAATTTTTGGTTTGATGATTTTTGGTTCTTTGACGAGTGGTTCGATAAGGATTTCCACGACCATTGCAAGAAAGAGAAAGAATGCCATGACCCTTGCGAGAAAAAGAAGAAAAAGAAAAGACATTGCTCTTGCAAAAAACGCTGCCACTCTTGCTGTCATTGCTAAGGACTGAATCAGAAATATTCTGATACCCATGCCTACACGAATATTTCATTCATATTTTTCCAAGCAGGCTGTTACTGCTGCTTGGATTTTTTATTGAAACAGCCTTTTTGCCTTTACAATCCAAACCACTGATGCCGCGGCTATCCCGGCAACGATGAGTTCAACAGCCGCCGCATGTTCTATCACTCCTTTTTGGTATAAAACCGCCGGTACATTAAACAGCCCGTGTAAGAGAATCGAATACAGCAAAAACAGCGGCCGGCGGCTTTTAACCGCATACAGCACAAGCAGGGACAGACCGATTTGAACAGAGAGGGCGCTGATTCTTTCAATTCCGCCGAGCAGCCATTCATACGAAGGTGTATTCAGCAGCTGCGCCTGAATCGGCATAAGTGCCTGCTTCACATCATGATTCATCAAAAGCTGTTCAAAAGTGCCGCTATTGATCGCAAAAGCGTACACGATAAGCGTAATGCTGGACAAGCCGGTTATTAATATCGCCTCCAGACCGCCGTGGCCCGCTCCGAAGGCCAGACCGTCCGCCCAAGAAAGACGGCGCTTCATAAAGAAACGCATCATGATATACCTTCCGCATTCCTCAAAAATCCCGGCCATCAAGCATCCGTAAATGGCATACCAGACTGGATGCTTCATCACTTCTTTCGTCGTTTCATTCATTTGCAGCACATAAACATGAACGCCGCCCTCCAACAGCTGAGCAAAGACAAAAAACGTAAGAGCGCCAATAAAAAACACCTTAATCGGAGCATGATACTTTCGCCTAAACCATATCATCAGTCCGATCGGCAACAAAAACGCAATAACCCCGGAAATAATCATAGAAGCTATCGCTCCTTGACTGACCATTTTTTTCCTCCTTTTCTGGTTTTCTACTGACAGTTTCTCTTTTTTTATCAAAAATCCTCTTTTTAGTACCAGATACTAATATCTAGTGTTATAATCTGATAATAAAAGGAGTTGTGTTATTATGTCAAAAGCAAACATTACAGCAATCGGCACCTATGCGCCGAGCCGGCGTTTAACCAATGCGGATCTGGAAAAAATCGTAGATACGTCTGATGAATGGATTGTTCAGCGCACAGGAATGAGAGAACGGCGGATTGCCGATGAGCAGCAGTTCACTTCAGACCTATGCATTGAAGCAGTCAAAGATCTCAAGAGCCGTTACGAAGGAACACTTGAAGATGTGGATATGATTCTCGTCGCCACAACAACAGCAGATTATGCCTTTCCGAGTACGGCTTGCCGGGTGCAGGAATATTTCGGCTGGGAGAACACCGGCGCGTTAGATATCAATGCGACATGCGCAGGACTGACATACGGTCTCCATTTGGCAAACGGATTGATTACATCCGGGCTTCATCAAAAAATTCTCGTCATCGCCGGAGAAACATTGTCAAAAGTGACTGATTATACAGATCGAACGACATGCGTTCTGTTCGGCGATGCTGCGGGCGCACTATTGATTGAACGAACTGAAGAGGCACCGGGATTCCTCGCCTCCGTCCAAGGAACATATGGAAAAGGCGCGGATATTTTGTACCGGGCAGGACTGCGGAACGAACTCAACGGCATGCCGCTTGCGGATTCCGGGAAAATGGTTCAAAACGGACGCGAAGTGTATAAGTGGGCCGCAAGAACCATTCCCCGTGAATTTGAACATCTTTTACACAAAGCAGGGCTCAGCCGTGATGATCTTGATTGGTTTGTTCCCCACAGCGCCAACTTGCGCATGATCGAATCGATTTGTGAAAAAACACCGTTTCCGATTGAACAAACACTCACCAGTGTGGAATACTACGGAAATACATCCTCAGTCTCTATTGTTTTGGCCCTTGATCTGGCAGTGAAAGCCGGGAAGCTGAAAAAAGACCAAACCCTGGTGCTTTTCGGCTTCGGCGGAGGATTAACGTATACCGGACTTCTGATCAAATGGGGATGTTAAATCAAAAAAGACCTTGTTTCCTGAGAAACAAGGTCTTTTTCATTAGGAAGCCGGCTGTTCTTCTGAAGTGTCTTCCTTCCGGCTTAAGATCGTAAAGTAGGTAATGCTCAGCGCGATCATGACTAGAGCAATGCCGATTAAGACACCGGCCATCTGCCACATGTAGCCGAAATCTCCGTTTGAAATCACCGCTCTGAACCCGTTTATGCTGTAGGTCATCGGCAGCGCGCCATGAATCACCTGATAGAAATTCGGAAGCAATTCTAACGGGAAGGTTCCTCCGCTGGCCCCGAGCTGCAGCACTAAAATAATGACTGCAATAAAACGGCCCGGATTGCCCATCGTCGTGGCCAAAAATTGAATCATTGCAAGGAAAGCGAGACTCGTAATGATCGTAAACACGTAAAATCTCCATGTGCTCTCCACCTCAAGCCCGATTCCCAGAAGAAGAACTGTCGCCACAATAAGCGATTGAATGATTCCCACCAGCATCATGACATTAAATTTACTGAAGAACCACTCAAATCCGTTTCTCGGACGGCCTGATGCTTCCTTCAGCGGGAATACGACCGTCAGCATAATGCCGCCGACATACAAGCCCATTGATAGGATATAAGGCGTCAGCCCTGTTCCGTAGTTAGGGACGGAATGAATCGCGTCGTCATTAGTTTTGACCGGATCCGCAAACATACCGTATGTTTTATCATCAGCGCTGATATCTCCTGTTTGATCAGCCGCGTCATTCAGCTTATTAGACAGCTGTCCTGTGCCGTCCAGTAGCTTGCCTAAACCTGTATCAAGTGATGCAGATCCGTCTGCAAGTTTTGATGATCCGCTTTGGACCTGTTTAGACCCGTCTAACAGCTTAAACAATCCGCCGGATACTTGGCTGCTTCCTGTCACCAATTGCTCTGAGCCCGCTTTTGCCTTTGCGAACTGCTTATTATATTCACCGATACCCGCTGTCAGTTTAGTTTGGCCATCTGTCACCTGCTGTGACGCATTGTATATTTTCTCAGATCCAGCAGTTAATTTGTCAATCGCGTCTTGAGTGGCTTTTGCGCCGTTATAAAGCTTAGAGGTAGCTTCCGGCAATGCCTTCACCTGGGCAACCTCCGCTTTCACATCTTCCAATGAGCTTTTTATCGTTGCTATGTCAGGCAGCTGATCAGCTGCAGGAAGTCCACTTAAAATTTCATCAAAATCAGGCGCATCAACTTTCGGAAGCTGCTTTTCAACAGAGCTGATCAGCTGGCTTTTTTGCTCTGCTGTTAAGAAATCACTCGAATTGATGAGATTTTTGAATGCCTGATCACGGTTTTTTAAGCTGTTTTCAAAGTCAGACAGCTGTTTTTTAAATTCCTTCATCGCAGTTTCTGACTTTTCCAGGTTGTTCACAGCTGTTTCAAGCTGTGTTAAATCGAGCGCATTTATGAGTTTTTCCGCTTTTGCTGCTTTTTCCGACTCTTCTTGCGCTTTACTGTTGAGCTGATCCAGCCCGTTTGTCAGATTAGGCAAGCCCTGCTGCACCTTTTGAAGGCCGGCATTCAGTTCATTCAGCTTGCCCGTTATCTTGCCTGATCCTGCTGCAAGCTGACCAGATTTATCATAAATCTGGTTGCTGCTGTCCTGGAATTTACCGAGCGAGCTGTCAAGCGATTGGATGCCGCTCGTCACCTGAGCCGCTCCATCTGCAAGCTGCGCTGTTTTGTCACTGATGGTAGCGGTGCTTTCCTTCAGCTTCGCCAGATTTTCTTTCAGCTGGGCGCTTCCGTTTTTCGCATCCTTAGTGCCGTCATCAATTTTCTTCGCTCCGCTGCTCGCGTCGCTCAAACCTTTTGCGATATCTTTAAAGTTATCAAAAATCACTTTCGTATATTGCTTGGTCACTTCTTTAGAAACAGAGGCTTTCAGTTTATCAATCGCTTTTTCGCCGATCGTTGCCCCTACATAGTTGGAACCTGCATTTGTATGGTATTTCAAATCCAGTTTTTTTGGATTTTTATCCATTACAGTGCTGGCGTTTTTAGAAAAGTCTTCTGGAATCTCGACTACTAAATAGTATTTTTGATTTAATAAGTCCTTTAACGATTGGTCGAGATCATTGGAAAAATGCCAGTCAAAGTTTTTATTATCCTTTAATTCTTTTACCAGATCATCACCGATTTGAAGCTTTTCTCCCTCATATGTCGTTCCTTTATCCTGGTTGACGACAACGACAGGCAGCTGGTCAACTGTGCCGTACGGGTCCCAATAAGCCTTTAAGAATACGCCGCTGTAAATAAGCGGGACAAACAAAATGGCGATAATGGGAATCAATAATTTTTTACTTGTTACGATGTCTTTCCACTGACTTCGTATTGTGTTCATCCTGATGCCTCCATTCTAAAACTGACTCATCATGAAAGATGGTCATTTTCTTGCAAAGAGAAAGGATTATCTAGTTGGCTGACAATCCTTTGACAACATACAATTCAAGCAGTCCCGCAATTGTCTCTTTATCAAGCGGGGGGTGTTGTTTTTCCCAGTCAAAAATGAGCGCAATATAAAGCTTCAGCATCACAAAGGCTGTCAGCTCAGGGTCGCACGGCTTGATTGCGCCGCTTTTGATCCCGTCTTCAATCTTACTTTTGATATAAGACAGTATGGCTCGCTCCATTTTCTGGATCACTTCCTGAACAGCCATTGTACCAATCTCGGCATTCTCTTGGAAAATTTTAATCGTCAGCTGATGTGTTTTCCTGAACTCCAGAATGGCAAACAGCGCTCTGTGCACATTTTCATGGAACGGAAGGTTCGGCTCCATCGCTTCATCCGCTTTTTGCTTCATTTCCTTTAATAAAGTAGTGAAAATCTCGTCAAACAGCTCTTCTTTGTTTTTGAAAAAAGTATAAATGGTTCCCTTCCCCACGTTCGCAAGTTTTGCGACAAGATCCATTGTCGTCGCTTTATACCCGAACTGCGTGAAAGACTTTGTAGCCGCCTCCAAAATGAGCTTTTTTCGATCTATTGACATTGTATTCACCTCGAAACTGACCGTTTGAACATTTTAGTCATTAAGTACATATGCAAATGTATCATACCATGCTGAACAATTCAAACATTTTTTACACAATATTGCCATCATCTTGACACAAAAAACCTCCGTACCGGGTACGGAGGTTTTCTAGTCGAATAAACATTTCAGCGCGTCTGACACAGCTGCTTTTCCTTGATCGATACAGTCCGGGATTCCAACACCCTCGAAGGATGCGCCAGTCATGTACACACCAGGATATGAAGAAGACAGCGCTTCACGGAGCTCATTGATACGGCGTTTATGGCCGACATGGTACTGCGGCATGCTTTCATGCCAGCGCGTAACACATGTCATTTCCGGCTCACCGTTGATTTTCATTACTTTCTTTAGGTCTTCCAGTACAATGTTGATAATGTCGTTATCTGAGAGGTCGACGATGGATTCGTCTCCGGCTTTTCCGACATATGCCCGAAGCAGTGTTTTGCCTTCCGGCGCTGCGTGCGGCCATTTTTTGTTCGTCCACGTACAAGCTGTGATCGCGAAATCACTGTTTCTTGAGATGACAAAGCCCGTGCCCTCATGTTCCATTTGGACGGCGCCTTCCGGGAAACCCAAGGCGACATTCGCCACAGATGTGGAATGCATATTTTTCAGATTTGCAACAGCCGGTAAATCTGAAAGCATTCCCGCGGCAGCTTTATGCGGTGCTGTTACAATCACTGATTCGGCATCAAGTGATACGCCGTTATCAAGATCAAGCGAGTAGCGCGTGCCCTCTCGGCTAATTTTGGTAACCTTTGTGCCTTTGTATACCTTTGTCAGCTTTAGTTGATTTTCGATCTCTTCGACAAGCGTCTGCAGGCCTGTTGTCAGCGTCTGAAACTGCCCTTGTTTTTTGGCTGTCAGCTGCTGGCCGGAGCCTTGAGGTCTTGTTTTTTTCATTCCCAGGATCAGGCTTCTGTGCTTTTGTTCCGTCTGATAGAATTGCGGGAATGTTGACATCAGGCTGAGTTTGTCGATATCACCTGCATAGATGCCTGATAAAAGCGGCTCGATTAAATTCTCGACAACTTCATCCCCGACACGTCTGCGGAAAAATTCTCCCAGTGACTGATCCTCTTTTGATTTACTTGCGGGCAGGATGAAATCCATTGCAGCTCTCGCCTTCCCTGACAGAGAAAACAGCCCCGTTGACACGAACGGCGCGATTTTTGTCGGTATTCCCATTACAGCCCCCTTCGGCATCGGATGCAAAGTGCGGTTGACAAGCACGTAAGATTGTCCGGTCGCATTGTTCACAAGCAGATGGTCAAGACCTAAGTCTTTGACAAGCTGCGGAGCGCTTTTTTTCCGTTCCAGGAATGAATCAGGCCCTCTTTCGATGATATAGCCGTCCTTCTTGACTGTCTGGATTTTTCCGCCTACTCTCGGACTTGCCTCAATAAGCGTCAGCTCAAGCGGCAAATCTTTGTCTCTGATTTCTTTTTCCATGTAGAAGGCGGCGGCTAAACCGGTAATGCCGCCGCCGATGATGACTACATGTTTTTTGCCGTCACTCATGTTCATCGCCTTCTTTAACGTCCTAATTTTTTCAAAACGACTGTTGCTAAAGCATCAATAAATGCCGGCTTAGCGTTTGGCATTTCCGGCCGGTAATAGCTGGCGCCGATATCGTCAGTCACCACTTTGCATTCATAGTCATTGTCATAAAGCACTTCTAGATGGTCCGCGACAAATCCGACAGGCACATATACAAATGCTTGATAGCCTTTTTGTTCAAATAAATCACGTGTCAGATCTTGCACGTCAGGTCCGAGCCACGGATCAGGCGTATTTCCTTCACTTTGCCAGCCGACAGCGTATTCAGATACGCCTGCGCCTTCAGCGATCAGCTTCGCGGATTCATGAAGCTGATCCGGGTACGGATCTCCGTACTCTTTAATTTTTTCCGGAAGGCTGTGCGCGGAAACGATGAGCATCGCGTTTTCTCTTTCTTCCTTCGGCATTGACGCGTACGTGTCCTTCACTTGGTCAACCCAATATTTCACAAACTTCGGTTCATCGTACCAGCTTTCGACAGACGTAATTGTTAAGCCTCCGAGTTTTTCAGCCTCTTCTTTCGCACGCTTGTTGTAAGACTGCACGCTGAATGTGGAGAAGTGCGGTGCCAATACAAGGCTGACCGCCTCTGTAATGCCGTCCTTATGCATCTCTGCCACAGCGTCTTCAATAAACGGCTCGATATGCTTCAGCCCGATATACGCTTTAAACGTAATCTCATCCTGAATCTCGTTTAGGTGCTGTTCAAGCTTATAAGCCTGTTCCTCTGTGATTTTGGCAAGCGGCGAAATGCCCCCGATTGCTTCATATCTGTCTTTCAGATCCTGAAGCATTTCAGGCTCAGGCTTTCTGCCTCTTCTGATATGTGTATAATAACGCTCTATATCTTCTTCTTTGTAAGGCGTGCCGTACGCCATAATGAGAAGCCCCATTTTCTTTTTACCCACTGTTTACACCCTCTTTAGATGATCTCTCACAAAACAATTTTGACAGGCTTTGATCCTGATACCAAAAAATATGCTCAGGAATATTGGCCTATTTTCTTTGATTGAGAATATTCATGTACAAATGCAGTCAGCTTTTTCAGCGCTTCCGGACTGACATCAGGAAATACGCCGTGTCCGAGGTTAAAAATGAAGCCGTCCGATTTTAAGCCTTGATCGAGAATCTCTTTTGTTCTCTTCTCGATCACTTCCCACGGAGCAAGCAAAATGGACGGGTCCAGGTTGCCTTGCACCGTTTTGGTGATGCCTTTTGATCTGGCTTCATCAATGCCAAGTCTCCAATCGAGCCCCACAACATCGAGAGGCAGGTCATGCCAATCCGTTGCTAAATGGCTGGCACCTACACCAAACATGATAAGCGGCACATTTTCCGATGCCAGCTCAGAAAAAATTCGGTTCATTACCGGTTTGATGTACGTTCTGTAATCCGCTTGATTCAGCGCGCCAACCCATGAATCAAAGATTTGAATGGCTTTTGCGCCCGCCTTCATTTGCGCTTTCGCGTACACGATAATCATGTCGGCAAGCTTTGTCATCAGCAGGTTCCAGGCATCCGGCATGCTGTACATAAAGGCTTTTGTTTTATTGTAGTTTTTCGAAGGCCCGCCTTCGATCATATAGCTGGCAAGCGTAAAAGGCGCACCAGAGAAACCGATTAGCGGGACGTCAAGCTGTTCATTGACAAGCAGTTTGATCGTTTCGAGCACGTACGGCACGTCCTGTTCCGGCTCAAGCTTGCCGAGCTTTTCAATGTCCTGCAGTGAACGAATCGGCTGATCAATCACCGGCCCGATTCCATTTTTAATTTCAACATCCACACCGATCGACGGAAGCGGCGTCATAATATCTTTATAAAGGATTGCAGCATCGACTCCGTATTGCTCGACCGGAAGTCTTGTGACGTACGCACACAATTCGGGCTGATGTGTAATTTCGAACAATCCGTATTTTTCCTTCAGCTTACGGTATTCCGGCTGCGAGCGCCCGGCTTGTCTCATGTACCAAACAGGCGTGTGATCCGCTTTTTCTCCCCGCGCAGCTTTTAAAAACGTCTCGTTAAACGTTTCTCGTTTCCTCATCTGATTTCCACCTTTCATACTGCAACCATACGTTCGTGTTCCTTGACCATTACACTATACCTCGTTTTGGACAAATGGTATAGAAATGCGGCTCAAAGTTCAAAAAATCGCCGAATTCCATTAAGAGGAAAACAGTTTCGGCTGAACGTAATCGGTTCCTTCTCCTTCTTTTTTTGTCTGTGTATTATAAGGCACCACTTTATAGGAAGCGCCCGAAAACAAATTGGCGTATGGGATCTCATAGCTTCCCTTTCCTTCAACAGAATCAAGGAGCGTTTCCTTGCCGTCCTTATTTACATAAATTCTGTACACTGCCCGATCATCCTCTTGCGCATCCCATTTTAATTCAATCGTAAACAGCCCCGCTGCCCTAAATGTATAGTCAGCCGTCAGCGTTTTAACAGGCTCAAGCTCAATAGGGCTTTCAAGTTCTTTTACTTTTTTAGGCTTCGCAAACGCAGAACCCGTTTCGCCAGCCTGTGTCAAAATATCCTTAAACATTCTGGTCGGATATGCGCTTCCGCCTTTTAAGTAATGATTCTGATCTGTTTTGTCATAGCCCATCCAGACAGCTCCCGTTATGTTCGGCGTATAGCCCGCAAACCAGGCATCCTTTGTTGCGCCGGAAACGGCTGTATATGAAGTAGAACCGGTTTTCCCGGCAAGATCGCCGTGATAGGTGCCGGACGTTGCTGTTCCCTTCTTAACCACCTGCTGAAGCATTCTCGTCATGTTCCAAGACGTCTGTTTGCTGAATACTCGTTTCCCTTCTTCTTTATGATCGGCTATTGTTTCCCCGTCTTCATCTGTTATGTTTGAAATAAAGTACGGCTCGGTGTATGTTCCATTCGCGGCAAACGTATGAAAAGCGCCGGCAAGCTGGAGGGGTGATACGCCTTTTTCCAAACCGCCGAGAGCCAGAGCAAGCCCTTCATCCGGTATATCAATGCCATTTGCCTTCAAATAAGATTTCCCCGTTTCCACACCGATCTCATTCAGCGTCCACACTGCCGGCGCGTTTTTGCTGTAAGTGATGGCATCAGACATCGTGACTTCTCCTTCATAACGGCCGTCATAGTTTTTCGGTGTGTAATCTCCGTAGGATTGTAATTCATCCTTTAACAGAGAGTACGGCTTAAATTTCTTTTCCTGCATCGCCGGTCCGTATACGGCCAGCGGCTTAAACGTTGACCCCGGCTGGCGCCCAGCTGTCACACGATTATATCCTTTAGCCGTGTAATCTCTTCCGCCGATCGCCGCTTCCACACCGCCCGTTTTATTGTTGATAAAGACTGCGCTTCCTTCAGCATCTTGATCTGTTCCGGGATAATAGCTGCCTTCCTTCATGACTTGATAAGCCGTTTTTTGCAGTTTTGAATCAAGCGGCACCTTAATCGTGTACCCGCCTTGAAGCAGCTGCTCTCCGGAAATGGAATACTTGTCCTCTGCTTCTTGGATCACAAGGTCAATATAGCTGTCAAACCAAGGTGTTTCCGACTGTTTTTTCACGTTCAGCCCGAGCGTCCTCCCCTGCGCGCTGACAGCTTCTTTCGCACTGATATAGCCTTGATCATTCATCATGCCGAGAATCGTATCACGCCGCTCCTTGCTTTTATCAGGATGCAAAACAGGAGAATACGTAGAAGGCGCCTTTGGAATAGCAGCCAAGACCGCGCCTTCTGACACGGTTAAATCTTTAACTTCCTTATTAAAATAATAGTGGGATGCAGCTTGAATGCCATAAACCCCGTGTCCGAAGTATAGCTGGTTCAGATACATTTCCAGCAGCTTGTCCTTGCTGTAATCCCGTTCAAGGTTGATCGCTATGATCACTTCTTTCGTTTTTCTTAAAAACGTTTTGTCATGTGTCAGAAAAATATTTTTGGCAAGCTGCTGGGTGATCGTGCTCGCGCCTTCTACTTTTCCTCCTGCTAATATATCGCGGTACACCGCTCTTCCGACAGATTTCACATCGATACCGTGGTGTTCATAAAATCTCTTATCTTCCACTGAGATAAACGCTTCTCTGACCTCTTTCGGAATTTCATTGATAGAGACCGGTTCACGATTTTCTGTATACAGACTTGCGACCTCATCCCCGTTTTGGTCAACAATTTTTGAAGATGCGTGAAGGATCAGCTTCTTTTCATCTATGACATAATGACCGAGAAAAATGATTGAAATATATCCTATTAAAGCGAGAAAAGCAGTTAACACTAAAATAATGATGGGAATGAAAAGTTTCTTTTTCTTTATCTTAAACATGAACTCACCTCGCCTTTCTAAAGGTAGTATGGGAAAAATTGTTTGGATTTATGTTTGAAGCAGTCGCCAATAGAAACTTATACCATTGTTTTGATATACTAGCAAGCAGGAGGTGGCTGATATGAAGGTTTATATTACATATGGGACAGCCGATTTTTTGAAAAACATCGTGCAAAAACATTCCTCGGAAAATATGCTTTTGATGCAGGGACAGGAAAATGCGATTTTAATTCATGAAACAAACGGAGAAACGGTTTTTCAGGCCCCCCATTCCTATGAAGTCATTGACCAAGTCGGGGACATGAAGCATCCCGGTTTCGCAGTATTGAACAATATAGCCGTCACACAGGAAGGACGGCCGCTGTTTGAAAACAGATTTAAAAACAGAGCGGGAAAAGTCGAAAACGAGCCCGGTTTTGAAGCCATTCGTGTCCTGCGTCCGCTTGACAGCGACACGTACGTCATTCTCACCTTATGGGAAACAGAAAGAGCCTTCCAAGACTGGCAGCAGTCAGGCTCATACAAAGAAGCCCACAAAAAACGCGGCACGTCTGCCGGGGTTGACACAACGTCCATTTTCTCCCGGCCTTCGTATGTCACCACATATGTTGCTGTCGAATAGCTGCCGGAATGTCCGGCAGCTTTTCTTATGGCAAGAAGCTAGATGAAGTATATTTGCCCAGTCTGCGGGTTTAAAGGGCTGACAGACCGGCATATGATGACCAAGGGAATCACTCCTATGAAATCTGTTCGTGCTGCGGCCTCCAATTCGGATACGACGATTTTGAAATGACGCGTGAGGACGGTTCATATTTAGAACCTTCGGAAAGCATAATCGCCTACCGAAAAAACTGGCTTGCTGTACCCGCAGCATAGCAGCAGGCTAAAAAAGTATTGAAGCACGAGTTGATCGAGCAGTTAACACATATTCATGTCTATCTGAAGTAATATCTGCGGTCAGATGCTATCTGTCCCGGCACCTTCCGCCCGCCTATGAATAATCTGTAGGAAGCGGAAGGAGTGATCAATGATGGAAATCGGGATTATGTCTGTTCATGTTCTTTATGTGTTTTTTATTGGAGCGATCATTCTTTTTATGCTGCTGCGAAAAGATACAACCTTTATTTCGTTATTTGGGATTTTCATCATTTCGTTATGGGCCAGCCATTCGCTTTCAGCTTCGGTCAGCAGTTTATTCCACAGCTTCATCTATGCGGCATCTGAGCTGCTTCCTACGATTTTCATCATCTGTTTTATCGTGTCTATGAGTGATGTGTTAACGAAAACAGGGATAAATGAAGCGATGATTTCTCCCTTTGTCCGTCTTGTTAAAGGTCCTGTAATTGCATACTGGCTGATTGGCGGACTGATGTTTGCCATTTCTCTATTCTTCTGGCCTTCGCCGGGTGTCGCTTTAATCGGCGCCGTTCTGCTTCCGGCAGCCTCCCGTGCCGGCCTGCCGCCTATCGCTGCCGCCATGGCAATGAATTTATTCGGGCACGGCTTTGCCCTTTCAGGAGACTTTGTCATTCAGGCAGCGCCAAAACTGACAGCTGATGCAGCAGGCATCCCTGTCGGTGATGTCATCTCAGCTAGCATTCCGCTCGTTCTGATTATGGGCGTGACCACAACAACTGCCGCTTTCTTTATGATTCAGCGTGAACGCAAAAAACAATTGCGGCCCGCTTCTTTTTCCCCGATGTCAGAAGAACATGACACTTCAATGTATTTGCCGAAACGTCTTCGGTCATTGCTGGCTCTTTTGATTCCTCTTGTATTTGCAGCTGATATCGCGTGTATGGTCATATTCAACCTTCAAGGAAATGATGCAACCGCGTTAATTGGCGGATCGGCCATTTGCATCCTGCTGATCGTCCATTTCCTTGTGTATAAACAGAAAGGGCTTGAAAAAATTACTGGATATTTTATCGAGGGGTTTCAATTCGGCTTTAAGGTTTTCGGTCCCGTCATTCCAATTGCCGCTTTCTTTTATCTTGGTGATTCCGGCTATGAGAGCATCTTGGGTACTGAACTCCCTAAACATTCACACGGCATTGTCAATGATCTCGGCATCGCCTTATCCCACGCCATGCCTATGTCTAAGGAGCTTGCCGCCGCAGCCTTGACTGCCGCTGGAGCCGTAACCGGGCTCGACGGTTCAGGTTTTTCAGGCATTTCCCTCGCCGGCTCCATCGCCAAGCTCTTTTCATCCGCTCTCCATGCTGATCCAGCCGTCCTGACCGCACTCGGGCAAATATCAGCCATCTGGGTGGGCGGCGGTACGCTTATTCCATGGGCGCTCATTCCCGCTGCAGCCATTTGCAAGGTCGATCCATTTGAGCTTGCCAGAAAGAACTTCCTCCCCGTTGTGATCGGACTTTCGGTGACAACCATTGCAGCGATGATCATGCTTTGAAACCCGACCAATTGAAATATTCAGACTTTTTCTATACAATCATGGAAAAGCTTAGAAAAGGGGGAAGGGGCTTTGTCCATAAAGATGCTGCAAAAAGAGATAAACAAACAGCTCGACAGCTGTTTCGATGAAATGGTGGAAATCAGGCGCCATTTCCATATGTACCCTGAACTGTCCAATCAGGAAGAAAAAACTGCCGCTTTTATTGCTTCCTATTACGAATCGTTAGGAGTCCCGATCCGCACCAAAGTCGGCGGCAATGGGGTTCTGGCTTATATTGAAGGCAGCGAACCCGGTCCTGCTGTCGCATTGCGGGCCGATTTTGACGCCCTTCCCATCCAGGATGAAAAAGATGTTCCTTACGCCTCCAAAGTGCCCGGTGTCATGCATGCATGCGGCCATGACGGCCATACAGCGGCTCTGCTTGCCGTCGGAAAGGTGCTTTATCAGAACAGGCATGATCTGAAAGGAACGTTTATTATGATCCATCAGCACGCTGAGGAGTACGCGCCAGGGGGCGCAAAACCGATGATTGAGGACGGCTGTCTTGAAAACGCAGACGTCATATTCGGCACCCATCTTTGGGCGACTGAGCCGATCGGAACCATTCTCTGCCGCTCCGGCGCCGTAATGGCCGCAGCTGACAGATTTACAATCAGCATTCACGGAAAGGGCGGCCATGGCGCTCACCCCCATGATACAAAAGACGCCGTCCTGATCGGCTCGCAAATCGTTTCCTCGCTGCAGCATATTGTCAGCCGCAAAGTCAATCCGATTCACTCCGCTGTCATATCGACAGGCTCTTTCATGGCTGATAACCCGTTTAATGTGATTGCAGACCATGCAACTCTCATTGGCACAGCTCGTTCGTTTAATGAAAATGTCCGCGACATTCTGGAAAAAGAAATCGAAGCTGTTGTAAAAGGTGTGTGCAGCATGCACGGCGCTTCCTATGACTACAACTATGAACGCGGCTACCCGGCGGTAGTCAATCACCCTGCGGAGACCGACCATCTGGTAAACGTCGCAAAAACCACAGACGGCGTTCAACAGGTTCTTCAAGGTGAACCGCAAATGGGCGGCGAAGATTTTTCTTATTACTTACAGCATGTCAAAGGAACCTTTTTCTTTACCGGCGCCGCTCCTGAACAGCCTGAAGATATCTTTTCCCACCACCACCCGAAATTTGATATCAATGAAAAAGCGATGCTGACTGCTGCCAAAGTGCTTGCGGGCGCTGCAATTACTTACCATTTATCTTAAAAAAACAGCCGGAGTTTTACTCTCCGGCTGTTTCCTTTAATATTCTCAGATGAAAAACATGTCTTGCTGTATCTCCAAGCTGAGCAAGCAGTTTATAATTGGCAATTCCGCCGACTGCGGCCCCTACCCCTGGTAAAAGCTGAAAAAGCTTGACGACATCAATATAATCGCGATACTCCTGCTGAAACACTCTCCAGTCAATATCCTTTTTCTCCGTCTCCCAGTTTTCAATGACAGAAAAAAACGCTTTGCGGCAGTCATCACTTGAAAAAGCAAGCTGAAATACTAGAAGCAAAAACATCCTTTCATCTGCATTCTTCACATCAAAACCGTATATCGAGGACAAAGTGAATAAACATTTCATCTTAATGGAAAGCAGCAGCGGGAAATCGGCAATACCTAAAAAAATGCCGCCCGCCCCTGTGCCGACTCCTTCAGCAGCCGCCACTTTCTGATAAGAAGCAATCGTTTTTTTCGCAAGCTCGTTTTTTTCACTGAGTGAAAGCGTGCTTGTATCCTTCTTATAAGTGATGATATTAGATCCTGCCATCGTGGCTTCCACCATTTTTTTCACGCTTTCAGTTACCGTTGCATGAATTTTTTCAGGTATTCGTTCATTCACCTTTGTTTGCACACGCTTTGAGAAGCGTTCAAACATGGAATCCTTTCGCAATAAATGCATTTTCCATTGAAGAGCTTCCTGCATCAGCAGATTCTCGCTCATTTGACCTACCCCTTTTTTCAGCTCACAGCTTTCCGTGTTTTTTTAATCTGGCGGTCATGTAAGACGGCAGAATGACAAAGATCAAGACGGCAGAGCCGATCAGCGCGTACAGAAAACCTGCAGCGCCCGCAGCATACGCAGAGGCGGCTGCCATGAGCAGAGCCTGCACGCTAAGCGCAGTTTTTAATAGAGAGAAATAGCTTTTCAGCTTCGCTTCCTTTTTGACAGGATATAGCTCTTGAAGCGCCAGATGGTCAAAGTGGCCAAACAGCGGCAGAAGCTGAATGCCTGTGATAAATACGGTAAACACAGTCAAAATCCCTGCGATAATCGGGCTTGCAGACGCATACATCATAATCAGCGCGAAAATAACGGTTAATCTGACTTGAATGCCCAGATAATCACTTGAACGCAAAAACGCGCGGGCAAACATATAGGCAAACGTTTTACGCTGTTCAAACGGCACAAACCGCAGCAAAAAGTCGAGATACGCTCTCCGTTTCGCTTGTTTCTTTAAATGCGGCACATCTGTAAACAGGTTGGCAATCCGGTAAAAACGCTGCTTGCGTCTCAATTCGTGTTCTATATGGCTTTCCCATTTAAATGTTTTTCCTTTTGCAGCGGAAGACACATAAAGATAAAGAGCCGCCATAATGATATAGATCACAAGCGCATACACATAAACCGACTGAAAAACAAAATACAGAACGAGTGTATTAGCGGCAAAACGAATGACAAGATCCATCTGTTTCATGCTTCTGTCATTTTGAAACGTCATACGCCATTCCAAGGCCTGATTCCACGCTTTCAGCAGCAGAAGCTGTACAAATACCGCCGCGTACGACACGAGCGATGCTCCCGGCGTGACAGCGAAATAAAGCGGCATCGCTACGAGGCTCAATGCAATCAGCGGAAACAGCTGGGACACATAGCTGTAAACAAACGCCTGTCTCAAATACGGCTCCATCTTAGCCTCAAGCGGCAATAAGAAGACAAGGTCAGCCTCCTTTAAAAGCGTCCGCACATAAGATCCAGTCAGAACGAGTGAAAACAGAACGGCCATCACCCAAAAGGACGGAAAGTGAGCGGGAATGTCCCGTATCCATTTGCTGTACCAGCTCGCCGCACCTGCGATAAAAAAGATCAAAACGATAACGAGGTGATCGTTGAGCATATATTTCATGTACATTCTTGTTTCTTTAATATGCTCCTGCAGCCGTGACTGCCAAATATCCAGCATGTTATTCATGGCCAGCGTCTTCCTTTGTGAGCTCTAGATATAAATCATCCAGCGCCGCGTCCTTCATTCCAAACTGCTCTCTGAGCTCGGACAGCGTGCCGCGCGCCCGCACTTCGCCGTTATGTAAAATGATAAACGAATCACAATAGCGCTCCGCCGTTGCCAGGATGTGCGTTGACATCAGCACGCTCGCCCCGCTTTTCTTCGCTTCATTCATCCGCTCAAGCAAAGCATTGATTGCCAGCGGATCAAGTCCCAGAAACGGCTCATCAATGATGTAGAGCGCAGGCTCTGCTAAAAACGCACACATGATCATAACCTTCTGCTTCATCCCTTTAGAAAAATGCGCCGGGAACCACTTCAGCCTCTTTTCCATTCGGAATTCCTTTAACAGCGACGGCAATCTTTTTTCCATCGTTTCTTTTGATAGGCCGTATGCCATCGCCGTCAATTCAAGGTGTTCCATCAGCGTCAGTTCTTCATATAAAACGGGTGTCTCAGGAATATAAGTGAATTGGGACCGATAGCCTTCCCGATCCTCAGCAAAGGTTTTCCCGTTTAACTCAATAGATCCTTTATGCGGGTCCATCAGCCCGATGATATGTCTGATTGTTGTACTTTTACCTGCACCATTTAAACCGATTAAACCGACAATTTGGTTCGGTTCAAGGGTGAATGACACGTTTTTCAAAACCGGATTTCTCGTATAACCGCCGGTTAAGTCTTTTACCGATAGCAGAGACATAGTTTCTCCCCTTATATTGTTTTTCTTCATAGTACCAAAAACAAAGCCTGATTTGAAACAATTCCCTTTTAACAAATGATGAATTTGCTGTCATAAAGAGACAAGTTTCTGGACAATATAATCGTTGTAGAGGAAAAAGCATATCAACTGAAAAATGAGGTGTTTGTCAAAGACGTCTTAGGCACAGTTGGATAGAAAATAAACATGTCCTATGCTCAAACCTTTTTGCATTCACTGAATTGATGAATCTTCATTTCTGAAGCTGACTATCAAATGAGGTGTTTATCGCAGGAATCGTTAAGCATTAAACAAGTCTTCATTTTATTGACAAATGAGGTGCTTACCAAAGGCATATCACATTTTCTTCATAAAGCTGATTCCTCTGCATTCAGGGTGAACGCTCCGCCGTTCATCCTGTTTTCTATTTTCTTCATTTCTGTGGTACGATGAGTTTATACATAAAAAAACAATTTCATAAGGAGGAACCCTCATGCATAGTGCAGAGAATTGTATCTTTTGTAAAATTATCGCCGGCGAAATCCCGTCAGCAAAGGTTTATGAAGATGAACATGTGCTGGCATTTCTTGATATCAGTCAAGTGACGAAAGGCCACACCCTCGTTATCCCGAAAACCCATATTGAAAATGTTTACGAATTTACAGACGAATTAGCGAAACAATATTTTCACGCCGTTCCGAAAATTGCCCGCGCCATCAGGGATGAATTTGAGCCGATCGGCTTAAATACGTTAAACAACAACGGCGAAAAAGCAGGACAATCTGTTTTCCATTACCATATGCATATTATCCCGCGCTACGGAAAAGGAGACGGATTCGGAGCAGTGTGGAAAACACATGCGGATGATTACAAACCGGAAGATCTCCAAGACATTTCTTCATCCATTGCCAAACGCTTGGCCTCATCATAAAGATGAGGTTTTTTTATTTGTGAACAATTCGCAAATATTCGTCATTTTCTTTTGATAATTCTAATTTTTTATCAAAAAAACTGAATTTTTGTGATAGGATAATTGTATTATTTATTACATTAACGTGGAAAACAGGGAGAGATCACGATGGAACGTACAACGAATTTTAACGCAGGTCCTGCAGCGCTGCCATTAGAAGTTCTGCAAACAGCACAGAAAGAGTTTATTGATTTTAATGAATCCGGCATGTCCGTTATGGAGCTTTCCCACCGCAGTAAAGAATATGAAGCGGTGCATCAAAAAGCGAAAAGCTTGCTGATTGAACTGATGGGCATCACGGAAGACTATGACATTCTGTTTCTTCAAGGCGGGGCAAGCCTTCAATTCTCAATGCTTCCGATGAACTTTTTAACACCTGAAAAAACCGCTCATTTTGTGATGACAGGCGCTTGGTCTGAAAAAGCGCTCGCTGAAGCGAAACTGTTCGGAAACACATCTGTAACGGCGACAAGCGAATCAGACAATTACAGCTACATTCCCGAGGTTGACCTTACAGATGTAAAAGACGGCGCATATTTACATATTACATCTAACAATACGATTTTCGGCACACAGTGGCAGGAATTCCCGAATTCTCCAATTCCGCTCGTCGCTGACATGTCCAGCGATATTTTAAGCCGAAAAATCGATGTATCCAAATTTGACGTCATTTACGGCGGTGCCCAAAAAAACCTTGGCCCTTCAGGTGTTACTGTTGTCGTAATGAAAAAATCATGGCTGCAAAATGAAAATGACAACGTTCCGAAAATCCTTAAATATTCAACACATGTCAAAGCGGATTCTCTTTACAACACTCCGCCTACATTTGCCATTTATATGCTGAGCCTCGTCCTTGAATGGCTGAAGAAAAACGGCGGAGTTGAAGCCGCTGAACAGCGCAACGAACAAAAAGCACAGGTTCTTTACAGCTGCATTGACGAAAGCAATGGCTTCTATAAAGGCCATGCCAGAAAGGACAGCCGTTCACGCATGAACGTTACCTTTACGCTCCGTGATGACGAATTAACGAAAAAGTTCGTTCAGGAGGCAAAAGAAAGAAAAATGGTAGGCCTTGGCGGACATCGTTCAGTAGGAGGCTGCCGTGCTTCCATTTATAATGCGGTGTCACTGGAAGACTGTGAAAAATTAGCTGCGTTCATGAAGAAATTCCAGCAGGAAAATGAGTAAAAAGTCTGGCTGTGCAAACCATTCGTTTGGTATACTGTTTGCATAATAAATTCTTTAAGCCTTCGCAATAAATGATGAGCATATTATTGGAGGGCAAAAAGCTTAGCAGAGGAGAGCATAGTTATGAAAACAAAAGAGTTAGTCATTATGGCTCTGTTTGCCGCAATCGGCGCAGCGCTCCATTCCATTATTCCGCCCTTTTTAGGCGGGATGAAACCAGATATGATGCTGATCATGATGTTTATGGGCATCCTTCTGTTCCCGCGGGTGCAAAATGTACTCGTTATCGGGATTGTGACCGGAATCATTTCAGCTCTTACAACCGCGTTTCCGGCCGGACAGATTCCGAATATCATTGACAAACCTGTATCAGCGTTTCTGTTTTTCTTCCTGTTCCTTCTGGTCAGAAAGAGCCAGAAAACAGCTTCAGCCGCAGTGCTGACAGTCATCGGCACCATCTTATCAGGAACTGTATTTTTAACGTCAGCTTTATTTATCGTCGGTTTGCCTGGCGGTTTCGCCGCATTATTCGCCGCAGTCGTTCTTCCGGCAGCTGTATTGAATACAATTGCCATGATCATGATGTATCCCATTGTGCAAACCATTTTAAGACGCTCAAGTTTTATGGAAGCTGCAAAATAAATGTGACACAAAACCTCTTCCGCTTCCGGGAGAGGTTTTTTTAAAAAAAGAGCCCGCAGCATGTCAGCATGTTTTAAGCGAGGAGTTTTGTGAAAAAGATAAGACATAGTGTAAAGGCGGTTCCGGTTGAACAAACAAGCGCTTTCTGCCGGATGACTTTCTTCGGCGGATAAGAAGCAGCCTGGCTGAGAAGTCTGATATAGTAAATGGCGCCTGTTGCAAAGGCAAGGGTGATGCAGGATAACACAATCATAAAGACAGACAACCTTCTCCCTCCTTTTCACTTAAAAAATATGCTAAAATAAAGCAAGCTATGTATAGAAGTTCATTCTTCGAACAAAATTGAAAAAGTTGCATGTATCATATTTCAAGAAAAAAACGGGGTGATTTTAATGGCGGACGGACGTTCTCTATTAACAGGACTATTCGTGGGCGGCATCATCGGAGGTGCTGCAGTTCTTCTATCAGCACCTTCTTCAGGTAAACAGCTGCGTGAAAAAATCAAAACCAATTGCGATTCTTTTGAAGAAACGATCAAGCGCTTAAAATCAGACGGCTTAACTTTAAAGGACCAGCTAGTGAAAGCGGCAAAAGAAAGTGCAGATGTCATTAAAGACGTGAGCGGTGAACTGCAAACCTCAATTAAAAAATGGCAGGAAGAGATCAAACCTCATCAGCAGGATCTTCAAAAAGAAATCGCCGATATTGAAGAAAAAATCAAACAGCTGGAGAAAACCTTACAAAACTAATATCCTATTCAAAGGAAAAAAGTGCGGGTCAAAACATGACCTGCACTTTTTTTATTCGCAAAAGCCTTTCCTAGCAATGGCTCAAGAATTTATTAAAAAATTCTTACATTTTCATCTTTATTAATCTTTATTTTATTGGCATAATAGAGAAAAAGATAAAGAGAAGCAGGTGACGTAATGAATCAAGTGGAACCGCCTTATGATGTGAAAGAGGCTCTGGTCTTCACCCAGAAAATGGCTCAGCTTAGCAAAGCTCTTTGGAAATCGATTGAGAAGGATTGGCAGCAATGGCTCAAACCGTATGACCTGAATATTAATGAGCACCATATTTTATGGATTGCTTATCAGCTGAATGGAGCTTCCATTTCTGAAATTGCAAAGTTCGGAGTCATGCACGTTTCAACGGCATTTAACTTTTCAAAAAAGCTTGAAGAACGCGGGTATTTAAGGTTTTCAAAACGGCTGAACGATAAACGAAACACATATGTTCAGCTGACTGAGGAAGGAACTGAGGTATTCTGGAGCTTGCTTGAAGAATTTGATCCGACGCGCAACGCGGTTTTTAAAGGGTCACAGCCTCTGTATCATTTATTCGGAAAGTTCCCTGAAGTGGCAGAAATGATGTGTATGATCCGCCATATATACGGCGATGATTTTATGGAAATCTTTGAAACATCACTCACAAATATCGACAACGACTTTGAAAGCGTAAACGGAAAACTGAAGAAAAAAGCAACGGACACTGCTGCGGATGAATCAGCCGAAGAACTTGAACCTGTAAACAGTTAATCAAAGTGTCTGATAATGTCTATAAAAACTTCCATCAGTTCTTTATAAAGCCCCTGCTCATACAGGGCAAAAATCGTTTCATGAACATCTAATTTTTCGTTCAGCTGTCCGGCAAAAAGCGCAAGGAGCTTATCAAAGGTTACAAATCCTTGCGCTTTTTGTGCTGCCAGCTCCTCCGACAATTCACCGCATATGCGCACAACCTCTTCCCCTTCTTCTCTGCTCAGCCCTTTATCAATCAGCAGCGCATAGAAAGGGTACCTGTCCATATCCACTGTTTTCACTAATAATTGTATGTAATATTCCAATCGCTCAATGCGATGATCCATCGAATCCATCCACACCACTTCTTTCTATCTTTAATCTTATTTTAGCTGATAATTCACTGAGAAGAAAGTTCTAACCCCATATTTCATAGATTGTTTGCTCCTTTCAAAAAAATACCTATTGAAAGATATTTTTTCTTAAAAAAGCATTGATTTTTTTTCTTGGGAGGAGTAAATTATTTTGAGATTCTATTCAAGATGTACGGAAGGATGACTTTGATGAATTGCTGGAAAACCATAAATCTGATGAAAGATTATGGTGCCGTTCGCATAATATTGATTGCTGTGTGTTTCATGATTATGGTTTTTATATCTAACTTCTTAGCATTTGAGCTGTTGCGGCCTAAAACAAGCTTGAGCGATGAATATGTACCGCTGTTCGGCGTTTTGCTCGTCGTTATTTTATTTGTACATAAAGTCATCCATGTCCTGCCGATCATCTGCAAAAAAAGAAAAATAGAAAAAAAGATTTATATATGGCGTATGCGAACGTGGAAACGAATACCGAAAACGACGATGCTGATTTCACTGTTAAGCCCTTTTATGCTGATAACACCTGTATTATTTTACGCCGCGCTGGCGTTTCCGAATCACGCCCATTACTTCTGCATGATTTCAGGCATTCATGCAGGCTACTGTCTGCCGGACTTTTTGCTGGCTCTGAAGCTGATGCAAGCACCGAAAGCATGCTTTATCGATCAGGAAGCAGACGGTTTTGATATTTTGGTCGAAAAGTAGCTGACGCTTGGCGCTGTACCGATTTTTCAGTTTACATTCTATCTTTTTTGATAAATATTTGGTAATGTAATATGGGAGCAGTTCAGAGAGAGGGGGAATCTCCCATCATTTTATTCTATTTTATCGTGACTGCCTTGTTTATTGTTTACTTTATAAACAGGCTCACCAATACATTATGCCTTGTCAGAGAGATTCCTGAAGAGCGCCAGGATAAGGTATTTCGATTTATCAATGTATGTATATTAATTTTACTGATCTCTTCATTTGTGGAGATATCCTTTACTGTTTAAATATGAAGGAAGTAAAGAAAGCATAGCTGCCGGTCTCTGTAGAACCGGCAGCTATGCTTTTTTGCATTGATTAGTAAAGCCAAGAAGCGCCGATGATAATCAACAAGATAAATAAGACGACCAATAAAGCGAAACCGCCTGCAAATACTTCACCCATCTTAAAAAGCACCTCCTGTAAAAAGCTTTATTTTCCAATTACATCTTATGCAGTTAATTGATGAAACGATTAGGCGCTTGTGAAAGCAAAGGATCGCTTATTCAACAAGCGATCCCTTTTGCTGCTTAGTAGATGTAAGCTGCACCTACAATGATAAGCAAAATGAACAGTACAACAAGCAAAGCGAAACCGTTTGAATATCCTCCGCTCATGTTACATACCTCCTTTTCTTGATCAATATATTTGTATGTCATCAGCGAAAGTTTGACTAGACGAATGCCCTTTATTTAAAATCTTTTTACAGAAAGCCACAATATGTTATGATACGCATAGGCAATTCAATTTGGAATGATTAGGAGTGTTTGAAAACAATGAAGAAAATCGCAATAGCAGCTATCACTGCTACAAGCATCCTCGCTCTCAGTGCTTGCAGCAGCGGCGACAAAGAAGTCATCGCAAAAACAGACGCAGGCGATGTGACAAAAGGCGAACTTTACACAAACATGAAAAAACAAACTGGAGCGAGCGTCCTCACTCAGCTGGTGCAAGAAAAAGTTTTGGACAAGAAATACAAAGTATCAGATAAAGAAATTGACAACAAGATGAAAGAATACAAAACACAGCTCGGCGATCAATATACTGCGTTAGAAGATCAATATGGAAAAGATTACCTCAAAGAACAAGTTAAATATGAATTGCTTACACAAAAAGCAGCTAAAGATAACATCAAGGTTACAGATGACGAAATTAAAGAATACTGGGAAAACTTAAAAGGCCAAATTCGCGCAAGCCACATCCTTGTCGCTGACAAAAAGACAGCTGAGGAAGTAGAGAAAAAGCTGAAAAAAGGTGAGAAATTTGATGCCCTTGCGAAGGAATACTCTACAGACACAGGCTCAGCTAAAAACGGTGGCGAACTTGGCTGGATTTCAAAAGATAACGAACAACTGGATTCCACATTCAGAAAAGCTGCATTTAAGTTGAAAACAAACGAAGTCAGCGACCCTGTGAAAACACAATTTGGCTACCATATCATTAAAAAGACTGAAGAACGCGGAAAATATGAAGATATGAAAAAAGAGCTGAAATCTGATGTTCTCGACCAAAAACTTAATGACAACACAGCTGTGCAGGCAGCCGTTCAAAAAGTAATGAAAAAAGCTGACATCGATGTGAAGGATAAAGATTTGAAGGATACATTTAAAACTTCTGCTTCTACTAGCGGTTCTTCAAACAGTTCTAAATAATAAAAAAAGCTGTGCAGGCTCACTGAGCTGCGCAGCTTTTTTTATGCGATGGAATGATTTTGGTTTTCTTCCTCACGCTGCTGGGACGTGCGGCGTTCTTTTTCTTTTTCCATCCTTTCAATATAAACCTGACCTTCTTTTTCAATAAAAGACTGGTCTAACTTATCTTCCTCTTTGGCTGCTGAAACCAGCTTATATGCACTGAAAATGATACCCACAATACAAAGATATACCCACCATGGAAAAAACAACACGGGCTTCTCCCCCTTTTGCATAGATTCTTTATTTTTAACCTTATGCAGGAATGAGACAGGTTATGAGCGGGAAAAGCATGTAAAAAAGGACTGAGCTGAACATGTCAGCTTCAGTCCTTTTTGATTATTGATGAAAAGTCGGTTTATAAAAGGAACGGTTTTCAAGTGCAAATACACGTTCAGTGTACTCACCCGGCTTCACGCGCTCCAGCGCTCTGTCCATCATATTCATTTTCGCATCCAGATTATCAATATAGTGCAAAATTTCCGCTTCTTTTACCATCGGCGGTTTTGGGCTGCCCCACTCTGCTTTGCCGTGATGGCTCAGGATCAAGTGCTGAAGAATCAACACCTCTTCAGAATCGATTTGAAGCTCCTCAGCCGCTTTGGACAGCTCTGTGACCATAATGGAAATATGGCCAAGCAGATTGCCTTCTACTGTATAGGAAGTGGAAACGGGCCCGGACAGCTCTTTCACTTTTCCGAGATCGTGAAGGATAACTCCTGCATAAAGAAGATCACGGTCAAGAGACGGATATAAATCAGCAATTGCTTTTGCCAGATTCAGCATAGAGACGACGTGATACGCTAAACCTGAGACAAACTCGTGATGATTTTTCGTAGCCGCCGGGTAATCCATAAATTCTGCTTCGTGCTTTTTGACCAAATATCTTGTTATCCGCTGGATATTTGGATTTTTCATTTCAAATATATATTGAGTGATGGTATCCAGCATTTCATTTTTCGGAATCGGCGCAGTTTCCAAAAAATCATCAATATTGACGTTTTCATTCTCGCTCACCGGTCTGATATTTCTCAGCTTCAGCTGGGTGCGTCCGCGGTAATGGTGGACAT
Source organism: Bacillus sp. B28 (assembly GCF_029536185.1). Classification (NCBI taxonomy): domain Bacteria; kingdom Bacillati; phylum Bacillota; class Bacilli; order Caryophanales; family Bacillaceae; genus Bacillus; species Bacillus sp. B28. The sequence goes on along the minus strand of NZ_CP120511.1, from coordinate 1,098,275 downwards.
CCCCCACAACCTTAACGATCGTCTGCGGCGCATAGGTTACTTCATCACTTTGCTTGGCATCCCACAGCTTGGCTTCAATATCACCTGACTGGTCTTGAAGCATCAGAGTTAAAAACGGTTTTCCATTGCTTGCAATCCCTTTTGTTAAGGATTTGATCAATAGATATTGGTCAACCTGTTCGCCAACCTCATGTAGCATAATCCCTTTAGCCATACTATTAAAGCTCCCTCCGTATCTTACATAATATCAGTATATCACATACCGATTTTCAGCTATATAACCTCATTTATGATACTAAATGGATGATTTGATCACTTTGAAACGCATTTTTTACATGTTCATGGCATGTAAAATAGAAAATCTGCCGTTCTCCTCCTGATAAAACAGCAAGCATTTCCAGCACACGGTTCAGACGTTTCTGATCGAAATGTACAAAGCTGTCGTCGAGCTGGAATGGCAGCATTGCCCCATCCTGACGAGTAACGGCCAGAGCGAAACGAATTGCTGTATACAGCTGTTCACACGTGCCCTGAGACAGCTCTTCCGCCTGAAATACCGTTCCAGCGCTGTTCATGACCATGATGGAATCATCTGTTTCGGAAAAATAAATCGATTGATAGCTGCCGTCAGTCAGCGGGCGGAAGAATTCTCCAGCCGTCTCCAAAAGACGCGGCAGGCCGACTTTTTTATGCCGCTCCATTTTGTTTCTGATCACATGTCTGACCATTTGAATCGATGCCCATTTTTTTGCAGATTCTTTCACACGCTCTTTTTGCATTTCGGTTTGCAATTTGAGATCCGAGACCAATCCCGAAGCCTCTAGCTGTTCCTGTTTGACCAAAACCATTGCGATTTGAGCGCGCAGCTGTTTCGTCTCCTCATCGAGCCGTTCTTTTTTTTCATGTTCCTGCAGTCGTTTTTGTTCCAATTCAGAAAGAGTGCCGGAGCCCGCCAGATGAAGTTCTGCTGAGCTGACACCTTGAAGCTGCGCATTTACGTTATACAGCTTTGTGTCAATATCCTTCAATTTCTTGCTGATATCGGCTATGGCGAAAAACTCATTTCTGTCTTTTGCACCCGCCTCAGTGAATAATTGTTCGATCTGCGCTTGGAAATACCGTATTTCTTGCTCCAGCTCCAGCACCTGCTCTTCGTGAAATTGGATATCTGTTTCAATTTCTCTTTTTTGCTTCTCGATCTCTTTTTCGCGTTCCGCATTTTTCCGCAGTGCGTGAAGGACATCAGCCACGGGGGTTTGAGAATCGTTTTTGTCAGGATGCAGCATTCTGACGCGTTCCTCAAATGTCCGCCGATGCTTTTGAAGTCTCCCGGCTTCGATCGTTAGCTCATGTTTTTTCTTCACTTCTTTTTTTACATCCTTCATTACATTGTAAGCATCCAGCAAGAAGGAAGGGTCTTCCTTAAATCCGAGTTCATTCATGAATTGCTCAGCTTGGCTGAAGGAGGGAGCCATATCGGCCTCCCATTGTTCGAATTGCTGGATGATCCTTTCATAAGCCGCCTCTTTCTGCTGGAGCTCTGCCCGCAACGATGTGAGGTGCTGTTTATTGCGGTCATCCTCCCATAACGCTTCTCTAATCGCTTCGGCTTCTCGCGGAGAAATATCCGTCTCTGGCTCTTTCCTCTCCCTTACTTCTTCAGAAGACAGCAGCTTTCTGCCAGTTGTAAAGGCATACAGCATGAGTGCAGCGCCGACACATATGGCTGGAATCCATTGCCCCAGCAGCAGAAAGAGAACCATGAAGAGAATGCCTGCCGCAATCACGATCTTCTTTTGTTTCGCCTGCTGCCTTTCGAAGAACTTCAGCTGTTCCCTCAGTTTCATCTGCTCTTGATGCTGTCCCTGTGCTTCATCATATGCTGTAAGAGCGGCTTCTTTTTCTTTTCTTTGGCTGTTTTCAAGTATAGCGGAAGATACGTCACGAACTGCCCTTTCAGCGTCTTCCAGCTCGCGCCGCGCCGCTTCAAACGCTTCGTCAAGCTGTCTTTTTCTGTCTCTTGCCTGCACGTAATGCCGCACCGCCTGCTGGAGCTGCCATTCATAGTCATAGGACGTGTTCATATTCATCAGTTCATTTTCATCTGTTTTATTCAGCTGCTCCAGCCCGGCCGCTGCCTGTGAAGAGGACTGGCGCAGCTGAGCCTGGATGGCGGCAAGCTGTTCCCCGTAGGATTGGTACATATGATATGCTGATGATAGCTCTAGAATAAGCGCTTCATTCGCCAATATATCCTCATTCGGGTTAAGCTTTTGCAGCTGTTTGTCCAACTCTGCAAGCTTTACCCGAAGCGCCTCCAGCTGTGCGGATTTCGGATGAAGATGGGATTCATACTTTTCTAATCGATGTAATCCGTCAGCAGGGAATTGCCCCGCATGCTCCGGATATTGTCCAACCGCCTGTTCCAGCACAGTTTTTTCGATTAGCACCGGCTTCAGTTCAATGGCTCTGTCGATGTTTCGAATATGTTCCGCAGTCTCTTTCAGCTCTGTTTCAGCAGCAGCAAGACGGGATTCGAGCGTTCTTTTCTCCTCAAGTAGCTGATGATAGCCCGCCTCCTCCGCTTCAGCCTGCTTCAGCTTTGCTGCCAGCTGCTTCAGCGTTTCCAGCTCCTGATTCAAATGAGGGTTTCGGCCGTTTGGTTTAAAGAGCCTTTCGCTTTCCTTCATCAGTCTTGAATCAAGCTTTGATACGGCTTCAGCGCCAAACAGACTGGAAAACAGCAGGAATTCTCCAATCTTGTCCCGATTAAAGGCGTGAATTTCCTGCAATCCGAATACGTCAAACGAATAAATGGCTTTGTACAGCGCCCTGTCCGTACCCTGGAACAGCTGCTTCAGAAAATCTTCCTGCTTTACTTCTCCGGTTTCTGTGTACACCCTTACCTTCTCAGCGGTTCCTTTCGTCCGTTCAATCTTCATCACGCCGTATTCAGGGTGCTCAGCCTCAAGAACACCGCCATACACACCGCCTGATTTCGGTTCATATTTTTTCGATTTCGGAAAACCAAACAGCATGCTTTCGATAAATGACATCATCGTCGTTTTTCCTGCCTCATTTAATCCGTAGATTAATTGGACAGGCGAGGCGGAAAAGTGAAAGGTTCGATTTGAAAATTTTCCGTATTGGTAGATATGTATTGATATGATTCGCATAACTTTCACCGCCTCATGACTCAAGCACCTTAAGCTGTCTTTTCAATAAAACCTGTGCCTGCTCTTTTATTTCCTTTATCTCCTCTTGACTAAACCGGTCTGCGTGTCTCCTATATACAGGATGCCGCTCAAGTCCTTCAAGCACACCTGCAAGATCAGTCTGTTCAATGTCTTCCAATAAACCGCCGAAAAAAGGATCAAGGCTCTTAAGCTCTGCTTCATTTTCCGTCTCATCTTCCAATGAGAGCGGCCATATAAAATTCTCCTCGTCCACCTCTTGCTCCTGAAAGGCTTCAAGGAGCTCGTCCAGTGAACCTCTCGGCGCATCCGATAACCATTCTGGCGCGGTCCCCTGTAATACGAGCTTCACACAAGCAGGAGTCCCTTTTTTCCGCAGCTTTGAAAACGTGTCCTCGACAATTTGAAAGAGCGCGGTCATATTCTCTATCGCTGACACATCAACTTCTGCTTTCTCCCACAGGACGTCATGCGCTTTCTTAAATTCATAGGAAATATCTCCGCGCTCCACTCGGACAAGATAAAAGCCTTTATCTCCTGTCTCCTTCATATGGCGCGCTTGAGGATTTCCCGGATATATCACGGCCGGATTCCCGGCAGAAAGAACCTGGCGTTTGTGAATATGGCCAAGCGCCCAATAATCCATCCCGCTTTTCACAAGATCATCCTGAGTAAACGGGCAATATGGATCGTGTCCTTCAGATCCTGATAACGTGCCGTGGAGCATCCCGATATGAAAGGGCGCGTCAGTTGATCTCCGGTAGCGGGCGGCTTGGTTTTCCGTCACAGCTCTGGTCTGATAGCTGAAACCGTAAATGCTTGCTGCGCGCCTGCCATCCTTATAAAACGATTTTTCTTCAGGGACTGGGGATGTAAACATGTGAACATTCTCCGGCCATTCAATCGGCGTCCATTCTCCGCCGAGATGATCATGGTTCCCAAAAATCACATAGACTGAAATCCCGTACTCTCTAAGTCTATCGAACTGTTTTTTCAAAAAGAGCTGCGCCTTTAAACTTCGATTGGCCTCATCAAACAAATCCCCCGCCAGCAAAACGAAATCAACGTTCTCTGTGATTGCAGCGTCTATGATATGTCTCACGCTTGAAAACGTGCTTTCTTTGATCCGGGCAAAAATGGGTTCCGGCAGATGCGATATCCCGTAAAACGGGCTGTCGAGATGAAGATCTGCCGCATGAATAAAGGTTAGATCAGTCAACATTCTGCTCCTTTCCAGGATGAAGTACCCTTATTTTAGCACCGATTTCTTACGAATGCACGTTCTGTCAAAACGAATACAATCAAAAACAGCCTGAGCATCCCCAGGCTGTTTTTCCAATCAGCTTTTTGACAAACGCAGCGCTTGTTTGATTGCTTTAAACGCGCTTGAGTTGCCGTAAATCAAGACGCCGCCTTTATAAATTCTGGCGCCAATGACGGCAAGTATGATAATGGTGAGCAGTGTTATCCCGATGCCGGCAGCCGCCTGCCAAAACGGAATATCAAGCATGCCGACGCGTAAGAACATAATCATCGGCGTAAAGAACGGGATAAACGATGTGACCGTAATAAATCCTGCGTCCGGAGCGTTTAGTCCGAACATGGCAATCATAAAACCGGCAACCACCAACAGCGTCATCGGTGTGATCGTTTGCTGCACGTCCTCTATTCTGCTGACGACGCTGCCAAGAAACGCGGCCAGTGTCGCATATAAAAAGTAACCGAGCAAAAAGAAAATAACAGCATATATCACGGTAGAAACGGGAACGTCGGTCAGATTAAGAAAACCGCCGACAGATGAAGCCGTTTCGCTCGTTTTGTTCAGCTTCAGCGATAGATATCCGGCAGAAATAATGACAGCAAGCTGTGTTATTCCGACGAGCCCGATGCCTAACAGCTTTGCAAACATTTGCTGGATCGGCGGCATGCTTGAGATGAGGATTTCCATGACACGCGAAGATTTTTCGGTCGCAACCTCCATCGCAATCATGCTGGCATACATAATAACGGAGAAATATATGACAAACAGCATAATGTAAACAAGTCCCATCGCCTGCCCCAGCTCTTCCTCAGACTTTGCACCCTCTTTCAGCGCCTCCTGCCCGACAGTGACAGGCGCATAGAGGCTGCTGATGGTTTCCTGCGAAACGCCGAGCTCCTCTGTTCCAACAGCGGTTTTTGTTTGTGTTAACGCCTGCTGCAGTGTTTGATACGTGCTTTCATCCGAAATCGTTAACGCTTTGTACGTCCCTGAGATCGTCCCTTTTTCATCTCTTTTGATAATGAGCATCCCATCAAGCGTTTCCTCTTTGACTTGCTTTATAACCTTTTCCTCTGATTGCTTAGACTGCTCCACATCAAGATCGCTGTCAGTATCGACTGCTTTCAGCTGCTTAGAGAAAATCGGATATAATTCGTTTGTTTCATCAATAACAGCAATTTTCTCTTTTGTATCTTCTCCTTGAAACATGGAAATGATCGATTCTAAATTGGTGACAGCCAATACAAGCAGAACCGTAATGACAGTAGAAATAATAAAAGACTTTGCCATAATCTTATTTTTGTATGTATGAGAAAGCATGATCAAAAATTTATTCATAGACGGCCCCCACCTTTTCTATAAAAATATCATGGAGTGACGGCTCTTCAAGCTCAAACTTTCGAATAAATCCTTTTCCTTGGAGCATGGCGAAGATCTCTTGAGAGATGTCTTCATTGGCAATTTGCAGCTTTACGCCGCCGGCCGTTTCTTTCCATTGCGTAATTCCTTCATGCCCCTGTAAAAAATGTAGATCGTCATCGGAATGAATGGTCACATTCTTTTTGCCGAATGAACGTTTAATTTCCTTCAGTCTGCCTTGCACAACAGGTTTCCCTTTTTGCAAAATACAAAGGTGCTCACACAGCTCCTCGACATGCTCCATCCGATGGCTGGAAAATAAAATCGAGACACCGCTGTTTTTCAAAGAGATAACAGCCTCCTTCAACAGCTCGACATTGACAGGGTCCAGCCCGCTGAATGGTTCATCGAGAATCAGCAGCTCAGGCTTATGCAAAACCGACGAAATAAACTGGATTTTCTGCTGGTTTCCTTTTGAAAGCTCTTCTACTTTTTTATTCTCGTATTCTGTTATATTGAACCGTTCAAGCCATGTTCCGAGCTCTTTTACGGCTTCGCGTTTCTCCATGCCTTTTAATCTTGCCAGATAGACAAGCTGGTCCTTTACCTTCATTTTCGGATATAGTCCGCGCTCTTCCGGCAAATATCCGATTTTGTTGCTCATACTGTAGTTGACGGGACGGCCTTTCCAGCTGATCGTACCCTCCGTAATGCTTAATAAGCCGAGAATCATGCGAAAGGTCGTCGTTTTTCCCGCTCCGTTTGCGCCTAAGAGGCCAAACATTTGCTGTTCCGGAATTTCCAAATTCAAACCGTCAACCGCTTTATAATCTCCAAATGTCTTCGTTACGTGATCAATCGTCAGCACCGAATCTCCTCCTTCCCTGACCCATTATATACTATATTTGGTTAAAACATAATAAAGGATTTTGGTTTGCTATTTAGAATATAAATGAAGAAAGAACGATAAATGATGAAGTTGGAGGCGAAATATGATGGCGGAGTATTTTCTTACGGCTTTTGATCCTTCGGGAGAAACACTGATAAACGAGCGATTTGAGGCGGAAAACGAAGATGCGGCAAGACAGCAGGGTGAAGCCCTGTTAAAGGAAAAAGAGCTTCATAATCATACCCATCGTTTAGTGAATGCAGCCGGAAAGCTGATTTTGTTTCAGAGATGATCAGCTTCCCGGCTGATCTGTTATGCTTGAAACTTCGGCTCCCGTTTCTCTAAAAATGCACGGATTCCTTCCTGGTGATCTTTGGTCCTCCTCATTCTCTCCTGGGCTCTTCGTTCAAGAGCCAGCACCTTCTTCAATTCATCAATATGGAGGCTTTGAAAAATGGCTTTCGTCTCAATCATTGCCAATAGGGGCGAGGCTAAAAGCGTTTCAACATAAGGTCTTGCACCTTCCATAGGATCTCCGTTAAATGTTCCATCCAAGAGACCCATACCAGCCGCTTCTTCAGCGGATAGCTTTTTCCCGCTCCAAATCAGCTTTTTCGCTTTCGCTTCCCCAATCCTTTTTTTCAGCAAATAATGTCCCCCGCCATCAGGAACAAGGCCGATGCCGATAAAGTTCATTGCAAGAACGGCATTTTTCTCCGCAAGCACAATGTCAGCACATAGTGCTAAACTCAAGCCCAGCCCCGCGGCAGCACCATGGACAGCGGCAATTGTCACTTTTTTCATTTCGTATAACGTTAAAGTAATGGCTTCGATCGTATCCATCAGCTGCCTAAATTGATCAGGGTCATGCTCAGAGGTCATCATCCGTATATCGCCGCCTGCCGAAAAACCTTTTCCGGTACCTCTCAGGAGGACGATGAGCGCCTCGCTTTCAGAAACCTTTTCACACGCCTCCTTCAGCTCGAAAAGCATTTGCTCATTCAAGGCGTGATGAGCATCAGGGCGATTCAGCACAATTTCTGCCACAGGCCCCTTCAGTTCATATTGAATATAATCCATATGAAACACCTCCATGTATACGCTTTCTTTTTTTCTTTCTCATATACATTCCCCGCCGTCCTTAAAGAAACCTTTTTTATTTTTCAAGGTCAATAGATACTGAAAAATGCATATCATTTGAATGGGAACATAAAGTTTTATATAGTGAAATGGAAGGGATATAGAATGAGAAAGGGGGAAGGTAACTTGGATAAATTAATAATCAGCTTTCTATTAAGCTTATTTATGGTGTGCTTTCCCCCTTCTGACGTGGTCCTGCCCTCCCAGTTTGATGCAAGCACTGACAGCTATGTGCCAATGGCCTCATATCCGAAAGAATCACAATCAGCCAAAACGCCTTCACCGGGCAGTCTGCATCTGGCGGAGTTTATGAAAGAGTACAATCCATTGGCGCAGTCGATCAGAACGTTATCTGTCAAGCCGCTTGATGATCCTCACATCAACAGGCTGGAAAGGGTTTGTGCCGTCCCTGTCAAATACCAGTCTAATTACCTCCGAATATGAATGTATACCGTTTTGTTTGTACCCTATCTTTTATGCCAACACTACATTCGGAGGGATTTTCATTGAATATAAAAGAAAACGATTTGCCGGGAATCGGCAAAAAATTTGAAATTGAAACAAGAAACCGCGAAAAAATGACGATTATCATTCATGATGACGGAAGAAGGGAAATCTATCGGTTTGATGACCGGGATCCCGATGAGCTTCTTTCCAATATTTCATTGGATGATTCTGAAGCAAGGCAAATTGCCGCCATTTTGGGCGGCATGGTCTATAAGCCGCAGGCACTGGAATCCATCGAGATGGCGTTTAGCGACCTCATTATTGAATGGTTTAAGGTGGAAAAAGGTGCGAAGTCAATCGGGCGCACCCTCGGCGAACTTGATGTCCGTCAAAACTATGATGTCACTGTCATCGCCATCATTAAACATAACCAGCAAAAGTTTTTAAATCCGGGTGCGGACTCGGTGATTGAAGAAGATGATACCCTTGTCCTCTCAGGTGAAAGAAAGCATCTGAAGAAACTGACTCATGATTTTCTTTCTAGAGAGGGCGTGTGATCAGCGGATGGATCATCTTGTGTTTGAAGTCGGAACTGCGCTTGTGCTTGTGGCAATTGCCAGTGTCATCGCAAATAAAATTAAGTTTTCAATTATCCCGTTTCTCATTATTTTAGGGATGCTGCTTGGCCCTCATGCCCCTAAAGTCGGGATCATTGACCTCACGTTTATAGAAAGCAGTGAAATCATTGAGTTTTTCGGGCGGATGGGCGTGCTTTTCCTCCTTTTCTATCTCGGACTTGAATTCTCTGTCGGAAAGCTGATCAAATCTGGAAAATCCATCGCAATTGGCGGATCAATTTATATTTTGATTAACTTCACCCTCGGCCTGCTTTATGGCTTTATCACCGGGTTTTCTTTTCTGGAAGTCCTCGTGCTGGCAGGCGTCATCACCATTTCTTCAAGCGCGATCGTCGCAAAAGTGCTGGTCGATTTAAAAAGAACGGCCAACCCGGAAACCGAGCTGATTCTCGGCATTATTATGTTTGAGGATATTTTCCTTGCCGTGTATCTGTCTGTTGTTTCCGGCCTTGTGCTTGGAGACGCGACATCAGTCGGGAGTGCGCTTTTGTCCATTCTGATCGCATTTGGCTATATGCTGCTGTTTTTTATCGCGGCCAGAAAGCTCCCGCCGCTTTTGAATAAGCTGTTGGACATACGCTCAAACGAAGTGTTTATTATCGTCATTTTTGCAGCGCTCTTTTTCATCGCCGGATTTTCAGAGACAATTCATGTGGCAGAAGCCATCGGCGCGCTGCTGCTCGGTTTGGTCTTTTCAGAAACAGAGCATTCCGATCGGATTGAGCACCTTGTCGTTCCGTTTCGCGACTTTTTCGGCGCGATGTTCTTTTTCAGCTTCGGCCTCAGCATAGACCCTTTTTCACTTGGTGAAGCGGTTTGGCTGGCATTGGGAGCTGTGATCCTGACCATATTCGGAAACTTTATCGCCGGAATGGTGGCTGGGCGCCGCGCAGGGCTTTCTCATAAAGCCTCATCCAATATCGGTCTTACGATCGTATCACGGGGAGAGTTTTCGATTATCGTTGCCAACCTCGGCATAGCCGGCGGCCTGTCAGTTACATTAAAGCCGTTCGCCGCATTATATGTCCTCATTCTTGCGATTTTGGGGCCGTTATTAACAAAAGAATCAAAATGGATTTACCGCCAGCTGAACAAGGTGTTTAAATGGAAGCCGGACGTTCAGCCTGTGAAAAAACAGCGGGGATAAAAAAAGCAGCACTGTGATCAGTGCTGCTTTGTCGTTCTCTCAAAAATCCGCTCTAAATATTTGATCTTTTCGTCCGTGTAGTGCTCAAATCGGTCATTGTATGATTTCGGGTCTTTCGGATTGGCAAAGTGTGTAATTTTCCCTGTATCCGGATCAATAAATTTACTTGCCGCACCGCAGCCGATGCCGATAATCGTCTGCACCTCTTCCATAATCATAATGTTGTAGATGCTTTCCTGGCCCGGAATCGAGTACCCGACGTTTTCCAGATTTCCAAGAATATTTTTCTGGCGGTATAAATAATAAGGCACGTATCCATGCTCTTTCGTCCAAGCTACCGCATCATCCATCATTTGAGAAACTTCTTCTCTCCCGGCAACTTTGTATTTATGTTTGTTTCTTGTCATTTCTGACGCCCGCTTAAAGGAAAGGGTGTGAACAGTCAGCGATTCCGGCATCAATTTCTCGGTTTCTGAAAGGCTGTGTCTGAACTCCTTCACGCTTTCGCCAGGCAAACCGATAATTAAATCCATATTGATATTATTCATGCCGTGCTGGCGTGACAGATGATATTTTTCAATGGTCTCTTCCACCGTATGATGACGGCCGATTGCCTTGAGCGTTTCGTTTTCATAGGATTGCGGGTTAATGCTGATCCGGTCAATATCATATTTGTTCAACACGGCAAGTTTTTCTTCAGTAATCGTGTCGGGGCGGCCGGCTTCCACAGTAATTTCCCGAATGTTTTTCACATCCGGGAAGGAGCGGACCATTTCTTCATACAGAAGATCCATCTCTTCCGCTGTAATGCTTGTAGGCGTCCCGCCGCCAAAATATATGGTTGTGACCTTGACGTCATGCTCCTTCAGCCATTCGCCGATTTTCTGCATTTCGTAATGCAGCCCCCATAAAAATGAGCCGACTCTGCCTGCTTGTCCTTGGATGGCGTATGCAGGGAATGTGCAATACGCACATTTGGTCGGGCAGAAAGGAATGCCGATATAAATACTGACTTCGTCCTTTACTTGATACAAATCAGGAACTGCCGCCAGCTGTCTGTCGACAATTTGCTGCATCAATTCGATTTTCTCATCATGAATTAAATAGTCTTTTTTCAATTCTGCATGCGCCTGTTCCTTCGGCATCCCGCTTTGCAGCTTTTTATGAAGCAGCTTCGTCGGGCGGATTCCCGTAAGGATTCCCCACTTTTGCGTCATGCCCGTATGCGCTTGAAGAAGATTTAAGTAAACATAAGAAATTGTGTTTTTTACTTGTTTGAAAGCTTCTTTTTCATTCATATCAGGAGAAAAAGATTTAGTATGGTGTTCCTTAATTCCGGTTCCTTTCACTTCTCCTGAAACCGTCACATGCTCATCCGTTTGCGTGCACGCTAAAGAGATGACAAAATCCGCCGGCTCCTCTCCGCCGTAGACAAGATCGCATTCCTCATAAAACAAATTTGCGATATTTTGCAGTGGCCGATGAAGGCGGTCATCGTGTATGCCTTCTATTTTCATTTGCAACTTCATCACCTAATTTATCAGATTCAAAACTTTCTTTAGTGTACAGAAATAAACAGCTAAAATCAATCCGGCAAAAAAGCCGCCGCACCTGTTTGGGCGCGAGCGGCTTTTTTTATACGCGTTTCATGTGGAACTTATCGAGGAACCCTTTTCGCTGCTGCATACGGAAATATTCCTTCATCATATATGCGACGCCTTGCTCGTCATTTGACCTTGTGACCCAATCGGCTTTTCTCTTAATTTCCGGTGCAGCGTTCCCCATTGCAACCCCAAGGCCGGAAAGCTCAATCATCGGAAGATCGTCTTGCTGATGGCCGATAGCGACTACATCCTCCATCCCCAGCCCCAGTTCCGAAGCAACAAGTGCAAGGCCCGCTTCCTTCGAAACTCCCTTTGGAACAATGTTCATCTTCTCATCGTTGACGCGAATCACGTCAACCGCCGGGAAGGCTTTTGTAATCGTTTCTGTAATGTCTTGCTGAATATCGTGTTCTGTATATACTTCGATGACGGGCGCACTCACCGGTTCATCCATCAGAAGATCGCTTAACGATTCAACAAACTGAACCGGGTAAAAGATGGGATCTGACGGGTGGATCAGCGCTTTCCCAAGCAAATTTGAATTGACCTTTTTCTTGTTTCCAATTGAATATTTCTCGTGAAGAAGCCTGATGTTGCATTGATAGCTCTCAAGCACTTGAACGATATTAAAAGTATGATCGTCAGAAATTCTTTTTTCAAAAAAGGGCGCGTCTATTTTCTCAGCGATATAGGCGCCGCTGTGGGTGATCAGCTTTGCATCAAGCTTCAGCGATTTTGCTATTTTCTGAGCTGAGCGAAAATGACGGTTGGTGACAAGTGTGACGTAAATCCCTTTTTTCTTAACATATTCAATCGCGTCTTTCGTTGCCTGATGAATTTTCCCGTTCGACCGAAGCAGCGCTCCATCTATGTTTAAGGCAAGCAATTGTTTAGACACAGAGATGTCCCCCTCCTTGATGACTGTACTTGTGTATAGGATATGACCCTGTCTCTGTGTTTAGAACAACCTTTTCTGTACAGCAAAAAAAGCCTGACTCAGCAGACTTTATATATGCAATCATAATAGGATACGATCGAAGCAGCCATTCTCCCTAATATCGTTATTTCGATTTACGAAAAATCATGTATCAGGAACCCCTTATTTGACCAATGATGCGCTCCGAACACTTACTCTCTGTTGCTTATCCCCTCTTATAACGGCATGATATGCGACCGTATCCATTTGAAATAGGTAAGTGTAGGCGCTTTCAATGTTATTATCCCAGTTTTCTCTGCAGATGACAAGGGTTTTTTTAACTAAAAAAAGCAATCAATATCTGTGTAACTAAGGTAGCGTGTAATGTTAATTATTGGATTTCACCACTTGAATAGGAACGTACATTCGTATACAATATAAACATTAAATGAAAAAAGCGGTGGTCCAATGACTGTATTAAAAGAAATTTATAATCAAGAACTGATCTCTCGATTGACAGATACTGTAAAAGAAACCTATCCAGCATTCAACAAAGACAAATTCGAGGAACTCTTAATGACGGGAGAATGGCCTGGGCTCGCATTAAAAGAACGCATGCGCCGCATTACCGTTGCTTTATACGAAACACTGCCGAAACATTATGGCGAAGCGCTTGCAGTATTATGGGATGCAGCTCCTCATTTTAAGGGACTCAGCGGAATCATATTTCCTGATTATGTGGAGCAGTATGGGTTAGAGCATTGGGATGATTCAATAAAGGCATTAGAATACTTTACGGCATATTCCACTTCAGAATTTGCTGTGAGACCTTTTTTGCTTTTAAATCAGGAAAAAATGATTGCACAATTCCTGATATGGTCTAAGCATGAAAATGAGCACGTAAGAAGACTTGCGAGTGAAGGAAGCAGGCCCCGCCTCCCATGGGGAAAATCGATACCCGCTTTGAAATCGGACCCCTCCCCCCTGCTGCCGATCCTTGAGCAGCTGATGCAGGACGAGTCTTTGTATGTGAGAAAAAGTGTGGCCAACAACCTTAATGATATATCAAAAACGCATCCTCACTTGCTGAGAGAAGTCGCTGAACAATGGTATGGAACACATCTTCATACAGACTGGATCATCAAACACGCTTACCGGACCTTGCTAAAAAAAGGCGATAAACAGGCTTTATCGCTTTTTGGCTATCACGATGCTGATTCGATTCAACTGCAAGATTTAACGTGCGAGTCCAGCCGTATTTCTATTGGCGAAACCCTCAAGTTTACTTTTCACATTCATTCAGACAGGGATCAGAAAGTAAGAATTGAGTACGCCATTGATTACGTAAAAGCCAGAGGCCAGCATCATCGAAAGGTATTTAAAATAACAGAAACGAATATACGAAAAAACGAAACAAAATCATATACCAAAACACAAACCTTTAAGGATTTATCTACAAGAAAACATTACAACGGAATTCATACATTATCAGTGATCATCAATGGAGAGGTAAAGAAATCGTTGGATTTTCTAGTTTGCTGAACGAATAAAAAAATCCCTTCTTATCCAGAAGGGATTTTGAATGATTAGCCTTCGACACTGCCGTAAAGCTCTTCTAAAGGCTTCATGATGATTTTGTTTAATTCGCCGATCAGCATACTCATACGCTGCTCCGCTTCCATCAGCTGAGAGATTTTTTCGTGCTGCTGCACAAGCGCAACGGTTTTTTGAGCCTGCTGCACTTCGTCTTCTGTAATTTCTTCTCCAGCCATTTGTTTTTGCTGAAGTCTCAGCTGCACATCACGGAAGTTTTCGAACATCCGTTTCGCAGACTCGTCTGCGTTTACTTCATCGTACAGGTTTTTTAAACGGGTAAACTCTTCGCTCCCGCGCAATGCATTTTCCAGATCATACGCTACATCATAAAAATTAACAGCCATTGTAAATAGCTCCTTTCATTATTGCCGATTGACATACCACTCCACTATAACAGACTATGGAGCTCCTTTCATTAATCGAAACCCGTTTCTTCTTAAAAAAGGATGACAAACAACGCTTGAATTGCACCTATGATTCCGCCGAGAAGGCCGCCCAAATAGGTTATCATTTTAAATTCTTTTTTCGAAATCGACAGCACCATTTCTTCAAGACGCTGTACCGGGAACTGATCCACCTGCTCCTTTACAATTTCCTCAAGGCGCATTCGTTTTAATACACTTTCAAGATTGGTTGAAATCCCCTCAAGCAATTTGTCTAAAAACGCCGGCAGGATACGATGGTTCAGATCATTTTCATAGCGGGCTGTAAGCGAGCCAATCGTATTTTCAAAAAACGGAGCAGTTGAAAATGCTTGCAGCACTCTTTGTTTCAGGCTAAAGATTAATACTTTTGCGTTCCATTTTTCGTCCGCTTCATTAAATGTATACTCCTTCAGCTTGCCCCATTCGTTTTTCAGAAGATCAGAAAGCAGCTTATTCGTTTCCTCATTCCGCAAAAACTTCAGAAGCTCCGGCAGCACGCGATCAGCAAGGCTTGAATTGCCGAGAAACATTTGCACCATGCTTCCAAGCATACCGCGTTCTTTTAAGAAATCATCAATCATATTGCCGAGACGGATTTTCCCTTCTTCACTTTCAAAATAATGAATGCTTCGCGACAAAATATAGCCTGAAATCATCGGTATCTTCTCTTCAAGCTTTTCCTGCACTTCCAATGGCAGTGCTTCTTTTAACGTTTGATGCTCATATCGGCGGAAAAGTTCATTCAATTTATCATCCGTCCAGCGGCTGATCCAGGCGTCTGCCGCTTCACCCGGATGCTTTACTCCGGCTTTTTCAAGCGCTTCTTTTACTGTCATTTCAGATAGCGACAGGTTTTGAATCAGCTGTTCTCCGACTTGAAGCGCCTGCTTTTTGGCTGAATCTGAAACAAGCCGCTTTTTAATACCCTCAGGCGTTAATAAATGGTTTACCACCATCAGCCCCATTTGTTTCGCAAGCTCATCACGTCTTCTTGGAATCAATCCCGGAGTAAAAGGGACTCGTTTTCCAAACAAATAATATGCCTTATACGGCCTAAATAGCATTTGAATTGCTAAATGATTGGTCACCGCGCCGATCACTGCGCCGATCACGATCATAAATATAAAGGTTCCTGCAATACCCATTCCTGCTCATCTGCCTCCATCTGTGCTTTTACTTTTTCATAAATAGAATGACCTATTTGTATTATAGAGGTTGGCGTGATCACTTAGCAAACAAGGAGACAAAACATATGGCCATAAAATCAGCTTGTTTAACAGGAATAGGGCAAGATGCTGAATCGTAATCTGTAAAGTAGACTACCGACAGCTGTGTTCCTGATGTTTTTTGAAGCGTAAAGCTGCTGACACCCGCCGGCAGCTTTTTAATAAAAGGGGGAGTCTCACCATGATAACACTCGGCTTTATGTCCTTAACCCGCCAGCACGAGCAGGATTATTCCGCAGAATTGGCCACAAGAGCACCCGAATTCGGCATACGTTTGATCCGCTTTACACCGTTTGACATTTTGCCCGACACCCTGCGTGTCAAAGCGCTGGTATATCATCCAGCGAGCAGCAATTGGAACGAAACAGAACTTGCGATTCCCGATTATATTTATGACCGCTGTTTTTATGGGAAGGATTCACAATCACAAAAAGCAAAGCCGATCGTTGAATGGCTCAAAAAATATCCGAAAACCGAATTTATCGGGCGGGGTCTTCCTGATAAATGGACTGTGTTTCAAGATTTGCAGGAGCATTCTGTGATCAATCCTTACATTCCGGAAACCATGAAAGTGAGCCGATTTGAACAAATCCATTCGTATTTATCGAAAGAAAAAGCCTGTATTTTAAAGCCAGCGTTCGGTGCTGGCGGCAGAGGTGTGATACTTCTGGAGCTTGGCAAGAAAAACATAACCGCCACCTACCATATCGGAAAGGATAAACAGACAAAATCCTTTTCAAACCAAGCTTCATTTAAAACTTGGTGCAAAAAAGTGCTTCAGCACCAATATTTGATGCAGCCTTATTTAAATATCCAAGATAAGGAGCAATACCCTTGTGATATCCGGCTGTTTATGCAAAAAAATGAGGACGGTGAATGGCATACCGTCGGAAAGGCAGTAAGACGCGGATACAAAAACGGGCTGCTGGCCAATTTATCAGGCGGATCGGATACGCTTACATTTGATACATGGTTTGAAAATATCCCGAAAAAACAGCAGGTAGTCTTACTGGATGACGTATTCTCGATTACCCAATCGGTTCCGTATTATCTTGATGAGCGATACGGTCCATTATTTGAACTCGGTCTGGATATATGCCTTGCGAAGGACGGGAGGATCTGGATCCTGGATATCAATTCTAAACCAGGCAGAAAATCAATACTTCATGTTTCTCCTGAGAAAAAAGAACATCTATATACTTGTCCTCTTAAGCGGTGCAAATATCTATTTTCGCTGCAAAATCAGAAAGGAGTTCTTCCGCGTGAATCGTAAACGGTTTTTAATCGGCATAGACAAAAACAGTGAAAACACTCTGTTTCTGCCCTCCGCAATGAAGCAAGACGGCCTTTTGTCTGCCTCATTCGGAACGAAGGTTGTCAGATGCCATGTTACTTTCAGACGAAATCTCGAACAGACAGTGCTCCTCTCTGAAAATCTGTTTCACGAACTGCTGATACCGCATCGCAGCCGGGCTGATATTCTCATTCATGATCATTCGGTGCACATTGGTCCGTTAATCGGCATCTTCACCGCGGGGTTTACCGCATCACTTGAGCGCCCTTTTAAGGATCGTTCTCTCTTTTTTTCTAAACTGCTCACTTTGCATGAACAAACAGGAAGCTATTGCTTCGTGTTCGGCGCGCACCAAATCAATTGGCAGGAAGGGACGATTGAAGCGCTTCTATACAGGGAAAATGGCTGGGAGAAACACATTGTCCCGCTGCCGAACGTCGTGTATGACCGTTTGCCGAACAGAAAAATCGAGAACTCAATTGTCTTGCAGAATACAAAAAACCGGCTGATCAATGAATATCAAATCCCATGGTTCAATAAAACATTTTTCAACAAATGGGATGTTCATCAATTGCTGGAAAAAGACCCGAGAACGGCTCCTTACTTACCGAAATCAATCCTTCATCCTACTGTTGAGCGGATTGAAGAGCTGAGTGATTCATTTGGCAAGGTTTATATAAAACCGGCGGACGGAGCACTCGGCACCGGGATTTATCAGCTCGCCAAAACGGAATCCGGTTTGACTGTGAAACATACAAATGATGCCAAATCTTTTTCTTCAATCGACTATCCCGATGCTTCCGCATTTCTGGATGAATTTCAAAAACAGCATGATCCCGCTGTCTTTCTCGTTCAGCAAGGGGTAAATTTGATTGAATTTCAGGGAAAACCAGCTGATTTCCGCGTTCATACGAATAAAAACAGTAAAGGCAAATGGACTGTGACCGCCATCGCAGTTAAAATCTCAGGAGAAAACAGCATTACAACACACCTATCAAATGGCGGAAAAGTGAAAACGCTGGCCGAAGTATACGATGATCCGGCGGAACGAATACATGTCATTAAAAAGCTTTCTGCGGCGGCATTGACCGCCAGCCAAGTGCTCCATGACCATATCGAAGGGTTCATCGGCGAGATTGGTTTTGATTTTGGCATTGACCAGAACGGTAAGGTATGGATGTTTGAAGCGAATTCACGCCCGGGCCGCAGTATTTTTTCTCATCCGAGTCTGCAATCTGTCGATTCTTTGACAAAACGAAGAAGCTTTGAATATGCTTCATATCTTTCGAAGATGGCCATTACCTCCCATGAATCGCTGTGGCCATCCTAATTTGCCCGCTTTATGTAAAAGCGGGCTTGAAGTTTATTCAACGCAAGGACAAGTTCATCATAAAGCCCCTTCAATGATGTTTTGCAACAATGATACAATGAATGTAATTCGTCCGTATCCATGTCAATTGATATTAATTTCAAGGAGCGTGGCACCTGATGATTTCTCATTTCAGCTGGAAACCTTTGTTTCAAAAACAAAAACTGCCCGGATGGACAATTTCGTTTTACTATAAAGGCATGCATTACGAGGGCATCTATCATAAAAGCGGCGAGATTGAATGGGGAGATTTGTTTCCCGCCCGTGCTGATGAGCCGGCACTCAAAAACGAGATACATGAATTGATGCTTTTTCATATTTACGATTAGCTTAGCCTGAGCGGCTAAGCTTTTTTATGCCTTCTCAAGATTTACCACTAAAATCCCCGCATGAGTTTCAGTCAAATCTAACATAATACGTAGTAACAAGCCGGCAAAGCATTGGGTTACGCCGAGACGGCAGTGACACCCGAGGCGGGTCCACAGACTGGTGCAACTCCAGTTAACCCAACCATATCAAATAAAAAAGGAGATTTTACACATGGCAAACCAAAACTCTTCAAATCAATTACTAGTACCTGGCGCAGCTCAGGCTATCGACCAAATGAAACTTGAAATCGCTTCTGAATTCGGCGTTAACCTTGGAGCGGATACGACTTCCCGCGCTAACGGTTCTGTCGGAGGAGAAATCACAAAACGTTTAGTATCTTTCGCTCAGCAGAACATGGGCGGCCGCGTACAATAACAATTCAATAAATGGCTGACAGAAGGCGCGGTTTCCGCGCCTTCTTTATATTTGTCACCCTTTTTTCCTACACCACATACCCTAGGAGAAAAGGGAGGGAATCAAGGTGCCATTCATCGCTATTGTGAATTGGGAGCTGGTGCAGTTCGTAAGTATATCCATGATTAATGAATATGTTTCCCATCGTTCTGTCTTTTTGTACAGGTATTCTTTCCCGCGCTGTTCAAACTGAGTACCTCCTTTTATAATGAGGGGCGAGGAGGTTTTTTCATGAAAATTGCCTTATTTGGCGCAACCGGCCGTGTCGGACAAGCCTTTTTAAGATTGGCAGGCACCAATGAACAACTTGATATTTACGCTCTGATCAGGTCATCGAATGATAAACTTGGCCTGCCGAAAGAACGAATCGTTATCGGGAATGCCCGCTGCCGGGAAGATGTGAAAGAAGTCATGAAGGATGCTGAGATCGTCATCAGCTGTCTCGGTACAGATGGCGACGATACGTTGTCAGCTGCCATGACACATATTCTTGCCATTATGCAGGAACAGCATATCAAACGGCTCATCACGATCGGCACCGCGGGCATTCTTAATTCACGATGTGAACCAGGAAAATACCGATTTGAAACAAATGAATCAAAACGAAAGCTGACCCGCGCTGCCAAGGAGCATGCAAAGGTATATGACATGCTTAGAGATTCGTCCTTAGACTGGACCATGATCTGCCCCACATATCTCCCCGACGGAGAAGCAGCAGGTGAATACCGTGCAGAGCGCAACGTCTTGCCGGCGGAAGGCAAAAAGATCACTGTCGGCGACACTGCGGCTTTTCTGTATCACGAGCTTCTTACAGGAGACTATATCGGCTGCCGGGTAGGACTGGCTTATTAATGCGTACAAAAACCCAAAACATTGAATGTCTTGGGTTTTTGAAAGCTATGCAATAGAGTGCTTCTGTCCTTTTTGCAGCTCATACATTTGATAATATTGCCCTTTTAACGCCATTAGTTCCTCATGATTCCCTTTCTCAACAATTTCTCCTTTTTCAAGCACTAAAATTTGATCCGCGTTTCTGATGGTTGAAAGCCGATGGGCAATGACAAATGTCGTGCGCCCTTGTTTCACTACATCCAGTGCCTTCTGGATCAAAGCCTCTGTCTCCGTATCAATATGCGCCGTTGCTTCATCCAAAATCAAAATGGCGGGATCGTACGCCAGAGCTCTCGCAAAGGAAATGAGCTGCCGCTCTCCTGATGATAGTGTGCTGCCTTTTTCTATGACAGGTTCGCTGATGCCTTTCGGAAGCTTTTCAAGAAGCGACTCAGCCCCGACTTGCCGCAGTGCTTCTATGATGTCTTCTTCTGAAATTCTTTCATCCTCCAGACTGACATTAGAACCGATTGTTCCTGAAAATAAGTACGGGTCCTGCAGCACAATCCCCATATGAGATCTAAGTTCCTGCCTTGACATGCTGTAAATGCTTCTCCCATCGATGAGCACATCCCCTTTTTGCGCATCATAAAAGCGGAAGAGGATATTCAAAATCGAGCTCTTGCCTGATCCGGTATGGCCGACAAGCGCTACAGTTTCGCCTTTTTGTGCTGTAAAGGAAATGTGTTTCAAAACATTTTCTCCTTCTTGATAAGCAAATGATACGTCTCTAAATTCAACCCGCCCCAGCGCGCGCTCCTTCGCCGGTTCACCCGTTTCTTCCGTTTCCTTTTCTTCAAGCAGTTCAAAAACACGCCCGGCGGACACCCGCGCCAGTTCCAGTTTAGAAAACTGATTGACGATACCTGTAATTGGCTGGAATAAGCGGTTTAAGTAATCCACAAACGCGTACAGCACACCGATGGAAACAATTCCTGCCGCGTTTAGGCTTGCGCCGCCAAAATGCCAGATCAGACAGACAAACGCAAGGTTGCGGATCACATTCACAAGGTTGTGTGACATTAAGGAGTTTAATTTCAGCATCCTGTTCTGATAGTAATAATGAGATTCATTTAATTCCTCAAACTCTCTCATTGTTTCTTTTTGATGGCGAAAAGCTTGGATGATCGGCATGCCTTGAATGGACTCATTCATTTTTGCATTAATGTCACTATTGATCGAACGGATTTGATGATTGTAATAGGAAGCGTATTTCCGGTAGATAATCGACCACAGCCAGATGATCGGCACAATCGCCAAGCATAAAAACGCGAGCTTTACATCCAGCAGGAACAACGCCGTAAATATCCCGATCATATATATGCCGCTTGTCACAAACGTCGACAGCACTGTCACATATAAATCTCTGATTGCCTCGGTATCATTTGTAATTCTTGCGACTACTTTGCCCGCGGGAAGATTATCAAAATAGCGGATCGGCAGTCTCTGAATGCGTGAAAACACATCCTGTCTCATCTTTTGAATAATGCGGTTGGCACTCATCTGCAATAAATAATGCTGCCCATATTGGAAAAATACCGAGAAGACAAGCAAACCGGCATACAGAAAAATAAGAAACGTCATCCCCTTCATTTCCGGCTTATAGAACTGAAAAATCTCCTGCTTTGTCAGCTTTTCGGCAGGATACGTCCGGCTTTCGTTCCCATTAGTGATCGTCAGCTTTCCGTCAGAAACCGTTCTGTTCCCGTCAAAGCTGACAGCCTGATCAATGAAATAAAACGCCATTCCCACTTGATAAATATGCGCTTCTTTCTCTTTAGCAGCCGCTCCCTGCATCCGGTCCTCCCTGACATAGGAGGTGCCGTCAAATTCAACTGCATTTTTATCTTTTTTCGAGACCTCATACCATGTTTTTTCAATGCCGAGGATGTGGTCGTCAATCATTTTTTTGCCGATAAACGGTCCGGTCAGCTCTGCCCCGACTGCAATCGCAAGCAACAGGACGGCAGTGATCAGCAATTTTTTATATAGGAGTGCGTATCTCCATAATGTTTTTCCCGTGTTCATGCCCCTGCTCCCCCTTCTTCTGCAGTGAACAGCTGCTGCCTTTCGTATTGTTCCCGATACCATCCGTTATTGGCCATCAGCTCTTGATGTGTGCCTCTCTCAGAAATCACGCCGCCGTCCATCACAAGGATGAGATCGGCATGCTCCACAGCTGATAAACGATGCGTCAGAATAAATGTCGTTTTCTCTTGGCGGTTTTTCCTGATATTGCTGATAATGGCCGCCTCCGTTTTCGCATCTACAGCGGAAAGAGAATCATCCAGGATTAAAATCTCCGGATTCGCCATCAGTGCCCTCGCGATTGAAATTCTTTGTTTTTGCCCTCCAGAGAGTGCGACGCCTTTTTCACCCACCATTGTCTCCAGACCGGCCGGAAGCATTTGCAAGTCTTTATCAAAATGAGCTTCTGAAACAGCCTTCTTTACCTCAGCATCACTTGCGTCAAGCTTTCCGTACAAGATGTTTTCTTTTACAGACCGCGAAAACAGCAAATGATCCTGCGGCACATATCCAATCCATCCGCGGAGCCGGTCAAGAGGAATCTGCTCAATCGGCACACCTGAACATGTGATGCTCCCTTCACCGGCTGGATACTGGCGCAAAAGCTGCTTAATGATCGTCGTTTTACCGCTCCCTGTTTTACCGGCAATCCCGACAGTCTGCCCTTTTCGCACGGCAAAAGAAATATCTTGAATATTCACATTTGTTGAGCTTGGATATGTAAAGCTGACATGGCTGAAAACGATATCTCCAGGCTCTTTTAAATCAGACGGCCGCTTTGGATCTCTCACGTCCGGTTCATAAGAAAGGGTTTCATTTACCCGATCTAAGGACGCATTGCCGCGCTGCATCACATTAATTAATTCACCGATCGCAAACATCGGCCAAATCATCATGCCCAAATAGACATTAAAGGAAACAAGCTCGCCAAGCGTCAGCTCATTACGGAAAACAAGAAACGCTCCATACCCCAGCCCAATCAGATAGCTGGCGCCGACAAGCAGCTTAACAGTCGGCTCAAACAGAGAATCGATAAAGGCTACCTTCATATTCTTCCGGTACACATCAGCCGTCATTTCATTAAAACGGCGTTCATCATTCGTTTCCTGCACATAAGCGCGAATCACTCTCACACCCGAGACCGATTCGAGCACCCTGTCATTCAGCGCTCCGAAAGAATTTTGTGCCTCTGTAAACCTTTCATGAATTTTACTTCCGTATATGCTGATCGCAACAGCCATAATGGGAAGCGGTACTATGGCTGCAAGTGTCAGCTTCCAGCTGATCAAAAACCCCATCGTCAAAAAGATCGTCATCATAAACATTGTGGAATCGATTAATGTCAAAATGCCAAAACCTGTCGTTAAACTGACAGCCTGGAGATCATTTGTCCCCCGCGCCATTAAATCTCCTGTTCTGTATTTTTCATAAAACGGCGGCGCCATTTTCAGCAAATGTCCCATCAGCTTTGAGCGGAGAATTTTTTCCATCACATTCGCCCCGCCGAACAGCTGGTGCATCCAAAAATAAGACATGATATACACCACCGCCGTCAAACCTAAAAATACGCTGACATAAAACAGCAGCCCGCCTGAGGTAAACTCCCCCGATTTCATATCATCAATGGCGTTCCCCAACAGTTTAGGCGGAAACATCTCAAGTACATTTACACATAATAAAAGCACAATCGCAATGGTATAGCGCAGCCAGTAGGCTTTAAAAAACCAGCCCAGCTTTTTCAATACTGAAAACATCCATCCCCATCTCCTTTATCTCGTCAGCCGCCTTCTATTTTTTCCTTGCAGCTCTTTTCGTTCAGGTTGTCATAACCAATCCTTGCCTCTGTATTTGTCTTCACATCCGATACACCTGTCTTTCTTAAGATTTTGTATATAAAAAAGGCACGAAGCGTCAGCTCCATGCCTTTTGTTATCGATTATGATGTACAGAGCGCTTTTCGGCGCGCGGATTAACCCAAATCAAAAAAACAGAATAAGGGTTTGCCGCGCCAATATGAAACTGTTCTGTAAGACATATCATTCCTTGGCATAGCAAACCCTCCATTCATTCTGATTTTTCACTCTTTTTTCATAATATAAACAAAACCTTTTTTTGTCAATCATTACTTGAACAGAGAAAAGATTAAATAGATATGATGTCGGGTATTGTATTGTACGACGTTTTTTGAAAGGGTGAGAATGATGTTTCATGCTGACCGTATTATTGTTGCGTTTGACGGAAGTGAAAACAGTAAGAAAGCGCTTCAGACTGCCATTGATCTTGCGAAAACGGTAAATGCAGCCATTACAGTCGCCCATTCACATGATATGAAAGACAACCAGACCATCATCGACCCGCCGAGGCCCGCAGCAGGGGCAAGCTATATTGGCGGAGGCATGACAAGTGTTCCTGACCCGCTGATATCAGATGTTGCACCACCGGAGCCAATGATTTATGAAGACCGTACGGAAGAAGTCATCGCCGAAGCCAGAATGATGCTGAATGATCAGCAGACAGAGGGAGATATCGATATATTGGAAGGTGATCCGGCTGAATCAATTATCGAGCATGCCAACCGGGTTTCAGCCGATCTGATTGTAACCGGAAGCAGAGACCAAAACAGACTGAAGAAACTTTTGTTTGGAAGTGTAAGTGAAAAGCTTTCGGCGAAATCAGATATACCGGTTCTGATCGTAAAGTGAGCACGCCACGTGCTCGCTTTTTTATATTCATAATTGTGAAAAAACACGGATTTTCGTTTTTTTCTGATATAATGCTTTCGTGCCCAAAAGCACAAAAGCATTAAAGAAAATGATGGGGTGTTGTTTTGGATTCTCAAAAGAAGCTGACGTTTCCGTTAGCCGTCGGTTTATTTATATTCATGTTAGGAGTCATTATCTCCTGCTTATTTTTTCTTCATACAGAACCGCATATCCCGCTGTTCCTATGTGTTGTCCTGCTTTCAGCAGCCGGTTTATGGTACGGTTTTTCCTGGAACAGCCTTGAAAAAGGAATTGTAAACGGGATTAAAAACGGTGTGCAGCCGATCATTGTTCTGGCACTGATCGGTATCTTAATCGGCGCTTGGATGTACAGCGGCGCCATACCGTCCGTGACAGTTTATGCTTTGTCCTTTATTGAACCGAGCCATCTTCTGTTGACTGCTTTGTTTTCCTGCATGATCATCAGCACGCTAGTCGGCTCAAGCCTGACAACTGTAAGCACAATTGGCGTGGCACTGATCGGCGTGGCGAGCGCGGCGGGCGTTCCGCTCGAATGGACGGCGGGGGCAGTCATTTGCGGAGCCTGCTTTGGTGATAAAATGTCACCGATGTCGGATACAACAAATTTCGCTGCGGGTATAGGCGAAATATCTATCTTTGAACACATTCGCCACATGATGGGCACAACTATTCCCGCCTTGCTGATCACCGTTGTCCTTTTTTACTTTCTTGGTTTATCAGTCTCAGCAGACGCTGCTTCAACAGATGATATTGCACATGTTATTGCCGGAATAAAAGATGCAGCAAACGTCACACCGTGGGCGCTTCTTTCTCCGCTCTTAGTTGTTTTGCTGGCGATTAAGCGCGTTTCCGTTATTCCCGTTCTGACTGCCGGTATTATTTCCTCGGGAATTTTGACTGCCATTTTCGTTCCCGACAGCAGCATTCAGGCTTTTATGTCAGCCCTGCAAAATGGCACCATGTTCGAAACTGACAATGAGGCAGCCGCTAAAATCATCAACAGAGGCGGGCTGCAATCCATGATGGGCTCAGTTTCTCTTATTATGATCGCTTTTGCACTCGGCGGTTTAATGGAGAAAATCGGCCTGATCTCCGCACTATTGGAGGGTGTGATGAAAGGAATCCGTTCAAAAGGCAGTCTCATTGCAGCAACTGTCTGCTCCAGTATCGGTGTCAATCTTGCAACAGGCGAACAGTATTTATCTATATTAATACCGGGACAGTCATATAAATCCTTATATGACAAACAAAACATTCAGCGGAAGTTTTTATCAAGATCATTAGAGGACGGCGGAACATTGATTAATCCATTGATCCCTTGGGGAGTCAGCGGGGCTTTTATGGCAACCGCGCTTGGTGTTCCCGTCATTGACTATATCCCATTTACGTTCTTCCTCTATATATCGCCGATCATCTCGATTTTAGTTGGATTTGTAAAAAAATAAAAAGAGCGCCGCTTGCAAAGCGGGCTCTTTTTTAACATTAAAATGATACGCGGGCTGCCTGCTGAATGCTTTCTTGAAAAGCCGCCTGCAGCTGTTTTGTCACCGGTCCGGGCACTCCGCTTCCGACTGATTTTCCATCAAGCGTCACAACCGGAACAATCTCTGCCGTCGTTGAAGAAATAAAGATTTCCTCCGCCTGTCTCAGCTCTTCTTCAGTAACGGGCTTTTCATCAAGCTCTATGCCGTTCTTTACGATGAGATCCAAAATCTTCATTCGTGTAATCCCATTGAGAATCATTCGGTTAGCCGGATGCGTCCGCACCGTACCGTTTAAAACAGCATAAACATTAGAAGATGTACCTTCTGTAACAATTCCGTCTCTTATTAAAATGCCTTCAAATGCTCCCGCTTCATAGGCTTTCTGCTTTGCCATCACATTATACAGTAAATTCAGACTTTTAATATCGCATCTCAGCCAGCGAAGATCCTCATCCGTGATGGCTGAAACGCCGTATGTCTGCTCCTGTTCCGGCTTTTTAACAGAAAATGTATAGGCCGTCGTCTGCGGCTCAAGGCCCGCTTCATATTGGTGTTTTCGCGGAGCAACCCCTCTTGTGGTTTGAATGTAAACCGCTCCGTCGCTGACCGCATTTTCCTGCACAAGCTTTTGCAGGTCCCACTCTAAATCTTCTAAACTGAACGGCAGTGAAATTCCGATCTCACCCGCGCTTCTGAATAAACGCTCCGCATGCTCGCGCAAGCCGAATAATACCCCTTTATACACCCT
Source organism: Bacillus sp. B28 (assembly GCF_029536185.1). Lineage (NCBI taxonomy): Bacteria > Bacillati > Bacillota > Bacilli > Caryophanales > Bacillaceae > Bacillus > Bacillus sp. B28. Next base: position 1,071,092 of record NZ_CP120511.1, on the reverse strand, counting down.
GATAACCTCATAGATTCCGTCTCCAAACTGATAACCGCGATCTTCCACATCAACGGATGCCTCGTTCCGCTCCACCAGTTGGCCATTGACTAAAATCTTCATATAAGCCCTCCCTTTTTCGTATTTATCCTGATGTCTAATCAAGCTGTCATTGTCACTCATTCTACCATATCAAACCAGCTGAAAAACAGAAAGATCAAGAACTCAATAGCTGGGAAGGAGATTATTTTTTCCTTAAAATCTGACATTTCGACATTTTTTCTATGTTCTTTCCAGTTTTATTCCTGTATACTTGATTCGTAATACATAGGTTGTAAACAATGGCACCTTCAGAGTTGCCAATACAGCGGTATGTAGAGATTTTATGCCACTGGAGAGATTGATATGCGACAAACGAGAGGAGACGCTTCTCCTTCTGCAGTTTCGCTTGCTTTTAAATTTGCAAGTTTAGCAGTTTTATGTGTGCTGCTTTTGCTTATGGTAATTTTAGGTTATTCCAACAGCTCCTCGAAAGCAAAGGAGATCACTGTCACAACAAACAGCCAGCTTCGTGATGAGAAGGAAAGCCTGAAGCTGAAAGACGACTCCCCAGGCCTGCTGATAAAGCATTTGCAGACCGAGCAGAATATGGGGGACAAAACGGTTTATTTAACCTTCGATGATGGCCCGTCAGCCTCTACAAACCGCTTGCTGGACGTACTGAAAAGCGCTGATGTAAAGGCGACATTTTTTATGCTGTCACCGCGAATGAACGAATTCAAACACGCGGTTAAAAGGGCCGGAAATGAAGGGCATGCACTCGGTTTACACGGGGTCACGCATAATAACAAATTGTTTTATCAAACGCCGACATCACCGCTAAAAGAAATGCAGCAGGCGCGTGACACGCTGGAAAGCATTACAGGCTATCGCACTGATCTCGTCAGAACGCCCTATGGCAGCAAGCCGTCTCTTACAGATTCACAAATTCGCAATCTAGAAAAAGACGGTTTTGTGTACTGGGATTGGACGATTGACAGCATGGACTGGAAATACCGCAACTCAAAATACGTAGCAGAAGTACTGCAGCAGCTTGACAATATGGAACACAGCCACTCAAATCGGCCGTATGTGATTCTCATGCACGATCTTCCTGCTACAGTAAACGCACTGCCGGTGCTAATCCATAAACTGAAAGAAAAGGGCTATTCCTTCGGTGTGTTAAAGGATACAATGGTTCCGGTTCATGAATAAAAAAGTGAGGCGCTTATCTGCGGCCTCACTTTTTTATGCCCAAGCTTCGGGCAAACTCTCCGATTTTTTGATGGATGACGAAATCAAACAAACTGTCGCAGTACGTCGGCTCCAGGTTAATAATGGCTTTTTTAATGCCTGGAATCCGGCTTGCATCCTCAGGCACAAATCTGGCGGGAGCAACCTCAAGAGACGTGCCGATCACCAATAATAGGTCGGCTTTATCCAGCTTTTCATAAAGCATGTCAAAATGCAAAACGGCATCGCCAAACAGAACGACATCGGTTTTTAATACCGTTCCGCACACCTCACCGTCATTTCCGACCGCTGTACACTCCGGCACATCATGCTTCAGCAAATGAGGGAGATCATATCGGGCGCCGCATGAGAGACAGCTCGCTGTTTGAATAGAGCCATGCAGCTCGTATACATGTCTGCTTCCGGCTTTTCTATGAAGGCCGTCAATGTTTTGTGTGAATATATCCACCTGCTTCCCTTGTTTCTCCAGTTCTGCCAAAAGCAAATGCCCTTCATTCGGTTCATAGCTCCCGCTCATTTTCATTTGAAACAATTCTTTGAACTTAGGCCAAAACAGACGCGGATAGCTTAAAAAATAATCAAGGCTCATCGCCTCCATCCTTGAGGCATCCTCAGTCCAGATGCCGCCGGCTGAGCGAAAATCGGGAATGCCTGATTCTGTGCTCATTCCCGCTCCGGTCAGCACGACAATTCGCTGCGCTTCATTCAGCATGTTTCTGAATGCTTCCAATTCAACACCGCCTTACAGTCATTTTTCTCTTATTTTACCATGAAAAAGACTTCGCCTCTTTACAGACGAAGTCTTTCTTTTTTAAGCCCGTTCCTTTTCCCCTTTATTGAGATTTACTTGAAACGGATCGTGCTGGTGCTTCTGGTTGACATACACCATTTGTCCGGGATAAGCAAATTCAACCCCTTCAGCGCCGAGGATTTCAATAATTTTGTAGTTGATATCCTCTCTGACATGAAGGTTCTCTGCCCAAACCGTTGTTTTTGTATAGAAGTTGAAAAATAAATTGTAATAGCTGTCAGCAAACGTATCGAAGTTGACCATGATTGTATCATTATCGACGCCTTCATGTTCAAGCAGCATCTTTCTGAGCGAACGAATGCAGCGTTCCAAATTCTCAATCGGCGTTGCGTAGGATACATGAATGGAAAATGTAATCTGACGCTTGGTCATTCTCGTCCAGTTCGTGATGGCTTCCATCGACAGCGTGGAATTCGGCACCGTTACAAGCGCACCCTGCGCTGTTCTGAATCTTGTGCTTCTGAAGGTAATATCCTCCACTGATCCGGTTACTGTCGCCGTTTCCACCCAATCACCGATCGTAAACGGCTTTTCAGTGATAATGATGATTCCGCCAAAGAAGTTGCTGATCGTGTCTTTCGCTGCTAGCGCAAAAGCCAATCCGCCAAGCCCAAGGCCCGCCACAAACCCATTGACGTCATAATTGAATTCTTGTGCGATCACGCTCACACTGAGCGCTATAATGACAAAACGGAGCAGCTTAGACAAAAACGGCGCCAGAATATCATCCATATCCAGTTCGAAGCGCTGATTCACTTTATGAAAAATAAAAGATGATGTAGCGGTCAAATTACAAAGCCCCCAGCACAACAGCGCCACAATCAGCGAGCGGTATATTTTACTGATCAGCGGCATCTGTGCATCTAAAAACGGTGAATAGCGAATCGCTAAAAACAGCCCTAAGGCAACAAAAAACCATCTGGCAGGCTTATCGAATGCCACAACCACCTGTTTAAAAATTTCGGTTTTCGGTTTGTTTGTTATATTAAAAAGCAAATTAAAGAAATATCTTGTAAACAGTTTTCTTAGTATAAGAAACAACAGCAAAATTGCCAAACTGATGCCGGTTTGTATAATTTTATCTAGCGTGAAATATTGCTGCAGATGATCTAGCATGGCAGTCTCCCCTCTATCCCAATCGAATGTTATTATACTAAAACATTCGGCAGAATGCTTCTCTAAATGTCTTTATAAAACACAAAACCCCGGCAGAGCGCCGGGGCAATTTCTCATTTTAACCATTCAGCCAGATTCAATAGGGACAGTCACTTACTTTTTTTCGTTTGTGTCTGATCAAGGAGAGTTGCTTTTTGCATTTCAACATCTGTTTCGGCTTTAATTCTTTCCTCCACTCTGATTCTCCCTTTTCCCATGATCTCGCCTCCTTTTTTGCTATTATAAAGTAACAGATTATTTTGTGAACATGTCGAAAGCACTATTTTTCTGCCGAAATATGCTCGGATACGGTGAGTGTTCTTGTTTCAGTTATACGTTGTTTTCAGCTTGGACTATTCAAACATGACAGAAAAAAATTCACAAGTTGGTATCGCGGTGCATATATGGATTTGATACAATAACAGAAATGCCCATATGAGGAGCTGACAAGCTTGTACACCATTGCCCACCGCGGAGCATCCGGCTACGCTCCCGAAAATACAATTGCTGCATTTGATCTCGCGGCAGAAATGAATGCAGATATGATTGAGCTGGATGTCCAGCTAACAAAAGACAGGCAGATTGTCGTTATACACGATGACAGAGTGGACCGGACAACAAACGGTTCAGGCTTTGTTAAGGATTTTACGCTGAAGGAGCTGCAGGCACTCGATGCAGGAAGCTGGTACGGCCCCGCTTTTCAAGGAGAAAAAATCCCAACTCTGGAGGACGTGCTCAAGCGCTACCATAAAAAAATCGGGCTTTTAATTGAACTAAAGGGACATCCTTCGCAAATCGGAATTGAAGAAGAAGTGGGACAGCTGTTAGGACAATTTTCTTTTTCTATTAACAATATTGTCCAATCCTTTGGATTCCGCTCCATCCAAAGGTTCCGCGAGCTTTATCCATCGATTCCGACAGCCGTTATTACAAGGCCGAATTTTGGCATGCTGTCCAGAAATCAGCTGAAAGCCTGTAAGTCTTTCGCAAATTATGTCAACATCAAATACACACGTCTCAATCGTCTCATGATCGCTTCCGCCCATAAAAACGGATTAAAAGTGTTTGCATGGACAGTAAGGCATCAGAAAACAGCAGCCAAATTGCAGGCCATGGGCGTGGACGGTATTGTCACAGACTACCCGGACTACGTATTAAAGGATGGAAAACATGAATAGATATAGTGCAGTTTTTATCGGAGGCGCCCTTGGCGCTTGTCTCCGATACGGATTAAACATCGGCATAAACAATGACATATTTCCGGCTGCAACTTGGCTGGAGAACGCGGCAGGCAGCCTTCTACTAGGCGTTCTGACCGGCTTTTTTATGATTAGGGCGAAACGGCCTTTGCTATCGGCTTTTTTAGGCACCGGTTTTTGCGGAGGCTTTACAACCATGTCAACATTTTCTAAAGAGACGGTCATGCTGTTGCAATCCCATTCGTCATTAGCTGTTTTGTATATGGCGTCCTCATTCATATCCGGAATCGCGCTTGCCCTCTTTGGCGTTTTGGCAGGACGGCAAATAACCCGATTTCAAATAGGAAGGGGGCGGAAGCAATGATGACACTAGCTGGTATTTTCGCAGCGGGAGGACTCGGTGCTGTGCTGCGTTTTTGGCTCGGCAATGTCATAACATCTAAAACCGAAAGCCTTCGTTTTCCAGTCGGCATTTTGACCGTTAATATACTGGGTGCCCTCGGTCTTGGTCTTTTTACAGGGCTTCACGTGACAAATTCATCTGCAGCACTCATCATCGGCACCGGCTTTTTTGGCGCCTTTACCACTTTTTCCACTTTCAGCGTTGAAAGTGTTCAGCTCTTGCTGGCCAAGCGTGTAAAGGAAGGCATCCTATACATCGGCTTCACGCTTTGCGGGTCCCTCTTGGCGTTTTGGTGCGGCTGGACGCTGCTGACATAAAAAAACCTTGAGCTTATTTCTCGCTCAAGGTTGCACTGTTCAGCATGACCGGCTCGGGCATCGGCAGCGTATGGTGGGCCGTAACCCCGGTTGTTTTGCTGATTTCTTCTTTTATATCTATTTGCTTAATCAGACGGCCATCCATTTTCAGCACCTTTATTGTATATGATCCGATACGAATGGATTCACCAGCCTCAATATCAATGTTTTCTTTCAATATCAGCCCGCCGATAGTGTCCACGTCTTCTTGAATCGATGCGCCAAGAAGGCTGTTCACCTGATCCATGCGAACCTTTCCATCCATAACATAATGGCGGTCGCCGAGCTTTTGGATCAGCGGCTGTTCGTCTTCATCAAATTCATCTCTGATCTCGCCGACAATTTCTTCAAGAATGTCCTCTGTCGTGACAAGTCCCGAGGTTCCGCCGTATTCATCCGACAAAATCGCCATATGAATGCGTTCACGCTGCATTTTAATCAGCAGATCATGAACCGGAATTGTTTCAATGACTTCGATCACTGGCCGCACATACGGATGGATCGTCATTTTCATTCTTTCCTCTTCTGTCATAAACAGCAAATCAGAAAACAAATGCTTCGTATTGACCAAGCCGACTACACTGTCTTTGTCCCCATCTGTGACAGGCCAGCGGGTGTATTTTTCTTTCAGCATAACCTCCAGCATCTCGGCCATTGTCATATCTGTTGATACAGCGGCCATTTCCTTCCGCGGTATCATAATTTCTTTGGCAATGCGGTTATCAAATTCAAAAATCTTATTCACATATTTATATTCAGACGGATTAATCTCTCCGTTTTTTAAACTCTCAGACAACAGCATTCTGAGTTCTTCTTCAGAATGAGAACCCTCATGTTCTGACGCCGGTTTTAGACCAAACATGCCGCATAAAAGCCGCGCCGATCCATTCAGGATCCAAATAAACGGAAACAGGAGCAAATAGAATAGTCGCAACGGACCCGCTATCAGCAAGGTTAGCTGTTCAGCCTTTTGAATCGCGACCGTTTTCGGGGCCAGTTCACCTACAACAACATGCAGAAATGTAATCAAGCCGTACGCGACCGCAAAAGAGACTGCATGAGAAACCGATTCCGGCAGGCCGAGCTGTTCAAACAATGGGTGCAGCAGCCGTTCAAATGCCGGCTCCCCCAGCACGCCGAGTCCAATTGATGTCACTGTAATGCCCAGCTGGGATGCAGATAAATATTCATCCAAATCTGTAATGACACGCTTTGCGAGTATCGCCCGTTTGTTTCCTTCTGTTATAAGCTGATCAATTTTGGATCTCCTTACTCTAACAATCGCAAACTCACTTGCGACGAAAAATGCGGTTAAAGCAATGAGCACACCAATTAAAATCAGACTGTCAATATCGTCCATTTAACCTTATCCCCTCATTAAAGGATAAGGAGTCACCTCCTGATATAATCATTTTTCCTTAACATTGAGGTACGCGGTGTATTGTTGCCTAAGCAGAGGGCCCCATCATACCACCTCCAAGTCAAAGTTTGATTATAAATTGTATATTTTATTGTAACACAACTCATTCCAAAAATGATTTTTAATTTTTAGACTTTTATCATAGGACAAACTATTGATTCATCTGGCCAGCAGGTTCTCAATATCCGTATATAGCCTTTCAATCTCTGACTCTGCACATGTTAAGATGCTAAAACTATTGGCAAGACGCTGTTCGCTGAAATATCAGACATTGATCTGTTTTTCAAGCTAAAGCTCGTTTAAGATGTAACAATTGGTGACCGTTAGATCATTTGAATGCTTAAAAGATGCGTCTGTCACGCAGCGCAGGCAAGGGGCAGTAATTGACTTATCTAGTTTGCGTCATAAATGGTTTTTTCTTCATTTTGATGACTCTGCTGTTATGATTGAATTTGGCGGTTTATCTAAGGGAGAGATAAAATCAGGAATTGAAAAAAGGACAAAGCTTGGGGCATACGACAAATAAAAAAGATAACAGCCTCAAATAGCTGTTATCTTTTTGTCTGAGATGGCCTATGAAAAATCTTTAAATAAGGCAATAAAGATGTCGCGTGATTTTTTGATCTGCTCCAGCGGCACACTGAAGGATAAACGGAAGTGCCCTTTCATCCCAAAACCGCTGCTCGGTACAATTAACAATTTATACTTTTGCGCTGCATGCACACAAAATGCGACTTCATCTTCAATTGGCGACTTCGGAAAAACGAAGAAACCGCCTTTTGGCATTTCAAATTCAAAACCGGCTTCCTTTAAAATATCAACCATGAGATCCCTGCGCTCTTTATAAGCGCTTGCGTCTATTCTTAAATCATCCATTCTCGCCACAGCCCGCTGCATCATGACAGGTGCATTTACAAATCCAAGCGTTCGATTGCAGTACACAAAAGCGTTTATCAAAAGGTCAGCATCCGGCATGCTGCTGTCTAAGCCGATATAACCGAGCCGCTCCCCTGCTATGCCGAGGTCTTTACTGAATGAGCTCGCCAAAATGACACGGTGATACGATTGAAACGGATTTGCCAGTTCTTCATCATAAATCAGCTGACTGTACGGTTCATCAAACAGCACATAGATGGTTTGGCCGTTTGTCTCTTCGATCTCTTTTAACAGAGCGCCTAGATCATCTATATTTTTCTGGCTGAGTACGGTTCCCGTCGGGTTATGCGGTGTATTCAGGATGAGACCTTTCGTCTGCGGGGTGATCGCCTGCCTGACCGCTTCAATGTCAATCTCGAACCGGGCTGTCAGCGGGCAGCTGACAGCCTTCCCGCCATAGTTCTCAATATACAATTTATATTCTGCAAAATAAGGAGCGAGAATGATGACCTCTTCTCCCGGATTTAATATACTTTTTAATGCCACATTCAATGCGCCGCCCGCACCTACTGTCATGACAACGCGCTCAGCTGAAAACTCGGCAGCAAAGCGGCCTGCCAGAAATTGCGCGACTTTTTCTCTAGCTTCAGGAAGGCCCTGATTTTGTATGTATCCGTGGTTTCCTTTTTCAGCTTCTTCTATTAATGCTCTCGTAAAGGCTTCAGGCGGTTCAACGACCGGGTTGCCGATTGAAAAATCAAACACCTGGTCATTCCCGAACTCTTTCTTCAGTCTCGCTCCTTCATCGAACAGCTTTCGAATCCACGATCCTTTATTTAGGTTCTCTTCAATTTGCCGCGATAAACCAGCCAATCTCATCTGTCCCTTCTGCACATATAAATTGAAAATTCTATCTATCTATGTTACTTCAAACAGAATTCGGATGCCACAATTTCCATATCCGGCATCTCAAAAAAACAATAAACTTGTGTAAGGCACCCTTCATATATTAAACTATTCTCATAACTATAACGTGATGGTTGGGAGGGATTTAGATGGGGCTGAGACTTATCGTATCAGTGAACTAGCGGCACTTGCCGGGGTAACGAAACGAACAGTTGATTATTATACGAATCTTGGTCTGCTGACGCCGGCCAGATCCTGTTCAAATTATCGTTACTACGATGAAAACGCACTTAAACGACTCATATTTATTGTAGATTGCAAGCAGCAGCGATTGGCCCTGTCCGATATTAAAGATCGACTGGAGAACCAGTTTCCCTCTTCAGCCATAGATCGTGATGAAATTGGAAATCTGGCATCTGAAATTGATTATATGAATCAAAACATCTCCGGAATCTTGCATCGGTTTGAACGGCTGGAGCCTGAGGATCGTGACAAGCTGAAAAGCAAACTTACACCCGAAAAGCTCGCCGTGTTCCAATCATTTATGCTGCTGTTAAGTTAAAACCATTTTACTAACAGGAGGTGTTACCTTCATTCTCATTGTAGAGTGAAGGTTCTAATTGGATATTGTTAATTTGATTTTAGTCGCCGTTTTAATCGCGCTGACGGCATTTTTCGTAGCATCTGAGTTTGCTATTATCAGGATCAGAGGCTCACGGATTGATCAGTTGATCGCGGAAGGAAATAAATCAGCCATTGCCGCAAAAAAAGTGACCACGCACCTTGATGAATATTTATCAGCGTGTCAGCTGGGAATTACATTGACTTCGATTGGATTAGGGGTTTTAGGCGAATCGACGATTGAAAGGCTTCTTCACCCGCTTTTCGTACAGATGAACATGCCAGGTTCACTGTCTCACGTCATCTCATTCATCCTTGCCTACGCCATCATTACTTTCCTGCACGTCGTTGTGGGAGAATTGGCGCCTAAGACGGTCGCAATTCAGAAAGCTGAAGCAGTGTCCATGCTGTTTGCCAAACCGCTGATTTGGTTCTACCGCATTATGTTCCCATTTATTTGGGTGCTAAACAACTCAGCACGATTATTGACGAAAGCTTTCGGCTTGGAGACCGTTTCTGAAAATGAACTGGCTCACTCCGAAGAAGAATTGCGGATTATCTTATCCGAAAGCTATAAAAGCGGAGAAATCAACCAATCAGAATTTAAATACGTGAATAAGATATTTGAATTTGACGACAGGCTCGCGAAAGAAATTATGATTCCAAGAACCGAAATTGTCAGCCTGCCGCACGATATTACGATCGCTGACATGATGGAAATCATTCAAATTGAAAAATATACCCGATACCCTGTAGAAGAGGGCGATAAAGATAATATTATCGGGGTTATTAATATTAAAGAGGTGCTGACCGCCTGCATCAGCGGCGAGGTTTCTGTTGATTCCACCATCTCTCAATTCGTGAATCCGATCATTCATGTGATTGAATCTGCGCCGATCCATGATTTGCTTGTCAAAATGCAAAAAGAAAGAGTCCACATGGCAATCCTGTCAGATGAATACGGCGGAACTGCCGGACTGGTGACCGTAGAGGACATTATTGAAGAAATCGTTGGCGAAATCCGCGATGAGTTTGATATTGATGAAATCAGCGAAATCCGCAAAATCGGCGAAGGCCATTACATGCTGGACGGTAAAGTCTTGATCGACCAAGTGAACGACCTGCTCGGCATTCATTTAGAGAATGAAGAAGTTGATACAATCGGCGGCTGGTTCCTTACTCAGAAATACGATGTTGAAAAGAACGATTCAATTATCGAAGAAGGCTGTGAATTTATTATTAATGAAATTGACGGCCACCACGTCGCTTATATTGAAGTGAAAAAGCTCGCAGCAGAAGAGCTGATAGAAGTTGGCGAGTCGAAAGAAGCATAATTTGAAAAAGACACCCTTTATTGAGGTGTCTTTTTTTATTCTGGTTCGTTTTTGACGTGATCATACCTCTTTTCTGAAAACTGCTGCTAATAAATCGGTCATCCGCGGGAACTCTAAAAAGGTGCAACTGCGAGAAAAAACGAACATCTCTGCATGATTATCGAAAAGGAGCGAAAACATGAAAGTTGTCGTAACTGGAGCAGCAGGTAAAATCGGACGCTGGGCTGTCAGAACAATATTAGAGGCCGGCCATGATGTGACAGCATCAGACAGAGTATTAAAAGAAGAATCCGCATCGAAAAAATTTATTCAAGCTGATTTACGGGATTACGGTCAGGTATGTCAGCTAATTATGGGCAGTGACGCTGTGATTCACCTTGGGAATATCCCTACAGATGTCAGGAATACATCACAGGCGATATTTGAAAATAATATGCTTGTTAATTTCAATATCCTGGAAGCCTGTAAAGATTTTAAAATCCGTAAGCTTGTGTGGGCTTCAAGTGAAACGGTGCTGGGATATCCATTTGTGCCGGACGAGCTCAGTTACCTTCCCGTAGACGAGGAGCATCCAACGATCGTAAAGTCATCTTATGCGATGGCAAAACGGCTGACCGAAATCCTCTCAGATATGTATTCAAAGCTGATCAATACACAAATTGTCACTCTCCGCTTTGCGAATATATATGAGCCTGATGAGTACGAAAAAATCCCAGGCATGCACTGGAACGAGCAGCAAAAGGATATTCAAAAGAAAAATGCATGGGCGTATTGTGATGTCAGGGATGCTGCACATGCTTGCCTTCTAGCACTCGAAAAAAACAATCTCGGAAATGACGTCTTCCATATTACTGCACCCGATACCATCATGAAAGAGCCGAGTGAAGACTTAGTAAAACGATTTTTCCCCGATGTATCTTTAAAGAGAGATATAAAAGGATATGAAACGCTGATGGCAATCGATAAAGCCAAAAAGGTCCTTGGCTATGAACCGCGTTATACATGGCGTTCTGTATTAAATAATGACGGCTCTCTTAAAGCACTGCCAGAGGATCAGCTATCATTATCAAAAATATAAACATCACAAAAAAGCAGCAGGCGATCACCGGACTCCTGCTGCTTTTTTTATATCATAATCATCTAAATTGATATCCAAATCCATTTTGAGGGCCATCTTCGCCAACTGCTCCCCCATATAGGGGCCCATTGTTAAACCAGACGATCCAAGGCCGTTTGCCACTATGATCCCATTCCAGCCGGGAAGAGATCCGATCACCGGCACATCTCCTGGTGTAAAGGGGCGTAAGCCGACTCTTGCCTCTTGAAAGGTGCTGTTTGCTAAGCCGGGAGCCATTTCTAATCCTTTGCTCAGAAGTTCCTGCAGCCCGCCAGCCGTTATCCGTACATCACGTCCGCCTATCTCATCTTCACGTGTCGCACCGATCGCTATTCTATTGTCATGATAAGCTAAAAGATATTCTTTGGAAGGCGGCATCACTGCAGGCCAGCTGTCGATATGATTTACATTCGGCACCTGCACATACACAATTTGCGCTTTTTGCACACTTACTTTGAAGCGAATTCCCAAAGGCGCTAACAATTGGTCTGCCCAAACACCGGCACAAACAATAACCTCGTCAGAAGAATAGATTTCATTACCGACAGTTACGCCTGTGACATGATTCGAATGATGTCGAAGCGCAGCATCGCCTTTTAAAATGACTGCGCCGTTTCTTCGAGCAGATCTCAATAATGTATCTCGCAGCACTTCTCCATCCACGCGGGCGGCTCCGCTTATATGAACAGAATGGTACCGTTCAGCCAGCAGAGGAAACAAATCAGCGGTTTGGTTTTCATGAAGAAAGGTAATCTCACCAATTTCCGCGGCAGCTTGTTTACGCTCCCGCACACGTTTTTCGATCTTTTCTATCTTTTCTTTATCGTGATGAATACTGAGAGCACCGACTTGAGCATAACCAATGTCCGTCTCGCCTTCTTTTCTAAGTTCTTCTATGAACCGAGGATAAAAGCGCGCTCCGTCCTTTGCCAGCCGGTACCAAGCCTGATCACGGCGAGGAGACAGCCATGGACAGATAATGCCTTTCGCTGCATGGGTGGCCTGGCCCTTATCTTTCCGATCTATAACCAGAACCTCTGCACCCATTTTGGCTAGCTGATATGCTGTTGATGCTCCCAAAATTCCAGCCCCGACTATTATAATTTTTTTCATGATTCGTAACCTTTCCCAATGATCAATACCTCATTTAGTATAGCTAATGGACCAGGAAATTATAAACAATCGGGAAATGGATGAATGCAATGACTGATGAATTAAAGTTGTTCCAGCTTCTTTTCAAGCTCTTTAATGCTGTTATTCAAAGCCTCTGTCATAGCCGCCAGCCTTTCCTTAGACGGAAGATGGGCAAAATCGGCCTGCTGCAAAGGTTTACCGATAATCAGCTTCATTTTTCCTTTTTTGAACAACGCCTTTCCGCTTGAAGGTCCTTTATAAGCGGCCGGAACAAGGGGCGCTTTCCCCATTTGCGCAATTGTCACTGCGCCTCTTTTTAAAGGCACATCCTCAGAGGTTCTTGTTCCGCTTGGGAAGATTCCGACAATTTCTCCTTCTTTCAGCAGCTTAATCGGCGTTTTAATGCTGCTTGGCCCGGGATTTTCCCGGTCTACCGGAAAGGCATGAATTTTCTGCAGAAACGAACCGATCCATTTATTTTGAAAAAGCTCTTTTTTCGCCATGTAGTGTATTTGATAAGGAAGAATCCCGACTCCGAGTGTGATCACATCAACCCAGCCAGAGTGTGTACACGCGATGACAAAACCTGAATCGGCCGGAAGGTTTTCTTTGTTATACACCTTCACTCCTCCGCGAAGAGAAAGAATAACTTTTAAAGCATTTGCACAAAACTTATACATATCGCACTTCCTTTGTCGTAATCAATGATTCTTTCTGTTACTTATTATAACAACATTTTTTATTACCTGGTACTAATTTTTAAGATTTCTCTTTTCTTAACGTCAAAAAGCTGAGGAATCATCCTCAGCTTTTTGTTATATGCCCTCTCTTGTCGGAGGCGCCATAAATTCCGGTCCGACCGGGTTTGATATCGTATGTTCCAATATGGTATTGATGTCTTTTTTATCTTCACTGCTCAGCGTCCAGCCGGTAATTTCTGATACCGCTTCTATTTGCTCAGGTTTTCTAGCCCCCCAAAGAGCGATTCCCGCTCCCGGCTGGTCTAAAATCCATCTGACGGCCAGATGAATCACTGATTTTCCATACCGTGTCTTCGCCAGCTCATCTAATTGATTGACAGCAGAAAGATACTCTCTAAATCTTGGCTTCTGGAATTTCGGATCGTGATTTCGGAGATCGTCTCCCTCAAACGATTGATCTTCTGTCATTTTTCCTGTTAACAGCCCTCTGCATAAACTGCCGTACAATAGTGTTGTCATCTGCTTGTCTTTCGCATACGGGAGCACATTCTCTTCAATTTCCCTTTCAAACAGATTGTAAGGAGGCTGGATTGTATGAAGCGGAGCAACAGCCCGAAATGTATCCATTTGTTCAACCGAAAAATTACTCACGCCGATTGCACGGATTTTCCCGGCATCATATAATTCCTTCATCACTTCTGCGGTTTCCTCTATCGGGACAAGCGGATCAGGCCAGTGCACCTGATATAGATCTATATAATCCGTCTGAAGCCGTTGCAGGGAATCCTCGACCTCCTGAATGATTCTCGCTCTGTTAGCATGGCGGAACAGCTGATTGTTTTTCCAATCCAGCGCCGTTTTAGTGGCAAGAACAACCTGATCTCTTGCCCCATGCTGCTTGATCGCCTTCCCGACAATTTCTTCGGACTGTCCGAAGCCATATGCCGGCGCGGTGTCAATCAGTGTGATCCCCTTATCAAGAGCGGCGCGGATGGTTTCGATCGATGTTTTTTCATCAGTGCCTCCCCACATGGTTCCGCCGATCGCCCATGTGCCGAGTCCAATTCGGGAGGCTTTTATTCCTGTGTCTGAGATACTGGTATATTCCATTGTGCCACTCCTTCACTTTTTCACTATGGTTTCCCTGATGGAAAAAATGTTAAACATTTCTCACCACTATCTTTCAGGGCAAATTTTCGGTACTATAGAGTAATGGTGTTTGATTACGTATTAAAAAGCCGTTTGCATGTAATGTGCAACTTTATACCTTTCTTATGCGTGTATAACATAGAGGGGAGAAAAGGCAGTGACGATCGATGAAATTTACCAAATGTACATGAATGATGTTTACAGGTTCCTGCTCTCCATGACAAAAGACAAGCATCTTGCCGAAGACTTGCTGCAGGAAACCTTTATGCGGGCATACATACACATTCACTCCTATGATCACAGCAAAGTAAAGCCCTGGCTTTTTCAAGTGGCGCGGAACGCCTTCATTGATTACGTCAGAAAGCATAAGAAAGAAGTAACCATTTCTGATGATTTGATTGGAAGTCTCTTTCAGACTGCTGTTCAGAGCCCTGCCCATCAGGTAGAGATAAAGGAAGTGCTGACTGGTTATATGTCCGAGCTCCCCGATAACTATCGGGAGGCGTTAACACTATATTATTTAAAAGAATTAAATTACAAAGAAGCATCCCATATTATGAATATTTCAGAGGCGAATTTTAAAAGTGTTTTGTTTCGTGCCAGACAGCGGCTGAAAGCACTTTATAATAGAGGTGTTAATGATGAATGAAGAATTTAAAAAGCGTTTTGATCAATATAAAAACGGTGAAATGAGCGATCAGGAAATGACCGCGTTTGAAGAGGAACTTGAGAAGCTCGAAGTGTATCAGGAACTGATTGATAGTGAGCTGCCAGACGATCATGATTGGGATGTCGACATCAGTCCTGAAAAACAAAAAGCCATTCTGGCCTACGGCAAACGGAAGTCTTATTTGCGTATTTCCGCGCTTGCCGTCATTTCGACATTAATGATTTTGCCGCTATGTACGCTGGGAAGCTACCTCTATTACGGAATGGGAGGAAAACACAGCACCGGCAATGAATTTATGGAAACTGCCGCAGTCACTGTAGCCCTGACTATGCCAAATGTTCTTGTCGATACTTCTGGACTGAAGAGCCAGGTGAAGCTGTTTGGCATGAATACAGAATTCCCGCTGCAAAAACAGATTGGCACGAAAACGGCCGCCGTGGGGAATGAACGGGTGGAAATGTTTTATGACAGAGTGAAAGCGCCGGTCGTCAACTACTATGACTTAGAAATCCATAAAGCCGGCCATTACTTTACACACCCATCAAGCGGATCTGAACAAACAACCGCAAAAGCGGAAAAAACATTAAAAACTTTGCCTGAAGGGACTGTTTCCGAGGTCTACCTTTCTTATGACCGGGCATATCCGACAAAAGAAGTGTATAAAAAATTCAGCGGCTATGATGTAAGCTTTTTGTGGAACGCGGTTGAAACAGAGAACAATACAAAGGATACTGCTTACGCAGAGCCGCTTGGCTACCCAGGGAAAGATTCAAAATTCCTGACTGCGCTTAATACAAAAGGCAAGTCGAACGGCGACCAATTTATCGATGCTTTAACTTACATATCGAAGCACGAGAAATGGGCGCAGGTCATCTCAAAACGAAAAGATTTAAAAGTGGACTCCCGCTTGGATTATGTAGAGAAAAATGGTGTTAATGTATACGGCTCAGTCGTTACAGGACCGACCAAGGAAATCCAGCGCATGCTGAAAAACAAATCAGTAAAATCAGCAAATGTCGGCGAGGTGGAATTATGGAATTGGTAAGAATTTTTAAAGAACATAATGTATTTGGCTGGATATCTGTCGGGACAGCAATTCTGTCTTTGCTCTTGCTTAATTTGGCGATTATCAGCAATGTGACCTCTTATTCTTATCAAATGCTGCCGTTTGCCATGGCCGCCGTTCCGTTTGGCGTTATCGAGCTTTTCATCAAAAGAGGACGCACGGGTCCCGGCCTGCTCGGCGTTGTACTTAATCTCTTTGTGATTATCTGTGTGTATACGATCGTATCTGTGGATACCAACTTACAGTTTGGCTTTTAGCAGAAAAGACGCCTGAAACGGCGTCTTTTTATATTACAGTTGTTTTCTGAATAAATAGCTTTCAATCGTAAATCCCATTTTATCCTTATAAAATCTGTGGGCGTCTTTGCGCTGAAGACCTGATGAAAGACTGACAAGAGGATAGCCCGCATCTTTCGCCCAGTTTGCCGCATAATCCAAAAGAAGTTTGCCGTACCCTTTAGATCTGCGAGACCCGCTTGTGACAAGATCCGCTATCCATACGTACTCTCCTTTATGAAGCGAAACCCTTGGCAGCGCGCCGCACAGCGCCCTGATCGCTTTATCCTCATATAAGGCAAACAGCATATACGACTCTTTTTGGACACAGCGTTCCAGCCTATGTAAATACGTCTCTTCATCCAGCTCTGTTCTTAATTCGTGCATCACCGGATAAGCTTCCATCCACTCTTCTCTCTTCGTTAATTGTTTGATATGAAGCATCTTATCAATCCCCTCTCCATTCGTTACAATGATGATATCCGATTTATGGCATTCACCAAATAGCCAAAACCTGAAAAAATGACCACGCCAGATGCAAAGGAGAGATAAAATGGATATCACGCCGTTTCTGGACAAAACAAGCAAAACACCGCTGTATGAACAGCTTTACACCTATTTCAAACATGAAATGATACATGCCAGAATCACCAAGGGAATGAGGCTTCCGTCAAAACGAAGGCTCTCCGGCTTGCTCGGTGTCAGCACGGCAACGGTAGAACGCGCCTACGAGCAATTAACCGCTGAAGGATATGTCAAAAGCAAGCCTAAAATCGGCTGGTTTGCGGCAGAAATTGAACCTGAGTTTCCGGCTGCTCCAGTATCATATCAACCGCCTCCTCAATTGGTCACTCATAAAGAAATAGAACCTGTTATTAACTTTCACCAAGGAAATGTCGATCCGGTCCACTTTCCCTTTAACGCTTGGCGAAAAAGCATAGTGAAAAGTCTCGATCTGTATTCTGAACAATTTCACACCTCAGGCGATCCTCAAGGAGAACCTGCACTCAGAGAAATGATAGCCCGATTTGTCAGACTGTCACGCGGTGTCAATTGTGACCCCAGCCAGATTATTATCGGAGCAGGCACTACCGCCCTTCTGCAAATTCTTTGCCTTACGCTACAGCCGGGAACAAAAATCGGTTTTGAAGAACCGGGATTTCACCGTTCAAGACGAATGTTTGAGGCCAATCACATGAACGTGATTCCCATTTGCACTGATGAAGAAGGAGTCCTGCCGGCTAGCCTTACACACGAGAGCCCGCATCTTGTCTATACGACTCCCTCGCATCAATTCCCGCTCGGGAGCATAATGACGATCGCCCGAAGACAGGAACTGTTATCTTGGGCAAAAGAGGCAAACTCATTTATTATTGAGGATGATTATGATGGAGAATTCCGCTACAGCGGGCAGCCCATTCCATCTCTGCAAGGCCTTGACCCGAATGGCAGGGTTATTTATCTCGGCACTTTTTCAAAATCATTGCTCCCTTCCTTGCGGATCAGCTATATGATTCTTCCTGCTGCACTTATTGAACCCGTAAGAAAAAATGCGCTTTTGATGAAACAGACGGTCTCTTCCCATAATCAATTGGCATTGGCAGATTTCATTGAAAACGGCGAATGGCAAAAGCATTTGAACAGGATGAGATCCTTGTATCGAAAAAAACATGCTGTTCTGCTGGAAGCGATACGAACTGAACTGGGAGACAGTGTGGAGGTTCTCGGAAAAAACTCGGGGCTTCACATCCTGCTCCGGCTCATGTTTTCAGCCAGTGAGGATGAAGCGATAAAAGCCGCTGCCAAAAACAGAGTGAATGTCTATCCGGTATCTCCATCGTACAAAAGCCAGCCGCCGTTTGTTTCTGTCTTAATCGGTTATGGAGGGCTTTCTGAAGAGGACATCCGGCTCGGTATCAAAAAGCTGAAAACCGCATGGGAGCCGCTGATGAAATCATAAAAAACAAAAAAACAGGCCCCCAGCGGAGCCTGTTTTTCTAAAAGGATATAATGCCGATTAAATTTAAGAACACAATAATAATAGCCAGCGGCACAACGAAACGGAGCAAATAAAACCATATATAAAAGAATGCTTTTCCGGGATGCGATCCTTGTCTCATTTCTGCCCACAGCTCCTGTTTGGATATTTTCAGCGGAATGAAAATAGAAATTAACAGGGCGCCTAATGGCAGCAGAACATTGCTGACAGTAAAATCGACAACGTCAAAAAACGTCTTATCAAATATGCGCACATCGCTCAGCATGCCATAAGATAAGCAAGATGGGATACCGACTAAGAAGATTAAAAACCCGCTTGTCCATGACAGTTTTTTCCTCTTTGTTTCATCGCCTTTGCCGATAATGGCTACAATCATTTCCACCATTGAAAAGGCAGAGGTCAGTGCGGCAAATAAAAATGCGACAAGAAAGCCGATGAAAAACAGGATGCCGAACGGAAGCTGTTCAAAAACGGCCGGAAGTACTGTAAACAGCAAAGTCGGACCTTCATTCGGCTCCAATCCGAAGGAGAATACCGCAGGAAAAATAGCCAAGCCTGCCAAAAGTGTCACAATGATATTCATGACGACAATGGAGGCTGCAGAACGCGGGATATTTTGCGTTTTCGGCAGATAGGAGCTGTAAGTCACCATGACCGAAACCCCCAGTGTTAACGTAAAGAAAGCCTGTCCCAGCGCAAATAAAACAGACTCCGGCGTCAAATCGCCGAAATGAGGCACAAGCAAAAATTTCACGCCTTCAATCGCATGATCCAGCGTGAGCGACCGAAGAACAAGCAGGACAAACAATATAAACAAAATCGGCATCATCACCGCGCTTACCCGTTCAATCCCTTTTTGAACCCCTCTGGCGACAACCAGCACAGTCAGCACCATAAAGATAAGCTGAGCCGCGAGCGTCTGCACGGGATTTTGAATAACAGAACCAAAAAGTGCACCGTACTGTTCCTGGGTGAGTCCGGACAGTGAACCTGATGCTGTTTTCACTATATATAGTAAAATCCATCCTCCGATAACACTGTAAAACGATAAAACTAAGAAACAAGCCGCTACGCCGACCCATCCTGTGAGAAACCAAGCTGTTCTCGGCGCTTCTTTTTTATATGCATCAATGGCATTCGTTTGGTTCCGTCTTCCAAAGATAAATTCTCCCACTAAAAGCGGATAGCCCAAGAGAATAGTAAATAGCACAAAAATAAGGAAAAAGGCGCCTCCTCCATTCGTCCCCGCTACATAAGGGAACTTCCAAATCGCGCCTAAGCCGATGGCTGATCCAGCGGCAGCCATGACGAAACCGATTTTTGAAGCCCATTGGACTGGTTTTTGCTCAGACAATGATGTCACTTCCTTTCCAGCCTATATTATCTCTTATTTTCATGCTTATTTCTATATATTCATTTGATGAGAATAGAAAAGAGAGCGGCCAGTGTAAGCCGCTCTCTTCTTTGAGAGTTATTGATTTAATTTTGAATGCTTTCTTGAATATAAGAAATAGATCGCCATGCCAATTAACAGCCATACAAGGAAGCGGACAATTGTCACCCATCCAAGATTAAAAATTAAGAACAGGCAGAAAAGAATTGCTAAGCCCGGGATAACCGGAACCCCCGGACATTTAAAAGCTCTCGGGAGATCAGGCTGTTTCTTTCTCAATACGATAACCGCCACAGAAATCAGCACAAACGCTGACAGCGTACCGATGTTTACCAGCTTGGCAAGCTCATCAAGCGGAACAAGTGAACCGAGAAGCGCCGACATAATGCCGAAAAACCAAGTCGCAACATAAGGTGTTTTATGCTTCGGATGAACCTTAGAAAGCGAGCCCGGAACCAGACCGTCACGAGACATAGCAAACATAACGCGTGTCTGTCCATAAAGCATCACAAGCATAACCGTTGTCATTCCCAAAACCGCGCCGATATCGATAATGCCTGCCACCCAGTTTTGCCCCGCGCTTTGAAGAACGAGAGAAACCGGATGATCGACGCCTGCAAACTGGGCAAACGGAACAACCCCTGTCATGATGGCTGATACAGTCACATATAAAATCGTACAAACCAATAATGAGAAAATAATTCCTTTCGGCAGATCCTTCCCAGGGTTTTTCGTCTCTTCCGCAGCAGAGGATACAGCGTCAAATCCGATAAAAGCAAAGAAAACGAGCGCCGCTGCGCTGAATACGCCGCCAAAGCCCATTGGCATAAACGGCTGCCAGTTATCCGGCTTCACGTAAACAGCTGCCACCGCAATAAATAAGAGAACGACCAGCACTTTTAAAATTACCATTATGTTGTTGACTCTTTTAGATTCTCTGATACCTAAATAAAGCAAATACGTAATCGCAAGAACGATGACAAACGCAGGCAGATTAAAAATGGTAAATGTTCCTTTTACAGCCCCCGGAGCAGCCGTTAAGGCAACCGGAAGATGAATGCCCAGCCCGGACAAAAATGATTGAAAATACCCGGACCACCCGACTGAAACGGCACTTACCGCCAGCATATACTCTAAAATTAAATCCCACCCGATAATGAAGGCCAAAAGTTCTCCCATTGTAGCATAAGTAAATGTGTACACGGAACCTGAGACAGGCACACTTGAAGCAAATTCAGCATAAGACAATGCAGCGAATAAACAAGCCAGCGCTGCGACAACAAATGAAACGGTCAGTCCGGGTCCGGCAGTTACTGCCCCTGTTCCAGTCAGTACAAAAATCCCAGTACCAATAATGGCCCCAATCCCAAGCAGTGTTAAGTCAAATGCCCCCAATTCTCTTTGTAAGGATTTTTCCCCATTTGTTGCAGCGATTAAATCTTGTATGCTTTTCTTCCTAAATACGCTTCCTTTCATTCCCCTTCAACTCCTAGCTGATGTTTTCTTTATATTTTATTTGAATTTTCTGAATTCATGAGCGGTAATGGCCGTTTTTCTTTTTTTCTACTATATTTGTACTGGTGATAAATCATTCCTTTCTCCTACTCAATATTATATATAAAAATCCGAAAATGAAAACTAAATTTTTAAAAAATTCGACAAATTTCTGCAGTAACCTATTTTCATGCACAAAAAAAAACCAGCAGATTTGCTGGTTTTTTTGTACATTATGTTGAAATAAAACGGCCGCCATTTACATGAATCGTCTGTCCCGTCATATAGGAAGATTCGTCAGATGCGAGCAAGACGTATGCCCCCGCATGCTCAACCGGCTGTCCCGGTCTGCCCATCGGTGTATCAAGTCCATGCTGTTTCACTTTTTCTTCCGGGAATGTCGCCGGAATCAGCGGTGTCCAAATCGGACCGGGCGCCACCGCATTCACTCTGATGCCTTTATCCGCAAGAGATTTGCTCATTGATCGTGTAAAGGAGACAATTGCACCCTTTGTACTGGAATAATCAATTAATGCGGTATCTCCTTCATAAGCGGTAATCGAGGTCGTATTAATGATTGCGCTACCTTCTTTCAAATGAGGCAAAGCTTTCTTTGTCATATGAAACATTGAAAAAATGTTCGTGCGGAAGGTTTTTTCAAGCTGCTCTGTTGAAATATCAAGAATACTGTCCTGCGGGTGCTGTTCAGCTGCGTTGTTAACCAAAATATCCAGCTTCCCAAAATGGTCTACGGTTTGCTGTACAGCCTGTTCACAATGCTTCTCATCTCCGACGTCACCCGGAATCAGCAGGCAGCGGACGTTTTCCTGTTCAATCTGTTTTCGCGTTTCCTCCGCGTCAGAATGTTCGTCCAGATAAAGAATGGAGACGTCCGCCCCTTCTTTTGCGTACGCGATTGCTGCCGCTCTCCCGATTCCGCTGTCGCCTCCTGTAATGATTGCGACTTTTCCTTTCAGTTTTCCGCTTCCTTTATAATCACGGTCCTCTGATAAAGGAAGAGGATTCATTTCGGACTCAATACCCGGCTGCCGGTCCTGCCGCTGCGGTTCTTGTCCTTCTGTTTGTCTGCCCATTGGGTTCATATTGATCACTCCTAGACATGATAATACTGATCGTTTACCACATCACAGAAGCGAATAAACTGCAAAATATGTTTATAAAAGTACTTCTTCAGGAATAGCCCCTGTATATTTAGCTGACGGGCGGAAAATCATGTTGTTTTCTGCTTGTTCCAGCACATGTGCGCACCAGCCTACCATTCGGCTTGCGGAAAACGTCGGTGTAAACAATTCATCATCAAAATCAATCGCCTTCATGACAGCAGCTGCATAAAATTCAACGTTTGTGTACAGCTTGCGGCCCGGTTTGTAGATGTCCAGCAAACGAATCGCTTCTGCCTCTACATGCAGCGCCAGATCCAAATCACGGTCATCGCCTGCAACCTCTTCAGCTTTCTGTCTCAAAGCTTCTGCCCGCGGATCTTTCGTCTTATACACGCGGTGTCCAAATCCCATCAGGCGTTCTCCTTTTTCAAGCTTTGCTGTCAAATACGCTGCAGCATTCGCTTTTTCTCCAATGTCTTCAAGCATTTTCGTCACAGCAGATGGAGCCCCTCCATGAAGCGGGCCTTTCATCGTGCCAAGCGCCGCGGTAATGGCCGATACCAAATCACTCTCTGTAGACAAAGTGACCCGTGCCGAGAAAGTTGATGCGTTCATGCCGTGCTCCATGGCCAGAATCATATATGTTTCAAGCGCTTTCTTTTTTGCTTCTGAAGGCTGTTCACCGGTGAGCATATAATAATAGTTTTCGACATGTCCGTACTGGGAAGATGGCTCAATGGCTTGCTCGCCGCGCACCCAGCGTTTTCTGTAAGCGATAATGGACGGCGTGATGGCAATCAGCCGAATCGCTTCTTCTATTTTTGGATAAAACGTGTACGTATTTTCCCCTAATGCTGAAACAACCGTTCTCAGTACCGACATGTCGTCCATGTTGTTTGGCAGCGACTGAATCAAACGCCCGATACGGTAAGGCAGGTTTCGCTCCGCAATCAGCTTTTTTTCAAATGTCTGTAATTCATCTGATGCCGGCAGTTTTCCAAATAAAATCAAGTAAGCGGCTTCTTCAAAGCTGTGATGCAGCGCGATGTCTTTTGCATGATGCCCTCTGTAGATAAGCCGGCCTTTTTCGCCGTCAATATGGCTGATTGATGTGTCCACACATGTAATTCCCTTTAATCCGTAATGTACCATTTGTATTCCCCCTATCCTTTTCTGTTATTATAGTAAATATAATATTTAAAAAATATTGAATATTTTAAAGGGAATTAATTAAAAATCTTAATCAGAGGGAGAATGGAAATGGATTTCAAATGGCTTCACACCTTTGTGACCGCAGCGAAATATGAAAACTTCAGAAAAACAGCAGAAACGCTTTTTTTATCTCAGCCCACTGTAACCGTTCATATCAAGCAATTAGAAAAAGAAATCAGCTGCAAGCTGTTCGAGCGAAAAGGCAGGCAGATTCAGTTAACCGATGAAGGCAGGGCTTATTTGCCATTCGCACTGAGGCTGCTTGATGACTATGAAAACAGCATGGCAGAGCTCCACAGAGTGAGACAAGGCTACTCTCAAACCTTACAGCTCGCGGTTTCGCCGCTTATCGCCGATACCGTGCTTCCATCTGTTATGAAACGATACACTTCAATGAATACCGAAACAGAAATTGCAGTGAAAATTTTTGAATCGGCAGAAATCTCATCTCTGATTAAAGCCGGCGAGGCGGATATCGGACTGAGCTGTTTAAAAGTCCAGTCTTCTTCTTTAACATGCCACTGTTTATATAAGGACCCTGTCGTCCTCGTTGCGCCTCCTGATCAGCGTTTCACATCAGACGAAGAAATTGATGCCAAAGAGGTGCTTGAGCAATACCTGCTTTTGACCCACAATCACCCTGACTACTGGGACGACTTACTCCGTCAAGTCAGAGTGACTTTTCCATTTGTGAGAACAATGAAAGTCACACAAACCCATATAACGAAACGGTTTATAAAAGAAGGACTTGGCGTTTCATTCCTCCCCTTATCTACAGTAAAGCGCGAATTAGAGGAAAAACAGATGATCAGAATCCCTTACCATTCTGTGCAGCTGCCCTATGCCGGTGCTTATGCGATCGCCCTTTATGAAAATAAGAAGGAAAAAAAGTTTTTGGACTTTTTATCACATTTTCATTTTTAAATGTAACCAAAACGAAGATGCTCCGTCTAATGAAAAAAACCCGTTCTATGAACGGGTTACTTCGTAAAATTAGAATCTTTTCGCACCGAGGTAGCGAGGCTTCCAGTAGCTGTTGTTCAGGCTGCTGATTTGTACGCCGTCAGATCCTGCATGAACGAAACTGTTGTTTCCAATGTAAATCCCCATGTGAGAAGGGCCGGATTTATATGTTGTAAAGAATACGAAATCACCGACAGACGGGCTGGCAATGCTCTTCATGGAACTCCAGTATCCCGCAGTGCTCGTTCTTGCCACACTTGTTTGTTTGTTTAATACGTACCAAATGAATCCGCTGCAGTCAAAACCGGAAGTTGTTGTTCCGCCCCATTTGTACGGCGTTCCAGTTAGCGCTTTTGCATCAGAAACCAGTTTGCTTACGTTAAGTGATGTAGATGATACTTTGCTGCTTGAACTAGATGAAGGCTTAGAGGAAGTGACAGGTTTAGAACTTGTTCCTTTCACCTTCAATACTTGTCCGACATAGATTAAATCTGATTTTAAGCCGTTGAGACTCTTTATTTTGCTAACCGTTGTGCCGTATTTTTTCGCGATTTTAGATAGACTGTCGCCGCTTACTACTTTGTATGTAGAAGTTGCAGACGTAGACACGCTTGATGAGCCGGAGCTGCTTGAACTGCTTGAGCCCTTCACTTTCAGAACTTGTCCGATACGCAGAAGATCTGATTTTAAGCCGTTCAGTTTTTTCAGTTCATTGATCGTCATGCCGTATTTTTTCGAAATTTTCCAAAGACTGTCGCCGCTCACTACTTTGTATGTAGAAGAAGATGAACTGCTTTTTGAACCTGATGCTGCCGATTTACCGTTAATAGATAAAGTCTGCCCTGCGTAAATAATATCAGAATGAAGCTTGTTTTCTGATTTAATTTTACTTATTGTGGTGCCGTATTTTTTTGAAAGATCCCATAACGTGTCGCCTTTTTTCACTTTGACGCTTTGTGCAGATGCCGCTCCTGCAAATAAGGTCGATCCTAAAACTACTGCTGTTGTAGCTGTAATGATTTGCTTTTTCATGTTTTCCTCCCTAAATATGTATATCTATTATTATCTCTTTTTTTTAATTAATCATCTTGTTTTCTATTATAAGGATGGATTCCCAACAGAAATAGTCTTGACTTCACGTGACAAATTTCTTAATTATTCGTTTTCAAAAAAAGTTTTTAAGGGTATTAAATATTTCATTTTCATTTCAAAGGTGACAAAAAATGAGTGCTTTTGTCATGTTTTTTGGGCGGTTTATCAACATTTAGGAAATAATTGAAGAAGATTTTGAGGATTATGACATAGCGAAAGAATGTGGAACTTATAGGTTTCGATAAAAACTGCGGGCATCCGCAGTTTTTTTATTTAAACAACCATATCACGCATAAACCATGAGGTAAAGATTTTTCAGAAAAAATGAATGCTTTGATGAAAGAAAGGCAAGATAACGGACACAGACAATTTATATTCATCACAATCCTTTACTTAATGTTTACAGGATCAACAGCCGCACTTAACAAACATTCCATATCGTAATAAGCAGAACAAATTAAAGGAGGCCTGCAAAAAAATGAGTCTGTTTCAAAAAATGAAATCAAAATTGCTGCCAGTCGCAGCTGTTTCCGTGCTTACAGCCGGTATATTCGCCGGTGCAGAGCTGCAGCAGACCGAAAAAGCAAGCGCCAAAAAACAAAACAAAGATGAGATCAGAAATGTCATTGTGATGATTGGGGATGGCATGGGAACATCATACATAAATGCCTACCGTTCCATGAAAAATAACGGTGAAACACCGAACAACCCAAAGTTAACTGA
This sequence comes from Bacillus sp. B28, assembly GCF_029536185.1. Taxonomy (NCBI): domain Bacteria; kingdom Bacillati; phylum Bacillota; class Bacilli; order Caryophanales; family Bacillaceae; genus Bacillus; species Bacillus sp. B28. Next base: position 1,044,627 of record NZ_CP120511.1, on the reverse strand, counting down.
ATTTGACCGGAACCTGACAGGCATGATGATGACGCACCCGGATGACCCTGACTATAATATTACAGATTCAGCAGCCGCCGGAACAGCATTAGCGACAGGCGTTAAGACATATAACAATGCAATTGGTGTCGATAAAAATGGAAAAAAAGTAAAATCTGTGCTCGAAGAAGCCAAACAGCAGGGCAAATCGACTGGGCTTGTCGCAACGTCTGAAATTAACCACGCCACACCCGCAGCATACGGCGCCCACAATGAATCGCGGAAAAACATGGACCAAATCGCCAACAGCTATATGGATGATAAAATAAAAGGCAAACAAAAAATTGACGTTTTGCTTGGCGGCGGAAAATCCTACTTTACCCGCAAGGACAGAAATGTAACGAAAGAATTTAAACAAGCGGGCTACAGCTATGTGACAACAAAACAAGCGCTGAAGAAAAATAAAGACCAGCAGGTGCTCGGGCTTTTTGCAGACGGAGGGCTTGCTAAAGCGCTCGACCGCGACAGCAAAACCCCATCCCTGAAAGATATGACTGTTTCAGCAATTGACCGGCTGAATCAAAATAAAAAAGGATTTTTCTTGATGGTCGAAGGCAGCCAAATTGACTGGGCCGCTCATGACAATGATACTGTCGGAGCCATGAGCGAGGTTAAGGATTTTGAACAGGCCTATAAAGCCGCTATTGAATTTGCGAAAAAAGATAAACATACGCTTGTGATTGCAGCTGCTGATCATACGACAGGCGGATTTACCATCGGTGCAAACGGCGAAAAAAATTGGCATGCGGAGCCGATTTTGGCCGCGAAAAAAACACCTGAGTTTATGGCCAAAAAAATCAGCGAAGGCAAACCGGTCAAAGATGTGCTCGCCCGCTATACAGATCTGGATTTCACACGTGAAGAAATGAAAAGTATTGAAGCCGCTTCACAGGCTGACAAAAGCAAAGGCGCCTACAAAGCCATCATCAAGATTTTCAACACCCGCTCTAACAGCGGCTGGACCAGTACCGATCACACCGGTGAAGAAGTGCCGGTATATGCGTACGGCCCTGGAAAAGAGAAATTCAGCGGACTGATCAACAATACCGACCAGGCAAAAATCATATTTAACATTTTGAAAACAGGTAAATAAAAAGGATGCAGAAAACTGCATCCTTTTTTCCTATAAATACCTGCGGTGAACCCCTTTTCCGTCATACGAAAACATCACTTGCTTATCCTCCAGCACAGATTCGATATGCACGCTTCTTCCCCACAGCTGGTATAAATAAGGAAGCACTTTCTCCAAGTATTTCAAATCCAGTTCTATGCCCTCATACCAATGCTTAATTAAGAGCTCATTATTTTTCAGATAATCGCCTTCGTTTACTGTCAAATACGGAAATCCTCCGTTTACCCGCATGCTCACAAGCTGGTCGCGGACAGCCTCCCACTCTTTATCGACGATTTTGTAGTCTCTGCCCTGCTTTTGGAACAGGTAAAGATCCTCGCGCATCACTAAATCTTTTGTTAAATAATTGCGGATGAATGAGATATCTGATTCAATCTCTCTGACCTCAAACATTTTCTCCCGGCCTGAGTTCGGCTTGACGCCTATTTTCTTCATTTCCTCAGTCGGATTGTTATACCGTTCCTCAATATCTTCAAAAATCTTCAGTCCCAAATAATAAGGATTGATTCCTGTTTTTGACGGCTGGACAACCCCGGCATTCAGCTTGGCGAACTCTATCGCTTCATCAGAGGTTAAATCAAGCTCCCGGATAATTCTTTGATGCCAGTATGAAGCCCATCCTTCATTCATAATTTTCGTTTCCAGCTGAGGCCAGAAATAAAGCATTTCTTCTCTCATCATCGTCAAAATATCACGCTGCCACGGCTCAAGTTCCCTTGAATGCTCTTCAATAAAAAGCAGAATATCTTTCTCGGGCCGCGGCGGGAAAGGTTTTTTTGATTTTTTCAGTTGTTTTTTCGGTTTCTTTCCATCTAAATTCCATAGATCATCGTACGGCGTAGCCATTTCCTCAAACTCTTCTTCCTCATCATCCACACTCCACTGGAGCTTCGGACGCACCAAAGAAGGATCGATATGCTCCTGGATTGAAAGGATCGCGTCTAAAAAGGCCTCCACTTCCTTTATTCCGTGAATCCGTTCATAATACTTAATTCGCTCTGCCGTTGCCGCCATGCTTTCCACCATGTCACGCTTCGTGTTTTGGAAGCGGCAGTTGTTTTTGAAAAAGTCACAGTGGGCGAGAACATGGGCGACAATCAATTTATTTTGTATCAGTGAATTGCTGTCCAGCAAAAAGGCGTAGCATGGGTCTGAGTTAATGACAAGCTCATAAATTTTGCTTAATCCAAGGTCATAATGCAGTTTCATTTTATGAAACTGTTTCCCGAAGCTCCAGTGGCTGAATCTTGTCGGCATCCCGTACGCGCCGAATGTATAAATAATTTCAGCCGGGCAGATTTCATATCTCATCGGATAGAAATCAAGGCCGAATCCTTTTGCAACTTCGGTAATTTCCTCAATTGCCCGCTGTAATCCCTTTTTCTCCTCCGCGTTCAACCGAATCCCCCCTACTTGGACTTATCTATAATGTATGAGCCCGCCTGATAAAAGATGATAAGTCACATTTTTGCCTGAAAAAAACTCGCCCTGCACATTGGCCTGTTTGCCAAATGTGTCAGTGGGTAAAAACAGACCATATTACGAAAAAAAGGAGCGATACCAATTGAATGCAGCAGACATGTTTTCTTCTTATCTAAGTAAGTTGCCAAACCTCATCATTGCTTTGCTTGTCTTATTAATCGGATGGGCTATCGCCAAAATCATTGAAAAAGCGGTGTACAAAGGGCTCAGAAAAACAAAAATCGACGACAAGATCTTTGCTGAGAAAAAGCCGTCACGCTATTCATCAGAAAAAATCGTAAGCAAGGTCGTTTATTTTATCGCTTTGATTATCGTCTTTATTTTATTCTTTAACATTTTGCACCTGACAACAGTGGCTTCGCCTTTTGTCAGCATGCTTTCTGCTATTGCAGCTGCTGTTCCGAGCCTGCTGAAGGCCGGATTGATTCTGCTGTTAGGCTGGGCGGCAGCTTCTGTGTTAAGCTTTCTTGTCAAAAAAATCGGGATGAAGCTGAACACGAGCGAAAAACTGCGCAAATGGAACTTGGTATCTGAAGGGAAAGATATTCACCAGGCAGTTAACGCCGCTTCACAAATTGTCTTTTATCTTGTGCTGCTCATATTCTTGCCGGGAGTCTTATCTTCGCTGAATATCAGCGGAATTTCAGGCCCGTTTACAAATATGATGGAAAGCGTACTCGCTTTTCTGCCGAAATTATTCGCTGCGGCGCTGATCGTTTTAATCGGCTGGCTCATCGCCCGCCTGGTCCGTGACATCATCACGAATTTCCTAGCAAGCATCGGTACAGAAAGATTCGCTGCTCGTATGGGATTATCCATTTACTTAAAGGATACAAGCCTTTCTGCTGTCATCGGAACCATTGCTTATGTGCTGATTTTCATTCCGGTTGTCATTTCAGCGCTTGATCGTCTTGATGTCGCCGGCATTTCTCAGCCAGCCGTCTCTATGCTCAATACCATCTTAAACATGCTTCCGAATATCATTATCGCCATCGTACTGATTTTAGCCGGTATATGGGCCGGAAAATGGGTAAACACAATGGTGTCCGGACTGCTCCGCCGTGCAGGCTTTGATTCTTTATTAGGAAAAATGGGCGTAGAACCTGGCGCATCCGCAAAGCTGTCACTCTCCCAAGTTGTCGGTATGATTGCGCAAATCATTGTGATCCTGCTGTTTACAGCCGAGGCGCTGCAAGTTGTTCAGCTGCATTTACTCGTTGAGATCGCTGGCGGCATCATCGCGTATCTGCCGAATGTCCTTGTCGCAGTATTTATCCTCGGAATCGGCCTTTACGCCGGAGAATTGGTGCGCAAGGTACTGGCCAGCATGATCAAAGGTCAGGAGTTCAAATCTTTAGCTGCGATTGCAAAGTATACAATCATCGCACTGGCTTTCTTTATGGCACTAGATCAGCTCGGAGTCGCTGACACAATTGTCAATTCCGCATTTATCATCGTGCTTGGCGGATTCGCACTTGCATTCGGTTTATCATTCGGTCTTGGCGGAAAGGATTTTGCTTCACGTTATCTTTCTAAATTCGAACGCAAAATTCAAAACACTGAAGTTGATACGAAAAACCGTTCAAAACAAAATCCTTCCAATGACATGAATTAAAAAAATGCGTGTGCCCAGCAGGGTGCACGCTTTTTTAGGGAAATTCCTTTTTTTTCATTTTATAATAGATTATGATAAGATATAGAAAATGTCTTATTCCGAGGTCTTAATATGAAGTTAACAAATTATACAGATTATTCATTACGAGTTTTGATTTTTCTGGCTGCAGAACGTCCCGGAAAACTTTCAAATATAAAACAGATCGCCGAAACGTATTCTATTTCAAAAAATCATCTCATGAAAGTCATATACAGGCTCGGTCAGCTCGGATATGTAGAAACGATACGCGGACGGGGCGGCGGCATACGTTTAGGCATGGATCCTGAAGACATTAATATCGGAGAGGTCGTCAGAAAAACAGAAGACGATTTTAATATTGTTGAATGTTTTGATGCGAATAGAAATCTCTGCATTATTTCTCCAGTGTGCGGCTTAAAACACGTGCTTAATGAAGCGCTTATGGCCTATCTTGCCGTTTTAAACAAATATACGCTGCGAGACCTTGTCAAAAACAAAGAGGAAATTATGCAGCTTTTGAAAATGAAGGAATAGTTGATGATTCCTTCTTTTTTTATGCCCTTTTTCCTGCTTTCTGTTAAGATAATATGACTGATTTTTAAAAAAGGCAAAACGATGAGTTGAATCTGCCGATATAAAAAAGAAACAGCATATTCAAAATCATTGGGGGAAAAAGGAGAGCTCAGATGAAAAAGAAATTAGCAGCAGGGCTGACAGCATCCGCGATTGTCAGCACAACACTAGCGATTACACCCGCTGAAGCAGCAACGATTAAAGTCAAAAGCGGAGATTCCTTATGGAAGCTGGCGCAAAACTACAACACAAGTGTAGCGGCCATCACATCCGCCAACCATCTTTCGACTACCGTCCTGTCAATCGGCCAGACGCTTACCATCCCAGGCAGCAATTCCGGCACTTCATCATCTTCTTCAGGCTCAACAGCAAAGAAGAGCGGAAATTCTGTTTACACAGTGAAAAGCGGCGATTCACTATGGCTGATTGCCAATGAGTTTAAGATGTCGGTACAGGAACTGAAAAAGTTAAACGGATTGAGCAGCGACATGATTCGTGCAGGGCAAAAATTAAAAGTATCCGGAAAAGTTTCTTCAAATTCCAGTTCCGGCACTTCAAGCAGCTCTAAATCATCTAAATCGAGCTCAAGCTCTTCAGCTTCGACTGGCACTTACAAAGTGCAGCTAGGTGATTCGCTTTGGAAAATCGCGAACAAAGTCAATATGTCCATCGCTGAATTGAAGGTATTGAACAATTTAAAATCAGATACCATTTATGTGAATCAAGTGTTAAAAACAAAATCAGCGGGTTCTAATTCGTCATCCAAAAACAATTCATCCAAATCGAATCAATCAGCGTCAACAACAACGAAGTACACCGTAAAAAGCGGAGACTCACTTTGGAAGATCGCAAACAAATATAACCTGACTGTACAGCAAATCCGAAACAGCAACAATCTGAAATCAGACGTTCTTTACGTCGGACAAGTGCTGAAGCTGACCGGCAAATCAAGTTCCAGCACATCAACAACACCGTCTTCGTCAAATTCAAGCTCCGGCACAACGACGACTACATATACGGTGAAGAGCGGTGATTCCTTATGGGTGATCGCTCAAAAGTTCAATGTGACAGCCCAGCAGATCCGGGAGAAAAACAACTTGAAAAACGATGTCTTACAAATCGGCCAGAAGCTCACGATTACAGGCAAAGCTTCATCTTCAAATTCAAGTTCCGGATCTTCAGGCAGCACGATCTCAACAAGCGCGAAGATTAACAAAATGATCGCGGCCGCTAAGGATCACCTTGGTGTTCCATATCGCTGGGGAGGAACAACACCGGCCGGATTTGACTGCAGCGGATTCATTTACTATGCGCTAAACAAAGTGACTTCTGTGTCCAGATTAACGGCGGCCGGCTACTGGAACACCATGAAACCTGTCAGCCAGCCTGCAGTCGGAGACTTTGTCTTCTTTTCGACATACAAAGCCGGCCCTTCTCATGTCGGGATTTACCTCGGAAACGGGGAATTCATTAATGCCAACGACTCAGGAGTTGTCATTTCAAATATGAACAACTCATACTGGAAACAGCGCTACCTCGGAGCAAAGCGTTATTTCTAAAAACAAAACTGTATGGCCTTTGTCGGCTGTACAGTTTTTTTATTAAAGACGAAACACATTGATGCTGATCATATGTTTTGTCACAGGGTGAAAATAAACTTCCGCACGCACGGAAAATGTTTCATCATTCTGTTTGACGGTCACCCGAAAGACATCCTTTGTCTGCTGGTCATTCACCTCGGTCCGCCCCATATAGGCGTAATCGGAAAAAGAAGCCCCTTTATATTCATCTTGAATTTTACTCCAAGCGAGCTGTTCCCACTTTTGAACAGACTCGTTCATGTTTTCTGAATGCCCTTTTGCAGCCATCGATAAGATGAGTAAACCGCAAAACAGAAGCGCAATGGCATACGGCAGAGATTTCATGTTTTCAGTCTCCTGTACCCAGATTATTTTCATCTTAGGTTTTCCAAAACCGCTTGCTTCATTCAGGCATTTTCATTTTATGTCTCCCTCATATTGCTACCCCAGTTCTGACGCAGACGCCAAGTTTTGCCCCGTCAATAACAGCTGATGCGGCATAAACTAATCCTGAACTTCTCACACAGGAAAGGAGAAGCGATTGATATGGATTATGCTGATTACGACAAAGCATTGTATTACACCCATCGTTCCCAATGGGATAATTTATTAATTTTAATGGTGCGGACAGAGGATGATTTGTTATCAAAACGAATTGAGCATTTTTTGCATGCATACCATTTTGAACAGGATTATGCTGTATTAGAAAAGGTTCTGTATTCTCTTCTCCGCTATATTGATCATGCCACTGAGCTAACATATGAGGATCAATTAGCGCTTCTCACATAAAAAAACCCCCGGTGTTTAGACGCCGGGGGTTCCTGCATTTGCGAACATGTGCAATTCTTCCATCAGCTCTTTTATGCTGGCCGCCATGTGTTCCGTTACTGTTGCGTTTTCCGCATCAATCGTTACCGGATCAAGCACAAGCTGCCTCGGTATGGCATTGGCATATAAGCCCCTCATCACGGTTCTCATATTGTTCAGCGCATTGATTCCGCCTTTTCCGCCGCCTGCTGCTGCCAAAAGAGCTACTGGCTTATATTTAAATTGTTCGCTGCTTAAAAAATCCAGTGCATTTTTTAAAGCGCCGCTCATGCCGCTGTGATATTCAGGAGATAGTAATACAATCGCATCCGCTTTGCTGACGCGCTGTTTCAGCTCTTGTACCCGCGTAAGCTCGGCCTGTTCGGCTTCACCGTTAAATAACGGCAATATAAATTCGCTCAAATCAATCAAATCCGTTTGATACACAGCTGAAATATAGGCTGCCGCAATTCTTGTCCTGCCATGTGTTCTCGGCGAGCCGCTAATCACTAATATGTTCACTTTGTGGTCTCTCCATTCAGGTTGTATTTCACTGCAAAAAGCGCTGCTTGTGTGCGGTCCGCCAGCTCAAGCTTTGCTAAAAGATTAGACACATGGGTTTTTACTGTTTTTTCTGAAATAAACAACGATGCTGCGATTTCTTTATTGCTTTTTCCGCAAGCAATTTCGTTTAGCACATCTCTTTCCCGCCGGGTTAATTGATAAAATTTTTCTTTTTCCGGTTCATTCTGTTTTTTCATATGTGTCAGGACATGGGGCATAATAGCTGAAGACAGCATATATTCGCCTGAATCAACCTGTCTCAGTGTTTTCACCAATTCCTCCGGCTCCGTATCCTTTAGCTGATACGCCTTCGCTCCTGCCTGAAGCGCAGGGATGACATGCTCCTGATCAGAGTAGCTCGTCAGCACGACGATATGGACACCGGGAAATTGCTGTACTGCTTTTTTTGTTGCTGCTATTCCATCCATATCCGGCATCGACAGATCCATCAGAACGAGATCAGGCTTTGTTTCTTCGATGACACGGAGGGCCTCACTTCCGGTTGCCGCTTCTCCGACAACTTCAATATCGTCCTTGGTGGCAAAGAAAAAACGAAGTCCCTTCCGGACAACATGGTGATCATCCGCTATTACAATTCTCATCTCACTGTTCTTCCTTTCTGATTGGTAAGCGGAAGCCTGACAGACAGCTTCGTGCCAGCTCCAAGCTCTGACTCAATGAAAAATTCCGCGCCGGCTTTTTCTGCCCGCTCTTTCATTCCTTTGATGCCAAGTGAAGGCAGTCCGTCGTGCGCTTCATAACGAAATCCTGCCCCATGATCGATAATATCCAGTTCTGCATAGGACGAAGAAGCAGTAATTCTGACATATGCCGTATCAGTCCCGGCATGCTTTTTGCAATTATTGAGGGCTTCCTGCACGACACGCCACAGCATATGCTCCTCTTCATCACGAAGGGCTGGACATCCTTTTTGTGTAAAGACGACATTCAATCCGATCAGAGTGCCGTAGCTTTTAATGGCTTCAGCCAGCCCTTTTTCCAATCCTCCGGGGCGAAGCTGCCAAATTAAGGACTTCATTTCAGCCAGCGCGTCCTGCGTTAACGTTTGAATAAAATCAATCATTTGCTGCAGGGTCTCTTCTTGTGTTAATGTCTTTGCCGCTTTTGCTGTTAAACTGACGGAAAACAGCATCTGATTGACTGAATCATGCAGCTCCTGAGCGAGACGGTTCCGCTCCATTAAAAGAGCGTTTTTTTGTTTGTATTCAGCAAGCCTCATCCGCTGTATCGCCGTTCCGATCTGAAAAGCAACCGCCTCCAGCAAATGAAGCTCCTCCTCATCAAAAAGTGTCTTTCCGGCCGCTGCCACATTTAATAAACCAAACCGTCTGTCTCCATCTTCTAAGGGAACGGTTGCATGATGCGTAATCCCTTCTGTGTCAAAACAATGCAGCTCTTCAGCTGATTCTATGCGTTTACAGTTCATAATATTGGCTGCTTTTCTAAGTCCGCCGTTATTGAATTTCGTCAGGCAATAGCACTCCCCTTCACACATCAGCACTTTTTCCCTCCTGCTTAAAGCAGGCGGCAGGTATGCGTCTGCCGCTAATGTATAGGAACCGTCCTCTTCAATGAGAAAGATCCATCCAGACTGAAGATTCGTTAAGCTCAGCAATTCTTTTAACACTTCATTCAGCGTTGCTTTGACATCGTGTCCTTGATTCAAAGTCTCGGCAATGGTTTTCAGCGTTCTTAATTTTTCCACCCTCGGTTTGGTCACGTCTCTCACTCCGGCTATGGTTATTATCTAAGATTATACCAGTTTTTTGAATATTGTTACTTCACATGAAGGTTGATTTTCTTTCAGACTTTTGGATGAGAAATAGAAAAAAGCTGGATCACATTGCGTGATCCAGCTTTTTTCAAATTATTTTGCTGTTGCTTCGACAATTTCGTCAACTGTCTTCATGACATCGTCAGAAAGTGCGGCAAGACGCTGTTCACTATCTTGTAGGGATGTTCCTTTTACAGCGAAATAAAATTTGACCTTCGGCTCAGTACCAGAAGGACGGAGGCAGAACCAAGATCCGTCTTCCAAGAAATATTTCAATACATTTGATTTTGGCAGGTCGATGGCTTCTTCTTTATTTTCCGTCAAAACCATCCGTTTGCTTACAGCGTAATCCTCTGCTGAGACAACCTGTTTACCGGCCATTGTTTGCGGCGGATTTTGTCTGAAGGAAGCAAGAATCGCTTCAATCTGCTCCGCTCCCTGTTTTCCTTTCAGCGTCAGTGATTTCAGCCCTTCACGGTAAAAACCATATTCTTTGAAGATATTCATTAACGCTTCGTATAATGACGTTCCTTGTTTCTTATAGAACGCGCAAACCTCAACTGCCAAAAGTGCGGCCTGAATGGCATCCTTGTCGCGGGCGAAATCTCCGATTAAATAACCATAGCTTTCTTCATATCCGAATTGGAAAGTGTACTGGCCTGAGGCTTCGTATTCTTTAATCTTTTCACCGATAAACTTAAAGCCCGTCAGTGTATCAATCGTATCGAGTCCGAATGAAGATGCGACATCGCGGCCGATTTCACTTGTTACGATTGTTTTGAGAACGACGCCATTCTCAGGCAGGATTTCTTGTTTTTTCTTTTCAGAAAGCAAATAATGAAGCAGCAGGGCACCGGTTTGGTTTCCTGTCAGCACTGTATATTTGCCTTCATCATTTTTCACCGCAATGCCAAGGCGGTCCGCATCTGGATCTGTTGCAATAAGAATATCTGCATTTTGCTCTTCGCCGAGCTTAATAGCGTATTCAAATGCAGCATGCTCTTCCGGGTTCGGAGATGTTACAGTTGAAAAGTCCGGATCTGGCAGTTCCTGTTCCTTCACGACCGTGACATTTTGATAGCCGAGGGCTTCGAGTCCGCGTCTGACCGGTTTGTTTGCGGTTCCATGCAGCGGAGTGAAAACCACTTTCACATCCACTTCTCCGGATAACTCAGGGTGAACGGAAATAGATGTCAGTTTTTCAGTATAGACCTTATCAATCTCTTCACCGATGATCTTTATTAAGCCTTTTTCTTTTAACGTTTCTTCATCTTCGACTGTGATTGTCAGTTCATTTTCGATGGCGTTTACCTGCTCAATGACGATGTCTGCTTCACGCGGAGGCAGCTGGCCGCCGTCATCACCGTACACTTTGTACCCATTATATTCAGGCGGGTTATGGCTAGCCGTCACAACAATTCCTCCGTAAGCGTTCAGTTGTCTGACAGCGAATGACAGCTCCGGCGTCGGGCGAAGCTCATCAAATACGTACGTTTGGATGCCTTGTGCAGCAAGCGTTTTTGCCGCTTCCATCGCAAACTCCGGTGATTTATGGCGGGAATCATACGCAATGACAACGCCCCGTTTTTTCGCTTCCTCACCCTGCTGCAAGATGTATGCCGCAAATCCCGCTGATGCCTTGCGCACCGTGTAAATATTCATCCGATTCGTACCGGCGCCAATTTCTCCGCGCATACCCCCAGTTCCGAATTCAAGGTTTTTATAGAAGCAGTCTTCAAGAGCCTGATCATTCCCCTCTAATTCAGTGAGGAGCTTTTTTAATTCAGGATCTAAATTTTCTGTCTGTTTCCAGCGTTCATAGCTCTTTCTCCAAGTCATAATTCGTCCTCCTATGTATCAGCCATATGCCATTATTTTAATATGAAGAGAGCGTCTCTGTCACTTGATATCTTGAGATCTGACGCTTTCTGGCTCATAAAAGAAAAAACGGGCTGCAGACAGCCCGTTATTTTTATTGTTCGACCGGTACAACCGCATCGTGTAATAGCTTGTTAAGGTTTTCTGTATGTTTGTTTTGCGTCTGCTCATCCCACTGGAATCGCTCGCTCATAAAATCAATAACGGCGTCTTTATATGTTTTTACCCAATTGATATCAAAAAATAAACGTCCCGTTCTGCGGACAAAGAAGTCAGCAGGCGTTGCAGTCAATTCTTCTTCAATGCTGTATTCTGCCTCGGCAAGGATATGAACCGGGATATTTCGCTTCACAGCCTCGTCTTTCAGTGCCTCGACCCGATTAAAGACACGCTCTACGTTGGAGCCGTATCTGATAGCCAGCTGTTTCGCATCCTTTTCTGATAAGCCGGCCGCAATGCCTTCTTTCGTTTTCGCCGTCACGAAGGATGCAAGGTTTTTAGAACCGCCGACGTGCCCGCCTGAAATCGGCATGTTTTTCGTTTTGCATGGGCCGAAATCCTTTTCGCCTTCCTCTTTTAATCGATCACGAACAAGATCGACAATGTGCTCCGCCATTTTTCTGTACCCGGTCAGCTTACCGCCGGCAATAGTAATCAAGCCTGAATCTGACGTCCAAATTTCATCTTTGCGTGAAATCTCGGAAGGGTCCTTTCCTTCTTCATGAATGAGCGGACGCAGGCCAGCCCAGCTTGATTCGATATCATCCGCTTTCATATTCAGTTCCGGGAACATGTAATTGATTGAATTGATGACGTAATCGCGATCCTCAGTTGTCATGCGCGGATGCTCCAGGGCCTCTTTGTAAACAGTATCGGTTGTGCCCACGTATGTTTTGCCTTCACGAGGAATAGCAAACACCATGCGGCCGTCCGGTGTATCAAAATATACCGCTTGTTTCAAAGGAAAGACAGATTGGTCAAATACAAGGTGAATACCTTTTGTATGCTGAAGGTGCTTTCCGTTTTTAGAATGGTCTTTTTCTCTGAGCTGGTCTACCCAAGGGCCTGTCGCATTGACGATTTTTTTCGCGTATACTTTATATTCTTTTTTCGTCAAAACGTCTTCAATTAATACACCGACTGCTTTGCCTTTTTCATAAAGGAGTTCTTTTACTTTGGAATAATTCACAGGCTCTGCCCCGAATTTGACCGCTTCCTTCATGACCTCGATTGTCAGTCTCGCATCGTCAGTGCGGTATTCAACATAGTAGCCGCCGCCTTTTAAGCCGTCTTTTTTCACCAAAGGCTCTTTTTGCAGCGTTTCTTTTGCTGAAAGCATGCTTCTGCGTTCGGATTTTTTTACGCCGGCTAAGAAGTCATAAACTCTTAAACCGATAGAGGTTGAGAATGAACCGAATGTGCCGCCTTTATGAAACGGAAGCAGCATCCATTCCGGTGTGGTAACGTGCGGGCCGTTTTCATAGACAATCGCCCGCTCTTTCCCTACCTCAGCGACCATTTTCACTTCAAATTGTTTTAAATAGCGCAATCCGCCATGAACCAATTTTGTTGATCTGCTTGATGTTCCAGCCGCGAAATCCTGCATTTCGCTGAGTGCGACCTTCATGCCCCTTGATGCCGCGTCAAGAGCTGTACCAGCTCCTGTAATTCCTCCTCCGATAATAAATAGATCATATGTTTTTTTCGTCATGTCTGTCAGCATGCGATCCCGCTCAAGACTTGAAAATTGATTTTTCATTATTACGTTTCCTCCTTGTTGTCACGGTAAGTAAATAGAAAAAGAGACCACAACACCCAAAGTGCATGTTCACACTTTGGTGCTGTGGTCTCTCCTCATCTCAGGACCGTTCTTATTAACTTGTAACCATTATAACATACTCTTATTTTATTTAAAAGCCATAGCTGCTTTAACGGCTTTTTGCCAGCCTTTATACAGCTCATTTCGTTTTTCTTCTTCCAATTTAGGTTCAAAACGCTTATCCAGATTCCACTGGTTAATAATGTCAGAACGATCCTTCCAGAATCCCACAGCGATACCTGCCAAATATGCCGCGCCAAGCGCAGTTGTTTCATTGATTTCCGGTCGTTCCACAGGCACATCTAAAATATCCCCTTGAAACTGCATCAAAAAGTTATTTTTAACAGCTCCGCCATCCACACGAAGCGTTTTCAATGAAATGTTAGAATCCGCTTCCATTGCATCAAGCACATCTTTCGTCTGATAAGCCAATGACTCCAGCGTGGCCCGGATAAAATGTTCTTTTGTTGTGCCTCTAGTCAGGCCGAAAACTGAACCGCGCACATCGCTGTCCCAGTAAGGCGTTCCCAAGCCGACAAAGGCCGGAACGACATATACGCCGTCAGTTGAATCAACTTTCTCTGCGTATGATTCGCTAAGCGAAGAGTCCTGGAACATTCTCATTCCGTCTCTGAGCCATTGGATGGCTGAGCCTGCGACAAAAATACTTCCTTCTAAAGCATATTCAACTTTACCGTCAATGCCCCAGGCGATTGTTGTCAGCAGCCCGTGTTCCGACTTAATTGCTTTTTCCCCTGTATTCATCAGCATGAAACATCCTGTGCCGTATGTGTTTTTCCCCATGCCTGCTTCAAAGCACGCCTGGCCGAACAGCGCGGACTGCTGGTCGCCTGCCGCTCCAGCAATCGGAATATTTTTTCCGAAGAAGTGATAATCAACTGTCTCCGCATACACATGAGAGGACGGTTTCACTTCAGGGAGCATTGATTTCGGAACGCCTAAAATCTCAAGCAGCTCATCGTCCCATTTCAAATCGTAAATATTAAACATCAGCGTTCTTGAGGCGTTGGAATAATCCGTCACGTGTGCTTTTCCGCCTGACATTTTCCAAATGAGCCATGTGTCAATCGTTCCAAACAGCAGCTCGCCTTTTTCCGCTTTTTCTCTTGCGCCTTCCACATTGTCTAAAATCCATTTCACCTTCGTGCCAGAAAAATATGGATCTATCAAAAGGCCTGTTTTCTCTCTGAATGTATCATTAAATCCTTTTTCACGAAGCTCCTCGCAGATTCCAGATGTCTGTCGTGACTGCCAAACGATCGCATTATACACAGGCTTTCCTGTATCCTTATCCCAAACAACTGCTGTTTCCCTTTGATTGGTAATGCCGATTCCGGCAATTTGAGAAGCGCTGATTCCCGATTCAGAAATGACAGAGGCGATAACAGCAAGGACAGATCCCCAAATTTCATTTGCATTATGCTCAACCCACCCTGGATGCGGGAAGTATTGTGTAAATTCCTTTTGAGCGGAGTGAACGATTTTGCCTTCTTTATTAAACAGAATCGCTCTTGAACTTGTTGTCCCTTGATCTAAGGATAAAATGTAAGTTTCCATAAGATGTCTCCCCTTTGCTTAAATATATTTTGAATTTGATAGTGTTTTAGCTGTATGTTTTTTCGTATAGCCATAGAGTCCTAACAATACCACAACCAATACAACGCTTACAATCCAGAAACTGCTTGTAATCTGCCCCTGAAACGCGGCGCTGTAAAATACACCGCCGAATGATCCGCCCAAAATCGGGCCGGCAACAGGAACCCATGCGTACTTCCAGTTTGATGAGCCTTTCCCCGGAATCGGCAGAAGTGCGTGGGCAATCCGCGGACCTAAGTCGCGGGCGGGATTAATTGCATATCCCGTGGTTCCTCCAAGAGAAATACCGATAGCAACGATGAGAAAACCGACGATTAAAGGGTTAAGTCCCTCTGTAAACTCATTTGCCCCAATCGCCAAAATTCCAAGCACAAGGACAAATGTCCCAATAACCTCACTTAAAACGTTTGCAAACGTATGCGGAATGCTGGGTCCGGTTGAAAAAACACCCAGCTTGGCAGCGGGATCATCGGTAGACTTCCAATGCGGCAGGTAATGAAGGTAAACAATTACCGCACCGATCATTGCACCGATCATTTGCGCCGCAATGTAAACCGGAACCTCTTTCCACGGAAAATCACCAACAAAAGCAAATGCTATCGTTAACGCGGGATTGAGATGGGCGCCGCTGATGCCGCCGACCGCATAAGCGGCCATTGCCACACCTAATCCCCATCCAAATACAACAACAATCCAGCCAGATTGATATGAAAGCGATTTCTTCAAATTGACTCCTGCACAAACACCTGCGCCAAAAATAACAAGCAGCATCGTACCGATTAGTTCTCCCCAAAATGCTGTCATAGATAATTCCTCCTAAGGTTGCGATTAAGAAGTATGATAGAGAATAAAAAAACCACAACAAACCGCTTTACGGATGTATAACTTTTACCGTAAAGAGCTGCTGTGGGTCTCCGGATTCTCCATCACATTGTATTAACCTAGTGCAATTGTATCAGTGGATGAAAGCGGTGTCAATCACTTTCTGTCAAAAAGTTTTCATATTTTTTCCATAATTTGGTGTTAGATGTGGTGACAGCAACGGCACCAGCTTTCAGTGCCTGTTCTACATCTTGTTCTGTGCGGATGAAACCTCCCGCAAAGATAGGGATACCTGTTTTCTCTTTAATTTCCTGAATAAGTGACGGCACGATGCCCGGCAGCACTTCAATGAAGTCAGGCTTATGCTTGCCGACAAACTCCATGCTTTTTTCCATTGCGCTTGTATCAAGCAGAAACAAACGCTGGATCGCATAGATTTTCTTCTGCTTCGCTTTTGCAATCACGTTTGATCTTGTTGAGATAATCCCCGCTGGCTTGATATCCTGGCAGATGAATTCCGCTCCGTATTCATCATGTTTGATCCCTTGAATTAAATCGACATGCACCATCATCTTCTTCCCGTGCTTTTGCGCCTCTCTGATCACGCCCTTTAATTGTCCGAGATGAATATCAAGTATCACGCCGTACGAAAACGAGCTGTTTAAAAACTCATCAAATTGCTTCATATTGCGAATAGCCGGTAAAATAGGCTGGTTGTGAAAACTCATAGTGTGCTCCTTTAACAAATCACTTTTGTATCAAATCGTCAGTATGCTTTCCTTCACCGTTTTTACGATAAATGCAAGGTCTTCTTCTGTCAGACAAAATGGCGGGGCGAGCTGAATGACATTGTTATATCCGGCGACTGTATCGCCGTTTTTGCCGATGATCAGCCCTTTCTCTTTGCATGCCGCAACCACTTGGTTCACTTGGTCAGCGCCAGCCGGCTCTTTAGTCAGCTTATCTTTGACAAGTTCGATTCCGACCAGCAGCCCTTTTCCCCTTACATCCCCTACTGCAGGGTGTTCTCTCAACGACTGAAGCTCACCTAAAAGCTTTGCTCCGAGATCGCGGGATCGCTGAATCAGCTGTTCATCCTCCATAATTTGCAGGTTTTTCAAAGCCAATGCGCAGGCTGCCGGGCTGCCGCCGAATGTGTTGACGTGGCGGAAACGGTCATAAGGAGCTTCTCCTTGGTATGCTTCAAAAATCTCCCGTTTAACCGCGGTCGCTGACAATGGCAGATACGCGCTTGTAATCCCTTTCGCCATTGTAATGATATCGGGCTTCACGCCGTAGTGCATAAATCCGAACGGCTCGCCAGTCCGCCCAAATCCGCAGATGACTTCGTCACAAATCAGCAGGGCGCCGTGCCGGCGGCAGATTTCCTCCACTTTCTTCATATATCCGTCCGGCGGCATTAAAATGCCTCCGCCAGTAATAATGGGCTCCATAATGACACCGGCAATCGTTTCGCTTAATTCCCATGTCATGATGCGGTCAATTTCATTTGCGCTCTCTAATGTATTGGCGTCCTCAGGATTTCGGTAGACATCAGGCGGGGCGGCGTGCAGGAATCCTTGGCTTAACGGTTCATATTTATATTTCCGCTGTGCCTGGCCGGTGGCAGAGAGCGCTCCCAACGTATTGCCGTGATAGGCTCTATATCTAGAGATGAATTTATAACGGCTGTGGTCACCGTTTTCCAGATGGTACTGGCGAGCGATCTTAAAAGCGGTTTCATTTGCTTCCGATCCGCTGTTGGAAAAGAAAATCACATAATCGCCGCCAAGCCACTCATTCAGCTTCTCCGCCAAGTGAATCGCAGGTGCGTGACTTTGCGTTAACGGGTAATACGGCAGTTCCTTTAATTGTTCATAGGCAGCCTCCGCAAGCTCTTTTCTGCCGTAACCAATATTAACGCACCACAAACCGGACATCGCATCAAGATAGCGGCGTCCGTCTATATCAGTCACCCAGGCTCCTTCCGCCTTTTGGGCAATCAGACTGTCCGCTTGATGCGCTCCCTTCATAGCATGCCACACGAATTGCTCATCCTTTTGCTTTAATCCCTGATTTTGCTGAATGTTTTCCATCCCCATCATCTCCATTTCATTAGCGTTCAATAAATAAATTGAAACAGACCTTCTCTTATGTGATGTCTAGGTGATGATTTCCCTGACTTCAATATAAAGCCAGACGACAAAGGAGTCAATAAACCGCCGGGTAATTAAAACATCCTCTTTCATCAAGAAGAAAGAGGATGCAGCATCCAAAGCAGGACCGGCAAAGTGACTATGCTCAGCATTGTGCTGATAAAAGTGGCACTGGAAACGACTTCGGGCCTTGTATTAAACTGAACGGCTATTAAGGTCGTATTGGCAGCGGTCGGCATGGCCGCTACGAGGATCATAATTTGCTTCGTCATGTCATCCACAGGCAAAATCAATGTGAAGGCCAGCGCAATTAACGGTGATACCATCAGCTTCAGCAGCAGAGAATAAGAAATTTTTCTGTATTCAATATTCCTGAAAGAGATCAGCGCAAGCTGCATGCCAAGAATAATCATGATCGCCGGAATCGTCGCATTTCCGACCAGTTCAATGCCTGTCATTAACTCTTTAGGGACTGAAATATGCATAAGCTGAAGAATTGCGCCTAAAAGTGCTCCGTACGCCACAGGCATACGGATAACCCGAGTCATCACCGTTTTACATCCGCCTTCCTCCGAACCGCCCTTTGCAGCGTAATACATGCCGATAGTACTCATAATTAACTGCTGCAGCACCATTAACACAACAGCCGTATCCAGCCCCGCCGTCCCAAACACAAGCAGTACGACAGGCGTGCCGTAATTGCCGTTATTCATAAAGGCTGATGAGAGAATCATGGCACAGCGATCTTGGTTCGGATACCTATGTAAAAAGGATAAAAAGGAGACCAACAGCACAAGAACCAGGTATAGACCCAGCACAAAAATAGACAGATACACATAGTCCATCGTCAGCTCGTTTGAATAAAACGTATCAAAAGCCAAAAAAGGAGACATTAAATATAAGGACATTTTGGACAGTGTCTGAATATCAAAACCAAGTGTTTTCTGTCCGATATAACCAATTGCGAAGATTCCGAAAACGGGAACTAAAACAAGCAGAAACTCCATAAGGCACCTTCTTTTCCGATGTACACACATTTATATCTATTTTACGGCAGAGTTTCAATTCCGCTTTTTTTTTTAAAAAAACCCGCCAATTCAGGCGGGTTTCCGGATTATTTCTTATAGTGAATATGATAAATATCACGCCGTCTGTCTTTGAGCTGACGCACCGTTCCGTTTTGGCGCTGTCTTCTGAGAATTTCTAAGTCAACATCGCCAATGACGACCATTTCAATATTCGGGTTGGTTTCCCCAACGATGCCGTCTCTTGCGAATTCAAAATCAGAAGGGGCAAAGATGCCGGACTGAGCATATTGAATATCCATATTTTCAGTTTGCGGCAGGTTTCCAACCGTTCCGGAAATGACGGTATAAATTTGATTTTCGACCGCTCTTGCCTGTGAACAATATCTGACACGCAAGTAGCCTTGGCGGTCTTCCGTACAAAATGGCGTAAAAATAATTTTTGCGCCTTTATCGGCCGCAATGCGGGCAAGCTCAGGAAACTCAATGTCATAGCAAATTTGGATCGCAATTTTCCCGCAGTCCGTATCAAACACACGTACCTGGTCGCCCGCGCTGATTCCCCACCATTTGCGTTCATTCGGCGTAATATGCAGTTTATATTGCTTCTCAATCGTTCCATCGCGTCTGAACAGGTAGGCGATATTATAAATTTTCCCTTCCTCTTCTACAAAATGAGATCCGCCGATAATGTTGACATTATACTTAACAGCCAAGTCTGTAAACAGACTGATGTAATCCTCAGTATACTCGGTAATTCTCTGTACCGCCAAGCTTGGTGAACGTTCCTCAAGGAAGGACATCAGCTGGGTTGTGAAAATTTCCGGGAACACTGCAAAATCAGACCTCGCGTCAGATGCGACATCGACATAGTACTCTACTTGATTCGCAAATTCCTCAAAGGAATAGATTTTTTTCATTTCGTATTGAATGACACAAATTCTCACAGGGAAGGCCGATTTATAATAACGCTTTGTCTGCTGCGGCAGATAATCGACATTATTCCATTCCATCAGCGTCGCATATTTAATTGAAGCTGTATCATCCGGGAGATAATCCGGGTTAATCCGCATCAGGGTAAAACCGTTCATCAGCTGAAAAGAAAGGACGGGATCGTAAATTTGATGGCGTGTTACCTGTTCAACATACTCTCTTGCAGTCATTTCATCAGCATATTTATGATAGTTCGGTATCCTTCCGCCTATGATGATGCTTTTCAGATTTAAACGTCTTGCCAAATCCTTTCTTGCCTCATACAAACGATGGCCGATTTTCATCCGTCTGTAATCAGGATGCACCATGACCTCGATCCCGTACATGTTTAAGCCATCCGGATTGTGATTGGTGATGTATCCGTCATCTGTAATGTCCTGCCACGTATGGCGGTCATCATATTCATCAAAATTAATCAGGAGGCTTGAGCACGAACCGATAATTTCACCTTCGAATTCTGCACAAAACTGCCCTTCCGGAAAATGCTCCAGATGGCTGATTAAATGCTCGCGCTTCCACGGCTCCATGCCTGGAAAGCAGTCCTTTTGAAGGTCTATAATGTTGTCGATATCTTTCTCTTCGATATTACGGATGACCATTTTCTTTTCAAAACGGGTCAAATCTAATTTCTCAGACAATCTACTCGCTCCTTTCTAGTTTTGTGCGTTCAGATGATCAAGCAATAGGGCGAGCTCCATCTCCGCCATTGATTCGAGCCTGTGATCATATTCTTCAAACATCAAGGTGCCTGTTACTTGATTCGGAACGATTACACACTTCATGCCCGCTCGCTTGGCAGCAATCGAACCATTGACGGAATCCTCGAATGCGAGACATTCCGACGGCGATACTCCAAGATTCTTTGCCGCTAACAAATACAGCTCGGGATTGGGCTTGACCTCTTCTACATCATCAGCTGTCTGAATCACTTCGAATTCGTCAAACAGGCCAAGTTGCTTCAAATGGCCGGATACCCATTTATAATCTGAGCTGGAAGCCAGTCCTACTTTTAAGCCTAAATCCTTTGCCGCATTCAGATACGCTTCAACACCAGGTCTCGCTTTTTCTGTTTCCATGCGTTTTGCAAACCGGTCTCTTCTCAGTTTTGTCAGCTCTTCATGGTTCAGCTTTTTGCCTATCTGCTTTTCTAAGTATTCAAATGGCCGAAATCCCGCCGCTGTTCCGATAACCTTGCCCCAAACGGATAACGGCAGAACTGAGCCATGTTCCTCAAAAATTTCCTGAAGGACTTCATATTCATGTGTTTCTGTATCAAGAATAAGCCCATCAAAATCAAAAATTAACGCTTTTATCACTGCGTACAACTCCTTTGGCCCGAATTGAGACATATATGTATACACTATACCCCGAAACGTCTCTGCTTTCAAAAAGTAAGGGTTTATGTGAAGAAAGAGCCTGCACACTGCAAGCTCTTTCTTATTAATGCAAGTTTTGATGAGAAATGTTTGTCAGCGCTTCTCCAGCAGACTCGTTCGACATCTGATTGACAGCCAGGTCTCCAAGCGCAACGATCCCGACTAGATTGTTTTGATCTACAATAGGAAGGCGGCGGATTTGGTGCTGGGCCATCAGATGCGACGCGTCTTCCAGACTCATATTAGGATTTCCTGATACGAGGTCTGTTGACATCACTTCTGAAACGGGTGTCTGGCCATCTCGGCCTTGAGCTGTGGTTCTCAATGCAATGTCACGATCAGTCAGCATTCCTTTTAAAACACCTTGCTCTACCACGGGAACCGCCCCGACGTTATGCTGTTTCATCAGAGAAGCCGCTTCCTGAATCGTTTGATTCGGAGAAACGGTTGCTACCTGCGTTGTCATTGAATGTTTAACTGAACTCATTGGTCAGCACCCCTTTCAATCATTAGTATGTTCAGACACCGGATGATTAAAAAGGGAGTTGCAGGAAAGGATTTGTGGTATGATTTCTCTGATGCAAAAAGAGCTTTTCTCAAAATGGAAAAGCTCTTGCCGCAGATTATATCAGCCTTCTGTGACCAGAAAAGGCATTGTTTGTTTTCGGTTGAAAATCAGATAAAGCAAACGGAAAATATACTCCGCAATCATTCAGCATCTTGCTGTTTTTATCAAAAATGGCTTGATCACTCAAGTCATCGTGCGGTGAAGGCTTTGTCAGAATAATATGTATCATTTGCAGACAAGCCATAATTTGAAAAGCTTCTTTTAATGTTCCTTGGTAATATTGGTTATTTAAAGACAGAACGCCTTTCTTTTTAAAGCGCTGAATGTCCAGTTCGGAGAAATAAAGAGGAAATACATGATGGAAAAGCTCCATTGACAGTTCCTTGATAAAGCTTTCCTGTTCTTCAGTTGCTGCGTTCACGATTCTCACGTCTATCACCTTTCTTGCCATCGAATATCCAAAGTCTTTCTCAAGAATATCACAGAAAAAAACGCGAAAGCTAAGGTAAGTGTTTCCTATGAGAAGCAGCGGCCTTTCGCGCAAAAAAGGAGCCATTTGATCATGAAAGAAAAAGGCAAAGGGCTAGAGCTGATAATCAGTGAAAAACAGGACGGACAATGGCTGTTTTCTGTGCTGAAAACAGAGCTCAAAGCTTCTAAACCCGTTATCCAAGAATGGATGACTTATCACAATATAAAGGTCAATCACGAGCCTGTCAAAAACAACATACTCGTAAAAAAGGGTGACCGCCTGTTTATTGATCTTCAGGAAAACGAAGAGTCCTCCGTCATACCTGAGTATGGAGAGCTTGATATTTTATTTGAAGACCGCCACATGTTAATCGTCAATAAACCAGCTGGCATTTCCACTCATCCCAATGAAGAAGGCCAAACCGGCACACTCGCCAATTTGATCGCATATCACTTTCAGGTCAATGGAGAAACAATCAAAGTGCGCCATGTCCACCGTCTTGATCAGGATACATCAGGCGCTGTCGTATTCGCCAAGCACCGTCTGGCGCATGCCATCTTAGACCAGCAGTTAGAGCAAAAAACGCTGAGGCGTACGTACCTCGCAATTGTTGAAGGAAAACTGAAACCGAAAAAAGGCAAAATCGATTCACCGATTGGAAAAGACAGATCACACCCGACAAGACGGCGGGTTTCGCCAGGCGGACAAGCCGCCGTCACCCATTACCGTACCCTTGCTATCAATGCGAGAGAACAGCTCTCGCTTGCTGAATTAGAGCTGGAAACAGGCAGAACACATCAAATCCGTGTGCATATGGCAAGCATCGGCCATCCGCTTACGGGGGATACACTTTACGGAGGCGGGAGCCAATTTCTTAACAGACAGGCGCTGCATGCCAAAAAGGTACAGGCTGTTCATCCGATTACCCAAGAGCTGGTCGTTGCCGAAGCACCTCTTCCCGCTGATATAGAAAGCATATGCCATACGTATTTATCATGAAAAAAGCCGCAGGGATTGTCCTGCGGCTTTAAATACGTTTTCCGTAAATAATATAACGTTTCGGGGCATTCCCGACGTATGAAAAAGGGTAGCAGGTGGTCAGAATGAGCTCTTCCTTTTCGTGCTGCAGCGTAATAATGGAGGTATCATCCTTGTCCACGATTTTTGTTTTGTCAATTTCATATGTGAAATCACCATATGAAAGGATGATATTGAGCCGGTCACCTTTTTCAAGCTCTCCTGTCCGGCGAAACACGGTGTCCCGATGTCCTGACAGTACAATTTGCCCGTTTTCATCTGGATAATAGCTGTCCTTGTAATGCCCCACACCCTTTTCTAAATCATCCGCATCGGTCCCTTCCACGATCGGAAGCTCCGCATTGATTTTCGGTATTTCCAGTATGCCGCTTGCTTGGCCGGTCTTCGGCTTAAACGATGATTTTTTCTCGGCTTGATTATCGTTTTTCTTCGTGCCTGCAATGGCCCGCGGCTGTTCAGCCGCCTTTTTTGCTTCTTTTAATGTCTGCTCTGTTTTCATGCTGGTATCAATCAGTTTGAAGCCCCCGTAGCCTGTGATCACAAGACCGATCACAATGATCACAAGAGGAATATATTTTTTCACGACGTAGCGGCACTCCTTTTCCTTCTGATATATAAATACGTTCCGGACAGTGAGACCGCTGCGCCGATCACAATAAAGTTGTAGTATCCTGCTGACGTATCCGGAAGCTTATGATCAAAACCGCTTCCCTCCCTTTCTTTATGCAAAGGCAGTGTGTTGATACGGCCGGCGGCAGTGGCAGGCTGTTTGGTCTCTGTTAATTCTTCAAAAGCCGAAATGACTGCAGGCGGCAGCTGATGGACCGGAGCTGTAACCGGAGTCTCTCTTAGATCAGGCTGTTCTTCCCCAGGTGTCGGATTTGCCTTGCCCGGATCGTCTGTTCCCGGACTGTCTGCCGGGTCTTCAGTGACTGGGTCTTCAGCATGACTGTCTTCAGCCAGTTTAATTCTGCCTTCTTTTGTATATGAAATCGGCTTATCAAAGCTTTTTACATACTCTACAGTCGCTTCTAAATCCTCAGGCCCTGTAACCGGATGTTTCCCAAGCAATCCGATTGGCTGGTATTTGGCTCCTGTCGCCGTCGCCATAAAATTATTGACGGTTAAAGTGTATGTAGCATCCGGCTGGATTTCAGTTCCGTCTGCCATCTTTATATCAACCGCTTTGCCTGTTTCTGTATCCCACGTATACGTAAACCCGCTTATGCTGTAGTCAGGGCCGAAAACCGGTGAGATTTGCGCATTGATGATCTCCCGCAAATCTTTTCCTTTAATCTCAAGCTTCGTCAGCACATTTCCAAACGGCTGAATGTTATAAAGGTCTCCCCATGTAATTGGGCCTTTCTTCAGTCCTTCCCGTATCCCGCCGCCATTCATTAGCGCAAAATCCGTTTTCATCGCCGCTCTCATGCCATCAGCAATTAAATTCCCAAGAGGTGTGTCGCCATCATTAGAATAACCGCCTTCCATATCAACAGCCGCTTCACCGACGACTTCGCTGATAATCGGTTCAGCAAGGGCCTGATACTTATCTAAAATAACTGAGGCGCTGGCATCAGGTTTTTTCTTGCTTTGATCGACGTATTCGATTTCAGCCGACTTTTTGACGATGTCTTTTGTCTGTTTATTAATCTCCAGATCGACGACACCTATCGCTTTTCCGTATTCAAACGCCTGAACGATCAGCTTGCCGTTCACTTCACCATTGACGACCTTATGGTTATGCGCTGCAAAAATGATGTCTATCTCAGAATCTGATTTGTTTGCAAGGTCAGCGGATTCACCTGTAATTGTGGTGCCGTTTTGTTCGGCAGACATATGCGCGAGCACTGCAATGGCCCTGATGCCTTTTTTCTTCAGTTCTTCGGCAGCGTCATTTACCGCTTGTACTTCATCGGTAAACTCAATATCCTTTATTCCGTCAGGCATGACCATTCCTGCCGCCGACTGTGTGACAACCCCAATAAAAGCAACGGGTATGCCCTCTACGTTTATAACGTCATAAGCCGGCAAAAAGGGTTCTCCGGTAGACTTCATTTTACAATTGGCGCACACAAGGGGAAAGTTTTGTCCGTCATAGCCGCTAGTGCCTTTCGGGTGATCTCCCCCTTTTAACATTCTCATGAGTTCATCCGTACCTTCATCGAACTCGTGATTGCCCACAGTTCCGACATCAAATCCGATATCCTCCATCAGTTCCACAGTTGGTTCATCTTGAAGAAGAGATGATACGGGCGAACTTCCCCCGATCATATCCCCGGCGTGCACAGTGAGCGTGTTTTTCTTTTCCGCCTTTTTTTCTTTCAAATAGGCAGCTGCATAGTCCATGCGTCCGAATGTGCCATCTGGAGTGCCGTCTCCATCAAGATCAAGCTCGTATTGCTGATCGATTTTCCCATGTAAGTCGTTCATGCTTAACATCCTAAGCGGTATATTTTCTTGGGAGGTTTGCTTTTTCTTGTAACCGGCACTCTCTGCTTCAGCTGCTGAAGAAAAGAAGATCCTGTTTTCCACAGCCACCTGCTTCCAGTCTGCTGGCGAAACATAGGTCTTGTTTGATGAGTCTCCCACATACCTTGTCAGCCCTTTCCCCTGGTCTCTGGCTCTAAATTCAAACGGCATTTCCATAAGAGGATCCGCTTCATCCCAAATGCCTTTTTGCTCTTTTTTAGCATTGGCGGCTGCGGCCTGAAATTCCTGATAATCCTCTTCATTTTCAACAGGCCAAATAAAATATGTTGGAGCATAGCCATTTTTCACGAGTTCTAAATTTACATTTGCCCCTGTCTCAGTCACAACCTGTCCAAGAAGTCTGCCATAGCTGTCCTTGGCTTCGCTGCCGACTTTTACAGTAATGTGATCTCCTGGAGACAAAACCGTTTTTAAATAGTCAGAGGCTTTCTTTCCAAATCTTAATTGATTTTCATCCGCTTCATTTTTAGGTGTATGGTACGTTTCTGGCGTGTCTACATTTACAAAACGGATTTTTGCCGTGCCAAGTATCGGTTTTTTGACATGAATGGTATCACCGTCTACAACGCGATCAACCACAGTTTCATATTCGCCTTCTGAAGACGGCGGGGCAGGCTGCTCATGAAGCAGCTTCATGTCTCCTGATTTTCGCGGAAGAAGCTGAAGGGATTGATATCTGCTCAACACGCCAGTGATTTTATACCATTTATCCTCAGTCAGTTCATCAATGATACCTGTCTCCCTCATAACACGCAGTGTCATTGCGTGGTGATCATTATCAATCATCGTAACATTGTAACCGCCGCCTGCTTGAGAATTTGGAATGGAAGAAATATAAGCTTTGACTGTTACAAGACGCCCTTCATATTGATCACCCAAGCTGCCATTGACCAGTTCATTGATCGTTGAAAATTCAGGGACAGGGAGAGGCTGATTTGATTGGGTAATACGGATGCCTGATGTATCCGGAACTATTTCAGTAAGCCCTTGGTAAGTCGTTATTTTCCCTGTCACCGTAATGTCCATTCCTTCTTTTAACTCAGGGAAATTCTCTGGCGCTGCCGAATAAATGTTGATGCCGCCTGTGTCATCCTGCATAAAGGTCGACAGCTTTCCGCCTCCGATTGTGCTCTGATCGGCAGTAACAACGCCTTTAATCGTGACATGTTCATTCATTCGGCCGCGCGCTTCCTGTATTGTAGTAGGCTGTGCTGCCGGCGGAGGTTCAGCGTCATCCTTTAAGATTATTGACTGAACCTTCTTAAGACCTGTCGTATTAAAATAATGTTCAAGCTCGCCTTGAACAGCTATCTTTTTTCCAAGAAGCAGCGGGTTCGTTTGCAGTCCGAATTGGCTTCTAAACGCGGAGGGGATTTGCACGGGAAGAATGTGATCGGGTGATGTCTCGTTTTTGCTGTCCGCTATAGCAACGTTATAATCATTTGAAAAAGGGCTTGTCAGATTGTAATGCTGAGGTGAAACGGCTTGGCCGATTGTATATCCTTCGACAAGAGCTTGACCCTCTTTTTGCTGTATCGCTTTTTCAACCGATATTGGTTCTGGCTCAGCAGCTCTTACAGCTTCATAAGCGGACATAACATTCAAGAAAATGAAAAGTATGATCAAAACAACATGCAAAAAACGCCTCATCAATTTTCCTCCCTTACATCTTGCATAATTCGTTTATTTGCTAATCACTTCGACAATCAGCATATAAATCCTGTCAGGCGCTGCATAAAACACCGCAGACAAGCACAAAATACAGCTGATCTGAAAAAAAAGGAGGAATTCGGTTTGGATCAGCAATTTCAGCAGCAATCACAGAATAAAGGGATACCAGGCAAACCGCATCAAAATCACGGCGGACATGAAATGTTTGATATGCACGAGGTGCTTTCCGGAACGCTTACTGTGCTTGATCAGTTTATGATGCTGAGACAATTCTGTAAGGATCAGGAATTATTAAACATCCTTGACCGTCAATATCAATTCATTACATCTCAATATAACTTAACGGCAGAGTGCTTCAAAACAGGAAGCGAGCCTTCACAAAAAACGGCAACTTATATGATGAAAGAAGACAACCAGACTGTTTACGGTATGCAGCCGGCACAGCCTAAGAAACCTGTTCAATCCATGAATGACATTGATGACAGCATCATCAGCCGCCAAATGCTTTGCGCTGTTAAGGCACAGGCATCTATGCTCACGATGGCTTCTCTAGAAATGACAAATCCGGCCGTAAGACGTGTACTGTCTGCGCAAATTCAGCAGTATGTCGAAATGGCTTTTGAGATTTTCCTTTACCAAAACAAACATGGTTATTACCAGGTTCCGCAGCTTGAAGCGCAGGATATGGAACAACTGAGAAATTCATTTGCCCCTGCACAAGGACAAATGCCTCCGACTCAAGGCGGTATGGGCCAGCAGGGACTTCATTAAATAAAAAAGGCATTGGATAGAAACTATCCAATGCCGCATTTTCTTCAAACCTTCTGGTAAAATCTTTTTCAAATTGATAAAGGCTATCCTGCGTCGCCGCTTTAAACCCTTTTTTAAAATCCCCTTTTTTCGCTGTTTCCTTTATAATCTCCAAAATAATGTCTTTCCCATATGTTTCCGTCAGCTCATTGATCATATAAAAGCTTTGCAAATAAACATCGGTTTCATATTCCGATCGAGCTTCCTGCCAGTTCTGATCTGTCTGCAAACGGTCAAACGGCACGACAGTAAACGTGATCGGATCTATGAGCAATTCATAGTTCGCGATCCACTCGCTTAATCCTTCATGGAACCATAAGGGGAACTCATCAGGATCTGCTTCGAGCTCCCGTAATTTCTGATGAAACGCATGGTGTGTGTACTCATGAATCAATAATCTCTGATACAGATAAACCGCTACATCATCACCTTCTAAAAGCTGCTTTTTCTCTTCAGGCAATAATCCGATCAGCTGCTCCCGCTCAGAATAAAAGCCGACAACATCCAATAAACCGGAATAAGCCTCCATCTGTTTTTCATTAGAAAAAAAAATAATATCAATAGGCTTATGATTCGAATAGTCAAGCATGACCTGATTAATACTCACCGCATATTCTAGCGTTTCTTTCGTTAATGGCAGTAAGGATTTTTCCTTAGAAGTGTAATAAACATCGGCCTGTTTAAATGACTCTTTCTTCATGTGCTTCGTCACTTGTTCTTTCGTTATCCCAGATGTCTGCCCTGGCAAAGACAGAATATACATCGTGCTTGATACGATGGCCGAGCTTACGGCCAGCATCACAAGGACTCCGCACAGGAATAGAGCGGATGCCGCACGCTTTCCTATGCCACCCTGCAAACGTCTCCCTCCCTGAGCCGGTCCGTCTTGTACCTTTTATTTTTACTCTATGCAGCCTTAGTTCACAGCGTGTCATTTCTGCAAAGAAAAAAGCCGCACAAGTTATGCGGCTTTTTATCTGTTATTCAGCTTGCGGAAAGACACGTTGTACTGTTTGACTGAATTCATCAAAGAATCCTGCAATCGGATCACCATTTTGAATCCGTTCGCCATACCCCTGCATCCGATCAACAAAGTCTGGATTTGCAGAGACATAAACATTGTCCATGTTCTTATCAGTGTCTCTTACTTTATCGGAAATTTTCTTTTTCAGATCTTTTCCAACTTCTTTTTTCCCATTTGTTAATACAACTGCAACATACGCTTGATTTCCGGCAACAATCACATTCGCGTGTTTAACTTCTTTCATATCGGTAATTTTATCGGCTGCATCATCAGCAACTTCCAACTTACGGTTATCATTACCATTATTGTCATTACCATTATTCGTCATATTATTGTCAACGTTGTCACGGCTATCATTTGCATTGTTGATATTTCTTGTGCCATTATCATTTGCCGGATTGCGGTAGTTAACATTTTCAGGCTCTGCATTATCACGTCTGCCCTCACCCTGATTGGCCATACTGCAGCCAGTCATAAGCAAAGGGATAAGAAGCATGGACGCAAGGACTTGTTTTTTTCCAAGCATGTGAATTCCTCCTTTATCACTTTACTTATAGGTTTTTCTAATTGGCTCTAAATATGCATGAAAAAATAGCGGAAATGCTTTCCCGGGAAATAAAACGGTTAATTTGTCTAATCAGAGGGGAAAATATCAATACACTTATAAAGGAGGGATCACGTTGTTCAATCAGCGAAAAGGAATCAGTCCTACAGCCTTAGTTATCGGTTCAACTGTGCTTGTTGCTGCTTTATCCCCGCAGATCCGGCAAAAAATCAGCGGGTTTATTACAGGTCAAATGAACAACCGGAATGCTCAAAATAAGTCGTTGGATCTTTCTAATGTTGGAGGTATGATGAAACAGGCGTTTGGCGGAAATAATCAAGATCAATCTCAAAATCGTCAGCAAAATGGCCGGCAGCATCAGCATGCAGGCCAACAGCAAAGCCAACCTCAACAGCATCAGTCTCAGTCTAAGCAAAATCGTCAAACGGACACAACAACAGCCAGAAAAAGACAGCAGCAATATGCAGAGCCAATCCATTTCGAACAAAGCGCAATGAATGTAATGGATGACAACACTGTAATGGGAATGCTGGAAGACTTAGAACCCGGCCGTTAAAAAAAACGTGTAATCCTCCAATGGATTACACGTTTTAATATGACTAGGCTTCTTCCGCTTCGATCACATTGGATCGATCTTGGAATACACCAGAATCTATTTCCTTCGTAACTTTGCTGGTAATCAGGCCTGATGTCATACTTCCGCTGACATTCAGCGCAGTACGTCCCATGTCAATCAACGGTTCGATAGAGATTAGTAAACCGGCGAGCGCGACGGGCATATTTAACGCTGATAAAACGAGCAGCGCTGCGAATGTAGCTCCGCCGCCAACTCCGGCGACACCAAACGAACTGATGGCAACAACCGCGATCACTGAGATAATAAACGCCGGATCAAACGGATTTTGACCGATTGTCGGGGCAATCATCATCGCCAGCATAGCCGGATAAATCCCGGCACAGCCATTTTGGCCGATAGATAGCCCGAACGAGCCGGCGAAATTCGCAATTCCTTCCGGGACACCCAAGCTTCTTTGTGTTTTAATATTCAGCGGCAAAGCGCCTGCGCTTGATCGTGACGTAAATGCAAACACGAGTACAGGCAGCGCTTTTTTCAAATAAACAACCGGATTTAATCCGCTGATCGTCAGCAGAAGCAAGTGGATGATAAACATTACAATTAACGCGGCATATGAAGCAATGACAAACATACCCAGTTTCAAAATGCTGTCAATATCACTTGTCGCAATCGTTTTTGTCATAATGGCCAGCACACCGTAAGGCGTCAGTCTCAAAATGAGAGTAACAACACGCATGACAATGGCGTAAACAGCATCAATCAGTTTTTTGAACGTTTCAGCCTGTTCCGGCTGTTTCCGTCTCACACCTAGAAATGCAATGCCCAGAAAAGCGGCAAAAATAACGACTCCGATAGTTGATGTCGGTCTAGCCCCTGTAAAATCCAAAAACGGATTTCCAGGAAGCAGCTCAATCATTTGCTGCGGCAGTGTTTTCGCTGTCATCTCCTCTGATTTCTGTTCAAGCTCCTGTCCTCTAGAAAGCTCTGTATTTCCTTGATCAACCTGAATCGCATGAAGATCAAAGGAAAGGGCGGACGCAATACCAACCGCCGCGGCTACCGCTGTAGTCGCAACCAAAATCCCGATAATCAAACCGCTGATTTTCCCGAGATTTTTTGTCAGCTTCATCTTTGTAAAAGCGCCTAGAATGGAAATAAAAACAAGCGGCATGACAATCATCTGAAGCAATTTGACATATCCGCCCCCGACAATATTAAACCAGTCGGCTGTTTGAACCACAATGTTTGAAGTCGGACCGTATATCAGCTGAAGCGCAAATCCAAAAACGATCCCCAGCCCCAGGGCAGTAAACACACGTTTTGAAAAAGAAACATGTTTCTTCTGCATGGCAAATAGCCCAATAATGAGTAAAAGTAAAATAAATACGTGCAAAATGACTAGCAAAGTCTCCAATTGAGGCAAACTCTCCCTTCAAAATTTTTCTTATATACTATATTACACAAATTCCGATAGTTCAAGTAAGAATTATTCCAGCATCAATATTTTGATAAAAAAACCCAATGAATACCGTTTTTGTTCTTTTCATTACCCCCTTTCTTTAGTAACTTATATAAGGGTGATAATATTGCTGAAAGAACTGTTCGTAAATTTGACCATTTTAATCACATTTAATTATCTGTTCACCCACCTGTTTAAAGAAAGGTTAATACATAAAAAAGACCGCCTGTCCTTTCAGTTAATAAAAGGAACTGCCTGCGGTCTCCTCGGGGTTATTCTTATGAATTTTGGTTTGACGTATCACCATTCAATCATAGATTTTAGAAATATCCCTATTATGATCGCCGCTCTTTATGGAGGCTGGGTGTCTACAGCGACAGCTCTGATAATAATCGCAGCAGGCCGCATGCTGATCAGCTTGAATGAATCAGCGCTGTATTCCATGATTACAATTTGTATCGCTGCCGTGCTGTCACTTATTGCATCAAGGAGAGAAAAAGTTCAGCTGAAACACGTTCTGTTGCTTTTAATCATTTCAAATGGTTTCATCTCCTTTTTCTTCTATGTATTTGTTGATATCCATTCACTTAAGCTTCACTTTTACTTTTGGCTGATTTCAATTATCGGCGGCATGCTCAGCCTATATATTATCGAGCATGAAACAAATGCACATCTTTTATTTAAACAGTATAAGTTCCAGGCGCACTTTGACTTTTTGACAGGTATTTATAACCGCAGAAAGTTTGAAGAAATCACAAAAGACCTGTATCAACAGGCTGCACACACTCCATCTTTACAATTTTCGCTTATTTATATGGATATCGATCACTTTAAAACGATTAACGATCAATACGGCCATCATGAGGGGGATCAGGTTCTAAAAGAGCTGGGATCCCGACTAAAACAAAATATCCGCAACACTGATCCTGCCGCACGGATCGGCGGCGAGGAATTTGCCGTCCTCTTGCCAAATTGCACGCCTGAGAAAGCATTCCAAATCGCCGAACGGATCAGGCACTCGATTAGTCATACACCGATTGTATTAACAAACGGGGAAAAGCTTTCCGTTACGGCCTCACTGGGAGTAGCCCATTACCCCCGAAACACAGATAAGCCGGAAACCTTGCCGGTTCTTGCTGATCAAATGCTGTATAAAGCGAAAGAAAACGGCCGAAACAAAGTATGGTTTTCCAAAAAAAAGAATGAATTCATGTTTTGAATTCATTCTTCCAATCTGAAAGACGATGTAAAGGCAAAAAAGCGGGAACAAGCATCCCTTGATACTCTTTCTCTATAAATGCCGCTGTATCATCTGATTGATAGAGTTCAAGGATGGTTTGCAGTGTTTCGCGATCTCTGTCCTCAGCTCTGACAACAATTACATTCATATCTTCCTTCCCGGTTTGCCTGGCGCCCTTTAATGTATGCTTCTGCGGGTTCAGCCCCGCTTTTTTTGCGGCGGCTGTTTTCATCACAAACACGTCGGCTCCGCTCAATACATCCTGTTGGCGTACGGTTTTCAATTTCAAGTGTTTCGGATTATCTTTTATCACATCAATTGAACCGGTTCCATTAAATCCGTTCTTCAAAGTAAGCAAACCCGATTCCTGCAGCAGCGTAAGGGCTCGCCCAAAATCGAGCGCTTCATCCGGGACAGCAACAACAGCACCGCGCGGAATATCTTTGATTCGCTGATAACGTTTTGAATAAATGCCCATAGGCGCTATGTATGTCGTGCCGAGCGGCGCCAGTTTATGTTTGTATTTCTTTGAAAACGACTGAAAATATGAAATGGATTGAATAGCATTCGCATCAATCTCTTTGTTAGCCAGCGCAATATCTGATTCTGCATAATCAGAGAATGGAATCAGCTGAATATCAAGCCCTTCCGCTTCAGCCTTTTTTACAATATAGTTCCATATCGCTTCGTCCGACTCAGCAATTCCAATTTTTATCGTTTCATGTTCTGCAGACGGTGAGCATGCAGTAAATGAAATGAAAAGAATAAGAATCAAACTGCATACAAGCCACTTTTTCATTGTGACACCATACTCCTATCTATTTATTAGAGCATGCAAGCAATATCAGACATAAAAATCAGACGCTCTTCGTTGATAAACGTTGTCATTTGTAACATTGGTTAACTTTACCTTACTCATATCAGATAGGGTTGTCAATTACTATTACCCTGCCTTTCCGTAAAGAGATATTAAAGTAAAAAGTCCTGCAAACATATGATCACGTATCGAAAAAACAGATACATTTCGGCAAATAAATATCAAAATGAAAAATAATATGTTATTTTCCGAAAAAAGTTTCGTTTAACAGTTGTTTTTTCTCAAAATTACTGGTAGAGTAAAGGTAATTATTTTTGTTCGAACTATCTTTAAGAAGAAAGTTTTGTAAGAGTTTTCGTCTTGGAAGTTTGTTTTAGAGCAAGAATAGTGAATTTAAGCGTTATGATCGCTTTAGGAGGAAATTTCATGTTAGAAGGTAAAGTAAAATGGTTCAACTCTGAAAAAGGTTTCGGATTCATCGAAGTAGAAGGTCAAGACGATGTATTCGTTCATTTCTCTGCTATTCAAGGCGAAGGCTTCAAAACTTTAGAAGAAGGCCAATCAGTTTCTTTCGAAATCGTTGAAGGAAACCGTGGACCACAAGCTGCTAACGTTACTAAAGAAGCGTAAGCATAAATTGATAATAAAAACTGCAGGTGCACGCCTGCAGTTTTTATTTTAAAGAAAAAGCTGTTTTGCTTATGCAAAACAGCTTTTTTCATTAGTTCGCAATATCCCGTTTCATAAAGATTCCGAAAGCAAGCAACAGGAAGACGACAAAGTAAATCGCCAGCATCACAATAGAGAAAGTCGTTGTCATCCCTTCCACTAACGGTGTTCCCTCTACATACTGCATCAGATTAACATTGGCAAATAAAATATACTTCGCCCAGTCAAACTTCATCGCTATAAATGCAGTGGCTGTCGTGCCCGTTACCAATAAGAAGATGGAAAACCCTACAGCAAGAGAGCTGTTTCTAAATACTGCGGACAGCATAAATGCCATCGTAGCCAGCATTAAAGCCGCAACAGATTCTGAGAGATACGTTTTGGCCAAATATCCCAGCATGTTTTGTTCCAATACATGACCGTCCTTATAAATTAAATGAACATTCGCGGCAGTGTCCCCGCCTGTTCCGAAAAAGACCAGTCCCAGCAAAGTTGAACCCATAAATAAAATAAACAGCAATAAGAAACCAAATAAAAGAACGGTTATATATTTTGAAAGCAGAATTTGAAAACGGCTGAGCGGCCGGATCATCAACAGCTTAACCGTACCCCAGTTAAATTCGTTTGCGACGATGCCAGCTGCGATTATAATCGTGAACAGCCCAGTAAGGATTGTAAAACCGGCAGAATCCGTTACATAAGACCAAACGGTATATCCAGTGTCACTCGGGATATTATGTTCAATGCGATAGTTATTGATTGTGATCGTTTCTTCATATTGTCCTTTCAGGGAAGGATCTTCTTTCATTGCCTTCTTCAAATCAGCATTTTGTGCTTGAAGCGTTTCTTTCCACTTCGGATTTGCTTCATCGGTCGAAAAGTGGTTTGTTAAAAATGCCCACCCGATCATTGTCAAAGCAAGAATTCCGATCATCACCCATGTTCCGACACGGCTGAAAATTTTGATCCACTCATTATAAATCAAATTAAGCATGTTGAACCTCCTCTTTTGCTTCGCCTGTGATTTCTAAGAAACGGTCCTCTAATGATTTTGTAATCACTTTGACTTCATAAATACGGATTTGCTGCATGACCAGCAATTCAATGACTGCAGGGACGTCCTCTTTAGCCAGTTTGATTTCCAAACCGTTTGTCTTGATTACCGAATCATATTCTTTTAGAATCGCAGCAGCTTCCTTCGGCTGCTCCACATGGAAGAAATATGTATCCTTTTCATCAGTTATTTCATCTCTTACATTCTGAATGTCGATAAGCTTTCCTTTTTGAATAATCGCAATTCGGTCACACATCAGTTCCATTTCTGACAGCAGATGGCTTGATACGATGACAGACATTCCTCTTTCTCGCGTCAGCTTCTTTAAATGGTCCCTGATTTCTCTGATTCCCGCCGGATCAAGGCCGTTTGTCGGTTCATCCAAAATCAGCACTTTCGGATCGTGCAGAAGGCATTGTGCCAAGCCGAGACGCTGTCTCATTCCCAGAGAGTAGGTTTTCACTTTATCATGGATTCTTTCTTTGAGGCCTACCAGTTCTACCACTTCATCAATTTTTTCCTTCGTGACACCCTTTACCATCCTTGCGTATTGCTGGAGATTTTTATATCCGCTTAAGAATTTATACAGCTCTGGATTCTCTACAATAGCCCCGATATGTTTGATTGCCTTGGCATAATCTTTCGTGATTGATTGGCCGCAAATGAGCACATCGCCTTGTGATAGCTTCATTAAACCGACCATCATTCTGATTGTCGTCGTTTTCCCTGCTCCGTTCGGTCCCAGAAATCCAAATACTTCGCCTTCGCGAATCGAAAAGCTCAGATGATCAATGATCGTCCGGCCTCTGATGTTTTTTGTCACATTTTTTAATTCCAATACTGTTTTCATCAAATTCCTCCTCTTTCTAGTAAACTTCCATATTCGTTTTAAACCATTGCAGCACGGACATACCTTCCTGCTCGCGAATCTCTTCCACATCACGCTGCGCCATTTTTTCTCCGTCGGCGAGCACGATGACCTCGTCAAGCAGGATTTCAATTTCATCAATTTCATGTGTCGCAATGACAACGATCTGCTGCTCAAAATCAATATAAGAAACGAGGCTGTTTACGATTGAATCCCTGACCATTGGATCAAGACCGGAAAAAGGCTCGTCCAGCAGAATGACGGAAGCTTTTCTTGATAGTGCCAGCACAATTTTAAGACGGCCTCGATTCCCCTTGGAAAGCTGCTTTATCTTTTTTTTAGGCTTCAGCTGCATTTCCTCAAGCAGCTGATAGGCTTTTTCCATCTGAAAGTCAGGGAACTGTGATTCGTAAAAATCGAGCATATCTTTCACCGTAAATCCGGGATAAAACATGTCTAACTCTGTTAGATAAGCCGTCTGCTTGATCATGTCTCTTGTTACAGGCTGTTCACCCGCTTGCACTGAACCTGAAGTAGGAAACATCAATCCGGCGATTAATTTCAAGGTTGTCGATTTCCCGCTGCCATTCGAGCCCAAAAAACCGTAAATTTTTCCCGGATATAAAGTGAAGGATATATTGTTTAGCGCCGTGTGGCCGCCGTATCTCTTAGACACATTGTCAAATACAATATTCATTCCTGTCCTCCTTCCGTGTATTTTTTAATGCCTGCCAGCATTTCTTCTTTTGTTAATCCCAGCTCTGCCATTTGATGAATAAAGCTTTCAAACACTTCACGGATAAGCCTCTCTTTCAGTTCATCCACGATTTCAGCTTTTTCAGCGATAAACGTCCCTTGCCCTCTTCTTGTCTCCACAATTCCCAGCCTTTCCATTTCACTGTAGGTTCTTTGAATCGTATTCGGATTTACTTTTGTTTGAATTGCCATTTCTCTGACAGACGGCAGCTTGTCTCCGGGAACAAGCTCCTGTCTGACCAGCCTATAAAAGATTTGATCAGCAATTTGCAAATAAATCGGTTTAGAGGATTGAAAGTCTTGTCTCATGTTCTCTACACCTCAACTTTTCGCTGCAGGAGCCTGGAAGCCAGAAAAAGAAATACAGCTGCCAAAACCAGCATGACAATAATAGACGGATATGGAAGATGAAAGATGTTTAATTCCACGCTCCACCCTAACGATCCCTTGTATGTAAAACCGACATCTCCATACGTTGTGAAATAATACAGTTTATCCAGCGGTGTCAGCCAAGGCATGATCAAATGGTCCTCTGCATAAAACCACCCTATCCCCAGTAACATACAAATGAACCAGCGAAACCGCCAGATGAGGGAAGAACTCGATTTTAAAGAATGAAACACATTCCACAGCAGGATCACCGCACAGGAAAGATAAGCAGTAAATACCAGCCCATAAAGATTAAAGATCAGTATAGTGCCTGCAAGCGGAACTTGATCAGCAATGAGCGTTTTTGAGTTAAGGTATTGATAAAGAAAGACTCCGTAAACTGAAATCAAAAACTGAAAAATAAATTGATAGACAAGACCGGCAGTCAGTTTCGAGAGTAAAAGCGCGGCTGCGCCGTTCGGATTATATAACCATAGCTGGTTTTTCCCCTCTACACGAAGACTATTGTAGATCAGCAAAGGAGCTAAAAACACTTGAAAAATGGCAAGCATTACCCAGCATCCAAAAGCAGCTAAAGGTTCTTCAGTCAATCGTTCTAATAAAAAGCTTCCGGCAGCTAAAAGTATGACTGCACCGAGACATGCAAAAAACCGCATTATTGACAGTCTCAAATCCTTTTTTACTAAACCCCAAAACGGTTTCATTGTTTTTCCTCCTAAAAACACTCATGAAGTGTATGACTCAAATAGTACACTAGAACTTTTTGAAATACAACATATTCCATGGATTTATTTTATAAAAAACCAAGTTTTATGCATTTAAACAGCATAAAAAAAGCAAACCCGCCATGAGTAAACGGATTTGCCTTTGATATTATTTCTTTTTATTTTTCATGGAGAGCAGCGCATCACGATAACTGCTGTCCTGCATTTTGTCACTTTGTTCAGTGACCTCTTTGTCTTTCTGATCTTCCTCAGAATGCTTAAACTTTTGAAGCGCCTGCCTGTAGAAGTCATCCCCAATTGAGTCACTTTTCTCTTTTTCAGAGTCAGTTTTTACAACGGCTGGGACATGCTCAGCAGCCCTTGCTTCAGCAGGGTATTGTGCTTCGTTTTCTTCCTCTTCTGGAGGGGCGATTTTTTCAGCTGATTCTCGCTTCTCGAGTCCAGCAGAGGCGTTGCGGACGTTATACGTGATAAGGCCCGCAATCACAATGACAGCAGCAATAATTGCTATAATAATGGCCATTTTAACCTCTCCTTACTGTCCGGCTGTTAAGTTTCCTGTGACTTGGCTGACGCGTCTTCCTAATGCGCGGCCCAGCTGGATACCTTCCTCAGACATTAACTCATCACTGTCTACCGGGCAAGTGACGCCCGCTCCGTAGTAAGAACCGTACAGCGCGTTTTCAGGCACATTGCCAGGTAAACCGACAACAATCATCCCTTGGTGGAACATTGGCGTGATTAAGTTGTGCATTGTCATTTCCAAGCCGCCGTGTGTTGTTGCCGTTGTGCAGAATACTGCGCCGACTTTGTTGATCAGCTCGCCTTCAGCCCATAAGTAGCCGAGTCTGTCGATCCAAGTTTTCAAACCTGCACTGATTGTTCCGAAATGCCCGGGGCATCCCCAAATAATCGCGTCCATGTCTTTAAGCTGGCGGATATCCGCCTGATCTACGTGGTCGATGAATACTTCAGCCGCGTCGTTTTCCCGAGCGCCTTCAGCAATCGCTTCTGCCAATACCTTTGTATGTTCGCCTTCACTGTCATACACTACATAAATTTTCATTCAGGAAACCTCCCTGTACAGTTTAAGATTCCTTAACTTCTTTTGGAGCCGGAAGCAATGAAAGCTCCTCTTTTTTCTTTTTCTCCGCACGCAATTTATCTTTTCTGACATCACGCAGGAAAAGACTGAGAATCACACCTGCCACACAGAATAATGTCGCCCACATAAAGGCGTCATTAATCCCCATGACGTTTGAATCGAGTGTCGCGTGTTTATAAATATGTGAGTAAACATACGTTTTCGCTGTTTCATAAGGCACATTCATATTCACCATTATATTCGAAACTGCATTTTGGAACGCATGGAGGAAGTTCGGGTCCGCCGTGCTTGTTTTATCTGCAATTTGTGAATAATGGAATGTCGTGCGGTTTGTATAAATCGTCGTAATTAAGCTTGTTCCAATTGATCCGCTGATTTGGCGGAGCGTGTTGCTCATCGCCGTTCCGTGACTGTTCAGACGGGCAGGAAGCTGGTTCATCCCGGCTGTCATGACAGGCATCATTAAGAGTGACATACCGAATGCGCGAATTGAGTATACAAGCATAATGTGTGTATACGGTGTATCGATGGTCAATTGCGTATATTGGAATGTTGTCACCACTGTCACGACCAGACCGATAATCGCAAGCGGTCTCGGGCCGAATTTATCAAACAAAATACCAGAGATCGGTGACATGATCAGCATCACGATCGCACCTGGAAGCAGAAGCAGACCGGATTGAAGCGCCGTAAATCCGACCAGATTTTGCAGATAGATCGGTAACAGGAACATACCAGTGTAAAGTGCCACTGTAATAATGATATTAATAACACTTGAGAGTGAGAAAATGTCGTATTTAAACACTCTGAAATCAAGCATCGGATCATCATGGCGCAATTGCTGAACAACAAAAGCAATAATTGCAATGACGCCGATTATAACTGTAGACAGTACAACCGGGTCGGTCCAGCCGTCAGAACCCGCTTCACTGACTCCGTATAATAAGGATGCGAAACCGACAATTGAGAGGATCGCTCCAAGTGTGTCGAGTTTGATTTTTTGCGGCTCCACCAGATTCTTAAAGATGAAGAAAGCCACGATGATAACAATTGCGCCGACCGGCACAAGTCCGTAAAACATAATGCGCCATGTGTAATGCTCAATAA
The DNA here is from genome assembly GCF_029536185.1 of Bacillus sp. B28. Classification (NCBI taxonomy): domain Bacteria; kingdom Bacillati; phylum Bacillota; class Bacilli; order Caryophanales; family Bacillaceae; genus Bacillus; species Bacillus sp. B28. Next base: position 1,003,928 of record NZ_CP120511.1, on the reverse strand, counting down.
TCCACCCAGAAAGAGTCGGGCCGACCGCTGGAGCAAACATCATCGCAAGTCCGAAAATCCCCATTCCTTTCCCCCTGCTTTCAGGCGGGAAGATTAACAGAATGGTTGTCATAACGAGCGGCTGCAAGATACCTCCGCCCACGGCCTGGATCAAACGGCCGATCAGCATTACAGAGAAGTTAGGTGCGATACCGCAGACTAACGTACCGAGCGTAAAACAGAACATGGCGACGAGAAAGAGACTCCGTTGGCCAAAACGTGTAATCAGGAAGGCAGATAACGGAATCAATACGCCGTTAACAAGCATGTAACCTGTTGTCAGCCACTGAATCGTCGTTGCACTTACGCCAAATTCTGTCATTAAGTGCGGCATTGCGACGTTAAGCAATGTTTGGTTTAGTATTGCCAAAAACAAACCCGCCATTAGCACAATCAGCAATGTCATAGGGCTTTTTGTATTTTTTTCTTTGCCTGTAGCCATCTAAGACAACCTCCTTTCATGGTTTGATGACTGATCTGTTTTACTCAGAAATCTTAACAGATGCATTCATACCTGGAAGCACCTTATCAGATGGGTTTTTAATTGAAATTTTAACAGGAACTTTTTGCGTTACTTTTGTGTAGTTTCCGCTTGAATTTGTAGATGGAAGCATATCAAAAGTTGAGTTCGTCGCATAGCCAATTTCTTCTACAGTACCGTCAAAAGTTGTATCAGGATCTCCGTCAACGACTACGTCTACACTATTTCCTACTTCAATATCCGCAATATCTGTTTCTTTAATATTTGCTGTGATGTACAGGTTGTCCATGTCAATCGTTTGCGCAATTGTTGTACCAGCCTGTACGGTTTGTCCGTTTTTCACTTCGTTTTTCACAATTGTTCCATCCATGATGGATTTCACATCAACAGTTTGTTCACCTTTGATTTTTGCAACTGTGTCGCCTTTTTTCACTGTTTTTCCTTCTTCAAGATCCCAATCGGATACTTTACCTGCTGCTGGAGCTGAGATAGCTGCCATATCGCCGGCTACTTTTGCTTCATCTGTTTTTACGTAGTTTGTGCTTTGATAATAGTAGTAAGCACCTCCGCCTATAATTGCAAGAACAACAATCAAACCGATAATGTTGGTCAGAATTAAACGTCCTCTGTTCATTTTGTTTTTCTCCTTTCGTTTCTTCCTCTATCATTTTGTGGAAAGCTGGTGAAAATATGTGGGAAGTTTTCAATTACCGCTTTTTTCTGCACAGCCTTCAGCGAGTTTTGATAAACTCCCGGCAAGCTTACGCAAATATTGAAGCTGAGACGTGTCAAGCTTCTGATACAGGCTCGCGCCCATTTTTGCGTATTGCACAGCGGCTTTCTGTAAAAGTTCTTCCCCCTCTTCGGTTAACTGAATCATGACGATACGGCGGTCATCCGGACTGTCATATCGATTCATCAATTGCCGGTTATATAGGATATCGGTCATCCGGGTCACAGAAGCAGGTTTAAGATCAAGAGACATGGCCAGCTTGCTGAGCGGCGTGCTTCCGCTTTGATGAATTTTAAACATCAGTAAATATTGAAGGACTGTAATATCAAAAGGCTCAAGCACAATCTCCAATATCTTCTTCTGTTTTTTATAGATAGACCGAGACGTATCGAAGAGCTGTTCAAAAGTGAGCAAAGCACGTTCTGATTCAGTCAACTCCTTTTCACCTCATTCCTCAATAATAGTTCACAAGATAAAATATTAATAAATGAAAGAAGATTTGTCAAAGGAAAAATTCCTTTTTTCTTCTTATTTTTTTCGTAATCGCTTTCTTACTTTTTTTAAATAAAAAAAAGCCCTGAAATGGGCTCTTCACTAGGATAATTGATGGCTGATGCCAGTTTCTTCATTTCTAAAAAAGTTCTTCAGCGCCTGAAAAACGTCTGACTTCTGTTTTAAAATATAGTATTTGAATTTCTCGTCTTTCACATTTTTATAAGCCGACATTAACGTCGAGTGTCTATTGTATTGATTGACCTCGCCATAACAGAACAAATTCGCTTTCTTCATAATATCATTCACCAATTTCACGCACCGGGCATTATCAGATGTGAGATTGTCGCCGTCGGAGAAATGAAAAGGGTAAATATTATAACGGGCGGGGCTGTATTTTTCATCGATCAGCTCAAGCGACTTTCGATATACGGAAGAACAGATTGTTCCGCCGCTTTCTCCCTTTGAAAAGAAATCTTCCTCAGACACAACTTTTGCTTCTGTATGATGGGCAATAAATTCAATTTCAACAGTTTCATATTTCGTCCGTAAAAAGCGGGTCATCCAGAAAAAGAAGCTTCTCGCCATGTACTTTTCCCACACGCCCATACTGCCGCTCGTATCCATCATTGCTAACACGACAGCTTTTGACTCAGGCTTCGTGACATCATTCCATGTTTTATATTTTAAGTCCTCCGGATAAATCGGATAGAAAGACGGCTTCCCTGTCATCGCGTTGCGTTTAAAAGCCGACATCATTGTTCTTTTCTTATCAATATTACCGGTTAACCCTGTTTTACGGATATCGTTAAACTCAATATCCGTGTGGATGATATCATCTCTTTCTTTTTGCTGAAGATTCGGAAGCTCTAATTCTTTGAAGAGCGCTTCTTCTAAATCCATTAGTGAAACTTCTGCTTCATAATAATCTTCGCCTGCCTGATCTCCGGCTCCCTGGCCTTTACCCGGCCCCTGCTTTTTGTCTGATCCGTCCCGGGCTACAACATCTCCAACCTGGCTGTCGCCGTCCCCTTGCCCTACATGTTTATTTTTATCGTAGTTATAGCGGATTTTATACTCATCCAGTGAGCGGATTGGAATTTTCACTACATCTTTGCCGTTAGACATAATAATGCTTTCCTCGGTTACGAGATCCGGGAGATTGTTTTTTATGGCTTCCTGTACTTTTTTCTGGTGGCGCTGCTGGTCATCGAAGCCTTTGCGATGGAGGGACCAGTTTTCCTCAGAAATCAAAAAATGGCCGCTGTCATTTTGGGACATGAATTCCCCTCCTTAACCATTTATGGTCGTGATACATACCTATTCCGGCTTGTGCCAGATTATGAAACAAGTCTTTCGAAAAGATTTATATTCATCTTATGCGCATCACTACAGTTAATTGACAAACTATTTAGAAAATGGTACAAAACAACCCGCCCTGTTCGGACGGGTCACTTGCTTATCGGTTCAGCAGGCTGCCGACGTATTTCAGCAGCTCATTGGCACTCGTCGAGTTGTAGCCGTGCTCATCAATTAAACGGGCGACGACTTCATTTACTTTCTTCAGCTGCTGCTCATCAGGCGTTTTCGTTGAGGTCGTAATTTTAACGACATCCTTCAAATCAGCAAACAATTTTTTCTGAATGGCTTCACGCAGTCTTTCGTGGGAATTGTAGTCAAACCGCTTTCCTTTTCTCGCATACGCGGATATGCGGATTAAGATTTCTTCGCGGAACGCTTTTTTCGCGTTTTCGGAAATGCCGATCTGTTCTTCAATCGATCTCATCAGCTTTTCGTCCGGATTCATTTCTTCCCCTGTCAAAGGATCACGCAGCTTATTTTTATTGCAATAAGCCTCTACGTTGTCGAGATAATTATCCATGAGCGTTTTGGCTGATTCTTCATATGAATACACAAACGCTTTTTGGACTTCCTTCTTCGCAATATCATCATATTCCTTACGTGCTGCGGAAATAAAATTCAAGTACCGCTCCCGATCCTCGTTTGAAATAGACGGATGCTGATCAAGTCCTTCTTTTAAAGAACGGAGAACATCAAGGGAATTGATCGACTCCATATTTTTTCTGATAATGGTTGAAGAAATGCGGTTGATCACGTAGCGCGGGTCAATTCCGCTCATCCCCTCATCATTATATTCTTTCTTCATGTCCTCAACGTCTACTGAATTAAAGCCTTCCACACTTTCTCCGTCATACAGTCTCATTTTCTTCACCAGATCAATATCAGACCGCTTCGGCTCTTTTAATCGGGTAAGGATTGAAAACATCGCGGCGACCTTAAGGGTGTGAGGAGCAATATGAACATCTGATACATCACTTTCTGCGATCATTTTTTCATAAATTCTTTCCTCCTCAGACACTTTTAAGTTATAAGGAACAGGCATCACAATAATTCTGGAGTGCAGGGCTTCGTTTTTCTTATTAGAAATAAATGAGCGATACTCCGTTTCATTCGTGTGAGCTACGATCAGCTCATCAGCAGAAATTAACGCAAATCGCCCGGCTTTAAAATTCCCTTCCTGTGTCAGTGAGAGCAAATGCCAGAGAAACTTCTCATCACATTTCAGCATCTCCTGAAACTCCATCATGCCTCGGTTCGCCTTGTTCAGCTCTCCGTCAAACCGGTAGGCGCGCGGATCAGATTCAGAACCGTACTCGGCAATGGTTGAAAAATCAATACTTCCCGTCAAATCGGCAATATCCTGAGATTTCGGGTCAGACGGGCTGAAGGTGCCGATTCCCGTACGCTTATCCTCAGAAAAGAAGATCCGCTCCACCCTCACATCTTCAATACGCCCTCCGTACTCTTCCTCCAGCCTCATCACATTTAATGGTGAAAGACTTCCTTCTATTCGAATGCCGTATTCTCTGTAAAAATCCTCCCGCAAATGATGGGGGATTAAATGAAGGGGGTCCTCGTGCATCGGGCAGCCTTTAATCGCGTATACAGCACCATTATCCGTCAGCGTGTACGCTTCAAGACCTTTTTTGAGCATCGTGACCAGCGTTGATTTACCGCCGCTCACAGGGCCCATTAAAAGCAGAATCCGCTTTCTGACATCAAGCCTTTTCGCTGCCGGATGAAAATATTCTTCCACAAGGCGCTCGAGGGATTCTTCAAGCCCGAACAGCTCGCGGTCAAAAAAGCTGTACTTCTTCCGTCCGTCAATCTCCTCTATCCCGCTGTCTTTTATCATATTAAAAACACGAGAATGAGCAGATTGCGCGACCATTGGATTTTCTTTAATAATCTCCAAATAATCAGCGAATGTTCCTTCCCATTTCAGACGCTGCTCTTCCTCTCTGTACTTTTCAATTTTCTTTAATATATCCATAAGGACCTCCTCTATCATGTTTGATGCGCTGTGCAAAAAAAGGTACTTTGATACAATCTATGCCGTCAGCTCGTGATACATGCTTTGGTTTCTTAAAAATAAAGATACCTTATACAGCGTTGACAAGGCAGACTGCGTGCGTTCATAATAAAGAAAATACAGAATCATCCAGACTCGGACAGCAGGAAAAATTGAAGAGGGGGAGAGACGGTGAAAACAATCATCATGATGGGAGTCATTGTCACTTTTTTAGTATCAATTTTTACCTCAGGGTACGATAGCAAGCCGGGAAAAGAATAAAAAGAAAAGGGTGCTCCCTCCTGAGAGCACCCTTTTTCTTTGTAACAGAACAATGTTTTACAACTTAATTCTTTTCATCATTTTTGAATGCTGATCGCATTCGCATTTGTTTTCAAACTCAACTGTGCCGATTTTACAGCCTGGCCCGATAACGACTTCTTTCCCTCTGACAACCGCCGCCTCGGTATTTTCCAAATAGATTTTATCTCCTTCAATTAGCTCCGCAGTTAGTTTCGCTTTTTTTCGCGCAAAAAAACGCGCACGTTTTTTTACTGTAATGGACGTTCCGCCTATTTCCCGGACCCGGCTGGCATCATGACTTAATCGGATATCAATCTCGCCTGCATTCAACAAACCTGTTACGTCCACACAGCCAGTGATATGAAACGATTCGGTTTCACAATCGCCTTTCACGCTGAGCTTTCCTTTTGCTTCGCACGAATCCCCTGCCATATTGCCGCCGACCTCAGTCAGACCCTTCAGCTTCAATCGGCCAACATGAAGAGCGCCTCTGACTTGCATCGTCCCATATATACTGATTTTGTCCGCAGTCAAATCGCCTTCAAACTCGCTTTCTCCGAATACTTTCAGCCGTTCAGTCTCCGCGTTCCCGAGAAAACGGCCTGTGCCGTATATGCGGCAGCCTGCAGCGGACAGTCCTTCTCCAACCGTACCTTCACCTTTGATGCTGACATGGTGATAGGCGCCTCCCGCAGCGTGCCCGGCACCATATAATTTTAAATTCCCTAATTTTACTGTTTCCATATGATCCTCCTTACATTCTTGTGTACGTGCCTACCGAAGCGTTCGGATCACAAGTATAATCGCCGCTGTATTCCACGGTCTCAATCCGGCAGTTCGGACCGATTTTCACTGTATTTCCCCGCACAGTCTTGGCGTTCGTATTTGTCAGCTCAATCACGTCCCCCTCGATCAGTTCAGCCGTTAACACAGGGGTCGGCATCAGCTTCAGCAATGTCAGCATCCCTTTTCTGCCCGTCACTTGAAGATGGCGGCAGCCGATTTCCCGCACATAACTCTCTCCGGAAGAAAGCTTGATATTCACCTGATCAGCATTTAAAAGGCCGCTGACTTTGCATTTGCCTTCGGTCTGAAATGTTTCCGTTTCACAATCAGCTTCCATGACCGCCTTTCCGGTGATCACAATGTCATCAGCCTTGACTGTTCCGCCAAATGTTGACGATCCCGCAACCTTCAATTGTTTAGCGGCGGTATCACCTTGAATAAAGCCTGTTCCATTCATGCGGATGGATTCTGCTTCAACATCCCCATGAATTTTCCCTGAACCGCTGATGGTTACTGTTTTTGCCTTGACGCTCCCATCCGCTTTACCGGTCCCGTTAAATGAAAAAGAGTCACACTCCACGTCTCCGGCCACGGTTCCGCTGCCATTAATCTCAACTGATTGAAATTTTCCGCCCTTTGAACTCCCTGTACCGTTTATCACCAGATTATCCATTATTTCCATTGATGGCCCTCCTGCATATATTTTGTCTTTAGTTCCTCTGAAGCATTTGCTAAATCCACTCTTTCGACAATCTTGACGGACGACTCAAAAAGGATGCTGTCTGCGGCAGCCGCTATAAAACAAGTCGTTACACCCAGCTTGCGTAAAATGATCAGTTCCGTCTGCTTCTTGATCTCCGCTGTATCATACTTCCTCAATACCTCAGCAGCCATTTTCGCTTCTTCCAAGCTGACATTTCCGGATTGTAAAAGCCCTTCAAGCACATACAGCGACAACAGATCCCGAGAAGAAAACATCGTGTCTGCTCCGCCTTCTGAAAAGACATGGAGAGCCGGCTTTGATATCAAACCTTTCGTCAGCAATTCATCAGCTGTCATGCTCACATCCTTCATTTTCGGTGACAGCATCTCCCGCATCTCATCCAAAGACAAATTTTCTTTCATCTTTTGAATGATTGAAATGCGCTTTAAAATATCCTCTCTAGGAAAAAACGTCTCTTGCCCTGTAAATGTGGATTTACGTATAAACCATTCCTCAGGAATTAAATTTTTTCGTTTCCATCGATACAGCTGACCGTATGAGATGGATGTTTCTTCAAGCAATTCTTTTTTAGAGATTAATTGATCTTCCATAAGTCCAGCTCCTTTGATGGATACATTGTAACATAACACTGTTACGTTGTTAAGCCCAGAATAAAGTTCCATAACACAAAAAACCCGCCCATACACATGAGCGGGTTTTTCACTATTTTAAATCTCGGTAATTTTGCTGACGCAGCGCCTCATACACAAGAATTGCTGCGGTATTGGACAGATTTAGCGATCTGACATGCTCTGTCATCGGAAGACGCAGGCATCGGTCCATATTATTTTGAATTAATTCCTTTGGCAAGCCGCTTGTTTCTCTTCCGAACACAAAGAAATAATCCTCGTCAATATCCGTGTAGTCAAAAGATGTGTGCGGCTTTTGGCCGAATTTCGTGATAAAGAAAAACTGCCCTTTTTTATATGCCTCAAACAATTCTTCTAACGAGTCATGATACACTACGTTTACAAACTCCCAATAATCAAGTCCGGCGCGCTTCAGCATTTTATCATCTGTTGAAAAGCCGAGCGGACGAATCAGGTGGAGCGTTGTATCTGTTGCTGCGCAAGTACGTGCGATATTCCCTGTATTAGCAGGAATTTCTGGTTGATATAAAACGACATGTAATGCCACTGTGTTCACCTCTATTTTTCTTATCCGCCCATCATTATATCATTAATTACTCTTTTGTCGTATCATCAACGATATGAAAAAAGGCATATCGGATAGACGGTGTGTATGCAGTTGAATCCTCGTATGACCAATACCTCATCCGGCTGTCATAGGACTGGGCGTTGACAAGCGGCATATTGCCTTTGTCCTTCGCCACCACAATCGTTGTGTGATTAAACCGGCCGTCTCCCTCAAAATCATAGCAAATCACATCACCCGGCACCAGCTCTTCTGCTGATTTCACCCGAACCGCCCGAAGGCCGGCCTTGGAATTCGTCAAATACATTTTCATCGAGTGCGCCACCGTCCAGCTATAGCTCCAAGAGCTTTGTTTCATCCACCAGCCAGATCCTCTGTTCGGGTGGCCGCGCATTGGCGCTCCTCCTGCATGAAGACACTGAGAAATAAAATTCGTACAATTATCGCTGAAATTTTTATAAGCCGGATTACGCTTGTTCCAATATTTTTCGGCATATTGTACCGCTCCGAGCCGGTCATATTGAAAAGCTCGGCCAAACGCTTCCCTTTCTTCCTGTGAATAGTCAATAATGCTTTGGCCTTCACTAAATCCCGCCGGTTTTTTTATCACTTCCTGATCCTTAATCAGAATTTGATCATAAACAAAAGCGACTCTTTCTTCTATCTGCTCTTCCATATACAGACTGTCATCCTGCTCCTTGTATAGATATTCGAAGTGTATGATATACCTGATGCAGGCGGTTCCGTCATCCTCAACCTGCACATAGTCAATGACAGCTTTTGCTTTCGCCTTTATCATCTCAATCTTACGTTTTTCCAGAAGCTTTTTCTTTCGTTCCATGACTTCCAGGTCTCCGACTTGAGGCTCCTGTCTCAGATCATGCCCGTTGACCAGATAGCTGAGACGCTCCTCCGCTAGTTGTTCTAATATGTGCTTCAAGCTCACCCCACCCGACATACTTTTTTATAGAGAAAAAACACTTGGCTGCATCTCAAGTGTTTTTTCCTTCTGCTCTATACGTATGTCAGGACAAGACTTATTTAGTCATGCCGGCTTTTAGCAATTCAATTCCTTTTTCAATTTCCTGCTTTGCCTCTTCATCATTTTCTTTTTCCAGTGCTTTTTCAAGCTCCTCCGCGTATGTGTTGTCTCCGATTTTCCCGATAGCCCAGGCAGCCGTTCCCCTGATTACCGGGCGCGGATCTTTATGCATAAGCTCCGTCAGTTCAGGCAGTGCGGAGGTGTCTTTAAAGTGGGCAAGCGCCAAAATCGCATTCCGCTGAATCGGTTTTTTTCCGCGCCAGGAGCCTGAAACATGTCCGAATTTCTCTTTAAATTCACGGTTGCTGATGGTTAAAAGCGGCTTCAATAACGGTTTTGCAATTTCGGGGTCCGGTTCCATTTCAGGATGCAGATGAAAATCCTTCCCTTTATTGATTGGACATACCGTTTGGCACGTATCGCATCCATACAGGCGGTTTCCGATTTTCGTGCGGAATTCATCCGGCAAAAATCCTTTTGTCTGGGTCAGAAAAGATATACAGCGCTGAGCGTTGAGCTGCCCAGAGTTCACAAGCGCTCCCGTCGGACAGGCGTCTAAACATTTGGTGCATGATCCGCACATATCCTCAATCGGCACATCCGGCTCGAAAGGTATATTTGTAATCATTTCCGCCAAATACACATAAGACCCGTACTCTGGCGTTGTAATCATACAGTTTTTGGCGCTGAACCCAATTCCGGCCCGTTCCGCCACTGCCCGATCAGACAATTCACCCGTATCGACCATTGATTTTGTCCTGACATCCTCATGCTTTCTTCTCAGAAAATCCTCCAGAAGATCGAGCTTTTCCCGCAGGACGTCATGATAGTCCTTTCCCCAGGAGGCTCTGCAAAAAATGCCTCTGCGCTCAGTTCGCGTGCTTCTTGGCGCATCCTTCATTCTCGAAGGATAAGCAAGTGCAATGGCCACGATTGATTTCGCTTTCGGCAAAAGCAGCGTCGGCGTCACTCTTTTTTCAATATCAGGCTCTTCAAAACCGGAAAGATATCCGAGTGACTCCTGAAGAATCAAACGGTCTTTTAAACTGGCAAATGTATCAGCGGTCGTAAAACCGATCTTGTCTACGCCAATGCTTTTTGCGTATTCAATTAATTCGTCTTTCAGCTGATAAACGTTCATGTTTTGCACAGCCTCCTTTCTTTGTGATAAAACAATAAGCCGTTGTATAATAGGTTGATATCCCGTAATTGGAGTGAATGCATGTGAATATCAAACTCGATCCTGTTATTACTGAACGTGCGGCAGGAATAAATGCAGCCGCTGTGATATATGAAAATATTGAAGTCGGATCCTCTCCGCAAATGCTGAAAGGCAGACTTCGTTTATTTCAAGAGTCCCTGTTTTTTGACTATGCGGACGGCGGTATTTCCAGCCAGCCTTTCGTCAAAGAATGGCAGACAATCTTTAAGCAGCTTGACCCTTCATTCGAGGGAGAAAAAACGCCGATGGAGCAAATGCTGATCCCGATATCCAAAGAACAATTCATGGAAAGCGAGGATTCAGCCCATGATACCATACATTTTTTCGCGTTAAAATATTCTCTCCCCATTATGATCTATGATGCCGGCAAGCTTCGGGAGCCAGTCCGGATTTCAGCAGGAGAAAAAGATAACATACTGATTTATTCTGATGAAGACGGGGTATTCGGCGATTTCAAAAACAAAGCCAATCAAAAACCCGTCACAGCAGATACAAAAAGCATGCTGCAAATCATCTTTTTCCCGCCATCAATTAAAAAAGAAAACGCCGTTAACCTATTAACATCATTAACGAAAATGTTTGAACAAATTCACGGCGGCGGCCATACAGTACATTGGCTTACGTAAAAGAACACGAGATTCGTGTTCTTTTTCACATAAAAAAACGCAATACTTCGTTTATCTGAGAAACGAAACACTGCGTTAATAACGTATGTATGGAGCGGGTGATGAGAATCGAACTCACGACATCAGCTTGGAAGGCTGAGGTTTTACCACTAAACTACACCCGCATTTGTTATTGTCGGTGTCAGCACCGCTTTGACTTTTATTATGTTACACGTTTATTAATTTTTCGTCAAGAGAATATAAAAAATTTGTCGAAAGAAATTTTTATTTTCGCAATGTTGTTAAGTTCCATTTACATAATGTTAAATAAACTATACAATAGAAGAAAGTGAGAATGTGAAGGTGGCAGACGTCATGATGAAAAATAAAGTGAAAGAGCTCAGAGCGCGCTTCAGCTATTCTCAGGAAAAACTCGGAGAAACGGTCGGCGTCACGAGACAAACGGTCGCAGCAATTGAAAAAGGAGACTATGTTCCCTCACTGTTATTAGCATTAAAAATCTGCAAAGCCTTCTCCATGAAAATGGAGGATGTCTTTTGGCTAGAGGAGGAAGACTAATATGGGCATGAAAACAAAAGCAGCATTTCACCTCGTTTTGTTCGGCCTTGCATGCTGGACACTGATTTCATACTTTGAAGCTTCGGAAGGCATTGGAGCCTTTTTCAGCACAAGGAACGGCCAGATGATGTTTGATATAAACATTACCCCGTTTATTCTTTTTATTGCGGCAGCTGCAGTTTATATCTATTTACAAAAGAAAAGCCGACCTGCGTCAAAAAATCTCCTGCTGCCAGATGAATTTGAGGAACAGGATGAAAGAGAGCAGATGATGACGGCAAAAGCCTGCCGTGCGTCATATATCGCCGTCTACTTTTCACTGCCTGCCGCCGCTGTCCTGCTCATTTTTTACCCGCTGTTTCAGTCACACATTCCCTTTTTCCCTATTATTATCGTGTTTATCATCATGATTATCCAGCACATATCCTACGTCATTTCCTTCAAAAAAAATGAAAAAAACTCCGGCGCGGTGTAATCGTCCGGAGTTTTTTCTTACCAGCTTGCTTTTTTTACGCCCGGAATTTGGCCTTTATGCGCCAGCTCCCTAAATGTAATTCTGGACATTTTAAATTTTCTCATATATCCTCTCGGGCGGCCCGTTACCATACAGCGGTTATGGAGTCTTCCCGGTGCTGAATCTCTCGGCAGCTTGCTGAGTGCTTCGTAATCTCCTTTTGCCTTTAACTCTTGTCTAATAGCAACATATTGTTCAACAAGCTTCTGGCGTTTTAATTCTTTTGCCACTTTTGATTTCTTAGCCAAGAAAAAGCCTCCTTTAAATCGTAATATTTACGATTTAAAATGTATCATGATGTATTCTAAAATGCAAGCACACCGCTCGGTAAAACAGACGGCCGAAGCCGTCCATTCTATTTATGCAATTCAACATAATAAAGCAGAGCATCTTTATGTTTAATCAGTTCATTTTTGTATTCAGAGGTTTTCATTGTACCGTTAGAATCCTTTATGCTGCTGCCGATCAATACCGGTTTCCCGAAAGAAATTGGCTCCGCTGATGATAAATTTTGAGTCATTTCCTGTGCAGCGCTGACGTCACGCTGAAACGTTGAAGCAGCCGTGCTGCTCCCTTGTTCATCAACAATGCCAAAGTGAACGGTGCTCATTTTTTTCTGATCTTCCTCATTCTCAAAATAAACAAATTGTAATGTAGCGGGATTTTCTTCCGTAAAATCAGCAGTTACCGGACCTATCGTTTCAACAAGCTTTCCGTTTTGGTAATGTTCAATGTACATGTCAGCCTCAGAAATGCTTTCGTTGATATTAGTCACTTCAGCAGCGAATGAATACGGAGCCGCAATCTTCATTCTGTTTTTTTCAATATCTGAAACATCTGCCTCTTTGATTTCCATGTGCTTCGTATTTCCGCATGCGGACAGCATGACCAACAGAGTAACGGCACTTATAAGTATTCTCAGGAAAAACAGCCCCCTTTTTTGATTATCATACCATGTTCGGAGACTGTGTTTTCACTCAAACTGATGCATGATTCTCTTTGACAAAATAAGTGTTACCTACGGCTTCTCCTCTTTTTTTCTGAAGTTTCCTTGTCCGCTCATTTTCGAACGGCAAAAGCGGGAAGACGAGCTCTGCAAAATAGTACGCTTCTTCTAAATGAGGATAGCCGGAAAAAATAAATGATTCAATGCCGAGGGCCTGGTACTCCGCTATGCGGTCGGCAATGGTCTGCGGATCTCCGACAAGAGCCGTGCCTGCCCCTCCTCTGACCAGGCCGATACCCGCCCACAGATTCGGGCTGATTTCAAGCTTTGTCCGATCGCCTCGATGAAGCTCCGCCATCCGCTTTTGACCCGAAGAATCAGCACGGCGCAAAGCGTTCTGTGCTTTGGCAATCGTGTCATCATCCAAATGGCTGATTAAACGCTCAGCCGCTTCCCACGCCTCATGTTCTGTTTCACGGGCGATCACATGCAGCCTAATGCCGAACCGCACTGTTCTTCCCTCTTTTTCCGCTTGCTTTTTGACTCTCTCAATCTTTTCTTTTACCTGTTCAGGCGGCTCACCCCACGTTAAATACACATCTGTATGCTTTGCCGCGACTTCAATTCCAGCCTGTGAGGACCCGCCGAAATAGATAGGCGGGTGCGGTGCTTGCCGCGGCGGGAATAGCAGATTGCTGTTTTCCACTTTTATATGTTTTCCTTCATAGGTGACCGTTTCTCCGCGCAAAAGCCCCCGCCAAACAGTTAAAAATTCGACCGTTGCTTCATAGCGCTCATCATGACTGATAAACAGTCCGTCCCCGGCTAGCTCGTACGGATCGCCCCCTGCCACAACATTAATCAGCAGCCGTCCATCTGAAATGTGATCTAAGGTAGAGGTCATTCTGGCTGCAAGAGAAGGCTGCATTAACCCAGGCCGTACCGCGACTAAAAACTTTAAGTCTTTTGTTTCCCCGGCTAACGCCGAGGCTGTGAGCCAAGGGTCTTCGCACGATCTTCCCGTCGGCAGAAGAACTCCTGTATACCCCAGCCTGTCAGCGGCCTGCGCCACTTGTTTAAAGTATTCATGATCCGCCGTCCGTCCATCGCTTTCCGACCCTAAATACCTTGCGTCTCCATGCGTCGGAATAAACCAAAGAATGTCCATATCAATCTCTCCTTTTCGTCTATTTTCCCTCGTAACTGTTTCTCCACTTTAATAGCTTTCGTTCAAGCAGCCTGACAAAAGAATCCGTCAGCTTTCCAACCACCGCAAAAATGATAATCCCCGCAAACACTTTATTTGTTTGTGAAAATTGTCTGGCATCCATGATCATATAACCGACCCCAGAGCTTGAACCCATCAGCTCCGCTACAACAAGCCCAAGCCATGCAATACCCAGCGATAAGCGAATGCCGAGCAATATATTGGGCAGGGATGCCGGCACAATCACTTTTGTCATCTGCTGGTGCCATTTAAATTCAAGCACCCGGGCAACTTCGAACAGCTTAGCGTCAACTCCGCGAATGCCGTTAAATGTATTGATATACACAGGGAAGAAAGCGCCGAGCGCAATCAGCAAAATTTTAGATATTTCATCAAAACCGAACCATAAAATAAACAGCGGCGTGACAGCCAGATGCGGAACAGTTCTGAGCATTTGCAATGATGGGTCAAGATACAACTCCGTCCGTTTAGAGAATCCGGCCAAAATTCCGATCAAAAGTCCAAGCCCCGCACCAAGTACAAAACCAAGCGCTGCCCGATATATACTGATTTGCAGATGGCCAAAGAGCTCGCCTGTCAAAATGAGCTCTTTAAACGTCAGCAAGATCGCAACAGGCGTAGGGAGCACTGTCGCCGACACGATGCCAAGACTGCCGATCACCTGCCAGATGGCTATGATCACAGCAGGCAGCAGAAGCCCCTTTGCCCACCCGTATTTGATTCTATGGGGCTTTCTTTGGATCGCTTCAGCATTTGCTTTCGGCAGTGAACCTGCAGCCTCTGCTTTCATGATGGATCACCTCCAGAGACTTTTTCCTTTAACGCTTTTTTGATAAATGAATTATCAACAACTTCTCTCACATCAATTTTCTTATCTATCGCTTTTGTTTTAAATTGAAAATCCGCTGTCTCCTGCTGCGCTTTTATAATGTCTTCACTAATAACCTCATTCAGAGGCTCCGTATTTTTCAGCACATTTTCAACGACCTTTTTATCGAGATCTTTTATTTTTGCATACAAGTCAGCCGCTTCACCCGGATGTTCCTTTTGCCATACAACCGCCTGATTAAATACCTGCAGAAAACGGACCACTTCGTCTGGATGTTCCTTAGAAAATGTTGTTCTAACTAATGTAAACCCTGGTGAATATAAATCGGTGCTTTCCCCATTCACAAGAAGTTTCGCTCCGTGTTTGATTGTTTCTAAGGATAGGTACGGCTCCCAGATGGACCAAGCGTCAACCGAACCGTTTTCAAACGCAGAGGCCGCTTCATCAGGCTGCAGCTGAATAACAGTCACGTCATCAGCTGACAAGCCTGATTGATCAAGCGCTTTATACAAAAAGTCAAAGCCGCTGCTGCCTTTCGCTACAGCAATTTTCTTTCCTTTTAAATCTTTGACCTCCTTAATCCCGCTGTCTAGATTCACAAGTATGCCGTTCGCCTTTAATCCGTCCTGAGACAAGCCGATTTCTTTAAAATCAATGCCTGCCGCCTGTCCAGCGATCACTGGTGAATTGCCGACTTGAGAAAAGTCAAGTTTATCTGCTGCAAGCCCTTCAAATTGTGGCGGCCCGCTTTGAAACTCCACCCATTTCACCTTGATGCCTTCTTTTTCGAAAGCCTCTTCAAACCAGCCTTTTTCCTTGGCAATTAAAAGCGGGCTTAAGCTTTGCTGTATCCCGATCCGAATTTCTTTCAATGGTTTTTTATCACCGCTGGCTCCATTTGCTCCGCACCCTGCCAGCAGAAAAAAAATAGATGCCAATACAATGATTCCTTTTTTCATCTCTGCTTCAGCCCTTTCTATATCCCTGATCCTTCTGCATACTCAAAGTCTTCTGTTTTTTCGAATTCCGACAGCACTTTCTGTCTGATCGCTTGGAAATCAGGCGTCGTCCTGTTTCGGGGATAAGCCAGATGAATTGGCATCAGCTTATGAATTTTTCCCGGTTTGGCTTTTAGGATCGCAATCTCATTCCCTAAATAAACAGATTCATCTATATCATGAGTGACGAGTATCATCGTTGTTTTTTTCCTCCGCCATATATCCAGCAGCACGTCTTGAAGGTGTTTTCGAGTAAACGCGTCTAACGCACCGAACGGTTCATCCAAAAGCAGCACCTCCGGCTCCCGCAGAAGAGCACGTGCGATGGCCACTCTTTGAGACATACCGCCCGACAGCTCACGCGGATATGCTTTCTCCGATCCTTTTAATCTGACAATCTCGATCAGCTCATCTACCTTCTGTTTGACTTCAGGATCTTTCAAATTCAAATCGGCGGCAATATTCTGCTCAACCGTCAGCCAAGGAAAAAGACGGTGTTCCTGAAAAATAAATCCTTGCTGAATACCTGGTGCAGTCACATGGCGTCCGTTAATTTCGACACTCCCGCTAAAATCAGAATCAAGTCCTGCAATTATCTTTAAAAGTGTGCTTTTTCCGCATCCGCTCGGTCCGATGATCGTTAAAAACTCACCCGGTGCAATTGATAATTGAATATTCTCCAAGACCGTAGTTTGGCGGCCTTCTTGAGCAAATACTTTTTCCTTGATGTTGATGGTCACAGCCACTTTTATCCCTCTCCTTCCGCCAACCCCGCCTTCTAAAAAAACAAAAAGGCCCCCATCTCTGTTTTTGTAGAGATGAGAGCCTTCGGCGGTCCGATCAGCTGCCCAATTGTTTTTTTGTTTGAATATCATGTTAATTCAAATTATTCCGATATGTCAACTCTTTTTATTCGGCATTTTTTGGATGAAAGTTTATCACTTACTTTTCATATTCGCAAATAGCGCTTATTTCTATAAACCCTCGATCATCTCTATTAAACTGTTCTGCCAAGGGTTTTCTGCTTTTTTTAATAGTTTTTATCGTATTATACAAATAATTATTTTATAATCATTATAAAATAATATTGACTTTTTACTTAGAGATGATATTATGTTCTTATCAATTCCAAGAGGTGATGACATGAGTTCAAATAAACTGACAACTAGCTGGGGAGCTCCAGTTGGAGATAATCAAAATTCAATGACTGCCGGTTCTCGCGGACCAACTTTAATCCAAGATGTACACTTACTCGAAAAATTGGCCCATTTTAACAGAGAACGTGTTCCTGAGCGTGTCGTTCACGCTAAAGGTGCAGGCGCACACGGTTATTTTGAAGTGACAAACGATGTAACAAAATATACAAAAGCTGCTTTCTTATCAGAAGTCGGCAAACGCACACCTTTGTTCATCCGTTTCTCAACAGTTGCCGGTGAACTTGGCTCTGCTGACACCGTTCGCGACCCGCGCGGATTTGCTGTTAAGTTTTATACAGAAGAAGGAAACTATGACATCGTCGGCAACAATACGCCGGTCTTCTTCATCCGCGATGCGATTAAGTTCCCTGATTTTATCCATACACAAAAAAGAGATCCAAAAACACACTTGAAAAATCCTACAGCTGTATGGGATTTCTGGTCACTTTCACCGGAAGCCCTACACCAAGTGACGATCCTGATGTCTGACCGCGGAATTCCTGCTACACTTCGCCACATGCACGGTTTTGGTAGCCATACATTCAAATGGACAAATGCCGAAGGCGAAGGCGTATGGATCAAGTATCACTTTAAAACAGAACAAGGCGTGAAGAACCTTGATGTGAAGACAGCAGCAAAAATTGCCGGTGAAAACCCGGATTATCATACTGAAGATCTGTTCAATGCAATTGAAAACGGCGATTTCCCTGCATGGAAATTATATGTGCAAATCATGCCTTTAGAAGATGCAAATACGTACCGCTTCGATCCGTTTGATGTCACAAAAGTATGGTCTCAAAAAGACTATCCGCTCATTGAAGTCGGCCGTATGGTTCTTGACAGAAATCCGGAAAACTACTTTGCCGAAGTAGAACAAGCAACATTCTCACCTGGAACACTGGTCCCCGGTATTGATGTATCACCGGATAAAATGCTTCAAGGGCGTCTGTTTGCGTATCATGATGCGCATCGCTACCGTGTCGGAGCAAACCACCAGGCCCTGCCGATCAACCGCGCACGCAACGAAGTAAGAAACTATCAGCGTGACGGACAAATGCGCTTTGACAATAACGGCGGCGGCTCCGTCTACTACGAGCCAAACAGCTTCGGCGGACCGACTGAGTCACCTGAGGATAAACAAGCGGCTTATCCGGTACAAGGAATGGCTGACAGCGTAAGCTACGATCACAATGATCACTACACACAAGCCGGCGATCTCTACCGTTTAATGAGCGAAGAGGAACGCACCCGCCTTGTAGAAAATATCGTAAATGCAATGAAACCGGTAGAAAAAGAAGATATCAAACTCCGCCAAATCGAGCACTTTTACAAAGCTGATCCTGAATACGGAAGACGCGTGGCAGAGGGCTTAGGTTTGCCGATTAAAAAAGAAGTTTAATAGCATAGAAAAAAACCCGCTGAATAAACAGCGGGTTTTTTACATAGATTTATGGATTGCCGTATGCTTCTCGTCAATCTTCATATAAATTTTCTCCATTAACTCCTCACTATTCATTATCTCCCGCTTGTTCTTTTCAATAAGAAGCGCCAGCGGCAGCATCTGATTGCCATATGTTTTTCGTTTTCTGAAGCGTCTTCTCCCTTTCTCTTTTTTGGTTCCCATCATTTCTCCCTCCTTTAAAAATAAAAAAGGCTCTTATCTCAAAAGATAAGAGCCTTCGGTGATCCGATCAGCAAATGTTGGAAATGTATATTAGCTATATTTAAACGTATTCAATTCGGCCTGTCAATGACTTTCTATACTGTTACTTATAAAGTTTGCTGCCTTGATTCACAAATTCCTCGGCTTTTTCTTTCATGCCCTCCTGAATGGCATCCCACTCATTAAGCTCTTTGTCTTTGGCATAATCACGGATATCCTGAGAAATTCGCATGCTGCAAAATTTCGGCCCGCACATCGAACAGAAATGAGCCGTTTTCGCCCCTTCAGCAGGCAGGGTCTCATCATGATATTCGAGCGCTCTTTCCGGATCAAGCGACAGGTTAAATTGGTCTCGCCAGCGGAATTCAAAGCGGGCTTTTGATAAAGCGTCATCTCGTATTTGCGCTCCCGGATGCCCTTTTGCAAGGTCAGCCGCATGCGCCGCAATTTTGTATGTAATAACCCCTTCCCGCACATCTTCACGGTTTGGCAGCCCGAGATGCTCCTTCGGCGTCACATAACAAAGCATGGCCGTTCCATACCAGCCGATCATCGCTGCTCCGATCGCAGAAGTAATGTGGTCATAGCCCGGTGCAATATCCGTCGTCAGCGGCCCTAGCGTGTAAAAAGGCGCTTCTTTACAGATTTCCATTTGTTTATCGACGTTCTCTTTGATTTTATGCATCGGCACATGACCCGGCCCCTCAATCATCACCTGAACATCATGCTTCCAGGCGATTTGTGTGAGTTCTCCGAGAGTCTCTAATTCAGCAAACTGCGCTTCGTCATTGGCATCGGCAATTGACCCTGGGCGAAGCCCGTCTCCAAGAGAAAAGGCAATATCATATGTTTTCATAATTTCACAGATTTCTTCAAAATGAGTATACAGAAAGCTTTCCTGATGATGAGCCAGACACCACTGGGCCATAATCGCTCCTCCGCGTGACACAATTCCCGTTGTCCGTTTAGCAGTTAGCGGCACATATCGCAGCAAAACACCCGCGTGAATCGTAAAATAATCCACACCCTGTTCAGCCTGCTCAATCAGCGTGTCACGGTAGATTTCCCACGTTAAATCCTCCGCTACACCGTTTACTTTTTCAAGCGCTTGATAGATCGGAACGGTGCCAACAGGAACCGGGCAATTTCGGATAATCCATTCACGCGTCGTATGAATGTCTTTCCCTGTGGAAAGATCCATCATCGTATCTGCTCCCCAGCGAATTGCCCACGTCATTTTTTCCACTTCTTCTTCAATCGAAGATGTAACCGCTGAATTCCCGATATTCGCGTTAATTTTCACATGGAAATTTCGGCCGATAATCATTGGTTCACTTTCCGGATGATTAATATTTGCTGGAATAATCGCCCGGCCGCTGGCTACTTCATCTCTGACAAATTCGGGGGTCACATGCTCACGAATAGCGATAAACTCCATTTCAGGGGTAATTATCCCCTTTTTCGCATAATGCATTTGAGTGACATTTTGGCCTGTTTTCGCCCGCAGCGGTTTCCGTTTTAACCCGGGATAGCTTACATTAGGGTTAGCCTTTTTATAGCCGTTGTCTTCTGGCTTCACAGCACGTCCATCGTATTCCTCAACATCGCTGCGCCCAGTGATCCACTGGTGCCGAAGCGGTTTTAAACCTTCTTGTATATTAATTTTTACATCGGGGTCCGTATACGGTCCGCTTGTATCATAGACACGAACCGGCGCGTTTTCCTCTTCGCCGAATGATCCTGTCGTCGGACTGAGTTCGATTTCTCTCATCGGCACTCGAATATCCGGCGAAGCCCCCTCTACATATACTTTTTTACTCCCCGAAAAACTCGACATAATGGAAATGTTGGCTTGCTGCACTGAATGATTTTGCATCACTTATCCTTCCCCTCTCTTTGTTTGAAAGGACAAAATCAAGCCCATAACCAGCACAAAAAACCGGATTCAATTGAATGAACCCGGTTACAGTCAGAAAGAAACATATTATTGCAATATTCAGCAATAATAAAAACAATTCCTCTACTTCCCCACGCTGGTACGAACCAGATCAGGTCCAAAGGGTTAAGAAGCATATCTTCTCTCTCAGCCCGTCAGCGGGCACCCCCAGTAACTATTAATTTCGCACTTATCGTATCATAAAAACAAACTGAAAAAAAGAGCAATGTATAAAATATTCAGCAAATTCAAAACAAATATGTAATCGGCAATGCTATTTCAGAGATTTCATTTTCATGAAGCACCACCTGATACGCATTTGCATCAGATCTTGAACTTACAGCCTGAAAAAACTGATCATCAATAAAATGCAGAGCTGCTCCATCATCCGCCGCATAACCGCTGCTCAACGCTTTCGCTGATATCATGTGATGATATGCAGGTCTCCGATCCTTTTCTCCATCATAATGAGGACAAAAACTGCCTTGCAAAAAACCCAAGCTTTTCAAACCGGTCAGCGGTCCGGCAGAATCCGTCACACCTTCTTCAAACCAGCAGATCGCACCTGCACTTAATCCCGCTAAAATAATCCCCTTCTCCCAAGCTTTTTTCAATATGTGATCCAGTCCCCACTCCTTCCACAGCACCAGCAAATTTCTTGTATTTCCCCTCCGACATAAATCACATCTTTCTCCATAATAAAGGAGGCTAAATCTGTTGTCGGCGGCTTAAATAAAGACAAATGAGACGGGTCACAATCAAGCTTTTGAAAAGCATGGTAAAACCGCTGAACATAGTTCTCCGCATCCCCGCTTGCCGTTGGCAAAAAACAAATGCGAGGTGAGGGCTGCTTTGACTGATTAATGATAAATTGATCAAGAACGAGATGATCTGGTGCCATTGAAAAACCTCCGCCGCCCATCGCAATAATCTGTTTCATCATCCGACTCCCCCAAGAAAATATTTTACCCATTATAGCACTTTCGCATAAAAGCATGATACAAGGTAAAAATACCTTTGAATCAGGAGGTGACCGAAAAAATGGAACAAGACCGTTTGGCAAACCACGAAACAGTTGATTTACACGAAATCCTCAACTTCAAAACCGTATGTTTACTTAAATCAAAAATGATGCAGGGACTGGTGTTCGATCAGGAACTGAGAGCCCTTATGGAGAAGGATGTACAGCAGTCTGTACGGGACGTAACTGAGCTTCAGAGCCTCTATCAAAAGGCCCCGACAATAACAGGAGGTGACTATCATTGAACGATTTCTTAGACCCAAAAAACGCAAAAGGCATGCCTGACCTTGCTGATTCAGCACTTGCCCTTGATTTCTTAATTTCCGTAAAAACCGGTATCAAAAATTATGCTGTCGCCATCACGGAAACCGCAAGCCCAGAACTCAGAACAGCATTGCGCAATCAATTAGACGCTGCTATTTACCTGCATGGAGAACTATCACAGCTCATGATGGAAAAAGGCTGGCTTTTCCCTTCTGACTTGGACAAACAATTTCAAATCGATATGAAATCAGCACAAACAGCCGTTGATATCGCCGGGCTAAAACTTTTTCCTGATAACACGAACCGTCTCGGAACATTCGCCACGCCCGATCACTAAACAATAAGGAGACATCATGAATGAAAGCTGTTACGTATCAAGGCATTAAAGACGTCCGCGTCAAAGAGGTAAAAGCGCCAGAAATCAAAAAGCCTGATGATATCATTGTCAAACTGACAACCACAGCAATCTGCGGATCTGATTTACACCTAATTCACGGCATGGTTCCCAATTTTCCTGAAGATTATATCATCGGCCATGAACCAATGGGCATTGTTGAAGAAACAGGCCCCGACGTTCACAAGGTTAAAAAAGGCGATCGTGTCATCATACCGTTTAACGTCAGCTGCGGCGAATGTTTTTTCTGCAAAAACCAGCTTGAAAGCCAATGTGACAATTCAAATGCAAACGGCGAAGTCGGCGCTTATTTTGGCTATTCAGACTCAGCAGGCGGCTATCCCGGAGGCCAGGCTGAATACATGCGCGTCCCCTATGCTAACTTCACTCCCTTTAAACTGCCTGATGACTGTGAAGTAGAAGATGAGAAATTAGTATTGCTTTCAGACGCTATGTCGACAGCCTATTGGAGCGTAGACAACGCAGAAGTAAAAGAGGGAAATACCGTCATTATTCTCGGCTGCGGTCCTGTCGGGCTGCTCGCGCAAAAATTCGCATGGATGAAAGGCGCCAAAAGAGTCATTGCAGTGGATTATGTAGACTATCGCCTTCAGCACGCCAAAAAAACAAACAATGTAGAAATCGTTAATTTCGAGCATCATGAAAACGCCGGTTCATATTTGAAAGAAATCACACAGGGCGGTGCAGATGTTGTCATCGACTGCGTCGGAATGGACGGCAAAATGTCCCCGCTTGAATTTCTCGCCACCGGTGTAAAAATGCACGGCGGAGCCATGGGTGCGCTGGTAACGGCGGCACAGGCTGTCAGAAAATGCGGCACAATTCAGGTGACAGGTGTGTACGGAATGAGATACAATGCATTTCCATTCGGAGACATCTTCCAAAGGAATGTAAATGTTAGAACCGGGCAAGCCCCTGTCATTCATTATATGCCGTACCTGTATGATTTGATTGCTACAGGTAAAGTAGATCCGGGCGACATCATCACACATGTTCTGCCGTTAGATCAAGCAAAGCACGGTTATGAGGTGTTTGATACGAAAACAGACGGAGCCATTAAAGTGCTTCTTAAACCATAAAAAAAGACGGTCTCTCATTTTGAGAAGCCGTCTCTCTATTTTATTGCTCCACTCTTCGTAACGCTTCGTTTACTGTTTCTTTTATAAACGCATCTTCCCCAGTCAAACTGTCTAATCTAAGTTCACCGCTTCTCAGTCTTTCTGAAAGATTGTTAATGTCCTCCTCGACTGTGATTTGCAGCTCACCAGCTAAAAACATTCTATGTAATTCATCAGCGACCATCGTTTCTTTATTCATTCACGTCTCCTCCTTTACTTAAGCATCACTTTTAGTCTGTCCCTCAGATAAACGAATATAGGAAAAAAGGTTCATTTATTTCAAAATAAACGAACCTTTTTTCCTTCTTTCCACGTATAACTGTTGAGAAAAAGAAAAAGGGGAAGATCTAATATGTCATTTTTTAAGAAACTTGCAGCAAGTGCCGGCATCGGCGCAGCAAAAGTCGATACCATTTTGGAGAAAGATGCGTATTATCCAGGAGAAGAAGTCCGCGGAACTGTACATGTAAAAGGCGGAAAAATCGCCCAGGATATCCGTTATATTGACTTACAGCTCAACACAAGATATGTCATTGTAAAAGACGATGAAGAACACCGGAAATACGCAACAATTCATTCTTTTCGGGTAACGGGTTCATTCACCATTCAGCCTGGAGAAGAACACCAATTTCCGTTCTCCTTCATCCTGCCTCTTGATACACCGATTACTGTAGGGAAGGTAGAAGTCGCCGTGGTGACAGACCTTGATATCGAAGGCGGTATCGATAAGTCCGACCATGACCGCATTTTCGTTGAGGCACACCCTTGGATTGAAAATGTGCTGGAAGCAATCGAAAACCTGGGCTTCCGTCTTAACGAAGCAGACTGTGAACAGGCATCTTACTTCCAGCGCCGTCTGCCTTTCGTTCAAGAATTTGAGTTTGTTCCAACATCAGGCTATTACCGTCAGATGCTTGATGAATTAGAGCTTATTTTTCTTTTAGAGGAAGACGGTTTAGAAATTATTTTCGAAGTCGATCGCCGGGCAAGAGGCCTGCGTGGATGGCTGGAAGAGATGTATAATGACGGAGAGCAGCTCGTACGTGTCCGTTTCAGACAATCAGAGCTTGAAGATATCGAACAACTTGAAGAGGTCTTAGAAGAGATCATCGACCAATATGCTGAGTAAATTAAAAAAAGGAGCCTATGCTTATTAATATAGGCTCCTTCTTTTAATAAAAACAAAACCCCGTTTCTTACATAAGTAAGAAACGGGGTTCTTTTGTATACCGGTGGTCGGGGTCGAACCGACACTCCAGAAGGAACACGATTTTGAGTCGTGCGCGTCTGCCAATTCCGCCACACCGGCAAGTTTTACGTCGTATCTAACCGACGAATATAAATATATCATGGATATGATAAAGTGTCAATGTATTTCAAAAAGTTTTTTGGGAAATATAATAATAAAGGGCTAAAGCGACTTTTTATGAAATACAGCCCAATGCTTACATCGACACTTTCATACAATAAAAAAATGATCTACATAAGTAGATCATTGATATGATTAGCTTCATTATATTTTCAAGCACAAACACCAATTTAACTTATCAAGTAAGTAAAATTGGTGCCGAGGGCCGGACTTGAACCGGCACGGTAGTCACCTACCGCAGGATTTTAAGTCCTGTGTGTCTGCCAATTCCACCACCCCGGCAAAAGAAAGGCGACACCCGGATTCGAACCGGGGATAAAGGTTTTGCAGACCTCTGCCTTACCACTTGGCTATGCCGCCGTAATTGGAGCGGAAGACGGGATTCGAACCCGCGACCCCCACCTTGGCAAGGTGGTGTTCTACCACTGAACTACTTCCGCATCTTAAGGGACTTAATACATTATATTCAATTGATATAAAAAAGTGAGACTGGGCTAGCTGGATTCGAACCAACGCATGACGGAGTCAAAGTCCGTTGCCTTACCGCTTGGCTATAGCCCAATGATAATATGGGGCGATTGATGGGAATCGAACCCACGAGTGCCAGAGCCACAATCTGGTGCGTTAACCACTTCGCCACAACCGCCATAATCTCAAGATGTCATAAATTTGGCAGGGGCAGTAGGAATCGAACCCACACCGGAGGTTTTGGAGACCTCTGTTCTACCGTTAAACTATGCCCCTATAAATGGTGGAGGGGGGCAGATTCGAACTGCCGAACCCTGAGGGAGCGGATTTACAGTCCGCCGCGTTTAGCCACTTCGCTACCCCTCCACATTAAGTTTTGAAAAAACAGTGCCGGCAAGAGGACTTGAACCCCCAACCTACTGATTACAAGTCAGTTGCTCTACCAATTGAGCTACACCGGCATAGGTGGTGGCTCGGGACGGAATCGAACCGCCGACACACGGATTTTCAGTCCGTTGCTCTACCAACTGAGCTACCGAGCCTTATTATTTAAATGGCGGTCCGGACGGGACTCGAACCCGCGACCTCCTGCGTGACAGGCAGGCATTCTAACCAACTGAACTACCGGACCATTTGATTTTAATTGGTTGCACCCTTCAGGCGCTCCTATTTAAAAGGATATTTTTTTGGTTGCGGGGGCAGGATTTGAACCTGCGACCTTCGGGTTATGAGCCCGACGAGCTACCGAACTGCTCCACCCCGCGATGATAATGGTGGAGGATGACGGGCTCGAACCGCCGACCCTCTGCTTGTAAGGCAGATGCTCTCCCAGCTGAGCTAATCCTCCATCATATAATGACCCGTACGGGATTCGAACCCGTGTTACCGCC